>NZ_CP184374.1:0-2485000 GCF_049913335.1 Sphingobium sp. R-21 | reverse complement strand
AGGGATGACGCGCAAACAAGGCCTTGATGATCCAGAGATCGCCAGGATCGCATGGGGACGATACCGGCGGCTCATGGGATGGATGACGCTGGGCGGTGCGCTGTGCGTGGGCGCGGCGCTGCTTTTGCTGCATATGTGGGCCGGTCCCATGCCGATCCACATGATCATCGCGACAGTATTGGGCGTCTGGTTGACGTTCATGCTGGGCACCGGCCTGATGGCCCTGGCGTTTCTGTCCAGCGGAACGGGGCATGACGAACAGGTGATTGACCGGATGAAAGAAGAGGGGCCAACCGATGACTGACGAAAGAGGCGAAGTGGTGTTGCGGGTGGTGCCTCACATCACCGACATCAATGCCAATGGGCATATTTTCGGCGGTTGGGTGCTCAGCCAGATGGACATAGCGGGCGGCATCGTCGCCACGCGAATCGCACAAGGGCCCGTCGCAACGGTAGCGATTGAGAGCATGACCTTCATCGCCCCGATCCTGCTGGGGGATATCGTATCGGTCTATGCCCAGGAGGAAAGGCGGGGGCGGACGTCCGTCGCCATCCGCATCGACGTCATCGCGACGCGGGGACGACAGGGAATGAAGGTCGAACTGACGAGCGGACTGTTCACCTTCGTCGCCCTGGATGGAAATCACCGGCCGCGTCCGCTGCCGGCCTGATCTCCAAGGCTGCACCGGAAGCAAAAGGGGGACAGCGCGACGGCACTGTCCCCCTTTTTGGTCTCATTTCCGCCCGATCAGGCAGGAGCGAGCCTTATTCGGCCGCCTCCGCCGCGGGCCGGGCACGGCGGGTCCGCTTGCGCGGTGTTTCCGCAGCAGGCTCCGCATCATTGTCGGCGCGAGCGATCGAGGGCGGCAAAACCGCCAGATCCAAACCGCCCTGGCCTTCTTCCTTTGCCGCCGCCTTGCGGGGGCGACCGCGACGCGCGCGCGGCGCCTCTGCCTCGGGCTGCGGTTCAGAAGCGGGTTCAGCCGCGCGGAACGGTTCAGGCGCCACTTCCGGCTGCCGCTGTTCCACGCTTTCCTCGAACGGCGCTTCTTCTACCGATGGACGCTCCCGGCGCCGTTCGTTGCGGTCGTTCCGGTCGTTGCGTTCATTGCGATCGCGGCGACCCCGGTCGTTCCGCCCCTCGCGATAATCGCGCTGCTCGTCCCGACGGCGATCGAAATCCTGCCCGCGGTCGCTCGCCTGATCGGCGCGCATATCCTCGCCCGCTTCCTCGCCGACATCGAAATCGTCGAAACCATCGTCGAAATTATCGTCCCGGGGACGGAACCGCTGCTGCTGCTCCTCCTGACGGGCGCGATTGTCGGCCAGCACGCGGAAATAATGGTCGGCAAATTGCAGATAATATTCCGCATTCACCCGATCGCCCGTCATCTGGGCATCGCGCGCCATATTCCTGTATTTTTCAAGAAGCTGGGCCGCATTGCCGCGAGCGCGGTTGTCGATCCGGTTGCCACTGTCACCGCCGCCCCGATTGCCACCGTTGGGCCGGCCATTATTGTTGTTCCGGCCGCGATTCCGGCGACCGGCCTGCCTGTTGTTGATCAAGAGCTGATCCTTGCGTTCACTTTGCCATCATTCACGGAAAAACACTGTTCTGTCGCCATCCTTCAACACGGCCTGGCCATCAGGCCGGATAAGGCTCCGCCAGGCAGGGGCCGAGCGATCGGCCTATGCCCTTGACCTGCCAGAGGCGCTTGCGCAGCAGCGCCATCGTGACTTTGAAGGAGCGGGAAAACGGCCTTTTCTTGTCGCGGCCCCACGGGGCAGATCCTCAGGATAGTGCCGTCCCTAAGCTCCATGTAGTGGCTTCCCGGCCATAAACCAAGCAATTTTCGCTTGTGCCGGCGCAAATCCTTTGCGCGGTCAGGCGGATCGCCCCAGGGTCGCGACCAGGCAGCGGTCATGGCCGGCCAGATCGTGGCGGACCGCAACGCTAAGTCCTTGATCAGCAAGCAGGGCAGAGACGCTGTGCCGCTGATCATAGCCGATCTCGATCGCGGCCATCCCGTCCCGCGCCAGCAGCCGGGGCAGCATCGGCGCGATCCGGCGATAGTCGTCCAGACCCTCCGCGCCCGCGAAAAGCGCGCTTTCAGGTTCATGCAGGACATCGCCCGACAGCGCGACGTCGCGGGCGATATAGGGCGGATTGATGAGGATCAGGTCGAACGGGCCGTCCATTCCCTCCGCCCAGTCACCCTGGCGGAAATCGGCCCGTGGGCTGAGGCCCAGATTGTCGGCATTGCACCTGGCAACCGCCAGCGCAGCGGGAGAAATGTCGATGCCCACGCCGCTTGCCTGCGGCCATTGGCTGAGCGCGGCGAGCAGCAGCGCACCGGAGCCGGTACCGAGATCAAGAATGCGGGCGGGGCTTCGCGCGCCGAAATGCCCGATCGCGGCCTCGATCAGCGTCTCGCTGTCGGGGCGCGGGATGAGGACATCGGGCGTGACGTGCAGGCTGATCGTCCAGAAATCGCGCACCCCGGTGATATAGGCGATCGGTTCGCCGGTCAGCCGCCGCTGGAGCAGCAATTCGAAAGCGGGTGGGACGCTGAGGTCGCGCTGCCGCATCAGCAGTTCGTTGCGATCGATCTCCAGCGCGTGGGCCAGAAGCAGTTCGGCATCGAGCCGCGGGGTGGCGCTGATGGAGGAGAGGCGCTCGGTTGCTTCTCGCAGGGCGGGGGCAGCCCCCATGTTCGTCATTTCCACGATCGCGGGAAAAACGCATGTCGCTTGGCGGAGCGCAGCGTCACGCCACGCCGTCCAACTGGGCGAGACGCGCGGCTTCATCCTCTGCCACCAGGGCGTCGATGACCTCCGACAGGCCCGGTCCTTCCAGGATTTCCGGCAAGCGGTGCAGTGTCAGGTTGATGCGGTGGTCCGTCACCCGTCCCTGCGGGAAATTATAGGTGCGGATGCGTTCGGAACGGTCGCCGGAACCGACCATCGCCTTGCGCGCGCCGGCCTGTTCGCTCTGGGCGCGTTCACGCTCCATCTCGTATAGGCGGGCGCGCAGCACCTGCATCGCCTTCGCCTTGTTCTTGTGCTGGGACCGCTCGTCCTGCTGCGTCACGACGATGCCGGAGGGCAAGTGCGTGATCCGCACTGCGGAATCGGTGGTGTTGACGTGCTGGCCGCCCGCGCCCGATGCGCGATAGATGTCGATCTTGAGGTCACCGTCAGCGATCTGGACGTCGACATCTTCCGGTTCCGGCAGCACGGCGACGGTCGCGGCCGAGGTGTGGATGCGCCCGCCGCTTTCGGTGGCGGGGACGCGCTGGACGCGGTGGACGCCGCTTTCGAATTTCAGCTTGGCGAACACGCCGATGCCGGTGACGCTGGCAACCACTTCCTTGAACCCCCCGACTTCGGAGGCGTTGGCGGAGATCATCTCCATCTTCCAGCCCTGCGCGTCGGCATAGCGCTGATACATGCGGAACAGGTCGCCCGCGAACAGCGCGGCTTCGTCTCCGCCAGTGCCTGCGCGGATTTCCAGCATGGCCGGACGGGCGTCGGCGGCATCCCTGGGCAGAAGCTGGAGCGCAAGGGCACGCTCGGCGTCGGGAAGCTTGCCCTTGATGAGCTGCATCTCCTCCTGCGCCATTTCGCGCATCAGCGGATCGGCGTCCGCATCCTCGCCGCCCGCCATATATTCAAGCGCGCTCAATTCCTGGCGCAGGCGACGGACCTCATGGGCAGCCTTGGCCACCGGCTCGATCTCGGCATATTCCTTGGACAGCCGCACGAACTCTTCCGGTGCGAGGTCGGCACGCGTCATCGACGCCTGCACCTCGTCCCGGCGCGCCTCGATCTGCGCGATGCGTTCGGCGGAGATGTGCATCAGAGCGCCGTCAGCTTCCCTATCAGGGCGTCCAAGGCAACGGCTTCCTGCTCGCCTGTGCCGAGATTGCGTAAAGCCGCCTCGCCCCGCGCCAGTTCATCATCGCCCAGAATCACGGCCCAGGCCGCACCCGATGCATTGGCCCGCTGCATCCGCTTCTTCATATTGCCGCGATAGCCCATGTCGCACGCGACGCCGGCGCGGCGCAGATCCGCAATGATGCCGGTGGCCCTGATCTCCGCGGCTTCGCCCATGGGGATGACCGCGACGGCCGGTCCGGCGATCTCCGGCGCATCCACCAGCATAGCCAGCCGCTCGATCCCCGCCGCCCATCCGACCGCCGGGGTCGAGGGGCCACCGAGATTCTCGATCAGCCCGTCATAGCGCCCGCCGCCCAGCACCGTGCCCTGCGCACCAAGACGATCGGTGATGAATTCAAACGCGGTATGACGGTAATAATCGAGGCCGCGCACCAGCCGGGCATTGCGCTCCCACGCCACGCCTGCCGCGTCGAGGCCCGCCGTCACCTTCTCGAAGAAGCTGCGCGCTTCGTCGGTCAGATAGGCGTCGATGTCCGGCGCGCTGTCCGCCACCGGCCGGTCGCGAGGATCCTTGCTGTCGAGGATGCGCAGCGGATTACGGTGCAGGCGATCGATGCTCTCTTCCGACAATTCGCCGCGATGCGCCTCGAAATGGGCGATCAGCGCGGCGCGCCAGGCTTCACGGCTCGGCCCGTCGCCGAGCGTGTTGAGATTGAGCGTCACGCCTTCCGACACGCCCAGCTCACGCAGCAACTGGTCGGCCAGCACCAGCAGTTCCACGTCCGCGCCCGGCTCGCCTGCGCCGATGATCTCCGCATCAAGCTGGTGGAACTGGCGGAACCGGCCCTTTTGCGGGCGTTCGTAACGGAACAGCGGACCGTGGGTCGCCACTTTAAGCGGCGCATATTGCTGCCAGCCTTCGGTGATATAGGCGCGGGAGATGCCGGCCGTGAATTCGGGGCGCAGCGTGATGCTGTCGCCGCCGCGATCCTCGAACGTGTACATTTCCTTGGAAACGACGTCCGTGCTTTCGCCCAGAGAGCGGGCGAACACCGCCGTCGATTCGAACACGGGCACTTCCACCCGCTGGAAGCCGTAGAGCCTGCGTACCCGGTCGAAGGTCGCGACCACATGGGCGAAACGTTCCTGGAACGCTTCGCTCGTGCCGCCCAGCATGTCCTGCGTGCCGCGCACCGGATTAGGGGTCTTTGGGCGCGGGGTTTCGATCTTGGCCATGGGGCAGCGCCTTTAACGATAAAGACGCATCAAGGAAACGCGCTTTTTTGTCGTAAAATATGTCAAGTAGAGTTGGGGGTGGACGAGAGCGGAATGGCTCGCCATTCTGTTGTTATACGGTCGTTCGACCGAGCGCTTTTTCGGAGATGTTCATGATCCGCAGCCTTGCTGCCGCCCTTTTCCTTTCCACGGCGATCGCAACCCCGCTCATCGCGCAGGATGCGATCCGCTCCAAACCCACGGCGCTGCCGGTCGACAATGCCGCGCCGACGCCCAAAGATGCGCCCTATCCGGGCGGCGCCATCCGGCTGGAGGTCGACGCCACCGACACGGTGCAGCGCATCTTCCGCGTCAAGGAAACCATCCCCGTCGTCCAGGGCGGGCCCATGACGTTGTTGATGCCGCAATGGCTGCCCGGCAATCACGCGCCGCGCGGGCAGATCGAGAAGCTGGACGGCCTCAGCTTCACCGCCGACGGCAAGCCGCTGGCATGGAAGCGCGACCCGCTCAACGTCTTCGGCTTCGTGATCGACGTTCCGCAGGGGACGAAACAGGTCGTCGCCTCCTTCCAGTTCCTTTCCGCCACCCAGCCCAATCAGGGCCGCGTCGTCGTCACGCCCAAGATGCTCAACATTCAGTGGGAGTCGGTGTCGCTCTATCCGGCGGGTTATTATACCCGCCAGATCCCGATCCAGGCGACCGTCACCTATCCCGATGGCTGGCAGGCAGCGACCGCGCTGCGCGGCAGGAAGACCGGATCGACCGTCGCCTATGAGACGATCGATTATGAAGCCTTGCAGGATTCGCCGGTGTTCGCCGGCCTCTATTTCAAGCCCGTCGACCTTGGCCATAATGTGACGCTCAACATCGTCGCGGACGATGCCGACGAGCTGGATGCCAAGCCCGACCAGATCGCCAAGCACAAGAAGCTGGTCGATGAAGCGGGCGCCCTTTTCGGTACCTATCATTTCGACCATTATGACTTCCTGTTCGCCATCACCGACGAAATGGGCGGCATCGGGCTGGAGCATCACCGCTCCTCCGAAAATCAGGTGGAACCGGGCTATTTCAAGAAATGGGGCGATGGCGATGCGCTGCTGGACCGCAACCTGCTGCCGCATGAATTCACCCATAGCTGGGACGGCAAGTTCCGCCGCCCCGACCTGCTGTGGACGCCCGATTTCAACGTGCCGATGCAGGACAATCTGCTCTGGGTCTATGAAGGGCAGACGCAATTCTGGGGCTATGTGCTCGGCGCCCGTTCGGGTCTGTTCAGCAAGCAGGAAACGCTCGACGCCTATGCCCATATCGCGGCCAGGCTGGACACGGCGCGGGGCCGCGAATGGCGGCCGATGGAAGACACCACCCATGACCCCATCATCTCCGCCCGGCGTCCCAAGGGTTGGTCGAGCTGGCAACGGTCGGAGGATTATTACAATGAGGGCCTGATGATCTGGCTGGAGGCGGACGCGATCATCCGCCAGCAGACCAGGGGCGCCAGGGGCCTCGACGATTTCGCCAGGGCTTTTTTCGGCATCAATCCCGGCGACTGGGGGCAGGTCGTCTATAATCGCGGGGATGTGATCAAGACGCTCAACGCGGTCGCGCCCTATGACTGGGCCGGTTTCTTCCAGAAATATGTCGACAGCACCACCAGGGAAACGCCCAAGGGCGGCTTCACCCTGGGCGGTTACAAGCTGGTCTATGGCGACACGCCGGGCGCCATCACGAAGGCGGCCGAAGGGTCGGGCAAGTTCACCGACCAGAGCTTCGGCATCGGCCTGATCGTCAAGAATGACGGGGAGATCAGCAATGTCGTCTGGGACAGCCCGGCCTTCAAGGCAGGCCTTGCCATCGGTTCCAGGATCGTCGCGATCAATGGCGACGAATATTCGGGCGACGTTTTCAAGGCGGCGATCAAGGCCGGAAAGCCGCTGCAGATCATACTTAAGCAGGACAAATATTATCGCACTTTGACCCTCGCATATTCAGGCGGCCTGCGCTATCCGCGCCTCGAAAAGACAGGAGAGGGTGAAGGCAGCCTGGACCGGCTGCTGAAACCGAAAACATAATCACCCGTAGCGCCAACGCGTATCGAAAAAGGCTTGAAGTCCCATGAATATCGAACTGATCCCGGTCGGCGACGATCCGCCCAACAGCCTGAATGTCATCATCGAGGTTCCGGTCGGCGGCGAGCCCGTCAAATATGAGTTCGACAAGGCTTCCGGCGCGCTGTTCGTGGACCGCATCCTGCATACGCCGATGCGCTATCCGGCCAATTACGGCTTCGTGCCGCACACCCTGTCGCCCGACGGCGATCCGCTGGACGCGCTGGTCATCGCCCGCTCGCCCTTCGTGCCCGGCTCGGTCGTGCGCGCCCGTCCCATCGCCGTGCTGAACCTGGAAGATGAAGCCGGCGGTGACGAGAAGCTGGTCTGCGTGCCCGACAACAAGACTTTTCCCTATTACCACAATGTGGGTGAAAAGGACGATC
Organism: Sphingobium sp. R-21; assembly: GCF_049913335.1. Classification (NCBI taxonomy): domain Bacteria; kingdom Pseudomonadati; phylum Pseudomonadota; class Alphaproteobacteria; order Sphingomonadales; family Sphingobiaceae; genus Sphingobium; species Sphingobium sp. R-21. The sequence continues at coordinate 2,477,370 of NZ_CP184374.1, read as the reverse complement.
TGCCCGGCATCGTGATGGAGCAGATCGAACATTTCTTCACCCACTACAAGGATCTGGAAAAGCAGAAATGGGTGCGGATCGGCACCTGGGGCGGCGCGGAAGACGCCCGCCGCATCACGCTGGAGGCGATTGAACGCTACAAGGCGGGCAAATAAGCCGACTGGCTGCAGCTTCTGCGAAAAAAGGGCCGCGCGGACATTCCGCGCGGCCCTTTTTCCATATGTCCAGGGGAGGCGGTGATCTCAGGTCAGATGAGCCGATCCGCCTCCAGCGCGGCGGCCACCGAATCACGACCGCGCGGCGTGCGGGCATGAAGCCGCGCATCGGCTTCGGCCAACCGCTCCACGCCCATCGTCAACTGCTCCTCCGGCAGGGTGAAGGGCAGGCGCAGAAAGCGCTCGAATGCCCCGCTCACGCCAAAGCGCGGCCCCGGCGCGACACGCACCCCGTGGCTCTCGGCAATGGCGGCCAGCGCCGTCGCCTCCCCCCGCGGCAGTTCCGCCCATAGCGACAGGCCGCCGGCGGGGGATTCGGCACGCCAATGCGGCAGGTGCCGCTCGATCAGAGCCAGCAGATGGTCCCGGCGTCCGCGCAGCATCGCCGCCCGTGGACCAAGTCCTTCATCACCGTCGATCAAATGCGCGACGGCAAGCTGTTCCACCACCGGGCTGGCCATGTCCATCGTCGTGCGCAGGCGGCCCAGCGCCGCCACGGTCTGAGGATCGGCGCGAATCCACCCGACGCGCAATCCACCCCAGAAGATCTTGCTGGCAGAGCCCAGGGTGATGACCTGCCGTCCCGAAGGATCATGCACGGCGACCGGCGGCGGCGGCATATTGTCCAGGCCCATTGCCGCCATGGTCTCGTCGATGATCAGCGGCATGTGGCTGCGCGTCGCCGCCGCCACCAATGCGCGGCGGGTGGCCGGGTCCATGCTGCGCCCGGTCGGATTGTGGAAATCCGCGATGATATAGGCGAAACGCGGGCTGGTCTGGCGAAAGGCCGCCTCCATCGCGTCGATGTCCCATCCCTGCGCCGGCAGGCCGACCGGCACCGGCACGACATGGGCGCGCTGCAGGGCCTGGATCGCATTATGATAGGTTGGATGGTCGATCACCGCCCGGTCCCCCGGCCCCGCCAGCCAGTGCAGCAGCAGCGAAAGTCCCTGCTGTGCACCATTGGTGACGATGATCTGGTCGGGACTGGTCGGGCATCCGCGCCGCTCATAATAGGCCGCGATCGCCCGGCGCAACGGCGGCAGGCCCAAAGGATCATAGCCCAGTTCGCCCAGAAAGGCGGGCAAGGCCTCCACCGCCAATTGACAGGCGCGACCAACGCCAGGCGCAGCCGGCAGTGCGGCATGGGTCCAGTTCAGTATATCCACACCATCGGTCAGTTCGATCTCCGGCAGGGCCTGTTCCATCCGGCCGGGCGGCAGGCGCGTGACGCTCCCCGATCCCTGCCGGCTTTCAAGGAAGCCCTCGTCGCGGAGCCGGTCGAAGGCGGCGGCAATGGTCGTGCGGCTCAGCCCCAGCGCGGCGGCCAGTTCCCGTTCGCCGGGAAGACGGACGTTCAGGCCGACGCGCCCGTCCAGCACCAGCATCCGCAGCGCCTGCGCCAATTGGCGATAGGCCGGTTCGGCGCTGCCCTCTGCACGCCAGGCACCCAGCAGGCGAAGCAGGGAAGGGGGCCGCAGAAGAGAAGTGGACATGGCAAAGGCTTCCGATCCAGAGAACGAAGAGGCCAGTTATCCGATAATGGCTGTTTTGTAAAAGGCCATTTTGCTCGATGTGAAAAGCCATGATGATGCCGCGCCGCCTTTTCCAGCTTTTCTGGGGCCTCAACCTTTATGGCTTTGCCATGGCCGTGATGCTGCGCGCCAATCTCGGCCTTGATCCCTGGGATGTGCTGCATCAGGGGCTCGCGTCGCGGCTCGGCCTGAGCTTCGGCATGACGGTCAATCTGGTCGGCGCGGCGGTCCTGCTGTTGTGGTGGCCGTTGCGCCAGCGGCCGGGCCTGGGCACCCTCTGCAACATAGCGGTGATCGGGACGGCCGTGGACCTCAGCCTCATGATCCTGCCGACGCCGGACGGCTATGCCATGCGCTGCATCTGGCTGGCGTCGGGGATCGTCCTCAATGGCATTGCGGGTGGCGCCTATATCGGCGCGGGGCTGGGACCGGGACCGCGCGACGGATTGATGACCGGCTTCTGCCGCCGGACGGGATGGCCGGTCAAATGGGTGCGCACCAGCATCGAAATCGGCGTGCTGGCGATCGGATGGCTGATGGGCGGCACGGTTGGGCTCGGGACTTTGCTCTATGCGGCGACGATCGGCTGGATCGTCCACCATGCCCTGCCCTTCTTCACCATCGCGCCGCGGGAAGCGCCCGTCCTCCTCTGAACCCTTTGCCCCCTGACCGGCCGGCACGGAGACCCGCCGGCCGGTCCTTTTATTTCACCTGGGTATCGACAGCGGCACCAGCCGCCATATCTATGGCATCCTATCGGCACGATATGAGGAGAGCCTAGTGGCCACCGATCTATATGATCTGACCGTTCCCGCCTTCATCCGGGGTCTGCGCAACCTGTCCGCGATCCTGGACAAGGCCGCCGCCTATGCCCAGGAAAAGGGAATCGATCCGCTGACCCTGACCAGCGCGAGGCTGATCGAGGACATGGCGCCCCTCACCGCCCAGGTCCAATTCGCCAGCGACAGCGCCAAGGGCGCGATCATCCGCATCGGCCAACTTGACCCGCTGCCCATGCCCGACACCGAACAGAGCTTTGCCGAGTTGCAGCAGCGGATCGCCAAGACGATCGCTTTCCTCGAATCCGTGCCTCGCGAACGCATCGACGGGCAGGAGGATGCGCAGGTCGTGCTCAAGACCCCACGCGGCGATTTCCCCTTCACCGGCCGCAACCATGCGTTGGGCTTTGCGCTACCCAATTTCTATTTTCATGTGACAACCGCCTATGCCCTGCTGCGCCAGGCGGACGTGCCTCTGGGCAAGCTGGACTATCTGGGCGGCATCTAGGCGCAGAACCTCGACGCTCTCTTCCCTAGCCCGCGATCAGCCGGATCGCGGCGCTCGACACCCAGCCGCTGGGGCAGGGGCCGTCATAGGGCTGCTTGCGATCCGCCGGTTCAGCGACGCCGCAATCGATCGGCGCCGTCGCATTGTCGGCCGGGGGTTCGGGAGCCAGCACGATCCCCAGCCACTTCTGGTCGAGGCTGCGGGTGCAGATCCAGGCGCGGCTGCCCTCCGCCATCCGGGCGGTTTCCCGGGCGTCGGCAAAGGGCGCGGCACGCACCGACGCGCCCCTGGCGCCGACGCGCACCGCCTGGCCCATGGCGCCGCAGGCGTCGAGGCGCGGACCGTCCTCTCCGATGGTCACGGGGCGGACGAGATGCGATTCCAGCCGGGTATCGGGCATCTCGTCCCGCGGCGCACCCGCCAGGGAACTGTTGGGCAGTTCCTCCAGCACGTCGCTGCTCTTGGAGCAGGCGGCAAGCATCAGGGCCAGGGCTAGGATCATGCGCATAGGCGCGTGATAGACCTTGCTTCGGGCAGGCGATAGCCGCCATGTTTCGCTTTAGTTTGCTGGACCTTTTCCCTATATGCTCGGCATGAGCGAGGAAATTCAGAACAGCCCCAACAACAACGCCTATGGCGCCGACAGCATCAAGGTCCTGAAAGGTCTGGACGCCGTTCGCAAACGCCCGGGCATGTATATCGGCGACACCGACGACGGCTCGGGCCTGCACCACATGGTGTTCGAGGTCAGCGACAATGCAATAGACGAGGCGCTGGCCGGCCATTGCGACCGCATCCTCATCACGCTCAATCCCGACGGTTCAGTCAGCGTCGAGGATAATGGCCGCGGGATCCCCACCGACATCCACAAGGAAGAGGGCGTGTCGGCGGCAGAGGTGATCATGACCCAGCTCCACGCTGGCGGGAAGTTCGAGAATACCTCGGACGACAATGCCTACAAGGTGTCGGGCGGCCTGCATGGCGTCGGCGTTTCCGTGGTGAACGCGCTCAGCGAATATCTTGACCTCCATATCTGGCGGGACGGCAAGGAGCATTATATGCGCTTTGCCTATGGCGACGCCGTCGCTCCGCTCAAGGTGATCGGCGACGCGCCAGAAGGCAAGAAGGGCACGCGCGTGACCTTCCTTCCCTCGACCGAGAAAGTGCCCGGCGACGGCGGCACCTTCAAGAACCACACCGAATTCGATTTCGAGAAGCTGGAGCATCGCTATCGCGAACTCGCCTTCCTCAATTCGGGCGTGCGGCTGTTCCTGGTCGATGCACGGCATGAGGAGAAGAAAGAGATCGAGCTGTTCTATGAGGGCGGCATCGCGGCCTTCGTAAAGTGGCTGGACCGCAACAAGCAGCCGCTGATGCCCGATCCCATCGCCATTTCGGGCAGCCGCGACGACGTCACCATCGACGTCGCGCTGGAATGGAACGACAGCTATTATGAAAATGTCCTCTGTTTCACGAACAACATTCCGCAGCGGGACGGCGGCACGCACCTTGCCGCGTTCCGCGCGGCGTTGACGCGGACGCTCAACAATTATGCGGACAAATCGGGGCTGCTGAAAAAGGAAAAGGTCTCGCTGACCGGCGAAGACATGCGGGAGGGGCTTACCGCCATCGTGTCGGTGAAGCTGCCGGACCCCAAATTCTCCTCGCAGACCAAGGACAAGCTGGTTTCGTCCGAAGTGCGCCAGCCGCTGGAAAGCCTGATGGCGGACAAGATGGCGGAGTGGCTGGAAGAAAACCCGCAGCATGGCCGCCTGATCGTGCAGAAGGTGATCGACGCCGCCGCCGCGCGCGAAGCCGCGAAGAAGGCGCGTGAACTCACCCGGCGTAAGGGCGTGATGGACATCGCGTCCCTGCCCGGCAAGCTGGCCGACTGTCAGGAGCGCGACCCCGCCAAGTCCGAACTCTTCCTGGTGGAGGGTGACTCGGCCGGCGGTTCGGCCAAGCAGGGACGAAACCGCCATAATCAGGCGATCCTGCCGCTGAAGGGCAAGATCCTGAACGTCGAGCGCGCCCGTTTCGACCGGATGCTGTCGTCCAAGGAGGTGGGCACGCTGATCCAGGCGATGGGCACGGGCATCCGCGATGATTTCAACCTGGAAAAGCTGCGCTACCACAAGATCGTCATCATGACCGACGCCGACGTCGATGGCGCGCACATCCGCACGCTGCTGCTGACCTTCTTCTACCGCCAGATGCCGCAGATCATCGAGGCGGGCCATCTCTATATCGCCCAGCCGCCCCTGTACAAGGCGACGCGGGGCCGGTCGGAGGTCTACCTCAAGAACGAAGCCGCGCTGGAACAGTATCTGGTCGACAATGGCGTTGAATCCATGGCGCTGGAAACGACCGGCGGCATGCGCTCAGGCGAAGACCTGCGCCACCTGATCGAACATGGCCGGCGGATGCGGGCGGTTATGCGTTATGTCCCGCGGCGCTACAATCCCGCAATCATCGAGGCGCTGGCGATCAACGCCGCGCTTGATCCGGAACTCAGCCAGGAGGCGCAGGCCGATCGCCTGGCCAACACCGTCCGCTGGATGGACGCGCAGGACGATGAAGGCAGGTGGAGCGGCCGGATCGCGGAGGAGGGCGGCTTTCATTTCGAGCGGCTGTGGCGCGGCGTCACCGACCACCATATGATCGAGGCAGGCTTCATCGGTTCGGCCGAAGCGCGCAAGCTGCACGCCATCGCGACCGAGGAAGCGGACAGCTATCGCACCGCCAGCCGGCTGGTCACGGCCAAGGCGGCAGCCGCCGCCGAGGATGCTGGAGAGGACGAACTACCGGTCGCGACCAAGGGTTCGACTGCGGTCACCCGACCCAGCGAATTGCTGGAGGCAATCCTCGCCGCCGGGCGCAAGGGACTGGCGATCCAGCGATATAAGGGCCTGGGCGAAATGAATGCGGAACAGCTTTGGGAAACCACGCTGGACCCCGATAATCGCTCCATGCTGCGGGTGGAGGTCGAGCAGGCTGACGTGGCCGACGAAATCTTCACCCGGCTGATGGGCGATGTGGTGGAACCGCGGCGCGAGTTCATCCAGGACAATGCGCTGAACGTCGCCAATCTGGACGTCTGATCCGATGGAGCAGGTCCGTTGCGGTTGGGCCGGGACGGACCCGCTCTATTGCGCCTATCATGACAGCGAATGGGGCGTTCCGGAACGCGATCCGCGGATGCTCTGGGAAACGCTCATGCTGGAGGGCTTCCAGGCGGGGCTGAGCTGGATCACCATATTGCGCAAGCGGGAAAGCTTTCGCGTTGCCTTTGCAGGCTTCGACCCAGACAGGGTCGCGGCATTCGGCGAGGATGATGTCGATCGGCTGATGGCCGACCCCGGCATCGTCCGGGCCCGCGCGAAGATCGAGGCGACGATCACGGGCGCTCGGATCTTCTGCGCGATGCGGGATGGGGGCGAGGATTTCTCGACCTATGCCTGGGGGTTCGTCGACGGCCAGCCGATCCGGAATGATGGCTTGACCTTCCCGGCCAGGACCGATCTTTCAGAGGCGATTTCCAGGGATCTCAAGCAGCGGGGCTTCAAATTTGTGGGGCCCACCATCGTTTATGCGTGGATGCAGGCGATCGGGATGGTGAACGATCATGCGCTGGATTGCTTCCGGCGGAATGAGGTCTGAAAAAGGCATGAGGCGGTTGCTGCCATTGGCCCTGGCCGTTGCGCTGGCGGGATGTGGCAAGGATGAGATGCCCGCGGCCAATGTCGCGCAATCTCATGCCTCCACACCAATCACCATGCCTGACCCGGCGCCGAACCAAGTTTCTGAGAATATTCCACAAAAGGTTCCACGTGGAACAGATGGAAGCGCGCCGGCCAACTCAGCGGAAGACTCTGCGGACGTCAGGCGTCCTGCGGAAAATGGCTATCGCGCTATCGGAACCGAGCCTTTCTGGGCGGTGACGGTGAAGGGCTCCACCGCCTTGCTGGAACGGCCCGACAAGGCGCCGGCCCGCTATGCGATATCGCGGAACGACGACGGGCGCGCCGTGCGGTTTATGGGCGAGGGTTTTTCGATGACCGTCACCGAAGGACCATGCAGCGATGGCATGAGCGATGCGGTCTGGTCTGACCGCGTAGCGCTCGCTTTCGGCGAAGGGACGCTGAATGGCTGTGGTGGCACACGCTATGATCAGGGTGAACCCTGAAGGCGCATCTTTGCCGATCGGCATGGGGAGCCCCGCCTGTCCTGCCCGAATGGAAGGGCGAGGTGCCAGAGGCCGGAACATAGTTCGGCTTAACCGGAATGAACAGCGGACACGGCAAAAGTCAGGGAAGGCAGGATACTGCCCATCCTGATCTTTTTAGAATTTGAAGATCGTGCCCAGATAAACGGCCTGCGCGTCCTGCCGATCATCGGTCATGGGCGTCAGCCGCCCGGCGAAGCTGTTATTATAGCGCACGCCCGCCGTGACGTTCAGGTTGCGCGTCAGCGAATAGGAGCTCGCCAGGTCCAGCGAATAATCCTTGTCCGCACTGGGGTTGCGGATCGTCGCGGCGGGTTCGCGGCGGCTCTCGATCAGCACCTTCGTGCTGAAACGATCCTTGCGCTCCTGATCCAGCGAGAAATTCCTGGCGCCTGCCATCGGCTCGACGGCGACCGGGTCCAGCTCCTTGCGACCGACGGTTTCGGGCAGGGCGAACTTGCGCCAGTTATGCGCGCTGTTGAGGCTGAAGGCGACCGGCGCGATATTCACCGCATCGATCGTCCGGCTAACCGCGACACGATCGTTCAGGTCGGCGGCACGGACCATGACGGTCACCGAACGCTGCCCGCTCAGCGATCCGCTGGTGGGGGTAAAGCGGAAATTCTGGCGACTCGCGGAGGCGGCGATCTTCGCATAAGCGGCCGCCAGGCGCGAATCCTTGGTCGTCGGTGTGAAGGAAGAAATACTGCCCAATGCGCCCAGCGAAACCGGGATTTCGGCGCGCATCCGCACGAGGTCGGTCGCGGCGCCGATCGCAGGAGACAGCATGAAGCCGGCCACGGCAACTGCCGAGCCTGCCAACGCCATATGTCCCCTTTTCAGGCCCATGATCCGAATCTCTTCCCCGCCGACTAGTTTTCTATCGTCCTTCATATAAGGAAGGCGCTGTAATTGGTAGAGCGCTACCCGTTTTTTGTCCGAGCTGTTGCACGGAACACACAGGACTCATTCCGGTTGCGCGGCGGGCCGTTGCCGCCATGTCCCGGAGTCCCCCTTGCCCATTGCCGCCGGTCCTCTATAGAAGCGAGGCATTTACTCGTTTGATGGGACAATAATGATGGTCCGCCGCTTTTCTTCGCGCCTTTCCTCCGGTCTGCTGCTGGCCGCACTCCTGCCGCTCGCCGCGTGCGGAGGCGGCGCCAAGGACCGCCCCAAGGCGGATCTCGCCGCATCGAAGGTGACGACCATCGGCGTCAACGCCTATCTGTGGCGCGCGAGCCTCGACACCCTGTCCTTCATGCCGATGGTGCAGACGGATTCGAACGGCGGCGTGATCGTCACCGACTGGTACGCCAATCCCAACAGCCCCAATGAACGGATGAAGCTGACCGTCTCGATCCTCGACCAAGATCTGCGCGCCGACGCGCTGCGCATCGCCGCCAGCCGTCAGGTCAGCCAGGGCGGCCAATGGGTCGACGCGCCAGTGCAGGCGGCGACGGTGCAGAAGCTGGAAGAGATCATCCTGACCAAGGCGCGCGACCTGCGCCGCATGGCGATCGCGGGCTGACCGCAACTTATATTCCATTCGGGCCGAGCCTGTCCAAGCCCTGTGCGTTTCTTCGGAATTACGGCCCTTCGACAGGCTCGGGGCGAACGGCAGTTGAGTTAAGGATCATCCATGCAAAGGCGCTTCAACCCGCTTGAGGCCGATGCCCGCTGGCAGGCCGTCTGGGACGAGAAGCAGACGTTCAGGGCGTCCGACAGCAGCGACAAGCCGCGTTCCTATGTGCTGGAGATGTTCCCCTATCCCTCCGGGCGCATCCATATCGGCCATGTCCGCAATTATTCGATGGGCGATGTGCTGGCGCGTTTCCGCCGGATGACGGGGCATGAGGTGCTCCACCCGATGGGCTGGGACGCCTTTGGCATGCCAGCTGAAAACGCCGCGATGGAGAAGAAGGTGCATCCGGGCGCCTGGACCCGCTCCAACATCGCGACGATGCGCGCGCAGCTCAAGAAGCTGGGCTTCGCGCTGGACTGGAGCCGGGAACTGGCGACATGCGAGCCGGATTATTACGGCCAGGAACAGGCGCTGTTCCTCGACATGCTCGAAGCCGGCCTGGTCTATCGCAAGGAATCCGCCGTCAACTGGGATCCGGTCGACATGACCGTGCTGGCGAACGAGCAGGTTATCGACGGCAAGGGCTGGCGGTCCGGCGCCCCGGTCGAAAAGCGCAAGCTGTCCCAATGGTTCCTCAAGATCACACAGTTCGCGGATGATCTGCTGGCCGGCCTCAAGACGCTCGACCAGTGGCCCGACAAGGTGAAGCTGATGCAGGAAAACTGGATCGGCAAGTCGGTGGGATTGCAGTTCCGCTTCAAGCTGGATGCGCCAGTGGGTGGAATCGGGGAGCTGGAGGTTTTCTCGACCCGGCCTGACACGATCTTCGGCGCCAGCTTTGCGGCCGTCGCAGCGGATCACCCGATCGCATTGGCGCTGGCGGAAAAGGATGCGGTGCTCGCCGCCTTCGCGGAGGAATGCCGCCAGACCGGCACGGCCGCTGCCGAGATCGAAACCCAGGAGAAGAAGGGATACGACACCGGCCTGTCGGTGATCCACCCCTTCACCGGGCACAAGCTGCCGCTGTTCGTGGCGAATTTCGTGCTGATGGACTATGGCACCGGCGCCGTCATGGCGGTTCCGGCCCATGACCAGCGCGATCTCGACTTCGCGCGCAAATATATGCTGCCGGTCGAGCGCGTCGTCGCGGCCGAGGGCGATGAGCAGAAGGGCATTGGCGAGGAGGCCTATGTCGGCCCCGGCAGACTGGTGAATTCCGGCTTCCTCGACGGCCTGGGCGTCGAGGAAGCGAAGGCGGAAGTGATCCGCCGCGCCGAAGAGGGCGGCTGGGGCACCGGCACCACCGTCTTCCGGCTGAGGGACTGGGGCGTTTCGCGCCAGCGTTATTGGGGCACGCCGATCCCGGTCATCCATTGCGAGGATTGCGGTCCCGTGGGCGTGCCCAAGGACCAGCTTCCCGTGGTGCTGCCCGAGGATGTCGGCTTCGACGTTCCGGGCAATCCGCTGGACCGGCATCCGACCTGGAAGCATGTCGATTGCCCCCGATGCGGCAAGGCGGCGCAGCGTGAGACCGACACGCTGGACACCTTCGCGGATTCAAGCTGGTATTTCATCCGCTTCGCCAGCCAGCCGAAGGACAGGCCGTTCGACCGGGAAACCGTGGAGAAGTGGCTCCCCGTCGGCCAATATATCGGCGGCGTGGAACATGCGATCCTGCACCTGCTCTATGCGCGCTTCTGGACCCGCGCGCTCCAGCATATGGGGCAGTTGGGCTTTGCCGAACCCTTCACCGGCCTCTTCACCCAGGGCATGGTGACGCATGAGACCTACAAATCGCCCGACGGCGCCTGGCTCGCCCCGCAGGATGTGGAGCGGCAGGGCGACAAGGTCGTGATGATCGACGGCGGCGCCTCCGTTACGGTCGGCCGTGTCGAGAAAATGTCCAAGTCGAAGAAGAATGTCGTCGATCCCGATGACATCATCGCCCAATATGGCGCCGACGCGGTCCGCTGGTTCATGCTGTCCGACAGCCCGCCGGAGCGCGACCTGCCCTGGACCGAAGCCGGCATCGAAGGCTCCTGGCGCTTCGTCAACCGCCTGTGGCGCCTGTTCGGGGAGGCCGACAAGGTCGCCGACGGAGCGGACAAGGCGCTGGACCGCAAGCTGCACCAGACCATCGACGGCGTGGCGAAGGATATCGAGGCACTGTCCTTCAACAAGGCGGTGGCGAAAATCTACGAACTCACCAATGCGGTCGAAAAGGCGAAGCCATCGGCCAGCCGCAGCGCGGCGATCCGGGCGCTGGCCCTGCTGGTCGCGCCGATGACGCCACATCTCGCCGAGGAGGCGTGGGCGGACATGGGCGAGGAGGGACTGATCGCGGAAGCCGGCTGGCCCGCCGTCGATCCCGCGCTGCTGGTGGAGGATGAGGTCACCATCGCCTGTCAGGTCATGGGCAAGCTGCGCGACACCATCACCGTGCCCAAGGGCACGGCGAAGGAGGAACTGGAGCGCCTCGCCCTGGCCGCGCCCAATGTGGTGAGGACTCTGGACGGTGCTACGCCGAAGAAGGTGATTGTGGTGCCGGACCGTCTGGTGAATCTGGTCGTCTGAACTCCAGGCATCGGTTCGGGCCCCGCCTGTCGAAGCCCTGCGCTTCTCCCTGGGAGAGCACAGCCCTTCGACAAGCCCGGGGCCAACGGGTATAGGATTGCGCATGAAGCCTTTATTGCCGCTGCTCTTGCTTGCCTCCCTCTCCGCCTGCGGGTTGCGTCCCGTCTATGGCGGAGGCAGCCATGGCGCGGTTGCGCAGGCGCTGGGCCATGTCGAGGTGCAGCCGATCCAGGGCAAGGGCGGCTGGCTGGTGCGCAACGCGCTGAACGACCGGCTGGCGGCGATGACCGGCACCGGACCCAGCTACAAGCTGGTGGTGAAGCTGGACGATGACATCAGTGGCTTCGGCCTGCGTTCCGACGCCGCCGTCACGCGTGAGCGGCGGACCCTGCGCGCGCGCTACCAGCTTATCGACGGCGCCACCGGCGCGCAGGTTCTGGACGATACCGCCGGATCGGACGTTGGCATTGACGTCGTCTCCAGCGAATATGCGACGATCGCGGCGGAAGACACGGCGCTCGAACGGCTGTCCCAGACCATCGCGGACCAGATCATTGCCCGGCTCGCCCGTTTCGCAACGCGGGACAGGTCGCGTTGAAGGCCAATCGGGGCCAGATCGAAAAGGCGCTCGACGCAGCAGGCCAGGGGTCGGCCGCCGACTGCCGCTTCTTCCTGCTCTATGGCCCCGACGAAGCGGGTAGCACGGCACTCGCCCGACGGCTGGAGCGCTCCATGGGGCCGGACGCCGAGCGGATCGACCTGGACGGGCAGACGCTGCGCGACGATCCGGCGCGGCTGGCGGATGAAGCGGCGTCCTTCTCCATGTTCGGGGACAAGCGCTGGATCCGCATCACGGGCATGGGGGAGGAATCGCTGCCTGCCCTCAACGCCCTGCTGGAGGCGGAGGCGGCCGGCAATCCCGTCATTGCCATAGCAGGCGCGCTCAAGGGCACCTCGAAGCTGCTCAAGCTCGTGCTGGACCACAAGCAGACCATGGCCTTCATCTCCTACCAACCCGACGCGCGGGAGGCGGAGCAGATCGCCATCGCGATCGCGCGGGAAGGGGGGCTGCGCCTTTCGTCCGAACTGGGTCGCCGCATCGCGGACTTGGCCAATGGCGACCGCGCATTGATGGCGGGCGAGGTGGAGAAGCTGATCCTCTATCTCGATGCCGCCCCGGATCGCCCGCGCGAGGCGACGGAGGAGGCGCTGAACGCGCTTTCCGCCGATAATCCCGACAGCGACGCCGGGCCGCTGGTGAACGCGGTCCTGGGCGGCGACCTGCGCGGCATGCATCGCGAACTGGGGCGCCTGGCGGAGGCGGGGACGGCGATGGCGGCCGTGCTGCGCCCGCTGCTGACCCGCGCCATGCTGCTTGCCAACATCCGCGCCGACTTCGATGACAGCGGCAGGCTGGAAGGCGCGATAGAGGCGGCGGGCAAGGCGGTGTTCTGGAAGGAAAAGGGCGTCGTCACGCGCCAGGTCCGCATATGGGACGCCGGCGGTATCGCCCGCGTCATCCAGCGCCTCGCCCAGGCCGAACGGGCGAGCCGGTCCGGCAGGGGCCTGGGCGATCTCATGGTCCGCCACGAACTGCTCGCCATCGCCCGCCAGGCAGCGCGGGATCGGTAGGATCTGTCATGTCCCCGGGAAGGCAGGAACATGACGGCGCTGCGCGAAGCCTTCCTAAGCGCTTGATCGGACGGCCACCGACCGCCATATTGCCGGCATGGACAAGCTCAACCTGACCGACGCCGAATGGCGCGAGCGCCTTTCCCCCGAACAATATCATATCCTGCGGGAGGGCGGCACGGAACGGGCCTTCACCGGCAAATATAACGGCAACAAGGCCGATGGCCGCTATTTCTGCGCCGGCTGCGGCACAGAATTGTTCGATGCCGAGGAAAAATATGACAGCGGATCGGGCTGGCCCAGCTTCACCGCCCCCGTCGATATCGACGCGGTGGACGAAATCCGCGACAACAGCCATGGCATGATCCGCACCGAGGTCCGCTGCGCAAAATGCGGCGGGCATCTGGGCCATGTCTTTCCCGACGGGCCGGGCGTCAACGGCCTGCGCTATTGCATGAACAGCGCGTCGCTGGATTTCCAGCCGCGTGACGACGCCGAATAACGGTTCATCGCCGGTACAGCGGACTTTCTCTTGAAACCCTGGGCGATTCTGGTCGATGGCATCACTGGCGGCCGGCAAATCGCGGAAAACACAAAGACGCTGGAGATTTTGCGCGGCCTGCACGGCTTTTCCACTGGCCGCCTTTCCGTTTAGCGCATATCCGGGCGAACCATGGCACGATCAGGCAAGAGCAGCGAACCGCGGGGCAGAGTGAAGACATGGCTGGTGCGGGGTCTGAAGATCGGCCTTGTCGGCGGCCTCAGCGCGCTTGTCGCGATCGTGGTGGCGGTGGTGATCGCCTATCAGTCGCTGCCCGACTATGAATCGCTGAAATCCTCGCCCAATGGCCAGATGATCCGCGTCCACGCCGCCGACGGCAGCGTCATCGTCTCCCTGGGCCCCAGCTTCGGCCGCTGGCTGAGCTACGATCAGATCCCGACGGTGATGGTCGATGCCATGGTCTCGACCGAGGACAAGCGCTTTTATCTTCATCCCGGCGTCGATCCCATCGGCATGGCCCGTGCCGCCTGGGTAGCGCTGGAACGTCGCGGCAGCGGGCGGCGCTGGCAGGGCGCGTCCACCATCACCCAGCAGGTGACGCGCAACATCTTCCTCAACAACAGCTACAGCTGGGGCCGCAAGGTCCGGGAGATGGTCCTGGCCCTCGCGCTGGAGCGCAAATTCTCCAAGCGGCAGATCCTCGAGCTTTACCTCAACAAGGTCTATTTCGGCGGCGGCGCCTATGGCATCGACGCTGCCAGCCGGAAATTCTTCGGCCATCCCGCCACCAGCCTCGACCTTCCCGAAGCCGCGATCGTCGCCGGTCTGGTGAAGGCACCCTCCAGCTATTCCCCGACCGCCGACGCCGACGCCGCCAGGGGCCGGGCGGGCGTGGTGCTGGAACTGATGGAGGAAAACGGCAAGATCAGCGCGGCGGAGCGCGCCAATGCCGGCCTGGAAGCCGTCAAGATGGCCCCAGAACCGCCGCAGAACAGCGTTCGCTACTTCACCGACTGGGCACTGCCCCAGCTCGACACGCTGATCGACGAACCCAATGAGCCGCTGGAGGTCTATACCACCATCGACCTCGGCATGCAGAAGGCCGCGACCGCTGCGATCCAGGCCAATGTGCCTACGGGAACGCAGGGCGCCCTGGTCTCGCTGGACCGCGATGGCGCGGTACGGGCGATGGTCGGCGGACTGGACTATGTGAGTTCCAACTACAACCGCGCCACCACCGCGACGCGCCAGCCGGGGTCGGCGTGGAAGATCTTCGTCTACATGGCCGCGCTGGAGGCGGGCTATACGCCCGATACCGGTATCACCGACAGTCCGGTCGACATCAACGGGTGGAAACCGCGCAACAGCAACGGCCGCTTCTCCGGCGACATCGATATCCGCACCGCCTTCGCCTATTCGGTCAACACCGTGGCGGCGAAGCTGGGCGTGGAGGTGGGCTTCCCCACCGTGGCGGACATGGCGCGGCGCTTTGGCATCACCACGCCGATCAACACCCATCCCTCCATGGTGCTGGGCACGTCGGACGTGCGCCTGATCGACATGACTCGCGCCTTCGCCTCGATCGCGCGCAAGGGCGTGGCCGTGACTCCCTATGGCATCACCAGGGTGACGACCTCCGAAGGCCGCGTCCTCTACGAGCATCAGGATGACACCAGCCGGGTACTGGTCGCGCCCTGGGTCGCGGCGGGCATGACCGACCTGATGCAGACCGCCGTCAGCACCGGCACCGGCAGGGCGGCGCAGATCGGCCGCCCCGTCGCCGGCAAGACCGGCACCACCAGCAGCAACAAGGACGGGTGGTTCCTGGGCTTTTCCAGCGGCATCACCACCGGGGTCTGGATGGGCCGCGACGATGCGCACGCCGTCGGCGTTCTCCAGGGCGGCCGGGCACCCGCGCGTGCCTTTGCCGACTATATGAAGGTCGCCGTCGCGAAACGCCCGGTCGAACAGTTCGAAACCCAGGTGACTTTGCCCGAATGGCAGCTCGAACCGGATAACGAGGCCTATTATGGCCAACCCGACGGCGGGACCGAAGGCGGCATGATGGTCGATGAAAACGGATTGCCGATCGAGCGGGGACAACAGCCGCCCCAGGATGAGGCCCAGCCTGAAGACGGCCAGCAGGCCGCGCCCAATCCCGCCGACCGCCCGCAGCCGCCCCGTTTGGACCAGCAGTGGATCGACAATGTGCTGGGCCGCAACCGGCAGCAGCAGCAGCAACAACGCCAGAATGCGCCCTGATTGCGGCGCGGCATGCGTCTGCAAGGCCAGGGTTGCGCTACCGTAAAAAGCACCCCTGGGCGGTTTTCGGGGAAATCGCTCTAGCCTGCGGCCCTCTGCGCCGTCGCAAAGCGTTTCTGGTCGAGCAGCCCCGTGTCCGGCAGCAGGAAGTCGACCTTCCCCCGCCCGAAATCGATCGCGACCCGGTCGAACAACTTCAGCGCGTCGATGCCGAGCAGCAGCGCAGGCTTGTCCTGAAGCTCCAGTTCCGCGAAGGGCTGGGCATCGGCGAACATCACCGGCATCGCCCTGAGCATGACTTGCCCCATCCGCACCCGTTCGATCAGTCCCGCCTGGCCGAACAACGTCTCCCCGGTCACGCTGGTCAACGACACCAGCTTCAGCGGAGGCGCCTTCTTCTTGCGCAGCAGCCTGTTCATCAGCGCCATGTTGCCGACGCTGATCGATGTGCCGGTGTCGAGGATGATGCTGACCTTCATTCCGTTCACGTCGGAATCGAGCAGGATCAACTGCCCCTTTCGCCGCCGCGCCTCGACCACGATGACGTTGGGATCGCGCAAGCTCCGCTGGCTGCTGCTGATTTCCATCCGTCCTGTGCGAAAATTCATCAGCAGCCGCTTGGCATGGAGGCCGTCCAGACCCAGAAGGCCGGCAGCGCCGATATGCTCCCCCTCCAGCACGGGCGCCTCGATATCGTCCACTACGGTCTTGCCGAAGACCAGGCGCGGAACCGAAACGGTGTCCACCTCGGCCCGGCCGGTCATGCTGATCACCGTCACCCGCTCCCGCAGGGGCAGGGCGAGCCGTTCGGCCAAAGCGCGGGAAATGACCGTGCGTTGCGATCCGGTATCGACGACGAAGTTCCACGGACCCCTGCCGTCGATCTGGATGGGGATGGTGATGCGCGCGTCGTCGCTCGCAACGGTGCGGATCACGGCCGGCGGATCATCCGGGTCCAGAGCAGGACGGTCCTGCGCAACTGGGGCAGGACTGATGGCAGGAGGAGGACTCATGGGGGCAGGGCTGGCAAGCGCAGGACTGGCGATCACCATCGCCATGCCCAGAGCGGCGCGCCAGCGTCCCATCTCCCGTTCCTCCTTATTTTATCCCTGTATAGCATGGCCGCGCCGGTTCCGCCCATCCCATTTCATTGGCGGCAGGGCGCATATTCCCAATTTACCGCTCGCCCATGGCTCAGCCACCTTGACTTGGGCCATGTCGGATCGCTAAACGCCAAACATTCTATCCCGCCCGTCCGGCGCGGGTTCTCCCGAGTCATGAGCCGGGTCAGCCTTCCCCAATTTTACTTCCTCTGTTTCTCATTCCATCGGACTTCACGCGAATGCACCTCAAGGATCTCAAGAAAAAAGCGCCCGCCGAACTCGTGACCATGGCGGAGGAGCTGGGCGTCGAAGGCGCGTCGACCCTGCGCAAGCAGGACCTGATGTTCGCCATCCTCAAGGTCGAGGCCGATAATGGCGAACAGATCATGGGCGAGGGCACGATCGAGGTGCTGCCCGATGGCTTCGGCTTCTTGCGCAGCCCGGAGGCGAATTTCCTGGCCGGCCCGGACGACATCTATGTCTCGCCCAACCAGGTCCGCAAATTCGGCCTGCGCACCGGCGACACGGTCGAGGGCGAAATCCGCGCGCCCAAGGATGGCGAGCGTTATTTCGCGCTGACCAAGCTCATCTCGGTCAATTTCGACGATCCCGAAGTCGTCCGCCATCGCGTCAATTTCGACAATCTGACGCCGCTCTATCCGACCCAGAAGCTGGTTCTGGACACGCTCGACCCGACGATCAAGGACAAGTCGGCCCGGGTCATCGACATCGTTTCGCCGCAGGGCAAGGGCCAGCGCGCCCTGATCGTGGCGCCGCCGCGCACCGGCAAGACCGTCCTGCTCCAGAACATCGCCAAGGCGATCACCGACAACCATCCCGAAGTCTTCCTGATCGTCCTCCTGATCGACGAGCGTCCGGAAGAAGTCACCGACATGCAGCGCAGCGTGAAGGGGGAGGTCGTTTCCTCGACCTTCGACGAACCGGCACAGCGCCATGTCCAGGTCGCCGAAATGGTGATCGAGAAGGCCAAGCGTCTCGTGGAACACAAGAAGGACGTGGTGATCCTGCTCGACTCGATCACGCGTCTGGGCCGCGCCTACAACACCGTCGTGCCCTCGTCGGGCAAGGTGCTGACCGGCGGCGTGGATGCCAATGCGCTCCAGCGCCCCAAGCGCTTCTTCGGCGCCGCGCGCAATATCGAGGAGGGCGGCTCGCTCTCCATCATCGCCACCGCGCTGATCGACACCGGCAGCCGCATGGACGAAGTCATCTTCGAAGAGTTCAAGGGCACCGGCAACTCGGAAATCGTGCTGGACCGCAAGGTGGCGGACAAGCGCATCTTCCCGGCGCTCGACGTCGGCAAGTCGGGCACCCGCAAGGAAGAGTTGCTGGTCGACAAGGCCAAGCTCAGCAAGATGTGGGTGCTGCGCCGTATCCTGATGCAGATGGGCACCGTCGATGCGATGGAATTCCTGCTCGACAAGATGAAGGATTCCAAGACCAACGAGGATTTCTTCGACTCGATGAACCAGTAAGGGGCAGGGCGGTTGTGTCCCTGACGGACGCAGGTCGCCTTCGCTTCAAGCGCCATGTTTTTGGGGCCGTCGGACTTCGGTCTGGCGGCTCCGCTATTTTCAGGGGAACTGTCAGGCCGTGATGATCGACCTAATCGCAACCGCCGCAGCCGCGGCTCAGGGGATCGGCTCACCCGCCGATATCTGGGCCCATATCGTCAACGACTTCAGCAATATCGGCTCGCCCGCCGCGCTGGCGGCGTTCGGACAGGTGCTGATGATCGACGTGCTGCTGGCCGGGGACAATGCGATCGTCGTCGGCGCGCTGGCGGCGGGCCTCCCTGCGGAACAGCGCAAGAAGGTCATATTGATCGGCATCATCGCCGCGCTGGTCCTGCGCATCGGCTTCGCGCTGGTGGTGACGCAGCTGATGCAGATCGTCGGCCTGATCCTGGCGGGCGGGCTGCTGCTGCTCTGGGTCGCGTTCAAGATGTGGCGGGAACTGCACCCGAAACGGGGCGGCGACACCGCCGATACGAGCGACGACGACATATCCGGCCTGCGTCCTGCCAAAAGCTTTGCGGGCGCGGCCTGGGCAGTCGCGGTCGCGGACGTTTCCATGAGCCTCGACAATGTGCTGGCCGTGGCAGGCGCGGCGCGCGACCATCCGGGCATCCTGATCATCGGGCTTGTTCTTTCCGTGGCCCTGATGGGCATCGCGGCCAATATCATCGCCAAATATATCGAGCGTTTCCGCTGGATCGCCTATCTGGGCCTCGCCGTGATCATCTATGTCGCGATCAAGATGATCTATGACGGCTTCGTGGACCATCAGGTCGGCATATTGACGCTGTTCGCATAGTGCAGGCCGATCTGATCGGATCAGATCGGCCTACAGCTTGATCTTGCCGTGATGTCCCATCATGGGATCAGGACAGTGCTTCCCCTGGTTTGCCGCGCCTCCAGCGCGCGGTGCGCCTCTGCTGCATCGGCCAGGGCAAAACGCTGGCCGATGACGGTGTTCACCACCCCGCGCGCCATGCGGTCGAACAGTCTTTCGGCGGTTCGCGCCAACTCCTGGGGCGTAGCGACATAGTCATACAATGTAGGCCGCGTGACATAGAGCGACCCGCCCCGGCTGAGTTCCAGCAGGCTGATCGGCGGGACAGCGCCTGAAGCATTGCCATAGCTGACCATCATGCCGCGCCGCCTGAGAGAGGCGATGGACGCCGCCCAGCTATCCTTGCCCACGCCGTCATAGACAATATCGACGCCGCGCCCGCCGGTAAGCTCCCGCACGACGGACGCCAGGCCTTCAAGGGGTCCGGAGAGGCTGTGATCGGCTTCCACCGTCGCCGCCTTTTCCGGCGAACCGCAATGGGCGATCACGATCACGCCCTTGTCGCGCAGCCACGGCACCAGCACGGAGCCGACGCCGCCTGCCGCCGCATGAACCAGCGCGAACTGCCCTGGCTGCAGGGGCAGGATGTCCTCCGCCAGAAAGCAGCTGGTCATGCCCTTCAGCATCATGGCCGCCGCGTCCTGCGTCGTGACAACGTCCGGGATCCTGACCGCTTGGTCGGCCCTGACCATGCGGTGCGTGGCATAGGCGCCCAGTCCCACGGCACATCCCACCTTGTCCCCGACGGCAAAGCCGACCACCCCGGGGCCGATGGCGGCGACATGCCCCGCCCCTTCGGCCCCCAGGGGAGTTGGCAGCGGCGCGGAATAGAGGCCGCTGCGATAATAGGTGTCGATGAAGTTCAACCCCACGGCATCCTGCGCGATCAGCAATTCGCCTTCCCCCGGCAATCCGGGATCGAACGCCTCCCGCGCGATCACGTCTGGCCCGCCATGGCTGCGCGCCACCATCCGCCATGCCTGCGTCATGCCGGAATCCGATTCAGAGATGAGCGGCGAAGAAATCAGCGGTTCGACCGTCGGCCAGTTCCGCCGCCGCTTCATTGCGGCGCGCGCCCATTTCGGCGGCGAAACCATGATCCAGCCCTTCATAATCATGCAGGATCACATGGCGGTTGTCCTTCAGCCCTTCGTGCATCTTCTGCTGGACCTCGGGCGGGACAAAGCCGTCGGCAGTGGGGATATGCATCAGCACCGGCTTGCCTATGGCATGCTGTTCATTCAGCAACCCGTCAATGCCGACGCCATAATAGGCGACAAAGGCATCGCCGTCCGTACGGCAGGCCGACATGAACGCCAACCGTCCGCCCAGGCAATAGCCGACCAGACCGACCTTGGCATCTTGTCCCAGTTCCGCGCGGGCGGCCTTGATCGTCGCCTCAATGTCCCGAATGCCTTGATTCTGGTCGAATTTCTGGAAAAGGCCAAAGGCCGCCTGAAGATCCTCCGGAATATCGGCGTCGAGTTCGATATGCGGCTCCTCCCGCCAGAACAGGTCAGGCGCCAAAGCGAGATAGCCGGCCGCCGCCCAGCTATCGCATTTGCGGCGAATGCCTTCATTCACGCCGAAAATCTCCTGGATCACCACGATTGCGGCCTTGGGGGTTCCTTCCGGCCGGGCAACATAGACATCGAACCGGGCATCGCCCTCCAGCGTGGAAACGGGTGTGAATGCTGCCATGGGAAAATCCTTCCAATTCGTTCCGGGCCGCCATAATGGCGCTTGCAGGGCGAAGCGCAACCACCTCTGCCGTCAAAAAATTTGCGTTGCGCGCCCTTGTTGCGGCATGAGGCGTTGTAAAGGGCGGCCGCAGCAAGAGGTAGCAAGATATGAAGGTGAGCGTTGATGTCGACTGCACTCCTGCGGAGGCTCGGGCTTTCCTGGGGCTGCCGGATGTGACCCCCATTCACGAGAAATATGTAAAGACGATGCTGGACAGTTTCGATGGCGTAGCGAATGTCGAGCAGATGGAGACGCTGTTCAAAAGCTTTTCGCCACTTGGCGACGCCGGCATGCGCCTGTTCAAGCAGATGATGGACATTGGCCTGTCAGGAATGGCCGGTCAGAATGGCGACAAAAAGTCCGGCTGACCGATCTGCGACGGCGCCTGTGACGGACACCATCTATGCCCTGTCCAGCGGCGCTCCGCCCGCGGGCATCGGCGTCATCCGGATCAGCGGCCCCGCGGCGGGACAGGCGCTGCAGAGCATCGCCGGTCAGTTGCCGCCGCCCAGAAGGGCACGCCTGTCCTCCCTCCACGACCCGCGCGACGGCGCATTGCTCGACCGGGCGCTGACGCTGTGGTTTCCGGGGCCGAACACCGCTACCGGAGAAGATCTGGCCGAATTGCATTGCCATGGCGGCCGCGCCGTCATCGCAGCCGTGGAGGACGCACTGGGTTCCCTGGCAACATTGCGCCGCGCCGAAGCGGGGGAGTTCACGCGGCGGGCCTTCACCAATGGCCGCATGGACCTAAACGCCGTGGAGGGCCTCGCCGACCTCCTCGCGGCAGAGACGCAGCAGCAGCGGCGGACGGCTCTCCTGATGGCGGAAGGTCATTTTTCGCAGCATGTGGAGGGCTGGCGACAGACATTGCTGAACCTTTCCGCAATGACCGAAGCGGCGCTTGATTTTTCCGACGAAGATGATGTCCCGGAAGAGAATATCGACCTGCAAATCCGCCGCGATATCAGTAATTTGGCATTGGACGTCGAAGCCGTGCTCGCATCCCCCTCTGCGGAAAGATTGCGCGACGGCGTTCGCGTGGTTCTGGCCGGTCCGCCCAATGCAGGGAAATCGACCCTGCTCAACCGCCTTGTAGGGCGCGATGCTGCCATTGTTTCCGACGTGGCGGGAACCACGCGCGACCGGATCGAGGTGCCTGCTGCTCTTGGCGGCAGCGCCTTTCTCTTCACCGACACGGCGGGCCTGCGCGATCGCACCAGCGACGCCATAGAGGCCATCGGCATGGACCGTGCGCGTGACGCACTGGCGGCGGCCGACATCATTCTCTGGCTCGGGCCGGCAGCGGATATCCCTCGGCCGGATGCGATAGTGATCGCCGCCCAATGCGATCGTACCAAGGGGGAGGATCGTCCTGGCCTTGAGCTGTCCGCTGTGACGGGGGAGGGGATGGATGCTCTGATATCCATTTTGCTGGACCGCGCCGCTGCTCTCTTGCCGGGTGAGGGGGATTACGCACTGCATCGGCGACAGCGCGATGCAGCGGCGTTGTTGCATGCGCATCTGACGCAGGCATATGGATCGGATGATCTGCTGATCGTGGCGGAGGAGTTGCGGCAGGCGCGCACGGCTATTGACCAGCTAACGGGGCGGGCCGGCACAGAAGACATGCTTGACCGCCTGTTCGCCGGCTTCTGCATCGGAAAATAGCCATGTTCCACGTGGAACAGTTTTGACCGGAGCGCCCCAATTCTGTTAAGGGGCGCGCATGCGAACAAGCTATGACGTGATCGTGGTCGGCGGCGGCCATGCGGGCTGCGAAGCGGCGAGCGCTGCGGCGCGAAAGGGCGCGTCCGTCGCCCTGCTGACCTTTGACAAGGCCACGGTCGGCGCCATGTCCTGCAACCCCGCCATCGGGGGCCTCGGCAAAGGCCATCTGGTGCGAGAGGTCGATGCGCTGGACGGGCTGATCGCCCGCGCTGCCGACGCCGCCGCGATCCACTATCGCATGCTCAACAGCAGCAAAGGCGCAGCAGTCCAGGGGCCGCGCATCCAGGCGGACCGCAAGCGCTATCGCGCCGAAATTCATCGACTGCTCGCCGCTCAGCCGGGACTTCATATTGTCGAGGGTGAGGCAGTCGGACTGCTGCTGACCATGGGCGCGATTGCGGGCCTGAGCCTCGCCGATGGAAGCACGCTTCATGCTCCCACAGTCGTGCTCGCGACCGGCACATTTCTGGGCGGCAAATTATTCCGTGGTGAAGAGGCGCTGACCGGCGGCCGCACAGGGGAGAGGGCGGCAACGGCCTTGGGAGTTCAGCTTCGCGCCCTGGACCTGCCAATCGGAAGGCTGAAGACAGGGACGCCGCCACGGCTGGATGGCCGGACCATCGATTGGGCCCGGCTGGAGGCGCAGCCATCGGATAGCGAAGGCTGGACTATGTCGGCCCTGTCAGCATCCCGCACATTGCCGCAACTCAGTTGCGCGATCACGCGCACCAATGACCGGACGCACGCAATCATCCGGGACGGTCTGGGTCGCTCGCCCCTGTTCAGCGGAGCGATCGAGGGGCGGGGTCCACGCTATTGCCCCTCCATCGAGGATAAGGTGACCCGCTTCGGCGACCGCGACGGACACCAGATATTTCTCGAACCGGAGGGGCTCGACGATCATCTCGTCTATCCCAACGGCATCAGCACTTCGCTGCCCGCCGATGTGCAACTGGAAATGGTAAGATCCATGACCGGACTGGAAAGGGCCGAGATCGTGGTGCCGGGCTATGCCGTGGAATATGACCATATTGATCCGCGCGCCCTGGACGCAACGTTGGAAGTTCACGCCATTTCAGGTCTCTTCTGCGCGGGGCAGATCAACGGCACGACCGGATATGAGGAAGCAGCGGCGCAGGGACTGATTGCCGGGATCAATGCGGCGGCCAAGGCGATGGCGGATGAACCGCTCATCCTCGATCGGGCAAGCAGTTATATTGGCGTAATGATCGACGATCTCGTCCTGCAGGGCGTCACCGAACCCTATCGCATGCTGACCGCCCGGGCCGAATATCGCCTGCGGCTGCGCGCCGACAATGCGGGAACCCGGCTGTCGAAAATCGGGTTCCGCCATTCCGTTTTGGGGCCGGAACGCTCAGCCCATTATATTCGGCGCGACCAGGACCGTGCCGCGGTGAACGAGGAACTGAGCCGTTCCTTTTCGGCAACGGAGATGGCGAAGTCCGGCGCGACGGTCCGGCAGGATGGCGCACGCAGGACCTTGTTCGAATGGGCACGTTTTCCGGAAGTCGGGCGCGCCCTGCTTTTCGATCTCGCACCCGTTCTGTCCCGAATAGCGCCTGACCTGCGCGACGAGATATTGGAGGACGCGCATTATGCGCCCTATCTCGAAAGGCAGGAGGCCGAGATAGCGGAAATGCGCCGCAATGAACGAGTGGTCATCCCGGCGGATTTTGATTTCGCCTCCATCGGCGGCCTGTCGACGGAAATGATCGAGCGGCTCAACCTTGCTCGCCCGGACACGCTGGCCGCCGCCGGGCGCATCCGCGGGATCACGCCTGCAGCCCTGGCAGCCGTTCTTGTTCACATCAGGCGGCGCGCCGCGTGACGGAAGAGGAAGCACGGCAATGGCTGCAAGTGCGTTTCGATGTTTCACGTGAAACATGGCAGCGCCTCGAACGCTATGTGGCCATCCTTCTGGAGGAGATGGGTCGCCAAAATCTCATTGCAGAATCGACCCGCCCCCAGATCTGGTCCCGCCATGTCGCTGATTCAGCACAATTGATTCCGCTCGCCGGGAACTGGCAGGGTCCGTGGGTCGACCTGGGATCGGGCGCCGGCCTGCCGGGCGTTGTCGTCGCCATCCTTTCCCAGACTCCCGTCCAGATGGTGGAATCCCGGCGCAAGCGGATCGACTTCCTCAATTCGGTCATCCAGGCCCTCGATCTTCCGAATGCGAGCGTCTTTGGCGGCCGCGTGGAAGCCGTGCCGCCCATGACGGCAGCGGTCATCAGCGCCCGTGCCTATGCGCCCTTACCCAAACTTATCGACTCGGCGGCACATCTGGCTGGCGAAAAAACGATATGGGTGCTGCCAAAAGGACGAAATGCGCAGAATGAACTGGAGGCCGCGACTCGATCATGGCAAGGTGTGTTCCACGTGGAACGCAGCGTGACCGATGCCGATAGTGCCATCATCGTCGCGCAGGCGATCCGATCCGCCAGGAGGAAAGCCCGAGGATGATCTGTATTGCGATAGCCAATCAGAAGGGGGGCGTCGGGAAGACCACCACCGCCATCAATCTGGCCACCGGGCTGGCCGCTACTGGACTGCGCGTCCTGCTGGTCGACCTTGATCCTCAGGGCAATGCATCGACCGGGCTTGGCGTCAATCAGGCCGATCGTGTCCAATCCAGCTACGACCTGCTGGTCGGCAATTGCGCGCTGGAAGATGCGATTATCAGCACCCGCGTGCCCAAGCTCGACATCGTCCCTGCCACGCAGGACCTTTCCGGCGCGGAAATCGAGTTGATCGAATATGAGGAGCGGACGCATCGTCTGGAACGGGTGCTCACAGAAGCACAACCAGGCCGCTGGGACATCTGCCTGATCGATTGCCCGCCATCGCTCGGCCTGCTGACCATCAACGCGATGGTCGCGGCGCAATCGCTGCTCGTCCCGTTGCAATGTGAGTTCTTCGCTTTGGAGGGACTGTCCCAGCTTCTTCAGACCGTCGAACGCATTCGTGGTCGTTTCAATCCCGGCCTGTCGATCATGGGCGTTGCGCTCACCATGTATGACCGACGCAATCGCCTGACAGATCAGGTGGCCGACGATGTGCGGGCATGCCTTGGCGACCTGGTATTTTCCACGGTCATCCCGCGCAATGTCCGATTGTCGGAGGCGCCCAGCCATGGCGTACCGGCGTTGATCTACGATTTCCGCTGCTCGGGATCGGAAGCCTATATGCGTCTGGCGCGTGAATTGATCGCGCGCCTGCCCCGGCAGGAGGTTGCTGCTTGAATAACGACAATGCAATGAAGTCGGCGAAGCGTCCCCATGGTCTTGGTCGCGGACTGTCCGCCCTGCTCGGCGATGTGGCGCGGGAAGAGCCTGTCGCGCCGACCTCTGTGATGCCGCCCTCCACCAAGGCGATCCAGAGCATTGAAGTGGCGCTTATACAGCCGCATCCGGAACAGCCCCGTCGCCATTTCGACGAAGGGGCGTTGCAGGAACTGGCCGAAAGCATCGGCAAGCGCGGCGTGATTCAACCGATCATCGTCCGTCCCCATGGCGGCGGCTTTCAGATCGTCGCGGGGGAACGCCGGTGGCGCGCCGCGCAGCGCGCTCAGCTTCATCGCATCCCCGCCATTGTGCGCGATTTCGACGAAGCAGAGACGCTGGAAATCGCGCTGATCGAGAATATCCAGCGCGAAGACCTGAACCCCATCGAGGAAGCGGAGGCCTATCGCAAGCTGATCGCCGAGTTTCAGCACAGCCAGGAAGCGCTCGGGCGCCTGGTCGGCAAGTCGCGCAGCCATGTCGCAAATCTGATGCGCCTGCTGGATCTGCCCCGGCCCGTCCAGCAGCAGGTGATCGAACAGAAACTCAGTATGGGCCATGCCCGCGCGCTCATCGGCGCGCCCGATTGCGAAAATCTTGCGCGCACCGTCGAAACCAGGGGCCTGTCCGTTCGCGATACCGAACAACTCGTCCGCCGCGCGAAGAAGGGCGATGACGCCCCCGGTCGCAGGCGTGGCGTCGCCATCAAGGAAAATGATCCGGACATCGCGGCGCTGGAACAGCATCTCGCCGACATATTGGGCGTAAAGGTCGATATAGACTATGCGCAGGGCGGCAGCGGCATACTCTCGCTGCATTATTCCACGCTCGACCAACTGGACATGCTATGTCAGCGCCTCTCGGGCGAGCGCATCTGACAGCCCGGTAAAAAGAACCGGTGCGCAGCCGCATTTAGCTGCGGCGGCCACTGGTCTTTTCGCCTTCAACTGCCTAGCCTGATCGCATGGCAGACAATTCATCCTCTCTCACAATAGCCCATGTCACCCGTCGTGAGGACTATCGGCCGCCGGACTGGCTGGTGCCTGAAATCGCGCTGGATTTCGACCTGGATGCCGCGTCCACGCGCGTCCATGCGACATTGTCGGTCACGCGGAACGGCGATCACGACCAGCCGCTGAAATTGGATGGCGACGGCCTCCTGCCGCTTGAAATCAGGGTCGACGGCGCGGTTCTTGCGACCAACCAGTGGTCCATGGAGGGCGGGACGCTGGTCATCGCACTTTCCGGTCCCTCCCATATCGTTGAAACGTTCGTGGAGATCGCCCCCCAGGACAACAGCAAGCTGATGGGGCTTTACGCCAGCGGCGGCCTGCTTTGCACCCAATGTGAGGCCGAGGGTTTCCGGCGCATCACCTTCTTTCCTGATCGGCCCGACATTCTGTCGCGCTATTCGGTGCGAATGGCGGCGGACAAGACGCTCTATCCGGTTCTGCTCGCCAATGGCGATCCGGTGGAGCAGGGGGAACTGCCCGATGGCCGGCACTGGGCCCGCTGGAACGATCCCTTTCCAAAGCCCTGCTACCTGTTCGCGCTGGTCGCGGGCGACCTGGCCTGCAATTCCGACCATTTCATCACGATGAGCGGGCGGGAAGTGCGGCTGGGCATCTGGGTCAGGGAAGCCGACCTGCCCCGCACCGCCCATGCCATGCAGGCGCTCAAGAACAGCATGGCATGGGACGAGCGGGTCTATGGCCGGGAATATGATCTGGACGTGTTCAACATCGTCGCCGTAGCCGATTTCAACTTCGGCGCGATGGAGAACAAGGGCCTCAACATCTTCAATTCGCGTTACATATTGGCCGATCCGGAAACCGCGACCGACATCGACTATGATGGTGTGGAAGGCGTTGTGGCGCATGAATATTTCCACAACTGGTCGGGCAATCGCGTCACGTGCCGCGACTGGTTCCAGCTCAGCCTGAAGGAAGGCTTCACCGTCTTTCGCGACCAGAATTTCTCCGCCGACATGGGGTCGCATGCGGTCAAGCGGATCGAGGACGTCCGTATCCTGCGCGCCGCGCAGTTCCAGGAGGACAGCGGACCGCTCGCCCATCCGGTTCGGCCAGAATCCTACATGGAAATCAGCAACTTCTACACTGCGACCATCTACAACAAGGGCGCGGAACTGATCCGCATGATGGCGCTGATGCTGGGGCCGGAGCGTTTTCGTGCCGGAACCGACCTCTACTTCAACCGGCATGACGGGGAAGCCGCAACCTGCGAGGATTTCGTCCTGGCTATGGAGGAGGGGGGTGAGATCGACCTCAGCCAGTTCCGCCTCTGGTATCAGCAGGCCGGCACGCCGCATGTCCGCGCCTTGCTCCACCATGATCCCGCTGCCCAGACCGTAACCTTGCTACTCGAACAAACGGTTCCACCGACTCCAGGGCAGCCCGAAAAGCGGCCCATGGCCATCCCTCTCCGCACCGCCCTTTTCGACCCGGAAACCGGCCGGAACCGGGGTGACGAGCTGCTGATGCTGAGGGAGACGCGCCAGAGCTTCACTTTCGAGGGCTGGACGACAGCGCCGATCCTGTCCATCAATCGCGGCTTTTCCGCGCCGGTCATTGTCGAAACCAACCGCAGCCAGGCCGATCTTGCCTTCCTGTCTGCTCATGACGACGATCCCTTCGCCCGGTACGAGGCCATGCAGCAACTGATGGTCAATGTGCTGGTCGGCCGCATTGGCGGGCAGGCGGTCGATGAAGAGGCGGTGATCGCCGCGATCCGCAACACCGCCGACGACCCGCTGCTGGACCCAGCCTTCGTCGCGGAGGCGATCCGCCTCCCAAGCGAAGCCTATCTGGGCGACCAGATGGCGGTGGTCGATCCCGACGCGATCCACGTCGCGCGCGATGCGCTGCAAAGGCGCATAGGTACCGAACTGGAGCCGCTCTGGCGCGACATTCACGCCAGGACCAAGGCCAATGCCTTCGCCCTGTCGTCAACCGCCAAGGGCGCGAGGAAGCTGCGTAACACGGCTCTTCTCTATCTGGCGGCTTCCGGTGCGACGGATGGTCCGGCTGTCGCCTTCGGCCAGTTCAGCGAGGCCGACAACATGACCGAACGGCAGGCGGCGCTCGCGACATTGGCGAACGGCACCAGCGCGGAACGGGAAGCAGCGCTCGACATCTTCTACAACCGCTACCGCGACGATGCGCTGACGCTCGACAAATGGTTCCAGACGCAGGCCTTCGCCTTCCATCCGGACACGGTCGACCTGGTCGAGGAACTGGGCAGGCACAGGGACTTCACCCTGACCAATCCCAACCGGGTAAGGGCGCTTTATGGTGCCTTCGCGGGCAACCAATGGGCCTTTCACCACCGTTCGGGCAAGGGCTACCGCTTGATCGCGGACTGCATCATCGCGCTCGACAAGCTCAATCCACAGACCGCCGCGCGCCTGGTGCCGCCGCTGGGGCGCTGGAAGCGCTTCGATGAAGGACGTTCGGCGCTCATGCGGGCGGAATTGCAGCGTATCCTGCTCCAACCCGGCCTCTCAAAGGACGTGACGGAACAGGTCAGCAAGAGCCTGGAGTAACGGAGATCCCTACCGCCCCGAAGCCTCCAGCCAGGCCGCGACATCGGCTGCGACCTTGTTGGCGGCGGCATTGAGGGGCGCTCCGACGCTGTTCGCGTCTATCTTGCCCCCGACCGGGGCCGTTGCGGTGAAGCGCTGCTTGGCGATGGCCGTGCCACCCGGTCCGGTCAGCATGGCGTCATAGGTCACGACCGCGCTGTTGCTCGCCTCATCCACGCCGAAATCGACCAGTTCGCCCATCAATCGCTGCCCGGCATCGGCGGAATATTGGCCGGGGTCGAGCACGATGCGATTGCTCGTCGCGGCGATGGTCTCGGCCAGCAGCTTCTGGAACAGATGGCGCGGCGTGTCGGCCCATTGCACCTTGGTCACATAGGCGACCGACGTAGGCGAGGTGATCACCGGAACACGCACCGTGTCCAGCATCTTGGGCGCTTCGGGATCGGCCACGGTGATGGCCGCGGCCGAAGACGCGCTGCGCAGCGTACCCGGCGCCACCTTCTGGGCGGCGTTCAGCGACAGCAGCCGCTCCGGCGGCTTGCCGCCGAAGGACACGCAACCGGCCAGCATGAGAGCACCGAGGGCCACCGGCATCAGGCCAAGTTTCCTGTGAAACATCATCATGTCCCTCTTATCGCTTGTAATCGGGCAATTTGGGCGATCCGACGATCGATCCCGCACCCTGCTGATCCAGTTTTTCGGCCACGCCCCGGAAGGAGCGCGACATTTCGCGCAGATCGCGAACGAGCTGGTTCACCTCCGGCATGGTCTGATTGCTGAAGGCGCGAACGCCCGGCTGCGCCTCTGCAATGGTCTTGTCGAGTGTGTCGATGCTGTGCGTCGCGGACTGGATGCTCTTGCGCAGGTCCGCCAGCAGCGGGCGGCCCTCATCATTCACCATGGCGTCAGTAGAAGCGGCCAGCTTGCCGATCTGCTCGGCCGCTATACCGGTGCGCTGCACGGCAATCCGGGCTTCGGCAAGGGTCGCCGCGATTTCCGGGCTGCGATCAGCCAGCGAGCCGGAAATCCGCTCCACATTGGCCAGGATGCTGGCGATCGATTGCTGGTTCTTGTCGTTCAGCAATTCCGTCAGCCGCTCGGTCAGGGTCGATAGCCGCTCGAGCAATTGCGGCGCATTGTTGAGCAGTTCGCCGAGCGCTCCCGGCTTGGTCGGGATCACCGGCACGCCGTCGGGGCAGGAGGCGAGGGGGTTTTCTGCCGGGCAGGTGATCGGCCGCGCGCCCTTGACCGCACCGTCCAGCACGATTTCCGACACGCCGGTAAAGCCCACCCCGGCAATGGTCGCGGTCGTCCCCTGCAGGACCGGCGTCCCTTCCTTCACCGAAATGCGCACCTTCACGAAGCCGGGATCACGCTTCCACAGTTCGATCTTCTCCACCTGTCCGGAGGGGACGCCGGAATAATTGACGCTCGATCCCTTTGCGAGGCCGTTCACCGACTGTTTGAAGAAGATGTCATATTCCATATTGTCGCCCTGGGAGAGGCGCGAGAACCAGAAAGCCGCGATCATGATCGCCGCCAGCAACAGCAGCGTGACCGTGCCCACCAGCACATGGTTGGAGCGGGTTTCCATATCCTATCGCCTCTTGTCCTTTTCGCGGGCAACCGCCGCCGTCGCGGCGCGCCCGCGCGGGCCGTTGAAATATTCCTGGATCCACGGGTGATCGGTGGCCAGCAGTTCGTCGATGGTGCCGACCGCCGTCACCTTCCTGTCGGCCAGCACCGCTACCCGGTCGCAGATCGAATAGAGCGTGTCGAGATCATGGGTAATGAGGAAGACCGTAAGTCCCAGCGTCTGCTGCAATTTTCGCGTCTGATTGTCGAACGCCGCGGCGCCGATCGGGTCCAGCCCGGCGGTGGGTTCGTCGAGGAACAGCAGATCCGGGTCCAGCGCCAGGGCTCGGGCCAGACCCGCGCGCTTCTTCATGCCACCCGATAGCTCGGCGGGATATTTGGGGCCGGCCTCAGCCGGCAGGCCGGTCATGCGAATCTTGTAGGCGGCAATCTCGTCCCGGAGCGTTGCACCGATATTCGGATAATATTCGCGAATCGGCACCTCGACATTTTCCGCCACGGTCAGCGTGGAGAACAGCGCGCCACCCTGAAAAAGCACGCCCCAGCGCTTGCGGATGGCCAGGGCTTCGTCATCCAGCCGACCGATCATGGATTCGCCGAAAACATGCACCTCGCCCTCGTCAGGCGTCTGGAGGCCGATGATGGATCGCATCAACACCGACTTACCCGTGCCCGATCCGCCGACCACGCCCAATATCTCGCCCTTGCGCACGTCGAGGTTCAGCCCCTCATGCACGACCTGATCGCCGAAGCTGTTGCGGAGATTGCGGACCGATATGGCGATGTCGTCACGCTCCAGCGCCTTTTCGACCCGCTCTTCTTCCGCGCTTATCGCTTCTTCGGGCGTCATCAGTTCCAGCCTACCCAGGTGAAGAAGACAGCGAAGAAGGAGTCGAGAACGATGACGAGGAAGATCGCCTGTACCACTGCCGCTGTCGTGCGCAGACCCACTTCCTCGGCATTGCCCTTTACCTGCATGCCCTGGAAACAGCCCGCCAGCGCGATGATGACCCCGAAGACGGGCGCCTTGATCAGGCCCACCCACAGGTCATGGATCGGCACCACCTCCCGCAGGCGCTGGACAAAGGTGATGGGCGGAATGTCGAGCGACACCGCACAGAGGAAGCCGCCGCCGATGATGGCGACGATGGACGAATAGAAACCCAGAAGCGGCATCATCACCACGACGGCCAGGGTCCGCGGCAGCACCAGCGCCTCCATGGGCGACACGCCGATGGTCCGCATGGCGTCCACTTCCTCGGTGAGCTTCATCGTCCCCAATTGCGCGGCGAAGGCTGAGCCGGAACGGCCCGCGACCATGATCGCCGTCATCAGCACGCCGAGTTCGCGGAAGGTGAGGCGGCCGACCAGGTTGATCGTCAGCATCTCCATGCCGAACTGGCGAAGCTGTACCGAGCCCTGCTGGGCAATGACGATGCCGATCAGGAAGCTCATGAGGCCGATGATGCCCAGCGCCGAGACGCCGACCACCTCGAAACGCTGGACCACCGCATTGATGCGGAAGCGTCTGGGATGACGGATGACGTTCCAGGTCGCGACCAGCGTGCCGCCGAAAAAGCCGAGCAGGCCGAGCAGGGTGCTGCCGGCATTGACCACAGCCTCACCGATCTGGCCCACGACCCGCTGCCAGGGCGGCACATAATCCGGTCGGATGTTTACCGGCTCGTCGACGCGGCCGACCGCCGCGATCAGCCTTTCCGCATCGCACCTGTCGCCTGTGATCCTGCAGTTCCAGCGCTTGATCGTGCGGTACAATATCCAGGCGCCGATCGTGTCCATATGCTCCACGTCGGACAGGTCGATGATGTCGACCGGCCCCTCCACGGCATCCAGCCGCTCGGGCAGATGGTGAAGACAGGCAATGGACAGATTGCCCGAAAGCCGAATGACCGTCTCGCCGTCGCGGACTTCCTGGGCAAGATCAGCGGCTTTGTTCATCAAGGCGGAGATGTGGTCCATTATCGGTTGCACGGCAAGCCGAAACGGCCCATCCGCACGGTCAAACGAAGGGACGCCCTAAAAAGTTTCGGACATGGCATGACGCACAGGCTTGCAATCTACGATATGGACCGGACGGTGACGTTCAGCGGCACCTATACCGGCTTTCTGCTTCATGTCGCCAAACGCATGGCGCCTTGGCGTCTGGCCTTGTTTCCAGCCGTGATCCTGCTGATGCTGGCCTATGTTCTGAAACTGATCACGCGTCAGCGACTGAAGGAACTGAATCAGGCGCTGATGATCGGCCCCAATGTCGAGCGTGCCCGGCTGATGCCCCATGTGGAAAGCTATGCGGCGAAGGTGATCGCGCATAATGTCCGTGCCGGTGCCCTGGCGCAGATCGCGAAGGACAGGGCGGATGGGTATCGGCTGGTGCTGGCCACGGCCTCCTATCGCCTTTATGTCGAACCGATCGCCCGCAGGCTGGGGTTCGACGCGGTGATCGCGACCGATCATCTGAGCCAGGATCTGCGCTATGTCCGCGCCAGGATCGCAGGCGAGAATTGCTATGACACGGGCAAGCTGCGGATGATCAAGGCGTGGATGGCAGCCGAGGCGATCGACCGCACGCAGGCGCATATCCGCGCCTATTCCGATCACGTCTCCGATGCGCCGATGCTGGAGTTCGCTGACTTGGCCATCGCCTCCAACCCTCATAAGCCGCTGGCGAAACTGGCGGCGGAACGGGGGTGGAAGCGGGTGGACTGGGCATAAGGGAAACCACGGGCGCCGCGATTATCGCTGCGCCTCCAGGACGGGTGAAACCAGCGGCTCCCCCGAAAAAAGCGCGGCAAGGTTCGCCAGCAGCAAATCCGTCATGCGTCCGACCGCCTCGCGGGTAGCGCCGCCCATATGCGGCGTCAGCACGACATTGGGCAATTCGGCCCAGCGCGCTGCCGGCGTGGGCTCTCTCTCGAACACGTCCAGCGCTGCCCCGCCAAGCCGTCCATCGCCCAGCGCCGCGATCAACGCATCCTCGTCCACCAACTGTCCCCGCGCGACATTCACCAGCAGCCCGTGCGGCCCCAATGCATCCATCACGCCCGCATCGATCATCCCGCGATTTTCCTCCGTCGCCCTGGCGGTGATCACCATGACGTCACTGTCGCGAGCGAGCACCTTCAGGTTCTCCGCCCTTGGCCAGGGCAGTTGCGGCTTTTCCCGCGGGCCCCACCAACCCACGTGCATACGCAACAGGTCGGCTCGCTCTGCCAGGGCGATGCCGATGCTGCCCATGCCGACGATCCCGATCCGCGCGCCCCCCATCGATCGGGTGAGCCTCTTCGTCCCCGCCGTCCATTGACCCGAACGCACCTGCCGGTCGCCCGCCAGTATCTGCCGCCTGTGCGCAAGGATCAGGCCCAGGGCATGATCCGCCACATCGGCCGCATTGGCGTCCGCCCCGTGGGTGACGGCCACGCCTCGCGCCCGCGCCCAATCAAGGTCGACCCCGTCATAGCCCACGGTGAAGCAGGCAATCAGCCGCAGCGCCGCCATCTGCTCCAGCATCGCGGGGTCAAGCCGGTATTCACCCGCCGTCACCAGCACTTCGGCTTCCGCCAGCCGCGCCCGCCCGCTCTCCTCCCACAGGGCCAAGGCCTCATAGCGGGGGGAAAGCGCATCCAGCAGCGGCGCCAACAGCGGCTGCCCCACCAGGATCAACGGCGTGGCCGTCATCCGCCGATCCCCTCCACCGCCCGCAAAGCCTGCGCGAAATCCGCGATCAGGTCGTCCGCATCCTCGCAGCCTATGGAGATGCGCACCATATTGTCACCAATCCCCAGCGCCTTCTTCCTTTCGGCGGGCACGGAGAGATGCGTCATGGCCGCCGGATGACTGGCCAGCGTTTCGGTTCCGCCCAGGCTGACGGCGAGCTTCGCGATCTTGAGCGCATCCAGGAAAGCAAAGGCCTCCGCCTCGCCCCCTTTCAGATAGAGCGAGAAGGTCGATCCCGCTCCCGTGCAGTGCCGGCGATAAATGTCCGCCTGCCGTTCCGTTTCGGGGAAGCCGAGATAGACGACCTTCTCCACCTGGGGCTGGTCCTTCAGCCAGGCGCAGACCTTCGCCGCATTCTCGCCCGCCCGGCCCATGCGCAGTTCCAGCGTCTCAAGGCTGCGCAGCAACATCCAGGCCGAATGCGGGTCCAGGATCGTGCCGATGGTGTTCCGCATCAACCGGATCATATTGATCAGCGCATTGGACCCCAGCACGCCGCCGGCGACCAGATCGCTATGCCCGCCCGCATATTTGGTGAGGCTGTAGATGACGAGATCGGCACCATGGCTCAGCGGATGCAGCCAGAGCGGCCCCAGAAATGTGTTGTCGATGGCGATGGGCGGGCGATATTCTTCGCCTGCGAAGGAAAAGTCGCGCCGCGCAACTACCGCCTCCAGATCGACGAGAACATTGGTCGGGTTGGCCGGACTTTCCAGATAGATCAGCGCCACGCGGCCCAACGCCCTGGCCCTCTCGATCACCGCGCCGATCTCCTCCTCCGTCGCGCCCGCCGGAAAGTCCAGCCACTGCACGCCGAATTTGCCGAGGATGCGGCCGATCAGCGATTCGGTCGCGGCATAGAGCGGTGCGGAATGCACGATCACATCGCCCGGCTGCACCAGCGCAAGCAGGGTGGTCGCGATCGCGGACATGCCGCTGGAAAACAGCAGGGCATCCTCCGCCTCTTCCCAGACCGACAGTCGGTCCTCGGCGATTTCCTGGTTCGGCCCGTTAAAGCGCGAATAGACGAGACCCTCGGCGCCACCGGGTCGGATTCCCGTTACACCTTCAAAATGCCGCTTGCCGGCCGCCGCGCTTTCGAAAGCGAAGGTGGACGTCAGGAAGATCGGCGGCTTCAGCGAGCCCTCGGACAGGGTCGGATCATAGCCATGGCCCATCATCAAGGTTGCGGGCTTCAGTTTGCGACCCTCGATCTCCATGATCGGTTGCTTGGGTCGGCGGCGGTTATGGGTAGGTTCCGCCCCAGTGAGGTCGGCTTCGGTTTCGCCGGTCATCGATGATCTCCTGCATGTCTGCGGCATCTGCTGCGCCGCTGTGATGAGGAGGAGTGTAACGCCTTTCGGGGGTGGGGAGCCAGAGCCGATTTGTTAGATTATTTCATGGAACCAAACTTAAATTACGGGCCACATGGTGCTCGGCAAAGGGGGAGCAGGGGAGCGTTCACGGCAAGGCCGCGTTGAACGGGATGACGTTCCTGTGTTCCCATCCTACATGTTCCTCATGAACCAACGCCTGTCCGAACCGCTGGAGCGATGGTTCGCCGCACGAGGGTGGACGCCCCGCCGCCACCAGCTCGACATGCTGACTGCGGCCCGATCCGGCGCTCACGCGCTGCTGGTGGCGCCTACCGGCGCGGGCAAGACGCTGGCCGGTTTCCTGCCGACCCTTTCCGACCTAATCGAGAATCCGACGGAGGGTCTCCATACCCTCTATGTCTCGCCGCTCAAGGCATTGGCGGTGGATGTGCGCCGCAATCTCCTGACGCCCATAGAGGAGATGGGCCTGCCAATCCGCGTGGAGACCCGCACGGGCGACACGCCGTCCGACCGCAAGGCACGCCAGCGCGCCCGCCCGCCGCAGATCCTGCTCACCACGCCGGAGTCGCTTTCGCTGCTGCTGAGCTATCCCGACAGCTTCCTCATGTTCGCGAACCTGAAGACGGTAATCATCGATGAGGTTCACGCCTTCGCCACCCAGAAGCGGGGTGACATCCTCAATCTTTCCCTCTCCCGCCTCCAGAGCATCAATCCCGGCCTTCGCCGCGTCGCGCTGTCCGCCACCGTCGCGGATGTCGATGCCTATCGGGCCTGGCTGGCGCCCGATGGCGATATTGGCACCGTCACCCCGGTCATGGGCGAAGCGGGCGCCGACCCCCATGTCACCATCCTCATTCCCGAAGGACGCATTCCCTGGTCCGGTCATTCCGGCAAATATGCCGCACGGCAGGTGATGGAAGAGATCGAGCGCCGCGCCACGACATTGGTCTTCTGCAACACTCGCGGCCTGGCGGAACTGATCTTCCAGGAACTCTGGTCGGTGAACGAGGCGAACCTGCCCATCGCCATTCATCATGGCAGCCTTTCCATCGAGGCGCGGCGCAAGGTGGAGGCAGCGATGGCAGCCGGCAAGCTGCGCGCGCTCGTCGCCACGGCCTCGCTCGATCTGGGCGTCGATTGGGGCAATGTGGATTGTGTCATCCAGATGGGCGCGCCGAAGGGCAGTTCGCGCCTGCTCCAGCGCATCGGCCGGGCCAATCACCGTCTCGACATGGCGTCGGAAGCCATACTCATTCCCGGTAACCGCTTCGAATATCTGGAAGCCCGCGCCGCTCTGGATGCGGTGGAGTCGGGCGAACGAGACGCCGATGATTTTCGTCCGGGCAGCCTCGATGTCCTTGCCCAGCATGTGATGGGCCTTGCCTGCGCCGCGCCGTTCCGCGCGGAAGAGTTGCTGGCGGAAGTGCGATCGGCCACGCCCTATAGTGCGTTAACGGACGAAGCCTTCGCCAATGTCCTTCATTTTATCGAGGGCGGCGGCTATGCCCTGCGCGCCTATGACCGCTTCAAGCGGCTGACACTCGGTCCCGACGGCCTGTGGCGCGTCTCCCATCCCCGCTTCATCCAGCAGCACCGCCTCAACGCCGGCATCATCGTCGACCAGCCCGCGCTGGCCGTCCGCTTCGCCAATGGACGCAAGCTCGGCACGGTGGAGGAGGGGTTTGCCGCCGCCCTGAGCCCCGGCGACTGCTTCTTCTTTTCCGGGACGGCGCTGGAGGTGGTGCGCATGGACAGCGCCGACCTTATCGTCCGCGCCACGTCGAAGCGGGCGCGAATCCCCAGTTGGGGCGGCACCCGCATGGCCATGTCCACACGACTGGCCGACCGGGTGCGCCACTTCCTGGCCGAACCGGGCCAATGGTCGCGCTTTCCTGACGATGTGCGCGAATGGCTGGAAGTTCAGAAATATCGCTCTGCCTTGCCGGAACCGGGACAATTGCTGGTCGAGACCTTCCCGCATGAGGGCCGCCACTATCTGGTCTGCTACAGTTTCGAGGGCTGGAACGCGCACCAGTCGCTGGGCATGCTGCTGACGCGCCGCATGGATGCGCAAGGTTTGATGCCCATGGGCTTCGTCTCCAACGACTATGCGCTCGCCGTCTATGGGTTGAAGCCGATCACGGATCCGCAAAGCCTGTTTTCAGCCGACATCCTCGATCATGAATTCATCGAGTGGGTGGAACAATCCAGCCTGCTCAAGCGCGCCTTTCGGGACGTGGCCGTCATTGCCGGCCTGATCGAACGCCAGCACCCCGGCAAGCGCAAGACGGGGCGGCAGGTCACTTTCTCGACCGACCTCATCTACGACGTGCTGCGCAAATACCAGCCCGACCATCTGCTGTTGAAGGCCGCTTGGGCCGATGCGCGGGCGCGGATGACCGATGTGGGCCGATTGGGCGACCTGATCGACCGCGCTTCGGCCACCATGCTGCATATCGATCTCGACCGGGTAAGCCCGCTTGCTGTCCCGGTGCTGATCCTCATCGGACGCGAGCAGGTCGCGCAGCATGAGGTGGAGGACGCCCTGCTGATCGAAGCGGAAGCATTGGTGGCGGAGGCGATGCGTACGGACTGAAGGGACGAAGATCCCCGGTCACGACTGCATTCCTCCATTGGCTTGAGTGCGCCTTCACGGTTGTCAAAGCGACAGGCCGTCGATCGCCGCCCAGCCGGATGCACCGATGCCCGTCAACATCCCTTGATGTGCCGCGCGCACTCCACCCAGGGCGACCACCGGCATGGGGGCCAGTCGGGCCAGAGCCGCGAATCCCTTTCGCCCCAATATGGGTGAGCCGGGGTGGGAGCGCGTCGGGAAAAGTGGCGAGAGAAGGACGAAATCCGCCGAAAAATGCGCCGCTTGCACCATCTCCCGCCGGTCATGCACCGGTCTGCTGTGGAGCAGCGGCTTTGCCGCCCGGCGCCGGTCACGTCCATGCCAGCCATCGGCGTCCCAGGCCTGCGCCTGTATCGCCGTGCCGCCCAGCATCAGCACCAGTCGCCGGCTTCGGGCTATTTGGGCGATCCGGTCGAACAAGGCCCGGCGCCGTGATACGATGGTGCGATAGTGCCGGAATATGATCCCCGCCCGGCCCTTCGGCAGACGGGCGACAGCCGCCAGCAAGGCGGTCTCCTCAACCCGTTCGTCGGTCATCAACCAGATCATCGGCAGTTTTTTACGGTGGCGGCGCTGCATGGCCATCGCCTATAGCAGCCGCCATGACGACCGACAGCATTGAAGCCGCGGAACGGCTCGCCGCGAACCGATTGGCCGGGATAGGTGACGCCATGGGCCGAGCCGCCCGCCTTACCGGGCGCACCGCCGAGGACATCACCCTGATCGCCGTGTCCAAGACGCAGGCGGCAGACGCCATCCGCCCGCTGATCACGGCGGGCCAGCGGGTCTTCGGGGAAAATCGCGTGCAGGAAGCGGAAGGCAAATGGCCGGCGCTTTACGAAGAGCATGAAGGCCTTCAACTGCACCTGGTGGGTCAGCTTCAGTCAAACAAGGCGGCCGATGCCGTCGCGCTGTTCGACGTCATCCATTCGCTTGACCGGCCATCGCTGCTGACGGCGCTGGCCAAGGCCATGGATGCAGCGGACAAGCGCGTGCCCTGTTTCATCCAGGTCAATATCGGTGCGGAACCGCAAAAGGGCGGTTGTCCGATCACCGACGTACCGGCGCTGATCCGGCTGGCGCGTGAGGCGAACATTCCGCTGTTGGGACTGATGTGCGTGCCCCCCGCCGAGGGGGAGCCCGCGCCCTTTTTCGCCCTGCTCGCCAAGATGGCGCGGGAGGAAGGGCTGGAGCAGCTCTCCATGGGCATGTCGGGCGATTATGAAACCGCGATCATGCTGGGCGCAACGCACATCCGCATCGGCACAGCCCTGTTCGGGGAGCGCCCTGCCGCTCGCCCGACACCGGGGAGCGGCAGGGGCATGATCAGAAACTCCCGCGAAGGGTGACGCCATAGGTGCGGGGTTCGGCCAGATAGGCGGAGATCAACTGGTTCGCCATCGGTGCGCCCAGGGCGAACTGGCCCGTAGTCGAGGTGGACGGGCTGCTCGACTGGAGCGGGCTGCTGAAGGCGACCTGGGTATAATCCTGGTTGAAGATGTTCTGACCCCAGAATTCCACCGCCCAGCGCTGCTGCGGCCCACGAATGCCGACGCGGGCGTTGAATACCGCATAGCCGTCCTGCCGCTTTTCCGGGAACAGGTCGGACCCGGTGTTGAAGTCGCTGCTCATGCGCCCGTCGACGTAGAAGAGCGCCGACAGGCCGTTTGAGCCAAGCGGCGGCGTCCAGGACGCGCTGACCGTCGTCACCGCTTCAGGCGCCTGGGAGTTGATCGATCCCGGCAACAGGAACAGCGCCGGATCCAGGGGTACCGTTCCGTCGCCGCTGCCGACCAGTCGGTTGGCGAATTTGGCGCGGGCATAGGTGAATCCCCCCGACAGGCGCACGTTCCGTACCGGCGTAGCCGACAGTTCCAGCTCCACGCCCTGGCTGATCAGACCCGGCCCGACATCGCCGCTGGCGCAGGTCCGCGCCGCCGTCAACGCGCCATCGCAGCCATTGATGTTCTGCACGACGAAGCTGGTGCCGTTGAAGGTGTTCAACTGGAAATTCTTGAACTCCTGCCGGAAGGCGGCGATGTTCGCGCTCCATTTGGGCTGGCTATATTTCAGGCCCACTTCAAACGCATCGACCTTTTCGGCCGCGAAGCGCAGGCTGGTCACATCGGCGTTGGTGCGCGGCGCGAATACGGCCGGGACCGGATTCAGACCGGTCGATCCAAGCTGGAAGCGATCGAGATTATATCCGCCCGCCTTGTAGCCCTTGGAATAGCTGCCATAGACC
This sequence comes from Sphingobium sp. R-21, assembly GCF_049913335.1. Taxonomy (NCBI): domain Bacteria; kingdom Pseudomonadati; phylum Pseudomonadota; class Alphaproteobacteria; order Sphingomonadales; family Sphingobiaceae; genus Sphingobium; species Sphingobium sp. R-21. Next base: position 2,436,191 of record NZ_CP184374.1, on the reverse strand, counting down.
AGCAGTTCGTCGATCGGCTTCCATGACAGGACAGCGGTGCCGGAAAACTCCCCATCGGTGATTTTGTCGTTGAGGTCGAGCGCGTTCAGCCCGGTGGAGCCGTTGCCCAGGCAGCCCAATGTCAAAATACCGCCCGCCAGCGTACCGGCCGAGGTGTTGCGAAGCAGCGGATTCGTGGCGATGCTCGACAGCCCGGAGGCCTGCAACGCCGCGCAGGTCGCATTATTATTGTTGAAATCGGCTGAGAAACGCTTGCTTTCATGGGTGTAGCGCAGACCCAGAGTCAGATCGAGCTGCTTGGTGATATGCACGATATTATGGGTGAACAGCGCCCAATTCTCGCTCTTCTGATGATAGAGCGAAGCGACATCCCCGGTCCCCGACGGAATCGCCGCCAAGGCCCGCAATCCATTGCCGAGACCGGTGGAAATGATGCTCGCCTGCGTCGCGCCCACCGCCGGAGTCAAACCTGCATTCAACTGCGCCTGCGTACCGCTAATCAGCGCCTGTGTCGCCAGGCCGCTGCCGCAAGCGCCGAGTTGCGCGGCGGTCAGGTTGCTGTTGACGCTCGCCCCCGCCATCAGACGGCAGGCCGCGAAACGCCCATAGTCCGCACCGAAGCGGATATTATCTTCCAGCGCCAGCTTCTCATGGGCGTAATAGCCGCCCACCAACCAGTCGAGCACCTCGCCAAAGGCAGATCCCTGCGCCCGCACTTCCTGGGTGAAGGTACGGAACTGGCGATAGGTGTTGGGATCGCGGTAGAGCAGGTCAGCCCCGCTATAGTCGTAATCGCCGTAATCCTGGCTCTTATAGTTGCGATAGGCGGTGATGCTGGTCAGCTTGGCGCCGCCCAGATCATAGTTGATCTCGCCCGAAATGCCCCAATCCTTGAGCTTGCTCACATAATCGCGGCCAGCCGTGATGTGGAGGTTGCGGTCATAGGGATCGACGGGGAATGTGCTGCCCTGTCCCGCCAATATAGCCGCGATCCGGTTGAAGGGTGCCGTGCTGTAGCCCCCTCCGGCAACCGGGCGGCGTTCCCGCGTTTCGATATAGGCCGCACCGCAGCAGCTTTCATCGCGATGGGTATAATCTCCGATCAGGCGGATGGAGAGCGCGTCATTCGGCTCGAACAATGCCTGCCCGCGCAGGAAATAACGATCGCGATCGTTGGTCTCGCCCACCTTGGCGCCGCTGGCGTTCACCAGGTCGTAGAAACCGTCCCGCTTCGACCACACCCCGTCCAGGCTCAGCGCCAACTGGTCGCTGACCGGCCCGGTGATGCGGCCCGCCAGCCGCCAATAGTCATAATTGCCATAGGTGATTTCAGCCTTGCCGGCGAGCTTGAACTCCGGCGCCTTGCTGATGATGTTGATGAGGCCGGCGGAGGCGTTGCGGCCGAACAGCGTGCCCTGCGGTCCGCGCAGCACCTCGACCCGTTCGATCTCGCCCAGTTCGTTGAGGCCGGCGCCGGTGCGCGATCGGTAGACGCCGTCGATGAACACCGCGACGGAGCTCTCCAGACCGGGATTGTCGCCGACCGTGCCAATGCCGCGGATGCGTGCCGAGGCGTTGGCCTCCGTCCCGGTGGAAGACAGCAGCAGCGAAGGAGCCAGTTGGTTGAGCGCGCGAATATCCGTCGCGCCGCTATTCTGCATCGCCTGCGCGGTCACCGCCGACACGGCGATCGGCACGTCGGACAGAGGACTGGCGCGCCGCGTCGCCGTGACGATGATGTTGACGCTTTCCGGATCGATCGCTGTTCCGCTGTCCTGCGCCCATGCGACCGGAACGCTGCTGCCCAATGCCATGGCACCGGCAGAAATCAGCCAAAGGCTCTTCTTCATGATGATGCTCCCTCTCCTTTGCCGCGCGGTTTGGCGCCGCGTCGAATTATGGTCGAACTATGCTGCCACAGCGGGGTGAAGGCAAGATATGCCTGATTTTCAGGGGCTTTTGCGCCAGATAGTGACCGGATTCTCATAGGCTGTAACGTAGAGGTCACAGCTTAAATTCCGGTTTCCGTAACGGCGGCCTATATTATGGGAAAGCGCAGCAGCCGGTCGGCGACCGGCACCAAGGCAGCTGCCTCCGATCCCATCACCCGCCGAATCGCGCCATGACTGGCATCCAGACCGCCGGTCAGCGCGCCCAGGGCAGGCAGAATCAATTTGGTCCGCGACCCGACGAAGCAGCGCCGCGACACATGGCGGCCCCGCACCGATAGGCGGAATTTGGGATGATAATGCCCTGATATCTCCGGCAGCGGGTCCGCCGGGTCCGCCTCATGCCGCAGCCAGATGCCGTCCACCTGCATATCCGCGCAACGCCTGCCGCCAGGCGTCTGCGCCATGCCGACATCGTGATTGCCCGTGATCCAGACCCAGTCGACCCTGTCCGTCAGCAGCGCCAATCTTGCCCGTACCGCGGGGTCAAGCCGCGCCGCCCCATCGGCGTCATGGAAACTGTCGCCCAGCGACCAGACAGCCCGTGCGCCGGTCCGTTCGACCAGCATCTCGATCATGTCGAGCGTGGCATGGCTGTCGTGCGGGGGCAGGAATTGCCCGAACCGCGCGAACCAGCTCGCCTTTTCGAAATGCAGGTCCGCTACCAGCAGGGCGGAGCGCGCCGGCCAGAAAAGCGCAGCCTCCGGCAATGCCAGAAAATCGTGACCCGCGAACGAAAGGGGAACCATAGCTTGCCTATGCGCCCTTGCCCCGCTGCTTTCAAGAGGGCGAGGAAGCGGCTATGGGCGCTGGCATGGAATCCGCTTTCACCATCGCTGCGCTTTACCGTTTCGCGTCCTTCGACGATCCGCAGGCGATTGCCCGCGATCTGCGCCTGCTCTGCGCAGAAATCGGTACCTGCGGCACGCTGATCGTCGCGGGAGAGGGGATCAATGGCACGGTGGCCGGCAATGAAGCTGCCATTGGAAGGCTGGTGACGCATATCCGTGCCTTGTCCGGCTGCGCCGATCTCGACGTGAAATATGCCCATAGCGATACAGCGCCCTTCGCCCGCATGAAGGTGAAGGTGAAGGCAGAGATCGTCACGATGGGCGCTGCCGATCTTGATCCGGCGCATCAGGCGGGCAAGCATCTCGATCCGGCGGCATGGAATGCCCTTATCGCCGATCCGGACACCGTCGTGATCGATACGCGCAACGGCTATGAAATATCGGTCGGCAGTTTCGAGCGCGCGATCGATCCGGGTACCCGCTCATTTCGCGATTTTCCCGCATGGTTCGACGATTTCGCCGAAAAGCTCCGCGAGCAGGGCCGAAAACCGCGCATCGCCATGTTCTGCACGGGCGGCATCAGATGCGAGAAATCGACCGCTCTGGTCCGCACGCGCGGCTTTGAGGAGGTCTATCACCTGCGCGGCGGCATATTGCGCTATCTGGAGGAAATGCCGGAAGAGGAAAGCCTGTGGCGCGGCGACTGCTATGTCTTCGATGAGCGGGTGGCGGTGGGCCATGGGCTGAAGGCAGGGGATTATGTCACCTGCCGCGCCTGCGGGCTGCCTCATGGTCGCGAGACTGCACATGATTGCCCGGCGGATGGGTCCGGGGTCTGGCCGCACCGGAACCAAGTGTAGAGGATCGGCCCGATGGTATTTCCATGGCCCTCGGCCAAGGTGGCGGTGAGATAGCGCTACTTCCTTCCCAGCGACTGTCACACGACGAAACGATGCAGCGCCGATCCATGGGTCCGCAGCCAGTTACGTGCCGGTCGGGGGTCTTCCCCCAGGATCCGCTGGTGCGCCGCGTGGAAGGCGGGGCTGTGGTCCATATGCAGCAGATGGGCCAGTTCATGCGCGACGGTGGCCCGCCGCACTCCCGGCGGACAAAGGATCAGCCGCCAGCTATAGCGGATCATTCCGCTGGAGGCACAGCTCGCCCAGCGGCTGCGCGGATCGCCAATGCCGACCGACGCCACGATCAGCCCATGGTCCCGCGCCATTTCATGGCTCTCGGTCTCCAGCACAGCCTTCGCCCGCATCTTCAGCCAGCGCAGGACACGCGGGCCCACCGATTCGGTCGCGCCACCAAGGAGCAGTCGATCCTCTTCCAGCCGGATCACGCGCGAGGCGCCCTCGACCCAGCAAATGCGCACCTCCCGCCCCTCCAGAGGAAAGGCGGCGCCGTCGCGGAGCATCACTTGCGCGGGTCTTCGCGCCATTTGCGAACGGACCCAGCCTTCATGTTCCTGCGCCCAGCCGAGAGCGCGCTTCAGATTGGCCCGGCTGGGCAGTGACAGCCTGAGTTCACCGCGCGCATGATCCAGCGACAATCGATAGGCCTTTGCCCGCGCCGAGCGGTGCACCCGCACGGGAACGGCCACGCCATCGACGATCAGGACCGCGTCAGAGCTCTCTGTCGACAAGATGATTTTCCCAATCGCCGACATCCGCTTCGGCGATCGTCCAGCCGCGCACGGATTCCCGCGCATGGTGCACCGCTTCCCGATCGCCGCAGATCAGATAATGCCATTGCGGCAGCGGCTTTCCCTCTCCACGCAGCCGATAGGCGCAGGTGCGGGGCAGCCAGCTTATCGTCTTCACCTTCGCCGGGGTCAATCGCACGCAATCGGGCACGAATTGGCGGCGGTCCTTATAGTTGGAGCATTGCCCGCTGTGCCGGTCCAGCAGGCGGCAAGCGACATTGGTGGGGTAGATATGGCCGCTATCCTCGTCCTCGACCTTGTGCAGGCAGCATTTGCCGCAACCATCGCACAGCGCTTCCCACTCGCCGCGATCCAGTTTGTCGAGGGGCTTTTCCCAGAAGTCCAACCGTCACTTCACCCATTTTTCAAGGAAAGCCGTCACCTTTGCCGGCTCCCCCTCATCCACGTCCGGCGTTCCCGGATCGTCCACCGGAACCAGCGCGACCGGCGCGCCATCACCATCGAAAAGATAGGGCGTCCGGCTGTGGCTGACCAGATAGCCGCTGGCGCCCTTGGCCTCTTCCTTATTGTACAGGACCACGAAGTCCTTCGCCACCCTGGCAATTTCGTCAGGCGTACCGGTCAGGCCGATCAGGCGGGGATGGAAGGCAGCGACATAGGTTTTGAGGACGGCAGGCGTGTCCCGATCCGGATCGACGCTGATGAAGATCGGCTGGACCTTGGCCGCCAGGGCGGGCCGTTCCTTCTCGAACCGGGTGAAACCCTGCATGATCCGCTGCAGGTCAACGGGGCAGACATCTGGGCAATAGGTGTAGCCGAAATAGACCAGGCGGTATTTGCCCTTGAAATCGTCCCAGCGGACCTTCCCGCCATCCTGATCGGTCAGGGTGAAGGGCGCGCCGATGCGCGCGCCATGCAGATCGCCCTGGACGCTTTCGTCAGCGCTTGATGCATTGCCTCCGGCCCCCATATTGCAGGCTGCCAGCAGGACGGTCAGCGGCAGGGCGAGCGAAATCAGCGCTTTGTTCATGGCGCCGCCAGCCATGCCCTGCTATGGCCCGATTTGCAAATCCCAACGGGGCTATGGATAGAATGACAGGACGTTTTCCGGCTTGGATGGGGGTTGGCCGTGCCGCCGCCCTGACTCTGGCGCTGCTGTCGCCGGTTGCGGCGCAGGCGCAGTTTTCCGACAATTACAATTTTCTCAAGGCGGTCAAGGATGCCGACGGGCAGAAGGTGACCGACCTGATCCAGAAGCCGGGATCGACCGTCATCAACAGCCGCGACGTCACGTCAGGCGATACCGCACTGCACCTGGTCGTCGCACGGCGGGACAATACATGGCTGACCTTCCTGCTGGCCAAGGGGGCCAACCCGAACCTCACCGACAATAATGGCAACACGCCGCTGATGGACGCGGTGCAGGCCCGTTTCGAGGAAGGCGTGCGCAGCCTGCTCAGCTTCAACGCGCAGGTCGACAAGGCCAATGGAAGTGGCGAAACCCCCCTGATCCGCGCCGTGCAACTGCGCGACGTCGAACTGGTCCGGCTGCTGGTGGCGCAAGGCGCCAATCCGGACAAGCGCGACACGATCGCCGGCATGTCGGCGCGGGATTATGCCGCGCGGGATTCGCGGACGCCGGGCCTGACGGAGGCCCTGAGCGCTGCCAAGACGACGGCCGCGCCCAAGGGACCGGTGCAGGGGCCGGTGTTCTGATATCCAGGCAAAACTGGTTATTTCCCCGCGCGCCGACGGGAATGGCTTCGAACCCCCCGGTTGCGTCCAGAACAGACTACCATCCCGTTTCAGCCGTATGATCCGGATCGGCCAGCGCCGTCAGGCGCCGTGCTGCCCTTCTGGCGAAGCGCAGCGTTTCCGCCTTCCGTCGCGCCGCCGCCAGCGGTTCCATCGGGGCCGGTCGCACCAGTTCGGCATCATATTGGTCCGCGACGATCAGTCCCGTTCGCCCCGGCCATAGCGCCTCGCTATCAAAGAGCGACAGGTCGAAGCCGGAAGGCACCGCCCAGAAATAACGGTCGCAATAGTCGAAATAATCAGGCCATTTCATATCACCCAACAGGTCGGCGCGGCTGCACTTGATCTCCACAATGGTGATTCTGCCCGCCCCGTCCAGCGCCATGATGTCGGCGCGGCGGCCATTGGGCAGCGGCACTTCCAATATCCCGCTCATATCATGCCGGAAGAACAGGCGCAGCGTTCCCCGCGCCACGGCCAATGCCGTGCCATCTGCAAGGGGCGAACAACTGTCGGAAAGATCGGACTCCATGTCGGGTTCTTAGAACAGGAAGGGAACAAAAGGAAAGAGCCGATTCAGGATCACCCGAACCGGCCCTTCATCACCCCCTGCGCGCTCAGCGCGAAACAGTCAGCGATAGAAGATATGATTGTCGATCGCGGCGAGCTGATGCTTGCCCCAGCCCGGCGAAACGCGGCGGGCATGGAAGAAGAGAGCACCCTCAGCCTTGCTGTTCCATCCATCTTCCATCGCGATCTGGGCGATGGCGACGGCCTCACGCCAGCTTTCGCTGCCCAGGCGGATGGGCGGCATGCCATTGCCGCGCACGAAGCTGAACTGGCCCCGCTGATAGACGACACCGCACAGGCTGTCGGCAAAGCGGCCGGACTTGGCGCGGTTGATGATGACGCGGGCAACGGCCAACTGGCCTTCCAGGCTCTCACCCTTGGATTCGAAATAGACGGCGCCGGCCAGGCATTTCATGTCGCCGGAAACATCCTCGGGCGCGCCTTGGGCATTTACCAGCGCGGCGAGATCATCGGCCTTTACATCGGCGCTGTCGGAAAGGGGGGCCAGCGGCTGCACGACTTCGTGCGGCGCGGCGAAAGTGACGGCGGGCTTTGCACCGGCCGGAGCTGGATTCAGCTCATTGGTTCCCGGAAGGGAGACGGTCGATGGAGCAGCTTCGGAAGCGCTCGACATGTCGGCCGCGGTCACCGCCGCTGTGGCGGAAAGGGTAAATGCCGCGACGATCGCAGCCTTCAGACGAAAACTCATTACAACTCAAAATCGTGCGGTTCTTGGCCGGGAACGTCAAAAAAACCCCTGAAACACCGACGTTCGGCCGCCCCCCGTCTGCGTGTTTACCGCATCCGCCCCCCATGGACGAAGCCGGCAACCTGCGCGTTGAAAGCGTCGGAGGCCTCTGCCCGCGCGCGGAAAGGGAGTCAACGATTAACAGATCGTTTCAGCGGCGAACCGTTCCGCATCCACGATATCAAGCTCTATTATCCACAGGTCGGGGTCCGAACCGCGGCGGCGCGCAATATATTGAGCCATGGCCTCTGACCCTTTTTCCGGGTCCGGACCGCAGCGGACCAGCCGGTAGCCGCCCGCATAATCAGGAACGCGCTCGAACAGGCCCTGTTCCCGGCTCTTTTCAAGCAGCTGGAGCAGAATCACGCCGCTGATCGCATCGCCCTTCACCAACACCGTGGCAAAACCGCCCTCCGCCGCGCAGCGCCGCATCAGGACACCGACCAGCATCACGCTGGTCAGTCGCGCCTCGGGTGGATCAGCCGGCATAACCCGGCAGGGACGAGAGGGAAAATTGCGACCGCATGAAGGTGCCCGTACCGCGCCCAACCTCTTCGCCGTCCGCATCGATCAGGCTGGCTTCCGCCACATAGACGCGCCGCCGGCCGCTGATCCAGCGCCCCTCAGCCCGGATCCGGCCAGGTCCGATCGGGCGGGTGAACAACAGGTTGAAGCTCGTAGTCAGCAGGAAACGGTCGCTCACCAGGCTGTTGGCCGCGTAGAAGGCCGCATCGTCCAGCATCTTGAAATAGACCGTGCCGTGCACCGCGCCGGCGGCGTGGAACTGCGTCTCGTCCACGTCGAAATGAATGATCGAGCGGCCCTCTTCGGGAATCGTCAATTCGGACCGGAACAGCCGGTTGATCGGTGCGGAACGGTAGAGACTCTCAAGCGCCCGGAAATGCGCGGCCTCGCCACTGGGCGAGGTGCTGGCCGGCGATACCGGGTCAGGCCGCGTCACGCGCCTCGCCACCAGCCAGCAGGGCATGAAGGGCCGCCGTCGACTTGGCGCCGCGCAACCGGGCAACCTGCCCCTCGTCACGCAGGTAGCGGGAAACGCGGGCCAGCGTCTTCAGATGCTCCGCTCCCGAATCGACGGGAGAGAGCAGCGCGAAGACGATGTCCACCGGCGCCTCGTCCACCGCGTCGAAGGGAACCGGCGGGTCGAGCAGAACGACCACGCCGCTCATTTTCTGGAGGCCGGGAATCTTGGCATGGGGAATCGCCACTCCACCGCCGAAACCCGTCGAACCGAGCTTCTCACGCTCCAGCAGAGCTTCCGCCACCAGGTCGGCTGCCAGTCCGTAGGCCTGCGCGGCAAGCGCCGCAACTTTTTGGAACAACTGCTTCTTGCCGTTCACCGAAAGGGCGGTGCCCAATGCATCCGGTGCGACGATATCATTGAAATGAACCATGCCGAATCCCAGCCGAGCCGCGCCCAGCTTCGGAAAAATGGCGCAACGCCCGGATCTTTAAAGTCCGGCCCCATAGGCCGCCAGCAGAGCCAGGTCAACCGGCGGCCAGGGAGGCGTTCAGCTCAGCCGCGGTTCCACCCAGCCAATGGTACCGTCGTGCCGGCGATAAACCATGTTGTATGCCGCCGTCCCCGCATTGAGGAACAACAGCGCGTTGGTGTTGCGCAGGTCGAGCATCATCACTGCGTCGGACACGCTGGCTTCGGGAATGTCGACCCGGGTTTCCGCAACGATCAGTGGTGCTTCTGCCGGTTCCTCCTCATCGGCCGGGGAAGCGAATATCGTGTAGCCGGCGCCATCCAGCTCCTCAACGCCATATCCATTGGTCCGGCTTGCCTCGGCCGCGGCCGCCTGTGCGCTGCGGTCCTTCAGGCGACGCAGATAGCGGCGCAATTGCTTCTCGATCCGTTCGGCCGCCTGATCGAAGGCCGGATGCGCCTCCTGCGCCTCTCCCGCGCCCTTCAGGATCAGGCCGGTCATCACATGGCAGACGATGTCGCAATGGAAGGCGCCGTGCGGAGCTGGTCGAAAGGTGACCTGAGCGGAAAGCGCGCGGGAAAAATATTTCTCGGCCATGGCCTCCAGACGGGACCAGACATGCTCCTTGAGCGCGTCGCCCGTATCGACCTGATGTCCGGAAACACGAATATCCATATGCCTTCTCCTTATTCTTGCCGGACCGCCCGGGATGACGGCCCGGTTGGCGTGGAGGCCTGAAGGCTGTGCATCCCGGACGGGGATGCCCGATTCAGGCCTCCTCAAGCCAGAGCGGCTTTTCCAGCGTTGCGACGAACGCTGCATGCCGCTCCAGCTCCTCCGCGCTTGCTGAAAAAATGCGCGCGGGACGAACAGGGCGAACCGCGACTTCCGTCGCAAGTTCCACATTTATAACGAGTTTCTCTTCCTCCTGTGCAAGACCAAGGCCGATCTGACGGCCGCCGGTCAATTCGATATAAAGCTGGGCCAGCAATTCGGCGTCGAGCAGGGCGCCATGCTTGATGCGATGGCTGCGGTCTATGCCGTAGCGGGTGCAGAGCGCGTCAAGGCTGTGCTTCGCGCCAGGGTGGAGCTGCCGCGCTATGGCGACGGTGTCGATCATCCGATCCATCGACACTTCGGGCAACCCACACAATTTCAGTTCATGGTTGAGGAAACCGAAATCAAAACGCGCATTATGCGCGACCAGATGGCTGTCCTCCAGAAAGGCGAGCAGTTCCTCCGCGCCGTGTATGAAAAGCGGCTTGTCCTTGAGGAATATGTCCGAAAGGCCATGAACGGCCTCCGCTGCTGCGGGCATGGACCGTTGCGGATTGTAATAAGCGTGGAAGGTGCGCCCCGTGGGCACCCGGTTCAGGAGCTCAATACATCCGATCTCGACCAGACGATCGCCGGAGGCCGGATCGAATCCCGTCGTTTCGGTGTCGAAAATAATCTCGCGCATCGCCCTCTACAACGACTCTTGCCGGATCCCTCTTATCGGCCTGTCTTCGCACCAAGGCAAGCGACCAAGCGGCGCACCTGGAAGCGTGTTTCGGCGAAGGTCGTGCCGGTATGAATGATATAATCGGCCCGCCGCCGCTTTTCAGCATCGGGTATTTGCAGATGGACAATCCGGCGAAACTTCGCAGCGGTCATGCCGGGCCGTCCCAGGACTCGCTTGCGCTGCTTCCAGGCCGGGGCCGTGACCACGATGACGCCTGCCAGCTTGCGATAGCCATGAGTCTCGAACAGCAGCGGAATGTCCAGCACGACGAACTTGCGCGATCGGTTTCGTTGCAGGAACGCCTTGCGGCCCTGCTGCACGGCGGGATGGACAATGGCTTCCAGCGCCTTCAATTCCTGCGGATGACCGAAGACCGCGGCGCCCAGTTTCGCCCGGTCGACACCTTTGACACCCGTCGTGCCGGGAAAGCGCGCCTCTATCGCCGGCAGCAGCGCACCGCCTGGACCCTGCAGCCGATGCACCTCCGCATCGGCATCGAAAAGCGGAACCCCTTCCCGCCGCAGCATGGCCGCGACGGCGGATTTGCCCATGCCGATGGAACCGGTGAGGCCATAGATCTTCATCCCATCATCTTCATCGACATCAGGCGGCGAGCAACAGGGCGCGCAATTCCTCATCCCGATCGCGGGGCGCCTCTGCATCAAAGAAGATGTCGAAGGCCAGGGCCGCCTGCCCGATCAGCATCTCCAACCCGTCGAGGGTCTTCAATTCCCTCCTTCGCGCCGCGTTGAGCAGCTCCGTCTCCAGCGGCGCATAGACGATGTCATAGACCGTCGCTTCGGCACCCAGGGGCGCCAGATCCAGATCCAGCACTGGCTGGCCGATCATGCCGAGCGAGCTGGTGTTGACGAGCAGGTCGGCCTGGGGCAGCGGATCGGTCATGCCGATCACGCGGCCGTTGAATCCTGCCCGGTCCAGCAATGCCTGCCCCTTTGCCGGATCACGCGCCATGACGGTGACGTCCGGCACCCCAAGGCTCATCAACGCGAACAGGATCGCCCGCGCAGCGCCGCCAGCGCCGACCAGAACGGCGCTCTGCCCCTTCCATTTATCACGCAATAAAGGCTGCAGGAACCCGCCAGCATCAGTATTGGTGCCGATCAACGGCCCGCCCGTTTCGCTGGCGATGGTGTTCATGGCACCGATCCGGTCACGCACCCCACCCGGATCGTCGGTATAGTCCATCACCGCGATCTTGTGCGGGATCGTGACGTTGCAGCCAAGCCAGTCCGGATCGGCCCGCCGCGCCAGGAAATAGGCGGCCAGACCCTCGCTGGTGACGTGGGTCTTCCTGTATTCCGCCTCTATTCCCAGCACATCCAGCCAGAAATTATGGATCAGCGGCGATTTGCTGTGCGCGATCGGATCACCGATCACTTCGGCATAGGGGAGCGTATCGGTCATGCCGCCAGAACGCCCCGGATGCGCAGAAAGTCAAGCAAAGGCAGCAGCGGCAGGCCCTGAATCGCAAATTGGCTGCCTTCGACCCGGCTGAAAAGCTGCGCGCCCGGCCCTTCGATCCGGTAGCAGCCGACGCACCAGCGGCATTGCTCCCAATCCCCATCGAGATAGGACGCGATGAACGCGTCCGACAAGGGTCGCACCGTCATCCGCACCCGTTCGACATGGCGCCAGATCGGTTCGCCGTTCAGGGCGATCACCGCCGCGCTGTGGAGATGATGCACGCGGCCGGAAAGCAGCTTCAATATGCGCTCCGCATCGGCACGGTCGACCGCCTTGTCGATCATCGTGCCGTCGTCGAGGCTGAGGGTCTGGTCACAGCCCAACACCAGTCCGCCCGGCACCCGGCGCGACACGCGCAACGCCTTCAGTTCGGCCAGGGCATCGGCCAGTTTCCGCGCATCCAGCCCGTCAGCGCGCAGTGCATCCCTGGCGGCCTCCTCATCGACACCGGGAGACAAGGCCTCGAACGGAACCTGCGCCGCTTCCAGCAGCGCGCGGCGGCTCGCGCTTTGCGATGCCAGCACGATCATGACTTAACTCCCTTCCGCCAGAACGCGGTCGTTGAACAGGTTGATGATGGCGGCGGCTGCTTCCTCGATGGAACGGCGAGTCATGTCGATCACCGGCCAGCCATTGTCCGCAAACATGCGCCGGGCAAAGGCCAGCTCCTCCTGCACCCTGTCGATGTGGACATAGCTCGTCTCTGGTGCCTGGTTCAGCGAGAGCAGGCGATTGCGGCGAATCTGCACCAGCCGTTCCGGACTGACGGTCAGCCCGACTACCATCGGATGCTTGAGCGTATAGAGGCTGCGCGGCGGTGGCGACTGGATCACCAACGGAATATTTGCGGTCTTGTATCCGCGATTGGCAAGATAGATGGAGGTGGGTGTCTTGGACGCGCGCGACACCCCCGCCAGCACGATGTCCGCCTCTTCCCAATTTTCATGACCCACGCCGTCATCATGGGCTATGGTGAACTGGATTGCCTCGATCCGGGCGAAATAAGCCTCGTCCAATATATGCTTGCGCCCCGGCCGGTTGCGCGTTTCCTGACCCAATATGTTGGAGAGTGCGTCAGTCACGCTGTCCAGCGCGGCGACATGCGGCAGGCCGAGCGCCCGGCAGCGCGTCTCCAGGCGTCGGCGAAGCTGGTGATTGGACAGGGTGAACAGAACCAGGCCCGGATTGGCGGCGATCTCCTCCATGATGCGGTCGAGATGGACATCAGAGCGTACCATCGGCCAGAAATGGCGTACGGCTTCGACATTCTCGAAAGCGCCGATCGCAGCCTTGGCAATGTTTTCCAGCGTTTCGCCGGTAGAGTCCGAAAGCAGGTGGAGATGGATGCGCGACATGAAGCATATCTCTGTGGGGAGGCTGTGGATAAAGCAAGGGATAGGTTGCGGGGAAAATCAGCGCCTTATCGCCCTCCTCGATTCCGGTAATCTTGTCCACAGGCCGCAAACAGGCGGTGATTTTGATCCACAGGCTGTGGATAATGGGAATAAACGGACTGACTCGGACGGGAATCAGCCGCCTCAAGGAGTCAAGTTGTTGGCAAATCGGGGCACAGCGCATAAACCCCGCTGCCAACCGCTCTACTATCTCCATCATCCTTTTTTGAATCTAAATATAAGAGAGTCTATGACGGGACCTGATGCCGGCCGTTCGAACGGGCCATCCGCCAAGCCGTTGCTTTCAGTCCTGAAAGGCGAGCGCCCCGATGTGCCGCCCATTTGGCTGATGCGGCAGGCGGGCCGCTATCTGCCGGAATATCGGGCCTTGCGAGCCGAAAAAGGCGGATTCCTGGAACTCGTTTATGACAGCGCGGCGGCGGCGGAGGTGACTCTCCAGCCCCTGCGGCGATTTGGTTTCGATGGCGCGATCCTGTTTTCCGATATTCTGATCGTGCCCTATGCCATGGGACAGGATCTCTGGTTCGAAGCCGGGGAAGGCCCGCGGCTGGCCCCAGTCCTGGCGGAAACGGAACTGTCGGCCCTCAAACCCGACTTCAGCCGCTACGAGGCGGTCTATGAGACGGTGCGACGGGTCAGGGCGGCGCTGGACCCCCAGGTGACCTTTCTCGGCTTTGCAGGCAGCCCCTGGACCATCGCGACCTATATGGTTGCCGGGCAGGGCAGCAAGGACCAGGGTGCAGCCCGCCGTCTCGCCTATCAGCAACCACAGAAATTCGGCGCGATCATCGATGCGATCATCGACGCTACGGTCGTCTATCTTTCCGGCCAGATCGACGCGGGGGTAGAGGCCGTGCAGCTCTTCGACAGCTGGGCAGGCAGCCTTGCCCCGCTGGAGTTCGAACGCTGGGTGATCCAGCCCAACAGGCGGATCGTGGAGAAGCTGAAGGCGATCCACCCCACCATTCCCGTGATCGGCTTTCCCAAGGGCGCCGGCGCCAAGTTGGCGGATTACGCTGTGGGGACAGGTATCGATGCCGTCGGCGTCGATGAAACCGTCGATCCGCATTGGGCGAACCGCACGCTGCCGCAGGGATTGCCGGTGCAGGGAAATCTCGATCCCTTGGCACTGATCGCCGGCGGCAAGGCAGTGGAAGAAGCCGTCGACAACATCCGTGCCGCCTTTGCCGGGCGACCGCACATTTTCAACCTGGGCCACGGGATTCTCCCCGACACCCCCATTGATCATGTCGAAGCGCTGCTTAGCTATGTGCGCCGGACGCGGTCATAGCGGGAGATTGGACCATGCCTTATCTGGGAGCAGCCTATTTGTGGGTCAAAGCCGCGCATGTCATCTTCGTCATCTTCCTGATGGCGGGCCTGTTCATGATGCCGCGCTTCTTCGTCTATCACCAGCAATGTCCGGTGGGGTCCGACGAGGATAGAAAATGGATCGACCGTGAACGGCGGCTGCTCAGGATCATCCTCAACCCGTCCATCATCCTGGTCTGGATCTTCGGCCTGATGCTGATGGTGGAGATCGGCGCCTGGCACTTCGGCTGGTTCCATCTGAAGCTGCTCTTCGTGCTGGGCCTGTCGGCCTATCATGGCTGGATCGCAGGCTATGTCAAAAAGCTGGCCAAAGGGGAGCGTCCGCTCAGCGAGAAGCAGTTGCGGTTGCTGAATGAAGTTCCGGGAATTGCCGCCGCCGTGATCGTTATCGCGGTGATCGTGAAGCCGTTCTGATGTCGATCAGATCTGGCGTGCCTGGTCACGCCGGATCGACCGGAATATTGTCGATCAGCCGCGTCTTGCCGATCTTCGCAGCGCCCAGCAGCCTTGCCGGACGGTCCAGCACCGACATCGGTTCCAGAGTCACCGCGTCGCACAGCGTCACATAATCGATCGGGTCGAATCCATGGGCCGCCAGCAAGGTGATCGCCTTGGCGAGGGCAGCCTCGACGGTCGCGCCATTTTTCATCTGCCGGGCCGCTTCGCCCAGGGCGCGGGGCAGAGCCAGCGCCTCCTTCCGTTCTTCTTCCGTCAGATAGGCGTTGCGCGACGACAGCGCCAATCCATCCTCCGCTCGCTGGGTCGACACCCCGACGATCTCGATGGGCACGTCCAGGTCGCGCACCATCTGCCGGATCACGGCGAGTTGCTGATAGTCCTTTTCCCCAAACAGCGCGACATCGGGACGGACCTGGTTGAACAGCTTCGTCACCACCGTGGCCACGCCGTCGAAATGGCCCGGTCGCGCCGCGCCGTCCAGCCCTTCGGTGAGGCCGGAGACGGAGATGTTGGTGGCATAGCCGGCCGGGTACATGACCTCGACGCTCGGCGCCCAGAGGATGTCCACTCCGGCCGCCTGCAACATCTGCGCGTCCTTGGACTCGCGCCGGGGATAGGCGTCCAGATCCTCGTTCACGCCAAACTGGCGCGGATTGACGAAGATCGACACGGCGACATGCCCGGCATGGCGGCGCGCTTCCTCGACCAGCGCCATATGCCCGTCATGCAAAGCGCCCATGGTGGGCACCAGCGCCAGCGGTTTTCCGTCGCTTTTCAGCGTATCGACAGCAGTGCGCAGCGAAGGCAGGTCACGGAGGGTTTGCACGACAGGAACGGCTCCGATAAGGGCATTATCAGGGGTACATCCTGCTAAAGGCACGACCGGCTGAAACGGTCAAGAATCATTGCGACAATCAACGGGGTTACAAAGGTCCGATGGCGAACGCCCAAACGCACCATATCGTCTTCGCCAATGAGAAAGGCGGAACCGGCAAGTCCACCACGGCCGTGCATACGGCCATCGCGTTGACGGTATTGGGTCATCGCGTCGGCATGATCGACCTCGACCCGCGCCAGCGCACCATCACCCGTTATATGGAAAACCGCGCCGACACCGCGCGCCGCCGTGCCATCGACCTGCCTACCCCCGATTTCGCGGTGTTCACGGGCGACAGTGTCGAAGCGCTGAACGAACAGGCCGCTGCGATGGCGCAGGACAAGGATTTCCTGGTCATCGACACGCCCGGCCGCGACGATGACTATGCCCGTCACATGGCTGCCCGCGCCCATACGCTGGTGACGCCGATGAACGACAGCTTCGTCGATTTCGACCTGATCGGGCAGGTCGACGCCGAAACCTTCAAGGTGAAGCGGCTCTCCTTCTATTCCGAGCTGATCTT
The DNA here is from genome assembly GCF_049913335.1 of Sphingobium sp. R-21. NCBI lineage: Bacteria > Pseudomonadati > Pseudomonadota > Alphaproteobacteria > Sphingomonadales > Sphingobiaceae > Sphingobium > Sphingobium sp. R-21. The sequence continues at coordinate 2,419,660 of NZ_CP184374.1, read as the reverse complement.
CGAGGCGCGCAAGACCCGCGCCAAGGCCGACGGCGTCACCATCGACTGGGTGGTGCTGCGCAATCGTGTCCAGCATCATGATGCGCGCAACAAGAAGCGGGTGGGCGACGCGCTGATGGAATTGTCGCGCCGGGTCGGTTTCCGCGTGATTCCAGGCTTGTCGGAGCGCGTGATCTTCCGCGAACTCTTCCCGTCGGGCTTGACGCTGCTGGACAAGGGGCATCTGGGTGAACTGGGCGTCAGCCATATCGCCGCACGGCAGGAACTGCGCGAGATGGTGTCGGGCCTTGCCCTTCCCTCGCGTGACGAGGTCGCGCCGATGGATCTCCTCGGCGCGGCCTGATGGGTCTGCTTGCCCTGGCTTTGATCGGGCTTGCCGCCTGGCTTGTCTGGACGGGACGATTGCAACGCATGACCGCAAAGGATGGGATGGCGCTGGGTGCCGCTCTGGTCGGCGCGGTCATGGCGGCCAAGGGCAAGCCGCTGGTCGGTGCACCGCTGCTGATTGGTGCCGCGCTGTTCTTTTCCGCCAGGAGCCGGCCGGGCAGGGCAAAGGCTCGATCGAGCGGTCCCGCCACGCAAACCATTGCTCCGCAGGCGATCGTCGAGGCCCGCAAACTGCTGGGCGTGGGGCCGGATGCCGATGCCCGCGCCATCCGCGCCGCGCATCGCCGGCTTATCGCCTCGGTCCATCCGGACAAGGGTGGCACCGAAGCGCTGGCCGCCCAGATCAATGCGGCGCGTGACCTGTTGATCCAGGAAGTAGCGCAGCGTCACAAAACCTTCTGAAACCAAGGGAGAGGATGTCATGGCCCATCGCTTTCATCCCACGCTCCTGCGCGAATATGACATTCGGGGCGTCATGGGCCGGACGCTGAGCGAGGCTGATGCCTATGCCATCGGCCGCAGTTTCGGGACGATCGTCATGCGGGCTGGCGGATCAAGGGTCGCGGTGGGCTATGATGGACGGTTGAGTTCCCCGGCGCTCGAACAGGCGGTCGTCCAGGGCCTTCAGGACGCCAGCACCGATGTGCTGCGCATAGGACTGGGCCCGACGCCCATGCTCTATTATGCCGAAGCGGTCCTGGATGTAGATGGCGGCATTCAGGTAACCGGCAGCCACAATCCCCCCGATCATAATGGCTTCAAGCTGGTGCTTCAGCATGATGCCTTTTTTGGCGAGGCCATTGCCGATCTGGGCGCCATGGCTGCGGCGGGGGACTGGAGCGAGACGGGGAGCGGACGTGGCGGCCGGGTTGAGACGGTCGATATCATGGACCGATACGCCGCGCGGCTGGTGGAGCGGTTCGACGGCGCTGCCTGGCGTATTGGCTGGGACGCCGGCAATGGCGCGGCCGGGCCGGTGGTGGACAAGCTCGTCAAGCTCCTGCCAGGTGAGCATCATGTGCTTTTCACCCAGATAGACGGACATTTTCCCCATCATCACCCCGATCCCACTGTCGAGGCCAATCTGGCCGAGCTGAAGGCCCTTGTCCGTTCGAAGAAACTCGATTTCGGAGTGGCTTTCGACGGTGATGGCGACCGGATCGGCGTGATCGACGGCAAGGGTCGGACGATCTGGGGCGACCAGTTGCTCGGAATCTTCGCCGAACTGGTGCTGAAGGATCACCCCGATGGCGTGATTGTCGCGGATGTGAAGGCCAGCCAGGCCCTGTTCGACCGGGTCTCTGCGTTGGGCGGGCGACCGCTGATGTGGAAGACCGGGCACAGCCTCATCAAGTCCAAAATGAAGGAGATTGCTGCTCCCCTGGGTGGGGAGATGACCGGTCACATCTTCTTCGCGGACGATTATTATGGTTTTGACGACGGCCTTTATGCCGCGGTCCGGCTTATTCGGGGGCTGACCCGGCTGGGCCGCAGCGTATCGGACCTGCATGACGAAATGCCCGTCATGGTCAACACTCCCGAAATCCGCTTTCCCGTGGAGGAGAGCCGCAAATTCGCGGTGGTGGAGGAAGTACGGGCGCGATTGCGAACCCTGGGCGCCAGCATGGATGAAACCGATGGCCTGCGGGTCAGCACGGCTGATGGCTGGTGGCTGTTGCGGGCGTCCAACACGCAGGATGCGCTTGTGGCGCGTGCCGAGGCGCAGGACGAGGAAGGTCTGGGTCGCCTGGTTGCGGAAATCGATGCGCAACTGGCCGATTCGGGCGTGAGTCGGATTTCCGAAGCCGATCACTGATGGATGAATGGAAAAAATGGCGCGGTTTGTCAGCCAGATTTACGTTACGGAATTCATGCAGACCAGTGACGATTGCATGAAACGCAACCAAGCATCAGCTTTTCGCATTTGCGAAATAAAGCGCTGCACCGCAAAAGGAAAAGGCCTTTCAGGCATCCTCTCCTAAAACTTTCAAGCCGTCCTTCGGGGCGGCTTTTTTTTGCCTGCAGAGGGTCCGCTTTTTCGCTCCCTGCCGTAGCGTCGCTTCGCATTTTGACCGCCGGACGCCGAGAAACGGCGCAAATTAGGGCTTTTCGAACGAAAATTTAACCATATTGCTAATAGGGCGAGGCTTTGAGCGGATCACTTTGCCGCGAACGCCATTTGCCAGTGACGAGTTTGAAGAGAGGATTCACCATGCCCTTCCGCCGCCCCATCCTTGCGAGCCTCCTGTTGTCGGGCATATGCGCGGCACCTGTTCCGGCTCTGGCAGGTGGTTTCTACCTTCAGGAGCAGGCGCCCAAGGAAACCGGGCGTGCCTTGGCAGGCGCGGGCGCGGTGGCGGACGATCCGTCGACCATCTACTTCAATCCTGCGGCCATGACGGAATTGTCGGGCGTCCAGACCTCTATCGGCGGCATCGCGCTGATGGCGTCCGCGCATCAGGCCAATCGCGGCACCTATCGCACCGTTCCCACCCTGCCTGGCGCACGGGTGCCGGTAAGCGGCAATGACGGCGGGCAGCCGTTCGAAAAGGTCATTCCCATTCCCAGCTTCTATATTACGGCGCAGGCGACCGACCGGCTGTGGCTGGGCCTTGGCGTCAATGCCCCGTTCGGGCTGAAGCTCGATTATGACGACGGGTTTTTCGGGCGCTATGACTCGCTCTACACCAACCTCAAGACCTATAATATCCAGCCCAGCGCGGCTTATAAGCTCAACGACAATTTCTCGATCGGCGGCGGCGTCGATGTACAATATGTGAAGGCGACGCTGACCAACGCCCTGCCGCAGCTTTCTCCCCTGGCGCCCGCCGACGGCTTCGCGCGACTGAAGGGTGATGATTGGAGCGTCGGCTGGAATGCGGGCCTGTTCTACACCAATGGCGACACCAATATCGGCATTTCCTACCGTTCCGCGATCAAGCACAAGCTGACCGGCACGCAAACCATTTCGGGCCTGCTTGGACCGATCGCTGCGGCCAATGGCGAGTTGGACGCGTCCGCGCCGCTCAACCTGCCCGACATCGTCACCGTCGGTTTCATGCATCGCCTGACGCCCCGGTTGCGGGCGATGATCAGCGCCCGCTGGTACAATTGGTCGACGTTCAAGGGCATCGCCATCACGACCGCCACCGGTACCAGCAACAAGGAACTGGACTACCGGGACAGCTACAGCGTCAGCCTGGGTGGGGAATATGACGTCAGCCCGGCTCTGACGCTGCGCGCGGGCACGATGTTCGACCGCACGCCGACCAATTCCCAGCATCTGACGACGCGCGTGCCCGATGGCGACCGTGCATGGCTGACGGCTGGCGCCACCTTCAACCTGTCGCCGGCCTTTGCGCTGAACCTCAGCTATGCCCATACATTTGTGGAAAAGGCCAACATCATCCGTCCCGACAGCTATTATCCCGCGCCAGCGACGGTGACGGCGACCACCCTGTCTCAGACCAGCGGCAATGCGGACCAGATCGGCGCATCGCTCACCGCACGCTTCTAACTTGATCCAATAATCCCTATAGGGGCTCCATCAGAACGGAGCCCCTTTTTCATGTCCGACCATAATCCCGGCCTGCGTCCCTGGCGCGATATTGCTCGTCGAGAGTGTCGCCAGATCATGGTCGGCAATGTTCCGGTGGGCGGCGGTGCTCCGGTCACGGTGCAGACCATGACCAACACGCCGACCCATGACGTCAGGGCGACGATCGACCAGATCCGCCGCTGCGAGCAAGTGGGCGTGGACATCATCCGCGTCTCCTGCCCCGACGAGGCGTCCACTGCTGCCCTGAAGCAGATCGTCCGCGCTGCCCGCGTGCCGATCGTCGCCGACATTCACTTCCACTATAAGCGCGCCTTGGAAGCCGCCGATGCGGGCGCGGCCTGCCTGCGCATCAATCCCGGCAATATCGGCAGCGAGGCGCGGGTCAAGGAGGTGGTCGACGCGGCCAAGGCCAATGGTTGTTCGATCCGCATCGGGGTGAACGCAGGCTCCCTCGAAAAAGACCTGCTCGAAAAATATGGTGAGCCTTGTCCGGAGGCGCTGGTCGAAAGTGCGCTCGACCATATCAAGCTGCTGCAGGATCAGGATTTCCACGAATATAAGGTGGCGGTGAAGGCCAGCGACGTCTTCCTGGCGGTCGCCGCCTATATGCAACTGGCCGAAGCGGTGGACTGCCCGCTGCACCTGGGCATCACCGAGGCGGGCGGGTTGATCGGCGGCACGGTGAAGAGCGCCATCGGCATCGGCAATCTGCTCTGGGCCGGGATCGGCGACACGATCCGCGTTTCCCTTTCCGCGGAGCCGGAAGAGGAAGTCCGCGTCGGCTATGAGATATTGAAGTCGCTCGGCATCCGCACACGGGGGGTCAAGGTCATCTCCTGCCCCAGTTGTGCGCGGCAGGGTTTCGATGTGATCCGCACGGTCCAGGCTCTGGAGGAACGGCTTCAGCATATCCATACGCCGCTTTCGCTGTCGGTCCTGGGCTGCGTGGTGAACGGTCCCGGCGAAGCGCGGGAAACCGACATCGGCCTGACTGGCGGCGGGGCGGGCAAGCATATGGTCTATCTGTCCGGCCTCACCGATCATACGATCCAGGACGAAGGCATGATCGACCATATCGTCAACCTTGTCGAAGCCAAGGCGGCGGAGATCGAAGCGGCGAAGCTGGAAGCCGAAACGACCGATGCAGGCAAGGCGGAAGCGGCGGAATGACGGACCGCTTGCCTGATGCTGACGAAGAGGCGGTGGAACGGGGCAAGGTCATGCCGGCTGGCCGTGTCGTGGAGAAGAGAGGCGCATCAGCGGTCGGCGCGACCGCTCTGGGCACCGGAGCAATCGGCAGCCTGGCGATTGGAGCGCTGGCATTGGGTGCAATGGCTCTGGGCGCTCTGGCCATCGGCGCAGTCGCCGTCGGCCGCATGCGCATCGGCCGGGCGCGCATTGCCCGTCTCCAGATCGACGAACTGACTGTCGGGCGCCTGATCTGGAAGAACCGCGACTGACGGAGCCGGCTCACCGCGCTCTGCATCCATTAGGCATATCATGGGCAGCGATACTCACCGCGCCGCATCGGCGACTGCATTTCCCCTCGCATTCGCGGTCTGTTGCGTCGGAGTAGCGCTGTTTTCGGTGATGGATGCGGCCATGAAGGGATTGAGCCTTTCCATCGGCCTGTTCAATGCGCTGTTCTGGCGCGCCATGGCGGGGAGCCTGCTGGGACTGGCGCTGATGCTGCTGACGCGGCAACGTTGGCCCCATCTGACCGTGCTGCGACTTCATATGCTGCGCGGGACGGTGGTGGCGGTCATGGCCAGCCTGTTCTTCTGGGCGATCATGCGGATGCCCCTGGCCGAGGCCATCGCGCTTTCCTTCATCGCGCCGCTGATCGCCCTGTATCTCGCCGCCCTGTTGCTCAAGGAACGGATCGGGCGACGAGCCATTGGCGCGTCTCTGCTGGGACTGATCGGCGTTGCCGTCATCCTGTCGGGGCGAATGCGGGGCAGCTATGATGCAAATGCACTTCTGGGCGCGGGCGCGGTGCTGCTGTCGGCGGTGCTATTCGCCTGGAACCTGATCCTTCAGCGCCAGCAGGCGCAGCTTGCGTCCCCGATCGAGGTGGCCTTCTTCCAGCATGTGGTGATGCTGGCGGTATTCTCCCTTTTCGCCGTTCTTGCCCAGGAAATGCCGATTGTGCCGGCCGCGCCGTCATGGGCGCTGGTGCTGCTGTCCGCGACGCTGGCCTTCACCTCGCTCACCGCGCTGGCCTGGGCCTATGCACGGGCGGAGGCGCAGCGATTGATCCCGGTGGAATATACGGCTTTCCTCTGGGCGGCGGTCATTGGCTGGCTTGCCTTTGGCGAACGGCTCACCCTGACTACCCTTGCTGGCGCGCTGCTGATCGTGGTGGGGTGCCTCATCGCATCCCGTGCAGGACCGACCGAACCGCCCCATGTCGAACCGTCCGTTGCCTGAAAGGAAGAGCATGTCCGTCACCATTCGCGAGGCTGTTTCCTCCGACATTGCTACGATTCACGCCTTCATTCTCGCCCTGGCGGACTATGAGAAATTGTCCCATGAGGTGAAGGCCGACCGCGCCTCCCTCGATAAATATCTGTTCGGCCCGCGTCCCATGGCCGAGGTGCTGATCGCGGAAAATGAAGGGCGCGCGATCGGCTTTGCCCTCTTCTTCCACAATTTCTCGACTTTCGAGGGGCGACCCGGCCTCTATCTGGAGGATCTGTTCGTGATCCCGGAGGCGCGGGGGCTGGGCGCAGGCAAGGCGCTGCTCTCGCGCCTCGCGCAACTGGCGCTGGAGCGGGATTGCGCGCGGCTGGAATGGTGGGTGCTGGACTGGAACGAACCGTCCATCGCCTTTTACCGCTCGCTGGGCGCGCGGTCCATGGACGAGTGGACGGTGCAGCGCGTCGATGGCGCAGCGCTCGCCGCCCTCGCATCAGCGCATCCTGCACGCTGATGTCCGGCAATGTGGCAATCATGGTAACGCCTCCTTTCGCCAGGCTTTTTTGTCGTTCTGATCCGTGCCCGAGGATTCTTACGGAGTCCGCAAGACGAGCCGAGGGCCGGACTCTTGACGGAGACTCCCTCCCCGGCGCATTGTGCCGAAACGGAACATTTGGGGGACAAGGACTGCCATGGCTGTCAGCCGCGGAGCCAAACGCACGCCGGAATGGCGTGAAATGCTGAAACGCAGCCTGATCCGCAGCGGCGCGCTGATCGGTGCGATTGCGCTGTTGCTGGCGACCCTGTTCCTGGCGCTGGCGCTGCTCAGCTATCAGCCGAGCGACCCGTCAATGAACACGGTGGCGGGCGATCATGTGCAGAATATCATGCAGGCGCCGGGTGCCTGGGTCGCGGATTTCCTGCTCTGGCTGCTGGGCGTGCCAGTGGCGCTGGTGCTGCCGCTGATGGCGATTACGGCACGACGGCTGTGGGGTGATCAGGACATGAGCGGGTGGAAGGCGCAGTTCGGCAAATGTTTTGCCGGCATCGTGCTGCTCGGTATCGCGCTGGCGCTGTTCCAGACCAATCCACTGGTCGGCCTGCCGTCGGGCTGGGGCGGCATCATCGCGCTGGTCACGGCACGCGGCGTCGCCAGCCTGACCGCGCAGGCTCCAGCCGCGCAGGGCTGGATCACCGGCATCCTGATCGTCCTGACGCTGATCGCGGGTCTTGTCCTCTGGTATCGCAGCCTCGCTCTTGAAAAGCCGATCATCGCGCTGCGCCGACCGTCGCTGCCACGCCTGGCGCTGCCACGGCCTGCTTTCGCTCTTCCTGCTCCTGTGCTGGTAGCCGATGCGGATGAAGATGACGAGCTGTTCGAGCGCGTCGCGACGCCGCGCCGGACCGTGACCAACGAACCCAAGCCGCCGATCAATATCCAGACGCCCAAACCCGCGCCCGTGCAACGCTCAATGGCGCCGGTCAGCCAGGACGACCTGTTCGGAAACAGCTCCCTGCCGTCACCGGACCTGCTTAATCCGACCCCCGCCAGCCAGGGGCAGAAGATCGACAAGGCTGCGCTGGAGCGCAATGCCCGTCTGCTCGAATCCGTGCTGGACGATTTTCATGTGAAGGGAAATATCGTCGAGGTTCGTCCCGGCCCGGTCGTCACCATGTACGAACTGGAACCGGCGCCGGGCATCAAGGCGAGCCGCGTAATCGCGCTGGCCGACGACATCGCGCGCAACATGTCCGCGCTTTCGGCGCGCGTCGCGACGATTCCCGGACGTACCGTGATTGGCATTGAGCTGCCCAATGCGAACCGGGAGGGCGTGTCCTTCCGCGAACTCATCACCAGCGAGCAGTTCGGACAGGAAGCGACCCTGCCGATCATCCTGGGCAAGAATATTTCGGGGGAGCCGATCATCGCGGATCTGGCGCCGATGCCGCATCTGCTGATCGCCGGTACGACGGGTTCGGGCAAGTCCGTGGGTCTGAACGCGATGATCCTGTCGCTGCTCTACCGCATGACGCCCGATCAGTTGCGGCTCATCATGATCGATCCCAAGATGCTGGAACTGTCGACCTATGACGACATTCCGCATCTGCTCTCCCCCGTGGTGACGGAGCCGGCCAAGGCGATCCGGGCGCTCAAATGGGCGGTGGAGCAGATGGAGGACCGCTATCGCATGATGGCGTCGATTTCCGTCCGCAACCTTGCCAACTATAATGAAAAGGTCCGCGCGGCCAAGGCGAAGGGCAAGCCGCTCGGCCGCAGGGTGCAGACCGGCTACGACCCCGAAACCGGCAAGCCCATTTACGAGGAGGAACAGCTCGATTTCCAGCCTCTGCCGCAGATCGTGGTCGTGGTGGACGAGCTTGCCGACCTGATGATGACGGCGGGCAAGGAAGTGGAATTCCTGATCCAGCGGCTCGCGCAGAAGGCGCGCGCGGCGGGCATCCACCTCATCCTCGCAACGCAGCGTCCGTCGGTCGACGTCATCACCGGCGTCATCAAGGCCAACCTGCCGACCCGCATCAGCTTCTTCGTCACGTCGAAGATCGACAGCCGAACCATATTGGGCGAACAGGGCGCCGAGCAGCTGTTGGGCAAGGGCGACATGCTCTACATGCATGGTGGCAAGGGGCTGATGCGCGTGCACGGTCCCTTCGTGTCGGACGATGAAGTGCGCGTGGTGGCCGATCACTGGCGCGCCCAGGGCCAGCCCGACTATATCGCCGCCGTCACCGAGGAGCCGGAGGAAGGCAGTTTTGCGCTGGATGGCGTGGATCTGGGCGACGACAGCCCGGATGCGCAGCTTTTCCGCAAGGCATGCCAGCTCGTCTTCGAAAATCAGAAGGCGTCGACAAGCTGGCTCCAGCGGCAATTGCGCATCGGTTATAATAGTGCCGCGCGCCTGATCGAGCAGATGGAGGAGCAGGGGCTGGTGGGCCCCCCCAACCATGTCGGCCGCCGCGAAGTGCTGCGTGACGAGAATGGCAATCCGCTCTGACGCCGTGAGTGCAGAAAAATTTCATTTGGCCTGATGCCAAAAAACCACTGCCCATTTCGCTCTGAAACCGATTTTTGCGTGTGATTCCGCGAAATGGCCTCGCGCCAAAAGCCGGCAGTGCCGAGAAAAATCGCGATTTTCCAAGGATGATTGCGTTTCATGCAATCGTCCCTCGGTTCTTCGCATTTGCGAAGGAACGGGATTTGGATGAAAAAGACCCTGCCTTTCAGGCATCCTCTCCTAAAAACTTTCGGGCTGGTCTTCGGATCGGCCTTTTTTTTGTCGTCGCATCGGACTAAGCAGGGGTCGCTCACCGCAGCGCCTAAAAAAATAAATTGGGAGAGGGGCCGCCGGAAAGACCGGCAATGGCGAAGCGGGAGCAGAGGGGGATTGAGCGACCATGTCGCTCTCCCCCTTCCCGTTTTTCTCTGGCTGTGATGCGGACTGGGCTGTTCTGGACCAGCCAGACCGTCCGGCTGCTTCCGACCCTTATCGTTCTGTTCGTTGCACGACAGGAACGAAGGGGTTCACAGCGGGTTCAAGCCCTGCCACCTAGAATCCTCATCCTGAACAACCGGAGACGATTGCATGAAGCGCATGTCTGCGCCCCGCACCCTGACGCTGGCCGCCCTGACCTTGACCGTCGCGTCATTTGCGGCGCCCCTGATCCCGGCACTCGCGCAGGCGGACCAGTCCGACCTGTCGAAGGTCAACGCCTATATCCGCGCCGTCACCACCATGACCGCCGATTTCGCCCAGACCGACCGCAACGGCCAGACGCTGACGGGCCAGCTTACCCTCAAGCAGCCGGGCAAGATCCGTTTTCAATATCAGAAGGGCGTGCCCTTGTTGATCGTCGGAGATGGCAAGGCGCTGACGATGATCGATTATGAAGTGCGTCAGGTGCAACGCTGGCCGATCGGCAATTCGCCTCTGGGCGCGCTGATCGATCCGTCCAAGGACCTGTCCAAATTCGGCAAGGTGATCCAGACCGGCGACCCGACGATATTGTCCGTCCAGGCCCGGGATCCCAAGCGGCCGGAATATGGCACCATCACCATGATCTTCAAACGCGATGCCGCCAGTCCGGCGGGTCTGCAGCTCTATGGCTGGGTGGCGCTGGATTCGCAGAACAACCGAACGGCGGTGAAGCTCAGCAACCAGCGTTACGGGGTGCCGGTGGCCGATTCCGCTTTCCGCTGGATCGATCCGCGGCCCAAGGGTCGCGCCGCTGGCGGTTAAACGGGGCACAGGCGCGACGGGCCGAAAACTTTTCAAAATCGTTCATCTGAGGCTCATATCCGGAACCCTAGAAGGAACTCCACGGCGCGAGACGAAACCGGGATTTCCCCCCTGTTACCCGGAACCCCGCTCCCGCCGCAAAGCGCTTCAAGGGCGCGATCGAGGCCCCCGTTCCATGCCCCCGGAGCGGGGGCCTTTTCGTTCCGTCCCGGGCCATATCCCAACCGGTCATCAGCGATCCGCCACTCTTGCGCGGGGCGGCGGAGGGTCCTAGTGGATCAGCCATGCCTCAGACACTCAGCATCGCTTCCTGGAATATCAACAGCGTTCGTGCCCGGCTCGAAATTGTCGAGCGCTTTCTGACCGAGGAATCGCCTGACGTCCTGTGTCTGCAGGAAACGAAGGTGGTGAACGACACCTTCCCGGCGGGCCTGTTTCGGCAGCATGGCTATAATCATCAGGTGCTGAACGGCCAGCCGATGCATCATGGCGTGGCGATCCTGTCGAAGGTCCCGATCCGGGAAGATGATCGCCTGGACTGGCAGGCCAATGGAGAGGCGCGCCACGTCGGCGTTCGGCTGGACAATGGCGTCAGGATCGAGAATGTCTATGTGCCCGCCGGCGGGGATGTGCCGGATCGGGAGGTCAATCCGAAATTCGGGCAGAAGCTCGATTTCCTGGAGCGCATGATCCAATGGTCCTCTACGCTGGAGGACAAGCCGACCATCCTGACGGGCGATTTCAACATCGCACCGATGGAATGCGACGTGTGGAGCCACAAGCAGCTCCTCAACGTCGTCAGCCACACGCCCATCGAATGCGAGATCCTGGCGCGCTTGCAGGAATCGAACAACTGGGTTGATATCGGCCGCAAATTCCACCCCGCGCCGCAGCGGCTCTACACCTGGTGGAGCTATCGCGCCCGCGACTGGGCGGAATCGGATCGCGGACGACGGCTCGATCATATGTGGATGACGCAGGACGTCGCGGAAAAGGCCGTCGGCCACCGCGTGGTCGAACCCATCCGCGGCTGGACGCGGCCGTCCGACCATGTGCCGATCATCACGGAATTTGCATTCTGATGAGCGCCCGCACCGCCGCCCGCGCCATTGACGCGCTGCGCCGGGGCTGGCCGGTACGGGTGCAGGCCGCCGATGGGGTCTTGCGCCTCATGGCGGTGGAGGGGGCCGATGCGGTGACGCTTGCCGGCTTCGATCCGGGCGCTGAAGCCGATATATTGATCTCGGCCGCGCGGGCGCAGACGCTGAAGCTCGCCAACCAATTGGCGGCGGCCGATCCCGACATGCCGGTGCTGGTGGCGCGCGCGCCCTGGATCGATGTCGACGTGGCGACGGCGATCTCCGATCCGGTTCTGGACCTCGGTTCGCCGCTCAAGGGGCCGTTCATGGCAAAGCCGCTGGCGGCGCCGTCTGCGGCCAAGGCGGCGCTGCGGCTGGCGCGGCTGGCGGGCATATTGCCGGCCTATTTCGTGACGTCCGACGGTGACGTCGAGGCAGAGGTGAGCGCTGCGGACATCGACGCCTATGACGATGCCGTGCATCTGGCCATCGCCACGCGCGCGCGCCTGCCCGTGTCGGCCAGCGAAATGGCGGAGATCATCGCCTTTCGCAGCCCCGATGAACCGCGCGAACATGTTGCGCTGGTCATTGGCCGGCGCGATTCCTCGCCGCCTGTCGTCCGGCTGCACAGCGAATGCCTGACGGGAGATGTGCTGGGATCGCTGAAATGCGACTGCGGGCCGCAATTGCACCAGGCATTGCACCAGATTGCGGATTCAAACTGGGGCATATTGCTCTATCTGCGGCAGGAGGGCCGGGGCATCGGCCTCGTCAACAAGCTGCGCGCATATGCCCTGCAGGATCAGGGCTTCGACACGGTAGACGCCAATGTGCGGTTGGGTTTCGCGATTGATGCACGCGATTTTTCAGTGGCGGCACGCATGCTCGACCTGCTGGGCGTGCGGGAGGTGCGATTGCTCACCAACAATCCCAACAAGGTGACCGGATTGGAGACCGCCGGGATCAAGGTGGCGGAGCGGCTGCCCATCATCCTGCCGTCCAACCCCCATAATGAACGCTATCTCGCCACCAAGCGGGACCGGACCGGCCATCAGCTATGAATGTCATCCGCGTCGACACGGGTGCGGGGCGTCTTTCCTTCGGTGACATGGAGATGTCCTGCACGATCGGGCGCGGCGGCGCTTGTGCGGCCGCCGACAAACGGGAAGGGGATGGCTGCACGCCGCTGGGGCGCTGGCCGATCCGGGGCGTGTTGCTGCGGCGGGGCAAGGTGGCGGCGGCGGATATCCGCCTGCCCTGGCGTTGGGTGCGGGAGGGTGATGGCTGGTCCGATGACGTAGCTGATCCGGCCTATAACCGGCCCGTCCATCTGCCGCGGGACTTTTCGGCGGAAAATCTGCTGCGGAACGATGAAGCCTATGACGTGATCATAGTGCTGGGGCATAATGACGCGCCCCCGGTGCCGGGGCGGGGGAGCGCGATCTTCTTCCACCTGTCCGAAGGAAGGCCCACCGCCGGATGCGTGGCGGTGGAGCGGGATGATATGCTCCGTCTGTTGCCTTTGCTCGTGCCGGGTGACCTGATGGAAATCCATTAGAGTTTTGCGCAGGAATCGAGCGTCAAGCCTGCTCCAGTTCCGCTACCTCGCCGCCGGCCGCTTCCAGCAACCGCCGCTCCAGCGTTTGCAGCCGTGCCTTGCTCTCGATCTTCCCGGCCAGAAGGTCGGTCACATAGAAAGTATCCACGGCGCGCTCGCCATAGGTGGCGACATGCGCGCTGTGCACCGTCACCTTCGACTGGAACAGTGCATTGGCCAGGCTGAACAGCAGCGCCGGTCGATCCCGCGCATTGACCTCTATCACGGTGAAGCGGTTCGATGCCTTGTTGTCGATCAGCACATTGGGTTCGATGCGGAAGGCTTCCGCGCGCGTGCGGGGCAGCGGGCGCGCCTCCAGCTTGGTGATCATGCGGTGCCGATTGGCCAGCGAATCTTCGATCGCCTTGCGGATGCGCGTCAATTGATCGGGGCTGTGGAAGGCACCGCCCAGCGGGTCCTGCACCAGGAAATTGTCGATGGCCACGCCGTCCCGGGTCGTGTGGATGCGCGCGTCGATGATGTTTCCGCCCGCCAGATGGATGGCGCCAGCAATCCTATAGAACAGGCCCGGATGGTCGGCGGCATAGACCGTCACCAGCGTCGCGCCGCGCTGCGGATAATATTGCGCGGCGATGGATAGCGGGGAATCCCCCGCTTCCAGTATATGCTGCGCATTGTGGATGAGGATGTCCTCCGGCTCCGCGATCCAGTAGCTTTCCGGCAGGCGCTTGCGCAGCTTCTCGAAATCGGTTTCGGACAGGCCCAGTGCCTCGCGCAACGCCCGCTGCTTGGCGGTGACGCGCTCGCTGCGGCCCTTCTGCTTGTGGCCAAGGCGCAGCACTTCTTCGGCGGCCTCATAGAGGTCGCCCAGCAATTGCCGTTTCCAGCTGTTCCAGACACCAGGTCCGACGGCGCGGATATCGACCACCGTCAGGCACAGGAGCAGACGAAGCCGCTCCGGGCTTTGCACCACCTCGACAAAATCGAGGATGGTCTTGTAATCGGCCAGGTCGCGCTTGAAGGCGGTGGCCGACATCAGCAGATGGTGCAGCACCAGCCAGGATACGGTCTCAGTCTCTGCCGGAGTCAGCCCCAGGCGTGGGCAGAGATTCTCCGCCACCTGCGCACCCAATATGCTGTGGTCGCCGCCGCGCCCCTTGGCGATGTCGTGCAGCAGCACCGCAACATAGAGCACCCGGCGCGACACCAGCTTGCCCATCAGGTCCGCCGCCAGCGGATGATCCTGGTTCAGTTCGCCCTTTTCGATCCGCGCCAGCAGGCCGACGGCGCGGATCGTGTGTTCGTCCACCGTATAATGGTGGTACATGTCGAACTGCATCTGCGCCACGACGCGGCGGAAATCGGGGATGAAGCGACCGAAGACGGTCGACTCGTTCATCCAGCGCAGCACCGTTTCCGGATCACGGGGGGAGGTCAGCACCTCCATGAATGCGGCGTTGGCGCGGGGATCGCGGCGCACCTTGGCGGTGATCAGGCTGGCGTCGCGGCTGGCCGCGCGCATGGCGCTGGGATGGATGGCCAGGCCATGCTTGTCGGCCAGCGCGAAGATTTCCAGCAGCCGCACCGGATCGTCCTGAAAGAACTGGTCGTTGGGCAGCGCGAGCCGTCCGCGATCCAGAACGAAGCCGTCCAGCTTCTTCGGGCGGCGGAAGAAGCTGGGGATGTAGCGGCGGCCGCGCTCCGCCATCTGGTCGTCCAGATGGGCGAGGAATACGGCGGTCAAATCACCCACCGTCTTCGCGTTCAGGAAATAATAGCGCATGAATCGCTCGACGCCCGAACGCCCGGCGCGTCCCGTGAAATGCATGCGGGTCGCGGTCTCGAGTTGCAGGTCGAAGGTCAGCCGGTCCTCCGCCCGTCCCGTGATCATGTGCAAATGGCAGCGCACCGCCCAGAGGAAGTCCTCCGCCTTCTGGAACTGGCGCAGTTCGGCTTCGGTGAGCAGGCCGACATCGACCAGTTCCGCGACCGACTTCACCCGGTTTACATATTTGCCGATCCAGAACAGCGTGTGCAGATCGCGCAGCCCGCCCTTGCCTTCCTTCACATTGGGTTCGACCACATAGCGGCTGTCGCCCATGCGCTTGTGCCGCTCATCCCGCTCCTCCAGCTTTTCGGTGACGAAGGCGCGGGCGGTGCCCTGCATGATTTCGGTATCGAAGCGCTTGGCGGTTTCCTCGTACAGCAGGCGATCGCCCCAGATGTAGCGTGCCTCCAACAGGGCCGTGCGGACGGTCAGGTCCGCCTTCGCCATGCGCATGGTTTCGTCGATGGAGCGGCTGGAATGGCCGACCTTCAGCCCCAGGTCCCACAGCGAGTAGAGCATGGATTCGATGACCTGTTCGGTCCATCCGGTGGGCTTCCACGGGGTGATGAAGCCGATGTCAACATCGCTGTGCGGTGCCATCTCGCCCCGGCCGTAGCCGCCGACTGCGATCAGCACGATCCGCTCGCCGGTGCTGCGATTGCCGGCCGGGTAGAGATGATGGGTCGTCGCGTCGTAGAGCAGGCGCAGGATCTGATCGATCAGGAAGGCGAAAGCGGTTACCACCTCGCGCCCGCGAGTCGGCTTGTGTTCGAGGCGGCGGGCGACATCTTCGCGCCCGGCGTCCAGCGCCTCCCTCAACTCTTTCACGATCAGGCCGCGCAGCTTGATCTGGTCGCCCCGATGCTCCTGCGCCAGGGCGTTGATGCGATCGGAAATGGAGCGCCGGTCGATGATCGCGCGCCTCGAACCCAATTTTGGAAACTGCATGACCATAAGGCTTATCTAGTCTTCCTGCCCGGCCGCCGCCAGTTGCTTGAGCCGATAGAGATGATCGAGCGCCTCGCGGGGGGAGAGCGCATCGGCATCGATCGCGTCCAGTGCGGCGCGCAGCGCGTCGACCTTCTCCTCCGGCTGCGCCGTGGCGGCAGCGAAGAGGGGCAGGTCGTCCAGCCCCGCCGCAATGCCGCCGGTCCTGGCCTTGCCCGCTTCGAGGCGGGAGAGAACATCCTTGGCCCGCTTGAGAACCGCGGGAGGCAATCCGGCGAGCCGCGCCACCGCCAGGCCGTAGCTGCGATCCGCCGGTCCTGCCGCGACCTCATGCAGTAGCACCAGATCGCCCTTCCATTCCCGCGCCCGGACATGGTGCAGCGACAGCGAGGACAGCGTCTCGGCCAACCGGGTCAGTTCATGATAATGCGTCGCGAACAGGCAGCGGCAGCGATTGACCTCATGCACCGCCTCGACAACCGCCCAGGCCAATGCCAGCCCGTCATAGGTCGACGTGCCGCGCCCGACTTCATCCAGGATGACGAAGCTGTGTTCGGTCGCCTGCGCCAGGATGGCGGCGGTTTCGACCATCTCGACCATGAAGGTGGAGCGTCCCTTCGCCAGATTGTCCGACGCGCCGACGCGGCTGAAGAGGCGATCGACCAGCGTCATGGTCGCGGATGCGGCGGGGACATAGGCGCCCGCCTGCGCCAGGATGACGATGATCGCATTCTGCCGCAGGAAGGTCGACTTGCCGCCCATATTGGGACCAGTGACCAGCCAGAGCCGATCGCCTGACGACAGCCGGCAATCATTGGCGACGAAGGGCTGGCCCTCGCGGCGCAGTGCATCCTCGACCACGGGATGACGGCCGCCGACGATTTCCAGGCAGGGGCCTTCGCCATCCTGGGCGACGAAATGGGGCCGCTGCCAGCCGCCCTCCGCCGCGCGTTCGGCCAGCGCCGCAGCCACATCAAGCCGGGCAAGGACATCGGCCGCCCGCGCGATATCCGCCTTGCGGGCAAGGGTTGTTTCGATCAGTTCTTCCAGATGCGCGGCTTCGGCCACCAGGGCGTGAGCGCCGGCCTGCGCCACCCGGCTCGCCTGTTCGTGCAGGTCGACCGAATTGAAGCGCACCACGCCGGCAAGCGTCTGGCGATGGGTAAAGCCGCTGTCGGGCTGCATCAACTGATCCGCGGCGCGGGCGGGCACCTCGACATGATAGCCGAGCACGCCATTATGCCGGATCTTGAGCGAGGCGATGCCGGTCTGCTCGCGATATCGGGCCTCCAGCGCGGCGATGGCGCGGCGACCATCACCGGCAAGCCGGCGCAGCTCGTCCAGCGCCGGGTCATAGCCGTCCGCGATATAGCCGCCATTGGCGGTCTCGGTCGGCGGGCTGGGGACCAGCGCGCGGGACAGGCTGTCGACCAATGCGCCGTGCCCGTCCAGCGCGGGCAGCAATTGGGTCAGCAGCAGCGGTTGGTCGGGCAGGCGTCCCAAGCGCTCGCGCAACAGCCGCGCTTCGCCCAGCCCGTCGCGCAACTGGCCAAGATCGCGGGGACTGCCCCGGCCCATGGCGAGCCGGCCGAGCGCGCGCCCGATGTCCGGCAATGCGCGCAGGGCAACGCGCAACTGATCGCGCAACATGCTGTCGTCATGGAACAGTTGCACCAGGCCCAGCCGCGCCTCGATGGCGGCCTGATCCATCAGCGGCGCGGAAAGATTCTGCGCCAGCAACCGCGCGCCGGCGCCCGTGACCGTCCGGTCCACAGCGGCCAGCAGGCTGCCTGCCCGCGTGCCGCTCATGGTGGCGATGATCTCCAGGCTCTCGCGGGTCGCCGCATCGATGGCGACGTGGGCGCCGCTGGTCTTGCGCATGGGCGGCGCCAGGAAGGGAAGGGTGCCCTTGCCTGCATGATCCAGATAACCGAGCAGCCCGCCCATCGCCGCCAGTTCAGCGCGGCCGAACTGGCCGAAGCCATCCAGCGTGACAACGCCGAACAGGCGCTTCAGCGCCGCTTCGGCCCGGCTGCTGGAAAAGGCAGCCCGGTCGAACGGGTGGGAATCGGGCAGTTCCAGCCCCAGCCCATCCGGCAACACGATCTCGCTCGGCCGCAGCCGCGCCAGTTCGGCGGCCAGATCGGCCGCCCGCAAGGTCAGCGTCTCGAACCGTCCGGTCGAAATATCGGCGGCGGCCAGCCCATATTCCCCCGCCTCCTCGCCGCCGACCTGCGCCAGCGCGACCAGCATATTGTCCCGACGGCTGTCGAGCAGCGTCTCCTCCGTCAGGGTTCCGGCGGTCACATAACGGACGATGGCGCGCGCGACGAGGGACTTGGACCCCCGCGCCTTGGCCTCGGCAGGGGTTTCCGTCTGCTCCGCAATGGCGACGCGGTGGCCCGCCTTGATCAGCCGCGCGAGATAGGATTCCGCGCTGTGCACCGGCACGCCGCACATCGGGATCGGCGCGCCGCCATGCTCGCCACGGCTGGTCAGCGCGATGTCCAGCGTTGCCGCCGCCGCCTTCGCATCCTCGAAGAACAGTTCGAAAAAGTCACCCATGCGGTAGAAGAGCAGGCAATCCTGCGCTTCCGCCTTCAGCGCCAGATATTGCGCCATCATGGGCGTCGCTTGTTGCGTGGATGTGTCGATCGTTCGCGCCATGGCAATGCGGATAGCCGGAACGACAGGTTCAGGCCAGAGTTTCGGGAAACGGCAGGAAAATTGCGCTTCTCGCACTTGCCCACAAGATATTCTTGCCGCTAGGGCCTCCTCATTGTTGCATAGATAGGGGGCGCGCCGCCATGACCGAGAAGTCGAACGTCGAATTTTCAGAGCGGGAGGCGCTGTTCTTCCACTCGACGGGACGCCCCGGCAAGATCGAGATCATCGCGTCGAAACCGATGGCGACCCAGCGCGACCTGTCGCTCGCCTATTCGCCCGGCGTCGCCGTGCCGGTGCGCGCCATCGCGCAGGACCCGGCGACGGCCTATGACTATACCGCCAAGGGCAATCTGGTCGCGGTCATCTCCAACGGCACGGCGATCCTGGGCCTCGGCAATCTGGGCGCGCTGGCGTCCAAGCCGGTGATGGAGGGCAAGTCCGTCCTCTTCAAGCGCTTTGCCGACGTCGATTCCATCGACATCGAGCTCAAGACGGAGGATGTCGACAGGTTCATCGATGCGGTCGAACTGATGGAGCCGACCTTTGGCGGCATCAACCTGGAGGACATCAAGGCGCCGGAATGCTTCATCATCGAACAAACGCTCAAGGAGCGGATGAACATTCCGGTCTTCCATGACGACCAGCACGGCACGGCGATCATCGCGGCGGCGGGCGTCATCAACGCGGCGATGCTGACCGGGCGCGAGATGAAGGACATGAAGGTGGTGGTGAACGGCGCGGGCGCCGCGTCCATCTCCTGCACCGAACTGATCAAGGCGCTGGGCGTCCAGCATGACAATGTGATCATGTGCGACAGCAAGGGCGTGATCTATCAAGGCCGCACCGAGGGCATGAACCAGTGGAAGTCGGCCCATGCGGTGAAGACCGACGCCCGCACTTTGGCCGAAGCGGTGAAGGGTGCGGACGTGTTCCTGGGGCTCTCGGTCGCCGGGGCCGTGACGCAGGATATGGTGAAGTCCATGGCGGACAAGCCTATCATCTTCGCCATGGCCAATCCCGATCCGGAAATCCTGCCGCCGGACGCCAAGGCCGTGCGACCCGACGCCATTGTCGCCACCGGACGATCGGACTATCCGAACCAGGTCAACAATGTGCTGGGCTTCCCCTTCATCTTCCGGGGCGCGCTGGACGTGCGGGCAACCGGCATCAACGAGGCGATGAAGCTGGCCGCTGCCAAGGCGATCGCCGAACTGGCGCGCGAGCAGGTGCCGGAGGAAGTTGCCAAGGCCTATGGCCGTTCGCACAGCTTCGGACCGGATTACATCATTCCCGCACCCTTCGACCCCCGCCTGATGGAACTGGTGCCGGCCGCGGTCGCCCAGGCGGCGATGGAAACCGGCGTGGCGCAGCGTCCGATCGCGGACATGGCCGCCTATCGCCAGTCGCTCAAGGGACGGCTCAACCCGACGACCTCGGTGCTCACCACCGCTTATGAAGTTGCGAAGGCCAATCCCAAACGCGTCGTCTTTGCCGAGGCGGAAGAGGAAGTGGTGCTGCGCGCCGCGATCCAGTTCCGCGAACTGGGCTATGGCATTCCCGTGCTGGTCGGCCGCGCCAATGTCCATGACAAGCTCAGGGAACTGGGCGTGCAGGATCCGGAGAGCTTCGAACTGCACAACAGCGTCAATTCGCCGCTGGTGCCGGAAATGGTCGACACGCTCTACAAGCGGTTGCAGCGCCGCGGCTATCTGCGCCGCGATTGCGAGCGAATGGTGAACCGGGACCGCAACATCTTCGGATCGCTGCTGGTGAAGATGGGCCATGCCGACGCGATGATCACCGGCATGACCCGGCCCTTTGCCCAGACATTGCGCGAGGTGAAACGTGTGATGGATCCGGCGGCGGGCCGTACCCCCTTCGGCATCCATGTGCTGGTGACGAAGGACAAGACGGTGTTCCTGGCCGACACCACGGTCAATGAGCGTCCCTCGGCGCAGGAACTGGCCGATATTGCGGAGGGTACGGTCGCCGTCGCCCGCCGCATGGGCCATGATCCGCGTGTCGCCTTCCTGTCCTATTCCAACTTCGGCAACCCGCCGGGCAGTTTCCTCGACAATGTCCGGGACGCGATCAAGGCGCTGGAAGAGCGGAACGTCGACTTCGAATTCGAAGGTGAAATGACGGTCGACGCGGCGCTCAACCCGACGGTGATGAAGAACTATCCCTTCAGCCGCCTGTCGAGCCCGGCCAATATCCTGGTCATGCCGGGTCTTCAGTCCGCCAATATCTCTGCCAAGCTGTTGCGCGAACTGGGCGGCGCGACGATGATCGGGCCGATGCTGGTCGGCATGGACAAGTCGGTGCAGATCGCAACCATGGCGTCCAACGCCTCGGAATTGCTGACGCTGGCGGTGCTGGCTTCCGCCGGTGTGGCGGTCTGAGCCCCTTGCGGAACGGAATGGCGGGTAAAAAGGGAATAGGGGCCTGGTCCCTTTGAGGAAAAGGACAGGCGGCCTTGCCAGATGCGGCGAGGCTGCCTCCTTGCAGCCAGGGGAATGCAACCCGTTGCCTGCAGCCGCCGCATTGAATGGGCCAATGCCTCGATCAGGAAGATCTGGCGGTTGCAATCTCATTATGGGCCTGCAGATCGATCAAAGTTCTGCCCTTCGTCATAGTTTCATGCCGCGACGGCGCCAGACGAGCGTCGATGGATTGCAGCAATATCGCATAGCGGATGAATCAGGATCGCGCCGTGCTGATGCGCGCCATGGCGGCTTAAGATGGCGCTTCGAGGTTCCGGAAAAGGAAAACTCGTGAGCGTATCAGCGGGATTTGCTTGTCATGCCCCGCCAGGTTTAGAAGAGATGCGATGATGAAGATCAGTGTCGATATTTTCCTCCTCTGGGGTCAGTGCGGATGAGTGAAGCCATAGCGTTCGATAGTGGCACGTTCCGGCGCGTGCTGGGCCATTATCCGACCGGAGTCTGCGTTGTGACTGCGGTGTCAGGTGATGATGCGCCCACCGGCATGGTCGTCGGCTCCTTCACCTCCGTTTCGCTCGATCCCCCGCTGGTCGCCTTTTTCCCGGCCAAGAATTCGCAAAGTTGGCCCCGGATCGAAAAGGCGGGGAAATTCTGCGTCAATATCCTTGCCAGCGACCAGAAGCCGCTCTGCCAGCAATTCTCGGCCAAGGGCGCGAACGACAAGTTCGCTGGCGTGACGCATCGCGTTTCGGCCAATGGTTCGCCGATACTGGACGGGGTGGTGGCGTGGATCGATTGCGGGCTGGAAGCCGTGCATGAGGCCGGCGACCATTATATCGTGCTGGGCCGGGTCATTGCGCTGGAGGTGGAAACGCCCGGCAAGCCGCTGCTTTTCTTCCAGGGCGGCTATGGGGAATTCGCCCATCTGAGCTGATGGGCTGCTTGCTCTGTTACTCTTGGTCGTCGCCCTTTAGAAGATGGGCGACGATCTGCGTGCGGTTGGACGCGCCGTTCGCCGTCATGATGGCCCGTACATGCACTTTCACCGTGCTTTCGCTGATGTTCAACCGGTGGGCGATATCCTTGTTGGAGGCGCCTTGCGCCAGCAGGCGCAGCACGTCGCGTTGCCTTTTGGTCAGCAGTTTGAACCTGTCGACTGCCAGCGCAATCCGCTCGGTCAGACCGTCGGTCTTGTCTGGCGGGCGCAGGTGCAAGGCGGCGGCGATCGCGGCCGGATAGACGGAAAGCCCCTCCTTCAACAGGGAAAGCACCCGGTGCATGGTGACGATGCCGGTGCTGGATCGCAACAGCGCCTGCGCCCCGGCCGCAATCGCCGTCTGCATCAATGCTTCATTGCCATGGTCCGCGATGACCAGGATCGCGGCTGTCGGCCATAGCTGCCTCGCCTGCGCGATCTGCAGCGGCAGGGCCGCATTTTCCAGTTCGGATTCGCCGGTCTGGAGCAGGACGATGTCGGGTGGATCGTGGGTTTCCCAATCATCCAGGCTGGATTGCTGCAATATCCGGACGCCTGCCGCCTCCAGCGCGACGGCCATGCACGCGCGACGCAGCGGGCTCCCGTCCAGGATCAGCAAGGTGAGACGGGGCGGATCCTCTTTGATCATAACGCTTTCGAAACCAAAAGGAGACGATGGCGCCTCCTCCAGGGGCGGCAGGCGACTCATGCAGCCTTGCGGGTGAAGAGGTTACGGACGCGCTCTGCCAGGCTGGGCCGAATGGGGAAGCTGTCGGAATAATAAGCGGCAGATCCCATGTAGAACTGGACCGCGTCGCCATAACCGCGGCGGGCATGTTCCTCATAATCGACCTGGTTGAACACGGCGCCGACCACCTGATTGTTCACCATCTGGAGCGAGGCGCGCAACTGTTCGACCGTCGTATGTCCCCAGCGCACGACCATCAGCGTCGAATCCGCAAGGGAAGAGAGGGTGCGCGCGTCGCGTACGGCCAGGATGGCCGGCGCGTTGATGACGACCAGGTCGAAGCGTTCGCGCAGATCGTCCAGCAGTTGGCCGATCTGCCAGCCCTGAACGACGGCGGCCGGATTGCGGATCTGTTCCCGGGTGCTGAGAACGACGGGCATCAGCGCGACCGGCGCTGCACCCTTGGCCGCATCATGGTCGACATGGGGTTCGGCCTGGGGAATCAGGCGGCGGCTTTCACCGCTATGGGTCAGCACCTCGATCAGGTCGGGCGTGTCGGAACTGTCCTGGATCGAACGCAGGATGCTGGGTCCGGGGCGGCGCAGGTCGAGATCGACAACGATGGCGCGGCGCCCCATGGATGCGGCGGCTGCCGCCAGCGTCAGCGCGACGCTCGACTTGCCGTCGCCGGGCAGCGGCGATGTCACCAGCACCCGCTGGCTCGTCCCCTGATGCGGCAACTCCTCGATCTCGCTGGCAAGGTTGCGGGCGACTTCGGTGAACAGCGATTGCGGTTGCGTGATCACCGGATTGTCCTCGATCGTCGTGCCGATCGAATCCTCCAGCTTCGGCAGCATCGCCAGCGTCCGCAGAGCGAAGAGGCGGCGGAGTTGTTCGCCGCTGCGCAGCCGGTTGTCGAACATCTCGATCCCCAGCACGATCAGGAAAGCCAGGACGGAGGAGCCGACAAACGCAGCCAAGGCCATCTTCTTGGGTGCGGGCGCGACTGGCTGGAGCGGCACGGCGGCTGCAGAAACCATGGTGGAGTTGACGCCGGTGGTTTGCAATTCCGACTGCACCGTCTGGGCGCGCTGGGCCGTGGTCAGATAAGCCTGGCGCGCTACCTCAGCCCGACGGTCGAGGATGGAAAGGTCCACCAGATTGGCATTGTTGCGGAAAGCTGCGCCGGTCATGGCGTTGAGCTTCGCCTGCAACTGGCCTGCCCGGGCGGAGGCGGCACTTGCCTCCGCCAGCGCCATGGCCCGCTCGCGCCCGGCATCGGTGTCGTTTTTCGTCTGCTGGGTTGCGACGACGGCGCCGCGCTCCTGGATGAGAGCCCTTCCCACCTGGGCGATCTGCGCGGAGAGCGCCTGCATCTGCGGATGGTTTGCGCCCATCTGGACCGACATTTCGGAGCGTTGACGGATAAGGTCGTCATATTGCTTCGCCAGATTGTCGAGCGCAGGCGAGCTCGCGCCGGCCACCGTCCGCATGCTCGCGGCCCGGCTGACGCCGGCTGCCTGCGCCTGCATGGCGCTGCTCATCGCGGCGGTGGATGCTGCCTCCACGGCGATCCGGTTCATCTGCTGATAATCCTCCGCGCTCCCCGCGCCCATCGGCATCAGATGCTGCCGGCGGAAATCAGCGACGGCGCGTTCCGCCAGCTCAACCTCATGGGCGAGGCGCTTGGTCTCCTTGTCGAGCGCGGTGCTGAGGCCATCGCGCCATGTCTGGCGGCGTTGCGAGCGCATCTTCTGCAGGCTGTCGATGAAGCGATTGGCGATGCGCGCCGCCAGTTCGGCTTTTCGCGACTGAACGATGATGTCGATGAAGTCGGAATCGGTGGAGCTGACCACACGAGTGTTCTTCGTCAGCTGCACGGCGGCCTGCTGCACCGTCATCTGCACGCCATGGGTAAAGGCCGGGTTGCGGTTCAGGTTGAGGTCGCGCACCACTTGTTCCGCCAGCGCCTGCGATCGATACATGCGCGCCTCATTGGCGACGCGCTGCTGGTTGCGGGTGGCATCGGCCTGGTTGGAGCCGGTGGAATCGTTCAGCTCGACCTGCACGGTCGCCGTCGCCTCATAACGATTGGGCAGTTGCAACTGCACGATCAGCACGACCACGACGCACGCGCTGACGATGCTGGCCACCAGCTTCATATGGCGGCGGAGAAGAAACCAGATCTGGCGCGCCGACATCTGCTGCAACTCGAACGACAGGTCGCGCGGCTTTTCCGCTCCGCCGCCTGATGCGACGCCATCGACCAGAGTGAGCTGTGCAGACGCCATGATAGTCTCCCAATCGCATCGGGCGCGCAGACGCGCCCCGTCGTCAGGGCTGTCCCCAATGGAATCGATAGTGCGGGTTGCTGCGCAAGAGAGCAAAAGCGCATCGGGGACCGATGATGCGCATAGGTGCTAACCCTTCGGAACAGGATAGGGCCTCATGCTCCGGCTAGACATTTCTGATGTATGTCTGGCTATTCCGGATCGTCGATTTCGCGTCCTTGAACGAAAGTTGATCAAGGATAAGAACGCTCCGCACGAGGGGACCGGGACATGATTGCGGAGCATGCATATCAGGAACTGGAACCGGGCTCATTGGCCCGGCTGTTCAGTGCGGGCCATGTTGCGGTGCTTGTGCGCTGTCCCGACGTCCTCGCCGAATTGTGGCAGGGACTGCTGGAAAATCCGGATGAGCAGATGCCCTGGGAAGCGCCGCTGGTCGACATCGCCCGCAATTATCACGGCAGCGGCGACATCACGGCCAGCCTCGGCGATCTCTTCTATTTCCAGCCTGGGCATCACGGCTATATCGCTCGGAAAATGGCGTTATCGCGCGGGCAGGAAGAGGATCCTGTCACCATGCATCCCCCATCCTTCGTGCAGGGCAGGCGCCATTATGCGCCCGGTCCCGCGCTTCTGGACCAATGCTGGTCGATCGGCCGGCGGCTGATGATGGCGCTCGCGCCGGATGGCATGCCGCCCAGCGATATGCAGATCGTGGTACAGAGGCTGAAATATCAGGAAAGTGCAGGCGATTTCGACCGTCTGGGCGCGCTCGCCCGCAATTCGCTGGGGCGGTGGGGCCGGGCGGGCTGTGGCCTGGACGAAAGACGGTGGCAGGCGGCGGGCGTGCTCAGTCTGCGCGGGCTGTCTGACCTCTACGGGATGCTGGCCGATGCGCCGGGCGTGGGGCGGCTGCTCCGGCGGTTGAACCGGCTTTTTCTGCATGGCGACCGCCGCCGGGATATCGCGCCGGATCAAACGCTGATCGAGGGTGCGCATTTCGACCACCGCTATTTTTCGGCGCTTTGCGGCGAACGGTCGCAGATGCTGACACAGGTCTTTGCTGATGGACGATGGATCGATCTGCCGATCGACCGGGCGACGCTGGCGGTCTTTCCCGGCAGCATGGCTACGCAGGCCTATGGCGTGCGGCATGTGCTGCATCGCGTGCTGCATGTGGAGAAGCCGGGACAGGTCGGCGGCCGCAATCCTCGGACCGACAATGTGACGTTGCTGATCGGGGCAGCCTGATGGAGCACGGCCCGCTTAATGGCAGCAACTTGCCGGCCTATAGCTCCGGCAGGGGCTGAGGGCCCACCGGCCGCGCATAAATCAACGCCGCTGAGTCCGGCGCGGTCCTGCGGGGTACGTAGATGGTCGCCAGCGCGACCATCACCGGCATGATCCACATGCGCGAATACATATGTGGGTAGGACAGGGTGTAGATCAGGAACACCAGCACCACCGCCACCGCCATGGCGCCCTTGTCGCGGTTGACGCGCAGCCCGTTCACCGCCAGCAACCCGATCAGCCCCAGCAGCATGATCAGCCCGCAAAAGGCGATCGCTCCGCCCTCGTTCCAGATCAGCAGGAACAGGTTGTGCACCGGATTGTCATAGGCGCTGAGTTCGCGATAGCGGTCCACGCCCATGCCGATGACGGTATAGTCTTCGGCGAATCCCCAGGCTTCTTCCATGAGCTGCGAGCGGTTGAGGAATGTCCCCGCCTGATTGATGTCGCCGCTCTCCACCGCATTGCCGACGCGTTCCTGAAATGCCTTGGGCAACGGGGCGCCGCTGGCGAAGAAGAGCGCGGCGGCGACCCCGGCGGTCAGCCCCAGCCGGAAGATGTAGCGCACGCCCATCAGCAGCAATGTGGTGAAGATCGCCAGCAGCGAGGCCGAAAATCCGGTGAAGGACGCGCTCAGCATCAGGCCCCATAGCAGCAGGATCAGGCAGGCGACCCCGCCAAGGCCCCCGATCAGCCGGAAGCGCATCGAATAGAGCAGCATCGGGAGGGAGAAGGCGACGACCGCGCCATTGGGATTGGGCTGGCCCGCCATGGAACCCAGCCGCCCGTTGCCGGTGATGAAGCCGTCGCCGAGCCAGTGCAGGGTCTCGTGGAAGGTGAAAAAGAAGCTGGCCGTGATGCCCACCATTTCGGAACAGGTGATGCCCAGCATGAAGATCAGCGGCGCCTTGCGGATGGTGCCTTCCTCCTGCTGCATCAGCAGGATCGGAATGCACAGGAAGGCGACGGTATATTGCAGGGCGATGTTCACCCAACGCAGCGGATCGCCGTTGATGATGGACCCGATGAACAATCCGCCCAGCATCATCACCAGCCCAGCCAGCCAGAAGGGGGTGAGCGAGCGGAAAGGCGTGACGCTCAGCCGGCCGCGCAGGGCGGAAATGATGAAGCTGAGGAGGAAGAAGATATCGGAAAAGGTGAGGTTGATCTGGCCGACCCGCAACAGGCCCCAGCCGCTCAGGAAGATCGCGATCAGCAGGGAGGAACGCGCGATCCTGTCCCATGTCTGCTCATGCGCGGCCAGGATATTCGGCCTGGCGATCGCGGCGGACGCAGAAGGGGAAGGGCTGGCGAGAGTCGTCACGGTCCCGGAAGCTGCGCCTCGCGCCGCCGCCGCGCAAACGCCCTTCGGGGCAGGATGCAGGGCGATTCCAGCCAGCTCGCCTATCCGAATTTGCCGGAGGATCAGCCTTGTGATCCGTTGAAATGACCTCGCGACTGACGGGATAACGGCACCGAGCGCCGCCGGATCGGCAGGGCGTCTCGCGCGACAAGGATGACCTTGGTGACCGATGCGACACTGCCCCTGCGCAACAGCGAACCGCCCCCAAAGGCCGGGCAAGCCGCGATGTCCGCGTCGCCCGCTGCGCAGCAATCCGCCATCAAGCTGATCTATGTGGCCGGCTATGGACGCAGCGGGACGACCCTTCTGGACATCGCGCTGGGCGAGCATCCCATGATCATGGGCGCGGGCGAGGTGACCACACTGGCGCGGCATGTCTGGGAAAAGGGCGAATATTGCGCCTGCGGTGCGCAGGTGCGGGAATGCCCGCAATGGCAGGCGATCGTCGCGCGATGGACCCAGGGCGAACCCCAGGGCTTCCTGGACCGTTACCGTCGCGCGCAGGAACGGACGGAGACCCTGCTGGCGCCAGCGCGGCTGCTGCGGCTGCCGGGGTGGCGGGACCATGGGCGCCAGACGGTGAAATTGCTGCGCGGCATGGCATTGGCTTCGGGGCGGGCCGTGCTGGTCGATTCGTCCAAATTGCCGGGACGGGCCTTCGCGCTGGCGGCGATGCCTGGCATCGACCTGCACGTCGTGCATGTGGTGCGTGACGGGCGTGGCGTGGCCTGGTCGCTGATGAAAGGACACAGACGCAGCGTCGAGAAGGGGGTGCAACGCGACTTGCGGCCAAAACCCCTGCTCTACACCGCTCTGCGCTGGGCAATGGTGAACATCGCGGCCGAACTTCTCTGTCGCCGGGTCGGGGCGGAGCGCAGCATCCGCGTGCGTTACGAGGATTTTGTCGATGACCCGCGCCGCACGATCGGGCGGATCGTCGCGCTGGTGGGCGAAGCGCCGCATCTACCGGCAACCGATCTTGCCCCCTTCACGCCGCAGCATCAGGTCGCGGGTAGCCGCCATCGCATGCAGAAGGCACTCACGATCAGGGGCGACGACAAGTGGAAGAGGGAGATGCCGGGCTGGAAGCAGCGGCTGTTCACCCTGTTCTGTGCGCCCTTGCTGCGGCGCTATGGCTACGCCTTGCGCAGTGGGGATGTCTTATGAGGCGGCGACTGACCGGGATGCTGCTGACCATCCTGATTGCGGGCTGTTCGGGTGCGGGCAGCGAGTCGCAGGCGCAGCCGGTAAAGGGCGAGCCGGCTTTTCCGGGCGCGGTGGGCTATGGCGCTGCGGCCAAAGGAGGGCGCGGCGGGCGGATCATCGCCGTCGACACCCTGGCCGACAGCGGGCCAGGCTCCCTGCGCGCCTGCATCGATGCCACCGGACCCCGCGTCTGCATATTCCGGGTAAGCGGAACCATCCGCTTCACCAGCCGGCCGCCGGTCATCGCCAACCCCTATCTCACCATAGCCGGCCAGACCGCCTCGGGCGGGGGTATCGTCATTGCACATGCTGGCGGCGAGGAAGGCCGCACCCCGATCCTCATCAAGAACACGCACGACATCGTCATCCGTCATGTCCGCGTGCGCAACGACCGCACCGGCACCCACCGCGGGTCGGAAGACAGTTTCACCATCGAAAACAGCCGTCAGGTCATCGTCGATCATGTGAGCGCAAGCTGGGCACGAGACGAACTGATCAACGGCTATGGCGACAATGACTGGATCACCATCAGCCATTCGATCTTTGCCGAGGGCATTCCGCGACACGACAAATGCGCCCTGCTGGCGAGCGATCCCAAGGGGCCGCAGCATCTGAGCTTCATTGGCAATATCTGCGCCCATAATGGCGACCGCAATCCCGACCTCAACTTTCCGCCAGGTTCCTGCGCGGAGGTGATCAACAATATCCTTTATAACGGCCAGTCGGAATTTGCCGAAATCTGGGAAAGTTTCGGCGGCGTGCCCGTCTCCCTGATCGGCAACAATTTCATTGCGGGGAAGAACACCCGGCCGGACACCGTCGGCGTTGCGCGCAATCTCATGGGGTCGAAGGGAAGGGCGAGGGTCTATCT
Source organism: Sphingobium sp. R-21 (assembly GCF_049913335.1). NCBI lineage: Bacteria > Pseudomonadati > Pseudomonadota > Alphaproteobacteria > Sphingomonadales > Sphingobiaceae > Sphingobium > Sphingobium sp. R-21. Next base: position 2,389,831 of record NZ_CP184374.1, on the reverse strand, counting down.
GGCCGACAATCGCTTCGACGGCGACTTCGTTCATCTGTCGCCGCAGTTGAAGGAGGCGGAGGTGGACAGGCCGCCTTGCCCGCCGACCATCGCCGCCGAACCGGCGGATGCGGCCTATAAGGCGGTGCTGACCGAGGCTGGCGCCTTTCCCCGCGACCCGTTCGACAGGCGGATCGTCAAGCAGGTGCGAGAGCGCAAGGGGCATATCGTGAAGCAGCCCGGCATGATCGACGAACCGGGGCCGGGGACGCCCTATGCCGATGCCGACGGGGACGGCATGGACGACAGGTGGGAGGCGGAGCACGGCGCCGATCCCCGCAAGGCCGATCCCTGGGCCGATGCCGATGGCGACGGGCTGGCCAATCTCGACCAGTTTCTCGACCAGCGCGCGCGCGAACTGATGGACGCGGCGGCGCCATGAACGCGCCTTCGCCCACCCTGCAACCGGCAGTCGCGGCACAGGATGATCGGCTGCGCATCTGCTTCCCCTTCTCCGGCGACAGCATCGGCGGCAGCCATATTTCGGTGCGCGGGCTGATGGAGCATCTGGATCGGGCGCTATATCGTCCGGTGGTGGTGACCGAGGTGCCGGGCGGCATGATCGCCAATTTCTTCGCCGGGCATGAGCAGATGGACGATCCGGGTGCCCAGCGGCTGTTCGTGCCGGGCGAGGCCTTCACCGCCCGCAAATTCGCCCGGACGTTGACCGGCGTTCTACCTCGCGCCCGCTTCCTGCGGCGAAACCGGATCGACATCGTTCACGTCAATGACGGGCGGAGCAGCGCGAACTGGGCCCTGGCGGCGCGACTGGCCGGAGCTAAGCTGATCTGGCACCATCGCGGCGATCCCGGAGCGCTGGGATTGCGTCTGCTCGCGCCGGCGCTGGCGCATCGGGTGCTGGCGGTATCGTCCTTCGCCTTGCCGCCCGCCGGTCTCTGGTCGGCACGGAAGCGCGCCTCGGTGGTCCACAGTCCCTTCGACACGACGCTGGAGGTGGACCGGAGCAAGGCGCGCGAGGCGCTGATCCGCGAACTGGGGGTACCGCACGACACGCTGCTGCTGGGCTATTTCGGCGCTTTCGTACCGAGGAAGCGGCCCCTGCTTTTCGTCGACATGATCGCCCGGATGGGGGAGATCAGCCCGCGCCCCGTCATGGGCCTGATGTTCGGGCAGGCGCGGGTGCCCGCCATGGACATCGCCCTGCGCAAGCGGATTGCGGCGACTGGCGTGGAGGACCGGGTGAAGCTGATGGGCTATCGCACGCCCGGACCCTTCTGGATCGCGGCCTGCGATCGGCTTGTCGTGCCTGCCGTGGGCGAGCCGTTCGGGCGCACGCTGGTGGAGGCGATGCTGGTCGGCACGCCCATCGTCGCCGCCCGATCCGGTGGTAATGTGGAGGCGCTGGAAGGCGGCATCGGCCTGCTTGTCGAACCGGACGATGCCGATGCGCTGGCGCGGGCCTGCATCGAGGGGAGCGACGCCGATGCCATGGCCCTGCGCGCGCAGGTCAATGCCCGCGCCCGCTTCAGCGAAGCGGCCCATTGCGCGCAGGTCAGCGCCATCTACAAAGCGTTGCGGCCATGATCGCGGTGGTGAGGCGGCATTTCCTGTGGGCGGCGCTGTTCAGCGCGCTCGCCAATCTGCTGTTCCTGGCGCCGACGCTCTACATGCTGCAAATCTATGACCGGGTGGTGCCGACGCGGGGCGGGACGACGCTGGCCTTCCTGACGCTGGCGCTGCTGCTGGCCTATGCCACCCTGTCGCTGCTGGAATATATCCGTTCGCGCATATTGGTGCGGGCGAGCATCGGGCTGGACCGCCGGCTGGCGCGGACGCTGATTGCAGCGACCCTGCGGCAACAGCCTGCCGACCGGGCCGGCCGTCGAAGTCGCCAGCCGATCCGCGAATGCGACCAGCTTCGCCAGACGCTGACCGGCCCGGCCATGTTCGCGCTGTTCGATGCTCCCTGGACGCCAATCTATATTCTGGTCTGCGCGCTCATCCACCCGCTGATCGGCTTGATGGCGCTGCTGGGCAGCCTGGTGCTGGTCGCCGTCGCCTGGACGAGCGACCGGGCAACGCACCAGCCCCTGTTCCGCGCCAATGCCGCGGCGAACCTGTCCTACAGCAGTCAGGAACAGACGATGCAGGGGGCCGAAGCAGTGCGCGCGCTGGGAATGCAGGGCGCGATGGTGCGACGGCATCTGGCCGAGCGGGAGGATATGCTCGCCTGGCAGGCAGAAGCCAGCTTCGCCGCCAGCAGCCGCATGGCGGCCAGCCGTTTTCTGCGCAACATGTTGCAATCCGGGGCGCTGGGACTGGGCGCGCTGCTGGCCATAGACGGGCAGATTTCGGGCGGCGCGATCTTTGCCTCCTCCTTCCTGCTGGGCCGGGCGGTGGCGCCGGTCGACCAGCTTGTGGGAAGCTGGCGCAGCATAATCGCGGCGCGGGCATCCCATGGGGAGATCATGGCCTGGATCGACGGCGCGCTGGACGATGTGCCGCAAACCGGCCTGCCCCGTCCAAAGGGCAGGGTCGACGTGGAGCGCGTGACCATAGAGGATCCGCATTCGCAGCGGCTGATCCTCAACAACCTGTCCTTTGCGATCGGCCCCGGCGAGATGGTCGCGGTGATTGGCGCCAGCGGCGCGGGAAAATCGACCCTGGTGCGGCTGGTGGCGGGCGCCATCGCCTGCGACCAGGGCGAAATCCGGATCGACGGGGCTGAGCGGTCGCAATGGGATGGCGACGCGCTGGCCGTGCATGTCGGCTACATGCCGCAGCAGCTTTCCCTCTTTGCGGGGTCGATCCGCGACAATATCGCGCGCTTTGCAGATCCCGACATGGACGACCGCATCGATGCGGACGTCATCGCGGCGGCGCAGGCATGTGGCGCGCATGAGATGGTCCTGCGCCTGCCTCAGGGCTATGACACGATGCTGGGCTGGGGCGGGATGGGCCTGTCCATGGGCCAGACGCAACGCATCGCGCTGGCCCGCGCCCTGTTCCGCGATCCGGCCGTACTGATCCTGGACGAACCCAATGCGCATCTCGACTCTGACGGCGAAGCGCAACTGGTCGCCGCGCTGGCCAAGGCGAAGGCGCGAGGGGCGGCGATCATGGTGACTGCGCATCGCACCGGCCTGCTGGGTCCGGCGGACCGGATCCTGGTGCTGGACAATGGTCGCATGCGAATGAGCGGGCCGCGCGATCAGGTGCTGGGCGCATTGACCCGGCCCCGCCCCGCGCCGGTCGCGGGAGTGGGCTGATGCTGATGCGAACGACGCAGCCCCTGTTATTGCCTTCGCCGGATGGGCGGTCCGCGGTGGCGGCCGATCCCAGATCAGAGATACGGGGCGGGCTGGCGGTGGCCGCCGCCTTCTTCCTGCTGTTTCTGGGATGGGCGGCCTTCGCCCGACTGGACGCCGCGGCGCTGGCGCCTGGGCGCACGACCGTGGCAGGCCAGAGGCAGAGCGTACAACATCGTGACGGCGGCATCGTTGCGGCCATATTGGTCAAGGAAGGCCAGGCAGTCCGGCAGGGCGAGGTGCTGATCCGGCTCGCCGCGCCCGCCGTCGCCGCGCAGGAACGGGTGCTGGCTTCCCAGGCGATCTGGCTGATCGCGCAACGCGCCCGCCTGCGCGCCGAACAGGCCGGAACCGGCATGGAGGTGCCGGTAGAGTTCCGCAATCTGACGGGGGACGACCGCGCCGATGCGCAGGCCGCCCTGCGGGCGCAGCGGGCGCAGATGGCTGCACGGTCGGCGCTGCTCAGCACGCAGCAGGGCGTGGCGATGCATGAGGGGAGTCAGGCGGGGTCCCAAGCGGTGGGCTATCGTGAACAGGTCGCGTCGGTGATCGAGCAGGAGCGGCTCATCACCGACGAGTTGGACAGCCTGCGCACCGTGGCGGAGAAGGGCTTTGTCAGCAAGACGCGCATCCGGGCGCTCGAGCGGGCGAAGGCGGATCTGGTCGGCCAGCAAGGCCGTCTGCGCGCGGCGCGCGACAGTGCCGCCAACATGGTGGGCGAGGCGCGGCTGAAGGCGTTGGAGGCGAAGCAGAATCTGCAGGAAAAGGTCACTTCCGACCTGCGCGATACCGAAGCGCTGTTGGGTGATGTGCTGCCGAAATGGAGTGCTGCGCGGGACGAACTGGCCCGGACGCAGGTCCGCGCGCCAGTGAGCGGGACGGTCGTTGGCCTCAGCGTGCACACTATCGGCGGGGTTATCGCGGCCGGGCAGACGTTGATGGACATCGTGCCGCGCGCTTCCGCCGTGGTGATCGAGGCCCGCTTTTCTCCGACCGACGTCGACGATCTGGCGGTGGGGCAAAAGGCGGAGATCCGCTTCGCCGGCTTTCCTGGACGCAGTCTGCCGATCATCGAGGGCAAGCTGACGCGCCTGTCCGCCGACAGCTTCGTAGAGGAGAAAACGGGCATCGCCTATTTTCTGGGGGAGGTGACGATCGCGCCTGATCAGATTGCGCTGATCCGCGATTATCGCGAAGGGGATTTTGCGATGAAGCCGGGCATGCCGGTGGAGGTGGTCGTACCGCTGCGGCGGCGAACGGCGCTGCAATATATGATCGACCCGCTCACCGATACGATGTGGCGGTCCTTCCGGGAGCAATAGGAGCCATTCCTACACCCATTGGCGCACTCCCGAAGACGTAGGCGCTATCCCTAAGACCCCACCGCCCCGGCACGGTTTCCCGCTAAGGAATCCAGACCTTTCACAAGGACGCTGGACAGGGGGCGAACATGGCAAATTTCTTCAACGTGGTGGGAAGTCAGACCATCACGGCAGGCAATGAGAAAGACCAATTCTTCGCCTTCACCCGGCTCGCCAATCTGGACTATGTGCGCCCCGATGCAGTGATGGCGCAACTGGTCTGGAATTCGGCGATCCTCACGGGCAGCGGCACGGCCTATCAACTCACGGCCACCAACATCCAGATTTCCATGGATCTGCTGATGGGAGGCACGGGCACGGACGTCATCTACGGATCCAATTTGTCCGACGCCATCTTCTACAATAATGGCGTGATTTCGGGGGGGGTCGGCAGCTTCGACAATATCGAGCAGTTCTGGCTGGGGGACGGAGACGACATCATCGACCTGACCGCGCATGGCGCGGGCGGGATCGACTATGCCAAAGACGTGCTGGTCCAGGCAGGTCTTGGCAACGACATCATCATCGGCGGCGCGGGCAAGGACAATCTGCAGGGCGACGGCGGCAACGACATCATCTTCGGCTGGCGCGGCAGCGACACGATATCCGGCGGGGCAGGGGACGACCTGCTCTACGGCGATGACCTGGGCTTCAACGGCATATCCGGGGACGATACCATCGACGGCGGCACGGGCAACGACATCCTCTATGGCGGCCGCGGCAGCGACAAGATGACCGGCGGCGACGATGACGACATTCTCTACGGTCAGGCGGGCGGCGACAATATGTCGGGCGGCAGCGGGAACGACCTGCTCTATGGCGACGATGCCGACACCAACAGCAATGATACGCTGAATGGCGACGCGGGCAATGACCAGCTTTATGGCGGCGCGGGCAGCGATGAACTCTATGGCGGCACTGGCGACGACCTGCTGGATGGCGGCACCGGCAACGATTACATGCATGGCGGAGCGGGCGACGATACGATCCTTGCAGGCGCAGGCAATGACGTGATCGACGGCAGCGCCGATATCGATACGGTCGTCTTTTCCGGCAACCGGATGGACTATATCTTCACGCTCCAGACAGATGGCAGCTATGTTGCGGTCGACCAGCGCGCAGGCTCTCCAGAGGGCAGCAAGACGATCCGCAATGTCGAATATTTCCAGTTCGCGGACATGACGACGCCCTCGACCGCGCTGAACGCGCCGCCCGTCATCACCTCGAACGGCGGCGGTTCCAGCGCGTTGCTGACGGTCGATGAGAACGGCACCGCCGTCATCACGGTCATCGCGACAGATCCCGACATGGGGCAGACGATCGCCTTTTCCATCGTCGGCGGAGCGGATGCGGCGCTGTTCACGATCGACGCGGTGACGGGCGAATTGCGTTTCCTTGTGGCACCCAATTTCGAAAGCCCGGCCGATGCCGACCACGACAATGTCTATGATGTGATCGTTGCCGCCAATGACGGCAATGGCGGCATGGATACGCAGGCGCTTTCCGTGACCGTGAACGACGTGCCCGATGGCTTTGCGCCGGTCATCACCTCCAATGGCGGGGGCGCGAGCGCGGCGATCACGGTCGATGAGAATGCGACCGCCGTGACCACGGTAGCCGCCACGGATGTGGACGGCCCGTCGATCAGCTATGCGATTGTTGGCGGGGCCGATGCCGCGCTCTTCGCCATCGATGCCGCGACCGGCGCCCTGACATTCAAGGCCGCCCCCGATTATGAGATCGCCGCCGACGCCGATCACGACAATGTCTATGACGTGATCGTGCAGGCGAGCGATGGCTCCAACGCGGACCAGCAGATACTGGCCGTGACCGTCGCCAATCTCAACGACAATGCGCCGGTGCTGATGTCCTATGCCGGGGCGGCTTCGGTTGCCGTTTCCGTGGCGGAAAACAGCTTGCTCGCCGCGACGGTTCAGGCCAGCGACGCTGACGGCACGGCGCTCAGCTACAGCATCAGCGGCGGCGTCGATGCGGCGCTGTTCACCATCGATGCCGCGACCGGTGCGCTGAGTTTCAAGACGGCGCCCGATTTTGAAGCGCCCAATGACAGCAATGGCGATCGCATCTACAATGTCGTCGTCAGCGCCAGCGACGGCAGCAACAGCGTCTCGCAGACCCTGGCAATCAGCGTCACAAATGTGAACGACAATGCGCCAATCATCACCTCCAACGGCGGCGGCGCGTCGGCATCGATCAACATGGCGGAAAATGCCAGCGCCGTGACCGTGGTGGCCGCCAGCGACGCGGACGGGACCACGCCCGGCTTTGCGATTTCGGGGGGAGCCGATGCGGCGCTGTTCACCATCGATCCGGTGACCGGCGCCCTGTCCTTCATCAACGCCCCGGATTTCGAGAACCGGGTCGATGCAGATGGCGACGGCGTCTATCAGGTGACGGTACGCGCAACCGACGGCAGCAACTTCGATGATCAGTTGCTGTCGATCACCATCACCGACGTGGCTGAAAACGGGCGGACGATCACGGGATCCTCGGGCAACAACACGATCAGCCCGACGACCACCGTGCTCGCCTACCAGACCACGGCGCTCAACGACACCATCTACGCCCTTGCCGGCAACGACGTCATCGATGGCGGGGTGGGCGCCGACTATATGGACGGGGGTGCGGGTAACGACATCTTCTATGTCGACACCTGGTCGGATGACGGCTTTGACGGCAATGACGATCAGGTGATCGAACTGGCCGGTGGCGGCAGCGATCTCGTCTATGCTTCGGTCAGCTATCGCCTGGCCGCCAATGTCGAGAAATTGACGCTGACCGGCACGGCGTCGATAAACGGCATGGGCAATGAGCTCGCCAACACGATCACCGGCAATGATGCGGCGAACATGCTGTCAGGCGGCGCGGGAGCCGACATTCTGTATGGCATGGGCGGCAACGACACGCTCGATGGCGGCGACGACAATGACAATCTGTTCGGCGGCGACGGCAATGACGTGCTGCTGGGCGGCGCGGGCAATGACTATCTGGACGGTGGCGCCGGCGCGGACAGCCTGATCGGTGGAGACGGTGACGACAGCTATATCGTCGACAGCTGGTCCGATGACGGCAACAGCGCCAATGACGACCTGATCTTCGAACTGGCGGGTGGCGGTAACGATCAGGTCAATGCCTCGGTCACCTACAAGCTGGCGGCGGAGATCGAGAAACTGGTTCTTACCGGCACCGACAATATCGACGGCACCGGCAATGATCTGGCCAACAACATCACCGGCAACAGCGGCAATAACAGCCTCTGGGGCGGCCTGGGCAACGATATCATATTGGGCAATGGCGGCGGCGACCGGCTCTATGGCGAGGACGGGCAGGACAGCCTGGACGGCGGCGCGGGCAATGACCTGCTGGACGGCGGTGCGGCGGGCGATACGCTGAAGGGCGGAGCGGGCAGCGACACGCTGATCGGCGGCGCGGGCAAAGACGTGCTGACCGGCGAGACGGAAGCGGATGTATTCGTGTTCAATCGCGGGGACACAACGCTCAACACGTCCAGCTATGACCGCATAACCGATTTCAAGGCGAGCGAGGGCGATCGCATCGACCTCGACTTCCTGAACGGCAGTCCGGCTGCCGCCGATTATGCGGAAAAGGCGATAGCGACCAATGTTTTCGCCGATGCGCTGGCGGCCGCCAACACGACCGCCGGGGTCAATCATGTGACTTTCGTCGCCGGGACGACCGACGGCTGGATTTTCTACGATGCCAATGGCGATGGCGCATTCGACCAGAGCGTTCAGCTGGTCGGGGTCAACACCCTGGCCGGGGTCGATGCGAGCAGCTTCTTCTAGATTGGTTTCGATCTGATCAGATCGACCGCTCAAATGACATAAGCAGCCGAGCCGATCAAATCGGCTCGGCTGCCATATTTTTTGAGCTGTCCTTTTCTGGAACGAAAGATGGCGTTGCCTGCCGAGTTCGACGGCCAGGTTGCGTGCCACCGTCGCGGGCACTTATTTCTGACCTTGCAGCGGCGGACGGGGAATGCGCCGGGCGAGTCACCGCCCGGTTGGCTCATCCGATGCTCGCCGCGACCGGCCGAACCCTCGCCCTTCGCAACCAGGCGACGTCCAGCAACACTGCCGTCACCACGCCCAGGATGACATGGGCCATATTACCGCCAATGGGTCCATAACGGGGAACGGTATAGGCCGCGACCGCCACGAACAGCGCCGTGCCGAAGCCCGAGATCGCAAGAACGGTCCAGCTTCGGTTCATGGCCAGCATGGCCGATCGGGAAGGCGCCGCATGCAGCATCAGCATCACGGCGACCAACTGTGTCAGCAGCAGGATATAGGTTTCCGAATAGGCGACGCCCGGCCCGATGCGGATGAGCAGCGGACCCAGCAGCCAGGCCCCGGCGAGCATGGTGAAGCCGACCACCGCCAGCGCCATCTGCACCTGCAGCGTGGCCGCCCGGAAGGTTCGGATGTTGCCATTGGCCCACATGCGGGCAACGTCGGGATAGACGACAGCCTGCACCTGCGCGCCCACCTGCGTCGCGACCTTCGCGATGCGCTTGGCGAGATAGTAGACCGCGGCGGCCGAACTGCCCGCCACGGCGCCGACGAACAGCGAGTCCGCTTCCGTGGTGATGACGCGCAGCGTCAGCGACAGGTTGGTCGAGCAGGCAAAACCGAAGAAGCCGGGGAAGTCGCTCACCAGGCCCTTCAGCCGGGCATGCAGCGGATTGGGTATTCCCATCTTCCGCAGGGCCCGGAAACCGACCCAGAAGACCAGAACGGAACCCAGCGCCTGCGAAACCGTCCACGCCACCATGAAACCGATGATGCCGGCATGGGTCACCATGCAGAGGAAGGCCAGCAGGATGCGCAGCACATTGCCCGCAACCTGCGCATAGGCCAGCATCTTGAACTGGCCGGACAGGCGCAGCGCCGCGGTCGGCACGCCGGCGATGTTGAACAGGGTTGCGACCGAATAGATCGCGACCAGTTCGACATGCAGGGGCTTGAGGCCGAAGAGCGGCCCGAACAGCCATGCCAGACTGACCGCACTGAGCGCCGCGACTGCCGCAGCGCCGATGTCCAACATCAGCCCATAGCAATACAGCCGCTGCATTCGCCGTGTTGAACCCTTCGCCTCTTCCTCCACGGCGAACCGGATCAACGGCTGCCAGGATTCGAAGCGCAGAATTCGTTCCACCACGCGATTATAGGACAGCACCAGAACCATGACGCCATAGGTCGCTGGTCCCAGGGATCGGGCGGCCATCGCCACGCTGACCAACATGATCAACGCGTTCAGGAAATTGCCTGACAGCAAATGCCCGATTGCGATCAGCCGGTTCCGAGTCCCCTTTACCAGGAAATCACCGAACCGGCCGCGCAACATGGGCAGGGCGCGCGCTGTCAGCGCGCCCCTTATGTCATATGCCATGACGATCCCCCCATTTGGGGTCGTGAAGATCAGGCGCGGTTAGCCACGCCGGCCATTTCCAGGACAGGAAGCTGCGCTGGATGAGGTATGGCGGCAGGAAGTTCAGGTTCGACCTCCGTCACGCGTCCGCGCATGCCGTGATTGGCTGCCCAGATCGCCGCCTGGGTCCGGTTCTTGACGCGCAGCTTGCGCAGCACGGCCTTCACATGGACCTTTACGGTTGCCTCACTGATGTCCATCCGCTTGGAAATGACCTTGTTTGGGCATCCCATGATGAGCCAGCGCAGGATTTCCAGTTCCCGATCGGACAGGCAGGCCGCATCCACCGGACGTTCGACCTCCAGAGCATCGGTCAGACTGGGCCGGGATTGCAGCTCGTCCGCCAGTTGCGGCGGAAGAACGCGCTCGCCCATGGCTACCAGCCGCAGAGTCGCCACGAGTCGGTCGCAGGAGATTTCCTTGACGATATAGCCCAAGGCCCCCAGACGGAACGCCTTCAACATGATCTGAAAATCAAATCGGTCCGACAACAGGACAAGATAGGAACAGGGAAAGCGCTTCTGCAGAACGGAAAGCGTTTCGAGGTCCATGGATTCGGTGCCGTCGTCGATCAGGAGCAACGATGGTCCCGGATCCTCTTCCGGCACCTCAACTTGTTGAAGTACAGTCGCAATATTTGGGTATTGAGTTACGCGGAAATCCCGTTCCATCAGGATACGGCTCAGCCCCTCCCGAACGATTGCATTACCGCACAACAGACGCACATTAACTGGGTACGACATTGGGTGGTCCCCTCATGATCTCCTCTACCTTCGTAAGCAGGCCCCAAACGAAATGTAGAAGACCAGTAATCAAATGCCTGTAGTGCGACCCTTTCTTTTCGTTTCAACAACTTATCAGTAGCATATTTTTGCCGCGAGAGTCCCCTAATGTACACTGGAAATTTCGGGTGCAAACGACCAGAGGTTAACGCATTGTTAAAATAATGTAATTTTGCCGCACTGCGGAATTTTTCCGCGCTTGCAGCAGTTCCGATTACCACTTTGGTAGTATGCCAACGGCCTGGAGGACAGAAAAGGCGGCTATCGGACATCGCGACTGATTCGCCTTTTTCGCAACATAAGTTAGTTAATTTGTCGAACCAGAACAAATGCTTCCGCCGCGATTCGATATACGGTGGCGCCTCTCAGGGTTGCCAGTGCCCGGATGGCCTCCACCGACCTTTCGTCGGGGCTTGGTTTGACCTGAGACTCGAATGACTGGAAGGCGGCGATCTTCGTTTCTATGGTTTCGCTGATGTCCACGAACATGTTCGGAATGAAGGCGGGCGTGACGCCGGGCGCCAGCCAGTTGGTCTCCGACAGCGTTTCATAGGCCAGAACACAGGCGGGGCCGCCGGGCCCGCGCGGCCGGGCATGGACCAGGGCAGCGTTGAATACGATCTGATGGTCCAGATGGATATCGCCGACGAACGGGATCAACAGCAGGTCGGGCTTGATGCGGGACAACGCATCCGACAGCGCCGCGTTGAGTTCGCTTCGCCTGACCTGGTCCAGGGCGGCGGCGGGAAAATCCAGGAACTGGGTGTCGGTCACGCCGATCATCCCATGCGCGCGCAGGGTTTCGGAGCGGATCTGCCGCACCAGTTCCTCGTCGAACAGTGGCGGCTGTCCCCGGGTGACGACGACGACATGCACCTCCGCCCCCGCCGCCGCGGCGCGCGCCATGGTGCCGCCGCATCCCAATATCTCGTCGTCGGGATGGGGGGCGACCACTGCGATCCGACGGGCATTGAAAGGCAGCGACATTGATTATTCCCCCAGAATGGCGTGGAGTTTGGGCGGCTTTTCAGGACCGCCCCATTGCGTGACGTCAATCGCGGTCCGCTGACCGCACAGGATGGTGAAGCCATCGGCAGATCGCGCTACAACCTGCCCCGGCAGGGCCGCGTGACGCCCGCCCATGTCGGACAATGTCGCCGACCAGATGACGAGGCCCGCGCCGTTCGATCGGGTGAAGGCGCCGGGATAGGGGTGGCCAGTGGCGCGGATCAGACGCAACACGTCGCCGGCCGGCTGCCGCCAGTCGATCAGCCCGTCCGTCGGAGTGCGGCGCGCGGCCCAGGTGGCGCAATCTTCGTCCTGCGCCATGCGCGGCATCTCGCCCGCGGCGATCCGCTTCAGCGTGCGGTCCAGCATGACGGCCAGAGCCTGCATATGCTTGGCATAGAGCGACGCTGCGGTTTCATCCGGCGCGACATGGAAGAATTGCTGGTCGACTATGTCGCCCGTGTCCGTGCCCTCGTCTATCCAGAACAGGGTTCCGGCCGTGATCGGTTCCTGCTGCAGGATCGTCCACGGTATCGCTGCGCGACCGCGAAGCCGGGGCAGGGCCGCGGGATGATAGCCGACCACCCGATCGGGAAAGAGCGCGCGAAAGGCAGCCCCGCAAATCTGCGACCAGCCCATGACGAAAGCCATGTCGGCGCCGGCATCACGGATCGCGGCGAGCGCTTCCTCCCGGTTGATATTGTCGACATGGATGATCGGGCAGCCTTCGCGCCGCGCCGCCGGTCCCAGGTCGACAAAATCGGAATGGCGCGCCGCCAGCGCGGGATCGAGCGTGACAAGCGCGGCGATGTTCCACGCCGGATGGCGGGCGATCGCTTCGAAGGCGATCCGCGTGGTTTCAACTGCCCCAATGAGGAGGGCGCGCTTCGTCGGCATGCCAGTCGATCCTTTTTTCACCGCCGACCACGACCAGCAGCGTGCGGGCGATGATCTGCGCGTCGAGACGGGCGCTGCGGTGGCGTACGTACCAGAGGTCGAAGCGCAGCTTTTCCTCGACGGCCAGCAGCGTATTGCCGCTGACCTGCGCCAGACCCGTCAGTCCGGGCCGCACCTTGCCGCGCTCCACGCCGTCGCGACCCATGGCGGCGATGCTATGGGGCAGCAGCGGCCGGGGACCGACGAAATCCATGTCGCCGCGGGCGATGTTGATCAGCTCGGGCAATTCATCCAGCCGGGAACGCCGCAGGAATCGCCCCAGCGCCGGGGTCCGCTGCGCATCGGGCAACGGGTCGCCGCGGCTGTCGCGCAGGTCCCGCATGCTGCGGAATTTGATCATGGCGAAGGGCTGGCCGCCCAGACCGCTTCGCACCTGGCGGAACAGCACGGGCCGCCCCAGGCCGACCAGCACCAGCAAGGACAGCAGCAGCAGCAGGGGAGCGAGCAGCGCGAGAAGAGCCATCGCCAGCCATGCCGAGGGGCGCAGGCAGGCGGTCATGCGCGTTCCGGTACCAGCAGCGCTGGTGGCGGCACGGACTGGGGCGGTGTGTGCGCGGCGCTTTGCAACTGCATGGTTTCCAGCAGCAGCGCATTGACTTTGTCCACATCATAGACGTCGACCGCTGTCTGCCGCGCCGCCCCGGCCATGGCGGTGACGCGCTGCGGATTTGCGATCATCGCTTCCATGGCGTCCGCCAGTGCTGAGGCGTCGCGCGGCGGCACCAGCAGGCCGTTGACGCCATGCCTGATAGGATCACGGCAGCCCGGCATGTCGGTGGTGATGACGGGCCGTCCGGTCGCCAGCGCTTCCAATATCGTGCGCGGCAACCCTTCCCGATAGAAGGACGGCAGTACGAAGGCATGGGCCGAAGCGATGAAGGGCCGCACGTCGCGCGTCTCCGGCAGGAATTCGATCAGCCCCGCCTCGCGCCATCGGTCAAGATCGGCAGCGGTGTAGCCGGTGGGATTTTCCGTCTCGGGCCGGGTCAGCAGCAGGAAACGCACGTCGGGGTGCCGGGCGCGGACGATGCGGGCCGCCTCGACATATTCGCCGACCCCCTTGTCGCGCATCAGGCGGCCCATCATCAGGAAGGTGAAGGGCCCCTTCGGCAGGGGCTGCTCGGCAAAATGGCGCAGGTCGATGCCCGAGCCGGGAACCTGCATCACCCGCTGCGTCGGCGAAACGATCCCGCTTTCCTGCATCAGCCGGTGATCGTCGCTGTTGAATACGAAGATGCACCGCGCCTGGGCGATGCCGATCCGGTAGAGGCGCGATACGACGCTTCTCAGCCAGCGGCGGCCGTCTGCCTCCTCGCTGAACACATAGCCAAGGCCGCTCATGATCGAGAAATAGCGGGCCCGGCTCCACAGCCGTGCAGCCAGCCCGCCATAGATGATCGGCTTCTGCGTATAGGCGACGACCACATCGGGCCGTTCAGCGCGCATCAGGTGCCGATAATGGAGCAGGGTGCGGACGTCGTGCAGCGGATTGGTGCCGGCCCGCGCCATGGGCGTCCGACGGAAGCGCACGCCCATCCGCGCCAGCCGCTCCAGCACCTCCGGCTCCTCGTCGGGGGCGCAGGCGACGACCTCGTGCCCCTCCTCGATCATCCGCGCGATCAAAGCGCCGCGGAAGTTGATCAGCGACCAGGACAGGCTGGAGAGGATAACGACTTTCATGGCGCCTATGCCTCCCGCTTTCCGCCTGAACCCATTGCGTATCGAGGATGGGAGGTATCACAGCCCCTTCCGCTGCTCGGCGGTGCATCGGTAGATTACCCCTTTGAGGCAAGGCGGCTCCCCTCCGCGCCCGCCATTGGCCCGTTTCTGCCAACATGGGGCCTGCCGCATAGCCCCAATGGGCGACCGGACGCGCCGGGCGGGCCCGGGGTGGGATAAAGGATAGTGTCCGCTCGACCGATTACCGGAATGCCCTTGTTTCGATAGCTTCAAATGCACCGGCGGTTGTGGACGGCACGCAGGGCGGCGCCTCCAGGCAGCCTTCAGCCCCCGCAACCGGCGGACCATGGATCGGAGACATCGGAATGCCGAACATCGCATCAGCCAGGCTGGACGGGACCGAAAGCGTCGTTCAAACGCCGCCCGCCGCCATGCTTCTGCGGCTGGACGCGGCAGCCCGCGCCTTCGCGGCGCAGGGCCCGGCGCGTTTCCGCGCGATCAGGCTGGCCGTCATCCTGGCGCTGGATGCGCTGATCATGCTCGGCAGCTTCCTTCTTTCGCGGCTGATCCTGTCCGACCTGCCCATGCCCGGGACGCTGATGGAACCCTGGTTCATGACCCTGTTCGTCGGCGTTAACCTGGCTGCATTGTTCGTCGTGGGCACCTATCGGCAAAGCTGGCGCTTCCTGTCGCTCGCGGATGCGCTGTCGCTCGCGGTCAGCCTGCTCGCCAGCAGTTGGCTAATATGGATGATCACCGCCGGGCTGCTGGCGCCGCAGAAGATGATGCGCGGGCCGATGACCGTCTTCCTGACCGTCGACGTGCCGTTGACGGTCGCCGCGCTGCTGGTGGTGCGCGTGTTGCGGCGGCAGTTCTTCAAGCATGTCCGGGCGGCGCGGTTGCGCCGGACCGTGCAGGCGCGCCGCCGCATCCTGTTGCTGGGCGAACTGGACTGGGCACGGGTGATGGCGGATCTCGTGCCCACCGACACCCAGTCCGGGCTGGAGATTGTCGGCGTCATCTCCTTCGACGGGCATGAGCGGCGGCTAAACCTGGGTGGCCTGCCCATATTGGGATCGCCCGACATGCTGCCCCGGATCGTCGCGGATCTGGACCGCGCGGGCAGGCGGCCCGTCAGCCTGGTGGTGCAGGAAAGCAGCGAACGGCTCGACCGGCAGCAGATATTGCGCATCGCGGCGCTGGCGGAACAGGAAAATCTGGTCGTCTCGCGCTTCCGCAATCCCTGGACCAGCGCGCAGCCGCTGACCGGCGACCGCATGGCGATAGAGAAGATGCCGCTCGCGGAATTGCTGGGGCGTCCGGAAATCACGGTGCAGCACAGCTATCTCGAGCGGGTCGTCACCGGGGCGCGGATCATGGTGACGGGCGCGGGAGGCACCATCGGCGGCGAGCTGGTGCGCCAGCTTGCCTATTATGCGCCGGCGGAGATCGTGCTGCTCGATCACAGCGAATATAATCTCTACACCATAGAGATGGAGGCGCGGGAGAAATTCCCCCATGTCCGTTTCCATGCCGAACTCTGCTCGATCCGCCAGCGCCCCGCGCTATGGCAGGTGTTCGAGCGGCGGCGACCGGAAATTGTCTTCCACGCCGCTGCGTTGAAGCATGTGCCGATGGTGGAGGCCAATCCCTGCGCGGGCGTGCATACCAATGTGCTCGGCACCCGCAACGTTGCCGACGCGGTGTGCGAGTTCGAGGCGCGGGCGATGGTCCAGGTGTCGACCGACAAGGCGGTCAACCCGGTCGGCCTGATGGGCGCGACCAAGCGGCTGGGCGAGCTGTACTGCCAGGCGCTCGACCTGATCGGCAGTTGCGATCCGGACAGCCCCCGCTTCCTGACGGTGCGTTTCGGCAATGTCCTGGGATCCAGTGGCTCATTGATCCCGCTGTTCCAGCAGCAGATCGCCAGCGGCAAGCCGCTGACCGTCACGCATCCGGACATAGAGCGCTTCTTCATGACGGTGCAGGAGGCGGTGCTGCTGATCCTGCAAAGCAGCGCCCGCGCACTGGAGACGGATTCGGAGCGCGGCACCATCTTCGTTCTCGACATGGGCGAGCCGGTCAAGATCGTGGAGATCGCTCGCCGCGTCATCCGCATGGCGGGACTGCGGCCGGAAATCGACGTGCCGATCAAGTTCATCGGGCTTCGTCCAGGGGAAAAGCTGTTCGAGGAACTGTTCGACAGCAGCGAGGACAAGATCGAAAGCGCGATTCCGGGTATTTTCGAGGCCATGCCATCCCCGATTCCGCTGGAGATGCTGGTGGAGGGCTTTGCCCAGCTCGCCCGGCTGATCGCGGTGGGTGACGCGGATGAGCTTGTCCGGCTGACACACGAAATGGTCGCTGCTTCCGCCAGTTCGCGCTGGGCGGAGATATTGCGGCGGCTGGCGGCGGAAAGTTCCGACACGCTGCTGATGATGCCGCCGCGCCCGACGGATATTCCGGCCGCCCTGACCCCGCCGCTGCCGCGCGATGTCGCCTGACCTTTTTGGGGGAAACCAAGATGCAAGCCGTGCCTGCGCAAGCCCATATTCAGTCCCCTGTTCCGCTGCGCCTCAGCCCGCTTGACCATGCCGCGTTGCGTTGGCCGCAGCATGAGCCGGACGAGATCGCGGCGGTGACGCGGGTTCTGGAAAGCGGGCGGGTCAATGCCATGGTCCATGGCGAGCAGAACCGCGCCTTCGAAGCGGAATTCGCGGCGTTTTGCGGCATGCCCCACGGCGTCGCGGTCAGCAATGGGACGGTCGCGCTGGAACTGGCATTGCGGGCGCTGGGCGTCGGGGCGGGCGATGAGGTGATCCTGCCCTCGCGCAGCTTCTTTGCCAGCGCGGCCTGCATCGTCGCGGTCGGCGCGACGCCGGTCTTTGCAGACATCGACCCGATCAGCAACGCCATTGATCCTGACTCCGCCCGCCGGATGCTGTCGCCGCGCAGCCGGGCGATATTGTGCGTGCACCTGGCCGGCTGGCCCTGCGACATGGCGGCGTTGCGCGCGCTGGCCGATGATCACGGCCTGTGGCTGATCGAGGATTGCGCGCAGGCGCATGGCGCGACCCTTCATGGCCGTCGGGTGGGCAGCTTCGGGGATGCCGCCGCCTTTTCCTTCTGCACCGACAAGATCATGTCCACGGGCGGCGAGGGCGGTATGCTCCTGCTGCGGCAGGAAGCGCACTGGAAACGGGCCTGGGCCTATAAGGACCATGGCAAGAACCCCGAAAAATTCTTTACGGCGGCCACGACGAGCGGTTTCCGCTACCTGCACGACAGTTTCGGCAGCAATTGGCGGATGACGGAGATGCAGGCCGCCATCGGGCGGGTGCAGCTCGCCAAGCTGCCCCGCTGGCTGGCCGCCCGGCGCGACAATGCCGCAACCCTGATGCGCCTGCTGCGCGCCAATCCGGCGGTGGAGGTGCCCGATATTCCGCCGGAGGTCGGCCACGCCTTCTACCGGCTTTATGTGACCATTGCGGCCGACCGGCTGGGGGAGGCGGGGACCACGCCGATCATTGGCCGGATGATGCAGATGGGCATGCCGGTGGGCAGCGGTTCCTGCGCCGATATGACGTGCGAAGTCGCCTTTGCGGGTCGGAACGTCCGCCGCGACGGCGCTCTTCCGATCGCGCAGGATCTCGGCCGCCGCAGCATAGCCTTTCCGGTGGATCATCTGCTGGATACGGAAGACATGCACCGCCTGGCGAACTGCCTGGAGATCGCCATGGCGGAACTGTCCTGTTGACGAAGGGAGAAAAGACGATGGCCAACGGCCGCCTGCCGCATTTTGTCATCATAGGCGCCGTCAAGGGGGCGACGACCTGGATCCACAACCAGCTTCAGGACAATCCGGCGATCTACCTGCCCGCGCCGGAGCCGCATTTCTTCAGCCAGGAGCATGCGCAGGGGCTCGATCATTATCGCCGTTTCTTCGATGGCGCGCGGCCCGACCAGATCCTGGGGGAAAAGTCCGCCGACTATCTCGCCCACCCGGACGCGCCCGCCCGCCTTGCCGCTGCCCTGCCAGAGGCGCGGCTGGTGGTGCAGCTTCGCAATCCGGTCGACCGCGCCTATTCCGATTACAAGATGCTGTTCCGGCGCGGTACGGTGACAAAGGGGCCGGAATATTATCTGGACGGGCGGCCGAACGACCAACCCCGATTTCTGGAGGATGGGCTTTACGCGCAGCATCTGCGCCGCTGGCTTGCCCATTTCGACGCGGAGCAAATCAAGATACTGCTGTTCGAGGATGTGAAGGCCGCGCCCGAGGCGAGCGTCGCCATCGTCAGCGACCATATCGGAGCGCCCCGTCATTATTCGAAGCAGGTCGGTTCCGACCCGCGCAACGACAGCAGCGAGCGTTTCCTGCCGCTGCCGGTACGGACCGCGCTGGCACCGTTGAAGGAGGCTGTGCGGCCGTTGCGCGGCAAAGCGATGTTCGAACGGGTGCGTGGGGTATTCGCGCGGCAGATCGCCTATCCGCCATTGCCCGCGGCGCTCCGCCAGCGGATGGTCGACTATTATGCGCGGGACATTGCCGATCTGGAGGAGCTGATCGGGCGCGATCTCAGCCATTGGAGGCAGGATCGGAGGCTGGCGGCATAGCGCAGGGCCTGTTGCCCCTCCGCAGGCGCATGGCGTTTCCAGAATTCTCGTTGGTATCACTCCCAAAGCGTTCGGGGGCCTGTCCCTTTTTGCCTGTCCGCCAGCCGTTATTGCCCGCCCCGGAATCAGCCAAAGGGCTTAAACTTCCACCACATCCATTTGAGAGGGGACGCAGATGCGCAACCGGCTTCATCATGGCCTTTTCCTCGGCCTTTTTGCCCTGACAGCCGCCTGCTCGAGCGGGCTGTCAGGCCTTGCCAGCCTGCCGCCGGCACCGACCGTCGCCTATCGGCTGGGCGCGGGCGATGAGGTGCGCGTGGCGATTCCCGGCCTCAGCGCGGCCGATCCGGGCGGCAGCAGCTATGTGGTCAACGATCGCGGCCAGATTTCCCTTCCGGTGCTGGGCGATGTCGATGCGGGCGGCAAGACCGTGCCCGAATTGCAGGCCAGCATCGCCCAGCAATTGACGCAGCGCCAGTTGCTCAATGCCCCGACCGTCAGCGTCCAGCCCGTCAGGCTGCGTCCTTTCTATGTGCTGGGCGAGGTGAAGAGCCCCGGCGAATATCAATATCGTGCGGGAATGTCGGTGCTCGCGGCCGTGTCCGTCGCGGGCGGTTACACCTTTCGCGCCGAACAGGGGAGCGTCGCCATCACACGCATGGTCGATGGTCGACAGATGGTCGGCCGGGCGAGCGAGCGCGACATGATCCAGCCGGGCGACACAGTGCGCATCTATGAGAAGTGGTTTTGATGCCCTCCCCGGCTCTGGGGCGGGCCGCCGGGAGCGTTGCGGCCCTGTTGCTGATCACGGCCCTGACGGACGCCCATGCGCAGGATCTGGACCCCGCCGGTCCGGAGCAGGGGACGCCGGGCGGGCTGTTCGAACCGACGCCGCTGACGCTGGGGAGCGCGACCTTAAGGATCGGCGGCAGCGCCCGGCTGGAATATGACAGCAATATCTACGCTCAGGCTTTTGGCGAGAAGGATGATTTCCGCCTTCAGGTCCGCCCTTATATCGACCTGCTGCGCAAGGGGAGTGCACTGGAGGTGACCGCCCGGGCGGAAGGGGATATCCGCAAATATTTCCAGTATCAGAAGGAAGATGCGGTCGGTGGACGCATAGCCGCCGGGTTGAACTGGAACCCGTCAGCCGCCGACCGCCTGAACGTCGCCGCGAGCTGGCAGCATCTCATAGAGGATCGGGGCGAGCCGGAGGGCAATACCCTGCCCAATATCGGTCCGCGCGAACTGAACCTGGTGGATGGCGACCTGTCCTATCTGCACCAGGGTTCGCGGATCGGATTTCTGGCCAGGGCCACCGGAGCGCGCATGCGATATACCCGGGCCATCGATGAGGAGCGTGATCTGGACGCGGTTGGTGGGCTTGCGCGGGTGATGATGCGCGTGTCTGCGCTGACGAGCCTTTTTGTCGAGGGGGTGGCTGCGCATCGCGATTTCCGCCGTGCCCCCGCGCCGGGCCAGTTCGACCGCGACGCGTCAACCTATGGCGCCCGGGTCGGCATCGCCATCGATCCGGGTGGCACGTTGCGCGGCGATGCGGCGGTCGGCGTCTATCGCCTGGATGCCAAGGACAAGCGGATAGAATCGCAGACCCGCATGTCGGTGCAGATCGGACTCACCTATACCCCTCGCCCACGCACCGCCATTACGCTCGACGGCTTCGTCGGCAATGTCGCCACCTACCGGACCGGGGTGCAATCGCGTGAGGACATGCGCTTCCGGCTGGGAATAAACCAGGAAATCCGCCACAATCTGAGAGGACAGCTGGGAATCCTCTACCGCCGCAGCAAATATTTCGGCGTGGACGACACCGACAAGCTCTACGGCGTCACCGGAGAGCTGGAATATGCCCTGAACCGCCGAGTCGCCATCGCTGCGACGGCCCGTTTCTCCAAACGCGACAGCAGCGTTCCGCTGGACGAATTCGACCGCATTCGCGGAGGTCTCGAACTGCGCGTCCATTATTGACGCGCGGCCGTGCCGGAGCGGGACAGGACTGATCCAAAGGGCTGCCTCCTAACCCCTTCGCGCAATGGACTTGGGCTCCCCCGGCTAGGACAGTGAACGGCATAAAAGCGTGATTATACAGGAACCCCGCCGCCATGCTGGTAAGAGCATCCAGGCCACCCATGCTTGCGTTCGTCCTTCCGGGCCTGGGCGCGGGCGGGTCGGAACATATCGTCAGCCTGCTCTGCAACCATTTCGCGGCGCAGGGCTGGAGCATCACCCTGATCGTCTTCGAGGAGGCGTCCGCCCCCTCCTATTACGCCTATCATCCGCAGGTGCGGATCATCAGGCTAGGCATGAAGTCGCGCCGCCGTGCCGTCGCGACCGGCGCGCTGGCGATGCTGCGGCGGCAGAGATTGCTGCGGCGGGCATTGAAGGCGGTGCGGCCGGAACTGGTGGTAAGCTTCCTGACCCGCACCAACATCCTCTCCCTGCTGGCCGCGCGGTCGCTGCATATCCCGGTGATCGTATCGGAACGCAACAATCCCGCGCTCCAGACGGTGGGGCCGGTCTGGAGCCGGTTGCGGCAGATGACCTATCCGCGCTCCGTCGGCCTCATCACCATGACGCAGGGGGCGATGGACTGGTTCAAGGAAGCCATGGACGTGGAGGGATGGGTGATTCCCAATCCGGTGCCGCCTGCCGGTGCCGCGCCGGATCGCCGGTCGGACGGGCATACCATCGGGGCGGTGGGGCGACTGGTGCCGCAAAAGGGCTTCGACCTGCTGCTGGACGCCTTTGCCCATGTGGCGCAACGCATTCCGGACTGGAAGCTTGTGATCTGGGGCGAGGGGCCGGAGCGCGCCGCGCTCGAGCGGCAGCGCGGCCGTCTGGGGCTGGCCGATCGGGTGAGCCTGCCCGGCGTGACGGAGAAACCGGGCGACTGGGTGCCCCGGACCGACCTCTTTGTCCTCTCCTCCCGCTTCGAGGGCTGGGGCATTGTCGTGGGCGAGGCCATGGGCGCAGGGTTGCCGGTCGTTTCCTTCGATTGCCAATGGGGCCCGGCCGAAATGATCGAGCATGACCGGAGCGGCCTGCTGGTCCCCAATGGCGACGGCGCTGCATTGGGGGAAAGCATCGTCGCGCTCTGCAACGACCCGGCCCGGCGCGCCGCGCTGGGGCAGGCGGCTCGGGAGCGGATGGCGGATTTCGGACATGATCAGGTGCTTGCCCGCTGGCAGTCGGTCATCACCAGCGTGCTCGACCATCATCGGGTGAGGGCAGGGTCATGAACATGATGTCGCTGAAGGGTTTTGCGCGGGCGATGCGGCGGCGGCTGCGGGACGAGCCGCCATTGCGGCTGGCGGCGGCGCGGGCCGATGCCTTCCTGGTGTCCTATCCCAAGAGCGGGCGGACATGGCTGCGCTTTCTGCTCTCCTGCTATTTCGCGGAAAGCGCGGCGCTGGGGTTCGAACCCGACCTGACCAGCACGTTTCGCATCCTGCCCAATTTCGACCGTGATCCGGTACGGGGAATCGATGCCTTCATCGGCGGGACGGGCCAGGCTGACCTGCCGTTGGTTCTCGTCAGCCATCTGCCCTATCGCGAGAGGCTGTTCCTTGACCGGCCGGTCCTGTTCCTTGTCCGCGATCCCCGCGACGTGATCGTGTCCGCCTATTTCCATGCGACCCGGCACAAGAAGAGCTTTTCCGGCGACATGGCGGCTTTCCTGGACGAGCCCAAATATGGGATGGCGGCGCTCACCGGCTATCTGAACGGCTGGGCGGCGGGCCTGACCGGACGACGGCATCACCTGATCAGCTACGAACATATGCTCGCCGAACCCATGTCCACGGTTGCGGGTATCCTCGCCTTTCTGGGCGTGCAGCCGCAACCGGACATGCTCGCTCGCGCCGTTGCCGCCGCGCAATTCGACCGGATGCGCGACAAGGAACGCGACGGCGGCATTCCCGGCCATGATTATGACCGCAGCGACGACCAAAGCCTGCGCATGCGCAGCGGCAAGGCGGGCGCCTTCGGCGAATGGCTCAGCCCCGATCAGGCGGATCTGGTGCTGGAGCGTTGCCGTGCCGATCTGTCGCCGCGCGCCCTGGCGCTGCTGGCGGCGACCGGGGTCGATCTGGCGGCTTGAAATGCGCATCTGCTCGATCATCACCAGCTTCACCTCGGGCGGCGCCGAAATGCTGGTCTGCAATCTGGCGGAGGCCTTTGCGCAGGCGGGCCATCAGGCGGCGATCCTGTCCCTCAGCGATGCCGGACAGGTCGGCAATGCGCCCGCCACCGAAGCAGCGATGCGGGCGCGGCTGCGCGAGGGCGGCGCCACGGCCTTTTCGCTGGGGCTGGCCAATCGCAACAATATTGTGGCAGGTACGCTGGCGCTGCGGCGCGCCCTGCGCGCGATCCGGCCGGACGTGATCCACGCCCATACCGCCCGTGCGCTCTTCCCCCTCGCGCTTGCCATGCCGGGCGTGCCCGTAGTGCTGACCCACCATAACAGCCGCCTTTCCTTTCCGCCCTCTGCCTTCACCCTCTTCAACCGCATCGTCGACAGCTATGTCGCGATCAGCGACCAGTGCGAGACGCTGCTCCGCAGCCATGCGCGAAAGCCTGTCCGCATGATCCTGAATGCTGCCAGCCCCCGCTTCCATGCCGGGCAGCCGCGCGTTGCCGCCGGGCGCGATCCGATCATCCTGGCCGTGGGCACGATATCGGCGCAAAAGGATTATCCGACCCTGCTCCGCGCTGCCCGCCCGCTGGTGGGTGCACTGGCGGCGCAGGGCCGCGCAGCGCGTATCTGCATCGCGGGTGCCGGGCCGGAATTGGAAGGGCTTCAGGCCCAGGCGGTGGGAGAGCCGGTCGAACTGCTGGGCGCGCGCAGCGACGTCGATATGTTGATGCGGCAGGCAGACCTTTTCGTGAACTGCTCGCTTTGGGAGGGTTTTCCCATCGCGATGATCGAGGCCGCGATGAGCGGCCTGCCCATCGTTGCGACCGCGGTGGCGGGCAATCGGGAGATGGTCCTGCCCGGCGTCAACGGCCAGCTCGTCCCGCCCTCCGATCCCGCCGTGCTGGCGCAGGCCATGGCGGATATGCTGAGCGATGACGTCCGCTACGCCGCGCTGTCGCAAGGCGCGCTGCAAGCCGCCAGCCGCTTTTCCATCGAAAATTGCGCGGCGGCGCATCTGGACCTTTATCGCGACCTGATCGCGGCCCGCCATCCACGCATCGCCATTGCCCCTCTGGCCCGGCCGATATCGCCATGCGAATAGCCGTGCTGACCGATATCCATGCCGCCAGCGACCCGCTGCAACTGGCGCTCACCGCCGCGCGGCGGGAGGGGTTCGACCGGATGCTGATCCTGGGCGACCTCCTGACCTATGGGGTGCAGCCGCTGGAGACGCTGGAACTGGTGCAGGGCGCGGCGGCGCGGGACGGCGCGATCCTGATCAGCGGCAATCACGACATGCTGTACCGGGGGTCGCCGGCGGCGGAACGCTATCGCGCCGACCTGCCCGAATGGCTGCGGGAAAGCGTCGACTGGACGGCCGCCCATATCCCATCCGGCAGCATGGCGGCCTTCGATTGGCGGGAAAGCTGGTCGTTGGGGCCGTTGTTCGCCGCCCATGCCAATCCGTTCGCCTATGGGGACTGGCGCTACATCCGATCCGCGCAGGAGGCAGAGGAGGCCGCCGACACGGTTGCGGCGCGGGGCTTTCGCTACGGCCTGTTCGGCCATGTCCACCGACATCGCCGCTATGATTGCGCAGCCGCCACCATCTTCACCCTCGCCTCGCTCGGCCAACCGCGTGATGACGGGGACCGGACGCCCAAATGGGCGATGATCGAAGTCAGGGGAGATTTTGTGACCATAGAAAGCCGCGATATCGATTTCGATCCGGAGGACCAGATGCACGCGATCCGCGCCACTACTCTGTCCGCCGCCACGCAGGAGCGGCTCTGCCGGTTCTTCGCATGAAGATCCTGGTGACCGGAGCTGGCGCGGTGCTGGGGCAGGGCATCATCAAGTCGCTGCGGCAATCGGCGCTGGAGTGCCAGATCATCGCGGCTGACCCCAATCCGCTTTCCGCTGGCCTTTACTGGGCCGATGGCGCCTATCGCCTGCCCTTTGCCGACGATCCGGCCTTTGGCGATCGCATCCACCAGCTGCTGGATCGGGAGCGGCCCGATATGGTGCTGCTCGGCACCGATGTGGAGCTGTCCTATTTCGCGGCGGAGAGGCATCGGCTGGAGGCGCTGTTCGGGACGCATGTGCTGGTCAGCGATCCGCGCGTCGTCGCCATCGCCGACGACAAGCTGGAAACCGCGCGCTTCTTCGAAAGTGTCGGACTGCCCCACCCCGCTTCCGCCGCGGCGGAGGACAGGGAAGCGGTCGAGGCGCTGATCGCCGCCGTCGGATTTCCGCTGGTGGTGAAGCCGCGCATCGGCGCGCGGTCGGTGGGCGTGTCGCTGGTTCACGACCGGGCCGCGCTCGCGTCGGCGCTGGAGGGGCGCAGCGGTCTTGTCGTGCAGCAATGCGTGGGCGACGCCGACAGCGAATATACCGCCAGCACGCTGGTCTTCGATGGCGAGGTGCAGGCGTCGATCGTCATGCGCCGCGACCTGCGCGACGGAAACAGCTATCGCGCTTATCTGGGCGACTATCCCAGGCTCAACGAACAGGTGCGGGCGCTCGGCAGGGCGCTGCAACCCCATGGTCCCGCCAATTTCCAGTTCCGCACCGATGCCGACGGCACACCTCGCGTCTTCGAGATCAATGCCCGCTTTTCGGGTACGACGCCGCTGCGGGCCATGGCCGGCTTCAATGAGGTGGAGATGTGCGTGCGGAAACTGCTCCACGGCACGCCGGTCGTGCAGCCGCCGGTGCGCGAGGGCGTGATCCTGCGTTATCTGGACGAGATGTTCGTGCCGCAGGAGCGCATCGACGCGGTGCGATGAACGGCGGCGCTCCCTTGCTGGCGCTGACCGGCGGTTCGGGCTTTGTCGGCCGCGCCTTCGCGCCGGCGGCGCGCCGGGCCGGCTGGCGCATTCGCCATCTCTCTCGCCGCCCGCCGCCCGATGTTGATCCGGACGATGAATGGGCATTGCTTGACCTGTCGGCGGTCGAGGCGGTCGAGCTGGGCGGCTGCGCGGCGCTGGTGCATCTGGCCGCGCACATTCCCTCCGATCATCATGACCTGGCCGAAACGGAGCGCTGCTGGCGAATCAATGCGCTCGGCACGCTCAAGCTGGTCGATGCGGCGATTCGGGCCGGCGTCGGGCGGATCATGCAGGCGAGCAGCGCCAATGCCTATGCGCCGACCGCTCGACCGCCGCACGAGCAAGCGCCGCTCTTTCCCCGCAGCAGGGGCTATTATCTGGGTTCAAAGATTGCCCAGGAAATCTATGCGGAGGAACGCTGTCGCGGGGAGGAGGTGCTGCTCCAGACGCTGCGCCTGGCATCGGTCTACGGGCCTGGCCAGCAGAGCGGCGCCCTGGCTGCGATGGCACGAGCGACGACGAGTGGGCGCCCCATCCGCGTGCATGGCAGTGGCGCCTTCGGTTCCGACCTTGTCCATGTCGAGGATGTGGCGCAGGCTATGCTGCTGCTGCTCGCCAGCGGGCATGCGGGGGCTTTCAACGTCGGCAGCGGTGTTCGCACCACCATTGCGGAACTGGCGAGGATGCTGGCGGAGCGCTGCTGCGTACCGATCGCCTATGAAGCTGAAGCAGAGGAGGACTGGGGTTTCCCCGCCCTCAATGTCGACCGGATGGCAGCATTGGGATATCGCCCGCGACCACTGGCGGCGGGGCTGACCGACATATTGAAGACGGACTGAAGCCAGGGCGCCATGCTGCTGCCTGCGGGAACAGCATCTTGGCCGGCTGTTCCGTCAGCTCCCGTTCGGGCCGCCGCCGCCGCCGGTATTGCTGCCGCCGCCGCCACCACCCATGCCGGCAGCGCCGACCGCGCCGATATTGCCGAAAATCTCGTCGAACAGGCTGCGATGGCGGCCCAAAGTCGGCGTCTTGTCGCCCGAAGGCGAAATCCTGGCGACCTGTTCCAGTCCCTTGCGATCGACCGCCACGACATTGCCCGCGCCGTCGAAACGGACATGCAGGATCGTCTGGGACACCGGCTTGGGGTTGGAAAAGGCCAGCGCGCGCATGTCGCGCGACACATAGTACCAGTCCTGGTCGCCGAACTGCGCGACGAAGCTCGGCCGGCCCAAAGTGCCCTCCACGGAGGCGCGATTGTCGATGCCGGGCTGGATCGAATCCACCAGCAGCTTGTCGACCTGATAGCCCTGATGGGTGCGGATGCGGGAACATCCCGACGCGCCCAGCAGCAGCGCGCAAAGGCCTGCGCCAAGCAAAATCCGCCCGCTGCGGGATTGGCGGCTGAACTGGCGCATGAACTTCTCCTGCGGGGCTGGCCCCGGACCTTGCCGAAAAACAAAGCCGCCATTGCATCGGGCGGCCGGGCGATCAATATGGAAATGCGCGAGCCTCGGCAAGGGGCCGCCGACCGGTCAAGCCAGGAAACAGTCAAACTCATGCCCAGCATCTTTCAGCGTCTGTTCGCGTCGAGCGATCCCAGGGACGCGATGCGCACCCTCTACAACGCCATCGTTGCAGAGGGACGACAGCCCCATTGGTATGTGAAGGGGCAGGTTCCCGATACGATGGACGGCCGGTTCGACATGATCATCGCGATCCTCGCGCAGGCGCTGATGCGGCTGGAGGCGCTGGGCGCCGCGCAGGAGAGCGTCTGGCTGACCGAATTGTTCGTGGACGATATGGACGGCCAGTTGCGGCAGGAAGGGATTGGCGACGTCGTCGTGGGCAAGCATATCGGCCGCATGGTGAGCGCGCTGGGTGGCCGGTTGGCTGCTTATCGCGCGGCGTTGTCGGGCGAAGCCGACCTGGGCGAGGCGATTGCCCGCAATCTTTATCGCGGCGAGGCGCCGTCCACAGAAGCGCTGGCGCATGTCGAATCGCATCTGCGCGCGCGCTGGGTGAGGCTCGGCTGTCTCAGCCGCGACGCGCTGATGGCGGGAGACCTTGGATGAGCTCCGCCCCCGAATTTTCCCGTCCCGTCCGCATTGACCAGCTTGCCCGCCATGCGCAACCGGTGACCATCACCGCCGATGCCGCCGAGCGCGAGGCGCTGGCGAAGCGCTTCAACCTGCTGGCGCTTGACCGTCTGGAGGCGGATTATGCCCTGAATGAGGATAATGGCGCCATCTTCGCCAAAGGACGCGTGCGGGCCGATCTTGCCCAGCCCTGTGTGGCGACAGGCGCGGCAGTGCCGGAGAAGGTCGACACGGATTTCCTGCTTCGCTTCGTCCGGGAAGGGGAGGATGTGCCGGAGGGTGACGAGCTGGAACTGGATGCCGGGGATTGCGACACCATCGGTTTTGACGGGCTTGTCATCGACATGGGTGAGGCAGTGGCCGAGACCGTGGCGCTGGCGATGACGCCTTATCCGCGCTCTCCGGAAGCGGACAGCATCCTGCGCGAAGCGGGCGTGCTGAGCGAGGAGCAGGCCAGCCCCTTCGCCGCGCTGCTCTCGCTCAAGGACAAGACATGAAGCTGGCGCTGGCGGCGGCGCTGCTGCTCAGCGCCATGCCGGCCTTCGGAGCGGAAACCGGGACGCGGATCGGGGAAAGGCGCGCCCGCGCCGAATGGGCCAAAGCGGAAAACCGCAAATCCTGCGCTCCGCTCGCGCTCGCCGCGCCCGGAGAACCGGAAGGGACGCCGCGCGCCGCCCGCTTCGGCGGCGGCTGGGGCGTCGCCTTCGACCTTCCCGGCCTGCGCAGCGCTTATGGTTTTGCCGGGACCGGCCTGTTGCCGGATGACAGGGCGGACCCGCGGACGCAGCGGCGCAGGCTGACCGATCAGTGGCCCTATATGCGCGAGCTGGCGCGGCTGCCCACCCCGTCTTTTGCCGGCTATGGTCAGGAAGGGGCGCAGCCCTATCCCGCCGCCAATCCGGGCGGCCAGGGCCTGCATTCCCTCGCCTATCTGCGCGTCGGCGGCCAGCGCTGCACCTATAATGTGTGGAGCCGGATCAGCCGGGCCCATCTGGAATGGCTGCTCGACAATCTTCGCCTGCTCCGACGCTGACGCCCGCCTTGCGTTTCCTTTTCGTTCCGGCCTGTGGCATAAGCGCGGGCCATGGAAGCTCCGCCGCGCAAGATCATCCATATCGACATGGATGCCTTTTACGCGTCGGTCGAGCAGCGCGACGATCCCAGCCTGCGCGGCAAGCCCCTGGCGGTGGGCGGCGGCGGGCCTCGCGGTGTGGTCGCGACGGCCAGCTATGAAGCGCGCAAATATGGCGTGCGCTCCGCGATGCCGGGCGCGCGGGCGCGGCGCCTCTGCCCCGACCTGCTGTTCGTCCGTCCCCGCTTCGATGTCTACCGCGCCGTGTCGGCCCAGGTGCGGGAGATTTTTGCGCGCTTCACCGACATCATCCAGCCGCTGTCGCTGGACGAGGCCTATCTCGACGTCACGCAGAACAAGCCGGGCATTTCCTCCGCCACGCTGATCGCAGAGGAAATCCGCCGCCTGATCCGGGAGGAAACCGGGCTCACCGCGTCGGCCGGGGTCTCCTACAACAAGCTGATCGCCAAGCTTGCCTCCGACCAGAACAAGCCTGACGGCATCTGCATCGTCCGGCCGGAAGAGGGTGCGGCCTTCATCGCGACGATGCCGGTGCGGCGTATCCACGGCGTGGGGCCGGTGACGGCGAAGCGGATGCAGGCGCTGGGCATCGAAACCGGCGCGGACCTGAGGGCGCGTGAGCTGTCCTTCCTCCAGCAGCATTTTGGCAGCGCGGCGCTGTTCTACTATCGCGCGTCGCGGGGCGAGGACGACCGCCCGGTGCATGAGCGGCAGGAACGCAAATCCGTGAGCGTCGAGGATACCTTCTTCGACGACCTCATCACGGAGGAGTCGCTGATCACGGAACTCGACCGGATTGCGGAGAATCTCTGGGGCCGTATCGAAAGAAGCAGCGCCTATGGCCGTACGGTGGTGCTGAAGGTCAAGTTCGCCGATTTCCGCATCATTACCCGGTCGAAGAGCTTCGCTGCTCCCCTACGCTCGCCTGACCTGCTGGTGCAGACGGCCCGGGGGCTGCTCCGCGCCCAACTGCCGCTGCGCATGGGTGCGCGCCTGTTGGGCCTGGGCGTCCACAATCTGGATCATGTGGAGCCGGACGAGGCGCGCGGCCAGCTCAGCCTCAGCTTGTAGAGCGGCGCTCCTCTTGGATCAGGTCGCCGCTCCGGAGTCCTTGTGTTCCGCTATTTCTTGACCAGAGATCACCTGGAAAAAATCGCTTTGCGCCAACCCAATGCTCCCTATGCGTCAGAAGGGCAGCCAGTTGCGCTTTTCGGTGAACTTCATGTAGCCGGCGTTGATGCCCAGCCGGTATCCCACGCCCAGCCGGATCGGGATGAGAACGACGCTGCCCCAGCGCAGATAGCTGGCGGTGAAGCCGCCCACCAGATAGGCCGTGCCTTCCGCCGCCGGGAAGCGGTGATAAAGGTCCTGCGTATCGTAGAGATTATAGACGAGGACAAAGGTATTGGCCGCATTGCCGCCCACGTCGAAGCCGATGGATGGGCCGGTCCAATATACCTCCCGCTTGCCCTCCACCTTGTGATTGAGCGTGCCGGATCCATAGCGCAGACCGACCACGAACGCGCCCGACGCCTCTCGCCCGGCGATATAGGCATTGGGACGGCCCTGATCCTTCAGGATCTTTTCGATGATCCCGGCCAGGCCTTCAGCGCCCTTGCCGAACACCCCTTCGGCCGCGCCGATCAGATCGTCCTGCTGATAGGAATCGCCAGGGGATATGGCGGCCGGCGGGGAATTGGTTGTCACCGGCGCGCCTGTCGCGGTGGAGCCGGAACTTACCGGAGGCGGATTATAGGAGGTGCCGCTGCCCGCAGGCGCGCTGTTTCCCGGCTGGGAACTGGTGTCTACCCCGGGGTCGGTCGGCGTGCCGCCCGGCTGCGGCACGGGCGCCA
This sequence comes from Sphingobium sp. R-21, assembly GCF_049913335.1. NCBI lineage: Bacteria > Pseudomonadati > Pseudomonadota > Alphaproteobacteria > Sphingomonadales > Sphingobiaceae > Sphingobium > Sphingobium sp. R-21. The sequence goes on along the minus strand of NZ_CP184374.1, from coordinate 2,358,617 downwards.
GATCGGAATCGATCGCGGTATTGGGGTCGACCGTGCGCACCTGCGCCTGCGCCACGGGTGCCAGCATGACAGCGCCAAGGGCGATCGCAAGAGCGCCCGCCCTTCCAGCGCGGCCCGAAACCCGCTGTAAAATCCCGATCATGCCCGCTACTCCCCAGAGAAACCGCTCTTCAACCACATTTCAGATTATCGGGGAACAAGCTGAAACGACAATGAACGAACGGCGACCCGAGTCGATTCCGCGCCAGTCCGAATCTGTTTTTCGAAATCCGGGTGATTTTTCTCCGTGCCGGACCGTTGCCATGTATGAAACCCGTCGCTATAGGCCGACATCTAGCCACTGCTCACCTTATCCGGTGGGCAAATTCGTGCGGAGACGTGGGTGAGTGGCTGAAACCAGCGGTTTGCTAAACCGTCGTAGCCTTAAGGGGCTACCGAGGGTTCGAATCCCTCCGTCTCCGCCACCTTTCCATCCTCTCACAACCGGGCCAATCGCTGAAAGTCCCGCATTTCTGCGGCCTTCAAGGTGATTCGGGTCTCCTGGGATCCACTGCCTTCCATCGGCAACCGATTGGATTTGTGGGAGATTTTGAGCATGGGAAAGCTCTCGGCAACAGCTGTCAAAGCCGCGCGCGGCGATCAGGATGAAGAGCTGGAAATTCCGCCACGGGAAATGGAGAGAATCGTCCACGAGATGATGACCCGCGAATATACGCGAACGCTTGATGAAGCCGTACCCGCACTCGGCGACAAGACGCCCCGCGCGCTGGCCCGCACCAAGGCCGGCCGGGCCAAGGTCGCCGACTGGCTCAAATATCTCGAAAATGGCGCGGCGAAAACAGGTGCTGGCGACCCAATGGCCAGCTATGACTTCACCTGGATGTGGAACGAACTCGCGCTCGGTGATCTGCGGCATTGATGGTGAACCAACGACAGCTTGTAGCGAGCTCGACCAATCCGACGAATGTCGGCTCTGCCGGCGCTAACTGTCAGATTTCACTGCGGCCTCCGCCGCTTGGAAACCGATCTTGGAATGTTGGCCGTCGCAGAACGGCTTCGTGATCGACGCACCGCACCGGCAAAGGAAAACACGGCTCTTGCCCTGAAAGTCATAGAGATTTCCAGCTCCATCGCGCAGCTCAAGTAGGGTCAAATCGCCGGTTACGAGATATGGCCCGTTTTTTGTTGCGACAATATCCACCGCCATCGGAGCCTCCTCAGGTGGCCGTCCTTGGGCAGCGCTCGTCTCCGCTGTCCGGTCTCAGCCGGAGATATATCGCCTGGCACGAAATAAGGAAATGGCCAATTCATCGGAGGAAATGTCGAACAAGCACCGATCTGCTCGATGAGCCGGCGCTGCTAGGGAGTTTTGACAAAAACTCCGGGGGCCATGCGGAAGGCAGCTATCGGGCGTACGATTTCACATCGGGAATGACCGAGAAGTTGGCGGTCTTGGTCGGTAGCGCGCCAAATCTCGATCACTCCAGAGCCTAAACGGCGCAACCGAAGCTCGCCGTTTGGCCATGCTAATCACCGCCTAGCTTTCAATAAGTTGCTGGCTGCAATTGAGCTACGTCGGCCGCCTTTGGGATGCCCGCAAGCTCGGGCTGGATTTGCCGAGCCATGAGATCGGCGATCAGAACCGATCCCTGTTGCGTAAGGTGGCCATAATCAAATTGGACGGGCACGCCTGGCGTGACCCACAGGCGGCAGTCCGGCGCGCAGAGGCTGGCATAGGGCGAGAAATACGGAATGTGCGCCCGCTTCATGGCTGCGGCCAATTGCCGGTCGACCAGCGGAACCTGTTTGTTACGATGCATGTCTATGGGCTCGTTCTGGTCGATGTGCCTTGCAAGCAGCCGGGGAAGCGGCTGATCATATTCGACGATGGGACCAGAAACGATCACGCGTGGCGTGGCTTGCTGGATCAGCCGCACGGTCTTTTCGATGTCAGGGACATCCTTCTCCAGCCACCGCGCCGACAGGATCACCATGTTCGGCCGTATCCGTTTCAGATGCTCGTTGAACACCTGATGCATGAGCGCTAGACAGCGGGCATCGCCGCGGCTGTTGACCAGGGGTTTGCATCCGGCTGCCGTGGCCTGCAGCACGTGAGCGTTGGGCAGGGCATGGTTCAGTCCGTAATAAAGATGGGCAGCATGACTGTCGCCCACGATCAGGACGCGGGACTTGTCGTGCGGCGCCCTCATGCATCGTTCGAATGAATAATCGGAAAGGCGATTTTGGGTCGTCAGGAAGCAGGATCCGGTCCGCATCATCTCCGTGCGGCCGGTTCGCTCACCATAAGCCAGGACGCCGCGCGCCTGCGCCGAGATCGGATAAAGGACGTCGCTAAGGACGGCCAACGAAAAAACCGCCGCGCCGCATGCCGCCATGGCAGCCGTGCCCCGCAGCACCACAATGCGAGAGCTCAGGCGGCTCGAACGGCGGAAAGGCTTTTCGACAAATGCCCATGAAATCGTTGCGGCTGCCAGAGCGGCGATCAGCAACGATACGCGCTCCACATTGTCCAAGCGGCTGTCGATGTTGCGATAGAAGACAATGATCGGCCAGTGCCACAGATAGAGCGAATAGGATATGAGCCCGACGAAACGCATGGGCGGGATGGAAAGCAGCCGTCCTCCCAACGTGCGCCAGCTTTCCCCGCACAACAATATGAGGGCCGTCCCCAGGCAGGGGACAAGAGCCGATGCGCCGGGGAAAGTGGTGGCCTTGTTGTAGAACAGGACCGCGTAGGCGATGAGTGCCAGGCCAACCGCTACACCGACTTCGGCCTGCCACTGCCGGCGCGGCGCGGGAATCGCCCCGATCGCCAGCAGCGAGCCCAGCGACAGTTCCCAGGTGCGGAAGGGAATGAGGTAAAAAGCCGCGCTCGCGTTGCGGGAAACCATCCATTGCGCGGCAAGGAAGCTGGCCAGCGTCAACGCCCAGACAAGCTGCCGCCGGTGCGCGGCGGTCCAGTTGCGGGTGAAGAAGATCAGCAGCGGAAAGAATATATAAAACTGCTCCTCCACCGAAAGGGACCAGGTATGGAGCAGTGGATTGCTGTCCAACTCTCCATCAAAATATCCGCTCTGACTGTAGAACAGGATGTTGGACAGGAAGAAAATGGAAGCGATGATCGACTTTGCGACTTCGGCGGACTGATCGGACATCAGCAGGCCGAAAGCGGCCAACATCACGCAAAGATAGAGCGCGAACAACGCAGGGAAAATGCGTTTGATGCGGCGTTTGTAGAAATCGAACAGCGCGTCGCGCCATCCGCCCTGTTCACCCAGAAGCGTTTGCGTGATCAGAAAGCCGGAGATGACAAAAAAAACATCGACCCCGACGAACCCGCCGGAAAAGAGGCTAGTGCCCAAGTGAAAGATAACGACCGGGATGACGGCCACGGTCCTCAGCCCGTCAATATCCGCGCGATATTGCCTGATCATACACAATCCTCCCGTGAAATATCGGCCATCACCAGGAAGTTCGGCATTCGATCAAGATTATCGAAAAGTCGTATGACGTTATGATGCAGGAATGCCTTATGGAATCAAGCATTCTCGGCCCCTTTTTCTTTATTGAATTGGCAAGAAAGTGCGCAGAAACTATTTCAGATTTTCGACCGCCAAAACCCGAGCCGGCGTCACTGCATCGCATAATATGCAACACTCATCGAATTTCTCGGGTAAACCAATATGTTACATGTTGGGTGAAGGCATCGCGTCATCAAAAAACGCTGGCGCGCCTATTCAAAACGGACGAAATGGCTACATTCAGGAAAATCGGAAAGTCGCTCGCTGACGGCTCTGCTGTGCCTGGGCGACGCTCCCTCCGAGGCAGGGTGAAGATGATAGGAGTAGGAGTCGCGGTCCTGGTCGCGATGACTGCGCTCATGCTGGTCGCTGCGCCGCGGTCTTCCGCCGATTATTCCGGAGATAGACGGCCCTTCGACATCGCCATAACGGTGGACGATCTGACCGGAAATGGCCGATTGCCTATCGGGATGACCCGACTGTCCATTGCCGAACTTTATATCAAGGCATTGAAGCAGCACGGGGTGCCTGAAGCCTACGGCCTCGTGAACGTCGCGAAACTGCAACGGGACAAGGACGGAGGCAAGGTTCTGGATAGCTGGCGCCGCGCCGGCTATCCGTTAGGCAATCATTCCTACAGTCATTTGAACCTGAACCGCGCGTCCTCTTTCGAGCAATGGAAAACCGATGTCGTGACCGGCGAGCAGGAGATCGCCCGCCGGATGGACGGAGCGGATTGGCATTATTTCCGCTTTCCCAACATGGCAGCGGGCAGGGATCAGGCCCAGCATGACAGCGCCATGGCGTTCCTGAAGCAGCGGGGATATCGGATTGCCGAAGCCACAGTCAGTTTCGACGACTGGGCCTATAGCGAAGCCTATGCCCGTTGCCTCGCCAAGGGGGACACCGCCGCAATCGCAACCATGAAGGCGCAATATCTGAAAAATATCGACCAGGGGATCGTGCGGATGAAGTCGCTTTCGCACAAGGTCTATGGCCGCATGATTCCTCAGATATTGTTGACCCATCTGAGCGGTTGGGGCGCGGTCATGCTGCCCGAGGTGCTGGCAAGGCTGGACGTCGCAGGCGCGCGTTATGTGAGCCTGACAGCGGTACAGCGCGATCCAGCCTATAATGGTGATGACCCATGGACTGGAAATCAGCTGATGATGGAGCGCATCGCTCGCCAAAAAGACATTGATATCGACGCGATTGCAAAGCTGCATCGTCCTGGCAGTCTGAAAACCCTATGCCGCAATAATTCCTAAACGAGACGTGAACATACGACCGGTTTGAGGATCGCATGCCGACTTCCCAATGTCGGCTATGTTGGCGGCTCTGGCCGCATCTTTGGCAGCGATCGAGGCAGCAGCACTCGACTAGCTCATGCCGTTCCGGTAGGGCTCCGCGTATGTCGGCTTATGCCGGAACCGGTCATTCACAAGTTTGACTGCTGTCGGTCGTTTACCGCGCCAAAGCCGGTCGCTCTGGTGCGAGTGGGAATCGCCTGAAACCGGACATTCCCGGATTGGTCTCGGCTCACGGAGCTTGGGCCGACGCCGCTCGACGTTCTCATCGCCGAAATCGTCCGCCGTTCGCCGGACGCGGTGCTGTTTGGTCATTCCGGCTCATCATCTGGACACACGATCATTTCACAGATGGCGGCGGCCGTTTCGCTGGCGCTATCCAACGCCGCAATAATTTATGGCGGCGTTCACCCGACTTATTTCTGGCGCGAAATTCTCGCGCAGGAATCGCATGTGCGGGCCATCGTAAAGGGAGAAGGCGAAGAAACGGCGCGCCACCTAATGCGCGCGATCGCACAAGGTCAGTCACTCCGGGAGGTGCCCGGTATCGTCGATCGCCAGGATGGGGAGCCTGTCGCCACCGAAGCAGCGGCCGTGATCACCGATCTGGACGTCCATCGCGTGGGCTGGGAACTCATCGATCATGCGCGTTACAGCTATTGGGGTGGCAAGCGCGCGGTCGTAATTCAGTTTTCTCGGGGTTGTCCTCATCTGTGCAACTATTATGGGCAGCGTGGCTTCTGGACGCGCTGGCGTCACCGTGATCCTGTTCTTCTCGCCCGAGAGATCGCGCGGCTCTATCGCGATCATTGCGTGGAGGTGTTCAATTTCGCGGACGAAAATCCCAGCGCTGGCAGGAAGCCGTGGAAGGCCTTTTTAGAGGCGCTGATCGCCGAAGACATATCGGTGACGCTGGTCAGATCAACCCGAGCTGACAATATCGTCCGCGATGCCGATATTCTTCACCTTTACAAGAGGGCCGGCTTCGAGCGCTTTCTCATGGGAATGGAGAATACGGACGAGGCCACGTTAGAGCTGATCAGAAAGGGAGGGGCGACGGCCAGCGATCGCGAAGCCATCTGACTGCTTCGGCAGCACGGCATCCTCTCGATGGTTACTTGGGTGGCAGGATTTGACGACCAGACCGACGCAGACATGTGACGGGGTCTCAGGCAGCTTATTTCCTATGACGCCGACCAGATCCAGGCGCTCTACGTCACGCCACACCGGTGGACGCCTTTTTTCCGTATCGCAATGGATCGCCCTGTTGTGCAGTCTGACCCGACCAAATGGGATTATAAACATCAAGTTTTGGGTATGGCACAAATGACGCCCAGGCGGCTGTTCCTCTGGGTGAAGGTAATCGAAGCGGTGGCACAGCTACGCCCCCGTGCGCTGCTTTGGTGGGCGTGGCACCCCGATCCCAAGATCCGCCATGCGATCCGCTGGTATTATCGAATGGGCCGTCGAGTATGGCTACATGAGGTGTTTGGTTTCTTTTTTCGCGATCACGTGCGCACGGATGGCCGGACTGTTGCAGATCACTTGGGGGCACCCCAAGACCATGAGGAAGAGGCTTCTCGAGCTGTCAGCCGACGGCCTCGGCGTGACGACTTGGCAGTTCAGGCAGCACAGTCTGAACCAGCGGAGCAGAGCGTGGTAACCTGACCAGCGGCAAGCGACCAATGCTGGACGCTACCCTTTGTTTTTCCTCTCCCTTAAAGCAGCCGTGAGATGATTGCAGGCGTCTGAGGGAGGCACAGCGTGATGCCAGAGATATTTTGCGAGCGGATTGTTCACATAGACGGTCAGACCGCTGGATGCCGGTTTTACCAGCGGGAGCCTGATGGACAGGATCTTCGTTGCCATTACGAAATAGACTGGCCCGAAGGCTTATATAAAGGGCGAGCCTATGGCGTGGATGCAGTTCAGGCTCTTTTGCTTGCGATGCAGAAAGCGCACACGGATTTGCTGGCTGCGCGCGAAAATAGGGGCCGTCAGATCACTTGGCTTGATAGACGCAGTCTTGGAATGCCGATCCCCGCGACGATTGCTGACTGGGCACCCGACAACGAGTTTTAGAAGATCGACGTCCGATTATCCTCTACCGAAATCCAAAGCCGACATTCCGCTACCCACCCCTTCCGATCCCAAAATCGCTCGAATTATCAGGCGCCCGTTAGCCGTTCCACGGATTGAGGATGTTGACGCCGGCGGCTTCAAAATCGGCGACGTTGCGCGTCACCACGGTCAAACCATGTACCAAGGCTGTCGCCGCGATCCATCCATCACGTTCGCTGACCGGATCGGGCACATGCAGCGCGGCGCAGGCGGCCGCCGCCGCGCCATCCATAGCGAGAACCCGACCAGCAAAGCCGGGCTTCACGATATGGTCCAGCCATCGCCGCAAATGCTCGCCCTGGACGGGATCGCGTCGCTCGATCTGGACCACCCCCAACTCAAGTTCGAACAGCGACATGGCCGAAAGAAACGTGGTGCTGGGATCCGTTACCTTAAGCCAGCCGACAACTTCGGGAGCGGCACGCCCTGATCGGACCTTACGGCTTTCGGAAATGACGTTGGTATCAATCAGAAACATCAATCCAGGTCCGCCGGACGCGCCGCGATGCGAGCCTTGGGCGGCTCGAAATCGAAATCCTGATCGTCGTTGGGCATCAGCACATCGAGCAGAGACGTTCCACGACCGGCGAGTCGTTCATAGTCCTTGATCGCCATGACGACGAGTGAGGGCTTGTTGCGGTCGGTGATGAACACAGGGCCGGACAGCGCGGCCCGCTTGATGCTGCCGGGATCTCGGTTAAAATCTCTGCTGGTAAAGGTCGCGGTCATCGCTCCGGCTTTCATGTCGTTACATACAGACAAATAAACCTCGGAGGGATGACTGTCAATGAGAGCAAGGAGGCCAGGATCAGGAATGGACCTCACGGTGCAACCAGCATCTGATAATTCGAGCGATTTTAGGACCGGCGTGGGTGGATTCCCGAACGACAGCTTCCAGACGCAAAAGGTGGAAAACAGCCGATTCTCAACACATAGGGAATTGTCGCTCCATGCCGGGCGCCAACGAGAGTCCGAATGCTCTCCGTGAATTGGCGCAGCATATCTCGTTCTGCAATGGCGAAGGCGGTCATCAATGACATTCCAACCACATCTCGACCCCTGAGAAATCGCCGGCGGCGAGGTGCTTAGGCTTGATCCAGAAGTAATAAGCCCCTGCATCCCCCCAGCACCAGTGCATCGCATCGTCACTGGCGATCTGGAACAGGAGCAAATCCTTTGCGGGTCCGGGAACAGCATCTGATTGCAAGCCGTCATGGTAACCGCCCATGCGGTGCGGTCGGTTGCTGTACAGCTGCCGCCAGTTCGCCTCGTATGCTGGCAATGCGTCGTCCGGGATCAGCGTACGTCGGGCTGGATCGACGTACATGTCAGCCATGAATTCACGCATGGCGATGGGCGGATTAAGCCGACTGCCACGTCTATGTTCGCGAAATCTGATGGTGGGCTGATCAACAGCCTCGCGGATGCGATCATTCTGCCACCGAACGAAATCGCGATTTTCAAAAACAGCGACGAGTTCATCCCAGTCTTGTTGCGAAAGCGGGGCTTCCGGATCGTGCTTGCGTACCGCTTCGATGAGGGCATCTACTTTTGTGCGCAGACCATCTTGCCACGCTGCCTCAAGCGCAGGGCTTTCCTCAAGATAGCGAATGATTGCATCGGCATCGCCCATTTCTTGCAGCCAGGCCGTCTGCCGTTCAGCGTGATCGATCCTTGCTGAATTCCATTTCAGTTGCTCAGTCAGTCGATCAGATTCGTCGCCGCTTTGCACTCGTGCTAGCAACGCTTGGCGATCCTCCTGAGCTTTCTGGGCTTGTCGTTCGCCATGCTCGCAGATTTCACGGATAATCCCTTCCTTGTGCAATTCCGAGCAGAACACGGGTGAAAGCTGGATCGGAGGGAGCGACCGTTCAAGACCGGCACGTTGATTATGCAGAGCGTAAAGGGCTTGCCCATAGGTCAGTGGTCTGATCGGAGAGGGGCGGTCACGTTCGGGGGCGATCTGCTGACCAGGGTAAAGGTGTGAAGCAAAATCGTCTGGGGCGACCAGAACCCGCCCCTCCACATGCCTGGCATCGTTCGGAACCGAAACGGTATCGATCGGCCAGCGTCGCCAGATGTTTGGCACCTGTTCGCCAGGGAGAAGGTAACGATAGTCTGGGCCGGTATAGACGCCATCGTGCACAGGTCCGAGATCGAAGGGAGGAGCGCGCTCTAAGCCTACCTGCGGAATGTGTATGACGCGAAATGCGTCGTTGCCCGCCGGGCAACCTTGATTGGGATCTATGAACAATAACAACCAGCCTTCGCGCGGCCCCAGTCCCCCCCACAGCTCCTTGGGCAGGTCAGCGCAGCAAATCTGGGCCAGGAAGTGTAATGGCCGCTCTCCCTTATCGGGATATTCTGATGAGACTGATCGAGGCCACTCGATTTCTTCTGGCATGCACGGAAGCCCACCGAGCCAGGAGCGGGAAGGTTCATCAAGATTAGGCGGAATCTGGCGGCGAAGGATCACCGATACGTTTTCCGAGACGGCACTTGGTGCGGACACGGAACCTCCGATGTGAATGCCGTTTCCGCTACGTGCGGGCTCGGTTCTGATAGGCGAGAGCAGATCGCTATACCCGTCCTCCTGAGCTAATATCGCGCTCAGATTCCGGCGCCGTTGCGATGGTTCTGGGGCGCTTTCAGGACTGACGGATTTGCCCTGTTCGCCATGAGCTGTGCTTCCCTTCAACTTCGCTTTGAACCACCGAGGCACAATCACGAGCAACCAGTAAAGAAGCAACCCATACAAGAGTAGAGGCAGATACCCCATCAAACCCCAGAATGTATTCATCAATGGCCTCCCCCGATTATTCAGAAACCTCATGCGACAAGTTAAGTTAAATTGCGGATAATTTGCACCGGCGCATGCCGGACCGAGGCGCAATAGGAGCACGGGTAGCACAACAGCTGTTGGCTCATACTCAGTTGTCTTAAAATCGCTGATTTTCCGGACAAAGTGGCCTAGCCCCAGGAAGCTGCTCTTGCCGCCCCGCATCTGTAAACGCCTAAAATCTATGTCTGCAAATGGGCCGCCGATCCCGCCGACCCAACGGCAATTTCTGGTCGGTATTGCTTCTGAGTTCTACGATGACGAAGCGGGCCGAGCCTGCTTTATGACGTGGAAGGCGCCCCCCATAAGGCTGGTCACTTCGTCTGCGCTCAGCACGTACTGGGGCTCATAGTTCAAACCCATTTGTCGCGTCCGCTTCCAGTGATCGACGTACAATCCTTTTTTAGGGCCGAAGGTGAGGTCGATGTGCCTGGCCAATCTGGCCGACCCCTCGGCCGAATAAGCGGTGCGGAAAATCGAGATATCTACGACATAAGGGCCGATCATAACCCAGGCATGGCCGTCCCAATCGGGACTAGATGTGCTGAAGACTAACGAACCATCAATGGGTCGTCGGTCGCCAAAAACCGGTACGCCTTCCACAGCTAAGGTTCCGGCAACCACATGGATGGGCGCCTTCATGTGGCGCTCCAAGCCCACCGCCAAAGCGGCGCTCATCAGCGCGCATGCTCCCGCAATAGGCGGAAAGATGCTCAGCAGATCAATAGCGCAATGCGACAGCGCCACGCGATCGGCTTCATTCATCTCATAAGACTTGAAAGCTTTCGCCGCGGCCCAACTATGTTTATTGGCAACCAGCTTGCTCAGCTGAGTGATATCTTTGATTGCTGACATTCAGGCCGTTTATCGGCGCTGTCCCCCTTTGGCGATAGATGAATGGACGGCAGCTTTCGAAGAGCTGATTCCACCCTCTTAACGCCCGCTCTGTTGGCGGCTTTCGCCGGCATCCCCAAGTGCCCTACTTCCCAACTGAAAAGCCGTAGGGAATATACAGAAATACCTCGTGTTGCTGACTTGAGACCAGGCGACGGCCCGGTCGAGGCCGCTGACATTCACGGCATAGTCCGCGGCACAGAAGCCGACTGCACGGTTCGCTCCCGCGGCGATGCGACGGTAGATCTCGTCGCGGTACTGGTCGGGATTGACGATTGCGAGCGTCAGGCCGCCGGTCTTGTCGATCGTCGCGCGGCCGGAGCCCGAGATAGCCTTGATGAAATCGGTCAGTTTCTTCTCGGTGGCCGCGGCCGAGCCAGCCAGCTTTACCCTCAGCATGACGTCGATCTTACTGGTGTCGACCCGGCCCGCGACTGGAACTGCAGTTCCAGGTAATTCGCCTTGGTTACGGGGGACAATTGCACTGTCCCGGAGACCAGTTCGATGTCGGTACCTGGCGCGCGGTCGAGCGCGGCCAGTAACACAGTATGGATCTCCTTCTTGCGCGTAGTTTCATCGCGCGTGTCCGACGAGATCGAAACCGGCACAACCGCCGCGTCGGCCTGCCGCCGCAGACCGATCACCGGGCGGTCCTGCTGGGCATAACGGGTATTGAATCGATTTCTGGTGACGGTCACCTCGGCTTCACGATTTCGCACGAATTTGCAACGTCCGCTTTTGCTCCCAATAGCCAGGCTGCAGATCCGCATCTGCGGTTGGGGGCGCTCATCTCTTACCAGCCTGAAAAGTGAATGTAGGACTGCTTTCAAGTACGTTGGAGGAGCGCCGCAACGTGGCCTTTGTCGGCGAACGAAGAAGCATGATCAGCGCACTTGTTTCTCGAACAGCGACACAAGTTCGGAAAATTTCTGCTTCTGGTCGTGTTTATCATCCGATGCGATGGCTTCCTCTACGCAATGTGCCGCATGTACCTTGAGCACTTCGGCACGCGTTGACCGCAATGCCGCTTCTACCGCCGCGAACTGCTGAAGGATATCGATGCAGTAGCGGTCCTCCTCCATCATCTTCGCGATGCCGCGCGCCTGCCCCTCTATGCGGCGCATCCGCGCGATCTGCTTGTCGAACTTGTTGCGCATCAGATGTTCACCTTGCAAAAGCATGCGAATATTACTATACCCCTCTATAGTATATTGCAAGAGGCTTTGCGGTCATGAGCGACCATCATTGCGGACATCACCATGCCCATGCGGGCCACGCGCATGGTAGTGTGGCACCGAAGGACGGACGCTATGACAGAGTGTCCGCAGGCTATGCCGGACCAGTCTACACCTGCCCCATGCATCCCGAAGTGCGGCAAACCGGACCCGGCTCCTGCCCGATCTGCGGCATGGCTCTTGAACTAGAATCCGCCGCCATGGCTGATGAAGGCACCAATCCCGAGCTGGTCGATTTTATCCGCCGTTTCTGGATCGGCGCTGTCCTCACCGTGCCGCTGCTGGTACTTGCGATGGGGCCGATGGTCGGCCTTGGCTGGATCAGGGGAGCGCTGGGCGAACACGCCGCGCAAGAGCTCGAACTCGCACTCGGGACGCCGGTCGTTCTGTGGTGCGGCTGGCCGTTCCTGGAACGCGGCTGGAAATCTTTCCTCTCATGGAACCTCAACATGTTCTCGCTGATTGCCATGGGCGTGATCGCCTCCTGGACATTCAGCGTCGTGGCCGTGATCGCGCCGTCGATATTTCCATCAGGCTTCCGGGACATGCACGGAACCGTGCCCGTCTATTTTGAAGCGGCGGCGGTAATTGTCGTGCTTGTGCTGTTGGGGCAAGTGATGGAATTGCGTGCCCGTGAGGGGACCGGCAAGGCGATCCGCGCCTTGCTCGATCTTGCCGCCAAGACCGCGCGCGTCATCCGTGACGATGGCAGCGAAGAGGAAATTCCGCTTGAGCATGTCCATGTCGGCGATCGCCTGCGCGTGCGTCCCGGCGAAAAGGTGCCGGTCGATAGCGAAGTGGTCGATGGCCATAGCTCGATTGACGAAAGTATGATCACGGGCGAGCCGGTTCCGGTTGAAAAGACGGTTGGAGATCCCGTCACCGGCGCGACTATCAACGGGACCGGCAGCCTCGTGATTGAGGCACGCCGGGTAGGCGCGGACACGATGCTCAGCCAGATTGTCGCCATGGTTGCGCAGGCACAGCGATCACGCGCGCCGATCCAGAAATATGCCGACAAGGTGGCGGGTTGGTTCGTCCCCGCCGTGATCGGTGTTGCGGTGCTGGCCTTTATCGGCTGGGCGATATGGGGTCCGGCGCCCGCACTTTCCTATGCGCTGATCGCGGCGGTTTCCGTGCTGATCATCGCCTGCCCGTGCGCACTGGGCCTCGCGACGCCGATGTCGATTATGACGGCCACAGGTCGCGGTGCGCAGGCCGGCGTGCTGATCAAAAATGCGGAGGCGCTCGAACGCTTCGAAAAGGTAGATACGCTGATCGTCGACAAGACCGGCACGCTGACCGAGGGTAAGCCCAGGCTTGTCGCCGTAATTCCCGAATCCGGCTTCGACGAGGAGGAGGTGCTCCGGTTTGCGGCAACGCTTGAAAAAGGGTCCGAACATCCATTGGCCGAAGCCATCGTCGAGGGTGCGGAGCAGCACGGCATCGCGCTCGGCTCCGCCAATGACTTCGAGGCAGTCACTGGCAAGGGCGTCAAGGGCATGGTTGACGGAAAGCAGGTTGTGCTGGGCAATCTGAAGCTGATCACCGATCTTGCACTCGACGCGAAAGACTTTGCCGAAAAGGCCGAGGCGCGGCGCAGCAAAGGTGAGACAGTAATGTTCGTCGCCGTCGAGGGCGCCGTCACCGGAATGATCAGCGTCTCCGATCCGGTCAAGGCGACGACGCCCGATGCGCTGAAGGCCCTTCACGCGCTTGGCCTGACAATCATCATGGCGACCGGTGACAATGAGCGAACGGCCAGGGCCGTTGCCGCACGGCTCGGCATCGACAACATCCGCGCCGATGTGCTGCCGGAAGACAAGGCCCGCATCATCCGCGAATTGCAGGAACAGGGTCGTAAGGTCGCGATGGCGGGTGATGGCGTCAACGACGCGCCCGCGCTCGCTCAGGCCGATGTCGGCATTGCCATGGGCACCGGCGCCGATGTCGCGATCGAAAGCGCCGGAATCACGCTGGTAAAGGGCGATCTCGATGGCATTGTCCGCGCGCGGCGCTTGGCACATGCGACCATGCGCAATATCCGGCAAAACCTGTTCTTCGCGCTAGTCTATAATGGGGCGGGCGTACCAATTGCCGCTGGTGCGCTCTATCCGTTTCTCGGCATCCTCATCAGCCCCATGTTCGCCGCTTTCGCGATGAGCGCTTCGTCGATTTCGGTGGTGACCAACTCGCTGAGATTGCGTGGTTTCAAGCTGTAACCCACAGACTCGATGATAAGGCATCGTTTCGGATTCGCCAACGACCGAGATGTCGGCGGCTCCCGTCGGCCCGCCCGGGCCGCGAGCAAAGGGCAGCATTTCAACATTTTTACCGGGAACCAGACTTTCCGGAGCCGCCGACAAAACGGACATTGACGGTCCCACAACTGCACCTCACGATGCCCGCATGAGACGATCGCTTCGAGGAATTGCCTGCGCATCAGTGCTGTTCACGCTTGCGTGCTCGAATGGGCAGGCGACCAGTGCTCCAGCCGCTGGAACTGAAAGCGAAAATTCTGCGACCTCTATGGCAGCCGTGCCACTGGCTGGCCGCGTGACCGATACGGCTCATATCCTATCGCCCCAAGAACAGGCCACCCTGAGTGGCAGGCTAGCGAAGCTAGAGCAGAAAACGCAGCATCAACTGGTCGTTGTAACAGTGCCCTCGCTTGATGGACGCGATGTCGCCAATTACACGAGAGACTTAGCGAACAGCTGGGGAATTGGGCGCAAAGGCTATGATGACGGCGTGGTTCTTCTGGTCGCGCCAAAAGAGCGCAAGGTCCAAATAGCAGTTGGCTATGGCTTGGAGAAGCGACTGCCTGATGGGGTCTGCCAACAAATTATCGATCAGAAAATCCTTCCGAGCTTCCGAAAGGGAGATCTCTCCGGCGGCATTGAAGCGGGCACGGATGCGTTGATTGCGCGCTTGGAATAATGTCCACTCCCCCCAACTTTTCTGCCGATGAAGGCGCCCCAGGCACGGCCTGAAACCTGACTGCCAGAACGGACGACTGGTTTGGAAGAGACGATTTGGTCCGCTGAACGGCCGCTCTGTTGGCGCGTGCTGCTCGGCAGTTTGCCCGTCTCAAACCGGGAGGGTCGCCAATTGTGCGGGCCGCTCGCGTACCAGCGCCGCCGATGGTCAACGATGGGTGGTTTGCAGAAGGTCCGGTTTTGGGCAAGACGACCCTGAAAGCTGACATTACATAGGACGCGACAGTGTGATGGAGATGCAAGTGGCGCGACTGAAACACACCATTAAAAACAGCAGCAGTCAGCCGCAATTTGTGAACTTCGAACTCTCTACACAGCGCTACCGGCTCGAACCGGGGCAACAAATGTATTTCTTTTACGAGTCCGATTTCCCGACACGCGATGGCTTTTTACCCATGCGGGTAACGAACTGATCGCGGTTCCTGAAGATCTGGGGCTGGCGTCCTTTCGGCCGGAGCACGTGCGGAGCTACATCATGATCAATCTGTCGCGCATCATCAGGCCGATCTGGATGCGTTAGCAGATACCATAAACGAAGCGGGTCGGGGATGCGTCAACATCGTCCCGACCCTCGCCACGATCGATCCTGGAGGAACATATGGCTAAGACCCCCCATATCATACAAGCAGATGAACAACAGCCCACACACGAGATGTACGTTTTCGGTGGGGTGCCCCCATGGCGATCCTCCGGCTGCCTGCGGTCAAGGCGAGGACAGGGCTGAGCCGAGCGACCATATACCGCAAGATCCAGAACTCAGAGTTCCCACGGCCGCATCAGTTGAGCCAGCGGGCCGTTGGATGGCTCGAATCCGACGTCGAAACGTGGATTGCCAACTGCATCGCGGGAGGTACCAATGACCGTTGAGATTGGGGGCATCCTTAGGGGCATTGATTGCCAAAGGCGTAATAAATATCACGAAATTTCAAGATATTGCGTAGATCTTGATGAATCCCTCCCCTCTCCGCCACTTTTCCTCCTGTTGCAAGACTTTCCCCTTCGGGGTGACCTGTGCCTGCAAATGCTCCGCAACATATCGCTGGTCGGGCGATTGCCAGTCCGATGTCATCATCTGACAGCCAAGAAACTCGATACTAAAGGGATCGATCAGATCCAAAATCGATCGAGAGCATTGCGCGGCGGCCAATCTACCAGGAACAATTCTGCCGGCCATGTTGAAGGGACGATTGCCGAACCTTCAGATCAGGAAATCAGATAGTCAGTCTGGACGTGCCATGGCTTTGGGTAATGTGCCTTTCAAGGCGGCGACAAAACGTTGCACCTTCGGAGAAAGGTGACGTTTGTCAGGATAGACCGACCAGATCGGCTCCTCGGGAGGAGCGAACTCTTCGAGAATGGGCACCAGCTGGCCCGATTGAACTGCGTCATTGAGATAGAAATCGGGCAATTGGCAGATGCCCATGCCGTCCCGGGCTGCTTCCAGGACGGCGTAGCCATTGTTGCAGCTCCAGACGGGACGCGGGCGGTATAGTATTTCATCGCCCTTTTCGGAAAAGTGCCACTGCAACGTGGTGCCTGTCAGGCAATCGTGCTCGTTCAGGTCAGCGATCTTCTCAGGTGTCCCCATGCGTTCCAGATAGGCCGGGGCGGCACAAGTACGGGACCGTCGCGAAGCAATCTTTGCAGCAATCAGGTCGGAGGATGGAAGATTGCCCGTGCGAACGCCAAGGTCATAACCCTCGGCCACCAGGTCGATCGTGCGGTCCGTCACATCCAGATAAACGGTCAGCTGGCGGTGCTGCTTGGCAAATTGTCGCGCAACCGGAGCGATGAAACGCTCGCCCAGCGCAACGCAGCAGGTGATCCTCAGATCGCCGCGCGGCTCGCCCTGATCACGGATGAGCGCAACGGCCTCGTCTCTTTCCTGTACCAGCCGAATGCAGTGGTCGAGGAAAGTTTGCCCGGTAGGAGACAAGAGCACCCTACGGGTGGTGCGGTGCAGCAGCTGGGCCCCCAGCCGATCCTCCAGCCGGGCGAGGGCACGGCTCATATGCGTGCGCGACACGCCGAGCGAAGCGGCTCCGGCGATGAAGGAGCCAGTCCGGGCCACGGCCACGAATTCCTCTATCCCTTCCCAACCGTCCATTCGATTCGCACCTTTTTAGAGCCCAATATACTCTGGTCGCTCCACTTAAGTGTAATGGCGGCTCTATGCTAGGCGGCGTGGACAAATTAGCGATGTTTGGCGAACAGATCTCGCTGGGCTTGGTTGACCGCTCCGCTGTCCGAATCGACTTTCCGCTTTGACTCCGGTCGAGCCCGCTCTCGAGCCAAGGAATGCCCCAGTGTATCCTGGTGCCCAAAGAACACCGCCTGTCATCGAATATGCATCTCCCCCGCCTATCAGGGCTCAATAGAAATTGAAGCATCGGCCAGCCATCAGCCATGGCGCAAATCACGAGAATCGATGCAACACTCCCCTCAACAACCCTCCGTCGTCGAACCCTCCGCTGAGGACATGTCGGCTTTCTGGATGCCTTTCACCGCCAACCGGGCCTACAAGGCACGTCCGCGAATGCTCTCTTCGGCGGACGGCATGTTCTATCAAACGTCGGAGGGACGGACCGTGCTCGACGGCACCGCTGGCCTATGGTGCGTCAACGCGGGCCATAATGCGCCCAGCGTTACCCGCGCCATCCAGGATCAAGCGGCGAAGCTGGATTTCGCACCGACTTTCCAGCTGGGCCATCCGCTTCCCTTCGCGCTCGCCACCCGCCTTGCCGCGCTGATGCCCGCCGGACTCGACCGCATCTTCTTTACCGGTTCCGGAAGCGAATCCGCGGATACCGCGCTCAAGATGGCGATCGCCTATCACCGATCGCGTGGCGACGGATCGCGTGTACGGCTGATCGGCCGTCAACGCGGCTATCATGGCACCAATTTCGGCGGTATGTCGGTCGGTGGCATCGGCGGCAATCGCCGTGCCTTCGTCACACAGGTCGCCGGAGTCGACCATCTCAGCCATACCCATGGCGTGGTGCCGCGCTTCTCCAGGGGACTCCCGGAATCGAACGTCGATCTCGCGAGCGAACTGGAGGATGTCGTCGCCCTGCATGGAGCGGAAACGATCGCAGCGGTCATCGTGGAGCCCGTCGCGGGCTCCACGGGTGTATTGATCCCCCCTCGCGGCTATCTCGAACGACTGCGCGAGATCACGCGCCGTCATGGCATCCTGCTGATTTTCGATGAGGTCATCACGGCCTTTGGTCGTCTCGGCACCGCGACGGCCGCTGAATATTTCGGTGTGACACCCGACATCCTTACCATGGCGAAGGGTTTGACGAACGGCGCCGTGCCCATGGGGGCGGTGGCCGCGAGCCGGGACGTCCATGACACCATTGTCGACAATGCGCCCGACGGGATAGAATTCTTTCACGGCTATACCTATTCGGGCCATCCGCTTGCAGCCGCGGCCGGCCTTGCCTCTCTGGAAACCTATGCCGAATCTCGCCTGTTTGAACGCGCGGCCAGACTCGCTCCCTATTGGGAAGCGGCAATCCATCGCCTTCAAGAGGCGCGGCATGTCATCGACGTTCGCAATCTTGGGCTTATGGCCGGCATCGAACTTTCACCGCGAAAGGACGCAGTGGGCGCGCGCGCGATGGAGGCATTCCACGCCGCCTTCGACAGAGGCGTCCTCATCCGCGTGACCGCCGATATCATCGCGCTTTCACCCCCCTTGATCATCAGCGAAGGACAGATCGACCACATCGTTGAAACGATCACGCACATCTTGGAAGATGTCGAATGACGACAATCGCTAAAGCCGAAGCGACGCCCGAAGCTTTAGCACTCGGCGGCGAGAACGATCGCCTTTCCCGAAGTCTGCGACCGCGCCATGTCGAGATGATCGCTATTGGCGGCATCATCGGGGCTGGCCTTTTCGTCGGCAGCAGCACCGCCATCGCTGGCATCGGCCCGGCCGCGATTGTGAGCTATATAGTCGCGGGCGGCATCGTCATGCTGGTCATGCGCATGTTGGCCGAGATGGCCACTGCGGAACCGGGCGTTCAATCCTTCCCCGAGTTCGCGCGGCTTGGCCTGGGCGACTGGGCTGGTTTCATGAGCGGTTGGCTCTACTGGTATTTCTGGGTGGTAGTGGTGGCGATCGAGGCGATCGCGGGCGCGACGATCCTGGCGCAATGGTGGCCTGGCCTCTCGATCTGGCAAGTCGCGGCGTTGCTCACCGTCGCGCTGGCGGGCACCAATCTTCTTTCCGCACGATCCTATGGCGAGTTCGAATTCTGGCTGTCGGGGCTGAAGATCGCGGCGATTGTCGTCTTCATCCTTGTCGGCCTTGCCTATGTGACCGGCATGTTCGGGGCCAATGCCGGCCTTGGCAACTGGACGGCGCATGGCGGCTTTTCCCCCAAAGGGCTTTCCGCCCCGCTCGCCGGGGTGACCAGCGTGATCTTCGCCTTGGTCGGGGCGGAGATCGCCACCATCGCGGCGGCGGAATCGG
Source organism: Sphingobium sp. R-21 (assembly GCF_049913335.1). NCBI lineage: Bacteria > Pseudomonadati > Pseudomonadota > Alphaproteobacteria > Sphingomonadales > Sphingobiaceae > Sphingobium > Sphingobium sp. R-21. The sequence goes on along the minus strand of NZ_CP184374.1, from coordinate 2,339,197 downwards.
ACGCGGGCCCACGCATTATCGCCCGGATGACCTTCACGGTCGCGATTCGAATCTTGCTGTTTTACGTGCTTTCGATCGCGTTGATCGTCGCTGTGGTTCCCTGGAACGAGATCCTGCCCGGCCAATCGCCCTTTGCCGCCGCCATAGCCAGGATGGGGATTCCCGGGGGCGCCATGATCATGCAGGCGGTCGTGCTCATCGCCGTACTGTCGTGCCTCAATTCCGGTCTGTATGTAACCTCTCGGGTCCTCCATTCCCTCGCTCTGCGCGGCGATGCGCCGGCGGCGCTTCGGGTGGTCAGCGGTCCTGGCGTGCCGCGTCGCGCAATCATATTCGGCACGATCTTCAGCCTTGCCGCGCTGGCGGTTGCCATCGTCTCCCCCGACACGGCTTTTGCATTTCTGGTCAACGCGTCCGGGGCGATCATGCTGGTCCTGTATCTGCTGATCGCCTCTGCGCAGTTGCGCCTGCGCATGAAGATGGAACGGGAAGCCCTGCGCCCTGTCTTAAGCATGTGGCTCCATCCGTGGGGCAGCATCGCGACGATTGGCGCGATCGCCGCCGTTCTGATCACGATGGCGATCGACCCGGACCTCCAAAGCCAGTTCCAGGCCAGCTCCGCAGCGGTCGCTATCGTGCTGGTCGGGTGGGCGGCACGGCGATCCAATCTTCTCACATAATTTCAAACCTCGAAACTTCGCCGCCTCTCCAGCGACTGGGTTCCCACGGCGCGGCAGCGATGTGAACCCTCCCTTCGACCGGCATCGTATGATGGTGACCGGCGCCGCCTTGTCGCCAATCGTCGTGCGCACCGTCTTGCCCGTATTTCTCATTCTCCAGGGTCGAATTCGCATCCGAATCCTGCGGGAAGATCAACGGTGTACATCCGCTCAGGGAAACCTTCCTACCCCGCCGCGAGACAGGACAATGATATCGACGCCGTGATTTTGATGACAAGTCAAACGTCTGCCACTAGGATGCTCTCGACAGGCCCTTGTCGATCAAGGCCGAACATGGAAGTGGAAGCGTGACCAAAATCAATACCGCTAAGGTACGCGGAACGAACCCGTCGCCGGAATCCGGGGTATCCGATCCGATCAAGCTGTCAGGCTGGGTGCTGCCGGGAATGGATTACCCAACTTATCGTCTCTCGCTTGTCGGCAAGGCGATGAACCGCATCACGGTCCGCAAGCTCTCGGCGGCCAACGATCTGACCTATGCCGAATGGCGCGTGTTGAGCCGATTGGCGACGACTACCGGCGGGGCGACGATACGACAGCTCGCGGATATGTCGTGGGCCGACCGCGCGGAAGTAAGCCGGGCCGCCAGTCAGCTCGAGGGACGAAGCCTCGTCGAGCGGCGCGACAACCCTGAGGATCGCCGCATGCCGATCCTGTCGCTGACCAAGGCGGGTCGCCGCAAGTATGAGGCGCTGGTCGGTGAGCGTACCGCGTTCCACGAGGCGTTGATGAGTGATCTGACTGACAACGAGCGAGTTACCCTGGACCGCATTCTCGGCAAGATCGCGCTCCGGTTGGAATCGATGAAATGATCTTCGGCTAAAAGCCGGGAGGTGCAGCGAGGGAGAAGCGCCGGCCCTCGTTGCCGAACCTACCGGCGTAACTTTCCGCCACCTCGTTCCACGATCGATCGTTTTCCCAGCATCGGTCATGCTCGCCGTTCGCGCACATGTGCGAGCGGCATTTCAGATCGGGTAGTGGCCGGGCTGGGTTTCGATCGTGATCCACCGCAATTCGGTGAAGGCGTCGATGCCGGCGCGGCCGCCGAAGCGGCCGTAGCCCGAGGCCTTGACCCCGCCGAACGGCATCTGCGCCTCGTCGTGCACGGTAGGTCCATTGATGTGGCAGATGCCCGACTTGATCAGCTTGGCGACGCGAAGTCCGCGCGCCGTGTCCCGCGTGAACACCGCCGCCGATAGCCCATATTCGGTATCGTTTGCGAGCTCGACTGCATGTGCCTCGTCGCGTGCGCGGATCACTCCCACCACGGGTCCGAAGCTCTCCTCTCGGAACAGCCTCATTTCGGGCGTCACTCTGTCGATGACGTGCGCCGGCATCAGCACCCCGTTCGCCTCGCCGCCGACGAGCTGCTCTGCGCCGTTCGCAATCGCGTCGTTGACGAGCTCGCGCACCCAATCGACTGTCTTCTGGTCCACCACGGCGCCAAGCGGGGTCTTCCCCTCGCGCGGGTCTCCGACCGGCATGCTCTCCACCTTTTCCTTGAATCGGCGGTTGAACTCGTCGGCCACGGCGTCCAGGACGATGATGCGTTCGGTCGACATGCAGATCTGGCCCTGGTTCATGAACGCGCCGAACGCGGCAGTCTTCACCGCCTCGTCAAGGTCGGCATCGTCCAGAACGATCAGCGGCGCCTTGCCGCCCAACTCCAGCAATGCGGGCTTCAGATGCTCGGCCGCGCGCCTGGCGATGATTTTGCCGACGTGGGTCGAGCCGGTGAAGTTGATGCGCTTCACCTCCGGATGATCGATCAGCGCGCCTACGATTTCCGCGGCGTCGGCAGGGGCGTTGGTGACAATGGAAATCGCTCCCTCGGGCAACGCCTCGTTGAACGCCTCGCCGATCAGCGCGTGCGTGCGCGGGCACTGCTCGCTGGCCTTCAACACCACCGTGTTGCCACATGCCAGCGGCGTTGCGACGGCGCGCACGCCAAGGGTGATCGGCGCGTTCCACGGCGCGATGCCGAGCAGCACGCCCACCGGCTCGCGCAGCGCCATTGCGATGCAGCCCGGCCTGTCGGAAGGGATCACCTCGCCCGCGACCTGCATGGTGAGCGCGGCAGCCTCCCGGATCATGCTGGCGGCAAGCATCAGGTTGAAGCGCGCCCAGCCTTCGGTCGCGCCGATCTCGCCCATCATCGCGTCGATGAACTGGTCGGTCCGCGCCTCCAGCGCGATCACCGCCTTCATCAGCGCTGCGCGTCGGGCGTTCGGTCCCAGGGCCGACCATGCGGGGAATGCCGCTGCTGCTACGGCGGCTTGGGCGTCCTCGACACTCGCGGCCTTGACGGTCGTCGCCACCTCGCCGGTGAGGGGGTTGCGGCGTTCGAACACCGCGTCGCGCGGTGCTGACGGTTGGGTCTCCATGATCTATCCTCTAAAGCGTGTGACTTGACGCGATCAGGTCTCGCACCCTTGGTTCGGCCATCTGGCGGACCGTCGTCATCATGTTCGACAATCCCTGCGCGTCGTCGCGCCTCTTCCATTGTCCACATGAGACGCGTGTATCGCCGCCAGCCTCACTGAAATGCGCTCAGCTCGGAAGGGGAGCGACCCCCCAGCTTACTGCGATATCTTCGCTAACCCGAGTATCTCCCGCGCCTCTTCGGGGGAGGCTATCTCCCGTTGGAGTTCGTTGGCGATCCTCACCGTGCGGGCTACCAGCTCCTCGTTGCTGGCTAGGCGACCGCGGCTGTAGTAATTATTGTCCTCCAGACCGACCCGGACGTGTCCGCCCAGGAGCATCGCCTGAGTGGTTGCGGGAAGCTGTGCCGGTCCGATCGCGGACACGCAGAAGATCGATTGCGGCGGCAGCATGCTCACCATCGCCGTAAGAATGTCGTGACTATAGGGCATCGCGCCCTGGAAGCCGTGGTCCGCGCCCAGAACCATGTTGATGTAATAAGGGGGTTTGTCATACCCCTTCTGGATCAGGCGGGTGACATCCTGCAGAATGTGGCTCGGACCGAACACCTCCCATTCGGGCTTGATGCCACGCTCCACCATCCGCTTGACGAGAGTTTCGCACCGCGATGGCGGCGTGACGACGAGGATTTCCCTGCCGCCGTGGACGTCCACGAACGTCATTCCGTCGAAGGTCGCCATCTCGGCGCCCGCTTCGCAGCCTTTCAGCCGTTCCTCGAAGTTCGATTCGAACAGGCCGTCCTCGCGGGCGACGAGCATGTCGCCGCTGGAGCCGCCACCCGTCGAGTTATTGATGATGATGTCGCACTTGGCGCGAATCCGTTCGTTGATGTCGCGGTAGATGTCTGCATTGCAGGTGGCCCCATCGTCCGGCCGCCGCGCGTGGAGCGCCGCGATCGCCGCGCCTTCCTTGTAAGAGTTGTAGACCGAATCGGCGATCTCCGCCGGCTGCGTTGGCAGATTGGGGTTCTGCGCTTTGGAAGCCATGCCACCCGTCGGTGCCACGGTGACAATCAACTTCGAGCTGGCCATTCGATATCCTTCCGATTCAACGATCAAGCATGACACTGGCTGGGCCTTTGCGACGTGCCCACAGCTTTCGGGAAGCTGCCCGCCGGCTGGCGACCGCTTCCTGCAACGGCCCGGTCCGTGCGCCCTGTCTTCAAACACATTGACGAATCAACGATAGCGTTCAGAAAGGACTCGTGCAAGCAGATCGAACATTGCGGTGAAGAGACTGGGGGTTCATGCCTGTTCAAGGCGGTGCGGTGCCGGGAACGGGCCGTCCCTGCGCTCGAAGATGAGCGCCGATGTGCTAAGGGGGAGTTCTTCCCGTCGACCTGGCCCGGCGCTGATCGAGCTAGGACGGACCGACATTCAGCCCCGACGGCCTGCAAATGTTGGCCCTTCGTGCTTCCGGTGCTCACCTACTGGAAGTACGCGGCGCGCCGGGTCACGAAAAATCACCATTTTCGGCTCGTCATCATCTGAACGTCGATCCGTCCTAGGACTGATCGGGCCAGGGAAACTTTCAGCCGCCATTCCTGATAGAGATCTTATCGAGCTCGGCTGGACTCGCGTAGCCGGTGGCCGGCACGGGCTGCTTGTTCTCGTTGAGGATGAATGTCGTGATATCGAGCGCCGCCTTGGGATCAAGGCTGCCGGGATCGGTGAGGGGCATCGTGCTGAGTATCCGACTGTAGAGCCGGCGCGCCGGCGCGCCCGCCCAAGTCGCAAGGAACGCTTTTCCCTTGAGCTCAGGGGCACCGGGGCCGACCAACTGTTCGCCGTGGCAGCTTGCACAGTTTTGGCTGTAGGATGCGGCGCCGGCGACGAGCTGTGGGGCCATCGAGCCTGAGACCTGAGGCGCCGCCGCTGCTATCGGCTGCTGCGCCCACGCGAAGCCCGCCCCCGCCAGGAGCGCCACGGATGCCGCAGCTGCGATGATCATTGTCGCACCGCCCAACAGCCGTCCATGACCACTCTGCTGCACCATAGTATCGCTCCTAAGTTCTCCAGCCAGGATGCTGTGGGCACATCCTTGGCTATTCGCCTCCAAGAGGCGCCCTTCCCGCTAAATGCGACCTGAAGTGGAACCGCAATGTCGATGCCGCCGGAGCCTCAGGGCAGAAGGATGCGGTATATGATCAGGACGCCAGGAACTCAAGATACTTCATGACTCATCATGGATTTCTGTGCTGGAGCGTTCCGAACCGGCGCTCCGATGGACTGGCGAGCGTTGCGGGAACCTGTCCTCTATATGCTCTGGGCCACAGTTGGAAGGGCAGCTATAAACTAGGCGAGTGCAAAAGTCGTTGCACTGCTCGTATCATTGATCTATCAAATATTAGGCAAGGAGAGGCAAGGCCGATCTCACTTGCTGCGCGATGCCGTTGTCGACTGTCGGGCGCTGCTCGTGGCGGCGTGCTGATTGACCGCTTGAAAGGGGGCAGGGCATGGAAGGTAGTGGGCGCCGGGAGGTGAATCTCGCCGCGGTGCTGGACAACCAGCCCTTCGGCCGGACACAGATTTCCGTCCTTATCCTCGTCGTCGCGGCGATGTTCGTCGATGGATACGACATCTTCATGCTCGGGAAGATAGCTCCGGCCGTCGCAGAGGGTGTAGGTGTGAAACCCGCTGCCATGACGATCGTCTTCCTCCTGCAGCAAATCGGACTCACGATCGGCTCTTTCGTTGTCAGCCCGCTGGCTGATCGCTTCGGAAGGAAGCGTGCTCTCGTCTGGTCGCTGCTCGTCTTTGGCCTCATCACGCTTGCGACGTCCCTGGCGCACAACATTATGCAGATCGCCGTGCTCAGGGGCCTGGCCGGCATTTCTCTCGCCGGTACCGTGCCGATGGGGGCTGCCCTCATTTCCGAGTTCGCGCCTCGACGGCTGCGGAGCACAGTGATTGGGGTCGCGATGGTGGGCTACTCGGCTGGCAACGCGGCCGGCGCCGGAGCGGCGTTCCTGATTCCGGTCTACGGTTGGCAGGCTGCCTTCTGGGTGGGCGGAGCGCTTCCGCTCCTGCTCACTCCGCTGATGGCTGTTTTCCTGGTTGACTCCGCCGTCGCCCAGCCTCGTCGAACAGGCGCGGGAAGTGATCTGAAACGGTTGGTGCGGCGCATCGATCCCAGACTGGATCTGAGCGGTGACGAGCGGTTCGTGCTGCCGGAACGGCTGCCCCGCGAGAGGTCCGGCGTCTTCGAAATCTTCCGGGGCGGCCGGGCACGTGCGACCACGATCATCTGGATCTGCTGCTTCTTCAGCATGGGCAACATCGCCCTGCTCTACGCTTGGCTGCCGTCCTTTTTCCGCGAGATGGCGGGGGTGTCGCTGCAGCGTTTCGCGGTTGTGGCTGCTATCGGCTTCTTCGGAGGCGTCATGGGCACGCTGAGCGTCGGCCGCCTCATGGACTGGTTCGGTGCGGGCCGCCTCATACCGCTATTCTACGGTGCTCTGGCGGTGTCGATTTTCGCCATCGGACAGGTGCCATTCGACAGCCCGTTTTTCGTGCTCGTGCTGGTTGTCTGGAGCTTCTTCTCCGCCGGGGGACAGTCCGGACTGAACATGCTCATGGCCCAGATATATCCGCCCGAGATGAAGAGCACCGGGATCGGCTGGGCCGGAGGGGTCGGACGGATCGGCGGCATTGTCGCGCCCCTGCTGGGCGGCGCCGCGCTCACCTACAACTGGTCGCTCCCGATGACCATGACCACGATTTCCATACCCCCGCTCATCGTCGCGATGCTGTTCCTGTTCATGCGCGGCACGCCGCAGGCTGTAGCTGACGTCGCACGGCCAGCAGGTCTGCATTGAGCGAGCGAGCGGCGGTCCATCATTTCAGCAACAAGGGACGATAATGGCCTATCCTGAACTTTGCATGATCATCGACGGCGAGCGGATTCCCGTCGGCCATCGTCGCACGCACACTGTCATCAATCCCGCGACGCTGGAGCGACTGGGCGAACTGCCCCTGGCGGACGCCGCCGACCTGGACCGGGCACTTGACGCTGCGGCGCGTGGCTTCGCGACATGGCGGAAGTCGACGCCGGAGCAGCGCGCCGCGGTTCTGCTGGGCGCCGCTTCGATCATGGCCGCGCGGGCCGAAGACATCGCGCGGGTCGCGACGGCCGAGCAGGGCAAGACTCTGGCCGAAGCCAGAACCGAAGTAGCGATGAACGTGAACCTGTTCCGGTTTTACGCGGGCGAGTGTCACCGGCTTTACGGGCGTTCGCTCGTGCGGCCAGCGGGCTCACGTTCGATCGTGACGAAGGAGCCCATTGGCCCCGTAGTCGCGTTTAGCCCATGGAACTTTCCCATCAACAATCCCGGGCGCAAACTGGGCGCGCCCATCGCTGCGGGCTGCTCGGTGATCCTCAAGTCGGCGGAGGAGGCGCCGGCCTCGGCAATCCTCGTGCTGGAGTCCCTGCTCGAAGCCGGACTGCCAAAGGACGTTGCGCAGGCAGTATTCGGCATCCCGGACGAGGTGTCACGCCATCTTCTGGCATCGCCTATTGTGCGCAAGCTCTCCTTCACCGGATCGACTCAGGTTGGAAAGCATCTCCTCAAGCTTGCGGCCGATGATTTCAAGCGGACCACCATGGAACTCGGCGGCCACGGCGCGGTGCTCGTGTTCAAGGACGCGAAGGTGGAGAAGGTGCTGGACACGGTGGTCGCCCACAAGTTCCGCAACGCCGGCCAGGTGTGCGTCGCACCGACGCGCTTCATTATCGAGGACGCCATTTACGACGAGTTCGTCGACGGCTTCGCCGGTCGCGCCGCCGCACTGAAGGTCGGCAACGGCGCCGATTCCGACAGCCAGATGGGTCCGATGGCGAACGCGCGCCGGCTGGACGCCATGGACCAGTTGATCGGTGACGCCAAGGCGCGTGGCGCCCAGGTTCGGGCCGGCGGGGAGCGGATCGGAAATCGGGGCTTCTTCTTCCAACCGACCGTCATCACGGATGTTCCGCTGGACGCCGACATCATGAACACGGAGCCCTTCGGACCTGTAGCCATCTGCAACGCCTACGGGTCGGAGGACGAGATGGTCGCGGAGGCCAATCGGCTACCCTATGGGCTGGCCGCCTATCTGTGGACCGACGACGCCAATCGGCAGCGCCGGCTGTCGCGTGAGATTGAGACCGGCATGCTGGGCATCAACACCAGCAAGATCGGCGGGGCGGATGCCCCGTTCGGCGGCGTCAAATGGTCGGGCCACGGCCATGAGGACGGCCTGGAAGGCGTTGACGCCTGCCTCGTCACGAAGGCCATCCACGAGGAGTAGTCCGGCGCACGGGCTAAATCAATGATTGGCCAATTGAGAATCGTTCGACGTTCAGAAAAACGCAGGATTCTTCAGTAGGCACTTTGCACGCCGCGCATATTTCATTATGATGATAAATCAATTAATATGTGCATCGGAGGTCCGACTCCCTGGAGTCGGGGGACATCAAGAAGGGGAGAAATTTGATGACGAAGGCGCGCATCGTCCACCGCGATCTACGCGGATCGGGCCGAGAACGCCCAGCTCTGGGATGTCGAAGGGCGCAGGTTCATCGACTTCGCTGGAGGCATCGCCGTACTTAACACTGGACATCTCCATCCGAAGGTCACCGCTGCCGTCCAGGCGCAACTCGCGCGATTCTCGCACACCGCCTTCCAGGTGGCCGCATACGAGCCGTATATCGAATTGTGCGAGCGACTGAACGCTGCGGCGCCGTTCAGCGCCGACGCAAAAACGATCCTCCTGACGACCGGCGCGGAAGCGACCGAGAACGCGGTGAAGATCGCTCGCGCGGCGACCGGCCGATCCGGGGTCATCGCCTTCAGTGGCGGCTTCCATGGACGCACGCTGCTGGCGTCGGCCATGACCGGAAAGGTTGCGCCGTACAAGCGACGCTTCGGCCCCATGCCTGGCGAAATCTTTCACCTGCCGTTCCCGACCCAGATCGGGGACGCCACCGTGCGGCGCAGTCTGGACGCGCTCGCCGGACTATTTGCCGCGGATGTCGAGGCGGAAAGGATCGCCGCCATCATCATCGAGCCCGTCCAGGGCGAGGGCGGCTTCCATGTCGCTCCAACCGAACTGCTCCAGGCCCTGCGCCGGATCTGCGACGAGCACGGTATCCTCCTCATCTCCGACGAGGTCCAGTCGGGTTTCGCCCGTACGGGCAGGATGTTCGGCATCGAGCACAGCCACGTCGAACCCGACCTCGTCTGCGTGGCCAAGCCGCTCGCCGGCGGTTTCCCGCTGGCGGGGGTGATCGGTCGCGCCGAGATCATGGACGCGCTGGATCCGGGCGGACTCGGCGGGACCTATGGCGGGTCGCCGGTGAGCTGCGCGGCGGCGCTCGCCGTGCTTGACGTAATCGAGGAGGAAGGGCTCAACGCCCGTGCGGAGATCATTGGAGCGGCACTGCGGAAGCGCATCGAGGGATATCGCGACGCCGGGCTGCCGGTCGCGAACCTCCGTGGCCTTGGCGCGATGATCGGCTTCGACGTGCTGGGAACAGACGGCGTGCCCGACGGCACCGCTGCCAAGGCGGTCTGCGCGGCGGCGCTTGAGGAGGGCTTGATCGTCTTGTCTTGTGGAGCGAAGGGGGAGACGATCCGGATCCTGGTGCCGCTCACCGCTTCGGACGCGATAATTGGGGAAGGGCTCGATATTATCGAGCGCTCGCTGACAGCGGTGGCTGGTTTCGGGCTGTGACCTGGCGCAGCGGCTCGGCAAGTGGCCTGCCGATCCGAGAGCGCTTGACCCGAGATCCTCGAAGTGTAATGTCGTTGACTAAACAATGATGTCGCGCTGAATCGCGTCGCCACATTCGGCGGCCCTGCGGCGCCGCCGAATATATCATCATCATCTCGACGAGGCACGGTATGAAATTCCCGGACACGCCCAGTTTCACCGGCTTCTTCGCCCCTTCCGGCGTCGAGGCCGAAGTGCGCAACCTCCCGGTGGTCGCGGGTGTCATTCCGGCGGACCTCGACGGCAGCTTCTACCGCGTCGCGCCCGATCCGCAGTACCCGCCACTCGCCGGAAACGACATCTGGTTCAACGGCGACGGCATGGTCACGCGGTTCCGCTTCAAGGATGGCGAGGTCTCTTTGCAGCAACGCTGGGCGCGCACCGACAAGTTCCGACTGGAACGGGAGGCCGGGCACGCGCTTTTCGGCGCCTATCGCAATCCGCTGACCGACGACGGGAGCGTGAAGGGCCAAGTGCGCGGAACGGCGAACACCAATGTGGTCGTCCATGCCGGCAAGCTGCTCGCGCTCAAGGAGGACAGTCCGCCGGTGTGGATGGACCCGGAGACGCTGGAGACGATCGACCCCAAATACACCTTCGGGGGCAGTATGACGTCGGAGACCTTCACCGCGCATCCGAAGATCGATGCGCGCACCGGCGAGATGCTTGCCTTTGGTTACGCCGCGAAGGGGCTGTGCACACGCGACATGGTATTCTACGTGATCAGCCCGGAAGGGGAGATCATGCGCGAAGTTTGGTTCGAGATACCCTATTACTGCATGATGCACGACTTCGGCATCACCGAGGATTATGTTGTTTTCCACGTCGTGCCGATCGTTGGCTCCTGGGAACGGCTTGAGGCGGGCCTGCCGCATTTCGGCTTCGATCGCGGCCGCCCCGTTCACCTCGGCGTCCTGCCACGGAACGGTGGCGCCGAGGACATCCGCTGGTTCTCGGCGCCAACCTGCTTCGCCAGCCACGTCATGAACGCGCACAATGAAGGCACCACGGTGCATTTCGACGTGCCGATGGCGAGCGGCAATATGTTCCCGTTCTTTCCGGACACCGACGGCGAGCCGTTCGACCCGGTCGCCGCGGCGGCGCGGATGACCCGCTGGACCGTTGACCTGCGTTCCAACAGCGAAGACATCCAGATGACTCCCCTGGCGGAGCTGACGGGGGAGTTCCCCCGCATCGACGATCGCTTCGCGGGATTGAAGAACCGCTACGGCTGGCAACTCGCGCAGGATTTGTCGAAGCCGATCGATCTGCCGGGCGGTCGGAGCGCGGCCGGCTTCATGATGAACACGCTTGGCCGGATCGACCTGGAGACGGGCGAAACGGACACATTCTGGGTCGGCCCGACCTCGTCCCTCCAGGAGCCCGCCTTCGTCCCGCGTCCGGGATCGACCGAGGAGGGGGACGGTTATCTCATCTGCATCGAGAACCGGATGGCGGAGAACGGATCGCGGCTGCTGCTGCTCGATGCGCTCAACCTGTCGCAAGGTCCGGTCGCCTCCATCGCCCTGCCGTTCCGCATGCGTCAGGGTCTGCACGGCAACTGGGTGCCGGGTCAGACCCCAGGCGCAGCCCGATCGTACCGAACAACCGTTGAACCGAGGATTTGATGAGAAGCTTCAGCGAAAATGATCTGCTCCGCGAGGCCTGCCTGATCGACGGGACCTGGATTGAGGTTGGAGACGACGGGATCGCCGTCGATGACCCTGCGACGGGCGAGATCGTCGGCCGTGTGCCGAAGCTCGGCACGGCGGAGACCGAGGCGGCGATCGCCGCGGCCGAGCGGGCCATGCCGGCGTGGGCAGCGCGCACCGCCAAGGATCGGGCGCAGGTTCTGCGTGCATGGTTCGACCTCATCATGGCGCATCAGGACGTACTGGCGCGCATCCTCACGCGCGAACAGGGCAAACCGCTCGCGGAGGCGAAGGGCGAGATTGCCTATGCCGCGAGCTTCATCGAGTGGTTCGCCGAGGAGGCGAAGCGGATCTATGGCGAAGTCGTGCCTGGACATATGCCTGACAAGCGCATCGTCGTGCTAAAGCAGCCGATCGGCGTCGTCGCGGCGATCACGCCGTGGAACTTCCCGGCCGCGATGATCACCCGCAAGTTGGCGCCGGCACTGGCGGCGGGTTGCACGACGGTGCTGAAGCCGGCGAGCCAGACGCCCTTCACCGCCCTCGCGCTCGCCGTTTTGGCCGAGGAGGCAGGCGTGCCCGCCGGCGTGATCAACGTGGTCACCGGCGGTGCGGCCGCGATTGGCGGAGCGCTGACCGCGAGCCCGGTGGTTCGGAAGCTGACGTTCACGGGATCTACCGAGATCGGCGCCAAGCTCTACGAACAGAGCGCGCCGACGATCAAGAAATTGTCGTTGGAACTCGGCGGGAACGCGCCGTTCATCGTGTTCGACGATGCCGATCTGGACGCCGCCGTCGCGGGAGCGATCGCGTCGAAGTACCGCAACGCCGGACAGACATGCGTATGCGCCAACCGCCTCTATGTGCAAGCGGGCATCCATGACCGCTTCGTAGAGGCGCTTGCGAAGGCGGTGAACGGACTGGTCGTTGGAAATGGACTGGATCAGGCGACCACGATTGGGCCGCTGATCGACGAGGCTGCTGTCGCCAAGGCCCAGCAGCATGTCGATGACGCCGTCGCCAAGGGCGCTCGCATCGTCACCGGCGGCAAGGCTCATCCCTTGGGCGGTCGCTATTTCCAGCCGACCATAATCGAGGGCGTCAAGGCCGGCATGCTCGTCCTGAACGAGGAGACTTTCGGCCCCGTCGCACCTATTATCCGGTTCGAGGACGAGTCCGACGCCATCGCCAAAGCCAATGCGACCGAGTTCGGCCTTGCCGCCTACTTCTATGCGCGCGACATGAGCCGTGCGTGGCGCGTGGCGGAGGCGCTGGAGAGCGGCATAGTCGGCATCAACACGGGCCTCATATCCACCGAAGTGGCGCCGTTCGGCGGCGTGAAGGCCTCTGGCCTCGGACGGGAAGGATCCCGTCACGGCATCGACGATTATTTGGAGATCAAATATCTTTGCATCGGTATCGCTTGAGCCTGGAACGACCTGCGGATGCGTCGCTCGGTCGCAGATCCGGCCCTGAGACGACAGAAGTTGCGCCAGGATGCTGAGGAGACGAGAATGTTAGATGGTCCCGATCTGGCGCTGCAGTACGAGCATGCGTTCGACATCCGCGTCAACTTCGATCGACGATGGACGACGGGTCCCATCCATCCTGGCGGTCCCGACTGCGGCTACACGTCGGTGGGCGAGGGCGGGATCGTGTTTGGTCCCCTACTGAACGGGCGTCTGGTCGACTATAGCGGCGCCGACTGGCCGATGATCCGCAGCGATGGCGTCGTGGAGCTCAACGCCCACTACATGATTGAGGCGGATGACGGCGCGCGCATCTACATACGCAATCTTGGCTACGTACACGGTCCGTTGGAGCGGCCTGGACGGCCGCCCCTCCCACGCTATTTCCGCTGCACGCCTTATTTCCGTGCGCCCGATGGTCCGCACGAGTGGCTGAACCGCACCGTGATCGTGGGCGTGGGACAGCGCCGGCCGCGGATCACTCCGGACGACGAGCCCGACCACTCGCTATTCCGCTACTACGCGATCAAGTAGGCGGCGGTGACGCGAACGCCTCTCGACAAGTAGAGACGATCGCGCATCCTGCCGATCACGCGCCCAAGAAGGTCGCTCACCGCGCGCTCGCGCGGAAATCCACATCCCTCACAAGCGAATACCGCACTCGACCGCGCTCTCCCGCCGCGCCACCGGCAGGAGATGCGGCCACTTCAGCGTCCCCCGGTTGGGGCGGGAGAGCGCGGCCGGGACACGGCCTCAATCGGGAGGGAAGGCACGTTGAGCGTTTGCGTGGCCTCGGTCGCGGCGCGCACGCTGTCTTGATCGAGCGGGATTACCTTCAGGTCGAGATCGACGTGCCGCTGGATCTGATCGGTGAGGTGAGGATTGCCGCGTCCTTGCGGATCGATGAAGAGGTTTTGGCCGCCAGCGTCCACGACGCTCAGCATCTCGCGCCGATCCTTGGCCAGCTCCATGAAGGCTACCCACTCGTCGCCGCCATTGTCCCGCACGAAAGCCGGGGCGAGTCCGCGCATCGCGGCGGGCAGCTCGACGTCACCATGATCGAAAAAGCTGTCAACTGGCGCGGTGGGCCGGCTTGACTCCTTCTTCGAGGGGTCGAAATAGCGGTAGTAGACGGGCTGGCGAAGCCCGCGCAGGGGCCCTTGACCGAAGTCCGCGCGGAGCTTGGCCAAGGTGGTCGTCAGCGTCGAGCGCAACACCGCGTCACGATCCCGTCCCTGCAGGAAGTCGAACTTCGCGGGCGTGGCGGCATCCTTGCCCTCTATCACCCGCAGAAGGAGGCTCGTGCGGTACTTTATGTGCTTGTAGTCGTCGATCCGGTGCCACCAGTCGCCGATGACGGAGCCCACCAATGCTTGTTGCGCGATCGGCAGCCAGGCCTCGAACGCCACCAGACCGGGATCGTCGTAACGGCCATCCCCGTCGGCATCCGTGAAGAGACCGTTCCAGCCGGCCATCAGCTCCACCAGTTCGGTGAGGCGCGCGTCGCCCTGCGCCGCCGCCCTCAGATAGGGGATGAAGTAGGCGGGTTTCGTTGCTCCGGTCCGCGTGGAGGCAAAGGTAGAGGCGATCTCGCGATTGAGCGCCAGCATATCGGCCTGGGTGATGCGTCCACCCTTCTGCGCCAGCAAGTCGAGGTCCACCTGCTGGCGGTCGGTCTTGCCGTAACGGGCGTTCTCGCCCGCTGTCCAGGTCCTCATGGGGAGTGGATTCCAGCTGTAGATGACCCCGCTTTTGGGGTTCACCACATGCGGCATCTGCTGGAGCTTGGCATATCCTGTCCACTCGAACTCACCGGTTCCCGGAGTGGGTAGCCGAGGATCGACGCCAGGCGCGCGCAGCGGGTAGAGCCCTGCCGACCAGAAGGCGATCTGCCCCTTCTCGTCGCCGTAGCAGACCCCGAAGGTCGAGGTTAGCGTAGAGACCGCCGCCTCGAATTGCTTCATGTCGTGCGCCCGGCCCATGTCGATCATTGCCGCCCAGGTGCTCAGTCGGCGGGACGCGTCGCCTGCGATCTTGCGGCTGAAGGCGCGCCCGTTTTTCAGATCCCAGTCGGTCACGACACCGTGGACGGTGTAGGCGATCTCCAGCTTGGTGGCGTTGCCGCCCTTCACCCGGATCGTTTCGACCCGCCGCTGCATGTCGTGCCAGCGGTTCTGGAACCAATATTGATATTTGTTGGCCGGGTTGAGCTTTTCGACGAAAGTATCGGCGTTGTCGATCTCGGCATTCGTCAGCAGCCATCCATGGTCGTGCGCGCTGCCCATAACCACAGACCTCCGCCTCGATAATCGCGATCTCGAGGTCCGGCTGCTGCTTCAGCAGATGATAGGCGGTCCACAGGCCCGAGAAGCCATTGCCGAGGATCGCGACATCGACGGTGAGGTCGCCGTCCAGCGGCGGCCGGGGCGTCAGATCGTCGACGCAGGTCTCCAGCCAGAAGCTCAGCTTGTCCGAGCCGGACTTGTCGCCCGATTGGGTCACGCGGCGGCGCCTTCCTCGAAAATCAGGTACACCTTGCGGCTGTCCTCCAGTATCTCCCACTCGCCCAGGCTGTTCGCCGGGAAGTAGACGGCTTCACCGGTGCCGATTTCCAACGTGGCGCCGCCGTCGGCGGGCGTGAACCTGGCGCGTCCCTCCAGGAAGACGCAGAACTCGGCTTGGCGGATCTGCCGCTGCCAGCGGCCCTGGGTGCACTCCCAGACGCCGGTGCGGCTGGTCGGCGCGCTGGCCGGCGACTCCGAACGCACGCGGACCTGCGAGACCGGCTCGCCGATCGGTGCCGGGACGGGTGCGAAAGCCGGCAGCTGCGTGATGAAGTCGTTGATAGAAAAGTGGATGATCGACATGTTGTCTCCGCATAGGCGTGGTGAGCGACAAGCGCGCCGATCAGCAGGGTCGCCAGTCCCGCTCGACGGTGCATGATTCTGTCCGACGACATGCTCAAGAGACCCTTCTCTGATCGGGCAGGTGGACCAGAGCTGCTATCCTCCATGCAGCGATCGGCCGGAGTATAGGGGCTATCCGCGAACCCGGTGTGTTGCAAAATTTCATTGATTTAGCATTATTCTTGCTGGTCAGGCACTGTCAATCCTCACGCTTGCATTATGAAGGGCCAAGGACAGCGCGGCTCCCGGAGGCTTGGAGACCCAGCATGTGTCGACACTAAATGCGGCCACCATAATTTATTGACGGATCAATGAAAATGACTAGACTGCCAGGGAAGTCGGGGCACGGCTGCGTCGCCGACGGGGTGGAGAGGAAGAGAATCGATGATTGGGCAGGAGATGAAGGAGTTCGACTCGGAAAAGGTCGGATTCTTCGCTGAGCGTTCGTTCATCATCGAGTGGGGACAGTGCGATCCCGCCGGGATCGTATACTATCCACGGTATTTCGACATGTTCAACGAGTCGACGATCCATCTCTTCGCCGCGGCGGGTTATCCGAAGCATGAAATGCTCGAGCGTTTCGACATGATCGGCTATCCGATGATCGCGACCAACGCTTCTTTCCATTTGCCCGCAACATTCGGTGACACCGTCACGATCAGGAGCTTCGTGGCGGGGTGGGGCAGATCGAGCTTCGAGATCCGTCATGATCTGCTGCACGGTAGCGTGCTGGCCGTTGCGGGCTACGAGAAGCGGGTCTGGGCGGCGCGCGATCCGGAGACGCAGCGCATCCGTGGTGTCCCCGCACCCAGGGAGGTGGTTGAGCGCATGATGCGAGCCCGCTGAGTTCCACACGCGGAGTACTGTTCGAACGCAATTTCAATTCAGCTTGAGATTGTTGATTACTCAATATACATGCTTCTGATACGTACAGAATGGGCGCGTACCTGATCACCGGGGCGCCGGGGGCGACATTGCAATGAGGGGACCGGGCGGAACCCTTCCGACGCACCCGATCGGCGCACGAGCAACGGTAGCCACGCCATTCGCCCCGCACATTACGGGTTAACCTAAACCCACTGGCCGATCGAACGGCATCAAAGGAAGGATCAGCATGACAAACACAGACTATCCGCTCCGCACCGGCGGCGATCGCGGCTACCTCCGCATCGCGACCGAGGAAGCATTCTGTCCGCCCGAGCTGATGGACCGCTTCATGAAGATCATGGAGGATCGGTCGATCGACGATCCGGGCTTTTACAGCCTCTGGGGTTTCTATGGTGGCCCCAGCGAGCGAGCGCGACTGCTCCGGGAGCGTATCCAGGATCTGGGCGACCGCCGCATCGCCGACATGGATGCTACCGGCATCGATATGCAGATCCTCGGCATCACATGTCCCGGCGTCCAGATCTTCGAGCCGGCCGAGGGTGCGGCCATGGCGATCGATGCCAATGACCAGTTGGGGGAGGCTGTAGCCGCGCATCCGGACCGTTACGTCGGCTTGGCTGCCATCGCGCCGCAAGCCGTCCACGAGTCCGTGCGGGAGGTCGAGCGCGCCGTCACGAAGCACGGGTTCAAGGGTGTGATCGTGAATTCGCACGTTCAGGGCCGCTATCTGGACGAGGCGGACTTCTGGCCGATCCTCGAAGTGATCGAGGCGATGGACGTGCCGCTGTACATCCATCCCAACACGCCTTCGAAGCAGCTCATCCAGCCTTTTCTGGACCGGGCGCTCGAAGCGGCGATCTTCGGCTTCGGCGTCGAAACCGGACTGCACCTGACGCGACTGATCACTGCCGGCGTGTTCGATCGGTTCCCCCGGCTGCGGGTCGTGGCGGGGCATCTTGGCGAGGCTCTGCCTTTCTGGATCCGCCGCATGGACTTCTGGCACACGGCCTCGGTACCGGCCGGCCGCAAGGGCACGATCAAGCTGGACCGCTCCCCGCTCCAGGTACTCAAGGAGAATTTCTGGTTGACGACCAGTGGCATGCCGTGGACCGACACGATCCTCTACTGCCAGAAGGTCATGGGTACGGATCGCGTCATGTACGCGATGGACTACCCATATCAGTATGTGGCGGACGAGGTGCGCGTCCAGGACAATTTGCCGATCGGTTTTGAGGAAAAGCGCCAGTTTTTCCAAACAAACGCGGAGACCGTGTTCAACATAAAGCCCCGCTGACCGTCAGCGGCTGCCTGCATCGTAGCCATATCATCAACGATGTTCGGACCGGCCGGCGCCGATCCTCTCCCAGCCGAGTTTGGGTAGGGGGTCAGCGCAAAGACGCCGCGGGCACATTGGTGACTTCTCCATTATAGCCGGTCCATTATAGCCGGGGTGGGCCGTGCAATCGAAAGGTCGTTCTGGTGAATTAAGGAGGTTTGGTGGCCAACCCGAAAGACTACCCGCCGCTGGCGGCGCTGCGAGCCTTCGAAGCCGTTGGTCGGCTGCATGGCATCCGCCGCGCCGCGAAAGAACTGACGGTGGACCATGCTGTCGTCAGCCGCCACATACGATCGCTGGATGCGTGGGTCGGCGCACAACTCTTGACGAGAAATGCGAAGGGCTATTCGCTGACCGAGCTGGGCAGCACATATCACGAGCAGATTTCCTCTGCCCTGGGGGCCATCGCCAGCGCGACGAGCATGTTGATGAGCAGGGGCGGCGACCTTAAACTCAGCATCGAGTGCATTCCGGGCTTCGCGTCCCTGTGGCTGAGCGATCACCTGGGCGATTTCATCAGCAAGAATAGCGACATAGACGTCGACTTCCGCCCCTCCGACCATAGCCCCGATTTCCGGGGAAATCTGGTCGATACGGACATCCGCTGTTTGCGCGAATGGGAAGAAGCGGCACTGCCCAAGTCCGTACGGCGCTTCGAATTCGTTCGTCCCACGGTTTTCCCCGTGGCAAGCCCCGCGTGCGCCGCAAACTTGAAGCCGATCGACAGTGCCGAGGATTTCCTTTCCCTGCCGCTCCTGCATGAGGAAAGCGACTTGGAATGGCGGCACTGGCTGCTGAGTCATGACGTCAGAGTGCCGGATCGGATCGGGGGGTCGCGCCTCTGGCACGCTCACCTTACGCTGGCGGCAGCACGCCAGGGCCATGGCGTGGCATTGGCGAACCGCTGGCTGCTGCGCGACGATATTGAAGCGGGACGGCTGGTGGAAATCATCCCCGCCAATGGCAGCTTTCGTCCGATCCGTTTCGGCGCATACACGATCCTTGCGCGAGAAGATCGCTGGAATTCTCCCAGCGTGCTTCGCTTCCGCAGGTGGCTTCAGGAGGAAGTCGCATCCAGCGACACCGCATCCGGCAACTGAGGCTCGAAGGAAGCGGCAAGGGCCGCCTGTCGGCGCGCTTTGCAACGATCCGCGCGTCGAACAAATCACCCCCGCCTAACCCGGCCACAGCTTATCTGCAAACCGTTCGGAAAGGCGGCGGCCCTGATCGGATTGCACCACCAGCGAAACAAAGATGTCCAACTTGCTCACTTGACCGAATTTTGACTCACCCATAGCTTCCCGACCCGATCTCACGAGATAACTACATAAATTCTGAGAGTGCGATCAATTTTCTGCACCCGAAGGGAGCCATTTTCAGTCCATGTAAAATTATATGAAGAAGATGGACTGAAGACAAGGGAGCGGAGATCTTGAAAAGTCGCGTACTTGTCACAAAATTGGGGGGTAATATGTCTCTGAAATTGAAGAGCATACTAAGGTCTGCTGCATCAATTGTAACCATATTCGTGCTCTTGCCTACTGTTGCACAAGCAGAGGAAAATCCCGCCCCGCAGTCGAAAGCCTCTGAAGGCGGTATGGACGCCGGCGAGATTGTCGTGACGGCGCAGCATCGTGAGCAGCGTCTCCAGGATGTCGGCATCTCGATCACCGCCCTGGGGAGCGAGCAGCTGGCCCGGCTTGGCGTGACGAGCAGCATCGACATTGGCCGCATTACGCCGGGCGTCCACGTTTCGGGCAATTTCGGTGGCCAGACCGCACAATATACCATCCGCGGCGTCACCCAGAACGACTTCAGCGACGTGCTCGAAGGCCCGGTCGCGGTCTACTTCGACGATGGCTATATCGGCAGCCTCAGCGGCCAGATCTTCGGCACCTTCGACCTTGAGCGCGTGGAAATTCTGAAGGGGCCGCAGGGAACCCTGTTCGGACGCAATGCCACCGGCGGCCTGGTCCACTTCATTCCGCGCAAGCCGACCGACCAGCTTTCGATCAACGCGAACGCGACCTATGGCCGGTTCAACCAGACACGCCTTGAAGCGGGTATCGGCGGCCCGCTGGGCAATGGCTTCTCCGGCCGCGCCACGATCCTGTACAATCGCCAGGATCCGATCTTCAAGAACATCTATCCGGTTGGAAACAGCGCGCCCGGTCCTGTGCCTGCCCGCTGCTGCGAGAACACCTGGAACGACAACACCCTCGGCGGGCGGTTGCAGCTCCAGTACGAAACGGGTGACTGGAAGATCCGCGTGCAGGGTTCGGCCCTGCGCAGCATCGCGTCGACCAGCCCGTACAAGTCCTTCCCCGCGGCGCCGGTGTTCAACAGCGACGGCCAGTTGATCGATACGATCAGGCTTCCCGAAACGGACCCGGTTCTGGGCGCCACTCAGCAGCCGCGCGACAACAACTACATCTCCCAGGCGATGGCGCTTGACGACCGCAACCGGATGCAGACCTACAACGCGGCCCTGCACATCGACGGGTCGATCGGTGCGGTCGATGTGGCCCTGATCACCGACTGGAAGCAGTTGAAGAAGTCGTTCCTGACTGACACCGCACTGGTGCCGGTAAACTTCCTGGGCGTCGCCAGCGATGCAAACACCCAGCAGTTTTCACAGGAACTCCGGTTGTCAGGGAAAAGTGACAGCCTGAACTGGAGTGCAGGCGCCTATTATCTGAACCTCAATGCCAAGGACGCCAGCGGTTTCCTTGTTCCCGAGGGTTCGATCCTGGTCAATCCCCTTGGCTTGCCTCCGGGCGGCGGGGACCTGATCAACTTCAACCAGCTCAAGACGCAGTCCTTCTCGCTGTTCTCCCAGGTCGAATGGAAATTCGCTCCGCAGCTGACTTTGGTTGCCGGCGGACGAATCATCTTTGAACATCAAAGCTATTCCTACCGTTCGGCCCTGATCCAGAATGATCGCGACTATTATATCGACAGCGTCGAACTGGCTCCGCTGCCGGCCTATCAGAAGGCCGATGGCACGCTGATCTTCGATCCCTATCGCAACAAGCGGAGCAACAACCTGTGGGCCGGCAAGCTCCAGCTCGAATATCGGCCGAACTCCGACACCCTTGTCTATGTCGGCGTCAATCGCGGCGTGAAGGGCGGGGCCTACAACGCCAAGTACCAGGACGGCAGCCTCCCGCTTCTCGAATCCCAGATGGCCTACGGACCCGAAACGCTGTGGTCCTACGAAGCGGGCGTGAAGGCGACCTTGCTGGATGGCGCAGTCGTCGCCAATCTCGCGGCCTTCTATTATGACTACAAGAACTACCAGGCGTTCCTGTTCGTAAACTCGTCGGGTCTGGTCACGAACAGCCCGGCGACCAACTACGGCATCGAAGGCAGTCTCCAGATCAAGCCAACGGACCGGCTTCTGGTCAACCTTGGCGCGTCCGTCTTCAGGCCCAAGGTGAAGGATGTCGTCACCGCACCTGCCACGGCTACCGCGCCGGCCATTGTCAAGGACACCGAGCCTGCCTTCGCGCCCCGCGAGCAGTTCTCGGCGATCGTGAGCTGGACGCCGCCCATTGCGAACGATGCGATTTCGCTGTCGGCAAATGCCAACTACACCGGGCGGTTCTTCAACAACCTGCGCAACTTCACCGGGGAAGTCACGAAGGGCTATATCCTGACCGCCGCCAATGTGGAGTGGAAGCTCACGCCCCAGTTCACCGCGGCTGCTTCGCTCGACAACATCTTCGACAAGCGGGTCAACGTGATCGGGTTCGATCTGGCGACCTTCTGCGGCTGCATGCATGAATCGTACAACCGTCCGCGCACCTGGAGAATTTCGCTGCGCTACGAACTATGAATAAGACGCGCCTTGAGAGAGGGTTCGATCTGATTGAATTAGACCGCTGTTCTTGATTCCTTGCATTCCGGGATTCCTTGCGCAGCGATCGGTTCCAATCGTTCGGAAACTGCTCTAAAATAGAGAACGGGTACACCAAAGCTTGATGAGGAATACTCGTCGAGCTTTGGTCATTCCTGTTCAGGAATTCATCGATCACAGGGTCTGATCGTTCATCAGATCGACATCCTGTGCACGAACTACTTAAAACTTCGGGGCGACGGCATCAATGTGAATGGGGTGCCGCACTTCGACGACCATGGTCGAGGAGACTGAGCTTGCGTACGGTGACATCCTTTTGCAGAACTTGCACTGCTGGCTGCGGCACAAAACTGACTATTGACGATCAGGACCGGATCGTCAGCATTCGCGGCGACGAAGATAACGCGATGAGCCGCGGCTATGCCTGCTTCAAGGGAATTCACAGTCACGAAGCGCAATATAGCCCCGAACGCCTGCTGCATCCCCTGAAGCGCCAGCCGGACGGCACCTTCGCGCGCATCTCGATCGAGCAGGCGCTCGATGAGATTGCCGAGAAGATGAAGGTGATCATCGACCGTGACGGTCCCGAGGCGCTGGGCCTGTTCATCGGCAACGGGGCGAACTTCAACTCCGCCGCCTTCTCGATCCACTTGCCGTTCATGCAGGCGCTGGGATCGCGGCACTTTTTCACCACCAATACGCTCGACCAGTCCGCCAAGATGATTACCTATGAGCGCATGGGTTTCTGGGCAGCCGGCCCGCAGCGCTTCGATACCGCCGATGTGATGATGGTCTTCGGCAGCAACCCGCTGATCTCGCACGCATCGCTCAACTTCCTGATGTCAGACCCGGTCCGCACGATGAAGGCGGCGCGGGCGCGGGGCATGAAGCTCATCGTCATCGATCCCCGGCTGACCGAAACCGCGCGCTATGCCGACATCCACCTCCAGCCGATCCCGGGGCACGACGCGACGATCGCCGCAGGCATGATCCGCATGATCCTCGCCGAAGGCTGGGAGGACAAGGAGTTCTGCGAGCGCTATGTCGGCCCCGAGGGCATGGCCGCGCTGCGCGAGGCGGTCGAGCCGTTCAACGAGGAGATGGTGACGCACCGCGCAGGGTTGCCCGAGGGCCAGCTGCGCGCCGCCACCGAGATGTTCGCGCGCGATTCGAAGCGCGGGCCGGTTTCCACGGGCACGGGCAACAATTTCGGGCCGAACTCGAACGTGGCCCAGCATCTGGCAGACGCCATGAACGTCGTGTGCGGACGCTTCCTGCGCGAAGGGGACACCACGCTCGTCGAGATGCTCAGCCCCGAGGCGCCGATCTATCCCGAGGTGATCCCGCCCTCGCGCACCTGGGAGCATGTCCCGCCGAGCCGCATCCGCGGCGTGGGAACGCTGCTCAACCGCGAGGAAATGAGCGGAACGCTTCCCGACGAGATCCTTACTCCAGGCAAGGGGCAGATCCGCGGCCTGCTGATCCAGGGTGGCAACCCCGTCGTTGCCATTCCGGGCCAGAAGAAAGTCGTTGAGGCGATGAAATCGCTGGAACTCTCGGTGATGATCGACCCGTTCATGCACCAGACCTCGCAATATTGCGATTACATATTGCCGCCGAAAATGCCCTACGAGCGCGCGGACCTGCCGCTGACCATTCCCACCATCGTCTTCACCAACATCAACTGGATCCAGTATACGCCGGCCGCCGTGCCGCCGCCCGCGGGGTCCGAGCTGGTCGAGGACTGGCAGGTCTATACCGGCATCGCCAAGCGGCTCGGGCTGGAGATCGAATACAATCACACGACCAAGATCGACCTCGACACGGTGACCACCGACGACCTGCTTGCCATTCGCGCCGCCGACGGCCGGGTGAAGCTCGACGAGATGAAGCAATATCCGAGCGGCAATTCCTTCCCGTTCGCCTCCGAACGGGTGGCGGCGCCTCGCCCGGAAGGCACGGCCAAATTCGACGTGATGCCCGCCGACGTGAGGGGCGAGCTCGAAGAGGCGCTGGCCTATGCCATCACGCCCGACAATATTGTCAGCAAGGGCAGGAAGTTCACCCACCTCGTCAGCTCCCGCCGGATGCGCCACATGTTCAACAGCGTCGGCACGATCGGCATGCCGAGCGTCCGGGCGAGGGCGAAGTTCAATCCAGCCTATATCCATCCGGCCGACATGGCTGAGCTGGGCCTGGAGAATGGCGATCACATCGAACTGGAATCCGATGTCGGCAAGATCACCGCGATCGCCGAGGCGGACGAGACGATGCGTCCGGGCGTGATCTCGATCCCGCACGGCTTTGGTCCGGCCACCGGTGAGATGGACGAGGATGGCGGGGTCTCCATCGGCGCCCTCATCGTCGCCGATGAATTCTATCAGCGCGTCAACGCCATCCCACGGATGACCGCCATCCCCGTGAATGTCCGGCGCCTGAGCAGCAGGATTGTCGGGCACCAAACCGCAGAAGTCGAGTGAGCAACGTCTGAGAATTGGTAATGATCAGACGCAAAAATGCAGTTGGGGATCTGTCCGTTGACCAGGAACGCCATGCCGTGAAAATTGCGCCCTCCGATAGTTCGGCGCAGGCGGCATCCGGTCGCCTGACAGATCCCAGTGGCCGTAGCTTCGAATATCTGCGGCTATCGCTGACGGATGTCTGCAATTTCCGCTGCACCTATTGCTTGCCCAATGGCTATCGCAAGGCGGCGGGACGGACGCCCGATCTGTCGCCTGACGAGATCGTGCGGGCGGTGACGGCCTTCGCCCGGCTCGGTCTGTGGAAGGTTCGGCTGACGGGTGGGGAACCCACATTGCGCGCCGAATTCACCGAAATTGCCCGGCGCGTAGCGGCGGTGCCGGGCATTCGCCGCGTGGCGATGACCACCAACGGCTATCGCCTGGCCGATCATGCTGCGGAATGGCGAGCAGCTGGCGTAAGCGCAATCAACGTCAGCATCGATTCGCTCGATCCTGCTCGCTTCGCGGCGATCACCGGCCATGACCGGCTCGACGAGGTGCTGCGCGGCGTGGAAGCGGCCCGAGCCGCGGGGTTCGATCCGATCAAGCTGAACGCGGTGCTGATGCGGGGCGTCAACGATGACGAGTTGGAGGCGATCATCGCCTTCGTGCGTGACCATGACCTGTCGCTGCGTTTCATCGAAGTGATGCGCACGAATGACAATGCGCCTTTCTTCCAGGCCCATCATCTACCCGGTCAAACCGTGATAGACGCCCTGTCGCGGGCAGGATGGACACGCGTGGCGCGCGCGCCGGGAGCAGGCCCGGCCGTGGAATTCGCCCATTCCGACGCCAGGGGGCGGATCGGCATCATCGCCCCCTATGCGCAGGATTTCTGCGCTACCTGCAATCGACTCCGCCTGTCGGCCGAGGGCAAGCTACATTTGTGCCTGTTCGGCGATGGCGGACTCGACCTGCGCCCGCTCCTCCAGGACGATGCACAGATAGACGAACTGGTCGAGCGGATCGTCGCACTCACTGCGCGCAAGGCACCGTCGCACCGCCTGCACGACGGCAATAGCGGCGCCACGCCGCATCTCGCCTCGATCGGCGGCTGACCTGTCAGCCATGGCGGAACTGCACGCACCAGGCTTCGCCATGACCGTCCGGGCCAGCGATGGCGGATGGCTCGGGACAAGGTCGGGCTGATGGGCGCAGCACCGATTGGCTTCGACGAGGCAGTGGCGCGCCTGCCGGGCGTCGAAGCCCTGCTGGGCACCGAAACCGTGGCGTTGGCCAATGCGCCCGGCCGTGTGCTGGCGGAGCCGCTATACGCACGGCAGGATTCACCCAGCCAGCTGACCGCGGCGATGGACGGCTATGCGGTGTGCGACGCGACCACCGCCCCGGATCAATTGCTGTGGGTGACGGGAGAATCTCGTGCCGGGCTCGGCTTTCCCGGCATTGTGAGCGCCGGTGAGGCAGTGCGCATCTTCACCGGCGCGCCGATGCCCGCCGGGACGGACCGCTGCATCGTGCAGGAGCACGCGATCCGCGAGGGCGGCAACGTCAGGTTCACGGCTGGCTACGGCCCGGCATGGAATGTTCGTGCCATAGCCAGCGACTTTGTCGCCGGCACGCTGCTGCTCGATCGCGGCACCCGTCTCTCCCCTCAGGCCATGATTGCGGCGGCCGCATCAGATGTCGCCAGCGTGACGGTGGCGGTTCGGCCACGCGTGGCGATCGTCGGTACCGGCGACGAACTCGCTTCGCCCGGCACCGCGGCTGACCGGCCCGGCGCGATTCCCGAGAGCGTCAGTTTCGGAGTCACGGCAATGGTGGCGGAAGCCGGCGGCCTGGTGGTCAGGCGGGCAACGGGTCGCGATGAGCTGGCCGCTCAGGCCGATTGCGGATCCGCCTGGGCCAAGGACCGCACGTTGCGTGGTGACGCGCCATAGCGCTTGCGGAAATTGCGGTCGAAGGTGCTCAGTTCGTTGAAGCCCCAGCGGAATGCAACCTCGGTAATGGTTCGTTTCGAATGGGTCGGCGCCGTGAGTTCGGCATAGCAGCGATCGAGTCTCCGGTCGCGGATCCAGCTCCAGAATGTTTCCCCCGAAGCCTGAAAAACGCGATGCAGCGTGCGGACGGAGACGCCAGCCCTTGCCGCGACCGTTGCGGGGCTGAGCTCCGGATCGTCGAGCGCGGCGGTTGCGATCGACTTGAGGTCGTTCAGCAGGCCCATTCGCGCCGCATCGGCAAGGGATCCGGTCGCCAGGGTTCCAAGCTGGACGATCGCCTCGGCCAGGCCGACCTGGAGAGCGGCGCAGTCGGCTGCGGAAAGATCCGCGCGAGAGTTGAAGATCGCGTCGATGAAGGAGGCGACACAGGCCCCGATTCCGACCTTGCTCGTGAAGACGCGATCCAGGGAGATGTTCCGCCCATAGGCCAGGCTTTGGACCAGAGCCCAGGGAAGTTGCACGCCTATGGTTTTGCTGCCGCACGATGATGTGTGATATTCCAGCAGCTTGCGGGAGCGCAGGAAGACCAGATCGCCGGGGCCGACTTCATGGCAATGATCGTCGCTCACGATCGTGAGATTGCCCTCCACAATATATTGAAGGGAATGACCCAACTGCATCGGGCTCTTGCGCATGGAGTAGCGATGAAGCGGCGAATTGCATTTATGGACGGAGCAGCTCAGCCTGCCCAGATCGAACGCCATGGAGAATGCGTCGAGAGTATCCCGTTCCTGTATCTCGGCAATGACCTCGCGTTCCGATTCAATGGAACTGTAATAAGAACTGAGCACTTCGGAATAGCGGGCGGCGCGCCCACTTTCCGGCAGTTTTTTTGTGGTGAAGTCGAGCATGCTGTGCCCCCCACATATATGAAGTGCAGGAGCGTGCCATAGTCTACACCATGTTTCAATCCCGTGACGGAGTGGCGGCGACATTGGCACGGAAAGTCGAAAGCGCTGTCTCGGAACGCTGTGATCTTCAGCGCCGCATGAAGCTAGATATGGTCTTGCAAGGGACCGATGAAATATATGCCTCAGGGGTCGGGCCCGTCCGTTTTCGGGAGAAATGACGATGCGCATCGGATCTAAGGCCAGACGTCGCTGGTCTGCCAGGCTCAGGGGGGCGGCCCTGGCGTCATCATTGGCGATCTGCCTGATGCCGCTGGCGCCGGCGATCGCGCGCGGGCCTGTCGCGGCCGATCTGGTGCTGAAAAATGCCCGCGTCTACACGGTGGACGGGGCGCACCGCATCGTGGAAGCCCTGGCCGTAAAGGACGGCAAGCTGGTATTTGTCGGCAGCAACGCCGCCATAGGCGCCTTTATCGGCAGCAAGACAGTCGTCGAGGATGCAGGTGGTAAGCTTGTCCTGCCGGGCCTTGTTGATGCGCATATCCATCCTCGGGGCATTGTGGACTTTGGCGGCTGCAACCTCGAGGCCAAGGCGCATACGCTTGCGGAAATCGCGACGCTGGTTCGCCAATGCCTCGTGGACGCGAAGCTCGAGCCGGGGAAATGGCTTGCCGTTTCGCAATGGGAATATGCGGCCGGCAATCAGACCGATGCCAAATTCGCCACGCTCCGGGCTGCGCTGGACGATGCCGCACCCGATAATCCGGTCGTCATGACCGGTTGGGACGGCCATCATGGCGCCTATAACAGCCGCGCACTGGCCCTGGCCAAGAATGCGAAGGGGGAGACCGTCGGCTATTCCAAGAAGACGCTGCAGACGGATTTCGCTCATTACAAGCCCGTGGTCGGCGTCGACATTCACGGCGAACCCAGCGGTGACATCCAGGACGAGGGCAAGACCCCCATCGATTCGTCGGAGACATCGCGCGAGGAGTTTGCGAAGCTGCTCGCCGAACCCCAGCGACTCGCCCAGGCGCTCAACAGCCGGGGCATTACGGCGGTATGGGACGCCGCCGCGTCGGCGTCGACCGGCATATTCGGACCGGGCAGCATCTTCGACGTCTATGACAAGCTGCAGAAGAACGGGCAGCAAAGCTTCCGCGTCAATATGGCACAATATTGGGCGCCCGAAGACTTCCGGGACGCCGACGGCCGCGTGAACTGGGATGCCCTCTTTACCCAGGCGGATGCCATCAAGCGGAAATATGCCGGCAATCCGCTCGCTTCGGCGGATTCCGTGAAAATCTTTGCGGACGGCGACATGGAGGCCAATCCCAACAACGTTCCGCCCACCTTCGGCGCGGCCTTCCGCCCCGTGCCCTATTTGCAGCCGATTTTCGAAAAGGATGCCCAGGGCAATCTGTCCGTCAAGGACTATGTCGACATT
Source organism: Sphingobium sp. R-21 (assembly GCF_049913335.1). Classification (NCBI taxonomy): domain Bacteria; kingdom Pseudomonadati; phylum Pseudomonadota; class Alphaproteobacteria; order Sphingomonadales; family Sphingobiaceae; genus Sphingobium; species Sphingobium sp. R-21. The sequence continues at coordinate 2,310,378 of NZ_CP184374.1, read as the reverse complement.
TCATCGCCTGAATGCGTCTATGCGCGGGCTGTTCCGGCTGACCTGTCCTCGCCGACCGCCATTGCCGATTTTACCAAGCGCTACGGCTTCCATCCCGGACAATGTGCGATTTCCTACGGCATTCCGCAGCACGCGCCGTGGATCTTTGCCGATTATGTGATGAAGGCGCACCTGAAGGGCTACACGATACACATCCATACGATCAGTGACGCCGCAGTGCATATGGCGCTGGAGGCCATAGAGGCGGCGCGCAAGGCCGATGGCGTCTATACTCGTCCGGACACGCTGGCTCACCTCCAGTGCGCCACCCCGGCCGATATCAAGCGCATTGGCGAAGATCGATTGAATCTCGTCTATACCTTCAGCTGGATGTATGCCGAACCCACCGGATACGACCTCAGCACCGTTCCCTTCTTCGAAAAGGTGCACGGCAACAGCTATGAGGCGCTTCATAAGCCGAACGGCTTTTTCGAACAGTGCAATTATCCCACCAAGACGTCCAAGGATGCAGGCGCGGTTATTGTCGCGGGATCGGATGCGCCAGTCCTGACGCAGGATCCGCAGCCGTTCGTGAACATGGAGATGGGGGTGACCCGGTCGCGCCGCGGCGGGCAGCCGATCAGCCCCTGGCAGCGTCTCAGTGTCGAAGATGTGATCGACGCCTACACGATCAATGGCGCCCGGGCCTTGAATCGCGGTGCGGAGATCGGATCGCTGGAAGTCGGGAAGTCGGCTGACTTCATCATCGTGGATCAGAACATTCTGGAACTTGCCCATTCGGGCCATCCCGAAAAGATCGGCGATACCAAGGTGCTGGCGACATGGTTCATGGGCAAGAAGGTCTATTCGCCGTCGTCCGAATAGAAACGGACCATAAGCAGAAAACGAAATTTATGCCGGTGGGTTCGCCGGCGCGCAGGAGCTTGTCTCAATGATGTCGTTCAAGACTGGTAATGCCGATCGCTTCGTGGCGGATCGAGATCGTGTGGCCCGTATCGATCAGCGTGAAGTTGACCGTTTCAGGCAACGCACCGGCGCGTCCAACGCGCTTCGCGAACGCGCTCTGGCGGTGATGCCGGCAGCCGTCCCCAACTCATGGATGGCGGGCTATTATTCCCATCCCCAGCTTTTTGCCGATCGCGGCGAGGGGGCAAGCTTCTTCGATCCGGACGGCAATTCCTATGTCGACATGAACGTTTCGGACCTCTCGATGACGATCGGCTTCGGCGTGCCGGAGGTCGAGGAAGCACTGGCCCGGCAATATCGCAGGGGCGCCCACTTCCTGCTGCCGACGGAGGATGCCATCGTCTCTGCGGAACTGCTGGCGGCGCAGACCGGCATGCCGGCATGGCAGTTCACCGTCTCGGCTTCCGGATCGAACACCGACATCATGCGGATCGCGCGTCACATGACGGGCCGTCGCAAGCTGGTCGTGTTCGAAGGCAAATATCATGGCCATCTCGAAGAGACGCTGGTCGTTTCCCAAGACGGGCACAATGTCCCCGAATATCAGGGAATGTCGGGAAAGCGCGCGGAGGACACGATCATCCTGCCGTTCAACGATCTGGAAGCGGTTTCGCGCGTGCTGAAACAGGGCGACGTCGCACTGGTGCTGACAGAGCCGACGATGACCAATTGCTCGCTGGTGATGCCGGAACCGGGCTTTCTTGAAGGATTGCGCGAGATTACGCGCGAGACAGGCACGATGCTGTGCATTGACGAGGCCCACACCTATTCCTTCGCTTATGGCGGCCTGACCCGAAAGTGGCAGTTGAAGAGCGATTTCATGACGCTGGGGAAGGGGTTCGGCTCCGGGGTTGCCTTCGCGGCCTACGGCATGACCCGCGAAGTATCGGATCATGTGGAGCGGCACCTCGACATCCTCCACCGCCGGTCCGGGATCGGCCTGGGCGGCACGCTCTATGGCAATGCCCTGTCGATGGCGGTTGCCCGGGCGATGCTGGAGCATGTGCTCACGGAAGCCGCCTACGACCGCATCTCTACCTTGGGCGCGCGCATGGCGGATGGGATCGACGCCATCTGCCGTGACCTTGACCTGCCGTGCCGGGCGTTTCGCCTCGGGCCGCGGTCGGGCATGTGCCTGACGACCGAGTTGCCGCGCAATTATCAGGAGGCACGCGCCTCGATGGATCTCGACATGCTCGACGCCCGGCGGGTGTTCATGGCCAACAGGGGCTATTGGGATTGCATCGTCAGTGCGGGGCCGCAGGCTTCGTTCGCCCACACGGCTGAGGAGATTGACGGTTATGTCGCGCTGGTGGCCGAATTTACCGAGGAACTCGTGCGCGGCTGAAGGAAGATCGATCGGGTTCTTGCTGAGGAAGCACCCCGGTCGAGTAGTTCAAATCCGATAAAGAAAGAGAGATGGAGATGCCTGTCGACGATCGCCCCGATTTGGTCATGAAGGCTCCCTTTGCGGCGCGCTATGACAATTTCATCGATGGCCAGTGGCTTGCGCCGAAATCGGGCCGCTATTTCGACAATGTTTCGCCGATCACCGGCGGCGTTGTCGGGCAGATCGCGCGCTCGCAGGCAGAGGATGTTGAAGCCGCGCTGGACGCGGCGCATCGCGCCAAGGACGCATGGGGACGGACGCCGGTGGCCGAGCGCGCCCTGATCCTCAATCGCATCGCGGACCGGATGGAAGCCAATCTGGACAAGCTCGCGCTGGCCGAAACCTGGGACAATGGCAAGCCGATCCGCGAATCCACTGCCGCGGACGTGCCGCTGGCGATCGATCACTTCCGCTATTTCGCCAGCGTGATCCGCGCGCAGGAAGGATCGATCGGAGAGATCGATCACGATACTGTCGCCTATCATTTCCATGAGCCGCTGGGCGTGGTCGGGCAGATCATTCCGTGGAACTTCCCGCTGCTGATGGCGGCCTGGAAAATGGCGCCGGCGCTGGCGGCGGGCAATTGCGTGGTGCTGAAGCCTGCCGAACAGACGCCGGCCTCCATCATGGTGTGGATCGACATCGTCGGCGATCTGCTGCCGCCCGGCGTGCTCAATATCGTCAACGGCTTCGGCCTGGAGGCGGGCAAGCCGCTTGCCTCCTCCAGCCGGATCGCAAAGATCGCCTTTACCGGCGAGACGACGACCGGCCGTCTCATCATGCAATATGCCAGCGAGAACCTGATTCCGGTCACGCTGGAACTCGGTGGCAAGTCGCCCAACATCTTCTTCGACGATGTCGCACGCGAGGATGATGATTTCCTCGACAAGGCGATCGAGGGTTTCGTCATGTTCGCGTTGAACCAGGGCGAGGTCTGCACCTGCCCCAGCCGCGCCCTGGTCGCCGAGTCCATCTACGACCGTTTCATGGAGCGGGCGCTGGCACGCGTCGCTGCGATCCGGCAGGGCAATCCCCTCGACCCGGCAACCATGATCGGCGCGCAGGCCTCTTCCGAGCAGTGCGAGAAGATCCTCTCCTATATCGATATCGGCCGGCAGGAGGGCGCCGAACTGCTTGCGGGCGGCAAGGCGGCTGCGCATGGCGGGGCGCTCGCGGGCGGCTATTATGTCGAGCCGACGGTGTTTCGCGGACACAACAAGATGCGGATCTTCCAGGAGGAGATCTTCGGGCCGGTCCTGTCGGTGGCGACGTTCAAGGACGATGAAGAAGCGCTCCAGATCGCGAACGATACGCTATATGGCCTTGGCGCCGGCATCTGGAGCCGGGACGTGAACAGATGCTATCGCTTCGGACGCAATATCACGGCGGGGCGGGTGTGGACGAACTGCTACCATGCCTATCCGGCGCATGCAGCGTTCGGCGGCTACAAGCAGTCCGGCATCGGCCGCGAAAACCACAAGATGATGCTCGATCACTATCAGCAGACGAAGAACATGCTGGTGAGCTACAGTCCGAAGAAGCTCGGCTTCTTCTGATGCGGCGCGGGGGATGCTCCATAGGCCGGCGCCGCGGCGGTCAGGGGGCTCTGCGATGAGCGGCGGCGCGGATACCGATGCGTCGGGGGCAGTCCCGCGCGTCGTCGCGTCGCCGGCCGCGCTTGCCTTCATCGCCGAATTGAAGGCGGAATATGGCGCGCTCCTGTTCCACCAGTCGGGGGGATGTTGCGACGGCTCCTCGCCGATGTGTTATCCGGCGGACGGGTTTCGTATCGGCGGGAGTGACATCCTGCTCGGCATGGTGGATGATGTCCCGGTCTATATCGGGGAGGCGCAGGCAGCCGCCTGGGCGCATACCCAGCTTATCCTTGACGTGGTGCCGGGGCGCGGAGGGATGTTCAGTCTGGATAATGGCCGCGAAAAACGGTTCCTCACGCGGGGACGGGTTTTTACGCCGGCGGAAATGGCGGCTCTGGCCGCACAACTGGTCGCGGCGGAGGCCGACAGCCGGGACGAAACCCGATGAGCACAGACATGCCCCATGACGATAATCATGAGATCGGCGCTATGGAGCCGCGCTACACCGCCGCCTGGCGCAGGAGCCTTGAAGATGCCGAGGCGTTCTGGACGGACGCCGCCGAAGCCGTCGACTGGGCCGTACCGCCGCGCCGCGCCTTCGATCCTGAGGAGGGCTGGTTTCCGGGCGGCGTCCTGAATACATGCCATAACTGCCTCGATCGCCATGTGCTGCAGGGGCGGGGTAGCCAGACGGCCCTCGTCTATGAAAGCGCAGTCACCGGGACTTCGATGCACTGGACCTTCGAGGAGGCGCTTCACGAAGTCCAGCGCGTGGCCGCGATGCTGTTGCGCCTCGGCGTCACGCGCGGCGATCGCGTGGTCATCTACATGCCGATGGTGCCGGAGGCGATTTTCGCGATGCTGGCCTGTGCGCGAATCGGGGCGATCCATTCGGTCGTGTTCGGCGGCTTCGCGGCGCACGAACTGGCCAAACGCATCGACGACGCGTGCCCGACGCTGTTGATAACCGCGAGCTGCGGGATCGAGGGCAGTCGCGTCATTGCCTATAAGCCGATCGTCGACGAAGCCGTGGCTGCCGCCACGCACCAGGTCGATCGAGTCCTGCTGCTCCAGCGCGACCGACTTGCCGCAGAACTGAAACCGGAACGCGACCGCGACTGGGCGGCGCTGCGAGAAGCAAGCGCAGGCGACCCATTGCCGCCCTGCGCCATGCTCGACTCAGGCGACCCGCTCTATATCCTCTACACCTCAGGCACGACCGGAACGCCCAAGGGCGTGGTGCGCGACAATGGCGGTCATGCGGTCGCGCTCGCCTGGTCGATGGCGAACATCTATGGGATCGGCCCGGGCGACGTGTTCTGGGCCGCTTCGGACGTCGGCTGGGTGGTGGGCCACAGCTACATCGTCTATGCGCCGCTCCTCGTCGGGGCGACCACGATCCTTTACGTAGGCAAGCCGGTGGGAACGCCCGACGCCGGGGTCTTCTGGCGAACGATCGTGGCGAACGGGGTGAAGACCTTCTTCACGGCGCCGACGGCGATCCGCGCGATCCGCAAGGAAGATCCGCAGGCGCGGCTGCTCGGCGAGATCGGCACGGGTGAACTGACCGCCATCTTCCTGGCCGGCGAGCGGGCGGATCCCGACACGGTGACCTGGCTGGAGCGGCATAGCGGCCTGCCGGTCGTCGATCACTGGTGGCAGACCGAGCTGGGATGGCCGGCGATCGCGCCATGCCTGTCCCTGGGTGATGACCGGCGTCGACTCGGCAGCGCCGGGCCGCCCGTCCCAGGCTATGCCATCCAGGTGGTGGACGAGGACGGGGTCGAATGCCCGGCCGGCAGCAGCGGCGCGATCGTCGTTCGCCAGCCGCTCCCGCCCGGCGCGTTTCGCGGCCTGTGGAACAATCCCGTGGGCTTTGCGAAGAGTTTCCAGCGTTTCCCCGGCTATTATGAGACCGGAGATTACGGCCATATGGACGAGGACGGCTTTGTCTTCGTCATGGGCCGTACCGACGACATCATCAACGTCGCCGGCCACCGCCTTTCAACCGGGCAGATGGAACAGATCGTGGCGGCGGTCGACGGTGTGGTCGAATGCGCGGTCATCGGCGCGGATGATCCGATCAAGGGAATGGTGCCGCTGGGCTTTGTCGTCGCGCGGAAAGCGTTCGACGCGGACCAGTTGCCCGCGGAGGTCATATCGGCCGTGCGGCGCGAGCTTGGGGCGATCGCCACCTTGCGCGAAGTGCATGTCGTTCCGGAGCTGCCGAAAACGCGATCCGGGAAGATCCTGCGAAACCTCCTTCGCAAAATCGCCAATGGTCAGGATTGGACCGTGCCGCCGACCATTGAAAATGAAGCGACGCCCTATATGATCGCGCAGCTTCTTCAACCTACCGGGCGGGCCGATGGTTGAAGCCATCATATCCTGCCGAAGGAGTAGGCCGGCGCATCGCGTCCATGGCTTCCGCCTGCTGGCGCTGCAAGCCTGATGCGGTGGCACTCAGGGCGTAGCACTGACAGGCGACACATATGAATATGCGTTAGGGATTGGATACCGGGCACCTGCGTCATGAACGCAAGCACAGGGCTAACGGGGAGCACATAAAATGGGGTGTTTTCGAAGCAAATATGGCGCCATGTCGATTGGCGTGGCGTTGACGGCGGTAGCGGCGGCCACGGCGGCCCATGCACAGGAGCCGGAGAAACCGTCCGCGAATGACGCGCGGGATATGGGACAGGCCGAAATCGTGGTGACGGCTACCCGCCGATCCGAGACGCTGTCGAAGGTTCCGATCAGCGTCAGCGCATTTTCGCAGCAGGAGCTGCAGGCCAGGGGCGCGAGGGAGTTTTCGGACGTGGTGCGGCTGACGCCGGGCCTGTCGCTGCAGAAATCCCCGATCGGCGGCAATCAGGTTTCCATACGCGGAATCGCCTCCAGCGCCGGTGCTTCCACCACAGGCATCTATATCGACGATACGCCTATACAGGCGCGCAATCTGGGCTATGCGCCCAGTTCGAGCTTCCCCAGCCTGTTCGACATCGAGCGGGTGGAGGTTCTTCGCGGCCCGCAGGGAACGTTGTTCGGCGCGGGTTCGGAAGGCGGCACGGTCCGCTTCATCCAGACCGAGCCCAGCATGAAGGACTTTTCCTATCGCGGCCGCGCCGAAATCGCGACCACGCGGAACGGGGCGCCGACCTACGAAGCGGCCGCGGCCGTCGGCGGCCCGATTGTCGAGGACAAGATAGGTTTCCGCGTCAGCGCCTATTATCGCCGCAATGGCGGCTGGGTCGACGATGTGAACGGAACCTACACGGTCGTGGATCCCACGGCCGCATCCTATGGCGACTCGTTAAACTTCACCAAGACGTCGACGATCCACAAGAACGCCAATTCCGACACGGCGCTTCTGTTGCGCGGCGCGCTGGTCTTCGCGCTCAGCGACGCCATCACGGTGACGCCTTCGCTGACCTATCAGAAACTGCGCAACCATGACGGCATCGGCCAATTCTGGCTGGCCGCTTCCAACCCCGGCAAGGCGCAATATGCCCGTTACCTCTACCAGGCGGGTGATCCGGCGAACGATCCGACGCTGACGGCCCTGTCCGGCACCGATCGGGAGGCGGGAGGCGATCGTTTCTACCTGCCGGCGTTGCGAATCAACTGGGACATCGGCTTTGCCTCCATCACCTCCAACACCTCCTATTACGACCGGCTGCAAGGCCAGCGGGCCGATTATACGAGATATTATTATCGCTATCTGACGCAACAGCTTGTCCCGCCGCCGGGAGCGCGGGCCAATTCCGATTTCACCAACAAGCAGAAGAATTTCGTGCAGGAAATCCGGTTGCAATCGGCGGAATCGGAATCGCCCCTGCAATGGGTGGTTGGTGCCTTCTACTCGCGTAACATCCAAACGGCCCGGCAACCCATTTCCGAAAATTTCACCGCCAATCTTCCGGTAATCTCCTTTGGCGGCGTCCCATACGGATTCACCGACGGCGAGCCGTTCGGGCCGGGATCGACCGCGTTTCTCAATACTTTCGGTGCGCCCCTCCTTCCCGGATCCGTCAGCTATGACGAGAACAGGCGGCTTGTCGAAACCCAGATTGCCGGTTTCGCCCAGGCCGATCTCCGACTGTCGAGCAAGCTGAAGCTGACGGCAGGCGTCCGGGTCGCACGCAACAAGTTTGAACAGAATGTCGACCTGCTGGGGCCGGAAAGCAACATCAACGCGCCTTATGGAACGCCATGCGAGGTCTATGTGGGCCCCGGTGGAACCTGTACAGTGGGTCAGGGGCCGCTGACGCCGGTTTACTCCAGCGCGCGATCGAAGAAGCTCGAAACCTCCGTCACGCCCAAGTTCGGGCTGACCTATGAACCGGATTCGCGCAATCTTTTCTACGGCACGGCAGCCAAGGGCTTCCGCCCCGGCGGATCGGGGCCGATCATACCGCCCAATGTGTGCGATGCCGACCTCAATCAGCTCGGCTATACCTCGACGCCCACCACCTATAATTCGGACTCGGTGTGGAGCTACGAGGTCGGCAGCAAGAACCGTTTCCTGAACGGTCGTGTCGCGATCGCGGCGAGCGGCTACATCATCAAGTGGAAGAACATCCAGACGGATATCGCGCTGCCGACCTGCGGCTACAGCTTCGTGGACAATGCCGGCAACGCGACCGCCAAGGGCTTCGACCTGTCGCTGGAAGTCTCACCCGTCCGGGGGCTGATCCTCACAGGCGCGGCCGGTTATACCAAGGCGACGTTTGACGATCCGGTGGCACGCGGCGCCAATGTCATATTTCCGCGCGGATCGGGGGTTCCCGGAGCAAGCGCGCCCTGGAACACATCCTTGTCGGGGGTGTACAACATGCCCCCCGTCGGCAACGTGAATTTCTACACGCGCGTCGATTTTACCTACACGTCGCGTGAACGGCGCGCCGGGCAGACCCAGCCAGGGGCGTTCGGCTATAATCCGCTGCTGCGCCAGGTGTCGGCCTATTCGACTCTGAATGCGCGCCTGGGGGCTACCTTTGGCCGGTATGATCTGTCGGTCTTCATGACGAACATCACCGATGCACATCCGCTTCTGCTGCTCGGCCCGGCATCGCGGCCGATCCAGAACGATCCTGCCTGGGTTTCAACGACGCTCAGGCCGCGCACCGTGGGCCTGACCCTGTCGATAAAGGAATGAGGCGCATGCCGGTCTCAGAACAGGGGCGCGACGGCCTAGGCACCTATCTTCCCGCCGTCGCGGCCGGGCGAGAGGGATCTCGGTGAACGATCATCTCAAGGACAATTCCGTCTCCTTCATCGGGTCGATGATGATGGGCGTCGCGGGCAGTGCGCCCGCATCGTCCATAGCAATGGGCACCGCGGCGCTGATCGGCGCCGCCGGGGTCTTCGCACCGGTTTCCCTCCTCATCTTCGCCGTTCCGATGCTCGGCATAGCGAAGGCCTATCAGGCGCTGGGAGAACGCGATGCGAATGCGGGCGCCTCCTATCAATGGACGTCCGCGATCTTCGGTAAATTCCTGGGATTCTTCTCTGGCTGGTCGCTGCTCATAGCGACGCTGCTGTTCGTGGTCAGCGGCACGGTGCCGATCGCAACCGCGACCCTCAACATCATAGCCCCCAGCCAGGTGGGACACGTCGTCACCACGTCGATCGTCGCCAGCTTCTGGTTCGCGGCGGTATCCGCGATAGTCGTCGCCGGTATCACGGTGACCAGCCGGGCGCAGACGATGATCACCTTGGCGCAACTGCTGATCCTCGTCGTCATTCTCGGCGCGGCGCTGATGCATATCCATGAGGCCGGGAGCGTCGAGGCGTTCGGAAAACGATGGTTTGGCAGCGGCCTGACCCTGGATGGCTTTGCGGCTACGGCCCTGATCGCGGTCTATTTCTACTGGGGCTGGGACGTCACCTCCAACCTGGGCGAGGAAACGGTCGGCGGGGGGCGCAAGGCCGGCCTGGGCGGCCTCCTCAGCATTCTGATCACCATCCTGCTCTACACCAGCTTCGCCGCCGTGGCGTTGATGATGTTCCCGGTTCAGGACGCGGCCAATCTCACGGACAATCTGATATTCAATATCGCGTACCGCGCCGGGCTTTCCTATGCAGGCGGATTGCTGGCGTCGGCCGCGGTCATATTGTCGAGCATCGCGGCGATCGAGGCGACCATGCTGATGTTCTCGCGGACGCTGTTCGCGATGGGACGCGATGGATCGATGCCCCGCATCTTCGGAACGGTGGATGATCGTACCTTATCGCCATCGCACGCCATATACGCCATGATCGTCCTGGGCCTGATCCTGATATGGACATCAGCCCTGATGCCGAGCGTGCAGTTGCTGTTGTTCGCGTCGGTGCGGGCGCTGGGCTTTCAGGTGGATTATTATTTCGGGCTTGCGGGTCTTGGCGCGGCCTGGGTCTTCAGGGATAGCTACAAGGTCTCGATCGGCAAGTGGCTGACCCTTTGCCTGTTCCCGGCCGCGAGCAGCGTGGCGTTGATCGGCCTGGGGCTCTATGCGGTGACGACCTTCGACCTGTGGACCAATGTGATCGGAATAGGCAGCTTCGCACTGGGGCTGGTTTTTGTCTGGCTCTGTTACAGACCGGGCGCCGCCACTATGGAATTGAACGTTTAGGGGGCAGGCGGGATGAAAGGGGGCGATCCGGGTCGGCCCCTTCCATCCCGCCCGGATCCTGGTTCCGCCCCTTGTCCTCATTCGCGCAGCCACGGCTTCCCGCCCGTCGGGCATTCACAGCAGCTTGAAATAATGGATCCGGTTCGCTCCAGGCGTCTTTTCCGCCACACCCACGAAAACATGCCGCGCGAGCCAGTCATGTGGTCCCGCCGGCACATCGAACTTCGGCGTGACGCGCATATAGTATGAATCGGGATCGACAGGCTCATTCCGTGCCATGCGCTCCCCGATCTCCGGGGTCGATGCCCAACGATAGCCGGAATTCTGCATGTAGATCAGCGTGCCATCGTCCAGTTCCAGAAGGTAACGGGCATCGAAATCGATCACGCCGTCCGGACGCACAAGGGGCCAGTCACCGCCGCTCATCGGCACCACGCGACCATTGAGCGCAGGCCCTTCGATGCTGCCCTGCGCCGCATAGACGGCGCCGCGTGTAGCGCCCATGGTTGATGGGCTGACCCAGCGGACCGGCGTCAGCGTCAATGCGATGCTGAACGCATATTCGAAACGCGGCGCGAATCGTTCGATGGTGGCGGGTTCAATCATGGGGCCTCCGTTGAGAGGGTGGGAACGGGGTAACCAAGGCAGCTGTCCGGCGCCCTGCTTTCGTCGAAGATGTCGAGATAATCAGAAGAGCCATGATTACTCGACAAGAATATATGGAGGAGATTCTGTGAGCGAAGGTTTTCTTACGGCTCGATATTGGCCATTTTCAGCGGAAAATCCAGATGATATTATTGACGCGTCAACAAAATGATGATGACTTGCGCCCGTGACCGTGCCCGGGTGGTTCCATAAACCGCTGCAAGCGGCCGGCTTGCCAGCCTTGGGGGTTTGGATGACGTCTTTTCTTCAAATGGGATCGGCGCGCGGCGGGCTGGCTTCTCCAGCAGGCGCCCGGTCGGCCGTCGGCCTTTGGGCCGGCGGGACGATGGCATCGGCGCTGGCGCTGTTTCTTGCCGGGACCGGCCCGGCATCGGCCCAGGCGACCCCATCTCCCCCGGCGACCGCGTGTGACAGGCTGAAGCAAATGGCCGACGGCGACCTGCATGTGCTGGAGGCGCGAGAGGTTGCTGCCGGTCCGGCGGCGGCATTCTACGGTGAGGATCAGGGACGGAAAATGCCGGCGCATTGCCTGATCCGCGCCTCCTTTGGCGATCGCCGGGGCGTCGACGGCCGAACCTATGCGATCCGGTTCGAATTGCGCATGCCGGCGGCTTGGAATGGCCGTTTCCTGTTCGAGGGCGGCGGCAACATGGATGGCGTCGACTGGCCGGCCTATGGATCGCTGTTCAGCCGCCTGTCGCCAACGGCGCTTGAACGCGGCTTTGCCGTGGTGCGGACCAATGGCGGGCATATCAGCCCCGGCAATGAATCGACCGATGGCAGCTGGGCGATCGATCAGCAGGCGCGGATCGACTATGGCTATGTGGCGCTCGACAAGGTCGCGATCGCAGCAAAGCGCATCGTTGCCGCGCATTACGGCAAGCCTGCCGCCAAATCCTATTTCATCGGCTGTTCCAATGGCGGACGGCAGGCGATGCTGGTGACGCAGCGCTTCCCCGACTATTTCGACGGCGTGGTGGCGGGTAATGCCGCGTTCAATCTGACGCGCATCGCGCCGCGCCTGTCATGGACCACCGCTCAGCTCAGCCGCATCTCCAGGCCTGGCGTGGGCGCATTCACCAAGGTGGACTTGAAACTGGTGGCCGATGGTGCGGTGAAGCGCTGCGACGCGCTGGATGGTCTTGCCGACGGGCTGATCCAGGACATTGCGGCCTGCAAGTTCGACCCGGCAGTGCTGCAATGCAAGGGCCCGAAAACCGCCACCTGCCTTTCCAGGGCTCAGGTCGATACGCTGAAGCGGATCGTCACCGGACCAGTAGATGCCCAGGGCAAGCCCTATTACAAGCCGCTGCCCTATGATTCGACGCCCGCCTTCTGGGCGGGTGCCGCGGCGGCCGACACCAGGGCGCCGTCACTGTTCATGGATACGATGCGCTATTTCGCGTTGACCCCGCCCAATCCCGGACTCGATGCACTCGACATACGCTTTCCGGATGTTTTCGCCAGCCTGGTCAGCACGGCCGGGGTCATCGACGCGGAGGGAAGCTTTCTCAACAGCTTCGCGTCGAGATCGAAGCTGATCATCTATCATGGGACCAGCGATTACAGCCTGTCGGCCTTCGAAATCACCTCATGGTACGACCGCCTGGCGCATGATACCGGCGGTAAGACCCAGGATTGGGCGCGCCTGTTCCTGGTGCCGGGGATGATGCACTGCGAAGGCGGGCGGGCGACGGACGATTTCGATCCGTTGACCGCCATCCAGGCCTGGGTCGAGCAGGGAATCGCGCCGGACCGGATCGTCGCAACCGGCAAGACGCTGCCGGGGGTCAGCCGCCCGCTCTGCCCCTGGCCCAAGGTGGCGCGCTATCGTGGCGGCGACCCTGCGCGGGCGGAGAGCTTCGATTGCGATTGAGCCCGCAGCACCATTCCGGTGGCGCAGGACCCGATAGTCGGGATGACTGTTCAGCGCCTCAGCTGCGCGCTCGTGACGACCTTCAGCAGAGAACGTCATGGTGCAAACGATCCCTTTGTCATTCTTCCACCACCCGGAAAACTGCGCCGCTCCCGGCATCCCTCACCAGATCAACCCGTTCGCCATCCCAATGATAGTCGAGATGCCTGCCCTGGACAGGGCTGGAGGCACAGTCGGGGTAGAGGAGCGCGACACATTCTCCCCCAGCTTGCCGCACGCTCGGATAGGCTATCCCGTCAGAACCAGCCTTGCGTAGGGCAGAGCCCAACAACTGGGCCGCTGCATAATCATCCGGATCGAGGCAAGCGGCCAACGGATCTTCCTGGCCGCGCAGATCATGAAGGTCGGCGCGGACTGTCAGGATGATTTCCCGAAACTGGGAGGTCCAACCGGGCGCTTCAGCCGTGCGCGCCATGAACCGGGCATGATGATGGATCGTCTCGAATAGGGCAGTCTCATAGCCATCAGCGACGTAGAGGACGCCATAGCTCCCGTCGGAAAAACGGCTGGGACGGTCGACACTGACATGGGTGAAGGACGCCATCAGATAGGAAGCGCCGTTGCCACCCACCCGTCGCTTGGGAGGCACAAGGTCGATATTCCCGATCGATGCCCTGATGCGCGGGTTGGTCTTCTGCTCGGCCGACAGCAACAAGGGCCAATCTGCCGGATCGGCGATATCCTCGAACAGGTCGATGGGCGGGTAGACGCTGCGGATGATCCGCACTGCGCCGTCCCATTCTACTCTGCAAATTGGCGGTTCGTCAGCCAGGGTCACCAGCCGCCGCGTTCCGCATCAAGATAGCGCCGCACACGCATCAAGTCCGTCAGTTCGCCGCCCAGCATGACCGCCAGCGCACTCGCGCCCTCGAAGGCCGCATTGGACGCCTTGATCCAGTCATAGCCCCGCTGCGGCTCCTGAAAGATGATCCGGAGCGCCTTATGGATGCCCATGAGGTTGGATAGACGGGCAAGCCCATCGCGCGAAATGCGCCCCGGCCCCTCCGCCTTCCAGCGACGAAAGCTGCGCACGGGCATGTCGGTAAGAACGGCAGCCTGCTCATCGGTGACGCCCCATTTGGCGAACAGGTTGAGGGCGGCGCGAAACATCGCTCGACCTTCTTCCTGAGTGACAGGTTCCTGCCGGAAGGGAGCGGGAGCAGTCTCAATGGGTTGCAATATAGCCATATAGAACAAAATATATGATAAGCTGCCAAATGGCAATTCATGGCTCGCGGGTGGGTTGCGATAAATCCAATCTGCCGCTCGTGGCGATATACAGGAAGCCCGCGAAACGCGGTTCAAATCTCTGCTAGGCCAAGCTCCAATGACCTGAGCCTGACTTCCATGGCGTTCATGATGCTAGTGTGTGTGGCGATGACAAGCCCATCGGGCATCATGGACAACGCCTGCTCGGGGGCTTTTTCGGCCATTTGAATGACGTCCCGAAGCACCTTGTCGATGAGGGTAGGGCCCAATCCGGCCTCCTTCGCGGTCTCCACGAAATGCCGTCCGCCAAGGTTCAGAATTTGATATTTGCGGCTGTTGCCCGCCGACATTGCGAGCTTGTACTTGTTGTTCGGGATCTGCCGCGCGTCGAACGCAGGTTGAGCGGTGAGGACATCGTAGAATGGCGTCATCCCGAAACGCCCGCCGGGGCGAAGAAAGATGCTGAAATTCTTGGCGTGACCGTCCGCCGCACCGATAAGCCAGAATATGATCTGGCTTTTCAGGAAGGCGGCCTGATCCTCCAGGGGGTTGTCGCTGCTCCCGAGCAGCTTGAGAATTGCGACGGCGCCAGGGCCGCCGTGGCTCTGATATTTTTGGGCAGAAGGGACGCCCAAGGCCTGACAGAAATCCTCCTGGGGCAATCGAAGCAGTTCGGTCGGGCTCCTCCAGCGACGATCAAATCGCTCGACCGCCAGCACCTTGCGCGCGCCGAATGTCGCGATCTCGGTTTTTGCGATGGGCAGGCCAAAGCCTTCCAGCAGCCTGAGGCAATAATGTTCATTCTCGACGCTGTCGGCCATGTCGATCATCCCGAAGGCCGTCGGAATCTCACCGAGCTGCGGCTTGAGGATGTGGGTCGTGGGGGTGGTTCCAAGCGGTCTCAGCCACTGGCCGTCATGGAAAAGGAGGGCGGTCTTTTCCTGTGCTCCGGCAACCGAAATCCGGAACTCATGATCCATGTCGATGCCGAGTGGCGCCTGAGCTAGATTCGCGAGCATCTGCTCGATCTCGGCGTCGCTGATGGGCTCCCCATCCACCGGCTGGATGCCGTCGAAAGCTGCATCATCCGGCAGGAATTGCATGGCGCCCACGCAATCCCGCCCGATACGCTCCAGCAAACTGTAGGCATCGCTGCCCTGGGCCCCGGTTCGTTCGGCAACCCGGCGACGCACGGCGGCATTATCCGGCAGCAGATTGTCGAAGACGGCGACCACCGGTTCGCCGGTGAATTGCGATTCGCGCAGGGGCAACGAAAGGGAGATTGGAAATGCGTGCTCCCAGGGAAGCCAGCTTTGGTCGTAGCGAAATTCGATGGCGCCGCCGGCCTGCTTGAGAAGGCGCCCAGCCAAACGGTTGTTGATGAATATGTTAAGCGGGGGGTGCGCTCTGCGCCGGCCCATCAGAAGATGTCCTCAATATCAGGCACCGATTTGCCGGACCTCTGATCGATGACCATCTCCAGGCCGAGAGCGGCAAACAACGCATAAATCGAGGATAACCGGGTGCCTTCTTGTCCGGTCTCGATCTTGGAGACCAGTTCCTGCCGCAGGCCTGCCAAGCGGGCCAGTTCCGTCTGGCTCATGCCTTTCTGCTTGCGCACACGCTGGATGGCGGCGCCAAGTTGCTTGGGCGATCGCGCAATATGAGCCATAAGCCAATCTCCTTGGCCAGCGCCATGTCTCAAATCACATAATTTCGCAATATGCTGTTTTGAGCATAAATTCTCTTTATGCCTTAATCTGCATAATCTACATGCACACTTGGCGAATCTTTTGTTTTCAGCACCATAGAAGCTAAATAGCTCAGTCACTCGTCCTTTCAATAAACCGGAACCATCGCTCAGCAAATTGCGCACCTGACAGCGCGAGAAAATGGAATGATCGGCCCTGGCCGGGGCGGGTCGGCAGCGAGAGGCTCGGCAAAGCTGCCAATCCTATCGCCGAGGAAGCAGCCGCGCCGCACTCGACGATTTTGCGAGGTCAGACTGTCACCCTTCCTCCAGCATGACGTCAATCATGGTCTGCCAAACATGTTTTGCCGTCGCGCGCGGGTCGGTACTCTCCTCGTAGATAGCTGCCTCTATCATCTGTTGAGAAGGATCTCGCAAGGAGATGACGACGGATCGGACCAACTCTGTAGCGCTCAAATGAAAGTCGCCTTCAGGATCATAGAACGCCAGACGGGTTGCGGATTGCCTTTGAACCTCAGCGACGAGGGCATTGGCGGCTTGTTCAATCGGAGGGGGAGCCATAAAGGCTATAACGCCGCTCAGCGTCCATCGTTCAGATGCCGAGAAGAATCGATGTGACCGTTAAGCAACCGAGTCCATGCGTTGTACACGCTGCAGTCGCGGCTTCGATCTCACTGCTCACCCGGCAGCGAGAGAGCGCCTAGTGGATTGGCCGGGGTCTCGCCGGCTTATCATTAGCCGCCGACATCAAGCGCCCTTGGATGCAAGCCAGATCGTGTGAATTACATGTTCTTCACCGGCCAAGGCTGGGATGCTCACCTCTTCCACATCGAAACCGGCATGCCCGCACGTTCAACCGCGGTTATGTGCACGAAGGCGTCCCCGCCGCCGCTTTCCGGCGCGATGAAGCCATAGCCTTTGTCGGCATTGAAGAATTTGACTGTTCCGATGATCATATTGGAGCCCCTTGTCCAAGTTTTAGGGGCGCACGCGACAATGCGGGCATCCCGGCTTCAAGAGGCAAATGTGGGACAAGAGAGAGCCGAAGCGGCCCGATATCCGTCGAAGCGCGACGTTCAGCGAGGCGTCAATAGCACAAATTGACAGAAATGGAAAAACCGATCGGGGGCGATCGATCGAATACTTTTCCATCTGCCGGTAACTACGTCTTCAGTTTACCTTAGATTTCGCACGATCGCATCTGTGCCACGACCAAATGCCGCAGCGCGCTGCTCACTTCGAGCGCGCCGCCTCATCGCGCTTGGCTTGAGCAAGCGCATCGTTCAAGGTCGAATATCGCCAGTCACGATAATGGTAGCGATATGCCGGCACCTTGATGATGCCATGGCGAGCCATGACTTCCGCTTCGTCCGCCGGGACAACTGTCATCTTCTGTCCAATCCTGGTGAGCACGGGTTGACGAGCACGATTACTGCCGACCGCCGGCTGCGGGTCGGGCAAGGAGCTGGACCGCATTTTCCACCCTTGAATATCCCGCTGGATCGGCGATCGCCAAATCGAGGGGCCGGGCACCCAACGAGGCATTGTGGGTGTTTAGAAAGCGGATTGCTTCCTCCTGCCCCAGAAGCACGAATGCAAGATGGGTGATCAACCCCTGCCGTCTCGCCTGGTCTGGAGAGATCCGTGGCTCGCGGCTAACAAACGCTCGCCTTCGCGGGCGAGCCGGTGTTGTCGCGTCCGCTGTCATGCCGACCCCACCAAGTCTGCGGCTAGGAGAGACTGATCCATCCAAGGCAGCCAACCCACCGAAGCACCTGCGTTTTTCGAGGAAAGCACGTCGAAGATCTGACCGCCGATAATGCCCGCTGCGGCCAGATGCTTGCGGCGTGCCGGCTCACTGATCGCGTCGGCGGCGTGTATGAGCAAAATCTGATGCTCGGAATAAAGCTGATTGAGATCCATGTGTAACTCCCTTGGTAAGCGGGAGCGCGATGGTCTCTCAGTCAAGAGCGCCTACGTTGGTATGCACTTGATGACCTCCATATAGGCTTAATCGACAATCATACAACACTGCCGTGTCTCCAAAAATTCGAGAGAAATATCCTTACGTGAAGTGCCCTGATGTTCCACCTGCGACACGACGTTTCTGCTCATGGCTTGTAACAGATTCACCCGTTCTAAGGGATCGCTGATCGGTACCGACATATTGCGTCCAGCTTGTCTTTAGCTGCCGCAGGGCGCATATCAGATTCATCGGCGGTCTATATTTAGGCCTGCCAGTTCGCAATTTGGTAGCGCTGGCTTCCGCTTGTGAAAGCGACATTCCGTCGCGGACCAGCGCCAGGAAAGTCGGACCCAAACCATGACTGCCAAGGACCTGAAATTCGCGCACGAGGCCCGCGAAGGCATTGCGCGTGGCGTCGATATTCTCGCCAACGCCGTGCGCGTGACCTTGGGTCCCAAGGGGCGCAATGTCCTCATTGACAAGAGCTTTGGGGCGCCCCGGATCACAAAAGACGGCGTCACCGTCGCAAAGGAATTGGAATTCAAGGACAAGTTCGAGAATATGGGCGCGCAGATGATCCGCGCCGTGGCGTCCAGAGCGCATGATCATGCCGGAGACGGCACCACTACGGCGACCGTCCTTGCGCAGGCGATCGTTCGGGAAGGGATGAAGTCGGTATCGGCGGGCATCGATCCGATGGACCTCAAACGCGGCATCGACATGGCCGTTGCCGCCGTCGTCGCCGAACTCAAAGCGCGGTCCAAGCCGGTATCGAACAATCAGGAAATCGCCCAGGTCGGCATCGTTTCGTCCAATGGCGACGAGGTGGTGGGCAATCGGATCGCCGAGGCGATGGAGAAGGTCGGCAAGGAAGGCGTCATCACGATCGAGGAGGGAGCGGGCGTCGAATTCGAGCTGGAGGTGGTGGAGGGCATGCAGTTCGATCGCGGCTATCTGTCGCCCTATTTCGTCACTGACAGCGAGAAGATGACGGTGGAACTGGAGGACCCGGTCATCCTCATCCACGAGAAGAAGATGGGCAATGTGCAGGCCATGCTACCCTTATTGGAAGCGGTCGCCAACGCGCACCGTTCGCTGCTCATCATCGCTGAGGATGTTGAAGGGGATGCGCTCTCGACGCTGGTCGTCAACAAGCTGCGCGGCGGGCTGAAGGTCGCCGCGGTCAAGGCGCCGGGCTTTGGCGACCGGCGCAAGGCGATGCTGGAGGATATCGCCATATTGACGGCAAGCGACGTCGTGACGGAGGATCTTGGCATCAAATTGGAGGATGTCACGCTGGACAGGCTGGGCACCGCCAAGCGCGTGACGATCACGAAAGACAACAGCACGATTGTCGACGGTGCGGGCAGCGCGGAAGCCATTAAGGCGCGCGTCGTGTCGCTCCAGGGGCAGATCGAAGCCAGCAGCAGCGACTATGATCGCGAGAAGCTCGAGGAACGTCTTGCCAAGCTATCCGGCGGCGTAGCCGTCATCAAGGTCGGCGGATCTTCGGAACTGGAGGTCAAGGAACGCAAGGATCGGGTGGAGGACGCTCTCCATGCGACCCGGGCGGCGGTGGAGGAAGGCATTCTGCCGGGCGGCGGCACGGCGCTTCTTTATGCGTCGAAGGCGCTGGATAGCCTTGATCCCGTCAAGGACGACCAGCGGCGCGGCATCGACATCGTCCGCCGGGCGCTTCAGGCACCGCTCCGCCAGATTGCGGAGAATGCGGGCTATGATGGTGGCGTGGTTGCCGGTCGTTTGTTGGACGAGAGAGACGAAAATCTGGGGTTCAACGCGCAGAGCGAGCAATATGAAAACCTCTTCCAGTCCGGTGTCATCGATCCGACCAAGGTAGTCCGCACCGCCTTGCAGGATGCGGCCTCCATCGCCGGGTTGCTGATCACGACTGAAGTGGCGGTAGCCGAGTGGGTCCCCGATAGCGACGGCCCGCAGATCAAAGCTTCCGGCGGGGGATTTTGAGGACCTCTCAAGCTCATCGCTCACCGTTCACCATGCCTGACGAATTGATGCATGTGCTCGGGCGTTTCGTGTTACAATTCCTCATCACCCCGATCATGCCGCGGGCATGTTGTGACAGAGAGACCATCGTGCTCCCGCCTGCAACCGGGAGCAGCCTATGCCTGACGATCTGACCCGAAGCCGCTCCGCCGGTGCGAAGCCGTCATGACCATCCGCTCGACACGGAAACCCGTGACATTTTCGGCCCCTTTCCGCCTGACGGGTTTCGAGGAGCTTCTATCTGCGGGCACCTATGTGGTGGAAACGGACGAAGAAGTTCTGGAAGGTCAAGCCCATACAGGCTTCCGTCGGATTGCGACGGCCATGCGTATCCGGACAGGCGCGACCATCGAGCATCACCAGATCGATCCTCGGGAATTAGAGGCCGCATTGCAGCGAGATCAGGATGCGGCTCGAGACAAGCTCATTTCAGCTGATCAGCTATCTCGGCAGTCCCGGCGCTCGGATAATTCCCCGCCAGCAGATTGGCGTTGGGTGCCTTTGTGGGTCCGTAACACACCCTCCCACCGCCGCAGTTAGACCAGCCATGTTCAACAGTTCAGCCATGTGCAGGCAACAGGCAGCTCATCACAAAAAAGCAGAATGTATCCAATACTTCCCAAAAGCCTGGAAAAGTTACTCTGGTCACTTTGAAAAGACGAATGCTTGAATGATCTCAGAAACGAAAACCATCATGATAGCTCGCCTTTTCCATTCTACTCACAATGCGCCGTGGCCCTACCTGGTAGCAGCCCTATAATGAGAGCCTGAGCACCCTTGCTCGCGGAGGGCCCCGCGTTGCCGACACGACGCGGGGCTTTTCTCATGTTCACCGAGGGGCCGACATTCAGCAAACAAACTGTTTCCGCTGGACACCGGTTGGGTGAACCATAAGGCTACAATCTCAGACTTGTGATCTTCAGTTCTGGAGACGTCACCCAAAATAATATCAGCCAAAATGTTGGAATATCATGTCATAAATCAAAATGATTGCGATCCTGATAATCCCCACGATGCGGTCGAAATTTATAGGCGACGCCCAACCAAAATTCAGATATGAGATTCATATTGCGCGGAAACTGATGCAGGCATCCGCCGTGACTGAGAGACCATCGCGCTCCCGCTTGCCAAGTCGAGGAGCAGATCGTGAAAGACCTTAACGCTCGTTTGAAACGTGAGCAGCAAGAGCTGCTGCGTTCGCAAGCCGTTGCGCGCGCTTCAACGCTATTCCCTTCCGGACCGTTGGGACATCGGGCATGAGCCGAGCTGTCCATATCGATCAGACCCCGACCGCCGTCGAGGATCTGTGCAGAAAACATTCGTTCCGGGTTTCTACAGTGGAAGCCCTTTTATCAGGGGGCTCAAGAGTCGTTCTGCTGGACCCTCGCGATGCCGAGTCATTGCGCATCCTCATGAAGCACAAGCTGATCCTTGGCGGTGTAAGACGATCGCCCTCTCATATTGCACGCCAGTTGCCGCCCTCCGGCTCCCGGAGATAAGGGATGGAAAGATCCCGTTTGTTGGAACGCAGCAGAGTGATGGCGCTGAAAGAAGCGCTTTTAGCCAGTTGCCCCCGTCAAAGGAACCTGCATGAGGAGCAAGCCCGCGCCTACGCAAAGATCATCGACGTGTTGATCCGCGAAGGAAGGCAAGCCATCGCAGGCGTCCGCCCCCGGTAACGCTTCCGGCTATTTTCAGCCAACGTCCAGCACTGCGGATTGTCGGAACAGTAGCCAGTTTCCGATGCTGTCTGGATGCCGGGGCCAAGGCTGTGCCAGGCAGATCAGGATATCGAATGCGCCTGCAGGTAGAAGCAAGGCTCGCCTATCACATGCCGCACACGGCCGATGTGCTTCTGGCGGTCGAAGGCGCGCAGATGACGGAACAGCGTTTGGTGAAGGACCTGCTCACAGTCAGCGGCTGCGAACCGTGCCGGGCGATGGCGGGATTGGCCGCAGAACCTGGGCCTGCACACGAGGCGATTTTATGGCGGAATATCGTGGAACGTTCGATGTGGAACGAGGAGCCATGTCCCTGGTAAAGCTGGCCATTTCCCCGCACCCAGATCTTCCCGCGCGTGTCATACTCTCTGGCCTAGCCGCTTCTGCCAATCCGACCGTTTCATATCCTTCGTGGCACGTGAGTTCGAGGATCTGGAAGGCGGGACGAAGATCGAGGCCATCGCGGCATGGATACGCCACAACATCGACTATCGGCTGGGCTACGTCATCGGGATAGGGCTGGGCTTCCTTACTTTCCACCTGCCCAACGCCGCCAAGCTGTCCCGGACAGGTGACGGGTTCGTCTCCCTGGGTGCCGCGCTCCTTGCATATGGCCTCACCCAACTGGCACATGGGTATGGCTTTCTCGCCGTTTTCGTAGCGGCGCTTTGCCTTCGTCATGCCAGCCGCGACCACAGCTACAGGTCGATTACGACGGCCAGATAAGCGAAGCCTTCCAGGGTGCGAATGTAGGTGATGTCTGTCACCCAGGCCCGGTCTGGTGCACCCACGTCGAACTGGCGATCGAGGGTGTTGTCGATCGCCAGGGACGGCTTGCCGCCATAGCTGCCGGGCCTGCGCTTGTAGCCGATCTGCGCCTTGATGCCCGCCAGCCTGGTCAACCGGGCAACGCGATTGGGGCAGCAGGTCTCGCCGTGATCCAGCAGATCGTCATGCAGCTTGCGGTAGCCATAGACCTTGCCGCTGTCCTTCCAGGCCCGCCGGATCAACGCGGTCTGCCGAGCATCTTCCCGAGCCCGCTGGCTCAGCGGGCTCTTCTGCCAGGCATAAAAACCGCTGGGCTGGATGCGCAGGCACCGATACATCGACCGAACCTTGAACTGGTCACGATGCTCGGCAACAAACGCGTATCTCACTTTGCATCCCTGGCGAAATACGCGGTGGCTTCCTAAGAAACAGCCATATCAGGCTCCGGTGTCAGTTCCTGAAGCGAGAAGCCAAAGGCCTTGGCGCGGCGCTGGAGGTTGCCGATCACCCGGCTGCGATACCGCTCTTCATATTGGGTGGCGCCGGGATCATGATACGCCATCCCGAAGCGCAGGCTGTTATAAAAAAGGACAGCGATCTTTCGCGCCGTTGCGGTCACGGCTTTCGCCTTTCCCGCTCGGGCAGATAACCGCCGGTAAAACGCGCCCAGCGCGGTGTCGCTGCGGCCGATCGTGGTTGCAGCCAAGCGCAAAAGTGCCGCCGCGCGGCTCGACGATCGCCGTGTCTTTGATGACAGCAGCTTGCCGCCCGATATCTTGTTACCCGGCGCCAGGCATAGCCAGGACGTAAAATGCTTTGAACTGGGCCAAGCCGAAAGGTCGGTGCCGCACTCGCCGACGAGCTTGAGCGCCAGAGACGGTCCGATTCCATGGATCTGTGTCAGGTCCACGCCCAGCACGCGATAAAGCGCGGACCGGACCTCGAAGTCAGGCGCGTTCACCTGCCGTCTTTTAGTCCGGACTTTGGGGAGGCGGCGGATATCGTGCCCCTTGTCGATTTCGAGCGCCTTGAGCGCGACCTCTAGCTTACGATCGCATTCGAGGATTTTGGTCTGATAAAAGTCGTACAAGGCCAGCGACTGGCAGAGTGCAAAGATGTGCTCATCCCGCCAGTTTCCCGACAAGGCGGCGCAAATGGTCTCCACGGACGCGTGGCAACGGACGTCGCGCATTTCCGCCAGCGTGATGGGCGTGCGTTCGCCGGCCACAATGGCCCTGATGATCCGCATGCCCGTAACCCCGGTGATATCGGAAACGACGTGATGAAGCTGCACGTTCATCTCCATCAGCGCCTTCTGCATGTGCTGGATATGGGACGCTGCATATTCGATCAGACGCTCGCGCTGCCGGAGGTAAGAACGCATGGTCGCCACGCCCGCCTCAGGACGGAAGCTCCCTCGCAATAGCCCATAGCTGTGAAGGCGTTGCAGCCAGGCCGCATCGCTGACATCGGTCTTTCGGCCCGGGACGTTCTTGGCGTATCGGGCGTTGACGAGAATGACGTGAAAGCCGTGCTCCTCCAGCACTTCATAGGCCGGGATCCAGTAAACGCCGGTGGATTCCATCGCCACGCTGGTGACACCACTCGCCTTGAACCAACGGGCCATATCATGCAGCTCGCCGGTGAACGTGCCAAATGCCCGCACGGGATTGTCGTCCGCCTGCGGATTAATGGCCGCCAAGTGCATGGTCGAGCCGATATCGATGGCGGCGGCGCCAGGGTTGACCATGGACAAAGCGTCTGAACCTGGGGATTTTGCTCCTGTCATTCCATGTCCTCCTTCAAAGCGGAGGGTATGGGCTATGCCAACCGTCATCTTCCTAATCGGGATCGCCGCAGCACGGCGTCACCACTCTCAAGTACGCAAATGCCCACGGGCCACGTTTTTTAACGGGGTATCATGCCTCCAATAAGCGAACGGCCGCGACCCTCCTAGCCAACACCATAGCACGGCCCGTTTCTACCCTGCACAGGCGGGCTCAGCCGGGGACCGTTTTTTAGAATGTCGCGCTCCTCGGTCACCCGGGCCAACTCGCGCTTCAACTGGCGGATCTCGGCATCTTTGCCCGCATCGCCCGACACTTGCCGGGCCAGCTGCCGCTTCCATGCATACAGCAAGTGCTGACTGACGCCGAGCCGCTGCGAGACCTCGGCTACCAGATACCCGCGCTCGGTGATCTGGGCCACCGCGTCACGCTTGAACTCATCACTGAAATTGGGCTTCCCCATCATCGCCTCCTGTCCTCAAAATTAGGATCGAAGGCGTCCAGAAATCTAGGGGCTACTCAATCGTTCTACATGGCATCACCGTAACTCCGTCCCTCCAGCTTCTCGATCGATGGCAGGCGCGGCGTCAATCTTCGCAGTGATGGCAGGAGGAAGGGGTGTTCCGATAGCGCTTCAATGCTGAGTAGAAAGTGCTCTTGTCCCCAACCCCAACGTGCTACTGTAGGGCATCCCGGTTCGACTCATCCAGACAGGCCGGGGCTGAGAGACACAGGCGCTCCCGTTTGGCGAGGAGTGCACAATGTCCGCATCTGAAAGCTCTAATCCATCATTATTACTTCGCCAGGCCCGCAGGCAGGCTGATGCCGAGCGACGGTGGCTCGCCCTTGGAGCCGCGCGAGAACGCTCGCGGAGCGCGGCTGCCATTTCGCGTGACCGTAAACGCCAGCTCACGTCGGCGATTGACAGCTGGGAGAATGAGGGTGGAACGGCAATTGGCGTTGCCATGTCATTAAGACCCAAGCCTCTCCGGTTCACTAAGATCCAGTGGTGCGCTGATCTATTTCGTGACGATACCACGACGCGTGCGGCCATTTTCAACGGCCTCCTCATGGTGATAGCAGGAACAGTAGCCATCATATTGCTGAATAATTGAGCCCCCCATATTTACAGCGATTGGCAGAAAAATGGATGCTACACCAAAAGGACTGGCGAACGCCGAGTTTCGGCTGACGCCGGGACTGACCTGTGACCTCGACAAGCTACAGGAACTTCAGGATCTCCTCTATGCTGCCCGCGATGCGCTGGCACGTGGAGAAGCGCTGTCTACGGTTGAGAGGCAGCGATTGAACGGTGCGCTCGACAACCTCATGGCCTTGAGAAACAGCAACAATGCGCCACCGGGTGCCCCCAACACATCTGAACGAGCGAAGCAGCACAGCCCATACATCTGACGTCCAATGCAAAGGAATACACCATGGCCAAAAGCCAGAAAAGATCCAACCGTGAAGTTCGCAAACCCAAGGCGGAGAAATCCAAAAAGCAGAATGCGTCCAACCCGTCGCAGAAGCCCGGCGCGCTCGGCATCGTTACCCTGAAAAGCTGATTGCACTAGGAGGGGCGGCGGGTGTTTCAAAAGCGTCCGCCAACTCGTTCATCAGGTCCGATCAGCCAGGCCGCCCATGCTGTGCGGTCGCCTACATGTCATATTGCTCTACCTCACTGTTCGTCAGAACTTCTTTCCTCGTCATGGCCGGGGTGAGAAGCTATGCTTCCTCATCGCGAGCGCGGCTCCGAGCGTCCTCCTCCTCTTCCAAGCGGAATTCCAGAGCAATCGCTGCATCTTCGGGGCTGAGTGCTTCAGACGTCCCTGCCTCACGCGCCTCAGCCTCGGCAGCCTGCGCCTCCCAAACATTGGCGGCTCGCAGGGCAGCCCGGCGTACCTGTTCAAGATGAGAAGCGGCGGCAACCTGACGATGGTATGCCGCCTCTCGTCTGCACATTGTTGAACTGTTGGTCATTGCGCCTACCTCTTACCGTCAGGTGGCGCGTTGCGCACCCAAAGCGACACCCATCGCGCCGCAGCGGACGGCGAACCGCTGGCCGGCTTCGCCTGATCTGCGGCCGAGGCGGGCGGCCTCCCCCGCGGTGGCGCAGCCTTTTGATCGCTTTCCAGTGCAGCAGCGAGATCGGCGGGATCGATCGGGTGATACTCTATGGCAGAACCCATTTGGATCCGCAGCCCCGTAGCGGTGCGATGAAAGCCCGTATGGTTATTGCCCTCCAACATCTCTTCGGTGGTTTCCACTTCGTAGGGACCCGCCGGCAAGGGGGCTTCGAATCCGGGTAGCCGGAATGGTTTGGTGAAGGTCACCGTTTTACGCGTCGTGCGGACGGTCATGATCGCTTCCGCTGGAGAAGAGGGGGCGTTTTTGTCGGCGGGCATCGGTATCTCCTGCTTGCAGGCGCGAGCACGATGGTCTCTCTGTCACGATATGCCTGGGAAGGATCAGGGTGATAGCCCGTTGTAGCACAGCCGTTCCCGGCGGGGCGCATCTATTCGTCCGGAGCAGACGAGAATCCTGCTCGGCTATAATTCCAAGCCTGTAGGCACCGCCGCGATCCGTTACATCCTGTTTTACCGGCTTCCTTGAGGATCGCATCGATCATGGCTTGCCAGACGTTGATCGCGTTAGCATCTGCGGCGGCACCGTCGCCTCCAGTTGATCATTCCATTCTGTAAGCGGCATCCTGCATCTTATCGCTTCGACTGTGTAGCAGGACTGTGGGGGAGCGAGGGTTAGAAGACCGCCTTTTGAACGATTTTTCAACGATTTCAGCGGGATGACAACAAATGGTGCCCGGGGACGGAGTCGAACCGCCGACACTGCGATTTTCAGTCGCATGCTCTACCAACTGAGCTACCCGGGCATGGCGGCCGGTGAGGATCACCGGGCCTTTGGTGAGGCGTGCCTATAGGCATCAGGCCGGGGTGCTGTCTACCCCATCCTCGTCACTTTTTTTCATCTCGTCATCGACCGGGCGGCCGGGTACGCGATAGCCCTCGCCCAGCCATTGCAAAAGATCGCGGTCGCGGCAGGCCTTTCCGCAGAAAGGGCGGGTTTCGAGAGCCGAGGGCTGGCCGCAGACGGGGCAGGAGGAAGCTTTAGGAGACATGGCCCGCCGATATGGCGAGCGTCGCGTCCGCCTTCAAGCCAATTGCGCCGCCGCGGCGGCGGGCGAGGGTCTCGATCCAGTCGGTCGCCTTGTGCAGCCGGTCGATGATCGCAGGTGCCGCCGTGATCGTCGCGGGACCGCCATTGCCGTGGCGTTCGGCGCGGCGCAGCAGCGCCAGCGCCGCCGTTTCGACCGGATCGGCGCGGAGCAGTTCCATGAGGTTCATGCGCTCCCGCCGGCGGATGACCTGGACGAAGCCGAAGCCGTTGACCGCCGTGCGCTCAAAGGGCAGCGGCAGATATTTGTCGATCTGGGCCGAGGCGACGGCGCGCTCGTCCTTGTTGTTCATCGTAGGCAGGTCGATGCCGATCGAGCCGGTCAGCCCCAGGCGGCGGATCGCCAGCGCGGCCAGTTTCGCGCCCTTCGGGCCCAGCTTGGCAGGCGGCATGGAGCCGTCGACGTCTATCAGGATCATCGCAGGCGTGGGGAAGATGCGCAGGGCGGCTTCCTCCGTGCCGATATCGCCGGAGATCGCCTCTTCCATCAATTCGCTCCAGCCATGGGCCTCCAGCCGGTCCTCTTCATGCGCAGGGCACGGAATGATGGGCAGGCCGGTGGCGCGCAGGCGCTGGAGCAGGCTGGGGGCGGGGTGCGCTTTCGAGCCGGGCTGGGCTATGCGGGCCTTGGCGAGCTTTGCGCGCCCTTCCTCCGGGATCGCCTCGCGCAGGATTTCCAGCAGCACGGTGGCGCCCTCTGCAATCTTGGGCGGAATGGGTTCGACCAGCACTTCCTCGCCGGAGATCAGGCGGGCGATGCCGCGCTTCTTGGGGATGACGGTGCGGACCAGCTTGCCCTGGATCATCGCGCCGGCGCGTGCGGCGTCGCTGTCCCGCTCGATCTGTGCTTCGACGAGCTGGCCCTTTTCGATCAGCGCGGCGCGGGCCTCGCCAATGCCTTCTTCATAGAGCCATTCGGCCATAAGCGGTTAATCCAGTGGATAGCCCGCTGCCTTCAGCAGCGCGCAGGTTTCGTAAAGGGGCAGGCCCATGATGGCGCTGTGGCTGCCTTGTATGGCGCGGATGAGGCCGGCGGCGCGGCCCTGTATCGCATAGCCGCCCGCCTTGCCGCGCCATTCCTGCGCGGCGATATAGGCTTCGATTTCGGCGCGATCGAGATGCTTGAAGGTGACGATGTTGGTCGAGAGGCGGTGGCGCGCCTTCCCTTCCCCATCGATCAGGGTGATCGCGCTGAACACGCGGTGGCGGCGGCCGGACAGGAGTTGGAGGCACGCGCGCGCTTCGGTTTCCGTTTCCGTCTTGGGCAGGATGCGGCGCCCGGCGGCGACTACCGTATCGCCTGAAAGGACCAGCGCACCGGGATGGCGCTGCGCCACGACCGCCCCCTTCTCAGCGGCGACGCGGGCCGCGTAGGCGGCGGGGAGTTCGCCCTTCAGAGGCGTTTCATCAAGGTCAGCCGGGTCCACCGCGTCCGGAGACGCGCCGATCTGACCCAGAAGTTCACACCGTCTAGGAGAAGCCGAAGCAAGGATGAGCCGCATGCGTGGGGCGGCTTATTTGAAGCGGTAGGTGATCCGACCCTTAGTCAGGTCGTAGGGGGTCAGTTCGACCAGCACTTCGTCGCCCACCAGCACGCGGATGCGGTTCTTGCGCATCTTGCCGGCGGTGTGGCCGAGGATCTCGTGATCATTTTCAAGCCGCACGCGGAACATGGCGTTGGGGAGAAGCTCCACAACCTGTCCGCGCATTTCAAGCAGTTCTTCTTTTGCCATAATATCCTGGAAAGCCGAAAAATCGCGTCGCCATAGCGTCAAAATGCGGAAAAAGAAAGTCAGGCGGAACGCCCGAACTTTTCACCGGCTTTTTGTAGCACCGCAAAGACGTGATCGAGCTGATCTGCATCAAGGCAATAGGGCGGCATCAGATAGATGGTGTTTCCCAGCGGCCGCAGCAAGAGGCCGTTTTCATGGGCAAAGGCGCGCAGCCGCGGGGCGACGTCGGAAAGATAGCCGGCGTCCGGTGTGATCAGGTCGATGGCGGCGATGGCGCCCAAGCGGCGCGGTCGGGCGAAGGCGGGATGCGCGGCGAGCGTTTCGAGTCGCTGTGCCATGCCCTGGCCGAGCGCTGCAACGCGGCCCAGCACATCCTCCTGCCGCCAGATGGCGAGATTGGCTGCGGCGGCGGCGCAGGCGATGGCATTGGCCGTATAGCTGCTCGAATGATAGAAGAGGCGGGCGCGGTCTGTGGACTTGTGCGCGTCGAAGATGCGCGGTGTGGCGAGGGTAGCGGCGAGCGGGATTGCGCCGCCGGTGATCCCCTTCGCCACCGCCATGATGTCGGGCACCACGCCGGCCTGTTCGCAGGCGAAGAGGGTGCCGGTGCGGCCCCAGCCGGTCATGACCTCGTCGGCGATGAAGAGGACGTCGTGGCGGGCGCAGATCGCCGCCATGTCGCGCAGGACGGCGGCCGGGTAGATCAGCATGCCCCCGGCGCCCAGGACCAGGGGCTCGACGATGAAGGCGGCTGGCCCCTGCGCGCAGGCGGCCTCCAGCGCGTCGAGCGTCGCCTGTTCCTTGCCCTCATGGGGAAAGGGGATGGTGTCGACATCGAACAACAGCGGCGACCAGGCGGCGTTATAGACGCCGCGTTCGCCCACCGACATGGTGCCGATGGTATCGCCATGATAGCTGTGCTGGAGGACGAGGATGCGGTGGCGCGGCTCGGCAAGACCGTCCAGCGCGCGGTTGTGCCAGTAGCCGAGCGCCATTTTCAGCGCCACCTCGGCCGCGGTCGAGCCACTGTCGGAGAAGAAGACATGGGCGAGCGGATCGCGACCGGCAGCCTTGGGCGCCAGTTCGACCAGTCCGCGCGCCACCTCTTCCGCCGGTTCATGGGTGTAGCCGGCGAAGATAAGCTGGTCGAGCCGCCCCGCCTGCTGAGCGATCGCCGCGGCGATGCGGGGATCGCAATGGCCGTGCGTCGTCACCCACCAGCTGGATATGCAGTCGATCAACGTGCGGCCATCGGCCAGATGCAGCAAGGCCCCCTCCGCCCGGTGGACGAGGGGGATCGGCTCTTTCAGGCCATGCTGGAAAAAGGGGTGCCAGACAGGGGAGGTCATGGCCGCTGTCTAGAGCCTTTTCGCGCTGGGCGAAAAGGCTCTGTCTCCCGATGCGGCATTTTGGTTTGGCCAGCCCCGCAGGTCAGCCTGAAAATGCTGCGGGGCCGATGACCTCCATCCCGTGCAATTTCCCGCTTACTGGGCCGGCGGCGCTGCAGGCGAGGCGGGAGCCGCGTCCGTCGCTGGCGCCGCCGGAGCGGCGGGCTGTGCCGGAGCCGCAGCCTGGATCTTCTGCTGAAGCGCGGGGTCAGCCGCGGCTGCCTGACCGATCTGGTTGAATTTTTCCGGCGGCATGCCCGATGCCTGGAGCGCGGCCAGCATCTTGGGCTGCTTTTCGGCTTCGGCGATGGACGTATCCTGCTGAATCTTCGTCACCTCGACCGCCGCGGCGGCGAACTGCTTGATTTCGGCATCGCTGAAACTGCTTGACCCTGCGGCTGGCGCAGCCGGGGTTGCCGGCGTGGCGGGAGCCGCAGGCGCAGCGGCATCCTGAGCCAGCGCCGGACCCGCAACGGCCAGTGCGATCGAAGCCATGCCGCTCTTCAGAATGATCGATTTCAGATCCGTCAAATTTCTTCTCCTCAAACTTAGCCAGACTTTGAACGCCAAGCTGAGGAAGAGGTTGTCCGGATTAAAGGGCGATCCGACAAACTGTTGCATTTAAGAGACGGTCAACAAATAAAACGCGGTTAATCGTCGATGTGTCACGATTCACCGCCCGGCATATTTGTTACGACAGGAAAACGAAAACGGGGCCGGAATCATCCGCCGGCCCCTGTTCCCGTCCTTACCAGATCTTCACGCGATCTTGCGGCGCAAGATAGATCTTGCCGCCCGGTTGCGGCTTGAAGGCCGTATACCATTGATCGAAATTGCGGACCGTGTCGGCGCGATATTGTGACGGCGAATGCGGATCGGTGACGAGCCGCTGGCGCAGATTGGGTTCGCGATAATTGCGGCGCCAGACCTGCGCCCAGCCCAGGAAGAAGCGTTCGTCGCCGGTCGTGCCGTCGATCACCGGCGCGGGCTTGCCGCCCAGCGAGGCGTGATAGGCATCGAGCGCCACGGCGACCCCGGCCAGGTCGCCAATATTCTCTCCCAGCGTGAAGGCGCCCTTCACATGTGCTCCGGGAAAGGGTTCATAGGCATCATATTGCTTGACCAGCTTGTCGGTCAGCGCCTTGAAATTGGCGACGTCCTGATCGCTCCACCACTGGTTGAGCTTGCCCGTCTCGTCATATTTCGCGCCCTGATCGTCGAAATGATGGCTGAGTTCATGGCCGATCACCGCGCCGATGCCGCCATAATTGACCGCCGGGTCGGCATGGGGATCGAAGAAGGGCGGTTGCAGGATCGCGGCGGGGAAGACGATCTCCACCATGCCGAAATTGGCATAGGCGTTGATCTCCATCGGGGTCATGCCCCATTCCCAGCGATAGATGGGCTTGCCGAGCTTACCCATCTGATAGTCGAATTCGAACTGGTTGGAGCGCAGCGCATTGCCGAACAGGTCGTCGCGCCTGATCGTCAGGCCCGCATAATCGCGCCATTTGTCCGGATAGCCGATCTTGGGCGTGAAGGCGGCGAGTTTCTTGTGGGCGCGGGCCTTGGCGGCGTCGCTCATCCAGCTGAGGCCGTCGATGCGGCGGCCCATGGCGGCGATCACGTTCCGGACGAGCTGGTCCATCGCCGCCTTGGTTTCGGGCGGGAAATATTTGGCGACATAGACCTTGCCCACTTCCTCGCCCATGGAGGATTTGAGGAAGTCGACTGCCTGCTTCCAACGGGCCTCGCGTTCCGGCGTGCCCGACAGGGTGGTGCCGTAAAAGGCGAAATTCTCATTGGCGATGGCGTCGGGCAACTGGTCGGCATAGCCATGCAGCGTGCGCAGCAGCAGCGCGTCCCTGAGGACGCCGACCGGCGCCTTGGCGATCAGCGCGGCTTCGCCGGCGACGGCGCTGGGCTGGGACACCAGCAATTCCTTGGGCGCGAGCTTGTTGGCGGCGAAATAGGCGGTGAAGTCGAAGCCCGGCGCGGCCTTTTGCAGCTCCGCCAGGGTCATCTTGTTATAGGTCTTGTCGGCGTCGCGGCTGTCGACCTGGGTCCAGTGGACCCTGGCAATTTCGGTTTCGAGGGCCATAAGCGCGGCGGCGCGGGCCTTGGCATCGGCTTCTCCGGCCAGGGTCAGCATCTTTTCCAGATGCGCGACATAGGCGGTGCGGATCGCCGCCATCTTGGCGTCGGGTTCCAGGTAGAAGTCGCGGTCAGGCAGGCCCAGGCCCGACTGGTGCAGGACCAGGATGTAGGTTTCGGGATCCTTGTCGTCCTGGTTGACGTAGAAGCCGAAGGGGCCGTCAATCCCCGCGCGCGCGGCTTCGGCGGCGAGCCTGGCATAGGCTGCCTTGTCCTTGACCGCCCTGATCCTGTCGATCCATGGCCGGACGGGGAACAGGCCCTTCTTTTCGACGGTCGCGGCGTCGAGATAGCTGGCATAGGCATTGCCGATCTTGCTGCCGGGGTCCGCCTGCGCAGCTTCGAGAATGCCTCTGGTCCGCTCGCGCGACAGGTCGTCCAGCGTGTTGAAGGCGCCGTAATTGGACTTGTCCGCCGGGATGGGCGTGTTCTTCGCCCATGTGCCGTTGGCATAGTCGTAGAAATCGTCGCCGGGCTTCACCGACTTGTCCATGCCGGCACTGTCGAAGCCATAGCTGCCATAGGTCGGTTTTGCTGCGGGGTCGGTCTGGGCGACGGACGCGCCGCCCACCAGCGCAACTGCCGCCGCGCCGAGGAGAAGATATCGCATAAAAGCTTTCCCTTGCTTTCTGGCCGGGACGCTTGCGGGCGCCCCCTGATGGCGGGGAGTTGAACGCCCGGGGGCGGCCATGTCCATGTCGTTGGTCGAAAAATCCGGCTTGCTCGCGGCTTTGGTCGCGGGAAGCAGGATGTGCTTCAGGGCAGATTTATGGACGTGAAGGCGGTCTTCAGCGTTCCCGCATCCAGCGGATCGATATAGGGCAAGCGGCCGAGGCCGCGCACCTTTCCCAATATCGGAATGATCCGCTCATTCTCTGCATGCGCGTCGCCGATGAATGCGATGCCGGCAATGGGAATCGCCCGCGTGCGCAGGGCCTCTATGCTGAGCAGGCTGTGGTTGATCGTGCCCAGCCCCGTCCGCGCGCACAGGATCACCGGCAGGCCCCAAAGTGCGAACAGGTCGATCATCAGTAGCGATTCGCTGACCGGGACCATCAGGCCGCCTGCCCCCTCGACCACCAGCGTGCCGTCCACCTTCGGCAGGGCGAGCCGCTCAGCCGTGATTGCGATCCCGTCGATCCGCGCCGCCAGATGGGGCGAGGCGGGAGTTGTCAGGCGACAGGCCTCCGGCAGGATATGGGAGGGGGGCAGGCCCGACAGGGCGGCCACCCGCTCCTTGTCCCCCTCAGGATCGACGCCCGCCTGCACCGGCTTCCAATAATGAGCGCCAAGCGCACCCGCCAGCCCTGCGGCGAAGACGGTCTTGCCGATGTCGGTATCGGTGCCGGTGACGATGAAGCCGTTCACGCCGCCACCCGCCTCAGCGTTTCCCCCAGGGCGGCGATGTCGGCGCGTCCCACGTTCAGCGTCAGCGAGATGCGCAGCCGGCTGGTGCCCGGCGGCACGGTGGGTGGACGGATGCCGCGCACGTCGAAGCCGGCCTGCTGCAGGGCGGCGGCGGCGGCCATGGCGCGGCGGTCCTCGCCCAATATGACCGGCACGATCTGGCTGCGCGGGGCTGGCAGGCCGAGCGGCGCGCAGATATTTTCGCTTGCGTCGACCATCAGCGTCTTCAACCTTTCGCGCAGGTCGCCCGCCTGCTTGATCCGGTCCAGCGCGGCGGAGGCCGCCACCGCCATGAGTGGCGAGGGCGCCGTCGAGAAGATGAAGGCGCGCGCCCGGTTGATGAGATAGTCGACCAGAATGCGCGGTCCGCAGATCAGCGCGCCCTCCACGCCCATCGCCTTCCCGCAGGTGTGCAGTGTGACGACATTGTGCAGCCCGTCCAGCCCGGCCGACAGCCCGCGCCCGGATGGGCCGAAGACGCCCGTGCCATGGGCTTCGTCCAGGATCAGCATGGCGTCATGCTTCGCCGCCAGCGCCGCGAGGTCGCTGAGCGGGGCCAAGTCGCCATCCATCGAGTAGAGCGTTTCGACCGCGATCCACACGCGCCCCTTGCCGCCCTCCAGCCGCCAGGCGGCAATCAGGTCGGCAAAGCTCTGCACATCATTGTGGCGGGCGAAGACGGCGACGGCCTTCGACATGCGGAGGCCGTCATGGACGCTGGCATGGATCAGTTCGTCCGCGACGATCAGGTCGCCGCGCTGCGGCAGGGTGGAGAACAGCGCGAGATTGGCGGCGAAGCCGTTGGCCATGAACAGCGCCGCCGGGGTACGGAAGAAATCGGCGGCCTTCGCCTCCAGCCCTTCATGTTCGGGCGCATTGCCGCGCAGCAGGCGCGACCCGCCCGATCCCACCGGCACGCCGCGCGCCACCGCATCAGCCACCGCCTGACCGATGATCGGATCGCCGGCAAGGCCCAGATAATCGTTCGAGGCAAAGTCCCGCCCGGCGCGAGGGGTGAGGCTGCGCAGGCGGCCGCGCCTTTCCAGCGCGGCGAGCTGCGAGCGGAAGGGTTCGCTGGTCATGGCGCGGCCTATAGGCCTGCCACGCGGGGGCGGGCAAGCCCGACCGCCGATCCGCCGGTTCGCTCCGGCTGTGGACGGGACGGGACGAGGGGGGCGGCCGACGTTCCGGTTCGGTCCGGGCAAAGCGTGCTCCCGCCTGCGCAGGAGCACATGCCGATCAATGGCAATCAATGGCAATCAATGGCCAGGACAGGCCCCTTGTCGCAGATCAGAAGGAAAAGCCCAGCGAGAAGGAGGCGACATTGTCATTGCTGTCGTCGGCGCCCGGCCGGAAACCATGCTGGTGAAGATAGCCGATCTCCGCATTCACATTCTTCGCGAGCGGGGTGGTGATGGCGATCTGGTTGCGCATCCGCTCCTCCCCCTGGACCCGCTGGAAATTGGTGGTGTTGAAATCGATGAAACTTTCATGGCTGAGCACCAGCGCGGTCTTGCCGCCTTCCCTGAACGGCAGCACATATTTGACATAGGGACGCAGCCGCCAGGCCGTGCCGTCGATCCCTTCGCGCCAGCGTTCCTCCAGCCGCAGGCGGGCGCTGAGCTGGCCGGGTCCGATCTTCACGATATTGTCGAAGGTCACCTGCTGCCGCCCGCGATGCTCCATCACCGCGAAATCGCCGGCATTATAATTGGGGTCGTGGGTATAGCCGGCCCAGACCGTCACCTTCTTGCCGATCTTGTAGCCGATCAGCGAATTCATCTCGACCTCGTACAGCCCGTCGCGATCGTTGCTGAAGCGGGCGACGACCTCCTGCGAGAAACGCCAGTGATCGCTCAGCTTCACCGTCGCGCTGGCGGTGGTCCAGAGTTGTTCGTCCTCGCTGGCGTGGGCCACGGCCGGAGCAGCCAGCAGGGCGAGCGCGGGCAGCAGCTTGCAGGTCAGTCGCATGATCAATTCTCCCCTCCGCCAAGCTGGCGAACGAGGGCCCACTATGACCATTGCGTTACAGTCTTGTGACTATGATATTTCTAATTTGTGACTTTCTGGCCTGCGCGGGATGGCGCGTGCGCCTGGTCAGGCCGGATTATGCTCCTTCAGAAAGGCGTCCATGCGCTGGAGAAAGTCCAGCCGATCCGCCTGGCGGGAAAAGAAATGGTCGGCCAGCGGCTGTTCAACATAGATATAGTCGCGCCCGGCGATTTTACCTGCTGCCTTCAGTTTCTCCGCCATTTCGCGTGACTGACTCACCTGTACCCGCCGATCCTTCCTGCCATGCATCAGCAGGATAGGTGTGGACAATTGCCCCGCGAAGTTAATCGGAGAAACGGAAGCAAAATCGGGCGCCTGTTGCTTCATCCAATCCTTCCGCGTGCCATGATTGAGGAAGCGGCCGTCATAGCGCATCATCGCCGAAAGGTCGGAGACCCCTGCATAAGAAATGGCGCAACGATAGCGGCCGCCATCGCGCTGCGCCCCGCGCATCGCCGCATAGCCGCCATAGGACGCGCCGACGATGCAGACCCGTTTCGCATCGGCGATTCCCTCCTTCACCGCCCAGTCGACCGCGTCGTTGAGGTCGTCCTGCATGGCAAGGCCCCACTGCCCCTCCCCTTTTTCCGCAAGGGCGGTACCATAACCGGAGGAGCCCCGATAATTGGGCTGCAGCACCGCATAGCCGCGATAGGCCAGGAACTGCACCCACCAGTCCCATTCTTCGCTGTCGCGCGCAAAGGGGCCGCCATGCGGCATCAGGATCAACGGCAGATTTTTTGGGTCCCTGCCTGCTGGCAGGGTCAGCACCGCAGTGATCTCCAGCCCGTCGCGGGCCTTGTAACGAATCGTCCTGACCGGCGAGAGATGGATGCCGGGACCGAAATTCTGGCTGATCTTCGACAGGCTGCTCATCACGCCGGCGGAGGTGTCGTAATAATAATAGGTTCCCGGCTGGTCCGCGCTGCCGACGTGCACGATCATGCGCTGATGGTCCCGGCTGGTGGACACGATGCGGGCGCGACGCTGGGCGCCGACCGCCTTGTCGATATCGGCCTGAATCTTCGCCAGCCCCTCATCGAACCAGTGGACTTCCGGGCCGTCGGCCGTATAGCGCACCCCGGCAAGGCCCGTACCAGCCGTATCGCGCTCTATCCCGTCGATGTCGAAACCGGGTGCGGCGAAGATCTTCTTCCCCAATTCCAGTCTGGTCAGATCATATTCGTACAGGGCATTGGTGCCTTCATGGTCGTCACTGGCGATCGCCTTGCCGGGATCGGCGGTGAAAAGCATCGGCACGACCATGGATTCGTCGCGTCGGCGGTTGGCCCGGTCGATCACCCGGAAGTTCGAGCGCCCATCGTCACGATAGAGAAGCTTCGCCATCCGCGTCGTATCTTCATAGCCGACCCCCATGCGCACCGCGCCGGTCGCATCGGCATACCATGACATGACATTCCGGCGCGGCTGCACCACCGGGCGCATCCTTCCGTTGGTGACGTCCACCTCGTCAACCTGCGGCCAGAAACCGGCTTCATCGTCGTAGATGGATGACTGATAGGCCAGCAGGATGCGAGGGCTGCCATCGCTGGCAACCCATATGACATCGTCGCCATTCTGCGCCGCCACATTCTTGGCCAGTATGTTGATCTTCGACCCGTCTCGTTTGATGCTGGCGACGCGGCTGATCGACCAAGGCATGCCCTGCACGCTGGTTTCGCTGCCTATGCCGGCAATCAGCCAGTCGTCATTGACCCAGCGCCACCAGTTCAGGTCGTTTTCTCCCAAGGACAGCGTGCGAACACGGTTGGGCTCGTCTGCGATGGAAGCGATCATCAGCAGCAGCTCGCCGTTGCGTGCCACCCTGGCAGCCAGGTGCATCCCATTGGGCGAGAGTTGCGGTTCCACCATCATCGGCAGTTCGGCAAAGGCCTCGACCGGCCATTCCTTGCGCGGCGCGGGTGCCGTCTCGGCTCTGGCGGACACGCAGAGCTGGGCGAGCAGGACGCCCGCGACGACAGAAAATCCCCTCAATCTTTCCCCCGTAAAATAATGGCCCCGCCTTTCTATAAGGCGGGGCCATTTTCCTGTCTTTCCATTTTTATCGGTGATTTATGCGCCGTGTGCGAGGGCGGCCAGCAGCAGCAGGGCGACGATGTTGGTGATCTTGATCATCGGATTGACGGCCGGGCCGGCCGTGTCCTTGTAGGGATCGCCCACAGTGTCGCCGGTCACGGCAGCCTTGTGGGCTTCGCTGCCCTTGCCGCCATGATGGCCATCCTCGATATATTTCTTCGCATTGTCCCAGGCGCCGCCGCCCGAGGTCATGGAAAGGGCCACGAACAGGCCGGACACGATGACGCCCAGCAGCAGCGCGCCCAGGGCCGCAAAGCCGTTGGGCGTGCCAGCCACGGCCGAGATCGCGAAATAGACGACGATCGGCGCCAGCACCGGCAGCAGGCTGGGGATGACCATCTCCTTGATCGCGGCGCGGGTGACGAGGTCCACCGTCCGGGCATAATCGGGCCGCGACGTGCCCTCCATGATGCCCTTGTTGGTGGCGAACTGGTCGCGCACGTCCTTGACCACGTCGCCCGCGGCACGGCCCACTGCGGTCATGCCCATGGCGCCGAACAGATAGGGCAGCAGCGCGCCCAGCAGCAGGCCGACGATGACATAGGGGTTGGAGAGGCTGAAATCGACCGGCTCGGTGAGGCCGAGCGCGCTGTTGTAGAATTTCAGATCCTCCGTATAGGCGCCGAACAGCACCAGCGCGGCAAGGCCGGCCGAACCGATGGCATAGCCCTTCGTCACCGCCTTCGTGGTGTTGCCCACCGCGTCGAGCGCGTCGGTCTTGACCCGGACGCTGTCGTCGAGATGCGACATTTCCGCAATGCCGCCCGCATTGTCGGTGACGGGGCCATAGGCGTCGAGCGCGACGACCATGCCTGCCAGCGCCAGCATGGCGGTTGCGGCGAAGGCGATGCCGATCAGGCCCGCAAGCTGGTAGGCGACGATGATGCCGATCACGATCACCAGCGTCGGCAGGGCCGTCGCCTCCAGGCTGATGGCCAGCCCCTGGATGACGTTGGTGCCATGGCCGGTTTCCGACGCGCGGGCGATGCTGCGCACCGGGCGATAGTTGGTGCCGGTATAATATTCGGTGATCCACACGATCAGGCCCGTGACCGCGAGGCCGACCATCATCGACCAGAACAACGCCATACCGCTATAGCCGCCCGCGCCGTCCAGATCGGTCCCGAAACGGGCGTTGAGGTCGCCCAGCGCGAAGTGCGTCACGGCATAGAGCGCCGGGATCGACAGGATCGCGGTGGTCCAGAAGCCCTTGTACAGCGCGCCCATGATCGACTGGCTCGCGCCCAGCCGCACCATGTAGGTGCCGATGATCGAGGTGATGATGCATACGCCGCCGACGATCAGCGGCAGCGACATCAGGCGCATCAGGAAGGCGTTGTCGACCCCCGTCACCAGCAGCGCGGTCAGCACCATGGTCGCGCCCACCGTCACCACATAGGTTTCGAACAGATCGGCCGCCATGCCTGCGCAGTCGCCGACATTGTCGCCCACATTGTCCGCGATGACGGCGGGGTTGCGGGGGTCATCCTCCGGAATGCCGGCTTCCACCTTGCCGACCAGGTCCGCGCCGACGTCGGCCGCCTTGGTGAAGATGCCGCCGCCCAGGCGCGCGAAGATGGAGATGAGGCTGGCGCCGAAGGCCAGCGCGATGAGGGAGTCGATCACCATCCGGTCGTCGGGCGCATGGCCTGCGGGTCCGGTCAGATACCAGAAAAAGACACTGATCGCGAGCAAGGCCAGTCCCGCGACCAGCATGCCGGTGATAGCCCCTGCCCGGAAGGCGACGGTCAGCCCGCTTTGCAGCGTGTCGCGTGCGGCCTCCGCCGTGCGGACATTGGCGCGCACGGAGATGTTCATGCCGATGAAGCCGGCCGCGCCGGACAGGATCGCCCCGATCAGGAAGCCGACCGTCGACGTCGCACCGAGGAAGAAGAAGACCAGCGCCGCGACGACGACGCCGACCATGCCGATGGTGGTATATTGCCGGCCGAGATAGGCCTTCGCCCCCTCCTGAATCGCGCCGGCAATCTGTTGCATGGTTTCATTGCCGGCGGACGCCGCCAGCACCTGTCTACTGGTGATGAGGCCGTAGAGCACGGCCAGCAGGCCGCACCCTATGGCAATCGTGACAATCTGCATGGATGTTCCTCTCCCCCTGTTATGCCTGTCATCGGCCGCTCCGCAGGGAATGACGGGCGGGCGAAGGGCGTAAGGGCGGGCGGCCGGAACATGCGCTTCCGGCATCGGGCACCGCGTCAATCAGCATCGTAGCTCACGCATATCATGCGGTCCTACCGGGCTGAGAAAGGTCGGTCGTGAAGCTACATGGCCGACGGCGCGCGTCAACCCGTTACGATGTTAAGGCAAATCAACGCCGATCAGCCATGTTCCCAGCCCAGACGGTCGGGAAGCGGGATCGCCACGCCGTCTATTGTCAGCGTCAGGCCCTTGCCCTTCGTGAAACGGCCGACGGGTATGGCGCGCACGGGCGGCCTGGCCGCGGCGGGCAGGGCAAAGAGCAGTTCATAATCATCCCCCGCCCGCGCCGCCGCGAGATGGACGGCGTTGCTGGCCCCGCGCGCAGCCTCCAGCGACGGGGAGAGCGGGACATGGTCGATGGTGACCGCCAGCCCGCTTGCCTGCGCCATGCGGGAAGCGTCGATCAGCAGACCGTCGGATATGTCCATCATGGCGTGGACATGATGGGCGAGCAGCGCCCCTTCGGCGAGGCGCGGGCGTGGACGGCGAT
This sequence comes from Sphingobium sp. R-21, assembly GCF_049913335.1. Classification (NCBI taxonomy): domain Bacteria; kingdom Pseudomonadati; phylum Pseudomonadota; class Alphaproteobacteria; order Sphingomonadales; family Sphingobiaceae; genus Sphingobium; species Sphingobium sp. R-21. The sequence goes on along the minus strand of NZ_CP184374.1, from coordinate 2,269,294 downwards.
AGGCCTCCACCAGCGGTCCCGACGCGCCGGCCATGGACCGCAGCAGGTCCAGTCCGACCCCTGCATCGCCCACCGGGCCTGTCAGATAGAGCCGGTCGCCCGCCTTCGCGCCGCCACGCATCGGAACCGGGCCCGTCGCCTCGCCCAGCGCGGTCAGGCTGTAGCTGCGCGGCGCGCCCCTGGGCATCTGCACCGTGTCGCCGCCCAGCAAGGGCATGGCATGGCGGCCCAGCGCCTCGCCCAGCCCTTCCAGAAAGGCCGCGTCCCAATCCTCGTCGCCCGAAAGCGCATAGTTGAGCAGGCAGCCAAGCGGCCTTGCGCCCTTGGCGGCGAGGTCGGAAAGGTTCACCGCCGCCAGCTTCCAGCCGATATCGGCGGGCGGGTCGGTGGGGAGATAATGCACGCCCTCCACCATGGTGTCGCTGGTGAGGATCAGGCGCGCGTCGCCGAATTCGAGCACTGCCACATCATCCTGCAGGCCCCGGGCGGCGGGATCGTTCGCCAGCAGGCGGAGCAGGGTGAGGAAACGGGATTCAGCGGACATGACCGGACCCTATCCTCCGAGCTTGCCATGCCCGCCGATCGGCCGAGGATGGAGCGGACCTATTTCCGCACATCCTTCGCCACGGCGTCCAGCAGGCCGTTCACGAAACCCGCCTCTCGCTTGTCGTAGAAGGCGTGCGCGACATCGACATATTCGCTGATAACCGTGCCGGTCGCCACATCCTGGCGGGCGATCAGCTCATAGGTGCCGGCGCGCAGGATCTGCCGCATCGGCTTGTCGAGCCGTTCCAGGCTCCAGCCCTTGGAGAGGCGCGCCACGACCAGCCCGTCAATCTCCTCCCGCCGCCGGTCGACGCCCTGCACGATATCGTCGAAAAAGCTCTCCTCCGCCTGCGCATAGGTGACATCCTCTATGGTGGCGCCCAGGCGATGCTGGTGGAATTCATGCAGCAACAGTTGGAGCGGCGTGCCCTCCATCTCAAGCTGGTAGAGCGCCTGGACCGCGGCGAGGCGCGCAGCGGAGCGAGATCTGGAGCGGTCGTTCATATTCTTTCCATAACGGTTCGGGCCGGACCTGTCGAAGCCCTTTGCCCGACGCGGTGAGGGACAGGCTTCGGCAGGGTGCGGGCGGGGCTATTCCAATCTCAGCGCCACCGATGCCGCATGCGCGGGAAGTCCCTCCGCCTGCGCCAGGGCGACGGCGGCGGGGCCGATGGCGTCGATGGCCTTCCGGTCGAGGCTGAGGAAGCTGGTCCGCTTCATGAAGTCGAGCACCGACAGGCCGGAGGAGAAGCGCGCGCGCCGCCCGGTCGGCAGCACATGGTTCGGGCCGGCGATATAATCGCCCACCGCTTCGGGCGTCATCCGGCCGAGGAAGACGGATCCGGCATGGCGCACCTGACCGAACAGGGCGTCGGGATCGTCCACGGCGAGCTCCAGATGCTCGGCGGCGAGGCGGTCGACCAGCGGCATGGCCTCTTCCAGGTCGCGCACGACGATGATCGCGCCATTGGCGTTCCAGCTCGTCCGGGCGACGGCCTCCGTCGCCAGCCGGGGCAGCGCCCGTTCGACCGCCGCCGCGACCGCATCGGCGAAGGCGCCGTCGTCGGTGAACAGGATCGACTGGCTGGTCGGGTCATGTTCCGACTGGCTGAGCAGGTCGGCGGCAATCCAGTCGGCATCATTCTTCCCGTCAGCGACCACGACGATCTCCGACGGGCCGGCAACCATGTCGATGCCGACGACGCCGTATAGCTGGCGCTTCGCCTCCGCCACCCAGGCATTGCCGGGGCCGGTGATGACGTCGACCGGCCGGATCCGGTCCGTGCCATAAGCGAGCGCCGCCACCGCCTGCGCGCCGCCGACGCGCCAGATTTCCTCGATCCCCGCGATGGAGGCTGCTGCGAGCACGAGCGGGTTGATCTCGCCATTGGGGGTCGGCGTTACCATGGCGATGCGCGACACGCCCGCGACCCTGGCCGGGATCACGTTCATCAGCAGCGAACTGGGATAGGCGGCCCGCCCGCCGGGCACATAGAGCCCCGCCGCATCGACGGCGTTCCAGCGCGCGCCCAGGCGGACGCCCGCGGCATCGACGCTGTCGCTGTCCTGCGGCTTCTGCTTCTCATGATAGGCCGCGATGCGCGCCGCCGCGAGTTCCAGGGCATCGCGCAGTTCGGTCGAAAGCCCGTCCAGCGCCGCCCGGCATTCGGCCGGCGTCACCGACCAGCCGCTGATGTCCAGGTCGTGCCGGTCGAAGCGGCTGGTATAATCGGCCAGGGCCGCATCGCCCTCTGCCCGGACCCGCTTCAGGATCGCGGTCACGTCGCGCGACACATCCTCATCGGCTTCCCGCCGGGCGTCGACCAGCGCGGTGAAGGCGGCGGCGAAATCCGCGTTGCGGCTGTCGAGCCTAAGCGGCATCCTGCACCCCCACGGCCTTGCGGAAGGCTTCCACCAGCGGCGTCAGTTCCGCCGAGCGCATCTTGAACGCGGCGCGATTGACGATCAGCCTCGCCGACACCTGCATGATGACATTGGTTTCGACCAGCCCGTTGGCCTTGAGCGTCGCGCCCGAGGATACAAGGTCCACGATCCGGCGCGACAGGCCCAGCGACGGCGCGAGTTCCATCGCCCCATTCAGCTTCACGCATTCGGCCTGAATGCCCCGCGCCTCATAATATTTGCGCGTCAGATGGGGATATTTGGTCGCGACGCGCACATGGCTCATCGCCGCTTCGTCCTCGTCGGCCAGTCCCATGGGCTCCGCAACCGACAGGCGGCAATGGCCCATGTCCAGGTCCACCGGCGCGTAGATTTCCGAATAGTCGAATTCTTCCAGCACGTCCGACCCGACAATGCCGATCTGCGCCGCGCCGTGCGCCACGAAGGTCGCGACATCGAAAGCGCGCACGCGGATGATCGATACGTCCGGTCGGTTGGTGGCGAAACGGAGGGCGCGGCTCTTCTTGTCATGGAATTCCGCCTCCGGCTCGATACCGGCTTTGGCAAGCAGGGGCAGAACCTCATCGAGGATGCGTCCCTTGGGAATGGCGAAGGTGAGCGGACGAGTCATGACAGGCCGCCCTTAGTTGGCGGGGCGAAAAAGGGCAAGGTCGCTGGCAAATCCCGAACCCTGCCCGCGTGCAGGAGGGACCGGGATCACGCCGCCGTTGCGAGCGCCGCTTCGGTCGCCGCGATCCAGCCGCCCCCCAGCACCCGATCGCCCGCATAGAGCACCGCCGCCTGTCCCGGCGCGACGCCATATTCAGGGGCGTCGAAGACCAGCCGATCACCCTCCAGCCGCGCCGGAACCGGCCTGGCCATGGAACGTACCTTGGCGGAGAGCGGCCCGGCGAAGTCCCCGCCCAGCCAGTTGATGTCGGAAAGCCGCGCCGCCGACACCGCCAGCGCCGCCTTCGGCCCGACGATGACGCGCCGCCCTTCGGCATCCAGTCGCACGACATAGAGTGGTTCGGCCTGTCCGCCGATCTCCAGCCCCTTGCGCTGGCCGACGGTGTAATGGATCATCCCCTTGTGTCTGCCAAGCAGGCGGCCGTCGACATGGACAATGTCGCCGCCCTCGTCGGCATCGGGGCGCAGCTTGCGGACGATCTTCGCATAATCGCCGTCGGGCACGAAGCAGATGTCCTGGCTGTCGGGCTTCATCGCCACCGACAGGCCGAGTTCGGCCGCGATCTCCCGCACCTGGGGCTTGGGCAGGCCGCCGAGCGGAAAGCGAAGATAGTCGAGCTGCGCCTGAGTCGTGGCGAAGAGAAAATAGCTCTGGTCCCGCGCGGGATCGGCGGCGCGATGCAGTTCGGCCCCCTGCGCGCCCTCGATCCGGCGGACATAATGGCCGGTGACGAGGCAGTCGGCGCCCAGGTCGCGCGCGATCTGGAACAGGTCCGTGAACTTCACCCCCATATTGCATTTGACGCAGGGAATGGGGGTGCGCCCGGCCATATATTCGTCGGCAAAGTCCGAAATCACCGAATCACGAAAACGGCTTTCATAATCAAAGACATAATGCGCAATGCCGATTCGGTCGGCGACGGCGCGGGCATCGCGTATGTCCTGCCCGGCGCAGCAGCTTCCGGTGCGCCCCACCGCCGCGCCATGATCATAGAGCTGGAGCGTGACGCCGATGGTTTCCGCGCCCGTGCGAGCGGCAAGGGCGGCAACGACGCTGCTGTCCACGCCGCCGGACATGGCGACGACGATACGCCGCGCATCGAGCGGGTCCTGGAGATCGAACCGGGCAGGCGGGAACTGGGAATGCATGGGCGCGCATATAGTCGCCCGCCCTTCGGGGTGCCAGACGGATTCAACGCTTCGTCGCAACCATCCCCATTTTGGGGACAAGTTTACCGGACCTTATCCTTTATTCCGTAAATCACTCACCCATGGATCTGGGATTCCTTCGGACGAGCGGGCTCAAGGCCGGCTTCGTCAAGCCTTCTGGCCGGCGGCGCGTGCCGGTCTGGCCGTCCTTGCGGGCCGCTTCGGCGGCAGCGCAGGCGGCCAGCCCCACCGCGCAGGCGGTCGCAGGCATCCTGCGGGGGCAGGAAATCGAGGGCGACTGGGTGCAGGAACTGGCCGATATCCTCGCGCCACGTTCCAGCGGCAATATCGAGGCCGTGGGGCTCGCGGGCAGCTTTAACCCGTTGATCGCGAACCTTTTAAGGGTGGGGCAAGGAAGATGAAGGGGGCGTTTACCGTGGCGCTTTAGGGCCTGTTCAGGGCTTGCAGCGCAAACAGGGAAGCACTGCTGAAATCGGCAACGCCAGTGCCGCATATTGAGGGTGATAATGATCGAAAACCAGAAAATCAGACCTGCACAGGTCGTCGGGCCGCTAGGAGAACCCCTGACTCTGGAAAGCCTTCCCCCCGTCGACACGACGCGCTGGGTCGTGCGCCGCAAGGCGGAGGTCGTGGCGGCCGTGAATGGCGGACTGCTGACGGTGGACGAAGCCTGCGCGCGCTATTCGCTGACGCTGGAGGAATTCGCCAGCTGGCAGCGGGCCGTCGACCGTTCAGGCATGCACGGCCTGCGCGTGACGCGCATCCAATATTACAAGTCCCTCTACGAACGGCAGCAGAAATACTGATCAAGCCATTACGGCAATAGAGGGTCGCAACAAGGCCGCCGGATCTGGCATCCGGCGGCCTTCTTCTTTGTCAAGGGGTGAAAGGGAACGTAACGCCGACTTCTCCGTTGAACAGATCAGCCCACCCGAAAGGGGCTATGGTCCAAGGAGAGTGAGATATGGGCATCATCTTGTGGCTCGTTGTCGGCGGCGTCATCGGCTGGCTTGCCAGCATGGTCATGCGGACCGACGCACAACAGGGCATCCTGCTGAACATCGTCGTCGGCATTGTCGGCGCGTTCATCGGCGGCCTGATCTTCAGCGGTGGTTCGATCAATGACGGTCTAACGCTTTACAGCTTCCTGGTGTCGCTGGTCGGCGCGATCATCCTGCTCGCGATCGTCAATCTGGTGCGGCGCGGTTCGGTCCGCTAAAACAGCACCATGCATGAACAAAAGGGCCGTGCCCCCGCAAGGGCGCGGCCTTTTTCTGCGGGTCAGCCCCGTCCGGCGAAGAAGGAATAGAGCGCGAGCACGCCGATCGACCCCAGCACCGCGGCGATGAAGCTCGCCTGCTCTCCGGGCGCATAGACGCCCAGCAGCCGCCCGACATAGCCCGCCAGCAGGGCGCCGGCGATGCCCAGCAATATGGTCAGCACGCAGCCGCCCGGATGGCGTCCGGGCATGATCAGTCGCGCGATGGCGCCCGCGAACAGGCCGACCATGATCCATCCGAGCAATTCCATCGCCGCCCTCCAGCCGCTATAGCATGCATTGCGCCACAGTCGGGCTGTTTTGGCAAGGGGCCCATTTGGCAGGGAGTCCAGCGCCGGGACGGGTTTCGCGCAGCCTGGGAGCGCCGTCGCAATGGGGGCTTGAGCCGGGTGATGTATTCATATAATACAGCAACCCGAACGGCGCCTATGGCCGAAAGATGGGTTCAGGATGAATTACGAGACTTCCTTGGTCGGCGATGCCCCGGCACATGTTCTTGGCGAGCAGGAGGAGCGCTCCGGCTGGCGCCGGCGGCTGACGATCGGTGCCATCGTCGCGATCATCCTGATTGCGATCGCCACATGGGTCAGCATGCATAGCAAGGGCGCCGATGCGCCGACCAGTGCGGCGCAGGCGCCCGTCGTGACGGTGATCAGCCCCGGCCGGTCGACCGTATCGAACAGTGTCAGCGCGACGGGATCGCTCGCGGCGCGGGTGGAAATGCCGGTCGGCGTGGTTGGGGAAGGCGGCGCGGTGACGCGCGTGCTGGTCCAGCCGGGCGACTGGGTGCGCGCCGGCCAGGTGCTGGCGACGGTGGAGCGCTCCGTCCAGACCGAGCAGGTCCGGTCGCTCGCCGCGCAGGTGGAGGTCAACCGCGCCGACGCCAAGCTGGCGCAGGCCCAGCTCGACCGCGCCAAGACTCTGGTCGCGCGGGGCTTCATCAGCCAGGCCGATATCGATCAGCGGACCGCGACCCGTGATGCCGCCAATGCCCGCGTTAACGTCGCGGTCGCGCAACTGGCCGAGCAGCGCGCCCGTACCGGCCGGCTGGACATTCGCGCTCCCGCCGCCGGACTGGTGCTGACCCGCGCGGTGGAACCCGGCCAGATCGTGAGCGCGGGCAGCGCCGTATTGTTCCGCATGGCGAAGGACGGGGAGATGGAAATGCTCGCCCAGCTCAGCGAAGGCGATCTGGCGACCATTCGTCCGGGCAACGGCGCCACGGTGACCCCGGTCGGCGGCACGGCGCAATTTGCCGGGCGCGTGTGGCAGGTGTCGCCCGTCGTCGACAACCAGACGAGGCAGGGCATCGCCCGTATCGCCATCCCCTATAATCCGGCGATCCGTCCGGGCGGCTTCGCCTCCGCCACGATCGTGAGCGGCACCGGCTATGCGCCGATGCTGCCGGAATCGGCGGTGCAGAGCGATGAGAAGGGCAATTATGTCTATGTCGTCAACGGCCGCGACGAAGTGCAGAGGCGCGACGTCAAGATCGGTCAGGTGACCGATGTCGGGGTGGCGATCCTGAACGGCCTCAATGGCGACGAACGCATCGTGGCTTCGGCCGGGGCCTTCCTGACGCCGGGGCAGAAGGTGAAGCCCGAGGTCAGCAGGTCGAAATGAAGCGGCGGGACGCGCCCGCCCGGCGCGTCCACCGGCAGGCGAGGAAGCCGTCATGAGTTTTCGTAATATCTCCGCCTGGGCCATCCGCAACCCGGTGTCGCCGATCGTGCTGTTCGTCGCGCTGCTGCTGGCCGGCCTGGTCAGTTTCAGCCGGATGGACGTCAACCAGAATCCGGACGTCAGCTTCCCCATGGTCAGCGTCGTCGTGCTCCAGCCCGGCGCCGCGCCGACGGAGCTGGAAACGCAGGTCACGCAGCGCGTCGAAGCCGCCGTGCGCGGCATCAGCGGCGTGGACGAAATCACCTCCTGGGTGTCGGAGGGCCAGTCCAACACCAATGTGCAGTTCCAGATCGGAACGCCGGTCGACCGCGCCGTCAATGATGTGAAGAATGCCGTCGACCAGATCCGCAGCGACCTGCCCGAGGGAATCCTGGCGCCGCGGGTCAGCCGCGTCGACATCGACGGCGGGCCGATCGCCTATTTCAGCGCCGAAGCGACGGACATGACGCTGGAAGAACTGTCCTGGTACGTCGACAATACCGTCGCCAAGCGGTTGCTGGGGGTGCCGGGCATGGCGGCGGTCAAGCGCGGCGGCGGCGTTTCCCGCGAAATCCGCGTGATCCTGAACCCCGCCAAGCTGCAATCGCATGGCATCACCGCCGGCCAGGTCAACCAGCAGCTTCAGCAGGTGAATCTGAATGCGGCTGGCGGCCGGACCGAGATCGCCGGTGCCGAACAGGCGATCCGCGTGCTGGGTAACGCCCGTGACGCCTATGCGCTGGGCCAGACCCAGATCGCCATTTCCGGCGGCCGCACCGTCAAGCTGGCCGACCTAGCCGATGTGCGCGACATGTATGCCGAACAGCGTTCGCTGTCGCTGATGAACGGGCGGCAGGTGACCAGCTTCAGCATGGAAAAGGCCAAGGGATCGTCCGACGTCACCGTGTTCGACGATGCGATGAAGGTGCTGGACCAGTTGCGGAAGGAAAATCCGAAGGTCCAGTACAAGCAGCTCTATACCAGCGTCGAATATACCAGAGGCCAATATCACAGCGCCATGCAGGCGATGATCGAGGGGGCGGTGCTGGCCGTGGTCATCGTCTTCCTGTTCCTGCGCGACTGGCGCGCGACGATGATCTCCGCGCTGGCCATTCCGCTGTCCGCGATTCCGGCCTTCTGGTTCATGGACATGATGGGCTTTACCCTGAACGGCATCTCGCTGCTGGCGCTCAGCCTGGTCGCGGGCGTGCTGGTCGACGACGCGATCGTGGAGATCGAGAATATCGTGCGCCACATGCGCATGGGCAAAAGCGCCTATCAGGCGTCCATCGACGCCGCTGATGAAATCGGGCTGGCGGTGCTGGCCACCACCATGGCCATCGTCGCGGTGTTCCTGCCGGTGGCGTTGATGCCGGGCATTTCCGGACAGTTCTTCATCCAGTTCGGCATGACGGTCGTGGTCGCCGTGCTGCTCAGCCTGGCGGTCGCACGCCTGATCACGCCGATGATCGCGGCCTATTTCCTGAAGGCCCATGGCCAGGAAAGCCATGGCGAAGGCCGGATGATGGACGTGTACATGGCCGTGCTGCGCTGGTCGCTGGACGAGCGCAAGGCCGTGGCCCATCGCGCCCGCGGCGGCCGGGCGCGTTTCACCGCCTGGCTGCGCGACCATCGCATCTGGACGATGGGCATGGGCTTTCTGGCTTTCGCCGCCACGATCTTCGCCTTCGCCACGCTGCCCATGTCGTTCCAGCCGACGATCGACACCGATTTCAGCCAGGTGAAGATCGAGACCGTGCCCGGCAGCACGTTGCAGCAGACGACGGCGATCACGCGCAAGGTCGCGGACATGCTGGCCGCCGACAAGGACATGGTCGAGGCCGCCTTTGCCGATATCCAGACGACCGGCGCCGACATCTTCCTGACGCTGCGGAAGGACCGGCCGATCTCCTCGGTCGAATGGGAACGCAAGATCGCGCCCCAATTCCAGCAGGTGGCCGACGCCCGCGTCAATTTCCAGTCGCAGTCGGGCGGCGGCTTCGGCCGCGACATCATCATCATGTTCGGCAGCGACGATCCCGTGAGGCTGGAGCAGACCGCCAACAAGCTGGTGGCGGAAATGGCGGGCATTCGCGAAATTCGCGCGCCGCGCGTGGCGGGCGACATGAACCGGCCCGAGATCGTCATCAAGCCGCGATTCGACCTCGCCGCCAGCCTGGGCGTCACCACCGCCGCGCTCAGCCAGACGATCCGCGTCGCGACGATCGGCGACATCGATCAAAACAGCGCCAAATTCTCCCTGTCCGACCGGCAGATTCCGATTCGCGTGGCGGTCGCGGAAAACAGCCGGCGCGATCTGGCGACCATCCAGAACATGCCGGTGCCCACTGTCAATGGCGGCTCCGTGCCGTTGAAGGTCGTGGCCGATATCGAATTCGGCGCCGGTCCGACGCAGATCCGCCGATACAACCAGATCCGCCGCATCGTCGTGGGTGCGGACCTGGCGCCGGGCGTCGTCACCAGCGAGGCGATGGCGAAGATCGACGCCCTGCCGACGATGAAGGCGATCGCCGCAGGCCAGATCCCGGGCGTGCAGAAGCTGAATACCGGCGACAGCAAGTGGCAGGCGGAGATGATCCAGAACTTCATGATCGCCGTCGTTTCCGGCATCATGCTGGTGCTGGCGGTGCTGACGCTGCTGTACAAGCGGCTGATGCCGCCCTTCGTCAACCTGGGGTCGCTGGTGCTGGCGCCGCTGGGCGGGGCGATCGCCCTGCACCTGACGGGCAATCCGGTGTCCATGCCAGTGCTGATCGGGCTGCTGATGCTGCTGGGCATCGTCGCGAAGAATTCCATCCTCGTCATCGACTTCGCGCTGGAGGAGATGGGCAAGGGCGTTCCGAAGCTGGAGGCGATCATCGATGCCGGGCACAAGCGCGCGCAGCCGATCGTCATGACCACTGTGGCGATGGTGGCCGGAATGGTGCCGACCGCCGCGTCGCTGAGCGGCGACGGCGCCTGGCGCGCGCCCATGGGCATCACCGTGATCGGCGGCCTGATCCTGTCGACCGTGCTGACGCTGGTGATCGTGCCTGCGACCTTCAGCCTGGCGCTGGGGATCGAGGAATGGATCGGTCCGCGCCTGGGCCGCCGCCTGCTGACATACAAGCCCGGCGACGATCGCGCGGGAGCGACGCAGCCGGCGGAGTAGGGATCGCGGGCGGACATTTGCTCACGGCAACGGCTTGATGGCGCGTCCTGTGCCGGTGGAGGCCGGGGCCAGGTTCAGGCGTGACGCTGTTCCATCGGGTACGGAACTGGGTTCCTGCCTTCGCAGGAGCACCGTGCGCCTGACATCCGCTGCCGCCCGTTGCCGGATTGCATCCGCCTTCCCGCAAAAGAAGCGCTTGCCTGAACGAAACGGCGGCGTAACCGTTAGCCGGTCATGAAGATGCTCGCTCCGTCCCGGCCCGCCGTCGCCAGCCCAGTCCATCCGGCGCGGCGGATGCGGATGGTGGCGACGGGCATGTTGCTGGCGATGGCGGCGCTGTTTCTGGCGGCGCGGGCGACTGCTCATCTTCATCCTGCGATCGGATTCGTCCAGGCCTTTGCCGAGGCGGCGATGGTTGGCGGCCTGGCGGACTGGTTCGCCGTCACGGCGCTTTTCCGCCATCCGCTGGGCCTGCCGATCCCGCATACCGCGATCATCCCGCGCAACAAGGATCGGATCGGTGATACGCTCGCCCTGTTCCTGCGCGACAATTTCCTGACCCCCGCCGTGGTGGCGCGACGAATGCAGCGGCTGGACATGGCGGGGGCAGCCGGGCGCTTCCTGTCGAGCCCCGCCAGCGGCGACGGGCGCCTGCGGGAGGGCGCGTCCCGGCTCGCCGCGGACATATTGGAGGCGCTGGACCAGGAACGGCTGGGCGGCATGGTGAAGGGCGCCATCGCCCAGCGGCTGCGCGCCATGAACCTGGCCCCGCTGATCGGCCAGGCGCTGGAAGCGGCGATGCGCGACGGGCGCCATGCCCCGGTGATGGACGGCATCATCCTGTGGGCGGACCGGACGCTGGCGGCGAACGACCATCTGGTCCGGCAGATGGTGCATGACCGTTCGGGCAAGATCCTGCGCTGGACCGGCCTGGACGAAAATCTGTCCAATGCGATCATCGACGGGCTGCGCAAGCTGCTGACCGACATGGCGCAGGATCCCGGCCACAGCCTTCGCCTGAAGGCGGAGGAAGGACTGACGAAGCTGGCCGCCGACCTGCAGTTCGGCCCGGAGATGCAGGCCCGCGTCGCCCGTATCCGCGACGAGATCGTCGACAATCCGGCGATGCAGCGCTGGATCGACGGCCTGTGGGAACAGGCGCGGGGCGGGCTGCTGCGGGCGGTGCGCGATCCCGGCAAGGCGATGGCGGGACGGTTGGGCGAGGCGCTCCACCAGCTTGGCGCGACCCTGCAGCAGGACGACCGGCTGCGCTTCCTCATCAATCGTTTCGTGCGCCGCGCGGCGGTGGGAGCGACGGCGACCTATGGCGATGCCATCGTCAAGCTGGTCAGCGAAACGGTGCGCGGTTGGGACGCGGGGACCGTCACCAGCCGGCTGGAACATGCGGTCGGGCGCGACCTGCAATATATCCGGGTCAACGGCACGCTGGTGGGCGGGCTGGTGGGGCTGGCCATACACAGCGTCGACACGCTGCTCTAGGACAGCAAAGAATCCAGAGCAGCGATCTGATTCGATCAGATCGAAACCCGCTCTAGGATCGGGGAGACCATACCGGGAGGATAATATACGCGCTGCGCCTTCAAAATTAATGTTGCAACATATCATAGAAGTATGTTGTAACGTCACATATCGATTCCCGAAGAGGAAGCGACGACAGGAGGGTAATATGCAGCGTATCAGCATGGGTGTGGCAGGCAGCGAAACCATTTCCGGCTATAGCGGCGGCAAGCGTTCCCCCATCGGCATAGGAGGCGCGGTCGCCGTCCATGCGCTGGTGGTGGGTGCCTATCTGCTGATGCCCAAGGAGATGATCGATGTCTTCCGCGATCCGCCGCCCCTGATCACCTATCCGGTGGCCGACACGCCGCCCCCTCCGGAACAGGCGCAGCCGGAGACCGACTCCAAACCCTTGCCCCAGCCCAAATCGCATCCGACGATAGTGGAAAAGCCGATCATACCGCCGCCGCCCACGGGCTTCACCATGAAGGGCGAAGATCGCACCGTTACAGGTGGAACTGGCACGGGCACGGGCACGCCGCCCGACATACTGCCGCCCCAGCCCGTGCTGACGGAGGCCAGCATCGATCCCCGCGCGCTGGCCATGTTCCAGCCCGATTATCCCGGTGCGATGATCCGGCAGGGGATGGAGGGCAAGGTGGTGGTCCGCGTCACCATCGGCACCGACGGACGCGTCATCGACATAGAGCGGCTGTCGGCGGCGGACGAGGCGTTCTGGATCGCCACCCAGCGTCAGGCGCTGCGCAAATGGCGCTTCCGCCCGGCGACTCGGGATGGGGTGCCGGTCAGTTCGACCAGGGTGCTGACAGTCCATTTCCGGCTGGCAGACGCCTGAAATCCAACAACAAGGGGCTGGAAATCATGGCAGCCGACAACAGTGCTTTTGCATCCGGCCCCGCCTTACCCTATATCGGCGCCATGGCGATCTTCCCCCGTCCGGTGTCTCCCAAGAGCGCGATGAGCGACATGTGGAGCTATTTTCGCGAGAACCGGCCTCATAAATGGCCGCTGCTCGGCGTGTCCGTCGCAATAACCTGGGTCATCATCTGGGCCTTCATCGTCGACGCGAACACCAACACCATGCCGACGCGCAACCAGATCTTCTATGTGCAGAGCTGGGACGCCAATCGGTCGGACGCCGCCATCATCCTCCAGCAGAAGATCGATCTCGCCAAGCGGGAGGCGGCGATCGAGAAGAAGCAGAAGGAGATGCAGGGCGTCGCGGATATTTTCGGCATCGACTGGAAGGCGGACGAAGCCCGCAACACGGCGCGTCGCAAGGAGGCGTTGAAGCAGATCAACGCCCAGCTCGACCAGCGCCTGGCCAAGGCCGAGGGAGCCGAGAAATCCGCACCCGCGCAGGGCGGGGCGGCCCGGCCCTGAGCGCCCGATCCAAAACCGGCCTGCCGCCGGCCGATCCCGCGCAGGACCGGCGCTTCATGGCCGCCGCCATTGCGCTTTCCGAACGCGGGCGCGGCCTGTCCACCCCCAATCCCAATGTCGGTTGCCTGATCGTGCGCGACGGCCATGTCGTGGGCCGGGGCTGGACGCAGAAGGGCGGTCGTCCCCATGCCGAGGCGCAGGCTCTGGAGGAGGCGATGGACCGCGCGCGCGGCGCCACCGCCTATGTGACGCTGGAGCCCTGCTTTCACCTTTCGCCGCGCGGTCCGCGCTGCGCCGACCTGATGGCGCGTGCCGAGGTGCGGCGCGTCGTCATCGCCCTGCGGGATCCCGATCCGCGCACCGACGGGCAGGGTGCCGCCTGGCTGCGCAAGCGCGGCATTGCCGTTGAAATGGGCCTGATGGCGCGGGAAGCCGCCGCCGCGATGCGCGGTTTCGTGCTGCGCCAGACGCTGGGCCGGCCGGCGGTGACGCTGAAGCTGGGCCTCTCTCTCGATGGTCGGATCGCGCTGCCCGACGGGTCCAGCCGCTGGATCACCGGGCCGGAAGCCCGCGCCCATGCCCATATGGAACGGGCGCGGCATGACGCGATATTGGTGGGGGGCGGCACGCTGCGCGCCGATGCGCCGCGGCTGGACGTGCGTCTGCCGGGGCTGGAGGATCGCTCGCCCCGGCGCATATTACTGAGCCATGGGCGCGCGCCCGATGGCTGGGAAAGCATCACCGAGCCGGAGGAGATCGCCGCCCTGCCGCAGGTCGACCATCTGCTGGTCGAGGGCGGGGCGCAGGCTGCCGCTGCCTTCCTGCGTGCCGATCTGGTCGACCGGCTGCTGCTCTATCGCGCGCCGATCCTGATCGGTGCGGGGCTGGCGGGAATAGGCGATCTGGGGCTTGCCGAGCTGGCGGATGCGCATGGCCGCTGGCGGATCGACGACGAACGGCGGCTGGGCGATGACCGGCTGGAGGTTTACGTGCGGACGCGGAACGCCTAGTGACCCGAATCTGAAGTTCGTCACACCGCTGGGTAGGCGTTGAACGAACTTCAGATTCATCAGGGTCACTAGCAAATATATGATTTCTAGTGTGGTTTTTGGATTTGAAATACGCTCCCTACCTAGCCGCTATAATGAGGCGTATTTCAAATCCACCACACTAGATCACCGCAAACGCCCTCCCCCGGTCCGGGCGCGGGCGAATGGACAAAAAGGCAACGGACTTTTCTCATGTTCACCGGCATCATCACCGACATCGGCACCATCCGCACTCATGAGCAACGCGGCGACCTGCGGTTGGTGATCGGTTGCGCCTATGACATGGACTCGGTCGCCATCGGTGCGTCCATTGCTTGTTCGGGCGCCTGCCTGACCGTCGTGGAAAAGGGCGCCGACTGGTTCGCGGTCGACCTGTCGGCCGAAACCGTCGCTCGTACCGCGCCCGGCCTGTGGGTGCAGGGCGGCCGCCTCAACCTGGAACGCGCGCTCAAGGTCGGGGACGAGCTGGGCGGCCATATCGTCACCGGCCATGTCGACGGCATCGGCACGCTGCTGTCGGCGACGCATGAGGGCGATTCGACCCGACTGGTCATCGCCGCGCCCGCCGCGCTGGCGCCTGCACTGGCGGCGAAGGGTTCGATCACGGTGGACGGCATCTCCCTGACCGTCAACACGGTCGAGGATCAGGCCGATGGATCGGTTCATTTCGGCCTGAACATCATTCCGCATACGGCCGCCGCGACGACGCTCGACAGCCTGCTGCCGGGCCGCGCCTTCAACCTGGAGATCGACGTGCTGGCGCGCTATCTGGACCGGATGCAGAGTCTTCATTCTCGCCCAGTGTGATTATCGCTTGCCATCATCACATCTTGGTGTGATATGACGCCTCATCCCACTGGGAAGGAGTCGTCTGCATGTCATCAGCCCTTATCGATACCGTCCGTTCGCTGGTCACTGATGGCGGCATGTCGCGCTCCGGCCTTGCCCGGGCCGCGGGCCTTCACGCCAACTCCCTGCGCAGGCTGGGCGAGGCCGACTGGAACCCGACGGCCGAGACCCTGGGCAAGCTGGAAAGCTATCTTGCCAAGCGCGAGGGCGGCACCGCGCTCGCTTCGCCCGAAGAGATCATCAATGAGGCCCGCAATGGCCGCATGTTCATCCTGGTCGATGACGAGGATCGGGAAAATGAGGGCGACCTGGTCATCCCCGCGCAGATGGCGACGCCCGACGCGATCAATTTCATGGCGACCCATGGCCGTGGCCTCGTCTGCCTGGCGCTGAGCAAGGACCGGGTCGATCATCTGGGCCTGGGCCTGATGAGCCGCAACAACGGCACCCGCCACGAAACCGCCTTCACCGTTTCGATCGAAGCGCGTGAGGGCGTCACCACCGGCATCAGCGCCGCCGACCGCGCCCGCACCATCTCCGTCGCGATCGACGGGTCGAAGGGGCCTGACGACATCGTGACGCCCGGCCACGTCTTCCCGCTGGTGGCCAAGGATGGCGGCGTGCTGGTGCGCACCGGCCATACCGAGGCGGCGGTGGATGTCGCCCGCCTGGCCGGGCTCAATCCATCCGGCGTCATCTGCGAGGTGATGAAGGATGACGGCACCATGGCGCGCCTGGACGACCTGATCCCCTTTGCCCAGAAGCACAAGATGAAGATCGGCACGATCCGCGACCTCATCGCCTATCGCCGCCGGCACGATCATATGGTGGAACGCCGCGCCGAAACCGTCTTCACCAGCCAGTGGGGCGGCGACTGGAAGGCGATCAGCTTCTACAACAAGGCGACGCAGACCGAGCAGCTCGTGCTGCAGAAGGGCCATGTCGTGCCCGACGAGCCGACGCTCGTCCGCATGCATCAGCTTTCCCTGCTGGACGACGTCTATGGTTCGGCCGGGCCGCGCAACGGTCTGCTCGCCAGGTCGATGGAGATCATTGCCCGACAAGGGGCGGGGATCATCGTCGTGCTCACCGCGACGGTGGCGGGCGATTTCCTGAGCCGCAGCCTGCGCCATCATGCCGGGCAGCCGGGATCGGGCATGGACGAATTGCGCGACTATGGCGTTGGCGCGCAGATCCTGGCCGAACTGGGCGTGCATGACATGATCCTGCTCAGCAACACGCATCATAGCCTGATCGCGCTTGACGGTTATGACCTGGCCGTGGTTGGGCAACATCCGATCGAGCTTTAAGGACCACTGTCATGGCAAAATTCCTGATCGTCGAAGCGCGCTTCTACGAACATCTCAATGACCTGCTGATCGAGGGCGCGGTCGCCGCGCTGGAGGATGAGGGCCATAAATATGAGGTGGTGACGGTGCCCGGCGCGCTGGAAATTCCCGGTGCCGTGGCGCTGGCGGCGGAAACCGGCCGATATGACGGCTTCATCGCCATCGGCGTGGTGATCCGGGGTGAAACCTATCATTTCGAAGTCGTGTCGAACGAGAGCGCGCGCGGCCTGATGGCGCTCAGCATGGATGGCATTCCGATCGGCAACGGCATTTTGACGGTCGAGAATGAAGCGCAGGCGCTGACCCGCGCCAAACGGGACGAGAAGGACAAGGGTGGCGAGGCGGCGAAGGCGGCCATGGCCATGCTCGCCCTGCGGGAGAGATTCTGCGCCTGACGGCTGCGGACAGGGGCGGATGGGAAAGGGGCGGCCCTTGACGAGCGGCCGCTTTTTCCCGGAGGCCTCTGGTTTGCGACCGCTGTGCCCGGGCGCGCTTGTACGCATGGCCGGTCGGGCGTAGTAACGGGCCATGACCCCGACGCATCAAGACATGACGCTCGATGAAGTGCGCGCCGCGCTGGCGCCGATCCTGCCGCGCCATGCCGCCTTTGACGGCTGGCGCAGGGAAGCCGTGACGATGGCGGCGGCGCAGTGCGGCATCGATGCCGGCATAGCGGTCCTGGCCTTTCCGGGCGGCGCGATGGAGATGATCGACGCCTGGTTCGAGAGCATCGATTCGCGGATGCGGGAAGCGCTGCTGCAGGAGAAGCTGGCGACCCTTTCCATCCGGATGCGCATAACGACCCTGGTCGAAACGCGCCTGACGCTGCTGGGGCGGGATCGCGAAGCGCTGCGCCGGGCGCAGGCGGTCATGGCCATGCCGCGCAATGCGGCGGCGGCCGCCAGACTGGGTTGGCGGGCAGCGGACGTCATGTGGCGCGCGGCCGGGGACGAATCGACGGACCTCAATCATTATACGAAGCGGCTGACCCTGGCCGGGGTCTATGCCGCGACCCTGCTCGTGTTCGTCGATGATGAAAGCGAAGACTGGGCGGAGACTCGCGCCTTCCTGGCCCGGCGGATCGAGGGCGTGATGCGGTTCGAACGCGCCAAGGCCCAGTGGAAGGGCATAGGTGCCGGTGAAAGGTTGAGCTTTGCCCGCTTCATCGGGCGGTTGCGATACCCGGCCATATAACCGTCGCGCCGCGGCGCGGATTCACGCTGGTCTTTTCCAATCGGTATTGATAGTCACTCGCAGGAATATATGACGAGTGCCTTACCCTTGCGCCTGACCGACCTGCCGCTGCGCCAGCCTGCCTATGTGGACCTGATCGACTGGGACGCCCTTTCCGCGTCCGACGGGCAAAGGCTTCGCGAATTCGGCCTGTGCGAAGG
The DNA here is from genome assembly GCF_049913335.1 of Sphingobium sp. R-21. Lineage (NCBI taxonomy): Bacteria > Pseudomonadati > Pseudomonadota > Alphaproteobacteria > Sphingomonadales > Sphingobiaceae > Sphingobium > Sphingobium sp. R-21. The sequence continues at coordinate 2,251,310 of NZ_CP184374.1, read as the reverse complement.
CGCCAGCGTGGAGGCGCTGCATCATGGCGGCCTGATGGGCCGTGGCCCCATTGCCTGCAAGGTCGGCCGCATGACGATCGCCATGCGCCGCAACCATGCCGCGGCGATCACCGTCCGCACCGGGCCGCAGGACGCCGCCGCGGACGAAGAAGCGTGACCGGCCTGCCGCTGGTCGCGCTGGTCGGCAATCCCAATGCCGGCAAGAGCGCGCTGTTCAACGCCCTGACCGGAGCGCGGCAGAAGCTGGGCAATTATCCCGGCGTGACGGTGGAGCGCAAGGCGGGCCGCCTGTCGCTGTCCGACGGCCGGCCGGTCGAACTGGTCGACCTGCCCGGCACCTACAGCCTCAATCCGACCAGCCCCGACGAACAGGTGACGCGCGACGTCATATTGGGCAGGCAGGCGGGCGAACGCCTTCCCGACGCGCTGGTGGTAGTGGTCGATGCCTCCAACCTCGACAATCACCTGCGCTTCGCGCTGGAACTGATCGCGCTCGGTCGTCCGACCATCGTCGCGCTCAACATGGTCGACCTTGCGACCCGCGACGGGCTGGAACTGGACGCGCAGATTCTTTCGCGCGAACTGGGCGTGCCGGTGATCTCCACCGTGGCGGTGCGCAAACGTGGTCTGGATCATCTGCGCGGCGAACTGGAATCCATGCTCGACGGCGGGGTCGGTGACGTCGCTCCTGCGGGCGAACGGCGCGATTTCGAGGTGTTGCGCAGGGAAGCGCGCCGGATCGCCCGCACCGCTATCGTGCGCGAAACCCCCTCCCGCCGCCTGACCGCCGCGGTCGACCGGGTGGCGCTGCATCCCGTGGCGGGGCTGTTCCTGCTGCTCGCCTTGCTCTTCATCATGTTCCAGGCGGTCTATGCCTGGTCAGAGGCGCCGATCGCGATGATCGAGGGCTTTGTCGCCAGTGCCGGGGATGCCGTGACGGCGGCGCTGCCCGATGGGCTGCTGCGGTCCTTCCTGGTCGATGGCGTGCTGAACGGCGTGGGTTCCGTCATCGTGTTCCTGCCGCAGATCCTCATCCTCTTCTTCTTCATCCTGATGCTGGAGGCGACCGGCTACATGGTTCGCGCCGCCTTTCTGATGGACGGGCTGATGGCGCGGGTGGGCCTGTCGGGGCGCGCCTTCATCCCGCTGCTTTCCTCCTTCGCCTGCGCGGTGCCGGGGATCATGGCGACCCGCACCATCGCTGATCCGAAAGACAGGCTGACCACCATATTGATCGCGCCGCTGATGACCTGTTCGGCGCGGCTGCCGGTCTATGCCGTGATCATTGGCGCCTTCATTCCGGCCCGGACCGTGGCGCTGGGCATCGGTCTTCAAGGGCTGGTGCTGTTCTGCCTCTACATTTCGGGCATTGTCGGCGCGATGCTGGCCGCTCTGGTCCTGCGCCGCACCGTCACCAAGGGGGCAAGCGGCGGTTTCCTGATGGAGATGCCCAAATATCAATGGCCGCGCCCGCAGGACATCGTGCTTGGCCTGTGGCAGCGCGCGGTGATCTTCCTCAAGCGGGCGGGCACGATCATCTTCACCTCGACCGTGATCCTCTGGATATTGCTGAGCTTTCCCAAGGCGCCGGAGAATGGCGGGGTCAGCCAGGTCAACTATTCCATCGCAGGACGGGTCGCCAACGGGCTTAACGTCGTGCTGCAGCCGATCGGCTTCAACCGCGACATATCGCTGGCACTGATCCCGGCCATGGCCGCGCGCGAAGTGGCGGTATCCGCGCTCGCCACCGTCTATTCGCTCGACGCCGACGAGGATGAGGCGAAGCTGGAACGCAGCCTGGGCGACAGGCTGAAGGACAGTTGGCCGCTGCCGACCGCGCTCGCCTTCCTTGCCTGGTTCGTCTTCGCGCCCCAGTGCATCTCTACCATCGCGGTGACCAGGCGGGAGACCAATGGCTGGAAATGGCCGCTGTTCATGATCGGCTATCTGTTCGCGCTCGCCTATGTCGCGGCCGGACTTACTTACTGGACCGCCACCGCAGCAGGTCTATAAGGACCAGCTAAACTATCGGAGGAAACATGGCGGGTTCGGTCAACAAGGTCATTCTGGTGGGCAATCTGGGCGCCGACCCGGAGGTGAAGAGCTTTCAGAATGGCGGGAAGGTGTGCAACCTGCGGATCGCGACCTCCGAAAGCTGGAAGGATCGCATGTCGGGCGAGCGCAAGGAGCGCACCGAATGGCACAGCGTCTCCATCTTCTCCGAAGGGCTGGCGGGCGTGGCGGAACGCTTTCTGCGCAAGGGGTCGAAGGTCTATCTGGAGGGCCAGCTGCGCACCCGCAAATGGCAGGACCAGTCCGGCAATGACCGCTACACCACCGAAGTGGTGCTGCAGGGGCCGGGCGCGGTGTTGACCATGCTGGATGGCGCGCCCGGAGGCGGTGGTCAGGGCGGCGGCGGACGCTCGCAGGGCGGCGGTGACTGGGGCGCCAGTTCGGGCAGCTTTGGCGGCGGCAATGATTATGATGATTTCGGCGGCGGCGGCGGCGGCGGTGGCTTTGCTGGCGGTTCGGGCCGATCTTCAGGCGGCGGACGCGGCAGTGCGGGCGGGCCGAATTTCGACAATGACCTGGACGATGAAGTGCCGTTCTGAGGGATATTCAGCGGTAAATGACAGGAAGCGTTTTGCGATCCCTCACTCAACGGGATCGCAGACGCCTTACATCAGGATGCAGTGAAGCGGATGCATCGGCATCCTGCCAATGCTCAGGCTGCCAGGCGCAGGCAGTTCCTTCCACTATGCTTAGCGTTGTACAGCGCCTTGTCGGCGGCTTCGAGCACGGCCTGACTGTCGCTCTGTCCACTCAGGGCGACCAGTCCCGCGCTGAACGTCACCGGGATCAGGTCGCCCGAATCGATCTGAACGGGATGGGCCGTGACCATTTCACGCAGCCGTTCGCAGATCATGCTCGCCCGGACGACATCCGTGCCGCCGAGCAGGATGGCGAATTCCTCGCCGCCAAGGCGACCGATACTGTCGCCGCCGCGCAAGCCCGGGCGCAGCCGATCGACAAAGCCCGCCAGCACGCGGTCGCCCGCGCCATGACCGTGGCAGTCGTTGACCGCCTTGAAATGGTCGATGTCGATCAGCAGCAGGCAGGCCCGTCCGCCATGACGGGCACGCAGCATTTCCTCTTCCAGCTTTTCCAGGAAAGCTCGCCGGCTGTCCGCGCCGGTCAGCGAATCCAGCGCCGCCACCTGCTGAAGCGCGCGTTGCCGCGCCTTGTGCCGGGACATGTCGCGAATCGTGCAGACGAGGCCGGTGGGCATGCCGCGCTCGTCAACGACGGCGCGCGCCACCATCTCGCACCATTCGCTGCCCTGCGCCGATATGAAGGGGCGGAATTCGACCGTCTGCACTTCGCCGGGCTGGTGGAGCGCCCGGTCCAGCGTCGCGGTCACCTGTTCCCGGTCCACCGGGTCGACCAGATTGGCGGCGTCCTGCCCGATCAGCAGTTCGGGCGCGCAGCCGATCTGTTCTGCCGCCGAGGGGGAGGCATATTCGATCACGCCATCAACGCGGATGTTGAGCACGACATCGCCGCTGTTTTCCGCGATCGCGCGATAGCGCGCCTCGCTTTCCTGCAACATCTGGAACAGGCGCCGGCGGCTGTTGAGTTCCGCCGCGATCGGCATGGAAAGCAGGAAGCTGAAGGCCAGGAAGAGCTGGAAATACTGCATCCTTTCGCCCAGCGTGCCGGGGATCATGTGCAGCGGTCCATGGCCCGTCATGGTCGCCATGCCGCCGATCATCGCCAGGATGATGACCGACGCCGCAGCGCCCAGATTGCCCAGGCGGAAGACGATGGCGACCATCGGCAGCAGCAGCGCGAACAGCATGGGAAAGCGGGCCACGTAGAAGACGAAGCCGGTCGCCAGGGCGAAGAGCAGGAGCAATCCGAGCGCTTCACACTTCGCCCAGCGCCTGGTCTGGCCGAACCAGCGCCGCAATTCGCCCTTCATCAGCATGATCAGGATCGGCGTGCAGGTCAGCCCGCCCAGCACATGCCCGGTATACCATTGCAGCAGCGACGCACCGAACGGCACTGTCGTCAGAGCCGATGCCACGGAGGCGGCGGCCAGGCCCGCGACCAGATTGGCCGGGCCGCAGAGCGCGAGAATGAAGACGAACAGCGGCTGCATCGATCCCGCGAATTTCCCGCCTGGCGCAAAGCGGCGGCAGATCAGCGCGACGATAAGCGCTTCCAGCAGGTTGATGCCGGCCATCGGTATGGCGGCGGCGGTCCCCATGCCCCACAGGGCGGTCGACAGCGCACTTGCCATGCCGCAGGCGATCAGGGCCCGCGGCCAGACGCTGGCCCGCGATGTCAGCAGATAGGCCATCAGCAGCGCGTTGGCGCCCCAGATGAAGGCGAGGCCCCCTTCAAAGCGCGAACTGGCAAGCGCGATCGACGCCATGAAGAAATAAGCGCCTGCCAGGACGACAGGCTCAATGCGGGACGAAGTATGGCGAAGTGACGTCTGCATGTTCGGTCCCGCATTAGACGCTTATCGTTAAAATATACTCACGATCATGATTTTACAGTGGAGAAAAATCATGTGGACGCCAGCAAGGCGTGCCAGCGGCGCAGCCTTTCGTCCCTGGTATCGTCCGGCAGGGCAGGGGTGAACCGTCGCCGCGCCGCCCCCATCCCGCCGGCCGCGGCGGCAAGGGAAGGAAACAGGCCCGCGCCCACCGCCGCGAGCATCGCCGCGCCCCGGGCCGTCGTCTCCACATCGGCCGGGCGATCCACGGGCACGCCCAGAATGTCGGCCAGGTCCTGCGCGATCCAGTCATTGGCGCTCATTCCCCCGTCGATGCACAGGCCTTGCCAGGGCATGCCGTCGGAGCCGAACGCTCCGGCCAGGTCGTGAAGCTGGTGCGAGAGGGATTCGAGCGCCGCGCGCACGATATGCGCCCGCCGGGTCCCCAGCGTCAGCCCGTGGATCATGCCCGTGGCGTCCGGGCGCCAATGGGGGGCGCCCAGCCCTGCCAGCGCGGGCAGCATCGCGATGCCGCCGCTGTCCGGCACGGAACGGGCCAGGGTTTCGCTTTCCTCCGCCGTCGCGATCAGGCGCAGTTCGTCGCGCAGCCACTGGATCAGGCTGCCGGCGACGAACACCGACCCTTCCAGCGCATAATTCGTCTCTCCCGGCAGACGGCAGAGCAGCGTGCCGAGCAGACGATGCCGCGATACGGGCACGGTGCTGCCCATGGGAGCGAGGACGAAGGCGCCCGTGCCCAATGTCGCCTTGGCGCTGCCCGGCGTCAGGCAGCCCTGGCCAATGGTCGCCGCCTGCTGATCCCCCATCAATCCCCGGATCGCGATCGGCTGGCCGAACCATTCGGCCCGGGTTTCGGCAAAGGCGCCCACATTGTCGACGATCTGTGGCAGGGCGTGCGGCGGCACGCCGAACAGGTCGCATAGCCCCTGGTCCCAATCCGTACCGTCCAGCGCCATCAACTGGGTGCGGCTGGCATTGCTGGCGTCGCTGACATGCAGCCCGCCGGTCAGCTTCCACATCAGCCAGCTTTCTATGGTGCCGAAGGCGAGGGCGCTTCCCGCTTCTGCGACGGCGGGGGCATGGTCCAGCAGCCAGCGCATCTTCGTTGCGGAGAAATAGGGATCGAGCACCAGCCCTGTCCGCCGCTGGATCGCTTCCTCCTCGCCCGCGTCGCGCAGGGCGGCGCAATGTCCGGCCGTGCGCCGGTCCTGCCAGACGATTGCGGGAGCCAGAGGCTGGCCGGTCCGCCGGTCCCACGCGACGACGGTCTCGCGTTGGTTGGTGATGCCGATGGCGGCGATGCGATCCGCGCCGCCCGCCCGCATCACCATGTCGCGCGCGCAGGCGAGCGTCTTGTCCCAGATTTCCGCCGCATCATGTTCGACCCAGCCGGGTTGCGGATAATATTGGCTGAGGTCCGCCTGCGCCATGCCCAGCCGTCGTCCGTCCGGCGCGAAGAGCATCGCGCGCGTCGATGTCGTGCCCTCGTCCAGCACCAGTATCAGACGCTCGTTCATCCCCTCTCCCCCAGCCGGTCCCGCACATGCGCCTTCTGTCCCGCATCGAGGCGCAGTCCCAACTTCGTGCGGCGCCACAATATGTCGTCGGCCGTGACCGCCCATTCCCGCGCGACCAGATAGCGCAGCTCCGCCTCGGTCAGGCCATGGCCGAAATGCGTGCCCAGAGCCTCCATGTCCCGCGCACCGTCCAGCCACTCCCATGCACGGGTGCCATAGGCGCAGGCGATCCGCTGCGTCGACGCATAGTCGAGAAAGGGATAGTCGCAGCCCAGATCGGCGATCAGCCGGTCGCGCTCCTGCATCGGGAAGTCGCCGCCCGGCAGCGCCGCCTTCGCCGTCCAGTCGCCCGCGGGCAGGCTGGGGAAAAAGGGTCTGAGCATCGCCACCGCCTCGGCCGCGAGGTGGCGATAGGTGGTGATCTTGCCGCCGAACAGGCTAAGCAGCGGCGCTTCCCCCCGTGGCGCGTCAAGCTCCAGCCGATAGCCGCGCGTCGCGGCTTCCGGTTTTCCCGAACCATCGTCGACCAGCGGCCGGACGCCGGCATAGGACCACAGCACGTCCTGCGGCGTGATGATCCTTCGGAAATAGCGGTTCGCGCCGTCGCAGAGATAGGCGATCTCGTCGGGCGCAGGTTGGACATCGTCGATCGGCCCCTGATGATCGCGGTCGGTCGTGCCGATCAGGGTGAAGTCGCGCTCATAGGGCAAGGCAAAGAAGATGCGTCCATCGGGCAGCTGGAAGAAATAGGCAAAGCCATGGTCGAACAGGCGCGGCACGACGATATGCGATCCGCGCACCAGCCGCATGTGGCGCGCCGTTTCGCCATGGGCGCGATGGAGAAGGTCGAGCACGAGCGGCCCGGCGGCATTGACCACGGCGCGGGCGCGGAATCGCGGCATCGATCCGTCGTTCGCCTGCGCATGGATCGTCCAGCCGCCTTTGTCCCGTTCCAGCCGCTGCACGTCCGTCCGGGTGCGCACCTCCGCACCCCTTTCAGCCGCATCGCGGGCGTTGAGGATGACGAGGCGGGCATCGTCGACCCAGCCGTCGGAATAGAGGAAGGCCTTGCCGAAGCCGGGTTGCAGCGGCCGTCCGGCCGGATGGCGGCGCAGGTCGATGCCCTGCGTCGGCGGCAGGGCGTGCCGGCCGCCGATATGGTCGTACAGGAAGAGGCCCAGTCGCAGCATCCAGCGCGGCCGCAGCCCCGGCACCCAGGGCAGCACGAAGCGCAGCGGATGGATGATGTGCGGGGCGATCGCCCAGAGCCTCTCGCGTTCCGCCAGCGATTCGCGCACCAGGCCGAATTCCCGATGCTCCAGATAACGCAGCCCGCCATGGATCAGCTTGGTGGAGGCGGACGATGTGCCCTGCGCCAGGTCGCCGCGCTCCAGCAGCAGCACCCGCGCACCGCGCCCGGCCGCGTCACGAGCCACGCCGCAGCCATTGATGCCGCCCCCGATCACGGCAATGTCATAGGGGGTCGGGTCTGTCTCCCTCGTCACCCCGTCATCCTAGAGCATCGGGCGGAAAAGTGGGAACCGGTTTTCCGCTGGCGATGATGCGACGAGAAAACCGTGTTGGCGGCTGGCATCAGATTTGACGCAGCGCGCTCCAGCGCTTGCGGAACGGAACTGCTAGTCGGCATCGGGGTCGCGGAAGTTGAGGCGGCGGGTCACAGTGTAGTCGAGCACGCCGACCAGGAAATAGCTGATCCACTGTTTGACCAGCGTGGGCAGGCTGCGCTGGGAGCGGTAGGTTTCGAGCGTGACCTGGCGGCTTTCTCCCGCCCTACGGTCGATCAGCGCCCGCATCGCCTTGGCAAAGCCGGCATGCTCGATCCGCAGCATGATTTCCAGGTTGAGGAACAGGCTGCGCATGTCGAAATTGGCCGAGCCGATATAGACCGCATCGTCCACCACGATCAGCTTCATGTGCAGCTTGCACGGTTGATATTCCCAGATCTCCACGCCGCGCCGGAGGAGGGGGCCATAGAGCAGCCGCGCCGCCGCGACGGTCGCGCCATTGTCGGACCTGGAGGGCAGGATGAGGCGAGATCCCTTGCGCCGCGCGGCCCTGGCAATGCGCTTGAGCATGCCGCGGCCCGGCGAGAAATAGGCCTCCACCATGTCGAGCCGCCCTGCCTGCTCCAGATCATGCTTCACAAGCTGCGCCCAGGGACTGAGCCGCCGGGTGGGGCCGCCGATCACCCAGCGCATCGGCTCGTCCGCTACGGGATGGATGGGGCTGTGCCAGTTGCGCACCATGCGGCGCAGCGTGCGGAACCGCTGCCTTCGCGTCGAGACCCAGCGCCAGAGCTGGCCGTACCAGCTGGTCATCGCCTGCACCTGCGGCCCTTCCACCAACAGGCCCAGATCGTGCCAGCAATCCTCCGCCGGAATCCCGAAATAGCCGTCCTCGACGTTGAAGCCGCCCATCAGCAGCCGTCGGTCGTCGGCAATCGCCAGCTTCTGGTGATTGCGGATCAGGTAGCGCATCGATCGGCGCACGCCGAAGCGGCCGAAATGCGCTCCCGCAGCCACCAGCGGATCGAAGAAGGCGAGCGGCGTCGATCCCGATCCGAAAGCGTCGATCATCAGCGTGACCGCTACCCCGCGCCGCTGTGCCGCGATCAGCCGGTCCAGGATCAGCCGTCCGCTGTCGTCGGCCGCGAAGATGTAATAATAGAGCTTCACGCTTTCCCGCGCGCCGTCGATCAGGTCGACCAGCGCCTGCCGCAGCGCCGGCCCCGTCTCGATCACGCGCAGGTGGTTGGCGTGCAGCGACAGGTCGATCTGTTCCCCGCCCTGTTCCCCGCCATGACCCGGCTCTGCCTGCCCGATGCTCGCCATGCTCCGTTCATGCCCGCATTCGGGGCGGCTGGCCATGACTTTATGGGCTTTTCATTGACTCTTGGAACAGGCGCTGTTAGGCGCGCATTTCACTATTTTACCTTTGGTTCAGGAGCGCCCGTTTGGCCCGCGTTACCGTCGAAGATTGCGTCGACAAGGTTACCAACCGTTTTGACCTCGTCCTGCTTGCCGCGCAGCGCGCCCGCGAGATTTCCGGCGGCGCGGAGCTGACGCTGGACCGCGATCGCGATAAAAATCCCGTCGTGGCACTGCGTGAAATCGCGGAAGAGACGGTCCTTCCGGTCGATCTGCACGATTCGCTCGTCGCGTCGCTGCAGAAGGTGCAGATTGACGATGACGACACGCCCGATGAAATCGGCTCGATCGCCCAGTCGGCGGAGGCGCTGCGCCTGACCGCCGCGGCCCCGCCGCGCAACCAGAATATCGGCGGCGATTACGACGGCTGATCCGGTCACCAGCTTGGAGAGGGAATGAGGCCCGGCCTGCGCAAGCAGGACCGGGCCTCACCGTTTCAGGGAGCGGGTCGGCCTGGCTCAGGTCGCAGGAACGGCATCGCGCCTTCCCGGCGCGCTGCATGCGGGCGAATGCCTGTCTTCTTCCCATTCTCGTCCAGATTGAATCTCCGCACTCGCAAGCGTCTTGGGAAAGCCGCGAAAAATCTTGGCCGTTACGGCATGGCGTGGTTATAGCCTGCCAGGCAGGCGGAAGAGCGCGCCGAAGATGCGCCGCGAGTGAGGAGATGCCGTTTTGAGCGCGAAGGAGCGTTTTCCCAATCTGGTGACCCTGTTCTTCGCCCGCGCGAAGGCGATGGGTGACGCGCCTTTCCTCTGGCGCAAGACAGCCGGGCAATGGCAGTCGCTGAGCTGGACCGAGGTCGCCCTTGAAGTCGCCTCGTTGGCCAGCGCCTTGCAGGCGCAGGGGCTGAAGCCCGGCGATCCGGTGATGCTGGTCAGCGAGAACCGGCCGGAATTCTGCATCGCCGACCTTGCCATCATGGCGGCCGGCTGCGTCACCGTGCCGACCTACACCACGAACACCACGCGCGATCACCAGCATATCCTGACCGACAGCGGCGCCCGCGCGGTCATCGTCTCCACTGCGAAGCTGGCGCAGACCCTGATGCCCGCCGTGCTTCGATCGCAGGCGAACATCGTCATCGGCATGGAGCCGTTGCGCGGCATGCAGGGGCAGGTCACCTGCCATTTGTGGAGCGACCTGATCGCCCATTATCCCACCGACATCGAAGCCTGCGCCGCCAGCCAGACGGCGAAGCGCGAGGATCTGGCCTGCATCATCTATACCAGCGGCACCGGCGGCGCGCCGCGCGGGGTGATGCAGCATCATGGCGCGATCCTCTGCAACATCGAGGGCGCGGACAGCTTGCTGGAGGAGGATTTCGGGCGGGGCGAAGAGGTGTTCCTGTCCTTCCTCCCCCTTTCCCACGCCTATGAGCATAGCGGGGGCCAGTTCCTGCCGATCATGGCGGCCGGGCAGATCTATTATGCGGAAGGGCTGGAAAAGCTGGCCAGCAATATCGAGGAGGCAAGGCCGACGATCATGGTCGTCGTCCCCCGCCTGTTCGAGGTGCTGCGCACCCGCATCATCAAGTCGATCGAGAAGCAGGGCAAATTTCCCACCTATCTGCTGGGACAGGCGCTGCGCATCGCGGCGAAGGAACAGCAGGGGAGGACATCCCTGATCGACCTGCCGATGAAGGCGCTGCTGGCGCGGACGCTGAAGCCCAAGGTGGCGGCGCGCTTCGGCGGGCGGATGAAGGCGCTGGTGTCAGGCGGCGCTCCTCTTAATCCCGATGTCGGCCTGTTCTTCGATGCCATGGGACTGACGCTGCTCCAGGGCTATGGCCAGACCGAGGCCGGGCCGGTGATCAGTTGCAACCGGCCGCGCGCGGGGATCGCGATGGATACGGTGGGGCCGCCGCTCGACGGCGTGGAGGTGCGGATTGCGGAGGATGGCGAAATCCTCGTCCGCGGCGAGCTGGTGATGCACGGCTATTGGCGCAATCCGGCGGAAACGGAAAAGGCGTTGCAGGATGGGTGGCTGCACACCGGCGATATCGGGGAGATCGATGCCAGGGGGCGCATACGCATCACCGACCGCAAGAAGGACCTGATCGTCAACGACAAGGGCGACAATGTCTCGCCCCAGAAAGTCGAAGGCATGCTGACGCTCCAGCCGGAGATCGGGCAGGCGATGGTCCATGGCGACCGTCGTCCGCATCTGGTGGGGCTGCTGGTGCCGGACGCCGAATGGACGCGCGAATGGGCGCAGGCGCGGGGGCGCAAGGTCGAGGGGATCGAGGCGGATGGCGATTATCTGGCTGCGCTGCGCGCCGCCGTCGATCGGGTGAACGACGATCTGTCCGTGATCGAGCGGGTGCGGCGCTTCATCCTGGCCGACGAGCCCTTCACCATCGACAATAGCGAGATGACCCCGTCGATGAAGATCCGACGGCATGTCATCCGCGCCCGCTATCAGGATCGGCTGGACGCGCTGTACAAGGGGTAGGTTGTTCCTGCCCGTGCGGGAAGGCCGCGCCGGGAGGCGATCCTATTTGCCCGGCGAGCGATAGGGCGTGAAGTCGCCAAGCGCGCAGCTTCCCGTCACCATTCCCGTGGTCAGGTCGGCGCTGGTGACCATGTCGCCACGGCAATATTGCGATCCCCAGGTCTTGATGATCATCGTATCGCCACGCGTCAGCCCGGAACAACTGCCGATCAGGTCGTTGCGATAGACCAGTCGCCCGCTGACCCGATAGAGCAGCACATTGCCGCTGATGGCGGTCAGGTTGGTCTGGGGTTCGTGATTGACGCAACTCGTCTTTTCGCCGGCCACCTTGCCGGCGAGGGCTTGTTCCAGCTCACTCGTCTGTTTTTCGGTCAGCTTGGGCGGCTGATAGCTGCCCGAGCATCCCGCCAGCAACAGCGGGACAAGCCACGGGACGGACCGCGATATCCATGGACGCACGACACCTCTCCTCATTCGTCCCCGCTTCCAAGACGCTCAACCGGCGTGAAAACCGTCATGCCGCATCCTTCGCCGCCCGTCGCTCCGCCAGTTGCGCGACATCGCGGGCGCGCATGAAGATATTGGTCGCGCGCTCCTGCCCGATGCTGGTCGGCACGGTAGCCTCCCCCCGCAAACGCGCTGCGTCGACCTGCGCCATGCGGGTGTGCAAGGCGGCGTTGTCAGGCTCGACCGTCAACGCGAAGCGGCCGTTCGACTGCGTATATTCATGCGCGCAATAGACGATGGTATCGTCGGGCAACTCGGCCAGGCGCTGCATGTTGGCGAACATCTGCGCCGCCGTCCCCTCGAACAGTCGGCCACACCCCATGGCGAACAGCGTGTCGCCCACGAAGATCATATGGTCGTCCGCCAGATGATAGGCGACATGGCCCGCGGTATGGGCGGGCACGGCCAGCACGGCCGCCCGGTGGGCGCCGATGCGCACGCTGTCGCCCTCCCTGACCATGCGGTCCAGCGTGCCGATCTTCTCGGCCTCCGCCGCGGGGCCGGTGATGGTGCAGCCGGTCGCCGCCCTGATCGCCGCATTGCCGCCGATATGATCGCCATGCCAGTGGGTGTTCCAGATCTGGCTGATCGTCCAGCCCCTTTGCTGCGCGGCCTCCAGCACTGGCCCGGCGACGGCAGGATCGACGACGACGGTTTCCTTGCTGGCATCATCGTGCAGCAGCCAGACATAATTGTCGTTCAGGACGGGGATGCGGACGACTTCCAGCATGGCTTTACCAGACTCCGACATTGGGCATGGAAACCCAGGGTTCGGCTGGTTCCAGACGCCCGTCCTGCAACAGTTCGACGGAAATATCGTCCGGCGTCCGCACAAAGGCCATATATCCGTCACGGGGCGGGCGGTTGATCGTCACGCCCGCATCCAGCAGCCGCTGGCAGGTCTCATAGATATTCTCGACCCGATAGGCGAGGTGCCCGAAATTGCGGCCGCCGCCATAGACCTCCGGCGGGGTGCCGTCCTCGGCAGGCCAGTTGTAGGTAAGCTCGACCTGCGCCTCCTCATCCCCCGGCGCGGCGAGGAAGACCAGGGTGAACCGACCCTCCGAGCTGTCGAAGCGTTTCTGTTCTTCCAGGCCGAGCAGGCGGAAGAAGTCCACGGTGCGGTCAATGTCGGTCACGCGGATCATCGTGTGCAGATATTTGGGCAAGTCTTCACTCCATTAGTCGCCATAAAGCAACGGTTCATCTCTGGCGCCTTAGATGACCAGAAGATAAGCCCTGGCGGGCTTGGACGGAAGAGGGGAGGCGGCATGGCTTTAACCTATCATGACAAGCTTTTCGTGGCATGCGCGGGGGTGCTGGCCCTTGGCATGGTCGGCGGCGGTTACCTCCTGGGCGACGGGCTCAAGCGGGCCAAGGCGGCGGACCGTTCCGTGACGGTCCGCGGGCTGGCGGAAAAGGATGTGACGGCCGATCTTGCCACCTGGTCGATCAGCTACTCGGCCACCGGTTTCGACTTGCCCTCCGTCCGGGCGGAGATCGACAATAATACGCGGGAACTGCGCGCCTATTTCGCCAGCCTCGGCTTCAGGCCGGATGCGCTGACGGCGACCGGCGCGGGCGTCAATCAATATATCAATAATGGCGTGAACACGATCACCATCACCCAGCGGATGTTGCTGCGCACGACCGACATCACCCGTGCCCAGCGCGCCGTGGCGCAGCAATTCGACCTGGTCCGGCGCGGCGTCACGCTGCAGGAGGGATCGGGCATGCGCTACAGCTTCACCAAACTCAACGACGTGAAGCCGCAGATGGTCGCCGCCGCCACCCGGGATGCCCGCGCCGCCGCCGAACAGTTCGCCCGGGACAGCGGCGCCAATGTGGGCGGCATCAAGAGCGCGACCCAGGGCTATTTTTCGATCGAGGCGCGCGATGGCGAGGCCGACGGGTCCAGCGATACGCCGTACAAGAAGGTCCGGGTCGTCACGACGGTCGACTTCTACCTCGATTAGGACCGGTCGGCATCCAGAAGAGGATGCGCCCGGAGCACCTTCAGTTGGCGGGCTTCGGCGTCAGGCGGGAAAGATTGTCGGCGGCGGCCTTTCCTGCGGGAGCATCCGCGGCCAGCTTCACGGCGCGTTGCCAGGCGGAGCGGGCAACATCCTCATGATCGGTGAGGATGGCGATATTGCCCTCCTCCAGCGCGACAGAGGCATCATCCGGGGAAAGCTGCACCGCGCGCGCAATCTGCGCCTGGGCCAGTTTCATCTCTCCCGATCGTCGCGCCAGGGTGGCCGAAAGCAGCCAGGCCAGCGGATCCTGCGGCACCTGCTCCAGCGCGATGTCCAGGGAGTCTCGCGCGGCCTGGGCATCGTTCAGCGCCACCAGTGCGCGGGCGCGGTCGAGATGCACCTCTCCCTTCTCCACCCCATCGGGCAGGCCGCGCGCCAATGCCGCGTCGAAATCGTCGCGCGCCTTGGCGGCATCGCCGGCCGCCAGCGCGGCATTGCCCGCCTGTGCCCATAAACGGCCGCTCTGCACCATTTCGCCGTTGCGTTCGGCTTCATCCGCCCCCTGTTCGAAGGCGACGATGGCCGGCGCCCAGCGTTCGGCGCGGGCATAGGCAAAGCCCATGCAGTTGCGCGCATAGAAGCTGCCGCCTTCGATACGCCATTGTTGCGCGAAGTCGACGCCCTTGTCGGGCGCCTCCACCGCCTGATCCAGACAGGCCTGGAATTTCGCGGCATATTTGTCCGGCACGGGAATGCGGCCGTCGCTTGCCGTTGTCGCTGCCCGTGCAGGCGCAGCGGGGACGGAAGCCGCGGCCTCCGCCTTTTCCTTCCTCTTGCGGTTCATCACCGCCTCGATCTCCGGATCATAGGCCTGCGGCGCGAGCAGAAGCAGCGGGAGGAGAAAGGGCATCAGAGGCTGTCCAACAGGCTGGCGACGGTCCGGATCAGCAGGGCGATGTCGGCGTCGCGGGAAAGGCGATGGTCGCCATCCTTAATCAGCAGCATCTGCACATCGGATGAACGCAGCCGCTCGGCGATGCGCAGCGCCGTCTGCCACGGTACATCTGGATCGGCCTGGCCCTGCAACAGGCGAACCGGGCAATCGATCGCGATTTCCTCCTCCAGCAGGCGGAGCGACTGGCCGGATTCCCAGAAGGCCAGGGTGGTGACATAGGGATCATCGCCATAGGGGGTCGGTTCCAGGAGTCGGCCCTCCGTTGCCAGCAAGGCCTTGTCCGCCTGGGTAAAGCCCCATTCGGTGAAATCCGGCGCCGCCGCGATGCCGACCAGCCCCGCCACTCGCCCCGGTCGCGCCAGCGCGATCAACAGCGCCAGCCAGCCGCCCATGGACGACCCGACCAGCACCAGCGGCCCGTCCGTCAGCGAATCGATCAGCAGCAGCGCATCGTCGCGCCAACTCGCCAGCGTCCCATCCTCGAACCGCCCGTCGCTCACCCCATTGCCGGCATAGTCGAGACGGAGCATCGCCCGGCCCTGATCCCGCGCCCAATGGTCCAGCGCGACCGCTTTGCCGCCTTCCATGTCGGACATGTAGCCGGGCAGGAAGATGATCGTCGGCCCCGCGCCCGGCCGATGGCGATAGGCGAGCCGCAATCCGTCCCCGCGCGCGAAAAAGGCGGGTGGAGCGGTTTCGGGGCGTTCCATGCTATTTCTCCAGTTCAGCGGCAGGGGCCTGAAAAAGGCTCGTAAAAGGTCTTGGCGGGGAAACCAGAAAAAATAAGAATAATCCACCCGGCGTGATTGACAGCCCTCCGACCAGAGGCTAGTTGCGCGCTCCTACCCCGTGCCCAGATGGCGGAATTGGTAGACGCACCAGCTTCAGGTGCTGGCGATCGCAAGGTCGTGGAGGTTCGAGTCCTCTTCTGGGCACCAGTCAAGTGATTTATCGCGTTGTTTTTACGCGATAAATCACTTGACCGATCTAAGCCACCCCTCGTTTGTTCCCACAGCAATGGAGGGAACTATTGGAACGGTTCGAAACCGTATGCGATGGCTCGCTATTTCCTTGCGTTTCGTCGATTGGGGACGATGGAAGCCATCCCGATCCACGCCGCGTCATACGCACATCTCTAACAGTGCCTAAATGGGTGTGCATTGCTCGCGCGGTGGCGGCTCGTAATAGGCGGTAAGGCCGAATGCGCTGAAAGAAGCGATCACACGCTAGCGGTAAGATATAGTCGGCTGCGGCGAGTTCATTGGATTTCTTCCCGCCCCCTCCACGCGTAGACGGATGAGGCGTGCTAACGCAACCTGCTGTCACAAGGCTTCTTGATTCAAGGTCTAGCATTCTCCCAAAGCGCGACATCGAACAATCTGTGGTCTAGGTCACGTGGTGACGATAGGAATTTCCAAGATTGTAGGGGAGGGCGCTGTGGCTACACCATCAAATGAAGAGCTAATCGCAATCTGGTCGAAGGCGATCGACACGCAGATGCATTTCAATGAGATGTCCGTGAAATCTCGTCAGTTGGGGCTTACGTTCGTCACTGCCGCGCTCGCGCTGGGTGTCGTGCTGATGAGCCAAGGCGACGGGTTCTCAATGAAACTCGTACTTTGTGGTCGAACCATAACTCTCCATGTGGCTGTCCTTCTTGCATTGGCTGCCATCTTGGGCCTCCAAGCGGTGAAGGTCCTTGACCTGACCGTTTATCATCGGATGCTCCGGGGGGCGGTTAGCTTTGGTGAGGACTTCGAGCGAAATTATATGAGCCAGATATTCGATCTGGAAAAGGGCATGACGGGTGCCATCTCGTTCTTTAGCCGTCATGATGATGCTGAAGTGACAAATGTGACGACGAAGAACCACTATGTTGGGACTAGCCCGAAGACGGCAGAAGATAAAATCCGGTCCTTCTATAACGTCACGACGTGGACGCTCCTAGTTGCAGCAATTGCCCTGTTTGCGATCACGAACCTTCAAAAAATCTGAGCATTAAATTGACCAAAAAATTTCTCCTTATATGCGATTTTGATAATACACTTTATGACTGGGTGTCATATTTTGTATCTTCATTTTATAAAATGGTAGATGAAGCTTTAGTTATATTGGGTTGTGATCGTGAATATCTTTTGGATGATCTAAGGGACATTCATCGGAGGTATTCGGATTCCGAGCACCCATTCGCGTTACTCGAAACGGAAGCAGTCAAAGCATCTTTTCCCGACCTGTCTCGCCAGCAACAGGCCGAGGCGCTGGACCGCGCTTTTCATGCTTTCAATAAGACCCGCAAAGAGACGCTAACTTTGTACCCCGGGGTCGCAGAAACTCTAAGTTTTTTTCAACGTAACGGGGTTCGAATCGTCGGACACACGGAAGCAAAATACCTTGCGGTAACTGATCGGCTCCGTCGCCTAGATCTTAGCCAATATTTTGAGAGGATCTACTGCCGGGAACGGTCGACATCATCGCATCCCGACCAATATGCAGCCGATAATCCATCTGACGATATCGAGATTGTGGAACTTGCCCATCATCAGTCCAAACCTTCAGCAGAAGTGCTGCTAGAGATATGCGAACGTGAGGGGTATTCACCTCAAAATTCTGTCTACGTAGGCGACAGCCTTATCAAAGATATTCTCATGGCCAACCGGGCGGGCGTTCGTTCTGTATGGGCCAAATACGGACTGAAAACGTCGGCTGGTGCATACGAGCAGTTAGTTCGCGTCTCCCACTGGAAAGACGAGGATATCAAGCGTGAGCAGGCAATCAGAAAAAGCATAGGAACGATCGTACCAAACGTGACACTGGAGAATAGCTTTTCTGAATTAAAAACATTTCTAAATGATCATTAATTCCGAATGAGATCAATGCAGTACAAATTCAAGATATATCTCATTTTGGCGGGCATATAATTTCTAATTCTGGAAAATACTTTATAAAGTCATCTTCATTTGTTGTAAGAAGTGGATACCCTTCAACTTTCGCCAGCGCTCCAATTAAAAAATCTGGCAAGACATTTGTTTTAGGTAATTCGCCGGGGCCGCGCTTCTTTTTTCGGTAGGCTTTATATGCTTGGCCTGCCATGAAAAGAGCATCGTCGTTTCCACGCAGTCGCTCCAAGGCCCACTCTTCTACCGCAGTGTCGGTATCCTCGCGAGAGGCCATTCCCGCCGCTAGTTCGCTATATACGATGTCCGCGATGATAAGCGGCCCCTCGGCGCGGCGCGCTTCGATCTGCGCGACAGACCAATCATGATGGGCCTCTGCTCCATTTATCGCCGCCATTAAGGCGCTAGTGTCGAGGAATGTTGTCATTTTCCTCTTGTCAGCCTCATTAATTCCTCCACCGACATAGTCGGAACGACATTGGATTCTCGAAGACGAGTTAGAGCTTGCTGAGTGTGGTTGCGAATGAAAGCCTGTAGATCGAACGTTGCCAGTTCATCGGCATCAATCATTTCGAATCCAACATACCGAGCGAGCATCGCGCAAGCTCGGGGAATCATTTTCAGAATCCGGGGATTTGAAGGATGGACCGCGCCCTGGGGCCGGTTGTCATTAGCTGCGAACCATTGAACATCGGGGATAGTCAACTCGGTGCGCTCACGCACATGTTCGTCCGAAAATCGATCTCGGCCGCCGCAAGCCGTGTAGAGCGCAATGAGGTGCTTAGTCGCCAGTTCTTTCTCAAGACTCCGCGCACCTGCGATCCGCGAAAAGCTCGATCCTTCAAGCAAAGCTCCATATTGCCCCGGCGCGGTCTGTTTGCCGTCCAATTCCCGGTCCTCAATAAGTCGGTCGAGCGCGAGAAAAAGGGCATCAACCCACCATCGCTCGACATGCTTGCTGGCAAAGTCGGATAGATGTCCGATCTCGTAGATGTATTTAAGATTAGTCGATAATTTACGAGCCGATTTGGCTTTATACCTTGGGTTTCCGGAAACAAAGCGCTCAATGTCATTGGCGGACACTTTTTTGATGTTCCACTTATATTCGTCGGCTACCTTCTCAGAAATATAGCTGTTCGCCCACAGTGCTGGCCTTCTCTGAGCCGCATCGGCACCTGTCCATTTGCCCGCGTAACTGAAGTTTAATGTAAAGAGTGCAAGTTTATCAAAACTTGAAGAATGAGGTGCGTTTAAAGCTTGAAAAACCAACTCGTCCGCGACGAGATGATCTATTCCATTCTTGCTCTTATTGAAAAGAAAGAAATTTATTGGAATATATTCAGAATGGCCCGATCGAGAAACTCGTTGCCGAAAAATATCTCTTGGGACATCGTGCATTTCTCCGTCGAAGCCAATCCGGATGCTCTCATATAGCTCTAGCAAACCGTTCGCTGGGGCGCCCCAGCTAAAGTTTTTAGTGAAGCTACCGGGCTTCCAGTCTTGTTCTCCAGCGGCCATATTGCTCTGAGCGTTCCTGCGGCCTCGCTTCATGCGATCGCTTATGACGGTTCATAGGATCCTCGGGTCTTGCTGGCAATCTGTGGAGATCCCCCTTAGAGCGGTGAAGGGGCCTCGGTTGACAGAATGGCACCGCTGCTGATTATCATTACTTAGTGTCGGAGATGGGGCGAAAGATGGACCTTTGCGATATAAAGCATGTGATATACGCCGTTAGGCAGCGGTGACCGCATGGAAAAAATTGGATATGCGCGTGCAATGTTTCGCTCAGGCCCAGGTGTATGGGGGATGGCGTTGCTCGAAATAATTGTTGTGGCAGGAATTTCCTTGATTCCGCTGACCGGCGCAGCAATCCGCGAGGTCCTTCCGCCAGAATCAAAAATATATCTGAGCGACGCTTTTGAGAAGGCATTTCTAAGCGGCCAACTTTTATTCTATGCAGTTGGTCTTATTGCTACCATAGTTTGGCACTGTAACAAAGATTTCAAGTCATTTTTCCCACTAAGAGCTATATTTAATTTGTATAGTCTTTTTGGGATTGTCATTTGTTCAATAGTAATTGGGTATGATCCAACTCTTTCTTCAACTAATAAGTCTTTCATATCGAGTTTTTCAGTAGCGATATTTTCAGTATCTATAATAATATATGTTATTATGGCTGTAATATCCGAGGTTCATGTGAACGTGGGTCAAGCGCTCGCTAAAACGGATGCCCAATTAGGCGATGCTGTGCGGAAGAGCAGGGGAATATAATGGCCGTCGAGACCCCTAGGAGTATCTCTGTCTCAGCTATCCGGATACGACAGCCGATCGGAGACATCTACGTAGGCAGTATTCCTGCCAAAACGCTAGTTGAGATTACGGATTTCGATATTAGAGCCCTTGTCACCGAGCGTGGCATTGATTCTTATTTAGGTATTCAACGAGAATTGGATACAAAGAGGGTCAAAGAAATCGCGCAATATGTGCGAGGCTCGGATGCGACTTTTCCGACAGCAGTAGTTTTGGCTGTTCCCGAAAAGTGCGTAACAATCGAAATGCCTTGTCCGGACGATGATCGATTTGTGCGATTGACCCTCTCCAATTTTCCCACGGACGGTGATGAAGACGATACCGTCTTTTTTAGGCATATAGCGCGAGTGATAGACGGTCAGCACAGGATCAAAGGCCTAGAAGGTTACGCAAAGGACGATTTCGACGTCAACGTATCTATATTTATAGACGCAGACATCGCTGACCAAGCAGCCGTGTTCTCAACGGTAAATCTTGCACAAACCAAGGTAAACCGTAGCCTAGTTTATGATCTTTTCGAATTGAGTAAAAGCCGAAGTCCCGAGAAGACATGCCATAGCGTTGTGGTTGCGCTCGAATCCACGGATCAAAGTCCATTCTTTAGGAAGATAAAACGTCTGGGAAAGTCGACTCCTGGAAGATATACTGAAACGCTGTCGCAGGCTACGGTAGTAGCTGGAATATTACAGTATATATGTAAAGATAAGCTTCAAATAATAAGTGATAGGCAGATCGGACGTCGGGGCGGTAGTTTTCCTCCCGCCTCTGCGGATGATGCTGATAGACTAGTTTTGCGCCCATTCTTTATAGAAGATCGAGATGTTGATCTCACGAACTTGCTATGGAACTATTTTGAAGCCGTCAGTAATAAATGGAGCGATGCATGGAAGCTTAATGCGACCGGTTGCATGCTAAATAGAACTAATGGCTATGACGGTCTCATGAAATTTTTTCGTCATGCATATAGATATCTTTCCCAGCCTGGGGGGATGGTCTCGACTGAGCAGTTTTATTCTATTCTTGATAGGGTTCAACTCAAAGATGGAGATTTCAATCCGCAAAATTTCGTGCCTGGCTCATCCGGGGCATCGGCTTTGAACAAAGCGCTTCTTGAACAGAGCGGCATTCTTACTTTCTAGGTGTTATGAACGTGTTCGATGAACTGATCGCCAACGGCTTTCAAATCCAATTTCACAGTCATGCAACTGCAATCCTGAGCGTCGACTTTCCTGACGCGATCGGCGAACTGGAGGCCGCGCTTAGCGCACTATCCATTCCGATCGAGGAAATTATTGGATCGGGCGGGGGTGAAACTAAAGGCACTCAGCGTCTCCGCCGTGCGTTGGCCGAACTGGGATGGCACAAAGTCAATTTCACAATCGAAAAGCGCATCAATGGCGTTCAAAAGGAATCGATCTCACATGAAGTCGATCATGTCCGGACGTTTCCCGATGGTCGGGTAATTGCGCTGGAAATCGAATGGAACAACAAAGATCCGTTTTTCGATAGAGACCTAGAAAATTTTAAGCGGCTTCACGCGGAAGGGGCAATAAGCGTGGGGGTGATCGTCACGCGAGGCGCAAGCCTACAGGATGAAATGGTCCAGCTTGTTCGCCGGTTTGCCGTCGAGCATGATCTGAGTTCTACGGAAGATTTAGGCGCTTTGGGTCTAACGCCCACTCCGAGGCAGCGCGCTGATGTCGCCCGACGAATGAAGGCTGGAGGCGCGACATACGCCGATGCTTGGTCGTTAAGCTTCGTCAAAGACAAATACGGGGCAGCGACAACCCATTGGCGGAAACTTGAGGATCGCGTGCATCGCGGCGTTGGAAATCCTTGCCCGCTTCTGCTGATCGGCCTTCCCAGCTCTATCGTCACCTTTGACGAGCATCTTGACATCGAAGCGATTGCCGAAGGTGACGAAGAGGGGGAAATACCTGATACCCCTACTCAGCCGCTACCGGAAAATCTGCCCGAGAATGGTGAGAATAGGTAGGCCAGGAAGGCTCATAATCATCATCAGCCTGATTGCCCCACACGGTCCAGTCTGGCCGTGTGCCGCGTGAAAACATCTCCAAAAACGGGCCGGGGCTGCATTCCTCAATGAGGGGATATTGCTCATCAGGCTTCCGGCTGTGCTCCCGTTTCCTGCTTTCGATATAATTGACCTGAGTTCGACCGGGATCGAGCGTGCGTGCGTTTTTCCCACGAACGCCAAATAGGATGATCTCAGTCACATTCCGAAAATAGAAGCCAACTCCTCGCCCGTCAGATCCGCCGTCTTTGCGGATCTTTCGCCAAATGATGTTCGACTTATATTCGAAGCCCCATTCTCGCATAACGCGTAATCCATCTGGCAACAGAGCATTGGGCACCCATAGGTACAAGTGAGCAGTCGCATCAACGCAATCGGCGACGGGCAACTCGCATATTTCATCTAGCGTCATGGTGCTATATCGGTTGAGCCGGCGATGCTCGGGGGCAACCTTGCCCGTCCGATTTTGAAATTGCCAAGGGGGATCCGCAAGCACGGTCTTG
Organism: Sphingobium sp. R-21; assembly: GCF_049913335.1. NCBI lineage: Bacteria > Pseudomonadati > Pseudomonadota > Alphaproteobacteria > Sphingomonadales > Sphingobiaceae > Sphingobium > Sphingobium sp. R-21. The sequence goes on along the minus strand of NZ_CP184374.1, from coordinate 2,228,689 downwards.
AACCCGCCATTTCCGGCAACGCTTAGGAGATCAAGCGCCGCAGGGCTGAGGTCGCGGGCCTTGCGAGAGGGCTTACGCTTGGAATTTGACATTAGGCTGCGTCCTCGTTCTCGATTGATTTATGTGCTCGACCGACATAACCGCGCAAACTACGTCTGATGACCTGACTCATCGTTTCGTCTCGGCTGTCGGCCACCTGCCGCGCTTTCTGCACCAAATTTTTGGGCACTCGCACTGTTACCACTACATCGTCGGCCATATGGCACCCCGTCGTACTCTGTATGTTCCAGTATTGCAGTGTAATACGTTTCGCAAGTGGTTATGTTCTGCACGACTGAAAATCCAGCCGGTTTCGGGGCTTTGTCGGCAAACCACGGCTAGATTGAGGGGGCATCGACGCTGATTGAACAGGGGACTGACCTCTTAGCTTTAGCCGCCATTTGCTGGCATGCTACAAGAGTATCCCGATTATCGCGCGCAATATTCACTGCGTCCAAGATGGCCTGCCAGCCTTCAGGGTTCCCGGCGAGCATCAGGCGAATGCCCGCATCCCATGGCGAGGGCTCCCCCATCGTGCGCGTCGCGAGCCTCTCGGGCCAATTCCAGCCACTAGGCGCAAGGCTCGCCGCCCATCCCGGATAGAACAGCCACAGGAACGAGACCGCCAGCGCCGTGCCAATGGCGGTGTAGATCATATGGCGGTGTTGCTGGTCCTTGGTGCGGACCGAGCCGATGGCTTTCATCTGGTCAGAATGGGCTTCGAGTAAAAGCCCCTGCGCCCGCTTAATGGACGCCCTTTCCGTTTCCCGCGCCGCTTCGGCTGAGGCTATGATCCGCTCCGCCATGCTCTCCGGGGTCATGCTGAGCGCTTCGGACTGCGAAAACGCCTTCATATGCTTGGCAATCTCGGCCAAGGCGGCGTTGATCTTGGCGAGCGTCGGATCGTAGTCGGGAACCTCGATGCTCTGCTTCTCGACGGCGATATGCTCAAGAGCGCGGGCGATCACCGCCAAGCGCCCGTGAAGCCGCTGCTCCATCGCCTCCACGCGCGCCGCCAGGTGCGCGAACGCCTCCGCCGCCGTGCCGGTTGGTTTTTCGGGTTCCGGGCCGTTCAACAGGGATTGGTCGTCCATATGCACTTCTCCTTGGTCTAGCGTTCCATGCCGCGGCTGATGTCGCGGTCATGATCGAAGGTGATGGAGGCGGCGAGGTCGCGGGCGATGCTGCGGCCCATGTCTTCCCCCAACTCAAGGCCAAGCTCGCGGCTGCGCAGGCCCAACACGGATTCAAGCTGGGCGTCGCGCTCAAGGCTTTTCGCCATGTCGGCCATGTGCTGCGCCGTGGTCTTTGCCGCCCGAAAATTGCCGTCGCGCACAAGCTCCTGATGCTGGCGCTGCAACTGCTGCCAGCCCTCCACGAACTTGTCGGCTCGGATGTAGGGATCGATGCGGATTTCCGCCTCCGCTTGCATCGCGCGCACTGCTTCACGGCCGCGTCCTTCCGCCGCCTCGCGGATCAGTTCCGGGCCTGCCCGGAACGCGCTGTTTAAATCGGTGGAGCCTTCGGGCCGGATCGCGTCGAGGGCGTCGCGTGCTTTGTCCAGCGCCTCGCGCTGGTGGGGCATGGGGTCGATGCCCTGCGCACGGGTCTGCCGGATCGCATCCACCGCCTTGGCATAGCGCTCGACCGCACCGCGCAAGCCGCCCGCACGCATCGGCTGCGGATCATGCCCGCGATGCTGCTGGCGGGCGTGATCATGGACGGGCGCGGAAGCGAAGCGGCCAAGGTCCAAACCATCGAACATGCTGCGCTCGGATGCGGGCGTGGGCGGTGCCGCGCGATCCTGACCGGGTAGCGAAAGGCGCAAGCCGTCGAAGATCCCGCGCGCCTTCTCCACCACAGGCCGGACGATCTCGGCCACCCGTTCGCCGAATGTGATGCCGCGCCGCTCGGCGAACTGCTGCGCCGGATCGCGGCGCGCGTAGTCGCTCGCCATGTCTTTGGCGCGCTCGCGGGACAGGGTGCGGACAAGGCGGGAGTCATCCTTGAAATCGTCCCGTCCATAATGAAAGTCCACCCCCTCCCGGTGGCGTGTGAGGACGACATAGGTTCCGTGCCTGTCCATCCCCGGCGTGGCGAGCGCATGGGTGCGATCGACGCTGACGGCCTGCGTCTTGTGGATGGTCGCGGCATAGCCATGATCGAGGTCGCGATAATCCTTGAGGTCGAACGACACAGAGCGCCCGTCATCGGTGCGCACGGTCATGCTCTGTTGATTGACTCGCTCGATGGTCCCCAGCGTGCCGTTCTTGACCTCAAGGCCTCGTTCGTTGCGCCGGAACATGACGCGATCTCCGGATGCAAAATCCCGGTCGCCGTTGGCGGTCTTCACCCGCGTATCGTCGCCCAGCTCGCCCGCCTCGCGGCGCTTGTCGCGCGCCATCTCGTTGAGCGTGCGCACCTCGTCATTGGTGTGAGTGAAGATCATCCGCGTCTTGCCGAGTTCGGCCTGCCGTGCCGCGTCCCAACGGTCGATCAGATCGCCACGCGCCTGTTCGCGGGTTTCGGCGGCGTGGACCATGCCGCGATAGGCATAGGCCCGGATAGCTTCGCCGGTCCGGCCGGTCGCCAGATGGCGGGTGGCGTCCTTCTGCCAATCCTCATGCTGGCGGCGGATTTCGGTGATCTCGACGCCGCCATTGCGCTCATGAATCGCGCGGAACGCCGAGCCCGCTTCGATCGCCTGCAACTGCTCGGCGTCACCGACCAGCACGACCTTTGCGCCCGCCGCTTCAGCATGGGACAGCACACGCTCCATCTGGCGCGTGCCGACCATCCCCGCCTCGTCGATCACCAGCACGTCGCGGGCGGTCAGAAGATCGCGCCCCTGCGCCCAGCCATATTCCATGCCGGCGATGGTGCGCGAGGCGATGCCGGAACCATTCTCCAGCCCCTCCGCCGCGATGCCCGACAGCGCCACGCCGCGCACCTCGAATCCCGACCGCTCCCATGCCTCCCGCGCTACGCCCAGCATCGCGCTCTTGCCGGTGCCCGCATAGCCCACGACGATGCTCAAATCCCGATCGCTCGTCACATGCTCGAACGCCGATCGCTGCTCGGCCGACAGCAGCAATCCACGCCCCTCCGAGCTGACCAATGCCGCCTCGCGCGCCTTCTCATTGGTGCGATGCCGTTCGCGCTCTGCCATCATTTCGGATGCACGCTGCAACCGCTGCTCGGTGTCGATCATGTCGCGCGACGTGAAACGATCATCGCCGCGCCCGTCCTTGCCGAGTGCGATCAAATCGGGCGACGCGCGCACCGCGCTCATCGCCCCGTCATATTGGTCCTTGCCGTCGCTGTGCCGGTGGACGAACATGGCAAGGTCGCGTGTGGTGAACGTCGCCTGATGATGAGTGATCGCATTGAGCGCCACGGAAGGATCGGCGATGATCCGTTCGCCGTTGCGCTGGGCGACGGCGCGGTGATCCTCGATCCGCTCGGACTTAAGACCGCGTGTCCCCATGCGCGACGCGGCGGGGCCGATCTTGTCTTGCGGCTCAAGGTCGATGCCCTGCGCCTCCAAAGATCGGTGATCTATGCGGGCATCGATATCCAGTTCGGCAAGGCGGGCGTTAACATGATCCGCCCAGCGCTCACGCCACTGCTCCACCAATTCCGTGCGGTTCCAGTCACGGACCTTCTGCCCGAACCCTTCCTTGCCTACCTCTCGCATGGTGAGCATGACATGGGCATGGGGCTTCGCCAGCTTGTCCGCGCCGATGTCCCAATGCACATTGAGGTCCGCGATCATGCCGCGTTCGACGAACTCGGCGCGCATGAAATCCTGTGCCAGCGCGACGCCCTGCCGCTGGTTCATTTCACGCGGAATGGCGAACTCGACTTCGCGGGCAAGCTGCGCGTCCTTGCGCTTCTCGGTAGCCTCGACCTCGTTCCAGAGAGCAGCGCGATCCGAGAAGCGCTCGGGCGCGCCTTCGGGCAGGAGGATTTCCGAATGGACGACGCCCGCCTTGTTCATGAAGTCATGGTCGCGGTCGAGGCGGTCGTCGTGCAGCCGCTCGGCCGCGCGATAGGCAGCAGCCGCGACCGCGCTGCGCCCTTGCGCGCGGCCAATGACCTGAACGGAGAAATGGTAGATCGCCATGGCGACATACCAATTACTATTCTGAGCGCACGTCGGCACGACGTATAAGCGCGCCCTCCTCGAATAAAATCCGAGCAGGGACTAGGCGGTGCCATCCCGTTCCAGCGACTCTACTGCACCGCCGCGTGCCTTCTTCTATCATAGGCGTATCGTCACTCAATGGAGACTTTACGATGCGTAAGCCCAAGGACTTCGATTCGGAACTCAAGGCGCTCGCTGACAAGGCGAAGACCATCAAGGAACGGCGCGTGCGCCAGCTTGGCGAACTGGTGGCAGCGACTGGTGCGGACGCTCTCGACGCCGATATGCTGGCGGGCGCGCTGCTCGGTGCCGTCGCCAGCAAAGATGCCGCCACAAAGGAGAGCTGGCGCAAGACGGGCGCGGCCTTCTTTCAGGGCAGGGCACGTCAGCCTGCGTCGCGATCTGACCAACGGGCGGAGGGCACTCTCCCGCTCGACGGCGGCGCGGCACCGCGTTGAGGCGGCAAAGGCGCGAACCGATACCAGGGAATGGGTCATGAAGCGGCGAGAGCGATCGCGGCATCTGATCGAGTTGGGCGGGCTGGTCGTCAAGGCAGGGCTGGTCGATCTGACCGACGATGATCGCGCCACGCTCTATGGTGCTTTCCTAACAGTCGCAGAAAGACTGCGGAGCGATGAAGGAAAAACCGCGCTTGCCTTGTTGCAACGCAAAGGCAAGCGGGCCTTCGAGGCGGAACAGGACGGCAGTTAGCGCGGGACAGACAACCGCACGCTGCCATCCGGCTCCGCATGATACTCGACCGTCGCCACTATGGGCGGGCGGCTCTTGTCGCAGTATCGCACGGTGATGATGCCCTCCCGGATCGCGGGACACAGGCCGGAGCCATAAAGAATGTCCGCCAGCGCATCGAAGGTGGTCGCCTTGGCGCGATAGGCTCCGGTCCATCGCACTGCCCAAATATCATCGTTGGCCTTGACCCGGTAGCCAGCCCTCTGCGCAACGTCCATGACCGCGCCAAGCACAGTGTCCGCGCGCACGTCGAATTCCAGCACGGCGGACAGGTCTGCGGGTTTGGAACGGACGGCCTGCGCGGACTTCATCCGCCATAACGTCGCCTCTGCGCCCGCCATGAAGAGGCACAGGCCGACCATCGCCAAGGGCAGATGGTCAATCCAGCACTTGCACCTGTCCGACCGCCAGAATCGGCGAACCGGAATGAGCGGATTCCAATGGGTCCGTGACGGGGCAGCACGTCGCATGATCCGCCATGCCCGTTGCAGCATGTCGGCACGGTGAGCAGGCCGAAAAAGGGCTATGGCTTTTGTCGGCTCTGCTGGTGGTGGAAGCATCGGCTCTGGCAGGCTTGCGGCAAGCGACGCCTGATGATCCGCAACAGCGCAGGCCGCGCGTTCCGCCAGTATCTCCACCCGTGCGAACGCCCATGACAATTCCTCGCCCGAAATACGGTAGGATTGTCCATAGCGTGCCTCGACGTAAGCACGGCGAACGCAGCCAAACGCGCGACGCTCGAACCGGCTTTCTCGCGGCCATGCCGAACACAGGTGTGGGTCCAACGCTTCCGCCGCCTCGCGCAATTCATCCAGCGCATGGGTGCGCGGGGCGTGGAGGCTGATCGAACGCAACACGGACAGATAGAAATGCTCGCATGCCTGATGCAGCATCAATGCCGCCATCGGTGCATCGCCCCGCTTGCGATAGAAAGCCGCGCCCGCCAGAAAATCCGTTCCGCGTTGATGCCATCGGATGAACTCTGCAACACCCCGGATAACCCGCTCCTGCGCCGGAAGGCGGCGCGGCTCTTGGAGGCGCAACCCTTCCATTTGATAGAGCGCGATGCCCTGTTCGGCGATGGTGGCAAAATAGGGATTACCCTCGACAAGAGCGCCGTTGATCCGATCAAGGCTTTCTACGGAAAGCCGCACTGGGCGGGCGATCTCGCCATGCTCCCATGCACGGCGGAGCCGGTCGCGTACCAAACGCCAGTCGCGTTCGCTGCGGGCAAGGCGGCGATAGTTGACGACTGCCAGCAGGCGGAACGCTTCCCCCGGAGCGACCTCTGCCCAATCCTTTTCTGTATGGGGACCGTGCAGGATCAGGGTGAGGATGCGGCCAGCCCGGAAATGCTCGGAGCATCGCCCCTTGGTCGTCTCCTCGAACGTCTCGAACAGGATCGTCGTGATATGGAGAAGCTCCTCCATGACCAGCGCGGGTAGATGATCGGCGGCGATGCGCAGCATCATGACCGCGCCTCCTGCGGGCGGCGCTGGCAACCCTTCGGGCGCGGATGGCCAGTCACGTCATGCACGCGATCCACCAAGGCGCGAACAAGGGGTTTTATCGTGGCTGGGATGAAGCCGCGTGTATGCGGTCGGTCTTCCTCCCAATCGTCATAGTGATAGCCCCATTTCCAATAGGGCGAGAGAACCAAGGCCAGTTGCGCCATGTCTGGGCAGTCATGACCAAAGCCGCATGCATTGGCGTAGGCTAGAGCTTTGGCGATGTCCTGTTTGATATAGCTGGCGTTCCACGCATCGGCAAAGCCCACGTCCAGCAAGTAGGCGCACAGGGCCTGCTGGGTCACGAAACCGGCCTGATGCAGCGCTTCTTTCGCGCGTCGCGGTTCGGCAAGGAAATTCGAGCCCAGCGCGAGCATCCAGCGTTCCGCATTGTGATAGCGGAAGCGGCTGATGGTCCGCCCCCCTTTTGTGCGTGCAAGCGTCGCGGGTTGGTCCTCGTACCTTTGGTGAAGCTCCGCCAGCGCACCGCCCCAGGGCGATGCCACCACCGATGCCGCAACCGGCGCGATCGTCAATCCGCGCAGCAGGGCGCGGCGGGATTTTGAGACAAGCATATGCACGTCCGTTCCGCATCCATCGCAAAGAGGCGGGAAATGACGGGCGGATACGGAATGGCCCCGGCACTCCCGCATGATTCGCAATGCCGCTTTCGCGATTGCCCTTCGATACCGGGCCGTAGCGAATATACGACGTCGTTTAATCAATAAACGATGTCGTATATAGGAATAAACGGTGTCGTCAATGGGTTTGGCTTGGAAATTGTGATCTTGCCCGATAGCGATAAGCCAATGGGACGCCCGCCACTTGGAATGAAGCCGACGACGATCAGGCTATCTACCGACATGATCCACCGTATCGAAGCACTTGTGGGCAACCGCAGACTCGCCCTGTTCATTCGCGAGGCGGTCGAGAACGAATTGCAGCGCCGCGAAAATCCACGAGCGCCCGAGGATCAAAATCACCTCTGATTGAAAACCATTCGGCGAACTGGCGAGAAGGAGCTACGCAGAGGTGTACAATGGTTGCCAGCAATTTGGGGTGCAGAACTGGCTACCACGCACGGGTCCTATATCTTGGCCAAACTTGCCATTTGCGGGAATCGCCGCCATCGCCAGTTTCAAAGGGTGACGACCGATGCGTCAGACAAAAAGAAAAGATAGCATCCTAGATCTGCTTGTCCGCAGCCAGCCTACTGGAGTGGCCCTGTTGAATGAACTCTGGTGCCGCTACTCAGAGGAAGAAGGCTCGCAGGGAAGGTCAACAAAAGCAGATCGTCGCAAGTCATTTAGTAGAACGGTTTTACCCGGTTTCCCTGGCTTGAAAGTCCGCTACCTCAGCGACAGGCATTACATCTATGAAGGACTCACCGCAGGAATTTTCGCGCGCTGGGCGGTTTGGGAATTGCTAGATCAAAAATACCTCTCGGGATTCCCGGATCCAAAGGAAATAATCGTTGCGGTCGGCAAAGACGCATGCGCAGCGTTTTCGGTTCTTAAGAGAGGCGAACTGGCAGTCATAGGACCGGCGACATTCATGAAAGATATCGTAGTTCTCGGAAATCGCGAGCTCATATTCTCGGATTTTCATAAACTATCTAAAACGCCTTGGGCATTATGGTGCTTCACCGATGAAGGCGTGTCGAACGATCCGTACATGCCGGTAGGCAAGCTAGCCAATCTTCCTTATCAAATTGATTTGGCAGGAAAATCCGAGGTGGCTACCGCGAGAAAGCGCCTACCGTATCGCTGAAATTTGCAGCCTTAATGTCCGCGGATTCCTGGACATTAAGGGCATTTTTTTAAAGGACGCTATACCTGCTGCGGCGATAGCTAGGTTGAATATGGCGGTCAGAATTTCCACGAATTCCATACGTCAGATATACGCTAAGACCGTACTCTACACAACCTACGGCAGCGGCTTGCATTTGCCTGACCACCAGCGATGCCACGCGACGTGGACGTATGGCTGAGAGGAAGCTTATCCGTCGACTACAGTGTCCGAAGTAATCCGCTTGCTCGAAGCCGGAATTCCGAAATCAGCCATTGGGCGAGAAGCAGGTGTTTATGACAGGGACAGCTACGCGACTGCCTGCAATCCCTTGCGTTGGATGACGGACAGAAGGCACAGGGCAGGGCCGCCTCACGCCGCGTTCCCAGTCCGAGAAAAGACTGTGCGAAACGTTGAGATAGGCGGCGAACACAGGCTGCGAGATCGAACTTCTTGACAGAGGATAGGCTGCGGGCGAGCATAGCTCTTGCTTCATCACGCTGTGCAGGTGGTCCTTTCAGAGGAGCATCCAATGTTCGACTCGGCCTAAAGCCTTCTGGCTGTCCTCAGAACGGGGCGGATGGGAAGGCTTGGCATGGGATTTTGGTACAGGCTGGGAAAAAATCTTCGCTGATCGTCGTCAGTGAAAAGCCTACGCTAAATTCCGCCATTTTCCGCCGCTGACCGCCGATTGCCGCCAGCGTCCACCCAATGCTCGAAGCAGGACTGTCTGCGCGCCCGGAAGGCTCTTGTCCGGGACGGCAAGGCATCCAATGCTCGTGGCCGGGGGCGCGTGCAACATCCTGTTTTTAAGAGACTGCCCCATGAAAAACACAGATCGTATCATTCGATTGAAGACCGTTCTTGCCCGCACCGGGCTTTCCCGTTCCACCCTGTACCGAAAAATCGCAGACGGGACGTTTCCGGCCCAAATAAGGATCAGCATCCATGGCGCTGGCTGGCGGGAATCGTCTGTCGAACGCTGGATAGCCGATCCTGTCGGCTATCGCCACGAACGGTCCGAAAGCCATGTCCAATGACCGCGCTCCCGCCCCCCGAACCGATCTGCGTCCGCGTCAACGAGGCGGCGCGCATGATCGGCGTCGGCCGCACTAAGCTCTATGAACTGATCGCAGCTGGCGAGGTCAAAACGGTGAAGCTCGGCAAGGCCACCCGGATCACCACCGCCAGCCTGCACGATCTGGTCAGGCGGCAACGCGGAGCGCTGTAGGCTCGGACGCCGTTGCGGCGGCGTCCTTCCCCTTGCCGCTCTGCGTTTGTGTCCGGTCGAGATATTCGGCCCAACGCGCCATGAGGCTGCGCCGCTTGTCGAAAAAGTCGGTGCGGCGATAGGCAGCTTCGACCTTGTTGGGCAGCTTGTGCGCCAACGCCTTGTCGGCAACCTCCTTGGGGAAGCGGGTCCGCTCCGATGACCAATCGGTGAAGGCGGAGCGGAAGCCGTGGACGGTCACGCCCTTTATGCCGTCATCGCGCAGCAGCTTGGTCATGGTCATGTCGCTGATGGCCTTTTCGCCGTCATTGGAGAACACAAGGCCGGTATCGCTGCTACGCTCGTTCCACCGCTTGCGCAGCAGCGCCACGGCGGGCGCGGACAGCGGCACGACATGGGATTCGCCAGCCTTCATGCGCTCGCCCGGAATGGTCCAGATTCCTTTGTCCAAGTCAAACTCGGTCCATACCGCAAAGCGCGTCTCATTCGACCGCACGGCATTGTAGATGGTGAAGCGCAAGGCATCGCGGCCGGTCGTGGGCGATGCCGCCGCCAGCTTCTGCATAAGCGCTGGCACATCCGCATAGGGCATGGCTTCCAAATGCGCGCTCTTACCGGTTTGGCGCGGAAGCCCCTTGCGGACGGAGCGCAACGACACCTCGTCTGGCAGCCATCCCTTGATGTAGGCGAAGTCCAGCACGGCCCCTACGCGCTGCAATATGCGACGCGCCGTTTCCGGGATTTCAAGCCAGATAGGTGACAGCACCTCGACCACAACACCGCTATCCACCTGATCCACCAGCCGGGTGCCAATAAGTGGGAAGACATGATTCTCAAAACTGGAAATCCAGTTGGTATAACGCCGGTTCTTCCATCCTTCCTTCAACGTCTCGTAGCAGTCACGCGCGGCCGTCTCGAAGCTCGGCACGACCTTACGCGCCCTGCGCCGCTCCGCCACCGGATCGGCTCCCTCTCGGACCTGACGGCGCAGCGCCGCCGCAGCATCGCGGGCTTCGGCAAGTGATACGTCCAGTGCCGATCCCAGCCCGTAGTCGCGCCGCCTGCCGTCCTTCTGCATCCGCAGCAGCCATGTCCGCGCGCCGCTCGGCTTCACCAGAAGACACAAGCCCCGACCATCGACATGGCGACCGGGCTTCGCGTTCTTCACCTTCAATGCAGTAAGTGCCATCGGTTCGAGTCCTTGCCTAAAATGATCCCACAATTGTTCCCACTTTTCAGTGGGATTTCAGGCAAACCGGAGCGACCGACCGCGAACACTCTACAAGGGAAATCTCTGATATCACAGTGTAGTTAGGAACGTCCCGGCATTGCCTGAGACAAAAGTTCTACACCTCTTCTGGGCACCATTTGTTCTCCTGGCGACGTCCGGGAACGTCCGAAAAACGGCTGATTTCAGCCGTTTTTTGTGCTAAGACCGTCCGGTCAAATCCGGGCTGATCCGGCACCAATCGGGAACAAATATGGTATCCTGCATGGTATCGAAGGCCCCTTATGGACGGGCCGATACCATGGGAAAACTCTTCGCTACCACCGTCACGAGCGCCAGGCCGAGGGAGCGCGAATACAAGCTCACCGACGGTGCCGGCCTCTATCTCCTCGTCAAGCCGAACGGCCGCAAGCTCTGGCGGCTGAACTATGCCTATCTCGGCAAGCAGCGCACGCTTTCCTTTGGCGCGTGGCCCGACGTCGGCCTCGCCGACGCGCGCGAGCGGCGCGACGAGGCGCGCAAGCTGATCGCCGCCGGCCTCGATCCCTCGCACGAAGCGAAGCTCGCCGAGGCGCGCGCGATGCTGTCCGAGGAAAACAGCTTCAAGCTGGTCGCCGAAGAATGGGTCGCCAAGCAGGAACGCGAGGGCATGTCGGAGGTCACGCTCAGCAAGATCCGCTGGCTGCTCGGCAAGGCCTATCCCAGGATCGGCAGCCGTCCGGTAGCCAAGATCACGCCGCAGGAAGCGCTGGCCGTGCTCCGCTCGATCGAGGCCACCGGTCGCTACGAAAGCGCGCGCCGGATGCGCAGCGTCCTCGGTCGCGTGTTCCGCTACGCCATCGCCACCACGCGCGCCGAAATGGATCCATCCCGCGATTTGCGCGGCGCGCTGACGGTTCCCAAGGCCAAGCATCTCGCCGCCATCACCACGCCCAAGGGCGCGGGCGAACTGATGCGCGCCATCGAGGGGTACACCGGCCACGCCATCACCCTGTTCGGGCTCCGGCTCTCGGCCCATCTGTTCGTGCGACCGGGCGAACTGCGCCAGGCCGAGTGGAGCGAATTCGACTTCGACCGCTCGGTCTGGAACATCCCCGAGCAGAAGATGAAGATGCGTCGGCCGCACCGCGTGCCGCTGTCCACGCAGGTCATTGCGCTCTTCGAACAGCTCTGGGAGCTGACGGGCACGGGACGATACTGTTTCCCCTCCTTCCGCTCGCCGCTTCGCCCGATGTCCGAGAACACGGTCAACGCGGCCCTTCGAGCGCTCGGTTTCAGCCAGGAGGAGATGACGGCGCACGGCTTCCGGGCGATGGCGGCGACGCTGCTCAACGAAACGGGCAAGTTCAACCCCGACGCCATCGAGCGCCAGCTCGCCCATATGGAGACCAACGCCATAAGGCGCGCCTACACGCGCGGCGAATATTGGGACGAGCGCGTGCGCATGATGCAGCACTGGTCGGATCAGCTCGACGAGATGCGTGACGGCGCAAGGGTTCTGAAGCCCAACTTCCGACGCGCCTGAGGCTCCCGGCCTAGCGGTCACGATAAGTCCTCTCCGTCACTTCGGCGATCGACCGGAAGACAGCGGACGAATCCTGTGTGAGCGGATCATCCGGGTGCCGGGTAATTTCTATCTTCTCGTCCATGCCGGCTTTTGCGGGCGGCAAGGCCGGCACGGCGATCTCCTTTCCGGCCGCGACCTTGTTCCAGTGCCCAGGCCGAGGACGCGGGATATTGAAACCGTCGCATAGTTTCGCGAGACTTTGATCCGAGATGCCGAAGCGTCCTGCGAGGTGGCGGAGAGGTTCGGCCCAGACCAGGGCGTGAAGTTCGGTACGGGACAGCAATGCGGGGGCCAACAGGGTGGTGGGCATATCCATCGGACAGTCTTTCACTCCAAAGCCACATGCATGAGGATGCCGGAAGCTGCCGATCCGCAGCCCAAAACCGTTTCGCCATCATTCCGTGACGCTCGGATTCAAAAATACCCGACAAGAAAAATTCATCGGCAATGACGCCGCTCGATTTGAAGGATATTATGCATGTTCAGAGCCTTAAATCGCCTTGTCCCGCAGAGCCGGGCTTGCGTCTTGGACGACCTGCGATAAGCTGAAGGCGCGCCATCGATGCATGGCGCCGAGGCGTGAGAACCTCGTGCGAGATGAAATGGATCCGCCATCGTGCGGCCGGGTGGCCGACGCGCATGTCCAAGCCGTTCGCGGCCAAAGGCGTTGGCGCATGTGCTCGTGCATGTTCTCAACACCCGGCTTTCGCCGGCATCGCCTCGCCAGACGCGAGGAGATGCGATCGATGCGATCCACAGCCGGGATCGGCGCACTGCGCCATAAGCCATGCGGCCTGCACTAGGAGCGGCCCGTTTGCCGATCGACGAAGGCGAGCCGCTGCCGCCGACGCATGATCGCGTGACATCGATGGCGCCGACCATCGACGAATTGTACCGAACTGAAAGGCCACGGCTCCTGCGCTTCCTCGATCGTCACGCTCCTGACGACCGCGCCGAGGAGATCGTACAGCAGGTCTTCACCCGGCTCGTTGCCCGCGCGCAGACCGATGCCGTCGCGATCCATTCGCCCGGAGCCTATCTGCGCGAGGCCGCGCACAATCTCCTGCGCGATCACGCCCGCACCGCTGCCCGTAATCACCAGTCCCAGCATGTGCCGATCGACGATGTCGAAATTGGAAGCGGGGATCCTGTCGCTGCGTTGGAGGCGCGCGACCGTCTTGCCCGTATCGAACAGGCCGTCCTGCGCCTCAAGCCGCTGACCCGGCAAATATTTCTCGCTTGCCGCCTCGATGGCTATAGTTACGCCGAAATCGCGGAACAGACGGGATTGAGCGTGCGAGGCGTGGAAAAGCAGATGAGCCGGGCGATCAAGCAACTTGGGCGACACCTCAGCGATCATGGCTGACGAAGTTCGTTCCATTCCGCGCGCTACCCGGGATGCCGCCGGGGACTGGCTGGCGCGTCGGCAGGAACCTGCCCGACCCGATGTCGAGCGGGCCTTCGCCGTCTGGATGGCTGCCGATCCGCGCCATCGGATCGCCTATCAGCAGGCGGAGCGCCACTGGCAGGATAGCCGATTGCTGGTCGACAGCGACGTCGGTCGCACGCGAAAGCTGGTTCGTGCGCCATTCCTGATGCGGCGCAGCACCCATGTTGCGGCTGCCAGCCTTGGCGTCGTCGTCCTGCTCGGGATCGGCGGTGTCGGCTTGCTGCGATATGGATCCCCTCTCGGACTGGTTTCTCCCGCGCAAGCCGCGACCTACGAAACCGTGCTGGGTGAAATCAGGACCATATCGCTGGCGGACGGATCGCAGCTCACGCTCGACACCGCCACGCGCGTGCGTGTCACCCTTTCCGCGAGCGAGCGGAAGGTCTCGCTGGAACGAGGCCGCGCGCGCTTTCGCGTTGCGCCGGACGGCAAGCGCCCCTTCACCGTTACGGTTTCCGGCGGCACTGTCGTTGCACGAAGCACGCTGTTCGACGTCAGCGTGGAAAGCGGAAGTCCCGTGGTGGCGGTGATTGAGGGGCGGGTCGATCTCACCAGCACAAGTGACGCAGCCTCCCATCCAGCCCGAACGCTTGCCGCTGGACAGACCGCAGACCTGGGCAATGCCGACATGCCCCGTCCTACGTTGCCGGCCGAGACCCAATGGGTGTCCGGCATGCTGGCGCTGGACAGCGGCCCGCTTGGCGAGGCCGTCGCCGCCATCAACCGCTACAACCGCATCCAGATACGCCTTGCCGAGCCTGAGCTGGCCCGCCTGTCGGTTACCGGCGCCTTCCAGGTGCGCAATCCGGACGCCTTCGCCCGGGCCGTGGCAGCGACATTCGGGCTCGGTATCGACCGAACCGATCCGGGCGTGATCCTTCTTCGCAGCGCTCCGTAGGATGTTTTGACCCTTCACTGAAAAAAACCTGTCGTGGGTTTTCAGAACCCGGCGTCTCCCCGCCAACCAGCCACGACGTGGCCAGGGGGAGACACAGGATAATGGTTCGATTTGACGCAAGATATCTGTTCAACAGCATCGCTGCCGTGGCGCTGGTGGCGGGCCCTTCGGTCGCGCGAGGCCAGGACGTAAAGCGCCATGCCTTTGAAGTGCCGGCGCAAGATCTGGGCGCGTCGCTCCAGGCGCTGGCACTTCAATCCGGCATCACCGTGCTGGTCGACAGCAAGATCTTGGCGGGCAAGCAGGCCCCGCCGCTTCACGGTTCCTACACCGTCGAGGAAGCGCTGCGCATACTGCTCGACCGATCCGGGCTGGCATACACGCCTGTCGATGGCGGCTTTGCCGTACGGCAGGTCCGCACAAGCCGTGACGACAGTTCGACAAATGACCGGCAGGATATCGTCGTCACGGGAAGCCGGCTGCGCGGTGCCGCGATTGCTTCGCCGGTGGTCCGGATCGGTCAGGAAGAGATTCGCGATTCCGGCCAGGCTGGGTTGGGCGACGTTGTCCGCCGTATCCCGCAAAGCTTCGGAGGCGGGCAGAACCCCGGCATCGGCATGAATGTCCCCGACGCCAGCGGCGTCGACGTTGGCGGCGGATCATCCATCAATCTGCGCGGCCTTGGGAGCGATGCGACGCTCACGCTGCTCAATGGTCGCCGTCTCGCCTATACGGCAGTTCGGCAGAGCGTCGATGTATCGGGGATCCCGGTGTCGGCGGTCGATCGCATCGAGGTCGTACCGGACGGCGCCTCGGCGATCTACGGCTCGGACGCGGTGGCCGGCGTCGCCAACGTCATCCTGCGCCGTGACTATGATGGCCTCGAAACCAGCGCGCGTCTGGCCGGAACCACGGACGGAGGTGACTTCCAGCAGCAATATGGCGCGCTGGCCGGGCGCAAATGGGCATCGGGCGGGCTGTTCGCCGCCTATGAATATGGCAGCAACAGCGCGATCCGCGCGAGCCAGCGGTCCTATGCCGCGACACGCTCGCCGGGGCTCGATCTGTACCCGGCGCTGCGCCATCACAGCGTCCTTGCCAGCGGACATCAGGACCTGGGCGGCGGCCTGACCTTCTCGATCGACGGACTCTACAATATCCGTTGGAGCGACCTGACATTTCCGACGGTTGCAGGTGGCGATCTCGACGAAGGCAAGGCGACCTTCTCCTCGGTCGACAAGTCCTTCGGCGTCGCGCCGACCCTTACGCTCGATCTGTCCGGCGGCTGGCAGATTGCGCTTGGCGGCACCTACGGCAAGGAACGGGTCGACTATCATCAGGTCGAATGCGCTCTCGCGGCCTGCAACGACTCCGGCCCCAGCTTCTATCGCAACACGGCCAAATCAGTCGAGATCAATGCCAATGGCGATCTCTTCCGCCTGCCCGGTGGCATCGCCAAGGTAGCCGTTGGCGGCGGCTATCGTGACATCGGCTTCCAGCGGTTCGTCGGGTCAGGGAGCGCGGTCAACACCGTCGCCTCTCAGGACAATCTGTTCGCTTTCGGTGAATTAAGCCTCCCCCTGATCGGCCCGGACCAGAACCTGCCGCTTGTGACCAAGATCGATGCCAGTGCTGCCCTGCGTTATGAGCGTTACCCCGGCATCGGCGAAGTCGCCACGCCCAAGCTCGGTCTGTCATGGGCGATGACGCCCGATATCAGCGTCAAGGGAAGCTGGGGCAAATCCTTCCGCGCGCCAACGCTCTATCAGCAGTACCAGCCGCGCGCGGCCTACCTGTTTCCTCCCGCAGCGCTGGGTGCCACGGGGACGTCGGCAAGCGCGGGGGCCATTCTCATCCTCGGTGGCAATCCCGATCTCAAGCCGGAAAAGGCGACGACCTGGTCGACCACGCTTGCGCTGCATCCGCGCGCACTGCCGGGCGCGAGCCTCGAGGTCAGCTATTTCAGCGTACGCTATCGCGACAGGATCGTATCGCCGATCACCTTGCTGGCCCAAGCCTTGAGCAATCCCATCTACCGCGACCAGATCATCTTCAACCCGAGCGAGACCGCGCAGGCCGCAGCCATCGCCAGTGCGGGCACCTTCCTCAACATTACCGGCGTGCCCTATGATCCGGCGAACGTCGTCGCGATTGTCGACAATGCCAATCTCAATGCCGGCCGCCAGCGCGCGCGGGGCGTCGATATGCTGGCGAGCTACAATGCCGCGATTGCGCCGGACCAGCGACTGCGCCTGTCGCTCGACATCGCCTATCTCGAAAGCGACCAGCAACTCAGCGCTGGTCAGCCCACCTATGACCTTGCCGGCACCATCTTCAATCCGCCCCATTGGCGCGGACAGGCTGCGGTCGCTTGGACTGGCGGCAATCTTACTCTGGCGGCCAACGGCAATTACACCGGCGGTGTCAGCGATACGCGCTCGACGCCAGCCGTGCATATCAAGGCGATGACCACGCTCGATCTCACCGCACGCTACCGGGTCGATCCCGAGGCACCGCTCGGCGGCCTCGAGTTCAGCCTGTCGGTCCAGAACCTGTTCAACGACAAGCCCGATCCGATCGCCACCTCGATACCCTACGACACGCCTTACGATTCGACCAATTATTCACCTGTCGGCCGGATGATCGCCTTCGAGATCACCCGGCAATGGTGAGCGTAGACGTCCGGGGCCGCCTCGGCATAGCGGCCTTGTGCCTGCTGTTTCCCGCCGCGGCGTGGGCGAACTGCGAAGATGTGCTGCCGGCGCATGAAGCATCGAGTACCGCGAACCGCAACCTGACGGCAGCGGACCTCATCCAGCTGCGCGAGATCGGCGATCCCGATTCCGCGGTCTTCAATGGCCCGAGCCCGTTCGCGGTGTCGCCGGACGGCAGTCGTATCGCTTATATCATCAACCGCGCCGATCTCGCGACGAACAGCTATTGCCGCGCACTGGTCGTCAGTGGACTGACGGGCGTCGGCCCACCCGATATTGTCGATCGGGGCGGCGAACTCATCAAGATCATGGACGTGCAGCGCGGCTTCTACCTGCCGAGCGGCGCCACGCGTACCATCGTTCCGTCCTGGTCCCCTGATGGGGGAAGGCTAGCCTATCTGCGGCGCGACAATGGCGTGACGCAGGCGTGGGTGGCACAGGCGGACGGCGGCGGGGCGCGCGCGGTCACGCGCTCGGACGTCGATGTCGAAGCCGTGGCTTGGAGCAAGGACGGATCACGGTTGCTCTACGGCGCGCGAAAAGGCGCGGCGGCCGTGCAGAAGGAGCTTGATCGCGAGGGCCAGTCAGGGTGGCTGTACGACCGCAGGGTCTCGCCAGAGATTTCCGCGCGGCCACTCACCCCAGCTACCGAAGCGCTGGACGTCAGCACCGTCGATTTGCGTACCGGCGCGGTCGTGCCAGCAGATGCTGCGGAGCAAGCGGCAGTCGAACGCGCCGCACCTGCCGACATGCCGGTGGATCCGCAAGCCATCCGTGCTGACGGTCGCAAAGCGCACCTCAAGCGTCCGGACACTTCGCCGCTGACGCCCGCGAGGCTTTTTGTCACGAACGGCGACAGCAGTCGGCACTGCGATGCCGAGGCCTGTGCCGGCGGTATCGTCTCCCTTTGGTGGCAAGGCGCATCAGTGCTTATTCTGCGCCGGGAAGGCTGGGCCAAGGAAGCGATGGCGCTCTATCGCTGGCGACCCGGCGCTGCCCGTCCGACCGCCCTATTGCGCACAACCGACGTGCTGCACGGCTGCGTAATGGCTGCTACCGAACTGGTCTGTACCCGCGAAGACAGCAGGGCCCCGCGCAGGATCATCGCCATCGACATCGCGAACGGCAGGATGCGCACCATTTTCGATCCCAATCCCGAATTTTCCGGCATTCGCCTGGGTTCCGTCACTCGGCTCAGATGGCGCAACGATCTTGGTCTGGAAGCATGGGGCGACCTGGTTCTGCCGCCGGGGCACAAGCCCGGACAGAAACTGCCGATGGTCGTCGTGCAATATCATAGCGACGGCTTCCTGCGCGGTGGCACCGGCGACGATTATCCGATCTTCCTGCTCGCCCAGCGCGGGATCGCCGTGCTCAGTACCGAGCGGCCCAATTTCTTCGCCGCGGCCTTTCCCCAGCTCAAGACCTGGTACGAGATCAATGCCGCCAACCAGAAGGATTGGGGTGAACGCCGCAGCCTGCTGTCATCGGTCCTTACCGGCGTGCACGTGGCCGTGGATCAGGGCGACATCGATCCCGCGCGCGTGGGCATCACGGGCCTGAGTGACGGCGCGTCGACCGTTGCCTTCGCCTTGATCAATTCGAAGGCATTTGCAGCCGCGGCGCTCAGTACCTGCTGCATGGAGCCCAATACCACGGCCACCTATGGTGGCATCGCCTGGGCAGAGTGGCTGCGCGGCATGGGCTATCCGCCCGCAACCCGGGACAATCCTGGCTTCTGGCGCGACATGTCGCTGGCGCGAAACGCTACCTGGATCGATACGCCGCTGCTCATGCAACTCGCCGACAATGAGTTCCGGCTGGCGCTCGAAGCCTTTGGCGCCCTGCACGAGCAGAACAAGCCAGTGGAGATGTATGTCTATCCCGACGAATTCCACGTGAAATGGCAGCCGATCCACCGGCGCGCCGTCTACGACCGCAATCTGGACTGGTTCTCCTTCTGGCTACAGGGCCGGGAGGATTCGGATGCCGCCAAGATTGAGCAATATCGTCGTTGGAACGGGATGCGACAGGGAACTCCCCCTGCCTCATTGACGGTTCCAGTCCGCTGATGGGCTGCTCCCGACTAGCAGATTTCGGTTGCAAAAGTCGAATAGCGACGGCCTCTCGGGGGGATGAGAATGCCAACTGTCGATCCCAACCGGTCAATCCGCGAACGATCGCGAGCGACCTTGGGGCAAAAAGGCGCTGCTTGGTCGAGTTGAAGCTCCCGATTACACGATCAAGAGGTAGGCAGAACCCAAGACAGCAGAAGCGAGGAGAACCGGGATCATACCAATTTTTAACCTGAAAACAGCCAGCGCGGCGGCCATTGCCAGGAGAAGCGCGGGCACATTCAGCGATGACAGTACAGGCACGTCGAAGCCGCCGCCAACGCCGCCCACAGTCCGGACCCGCGTGAAGAGCGTGTGGATGGCAAACCAGATGGCGAGGTTCATGATCACGCCGACCACTGCCGCCGTTATCGCCGTCAACGCCGATGAGAGGGCCCGGTTGCCGCGCAGGCGCTCGACAAAAGGTGCGCCGGCAAAAATCCACAGGAAGCAGGGCACGAACGTTACCCAGGTGGTGAGGATCGCGCCCAGCGTTGCAGCGAGCAGCGGAGGGAGTCCTGATGCTTCGCGAAAGGCAGCCAGAAAACCAACAAATTGCGTGACCATGATGAGTGGCCCCGGCGTTGTTTCGGCAAGACCCAGGCCATTGAGCATTTCACCAGGCTTCAGCCAGCCATAGGTGCCGACCGCTTCCTGTGCGACATAAGCGAGCACCGCATAAGCGCCGCCGAAGGTCACGACCGCCATTTGGCTGAAGAATGTGGCAATTTGAGTGAAAACATTGTCTGGCCCGGCAAGGACGAGCAACGCTATCACCGGAGCGAGCCAAAGAACGAGAAAAGCGCCCGAGATTTTGAGTGACCAGGAGAGATTGGGACGGGCATGGTCCGGAAGACCTTCGCCCAGCGCAGTTTCGGCGTCGTGAACGATCTTGCCGCCAGCAGGGCCATGACCGCCGCCGCCCTTGAACGCAGAAAGGCCGGCGCGCCCGCCAACATACCCACCGATGCCCGCAAGAAGGACGATCAGCGGAAACGGCGCGTCGAGGAAAAAGATGGCGACGAACGCCGCTGCCGCTATTCCTCGCATCACGTTGTTCCGGAGCGCTCGCGATCCCACGCGCACGACAGCCTGGATGACGACGGCGAGAACAGCAGCCTTGAGGCCGAAGAACAAACCCTCTATCAGCGGGGTCTGCCCGAGCAGCACATAGATGCAGCTGAGGCCAAGAATGGCGAGAAAGCCGGGCAGGACGAACAGGCATCCGGCTACCAGCCCGCCCTTGGTCTTGTGCAGCAGCCACCCGAGATAGGCGGCAAGCTGCTGCGCTTCGGGCCCAGGCAGCAACATGCAGTAGTTCAGTGCATGCAGAAATCGTTCCTCCCCGATCCACTTCTTCTCTTCGACCAGGATGCGGTGCATGACCGCGATCTGGCCGGCAGGCCCGCCAAAGCTCAGGGCGGCAATGCGCGCCCACACGCCTGCCGCTTCGGCGAACGGAATGCCGTGATCGCCTGTGCCCTGGACCGGCGCGTCAGCAGGAGCAAAGGGAGCAGCAGTCATTGTTCGGTTCCCCTCGCGCTGAAGAATGCATGGAACTGGTTGAGCGTTTCGCCCGCCTGGGCGATGCGCTGAAGGTCGTCGTCGGTGGAAGCGCACACCCCGGAAAGGATCGCTCCCAGTCCCGCTGTTTCCGGTCGGTTGAACTTGCCGTCCGCGATATCGAGGTCATGGATGATTTCGCCGATGGCTGCGAGGGCAGGATCATCGGAAAGACCCGCTCGCAGCATGATCGTCTCGAAGCTGCATCGATCTTCCTCATGGGTGAACTCCGCTTCAGCCATGTCGAAGCGCAGTTCGTCCGGGCCGGGCAGATAGGTGCGGGCATCAACGAATTTGAAGGTGGCCACCGGGTCGACGAACCGGCTAATAAGCCAGGCACAAGCAATCCGATCGACATGAACCCCGCTGCGCGTCACCCAGACCTTCGATTTCAGGTCCGGCGGGTGTTCGGCCGGAGGCTCGGTGCGGCTGATATCAGGATGCTCGTAGCGTTGGCGGACAAGCTCAGCGAGCGCAATCTCGGCATCCTGGCGGCGTTGGGCCCTGAAATAGTCGAGTGCCAAGACCTCGTTCATTCGTTTCTGAAGCCGCGCAATTTCGCTTCCGCTGGCGGGGCCGGTTTCCAGAAGGCGTCGGGCGCTTTGCGTAATTTCGTCATAATCCGCGTCCCGTGCGCCATCGAAAAGCGCCTGAATGTCCGCATCGTTCATGCCGGCGAGCAGTCTGGCTTCGATCAGGATCGCTTCGCCCCCACCGGCGACGATCTCATTCAGCAGTTCCTGAAGAGTTGCTTCGTGCTCCAGTGTCTTCGGCAGCACGTGGACGGCGTTCTTGATTGCCACCGCGCCGATTGCTTGCAGACGACGCCAGATTTTCACGCGCAGATAGGGCGGTTTCGTCGGAAGCTGGTGGAGTAGAGCAATCCACTCGACAGGGGCTGTTGCGCGTTTCATGATATTACTATATCTCATTTTCTATATATATAGAATAGGTATATCATATGTGGCGTGAAAAGCTTGTCATGCGGACGCGATGGGTTTTGGCCGCAGGCGGGGCGTTTGCAGCCAACGCCAGCCCTGCCCAGGCACAAGAGGCGATAGAGGGGTTTTCGATTTCGGGAGCGATGCGCCTGCGTTATGAGGCGATCGACGGCCAAGCCCGTGCAGGCTTCAACAAGAGCGACGATATGGTGAACCTCCGCACCAATGTGCTGGCTCGGTTTCGCAAGTCCGACATCGAGGTGGCTGTCGAGCTTTATGACAGCCGGGTTTGGGGTGATCGCGTCGGGACGCCTGTATCGACGAATGAGGTCAATGCGTTCGAACCGGTACAGGCCTATATTGCAGGCACGTTGACAGACCCGCTTGGCGACCGGTCGAAGATCTCGATCACGGCGGGACGGATAATGCTCAATCTGGGTTCTCGCCGACTTGTGGCAGCCGACGATTATCGTAACACCACCAACGGCTATACGGGATTGAAAGTTGATCTTTCCGCGAAGGGTGGATGGAAAGGGACTTTCATCTACACATTGCCGCAAATTCGCTTGCCCGACGCTCTCCACGATGTGCGTTCGGCGAAGGTGAAGCTCGATAAAGAGAGCTTCGATCTTGTGCTATGGGGCGGTCAGCTAAGCCGCGCGAAAATGATCGGTCCGGCGACGATCGAACTTACCTACTTCCATCTAGGTGAGCGTGATGCTCCAGGCCGCCCCACTCGCGATCGTTCATTAAATACATTCGGTGGCCGAGTGATGCTCGATCCCAAGCCAGGACAGTTCGATTACGAGATAGAAGGTTTCTACCAGACAGGCTCGGCAAGTATCTCGGCGTCGCCTACGGCCGCGCATCAAAGCGTCGCTGCCAATTTCATTCACGTCGATGCGGGCTATACCTTCGCGGGTGCCTGGACGCCTCGTTTTTCAATTGAATATGACCGGGCAAGTGGTGACAAACCGGGTGGGAAGTTCGGCCGTTTCGACACGCTCTTTGGCATGCGGCGTGCCGATCTTGCTCCGGCGGGCCTCTATAACGCGCTTGCGCGCACCAACATCGAAACTGTCGGGGTAAGGTTCGAAGCCAAACCCAGTCGACGCCTCGACTGGTTCGCGGTCTACAGGCCCATGTGGCTTGCATCGCGCCAGGATAGTTTCTCATCCACCGGCGTTCGCGATGCTACAGGGAGGGCCGGTGATTTTTCTGGCCACCAGTTGGAGGGCCGCATCCGTTACTGGCTCGTACCGCAGCGCCTGCAGTTCGAATTTGATGGCCTGGTGCTGTCCAAGGGGCGGTTCTTGCGGGATGCACCGAATGCCACCGCAGGACGATGGACGCGGTACGCCTCATTCAATCTGAGCGCGATCTTTTGAGAGTTGCACCCGCAGTGCGACGAGTTTCCTGCTCCGGCAAATTCGGGGACCGCCCGCCCCCAAGGGGCCTTCAATATTGATATACGACCTTGAAGAAGATGGTCCGGGGCGCGTTTTGCGCGCCCTGAACAAGCTGCGTTCCCGCAAAGGGGCCGGCTCTGAGTGGCGTGCTGACCGGTGAAAGGGTCGAGAAGTAGAAGGCGTTCCCAATGTTGCGGGCCGTCAGCGTGAAATCCCAGCGCCGGTTCGCGGTGGTGAAGCCGATGAACCCGTTCACGAAATGCTTGTTGCCGATTCGATATTGCGGGCTGTTGAGCAGGTCGGAGAAATAGGATGTCTGCCAGTTCACGCTGCTGCCCAGCTTGATCGTGCCGACGCCGCCGATCGGGATGCCATAATCCGCCGAAGCGAAATATTGCCATTCCGGCTGGCCCGAAAACGCCTTTCCCGTGTAGTTGTAGGCCGGAACCGTTCCCAGGGTCGGCGCAGAATAGTCGTCAAACCGCGTCTTGAGGTACGTTACGTTGAGCGCCAGCGACAGATTGTCGACCGGCTGTAGGGATGTCTCCAGCTCGAAGCCCTGGGTATACGCCGCCGGCGCGTTGCCGCGGGTGCTCACATAGGTGCCAGAAATGGGGCTGAAGGCTGACACGGCCGTCTGGAGATTTTTGTAGTCGTTGTAGAAGCCCGTCAGGTTGACGCGCAGGTGGCGGTCGAACCACTCGCTTTTAACGCCGCCTTCATAGGTGCTGACCGTTTCCGGTGCGTATGGCAGAGCGGTGGCGAGGTTGAGGGCGCGATTGTTGAACCCTCCCGCGTCGAAGCCCTTGGCAAAGCTTGCGAACAGGAAGATGGCGGGCGTGACCTGATAGGAGAGGCCGAGCTTCGGAGTGAAGGCGTTCCACGTCTTGTGGTTGAGCACGTTGGCGTTGGTGAAGTTGATCTGGGATGCGGCGATGTTGACGCCGAGAGCCGGGATCGCACCCCCGGTCCGCACCTGCGGATAGAGCGTCGGATCGATCGGATTGCCGTCGAGGTCGTCATTCACGCCCTGAAAGTCGAAGGCCCGGCGAATGGTGATGTAGCGTCCGCCGGCTGTCAGCGTCAGCCGGTCGGTCAGACGATAATTGGCTTGCAGATAGGCCGAATAGTTGCGGGTGATCGTCCTGCCGATTTGGTCGAATGGCGCGGCCGGTAGCGCGGTGTCCGACGCTGGAAGGCCGGTGACATAGCCGATGCGGTTACTCCGGAAATTTTCGAACAGATAATAGAGTCCGCCAGTAAAATCGAGGCGATTCCAGTCACCCTGCACCTGCAACTCTTGGGTGAAGCTTTTCTGCTTGTACACGATATAGTTGTCCGAGATGTCGACCCGGCGCGGCTGGGCGCTGTTGTAGGGAAGGCGGTTCTGGCCGTCATTATTGTAGTTGACCGGGTTCTGGTCGAACGCGCGCAACGCGGTGATCGAGTGGATCGAGAGATGCGGCGAGAGGTCGAAGTCGATCCGGCCCGTAAGCCCCCCGGAGTGCGACCGGTTGATGCCGTAGCGCCCGGCATAGCTCACATTGTCCCCGAACGCCGAAAACTGCGTCGGGCTGAACAGCGTCCCGCCGGTGATGGCGCCCAAGCCGGACAAGGCGGGATTTGTGGCGTTATAGGTGGTCGGGACATATTGCGCGGCCTGCGAATGATCGACCGTGCCGTCTGCGGTGAGGATGAACTTCAGCGTGCTGGACGGCGTGAAGACCAGCTTCACGCGGCCGCCATCTGTATTCTGGTTGTTCACGCGACGCTGGAGTGATGGGTTCCAAGTATAGCCTTCATGCTCGTCATGCGCGAATGCGATGCTTGCAGCCAGCAGGCCCGGCATCAGCGGGCCGGCGACATAGGCGTGGGCATTGAAGGCCTTGTAATTGCCGTAGCCGGCGTCAAACCGCAGATTGAGTCTGTCGCCCGGCGTACGCGTGACGTAACGAACAGCGCCGCCCGCCGAATTCGCGCCGAACAGAGTGCCTTGCGGCCCTCGCAGCACTTCTATCCGTTCGATGTCGGTCAGGTCCGACATGCCGTTGATCGCGCGCGGCAGATAGACATCGTCAATATAGATGCCGACCGTTGGGTCGAAGATCGGATCACTGTTGCCGATGCCGCGAATGAAGAAGGTATTGGTCAGCGGCGTGATTCCGGTTGGCGGCGTGTAGAGGCCCGGTATTTGCCCGGCGAGATCGCGGGTCGTCAGGACATTCTGGTTGCTGCGAAAGGTCTCGTCGATCACGCTGACCGCGACGGGCGTGGACTGGAGCCTGGTTTCCTTTCGGGTGGCTGTGACGACGATATCGCCAAGGCCGTTGCCGGCGTCCGGCGCTTTCACAGGGTTTGTCGGTTCCGTTGCCAACGCTGGCTCGATCGACAGGAGAGCGAACGAAACGACAGGCAGGGCGGCGGCTGCGCGCAGCCACTCCCGATTGATCGACGGCATATGATATCCTTCTTGGCTGAGGCTCGGGCGTCGCGGCGCTCAAGGCGCCTGACGCCGATCGACACATGGGCAAGAGCTGCCGGTTGAGGATTACGCCTCCATATCGCCTCATCGGGACAATGCCCCCCCAGGGCTTACGCCCTTGGCGGTAAAACTACTAATTTAGTAGAGAATGTATAATGAACTTTGCTGAGCCTGAAAGAAAGCCGGCTCAACCAATGAGTGTTGCTGATCGGAGCGGATTGGCCGCTCATGGGTAGGGGAACGGGGTGGCAGGCGATGGGCGGGGTGCCATCAACCGGCGCTCGACCGGGGCGGTCAGGGGCAGGGGTCGGGAATCTCCCGATGCACCGCTTCGATGGCCGCGACGGCTTCGGGCGACAGGACGATGCTGGTGCTTGCGATATTCACTTCGAGCTGTTCCATGGATGTTGCGCCAATGATGTTGGCCGTCACGAAATCACGACTGTTCACATAGGCGAGCGCCATCTGCGCCGGATCTAGGCCGTGCGCATGAGCGATGGCGACATAGCGGGCGCTGGCCGTCCCCTGCCCCGGCAGGTCATAGCGGCCGAACTGCTTTGCGACACCCCGGCGTGAGCCAGGCGGAATGACGCCGCCTAGATATTTACCGGTGAGGTTGCCGCCGGCCAAGGGGGAATAGGCGAGAAGACCGACCCCTTCCCGCAATGCGAATTCGCTAAGCCCGCCCTCGAACGTGCGATTGAGGAGATTATAGGCGTTCTGGATCGAGGCGATGCGGGGCCGCCCCTGATCGCGCGCGAGCCGCAGATATTCGGACACGCCCCAAGGCGTCTCGTTGGAGACACCGACATGCCGCACTTTGCCGGCCCTGACCAGGCCGGCGAGCGCGTCGAGCGTCTCCTCGATCGGCACTATTTCCGGCATGTCGTCGATCTGCGCGAGGCCGCGCGCGCCGAAGGACGGCACAGGGCGGTCGGGCCAATGGACCTGATAGAGATCGACATAGTCGGTCCGCAGGCGCTTGAGGCTGTCGTCGATCGCCTGCTCGATATTGCGCCGGTCCAGCCGGTTGTTGCCGCCGCGAAATTCCCGTACGGGATCGCGCGAGGGGCCTGCGACCTTCGTCGCAACGATGATGTCGTCGCGCTTGCCGCGCCTAGCGAGCCAGCTCCCGATAAATTCCTCGGTTTTCCCCTGCGTCTCTCGGCTGACAGGCGTGACCGGGTAACCTTCGGCCGTGTCGATGAAATTGATTCCTTGTCCGATCGCATAGTCGAGCTGGGCGTGCGCCTCCGCCTCGCTATTCTGCGATCCCCAGGTCATGGTGCCGAGGCAGATGAGGCTGACCTTGATATCCGTCCGTCCCAATGTCCGATACTTCATGAAGATGTCTCCTGTCGCCGGCGCCGCCTTAGCCGAAAGAGGCCGCTGGCAAATGGTCCGAAACGCGGGTTGAGAATTTTTCACGTTTGTATGAGCGGCGTTAACCGAGGGCGGCCGGATCGAGGAAACGAGCGCAGACAGCGCGTTACCCAGCCGGATATATACGGCATGACGCATTCATCGTTGAGCAGCGCTCAATGCTTTCGCATTCGCAATAGGACGCCGCGCGATGCGCATTGGATGCATCGGGCTGTCCTTCCCTATGCGGTCCCCGATTCATCGAGGGGAAGAACATGCATCGTCGTCCAGCCCATATCATCCTGGCCCTGTTGGGCAGCGCTGCCGCGCTGTCGCTGCCCGCGACCAGTTTCGCCCAGAGCCCCGAGCCGGAGGGCGAAGCCGGCGAGGCGGCGGTGCAGGACATCGTCGTCACCGCCCGTTACCGGAAGGAAGACGCCCAGAAAGTGCCGATCGCCATCAGCGCGATCAGCGGAGATAGGATCGCGGCGCAGGGCGCGTTCAACCTCAAGCAGTCGATCCAGCAACTGCCAAGCCTAAACATCCAGGGCTTCAGCGGCCGCAACCAGACGATCACGATCCGCGGCATCGGCACCAATTCGGGCGGCACCAACGACGGGCTGGAACAGGGCGTCGGCCTCTATGTCGACGGCGTTTATCGGCCGCGCACCGGATCGGTCATCACCGACCTCATCGATGTAGAGAGCATCCAGTTGCTGCGCGGCCCGCAGGGCACGCTGTTGGGCAAGAACACCGTCGCCGGCGCGATCGACGTGAAGACCCGCGCGCCAAGCTTCACCAATGAAGCGAGGGCAGAAGCCAGTTACGGCAATTACGACTATGCTCGCGGATATCTTAGCCTCAACGCAGCGCTCAGCGACACGCTGGCGGTGCGCCTGTCCTATCTGCGGACCTCGCGCAGCGGCCTCATTCGCAACATCGTCTACAATGAAGATTGGGACAATCTGGACAATCATTCGGCGCGCTTCGACCTGCTCTACAAGCCGGCGGACAATGTCCGGCTGCGCTTCATCGCCGATTATTCGATCCAGAAGGGCGATGTGGGCTTCCAAAGCATCGCCCGCGTCCTGCCCACCACCCTGAACAACGGCATGCAGGTGCGCGGCTTCTACCGCCGCGCCGCCGATGTGGGCTATGCGCCGGGCAGCGTGAACGCTTTCGACAGGCAGGTCGATCTCGACAGCAGCCAATATGACAAGATGCCGAGCTACGGCTTCCAAGCGCAGCTCGACGTCGATCTGCCGGGCGTGACGCTCACGTCGATCAGCGCCTATCGCAACTGGAAGTGGATCCCCAATTATGACGGGGACCAGATCGGTGCGGAGATCTCGACGCTGGGCGTCGTAGATACCGACCAGCAGCAGGTGAGCCAGGAATTCCGCCTGGCATCCACCGGCGAACGCACGATCGATTTCAGCGCCGGCCTCTATTTCTTCTGGCAGGAGGCGGACGACAAGCAGCGGACGGTCTATGGCCGCGACGCAGTCGGCTGGCTCCGCACAGCCAACACCCCCACCGCGACTGTCTCTCCGCTGCCCTCGGCGATCCTCGACGGGCTGGAGGCGTTCGCCCATGTCGTGCCCGCGACCCATAGCTATGCCGCCTATGGGCAGGCGACATGGAACGTCTCGCCGCGCTTCCGCGTGACGGGCGGGCTGCGCTACACCTATGAGCACAAGACCGGCCTGTACGACGCCGAGGCAAGGGGTGATGTGACGCCGATCAGCGCGCTGCCCGCAGCGGTCCAAGCGACAGCCATCGCTTTGCGCGCCGCATACGCGGCTGTAGCGAGCTATTATGTCAAGAATAACAGCAACAATCTGTCGGGCACGCTGATCGCGGCCTATGATGTGTCGGACGATGTCCACGCCTATTACAGCTATTCGCGCGGCTATAAGTCGCCCGGCATCAACCTCGTCCGCCAGACTTTGGGCGTCGATGTCTTCGTGAAGCCCGAAAAGGTCGATGCTTTCGAACTGGGTGTCAAATCCCGGCTTGCGGAAGGCGCGGTCGAGCTGAACGGGGCGCTGTTCTGGACAAAAGACCAGAATTATCAGGCCAACTACGCCAATACGCAGGTCAGCCCGGCGGCCTATTATATCGCCAATGTCGGCACGCTGCGGTCGCGCGGTGTTGAGCTCGACGCCCGCTTCGCCCCGGTCGAGGGGCTGAGCGCGACCTTCGCCGCGACCTATAATGATGCCAAATATACGCGGTATACGAACGCGGTTCCCGACTATCTGAACAGCTACCGGACCTCGATCGACCTGTCGGGCCGGCAGGCGTCGGGCGCGCCCAAATGGTCGCTCGGCGGTACGGTTGAATATGTCCATCCGGCGGGCGGCGAGAAGGAGTTTTATGTCGGCGCAGACGGCAGCTACCGCTCCAGCTATTTCGCGTCGGTCAATCTCGATCCCTTCTCGCGCGTGCCGGGCTCCGCCCTGTTCGGCGCCCATGCGGGGCTGCGTCGCTCCGACGGCAGGTGGGACGTGTCGGTCTGGGTCCGCAACCTGTTCGACAAGGATTATTACAACACGATCAGCGTCAACGCGACCTATGGCGTGGCGATGGCGGCGATCGGCGAGCCGCGCCTCTATGGGCTGACGCTGCGCGGCAAGATCTGAGGCGGATCGAATATAGTAACGCGCGGCGGTTCGCCCTCGAACCGCCGCGCTTCGATCAGGCAGGTCTGGGCGACGCAGCCCTGTGACAGGCCGGAAGCGCCGCGATCGAGCGTCAGCACATTGGGATTGCCATGGCGTTCGAGGTTCGGGCCGGGATCGAACCAAGCCCCGGTCGCAAGTCGCGCCACCCCCGGCATGATCGCATCACTCAGGATCGCACCCGCCAGGCACCGGCCGCGATCATTGAACAGTTCGACCAGATCACCATCGGCGATGCCGCGCGCCGCCGCATCGCCGCGATTGAGATAGACCGGCTCGCGTCCTGCCACCTTGCCCGCACGGCTATAGGGGCTTGCGTCGAGCTGGCTGTGCAGCCGTCGTTCCGGCTGGTCGGAGAGGAGGTGGAGCGGATAGACTTTGGCCTTCTCATGGCCGAGCCACTCGAACGGCTCGCGCCAGACCGGATGACCGGGGCAGTCGGCAAGATCGAAACGCGCGATCCGCTCGGAAAAAATCTCTATCCTGCCTGATGGCGTCGGCAGCGGGTACGCTCGCAGATCGCGGCGGAAATCGGCGTGCATGACATACGGCGCATCATGTGCGGACAGGTCGATCAGGCCGTTTTCCCAAAACTGGTCGAACTCGGGAAGGTTGATCCCGGTGGTGGCGATCTTCTCCGCGCTTTCGCGATAGAGGCGCCGAAGCCAGCCCATTGTGTCGAGCCGTTCGGTAAAGGCTTGCTCCGTCCCGAGCCGGCGGCTTAGCGCAGCGAAGATGGCGTGATCGTCGCGCGCCTCGCCCTGTGGTGGGACGGCCTGGCGCATGGCGACGAACAGTCCTTCGCGCGTGGCGAAACCGATGTCGTCGCGCTCCAGCGAGAGGGTGGCGGGCAGGACGATGTCGGCCTGCCGCGCAACCGGGGTCCAATATTGTTCCTGCACGATGATCGTGTCGGGCCGCGCCCAGCCCTGTCTCAGCCGATTGAGGTCCTGATGGTGGTGGAACGGGTTACCCCCCGCCCAGTGGACAAGCCTTATGTCGGGATAGCGATGGACCCCGCCATTATAGGTGAAGCGCTCTCCGGCACGCAGCAGCATGTCGGCGATGCGCGCGCAGGGGATGAAGGCCGAAACGCCATTGCGCCCCTGCGGCAGGAATGGGCCGGGCAGGCGCGGATGCGGGCTGCCCATCACGTTCATCGCGCCATAGCCAAGGCCGTAGCCGCACCCCGGCAGACCGATCTGCCCGACCATCGCGGCGAGCGTCACCAGCGCCCAGAAGGGCTGCTCGCCATGCGCGGCGCGCTGCAACGCCCAGGCGCAGTTGAGCATCGTGCGGTGGCGCAGCAGGTCATGGCCAAGCGCGGCAATCCGGGCGGCGGGAACGCCGGTGATCGCGGCGGCCCATCCGGGCGTCTTGGGCGCCCCGTCCGCTTCCCCCAGCAGATAGGCGCGGAATATGTCGAAGCCGACCGTATGACTGTCGAGGAAGCCGCGGTCGAACAGCGGATCGTGCAGCACCACCCAGGCCAGCGCCAGCATCATCGCCGTGTCCGTATTGGGACGGATGGCGATCCATTCGCTCGCATCATTATCGCCCAGATTGTCGCCGACCGGGCCGATATTGACGATCTGCGCGCCGGCTTCGCGCAGACGTTTCAGACCGGAACGGGCGCGATGCCGGCCGGCGCCGCTGGAGGAGACGCGGGTGTTCTTGAGCGGCACGCCGCCGAAGCTGACGAACAGGGTACAATGCGCCTCCAGCACGTCCCAGCTCGTGTGCGAGGCGTTGCTCTCGTCCATGCTGGTCGCGATGTGCGGCATCAGCACCCGCCCGGCACCCAGGCTGTAGCTGTCGACGCTGCGCACATAGCCGCCCAGCATATTGTAAAAGCGGTGGAGCTGGCTTTGCGCATGATGGAAGCGGCCGGCGCTCGACCAGCCATAGGAGCCGCCGAAGATCGCGTCGTTGCCATGGTTGCGGCGCACCCGCTCGATCTCGGAGGCGGCGATGTCGAGCGCCTCATCCCAAGGGAGGTCGATGAAAGGCTCCTCGCCTCGTCCTTCGCGGTTCCGTCCCACCAGCCAGCCCTTGCGGATCGCCGGACGGGCGACGCGCAACCCGGTGACGCTGTCGTCGAGCTGATCGAGACCGATCGGATTGGGATCGGGGTCCATTCCCAGCGGCGACAGGTGGGGGGCACCGCCGCCCGGATTGGCCTCGACCTCATAGACGCCCCAATGGGCGGCCGAGTAGCGGCTCATGAAAAGCTGGTGTTGAACAGTGGCCGCACGTCCAGCTTGCGATCGATCACCTTGGCGCGGAAATAGCGGTCGGCGGTCGCCTGCTGCTGGGCGATCAGCGCATCGTCGACCTTGGCGGGGAAGCGGTCCGCACGGCGCTGCATAATGCGCAGTATGTCGAGCGCAAGGCCCGTATCCTTGTGCATCAGCGCGACGTAGGCGTCGCGGTTGCGCGCCGCCCACCTCCAGCCGGCATAGAGCCGGTCATGATAATCCTGAAGCAAGGCGCGCTTGTCGGCGATCGCGCCTTCGCGTCCGAACATCAGACCATAGCCGGGTACAAGATGTTGCTTGCCGGGCAGGATGCGCGCGCCGTCCTGCTCAGCCATGGCGGCGTTGGGGTCCCAGATCGCCCAGGCGTCGACCGCACCGCTCTGCAACGCCGCGCGCCCGTCCGAGGGCGAGAGAAAGGCGAAGTTGACCATGTCGTAGGGCTGGTCATAGGCTTCCAGCACGGCGAGCACATGATTGTGGCTGATCGACCCGCGCGGGGTCGCGACCTTGTGCCCGGCGAGATCCGCAAGCGACCGGATCGGCGAGTCCCGCCGCACCAGCACTACCGGCCCCATGCCGCGCGTCGCCTGCGCGCCGATCGCCTTGATCTTCGCGTCGGTGCCGGCGGCGAAGATGAACGCCGAATCCCCGCCGATGCCACTGTCGATCGCGCCGGCGTTCAGCGCCTCCAGCAGCGGCGCCGCATTGGGAAATTGCGACCAGATAATCTCATATGGCACATCGTCCAGCCGCTTCGCCCCCTGCAACACCACGCGCGATCCGCCGCGCTGGTCGCCGACGAACAGCTTGCCCTTGCGGGCCGCGCCATCGCCCGCGCAGGCGGTGAGAAGCGAGCCGGCCAGAAGGCCGAGAGTGTGGCGACGGGACAGCATCATGGGCATGGACCACCATTTTTCCGAAGATGCGACGTCTATCAGGCGCGGCGTCGCCTGAGGCATGACGATCCCCAATAAGGCTGGAAAACTATCTCAATCGGCGGTGTCCGTTCCGCCCGCGGCCAGGGTGCGGTAGCGTCGTGCGGCAGTCTCCCCACCCTCCTGCAACAGGGGGCCGAGCAGCCGGTATCGGTCCAGATGCCCGGCCTCGTCCGGCCGGTCCCAGCCATGGTCGCGGCGGATGCGGCCGAGATGCCCCGATGCCCGGATCGCTTGCGGATCGACGCTTTCGGCGACGTGCGCGTCAGGCCCGACATAGAGGGCGTCGGCCTCGCAATAAAGTTCACACATATAGCAGGTCTGGCACTGATCGAGACGAGCGATCACCGGCGTGCCGTCGCCCACATCCAGCACATGCGTGGGGCAGACGGCCACGCAGCGGTGGCAGCCGTTGCACAGATCCTCGAAAATATGGGCGATCATTCCGCCGCCTCCGCATAGGCGCGGCGTTCGGGGCGGGTCCACACCCGGTCGAGTCCACCGGTGAGCAGCCGCACGCCGCACGCCGGATCTAGCGCGGGGGCATCGACGCGGACGTGGATGCCACGGCTCTCGTTGCGGGCGAGCGCCGCCGCCGTGCACCAGCGCGCCGTGGCGGTCAGCGCCGCCGTCTCGCGCAGCGCGACGAGCCGCGACCCCTGCGCCCAGCCATGATCGCCGATCATGCGCCAGTGGGTATCGAGCAAAGCAAGCGTATCGCCGAGCTGCGTACGGCTCCGCCACAGGGAATGTTGGTAGCTGTTCATATGATGATCGACATCTGCTTCGATCGCCTTGCGGTCGATGCTTCGCTCGTCGGACGCAGGCGCTATCCCTGCCGATCCCACTGCCCGCGCCGCGCCTACCATTTTGTCGCGCAACGCCAGGCTCCGCCGTGCCGCCGCGGCGCCGGCGATCTGGCCCGATGTCAGCGCCCAGGCGCTGTTGACCGCCCCACCGCCGCTGACCGCCCCCGTCGCCAGTTCACGCGTCGCGGCGTCGCCGGCGGCATAAAGCCCAGCGACATTGGTCCCACAATTCTCATCCAGGATGCGCAGCCCGCCATTGCCCCGGATCGTGCCTTCGCCGAACAGCTTGATCGGCCAGCGATCGCGGAACAGGTCCACGCCCTTGCGAACGAAGGGCGGCGGGGTGAAGGGCTGGATATCCTTCAGGATCGGCGGCAATTCCGCAGGCGCGTCGATCAGGTCGGCATATACCGGCCCCTTCAGCAGCGCCGCGCCCAGCGCCTGATAATGTGCATGGCCGCGCGGCGGCGTGACGATCTCGGCGCCTTCCGCATCATAATAGCGGGCAGCACTATAGGGCAGCGTTCGCGTCGACGCCCAGGCGGGCGACACCGTATATTGGATGGAGAATTCCATGCCGGAAAGCTCCGCGCCCGCCTCCGCCGCCATCAGATAGCCGTCGCCGGTATTGCCATGGCTGCCGATGAGGCCGGAGCGGAAGGCGCAGCCGCCCGTCGCCATCACGACGGCGCCTGCGTGTATCTCCCAGTCCGTGCCTGCCAGTCGCGCATGCCCCCGCGCCCCAACTACGGCCCCTTCCGCGTCGGTCAGCAACTGCAGCGCGGGATGATGGTCCAGAATCCGCGCGCCCGCCGCCACCGCATAGGCACGCAGCGCGCGCATATACTCCGGTCCGCGCACGCCGCTATAATAGGTGCCGCCCCTCCCGTCCGACCCGAAGCGGTAATAGGGCGACAGGTCGGGCAGGATTCGCCAGGTGGTGTCGATCACCCGCTCCATCCACGCCGGATCGCCCAGCCCAAGTCCGGCGGCGAGTTTCTGCTCGATCGCCTCGCGTCGGCGCGCCGGATCGGGCGGTATCCACCAGTGGTTGGGCCCGGCCGTCGCGGTCACGCCGCTGGTGCCGACATAGCCCTTGTCGACCAGGATGGTGGCCGCGCCCGCCTTTGCGGCGGCGATGGCGGCCCAGGCTGCTGCCATCCCGCCGCCGATGATGAGCACGTCGCACCGCTGTGTCAGGATGTCGCTCACTCCGCGGCGATGGCGACCGGCACCTGGGCGTGCCGATGCTCAGGGACAGGCAGACCCAGATGGCCGCGCAACGTGTCATGGGCGTATTCGGTGCGGAACAGGCCCCGCGTCTGGAGGATAGGCACCACCTTCTCGCGGAACAGTGCGAAGTCGCCTGGCCTCGTCACCCGCAGGATGAAGCCGTCTGCCGCGCGCCCGGTGAACCAGCGCTCGATCTCGTTGGCGATCGTTTCGGGTGATCCCACGAAGTCTGACTTCCACTGGCCGAAGCGATAGGCCGCTTGGCGCAGCGTCAGCTTCTCCTCTGCCGCCACGCGGATGATCCGCTCGGCCTGCCCCTTGTAGCTGTTGAGCGTCACGCCGGTCAGGTCCGGGAACGGCGCATCGAGATCGTAGCCCGAGAAATCATGATAGTTGAACGCCCGTCCGACCTGCGTCAGCAGCTTGTCGATGCTGAGGCTGCCCTGCTGCGCCGTCGCAAGCGCCTGCGCTTCTTCATCCGTCTCGGCGATGGTGGGGACGAGACCCGGCATCACCTTGATGAGGTCCGGGTTTCGCCCGATCGCCGCCGCCCGCGCCTTGAGGTCGGCATAATAAGCGCGCCCGTTCTCGAAATCCTGGGACGCAGCGAAGGTGCCCTCAGCAATGGCCGCGCCCAGCGCGCGTCCTTCGCCGCTGTCGCCGGCCTGGAAGATCACCGGCTGCCCCTGCGGCGAACGGCTGAGCGCCAACGGCCCGGCGACCGAGAAATGCGCGCCCTTGTGGTCAAGGCGGTGCTGCTTGCTCTTGTCGAAAAAGACACCCGCCGCCCGGTCGCGCGGGAAGGCGTCCTCCTCATAACTGTCCCACAGGCCCTGCACCACCTCGACGAACTCACGCGCGCGGGCATAACGCACGCCATGCTCGAAATGCACGTCGCGCCCGTAATTGTGCGCCGCGCCCTCGAGGCCGGTGGTGACGACGTTCCACCCCGCGCGGCCCCTGCTGATGTGGTCGAGCGAGCCGAACTGCCGCGCGACATTATAGGGCTCCCAATAGGATGTAGTGAGCGTCCCCACGAGGCCGATGCTCGACGTGCTCGCCGCCACCGCCGACAGCAAAGTCAGCGGCTCCAGCCGGTTCAGGAAATGCGGCGCGGTGTCCGGGGTGATGTAGGGCGAGTCGATGATGAAGACCAAATCGAACTTCGCCGCCTCCGCCAGCCGCGCATTCTCGATATACCAGCTAATGTCGATGCTGGCGTTGCCGGGTAGCTCCGGGTCGAGCCAGCTATGATGGTCGGCGCCCACGCCTTCCAATATCGCGCCCAGATGCAATTGCCGTTCGGTCCCGTGACCCATGCTTGTTCCTCCTGCCGATTTGGCGCGAAGGCTAGGCCGCTGACGCGAGGGAAGATAATGAGTGCTGCTCAATCACCGCTGAATTTGTTCAATGGAATTGCTGGCTTGGGCCCGTGATTCTCTGAAACTTCTTGATCGTCCGCGAGCGATGCCAATAGGTCGACGCAAAGGGACGTAAAAGCGTTGCTCGGCCCGTTGGTCATCAGGGCCCAAAATTATTCATGGGAAATGCCGGGCTTGGCTGACTTACCCATCGGTGCGTCGCTACCGTCAGGGGAGTCGCACTGGCAGGAAAGGAATGCACCATGGCAACAGCGCCAGCCGAAACCATCGCCGATCGGCACGCTCGCCGACCTCAAGGGCAAGCGGCTGGCGACGATAAAGGGGTCCGCCGGGCAGGATTTGGCCCTCAAACCGCTGGAAAAGGCGGGGCTCGAGCCGACAGACGTGCAATGGATCCATCTCGCCAATGGCGAAGCGAAGTCGGTTCTCGCCAGCGGAGCGATCGACGCCTAGTCGACCCGGGGCAGCTATATTGGCATAGCCGTACTGGAAAATGGCGATCATGTTCTGGCTGATGGCAGCGGCGTTCCGACCAGCCTCGCCTTCCTTGCAGCCAGCGACACCGCGATCGCGGAAACGGCGCTGGTGGCCGATTTCACCGCGCGCCTCGCCCGCGCCTGGGGGCATGCGCATCCTGACCACTACGCCTGGACCTTTTCGGCAAAGACCGGCACCCCGTTCAAGGCCGCCCGCTTCTCCGCCGGTTCTGTGCTCGGACGGTCGTGCCAATCGACGCTCGGCCGATCGATGGGCCGCGCGCCATTTTCCAACGCTATCGTGCGGCCGGTGTCCGGTCGCTGCCCAATATCAAAGGCCGCCATCTAACGGCCCTTTATCGGCCTGCCACCACTTCAACCCCGCTGCTACTGGCGTAACGCGCGAATTTCGCGGGCTTTAGGCAATTTTCTGCAATATCTCTTCCGCTTCGGGTCTTTGCAGCCAGTCGGGGCTGACCTGCAACGACCTCACGGCCCGGTTTGCACCCAGGTGCAGGACCGCTGGCTGGGGCAGTTCCCAAGTGCCCGTCCCCGTAACCTCGCCAATCCAGCCGGCGGGTGGCGGCGAAGGTCTGTCATCAGGCTCAAACGCGATACCGATATGTCGGGCGAGGCTATTATCCGCATCCGTGGCCACTAGGAAGGGCAGCTGATGCCGATCCTTGATTTCCCGCAGCCGGTCGGGCTGCTGCGGGCTGAGGGCGACCAGCAGGATATCACGCTGACGCAGTTCGGGGTAGAGCGCCTCGGCATAATAAGGGAGCGCGATGTTGCACGCCGGGCAACCGGCGAAGCGGAAGAAGATGAAGAGCGCCGATCCGCCTTTCGTCAGGCCGCTCAGCGTCAGTTCCCCGCCGTCCACTTCCGCGAAGACGAAGTCGGGCAGCAGGTCGCCGGGCTGGGCGATGGCGGCGGGATCGAAACGCTCGATCAACAGACGGCGCTGGCGAGCATTGGCTTCAAGCTGCGCGGCGGACCAGTTGCGTTCGCGCTCGGCCTGAAGGGCGGCATAGCGGGTCTTGAGGGGCTGAGTAAGGATAGTCGCCATCATCGTCTCCTTGCATTGACGTGATGATGGCCGCCGACGCGCTGCGCCGCCAATGAGAGTTGATGGCGCTGCGGCGATGATTTGTCATAGGTTCAGGCCGCGTCCCGCCGCGCGGGAGCGCGCTGGTGGCGGCTCGGCAGGATGGGGAGGCCGAGATTGGCGCGCAGCGTGTCGCCTTCATAGTCGGTGCGGAACAGGCCACGCGATTGGAGGATCGGCACCACCTCCTCGGTGAAACGGGTGAGCTGTTCAGGGTGGCCGAGATGGACGTTGAGTCCGTCGAGCGCGCGCTCCTCAAACCAGCGCTGGATTTCGTTCGCTACCGTTTCGGGTGAACCGACGAAGGGACTGCCGCGACTGGCGCGCGCTTTCTCTACCGCCTGCCGCAGCGTCCAGCCCTGCGCCATCGCTTCGTCGGTGATGCGCTTGGCCTGGGTGTAGAAGCTGCTCCTGGCATGATCGAGCGCTGCGACCGGGAAGGGCGCCTCGGGATCATAGCGGCGGAAATCATGCCAGCCGAACGGGCGACCGAATTCGGCCAGCGCCTGGTCGAAGCTCTGGTCTTGCTCGCGGTAGCGGCGCTGAATCTCCTGCGCCTCTGCGTCGGTATCGCCGACATAGATGAAGAAGCCCGGGAGGATCACAATCTCGTCCGGATTACGGCCAAGGCGGGCGGCGCGGCCCTTGAGGTCGGCGTAGAACGCCTGGCCCTGTTCGATCGTGGCGGCATGGGTGAAGATGGCGTCGGCTATGTTCGCGCCCAGATCGCGGCCCTGATCGCTGTCGCCTGCCTGGAAGATGACCGGTTCCCCTTGTGGCGAGCGCTGGATGTTGAGCGGCCCCGCGACCTGGAAGAACTCGCCGTGATGGTCAAGGCGGTGGAGCCGGGCGGGATCGAGGAACTGACCGGTCGTGCGGTCGCGGACCAGTGCGCCTTCCTCCCAGCTCGACCAGAGGCCGCGTGCGACATCCAGGAACTCGACCGCGCGGCGGTAACGGGTGTCATAGTCGAAATGTTCGGGCAGGCTGAAGTTGCTCGCCGTTCCCGCGTCCCCGCTGGTGACGACATTCCAGCCGGCCCGCCCCTTGCTGATGAGGTCGAGCGAGGCGAGGCGACGGGCGAGACCGAAGGGGTCGTTGTAGGAGGTGGTGAAGGTGCCGACGAGGCCGATCTGTTTCGTCGCCACCGCCAGCGCCGACAGGAGGGTGAGCGGTTCCAGCCGGTTGAGATAATGGGGTGGCGAGTGGGGCGTGATGAACTGGCTGTCGACGATGAAGACGAGGTCGAACTTCGCTGCCTCGGCCTGGCGCACTATGTCGATGGTCCAGGCGATATTGACGCTGGCGTCCTCCGGAATGTCGGGATCGAGCCAGCGGTTGCTGTCGCCGGGACCGCCGACGCCGGTGGGGACAAGGCCGAGTTTGAGTTGTCTTTTGGTCATGGCGTGATCCCTCAGGCGTCGAAGCCGGGCGACCGGCGCTGCGCTTTGCGAAGCGCGGCTTCCCAGACGAGATCGTAATGGGACTTGGCGCCCTCCACGGGCAGGCGCTCCCGGCTCATCTGGCGGCGCACTTCCTCCTGCGCGGCTTCGGGGGCGATAAGGATGTTGTCGCGGCCGACAGCGAGGGTGCGGACCTGCGCCTTGCAGGCCTCCTCCAGATGATAGATGCCGCTGAACGCTTCGCCCGGCGATGATCCCAGTGCCAGCGTGCCATGGTTGCGGAGCAGCATGACCTTGGTATCGCCAAGGTCCGCGACCAGCCGTTCGCGCTCGTCAAGGTTGAGCGCGACGCCTTCATAGTCATGGTAAGACAGGCGGGGAATCAACGCGAGCGCGCGCTGGTTCAAGGGCAGCAATCCGTCGGCGTGGGCGGAGACCGCCATGCCATCGGCGCTATGGAAATGCGCGATATAATGGGCGTCCTCGCGCGCGCCATGGATCGCCGAGTGGATCACATAGCCGGCATAGTTGATGCCATAGTCGCTGTTCCCGATGACGTTGCCGTCGAGATCGACCTTGACCAGGCTGGATGCCGTGATCTCGTCGAACATCAGGCCGAAGGGGTTGATGAGGAAATGATGGTCGGGCCCCGGCACGCGGGCGGAGATGTGGGTGTAGATGAAATCGTCCCAGCCGTAGAGAGCCGAGAGACGATAGAAGGCGGCGAGATCGACGCGGACCTTCCATTCGGCTTCGCTGATGCCGCTGTGGCGGAATCGGTCGTCCTTCAACACTGTAGCCATGGCGATGCTCCTTTGGGCGCGATAGTAAGAGGACGGCAGGCGGCCGCCCAATGAGGATTTATGAAGGGTCGCGAAGCGCCGCTCATGCTGGGAAGATGCCTGGGTCGACGATCGCGGCGACATCGACATGGGCGGGCAGTTCGCCGTCGGCATGGAAGCGATCGACCACGCGCTGGAGCGGCGTGATGACGGCGTCGTCGGGGGCAACGAGTATCCCGCGCTGCCGGTTGGCCATGATGTCGGCGACCCTCGGGTCCACCTTCGTCTGCTCGACCAAGATAGCGGCATAAGCGGCCGGATGGTCCGCCGACCAGAGCGCAGCCTTCTGAAGACGGCCAAGAACGTCACGCAGCGCGGCGCGCTTGGCCGGATCGTCCAGCGCCGCCTGCGACGCGGCGATCAGGGCGAAGGGACTATTGATTCCCTCGCCGTCGCGTATCAGCCGCGCGCCGGCCAGTTCCGCCGCGATCTGATAGGTGCCGAAGGTCGCCCATATGTCGATCCTTCCCGCGTTGAAGGCAGCGGCTGCGTCATTGGGCAGCATGAAGCCGATATCCACCGCCTTGCGGTCGACATGTGCCTCCTTGAGCGCTTCGAGCAGGAGATAGTGGGAAATGCTGCCCCGCGCGCTGGAGACGATGACGCGGCGGCCGGCGAGATCGGTAACGCGACGGACGGGGGAACCTTGGGGCACGATGATGCCGATGTCGCGGGTCGAGAAACCTGTTCCGGCGACGATCTTGAGCGGCGCCTTGGCCGCTGCCGCCAGCACCACCGGCAGGTCGCCCGCCGGCGCGGTATCGACCGCCCCTGCGTTGAGCGCTTCGAGCAGGGGCGCGGCGCCGGCGAAATTGGCCCATTCTATGTCATAGGGCAGGTTGCCGAGCGCGTGCGCCGCTTCTGCCTTCGACTGGAGCAGATGGACCTGATCGCCCAGCACCAGCCTGGTACGGCCGCCCTTCGCGCCTTCACCGCAACCGGCGAGGGCGAGAGCGGCTGCACCGGCGAGGAAGGTGCGCCGATCAGAAGGCAAGAGCGATCCGTCCATAATAATAGCCGCCTGCGGGATTGAAGGGCGACGGGCCATAATAGCCCTGCCCTGTCTGGGGATTGCCCGGCCCGTTGGTTTCGGGCCGCACGTCGAAGAGATTGGTCGCGCCGACCGAGAGAGTCGCGAAGTCGGTGACTTTCGCACTGAGGCTGGCGTCGGTGATGATCTTCGCGCCAAAATAGCGATCGTCGCCCGCTGCCGTGCGCTGCGTATATTTGCCGTAGCGGGTGGCGGTGACGCTGAGACCGAAAATGCCCTTCTGCCAGTTGAAGGTGCTCACCAGCTTCGTGCGGGGCTGGAGCACTTCCAGTTCGCCGATCTTGTCGCCGCCAAAAAACACGGAGCCGGCGCCGAGCAGCGATGTGCCATTGGCCGCAAACAGCTGCGACGGGGTGGCGACGACATCCGTCACCTCGGTCTTGGAATAGTTGAAGGCCAGCGTCAGGCCGATCTTGCCGAGATCGCCCAGATTGCGGCTGTAATCGGCGACGAGGTCGAAGCCCTTGGTTTCCGTGTCGGCGGCGTTGATGAAATATTCTGCCTGCTCGATGTCGGACAGGCCGTTGGCGGCGAGGATCGCCGAGATGCCGGGTCCGAACAGGCGGCCGGTGCGCTCCACCCGATCGCGGATGCGGATATAGTAGCCGTCGAGCGTGATCGACAGCGACGGCGCGGGCGTGAAGACGAAGCCGAGGCCGGCGTTCCAGGTCTTTTCCGCCTTGAGCGGCTTTGCGCCCAGCAGCTGGCCCACGGTCGAGTCCGCCGTCACAAGCTTGGCGACGGTGGGGCGCAGTTCGGTCTGGCCGGTGGCGGGATTGAAGAAGGAGGAGGTGCGGCCATCCGTCTGCGCATAACCGATCTGCGTCAGCGACGGCGCGCGGAACCCGGTGCCGACCGTTCCGCGGATCGCCAGCGTCGGGGTGACTTCGTAGCGGCTGTTGAGCTTGAGGCCGATGGGGCTGCCCGAACCGTCGTCATAATGCTCGGCCCGGATCGCCGCGCCGATATACCAGGCGTCGGTCGGATAGATGCCGAGGTCGACATAGCCGGCATAGACCTTTCGGCTGATGTCGGCTTCGTCCGCCGGCGACAGGACGATCGCGCCCTGCACCACCGGGGAGGCGATGCGACCGACATTCCAGTCATATTGCTGGTCGCCCGGTTTGAACGTGTAGGTCGCGGGCTGATAGGCGAGCGGATCGCCGGCGAAGGTGCGGAAGCGGTCGAGCCGATATTCGCCGCCGACCGAGATTTCGAGCGGCCGGGCGAGGCCGATGTCGACGCTGCGGTGCAGATCGACATTGTGCGTCCACTGCCGGAACTCGAAATTGGCGAGGTTGGGCCATTGCGTCGGGCCGGTCGGCCCCAGCGAGGGACGGACCGACAGCTTGGAGAATTGATGGCTGTAGTTGCGGCCGAACGATGAGGAGATGTCGTAATCCCAGCCCGCCAGCGTGCCGCGCAGGCCGCCGACGAACTGGAAGTCGTTTTCCTCGATATTGTTGAGTGGATAATAGCCGTCGGGGAACTGCGCCGTGAAATTGGCGGTGCTGTTGGGGCGGCGGAAATTGTTGCCGATCTGCGCGTCACGCTCGCCATAGGTGCCGAAGCTATAAAG
Organism: Sphingobium sp. R-21; assembly: GCF_049913335.1. NCBI lineage: Bacteria > Pseudomonadati > Pseudomonadota > Alphaproteobacteria > Sphingomonadales > Sphingobiaceae > Sphingobium > Sphingobium sp. R-21. The sequence continues at coordinate 2,185,738 of NZ_CP184374.1, read as the reverse complement.
GGTGACATTTTCCGTCACCGGCAGCTCGGCATTGTAGCTGAGGTTGAACGCCTTGACCTGAGGATCGCCATTATGCGCCCCGTCGCGGTTCCACTGCGCGTTGCGGGCGTTGGCGGCGGCGACGTTCGCCTCCACCTGGGCGCGGGTGAGGCCGCTCGTCGCCACCACTTGATCGATGGTGCGACCGGCGGGCAGGCCGTAGAGGTTGGTGTCTGTCGCAGCCAGGTTCCACCACGCGCCGCCGCGCTTGCGGATGTCGCCGCTGATCGTCAGGAAACCGCCATTGTCGCCGATCTTCGTGCCGTAGCGGATCGTGCCCTTCCAACTGTCCGGGTCGCCGTTGGCGTCGTACAGCGTGCCATAGGTGAAATCGCCGCTCAGCCCTTCCTTCTTCGCGAGCTGAATGTTGATCACGCCGGCGATGGCGTCCGTGCCATATTGGGCGGCGGCCGAATCCTTCAGCACTTCGATCCGGTCGATGGCGCTGGTGGGAATGAGGTCGATGTCGACCGGGTTGGCGCCAGACGTGTCGGTCGGCGAATTGTTGAGGAAGGCGCCGTTGTGTCGCCGCTTTCCATTGACCAGCACCAGCGTATAGGCGGGCGAGAGCCCACGGTTGGTGACGGGGCGCCCGATCGAGAAGACGCCGGCATTGGTGGCACCGAAATTGAGCGAGGGAAGCAGTTTGGACAGCGCCTCCCCGAACTCGGCGGAGCCGGTCGCCTGCAGCTTTTCCGCTCCGACGACATCGATCGGCGCAGGGCTTTCCGCGACCGTGCGGGGCGCGCCGCGGACGCCGGTGACGATGATGGTGCCGCCATCGGTCGCGGCATCCTCGGCCGCCTGATCAGGCGCGGAGACGCTCTGCGCGCCGGCGGGCGAGACAGCGAAGTAGACAGCCGAAAGCGCTGTCGAGACAAGGAAGAGGCGGTTTTTGGTCATTGCAAATGGTCCCCCAAGAAATGCTGGAGGGCGGCATATTCTCTATTAATTTTGTTGATAAATGAGTTCGGTCGCCCATCCATGACTTCAGCTAAACTGAAGATCGCCTTGGTTGCGGAAAACTTATTCTTGGCCCTTGCCGAAGCTGTCGTCGAAGGCCAGCCGCACGTCGCGCGGGCCGGTGATGAGGCCGGCTTTCTGGAAGCGGGCGGTGATCGCTTCTTCATGCGCGACGATGCCGGCGTCGATCGGGCGCGACACGCGGTTGCTCCGTTCGAAGCTGGCGCGGGCGATGTCGAGCGGCAGGCCGGTTTCCTTCGAGAGCACCTGCGCGAACTGATCGGGATGCTGCCGCGCCCAGGCGACGGCCTTCGCTTCCCGTTTCAGGAAGTCGGCAAGCATGGCGCGCTTCGGATCGATCGAGTCCGCATGGGCGATGTCGATATAGAGCGGCAGGCCGTAATCCTTCGCGTCCGCGACGGTGCGCGCGCCTTCCTTGATCGCGACGTTGGTGTAGGGCGTCCAGGTGGCCCATGCGTCAATCGAGCCGCTGTCGAACGCCGCCTTCGCGTCGCCCGGCGGCAGGAAGGTGACGCGCACCTTGTTCACCGGGATGTTGGCGCGCTCCAGCGTCTGGAGCAGCAGATGATGGCCGATCGACCCGCGCGTGGTCGCGACTGACTTGCCCACCAGGTCCTGCGGGCTGCGCAGGGGCGAACCGTTCTTCACCAGGATGGCGAGTGCTTCGGCCGCCTGGTTGGCCGGGGCCTGGACGGCGATGGCCTTGACCGGGCTGCCGCTTTGATAGGCGAAGATGAAGGGCGCGTCGGCGGCGAGGCCAAGGTCCGCCGCGCCGCCGCCGACCGCTTCGAGCAAAGGCTGAGCGGCGGGAAATTCCGACCACTCGACGGTGTAGGGCGCGCCTTCCAGAGCGCCCGAGGCGAGCATCATCGCCTTCACCTGCCCCTTCTGATTGGCGACGCGCAGCACCTTGCCGTCGCCGCGATGAAAGGTCGCGGCGGCAAGGCCGAGGCCCGCCACCGCGACAATGGCCGCCGACAGGATGGCGACTTTTCGTTTCGACATGGATCAGCCCGCCAGTGCGAGGCCGGCCGCTTCGCGCTCGGCCACCCTGGCGCGGACGCGCGGCAGCAGTTCGCGGCCGTAAAGGACGGAATCGCCCAGCGGATCGAAGCCGCGGATCAGGAAATGGTCGATGCCGATGTCGTAATAATCGAGCATGGCGTCGGCCACCTGCTCTGGCGTGCCGACAAGGCCGGTGCTGTTGCCGGCCGCGCCGGTGAGCGCCGCGACACCGGTCCAGAGGCGCTTGTCCTGCCGGTTGGCGCTGGCAGTTTCGAGGAGGCGGAGCGAGCCCGCATTGGGCGGGCGATGGCCGGTGAGCGGCAGGCCGGCGGCGACGCGATTTTCGCGCACCTGTTCCTCAATGTCGGCGGCGCGCTTCCAGGCGGCTTCCTCCGTGTCGGCGATGACCGGGCGAAGCGACAAGGAAAAGCCGGGGCTGCGGCCGTGCCGCGCGGCGGACTTGCGCACCGCCCGTACCGTGTCCTGCACGGCGGCTAGGGTTTCACCCCAGAGCGCATAGACATCGGCATGGCGACCGGCGACCTCGATCGCCTCGTCCGAAGATCCGCCGAAAAAGACCGGCAGATTGTCGGGCTTGATCGCGCTGAACGCCTGGCGGATGTCATAATATGCGCCCTGATGATCGAAGGGCTTGGACGCCGTCCATTCCTGCCGCAGGATGGTCAGATATTCGTCGGTCCGGGCATAGCGTTCGGCCTTGACCGTCTTCGTGTCGCCGTCGCGCGCCATTTCATCATCCGCCCCGCCGGTGATGATGTGGACAGCGACGCGGCCGCTCGACAGCTGGTCGAGCGTAGCGAGCTGGCGCGCCGCCACCGTTGGCTGGGTGAAGCCAGGGCGGTGCGCGACAAGGAAGCCGAGCCGGCTGGTTAGCGCGGCAGCATGGGCCGCGACGATCTGGCTTTCGGGGCTGTTCGAGCCGAACGGAATCAGCACGCGGTCGAACCCGCCCTCCTCCTGCGCCTTCGCCGCCGCGTTCACATAGTGGATGTCGAGCGCGCGGCTGCGGACAGCGGACTGCGTTTCGGAGCCGTTGTTGAAGCCGATATATCCGATGAACTTGACGCTCATGTGAGTCTCCTCAAAGATCAGATGACGAAGAATCCGTGGGTGCCGTCGCGCTCCAGTTGGGCGACGAGGCCATATTCCCAGTCGAGATAGGCCTGCATCGCCGCGGCCTTGTTGTCGGTGCCTTCATAGGGCCGCTTGTAGCGACCCTCCGGGCCACGTGGGCTGGGCGCGCCGTCGGAACCGCGCTCCAGTTCGGTGGCGGACCAGTCGATGTCGAGCACATAGACTTCCCAGCCGAGCTGCGCGAGCCAGGAGGCTGTCATGTCGGCGCGCACGCCGGTGGGATCGGTGACGACGATGCGCGCGCCGCGCACCGGTGCGTTATGGTCGGTCTCCTGCACAAGCTGCCCGCCCTGTGCATTGCGGAAGCCGGGAAGATGGCCGCTTTCATATTCGCGCGGCTGGCGCACGTCGTAGAGATAGAGGGTACGGGCCGTCTCGGCTTTCAATGCCGCAAGCTCATCCCAGCCGATCCGCTTTACGCCGGCGCGATAGGCGACGTCGCGGGCATGCGCGCGCGCGCCTTCCGTGACGGCGTCATTGACCTCCGGCGCGGCGCGGGTCTGGCCGGTCTCCAGTTCCTGACCCGCGAGCGTCCAGCCGATCGTGCCGTTGCGCAGCGCATAGACCTTGTTAGGGATACCAGCATTGACCAGTGACTGGGCGCCGATGATCGATCGGGTGCGGCCGGCGCAGTTGACGATGATGGTGGTGTCGGGATCGGGCGCGACGGCTTGCGCGCGCAGCACCAATTCCGCGCCGGGCACGCTGGTGCCGGTCGGGATGCTCATCGTGTTATATTCGTCGTAGCGGCGCGCATCGAGGATCTTGACGTCGGCCTTCTCGCGGATCAGCGCCTGCACTTCCTCGGCCGGCAGGCTGGGGGTATGGCGGCGATGCTCGACCAGTTCGCCGAACGCCTTGCTATAGCTGTTGACGTCCTCGAACAGTTCATAACCGGCCTCGCGCCAGCCAGAAAGGCCGCCTTCCAGCTCGCGCACGTCGGTGTAGCCGAGCGCCTCAAAACGCACAGCGGCCTTGCGCGCCAGCCCTTCGCCATTGTCATAAACGACGATCGGCGTGTCGAGCCGGGGGATGCGCCAGCGCGCTTCCTCATCGATGCGGCGGAGCGGGATCTGGGCGGCGAAGAGCGGGTGCCCTTGCGCGAACTCATGTTCCTCGCGCACGTCGATCAGCGCGATCTCGCTGCCGATCATCAGCGCGCGGCGGATGTCTTGCGGGGTGGCAACCTGGATGCGGTCAAGAATGTCGGTGGTCATGATTGTCTCGATCTGTCCCAGAGGTTGGGGATGACGCGGTTGGCGTATCCCGAGATGAAGGATTTAGGAGTGCCGTCCGGCGCGTAGGTCGCCCGCTCCACAGCGCCGATATTGGCGCCATAGACATGGATGCTGACGGAGGGGCGGTCGGCAAGGCCGTTGGTCACGCGATGGATGTCACCGATGCGCGGTGAAACGGCGTCCACTTCCCCGGCGCGGAGCAGTTCCTCGCCCTGCGCCGCCAGTGCGCCCGAAGGCAGACGGCCAAAGCGCTCCACTTTCTCAACGCCGCGCAGGACGCCGACGAGGCCCCAGACGCTGTGGTCGTGGATCGGCGTGGACTGACCCGGCCCCCAGACGAAGCTGACGACGCTGAAGCGTTCGCGGCTGTCGCAATGGAGCAGATATTGCTGGTAGCGCTCGGGGTTGGGTTGAGCGAACTCTTCCGGCAGCCAGTCGTCGCTGGCGATCAGGCGGGCCAGCAAGGCGCTGCCGCTGTCGAGGATGGCCTGCTCGTCGCGCGTTGCCGCAAGCAGATCGGCGAAGGCAGTGACGAAACCGCGCAGGCGGGTGGTGTCGATCGGCCGTTCGAGGGTGGCGACTGCCGTCATTCGGCCGCTTCCAGCGCGGTCGCGAAGGGGACGACGCCATGATCGTCGCCGCCCAGGGTGGACAGCAGCTTTTCGCGCAGGCGGGCGGAGAAGCTGGCGCGTTCGCCGCGCGGGGCGGTGATGCGTTCTTCGGCGACGATGCGGCCCTGGTCTAGGACCAGCACCCGGTCGGCGAGCGCGATCGCTTCCTCGACATCATGGGTGACGATCAGCACGGCCGGGCGATGCGCCCGCCAGAGCGAGAGGACGAGGTCGTGCATCCGGTAGCGGGTCAGCGCGTCGAGCGCGGCGAAGGGTTCGTCGAGCAGCAGCAGCTTGGGCTCGCGCACCAGCGCGCGGGCGAGCGCTGCGCGCTGCGCTTCACCGCCCGATAGAGTGAGTGGCCAGGCGTCCAGACGATGGCCGAGGCCGACTTCCCGGAGCGCCGCTTCGGCGCGCGGGCGGATGTCTCCGTTCAGGCCGAGTCCGACATTCTTCCAGACCGGCTTCCACGGCAGGAGGCGCGCATCCTGGAAGACGACGGCACGGCTGTCGGGCACTTCCACGTCCTGGCTGCGTACCTCATCTAGACCCGCAAGGGTACGTAGCAATGTCGTCTTGCCTGACCCCGAGCGCCCGAGGAGGGCGATGAACTCACCCGGCGCGATGTCGAGATCGAGCCCATCGATGATCGTGTTCGCGCCGAAGCGGCGGGTGAAGCCGCGCAGGCGCACGACCGGTTCGGGCTGGGGCTGGTGGACGGAGGAGTTCACCGTGGTAAAGCCGAGGCGAGCGTCCATGCTTATTGCTCCACTATGCTGGGGCGCCAGATAAGGGCGCGGGCTTCGATGGCGCGGACCAGCCAGTCGGCGCCAAGGCCGAGGATGGCGTAGACCATCAGGCAGACGACGATGATGTCAGTCCGCATGAAATCGCGGGCATTGTTGATGAGGTAGCCGAGACCCGCCGAGGCGTTGATCTGCTCCGCCACCACGAGGACGAGGATCGAGACGGAGAGGGCGTAGCGCAGCCCCACCAGCAGCGAGGGCAGCGCGGAAGGCAGGACGACGTGCCATATCTGCTCGGCGCGGCTGAGGCCGAAGCTCTTGGCGGCGTCGAGCAGGCGCAGGTCGACGCCGCGGATGCCGCTGTAGAGGTTGAGATAGACTGGAAAGATGGTGGCGAAGGCAATCAGCGCGACCTTGGGGGTTTCGCCGATGCCGAACCAGACGATGAAGAGCGGCGTTAGCGCGAGCGCGGGGATGGTGCGCTTGATCTGCATGAGCGGATCGACCGCCAGTTCCCCGGCGCGCGAGAGGCCGGCGACGAGGCCGAGCGCCAGACCCAGGCCGACGCCGATGAGCAGCCCGGCGGCGACTCGGGCGAAGGAGACGAGAAGATTGGATGGCAGCTCGCCCGAGATCACCATGTCGATGAGCGTGCCGATCACCGCCGAGGGCGCGGCAAGCGTGCGTTCCGGTATCAGGCCGCTGCGCGAGCCCAACTCCCAGAGGAAGAGGAGCAGCACCGGCGAGAGCCAGCGCCCGCCGAAGCGCGACAGTGAAAAGGGCCGCCGGCTCCGTTCTGCGCCGTGTGAATGTTCGATCGCCAAGCTTGCCATATCCAGTCCTTGTCCAGGTCCGGAAAGCCCATCATGTATTCTCTACCAATTCAATTAAGTTTTTGTTGGCCGATCTATGAGCCGTGGTCATATGGCTCGGCCGGGCGCGCAATTGGCTCGCTGCGGCGCGGAAAATCGTCAGGTGCGGGGCGGGATGGGCCAACGCCAAGATTTAGTTGATCCGGCGAAATCTCTACTATTTTGATTGATATATCGGCATCGCGATAAGGGGTTGCCTATTCCCTCCGCTGGGTCGGCTCCTCCCCGCATCCCTTCCAAGAAAGGCCTGCCATGCCGGTCAACCTGCCCACCAATTTGCTACGGAGCTTCGTCGCGATCGTCGACACCGGATCGATGCTCAATGCCTCGGAACAGGTGTTCGTCACCCAATCGGCGCTCAGCCTCCAGATCAAACGGCTGGAGGAATTGGTGCAGCAGACGCTGTTCCTGCGGGAAGGGCGGCGGCTCAACCTGACGCCCGCCGGCGAGGTGATGCTGGATTATGCCCGGCGCGTGCTGCTCCTTCATGACGAGGCGGTGGCGGCGGTGAGCGCCGGGCGCTTTGCCGGGCCGGCGCGGATCGGGATGGTGCAGGATTTCGCCGATACGTTGCTGTCGGGGCTGCTCTCGCGCTTTTCGGAGCTGCACCCCGACGCGCAAATCTATGCACGGGTGGCCGGGACGGCGGAGTTGCAGGCGCTGCTCGACCGGCGCGAGCTGGACATATTGCTGGGTTTCGCCGCGCCCAATGACGCCCATGCGGTGACGGTCGCGCCGATGGCCTGGTATGGAGAGCCGGCGCTGGCCGATCGCAGCATCATTCCCCTCGCCGTACTGGAGGAGCCCTGCCGCTTCCGCGAGGCGGCGATACGGGGGCTGGAGGATGCGGGCCTGCAATGGCGGATCGCGGTGGAGACGCCCAATCTCGCGACGCTCAAGGCCGCAGTCGGCGCGGGGCTCGGCATCACCTGCCGCACGCACCTCTTCATTGGCGAGGAATCGACGCTGACGCATGAGCGCTTGCCCGAATTGCCGCGCGTCGCCGCCATCATGCGCGCGGGCGAAAAGCTGGACAGCGCGGCGCAGCGGCTCGCCGAACTGGCGCGGGAGACGGTGCAGGCGCTCTGAGGCGCCCGTCCTCTAATAGCCGCGCGCGGGATCGACCACGTCGGAAGGCGCTTCGCCGCGGACAAAGCGGCTGATGTCGTCGCGCACCTTTTCCAGCAGCCGTTGGCGCATCAGCGTATAGTTGCTGGAAATATGCGGGGTCAGACGGACCTTGGGGTGGAGATAGAGCGGGTGTTCTTCGGGCAGCGGCTCGGGATCGGTGACGTCGAGCGTGGCGAAGCCGGGGCCTTCCACCCGGTCGAGCGCGCGGATCAGCGCGTCCTGATCCAGCACCGATCCACGCGCGACATTGATGATGTGCGCGCCGGGCTTCACCCGCGCCAGAAGACGGTCGTCGAACAGATGGCGGGTCTGGGGCGTGGCGGGCACCGCTATGACGATATGGTCGGCGCGGGTGATCAGAGCGGGCAGGTCGGTCACCAGCTCGACGCCGCTGATCCCCGCCTGCGCGCCCGAGCGGCGCAGCGCCACCACCTGCGCGCCGAGCGCGAGCACGCGTCGCGCCACCGCTTGCCCGATCGCGCCCAGCCCGACGATGCCCACGGTCGTGCCCGACACACGGCCGAGCGGCGCCTGTTTCCAGTCGGCGCGGGATCGCACCGTCACCGCCTCCAGGTTCTTGGCATGGGCGTAGATGGCGGCGATGACATAATCGGCGATCTCGTCCGACGCGACCCCGCGGCCACAGGTGACGAGCGGCGCGTCCAGCAGCCATTCGGGATAGAAATCGACGCCGGCGGACGCGCTATAGACCCATTTCAAGCGGCCCGGCCAGAGCGAGGGGCGCGCCACCGGGGGCTGCCGCCATGCAGGCGTCGGGCGGACCAGCAGCAGGTCGGCTTCCGCAGCGGCGGTCCAGGGCTCATCCTCCGCAACGTCGATCACGACCGGCCCGATCGGATGCTGGACGAGGCCCTTGTTGAAATCGGCGTCGAGCTGGCTGGCGATGACGAGCGACATGGCTATTGTCCCAAAGCCGCGCGGCCGGCGGCGACAAGGATCGTGTCGGTCTGAGGCGAATGGATGCGGCTGCACAGCACGTCGCGATAATGGCGTTCGAGCGGATTGTTGCGGCTGAGGCCGGGATTGCCGGTGAGTTCGAGGCCGATCTCCACCGCACGGACTGCGTTGGCGGTCGCGACATATTTGATGCTGTTGACCGCGACCGCGCCCGGCGGATCGCCTGCGTCATAGCGCGCGGCGGCATCACGGATCAGCGTGGCATTGACCTGAAGCAGCGCCTCGATCTCGCCGAACTTCTCCTGCACGCGCGGCAGGGTGGCGAGCGACGCGCCGAGATTGGATGGCACGCGGTCGTTGAGATATCCCGCCAGCCAATCCCGCGCGGCGCGGGCCACGCCGTCATAGATGGTCGAGACGGAAAGCGCGTTCCAAATGGCGAGGCCGGGGTCGCCCGCAGCGGCCGCCCATTGTTCTGGCAAGCGCACGTCTACCGCATAGTCGAACGGGGTCGGCGTATCGGCGAAGTGGACCGCGTGGCTGACGGTGGCGCGCATACCGAGATGGTCCCAGGCCGGCTCGATCGTTACGCCGGGGCTGCCGGCCTTGACCAGGAAATTGCCGACGCGCGGGTTTGCCTCGTCGGTCTTGGCCCAGACCGAATACCAGTCGAGCCCGGTCGATCCGGTCGAATAGATTTTCGTGCCGCTCATCGCCCAGCCATCGGGGGTGCGCCGTGCGACGGTGGCGGGCAGGCCGCCACGCACCGGAGTGCCGAGCTCGGGCTCGACCCGAAGCCCGCCGATCAGCCCCCGACCCGCCACCGCGTCCGCCGCCAGCCGCTCGTAGATGGCGGCGGGCCAGCCCTGCGCGCGGTGCGGGTTGGCGTGATAATGATAGGTCATGAAGAGGATGAGCGCGGTCGACGGCTCGCCCTTCGCCACGGCGGCGAGCACGCGCAGCGCTTCGGAAAGGTGCGCGCCGCGCCCGCCCAGTTCGGGCCGGACGGTAAGGCCGATCAGCCCCTCGCGCGCCAGCAGGTCGAAGGGCGCGCGGGGGAATTCGCCGCTGCGGTCATAGGCTTCGGCGTGCGACGCGAGTTCGCCGGTCAGCCAGTCGAGATAGTCTGCGGTGATTGCGGGCGAGGCGCTCCCGGACGGGGCGGTGGCGGGCGGGACGAGACGGGTTGCCATGATGGTCAGCCTCTTTTCGGGATGGCGGAATTGAAGCGGTCGTCCCAGAGCGAACGGACGTCGACCGGCCTGGGCAGCAGCTTTTGGGCGTAGAATAGGTCGGCGACCTTCTGCTGCGACGCGATCGCGTCCGGCGTCACGGCACGCAGTTCGTAGGTCGCGCTCTTGCGCTTGAACTGGTCCTGCACATAGGCGAGCGGCACGCCGATATCCTGCGACACGATGACCGCCCATTCGTCCTGATGCGCGGCGGCCCAGCCATAGGCTTGCTGAAGGAGACCCAGATATTCCGCGATGATCTTCGCCTTGACGGGATCGGCCAGCGCATCGACATGGGCAGCCACCAGATAATTGCCCGAAAGGATGCCGTAGGCCGTGCGCAGGATGCGCGCGCCCTCGGTCGCGATCGCGCGCTGGATCGGGAAGCCATAGATCGCCCAGGCGTCGAGCGCGCCTTGTGAAAAGGCCGCCGCGCCGTCACTCACGCCCATCGCCACCGGCTTGATGTCGTCCCAGCCGAGACCGACTTCCTCCAGCATTCGGATAAGATAATATTGCGAGGTCGTCGCGCGGACATAGCCGACGCGCTTGCCCTTCAGGTCGACGATGCTTTTCGCGGTCGAGCCTTTGGGCACCAGCACGACCTGGTTGTTGACGTCGCCATGGGCGACCGCGATCTGGCGGAAGCTCTGGATGATCGAGGCGGCGGCGAAGATGGGCGGAATCTCGCTCATCCCGCCATAGTCGAGCGATCCGCCATTCAGCGCCTCGACCACCAGATGGCCCGACTGGAACTCGTTATAGGCGATGTCGAAGCCTTCCGGCCTGATCCCGGCGGCCTTGAAGAGCAGCCGCGAATCGCCGTCCCCCTTGCCGGTGATCGACACGCGCAGCACCGGGCGGCCCGTCTTGCCTGATCCGCAGGCGGCGAGCAGCAGGCAGGAGGCCGCGCCGCCGCCCAGCAGCAACCGGCGGGAAAGACCCTCAGCCGCCACGGGCGCTTGTCGCGGCCGGCGCGGATTCGGGTGCGCGGTCGAACAGGATGACGTTGGGATCGCGCAGAAACTCGCGCGCCGCCGCCGCCTTCCAGCGCCGCCATCCGGCGATCAGGGGTTGTAGAGGGGTCATGACAACGCAGCTCCAGAAAATCGAATTGAGGCTATTTATCTATTGAGTAAGTAGAGATATGTCCCACAAGCAATGCTGCCCAAACCATTAGAAATGCTTGATCCATGCTGAGCGCCAATCATGTCGCCATCGTTGGCGGCGGCTTTTCCGGCACGCTGCTGGCGATCAATCTGCTGCGCCATGGCGCAGTGCGCGTCACGTTGATCGAACGGCGAGGCGACCGCTTCGGGCGCGGGCTCGCTTATGGCGCCGCGCAGCACGACCATATTCTCAACGTCCGCGCCGCCAATATGAGCGCGCTGCCTGACGAACCTGGCCACTTCGCCGACTGGCTGAGGACGCGGGCCGCAGGACAGGATGCGAGCTTCGCCACGCGGCAAACTTACGGCCTCTACCTTCGCGACCTGCTGGAGGCCGCCAAGGCTGCTGCCGGGGCACGGCTGCGGCTGGTGGAGGCGGAAGCCGTCGATCTCAGGGTGTCGGACGGGGCAGCGACAGTGCGCCTCGCCACCGGTGCGCAAGTGAAGGCGGACATCGCAGTGTTAGCACCGGGCAACCTGCCGCCACACGCCCTGCCCGCCTTTGCCGGCATTGCCCATCCCGCCTATGCCGATGATCCCTGGGCGCTGGGGCTGGCCGATGGATTGGGGCCGGAGGATCAGGTGCTGCTGTTGGGCACCGGCCTGACAGCGGTGGATTGCGCGCTCAGCTTCGACACGGCTGGCTTTGCGGGGCCGATCGTGGCGGTGTCACGGCGCGGGCTGCTGCCCCGCGCCCATGCACCGGCGCAGGCGGCGCCCGGCCTGTCGGAGCGGCCGAACGGCTCCGCCTCGGCGCTGGTGCGGCGTGTGCGTGCGCGCGCGGACGCGGTTGGCTGGCGCGCGGCGGTGGACGAATTGCGGCCCTTTACTCAGGATATGTGGCGTGCCGCCGATGCCTCCGACCGTGCGCGCTTCCTGCGCCATCTGCGTCCCTATTGGGATGTGCACCGACATCGCATCGCGCCTGCGGTAGCGGACAGGCTGGCGGGGATGCGGGCCGCCGGGCGTCTGGAGATCGCCGCCGCAAAGGTCATGGAAGCAAGACCGGACGGGGCGCGAATCGCGGTTGCGTTGCGCTCTCGGGGCAGCGATGCGGTGGCTTGGCGGCATTTCGCGCGTGTGGTCAATTGCACAGGTCCGCTCGGCGACCTCGGCCGCACGCGTGACCAACTGCTTCGCGCGCTGGCGAGCCAGAGCGCGATCCGGCCTGATTCCTTGGCGATCGGCATTGACGTGGATCGCCAGTGCCGGGCGATCGGCGCGGGTGGCGAGGCACGGGATCGCCTCCGTGTCGTCGGCCCAATGACGCGCGGCGCGCATTGGGAAATCGTCGCCGTGCCAGACATCAGGCGGCAGGTCTGGACGCTCGCCCGGGACATCAGCAACGCCCATTGGGTTGAAGCCGCTGGTCTGTAGGCCAGCCGCGCCCTCGCCCGGCGGCGCGGGACGGGTCAGCCCGGGAACGCGCCAGCGAACGTGAACGCCTCGATCGGCTTGCGACCGCTGGGGACTTCCCGCTCTCGCAGGGCCTCGGGTAGGCTGGCCTTGTCGCCTTGTCGTCCGATCGCCACTGCCGCCTCGATCCGAAACCGCTCCGGCGCATTCAGCGCGATCCGCGCCGCGTCGAAATCGACGCCGGTCATGCCATGAGCATGATAGCCCAATCTCGTCGCCTGCAACGCGATCAGAGCCCAGGCCGCGCCGACATCGAAGCTGTGGCTGTATGACGCCTTGGGATCCGACCCCGGACCCTGTTCCATCAGCGTATCGGACAGAAGATACAGCAGCACGGCGGCATTCTTAGCCCAGCTCTGGTTGAAAGGAAGCAGCGGGTCCATAAAGCGCTGCCAATCGGGTCTGCCCCGATGGGCGTAGACGAACCGCCAAGGCTGATAATTGAAGGCGGACGGCGCCCAGCGTGCTGCCTCGAATATGCTGTCCAGGGCAGCTTGGGGAATCGACGAGCCGTCATAGGCGCGCGGCGACCAGCGCTTGGTGAACAAGGGCTCAATCGGATGCGCCGGGGTGCGAGCGGACGTTGTCATTCTGTCTCCTCATGCGGGATGCCGCAGGCCAACATCAGCGCGGCAGAAACAACATCAAGGGGTATTTGCTCAATTCATATGCACATGAGGACATTGCGTTGGTTGCCGACCAAGCGCTGGCCTAGATGGGGTCGGCTCATCCTCCTCTTTTCCTGCATCAAGGACCGGCCATGGCCAAATCCCCGCACATCAAACTCGGCTTCATCCTGCACGGCGTCGGCCGCACCTGGAACGATTGGCGGCACCCCGACCGCGAAGTGAACGCCAGCACCAGCTTGTCCTATTATCAAAAGCAGGCCGCGACGGCGGAACGCGGCAAGTTCGATTTCCTCTTCGTCGCCGACAGCCTGTCGATCACCGAGAAATCCAGCCCCCATTATCTCAATCGGTTCGAGCCGATCACCATATTGTCGGCGCTTGCCGCCACGACATCGCGCATCGGCCTCGTCGCGACGCTGACAGTCAGCTATTCCGAGCCGTTCAACGTCGCCCGCCAGTTCGCCTCGCTCGATCATCTGAGTGGCGGACGCGCCGGCTGGAATGTCGTCACGTCCTGGCTTGGGGATACGGCGGCCAATTTCAGCAGGACCGAGCATCCCGCCCATGCAACCCGCTACAAGATCGCCGCTGAATATCTCGACGTGGTGAAGGGGCTATGGGACAGCTGGGAGAAGGGTGCGCATGTCGCCGATAAGGAGAGCGGCCAGTTCGTCGATCCTAACAAGCTGCATCGGCTGGAACACAAGGGCGAGTATTTTCAGGTGCGCGGGCCGCTCAACATCAAGCGCACGCCGCAGGGTCAGCCTGTCATCTTCCAGGCCGGCGCGTCCGACGACGGACGCAGCTTCGCCGCGCGCCATGCCGAAGTGATCTTCACCCATGCGCCGACCAAAGAGGACGGCCAGGCCTATCTCGCCGATGTGAAGGCGCGGGCCAAGGGCTTCGGCCGCGATCCCGACCTGTTGTTCGTGCTGCCGGGCATCGCGCCGATCATCGGCGATACGGAAGAGGAAGCGGAGGCCCGCTATCGCGAATTGGCGGCGCTGGAATCGATCGACACGGGCCTTGGCTTCCTGTCGCGCACCTTCAACGACCATGACTTCCGTCAATATGATCTCGACGCGCCCTTCCCGGACGTGGCGCATATCGGGTTTGACAGCCAGCAGAGCGCCACGCTGCGTATCCTCGCCGAGGTGCGGGCAGAGAACCTAACGCTGCGGCAGGTGGTCGAACGGCTGGCGACACCGCGCGGGGCGTTCGTCGGATCACCTGAGACGGTCGCCGATCGCCTCGAGCGTTGGTTCGAGGAAGGCGCGGCGGACGGCTTCGTCATTTTCGAGCCGCTGCCGGGGCAACTCGACCTGTTCGTCGACAAGGTAGTTCCCATTCTGCAGGCGCGCGGCTTGTTCCGAACCGATTATGAGGGCGCAACCTTTCGCGCGCATCTGGGCCTGCCCGAGCCGGAGAATCGCCATACGGCAAGCCGTTCGAAACGCAGCGCTGCCTGAACCGGTCGATCACATGCTGCCCAATCGCCAACGCCTTCCAACCACGGCCCGCAGGGTTCGGAATGTGACTTCACGCTGGCACATGGTAGCTCCCATCCTTTGTCCCCTCTCGGCATTGCTGGATGGACGTACCGTCTGAGATTGCCGCCTCTAGCTTTGGGATGCAGCCCACGCTTCAGCATCGACCAGTTCCATGATGCGCACGAAGCGCAGGTCTCGAACCGGACCAGGCATAAAGAGTAGCTGTGAAATCTTTCTTTCGTCGATGAGACGAAGGTCAGCCAGCTTGCCGCCAAGCAGCATGTCGCGAATGGTCTGCCGATGCCGGTCGAAGATGGTCGCGACGAACCCGGTGGGCGTGCCCTTCGATCGACGCGACACGATGGCCTTGGGAAGATCGGGCGCGAAGGCGCTGCGTGCGATCGCCCGGTCCCGATCGGGTGCAAGCCAGTTCCAGCTCGGGACACGCAGGCAGGCCTCAACGACGGGCTGGGAAACCAGTGGCGATACCGCGCGCTGTTGGGCCTGGGCATTGATGGCCTCGACCATATTCTGTGCCGGGGCGAGCAGGGCCACATGGCTGGCCCGACCGGGCAGGACGCCGTCGGGTGGCGTGAACCAGGGATGGGCAGGAGCGTCCTCGACGATCGCCCTTGCTGCGTCAGACAGGAAGTCGATCGCTGGCGGCTGGCGCGGGGCTGGCGAGCGCAGCCAGGCGCGATGCACCGCGCGCCAGGTCAGGGCCCATGTCCCGGTCTGGCCCAGGTCGCCGAGTGCCCGTGCGGCGCTCCAAAAGCGCTTGTCCAGACCGCCGGTGGCGAGGCAGTCGGCGAGGATCGACACGGTGCGCGAAGCGAAGAAGACATTGTCGCCACCGCC
The DNA here is from genome assembly GCF_049913335.1 of Sphingobium sp. R-21. Taxonomy (NCBI): domain Bacteria; kingdom Pseudomonadati; phylum Pseudomonadota; class Alphaproteobacteria; order Sphingomonadales; family Sphingobiaceae; genus Sphingobium; species Sphingobium sp. R-21. The sequence goes on along the minus strand of NZ_CP184374.1, from coordinate 2,170,245 downwards.
GCCATCGATGAGGATATCGGCTCCGCATAGCTCGGCGGTTTCGGCCGTGACCGCGTCCTGCGCCTGCGTGAAGCAGCGATGCACTGGATAGGGCATATGGGCCGCACCCGAGCGGCGGACATCGACGCGGTCAAGGTCGAATGTCCGCGTCAGCAGTTCGATGCCGGCAGACCGGGCGACCATCCCGGCATAGCGCCTTTCGTCGCTTGCCGCGTCGTCGCCGACGAGGTTGAGGCCGATCACATCGGTGCCGGTCGCCTTCAGGCTGGCGGCCACGATCGCCGAATCGAGCCCGCCGGAAAGGAGCAAGAGGGCGCGATCATGGCTGGCGGTGCGGGCACGCGCGGTAAGATGCACGGCGTTGCGCACGGCGCGAGCCGCTTCCCCGGAATCGTCGATCATCCGATCCCGAGCGACGAAGGCCCAGGGCGACCATAATGTCTCGTATTCTACCCCATTCGCCGAGACGAGCAGGCGATCGCCGCCGCGCAGTTCCTCCACGCCGTCGAGGCAGGTCTCGCTGCGCCGCCATTCGGGATAGGCGATGTGACGCGCCAGGGCATCGGGATCGACGCTGAAGCGGCATCCGAGGTCCCGCAGCAGGGCGAGATCGGACGCGACCAGGAGCACGCCGCCTACCCGGGCGTGGTAACATCCCAGATCGCCCATGGGCGCCCGTATGATGGCGGCGGCGGTATCGCTGGTCGTGAAGGCGACATAGCTGCCCCAGTAGCGTTCGATCAGCTTTCGCCCACGCGACCGGGCGATCGCCGTCCATGCCGCATCGTCAAGCGTGGTTTCCGGCCGCGTGCTGCCACGATGGAACAGCTCGCCGACTATCGCATGGCCGCCAACCTGTGCGATCCCGTACCGGTGGTCGCTCCACAGCAGGAAGCGGTCGGTTTCGATCAGCGGTGTGAGCGATGCCGCAGCCTTGCGCGCCCTCTCGATCCGCCCCGGAGGAAAAGGCTCGGCGCTGGTCGCGATCAGCGCGAGAAAGCGCCCCGTCATAGGACCAGGATCGGGGTGAAGGTCCGCACCATGTCGACGCGGTCGTTGACGAGCCTGCCCTCATGCTGGACCCAGCAATGGGCGGAGAATGGTCCGAGTTGCACCCCCAGCACGACGTCAGGCCATATTCCCTTCGCGATCATGCGCGATGCCACCGCGATGGCGTTTGCAAGACACAGGTCGATCTGGCTGGCAATGCGAGCTGCCGAAACGAACCCGGCCATGATCCGCTCTATTTGCCCTTCCGGCAAGGCACGGGATGTCGGCAAGCGCGATTTGCGGGTCGACAGCCAGGAAAGGGTCCGGCCGAGACCCGCCATCTTCAATCGTACGCGCGTGGCGGCAAGGCAGCACAGAGCGCTGGTCGTCCCGGCGAGGGCGGGCCGCGGAAGGTCCAGATCGAGAAGACTGGTCTGCGGCATCACGATCGGACGGCAGGCGGCCGGTGCCTGAGGAGACGCCGATGCCATTAGCAGGCCGCGCGCCAGCAGTCCCTGGACGTGCACATCGTCTGGCGGCGGGGTGCCGCCTTCTGCCAGCGCCCGGAAACTGTGCTCGGCGTCTGGCGACAGGCAGAAATACCGGTCTGCCACGATATCGAGAAAGATGATCCGGTCGCCGACGCGGCAGAAGGAGATGCCATTGCGAAGGGTGAAGCCCATGATCGAACGCCCAGGATCGAAGCCCAGATCGGCGCGCGATCCCATCGGACCGCGCGCCGACGCCGTCAGTCGTCGGCAATGCCGAAGAGCTGCTGGCCGTTCTTGGCATCGATGACCAGGCCGGCGCCGCCCTTGGTTTCGATGCTTGCGGTGCCGAGGTCGATCACTTCGTCTTCACGTTCCATGATGCACTCCTTCGTCCTGCTGCGAAATGCAGCCATGGCAGACTATGGAGGGCGGTCGGCTATCCGAACTTTATACGGATTCTATATCGATTTTGTTCGGCAGGGCAGCGGGTGTCAGTCCGCGCGGTAGACGGCCCGCACGATGTCGGCGGCAGCGCGGCGGCGGCGGCGATGATAGCTGCGGCACAGGGTTTTCAGGTGCTTGCGTTCGGCGGTGCTGACGGCCTGCCACAGCGCCTCCAGTTCAGCGCGAGTGCCTTCGAGTACATGCTCTTCGACGGTCCGGACGGCGTGAAGGCGGGCGTTGAGCCGGTCCAGCGCGAGCGCATGCTCGCGATTGGCGGAATGGCGGGCAACGGCCAGAAACGTCGCCGCGGTCCGGTCGGCCAGGGCCGTATCGTCCGCGAGGTCGCCAAGGGGCGGAAGTGCGGCCGGGCGTCGCCATGCGTTGATGGCAAGCAGGACGAGCTCGGCCGACCAGTCGTAGATATCCGCAAGGCCCGGTTCATCGAGCGCAGGGACATGGAAGCCGCCGGCGGTACGTGTCTCCACTAGGCCCTCGCCGGTCAGCCTGTGGAGCGCGTCGCGTACGGGCGTCACGCTCGCGGCAAGCGGCGCGGCCAGCGCCGCCGGATCGAGCCGGTCGCCTGGCCGGAATTCGCGGCTCATGATCCGGAGGCGCAGCGCCTGATGGACCCGTTCGGCGGTTGCCCCGGCGTTCACTGCGCTTCTCGCTGTTCCTGCGCATAGGCATCGACCAGCGCCTGCTGGTCGGGTCGCAGCGCATCGACGGCGCCGAGTGGCCGGTCCGCGCGACCGTCGAGCAGTACCGAAGGGCATTGCCCCTCGAAATTGCCGAGATTGGGCCGATGCTGGCGATAGCCGACCAGCGCCGCCAGATCGGGCGGGAACGCTCGCGCGACCTCGGGCGGATAGGCGAGCCATTGGTTTTCATAGGGCTTGAGCCAGCCCAAGGCATAGCCGATCACGATCCCGCGTCGCACCTCCCGCGTGCGGTTTGCACCCGCGCCGTGGAGCGTCGAGCCGAGAAACAGAAGCGCCGCGCCGGGAGCCATCTCGGCGGCGAGAGGCGCGCCGTCCGGCTCGGCCAGTGCGTTCGCGCCATGGCTCTCCGGCCAGATCCGCGTGGCGCCGTTTTCCTCCGTAAAATCGTTCAGCGGCCACATCACATTGACGAGATACTCAATCTCGCCGACAGGGCCGCGCCACATGTCCTGGTCGCGGTGCGGCAATTGCGCCGGGGCGCCGGGATGAACCGCGATCGCCTGGGTCGTATTGAGCTGGATGCACTCGCACCAGGATGAGAGCACCGCCTGGACGATACGGAGAATGCGCGGGTGCTGGACCAGCGCCGCGGCGCCGGCCGCGCGCCTGAGCAGGCGGCCGAACCGCTTGGTGGTGCTGCCGTAGAAACCACCCTGGCCGAACGGCGTCGCCGCGAAATCACCCATCAATTCATCATCGAGCGCGTGGACCTGCGCGGGCGGCAGCGCATCGGGAAGGATACACCAGCCATGATCGAGAAGGTCGCGCGCGCTGCGGGCGATCTCGTCGTCGATCCTGCCGATCATCGTCGTTCTCCTTGTTTCAGGCCGCGATGCGCCGGCTGTCCCGGATGGCCGGCGCCGCCTGGATGCCCGCCGCCGCGAGCAGGCCGGGCGTGTCGGGGGCGATATCGATGCGCAGCGCAGCCAGCATCGCGCCATCGACGACTTGCGGCAGTCCGAGCGGACGGCAGCGCCAGCCGAACGCGAGGATCTGCTGGAACCAGCCCATTTCGGCGATCGCGCTGTAGCCGGTGATGCCGTGATCCAGCGCATGATCGACGAGCGCGGTCACCAGCGTATCGCGCACCGCGCGGCGCTCGGCCGCGCGCAGCCGGCGGTCGAGGCAGAAGCGGGTGATCTCGAAAATGTCCGGGGCGCGCGGCAGCGCGTCCTCGCACAGGCCTGGATAGAGGCTGTCGAGAATGTGCGGTCGCATGGTCGGCAGCAGGCGCGCCGAGCCCAGATGCGCCCCGTCGGGTTCGGCGAGAATCAGATAGATGGCGTTGAGATCGTCGAACTGGTCGACTTCATAGCGACCTTCGAGGACCGGGACGTCCCATTTGAGCAGGTCGACGAAGACCGACTTGCGCGCGGCGAACATCGCGCGCAGCGCCGCGTCCGACGCGGACGGCGGGGCGGATTGCAGGATATGCAGCATGGCTCTTGCTCCCTTGGCCCTGATCGGTCGAGGGTCGGCGAGATGCCGGTCGCAGCGCTATGCCCGAAAAGGGGCATAGCGACGGCGGAAGATATCCGAGAAGGTGAGGGTTCCGTCGAACAGCGTCCGGATCACCAGCAATGTCCGCTTGTTCACGCCGTAGCGTTCGCAGGCCTGCTTGATATGCCGGGCCACCGTCTCTTCGCTGATCCCGAGGATGCGGCTGATCTCCCAGTCGCCCTTGCCGCGCGCGACCCACAGGACGCAGTCGCGCTGCCGGTCGGTCAGTGCAGGCCCCGGACGCGGCAAGAGCCCGCCGCGTCCCGTCCACAATCGGCGCGCCGCTTCGAACGCGAAATTGCCGGCGAGTTGCGCCAGCGGCAGCATGGCCTGCGGGAGCGGCCGGTCCGCTTCGCTCGCAAAGGAGCAGGAGCCGCGCGCCTCGCCTGGAACATGCGCCGGGACGGTGAAGCCGTCGCCGATGCCCTGTGCGCGGCCGAGCGCCAGGATCCGAAGATCGCCCGGCGTCAGCGGGATCATCGCCGCCATTTGCGACCAGGGGAAGCCGATGCTGGTGACATGGCTGGCGCGGTGCACCGGGTCGCTCACGCCCAGAGCGTTCTGGTCATAATAGTCCGCCCAGCGCCGCGGATAATTATGCAGCCGGATCGCCGCGTCACCGGCCGTGGCCACATCGACATGATGGCTGAGCGCGAAATACTGGAAACCCAGTTGCACGCTGATGGCAGCCATGGCCGCCGCAAGCTCGTCCGCGTTGCCGACCGTTTCGACGATGCGCGCAAGCTGCATCGCCATGCCCGAATAAGGCATCTGATCCTGTCGCGACCGTCGGCGGCGTCTCGTGCGGCCTGGATCCCGGCGGTCGCCCTTCCTTGGTCCTGTGGGCCAGGCGGCGGGGCCTCAAGCCGTCGCCGGGCGACTCCTGTCATGGAAGCGTCATATCATGTTGTGCAGGCGCGCAGAAGTTGTCTTGTGCGATGCAGCATATATGCCCCCGCGCTGTTCGCGGGTTTCGGCCCGTGACGCTGCTGCAGGCGTGGCGTGAGAGCACCGCTTACGCACGGCTGCGCGGTATCGATCGCGCCGGGATCATGTGGGAGTGGCTGCGTCGCAATCCTGATTATATCGCCTGGCATGCCCGGGCGAGCAGCGTTACCCGCGGCCGCGTCGATCCGCGCGCGTGGGGGCTGCACTTTCGCTGAAGATCCGGCCCGGTCGGCACCCGAGGCACGGATCATCTGGCATGCCGATCTCGATCCCGCAACCCTGTCCGTTATAGCGATTTCCACCGATCGCGCCGATCCCGATGGTCTTGATCTGGAGCGTGTCGCCGCTTGGCTGACCGTCGTCACCGATCCGGACGGCTATGACCATGCCGTTCTCTCGGACGGTCGCCACCATATCCGGCTCGATGTGGCGCAAGGCCGGCTTGCCGGTGAGACCTTGGTGCATCTCCACTATCGGTTGCATGGGCTTGGCAGCGCCGAGGCGGGCATCCTGCCGCTGCGCCGCCTCCTCCATCTCCAGCACCATCGCCGCTTTGCCCGCTCGCTGTACCCGCGCGACCCCTGGATCGAACGCGGCATCCAGTTGCTGCGCGTCCATGACGCGCTGGCCGACGGCGCGACCCAGCGCGAAATCGGGGCCGTTCTGTTCGGCGAGGCGCGCGTGGCCGAAGACTGGAACGACCGATCCGACTCGCTGCGTTCGCGTGTCCGGCGGCTGGCGCGCGAAGCGAAGACCCTGGCGTTGGGCGGGTATCGCGATCTGATGCGGCGGCGGTACCGATGAGGTGGGGCGGTGGTTGTACGTCGGCGAGGACGTCCAGACGGGGCGCCTCGCGCCGGGCGCTGCGCCAACCGGCACGACCGCGCTCTATGGCTCGGCGTTCGTTGCGCCAGCGCACCGACGCCTGCACCACCGAGCCCCGGCCAAGCCGGGTCTCAGCCTTGCGGTGACGATCGCTGGCGCGGCCACAGCGACCGACAGTCCGTGCAGATCGTCAGGGCCTGCCGCGCGGTTGACGGAAGCAGGCCATCGGCGGATTTGACCCGGAAACGACCGGATTCTCCGCCTGCCACCTTTGCAACATGGCTGCGAGATTCGCCATGATGCCAACCTCGCGTTGCGCGATGTCGACGCTTGACCATGCAATTCTGAAAAGAAACGGTTCGACCGAACGTGGGACAATTCTGCCATTCCCGGGCGCAACCTTGAATGACGGGTTTCGCCGAAACTTGTCATTGGCAGAGACACGATCAGAAAATGCCGTGCCGTGACGCGACAATTTACTATCATCGCCCTAATGTGCCCTATCCCCGCTCTACGTAATGCGGGTCATACAGGGCTCTTCGGGTTCGCTCAATTGTGATAAGGTGAAACATCACCCGGTTCTAGTCGCAAGCATCCCGTGACTGAGAGACTCGAGCGCTCCCGCTTGCTGACGCGGAGTTTATCATGATTACTGATACTAAAAACAAGGCCGGACCTGCCGAATGGGCAGATTATGTCATCCGCGCTGCTGCTGGAATAGCCAGCGCCGGATCGATCTTCGGCTATGAGAAAATCGTCGCTGCCCGGATTTGGCTGGCAGAACGCCATGGGCGTTCGCTTGCAGAGGCTGCTGACAATGAGTTGCACGGTCAGCCTTGGTGGAGCCGGGGGAGGAGAGATGAACTCGCCACTGCCCTCGATGAATGGGAGAACGAGGGCGGTGGCATCTCGAGGTAGGTGGAGCGAAGAGCCCGCGCCGCCGTATGTTCGGTAAAGCGTGAACTTTAGTGCGGGCTCTCGCGGCTTTATACTGTATCGGCCTGTCGCGCTATCGCCAGTTCAATCGCCCTGATGAATTGATCACCATATTGCTGCGTGGACACATAATCCTGTTCATCCTCTCCCAAGACGTGACCTAGACTGAACGTTTGTTTGAGGCGCATCAGAATGTCGGGCTGCTCTTCTGCGATATGACGGATTAAGGCCCGTAATATGCGTTCATGGGCCAGAACCCGGCGTTCCAAATCCGTGTTTTCAATATTCATTGCTGAGACATTCCTCTGTTCACGCTTTTGGGAATCGCTTGGTGATGCGGCTTTCTGCTGAAGCACGTATTTCACACGGCCTTCTGCTGCCGCGTTTCGTTTGTCAGCCATTCCTACTTCTTCTGCTGCCGACCGAAACGCGCTGAAGCGCCTTCGCTTTCCTTGCGTATCAGACATGTTCTACCTCCATTTGAGGATAGTTGCGATTTTGAAACCGGGCGGCCTGGATCCAAGTTTCGTTTGCGAAAGAGGTGATCCAGGTGGATCCCGCGTCAGAGGTTGTTACGGTGCGTCAAGTCATCGAAAGCCTTATTGAGCCGGCGTATTTCAGCATGAGTCAGAAGTTCGCCGCGGGCCACCTGGTCACGCGCGCTGGTGAGAAGGCCTTCAAGAATCTGCAGACGCGTTTGAGTTCTGTTGGGCAGCCTTTCGAGGCGAGACTGGGCATTGATGATCGTCGCGGCGAAATCCAGGCTATTTGCGGTTGGACATTTGTTGGTTTCTTGAACGACTTCCACTTTTCCAGCCTTAATTGTAGATCAATACGAGGATGGTCGCGGCAATCAGAATAAGTGATGCGTTCATGATCACCGCGCGGGCTAAGGTATCATCACGGAAGAGACCGGCGCTGAACCGAAGCATTGTCGAAACGCTTGGAGTATGGCAATTCGAACGGTGTGCGTGGTGAGGCGGACATGTCACTCTCCTCGTCGGGCGGGAGCGCGATAGTCTCTCAGTCACGGCGGCCATGGACGGAGTCGAAGCCGGGATGCGCCAGTATACCACGTCTCACACAGCGATCCTAAAGCCGTTTTCGTGAATGAATAGCATCCCGAATTTGTGGCGGCCCCAGGCAAGCCGATCGGCAGGGTTTGGAACCAGGCGCTAACAGCGCTTCCAGGTTCAGCTTCTCGGAGAGGGTGTGACGTAGCCGCGAAGAGATGTCGCAGGTAAGGCTGCAGTTTGGCTGGAACGGAGTGGTCGATACTGGAATAAAGCGCCTGCCACGACTGGATACCGCGCTGAGATCATCTAAGATCGTGCTTGATGACAAACTCGTCGAACAGTCCGAGCTCATAACCGTGTCCAATGTACCCAACCTCCTGGGCGTGACAGTCTTGAACGGCGCGTCTTTCGGGCGACAGCTCCCGCCCCGATCCTTGGAGACTATCCCGCCGTGATCACGGACCAGGAAGTTCAAACCTCGCTGTGCGTGACTGAGACTGTAGTTCCAGGGTATCCGCCCTCGGTTTCGACGGTGGCTTCCAGTTGATTGGCCAGCGCTTCGACAATGCTGGTGCCAAGACCCGGCCTGGCGTCCGCCAGCGACTCCGGTGTGCCCACGCCGTTGTCGCTGACTGACAATGTCCAGTTTGCTTCATGGGAGTGGTAATCGACCAGGATCTTGCCGCTGCGTTCGCCCGGGAAAGCATGCTTGAGCGCGTTAATCACCAGCTCGGTGACAATCAGCCCCAGACTGACCGAGATATCCGCGTTCACACTGCTGCCGTCGGCCGTAACCGCGATCGACAGTTGGTCATGATCGTGGATCATCGAAGCACCGAGGCTTTCGCAGAGTTGGGTGAAATAGCCACGCAGTTCGACATCGCCGAGCCTCGATGCCGCAAGCTGCTGTTGAAGGGTCGCGATCGACATTACCCGGTTGTGGGCGTCGTGGAGATGGCCTCGTGCCTCCTCGGATTGCACCCGCCGCGCGCTCTGCATGAGCACGCTGGCGATGATCTGGAGGCTGTTGGCAACGCGATGCTGGAGTTCCTTGAGCAGGATCGCCTTCTCGCGCAGCAGGTCATCCTTGAGTTTTTCGCTGATGCGCGCTTCGGTCACGTCGGAGATGGTCAGGAGCAGGCGAACCTGTTCGGTGTCGCCATAGTCGAGCTTCTGGGCATTGAGCATCAGCCGCCGTGGAGCGGCACCGCCCTTGAGGTCCATTTCATAAGCCTCGATCCTTGCATGACCGCAGAGCGTTGCGCTGAGCAGCGAGCGAAGCTGCGGTACGTCCCACTCACCGGCGCCGAGTTTGAATACAGGCCGTCCGGCCACGTTTTTCGGCACAAGAGCGAAGGCGGCGTAGAAGGATGTGCTGCCGGCTATCACGGTGAGATCTCCGTCGAGCAGCAGCGCAGGCGCGGTGGATGAGGCGAGGATCGCCAGCGCCAGATTGCGCACGACGTCAGGATGGATAACTCGGTTCACGATGATGCCCCTTTCCGGGGAAACCGGAAAGCTCGCGGGGTGAAAGCCGGGTCCGGGTAATCGCGAAGTGAAGGCTCTCAACGTGAGCGCAGGGATTCGCAGACGCACCTTAGCACGGTTTGCACGACCACCCTGCGTCTATTCGACACCGGTCAATTACCTATTTTTGCCGCCCCTTTATGGGCTGTTGATCAGCCGGTGGCGGCAGGCGGAAGCCGAAAATAGTCTGTCACGCGCCGGCCATAGGCATCGTCGAAGACAGGCGCTGAATCCGGCCGGAAGCTGGGGGCACCCTCCAGCAGCCGTTTGTCGATGGCGGCTGCATATCCACCCTGCGTCTCGTCATAGCGGAACGCCGACCAGGGTATGGGATGATAGCTCTGTCCCAGTCCGAGGAAACCGCCCGTGGACAGGATGACATAGGCCACCTGTCCGGTCCGCTCGTCGAGAATGAGTTGGTCGACGGTACCGAGCTTGTCACCATCGCGGCCATGCACTGTCTTGCCGCGCGCATCGTCGGCGGAAATCAGGATGCGGCTTGCGAAAGGACGGGCAACGGGTATTTCTGTATTGGTGGCCATGGCCATTCTCCGTTCAATAAATCTCCGGGGCGGCAGGCAATTACCCACCGCGCGCCTTCTCAGACCAGGCTGTGCTTGAGAGCGCTCGCCTGATCATGGCCGGCCTTAACCGAGGTGAAAGCATCGCGAATGATGGACCTCGTTGCCGGCGCCAGATCGGCATCCTTCAGCGCGATCTCGAACTTCGCCTTGATGTGGTCCTCGCCGCGCTCGACCTCCTCGATGATCGCCTTGTCGTTCTTGCCGGTGAACGCCTGTTTCAGGTCCATGAAGCTACGATGGGCGGCGCCGAGGAAGCTTGCGCTGTCCTGGGGCTTGCCGCCGAGCGCGCGCACTTCGGCCTGCATCGAGGAGACGACCTGTCCGCGATCACGCGCGAAATCGGCGAACAGGGCCGCAAAACGGGTGCTCTTCGCATCTTCGGCAGCGTCCTCAAACCCCTTCATGCTGTCAAGGGTCGTGGTGATCAGTCCATTGAGGACGGAGATATCATGCTTGTCGTTCATGTCATGATCCTTGATTTGAAGGCGGCTGGCCGGCCAGGCTTTTTCCTTGGCCGGCCAGACCACTCAGTTCGCAGAGAGCGACGAAGGCAGGAGCGCGCTGCCCTGCTGAAGCTGTTGTTCGATGATCGGCACGCCGTTGCCGGCTACCTGCTTCAGCGACTGGTCGGCGCCATCTTCGGCATAACCCTTGTAGGTCGCCCAGTTGCCCTGCTGCACCTGGGCGGATTGGGTAAGATAAAGATTGTCAAATGACCCGCGCGGCGTACTGCGAAGCATCTTGAGCATCGAGGCGCGCTCGGCCGACAGGCGAGTGCTGGGCCGGGCGATCTTGCGCTGGTCGTTGCTCAGCGACGCCATCAGCGTCTGCTGGGAGGTCTGTGATTCCGAAATGATGCGCCGGGCATAGTCCTTGACATCGCTGCGTTGCGAACGCGTCAGGCTGAGGCGGCTTGCCGCAATCTGGAACCCATTGGCATCGGAGGCGGCGGCGGAGAAAGCTGGGCCGTCCAGACCATGGATCGGAGCGGCGCCCACATTCATGCTCGAATAGCTGCCCGTGGTAGCCGGCGTCGTGGACTGGGCTGCCGCAATAGTCGCGGCGCCGAGTGCTGCCGTCCCGACGAGGACGGCGAAAACGTTATGTTTCATGGTGTTATTCCTTACAGACGCGGCATCCACAGGCTTTTGCCTGTGGAAAATCGGCGTCTGTTGTTGGGCTGGAAACGCACCATCCAGGATGGAAAGGCATCGCTTGGAGCATTCAGACAACGATCCGCACGTGACAATGTTACGGTCGGCAGATTTTATTTTTATTTTTCGCGCTAATATCATGAATAAGCGCCCAAACTATTTCATCTCGTCTGGTGTATCCAAAGTCTTTGGAACGCTTCTGCCAACTGAGGGGTTAGCAGATATTCCGGGCACGATGCGTCAATGCGGCCAAATCGTCTTCTGGATTGCAGGAGAACGGTTATGGGAATTATCATGTGGCTCGTCGTTGGCGGCGTTATCGGATGGCTTGCCAGCATCATCATGCGGACAGATGGTCAGCAGGGCATCATCCTCAATATCGTGGTCGGCATTATCGGCTCCTTCATCGGCGGCCTGATCTTTTCCCAAGGGGATATCAACAACGCGCCGCTTACGGTCATGACATTCCTGGTATCGCTGGCTGGTGCGATCATCTTGCTTGCGATCGTAAATCTCGTTCGTCGAAGCTCAATACGCTGACATTCTGCCGCATACAGCACCCCCGGCCATTGGCTCCCGCACCGTTAGTATCACGCCACATGTTCTGTACGATTGAGAGTTGCAACAGCTGTGCTTGATTAGCCGTGGCCTGCTCGCAAGCTCACATGAATGTAAGGCGAATGTCCGGTTGCGGAGAAACCGGCCACTCGCGCGGCTAGCTTGGACCGGCGGTTCCTGGTCGGTAGCGGAATGGGGAGTGCGGCGGCATCCCGACCGGATGCCCAAACCGTTGGAAGCGTGGCTCAGCAACTCGCCCTCGAATCGAGCACGCTCACACCCCTTCTCAAGCGGCTGGAAGCCGCGGGCCCGGTCCGCCGAACGCGAAACCCGGTCAATGAACGACAGGTCGTCATCGCACTTACGAAGGAGGGAGATGCACTTCGTTTTCGCGCGGGATGCCTGGGCGACACATTGCTTGAGGCATCGGGACAGACACCTGCTGCCCTCGCAAAACTGAACGGTGAGATCAACGAACTGCGTAACGCCGTCTATCGGCATATTGGCGGCTGGGCGGTGTCCGAGACGCCGGCCGAAGCGGACTGAGTTTTCCTGCTCGTGGCCGGTGATCGTCCGGGTTGCTCAGACCGTCGGCACCGTACCGCCGTCGATCACATATTCCGTGCCGGTGATGCTGGCCGCACGGTCGGATGCGAGGAAGGCGATCAGGTCCGCCACCTCTTGCGGCTTCGCCGGACGCCCAATCGGTATCCCGCCGAGCGAGTCCATAATCATCTTCTTGCCCGCCTCGATATCTCCGCCGTGCTCGGCCGCGAGCCGCATCGCCAGGTCGATGGATGCCTCCGTCTCGATCCAGCCGGGCGATACGCGCACGACGCGAACGCCTTGCGGTGAGACCTGCTTGGACAGGCTCTTGCTGTAGGTCGACAGAGCAGCCTTCGCTGCGGCGTAGGCGGTCGTCGCCTCCGGCAGGGGCAGTTCGCGCTGGATGGACGTCACATGGATGACGACGCCGCTACGACGCGTCACCATGGCCGGAACGAGTTCCCGGTCAAGCCGCACGGCCGGCATGAGGTTGAGGTCGAGTTCGCTTGCCCAGATCGCGTCGCTGAGGGCCTCGTAGCCCCCAGCCGGAGCCGAGGAGCCGCCGAGCATGTGGACGATGATATCCACGCCACCCATCCGTTCCTTCACGGCAGCCGCCAATGCTAAGCAACCGTCCGCGCTTGTCAGATCGGCCGCGACGAACAGCGATTCCGGAAAGTCATCGGGCAGGGTTCGGGCGGTCGTCAGAACCTGCGCTCCGAGTTCCCGAAAGAGATTGACGGTTGCGGCGCCCGCACCGCGCGTGCCGGAGGTAATCAGCGCGCGCTTTCCGCCCAGATCGAGGAACGGATGGCTACCGCCTGGAACGGGCACGCTCACAGCGTGATCTCCAGCCCAGCGATCTTTTGCCCTTCAAGGACGAACAGATAGCGCAGGTCCACGGGACTTCCGGGGAAATCACCAGCGAGATGGCTGAACACGGTCGTTCGCTCGCCTTCCGTCGAGATCGAGAAGGGCTCCACGCTGTAGGTGTACTTGGTGGAGGAGTCTGCCTTCCATTGCCGGATGGCGTCGCGTCCAGTGTAGGTATGTCCCTCGTCCATGACGACGGCGGCATTGGTGAAGCAGTCGGCAACAGCTTCAGCGCTTCGTTTCCTGTCGGCGTCGAAATAGTCGGCGATAATTTCGGGCAACTTGAAGGTCATCATTCGTCTCCATTGTTCCGGAAAAGCGCTTTGCTTCTCCTGGTGACGCCAACTTAGGGCTGGACCTTTGCGATGATAATCGGGATAGATCGTCATGCGATGTTGCGAAAAGTAGGACAATGCACCAGGACGGTTTGGTCGAGTTTGATGCGGTATTGGCCATCGCACGGCGCGGATCGTTCCGGGCGGCCGCGCTGGAGCTTGGTCTGTCGACTACCGCGCTGAGTAATGCCATCGCAAAGCTGGAACGGCAGCTCGGCGTCCGCCTGTTCAATCGCACGACCCGAAGCGTTGCCCTGACTGACGCTGGACGCAAGTTTGTCGATCAGGTTGGCCCTGCAGTTAGGAATATTCATGATGCGATGGACATCGCGCGTTCGCAACAGGAGACGCCCTCTGGAACGCTCCGTATCAACGCCTTCCCAACGGCAGCCCGTGAAATCCTCGAGCCGCTCCTTTTGCAATTCCTGCGTCGCTATCCCCAGGTGCATGTCGATCTCGTCACCGAGGGGCGGATCGTGGACATCGTGGCCGAGGGTTTCGATCTTGGCCTGAGGAGCGCCGACCTTGTTCCCAGCGACATGATCGCCATCCCCGTCGGCCCACCCCGCAGCTTTGCCGTCGTTGCGACCCCTGCTTATTTCAAAGCGAATGAAAAGCCTCGCGTCCCTCCCGACCTGCACCGCCATGCCTGCCTTCGCATCCGGCTTCCAAATGGCGCGCTTCACCGCTGGCAATTCGAGAAGGACGGGCAGTCTGTCCAGATAGACGTGCACGGCCCGATCACGCTCGATGAGGCCAGTCTCTCGCGTATCGCGGTGCTGGACAATGTCGGCATAGGCTACTTCATGGAGTCCGACATCCGCGAAGACATCGAGGCAGGGCGTCTCGTTCGCGTTCTGGAAAACTGGACCCCGCCGTTGGTGCCTTTGTGTCTCTACTATCCCAGCCGGCGCAATCCATCGGCTGCATTCAAGGCTTTGATCGGAATGGCCCGTCAAATCGCCGGATGACGGCAAGCCGGGCGCATTGTTCAAAGGTCATTTGGCGACAATGAGATTGGAAACGGCTTCGCGATGACGGACGAGACTACACCTGCCTTGCTCAAGGACATACTCGGTCCGCAGGCGCTGACCATCATCGCCGACGCTGGCGGTTCAGTATCGGCGCGCTTCGATCGCGCCAGCTTTCTCAGCGCCGCGTCGGAAGGACTCGATGCGCTGTCGATCATGGAGCGCGTGCGCCATATCGCTGACGCCCTCCATGTCGCACTACCGGCCCGATATGAGGATGCGCTTGAGATCATCCGTGCCATGGCGCCACAACTCACCCATGGTTTCCAGGTGGTCGCTGTCACCGAGTTCGTGGCGCGATACGGGCTTGGCGATTTCGACAGATCGCTGGATGCGCTTACCGATCTTACCCGCTTCGGATCCGCCGAATTCGCCATTCGCCCATTTCTCGCTCAGGATAGCCGGCGGACCCTTGCCGTCATGGAAGGGTGGGCCAGCCATGCTGACGAGCATGTCCGTAGGCTTGCCAGCGAAGGCAGCAGGCCAAGGTTGCCATGGGCATCGCGCATCCCGGCTCTTCGGGACGACCCGACGCTCGCAGCCTCAATCCTCGAAGCGCTCAAGGCTGATCCCAGCGCTTATGTTCGCAAGTCGGTCGGCAACCATCTCAACGATATCGCAAAGGATCGCCCGGACTGGCTGCTGGATCGTCTTGCCGGGTGGCCGACCGACAACCCTCAAACGGTCTGGATCATCCGTCATGCGTTGCGCACGTTGATCAAGAAGGGCGAACCGCGCGCGCTGGCTCTCATTGGCGTTGAGCACGGCGCCTCAGTCACGGTACGCCGCTTTTCGATTGAGCCTCAGGTTGTGCGTCTGGGCGAAACAATCGCTGTCGATGCCGAACTCCTGTCGACTTCCCCCGATAATCAACGCCTGGTCGTCGATTATCGCGTCCACTATGCGCGTGCCGGCGGCAAGACTGCGGCCAAAGTTTTCAAGCTGAGGACATTTGACCTTTCCGCCGGGCAATCCGTGAAGCTTGGACTACGCCAAGCTATCCGGGATTTCAGTACGCGGCGCCATCATCCCGGCCGCCACGAGGTCGAACTCATCATCAATGGACTGACCATGGCAAGCACTGCGTTCGACATCGCGAGCGATCCCGCCGCCTGAGGCAACCACAGCAGCCATCGGCCAGATTTGTCGCTCCCCCTTTTTCAGCGCGAGGCTGCTCAAGGGATTTAAACATTTGCTCGCAAGCGGCCTCGCTTAGGATCCGGCCACGCAGCCCTCGAAGACATTGGCGCTCGCGGAGAAGCTTGGTTTCCAGCTCCGTTAAGCGGAGCGGGTCTTCAGGTTGGGATGAACGGCAGGTTCTGTCATGGGCGGCCGTTCACCCGATGACTACCGAACGACGTATGCTGGTCGGAAATTGCCGGTCGCGCTAGCGGCTCGGGAATGGAATAACCGTGGCGCTGTCAAGAAAGGAGGCCATGCCTTCCTCGGAAACCGCCTGTCGGAATGCATCCAGAGCGGCCGCGTCCGTAGCGAACTGATCATCCCACACCGTCGAAGTGCCACTGGAGTTGACCACTTCGAGAGACCAGTCGGGTTCGTCCTCGAGCCGGACAATATTGACCTCCACGGTGACACCGTCCTGTGTGACGGTGCCGGAAAGTCCGGAAACGACAAGATTGGGATCACGATCGGCCATGGACATAATCTATGGTGCCGAGGTGGTCGTGTAAATCACACTCTGTCGGTGGAAAGAGAGAGCGGTCCTCGAAGGCGCCTCGCGCCTGACGGCGCGACCGCGCTCTATGGCTCGGCGACGTCAAAGGCTTTCCGTCCTCTTCGCCACCGAGCCCCGGATTTCACCGGGTCTCGTCCTGACGGTAACGATCGGCTGGCGCTGGCGGACGGGCTGTGCCCGTCCTTGACGCGGTCGCCGCGCGGGTGCGCGGCGGCGCTGTTGGTGGCCTCTCCCGGTCAAGCGCGGGTGGTCGGCGCTCCCTGCTAGGCCCGCCCGCGTCGCCGGCAAGCCGGCCCTCGACTGCGCTCGGGACCGGTTCCTCCACTATCGTTCCAGCCCTGCGCCACCCCGTCGCTGGCGCGACGGGGACCCCGGCTTGGGTGCAGGCGCCGCTCGCGGCGGGCCTTTCCGGTCGCATCTTGCCGCCCACCCCCGCTTTTCCGGGGAGGCCATGGTGGTTTTCGGGCGGCTTGAGGAGGTGAACGATGCGTTCTTCCACTTGTCCCAGCGCGACCGGCAAAGGTCGCAAACCCCACGCGAACAAGGGCGGGCAAGCGGTGCCGGCCAAGACCCGGACGGAAAGTGTAGGGGCCGAGGCATCCCGAGCGAATCTCTATGACGAGGTGACGGCGCGGATCATCGGCGAGCTTGAGGCAGGCCGTTTCCCATGGGTTCAGCCGTGGGGCCAGCCCGATGCGGACGGCGGCGCGATCGGTCCCGGCCTGCCGCGCAATGCGCTGACCGCACGGCGCTATTCGGGTGTCAACGTCCTGATCCTGTGGGGCGCGGTGATCGAACATGGCTATCCCTCGCAGGCCTGGCTGACCTTCAAACAGGCGCTGGAGGCAGGCGGCTGCGTCCGCAAGGGCGAGCGTGGCACCACCGTCGTCTATGCCGACCGATTTGTTCCGAAGCAGACGGATGGAGCGGGGCTCCGGGGGAGCGCCGCGCCGTCTGCTCGGGGCGAATGGCCCGAAGCCGAGAAGGCCCGCGCCCGCGACGAGGGCGGCGAGGCGCGCGCTATTCCCTTCCTGAAGCGCTTCACCGTGTTCAACGTGGCGCAGTGCGAGGGACTGCGTGCCGGGCTGTGCCCCGAACCCGCGCCCTTGCCCGAACGTCAGATCGTGCCGGTCGCCGAGGAAGTGATCGCGGCGAGCGGCATCGATTTCCGCGTCGGCGGCAAGCCCTTGCCGCTATGGAGACATTGCCGACCGAGCCGATCAGCGTGCGGGTCTCCACGGCGGTGAAGCTCACAGGCATCCCCCGATCGACGCTTTACGAGTTGATCAAGTCCGGCGAGATCGAGACCGTCAAGATCGGCAGATCGACATTCATCCCCTATCGCTGCTTGAGGCGGCTGGTTGAAGGCTGAAGCAACAAATTGTCGAGGGCGTACGCGCGGCGACGCAAAAAAATGTTCCCGATCGGGAATGAATGCGGCGGCGAAAGATCGATAGGAGCGTCATATTCCCGATCGGGAATATGGATAGTCATCCTCTCGCCAAGATCGTTTGGGAAGAACGCAAGACATAGAGGGCTGCAGTGGAACGAACTCGCCGCCGCCTGCGATGACAACAATATCGTCCGAGTTTCTTCCGTGCTTATTTTTCCGCGCAGGAGTTCAGGATCGGCGTCATGACTTTCACATGCGCGTCGATACGCTCGAGCACCTTCGCAGGGACGACGGCGCGCTCCGGCAGATGCCACCAACACTCGTTGACGCGGGCGACCGTCTCTACCACGGCTTGGAGAACCGCCGGCTCGGGCAGCCTCGCGCGGTTTGCGAAGGATTTCCAGCGAGGTGCTGAAAGCGCCTTGAACGACCGTTCGCCGCCAAGCGACAGTGCCATGCTGTCTGTGGGAATGTAGGGGATGGTCGATAACATGTCGTAGATCGGCGCGAGAGCAGGCGTACTGCTGTCATCACGATAGATCAGCGACCAGTTCTTCAGGTGCATGTCGCCATTGCCGGTCAGCACCGCCAGCGCGAGCCGGCGCACAAATTCGAGCGCGGCGACAGGGGATACCGCCGCATTCACGGCGGCGGCCACATCGTGATAGGCCGCCCCCTCATATTTGCGGGAGGGATAGACGCCAAACACCTGGGCGAAGTCCTCGATGTGGATTCGCTCACCCCGTGGGCCACGGTCGAAACGCCTGATGAGAAGAACCTTGCCTTCCGACAGCGTGTCGAAATCTTCCGGTATTCCCTCAAAATCGGATTTCTCGACCAGTTCGCGCTCGGGCACATCCATGCCGATCGCGGCCGCCAAGGCGAGATTGGCAAACTCGTTCTCGGACACACCAGGAAATGCCGTGGAGGGGAACTTCGCGATATATTGCCCCTGGCCGTCATCGAGCGGAAGCGTCAGTCCTCCCCCCTTGCCGGTGTTCTTCATCACCGACAGCTTCATCTGCACGCCGGCGAGCGAAAAACGCGCCTTAGGCTTTTCCTTTGCACTGTCCTGCGGCGTTACTTTCATGCCGTCACTGGGCAGGACCCGGACGGCTCCCGGCAGATCCGCGCCGAGCGCCGCCAACAGGTCGAAATCATTGCCCGGACGGACGGTGCCTGCATGATGCTTTTCCATCGCCTCGCGCAGCTTGTCCTCTGGCAGCAGGTTCGCAAAGAAGGGCGGCAATGCCCCGCTCACCGGCTTTGGATCCTTGCGCAAGCCCCCGGTGGCCGCGCGGAAGGACAGGCTGAGGATCGGTACACCGCCAGTTGTCCGATAGGCCTCTTCAAAGCTGAACGCATTGAAGTCACCGGGTGTCCTGACGATCACACCGACCTTCAGCGCATTCAGGAACACATCTAGGGACTGGATCGCCTGAGGTGCGTGAGACGTTTGAGCCATGATATTCGTCTTCAATCGGGGTGTGAGACAAAGGCGGGCAGGTCGTCGTCGTCATGCGGACGTAACAACGCCCGGACGGCCGGGACCATCGCTTGCGGCACCAGCATCATCTCCAGCCCAAGCGCACGAGCGACATTCATGAGCGTCGTGGCACGCGCAGCAGCAATGCCCGTTTCGATATCGCGATAGCGTGGACGGGATATGCCAGCCAGATCGGCCACCTGCTCTTGCGTCAATCCGGCGGCCAGCCTCGCCTGCCGTAGGAGTTCGCCTAGTTCGCGCAGGGTTTCGGATTGAGCACTCACTATGATCCCCATACGATTCAAAATGAAATCACATGAAGCGTCTACATATCTTTCTTCGGCCAGCACGTCAAATTCAGTGATCCCTTTTCATATCATATCGACCAATGAGATACGTAAACGAGTCATCGCCGATGGCATGGTCGTTTCGGGAGCGGAGAGAGGTGCAGACCGTTGTGGGTTTCGGCGGGGCCATAGGTCGAGACCGTCCGTCACCTTCCTGCTATCATTCACCGAGGTTCAAGAAATACCGCGTGCGCTTCAGTTCGCCCTGCTTGCGCAAAGCGTGACGGTGGCGGCGGAAACGACCCGCGCCTATCTCGACGCCTGTTCCTACGCCCATGCGCTCAATGTCGCGCAGGACAGCTATCGCGCCAGCAATGAAAGTCTGCGTCTGGTGACAGCGCAGGAGAAGGCGGGATCCGTCGGACGCTTCGATGTCGAGCGGGCTGCTGCTGCTGCGACCGCCCGCGCAGCCATTCCGTCGCTGGAGGCGCAGCATCAGGCTGCCCTGTTCGAACTCGCCGCGCTGCTGGGCAGTACGCCTGCCGACATTCCCCTTGCTGCACAGCAATGCACGAAACCACCCGCCGCAGTGGCATTACCGGTGGGCGACGGCGCATCACTGTTGCGCCGTCGCCCAGACCTGCGGCAGGCTGAGCGGCAGCTGGCGGCAGACACCGCGCGGATCGGTGTGGCTACGGCCGCGCTTTATCCCAAGATCAGCTTGGGCGGATCGGGGAATTTCTTCCGCAACGATAGCGTGCGTGGCAATGATAGTCTCAGCTTCTCGGTCGGGCCACTACTCAGCTGGAGCTTCCCCAATGTCAGCGTCGCGCGTGCCCGCATCCGTCAGGCGGAGGCGCAGGGCGACGCCTCATTGGCTGCCTTCGACGGGGCCGTCATCACGGCGCTCAAGCAGGTGGAGCAGGCGCTCAGCAATGCCGCGCGCGAACAGGAAAGACTCTCCATACTAGGAGAAGCGCGGACCCGTTCCCAGCGCGCCTTCGATTTTGCCACTGCGCGTTATCGCGCGGGGTCTGTCGGTCTTCTCGATGTGTTGGTCGCGCAGACGGCACTGCTGGACGCGCGGGCCGCGGAAGCGGCCTCGCTCCAGCGCCTGTCATCGTTGCGTGTCGACCTTTTCAAATCCCTCGGAGGTGGTTGGCGGGATATTGAGGCATAATCGGGCGCGCGATGGCAACAGCAGGCGCACATCAGCACCTGCCTTCAGTTCAATGAGCATGTCCCATGCTGGATCGCCAAAAAGCTGGGGAGAGCCAAGCAATTGCTCGTGCCTCTGCCTGCGGCGTACGGTTCGCCTCGCATTATCCAACGCGGTCCGCCTAACTCCCAGAACGCACCCGTGCGGTGTTTTGGATAGATGGCTCGATTGCATGCCGTCATGTGAACGAGCCTTAAACTCTCAAGTGACCGGCACAAAACCGTTACAAGTCCAGTTGGGTTCAAACCATCACGATAGATCCCAAGGATCTGCAACGGGCGGTCGATGCTGACAAGCTCCAGAGTGGTCTTAAGTCCATCTGATGTCGCGGCTTCATTGGGCTGTGAGTACCAGGCCATTTCAATCGATCAGATCAAGGTGGAGGCATTTGGCTTATGCTTGTCGCATCGGTGGCCAATTAATTCCGTTTTATTCCACGCGGTGGCTTGAAATGCATGAAGGCAAGGTCCATTTAATCTCATATCTTCTTCGACCTGATGGCTCGTCCAGATATGACGCAATTGCCCTCTTGAGCAATTGTCGCTGATCATGGCGTCAATATTTCAGCCGCGACCCGGTGCTTTTGATCCGGCAGACTAAGGATCATGAATGCTAATTCGGGCTGGATATGATATCGCCTTTGCGGCCGAAGAGGCCGTGCCGATGCTGGCCATGCTCAGCATCCACCCCAGCCGGAACCGGGATCTTCGCAGCGCCCAGCGGATATTCACCCAGCCCGATGTGGCCGCCTATGACTATGTCGATGGGTTCGGCAATATCTGCACACGGCTGACGATGCCGCGGGGTGGCATCGCCATATCCTGCGGCTTTGTGATCGAGGACAGCTTTCTGCCCGATGTCATCGCATCGAGCGCCATGCAGGTACCGTTGGAGCAAATTCCCGACGATGTTTTGCACTTTCTGCTGGGTAGCCGCTATTGCGAGACGGACCGGCTGTCCGATCAGGCTTGGGCGCTTTTTGGCCGCACGGCACCCGGCTGGTCACGGGTTCAAGCAATTTGCGATTATGTGCATGAGCATATCCGCTTCGACTATATGGCCGCGCGATCGACACGCACGGCATGGGATACAAACGAAGAACGCGTCGGCGTCTGCAGGGACTATGCGCACCTCGCCATGGCTCTCTGCCGTTGCATGAACATCCCCGCGCGATACTGTACCGGCTACATGGGCGACATGGATTTGCCGGCCCTTGTTGGCGACATGGACTTCTCGGCTTGGTTCGAGGTCTATCTCGACGGCACATGGTACACGTTCGATGCGCGCCACAACCGTCCCCGGCGTGGCCGCATCCTGATGGCCCGCGGGCGGGATGCGGCTGACGTGGCGCTGACCACGACCTTCGGCACTGCAAGGCTTACGCGCTTCGACATCTACACCGACGAGGATCGCCTCGGGCATATTGTGCCCTGATATTCAATCAGCCAGGAGACTGCGAATGGCCAAGAGCCAGAAGAGATCGAACCGCGAAGTACGCAAGCCCAAGGCCGAAAAACCGGGCAAGACTAATGCGTCCAATCCATCGACCAAGCCCGGTGTCGTCGGTATCGTGACATTGAAGAATTGATGATGCGACACACGTTTACACAGCGTGGCGCGGTGAAGCTTTCCGATGGGGAGGCCAGCCGCCAGAGCCGCGTGACAAAGCTCGCCCTGGAAAGGCTGGGCGTATCGGCCGCTATCGCTTTTCTCAAACGATCACCTGGACGATCTTTCGGGCCGACCGATCCAGATTGCCATGGCCAGCGAGGGGGGGCTCCAGTCCATCGAGCGACTATGGTTAAACGCCCGTGATCGCGAGATAGCCATCAACATCGTTGGCGCTAGGCGCTCGCCGCTGCCAGAATAGTATCGGCCAGTCGTTGCGCCCAGCTAGACTGGCCGGCTTGGGTCGAGATCATGTCCTGCCGGACTTCGATCTCGGCATAGCGCAATGCGCGCGAAATGGCGTGGCGGGGTATGGTATAGTCGGTGTCGTCCATTGCGTAGGGCGCATTGTCGCCGACTGTGATATCGCCCCGTTGCGCCAGGGCATGCAGCATAGCCACCGCCATGTCGATGCGACCATGCCAATACAGGATACCGATATCCCAGGGCCGGGTCATACCGTTCATGATCGGCGTAAAGCTGTGCAGTGACAGCAGGATCGTTTGGCGACCGGCCGCGAGGCGCGCGTCGATGATGGCTTCGAGCGCGGCGTGATAGGGCCGATGAATCTCCTCGATCCGCGCCTGCCGCGCGACCGCGTCCAGTCCTTCGTTGTCCGCGATAGTGATGCCATCGGACACCGCCGGCATCGCGTCCGGCCGATCTGGATCGCGGTTGCAATCGATGACGAGGCGCGAATAGGTCTGATGCAGAAAAGGCGCATCGAGCAACAGCGCCAGTTTCCGTCCCATGCCAAGCACGCCGATATCCAGCGCAATGTGGCGAGTCCGATCGGCAGGCCCCAGTCCCAGGTCGCCGAGCGCGTTGGGAATGGCCGAACCGGCATGATCGCCGATCAGCAGGAACGGCGCGGCGCCCCCTGCGTTAAACAGAGTGAACGGCGCCGGATCATCCGGGCCCAACAGTCCGTCCACTGCGCGCCCGACCGTCAGGATCCCATTCCATGCCATTGCTGACGATCCGCCATGTCACTGACTATCGCTACAAGGCGCCGGTATCGCTGGGTGAACATCGCATCATGATGCGCCCACGCGAGGCGTTTGACCAGCATTTGCTGTCTGCTCGCCTTGATATCGATCCCAAGCCCAGCGAATTGCGTTGGCTGCATGATGTGTTCGGCAATTCGGTGGCGATGGCCCTGTTCGAGCGGCGGACGTCGAAACTGACCGTCACGAGCGAGACGACGCTGGAACATGCGCCTCTGGCGCAAGGGCAGGTCGACGTCGAACCCTATGCGCGGCTGTTTCCGTTCACCTATTCGTCCGAGGACATGCCCGATCTGCTCCGGTCGATCGAGCGCCAGCATCACGACCCCGAACGGATCGTCGACAACTGGGCGCGCGGTTTCGTCAGCAATCATGGCGATACGGAGACCGTCGCCCTGTTGACGGCCATCGCGACCGGCATCAAGCGCGATTTCACCTATGTGCCCCGGCACGAAAAGGGCACCCAGTCGCCGATCGAGACCTTGAGGAAGCGGCAGGGCACCTGCCGCGACTTCGCCGTACTGATGATCGAGGCGGTGCGCGCGCTCGGCTTCGCCGCGCGGTTCGTGTCGGGCTATGTCTACAATCCCTCGCGCAAGGAAGACGTCCTGGGCGGCGGCAACACCCATGCCTGGGTGCGGATCTTCCTGCCCGGTTCGGGCTGGGTCGAATTCGATCCGACCAACGGCATCATCGGCAATCGCGGCCTGATCCGCGTCGCCATCGCGCGCGATCCCTATCAGGCCTTGCCATTGTCCGGCACCTGGTTCGGCTTGCCCGCCAGCTATCTGGGCATGGACGTCACCGTCGATGTCTCTCGCGCCGATCCCGCCAAATTCCCGCGCTCTTCCCATGGCGCCATCAACAGCCGACCCGTCGGCTCTTCAGGAAAGTGACATGCATGCTGATCCGTTGCGGATATGACATCAGCTTCCAGGCCGAGACCCGAACCGCGATGATGGCGATGCTGAGCCTGCATCCCTCGCGCCATCAGGACCTGCAAACGGCGCAGAGGCTGACGATCAGCCCCGACATTCCGCTCTATCATTATGAAGACGGTTTCGGGAACCTGGCCACGCGCCTCACCGTTCCGCCAGGCGGCGTCACACTGTCCTGCGATTTCGTGATCGAGGACAGCGGCGCGCCGGATCGCCGCGCGCCGACGGGGCCGCAGATGCCGGTGGAAGATCTGCCGGACGATGTGATGATCTTCCTGCTCGGCAGCCGCTATTGCGAGACCGACCGGCTGATGGACGTGGCCTGGGCCAATTTCGCCCATTATGGGACGGCCAGCGAGCGTGTCGATGCGATCGTCGATTTCGTCCACAATCACATCGAGTTCGGCTATCATCATGCACGGCCTGACAAAACCGCCTGGAATGGCTACCAGGAGCGGCAGGGCGTCTGCCGCGATTTTGCCCACCTCGCCATCACGTTGTGCCGGTGCATGAACATTCCGGCCCGTTACTGCACCGGCTATCTGGGCGATATCGGCATTGCGCCGGTGGACGCGCCGATGGATTTCAGCGCCTGGTTCGACGTCTATATCGATGGCCAATGGTATACGCATGATGCCCGCCACAACCGTCCCCGGATCGGCCGCATCCTGATGGCGCGCGGACGTGACGCCACCGATGTCGCATTGACCACGGCCTTTGGTCCGGC
Organism: Sphingobium sp. R-21; assembly: GCF_049913335.1. Taxonomy (NCBI): domain Bacteria; kingdom Pseudomonadati; phylum Pseudomonadota; class Alphaproteobacteria; order Sphingomonadales; family Sphingobiaceae; genus Sphingobium; species Sphingobium sp. R-21. The sequence continues at coordinate 2,145,347 of NZ_CP184374.1, read as the reverse complement.
GACGCTGACCCTGTTCGAGGTCCATTGTGACGAGGTGCAATCGATTGACTGATCTCCCCGTCCTGTTGCGGCCATGGGACGGTCCGCTCGGCGCGCCGCCCTTCGCGCAGGTGCGGCCCGAAGATTTCCCGTCGGCTTTCGATACGGCCATGGCGTGGCATCGTGCCGAGATCGCGGCGATCGCCGACCAGTCCGCCGCGCCGGACTTTGACAACACGATCGCCGCGCTGGAACGGTCGGGCGAGGCGCTAGCGCGCGTGCGCCGGCTTTTCTGGACACTGTCCTCCACGCAAGCGACGCCCGACATTCGTGCAATCGAGGGCGACATTGCGGCGCGGCTGAGCGCTCATTCCACCAAAATCGGCCATGATGACAGGCTCGCCGCGCGGATCGCGGCGGCTCATGCGGGGCGGCATGACGCCGGCCTGAATGACGCGCAGATCCGGTTGGTCGAAACGACCCATGCCGGTTTCCTTCGCAGCGGATCGATGCTGGAACCGGCGCAAAAGGCGCGCTTCGCGGCCATCGACGCACGCCTTGCCGCTCTCGCCGTGCAGTTCGGGCACAATGTGATGGCCGCGACCGGCGCCTGGATACTGGACCTGGACTCGGATGATCTCGCCGGCCTGTCGCCCGGGCTGTGCGCGGCGTCCGCCGGGCGCGCCACGGCGAACGGTGCGCAAGGCCGCTATCACTTTACCCTCGACCGCACGGACTATGAGAGCTTCCTGACCTTCTCGGCGCGGCGCGACCTTCGCGAGCGATTATGGCGCGCCTTCACCGATCGTTGCGACGGTGACGCTCACGATAACTGGCCGGTCATTGCCGAGACGCTGGCTCTGCGGCGCGAGCGCGCCACTCTGCTAGGCTATGCCGATCACGCGCACTATGCTCTGGAAGACAGCATGGCGAAGACGCCCGATGCCGTCCAAGCGCTGCTGATGCAGCTTTGGAAGCCGGGCAAGCGCCGCGCTGCCGAAGAAGTGGCTGAATTGCAGGCGCTGATCGACCGTGAAGGCGGCGGCTTTGCACTCGCACCCTGGGATTGGCGCTATTATGCGGAAAAGGTGCGCCGGTCCCGCTATGCGCTGGACGGGGCGGCGGTGGCGCAGCATCTGCGTCTGGACGCCATTCGGCAGGCGGCGTTCGATACGGCCGCAATGCTCTATGGCCTGCGCTTCATCCGCCGCGCCGACATCGTCGGCTATCACCCCGACGTTTGGGCGTGGGAGGTGAAAAACGAAGAGGATGTGCCGGTCGGCCTGCTCTTCACCGACTATCTTGCCCGGCCGGAAAAGCATGGCGGCGCCTGGATGGGCAGCCTGCGCGTGCAGGAAAGCATGGACGGCGACGTGCGGCCGATCGTCTATCTGGTCGCCAATTTCGCCGCCGCGCCGCCGCCCGACACTGCTCGCCTGTCGATCGACGAGGCGCGCACGCTCTTCCACGAATTCGGCCATGCTTTGCACGGCTTGCTGTCCCGCGTCACCTATCCCAGCCAGTCGGGCACCGCCGTCGCGCGGGACTTCGTCGAGTTCCCCAGCAAGTTCATGGAGAACTGGATCGTCAGCCGGGAGGTACTGTCGGGATTTGGCGTACCCGACGCACTGATCGCGGCGATCCATGAAGCGGAAGCCTATGGCCAGGGATTTGCGACGGTCGAACTGATCAGCTGCGCCCTGGTCGATCTCGCAGTCCACCGCGCGCCGGATGCCGCCGCCGATCCCCGCGCCTTCATCGATGCGGAACTGAACAGGCTCGGCATGCCACGGGAAATCGGCCTGCGGCACCGCTTTCCCTGTTTCACGCATATCTTCGATGGCGGCTACGCCAGCGCCTATTACAGTTATGCCTGGTCCGAGGCGCTGGACGCCGATGCCTTTGAGGCCTTTGTTGAATCCGGCGACATATTCGACACGGGCCTGGCGCATCGCTTCAAGCAGGAAATCCTGGAACGGGGCGACAGCCGTGACCCCATGGCCTCATTTCATGCTTTTCGTGGTCGCGATCCCGATCCAAAAGCCCTGATGAGGGTACGGCATCTGTTATCCGGCTGATTTGAGGCGGATCCGCTGTTCTATTGTTTCTCGCGTTTCTTCAGCCGCCGGGCATTGGCCGTCGCCGTCTTGTGGATCGGTGCCAAGGTCACTGCTGCCATGCGCGAAACGGCATCGATCGACCGCAGCGCCTGGCTGCGGCCCTGAAGCATCCACAAGGGATTGCCTGACAGCATCGCCGCCGCCATCGCTTGCCCTTGCGACAGGAACGCCTGATGCATGACAGCTATGCTCTGCGTCAGCGCCGCCCCGCTTTGCGTAAAGGCCTCGATCTTCTCCGGCACCATGCGCGACAGTTCGCGATAATCGCCGGTCAGGGGAGACCGACCGGCATTGCAAATAAGGATGGTTCGGGCATCGATGACACGCTGCGACGTCAGGAGCGTCTCCGTCGCCTTCATCCATGTCCTTTGCAGGTCGAAGCCGATTACGAACATTTGCGACCAGGTCGCGAGCGGTGAGGTCGTCTGCGGCGCGCTCATGCGAGCGTCCGCAGCGCGGGTTCGCGTGCATAATATCGCAATGCTGCCGCCTTTACGAAGGCCTCGCCTGTTCCGACCACGCCTTCGTCCGGCTCGACGCCCCCCTTGTCCAGCAGCGGCTTGGCGGCGTCGCTCGCGCCGATCGCCTTGAGGTGGCCGAAGGCATCCATCGCGAACTGAACGGCGGCCGCCTCCTTCACCAGCGCGGCGCATCCTTCTTGTGACAGGATGATCGCGACCGCGTCGAAAATCTGGCTCGGCGACCCGGCCAGCTGGCCATCGGCCTTGCGCATCTTGCCGTCGGACAGTTTGGCGCCGCTAACCTTGGACGCGACGACCAGGGCCTTGCCCCCGGCCTTTCCGATCGCCGCGATCAGGCTGTCCAGTTCCTGCGCGTCGGTGCCATCCGCGATCAATATGCCGATCGCCCGGCCCTCCAGCGTGGCCTTCATATTCTTGTGGATCGAAAGCGCATCGGAGGACGCCATGTCTACCGGCGCCTTTGCCGCCAGCGCGGCCTTGGGCAGTGCGATGCCCAGTCCATCGGCGACCCGCTTCGCCAGATCCTCATCGACGTTGCGCAAATTGGCGACCAGGCGCGCTGGCACCTGGTCGAGATCGGCTACCTTCGACAGCTCGAATACGAAGGAGGAGGCGATATGGGCCTGTTCATTCTTGGTCTGCGATAGGTAGAACAGCCGCGCCTGGCTATAATGATCGGCGAAGCTTTCCGCGCGCACCCGCAGCTTCTCGCCAGCTTCCTCTTCACCTGAAAATGCGGTCGATGTCGCAAAGCCGCTTTGCGGACTTTCGCGAGGACCGCCGTTCTCGCCATGGTCGGAAAGGCTGTTGGGTTCGTAGTTGGCCCGGCCTTTGGGCACCGCCATCTGCATGTGCCCGTCGCGCTGGAAATTCTGGAACGGGCAGCGTGGCGCGTTCACCGGAATCTGGTGGAAATTGGCCGTGCCCAGCCGGGACTTCTGCGTATCGAGATAGGAGAAGAGCCGTCCCTGAAGCAGCGGATCGTTGGAAAAATCGATGCCCGGTACGATATTGCCGGGGCAGAAGGCGACCTGCTCGGTTTCGGCAAAGAAATTGTCGACATTGCGATCCAGCACCAGCCGGCCGATGATGCGCACAGGCACATCCTCCTCCGGGATCAACTTGGTTGCGTCGAGCACATCATAAGGCTGGGCGTCGGCAAAGGCCTTGTCGAAGACCTGGATGCCAAGTTCCCATTCGGGAAAATCGCCGGCATCGATCGATTCGAACAGGTCACGGCGATGATAGTCGTTGTCGGCCGCCTGCAGCTTCAGCGCCTCGTCCCAAATGGTCGATTGCAGGCCGAGTTTCGGCTTCCAGTGGAATTTGACGAAATGCGTCTTGCCGGCCGCGTTGACGAGCAGGAAGGTGTGGACGCCGAACCCCTCCATCATGCGCAGGCTGCGCGGCAGGGTCCGGTCGGACATCGCCCACATCAGCATGTGCGTGGTCTCGGGCATCAGGCTCGCCCAGTCCCAGAAGGTGTCGTGCGCGCTGCCGGCCTGCGGATAGCCGCGGTCGGCCTCCATCTTCACGGCATGGACCAAGTCCGGGAATTTCATCGCATCCTGGATGAAGAAGACGGGGATATTATTGCCGACCAGATCCCAATTGCCTTCGCGCGTGTAGAATTTTACCGCGAAGCCGCGCACGTCGCGCGGCGTATCTACTGACCCCGCGCCGCCCGCCACGGTCGAAAAGCGCACGAAGACCTCGGTCTTCTCGCCTTTGGTAAAGAGCGCCGCCTTGCTGAGGTCGGAAATATCGTCGGTTGCTTCGAAATAGCCGTGCGCGCCCGTCCCGCGGGCATGAACGATGCGTTCGGGTATACGCTCATGATCGAAGTGGAAGATCTTTTCGCGGAGGACGAAATCCTCCAGCAAGGTAGGGCCGCGCGTGCCCGATCGCAGGCTGTTCTGATTGTCGGCAACGGCGATGCCCTGATTGGTGGTGAGGATGGCATCGGCGCCGGCGCCCCTGGCCGCCGTCTGATGCGTTTCTCCACCCTGTGAAGGCGACGTGTTTGAAGTGCGGTTGGCCATCGGGCGTCCTTTTCATGATGGGATGTCTGGTCGGCGCGGCGGACACCGGCCTTCGATCATCCAAACGTCCGAAAAGCAGGTCCGTCCCTGTTGCGGATCATTCTCAGGTCAGACTGATCTGCATCAGCGGAACCCAGGTCGATTGCCATGCCGTTCCCTCATTGTCGGACGGGGTGGGGAGGCAGTGTGGATCTTCGAGCAGCTTCAAGCGGCAGTCCGCTCCACCAGCGTGGCATTATCGTCGTGACAACGGCCAATGGCAGCGGCCAGCCTTTCCCCGACCACTTCGCCCATGTCGTGCGCGCTTGTTATGCCCTGGATGAAAGGGTGGCGGCCCATGAGGAAGGGCAGGCTGAGACAGAAGACCTGGTCCTCGGGAATGTCTTCGGAAATCGGATGAAACGCATCGTCTATGACGATGCCGCGCGACGGACTGTCGCCATTCGCCGGATTGACGTCGCGGATCACGCCCTGGCGGCGGAGTGAAGGGAAGGGAAAATCCTTGGCGCGGAGCGCGCGCTGGCCCATGGCCTCGATGAACACGGGATAGTGCGTGCGTTCGCCGTCCTTTATGAGGGTGGCGCCGCCTTCGAGGGTGTGGCTGTCCACGCGGTACTGCTCGCCCACCGCGATCACGTCCAGTTTTCCCGCGCGATGCAGCGCCAGCATCCGCTTGACGGATTCGTGAGGCACTGTCGCATAGTCGTCGATGAACACAGGAGCGAGGAATCGAGAGAAGTGTTCGAATTCCTCATCGTTCAGATGTGGGACCAGCGTTTCCAGCACTTCGTGCATGCGCAGGATCGCGTAGCGCCAGGGGACGGTGTAGCGGGCTTCGTAATTGGCCTGGGCCTCGCGAAGGTTGCTTTCCGCCCACGCGAATGTCGGCGTGGCCATCCGCTCGGCGAAATAGCGTTCGGCGAACCCCTCAAGGTCAAGCTGCGCCACTTGCAGTCTCCGCGCATAGTCCGGGTCGGCCTCAGTCAGCTCCTGCCTGAAGAGCATGTAGGCCCGGTTGAGAAGGTCGCCGCCACCGTCCTCCGCCAACCTTGCCATCGCCTCGCGGTTGCAAACGGCCAGCGGCTCGTAGGGAAGGGGGAAATAGAAGTCCGCTTCGGGCAGCAGGCCTTTGCGGGAAATCATGGTGATGGCGAAGGCGTCCGTCCCCGGCAACGGCGTGTAGGACAGCATATCGTCCGCCGCCTCGACGAATTCCCCATGCATCACCGCCAAAGCCACCGCAGCGTCGATAGCGCTGAGCGATGATCCCCGGATACAGACCGGGACGGGTGGGATGCCGGCAAGGGCGGAGGCTGGCCAGGGACTGAGGAAATAGCCTGGGCGAACCTCCGGCTCGGCCGGCCACTGGTGGCCGGTGGCCAGCACGACATGGGTAAAGGCCTGTTCGAATGACGGACCTCGCTTCGGCCTGACCGACAGCGTCATGCCGACGGGGCCGCTTGAGGCGTCGATCACCTTGCAGTTGGTCCGGACAGTGACGTCGATCCCTTTCCTCCTGGCCCGGTCGATGAGCGCGTGGAGCTGATCGACGAAATATTCGCCGAGGGCGAGGCGGGGGTAGAAGGCGCGATCGTCGATCTCGCTTGGTTCTATGCCCAGCCGGACAAGTCTCTCATTGGACTGACGACCGAGCCATTCGACCAGACTTTCGGCGAGCGGCGGGATCTCCACGCTGGATATGTTCGAAAGCATGGCCGGATCGTTCCAGCCCGGTCGATACGGCGTGCCGCGACCGACGCCCGCCTGCTCCTCGAAGATGGTGAGGTTGAAAGGTACGGACGCATGGTCGATAAGCGCATTGAGCGTATAGATCGTCGTCGGGCCGGCTCCGACGAAGGCGATGGTTGGGTTCATGCCTGCATAATGTTCGGCAATGTTGTTCGGTGCCGGGACCGTCACGCAAATCGTGCTGATCCAGGTCAATGTCGATGGGACTTTTCTCGGCCGCCCGTCGTTAAGGGGTGTCGGCGTTGCCCCAGCGCCGTCCTTAATGACAGGAATTATCATGTCCGAGAACAGCCACGACATTTCCACCCTCAACGGTCTCATCGCCACCACCCTCGACAGCGTGAAAGGCTATAGTGAAGCCGCCAAGGAGAGCGAGACCGGCCGTTACGGCGCGCTGTTCACTTCGCGCGCAAGCGAGCGCCAGCAAGTCGCGACACGGCTGCAGCAGGAGGTCGCGACGCTGGGTGGCAAGCCCGAAGACGACGGCACCATCGCGGCGGGCGCCCACCGCCTCTTCATCAACCTCAAGGCGGCAGTTACCGGCCATGACGACAAGGCGATCGTCAACGAGGTCGAGGCCGGAGAAGACCATATCAAGGCTAAGTTCGAGGACGCGCTGGCGGATCGGGAACTGTCCCCCGCCGTCCGCTCACTGATCGAGACCGCCTATGCATCGGTCAAGGAAGGCCATGACGAAATGCGCGACCTGAAGCACGCGCTGCGGGATTGAAGAGGGTGGCGGGGGAAGCCCCCGCCCCCATCTATGGAGCAAGACAGCTATGGTTGAATGACGCTGGCTGTGATAGCCCTGCCTCCCTTGCGTACCGTGCTTATTGCGGGCTTCACCGCTTCCGAGTGTACGCCAATCCATATGATCAAGTCTCTTTCCCTGCTGCTGCGTCGTTCGTTTTGAACCCCTTGGGGTATCCGCCACGGTGGCGAAGCGGCTCAACGCTCGTTCGGCGGGCACAGGATTGCGCGCTATGCTGTTCGCGCATGGCTTCATCTGCATGAGTTTTTAATGAGAATCGTTGCATCACATACTCCAAGCGCTTATCTGGGGCGCAGGAGATATGACATGTCGGCTCTCAGCGAACTCAAGCGCCACCTGCGCCCCGGACAGGTTTACCGTCGCAAGAATCTCGCGCGCTGGTCCAACGCGGTCGATCGTCATGTCCGGCAACTAGTGGAGGAGGGGCGCCTCGAAAAGGTTTCGGCAGGTGTCTATATGGCGCCGCGTCAAACCAGGTTCGGGGCGGCGCCGGCCAAGCCCGAAAAGCTCGTCGAGACATTCCTCGGCGACGACCGTTTTCTGATGGTCTCGCCAAATGCGTTCAACGGGCTCGGGGTCGGTACGACGCAGCTTTACAACGAGCCGGTCGTCTACAACCGCAAGCGGCACGGGAAGTTCACGCTCGACGGGCGCGTCTATGATTTCCGGATGCGGCCGTCTGTACCCAAGCGGCTGTCCAAGGAAGTCCTGCTGGTCGATCTGCTGCACAATCTCGACCGGCTGCCGGAAGACAAATCGGCAGTGCTTCCGCGCGCCCTCGAGCGGGCGAAAGAAATGGACCGTTCGCGTCTCGCCAAGGCCGTCCAGGACTTTGGCTCGGCGCGGGCTGAGCGCTTGCTCGCGCCTGTTCTTGAACAGGCCTGACAGCGCACGAAATGTTGCTGCACGATCATACAGATTTCGACGATCTCCTGGCGGTCGTCTCGCGCGAGCAAGCGATCGATCCGGGACTGGTCGAGAAGGATTATTGGATCATGCACGCCCTCTGGGGCTTGCAGCAGTCGGGTTTTCGCTTTGAGCTCAAAGGCGGAACGTCGCTCTCGAAGGGGCATGGCCTTATCCATCGGTTCTCCGAGGACATCGACATCCTGATTAACCCCGACTTGGACGATCTCCCAATCGGCAAGAACCAGAACAAACCCGCCCATATAGAGGCACGCCGTACATTCTATGATGGCCTGTCGGCCAAGATCACGATCCCCGGCATAACTGAGGTCGAGCGCGACGAAGCATTCGATGATCAGCGCCTGCGCAGCGCGGGCATCCGCCTGCATTATGCCTCCCGCAACCTGTTACCGGAGGGCATCAAGGATGGGATTTTGCTGGAGGCCGGTTTCGATCCGGCTAAGGGCAACAGCAGCGACCGCAAAATGTTGCCGTTTTTGTTGCCCTCGGATCGACCCGGCCTTGCTGGGATAACGACCATGCTGACCTACATCCAGATCAATGCCGCCAAGCCGAGAGCGAAGGCTTGGAACCTTTCCGATTCCCAAGGCCTCTATCTCGTCATCCAGCCCAACGGCTCGAAGCTATGGCGCTTCAACGACCGCTTTCTGGACAAACAGAAGAAGCTTCATCTCGGTGGGTGGTCAACCATCAGCCTCGCGGAGGCGCGTGTCCGGCGCGACGAAGCCAAGAAGAAGATTGCTGAGGGGATTGATCCAGCGCTTGAGAAAAAGCGCGCTAGGATCGCCGCTAAGTACGCCGCTGCCAACACCTTTGAAGCGGTCGCCAAGGAATGGCTCGTCAAATGCGAGCGGGACGGCCTCGCACCGGTGACCGTCGACAAAATCCGCTGGCTGCTCGCCAAGGCGTACCCAGTGATCGGCACCATCCCCCATCGCGCAAATCACACCCCATGAAGCACTCGCCGTCCTGCGCAAGGCCGAAGCCACCGGCGCCTATGAAAGCGCTCGGCGCATGCGGAGCGTCCTGAGCCGCGTCTTTCGCTACGGCGTCGCAACTGTGCGATGCGACGAGGATGTCGCGGCCGATTTGCGCGGGGCAATCGCCGCGCCAAAGGTCAAGCACTTCGCCGCCATCACCAAGCCCTCCGAAGTGGGCGCTCTACTGCGGGCCATCGACGGTTACACCGGGCACAAGGTGACAGTAATGGCCATGCGCCTGTCTCCTCACGTTCTACTGCGCCCTGGCGAGCTCAGGCAGGCAGAATGGTCCGACATCGACTTCGATGAAGCCATCTGGTTCATCCCTGCCGAACGGATGAAGATGCGCCGCCCCACCGCGTGCCACTGTCACGGCAGGTGATCGCGATGTTGAAGGAACTGCACGAGCACACGCATTGGTGGAAGTATCTGTTTCCCTGCCTGGGTAAGCCGCGAAAGGCGATGTCCGAGAATGCGGTGAACCAAGGTCTGCGTCGGCTCGGCTACACCACGAACGAGATGACGGCGCATGGCTTCCGGGCAATGGCCGCCACGCTTCTCAATGAGATGGGCGAATGGAACCCCGACGCGATCGAGCGGCAACTCGCGCACGTCGATACCAACCAGGTGCGAAGGGCCTACGCCCGCGGCGAATATTGGGACGAACGTGTGCAGATGGACGCCTCTAAAAACTGCTGGCACATGAGCCGCTGAGCTGATTCAATCGGCGAAGTGACGGCGGGAGGCAGCGATGGCGCAACCGGGTTTCTTCGATGTTGATGAGTGGCTTGCGGCGTTGTCGGCAGCGGGAGATCCACTGGTTCGGCTAAGCACGGTGGTGGACTTTGAGCTGTTCCGGGATGTCCTCGACAAAGCGTTGAACCGGTCGGATCGGAGCCAGGGCGGACGACCCCCTTATGACGCCGTGCTGATGTTCAAGGTGTTGGTGTTGCAGGCGCTGTACAGCCTGTCGGACGACGCAGTGGAGTTCCAGATCCGCGACCGGCTGTCGTTAATGCGCTTTTTGGGGCTGGGGCTCGGCGACAAGGTGCCGGATGCCAAAACGGTCTGGCTGTTCCGCGAGCAACTCGTGCAGGCCAAGGCGATAGAGCCTTTGTTCGCCCGCTTCGATGAAGCACTACATGCTGCGGGCTATCTGGCGATGGGAGGGCAGATCATCGATGCGACGGTGGTTGCAGCCCCGCGCCAGAAACTCAATGATGACGAGAAGGCAACGATCAGGGGCGGCGGTACACCGCCGGACTGGTCGAAGGCGAAGCACCGCCAGAAGGACACCGACGCGCGCTGGACGATCAAGCGTGGCCGCCGCAAGCATAGCGAGACGAGTGAGATGAAGGCGGCCGGTGTCGAGATCGCGGTGCCGATCTTCGGCTACAAGAACCATGCCGGCATTGATCGCCGCTTCGGCTTCATCCGACGATGGTGCGCGACCAGCGCCGCCGCGCACGACAGCCGGCCGTTCGAGGGCCTGCTTGATCCGAAGAACACCGATGCTCGGGTATGGGCGGACACAGCGTATCGATCGAAGCGCAACGAGGCCGCGATGCGCAAACGTCGCCTCATCTCACGGGTTCATTTCCGCAAGCCCAAGGGCAAGCCGTTGCCGCCGCACCATGCTCGTGCCAATGCGGCGAGATCACCAGTGCGCTCGGCGATCGAGCACGTGTTCGCCGGGCAAAAGCACCGGATGAAGCTGTTCGTCCGCACCATCGGCATCGCGCGGGCCACAATGAAAATCGGCATGGCCAACCTGGCCTACAACTTCCAGCGCCTCGCCTGGCTCGATGCCCGAAGTGCGCCTGGATGAGGAAATTCGGGGCCGATCAGACCCCAAGTCCGACCCACCACTGATCGAAATCGCCTCGAACAACTCGGTATCTGCGAAACGGGCGCTCAATGTTTCCTACACGCCGCCTCACAACCCGGTTCTTCGAGGTGTTCAGATGATGCAGCGCTGGTCGGACTATCTCGACGAACTGCGCGACGGCGGCAAAATTCTCCGGCCCAGCTTCCCGGCGGCACGACGCGCATCCTGACCACACACCTCCACGCGCTGGCGGTCGCTGCCCGCCAGCGCGTTCTTGGCCCGCATTGAGGCTTACGGCTGACTGTGGGACATTCCCGCCGTTGCCTCGCGACTTGGTGAACGGCAGGATCAGCCAGCAGCAGACAGCCAGCGTCTGCCCGAACGAGCACGCAGAACGACAGAGACTGGCCGCCGGTTGTCATATATAGCGGTTTGCAGCTAGGCGGTCTAAATGATAAACTCGGCTTATTAGACGGATCATGATGATCGGCCGTTTGAATATATCAATTTGTCTCTGGTGATCTGGATAGTCCTCAGTAAGCCATCTTCTCTTCCAAATGCCGCTCGATGTCGGCACGATCGATCCAGAGACTACGGAATTTCTTGTCAGCCAACAGCTGGAGCTGATCGCTATTGTGCTTCGATCCGGGCTGGCTGCTGTTACCATAGCTCATGAGGCCTACGGCCTTCAACGGCGTACCAAACTCCACCATGGATACCCAGGTTTCACCATGGACTGGCGTACGCTCGCCATTTTTCATGGGGCCCCAGGTGATGGTGCGAAAGACGCCGGTATTGCCGAAGCCGCCATTGGCCGGCACGCTCACATCGCCGATGTGGAAGCGGGACACATCGCCATAGGGGCGGTCGATCGCGCCATAAAGCTGTTTGGTCTTGGCGACCGCCTGCTTCAACATCGCGACCGCTGCGGCAGGGTCTTTGAGACCGCGAGGCGTTTCAAGCGGATCATCGAGCGTCCATTTGACGGCATAGTTGGACTGATCGGTGAAATTTCGCGGCGCGAAGATGCCGGCCCAGGTTTCGAACAGCAGGGCCGCCCTGCTATCGGGTTCGAAGCGATGATCCCAGTCCTTCAGCATGGCCGTCGCCGCCTGAACATCGGCGTCATTCGAGCCGGCGGCTGCCGCTAGCAGATCGGGCAGCATCCGCTCCGCCATCAGCGACGTCGTCGTCAGCTTGCGTGACACGAAATCGTCGAAGCTGATCTTGGGCGTTTTCGTCATGAGCTTTACCGACATCTGCGCGCGCTGGCTCATCGGGCCGACGGGCGCAACATAGGCAGGGAAAGCCCTGGGATCGAGCGCGCGCGGCCAGGTCGCCAGCCACGGCGGATCATTGGCGTTCTGCACGAAGCCGGTGGCGGGATCGAACAGCTTGGGCATGTCGTCATAGCTGTGGACATCCTTCCACAGCGTCGCCGACGTGTCGCCGGGCACGGGGGCGGACCAGTATTTGAGGTCGCCGCTCGCGTGTTTGGGGAGCAGACCATTGTCGAGGTAGAGGATATGGCCCGCGCGATCGGCGTAGATAATGTTGAACATCACGACCTGCATCCTGCGCAGCGCCTTTTCGAACGTCGCCCAGTCGCGCGCCTTGCCCATGTCGAGATATTGTTCCAGCACGCCGGACCGGTCGAGGCCCGCGACCTTGAGCGCGATCACCGTCTTGCCGTCGGGCAGCGTGAAGATGGGTCCGTGAACCGTGCTTTTCTGTTCGAAGCTGACGGTCTTCAGCGTTCCGTCCGCTTGCTTAACCTTGTAGCTTTTGGTCTCGGACTTGAACGGCAACACCTTGCCATCGAAGCGATAGCCGTTGCCCTCCAGGGTCAGCTGATAGCTAGTGAAACCCTGCATCGTGTTGACGGTGTTCGTGAAACCCAGGTCGTTGTTGAAGCCGAAGCGCAGCACCGGCAATCCCACCTGTGTCGCACCATAGATAGCGAGGCCGGGCGCGGTGATCTGCGCCTCATAATAAGTGAGCTGGCTGGGCGCCCAGGGCAGATGCGGATTGGCGAGCAGCATCGCCTTGCCGCTGGCCGAACGCGACGGCGCCACCGCCCAGGCATTGGAGCCGCCCGCTTCGTTGATCGAGGGGTCGGCCAGCACCTTTCGATCGGACGCGATATAGCCGAAATTCATCAACCGCTGCGCGTGGGCGATGATATCGACTCCCTTGAGCGGCAGAACGACCTTGACCTCGGCCGCGATCCTGTCGGGGTGGGCGGCGGCATAGGCGTTGATCCCGGCGGCGAAAGCTTCCAGATTCTTCTGCATCTGCGGCGTCTGCTGCCTGAACCACTGGACCGAACGGGCCGGCACGTCATTGGCGACCAGCCATTTGTCCTGGCTTTCATATTTCTCGCCCCAATATTCGGCGGCGCGGGCGCGGCTTTCACCATACATGCGCAGAAGCAGATTGCCGTGGCTTTGCGCCTGCGCGTAGCCGAAACCGTAAAAGCCGCCTTCTTCGGTCTTCGCATAGATGTGCGGTACGCCGAAGCTGTCCCACAATATCTCTCCGGCGCCCCATTTGGCCGAAGGCGCGGCGACCGACGCGGTCATTGCGGTGGAGGCGGCCAGGGCCGCGAGCCAGATCGTCATGGGACGCATAGCGATGGTATCTCCGGTCAGGTCATGTCCGCGCCGCCCCGATGCGGACGGCGCGGATCGTCGCATGGATCAGAAGGTCAGCCCAACGCGGGCATAATAGAAGCCGCCGGTGAAGCCGATCGGGGACGTACCGACATAGAGGCCCTGGCCCAGCGTCGCGCTCACATCGCTTCTTGGGTTCTTGTCGGGATAGACGTTGAAGATATTGTTGGCGCCGACCGCCACGTTGACGAGCGGCGTCACCTGCCAGCCGGCTTCCAGGTCGGTGATCCACTTGGCGCCGTAGCTGCGATCGTTGGGATAGGTCGTCACGCCGTTGGCGGTGACGCCATTCTGGTAGAGTTTGAAGCTGCCGAAGCGGGTCAGGCGGGTCGATAGTGTGAAGTCGCCCATTGTGGCCAGATTGCTGATCGACAGCTTAGTGCGCGGCAGGTTGTTGGTCATGTTGCTGCGCCGGGCGCGGTCGAACAGCACATAATCCGGGCCGAGCGCGGCCAGTTCCGGCGGATTGTCGATGATGTGGGTGATCTTGGTTTTGTTATAGTTGAAGCCCAGGTTCCACTGCATGTGCATGGTGTCGAGAAGGTCGTGCTTGTAGGACGCGACGACATCGATGCCGCGTGTGCGGGTGTCTATCGCGTTGGTGTAATATTGCGCGGTGAGCGTCCGCGCTTCCGCCGCTGGGACGCCGCTCGCGATCAGAATGTTGGAAATCGCCGTACCGGTCAGCGTGCTGGTGATGGTGATGCGATCATCGACATCGATCTGATAGGCGTCGATGGTAAGGTTGAAATTGGGCAGCGGGGTCAGCACCACACCGGCTGAGACGTTGAACGACTTCTCCGGCTGGAGCGGCTTGGCGCCCAGCGCGACGGCGGCGGGATCGTCCACCGCCAGCGTCTTGATCTGCAGCAGTTGGTTGGGGATGCCGTTGACGGTCCGGAACTGGTTGGTTGTCTGGGTATAGATTTGCTGGGCGACGGCAGGAGCGCGGAAGCCGGTGTTGGCGGCGGCGCGGAAGGCGATCCAGTCGGTTGCGGCATAGCGACCATTGACCTTCCAGATGAGCGTATCGCCGCTGCCGTCATTATAATGTTCGAAGCGGGTGGCCGCGCCGATGGTGATATCCTTGCTGGGGTCCCAGGCTACGTCAGCATAGAGCGCGTAGTTGTCACGGGACATGTAGGCGGCGTCAGCCGGCTGGAAGCCGGCGGAGCTTTGTGCGCCCGGCGTCATGCCCGAAATGATCGCCGGTCCTACGGCGTAGCTGGCGGGGTCTCCGGCGAAGGTCTGATAGCGCTCATGCCGATGCTGCGCGCCTGCCGACACCTGAAGATTGCCGCCGCCCACGTCATAGCCGCGGGTAACGTCGAGCGAGGTGACGAACTCGGAGGATTTCAGCGTACCGATATAGAAGTCGGTCGGGCTGAGAAGGCCCAGTGAAGGATTGACCGTTCCTTCCGAGGACTGGCGCGCGCGATTGCGGCCATAGCCGGTCGAAAGATCCCAATCCCACCCCGATATCTCGCCCTTGGCCCCGACCGTGAATTCGAAATCCTCCTCGTCAATCATGACGTGAGGGCGATAGCCGTTGGGGAAAATCCCCATGACATTGTTGATGTCCTTGGGATAGCGATAGCTATACCACAGGTCCGAGCGCCGCTGGCTGTACGTGCCGAAGGCGTAGAGCTGCACCCCGCCCAGATCATATCCGGCATTGAGCGCAGTGTTGATGCTGCGCGAGGGCATGACGCCATAGCTGATGGTGACGATCCGTTCGGTGCCCACGGCCGCGGCGTCGCGGGGATCGAGTTGTCCATTGACCAGGGGATAAAGGCAGGTGGTGGTTGCCATGACCGAACAGTCCGCGATCGGCAGCGCTCGGTTTGACATTTCCTGCTTCTTGAGGTTGACCGAGAAATTCGCGAAGCCGTTGTCGCCCAGCTTCGTCCCGAAATTGAGGTCGGCCTGATATAGCTCACCGTCTGATCGATCGAAATTCTGACCCGCAGTGAAATTCGCCGATCCGCCCTTCGTCTCGTCCTTGAGGATGATGTTGATAACGCCCGCGATGGCGTCCGAACCATATTGCGCGGCCGCGCCATCTCGTAGGACTTCGATATGATCGACGGCCGAGGTCGGGATCATGTCGAGGTCCGCCGGAACCGACCCGTTGTAGAGCGTCGATACGGCGTTGATGAGCGACGTCTTGTGTCGCCGCTTCCCGTTGACGAGAATCAACGCCTGATCGGGATTAAGCCCCCGCAGGCCACCCGTCGCAATGACTGTGGACGTCGCGCCGCCTGCCCGCACCGGCAGGTTGAAGGACGGCACGAGCGTGTTGAGCGCCTGGAAGACGCCCGCTTTGCCGGTGCGGTTCAGATCCGCGCCGGAGATCACGTCGATGGGGGTCGGGCTATCGGTGATCGTGCGCGCCTGGCCGCGCGATCCTGTCACGACGATCGTCTCGCCGGCATCGCCCTCGGTCTCAACGGCCGCCGCCTGCGGCAGGGCAGCGGCCTGCATGGCGAAGGGCAGCGCGGTAACGCCAAGGCTGGCGACCTCGACCGCACGGCTCTTCTGGGCCTGATGGCTGAGGGACAGCGCGATGACGCTGCTGTTGGACAGCGTGATCTTGAGGCCCGATCCCGCGATCAGGCGCTGAAGGGCCACGTCGGGCGCCATCTTGCCGTTCACCGACTGGGCATGAAGGCCCGCGACCTGGTCGTACGGGAAAAGAAGCTGGATGCCCGACTGCTTGGCGAAGATCGGCAAGGCCGTCTTCATCGGCTGGGCGGGAATCTTGAAATTGGTCGGCTCGGCCGCCAGGGCCACCGGCGCGCTCAATGCTGCTGCCATGACCATGGCGCACACAGACATATTCCCAAAATTACGTGACATCATATCCCCCGTGAGATGATTGGGCCGTAAAATATCTGGTCGTCAGTGGTGGATACGAAGCGCGTTCCCGTTTCTGGTATCGACACTCAAAAATATCTCATTTTTGTGACGGAGGGGCATTGGGTATCGGTCGGCTCGCGCCTGGACGATGATCGGACCGGGCGTCGAAAAGGCAAAGCGAAGTGCGCAGGGGGACGGGTTTGGACGGACACTTGATCAGGGCCAGGCTGGATTGGTTCAAGGAGGCCGTTCTGCCCCATGAAGGCGCGCTGCGTTCGCGGTTGCGGCGCATTCTGTCCCAGCGGCACGACATTGACGACATCGTCGCGGAATGCATGACGCGCGCCTATGCCCATGGCGACATCAGCCGTCCGCAGAGCGGCAAGGCCTTTTTGTTCCAGATCGCGCGAAACCTGCTGATTGACGAGGCCCGTCGCGAAAAGATCGTGTCGCTCGAACTGGTCGCCGAACTTGACGTGCTTCAGGCGGACAATTCGACCGAAGATGCCTTGCACGCGCGGGACGAACTGCGCCATCTTCAGGCGATATTGGACACGCTTCCGCCGCAGTGTCGCAAGGCCTTCATCCTTCGTCGCGTGCATGAAAAGCCCGTGAAGGAGATAGCAGAGGAGATGGGCTTGTCCGTCTTTACCGTGGACAAGCATTTGACGCGCGCGGCTGTAAAGATAATGCAAGCCATCGGACAGTTTGAGGGTTCTGGATTTGGATGGTCGCTACAAAAGCGCAGAAGAGATGCAGGCGATCGAGGCCGAAGCGGCTCGTCTGTATCTTAATGCGCGGGCTAGCGACGCCCCGGAGGACTGGCATGTCGCCTATGACTGGATCGCCCTGGACCCTGCCCATGGCTTTGCCTTTGCCAAGGCGGAGGCAGGGTGGGAACTGTCGGAGCGGCTGACCGAACTCCCTGCCGGTCGGGATGATCGACCGGAGCCATCTGCAAATGTCCCGA
Organism: Sphingobium sp. R-21; assembly: GCF_049913335.1. Classification (NCBI taxonomy): domain Bacteria; kingdom Pseudomonadati; phylum Pseudomonadota; class Alphaproteobacteria; order Sphingomonadales; family Sphingobiaceae; genus Sphingobium; species Sphingobium sp. R-21. Next base: position 2,127,967 of record NZ_CP184374.1, on the reverse strand, counting down.
CCGAAGCGGTCGCATGGGTCGAGCCGAACGAAGGGACAAAGGCCCATCGCCTGGGTCGCCGGGATCTGCTACTCGGTCTTGCGGCCGCAGCGGCGGTCGCCGGTATTACATCGACCGTAGCCTTGCGCCTTGCAGGCTCCGTCGATCATTATAGAACGGCCCTGGGCGAAACGCGCACCGTGCGGCTGGCGGATGGATCGCGCGTCCATCTCAACACCGACAGTTCGATCGAGGTGTCGCTTCGCGACGATATCCGATCGATCAAACTGTTGAAGGGCGAAGCGCAATTTGATGTCGCCCATGACGCAAAGCGGCCCTTCATCGTTAACGCGGACGGCACGTTGGTGCGGGCCGTTGGCACCATGTTCAACGTGCGCCTGCGCGCAGATGTCACGGAACTGACGGTCATCGAGGGGATCGTCGCGGTCCGCAACGGCGACTCCGCCGTGCGTCGGATCGAAAGCGGTCGAAGCGCCGCCGTCCGCAGCGGCAGCATCGCCGTCACGCATCTCGATCCGGCCAAGATCAAGCAGCGCGTCGCCTGGCAGGAGGGCATGGTGGAGTTTCAGGGCGATACGCTGGCGCAAGCGGTGGAGGAGTTCAACCGCTACCGTCAGACCCCGCTCGTCATCGGCGATCCCGCCATCGCCAGCCTCAGGGTCGGCGGCGCCTTTCGGCTCGATCGGTCGCAGGACTTTGTTGATGCGCTGGAAAGCGGTTTCGGCGTTCGGGCGGTGTCCGGCAGCGATAATTCGATCATCCTCGTTTCTTCGGACGGCAGTTAGCAGAAAGCTGTTGGATCATCCGTATCAACGGGGATGGATCATGTTACGTCTTTCGCCTCGGTAGGAATTTCCCGTCAGGATCGCCTGAAATCCATCCTTGGGGGTTCGATCGGTAATCTGATCGAATGGTATGACTGGTATGTCTATTCCGCCTTCACCCTCTATTTCGCGCCTGTCTTTTTCCCTTCGGACGACAGCACGGCGCAACTGCTGAACGCAGCCGCGATCTTTGCCGTGGGCTTTCTCATGCGGCCGATCGGCGCCTGGATCATGGGCATCTATGCCGATCGCAAGGGGCGCAAGGCGGGACTGACCCTGTCGGTCATGCTGATGGCGGGCGGATCGCTGATGATCGCGGCCATCCCCGGCTATGCCAGCATCGGCGTCGCCGCGCCCGTGCTGCTGTTGCTCGCCCGGCTGATGCAGGGGTTGTCCATCGGCGGCGAATATGGCGCGAGCGCGACCTATCTGTCGGAAATGGCGCAGAAGGACCAGCGCGGCTTCTTTTCCAGCTTCCAATATGTGACGCTGATCGCTGGGCAGCTTCTGGCATTGTGCGTCCTCCTTCTGCTCCAGCTCTTCCTGACCGAGCATCAACTCGAAAGCTGGGGCTGGCGCATACCCTTCGTGATCGGAGGCCTGATGGCGGTAGGTGTCTACCGCCTGCGCAGGGGCCTGAAGGAAACCGAAGCGTTCGAGGAGAGCGCAGCTGTCAGGGAACAGCCCCGGTCGAGCGGCCTCAACCTCATCCGCCGGCATCCGCGTGAAGTGCTGCTTGTCATGGCGCTGACGGCCGGCGGCACCCTCGCCTTCTATGCCTACAGCACCTATATGCAGAAATTCCTGGTCAACAGCGCGGGCTTCGGCCGGCAGACCGCCACCGCGATCATGGCGTCGGCCTTGTTCATCTACATGCTGCTGCAGCCGATGGCGGGGTGGCTGTCCGACCAGATCGGGCGCAAGCCGTTGCTCGTCGCCTTCGGCGTTGCCGGCGTCCTGTTCACCACAGCGATCTTTACGGCGTTGGAAAGCATCACCTCTTCGTTCGGCGCCTTTCTGCTGGTGTTGGCCGGGCTGGTGATCGTCACGGGCTATACCTCGATCAACGCAATTGTGAAGGCGGAGCTTTTCCCGGCCAACATCCGCGCGCTAGGTGTCGCGTTGCCTTACGCGCTCGCCAACACATTGTTCGGCGGTACGGCGGAATATGCCGCGCTCTGGCTCAAGCATATCGGCATGGAGGGCGGCTTCTACTGGTATGTCACCGCCATGATCGGGGTTTCATTGATCATCTATCTGCGGATGCCCGACACCCGCAAGACCAGCCAAATCTGATCAGAGGGGAAGACGTCATGCCTTCATTCAACCGCACGCTCTGCCATATCATGCCGCTGGTCCTGCTGTGTCAGCCAGCGATCGCCCAGGATTCCGCGGCTTCCGCCGAACCGCCATTCACCTCCGTGCAGCGCGATGACTTCGCCATCGCCGGGTCCCTGTCTAATAGTTGGGCGGACTTCGACAATGATGGCGACTTGGACCTTGCCGTGTCGCTCAAGGGCGGCGACATCCGGCTCTATCGCAACGACAAGGGGAAGTTCGTCAATGTCGGCCCGCAGATGGGCCTGCCGACGTCCGGCCCCGAAATGCGTGGCGTTGCCTGGGGGGACTATGATGGCGACGGCTGGATCGACCTGCTGGGTGGCGCCACGATGCCGGGCGACCTCAGCCTGGTCTTTCACAACCAGGGCGGCAAGACATTCACGAACGTCGCGCCGGAACTCGGCCTGACCATTCCCAATCGGTCCGCGCGCCAGACCAGTTGGGTCGATTACGACAATGACGGCGACCTGGACGTCTATGCCGCCAACCGCATTGGCCCCAACAGCCTGTATCGCAACGATCGTGGCAAGTTCGTCCAGGTGTCGGTCGGCACCGGTGTTTCGGACAGCCGCCCGACGGTCGGCGCATGCTGGTTCGACTATGATCGCGACGGCTTCCTCGACGTCTTCCTCGCGAACCAGTCGGGCGCGACGGACGCGTTGTGGCGTAACAATGGCGACGGCACGTTCACCGATGTCGCCCCCGCGCTGGGCATGGACAATCCGGGGCGGTCAAAGGAGGATGGCGGGGTAGGCTGCGCCGTCGGCGACTATGACAATGATGGTTTCCTTGATCTGTTCGTCCCCAATTACGGGGTGAACACCCTCTATCACAATAATGGCGACGGCACCTTCACCAATGTCGCCAAGGAGATGGGCGTCGCCATCGACAATCACGCCGTCGGGGCGGTCTGGGGCGATTATGACAATGACGGCTATCTCGACCTCTTCGTTACCTCCTACCATGGCCCGCGCGATCAGCAGCAGCCCAAGGACAGCCTGTTCCATAATGAGGGCGGAAAGGGCTTCCGGCAGGTGTTGAGTGAAACGTCCAAGCTCAATGTCGGCGACCATGGCGTGCAGTGGGTCGATTATGACCGGGACGGGGCGCTCGATCTTTCGGTGATGCGCGGCTACACCAGCCAGGGCGGCCATTTCCTGTTCCACAACGATCTGGATCGTGCGGCGGCGAAGCGCAGCCTGTCGGTAACTTTGCTCGACGCCAAAGGACGCTTCACGCGCATGGGCGCGGAAGTGCGGCTTTACGACAAGGGCGGCAAGATACTGGCAACGCGCCAGCTTTCGACTGGCGACGGCTATAATTCCGAAAATGCCGCGCCCCTGCATTTCGGGCTCAAATCGCTCGACCCGGTGAAGGTCGAAGTTACCTGGATGACGAAGAAGGGGCGCAAGCTCCAGACGTTGTCCAACGTGAAGCCATCACTCTACGTGCGAAAATCGTTGGTTATCGAGGAGCAGATAGAGCGTTAGGATGGGAGGATCACGCTTGATCTATTTTTTCCTTCTCTTTGCGAAACGACATCGGAAAGCGTAAGGGCAGAGGCAGATAACGAAGCCATCTGTAAATCGTATCAGTGTTAACTGCTGCGGCAAGGTCGCGGGACATTAGCGCATTTCGCGAGCATGAGCGGCAATGGCAGGATTAGGCTAAATCCGACGGTTCAGAATGAACGGTGGAATGACTTGAACTGGTCGGTTCGGGCCACAAGCGGAGGGGGCCAGGCAAGGCCAAATCACTACATCGCGAAATTCGTGATCATGCACTCATTCGCGAAAACTGGCCCGGTGGGCATCCCAAGCGCTTGCGAAAGGCGGTGCTGAATGCGCTGGCCGACTCGTAGCCGATCTCAGCAGCAATCCGATCGAGCGTTTTGACGCCGCTTGCCAACGCATCTTTGGCGAGCGCCATTCTCCAGCGCGCCAGATATTCGATCGGCGCGCATCCGATCGTTTCGCCAAACCGGGCTGAGAATGCCGACCGCGACATGCCGGCGATGCTGGCAAGGCCGGCAACCGTCCAATTGGCACGGACGTCAGAATGGATCGCCTGGATCGCACGCGTGAGGGAGGGATCCTTCATGCCATTGAGCAATCCTGTGGTGACTCCTTGGCCTTCAATGCTGTGCCAGCGAAGCGCCTCTACGAGGAGTGCCTCCAGCATGCGCTGGATGATAAGCTCTTTCCCCGGATAGTCTGTTGCGCACTCCTCGGCCAGCAACTCAATCAAGCGACCAAATCGGGTCGCACGTCCCTGCGACGCGGGAATGTAGATTTGCTTGGGCAGCAAACTGAGCAGCAGCGGCGCGTTGACGCGTTCAAACGTGAAACTGCCCCCCAGAGCAACGAAGTCTGGCTCGCCCTCTTGTTCGCCATGTCGCACCGCTTCATTGTGAGGTGCGACCGGAGCGCAGGACATCCCCTTCTCACTGCCAAGAGAGAAGGCCGGCGTCGTCGGAAGCAGCAGAAAATCACCCCGACCTAGCTGCAGTGGTTCATGGCCATTCAGGGTCAACCATGCTTCGCCAGCGAGGATGATCGAGAAGCCAGGGGCGTCATGCGCCGCATACTCTACGCCCCACCGACCTCTACCCGAGATGGGCTTGGATAGGGCCGCACCGGGGCGAAGCAGGGCAATGACGTCGCTCAATGGGTCCATCTGGACGATCCATAACTAATATTGGACTAGGGATTATATATCGTCCGGTTGACCTCGTCTATCAAATCGTCATTGACCACGCGGAGACAGGCTATGACCAAGACAATTCTCATCACCGGCACCTCTTCCGGCTACGGCAAGGCCATCGCAGAGCACTTCCTGTCCCATGGCTGGAACGTTATCGCCACGATGCGGCGCCCCGACAATGCGTCTTTCAGTGGCGATACCACTCGGCTCCGCGTGCTGCCGCTGGACGTCACCAGCGACACAAGTATCGCTGCGTTGATCGAAGTCGCTGGCCCGATCGACGTGCTCGTTAACAATGCCGGCGTCGGCGCCGTCGGGGCGTTTGAGGTGACTCCGATGTCGCTGGTGCGGCAGCTCATCGAGACCAACACGATCGGCGTAATGGCCATGTGCCAGGCGGTCATACCACAAATGCGCGAGCGTCGTTCGGGCACGATCGTCAACGTCACGTCGAGCGTCACGCTTGGCGCGTTCCCCTTGGCGGCTGCCTACACGGCCAGCAAGCAGGCGATCGAAGGGTTCACGGGCTCGCTCGCACATGAGCTCGCGTATTTTGGTATCCGCACGAAACTGGTCGAACCCGGTTACGCGCCGACCACGAATTTCGGTGCCAATGCGATCATTCCTTTCGATCAGCTCATTCCCGCCGACTACGCCGACTTCGCTGGCCCCATTATCGAGGCGTTCGGAAAGCCCGCGCTGACGACCAAGGAAAGTGACGTGGCTGAGGGCGTCTGGAACGCCATCCATGATACCGGAAACCAGCTCCACTTCCCCGCGGGTCCGGACGCCGTCGCGCTCTCCCGCGCGCGTTGAGGGTAGCCCCGTGCCACCGGCACGGCGTAACGTCAGTCTGACTTGCGCGTCTTCGCTCCATGGGTGCAGAAGGGGCTATTCCAGATGTCGGCCGCGGTTCACGATGAGGGACGATACCCCATGTCGGTTCATGAGAAATCCCAAGGCTACCATTCGGGTGCCCGGGATTATGTCGCCGGCCGGCCAGGATATCCGCCGGAAGCGATCGAGTGGTTGCGCGACGTCCTGGGCGCCGCTCCGGGCAGGAAGATCGTCGAGATCGGAGCAGGAACCGGCAAGTTCATCCCGACGCTGCAAGAAGTGGGCGGGACCATCATTGCGGTTGAACCGATCACCGAGATGCGGGAGCAACTGGTCCAGTCTTTTCCGGATGTGACAGCTTTGGCCGGGTCGGCTGACGCCATCCCCCTCCCGGACGCCTCGGTAGATGCAGTCGTCTGCGCGCAGGCATTTCACTGGTTTGCGACCGTCGAAGCGGTCGCGGAGATGCGTCGCGTGCTGGTGTCGGGCGGCTCGGTCTCATCTGGAATGGGCGGGACGAGAGCGTTCCGTGGGTTGCTGCGCTCTCCCAGATCACCGATCGCCGTGAAGGCGATACGCCGCGATACCGCACCGGCGCTTGGCGGAATGCGTTCCCCGCTCCGGGCTTCGAGTTCATCGGTGATCGGCACGTGCGCAACCACCATATTGGTTCGGCTGAACAGGTCGTTCTTAAACGCACAATGTCGGTGAGCTTCATCGCCGGTCTGCCCGCGATCGAACGGCATGCGGTCGAGCGGGAAGTACGGGACTTGATTGACGGAACTCCGGAACTGGGCGGAGGCCGGGAGGTCGCCTTCCCTTATGTGACCAGCATGTTCGCTTACCGAGCAATCTGACAGCCGAACGGCGGCTTTCGTCAGATCTGCACGTTTGCGGCGCCGCAGTTGAACGACCTGACTTGGTCGGCAAGTGTCTTACCGTCGCCGCAACTATAGTGGCTGACCAACCCAGACACCGGTAGCCTGCAAGTATATTTTGCAGGTTTCGCTGCCGAGAGTCTATGTGGAAAATCGCATAATATTATATTATGCAGATTAAGGCATAAAGAGAATTTATGCTCAAAACAGCATATTGCGAAATTATGTGATTTGAGACATAGCGCTGGCCAAGGAGATTGGCTTATGGCTCATATTGCGCGATCGCCCAAGCAACTTGGCGCCGCCATCCAGCGTGTGCGCAAGCAGAAAGGCATGAGCCAGACGGAACTGGCCCGCTTGGCAGGCCTGCGGCAGGAACTGGTCTCCAAGATCGAGACCGGACAAGAAGGCACCCGGTTATCCTCGATTTATGCGTTGTTTGCCGCTCTCGGCCTGGAGATGGTCATCGATCAGAGGTCCGGCAAATCGGTGCCTGATATTGAGGACATCTTCTGATGGGCCGGCGCAGAGCGCACCCCCCGCTTAACATATTCATCAACAACCGTTTGGCTGGGCGCCTTCTCAAGCAGGCCAGCGGCGCCATCGAATTTCGCTACGACCAAAGCTGGCTTCCCTGGGAGCACGCATTTCCAATCTCCCTTTCGTTGCCCCTGCGCGAATCGCAATTCACCGGCGAACCGGTGGTCGCCGTCTTCGACAATCTGCTGCCGGATAATGCCGCCGTGCGTCGCCGGGTTCGGGGAGTCATCCGGGGGCTTCCGGCGGCTGATCCAGATCGTCTTCGGCCTGTCGATCGCCTTTGCCGCTTCCAGCTTTTTCCTCAGCTTCTTCAGCTTCGGTGGCGGAGCGCTGATCGCATGACCGGGGGTGGCCAGCATCTGGAGGGATTCGAGGTGCCGGTCCACGGCGCACTCGGAAGCCCCACGCCCAGCAGGGCGAACCATGGAAGACCGAGTTCGGGTTGGTATGCAAGGGATGCCGCCGCCCATTGCGTCGCGGTCCAGATGCCCAGCGATATGATCGCAAGCACAACGACTATCTGTCCGATCAGAAGCTTTGTCGGGGTCATTCAAGCCTCCTGCGGCGGACAAGCTCGTCCGCTGGCCAGGCTCAATTTCGCAGGATGGTGAGCCGTTCGTCAGTCGCGCACTGGTGACGCCGGGTGCATTTTTGGGGACGGGGAAGCGAAGCCTCGTTCAATGACGCGTAGGGCCGCGGCCAGCAGCCTTCCAGCAAAGCGCGTGATCATACGTGTCGATGGGGCTGCGAACCCTGCACAACGAGCCTGCCGCAGAAGCGAAATTTCGCCTTAGGGCTGAATTGTCCAGGACAATCCGGCGCTGGCCTGCGCCATGGCTGTGGCCAGCGCCCTGGCATCCGGCGCGCTGGCACTCAACACGCCCAAATAATCCTTGTTGGAACAGGTTATCACCATGCGCTCGCCGGGAGCGCGCAGTGAGCGATATTCGACCCAAAGATCGTTGCCTTTCCGCAGGAAGCCTTCCGGTGCGGAGATGATCTCTCCGGCACTGTCGGTCGGAAAATAGCGGATTGCAGCCACTCTGTCCGCGAGCGGGAATGTGCCGAGCGGTTCGCCAAGGTGAAGACGAAGGATTTTCTCGAACAATGCGATGTCCAGCGTATGCTCAAGCATGAACTCCATATGGTCGCCGACGGTTCGGTAATTGATCTCGATGATGCGCGGTCCCTGCGGCGTCAGCGCGAATTCGGTGTGGCACGAGCCGAAACCAACGCCGACCGCCCGGATCTGGCATAGTACCGCATTCCTCTGGTCCGCCGTCAGCCAGTTGCCCCAGCGTCCTTCGAGTTCGACGAAGTCGGGGGGCGGGCTGAGCGCCACGTGGAAACCACCCAGAATCGCGATGTCTTTCCCGTCGCCCAGGGTCTCCAAGGTATAGAGTTCGCCAGCCATATAGTCTTCGATCAACACAGCCCGACCGGGCTCGACGCGCCAGACCTCCCGACAATGCGCGATCAGGGCATTCTTGTCTTCGCAGAAGCGGACGAGCTGACTGCCGACCCCCTCGCGGGGTTTCGCCACGGAAGGGAAAGGCACGTCGGGAAGCTCCGCCAGGCCGTTCTCATGAGTGACAACGGCATGCCACAGGGTGTCGACGCCTTGATCCCGCAGATGGCTGCGCATCGCTGCCTTGTTCTTGGTCCGATAGGTGGTTTTCCAGTCCTTGCCGGGCAGGCCGAAATAATCAGCCGCCAGCGCGGTGCTGGTTTGCAGATGGTCGCTGTTCGAGAAGATCGCCGCAGGCCTTTCGGCATGGCTGCTGATTTCGTCGATGATCGCCAGGGGATTGAAAACGTCGCATTCGACGATGCTGTCGGGGCAGGCGGGCCGGTCCGCAGCCTCGAAATGGCGGCGATGGGCTTCAGCCTGATCGGTAAGCAGGATCACCTTCAGGCCAAGGCGTTGCGCTGCCGGGAGAAAACCCTCGTTGACCGCGTCCGTCGGTACATGGGCAAGCAGGATCAAGGTCGGCATTGGGCAAGTCCTTTCATATTCCTGATTTCATGTCCGCCGCTCTCCACGAGCAGAAAAGCTGATGAACGAATTACATCGTATATGCAATTGACTCGCAATAGCGAATCATTTTATGTCCTTGAAGCGCTTCAGAAAAAATGAAGGCGCCTGAATAACGAGCAGCGGTGATATCACCGCGCGCCCATCCGGATTTGGAAGGAGCTGCCATGCAATCTTCAGCAGAACTGTCCGTCGGCAACACGCCGCTCGTCGCCCTTGACCGCATGTTTCCGCCGGATGTGGTTCCGGTATTCGCCAAGCTGGAAATGCTGAATGTCGGCGGTAGTGTGAAGGATCGCACCGCGCATTACATGGTGTCGCAGGCGCTGGCCGCGGGCCGGATCACGTCGGAAAGCCACCTCGTCGAAAGCTCGTCCGGTAACCTTGCCATAGCTCTCGCCATGATCGCCAAGCGCGAGGGAATCCCCTTCACGGCGGTGGTCGATCCCAATCTCGCTCCCGCCAATCGCTGCCTCATCGAGGCGTTCGGCGGACGCATCGACCTCGTGACCGAGAAGGACGAGGCGGGCGGTTATCTCCATACTCGCGTTCGCCGGGTGGATGAATTGGTCCGCACGATTCCCGGCGCCGTCTGGCTGAACCAATATGCCAATCCAGACAACTGGCGAGCCCATTATCACGGCATTGGCGAAGAGATCGTGCAGGAAATACCGGTCGAGCCCACCCATGTGGTCGCTGCCGTCTCAACCTGTGGAACCTTGATGGGACTGGCACGCCGCTTGCGCGAGCGATGGCCGAAAATCGAGGTGGTCGCGGTCGACCTTGAGGGATCCGTGATCTTCGGCGGACAGGGCGGCAACAGGCAGATTCCCGGAATCGGCGCCAGCAGGGTTCCCGAGCAGCTCTCACTGCCCGAAGTGGATGCCGTAATCTACGCGACGGACTGGGAATCCACCCTTGCCTGTCGCCGTCTCGCGGATAGCCAGGGGATATTGGCGGGCGGCTCATCGGGCACGGTGATGGCGGCGATTACCAAGCTGATTCCCAATCTTGGCAAAGGGTCATGCATCGTTACCCTGCTGCCCGACCGTGGCGAACGTTATCTCGATACGGTCTATGATCCCGAATGGCCGAGCCAGGAACGTCGCTTCACCAGGCCGTTCGAAGCGTCCTTCCTCCGTCTTGGCGAACGATCAGCCGTCGCAAGGGCACCCACACGTCGCACCGCGGCGGCCTCCTCATGGATGCCACGGCCTCCTATTCTGGCGGCAGGGGCGACACTATGAACGGCGCTACCTTGCGATATTTGTCCCGGGCGGACATCGCCGCGCTCGGCGGGGAACATTCTGACCTCTATATGCGCGCGGTGGAGGACGGCTTCCGCTCCCATGCCGCAGGTGACTTCGTGCAGCCGCTCAAGCCGTACCTACGCAGCCCCCGCGCGCGGCATATCGCGGATCGCATTATCGCCATGCCTGCCTGGATCGGCGGTGAGCGGCCTGTCGCGGGGCTCAAGTGGATTGGATCCAAGCATGACAATCCGGCAAAAAGGGGCATGGAACGCGCAAGCGCCGTCATAGTCCTCAATGATCCCGAGACCAACTATCCCATGGCGATCATGGAGGGCGGCCTTCTAAGCGCGATGCGAACTGCCGCCGTGACCGGCGTTGCAACGCAGCATCTGGCGCGAAAGGGCTTTGACGAGGCAGCCATTATCGGTTGCGGACCGATCGCGGAACGGCAAGCGCAGATGCTGCTTGAACAGTTCGCTAAGGTCAGAACGCTTCGCCTGTTCGATCTGCGCGAAGAGGCGTCGGAAGCTCTCTCCGCGCGGCTTCGCCAACGTTTCGCGGATCTCCGCGTCATCATCGCCAAGAGCGCGGAGGCGGCGGTTCGCGACTGTCCGGTCGTCATCACCTGTACCGTGACGGACACGCCCTATCTCGCCTTTGACTGGCTGGCCAGGGGTGCGTTTCTTGCCAACGTCTCGATCATGGACGTGGAGCGCGACGTGTTCCTCAAGGTCGACAAGGTCGTCGTCGATGATTGGAACCAGTCGAACCGGGAGAAGAAGATCATCAATCTTCTCGTGGAAGCGGGCGAATTCTCGCGCGAGCGCCTCCATGCCGAGCTTGGCGAGATCATCGTCGGGGACAAGCCGGGCCGCGAAACGGATGATGAAATCATCCTGCTCAATCCGATGGGAATGGCGATCGACGACATCGCCTGCGCGAAAGCGATCCTCCACCGGGCCGAGGACAGGGGCATCGGCACCGTGCTGCCGCTCTTCTAGGATGCCTTCCTGTTCATTCCCCAAACTTTACTAGCATCGAGAAACGCGTCCGATGACGACAGCCCTCCCCGTGCCTCCAGAAGTTGCCGATGCAGCCATCACGCGTGCTGGCATCGCGATGGATCGCCTTCTCAATACATGGGTGCGGGAACGCGTGACCGGGTTCGCGCCGGTGGAGGGCGAAGCCTGCATCTTGCAAGTGGGGGCACAGCGCATCCGCGTCTCGTGCCTGCGTGCCTCACCGGGGGGCTTCCATCGCTGGCGCCTGCCGGTCCGGATCGAAGCTGCCGACGGGACGGAAAGGGCCGTAAATGACGCGGCGGTCGTCGCCGCCCTGATGGCGGACGTTCTTGCCGACGAGGGCGGCGTCCCCGCGACGACGATCAAGACGCGGCTCAAGATAGCTATCGACGCCGGCGAAAATCATGCTCTGGCCTGCGTTGCACGGCCTGCCGACAATTCTGCCATGGGGATGGAACGGAGCCTTTGGCATGGCCATCCCTTTCACCCCTTCGCCAAAAGCATAGATGGCTTTTCTGCGCATGACGTCGAGCATTATGCGCCGGAACGGGCGGCTGTTTTCCAATTGCGCTGGATCATCGCGGATCGCGATGTGGGCGCTGCCTTGTGGCGCGATGCACAGGCAGAGGCGCGATCACGCAAGATTCTCGCTGGCCTTGCGGGCTTGTCCGACAAGGCGATCGGGGAACGTCTTTTGCTTCCTAGCCATCCCTGGCAGGCGGAACGTCTGGAGTGCAATACGGCATTCGCCAATCTTGCAGCACAGGGACGCGCGATCCTCACCTTGCCGAGCGGCGCATGGATGCAGCCAACGTCATCGGTTCGCACGCTGTTCGCGCCCGAAGCCAATATCTTCCTCAAGCTTCCGATCGAAGCGCGGATCACCAATTTCGTGCGTACCAATCCACGAGAGCAGATCGCACGCAGCATGGCTGCGGGACGGGCGCTTGCTGCGATCCAGGCGCAGGTGGTCGCCTGCGGCCTCGACATCCTCGACGAACCTGGCGCCATCTGGATCGACCATCCCGATCTTGAGGCAATCACCGGCGTTATCCTGCGCGACGCCCCGGCACGGAAAGCCTATGTCTTGGCGGGCCTCCTTGAACCCTCGGCCCATGATGGCCGCCCCATGCTGGCGACGATGGGCTGCAATCCTTCTAGTGCCTCCGAGGCGGAAGCCTGGCTACGCGCCTATGTCCGCAAGGCTGTCCTCCCGCCGCTTCGCCTGTTCGCCCGAACGGGAGTCAGCCTGGAGGCGCACAGCCAGAACAGCCTTCTGGCACTGGACAGCGGGAATCCGGACCGCCTGATCGTGCGCGACCTCGAAGGGGTCAGCATCGATCGCGAGCGCTTCAAAAGCGTCGCGCCGGGCCTCGATCTCGATGCGTCCGTATTTTTCCCGGCTGAGGAAGCGCGCCAGCGGTTGGTCTATTATCTCATCAGCAATCAGCTGAATCATGTGGTCGCAACGATCGCGCGCTTGGCCGATGTGCCGGAAATTTCCCTCTGGCATGCCGTGACCGATACACTCGCCAATGTGACCGAAGAAGGGGAGACGGAGGGTCTTATCGTGTGGCTTCTGGAGCAGGAGACGCTCCCGGCCAAGGCCAACTTCACCAGTTGCTTCGCGGGTCGCGGCGAGCGTCCGGATTATGTGGCGATCGCCAATCCCCTGTGGCTCGCCCTGCGGGGCGAGCGCCGTGGAAGGGCGGTGCGGACGTGACGTTGCTGAAACCTACCGCCGCCCAGATCGACGCGGTCCTGACCGGCGGGCGGCCGATTTGCGCCTTCCTGCACGATCTCGATGCGTTGAACCGGCATGCTCGCGACATCGCAGGCTCATTACCGCCCCGCGTCGAACTGTTCTACGCGGTGAAAGCCAATAATGACTCCCGGATATTGGGAACCCTGGCGCTGCATGTCGCCGGGTTCGAGGTCGCATCCTCGGGCGAAATACTGAAGGTTCGCGAGGCGGTTGGGGCTGACGCCCGGATCATCATGGGCGGTCCGGCACGCACGCGGGAGGATATCGAACTAGTCCTGGCGCAGGGCGTCGAGCGGCTCCATGTGGAGAGCCTGCACGCGCTTCGTCTCGTGAACGCCGTTGCCATGCAGGCGGGCGCGGTGCTGCCGATATTGTTGCGCGTGAACCTTGCCGGCCCTGTGCCGGGCGCGACCCTGACGATGGGAGGAGCGGCCACCCAGTTCGGCATCGCGCAGCCGGATATCCCCGAGGCATTGAAGCTGTTGAGGGACTGCCCGGCACTCCGGTTCGAAGGCTTCCATTTTCATACGGTGTCGAACAATCGCGACGCGGCCGGACATGCCGCGCTCTGCGCGATGGAATTGGGCCTCGCGCGGTCCTGGGCGACCGAGCATGGGCTCGACCTGGCGGTTGTCAATCTGGGTGGCGGCTGGGGCGTCGACTATGGCGATCCGGACTGGCGGTTCGACGTCGATGGCTTTGCCCGCGCGTTCGCGCCACATGTGGGCGAAGACATTCGCCTGCAATTCGAATGTGGCCGGATATTGACCGCCTACCATGCAGCCTATGTCTGCGAGATACTCGACCTCAAATTCGTTCATGGCCGCACCTTCGCCCTGCTGCGCGGCGGCACCCATCATTTCCGCCTGCCCAGTTCCTGGGGGCACAATCATCCGTTCCTGATCCTGCCTCGCGATGCTTGGCCCCACCCCTGGCCGCGACCCGAATGCAGAGACATCAATCTGACGCTCGCCGGGGAGCTATGCACGCCCAAGGATGTGCTTGCCCGCAATGTGCCCGTTGAGCGGGCGCGGATCGGCGATCTCGCCTGCTTCCTGATGGCGGGCGCCTATGGCTGGGACATCTCCCATCATGACTTCCTGTGCCACCCCCATCCGCAGCACGTCTATTTGGGGGCGTATGAGCACGCAAATCCTCGCGTATTTTCAACGGGATCGGCCAGCTTTTCTTGACTTTGGCTGCGACGCCGCCGTAACAGTCCAGATGTGCGAAAGATTCGCATTATCATTATATTCAAGGGGGCGACATGCGCGCGATTGCTGAAAATTCTCCTGCCGTCCGAGCGGGCAACATCGTATCGATACTGGCTTTGCTGACGGCCTTGGGCGGCGGCGTGCTGTTCTCTCCCGCCTTTGGCGCGGTGGCGGAGAAGGCCGACAGTGAGGCCACGGCATCCGGATCGGGCCGCGACGACATCGTGGTGACCGGCCAGAATCCAGAGTACCGCACACCCGACACCACGGCACTCAAGATCGATGCGCCACTGCGCGACATTCCCCAGACGATCGACGTCATTCCCGATCAGGTGATCCGCGACCAGCGCGCCCTGTCGATGCAGGATGCGGTCAGGAATGTGGCGGGCATCGGCATGGCCACGGGTGACGGCCAACGGGATCAATTCGTGATCCGCGGCAATATTGCCTATGGCGATTTTTTCATCGACGGCGTGCGCGACGACGCCCTCTATTTTCGCGACCTGTCGAACATCGAGCGGATCGAGATCCTGAAAGGCCCGGCATCCGTCCTCTACGGGCGCGGCTCCTCCGGCGGTCTTATCAACCGGGTTTCGAAGAAACCGGGCACAGAAGGCGGCGAGATTGTCGTGAGCTATGGCAGCTGGGAAGACAAGCGCGGCGAGATCGACCTTGGCCATGTCTTTACCGGCAACGATGTGGCGGTGCGTCTGACCGGCGCCATCGAACGATCGGACAGCTATCGCGACCAAGGCTTCCTCAGGCGCGAAGCCATTGCCCCGTCCGTGCTGTTCGCGCCGAGCGACCGCACCCGGATATTGCTGCAAGCCGACTATCTGCGCGACCGCCGTGTGACCGACAATGGCATTCCGGCGTTCCAGGGACGTCCGGTGGATGTGCGGGCATCGACCTATTATGGCGCGGCAAACGCTCGCGCCGTGGATTTCAGCCAGTCGGAAGTGTGGTCGACGACGGCGACGCTCGATCATGAGTTCAGCGATACGCTCAAGCTGCACAATGCCTTGCGCTATTATGACTATACGCTCGACCGGCAGAACACGATTCC
Organism: Sphingobium sp. R-21; assembly: GCF_049913335.1. Taxonomy (NCBI): domain Bacteria; kingdom Pseudomonadati; phylum Pseudomonadota; class Alphaproteobacteria; order Sphingomonadales; family Sphingobiaceae; genus Sphingobium; species Sphingobium sp. R-21. The sequence continues at coordinate 2,112,489 of NZ_CP184374.1, read as the reverse complement.
GAACGTCGTCAATGAAGCTGCACGAACAGTAACGCTCAATCGCCAGAGCACGGATCGCGCCGAGCATGGCTGGTTCAACCAGCTCGAACTGTCCGGCAGATTTTCCACTGGGCCGCTGGAACACAAGCTGCTGCTGGGTTTCGAAACGGGCAGGCAGTCCAAATATGAGCTGCGGATAGACCGTGCGAATATCGCCACTGTCGATCTGTTCGATCCGGTGCTTCCGGTCCTGCCATTGGAAGTCGCCGGCACTCCGGGCACGCACCGGACGGGGGTCTACAAGACCCTCGGCTTCTATGCCCAGGACATGATCTCCCTCGGCGAGCACTGGAAGGCGCTGGCTGGCCTGCGCTATGACCGGTTCCGGCAGGAGGTCCACCAGCGGATAGCTGGACAGCCCGATCTCGCGCGAACCGACACATTCTGGAGCCCCCGCATCGGCCTCGTCTGGCAGCCCACCCCGGCCCAGTCCTATTATGTCTCCTGGAACAAGTCCTATCAGCCCTCCGGCGAGACATTCGCGCTCTCGACGAGCAGCGCGGACATCGCGCCGGAAAAGACGATCAACCGCGAAATCGGAGCCAAGTTCGATCTGTTCGACGGCAAGCTGTCGACGACCATCTCGGCTTTCAACCTCAAGCGTTCCGACATCAAGGCGACCGACCCTATCCTGCTCAAGGTCGTGCCGGTCGGCGTTCAGCGAACGCGGGGAATCGAGATTTCGGCGCAGCTCGAATTGTCGCAAGGATGGCAGGCGATCGCCAGCTATGCCTATCTCGATGCGCGCATCATCAGGTCGCCGGCGCTCGATTCAGGCGTACCCATCCAGGGCAACCGACCCACGCTGACGCCGGTGAACAGTGCGAGCCTCTGGTTGATGCGCAGCTTCGGGGATCGCTTCGGCCTAGGCGGGGGCGTCAACTATGTGGGCGATCGCCAGGCTAACCTCGCGAACAGCGTGGTCCTGCCGGAATATATCACCGCCGATGCGATGGCATGGGCTCGCCTGGGCAAGCTCAAGGCACAGCTCAACATCCGCAACATCTTCGACCGCGACTATTTCGTGTCGGGCCACGGTACCGTTGGGAACCTCAACATGCCGGGCGCACCGCGCTCGGCGATGCTCACACTGCGATACGCGATCGACTAGCCCGCCTTCCGGTCACGCTGCCTTCAGGAGAAAAACGCATGAACATCGCTACCGCTGTCAAACCCGCACCATCGGTCCGGGATCACGGCCGTTATATCCTGAGGCGCGTGGCGGATTGCTTCCTGCGCGAAAATTATCGGGGGATCGCGCTCGGCAAGATTGTTCCTGCCAAGAGCGCGCCCTTCGACAGGCTGTTCGCGCAAACGGAGCATTACCTCGCCCATGAGGCCGCCGATGGCGGCGCGCTCTTCCTGCCGATCGAGCCCGACGGGTTCATGCAGGCATGGCGCGTCGCTGCCCCGCCCTTCGTTCATGTCGCCCACCAAGGCGCGCGCCTCATCGACAGCATCACCGAATTCCTCGAAATCATGAAGGCCGGGCTGGAAGGCGAAGACAGCGCCAATGTCTCGGCCTTTCTTGCTGAATGCCAGGCTGCAATCGAGCAGGGTGCGATCTGCGATGCCGCCCGGCATAGCACCTCGCCGGCCGCACCCCGACTGGCGAGCCATCCCCAATGGCATAGGGCGATGCTTGCCAATGATCGCCTGGCGTCCTTCCTCGATCACCCCTTCTATCCCACGGCACGGGCGAAGCACGGCTTTGCCGCCGATGATCTTATCGCCTACGGCCCGGAATATCAGCAGGTCTTTCGCTTGGCCTGGCTCGCCCTTCCAAGGGATGGCCTGTCGGCACAAGGCGAGGTGCCCGCCCTATGGCCGTCTTTCGCGGATGTCGGCCTCGATCCGGCGCTGGAAGATACGCATGCGCTTCTGCCCGTCCATCCGTTCATGCGTGGCGAGAGAATGGATCGGATTCTGGCCGAGACCGGGATGATCGACCACGCCCACATGGCGCCGCTGGATTATCTCGAAGTCGTGCCCACACTCTCGGTGCGGGCTCTGGCAGTGGTCGAGGAACCCGGCCTTCATATCAAGCTGCCGCTCGCGATCAGCACGCTCGGCCGCCTCAATCTGCGCGCGATCAAGTCCGGTACGATCAATGACGGCCATGTCGTCCATTCGCTGCTGGAGGCGATCCGCGCGGATGACGACGCGCTTCGGACAAAATTGCTCCTGACCGACGAGAGCGGCGGGGCGCATCATGGCGGGGAGCGGTTCCTGGCCTATATCATCCGCCGCTATCCTGAAGACCTCGACGGTTGCGAACCGGTGCCGGTCGCAGCGCTGATGGCGCCGATGCCTGATGGCCGTCCCTACGCTCTGCATCTGGTCGACGACTATTATGGCGGCAACGTCGCCCACTTTATCGATGAATTTTGCGATCTCCTCCTGGGCGTTCACCTCCGCCTGGCGGCGCGCTACGGCATCGAACTGGAAGCCAACCAGCAGAACTCGGTCCTGCTCTTCGATCGACGCGGGGATGGCCTGCGACTGCTGCTCAAGGACAATGATTCGCCCCGGATCGATGCTGCCGCGCTCAAATCGGCCTTTCCCGGATCGGATGCCTGGACCGGCAGGCTACAGGACGCGCGCATCACTCAGGCTGATCCCGCCTCTATCGCGCAGATGCTGGTCACCATCACGATCCAGCTCAATCTGGGAGCGGTCATCGAGGGGATCGGCCGTCATCTGAACAGATCCCGCGCCTATCGCTATCTGTTGCGCAGCGCCGTCGAGCGGCAGTTCGCCAGGTTGGAGGGTGAAGGCGTCGCCACCGGGTCGCTGCGCGCCGCGTTGCTGGAAGCGAGCCATTTCCCGATCAAATATCTTCTGCGCGCCGCGACCCTAGAGACGCGCGGGGCGATTGGCGCCGCCGACGTCAATAAAGCCTATGGGCATAGCGCGCCCAATTTTCTCCTTCCCGAGAGCGAGAGATGAGTCCGGGCCGCATCAAGACCACCGTTCTCGCCTGCCATTTCGCGGGTGCGTTCGGTCCGATGGGCTTGCCGCCCTTCCTGGGCCTCATCCTTGTCGGGATTGCGCCTGGCGCTGACGAGAGCCTGATCGGCTGGCTCTACATCGTCCCAACCGCATGCCTTGCCATCTCCGCGCCTCTGTGGGGCCGCATGGCCGACCGGTGGGGCCGAAAGCCGCTTCTGTTGCGCGCGCAGATCGGGCTGGCTGTGAGCTTTCTTGTCGCGGGCTTCGCCGGGTCGTTGCCGATGTTCATGGTCGCCCTCTGCCTACAGGGCCTACTTGGTGGTACCTTTTCGGCCAGCAATGCTTATCTGTCGGAAGCCCTGCCGCGCGAGGAACTGTCGCAGGCCCTGAACCTGACGCAGGCGAGCGCGCGGCTCGCGCTCATCCTGGCCCCGGCGGCGGTGGGTTTTCTCATCGACCGCCATATCGACCCGCAAAATGTCTATCTCATAGTGGCGCTGCTGCCGCTGGTCGCCGTCCTGATGCTGCTGCCCCTGCCAGCAAAAGGCCCGCCCAAATCCGCCCCGGCCGCAGGCAGCGAGTCGCCGAAGCCCTTTGGTGGGCAAGTGCTGTCGCGCGGCGCGATCATGGCCGGGCAGACCGGCTTCACGCTCGCCATGATCTCCACCTTTCCGTTTCTCGTGCCCTACAGCATGAAGGCATTCGGCGTCGGCGCGGGCACGGCCGGCTGGCTCTTCGGCCTGCCCCACATCGTTTACCTCTTCGTTTGCATTCCGCTTGGGCGACACTTGCGCAACCGCGATCCCGCTCCCTGGTTCGCCGCCGGATGCCTGATCGTAGGCGGCATGCTCGCGGTGCAAGCGCTCACCTCGTCGCTGCCGGTCTTTGCGATGGCTCGGGCGCTGCTCGGGGTCGGCATGACGCTGGGCTATGTCAGCCTCAATGCGCTGATCGCCCAGACGATCGAGGATGCCAGTGCGGGTCGGACATTCGGCTGGTTCGACAGCGGCGCCAAGCTGGCGACGATCGTCGCCAGCGTAGGCGGCGGCATGATCGCGGCCATGGGCGGGGTGGGCCCGCTGTTCTTCGCCGCCGCGCTGTGCGGGGCGATGACCGCGGCGATGGTCATGCTGCTGCTCGGCATGGAGCCGTTTACCCGCTCCGCCGCCCTCAAATGAAGGCCGCCGCCATCCGAAAGATGCGCCGCACCTCACAAGGAGAATGAAGATGCTGATGTCCGAACCCCTCGCGCCCGCTCGCGGTCACCAGGGTGACAGCCGCCGTCCGATCAAGCTCAATCTCTATCGCGACTATGAGGTTGAGGCGGTGGCCCAAGCCATGGCCGGCAGTCCCGTCCTCGAGATGGGCGTTCGGCTCGATTGCCTCATGGTCTCCGATTCCTATCTGATGACGCATCTCGGGCGTGACAGCACCCGGCTGGCGAGGGGCGAACAAGCCCTGTTCCTCGAAATCATGGCGGGCCTGGTCAAGGAGGTCTCACATCGCGCAAGGCAACTCTTTCCCGCTGAAACACCCTATATTGTTGGCGACATGCCGGACGGCTCGGTCGCCAACGGCGAGATCGCGGTCCGCAGCGCCGACCAGATGCGGCGGGCCGGCGCCGACGTCGTCAAGCTGGAGGTCCATTCCGAGGCTGTCGTCGCGACCATCGAGCGGCTGACGCGGGAAGGCTTCCGGGTCATGGCCCATCTGGGCTATACGCCGCAGGGCGGCGGCGGTGCCAGGGTAGGCGGATCGCTCGACGGCGCGCACGCTCTCTTCGCTTCGGCGCGGCAGGTTCGTGACGCTGGCGCCGAGAGCATCGTGCTCGAGAAGCTGGACGAATTCGTGCATCGCGCGCTCGTGGATCGCCCGCAAGCCTTGCCGAGCTACGCCATCTTCAGCGGGAAGTCGGAAACTGGCGGACAATCCCTCAATATCTGGGATTCGGTTTTCAAGCCCAGCTTCCGGGCACGCTATTTCCCACCCACGGCAATGGAGACCGTCGATGCATTTCCCACAGCCTATTCTGTCGCGGCCATTGCAGCGCATGTCGGGGCCTTGCTCACCTTGACGGCTGCAGGCGAATTTCCCCTCTCTCCGCCGACCTTGCTCTCCGTCGAGGACGTGGTGGCGCTCGCTTCTTGCGATCCTTGGGCAGAGTGAAATCGATCTGCCGGACGCGCTCGCACCGGGTCGAGCCCGACCATGCGCGGCCGCCGGGACATCGTGCCCGACAGCTTTGGATCCAGAGAGGTAGAGGGGATGCCGCGGTGGACATTCCCATCCTGGTCCGAACATGGGGATGTGTGCGGCTAAGCCCGATGCTCCCCTTTGGAGAGGCGTAGTAGCCGCCGTTTGTCAGGGCCGGCAACGAGCGAGGAGGTTCGATGGCCGGAAATGCCGACGGGGCGCGGTTCGGCTTGGCCTCCTGCGTTGCCGCAACCGATACGATATTGCGAGCCCTGGCCCGGGTGTCCGAACGTGATGAACTCGCGGGGCTGATGAACGCGATGACCCGTGAGTTGGGCTTCCGCTACTATGCCCTTATCCATCATGACGACCTGCGAGGCGAACCGGCCGATCGCGTGAAGTTGCTCGACTATCCGGCAGCTATCGAGGATCGCCTCATCGGTGAGGGAATATGGCGCCGCGATCCAGTGCTTCGTGGCTGTGTCTTTGCACAGCGGGCGTTTCGCTGGTCCGAACTTCCCGGCATCATCGCAATGGATCGCCGCGACCGGGAAAGCATTGCCCTTGGCGCCAATGCAGGGCTGAACGAGGGGATAACCGTGCCTTATTGGAGCCTTGGCGAATGCATGGGCTCCTGCACCTTCGCTGGCACGCGGGCGCCAAAGCGGGCAAAATCCTATGTCGGCATGGCGCAGATGCTCGGGATTTTCGCATTTCAGGCGGCACGGCGTATCCAGACGGGCGCAATGTCCGCGCCGGGCCCTCGACCGCGGCTTCGTCCCCGGCCACGCGATTGTGTCGTTCTCGCTGGGCGCGGCTATTCGAACAAGGAGATCGCCCGCGCGCTCTCGCTCACCCCGCGCACGGTCGATGGCTATCTGACGGAGGCGCGCCTGCTGTTCGACGCGCATGACCGTACCGAACTGGTCTTCAGCGCCATCTTTGCCGGCGAGATCGGCCGGGCCGAGCTTTCGCGCCGTCAACCCGAGTAATTGCCCGGCCTGTTTTCGGGCCGGCTTCCTGTTTCCTTGCTGGTGTTCACCCAAAGGGGAGCACACCATGATCCACATCATTGAAAAACATCGAGAGCCTGTGAACTGCCGCCTTCTGGAGACGATGTTCGCCGATCGGAAACGTCTTTTCATCGACCTGTTCGGGTGGGACGTGCCGATCGTTCAGGACCGGTTCGAGATCGACCAGTTCGACACGCCCGGCACGATATACATCATTTCCGCCGATGATGGCGGCGCACATGAAGCATCGATCCGGCTGCTGCCGACAATTCGTCCCCACATGCTGGGCGACCTGTTCTCCCATCTCTGCCCTGGCGACGTACCGACCGGCCCAACCATCTGGGAAAGCACGCGGCTTTGCCTGCCGCAACGCCACGGCGCCGCGCGCCGGCGAGAGCTGCGGAACCTCCTCATTTCGGCGATGGTCGATTTCGCGCTGGAACGGGGTATCGAACGCTATACCGGCGTTCTTCCCGAGGCATTCCGCAAGGAAGTGCTGGCCATGGGCTGGCGAGGCGAGCCGCTGCGGCCGGCGATGCGAATGCCCGGCGGTTCGGTGGGCGCCTTCATGGTCCATATCGACGCCCTGACGCCCGCGCGGCTGGGCTGGACAGGAACCTATAGCGGCAAGAGCCAGTGGGTGTCGGCATGACCAGCCTTGCCGACAGCTGCGCCGCCTCTCTTGATCGCGACGGATGGTGTGTGCTCGAACGCGTGCTCGATCCGGCCGTGCTGCAAAAGCTCGAGGCTGACCTTGAGGCGCCTTCCACAAGAACGCCTTTGTGCCAAGGCACATTCTATGGAGCGCGCACCCGCCGCTTCGGTGCGCTCCTGACGCGATCCCCGCTGGCCGGGCGCTTCGTGATGCATCCGCTGATCCTAGAGACCGTCGAGCGCATGCTGCTCCCCTGGTGCGAACGGATCGCGCTCAACCTGACCCAGGCGATCGAGATCCATCCCGGCGCTTTGCCGCAACTGCCGCATCGCGACCAGGAGATGTGGCAGGGACCGAAGGGGATCCGCCGGCATGCCTCTGCTCTCTAGGCACCCTGCGCCAGCACGATCTCAACTTCACGTAGCTTGCCGATAATCTCTTCCGGCTTGTGCTTCTTGCTCGGCATTCAATGTCCCTTTCGTGGTCCAGACTATCATAGTCTCTGGGCCACTCAGCAGGGGGCAGATCAGTCAGGAATTTGCCCGACGCATGGCCACCACGGTTACAGCATCAGGTCGACAGGTGCGCCGCCCATCAGTAGATCGCCGAACGTGCGTGCGTACATGCGGAATTGTGCAGCAGCGTGTTGACGACCGCAGCGCATGTTGCGGTAGATGCGCGGGATACTGGTCTTTTCATAGACGCCGCCGCCGCCGGCAATCGTCATCATGTCCTCGGCAAGCCGGACGCAACGGTCAGCCACCGCAGCGCTTTGCAAGCGGAATAAGTGGCGCATTTCCATCGGCAAGGGTTCGTTGCGCTCTGCATACTCGGCCATGGTCTGGAGATTGGCGAAAAGCGTATTCTTCATTTCCGCAATGCCAGCCGTGGCCATGGCGACCGCATAATGCGCGTCCGGGTCGCGCCCGGTCCGAGTGCCGACAAAGACCTTCTCCCGCGCATATTCCTTAAACAGATCAACCATCGCCTGGAGCGCGCCAATCTGCGAATTGGTAATGCCGCGCATGAACACCAGCATGAACGGTGAGCGATAGATCGCGCCCGGATTCACGAAGCGGCCCGGATTCTGGCAATTATAGCCGTCGATGAACTTGTGTGTGCGGTGTTCCGGCACGAACGCCTTCTCGACCACGATGTCCTGGCTGCCCGTCGCCTGCAGCCCGGGGACATCCCACCCGCCGACGATCTTGGCGTCCGCGCGCGGCAGCAGGAACGACCGGAGATCCTGCCCGTCAGTGCCATCGACGATGCCGCCAAGGAAGGTCCATTCGCAATGGTCGCAGCCGCTGGAATAGGCCCAGCGGCCGCTAATCTCGTAGCCGCCGGGCACAGGCTTGGCGATGCCCCCGGGCATATAGGGGGACGCGATCAGCACCGAACTGTCCTCGCCCCACACGTCCTGGGCCGCCTGGTCTTCCATCAGGCAGATGTGCAGTGAGTGCAGGCTGATTACGCCGAAAATCCAGGCGACCGACATGTCGCCCTCGGCGAGCGTCATCTGCACTTCGGCAAAGGCGCGCTGCCCGAGCTCGTAGCCGTCCCAGCGCCGCGCCTGGAAGACGCGGAACAGGCCCGCCTCCTTCATGCGCCTTACTGTATCCGGGTTGACCAGGCCATTTTTCTCGTCTTCGGCGGCGCGCTCCTTGAGCAACGGGACCAACGCTCGCGCCCGTGCGACAAGATCCTCGACGGTCGGCGCGGCTAATTCGTCGGCAATAGCCAAGGGCGATATCGATTCCACAATAATTACTCCACAGCCATTGAAAGTACAATTTCCGTTTTGCGAAAATTCATCAATCTCACGCAAGTTATATTGCAGGAAATTATATATTTGACACAATACTACCCTCAGTATCTCCTGTCATAGTCTGAATAGACTAAACATTTTATTATATATTTTGATCTACGTCAAATACCGCATGCCTCTGTTTAACTTATACTTGAAAAAGAATGTATCGTTCTGACTTGAGGAGAGTGGATCGTGAGGGGTAATGCGCTGATCAAGGGTGGTCGTGTGATTGACGGGACGGGCGCGCCGGCATTTACAGCTGATCTGCGGATCAAGACCGGAAGGATCGTCGAGATCGGCCCGGATCTGGCCCCAGGCGAAGAAGAGGTGTTCAACGCGGACGGCTGCTATGTCTCGCCCGGATTCATCGACACGCACGCTCATTATGATGGATCACTATATTGGGATCCCAGGTTCGACCCCATTGCCCAGCATGGCGTAACCACGCTGCTGATCGGCAATTGCGGTCTTGGCATCGCACCGATTCACAAGCACCAAATTCCGGGCATCTCTGCTTTGTTCAGCTATATCGAGGATCTGCCGCGCGGCGTATTCGACACGGAAGTCCCGTGGACCTGGGGCGACTTCGATGCCTATGTCAGCGACCTGCGCTCGCGCGAATATGCCGTCAATGTGGCGACGCTGGTGAGCCATTCCCTGCTGCGCATGTTCGAGGTCGGGGACGAATCCTGGAACCGCCCCTCCACGGCGGAAGAGCGCAAGCGTCTGGCCGGGTGCCTGGATCGGGCAATGAAGGCAGGCGCGTTCGGCTTCTCGACTTCGAGATTTGACGTCAATCCGGATGGAAACAAGGTTCCCAGCTATTTTGCCGATGCGCAGGAATGGGACGACCTCTTCGCGGTCACCGCCGAGAACAAGGGTGTCGTTCAGATCATCCCGGACCTCAGTTCGCTCGACAACCAGGAAAAGGACCTGCGCGAGATGTGCGAGCTGTCGATCCGGCATGGCGGCGTGCCGGTCATGTCGAACGGCATCTATGAACGCCCCGAGGACGCCACATATGCAACGCGCCTTCTCAAACTCGGCCGCGAGATGTGGGCGAAGGGTGCCACCTTCTATTATTTTGCATCGCCGCGTTCGATCGAACTCGTCGTGAACTTCCATCAATGCATGGTGATGATGTACATGCCGGCGTGGGCCGATCTTGTGCAGTCGGTCGTCCCCGACGACGAAAAGAAACGTCGCCTTGCCGACCCGGCATGGCGCGCGACGGCGCGGGAGCAGTGGGATGCCGTCCAGGAGGGTTTCCCCAGCCGCGGGGGGCTTGCAAGATGCCGGATCATCACGGTCGACCGGCCGGAATATGAACACTATCTCGGCAAGACTTTCGACGTGATCCTCGGCGAGCGCGGGGGGCACCCGTCCGACGTACTGGCCGACTGGGCGCTCGAAAACAATCTCAAGGCCGAACTGGTTTGCCCCTTTACCAATCTCGATCTGGATGTCGTCGGGCAGTTGCTCGCGGCTGACGAGTCGCTGATCAGCGGCAGCGATGCGGGCGCGCATATCGGTATGTTCGACGGCGCGGGAGACACCACTCTCGTCCTGACCCGCCATGTGCGTGATCGCCACGACATGTCGATCGAGGTCGCCGTCAAGCGCATGTCGAGCGATCAGGCAAAGGTATTGGGACTGGTCGACCGCGGGACGCTCGAGGTCGGCAAGATCGCCGACGTCGCGGTCTTCAACCTCGACGATCTCAACTGGGCACCGGAAAAGAAGGTGTTCGACGTTCCCGGGGGCGGATCGCGCCTGCGGCGGCCCGCTGGCGGCTTTCGCTACACGTTCGTCAGCGGCGTCCTGGTTCAGCAGGACGGCGAGTATACCGGCGCGATGCCGGCCCGCTTTCTCGGGCAGGAAGCCCGTGTCGCCAGCCCTTCGCCTGTCGCTGCCTGACCGCGACGGAGACGCAATTCTTTTTCGAGGGATTCAGCAATGTTCAGCCCGACCAACGATCTTACCGAAGCCCAGCTCGACAAGCTTGCGGCCAATTTCGATCATCATAGCCCGGAATATCGCAGTCATTCGATCGACATTCTCGGACATATGCAAAAGAAATGTCCATTTACGCATAGCGAAAATTATGGCGGCTTCTGGATATCGACCAAGGCGTCGGATTGCCTCGAAATCGCCAAGAATGTCGACGTCTTTTCGAACTATCCCACAGATGTCATTCCCGACCTCGAACCGACTCTGATGATCCCCATCAATGTCGATCCGCCGGAGTTATACGACTATCGGGCCATTCTGGGCCCGGCCTTCGGCCCCGCCAAGGCCAAGGCGCTGACGAGCTTCGTACGGGAAACCGCCGAAGCCTTGATGTCCAGGATCGTCGAAAAGGGCGAAGGCGATCTCAAGTGGGACTATGCGCTGCCGCTTACTGGCAAGGTGACCTGCCTTGTCGCCGGCCTGCCGGCCGAGGATTGGGAATATTACGCGCCGCCGCTCCATGAACTGATCTACAGCGGCAAACCCATGGAAGAGCGCCTTGAGGGCATGGCCAAGATGATCGACTATATGCGATCGGAAATCGCCCGCCTCAAGGACGCGCCGGCACCAGGCAGCCTGATCGAGTATCTGTACAATGTCGAGATGGCCGGGCGGAAATTGCGCGTGGACGAGATCGAGGGCATCGTCCTGATCCTGCTGGGCGGGGGACTGGACACGACCCAGGCGCTGTTCGGGATGAGTGCCGTGTGGCTGGCGCGCAACCCGGACCGCCGGAACGAACTGATCCACAATCCCCATTTGATGGACAATGCCATCGAGGAATTCCTGCGCGTGTTCCCGCCGACGCAAGGCAATGTGCGTCGGGCAACCGCGGATGTCGTCGTGGCAGGCCAACAGGTCAGGGCCGGTGAACAGGTTTTCATGTCCTATGCGGCCGCGAACCGCGACGCCGAAGAATATGAAAATCCGCACGAGATCGATTTCCACCGCGACAACATCCGTCACCTTTCTTTCGGGCTTGGTCCCCATCGCTGCCTGGGATCGCATGTAGCCCGGCTCCAGGCAAAAACCATGCTGCAAATATTGCTGGACATGGCGCCGGAGTATCGACTGGTCGAAGACGAAGTGCAGCTCGCAACGGACATTGGAAACATCGCAGGATTTGCCAAAATCCAGATCAGAATATGATCTTAAAAATATTTCAGTGATATATTTTTGGGAGAACAAAGAGATGGCAACCGCAAAAGATTATGGACTTGGCCCGTTCATCTTTCCTAGAGGCTGGTTCATGGTGGCGACCTCTGCCCAGATAGGGCAGAAGCCCTATTGTGTCCGCTTCTTTGGGCGTGATATGGTGATTTACCGCGGTGAAAGCGGCAAAGCCTATATGGTTGGTGCCTACTGCCCGCACATGCGCACGCATATCGGCAAGAGCACGACGTCATTCATGACGCAGCGGGGCGAGCAGATCGAGGGAGAATCCATCCATTGTCCCTATCATGCCTGGCGCTTCGGTCCCGATGGCAAGTGCAACAAGATACCCTATTCCGAGACGATTCCGCCCGCCGCCGAGCTGGGGGCCTACCCGGTCGTCGAGAAATACGGGGCCCTCTTCTATTGGCATGATCCCGAAGGCGGGGCACCTGACTATGATCTGCCTGAAATTCCCGAGTGGGATGATCAGCATTATGTGCAATGGGAAATCGACGAACTCGGCGCAATGAACCTGCATCAGATCGAGGTGATCGACAATATCTGCGACACGCAGCACCTTGGGCCAATCCACGCCACGACCAAGCAGTTCTATTTCGAGAACATCATCTGCGGCCATCGCGTGACACAGTTGCTGGGCGGCAAGCACGAGATCCTGGGTCACGATGTACCAATCTCTGAGTTCATCACCTATTACACCGGTCCCGGCATCCTTCTCTCGCGCTTTATCGGCGACAACTCCAACGATTCGATCATGTTCATCGCCCATACCCCCGTCGATGACGGTTCGGTGCGCGTCTGGCATGCCGTGCTCTGCAAGATCGCCGAGCGCAAGCCGACCCCCCAGGACATTGTGCAGGCCCGCGCGCTCCAGAAGCTCAGCCTCGATGCCTTCGCGCAGGATTTCGAGATCTGGTCCAACAAGGAACCCTGCCTGAAGGTGATGCAGATGCCTGCCGACGGCAACTTCCTGAAGGTCCGCACTTGGTACAAGCAGTTCTACGTGCCCCGCGCCGACGTCGCGGGGGTGCTCGCCCGCTGTGAGGGCCGGTACACCATACCGGGAATGGCCGGTGCGGAGGAGGGCCATGCCCGCCAGCGCGCGCTCGAGGCGATCGAGGCCTAGCAAAGGGCCTAGAGTGCTGATCGACAAATTGTTGCAGATGCGTCCCATCCAAACTGGGGAGGCGGGAATGGAAATCAGAGAACTGGCCTATCTTCTTGTCGGCGCGGCCGAAACGGCGGCGTGGCGGCAATTCGGCCAGGACGTGGTCGGCGCGATGGCGCACGATGGCCCGGATGGTTCGCTCTATCTGAAAATTGATGAGCGCGACTTCCGGCTGGCGGTCTTGCCCGGACATGATGATGGCTTGCTTGCCTGCGGCTGGCTGGTCGGGTGCGAGGCGCATTTCGCGACCGCGCGCGCCCGTTTTGCAGAAGACGGGGTCGCCATCAACGATGGTACGCCCCAGGGTTCGCACCTTCGGCGCGTGCAGAACTATTTCTCCTTCACCGATCCGGCGGGCATAACACATGAAATCGCGTGGGGCGCGATATCCGAGTTCGCTCCTTTTACCTCGCCCGCCGGAGTGAGCGGGTTCGTGACAGGCAGGCAGGGCTTGGGCCATGTCGCGCTGGCGGTGGGTGACGAATATGATGCGGAACTCGCCTTCTGGGACCGCCCGGGGCGGTTTGCGGTATCCGATATCCTGCGTGTCCCCGGCCCTGCCGGGATGGCGCGGGTCAGCTTCCTGCATTGCGCCAATCCGCGCCAGCACAGCATGGCGTTGGGGGAACTGGCTATTCCCGGCCACTGCATCCACATCATGTTCCAGGCGAACAGCATCGACGACGTTGGGCGCTGCCTTGATCGGGCCAAGCGGATCGGCGTCAGCCTCACGGCGACCCTCGGCCGGCATGTCAACGACGAGATGCTCTCCTTCTACATGCGCACGCCAGCAGGCTTCTCGCTCGAATTCGGCACCGGTGGCCGGGAGATCAACGACTGGAGCGAGAACGTCTTCTTCGAAACGACACGCGGCAGCGACTGGGGCCACGCGTTCACGCCTGCCTGACATTCCCTCAGACACGTTGACGGGCTTCACTGCGTCAGGGCCGTGCAAATAGAGATCAGAGGAACGGAATATGGTAGAGAAAAGTTCTGGAAATGGCGTCGATACCGCCGCGCTGTTCCGCAAGTATGAAGAAGAAAAGGCCAAGCGGGTCCGCGCGGAGGGCATGGGGCAATATGCCCGGATGGAAGGCAAGCTGGCCCACTTTCAGGCCGATCCGAATGCCCCGCCGCTGACGCGCGATCCCGTTTCAAAAGATGTCGAGGTGGCGATCCTCGGTAGTGGCTGGGGTGGAATACATGCGGGTGTATACCTGCGCCAGGCCGGTATCGATGATGTCTGCATCATCGACAAGGCCGCCGATTTTGGCGGGGTGTGGTATTGGAACCGGTATCCCGGCGTTGCCTGCGACACCGAATCCTACGTCTATATGCCGCTGCTTGAGGAAATGGGCGTCATGCCCAAGGCGAATTACGCCAGCGGCCCCGAAATCATGGCGCATGCCCAAGCCATCGCCCGCAAGTTCGGCCTGTACGACAACGCCCTCCTTCAGACCTCGGTAAAGGAAGCGCGTTGGGACGAACCGGCGGCCAAGTGGATCATCACGACCGACCATGGCGATACGGTTCGCGCAAAATATTTCGTGATGACCTCGGGGTCGCTGCAATTGCCCAAGCTTCCCGGCATTCCCGGGATCGAGGAATTCAAGGGGCACAGCTTCCATACCAGCCGATGGGATTTTGCCTATACCGGCGGTGACGCCCATGGCGGCCTGACCAAGCTGAAAGACAAGCGCGTGGCCATCATCGGCACGGGCGCGACGGCCATCCAGTGCATCCCGCACCTTGCGCAATGGTCCAAGCATCTCACGGTCGTGCAGCGCACGCCCTCCGCAATCGACGTGCGCAACGAGCATCCGACCGATGAAGCCTGGTACAAGTCCCAGCCCTCCGGCTGGCAGATGAAACGCATCGAAAACTTCACCGACGTCGTTTCGATGCACCCGGTCAAGGAAGACCTGGTCAATGACGGCTGGACGCGGCGCACATTTGCCGCCATGCAGCAGATCACGCCGGACATGTCGGAAGCCGACATCGGCGAACTGCTCCAGCTGACCGACTACCGGACGGGCGAGGAGGTTCGTGCGCGTGTCGATGCGGTCGTCAAGGACAAGGCGACCGCCGAATCCCTGAAGGCGTGGTACAACCGCCTGTGCAAGCGCCCCTGTTTCCACGATGGCTATCTCGACGTCTATAATCGCGAGAACGTCACGCTCATCGACACTCAGGGCAAAGGGGTCGAGCGGATTACGGCGACCGGTCTCGTCGCTGACGGCAAAGAGGTCGATGTTGATTGCATCGTGTATTCCACGGGCTTCGAGCTCGGGCCCTACACCGATGCCCCGGTGATCCCGGTGATTGGTCGCGGCGGCGTGACGCTGGCGGACAAGTGGGCCAGTGGTGCAACAACACTCCACGGCTTTCACGTCCACGGTTTCCCAAATTTCCTGATGGTCAGCATCACGCAGAGCGCCTGGGGCGCCAACTTCATGCATATGCTGCTCGAACAGGGGCGCCATGTGGCCTATGTCATCAAGGCGCTTCGTGACCGCGCAGTCCGGGTGGCCGAAGTGACAGAAAAGGCCGAGCAGGCCTGGGTCGACCATCATGTTTCGCTGGCGCCCCTGATGTCGCGGCTGTGGGAGAACTGCACGCCGGGTTTCTTCAACAATGAAGGGAAGCTGGATGACCGGACAGCGCGGAGCGGACCCTATGGCGCCGGCGTAAGAGCCTTCGTCGAAAAGTTGGAACAATGGCGCCAGTCCGGGGATCTGGAGGGGCTCGCGCTGAACCAGCTGGATCGGGAATCCCGGCAGTCGACATCTCCGGCCCATCCGGGACGCAGGGCGGAAACCGCTCTGACCAAAGGAAGCCTACATGGCGCCATCCAGTAAAATGCAATTACTTGACACTATTCTGGAGCGTGCATGCGATATTCTTGGAGATGTTACTCCACATGTATTTAATCTATATTACGTCACCTTCCCGGAAGCGCGCGCACATTTTGTCAAACATGCACGATCGAAATGCGGGCAATTGGAAGGGCAAATGGTCGAGCAGATTCTCTATTGCCTGATGGAATGGCCGGAATCCCCGGAACAAGTCAAAATCATATTACTGGACTGTGGACCACATCATGTCGAAACTCTGGATATACCTCCCGGACTGTTTTATGGACTAATCGATGCCGTCTGCAATGTCATAGACAAGACAATCCCACAACAGGAAGAAGATGAGAAAGCCTTGTGGAAGAGCATTCATAACGACGTGCGGGCGGTCTGCCTCGATCAGTTAGAGACCGTTGGGAAAGGGTCATTCCGCAGGGATGGAAGCCGCCCGAGGATGACGATGGAGTTGAAGGAAGTAGGGCTCGATGTTGGCGAGCGCCGGGTCGGATGACTGATGACCCGAAGGGCGGCGAAGCCAACATCAACGGGATCAAGCCAGTTCGCACGCGCAGGCACAAGGTTATAACTGACAGCCATCATCGTCTCGGTGTCGCGGCAAACTGGCTGGATGGTGATTTCGCCGCCGATGCCCCTGATCGTAAGTGGGCGGGCGACATCACCTATGTCTGGACTGCAGAAGGTTGGCTCTATCTCGCCGTCATCTTCGATCTGCATAGCCGCCGCGTCGTGGGCTGGGCTGTCAGCGACAGGATGAAGAAGGACTGGCGATCAGGGCACTGGATATGGCGGTGCGCCTGCGCCAGCCACCAGAGGGCTGCCTTTTCCATTCCGATCGCGGCAGCCAATATTGCTCCTATGACTATCAGAAGAAATTGCAGGCCTACGGCCTGCGTCCGTCGATGAGCCGCAAGGGTAATTGCTACGACAACGCCTCTGTCGAAACGTTCTTCAAATATCTGAAGGCCGAACTCATCTGGCGGCAGCGATGGCCAACGCGGCGGCAAGCGGAAGCTGCCATCTTTCAGTATATCAACGGCTTCTACAACACCCGCCGCCGCCATTCATACCTTGGCGGCATCAGCCCGCTCGCGTTCAAGGTCATGTTCGGCCGAGTCACTCTGAGTGACGTCCGCAGCAATCCAGATTTTTATTGAGGGCAATCCCATGTGGTATTTTCCTGGGTTCTCGGCCTTGGCCTCGCCGTCGCCTTCGCGATAATCAATGGACTGTGGCACGAGATACATTCGGTGCCGGACGAGGAGTAGCTGCTCGGTCAGTGCCGGGCCAATGCTCCCTGAACCCAGCGCACCATGGCATTTTGATCCAACACGCCCGACTGCCGCGCGATTTCGCGCCCTCGCTCGAAGAGCGCCAGCGTTGGGATCGACTGGATCCGGTATCGCGCGGCGAGCTCCTGCTCCGCCTCTATATCGATCTTGACGAGCCGGATACGCGGTTCGAGCCTGGCCGCAGCCGCTTCGAATTGGGGCGCCATCAAGCGGCAGGGACCGCACCAGCCAGCCCAGAAATCGACGAGCACGGGCAAGGTACCGATCCTGATCAGGCGGTCAAAGCCCGCAGCATCAAGCACGACCGGTTTGCCGATAAACAGCGGCCGCCCGCATTTGCCGCACTTCGGCTGCTCGGCAAGCCGAGCCTCCGGAACGCGATTGGCCGTCGCACAGGCCGGGCACAGGATGATTCGGTCAGTGGTCATGGGTGTACCCCGAGCGCCATTGCGCTCTTCCACATCATATAGGCGGCGATAGCGAGGATCAGAAGGGCAAAGACGCGGCTCAGCGCCTCTTTGGCGGCGAGCCTTCGCGCTGCGAACGTTCCGATGAAGCCACCCGCCATGCCGCCGGCAATGAACAATGCTGCAAGCACCGCGCCGGAGCGCGCGGTGGTTCCTGGGCGGTGCCCTGCGCGAGGACGGCCGCATCGCAATTGAGGCAGCGTCTGCATAGTTGTGCATCTATGAAAGATGACATACTTGCCTCGATCGACCAGGCATCGGAGTTCCTGAAAGCGCTCTCCGGACGCAGCCGGTTGCGGATCCTGTGCCATATCTGTCCCAGCGACCCAGAGAGCTGAAATCGTACTATGAGCCGAATAGCGTATACTCCTGGGCCGTGATGTCACTCCAATGCGCTGAAGGATGCCGACGGCAACTGGCGAGATGTTGCGAAGAAGCCCCTTTCCTGCGGAGGGCTACCAGTTCGAGAGCCGTGATCGCGGGTGCGTCAAGCCTTTTGGGACGCGAACCATTCCGATAAAAAGTCCCAGGGTATCGGTGAGGGTATCACCTCATGGAGCCTCTCAAGAAATGGCTGTTTTCTGCGCCTGAACGGGTCGTTTTAGAGTCGTTTTCTAGAATGCCTTGGCAGGATCGCCGCGCATGCTCGGGGCTTCAACAGCTAAATGAGCAGGATCGCCCTTACGCAGCAAGAATGCCCGCGCTTTGCGGCGGTTTGCCGAGTAGACGGAAAATCTAACAAGCCAAGCATACCGCTGAAAGCGGAAACATGGTGCGAGGAGAGAGAGGATGAACCTTGCCACAGCCGCTGGCGCGCAGCAGATGCGTATAGATGCCCAAGGACAGAGCGTCGGGCGGTCAATCGGCGCGCAGCGCTTGGGCGCCGTACATCCCGGTTATCTCAATAACACAAGCCGTTCGCTGTTCGATCCAACGTTGGAGGCGATGGCGCCCGTCGATCGGAGGGCCCTGCAGCACGCAGCCTTCACGACAGAGTGGGAGCGTGCCTGGACGTTGCCCTTCTACCGTGAGCGATACTTGCAGGCGGGATTGAAGCCAGGAACGATTCCGGACCTTAGCGACATCCCGATGGTCCGTAAAAGTGACCTGCGCGCTAACGAGGCTGCGCTACCGCCGTTCGGCAGCCATCGAGCAGTGAACCTGGCCGACGCAGTACGAATTGCGCGGTCATCGGGTACCACGGGTCGCCCGTGGTATACCTTCTATACAATAGACGACATAGATCGCATGCGGGAAATCGATCGCACCATCTATTGGCGCGCCGGTTACCGACCAGGCATGCATTACTCACTCAGTTTTCCGCAGAACCTATATCCGACCAACGTCAATGGTGGGCGCAGCATGCGTGATGCGGGCATGCTCGAAATTCCAGTTGGCGTTCCTTTTTCGGTTGAAGACGCTGTCGGCCATATCAGAGTTTGGCAGGAAATCGGTGTCGACATCCTGATGCTCTCCTTGCCGCAACTTAACCTGTATGATGAAGCGGCAAGGTCAATTGGGTTAGACTTGGCCGAATTGCTGTCCGGCAACATCGTCTCAATCATCGAGGCGAGCATGCAATGGGAGACCCCCCGGAAGCGGTTGGAAGCGGCATACAACATCCGTGTCCGCAATACCTACGGTGTTTCAGACTGTATCGGCTTCTCCGTATTAGACGGTGAGACGCACTCCGGTATGGCACAGCCAGTCAATTATTATATCACGCAAATTTGTGATCCGGACACCGGGCGCGAGGTGGAGCCCGGCACGCCGGGTCATCTCGTGGTCACCATGTTCGGGATGGACCAGTTCATGCTGCGTTTCGACTCCGAAGACGTTGTGGTCGAGCGGACGGACCCGTGCCCAACTGGATCAACGCTGATGCGTTGGAACTATCTCGGGCGCACGGCGGACATGGCAGTGATTGGCGATGTGCGTCTGCTTCCCGTGCAGGTCCAACTGGAACTAGAGGCTTATGGCGCGCCGGAGTTTGGCATAGCGCCAGGCGCGGCCGACGTACTCCGATTGAAAGTCGAGCATCCAGACGCTGATTCCATTGCGCGCCATCTTTCCGAGAGGCTCGGCGTGCCAGCAACCGTGATTTCGGCGCCGCAGGGATCGATGCCGCGCTCAACTTACAAACCTCGCAGACTGGCGTTTGATTGAACCAGGAACAGGACAACTCAAATGAGCGCAATTCCTACTGAGCCACCCCGCTCGGAGTTGATCGATACGCTGATCGACGCGCCCGAGCGGTATGTCGACACCTCCTACAACATGATCTTCTCAATCACCGATGAACAGCGCGAGCGGCTGTGGATCCAAGGAGCGCGCCGACGCTTTGCGGAGATGCGACCCAAGATCGCAATGCTCGAGACCTTGGCGGCGCGACAAGGGGTCGACGCAATCGCGACACTCGATGACCTGGCCCCACTGCTATTCAAAGCCTCAACCTACAATTCATATCCACTATCTTGGCTCGAAAAAGGCGATTTTGAGCGGCTGACACGCTGGCTGGACAAGTTGACGGTTGTCGATCTGTCGCACGTTAACATGGCCGGTGTAGAACTTATCGAGGAATGGTTTGCAGCGCTCGCCAAGCAGACAGATCTAATCGTCTGCTATTCGACCACGACGTCCGGGAAGATGACATTTCTGCCTCGTACCGTCGCGGAATGGCAGCTGTACTGGCGCGGAGGCCAGTGGCGGCTGGAGCCGTTTGGCGAGGAGCGGGCTCACTATCGACCGTTGGTACCCGGCGTTGACAAGGTGCCGATCTTCTTCCCCGGGCCAAAAGGGGGCAACCGCCCCTTCAACATCAATCTCGCCATCTACGAAGATGTCTACGGCGAAGGCCTCGTCAAAGCGCCCAGCGCATACATGGACGCCGATTTGATGTCGCTGGCCGGGCGCATACAGGAGGCGAGCAAGCGTGGCGAGGAAGGCATGCTCGCCATCAATCCGCAGCTCCTCGCCCGGAAGGATGAGATTGCGCAAATCAAGACCGATGGCCCAGCGCAATATGCTGCCTGGGTGGACACACTGATAAACGCCCATCGCGGGCAGCGCGTTTGGGTGCTGGGTACGATGGGGAGCGTACACGCACTTGCGCGGCAGCTCCTTGCTGAAGGCACCACCGGTGCTTTCACTCAGGACTCGCTGATCTCAGTGGGCAGCGGCTTCCCTGATGGGGTTGAGCCGGAGAATTGGCAGGAGGAGGTGTATTCCGCCTTCGGTATACCTGCGCGCAACATGAACATAGATTTCGGTATGGGAGAGATGATGAGCGTCGCTACCCGCTGTCCTCATCGCCACTACCACCTGCCGCCGACGACCATTCCGTACATCCTCGACGTCGACACCGACGAGGTGCGACCGCGCAGCGGCAGTCAATCCGGACGGTTCGCCTTCTTCGATCTCTTGGCCAGTACTTACTGGGGCGGCTTTGTCTCTGGCGACCAGGTTACATTGAATTGGAACCCATGCGCCTGCGGGCGAACCGGCGCTTACCTTAGCAACGAAATCGGCAAGATTCCGGAGGATGGTGAGAAGATCGGCTGCGCCGGATCAGCGCAGGCCCATGATGACGCGACTGAATTCCTGCTGGAGAATTCTTGATGACGAAATCCTACTCAATCCCGATCTTCGCCAGAGGCGAGATCATTGATGATCCAGAGATGACTTACGCCGGACGGTTCGGCACAGAGTTCAGTGCGCCCGATGCTGCTAAATACCTTGATAAGCTGATCCTGCCGTCCCGCCACGCTCTAAGCGAGCTCTACGATCTGTCGATTGACGATATCGTCAACTTCCTCGTCGAACTGGGACATCGCCTGGATTTGGAAACCAACCCACATCTGAAGTGGGCGCTTGAACTCAACGAGGCATTTTCCGACATGCCGCCGTCCCTCTGCGCCGGCAGCTTTCGGGGAATAGCGGGAAAGAACGGCATGCTTTCTCGCGAGCGGATCGAAGCCGTGATCGACACGATCGGACGCGAGCATATCGATCAGTGGGCCACGACCACTCAGTATAATGGTCGGACGATCGGGGTGCGTGCGATCGGCGTGCCCACGGTTCACGTCATCGCCGGCAATGCGCCAGGAATTGCAACGATCACCTTCATTCGCAACGCTCTCATTCGCGGATATGCGCTTGTGAAGATCCCTTCAAACGAGTTGGGCGCCGCGATTGCCATCGGTCGAACGCTGATCGACATGGATCCCCATCATCCTCTTACAAAATCATGGAGCGCGGCTTACTGGCGAGGCGGTGACACCGGGTTTGAAGAAAAGATTTACCACCCGAAGAACTTCGACCGCGTCGTGGCTTGGGGTGGGAAGAAGTCGATCACTCACATCGCGCGCTACTTGCGGCCTGGGCTCGATCTTGTGATGTTCGATCCGAAAAATAGCCGAGCCTTCATAGGTCGCGAGGCGTTGGAAAGCGAAGACGCAATGCGCGAGGCGGCGATGCGGCTTGCCGCCGACGTCGGTTACAACAACCAGATTGGCTGCGCGAATGCGCGCATGGCATTTGTCGAGTGCGACGAGGATCCGACCAGTCGGGCACAGCTGCGCCGCTTCGGCCGGCTTGTGTTTGATTCGATCCAGCGGCTTCCAGCGCAGATCAGTACACCGGCTCCCCGCATCAGTAGCGAATTCGCGGCACAACTTGACTCGCTCACCATGCTCGACGAGGAGTTCGAGCTGATCGGCGGCGGACGGGACGGCGGCGTGATCCTTTCTCTGTGCGACGAACCGGTAGACTTCTTTGAGGATCTTGCGCACCGTACCGTCAATATCGTGCCGATCAAAAGCTTTGAGTCTGCATTGCGCCGAACTACGCGCGACGTCCAAACGGTTGGCATCTTCCCGGAGCATCTTCGGGAAAAGTTGCGCCTGCCGTTGGCGCTGCATGGTGTGCAACGGGTTACAGATCTCGGCTACATGCTCAACTATGACTCACTAACGGTCCCGCACGACGGTACCGAGGCTCTCCGACGAATGGCTACCTGGGTCGTGTCCGAAGATTGCAGCAACGTACCCGAATTGTGGCATGCGCTACTTCGTGAAAAGATTTCAGCGTGAAATAGCCTTGCCATCACTTTGATAAATTGCGCTCGAGGACCGAGCTCCCATGCTCTTCAGAGCATTGGAGGCGATTCACTGCAAAGCTGAGGACCCATAAAGAATATTAATCTGCGGGAGGGAGAACATGGCGAAAGTCATAAGTACGACGACAGTGTCATCCATTGCGATGTTGGCGACGGCCGGCAGTGTACAAGCTCAGCAAGCTCGGACTGTATTGAGGTGGTGCCGCCTTCTTGGACAGTTTGGCGGCTGAGTTAAGCTCATCCTGGTCGTGGTTATGCCGCCTGTTCGGGATTAGCTTAGCATCTGAATAGCCCCTAGTTTTCTAGACGCCTTCCGCTTTCAAAATCTTCTGCCGTTCGAACTCGACAGGCGACAGCATCCCGTTCCTGACCTGCTTTCGAACCGGGTTGTAGAACATCTCGACGTAATTGAACACGTCCTGCCGGGCTTCCTCGCGGGTTCTGTAAGTCCGGCGCCGGATGTGCTCGCGCTTGAGCGAGGAGAAGAAGCTCTCGGCCACCGCGTTGTCGTGGCAATTGCCGCGCCGGCTCATCGAGTGCTCAAGATTGTGAGCCCGGATGAACGCAGCCCAGTCCATACTGGTGAACTGCGAGCCCTGGTCCGAATGGATCAGCACCCGGTGCTTCGGCTTACGCCGCCATACCGCCATGTGCAGCGCCTGCAGCACCACATCGGTGGTCTGCCGGCTCTGCATCGACCAACCCACCACGCGGCGGGAATACAGATCGATCACGACAGCCAGATAGGCAAACCCTTCCAGGGTGCGGATGTAGGTGATGTCTGTCACCCAGGCCCGGTCTGGTGCAGCCACGTCGAACTGGCGATCGAGGGTGTTGTCGACCACCAGGGACGGCCTGCCGCCATAGCTGCCGGGCCTGCGCTTGTAGCCGATCTGCGCCCTGATGCCCGCCAGCCTGGTCAACCGGGCAACGCGGTTCGGGCAGCAGGTCTCGCCTTGATCCAGCAGGTCATCGTGCAGCTTGCGGTAGCCATAGATCTTGCCGCTGTCGTTCCAGGCCTGCCGGATCAGTTCCGTCTGCCGAGCATCTTCTCGAGCCCGCTGGCTCAGCGGGCTCTTCTGCCAGGCATAGAAACCACTGGGCTGGATGCGCAGGCATCGACACATCGACCGAACCCTGAACTGGTCACGATGCTCAGCAACGAACGCGTATCTCACTTTGCATCCCTGGCGAAATACGCGGTGGCTTTCCTAAGAAACAGCCATATCAGGCTCCGGTGTCAGTTCCTGAAGCGAGAAGCCAAAGGCCTTGGCGCGGCGCTGGAGGTTGCCGATCACCCGGCTGCGATACCGCTCTTCATATTGGGTGGCGCCGGGATCATGATACGCCATCCCGAAGCGCAGGCTGTTATAAAAAAGGACAGCGATCTTTCGCGCCGTTGCGGTCACGGCTTTCGCCTTTCCCGCTCGGGCAGATAACCGCCGGTAAAACGCGCCCAGCGCGGTGTCGCTGCGGCCGATCGTGGTTGCAGCCAAGCGCAAAAGTGCCGCCGCGCGGCTCGACGATCGCCGTGTCTTTGATGACAGCAGCTTGCCGCCCGATATCTTGTTACCCGGCGCCAGGCATAGCCAGGACGTAAAATGCTTTGAACTGGGCCAAGCCGAAAGGTCGGTGCCGCACTCGCCGACGAGCTTGAGCGCCAGAGACGGTCCGATTCCATGGATCTGTGTCAGGTCCACGCCCAGCACGCGATAAAGCGCGGACCGGACCTCGAAGTCAGGCGCGTTCACCTGCCGTCTTTTAGTCCGGACTTTGGGGAGGCGGCGGATATCGTGCCCCTTGTCGATTTCGAGCGCCTTGAGCGCGACCTCTAGCTTACGATCGCATTCGAGGATTTTGGTCTGATAAAAGTCGTACAAGGCCAGCGACTGGCAGAGTGCAAAGATGTGCTCATCCCGCCAGTTTCCCGACAAGGCGGCGCAAATGGTCTCCACGGACGCGTGGCAACGGACGTCGCGCATTTCCGCCAGCGTGATGGGCGTGCGTTCGCCGGCCACAATGGCCCTGATGATCCGCATGCCCGTAACCCCGGTGATATCGGAAACGACGTGATGAAGCTGCACGTTCATCTCCATCAGCGCCTTCTGCATGTGCTGGATATGGGACGCTGCATATTCGATCAGACGCTCGCGCTGCCGGAGGTAAGAACGCATGGTCGCCACGCCCGCCTCAGGACGGAAGCTCCCTCGCAATAGCCCATAGCTGTGAAGGCGTTGCAGCCAGGCCGCATCGCTGACATCGGTCTTTCGGCCCGGGACGTTCTTGGCGTATCGGGCGTTGACGAGAATGACGTGAAAGCCGTGCTCCTCCAGCACTTCATAGGCCGGGATCCAGTAAACGCCGGTGGATTCCATCGCCACGCTGGTGACACCACTCGCCTTGAACCAACGGGCCATATCATGCAGCTCGCCGGTGAACGTGCCAAATGCCCGCACGGGATTGTCGTCCGCCTGCGGATTAATGGCCGCCAAGTGCATGGTCGAGCCGATATCGATGGCGGCGGCGCCAGGGTTGACCATGGACAAAGCGTCTGAACCTGGGGATTTTGCTCCTGTCATTCCATGTCCTCCTTCAAAGCGGAGGGTATGGGCTATGCCAACCGTCATCTTCCTAATCGGGATCGCCGCAGCACGGCGTCACCACTCTCAAGTACGCAAATGCCCACGGGCCACGTTTTTTAACGGGGTATCATGCCTCCAATAAGCGAACGGCCGCGACCCTCCTAGCCAACACCATAGCACGGCCCGTTTCTACCCTGCACAGGCGGGCTCAGCCGGGGACCGTTTTTTAATATGTCGCGCTCCTCGGTCACCCGGGCCAGCTCGCGCTTCAACTGGCGGATCTCGGCATCCTTGCCGGCATCGCTCGACACTTGCTTCGCCAGCTGCCGCTTCCACGCATACAGCGAGTGCTGACTCACGCCTAGCCGCTGCGAGACCTCGGCTACCGGATACCCGCGCTCGGTGATCTGGGCCACCGCATCACGCTTGAACTCATCGCTGAAATTGGGCTTCCCCATCATCACCTCCTGTCCTCAAAAGTAGGATTGAAGGCGTCTAGAAAACTAGGGGCTATTCAATCCTGTCCAGAAAACCGGCACCATCTCAGAGATCAGCATGGCGTTCTGAAGGCGGCTTGATCGCCTCTGCTCCGTGCGGAACTTGGTTGATGGAACCTAAGCTATTTACCAACGGCCTACCATCGAAACGCGACACTTGAAAAGCGACCGCATGACGGTGAGGGGCGGGGTAAGCGGGAGCGCTCCTTGCGACAAACAGCTCGCCAGTAGGCCACGTCGGCGGTAGGCTTCCGTAATGCCAAGCTTTCAAATTAGAAACTTTATTCGCACGCCGTTGAATGTGCTTGTAGAGGATCACGACCAGACGGGAGTGTCAGCATGTCACGTCGCGGCACCCCCCGATACTATCTGGCGTTACAGGGCTGTGATGCCGGAGAAGACTCATGTCATCAGCGTCTATTTCCAGCATAGCCTTCAACATCGCTTGGTCGTTGATGATACTGTGCTCATCGAGGGGCCGCTTCCAGATATTTTCATCTGTTTTTTACCGGCGGGCACTCGCGTTGAGGCAAATGTGACCAACGGATTCGACATATTGCAAATGTTCATGCCTTCTTGGTGGATTGAGGGCCTGGCGCAGAAGATCCAGAGGCAACAAAGCGCCTTGGCTAATCTGAGGTGTGACCCATTCGTCTGCTCCGATCCAGGGCTCTTCTATCTTGCACGGGCCATATTGGAATCGATGCGTGGCTTCAACGAGGATCAGCGCCTCCTCGAGTTTCGCACGATGGCTGAAGCCTTTGCCACGCGCTTGGTTGCAGAACACATGCTGGTGCCAGGGGATCGCGGACGTAGTTCCGGCTTGAGCGAGGTCGATGTGAAGCGGGTTAGAAGATATGTTGAAGACCACCTGGATACTCCGCTGCGAGTGGAGCTGCTTGCCAATTTGACTGGACAGAGCCTCTTCCATTTCACCCGCGCGTTTAAACGCGCTACCGGCTTTCCGCCTTACCGCTATATACAGGACCGACGGATGCGCCGTGCTCTTGAGCTCTTACGCAACTCGAACCTCTCCATAGGAAGCGTAGCTGCTGCAGTTGGCTACGAGGATCCAAGCCATTTTGCGGGGGTTTTCCGCCGGACCTTCGGTTCGGAGCCGCGCCGCGTACGGCAATCCGATCAACTCTCGTCGCTGTCGAGACCTTCCGATCAGTCTTCTGACTAATGTGGTGGATTTGAAATACGCCTCATTATAGCGGCTAGGTAGGGAGCGTATTTCAAATCCAAAAAAATACACTAAAATCATATATTTACTAGTGACCCTGATGAATCTGAAGTTCGTTCAACACCTATCCAACAGTGTGACGAACTTCAGATTCGGGTCACTAGGCCGCAGAGACATCGACAGAATTCCTGGGGTCAGGACCGGGGCGCTGTCTGAACAGACGAGGATGTTGAGGCGCAACCGGTCCTACCCAGGGGATGGAGCAGGATGACATGGAGCGCGCAGATGAAAATGCTTGAAGGGCGTACTGCCCTCGTAACCGGCGCAGGTTCCGGAATTGGCCGCGCATCGGCCCGCCTCTTCGCCGAACGCGGCGCGCGCGTCGTTGTGGCGGATATCGATGCGCAAGGGGGGCATGTCACGGTCGAGGAGATCAGGCGTCAAGGGGGCGAAGCGCGCTTCATTGGGGCCGATGTGACGAGCGAGGCATCGGTTCGCGACATGATCGAATTTGTGATCGAGACCTATGGTCGGATCGACATGGCGCACAATCATGTGGGTCATGGCGGCCCGATCGGGAAGATCACCGACATATCGCTGGCTGAATTCGAGCGATGTCATGCTCTCAATACCGTCTCCTGCTTTCTCTGCATGAAATATGAAATACCCCATATGCTGGAGGCAGGCGGCGGCGCGATCGTGAATACCGGCTCGCTGGCCAGTCTGATCGGCACGCCGGCGATGAGCGCCTATGTCAGTGCCAAGCACGGTGTGGCCGGATTGACCAAAACGGCCGCTCTGGACTTTGCGACCAGCAACATCCGCGTCAACGCCATATGCCCCGGCGCTACCGATACGCCGATGATGCGCGGCGCGCTTGAGGAAGTGAGCAGGACAAATCCGGAAATGATCAAGCAATGGGTGGAGCCGATCGGGCGGTTCGGTACAGCAGAGGAGCAGGCCGAGGCGGCGGTATGGCTCTGTTCGCCCGCGGCCTCCTTTGTGACGGGTCACATTTTTCCTGTCGATGGCGGGCATATGGCGGGCAACCGGCCAAGCGACTGAACTTCAGGTCATGGGAAGGAAGGAATGTCGATGAACAAGCGCATGGACGGCAAAGTCGTAATAGTGGTCGGCGCGACCCGGGGCATAGGTGCTGCAACATCGCGTCGCCTCGCCCAGGAAGGCGCTGTCGTGATCCTGGGCGGGATAAGCGTCGAACGCGGTCAGGCCTTTGCAGAGGAGCTGAACGACAGCGGGGGCAGGGCCGAATTCCGATTGGCCGATCTTTCGAACGGCGACAGCCTGCTGGACCTGATGAACGGCGTCGCCCATGACCACGGCCGCATCGATGGTCTGTTCAACAATGGGGCTGATCTCCACCTGCTCGATCGTGACGGCGATGTTCTTAGCACCGATCCCGAGATTTTCGCGCGGTCGCTGACGACCAATCTGACAGGTTATTTTCTTTCATGTCGGGCGGCTATCCCTCATATGCTGAAGACCGGCGGTGGTGCCATCGTGCAAACCTCGTCGCTGGCGGCTTCACGCGGCGATTCGGCGATGGTGGGCTATTGTGCATCCAAGGCGGGCGTCGATGCGCTGACCAGGCATGTCGCCGTGCGGTTCGGCAAACAGAAGATCCGCTGCAACGCCATCCAGCCCGGCATGATAATGGTCGAAAATGCGGTAGCCATGGGGGATGCGCTGCCCCTCGAACTCATCCTGAAGCAGACGGCCGGGCCTCGCCTGGGAGAACCCGAAGACATTGCGAGCGCGGCGACCTTCCTGCTTTCGGATGACGCCGCTTTCATCAACGGCCAGATCATCCGCGTCGATGGTGGCATGAGCATCCCGCTGCTGAGCAATTCCATAGCGCAGTCTTGATTGGCCCTGCCGGGTGGTCTGCTTTGATAGTTGGCGCATTGTTGCCTCTGGCGCCGTGGCGGGCCGAAGGTGGAGCGAAGCGGAACCGGAGGGAGCCGATGGCGGCGTAGCCGTTTTCGGCGCCGAGGGGCGATAGCCCAGCGAGCTGTGCGGCCTGTCAGTTTTGTGATGCCGCCGCCATCAGCAGTACAAGCTGGCCGACATCGGCTTCACCGAGAACGGTATCGACCGCATCAGCGGCGACTGCGTGCGCGCCTACGACGTTCCGCTGGAGCGCTGAACCGGCAGCGCCCGGACAATGTCCGGGCGCTGCCGGTTCAGCCCGCCGGGTGCGGACCTCGGGAATAGGTCGCAAGGTCGCGGACCGTGTCGTAATCGATTCCGTCCGGCGGCACGAAGCGTTCGCGCAGGTTCACGAACGGGCGGCGATAGGACGGATCCTCGCGCGTCTGGCTGGGTACGCCGTTGGCAAGGCGATCCGGCGCCCACCGGAACGGGATCGGCGCCCCAGGAATGTTGCAGCAGCCGTCGATCGTCGCATAGCGGAAGGCGATCCGCCAACCTTCCGGCCGCCGCTCCACCCGGTCGAGATAGCGGCCAAACGCGATCGAATTGCTGCCGTCGAGCAGCGGGCCGGTGAAAATCCAGTAGGTTTCCGTAATCGCTGTGTCCGCGTCGATGAACTCGCAAGTCTGGTTGGTCGTATGATGCAGCGTGGTTTCGATGGACCGCTTGTGCGAATCCCAGATCCATTCGAAAAATTCCTCGCGGCTGCCGCAGAAGCCCAGATGGTCGTCGATCGCATCATCGGCATAGGCGGTGAACAGGATATCCTTGTCCAACCGGTCGTCCCCGCGCGCGAGGCGGATCGCCACGTCGCGCACTGCCATGCGGTCGTGCAGGTGCTGCACTTCGGCCTGCAGGGCTTCCACCGTCCTGCACAGTCGGTCGATCTTTTCCGCGTCGGTCATTTGCTGCCTCTCCACCATACTTCCCGCCGCCCGGATCACATGACCGGCTTGGGCGCGTCGGGATCGATCAGCCGCATGACGCAATGGCGATGCGTGATCCGCCACCCGGCGGCGGTGCGGGTCAACCGGTCACGATAGACCCCGGTCATCGTCCGGGCATCGGCGAGCACGATCACGATCTTGGAATCGCAGCGGGCCCCGTCGGGCCCGTCGGGATCGACCACCAGGTTGGTCACGTGATGACCCCAGGGGTGCACTGATGCGCCCCAGGCGTCCTGCAACTCGCGCAGGCTATTCAGCCGCACGCCATACGGCTCCACTTCGAACACCGCCTCGGGAGTGAAGATCTCGCCAAGTCGATCCCACGGACCGCCGGCGGCGGAACATTCGTCCATGATGTGGCCGTAGCGGCCCATCAGGTTGTAGATGGCAATGAAATCCTCGGCCGCGATCTGACGCATCGGCTCATCCTCCGGAAACGTGCGGTTCCCATCCGGCTTCCGTGATGCGCGCTCCGCGCCCTGCCGCAATCGTCCGTGTGGCCTAGATGCGGTAATGGGCCGTCGCCTGAACGGCAGCGCCCGAAAGCTTTAAGGCCCTCGCCAAACAACACTATCGCTGGCGTTCGGCACGGTACAATGTCTTTGGGAGCCTTGCGCAACCCTGCGTACGCCCCGCCTGTCGGACCTCGAGGTGGCCGGATCGCTGCAGGCCTGGCTGTTCCAGATCGTCTTCGCCGCGATCTTGTCGTCCATCGATCTGGTGCCGCTCAATCCGGTCGTCGACACCGTCCTGCGTGTCTCGCGTGCGAACGCACCGGACGGGTCGCCGTCTGAACAGGATGCTACTCGGCCGCGTTCGCGGAAGTGGATCATAAGCCGCGCTCGGCTGCAGCACTTCCGGCGCGAGGTCCCGAAAAGGCGTCGGCTATCGCCATGCCGCTGGCGTCTACGACGCCGCCGGTCCGCTCGTCGACCTCCAGCCCGCCGAGCGTGAAGACCTGCGTGAAGCTGTATTTGTTCGCAGTCGAAATGTTCGCCGCATAAAAGGGGCCCTTGCGGATTGCCGACCGGTTCCCAGGCGACTTGCCGAAGGCATCGTTCACCGGTCGGCTTCGGCTATCGTGAAACTATTCAACACCGGCCCGAGGATCAGCTATACCTACGGGTTAGGCCAGTCGATCGATATGCCATGCCGATTGGCGTCCAGGAACATGACGATATCGGCTCGTTCCGGCATTTCGGCCAATATATGACGTGTCAGACGCTCGTAATGGCTGATGAACCGGCTGATATCCGCTGTGGTCATGATAGCGTCGCCTGGCGCGCCGCTCTGACGCAGTGCCTCTTCCTGTTCGAGCCGCCAGCCATGCACGACGTCCCAGCCTGGTGCGGCGAGGAATATCAGGAGGTCGATGCGCGCGAACAGGGAGCGGTACGGCCCGGCCAGCATGTCGTTTACATATCGGCGCCATGTGCCGTCGCGATCCTCTTCCCGCTCCAGCGCATTGGCCGGTTCCGCTAGCGCCTCGCTTTCCTGCGGCAGCGCGCCGACGCACCATCCCTCGAACAGCATGACACGGGTGTTTGCGGCTGCCGTCGGCCATGACGTTTCCGGTGATCGATCGTCGATCGCCTTGTCGAAACGGGGCAACCGAACCGCGGCGCCGCGATCCAGCGACGCCATCACGGCCATTCCCAGGTCGATGTCATGGGTGCCCGGCACGCCGCGTGTGCGGAGCAATGGATGGACATCCCGGGCCAATGCCTCGCGCTCCGCCCGCGTGAGGTAGAGATCGTCGAGCGAGAGCGTGGCGACACGGTCCAGACGCTGCGCGAGGCGGGCCACCAGCGTCGACTTGCCACTTCCCTGCGCGCCGCAAATGCCCACGACCAGCGGACGGTCGGGGCTCTGCGCCGCCGCCGCCTCGATCGCGGCGATCAGCCGATCGTCAGGCGACACGGTTGGGCAGCGCCTTGCCTGACAGGAATGCGTCGATGTTGGCGATGGCCTGCATTCCCATCGCGTTGCGCGCCTCGATCGTCGCGCTGCCGAGATGAGGCAGCAGGACGGAGCGCGAATGGGCGAGCAATCCGGGATGCACCACCGGCTCCTCCGCATAGACATCCAGGGCGGCGGCACCGATCCAGCCCGCCTCCAGCGCCTCGACGAGCGCGGCCTCGTCGATCACCGGCCCACGCGCCGTGTTCACCAGGATCGCATGGGGTTGCATCGCGCGCAGGATCCCCCGGTCGATCATGTGACGCGTCGCCGCGCCGCCCGGCGTATGCAGCGACACCACATCTGCGCCTCGGACCAGATCGACCAGCGTGTCGACCGGCTCCGCGGCGAGCCGCGCCGTCACCGCCGGATCGACCGGGGAGCGATTGAAGTAGCGGATCGTCATGCCGAGCCCGCGCGCCTTCGCGGCCGTGGCTTGCGCGATGCGGCCGAAGCCAACGAGCGCGAGGACGCGGCCGTGCAGCCCGTTTCCGACCATATGGGTGGGACGCCAGCCTGTCCACGCGCCGGCGCGAACCTCGCGTTCGCCCTCGCCCGCGCGGCGCGCCGCCATCAGCATCAGCAGGATGGCGAGTTCGGCCGTCGCCTCGGTCAGCGCGTCGGGCGTGTTGGTGACCGCGATCCCGGCATCGCGCGCGGCGGCCAGGTCGATGTGGTCGACGCCGGCGCCGTAGCTGGCGATCAGCCGCACCCGGCGTCCCGGCACCGTCAGCAGTTCCGCATCGATGCGATCGGTGATCGTCGGGACGAGGATGTCGGCGTCCCGCATGGCGTCGGCCAGCTGCGACCGGTCGAGCGGCACGTCGTCCGGGTTCAGCCGGGCACCAAGCCGCTCCGCGAGCACGCGTTCGACCTCCGTCGGCAGCCGGCGCATCACGCGGATGGAGGGATGCGCCGCTGTCATGCCCGAACCGCTTCGTCCCGCGCCGTCGGCACTGGCGCGTCGCTTCGCAACAGGCCCTCCGTCACCAGCGCCTGCCAGAAGCCTCCGGGTATCGGACGGCGATACAGGTCCAGCGTCTGCGCCAGCCGGCGCGGATCACCGATGCCGGGGAGGACGCTGACGACGCAGGGATGGGCAAGCGGGAATTGCAGCGCGGCGGCGGCCAGCGGCACCTGCCACGCGTCGGCAACGGCCTCGATCCGCCGGACGCGTGCGACGATCTCGTCCGGTGCCGGGCTATAGTCGTAATAGGGCGTACCGCCGGTGCGCGTCCCGGTCGCGAGAATACCGCTGTTGTACGGTGCGCCGGCGATCACCGACACGCCGTTCTTCGCGCACAGCGGAAACAGCGCGTCGAGCGGCGTCTGTTCGAGCAGCGTGTAGCGGTTGGCGAGCAGGAGGACGTCGATCGGCGCGGCGTGGATCGCGTCGATGCAGACCTCGACCTCGTTCACGCCCAGTCCGAACGCACCGATCGCCCCCTGGTCACGCAACGACTCCAGCGCGTCGAACCCGCCGCCCGTCGTCAGTTCGGCCCAGTGACGATCGTGCGCGTCGCCCTGCACCATCCGACCGATGTCATGGACGAACAGCATGTCGACCCGGTCGAGCCCGAGGCGGTGCAGGCTTGCCTCGAACGAGCGCAATATGCCATCGCGGCTATAGTCGTACACGACCCGGAACGGCATTGGCGAGAGGAAGCCGTCGCGCGCTTCCTCCGCGGTCGCCGACGCATCGGGCGTCAGCAGCCGCCCGACCTTCGTCGACAGGATGATCGCGCGGTCCGCTTCCCGCAGTGCATCGCCGACACGCCGCTCGCTCAGGCCCCGTCCGTAAAAGGGGGCGGTGTCGACGAAGCCGACCCCCGCCGCGATCGCCGCGTCGATCGCCGCCCGCCCGGTCGCATCGTCGATCCGCCGGTTGAGGTTGCCGAGCGACGCGGCGCCGAAGCCGATCTCGGTCAGCCGGATCTTTGTCTGCCCGAGCGGGCGGGTCGGAAGGGTCATCGCGCCGGTCCCGTTCAACCATTCGCCGCGGCGACGAAGTCCTGGCGCTGCTCGCCCAGGCCCTCGATGCCGAGTGTCACCACGTCGCCCGCCTTCAGATAGCAGGGCTCGGGCTTCTGGCCGAGCCCGACGCCCGGCGGGGTGCCGGTGGTGATGATGTCGCCGGGTTCCAGCGCCATGAACTGCGAACAATAAGCGACGATCTCGGCGATGGGGAATATCATCGTCGCGGTGCTGCCGGTCTGCATCCGCTTGCCGTTGACGTCGAGCCACATCGACAATGCCTGCGGGTCGCCAACCTCGTCGGCGGTGACCAGCCACGGGCCGATCGGCCCGAAGGTCGGGAAGCCCTTGCCCTTGTCCCAGGTGGCGCCGCGCTCGGTCTGCCATTCGCGTTCCGACACGTCGTTGACGACCAGATAGCCGGCGACATGATCCAGCGCCTTGTCGACCGGAACGTCGTGCGCCGGGGTGCCGATGACGATGCCCAGTTCGACCTCCCAATCGGTCTTCTTCGATCCGCGCGGGATGACGACCGGGTCGTTCGGGCCCTGGATGCAGTTCACCCATTTGTTGAACACGACCGGCTCTTCCGGGATCGGCAGGTTCGATTCAGCGGCGTGGTCGGCATAGTTCAGGCCGATCGCGATGAACTTGCGGGTGCCGGTGACCGGCGGACCGTAGCGGACCCCCGCATCGACCAGCGGCAGATCGTCTGCAGAGAGCGCGGCGAGGCGACGCAGTCCCTCCACCGAGATCGCGGCGGGATCGATGTCGGCGACATGCCCGGACAGGTCGCGGATGCGGCCGGCGGTATCGATCATGCCCGGCTTTTCGTGACCGGCGGCGCCGAAGCGGCAGAGTTTCATGGCTATTCCTTTGTCGAAAAATTGTTGGAAACATTGGCGAGGATGCGGTGGTCGATTGCGGAAACGGCATTGACGCCGGTCAGCGTCATGGCAACCCGCATCTCATGCGTAAGCATGGCGAGCATCCGCGCAACGCCCGCCTCGCCTTCGGCGGCGAGCGCCCACAGCCATGCCCGGCCGAGCAGCACGCCCTTCGCCCCCAGCGCCAGCAGGCGGACGACGTCAAGGCCGGAGCGGACACCGGAATCGGCGAGCACGGTCAACTGGTCGCCTACTGCGGCGGCGATACGCGGCAAAGCGGCCGCGGTCGACATCACGCCATCGAGTTGTCGTCCGCCATGGTTCGACACGACGATGCCGTCCGCGCCGTAATCGGCGGCGGCGCGGGCATCCTCGGGATCGAGGATCCCCTTGATGATGAGCGGCCCGTCCCATTCGGCGCGCAGCCAGTCGAGGTCGTTCCAGCGGATGCCGGGGTCGAAGTTCGCGCCCAGCCAGCCCATGTAATCGTTCAGGCCGCTGGCATTGCCCAGCACTGGCTCCAGATTGCCGAGCCGGTGCGGACGACCACGCAGTCCGACGTCCCATGCCCACCCTGGCTTGCCGATCGCCTGGGCGACGCGCTTCATTGCAGCGCCCGGCCCCGACATCCCCGAATGCGCGTCGCGATAACGGATGCCGGGTATGGGCATGTCGACGGTAAACACCAGCGCCTGCGCGCCCGCTTCTTTCGCCCGCGCCAGAAGTTCCCGCATGAAGCCGCGGTCGCGGATGACGTAGAGTTGGAACCACAACGGCCCGTCCGACGCCGCCCCGCGCAGTTCCTTCATGCTGCAAATGCCGACGGTCGACAGCGTGAAGGGCACGCCGTGCCGATGCGCTCCCCGCGCCGCCTGCGTTTCGCCGCGTCGGCGGAACATGCCGGCGATGCCGATCGGACCCAGTACCACCGGCAGCGGCTGGTCGCGACCGAACAGCGTCGTGCGCAGGTCGAGCGCGGCCACGTCCTGCAACACGCGCTGGCGCAGCACCGTGGCGTGCAGGTCGTCGACGTTGCGGCGGCAGGTGACCTCCGAAAAGGCGGCCCCATCGGCATAGTCGAACAGGAAACGCGGCAGCCGCCGCCGGGCGGCGGTGCGGAAGTCGTCGATGGAGGCGATGATCGTCATCGGGCGGCTCAGGCCATCGTCCAGCCGCCGTCGATCGCCATCAGGCTGCCGGTGATATAGCTGCTTTCGTCGGAGGCGAGATAGAGGGCCAGTGCGGCAATCTCTTCAGCGGTGCCGATCCGCCCCATCGGCTGGCGCGCAATGAAGGCCGCGCGCGCAGCCTCGGCATCGCCGGTCGCCGCGAGCCGCTGGTCGAGCGACGGAGACTGCACGGTGCCAGGGCAGATCGCGTTGCAGCGGACGCCGTGCCGCACATAATCCACGGCCACCGATCTGGTCAGCCCGCCCAGCGCGCCCTTGGACACGCAATAGGCGAAGCGGTCAGGAACGCCGATCATCGCCCCCGCCACCGACGCTACGTTGACGATGGATCCGCCACCCGCGGCGATCATGCCGGGCAGGAAGGTGCGGATCATCCGCATCGCGGCATCGACGTTGAGGTCGAACGACAGGCGATAGCCCCGTTCCCCGGTCGAGAGCAGGTCGCCGGCATCGACATAGCCCGCGCAATTGACCAGCACGTCGATCGTCCCGACCTCCGTGCCCAAGGCGTCGACCGCCACGGCGTCGAGCAGGTCGACCACCTTCGTCCGGCACCCGGCCAGCGTCGCCAGCGCCTCCGCCTGCACGTCCAGTGCGATCACCTCCGCGCCTTCGCGCAGGAACAATTCCACCGTCGCGCGGCCAATCCCCTGCGCTGCCCCGGTCACGAGGGCGCGCTTGCCCGCCAGTCTGTTCATATCCTGTCCTCATTCGATAGATGATCACTCTGCCGGAAGACGCGATGCGCCACCGGCCAGGGTTCGCCATCGGCAAATGGCGCCCGTTGAAGCTCGGCCATGCGGGCCTGCCATGCGATGAGCTGGGGATGATCGCGCTCGATCCGCCGCAATCCCTCCGCGTCGAAATCCTCGGCCAGCGTCAGGATCATGACCAGGCGGTGGCCGGCCCGGAAGATCTCCATCTCGACGATGCCATGACGATGCTGCGCCTCGACGACCGCAGCCGGCGTCCGGCCGACGCGGTGCGCATCGTCATAGGCGGCGATCGCCGCGGCATCGGTGGCGAGGTCCATGATGCGGACCACACGGTGCGTTCCCATCGCTCAGCCCTTCATGCCGTAGAATGCGGCCGCCGCACCGCGAAACAGGCGATCCCGCGCCGGCCCGTGCAGGCCGGTGAGCCGGTCGGCATCCGCCACCCATTGCGCGAAATCGTCCCCCGACAGGCGCAACACCGGCCAGTCGCTGCCCCACATCAACCGATCGCCGAAGCATGCGAGCAGATGGTCGACATAGGGGCGCAGTTGGTCCGCCGGAGCGCCGGCCACCTGTTCGGTGCGCAGGCCCGACAGCTTGCACCATGCGCCGCGATCGGCGAGCGCGGCGATCTGCGTCCGCCACGGATCGATCCTGTCTTGGGCGATGAAGGGCTTTGCCGCATGGTCGATCACGACCGGAAGATCCGGCCAGCGATCCATGAAACGCGCCAGCATCGGCAGATGCCGGGGCTGCACGAGCGCATCGAAGCGCAGGCCGTGCCGCAGCATCGCCGCGATGGCGGGCTCCAGCGCCGGGTCGAGCAGCCAGTCGGTGGCGGCGATGGACTGCAGCATCGGCCGCAACCCGCGCAGCCTGGGCGCGGTCGCGAGCGTGGCGATCCTGCCCGGTGCCTGCGGTGACGCGAGATCGACCCATCCGACGACGGCACCGACGACAGGGCTCGTCTCCGCCACGGCCAGCATCCAGTCGGTATCGGCGTCGGTCGGCTGCGACTGGACCAAGACGCTGGCGGCCAGCCGGACATCGCCCGTCGCGGCGATCAGGTCGTCCATCGCGAAATCACGATGAATCGACGGTTCCGCGACGGTCGGCCACTGGTGCCCGGGCGTGTCGAGCGCCCAGAGGTGATGGTGCGCGTCGATCACCTCCATGATATCACGCCATACCGAGAATCCGTTGCAGCGCCTGCTGAAAATGGCCGGCGAGCGCCGCTTCCGCCGCGTCCGCATCGCGGTTCGCGCACGCCTCCAGAATGTCGAGATGCTCGCGCAGCGTACGCAGGGCCAATGGTCTCGTCACCAGCCGGTCGAGCCGAACGAGCGTCACGTAATTCTTCAGTCGTCGCGCGGTCATTTCGATCAGCGAGTTGCGCAACGACGAGATCAGCGCGCCGTGCAGCTGCTCCTCCAGCAGCCCCAGCCGATCCTCCTCGGCCGGACCCAGGTCGTGACGCTCCAGATCCGCGATCAGATCGCGATGCGCCGCGATCATCTCCGCAATCTCCGCCGCATCGCCCGTTTCCGCGAAAGCCCGCGCGCCCGCCCGCTCGATCAGCGAGCGGAACTGGTAGGTCGATCGCGACAGTTCCAGATCCGCCTTGACGAAGCGGATACAGGATCGCGCGTGAATCGTGACCAGGCCCTCCGTCTCCAACGTTCGCAACGCGTCGCGCAGCGGCTGGATGGTGAGGCCGAGCAATCGCATCAGTTCGTTCTGCGACAATTCGGCGCCGACCGGGATGGTTCTGTCGAACAAGCCCTGAAGGATCGCACGATAGGCCTTTTCGGCCAGCGGCGGTTCGTTTCCTCTCTCGCCGACGGATTTCTCGCTGACAGGGGGATCGGTCGCCGACACGGCGCTGATTTTCGAACGTGGCATAGTCAGACGAAATGGCCTCATCACCGGGACGGGTCAACCGCAAAGCCTTTCGGCAGGATAGCGAAGCGCCGCTCATCGCACCGACCGGATCGGCAACACGAGACACGCACCCGCCAGCACGAACGCCCCCGCGACGACGAACAGCAGCGGATAATCGTTGCCGGTCGCGCTGAGCAGCGTCGCAGCGAGCACCGGGCTGAGGATTTGCGGGACGTTCACCGCGGTGGTCAGGATGCCGAGATCCTTGCCCGTATCATCACCGCCTTCGCTGGCCGGCAGCACCTGCGTCATCAATGCGAGGTCGACCGACATGAAGGCACCATAGCCGAGTCCGATCAGCACCGCATAGGCGAACATGCCGGCGGCGTTGGGCTGCGCCAGCGGGGCGACGACCGCCAGCGCCATGATGATACCAGCGGCGAAGACCAGCGGCTTGCGGCGCTGCCAGCGATCCGACAGCCAGCCGGAGGCGAGGCCGGAGATGACCAGCGCGACGAATGTTACCGACGACAGGCGCGCGATGGTGGTATTTGCGTCGCCCTGGCTCAACCCGATGTGATCCTGAAGGATATAGAGCAGGTACGTGACGATCGCCTGATAGCCCATGTAGATCGTGAAGCGCCCGAGGAACGCCCATGCGAAATCGGGATGTTCGCGCGGGTCGATCCAGAAGGAGCGCAGGAACGCGCCGAGGCGAAACGGCGAGGCCGGCGGCAGCGTTTCGCGCGGTTCCGGGTTGAGCGCCACGAACGACAGGCAGGCGAGGATGATCGCACCGCCCAGCAGACCGTAAGCGAGCCGCAGATCATGAGCGAGCAGTCCGCCGTAGATCGTGCCGGCGGAAATGCCGGCCGTCATCGCCGCGCCGACCACGCCCGACACGAAGCCGCGCTCCTCCACCGCGAACCGGTCGGCGACGATGGTCGTGATCGCCGGCTGCATCGAATTGAGGCTGATCGCCGCCACGACCCAGAGGGCCGTCACCGCGACGATGCCCGATCCGTAAGGCACCATGATGATGGCGCCGCCGCCGATCAGCGCGCCGATGACGATCCACGGTGTGCGTCGCCCGAACCGGCTTCGCGTCCGGTCCGAGAAGGCGCCGGCCATTGGCGTTGCCAGCGTGCTGAAGACGGACGTGATCGCGAACACCACGCCCAGCGTCTTCGTCTTGGTGGCGGGCGAGATATCCTGGATCTGGTTGGGCAGCAGCACGCCCAGCACCGCGGCATACAGCGTCAGCAGCACGAAGAAGACGACACCCAGCGACACGATCAGTCGCCAGTCGCGCCGACCGGTCGCCATCGTGCGGGGCGGGGGAGCAAAGGGCGCTGTCATGCCGCTGCCGCCGCAGTCAGTCGCCGGCAATCTTCCTGCGCGGTGGCGCTCAACCGTAAACCGTGCCCAGGCGTATCGCTACCGAAGATCATGCCGTCGCGGATTGTAAACGTCTTTTCGACCAGATGGTCGAAATTCTGGAAGCTGTATTCCAGCCAGCGCACGCCTGGCAGCGCCAGCGCCATGTTGACGCCGATCTCGAGGAAACTGTTGCCCAGCGTCACTTCGACATTCTGCTCGCTGGCCAGCCATCCGGCGCGCATCACGTCCCCGACCTGGGCATGGACGTTGAGCATGTCGCATGCCTGTTGTTCGAGCAGGCGCCGCTTGCCGGACAGGTCGAGATATTCGCCGGCGTTGACCCGGGTGATGCCGGTCCGCCGGATCAGCTTCAGCCCCGCGATATCGTCGCGGGTCACGGGATCCTCGACCCAGTAGATGCGGTGCCCCGCGCGCTCGAACGTCTGCAGGGCGTCGATCGCCTGCCCGACGGTCCACGCCTCGTTGGGATCGACCATCACCGGGCGGTCCTGGCCCACCGTCTTGCGCAACAGGTTCAGCCGGTGAACGTCGCGCTCGAGGTCGGGATGGCCGACCTTGATCTTGAAGCCGCGATAGCCGGCTTCCGCGGCGTTGCCGAACAGCTCGACGAAAGCGTGGTCCGACAGATGGAAGTCCAGCCCGCTCGCGTAGACGGGAACGCTTGACCGATCGGCGCCCAGCATCTGCCACAGCGGCAGGCCCTGCTGCTGTGCGAACAGGTCCCAGACCGCCTGTTGGATCGCCTCCTCGAACGGCAGCGACATGCGGCGCACATTGCCGCCGCGCGGACGCCGCACCGCGAGCGCCAGTGCCGCCGGTTCCTGACCATCGAGGGCGGGCCACGCCTGTTCGAGGAAGGTCCGCTCGATCTCCTGCTCGTCGGGAAGGGCGTTGAACAATGATTGCGCGAAGCCGAGGCCGACATGTCCCGCCGAATCGATCAGTTCGATCGCGGCCACATGGATTTCGGTCGTATGCACCTGCGAATCGCCGACCGGTCGATCGCGAGGATAGTGAAAACGGGTAATCCGATATGCCGTAATCCTCATCCCCGTTTGCCTTTCGTCATATCTGATATTTCAGATCTATATTTCAGAGAAATTTTACGGGCGCAAGCCGATAAATCGATCTCAACGGCCGCAAATCGCGCCTAACGGCACAGCGCCGTCACCGGCAATAGAGGGGTAATCCCGCCCCGACAGCGGCATTTCGGTCTGAATTATCCTGTATCTTCAACAAAATTCATCCACTGATATATCAAAATATGAATTAGATAATGTTTTTGGCTTGCATGAAATATCGATTGGCTGCATTCACGGCGAACAAGGGCGGCGGTCGACCGATCGCGCAAGAGGGAGAGGATGAATGAAGATCACCCGGATCATGTGCCTGTGCACGGCAGGTGCAATGTCTCTCATGCAGGCGTCGATGGCCTGTGCGCAGGCTGGAGGTGAGGCGACCACGCCGTCCCCCGGCTCGCCGGCACAGCCGCAGGACTCCTCTGATGCCGCAGCTGGCACGGCCCCGGCACAGGCCAGCAATGTCGAGGATATCATCGTCACCGGTTACCGCGCCTCGGCGGAGCGTGCCGTAGCGGTCAAGCGTGAGGCCGCGTCCGTCGTCGAGGCCGTCACCAGCCAGGATCTGGGCCGCTTCAGCGACGTCAACATCGCCGACGTCCTGCAGCGCGTGCCGGGCGTTCAGATCGAACGCAACGACAGCGGCACCGCTGGCGATCGCGCATCGATCCGCGGCCTCGGCCCGGGCTACACGCAAGTCACGATCAACGGCCGCGTTCCGCTGACCGGCGGCAACGAGGGCATCAACTCACTGCGCCAGGTCAATCTCGACGTGCTGCCGACAGAGGTCATTTCGGGCATGCTGGTGTACAAGACACCGACCGCCGACCTGGTCGAAAGCGGCATCGCCGGCGAGATCGACGTCCAGACGCTGAAGCCGCTCGACTATCGCGCGCCCGGTGGCGGCACGTCGTTCGGCAGCCTGACCGTCCGTGCCGACTATGACGACCAGACGAAAAACTTCATTCCCCGGATCAGCGGTGTCGTCGGCACCAAATTGCTCGACAACCGGCTGGGCGTCTATCTGTCGGGCCTGTGGTCGCACGGCGACACTTCCAGCTCCGAACTGTTTTCGCGCTTTGCCACTCGGGATTTGTCGTTCGACGATAATGCCGACGGCAGCATCGACCGTGTCGAGCGCGGCGTGCTGGTGCCCTCGCGCATCACGGCGTCGAAGAACGACGGGAAGATCAGCCGCCTGGCGTTCAGCAGCGGTCTTCAGTTCAAACCGAGCGATCAATGGGAAATCAACGTCGACGGAACCTATTCCAAGTTTCTGAACGAGCAGTTCCGACCGACCAACGATCTCCAGCTCAACGGCGCCAGCAGCGTCTATGATGGTGTGGCCAGCCCCGGCGGCTATACCGTCCGTGACGGACGGCTGCTCGCATTCGATACGTCGAAGCTCGCCTATGCGGGAGGAACGGGCCCGGGCGTCACGCTGGATCCGCAGCCGCTGAAGTTCTTCAACAACCAGTATGCGATCGTCGCCGGCGGCAACATCAAGTATAACGGCGACGGTTTCCGCGCGAGCGTCGACTATGGCTATTCGAACGGTCGCTATGATCAGGATCTGCGGCTGTTCTTCGGCGGCACCAGCGCGCCGAATCGCAACGTGCAATTTGACGGCGTTCCAATGGTGCCGACGATCACGGGAGTGACCAACGTCGTCACGCCGCCGGGCGGCGTCTTCAACGGCTTCTTCGGGCGCAAATATTTCAACCGTTCGCATGCCCATGCGCTTCGCGGCGACATCGCCTATGACGTGGCACCGGATGTCGTGCTGAAGGCGGGCGCGCGCTATCAGGACACGACCATAAGGCTGCGCAGCACCTCGCTGTTCGTGCCGGCTCCCGATGCGGCCACCGGCTTCACTACCGCCATTTCCCAGCAGATGCCCGACGTGATCTTCAACGGGCAGGATGCCGGCTTCCTGCCACGCTTCAATTTCGGGGTGCCGATCCCGTTCCTCGATTATCCGGCGGCGGCCAATCTGGTTCCCGCGCTGCGTGACGCGGCGATCGACAAGGAAGACGCGTCCTTCGCCATCACCGCGCATGAAAAGACGACCGCATTCTACGTGCAGGCCGATGGGAATGGCACCTGGGGCAATATGCCGGTCAAGGGCAATGTGGGCGTCCGGGCGGTCTACACCGATCTGACCTCGCGGTCGACGCAGAGCACGACGATCCTCAACGGCCTGAACGCGACGCTCAGCCAGACGCTGACGCCGACCAGCGACACGCATCGCTACTGGGAATTTCTCCCCTCGGCGAACCTCGACCTCAATCCCACCGACCCGCTGCATGTCCGTCTGGCCGTGTCCCGCGTGATGTCGCGCCCGGAATATGAGGATACCGCGCCACGCAACGCGGTCAGCTACTATGATCCCAACGATCCGCGCGTCGATCCCAGCCAGCGCGGCACCGCGACGCTCGGCAATACGAAGCTGAAGCCGCTGACGGCGTGGCAGCTTGACCTGGGGCTGGAATATTACACCCGCGGCGGCGGTGCGCTGTATCTCGGCGGCTTCTACAAGAAGGTCGACGACTTCATCCTGCGTACGGTGACCCTCGACACCACCATTCCGGCACAGGGCGCGACCCGCCTGGACGTGACGCAGCCCGTCAATGCATCGAATGGACGCGTCTATGGTGCCGAAGTCGGGTTGAACCAGCCGTTCAGCTTCCTGCCCGCACCGTGGGACGGGTTCGGCGTGCAGGCGAACTATACCTATATCAACTCGAAGATCACCATCGACAATGCCGCGTCGACCACCTCCTACGGCTTCCCGGGGGCATCGAAGCACAATGCCAACGCGATCGCCTATTATGAGAAGGGGCCGTTCGCGACCCGCGTCGCCTATGCCTATCGGTCGAGCTACTTCCAGGCGCTCGGCGGCGGCAACGATCGTGCTGCGCAGCCGACCTTCACCAAGGGATA
The DNA here is from genome assembly GCF_049913335.1 of Sphingobium sp. R-21. Classification (NCBI taxonomy): domain Bacteria; kingdom Pseudomonadati; phylum Pseudomonadota; class Alphaproteobacteria; order Sphingomonadales; family Sphingobiaceae; genus Sphingobium; species Sphingobium sp. R-21. The sequence continues at coordinate 2,068,536 of NZ_CP184374.1, read as the reverse complement.
TGGTCAGCTCAACGCGAGCATCTCCTACCGTCCGATCGAGCATCTGGAGCTTAGCGTCACCGGCACCAACCTCACCCGTGCCAATCGTCGCGACTATATCGTCGATCCCGACATGTTCCGCTCGTTCATCCAGCGCAGCCGGACGATCGCCTTCGCCGTACGCGGCTTCTTCTGATCGACCGGACCCTCGCCAGGTTCTTCGGCATCGATATCGGGACGTCCGGCGTCAAAGCCATCGTCATGGATCCATCCGGGAAGACACCGGGCGAGGCGCTGGGCGAAGGCGTGGGGGGTGCTGCCGGTGCGGCGCCCCCGGGGCGCCCGCGCCGGCCAGATGCTCGGTGCCACTCTGCGGGGGGCGGACGACCGTCCGCTCCTATTTGCCTGCAACCGGGCACAGTTGGCCCCACGCCCCTGAGTGAAATTGCCATCCGCGCGGCTCCATATAGCCACGCTCCCCCGGAAGGGCTCGATGCTCCGCCTCATCCCCCCTCAGACGCGGCAATCGCGGCATGGGGCGAGGTTTCTGCATCAGATGCGCAGGCAAGATGAAGGATCCCTCGACATTCTGGAGGGGACGATATCGTCGGGCCCAACACTTTCACAACGCCGCGTTTTTCTGTAGACTGCGGCAAACGGTTATTATCCGAAGGCGACTCGTAAGGTCGACAAGCCGTTCGACCGGAGCCGCCTCACCATTGGTGGGAGAGGGCCTGTGCCGATTGCGGTCGCCATCGCCTTGCTGGTGTTTGGTTCGGTCGCCTTCCACTTGTTCAGTCCATGGTGGCGGACACCGATCGCGACCAATTGGGGTTCGATAGACTCCGCGCTCGACGTTACGCTGTGGATTTGCGCGGCGGCATTCGTCCTTCTCAACCTCTTCCTGGCCTGGGCGCTGGTGCGATATCGGCACCGGCCCGGACACCGCGCCCATTATGAACCGGAAAATAGTCGGCTCGAAAAACGGCTGACCTTCTGGACGGCAATCGGCATCGCCGGGATGCTGGCGCCAGGACTGGCTGCCTGGGGCAAATATGTATCGGTGCCCAAGGAGGCAACGATCATCGAGGCGGTGGGGCAGCAATGGCAATGGTCGTTCCGCTATCCGGGTCCCGATGGCGTTCTGGGCGCCGCGGCGGTCAAATATGTGACGCCGGACAATGTGCTGGGGCTCGATCCGCTCGACCCCTATGGGCGCGACGACCTGCTGGTCGAAACGGGCGACCTGCATCTACCCGTGGGCAAGCCGGTGAAGATCCTGCTGCGTTCCAAGGACGTGCTGCACGATTTCTATGTACCCGAATTCCGCGCCAAGATGGATCTGGTGCCGGGCATCGTCACCTATTTCTGGATGACACCCACGAAGACGGGGACGTTCGATATACTCTGCGCCGAACTGTGCGGCACGGGCCATCATGAAATGCGCGGCAAGGTGGTGGTCGATTCGCCCAGGGCCTTCGCCGCATGGCAGGCGCAACAGAGCAGCTTCGGGCAGATACTGGCCGAGACGCCTCCAGCCGCCATGTCGATCCTGCTGATCAAGGCGAACGCCTGTTCAGTCCCCGCCTCCTGGAGCATTCGCTGATGGCTACCACCCTGGCCGACGATCTGCGCCCGCTGCATCATCCGCATAGTTGGGTCACCCGCTATGTCTGGAGCCAGGATCACAAGGTCATCGCCATCCAATATAGCGTGACCGCGATCAGCATCGGGCTCGTGGCGCTGGTCCTTTCGGCGCTCATGCGGCTGCAATTGGGCTTTCCGGGGGCCTTCCCGGCGATCCAGCCGGACAATTACCTGCAGTTCGTGTCGATGCACGGCATGATCATGGTCGTTTATCTGCTCACGGCCCTGCTGCTCGGCGGCTTTGGCAATTATCTGATTCCGTTGATGATCGGTGCGCGGGATATGGTCTTCCCCTTCGTCAACATGCTCAGTTACTGGCTGTACCTGCTTTCGGTGATCGTGCTGGTGGCGGGTTTCTTCGTGCCGGGCGGACCGACGGGCGCGGGCTGGACGCTCTATCCGCCGCAAGCGATCAGCGAAGGAACGCCGGGTCACCAATGGGGCATCGTCACCATGCTGGTCAGCCTGGCGATCTTTGTTGCGGCATTCACCATGGGTGGCCTCAACTATGTGACGACGGTGCTGCAGGCGCGGACGCGAGGCATGACGCTGATGCGGATGCCGCTGTCGGTGTGGGGCATTTTCACCGCTTCGGTCATGGGCCTTCTGGCCTTTCCGGCGCTGTTCGTCGCCGCGGTCATGATGCTGTTCGATCGTCTGGCGGGTACCAGCTTCTTCATGCCGGCGATGCAGTCGGCCGGCATGATCACGTCGACACAGGGGGGCAGCCCGCTGCTCTTCCAGCATCTTTTCTGGTTCTTCGGCCATCCGGAGGTCTATATCGTCGCGCTTCCCGCCTTCGGCATCGTGTCCGACCTGATCAGTGTCCATGCGCGGCGCAATATCTTCGGCTATCGCATGATGGTCTGGGCGATCGTCGTGATTGGCGCGCTGAGTTTCCTCGTCTGGGCGCATCATATGTATGTGAGCGGGATGAACCCCTATTTCGGTTTCTTCTTCGCCACATCGACGCTGATCATCGCCATTCCCACCGCGATCAAGGTCTATAACTGGATGCTGACCCTATGGCGCGGCAACATCCATATGCGCGTGCCGATGCTGTTCGCCATCGCCTTTATCTTCACCTTCATCCATGGCGGACTGTCAGGACTGTTCCTGGGCAATGTGAGCGTCGACGTACCCTTGTCGGACACCTTTTTCGTGGTGGCGCATTTCCACATGGTCATGGGCGTGTCGCCGGTTCTGGTAATCTTCGGCGCGATCTATCACTGGTATCCCAAGATTACGGGGCGGATGTGGAACGAGACGCTGGGAAAGCTCCATTTCTGGATCACTTTCCTCGGCGTCTACGCGATCTTCCTGCCGATGCACTACCTTGGCATATTGGGCGTGCCGCGCCGTTATTACGCGCTGGGGCAGGCCGACTTCATTCCGCCATCGGTGCATTTGGCCAACCAGTGGATCAGCATCGCGGCGCTGGCGGTGTTCGCGGCGCAGAGCCTGTTCTTCTTCAACATGATCTGGAGCCTGTTCCGCGGTCCGAAGGCCGATCCCAATCCCTGGGGCGCGGCGAGCCTGGAATGGCAGACGCCCCAGACACCGCCGGCCCATGGCAATTGGGGGCCGAAGCTGCCGGTCGTCTATCGCTGGGCCTATGATTACAGTGTCCCTGGCGCCGAGCGCGACTTCATCCCGCAGACCGAGCCGCGCGCATGAACCTCATCGCGCGCCTTTCCGAACGGAGCTGGGAACCGGCGAGCGACAGGCTGGACCCGTCGCATCGCCCCTCGGCGGGATCGGTCGGGCTGACCCTCTATGCGGTGGTGATGGCCGTCATGTTCTCGCTGCTGGTGGCGGCCTATGTCATGCGCATGGGGCTGCACGCGGCCATGGGTCATGCAGACGACTGGGCCGCGATGCCCGACCCGCCATTGCTGTGGATCAACAGCGCAGTGCTGGTCATGAGCAGCATTGCCTGGGAAATGGCCCGGCGAGCCGCGATCCGGGGCCGGGCGAGCATGGCGTCGCTCGCGGGCGGGGTGCTGGGGCTATGCTTCCTCGGCGGACAGTGGATGCTGTGGCGTCATTATCAGGCGGCGGGCTATTATCTGGCGACGAATCCGGCCAACGCCTTCTTCTATCTGCTGACCGCGCTGCATGGGCTGCATATCATCGGCGGGCTTGGCGCCGCGGGCTGGGTGCTGGCCTCGCGGAACCCGGGCCAGGTGCGACTGTGCGCGCTCTACTGGCATCTGCTGTTGCTCATCTGGATATTGATCGCCGTCTTGCTGCTGCTGACTTGAGGTTGTTGCGCCATGCTCCAGACCACGCAGGATCGTAGAGACAGGGAAGTCATCACCCCAGCCCTGCGCGAGATCGCGGCCGACTGGTCGGCGGATCAGGAGGTGTTTCGCCATACCCATTGGGGCAAGGCGATGATGTGGATCTTTTTGCTGTCGGATACCTTCATCTTCTCCTGCTTCCTGACCGGCTACATGACAATGCGCGCTTCGGCCGTGTTGCCCTGGCCCAACACGGCCGAGGTTTTCGCGCTCAACATCGGCGGACAGGACATTCCGCTCGTCCTGATCGCGATCATGACCTTCGCGCTCATCAGTTCCAGCGGCACGATGGCCATGGCCGTGAATTTCGGTTACCGGCGCGACCGCCGCAGAACGGCGGGGCTCATGCTGCTGACCGCGCTGTTCGGCCTCACCTTCCTCTCCATGCAGGCGTTCGAGTGGAGCAAGCTGATCTTCGAAGAGGGGGTGCGGCCCTGGTACAACCCCATGGGCGCGCCGCAATTCGGTGCCTCCTTCTTCATGATCACCGGCTTTCACGGACTGCATGTGACCTGTGGGGTTATCCTGTTGCTGATCATCGCGTCGAAGGTCGCGCGCGGCGATTATGATCGCACGGGCGATTATAGCGCGGTCGAGATTGCGGGACTCTACTGGCATTTCGTCGATCTCGTCTGGGTCTTCATCTTCGCATTCTTCTACCTGTGGTGAGCTCCATGAAGCAGGATCTGTCCAATGCCGATGTCGGGGCTGTGCATGAAGGGGTGCATCATCCGATCAGCCTTTATCTGAAGGTCTGGGGCTATCTTTTCCTGCTCAGCACCCTTTCCTATCTGGTTGACTACATGCATGTGCAGGGGATCGTCCGCTGGACGTTGATCGTGCTGTTCATGTTGCTGAAGGCGGGGCTGATCCTGTCCATATTCATGCATCTCGCATGGGAACGGCTGTCCCTGATCTACGCGATACTGACGCCGCCACTGGTGCTGCTGGTGCTGGTGCGGATCATGACGATCGAGGCGAACTACGCCTTCTGGACAAGGGCGATCTTCATGGGCGGGGGAGGCTGAACCATGGCGCGGATGCGTTGGGTGGTGACGGGGCTGTGTGTCGCGGGGGCCGCGGCGTCGCTCTGGAGCTTCAACTGGTTTTCAGGGCAACTCTATCCGCATGCCAGTGCCGGCGACCTTGCCTACAAGCCTGACGACATGCCGCCGCGCATAGATATGGCATCGGTGCAGCGCGACTGGCCGGCGAGCCTCGATGATCCGGCGGATGGCAATCGGCTGATCGCCTATCACCGCGACATGCGCGGGAAGGTTTCCCTGCCATCGACTGGCGCCGGGACCGGCGCCACCGCCGCCACGCCGCCGGCGGATTTGGGAACGCTGCTCGCCAGTGCCGATCCCAATGCGGGCAAGGCGAAGGCCCAGCTCTGCGCCAGCTGCCACGACTTCAGTCAGGGCGGGCCGAACCGGATCGGCCCCAATCTCTGGGGCGTGGTCGCCCGCCCGGTGGCGAGCCATGCGGGCTTTGCCTATTCGCCCGCGATGAAGGCGCATGGGGGCGCATGGAGCTATGACAAGCTGTTCGAATTCCTTGCCTCGCCGGGGCGGGACGTGCCGGGGACGAAGATGAGCTTTGCCGGGCTCCGCCGGCCCGAGGATCGAGCAGCGGTGATCCGCTATCTGGCGACCTTGGGGAATGGAGCGCCGCCTTTGCCAGCGCCGAAGAGCGCGAACTGAGTTAGGGTACGACGCTTCAGCGCCCATTCGGGCTGCGCTTGTTGAGGCGCAGCCCTTTCCTTCAGAAAAGCGAAGGGCCTGGACAGGCTCAGCCCGAACGGGTTCGGGTTACCGAACCACCGCCCGCGTGTAGAGATGCCAGGTCGCATAGCCCAGCACCGGCAGCACGACGGCAAGCCCGACCAGACCCGGCAGCGCGCCGAGGATCAGCAGCCCGACGACGATCAGTCCCCACATGGCGACCGTCACCGGATTGGCCCAGGCGACCCGTACGGAAGTGCGCAGCGCCACTCCCCAATTGGTCCGCTTGTCGATGATCATGGGAAAGGACACGACGCTGACCGCCAGGGTTATGATTGCGAAGCCGAGGCCGACCAGATTGCCGACGATGATCATCTTCCAGCCCTCGACCGTGCCGAATACCGCGTTCAGGAAGACACCGACCGAACTGACCGCTTGGGGACCGAGCTGGCCGACAGTGGCGTTATAGATGAGCCACGCTGCACCGAGCCAGGCCAGGAACAGCAGGGCGGTGATGCTGGTAAGGTCGAAGAGCGCGGGCGCCGACGGTCCGCGCACCACATCCAGGAAATGCCGCCAGCGACTGTCGAGTCCCTGTTCGCGGCGTCGTGCCAGTTCGTAGAAGCCGCTCGCCAGGGCCGGGCTGAACAGGATGGAGCCGGCGACCAGCGGGAAGAGCAGCGGCAGTATCGACACGCGGCTGGCCATCAATATGGCCATCAGCACCACTGCGGGATAGATGAAACCGATGAAGATCAGGTCGCCCCGCTTGGCCTGGAAATCGTCCCAGCCCTGTTGCAGTGCGATCTTCAGATCAGGCAGTCCGATCCTGCGAATCTCATATTCGTCACGAGACGATGCTTTTTCACCTGGATGAGCAATTGCCATGGCCGCTCTCCCTTTGAAGCTCGCCATGACGAGCGTCCGGCTTGTCCTGCCCTCTGTCGGGACCGGTGCGCGATGCAGTCCATGTTGGAGCCTGCCCAGGGCATCGTCCCGGCATGAGGAAACGCCTCATGGCCAAGGCGAAGAGTACATCTTTCCGCCGGCTTTGGACAGGGGCTGATCGCGGTCGAAACGTACATGCCGGCCCGCGGTTTCCAGCGCCACCGACAGCCCCTGGAGGCGTGCCGGCAAGCGGCGGCAGCCGTTGCGGTCAATCAAGCGCAAGCTCGTCGGTTGAACCCCGGGTCGCATGAACCTGATATGCATTGCGACAAGGCAGGATGATCCGCGCACATTCGCAACTAACTGTCTGGTTGCGATACATTATTGGCGCAATATAGCACGTCATTGACTTTGGTCATAAGATCGTCCTGTGTCGGCGGCTTGCAAGGAGGATTGGCGGGTGCGGGCATAACATCGACCCACGGCTTCGAACCGGAGATTGCCCATGAGCGACCTGATCCTGACCACATATGACTGGGTGCCGGAGATGCCACGGGGCCTTGTGCGCGACCTTCGGGTGCGCTGGGCGCTCGAAGAGGCAGGATTGCCCTATCGGGTGGAAAGCACGCCGTTTCGCGATCGCGGCCCCGAACATTTCGCGGCGCAGCCCTTCGGCCAGGTGCCGTGGCTGACCGACGGCGACCTGACCCTGTTCGAGAGCGGCGCGATTCTGCTGCATCTGGCGGACAAGAGCCCGGCGTTGATGCCGCAGGACGCGCGGGGTCGGGCCGAAGTCCTGTCATGGGTCATCGCCGCGCTCAATTCGGTCGACCTGCCGTGCCAGCCATGGAGCCTGTTCCGGTTCATGGGATTGCCCGGCGAAGCACCCGAGGCGAAGATGATCGACAAATTCCTGAAAGCCCGGCTCGACCGAATGGATGCGGTTCTCGTCGATCGCGAATGGCTCGTTGCGGGCCGCTTCACGGTTGCTGACCTGCTCATGGCGGATGTGATGCGGCAGGTCGATCGGTTCGACGGGTTGTCCGATCACGCGGCCTGTCGCGACTTCCTCGCCCGTGCCACGGCGCGACCGGCGTTTGAAAAGGCGCATCGCGACCAGATGGCTCACTTCGCCGCCGCCGATGTGGCCTGAGAACGCGCCATGTACGCCAAGGACGTTCCCGCCGGGACCATCTTCTATCACGGAACCAAGGCCGATCTGGCCATCGGCGACCTGATCGCGCCGGGGTTCGAGAGCAATTTCGTCGAACGGGGGCTGAAGCACGTCTATTTCGCGGCGAAGCTCGAAGCGGCCACATGGGGCGCGGAACTGGCGAGGGGTGACAGGAGGGGTCGTATCTTCATCGTCGAGCCGACCGGCCCGTTTGAGGATGACCCGAACCTCACCGACAAGAGGTTTCCCGGCAACATGACCGCCTCCTACCGATCGACCGCGCCGCTGCGGATCACGGGCGAACTGGAAGATTGGGTCGGCCATGCTCCCGAGCAAGTCAGGGAGATGAAGGACAATCTCGCCCGCATGAAACGCGAGGGCACGGACACGATCATCGAGGACTGATGCGCCGAAGGCCGGAGCGCGGCAGAAAACTCCAGGCCCGAGCGGCCCAGGGCCGGATGGCGGCGCATCCTTGGCGCAGCCTCTCCATCAGGGATCGCGGCAGGAGAAGGCCACGATTCCTGATAAGGACAAAGCCCACCCGGCACGCCACTCCTGCATTGTCCGAAAGGACGAGGCGACCGCCCAGCACCCGGTTCATGATCCGGGCTGGGAGATTAAATCGATGGCGCTGCAAACATTCCCCCGAATTTGCCCGACCTGCGAGGCCAGCTGCGGGTTGGTCATCGAAGCCGATCCCGACAGTGGCGTGGTCGGCCGGGTGTCCGGTGATCCGGCCCATCCGTCGAGCAAGGGCTATGTCTGCCCGAAGTCGCAGGCGATCAAGGCGCTGCGCGAGGATCCCGACCGGCTGACGAGGCCGCTGATCCGCGATGGCGAGGGCTTCCGCGAGGCGAGTTGGGAAGAGGCGCTGGACTTTGCGGCGGCCGGGCTCAGGCGCGTCGTGGCTGACCATGGGTCGAGCGCGCTGGGCATCTATCTGGGCAACCCCACGGCGCACGTCGCCGCGTTGCAGTTGGTCGGAGGGTCGCTGCTCTCCGCCATGCCGGCGCAACTCACCGGGGCGGCCGCGATCGACAACTTCGCGCGCAACATGGTCGACGCCTATCTCTATGGCGATATCGGCAATGTTCCCGTACCCGACGTCGACCGTACCGAATTCTTCCTGATCTTCGGCGCCAACCCGGCCGTGTCGAATGGCAGCATGTTCGGCGCCCCCGGCATGCCCGGTCGGCTCAAGCGGTTGCGTGCCCGCGGCGGGCGGCTGGTGGTGGTCGATCCGCGTCGCACGCCCACAGCCGAACTGGCCGACGACCACTTCGCCATCCGTCCGGGCACCGACGCGCTGCTGGCGCTGGCGATGATCGACACGTTGTTCCGCGAGGGGCTGGTGCGCCTTGGCCGCCTGGAAGGGCACGTGTCGGGACTCGACGAATTGCGCGCCGTCGCGGCGCAATTCCCGGCCGAGCGCGTCGCCCCTCTCACCGGCATCGCAGCGGAGCGCATCACCCAGTTGGCGCGCGACTTTGCCGCCGCCGGCAGTGCCGCCGCCTATAGCCGGGTCGGCATCAATACCCAGAGCTTCGGCACGCTCGGCGTCTGGGCGATAGACTGCCTCAACATCCTCACCGGCAATTGCGATGCCGAGGGTGGGGTGATCTTCCCCGAGGGCAGCCTGCCGGTCTTCACCCGCGATCCCTATGTCGGCGATCAGCCGCCCCATGGTCGCTGGCACTCGCGCGTCTCGGGCGCGCCGGAACTGGGCGCCACCATGCCCACCCACGCCATGTGGGAGGATGTCGAGACGCCGGGCCCCGGCCGCATCCGGGGCATGACGATCATCGCGGGCAACCCCGTACTGTCCAACCCCAATGCCGGCCGCGTCGCCGCCGCCCTGGACAGCCTGGAGTTCCTGGTCGCGGTCGACATCTACCTCAACGAGACGACGCGCTTTGCCGACGTCATCCTGCCGCCGGGCGATCACCTGCGCCACAGCGAGTTCACGCTGATCTGGAACAACTGGATGGTGGAGGACGTGATCTCCTGGTCGCCGCGCATCCTGCCGCCCGATCCCGACGGACGCACCGACTGGAGCATCATCAACGGCCTCGCCGCCCGCTTCATCGGCATGGACGAGGCCGCTTACGACCTGCGCTGCGCGGTGGAATATCTGTCGCGCCAGGCACCCCAATTGCCGCGCCTGCCCGCCGGGGCGGACCTGGCCGGGCTGCTGGCCGGCGCCGACGGCGAGGACTGGCCCGAACGCATCTTCGATATCCTGTTGCGCGGCGGCAAGAACGGCGACGGCTTCGGCAGCCATCCCGGCGGCCTGTCGCTGGCCCGGCTGCGCGAAAGTCCGGCCGGGATTTCCCACGGGCCGATGCAGCACGGACGCCTGCCGCAGGCGATCGCCACCCCCGACGGCAAGATCGCGCTGGCGGCCGCTCCGTTCCTTGCCGATATTCCCCGGCTGGAGCAGGCGATCGACGATGGCAGGTTCGCGCACGGTACGCTGCGCCTGATCGGTCGGCGCGAGATGCGCTCCAACAATAGCTGGATGCACAATCTGCAGCCGCTGGTGAAAGGGCCGAAGCGCTGTACGGCGATGATCAGTCCGGCCGATGCCATCCGACTCGGCATCGACGAAGGCGACGAGGTGCGGTTGCGCTCGCGGGTTGGCGAGATCACGCTGCCCGCGCGCATCACCGACGAAGTGGGGATCGGCACGGTATGCGTGCCGCACGGCTGGAGCGAGGCGCTTGACGGCTCGCGCCTGGGCCTCGCCCACAGCCTCGACGGCGCCAATTACAACCGGCTGAGCGACGACGCCGAATTCGACGTGCCGAGCGGCTGCGCCAGCTTCAATGGCACGCCGATCGTCGTGGAGCTGGCAAGGACCATCGCGCAGCAGGACGCAGCTTGAACACCATGGTCCCGGCGATTGCCGAGGTCGAACGCCTGGTCGCCCGGGCGGCGGCAGCGGGCATCCCACCGACCGGCGAAAGCTGGCGTGAAGGATTGGAGGCGTTCCTCGCCGATCTGGCGCGTTCGCGCACGATGCGACCGGGCGCGCGCGAGGGGACGGAAGCCTTCCTGGTGGAGACGCTCAGAGCCCGGTTCGCGCTGGAAGCGTGGCACGCCGCGCATCCGGCGGCGGCCGCGACGCCAGTGACGCGCCCGTTGATCGTGCTGGGCATGCCACGCGCGGGCACGACCTTCCTGGTCAACCTGCTCAGCCTCGACCCGCAGCGGCGGATGCACTGGAACTGGGAGGGCAATCGCGAACTGCCCCCGGCCGAGGCCGCCCACCTGCACGATGATCCGCGCATCGCGGTGCGGGTGCGCGAGGTCGATGCGCGGATCGAAAGCGGTTTCCTGCCGCTCAACCATCATGTCGAGCGCGGCGACGAGCCCACCGAGTGTTTCTGGCAGATGCAGCAGGACTTCAAGTCGTTCTCGCTGCTGATCCATACCCAGGTGCCCGACTATTTCGAATGGTGGCTGCACCATGCCGACATGGCCGCCGCCTATGCCTGGCACTGCCGCTATCTCCAGGTACTGCAGAGCGCCGCACCGGGGGCTTGGACGCTCAAATTCCCCTCGCATGCGCTCGCCGTGGAAGAGATCATCGCCACATATCCCGATTCGCGGATCGTCTACACCCATCGAGACCCGATCAAGCCGCTCGGCTCGACCTGCAGCCTCAATGCCCATCCGCTGTCGATGACCAACAGCGATGTCGACCTGGCGATGGTCGGTTATCAGGTCTCCGGGATCCTCGCCACCAGCGCGCAGCGGATGATCGCCGCGCGCGACCGCCATCCGGACCATGCCTTTCACGACATTCACTACCGCGATTTCATCCGCGACCCGATGGCGACGATCCGCGCGCTCTATGCGTTCGAGGGGCTGGAGCTGAGCGACGTGGTGGCGCAGGCGATGGAAGCGGCGATCACCACCCACGAGGCGGCGCGTGGCCACGCCGGCGCCCATCTCTATGACCTTGCCGATTATGCGCTGACCGAAGCGACGGTCGATCGCCAGTTCGGCGACTATATCGCCCGCTTCGACATTGCTCTGGAAAGACGCTGATGCACCAGTGGTTCCCCGACTATCCGACGCGCGATGCGGACATCGTCGACTATCGTCCGTTCACCCTGGACGGTTGCCCCGTCCCGTTTCGCGGGCCCGCAATCGATCCGCAGGCCGCGCCGGAGCGGTCGTTCTTCACCTGTCTCGGCGCGGCGCAGACCTATGGCTGCTTCGTCGACCGTCCCTATCCCGACCTGCTATCCGATCGTCTTGGCCTCAGCGCCCTCAACCTCGCGGTGGGCGGCGCCGGGCCGGGATTCTATCTCCAATATCCCGCGCTGATCGCCGCGATGAACCGGGGCCGCTTCGTCGTCGTACAGGCGATGGCGGCGCGCCACGAGGCGAACAGCCGCTTTGCCGCCGACGGCTATGTCGAATATCTGCGTGACCGGGTGAGCGGTGACAGCATCGACACCGTTTCGGCGTGGAGCCGGGTGCTGGAGGAAACGCCCGGTGATGCGCCCCGCCTCGTGGCGGAAAGCCAGGCGAGCTGGCTGGAATCGATGCGGCGGCTGCGCGCTGCGATCACCGTGCCGGTGGTGTTCCTGTGGTTCTCGCAGCAAAAGCCGGCGGCGCTTGCCTGGCCTGAACTGCTCGCGGAAGTGGGCCGGCGACCAACTGTCGAGCTGGTCCACCGGATGTTCGGTGCGTTTCCGCAGCTGGTCGACGCGGCGATGGCCAAAGAGGCGGCGGCGATGTGCACCGCCGCGGTCAACTGCGTAAGCGAGCGGGGGGCCGGCGCGCCACTCATCAACCGCTGGACTGGCAAGCCGATCGATCCCGCCAATTATGAAAATCGCGGGGTCGAATATGTCGCGCTGGCCACCGGCCGCAACGATTACTACCCCTCGCCCGAGATGCACGAAGATGCAGCAACAGCGCTGCTCGGAGCCGTGAGGGGGTTGTGACCGCCTTGGGCACCGCGAAGGGCCCGAAATGGCGGCCACCGCTCGTTCGCGAAATTGAACAACCATCAAGCGCAACACCCCCAATATCATAGGAGCGGAAACATGAATGATAATGTCGTCGTCATTACGGGCGTTCGCGGACTGGGCCTTGCATGTGCCCGCCGTCTCGGCGTTGGCAAACAGCTTGTGCTCGCGGACAACAATCCTGAGGTTCTGGCCGACACGGTTCGGCAATTCGAGGACGATGGCTACAAGGTGCTGTCCGCGGTGGTCAACGTGGCCGACCCCGATTCCGTGAACGAGCTAGCCGCACTGGTAGCCAGAACCGGGCGGCTCGCAACCTTGATGCATACGGCGGGCGTCTCTCCCGGCATGGCGGACTGGGAGACGATCTTCAACGTGAACCTCGTCGGCACGATCCACGTATTGAATGCGTTCAAGCCGCTGGCCGTGGACGGCACGGTGGCGTTCGTCACCGCCAGCAACGCCGCCTATTACTCGCCGGTCCCGCTGGACGTGGAGGAAAAACTCGCGCTGGCCCCGATCGAGGACCTGAAGGCGGTGGTGCAGAGCGTGGCGGGCCACGACACAGGCATTGGCTCATACTGGCTTGCCAAGCGCTCCAACCAGCTTCGCGTGCAGGCGCAGGCCGCCGACTGGGGCGCCCGCGGCGCGCGGTTGCTCTCGATCAGCCCCGGCATCATTTCAACCGCGATGATCCGCCATGAACGCAAGCACGGAGCGCCGATCGACCAGACCATCGCCAGCCAGCCGATTGCGCGGTTGGGGAATGCCGAGGATATTGCCGCCGCCGTCTGTTGGCTTGCCGGTCCCGAGGCATCCTACATCACGGGCACGGACCTGCTCGTCGATGGCGGCATGCAGGCTTCGCTGCGCTGGTCGAAGCTGTCGACCGAATATCTGGAAAGCTTCAAGAAGGATACGAACTCGTAAGGCCCGGACCGCGTCGGGATCTTGCCGTGCGGATCATGGCTGTCTGCGGTGCTGCGGTGTTTGTCGCCCGGTATCGCGGGCTGCCGCGGCCCGATCCTTGTTATCCGCTGATCAGGCGTCGGCCAGGATCAGGTCCGACGCCTTTTCGCCGATCATGATCGCGGCGGCGTTGGTGTTGCTCTGGAGCGTCGTATCGATGGTCACACGCTGACCGCAGTCAGGCCGGAATCTCGCAGGCGGCCGATACGGACTGCGCGCTTTTTCCCATCAACTCACAGCCACGAAACGCGGCGGTCGCTTCGCCAGGAAAGCGGCGACTCCTTCCCGCCCTTCGGACGCCCCGGCAGACGCCGCAATCCAGGCGGCTTCGCGATCCAGCTGGGTGGGAAGGTCGGCGATGGCGGACCCCATCAGCAAGGCGCGACATCTGGCGAGTGCGCGGATCGGCCCCTTTGCCAGCGCCGATGCCACGGTCGATGCTTCGGCACGGAGCGCATCGTCGGCGACCACGCGTGTCACAAGGCCCATGCCTGCCGCTTCCTCCGCCCCGACCCGTCGATTGGTGAACAGCATCTCCTGCGCTCGCCGCATCCCGATCAGGCGCGGCAACCACCATGATGCGCCGCCATCCGGTGTCAGCCCGACAGCGCTATAGGCCGAAGTGAAATGCGCGGAGGCGGCTGAGAGCGCAATATCCCCCAATATCGCAAGGCTGAGCCCAGCGCCGGCGGCGGGGCCGTTGATAGCCGTGACGAGAGGTTTTTCCATCGTGGCCAGTCGATGGATGCCGGCATGGAAACTGCGTGCGAGGGCGCCGACCGCCGCTTCGGCATCCTCCCCGGCGGCGGAGAAGGCATCGATGTCGCCACCGACGCAAAAGAATTTGCCGCTTCCGGTGAGCACGACGCAGCGTATGTCCTGGTCCGCCGCGCATCGCTCCGCCAGTTCATGAAGGCGCAATGCGAATTCGGGATCGACCGAATTGCGCTTTTCGGGGCGCGCCAGCGTCAGCCAGGCGATGCCATCCTCGACAGTGAGCGTGATGGCCGGGCTGCTCATCGGGCGCCCGCCCTTTCCGCCTGCTGCCATGCAAGACGCATGAGTTCCGGGAGCACCGCAACGCGCTCGCGCGCCTGCGCGGACGAAGCGTTGCCGCGGATGACCCGGCCCTTGATGCCATGGAAGATGGCCGCGAGCCGAAAGAAGTTGAAGGCAATATAGAAGTCGTAACCCGGCATGTCCGCCAACCCCCTGCGCCGGCAATAGGTGGCGAGATAGGCCTCTTCATCGGCTATGCCGAGCGCAGTGGGGTCGCTCCCGCCGAGGCCGGCGACGATGTGCGGCGGCATGCGGTACATCATCGCGTGATAGGCGAAGTCGGCACCCGGATGGCCCAGCGTCGAGAGCTCCCAGTCCAGCACGGCCAGCACGCGCGGCTGCGTCGGGTGGAAGATCAGATTGTCGATGCGGAAATCGCCATGGACGATGCTCGTTTCCTCCCCCAGCGGGATGTGCGCGGGGAGCCATTCCACCAGCCGGTCCATGCAGGGATCGCGCCCCGCCTGCGCGTCCTCAAGATATTGGCGCGACCAGCGCGCAATCTGTCGTTCGAAATAATTTCCTGGCCGGCCATAGTCTGCAAGGCCGGCGGCCGCGTAATCGATGCTGTGGAGATCGGCGATCGTCGCGTTCATGGCGTCGAAGAGCGCTGCCCTTTCTGCGGGCGACATATCGGGAAGCGCGGCATCCCAGAAGATACGGCCCTCCACCATGTCCATGACGTAGAAGATCGTGCCGATGATGGCGGGATCGGTGCACAGGCCATGGACGGCGGCGACCGGGAAGCCCGCTCGCGACAGGCCAGCGAGCACCTTCGCCTCGCGGTCGAGCGCATGGGCACCCTTGAGCAAGGGGCCGGGTGGTTGCTTGCGCAGGACATAGGCCTTGCCCGGCGTGATCAGCTTGTAGGTCGGATTGGACTGCCCGCCCCTGAACTGCTCGATCCGGAGCGGCCCGCCATAATCGGCGACATTGGCGCGCATCCAGGCGTCCAGCGCGCCCAAATCCAGCTCATAGCCGGGACGGACGGTCGCCGTACCGCTATTGTCTTCGACCAGGGCGTTCATCGGGCGTCGCCATCCCTTGAAATGGGCGGGGGCAGCCATTGGCCGTTCAGCATGTCGGGCTTCGGTCCATAGGCGCGGATCACGACGAAAAATGGTCCCGCCGGTGCGGGAAGCCAGTTTCCACCAGATGATGCGGCGCGCTGGATGCGGATTTCGATCGACCCATCCTTCTGTACCTTCAGGCCCTTTGTCCGATCGCTCACCAGATAGCGGCGGAGCGGATTGGGGTGGAGGGCGAAGGTCTTCGCGTCGTAGAGGGTGACGGACCAGAAGCTGTTGACGGGCGGAGGCGTTTGCAGCCGGAGCATGTAGCGGGACGACGCGCCGTCCAGCGCAGCACCCTTGCCGTCCGCGAACGTCGTGTAGGACGCATTTTCCTCCCGCACATTCGCGCCGAGGCCTGCCATGTTGATGACGGAACGGCGCAGATAATTGAACCCGTAGACGCCCTTGTTGACCTTCATCCAGCCAGTGCCGGTGGGTTCGCCCAATTGCGACTTGGCGCGTGTGAGCATGGCCATCGCGTCCGAGTAACCGCTTTCGATTGCGGCTCGCGTGGCAGGGGTAAGCCTATCGGGATCGAACGGGCGGTCGCCCATTATGCCGAGCGGGCGGAAGCGCGACACGAGCGCTTCCTCGCCCGGCTGCCAGCCATTGGCCCGAAGCACATAGTCGAGCGCGCGGAGATAGCCGATAGCGCCAGCGGCGGGTGGTGGTGAGGATGTGTCGCCATGAGAGCTCACCGTCCCTTCCTCTTCCGGAGCGATGATCCGGACCGCATCCTGAAAAGCACGAGCAGTCCGGACCTCGGCGTCGGACTGGGCGAAGGCGCGCATGAGGATCCAGAGCTGGGTCGTGGCGGCCGGATAGACCGTGACCCCGGCGGGCGGGTTTCCGCGCCAGCCGCGCGGCACCAGCAGGAACCGGCCGCCTTTGATGCCGATGGTACGACTGCTGAGATTGCCGGGATTGCCGAAAATGTCGAAAATATTGAGCGTGAAATATTTGAGCTGCGTGGCCGGGATGTCGATTTCGACCGGGCCCTTGCTCAGGTCTACCCAGGCCGTGGAGTAAAGCGTGTCCGTATTGGGCACCTTGAAGGTTGCATAGTCCGGCCCCGCAAGGTTCCTCTCATGCGCAAAGCGGTTGAATCCGGTGTAATTGCTCGAACTTCGATCGAACGCCTGCCGATAGAGTTGCTCATAGTGCAGATAGGCAGCCATGCCATAGATGGTCGCGTCGAACGCGACGCTCCGAATCAGGGCGGCGCGATCCTTCTCGTCCCTGGGCAGCAGGTCCTCGCCATAACCGGCTTGCGAAGTAGCGGCCTCGGGCGCTGCGAAGTTCGCTGGCTGGGCATGTCCAGCGGTCGACAGGAGGAGCGGCAAGAGGGCCAGCATCGGCCGCATGGCCGGCATCCATCGTCCAGCGCTCATCCCTGCGCCGCCTTCCAGTCGCGCTTGATCTTCTTGGCCAGGCTCCATTTATGAACTTCGGTCGGACCGTCATAGATGCGGAAGGCGCGGATTTCCCGGAAGGCCTGCTCGACGATGGTGTCGCCGGACACGCCCGTCCCGCCCATCACCTGGACGCAGCGGTCGGCGACACGGAACAGCGCATCCGACACCGCGACCTTCGCCATGGAGCTTTCCGCCGTGCCGAGCGAACCTGTGTCGAGAACATCTGCGCACCAGTCGATCATGCGTTCGGCCTGTTTCAGGTCGATGAGGTTGTCCGCCAGCATGAAGCCGACGCCCTCATGATCGACCAGCGGCTTGCCGAAGGCGTGGCGGCGACAGGCATAATCGGTTGCGATTTCCTGTGCGCGCATTGCCAGGCCGAGCCAGCGCATGCAGTGGGACAGGCGGGCAGGGCTGAGGCGTATCTGCGCATAGGCGAAACCTTCTCCGCTCGCGCCCAGCATCTGGTCCGCTGGAACGCGCAGATCGACGATGTCGACCTCCGCGTGCCCGCCGGGCATGGAACTGTCGATCGTGTCGATCACGCGCACCGTCCGGATCGCGGGATCGGGCAGGTCGACCAGGAACATGCAGGCGCCGTCGTCCGACCCGGCCATGACGATGCCCACGCGCGCGCCTTCCGCCCCGGTGATGAACTTCTTGCGGCCGTTGATGATCCAATGGTCGCCGTCGCGACGGCAGGTCGTCTGCATCATCGACGGATCGGATCCCGCGCCGCCGGTTTCGGCAGGCTCTGTCATGAAGAAGGCGGAGCGCGCCTCGCCCCTCACCAGCGGATCGAGAAATCGGGCCTTCTGCGCGGCGCTGCCGACCTTCCCGAGCAGATACATGTTGCCCTCATCGGGAGCGGCGGTGTTGCAGGCGAGGGGGCCGAGCGGCGACAGCCCCGTCCTCATGAGGACGATGGCCGTCTCCCGCTGCGTCAGATGCGATCCGTCGTGCAGGACATGCGGGGTCAGCACGCCTGCCTCGCGTGCCTTTGCGCGCAGTTCCCAGACGAGCGCATCTTCCGGCCCATGGAAGCCGAGACGACTGTCCCTCTCGTAGGGAATGACC
The DNA here is from genome assembly GCF_049913335.1 of Sphingobium sp. R-21. NCBI lineage: Bacteria > Pseudomonadati > Pseudomonadota > Alphaproteobacteria > Sphingomonadales > Sphingobiaceae > Sphingobium > Sphingobium sp. R-21. Next base: position 2,050,240 of record NZ_CP184374.1, on the reverse strand, counting down.
ACGTTCCGGACGAAGGCTTCCACCTTCGACGCGATGGCAGTTGCCCGATCGGTCATTGCGCGGTGCTCCCCCCATCGATCACGAGTTCGGCCCCGGTCATGTAACGGGATTCATCGCTTGCCAGGAAAAGGATGCCATCCGCGATCTCCTCCGCCTGTCCGATGCGTCCGAGCGGGACATCCGCCAGCAGGGTCCGGGCGATTTCCGCATCGGCATAGGCAGGTGCGGTCAGCGGTGTCGCGATGTGACCGGGGTGGACGGAGTTCGCGCGCACGCCATTGCCGGCCGCGGCGCATTCAAGTGCGGTCGCCTTGGTGAACAAACGGACGCCGCCCTTGGCCGCGCTGTAGGATCCGGTGCCGGCGCCAGCCACGATGCCCCGGATGGAGGACATGTTGATGATCGCGCCACGGCCGGAGGCGGCGAGGAATGGCATCATATATTTTGTCCCCAGAAAGACACTGTCGAGATTGACGGCGATGATCGACCGCCACTGCGCCAGCGTCGTGTCCGCGATCGACGTGAACTTGCCGAACCCGGCATTGTTCACGAGGATGTCAAGCGTGCCGGACCGTGCTGCAACCCGATCTGCCAGCGCGGCCCATGCCTGCTCTTCGGTGACGTCCATGATGACGAACTCATGCCCGGCGCCCGGCAGCGATTCGCGTGCATTCGACAGCGCGTCGCCGTTGCGGTCCGCCAGTATGAGCGTCGCGCCCTCCGCCGCGAAGCGCCGGGCGGTGGCGAGCCCGATGCCCGAAGCAGCGCCGGTGATGAGCGCGATCCGCGCCTGAAGCCTGCTCACGCTCTTTGCCCTTCTGCGTCAGCCTTGCCCTTGCTGAGCGAAATCAGGCTGTCGAACACGGGATTTTCCCGGGCAAGGATGGCCTGCGTCCGCCGCGCGATCACCTGATCGTACCGCGCCGAGGTAAAGACATAAAACTGATCCTGGCGGATGCCCTCGAACGCCTGGGCGGCAACCTCCTCAGGCGACGGGGCATTCTGGAACAGATTGTCCGAAATCGACTGCAACTCCGTGGCTTCCGCCGGTTGGCCGTCGTTCGATCGCAAATGTGCGGGCCGGGATCGTTCAGCCTCGTAAATGCGGGTCGCGACCAGGCCGGGGCACAGCATCGTGACGCCGATCGGGGCGTTCCGCTCACGCAGACCGGCATAGAGCGCTTCAGTGATGCGGACGACGGCATGCTTTGACGCGCCATATACGGCGGAGCCTTCGCCGCTCACGAAGCCGGCCACGGACGCGGTATTGAGAATATGTCCCGGCCGTCCCTCCGCCAGCATCCTGGGCACGAAGCTGCGGATACCGTTGACCACGCCATCCATGTTGACGCCGAAGGCCCAGCGCCAGTCCTCCAGCGCATATTCCCAGACGTGCCGGTGGCGGCCGCCGGGGACGACGCCGGCATTGTTGCACAGCAGGGATACGTCGCCAAAGCGCGACCATGCAAGGTCGGCCAGAGCCTGCACCGCATCCGGATCGGCCACATCGGTTCTGTGCAGCGCGATCGCCGGACTTTCGATGGTGCCGGCCACCGCCTCCAGGTCGGCAAGATTGATGTCGGCGAGGACCAGGTTCATGCCCTCGCCTGCGGCGAGATGCGCGAGCGCCGCGCCGATGCCGCTGCCGGCCCCCGTGATGACGGCCGTCCTGCCCTTGAAGTCCTTCATCCAGGCATGCTCCTCTCGCATCGGCCGATCCGGGATCGATCCTTGTACAAGGGTGCGATTTAGTCGACCGTCCGGTCGGACGTCAACTCCTTATCAGAAGTTGACCGCGATCGCGAAGCGGCATAGCCATATTCAACCGACCGGACGGTCCATGCATTAACGGAGAGACGATGACTGACCTTCTGCCCCCGCTCGCCAGTCTTGGCCGCCTGCGTCGCGACGCACCGAAGACCATCGCGGGATTCCGCCGCTGGCGCATGATCATCGATTCGGACGGGGCGGTCCCGGCGCGGATCAAGAGGTTGTTCGTCGCCTGCGCCGCCACGATAAAGGGCTATCGGGAACTTGCGACGCGGGAACTGGCCGAGGCCCGGTCGGCCGGTCTCATCGAAGCGGAGGCCGGCGCGGCGGTCGCAATCCTCGCAAGCGTGCGTGGGGAGGGGGCGTCGCTGCGCTTCCATGATCTTTTCCGGGAGATCTATCCGGAAGCCGCCGATCCCGACTGGCCTGACGACGACATGGTCGTGGAAGATGGTGCCGCGGAGGCGAATTTCCTGCAATATTTCGGCGCCATGCCGCCTTCCCTGGGCAAGCTGTTCGAGGTCAAGCCCCTGGGCGCCGACGCCTATTATCTCATGCGCGAGGGGACCTTGTCGGGGACGGCGCTGGGGCCTGTATATGCGGAGCTGCTGCTCGTGACCGTCCTTGTCGCCGACTACAGCGCCTGGGCGTCGGTTCACGTCAAGGGTGCGCGAGCCGCCGGAGCCAGCGAGGAAGCCGTGGCCGAAGCGGTAATCTGCGCAGTGCCGACCGCGGGCCTGTCCGCCTGGGTCGTCGGCGCGACCGCCATGGACGCATAAGGGCCGCCTGTCGTCAAAGGCCGCTGACGAGATGCCCGCCATCCACCGCGATGACCGCGCCGGTCATGTAGCGCGACTGGTCGGAGCACAGCAGCAGGAGCGGCCCGTCCAGGTCATGCACCTGGCCGAGTCGCTTCTGCGGGATGCGCGAGATGAGGCGCTGACCTGCGTCGGATGCGAAAAAGTCGCGGTTGAGGTCGGTTTCGATATAGCCGGGTGCGAGCGCGTTGACCCGGATGTCGAGCGGCGCCCATTCCAGGGCGAGCGCCTTCGTCAACTGGATGAGGCCGGCCTTGCTGGCGGCATAGGCCGCCAGTCCCTTGGACACGCGCTCTCCCAGGATCGAGGCGACGTTGACGATCGTCCCGCCGCCATGCCGCATCATCCGCGCCGCCTGCTGGGCGACGAGGAAGGCACCGGTCAGATTGGGCTGGATCACCTGCGCCCATTCGGAGGCATCGAGGTCGAGCGCCGCACGGGTCTGGGCGACGCCTGCATTGTTGACGAGGATCGAGAGAGATCCCGCAAGTTCGCGCTCGATCTGCCGGAAGGCTGTCGCGACCGCTTCCGGATCGGTCACGTCCATGGCGACGGGGATGCATGTGCCGCCCTGCCCACCAATCTCATCGGCCAGCGCGGCGAGCGCGTCGAGTCGGCGCGCCGCTACCACGACTCTCGCCCCTTCGCGCGCCAGCAGGCGCGCGAAATGTCGGCCCAGGCCCGAACTTGCCCCGGTGACCAGCGCTGTCTTGCCTTCAACTTGCATAGTCCGCTCCCTCGCGCTTGCATTCTTGTCATCCAGCCCTATCCCTAGGGGGAACCGACCAGACGGTCGACTTACCTTTGTGAGAGGTAGGACGCAGACAGGGAACAGGGCCGGCAATGGCGCGACAAGCAGCAAAGAAACGGCAGACGACCGAGGCGCATGACGAAAAGCGCAACGAGATATTGAGACATTGCGCGACGCTGTTCGACCGGGTGGGATATCACAAAGCGTCGATGCAGATGCTGGCGGATGAGGTTGGCCTCGGCAAGCCGACGCTCTACCACTATTTCCCGAGCAAGAACGCCATCCTCTTCGCGATGCACGATGCCCATATGAGCGCCCTGCTCGCCGGCCTGGACGAGGAGGGGGGATCGGACGATCCGCTCGGGCGCCTGCGCGCGGCATGCATCGACATCCTGCGCCAGATTGCGGAGCATCCGGGTTATGTCCGGGCGTTCATGGACCATTATGAAGATCTGGAAGGCAAGATGCGCGACCATATCCGGGCGCAGCGCAATGCCTATCTGCAACGGGTGCGCGGCATCATCGAGCAGGGGATCGCGAACGGCCATTTCCGGCAATGCGACCCAGGGCTCACCACGCTCGGTTTCCTCGGCATGTGCAACTGGGCCTATAAATGGTATCCCCCCCTGGCAAAGCGCAGATCGCCCGAGGACGTCGCCGATGCGATCTGCCAACCCTTTTTCGAGGGGTTGAGCCTGAAGGGGCGCTGACCATGCCCGCTACCGACCATTCCTGCTCCATGCCCTCAACTGCCTTGATCGAAGCCGTCCGCTTTTCAGAGCCGGGAGGCATAGGAGCGTCGGCAGAGCGGCTGCGGGATGCGGTGATGGACCTTTGCGGGCTGCGCACGGCGGTCACGCATAATGTGGCCTCCCGTGAACCGATGCGCGATGGGAACGGCGCCGTGCTTGCCAGCGAGGTCTTTGGCTTTCGCGGCGAGGAGGCGCGGTGGTGGGAGGTGCCTCAGCTCGCCCTTTCCTCACCGATCGTTCACGCCTGCCGGGTGGAGGCGGAGCCGTTCTGGTGCAACGCGCATGGCTTTCGCACCCGCTTGCCCAACCCGCTGCTCGATGTGATCGACCTGCATGATTTCCGCATCCGGGCGATGACGGCGGCCGCGATCGTGGTGCCCATCCACCTGCCGTTCGGCCAGATCGGGGCGGCCAGTTTCCTCTCGCCAGAGCCAGAGGCCAACGACCTTTCCGATGCCTATTCCTGCGCCGCGGACGCGCTGGCCGTGCTGGCGCGGGCCTTCGTGCAAAGCTATGTCAAGGTGACGGCGCGGGCCCGTCCCGGCTTGGGCAGCATATCGCTGACCAAGCGCGAGGTGGAGTGTCTGCGTTGGGCGGCTGCTGGAAAGACGAATGAGGAAATCGGCATCATCCTCGGTCTGCAACGCACCACAGTGCGCTTCCACATCCGATCGGCTTCGGTGAAGCTGGACGCCGTGAACCGCGACCAGACGATGTTCAAGGCGGCACAGCTCGGCTTTCTTGGAATGATAAACTAGAGCGGGTTTCGATCTGATTGAATCAGATCGCCGCTCTGGTTTCCTTGTTTTCCGCGATTTCTTAACCAGCGATCGGTTGCGATCGCTTGGAAATCGCTCTAGCTCCTGTCGCATTGGTCAGAAGCCGACCGAATGGTCGGGCGCTATGTCTCTCCAAGGAGATATGCCGTGCCCGACACCCTGCCCGTTCCGATCGCCGATGACCTTGTCTGCTCCGACAGCGGCGGCATCGCGCTGCTCGCCTCCCGTGAGCGCGCGACCAGCCGGATCTGCTTCCCGGCGCGACCGGAAAGCGATGCGCGCTACGACCGCGTCGTGCTGCCGCGGACAGGCCGACTATGGTCGTGGACCGTTCAGCGCTTCCGCCCCAAGTCGCCGCCCTATGCTGGCCCGGACGCGTTCGAACCCTATGCGGTCGGCTATGTCGAGCTGGATGGGGCGCTGATCGTCGAAGGGCGTCTGGTCGATGCGGCGTTCGATGATCTGGAAATCGGCATGGCGATGCGGATCGTGCCGCTGCCCTTCCTGCTGGCGGACGGCTCGCTGCGCACCAGCTTTGGCTTCGCGCCGGACAGGGGCGCCGACATATGAGCGAAGACGTCTTCATCGTCGGTGCGGGAATTCATCCTTTCGGCCGTACGCCTGCCCTTTCGGGCCTTCAGCAGGGCGTCTTCGCCGTCCGCCAGGCGCTGGAACGGGCGGGGCTTGAATGGCGCGATGTTCAGTTCGCGTTCGGCGGATCGGATGCCGCCGGGAATGCGGATACCATGGTGTCGGAATTGGGGCTTACCGGCATTCCCTTCATCAACGTCGCCAATGGGTGCGCGACCGGCGGCTCGGCCATGTTCGGCGCCTACAGCACGATCAAGTCCGGCGAGTTCGACCTGGGCCTGGCCGTCGGTTTCGACAAGCATCCACGCGGCTCCTTCTCGCCCCTGCCGGCGGACTGGGGGCTGCCGGCCTGGTATGGCGAGACCGGGCTGATGCTGACCACCCAGTTCTTCGCCATGAAGATCCAGCGTTACATGAGCCTGCACGGCATCACGCCGCACACGCTGGGCGCGGTCGCGGAGAAGGCGTTCGCCAACGGCGTTCTCGCCGATCACGCCTGGCGGCGCGAAGCGGTCGATATCGATACAATCCTTCAATCCCAGATGGTCAGCGATCCGCTCACCAAATTCATGTTCTGCTCGCCGGGGGAGGGGGCGGTAGCGCTGTTGCTGGCGAGCGGCCGGAAAGCGCGCGAACTCGGCCTGCCGGCGGTACGGCTGCGGGCCGCAGCGGTCCGCACCCGCCCGACCGGTTCATTCGAGGTCTTCTCGCCAGCGCTTGATCTCGATCGTGGCGGCTCGCCAACCGGCCTCGCTTCCCAGGCAGCCTATGAAATGGCGGGCGTCGGTCCCGAGGACATCGACATAGCGCAACTCCAGGACACGGAGGTCGGGGCGGAGATCATGCACATGGCCGAAAACGGCTTCTGCGCGGATGGCGAGCAGACGGCGTGGATTGCCGAGGGACGCACGCGGATCGACGGCACCTTGCCGGTCAACACCGATGGCGGATGCCTTGCCTGCGGCGAGCCGATCGGGGCTTCGGGACTTCGCCAGGTCTATGAGAATTATGTCCAGTTGATCGGGCAGGCGGGCGCGCGACAGGTGCCGGGCAAGCTGCGCCTCGGCTACAGCCATGTCTATGGCGCGCCGGGCGTCTCTGCTGTCGCGATCGTGGAGCGCTGACGCCATGGACCTCGCGCTTAGCAGGGAGCAGCGCGCATTCCGTGAGGAGGTGCGCGATTTCCTGGCCTTGTCGCTCTCCCCCGCGCTGCGGCGCGGGGCCGCGCTGACATCCGGTGTCTTCGCCGAACCCGACATCGCGCGCGAATGGCAGGCGATCCTGGAGGCGAAGGGATGGCTCGTCTACCACTGGCCGCACCATGCGGGCGGGCCAGGATGGACGCCTGTCCAGCGCTGGATTTTCGAAAAGGAATGTGCGGAGGCAGGCGCTCCGATCCTGCCCGGCATGGGGCTGAAGCTGGTGGGGCCGGTGCTGTACACATTCGGCACCCAGGCGCAGAAGGACCATTATCTTCCGCGCCTGCGCACGGCCGAGCATATATGGGCGCAAGGCTTTTCGGAACCCGGCTCCGGCTCCGACCTTGCGAGCCTGCGCACCCGCGCCGTCCGCCATGGCGACCATTATATCGTGTCCGGCCACAAGATCTGGACGACGCAGGCCCAGTACGCCAACCGGCTGTTCGCGCTGGTCCGCACCGATGCCGAGGTGAAGCCGCAACAGGGCATCAGCTTTCTGCTGATCGACATGACCCTGCCGGGCGTGACGGTTAAGCCGATCCTCAGCGCATCGGGCGATCACGAGTTGAACGAGGTCTTCCTCGACGAGGTGCGGGTGCCGGTGTCGGAGCGCGTCGGCGAGGAAGGGCAGGGCTGGTCGATCGCCAAGTTTCTGCTGGAGAATGAACGGGGCGGGTCCAGCTTCGCGCCGGCGCTGCTGGCCGATCTTGCCCGTTTGCGGATGTCGGCGGGGCCGCTGACCGGCGAACTGGCGGACCGCGCCGTCCGGCTTCAACTGGAGGCCGAAGCGCTCGAGATGACGGAGCTGCGGACGCTCATCGAGATCGAGCAGGGCGCCGCGCCGGACCCGCGCAGCCTGATCACCAAGCTGCTGGCATCCGAAATCCGGCAGGGTGTGGAGGCGCTGGCAGTCGATGCCTTTGGCCTCGCCGGCCTGCAACTGCCCGTCGAGCGCCCCTTTTATGGCGACGATATGCCCGCTCCGATTGGTTCGGCGCAGGCGCAGGTCGCAGCGGCCCGCTATCTCAACGCTCGCGCCTGGTCGATCTTCGGCGGCACCAGCGAGATACAACTGACACTCATCGCGAAGGCCGCGCTCGGCCTTTAGACAAAGAAAGAAGGATGCATCATGCCTGAAGCCTATATCGTGTCCGCACGCCGCACCGCCGGCGGCCGCCGCAACGGCCGCCTCGCCGGCTGGCATCCCGCCGATCTGGGCGCCCTCGTGCTGGACGCGCTGGTCGCCGACGCGGGTGTCGATCCCGCCGCGATCGACGATGTGATCATCGGCTGCGTCAGCCAGGTGGGCGAGCAGACCTTCGCCTTTGGTCGCAACATCGTGCTCGCGTCCAGCCTGCCCGACAGCGTGCCGGCGGTGACGATCGACCGGCAGTGCGGCTCATCCCAGCAGGCGGTGCATTTCGCGGCGCAGGCGGTCATGTCGGGGCTTCAGGACCTCGTGATCGCGGGGGGCGTCGAAAGCATGACTCGCGTGCCGATGGGGTCTCCCATCACGCTGGCCCAGGCGGGCGGCATCGGGGCCAACCCATTTTCCGGGGCGATCCAGAAGCGCTACGGCATCGAGATGTTCAGCCAGTTTCACGGCGCGCAGATGATCGCCGACAAATATGGCTTCACCCGCGACGACCATGACCGGTTCGCGCTCGCCAGCCACCACAAGGCAGCAGCGGCGATGAATTCAGGCGCGTTCGATGCCGAGATCGTGCCGGTGCCCATCGTCACGGCGGAAGGAGAGCAGGGGATTCATGACCGCGACGAGGGGGTTCGGGCCGATGCGTCGATGGAATCGATCGGTTCGGTCAAGCTACTGAGCGAGGGCGGCACGCTTTCCGCGGCCACCGCCAGCCAGATCTGCGACGGCGCGAGCGGCGTGCTCGTTGCCTCCGAAGCGGCGGTCAGGGCGCATGGCCTGAAGCCTATCGCCCGCATCGTCAACCTGGCGGTAACGGCGGGCGATCCGGTCATCATGCTGGAAGAGCCGATTCCCGCGACCCGCCGGGTTCTCGATCGGGCCGGCATGGCCATGAAGGACATCGATCTGTTCGAGGTGAACGAAGCCTTCGCGTCGATCCCCATGGCATGGATGAAGGCGCTCGACGCCGATCCGGCAAGGCTGAACGTCAATGGCGGGGCCATTGCGCTCGGCCATCCGCTCGGCGCGACAGGCACGAAGCTGATGACGACGCTCATCCATGCGCTGAAGGCGCGGGGCCAGCGCTATGGTCTTCAGACCATGTGCGAGGGCGGTGGCATCGCCAACGCCTCGATCATCGAGGTGCTCTGAGCCATGAACCTCGCGCTCAGCGATGAGCAGGTGATGGTGCGCGACATGGTCCGCCGCTTCCTGGCGGACCGATATGACGCGACGACCATGGCGAAAGGGCCGATGTCTCCCGCCGACTGGCGCGCATTGGGGGAGCTCGGCCTTTTTGCCCTGCTGGCGCCGGAGCAGGCAGGCGGGCTGGGCGGCGGCGCGGTGGAGGTGATGATCATCTCCGAAGAGATGGGGCGCGCCCTTGCGATCACCCCGCTGGCCGAGGGCATCCTGCTGTGCGGACGAGCGATCCTTGCCGATCCCGCCACCGCGCGCTGGGGCGCCAGGCTGATGCAGGGGGATGTCCTGCTTGCATTTGCGCAGGGCGGCGCGCTTGTCGACGGAGGGCTCCGCGGATCGGCCGCCATTGTCCGGGACGGCATGGATGCCGACGCCTTCGTCGTGGAGACGAATGTAGGCGCGCTTTTGCTGGTGGACGCTAAGGATAGCGGCGTCCGCAGGACGCCGGTTCGTCTGGTCGACGGCAGCATGGCAGCCAATGTGCGTTTCGATGCCGCGCAGGCCGTGCCCCTCGCGGTTCCGGCGAGCATATGGGCGGAAGCTCAGGGCCTGGCCGGCCTGTCGATCGTCGCCGAACTGGTTGGCGCGATGGCGACCCTGCTGGACCTGACGGTCGATTATGTCAGACAGCGGCACCAGTTCGGCAAGCCGATTGCGAGCTTCCAGGTCGTGCAGCATCGCTGCGCGCGGATGTACACCTGGCTGGAGCAATCCCGCTCCCTGCTTTTGAAGGCGGCCATGGCCGAGGAGGAAGCGCGGGTCCGGGCTGTGACGGCGGCAAGGGCCTATATTGGCGACGCTGCCCTGAAACTCGCGGAAGACGCCGTGCAATTGCATGGCGGCATGGGTGTGACCGATGAACTCGCGGTGGGGCGTGGGCTGCGCCGCCTGTTGTTGCTGTCACGCCTCCATGGCGGCCCAATTGCCGCCCGTGCCGCGCTGGCAGCGTGAGGGGATCGGCGATGACCAGGAAGGGCAGGGTCGAAGACAAGGTCGTCCTCGTGACCGGCGCCGCGCACGGACTGGGCAAGGCCGATGCCGAAGCATTGGCGCGCGAGGGCGCGCGGGTAGTCGTCGCCGACATTGACGAGGCGGAAGCGCAGCGGGTCGCAGAGACGCTTCCGGCCGCAATGGCCTTGGGCCTGGACGTGACCTGCGAAGCGCAATGGCAGGCCGTCCTGGCGAAGATCATGCGCACCCATGGCCGCCTCGACGCGCTGGTCAACAATGCGGGCATCGCCGCCTTTGAAACGGTCGAGCAGTCGTCGCTGGAGGCGTTCCGCCGCGTAATGTCCGTTTCGGCGGAAGGGACGTTCCTGGGATGCAAGACCTGCCTGCCGGCACTGGCGGCCAGCGGCGCAGGATCGATCGTCAACATCGCGTCCGTGGCTGCGATCCGCGGCAATCCGGCGGTGTTCGCCTATAGCGCGGCCAAGGGTGCCGTGCTCTCCATGACGCGCAGCCTGATCGTTCATTGCCAGCAGCAGGGCCACCCCGTTCGCGCCAATGTCGTCCTGCCCGGCTCGCATGATACGCAGATGGTCCGTGAGGCCTATCATTTTGCCGCGCCCGAATTGCGCGACGCCGCCCGCAAATATGAAGGACAGCCGGAACATGTTGCCGACCTGGTCCTGTTCCTGGTGTCGGACGAATCGATCCGCTTGAACGGGGCGGAGATCGTGATCGACAATGGCCGGACAGTGGCCTGATGCCGGGCTGTTCCGCAGCCTGCTGAGCCAGGCGGGCCGGTAAAGCGCATCATCAGCCAGCGGTGCGAACGGGGTCATCAATGTTTCTTGAGATCGGACGCATAGAAGCGTGATGCCCATCCGATACTGCCTGCGCCGGCGAGCGAGAACAGCACCACGGCCGAAAGCGCGAAACGCAGCGATGTGTCGTGCATCCCGGCGCCTGCCAGCCGATCGCTGAGGAACCCGGTCACGGCCGGGCCCAGGCCCAGACCGAACAGGTTGAAGACGAGCAGGGTCACGGCAGAGGTCAGGGCCCGGATGCGGGGCGGGACGATCGACTGCGGGACGCCTATGATCGGGCCGTAATAGAAGAACATCAGCATGGTCGCGACGAAGCCGAACGCCAGCGATGCCGTCAGCGAGGGGGTCAGGAACTGGATCAGTGCCGCCGGCACCATCAGCAGCATCGCAACGGCGCTCACCCAGACGCGACCCGCCGGGTTGCGAGATCCCGCCGCGTCCGACAGGCGGCCACCCAGGTAGATCCCGATGCCGCCGCCCAGCCCGTTCATCAGCGCCAGCCAGGAGGCGACGTCCGCAAGCGGCATGTGATGGACGCGCATGTAGAAGGGCGCGGACCAGCTCATCATCGCATATTGGGCGAAGGCATGAAGCGTCGTGCCGATCAGCATGTAGCGATAGGTCCGCAACCGCCACAGGAAGCGCATGGCCTCGCCGAGGGGCGGCGCTTGTTCTGTTCGGGTCGAACCGCTCGATCCCGCACGCGCAGGTTCCCGCACGAGCAGCAGGACGAGTGGCGCCAGCGCCAGCCCTGCGACGCCTATCACCCCAAAGGCAAGGCGCCACCCCAGCGCGGAAGCGATCCAGCCGCCCGATGCATAGCCCAGCATGATCCCCGCCGGGAGCGCCAGCCCCCATAAAGCGAGCGCCGTGACCCGCTTTTCGGGCGGGTAATAGTCGGCGATGATGGAATGGGAAGCCGGCACGGAACCCGCTTCTCCCAACGCGACGCCGATGCGGAACGCGACCAGGGAGCCAAAGCCGGTCGCCAGTCCCGAGAGAGCCGTCATGCCGCTCCAGGTGGCGAGCGACGCGGCGATGATGTTGCGGCGATTGAAGCGGTCCGCCAGCCGCGCGATCGGAAGGGACAGCGTTGCGTAGAACAGTGCGAAGGCAAGGCCGGTGAGCAGTCCGAGCTGCCCGTCGCTCAACCCCAGTTCACGCTTGATCGGCTCCTGGAGCACCGACAGGACGGTGCGATCGATATAGTTGAACATCGACACCAGGCCCAGCATGACCAGCATCATGCGGCGCAACCCGGCCGCGGAGGTCGTCGGCGGGGCGGTAAGTCCGATGGGCTGGCTGGTCATGCGATTACCTCTTGAAAGGCGCCTGGATTGAAGGGAGGCCCGCCTTGGGCGAGCCTCCCTGGACTGTCGAACGTCCCTTGCGGGCAGTCCATGCGGCAATCCATCAGAACTTGAAACGGACCCCCGCCGTAAGCGTGCGCCCTGCGACATTGTAGAGCGTGAACAGCGTGGGGTAGAGAAGTCCCGGCGCGGCTGCCGCGGCAACCAAAGGCGGCTTGCGATCCAGCAGGTTCGTGGCGGTCACGAACAGCTCCGGCTCCCCGCGGACGTCGAATTTATAGGATGCCGTGGCGTCGGTATAGAAGACCGGCTTGATCGCCGGGACAGCATAAAAGGACGTCGGATCGTTTTTCAGGTTGCCGATGGTCACCTTGCCGATCATCGATTCCTGCACGAACAGGGTGAGGCCGCCATGGGAGTAATTGGCGCTGAGCGTGCCCCTGAACTTGGGATAGGCATAGGCCGTCTGGCTGTTGACGCCATGCCCGGCATAATCGATCACCGGCGCGATCGAGTTTGTCTGCGTCTTGTAGCGGTCCAGATAATTGCCGGAGGCGCGCAGCGCGAGTTCGCCATCGCCGAGCCTGGTGCGGTATGACATGGTGATGTCGAGGCCGCTGGTACGCAGGAAGCTGATATTCTGCGTGATGAGGCTCACCGAAATCGGATAGTTGGCGGGCGAGCGATCGCTGAACGGCAGCGGCCTTTCGATGAGGGCGCATGTCGGCGACGTGCCGTTCGACGTTTCGCATTCGTTGACGACGTCGTTCAGCCCCTGCGTGGCGATGGCGCCCTTGATCTTGAGATCGTAATAATCGACCGAAAGGTCAAAGCCGGGCAGGAAACTCGGACTGAGGACCACGCCCGCGGCAAAGGTGTCGCCGGTTTCGGGATCAAGGTCGGGGTTGCCGCCACTGAACTGACGGATCGAACCTGGCGTGCCCGTGTGGGGATCGTTGAAGTTCACAGGCGCGGTCTGGACGCCGGCGAACAGTTCGAACAGCGAAGGTGCCCGAATATCGCGGGACCGCGTGACTCGGAACATGATGTCCTGGATCGGCTTGTAGACGGCGCCCACCTTCCAGGTCTTGACGCTTCCGCTGGTGCTGTAGTCGGTGAGGCGGAAGGCGCCGTTGAGGCTCAGTTCCTCGGCGAAGCGCTGGTTCTTGAATATCGGAACCTGCGCTTCGGCAAACACCTCCTTCACGTTCACCTTGCCGAAGGCGGAGCCGACATTGGTGTTGTTGAAACGGGTCATGCGATTGGCCGGGATGCCCCGCAGCCCGGTGAAGTCGACGGGCACCGCGGGATCGGAATTGGACGTCAGGTCCAGCTTCTGCTTGCGATATTGCCCGCCTATGGCGACCGTGACGGGCCCTGCCGGAAGCTCGAAAAGGTCTCCCCGCGCAGACAGGACGAAATCGTCGGTCGTGTTCATGGCGCGGTAGCGGGATACGCCTAGGACGGTTTGCAGATCGGCTGTGGAGGGCGTTCCCGCGCCGAAGACATTGAGCGGGACGCATCCAGGATAAAGGCCGGGGTTGGTCAGCGTGACGCGGCAGACGATCGAACCATTGGGGCCGCGAACCGCGTCCAGGGCTGCCGCAAGCTTGGGAATCTCGATCTGCGTCTGGGCGAATTTGGTGACGGACCTGCCATGGGTATAGTCGGCGGTGATGTTCCAGCCCCCCAGGTTCCACTCGAGCCCGCCGTTGATCAGATAGGCATTGGTCGCCTCGCGCGTCGGGATGGGACCCTGTTCGCCGATGAAGCGAAAGACGGTGAAGCTGTCGTTCGGGCCCATCTGCGCCTGGACCGCGGGGTTCAGGAAGGCGTTGCCACTGAAGAACCGGAAGCCGAGCACCGACTGGGCCTGCGTATCGTAGCGGGTGACGCTGCGCGAGTAGCTGCCCTGGACGTGCGCCGTCAGCGCGTCGCTAAGGTCGTACGACAGTCGGCCGAAGCCCTGGGTGGTCGTCAGCGGCGCGATCAACTGGTTGAAACCTGGGATATAGAGGCCGTCGCCGCCCACATTGGTGCCCGGCGTGCCGGTGGCCGTCCCGCGCTGAATGGGCCGCACCGCGCCGCCGGGCAGGAAGATAGTGTTGGTGAGCGAGGGCACGGTGCTCGTCAGGATGATGCCGTTATTATAGTCGTTCGTCGTAAAACGCAGGTTCGGCAGGAAGATGAACGGGTTTGCCTGGCGACCCGGCGCGGCGGTCGATCCGGGGACCGAACCCACGGCCGCATAGGCATCGTCGCCGTAGATGCGCGCGCTGCGCTTGATCCCATCGCTTTGGAAGCGCTCGATCGAGGCGAGGACATGACCGCGATCGCCCGCAAAGCTGAGGCCACCCGCAATGCCGATCCGGTAGTTGCCCAGGTCGCCGCGCGTCGACACACCGCGCTGCGCGACGCCTTTCACGCCCTCGAACTTCTTGTCGAGGACGAAGTTGACCGCGCCGCTGACCGCGTCGGAGCCGTAGACGGCAGAAGCGCCGCCGGTCACAACGTCGACACGCTGGATCAGCAGTTGCGGGATGGTGTTGACGTCCACCGCGCCACGGAAAGTCGTAGGCGGCACGCGGATGCCGTCGAGCAGGATCAGTGCCCGCGTCGGACCGACGCCGCGCAGGTTGAGCAGATTGCCATGCTCGCCGCTGTTGCCCTGCAACTGGCTGTTGGACTGCGGGCTGACCGAGTTGGCGAATTGCGGCAGCTTGTTGATCGCATCGGCGAGGTTGGTGGGGGTCGCCTTCTCCAGCTCCGTGGTCGGCGCGACGGTCACCGGCGTCGGCTGGTTATAGCCGTCGCGTACGACGCGCGTTCCGGTGACGATGATGTCTCGCGCGGACGACGCGCCGGCATCCTCCACCGGCTGCGGCTCGGTAGCCGCCGTCGCTGCGGTTTGCGCATGGGCCGGCACGATGATCCCGGCAATCGCGCATCCCGAAAGGAGCGCCAATCGGCCAAATTTGAATCTTGTCATCATCTCTCTCCCTCTGATTAGGGCTGTTATGTATTTCGCCCCGAAATCTCGTTTCATGCAGTGAGAAGGTCAGCGTGCGCCCGCCTCCTGTGCCGCCAGCCAGGCGGCCTTGGCGAGCGGCTCGATCCGTGTGACGATGTCGCCGGCATTTGTTGCGGTCTGCACGCCGTCCCGTGCCCGCCCCGCAATGCCTTGCAGGATGGCAGCGACGCGGAACAGGTTGAAGGCGCGGTAGAAGGGGTGCGTCGGATCGCAGCGAAGGCCGGTTCGCTCGCAATAGCGCCGGGCATAGTCTTCAGCCGTGGGTATCCCCAGCCCGGCAAGATCGGCGCCCTGCAAGGTTCCGCGAACGTCCACGCCCTCCGGCCTGAACCACTCCATCATATGATAGGTGAGGTCGCCCAGCGGATCGCCCAGGGTCGACAATTCCCAGTCTATGACGGCGCAGACGCGCGGTTCCGTCGGATGGACCAGCAGGTTGTGGAAGGAATAGTCGCCATGGATGATCGTGGTGCGCTCTTCGGTGTCGGGAATCGCATCCGGCAACCAGGCGACAAGCCGGTCCATCTCCTGGATGTCGCGTGTGCGCGAGGCTTCATATTGCCGGGACCAGCGGGAAATCTGCCGCGTGAAATAATTGCCCGGCTTGCCATAGTCGGCGAGCCCTAACGCCGCGAAATCGACCAGATGCAGGCGGGCAAGCGTTTCATTGGCGCTATCATAGATCGCGGCGCGCTCCGCCCGATCAAGGCCGGGCATGAGCGGGTCCCAGAAACTGCGCCCCGGAACATAGCGCATCACATAGAAGATGCTGCCGATAACATCCTCGTCCTCGCACAGCAGCAGCGGCTCGGCAACGGGCAGGCCGGCTTCGTGCAGCGCCTTGGTAATGCGATATTCGCGGTCCACCGCATGGGCGGACTTCAGCAAAATGCCCGCGGGCTTACGCCGCAGCACATAGTGGTGGTCCTGCGTCGACAGAAGATAGGTCGGGTTGGATTGTCCGCCCTCGAACCGCTGCACGCGCATGGGTCCGGAAAAATCGGCGAGCCGGCCCGCCAGATAAGCGGCAAGGCGGGTTTCGTCGAACGCACTGTTGGCGGCGACATCGATCGTCGCGCCGATCGTCGCGGCAGGCTGCGTGGCGCTCATGATGCTGCGCCCTCGGCATATTTGGCGAGTTCCATCCGGGCGAGCTGGCGTTCGTGGACTTCGTCCGGCCCATCCGTCAGCCGCACGATGCGGGTGTTCGCCCAAAGTTCGGCCAGGCCGAAATCGTCGCTGACCCCGCCGCCGCCATGCGCCTGGATGGCGTCATCGACGATCTGTTGCGCCATTTTGGGGGCGGCGATCTTGATCATGGCGATCTCGGCGCGGGCGGCCTTGTTGCCGACCGTGTCCATCATATGCGCGGCCTTCAGGCAGAGCAGGCGCGCCATCTCGATCTCGCAACGGGCGCGGGCGATCCGTTCTTCCCAGACGGAATGTTCGGCAATCGCCTTGCCGAAGGCCCGTCGCGACAGGAGGCGGCGGCACATCTTCTCCAACGCGACTTCCATGGTCGCGATGTTGCGCATCGTGTGGTGGATGCGGCCGGGACCAAGGCGCCCCTGCGCGATCTCGAAGCCGCAGCCTTCGCCGAGCAGCATATTCTCCGCCGGCACGCGGACATCCTCCAGCGCCACCTCGAAATGCCCGTGCGGCGCATGATCATAACCGAAGACGGGGAGGTGGCGGACGAGCGTCACGCCCGGCGTGTCGCGGGGCACCAGGATCATCGATTGCTGCCGGTAGGGCGCGGCATCCGGGTCGGTCTTGCCCATGACGATGAAGAAGTCGCAACGCGGATGGCCAGCGCCCGACGACCACCATTTCCGGCCGTTGATGACATAGTCACCGCCGTCGCGGCGAATGTCCGTCGTGATGTTGCGCGCATCGGAGGAGGCGACGGCCGGTTCGGTCATCAGGAATGCGGACCGGGTCATCCCATCGCGCAACGGCACCATGAAACGCTGCTTCTGCTCGGCCGTGCCGTACCGATGCAGCACCTCGAAATTGCCGGTGTCCGGCGCCATGCAGTTGAACACCTCGGAGGCGAAGGAGATGCGGCCCATCAATTCGGCAATGGGGGCATATTCGACGTTGGTAAGGCCGACGCTGGTGAAAAATTCATCATCATGCTCAGATGGCGGCATGAAGATGTTCCACAGCCCCGCCTCCCGCGCCTTGTCCCTGAGCTCGTCGAACACCGGCGGGATTTCGGTCCAGCGGTCGATCGCGGCGGACTGCCGGTGATAGACGGGAACGGCAGGAACGATGTGCTCCTCCATGAAAGCGCGCACGCGCTCCATCCATTCCCTGGATTTTGCCGACTGTTCGAAATCCACGCATCCGCTCCACTTATGCCGCCGGATTCGAGCCGGCCCGCTCTTGCTATAAGACTCGCCCGACCGATCGGTCGAGCGTTAAATAGTCGACCGGTCGGTCGGCTGTCAAACTGGTCAGGAGAGAAATTTTTTATTGACGCCCGACCAGTCGGTCGATCATCTGAATGGCAGGAGAGCAAGCGATGACGAATAGCCCACTCATGGATGTTGCCCTGCTGCAGGGCCATGCGCCGTACACGCTTGCCGGCTACGACATTTTCCGGTCGGTGATCGAGTCGGACGGCGCGGTGCCCGCTCGTTTGAAAGCGCTGTTCGCGGCGGTGGCTGCCGTCGATCGCCGCCATTTGTCGCTTGCGCGCCGGGAACTGGAGCGTGGCGCATCGCTCGGCCTGACCTCGAAGGAGGCCACTGCCGGCCTCATCGTGCTATCCAGCCTCCGTGGCGAGGCTGCGGCGCTCGATTTCGCGCAGATCATTGAAGAGAGTTTTGGCGACACCCAGGCGCCGGACCCGCAACCGCTGCCGACGGCGGCGGAGGGAGAAGCGGAGGCCAATTTCCGCGCCTATTGGGCAGGGACCATCCCGGCGCCGCTCGGCGCGCTGATGCGCCTCGTGCCCGAAGCGGCGGACGCCTATTATCTCATGCGGCGGGGCAGCATCGATGCGAACCCGCTTTCCGCCAAATATGGCGAGCTGCTTCTGCTCACCATACTCGCGGCCGGATACAGCCCCATGGCGGCAACCCATGTGCGCGGTGCGCGCAATGCCGGCGCGAGCGACGAGGAAATTGCCGAAGCGGTGCTCTGCGCCGTCCCATCGGCGGGGATCGCCGCCTGGATGGCGGTGGGCGGGATGCTCGCCCCACCAGAAGACGGCGGCATCGTCCGCTGAAACGACCGATTTTTCACATCTTTGCCAAGGAGAGACTTACATGGAACCGGAAAAGGACGTCATCCAATATGAAGTGGCTGACAATGGTATCTGCACAATCTGGCTCAATCGCCCCCATGTGAAGAATTGCGTCAGCCCCCAGCTTCTGCGCGACCTGGAGGTCGCGGTGGACAAGGCGGCCGAGGACGATTCGGTCCTGGCGGTCGTGTTCCGCGGTCGCGGCAATACCTTCTGCGCCGGTGCGGACCTCGGGCAGCTCGTCGGGCCGGTGCTGCACGAAACCAGCACCTCGCTTCAGCTCGCGATCGATTCGGCGCGCACCTATGACAAGATCTACAACATGAAGAAGCCGACCATCGCCTGCGTCGAGGGCTATGCCGTCGCCGGCGGGTTCGAACTCTTCATCTCCTGCGACTTCGGCATTGCCGCCGACGACGCCAAGATCGGCGACTTCCACATCCGTCGTGCCTTGTTCGGCGGCGCCGGCCCGATCTATCGCCTGCCGCGCTATATCGGCATGCGCAAGTCGAAGGAGCTGATGCTGACCGGCAAGCTTCTGTCGGGCAAGGAATGCGTCGAATGGGGCCTGTGCAACGCGTCTGCGCCCAGTGAACAGCTTGAACAGCTGATCCAGGATTTCTGCGCGCCGCTGATCGACAAGAGCCCCTTCTGCATGTGGATGACCAAGATGGCGGTCAATCGCGGCATGGATGCCGACACCAACTCGCTCATCACGCTGGAAACGATGACCTGCAACGTCGTCCACCATTCCGCCGATGCGAAGGAGGGCGTCGCGGCGTTCCTCGAGAAGCGCCAGCCGGTCTGGACGGGCAAGTAAGCCATGGCGGTCAGCATGGTCGTCCTGGCCAGCCGGCCGCAGGACTGGACGCACGAGCAGTTCACCACCTGGTGGCGCGGCCCCCATGCCGACGCCGCCAGGGTCCTGCCCGGCCTTATGGCCTATCGGCACGGCGCGGTGACGAAGGATTATGACAATCCGGATGCACCGGGCTGGGACGGTCACGCCGTGCTGACTTTCGCTGATCAGGCGGCGCTCGACACCGCCTTCGCTTCGCCCGAATGGACGTCGGCGACCGCCCAGACGAAGGGTATGGGCGGTCGGCGCATCATCCTCATCACCGATGAGGTCGACCTGCTTGCCGGAGAAGATCATGGCTGACTGGAACCCTGGTTTCACCGCTGCTCAGTTCCGTCTCGACGGCAAGCGCGCGCTCATCACCGGCGGACGCGGTGCCCTGGCCGAAGCCATGGCCGCGACACTGGCCGACCTTGGCTGCGCTGTCGCCCTCGCGTCCCGCACGGAGGCCGACTGCGCCGACCTGGCGGCCGGCATGGCTGAACGGTTCCGGGTCCCGGCTGTCGGCCTTTCCTGCAACATCGCCGACGAGGCGTCGGTCGAGGCGGCGATCGCGACGACTGTCGATCGGCTGGGTGGCCTCGACATCCTCATCAACAATGCGGGCGCGTCCTGGTGGGGCCTGCCAGAGGATATCCCGCTCAAGGGCTGGCAGAAGGTGATGGACGTCAATGTGACCGGCACCTTCCTCGCCTGCCGGCACGCCGCGCGTCACATGATCGCGGCGGGCGGCGGCGCGATCGTCAACATCGCGTCGGTTGGCGCATTCCTGTCCTATCAGCCGGACGAAGGGCAGGTCGTTCCCTATACCACCAGCAAGGCGGCGATCGTTCACCTGACCAGCGATCTCGCCGCCCAATGGGCGAGGCACAACATCCGCGTCAACGCCATCGCGCCCGGCTCGATCGAGACGGGGATGACAGAGACGCTCGACCCCGCCATCCAGGAAAAGACGCGGGCGGGCATATTGATGCGCCGCTTCGGCCGCCCTGACGAAGTGGCCGGCACGCTGGCCCTGCTGGCGTCCGAAGCGGGCAGTTTCATCACGGGTCAGACCTTCCTGGTAGATGGAGGCCAATCCCTTGCGTGAAGAGCAAAGCCATCCGGCGTTCGAATGGGATGCCGAGCGGCTCTGGCCGCAATTCCTCCGTCTTGCCGACGCCGCACCGGATGCCCTTGCCCTTGCGGATTGCGGCGACCGCCTGTGGAGCCGCGGGGCGTTGAGAGGGCAGGCGATCGAGATCGCGGCCTTGCTGAAGGCGGCAGGGGTCGGGCCGGGTGATCGCGTCCTCGTCACTGCGCACAAAAACGCCGCGACGATCGCCACGGCGCTTGCCATATCTTCGTTGCAGGCGACCTTCTGTCCCGTGTCGCCAAAGCTTGGAGCGGGCGATCTTGCCCTGCTCGAATCCCTGCTCGGCCATGCCGCCAAGGTGAGCGGCACCGGCAGCACCTTGCCCGATGTGACCGCTGCGGCCGGCGAACGGTCGACCGACCCGCGCGATCGGAACGCCGTGCTCATCGGCTTCACCTCCGGCAGTACCGGCGTGCCCAAGGGGGTGATGCACGGCCCGGAAGCCCTGAATTATGCGACCCGTGCCTGCGCGGCCATCGCCGGACTGGAACCGGACGACGCGATCCTGGGCATCGTCCCGCTCGACAGCGCGCCCGGCTTCACCTTCACGGCGCATTTCGCGCTGTCATTGGGGCATCCGCTTGTGCTGGTCGACCCATGGGTGCCCGCCGAAGCGCTGCGGCGGGCGGAACATTATGGGTGCGGCTGGGCGATCGCGGTTCCGACGCATCTTTTCACGATGGTGGAGGCGGCCCGGCTCGGCGAATGGTCCGGTCGCCTTCCGCTTCGCGCCATGGCGGTGGGCGGCAGCGCGATGACGCCCGAACTGATCGAGGACGCCGACCGGCTGCTCGGTCTCAAGGCGCTGCGGATGTTCGGCATGTCCGAATGCATGGGTCATGCGTCCACCCACCCGGCCCATTCGCTGGAACGCCGCCAGCTTTTTGACGGCATCCCCTTTCCCGGCACGCAGGAAGAGGCGTTCGATGCCGAGCTGCGCGCCCTGCCACGCGGCAGTCGGGGGCAGGCGGGCGTGCGTGGTCCCTCGCTCTTCCTCGGCTATGCGCAGGGCATGGGGGCGGGGCAGGAGCGCATGACGCCCGATGGCTTCTACCTGACCGGCGACGAGATCGTTCGCGACGAGGTCGGCTTCGTCCGCGTGGTCGGCCGCATCAAGGACCAGATCATTCGCGGTGGCTTCAACATCGATCCTGCCGAGGTGGAGGCGGCCCTGCTGCGCCATCCCGCCATCGCGGAGGCGGCGGTGGTTGCCGTGCCCGAACGCAAGCTTGGGGAGCAGGCCTGCGCCGTCTGCCGACTGCGAACGGACGACGGAAGCATCGATCTGTCCATGTTGCTCGACCATCTCTCGCAGCAGGGCCTGTCCCGCAAGAAATGGCCCGAACATCTGGTGCTGGTCGATGCGATGGCCGTCACCGCCACCGGCAAGCTCGACAAGAAGGCGATGGCCGCCATCGCCGTGGAGGAGGTCGCCCGCAGGCGCGCGGCTGCTTCCACCAGACAGGATGCATGACATGAAGCAGACCGCGACCAGTGCCGTCGCCGACGGCGTCGCCATCATCACGCTCGACAACCCGCCGGTGAACGCGCTCTCCGCGTCCCTCCGGCGGGGATTGCAGGCCGAACTTGAAAAGGCGTTCGATGACGGAGAGGTGGGCGCCATCGTCTTGATCTGCGCGGGACGGACCTTCATTGCCGGCGCGGACATCACCGAGTTCGGCCAGCCCTGGCAGCCGCCATCCCTGCCCGACCTGTGCGCCATGCTGGACGATGCGCCCAAGCCCGTCATCGCTGCCATTCACGGAACGGCGCTGGGCGGCGGGTTCGAACTGGCGCTTGCCTGCCACTATCGGGTGGTGGCGCAGAGCGCGAAGGTCGGCCTGCCGGAGGTGCATCTGGGCCTGCTTCCCGGTGCGGGCGGCACCCAGCGGGTGCCCCGGATCGTCGGTGCGGAGGCAGCGCTCGAAATCATTACGTCCGGGCGGCAGATCAAGGCTGCCGAGGCCCTTTCGCTGGGGCTGGTCGATGCGGTGGTCGATGATGCGGCCTTGGCGGAAGAGGCGCTGGCCTTCGCGCGCCGCATCTTGGCCGATGGCGGTGCGAAGCCGCGGGTACGCGATCGCGCCGACGCCCTCCAAAGCGATCGGGATCGCCCGGAGCTTTTCACCGCCTTCGCCACCGCAAACGCCCGTCGGTTCAAGGGATTTGTCGCGCCCGCCGCCATCATCGAGGCTGTCGAGGCGGCAGTGACTTTTCCCTTCGAGGAGGGGCTGGCAAAGGAAACCGCCTTGTTCGCACGACTGGTCGCCAGTCCCGAGTCCTCCGCCCAGCGCCATGTCTTCTTTGCGGAGCGGGGGGCGGCCCGCATTCCCGACATCGGTCCCGACACATCCGCGATCGACATCCGATCGGCGGGCGTCATCGGCGCGGGCACGATGGGCGGCGGCATCACGATGAACTTCCTGAATGCCGGCATTCCCGTCACGCTGGTGGAAACCAGCCAGGAAGCGCTGGATCGCGGCATCGCCACCATCCGCCGCAACTATGAGGCGACGGCTGCCAAGGGGCGGATGACGGCGGCGCAGGTGGAGCAGCGCATGGGCCTTATCTCGCCCAGCCTCGACCTGGCCGCGCTTGCCGACGCGGATCTCGTCATCGAGGCCGTCTACGAAAGCATGGACGTCAAGACGGACATTTTCGCCCGGCTCGACCGGATTGCGAAACAGGGGGCGATTCTGGCGTCCAACACCTCATTCCTCGACCTCAATCGCATCGCGGCGGCGACCAGCCGGCCCGAATGGGTCGTGGGTCTCCACTTCTTCTCGCCCGCCAATGTCATGCGCCTGCTGGAGGTGGTGCGAGGGGCGGAAACGTCGAAGCCGGTGGTCGCCACGGCGATGCGGCTCGCCAAGCGGATAGGCAAGGTGGCGGTGCTCAGCGGCGTGTGCGACGGCTTCATCGCCAACCGGCTGCTGGCGCCGCGTGGTGCGCAGGCCGAAGCGATGATGCTGGAAGGCACGTCGATTGCGGAGATCGACCGCGTGCTTGTTGATTATGGCTTTGCCATGGGGCATTTCCAGATGATGGATCTGGTCGGGCTGGACGTCATCGGCCGGAACGCGACGGAACGGACCGTAATGGGCGACCTGGTCGCCGCCGGCCGGCTGGGCCAGAAACGGGGCGCTGGCTATTATGATTATGATGAGAAGCGGCGATCGCGTCCTTCGGACGTGACAGCCAGCCTGGTGAAAGAGGTCGCCGCGGCCCAGGGCATCGCTTACGGCCCCACGGCGGGCGATGAGGCGCTGCTCGCGCGGCTGCTCTATCCGGTCGTCAACGAGGGCGCGAAGATCCTGGAAGAAGGCATCGCGTTGCGCGCATCCGACATCGATATAGCCGCCGTGCTTGGCTATAACTGGCCGGTCTATCGCGGCGGGCCGCTCTTCTGGGCCGATCAGGTCGGACTGGACCGGATCGTCGCGGACATGCGCCGGCTGGAAGCGGTGCATGGTGAAACCTTCCGCCCTGCATCGCTGCTCGTGCATCTGGCGGAGGGAGGGCGGCGGTTCGGCGACAGGTCGTGACCCTCAACCGTTCCTGGGTGCTTGCGCACAGGCCCGAAGGCGCGGTGCGGTCCAGCGACTTCGCCTATCGGGAGGAGGCGTTCGATACGCCCGCGTTGCAGGAGGGCGACATTCTCGTCCGCACCCGGATCATTTCCTGCGCGCCGACGATCCGCAACTGGCTGAACCCGCCCGAACGCAGCTATCGCGGCGCGATCGGCATCGGCGATCCGATCCGGGGTATGGCGGCGGTCGAAGTGCTTGCCTCTCGTCATGCACGCTTTGAACCCGGGCAGTGGGCCACGGCCGTGGCGCCCTGGCAGGATTATGCCGTCCTGCGCCCGGATGAGGCGGTTGTCCCTGTCACGCCGATCGAGAGCTGGATGGATCCGGTCGACGCGATGACGCTTTACTCGCCCAACAGCCTGACCGCCTATTTCGGCCTCTTCGCGGTGGGGGAACCAAGGCCCGGCATGACCGTGCTGGTATCCGGCGCCGCCGGATCGGTCGGGGCGATGGTGTGCCAGATGGCCCGAATCGCGGGCTGCCGGGTCATTGCGGTGGCGGGCGGCCCGGACAAATGCCGCTGGCTCTCACAGGAGGCCGGGGTGGAAGTCGCAATCGACTACCGTTCGGCGGACCTTCCGGCGGCTTTGAAGCATGCCAGTCCCGACGGCATAAACATCTTCTTCGACAATGTGGGTGGGGAGGTGTTGCAGGCTGCCGTCGACCGGATGGCGCCGCATGGCCGGATCGTGCTTTGCGGTCAGCTCGCCGCCTATGATTCGAACAGTCCGGCGGCCGGCCCCAGGGATATGATGAAGCTGGTCTATGGACGGATCCGGATGCAGGGCTTTGTGGTTGGCGACCATGCCGACGATTATGCGTCCGCGATCGCGTCGATCCGACGCTGGGCGGCTGAAGGGCGCCTGCGCAGTCGGCATGATGTGCGCGACGGGTTCGATCGCATACCCGACGCCTTCGTCGACATTTTCAACGGGCGCAATGCCGGAACATTGATCGTCCGGACCTGAACCTCCGCGCTGCGCAGGAGCGCAGCCACAACCCGAAAACCCGCCCGCGCCTTACGGACGAAGCCTATCGGGGCCAGACCAGGTCAAGCCGGACCATCCCGTTCACCGCACCCGTGGCGGCGAGGGGTTGGCTCCCCGGATCGATCGTGAATTCGGGGATGCGCTTCGTCCATTCGTGCAGCATGATCGCCAGCTCGCTGCGCGCCAGCCCCGCGCCCGGGCAATTGTGAATGCCGTTGCCGAAGGTGCAGTGCGTTTCGCGCTTGCGGTCGAAATCCACGTTGAGCGCGTCAGGCCAGCGGCTCTCGTCCAGCCCATGGAGGCAGGTCGGCAGCACGATCATGTCGCCGGCCATCACGGTCACACCTTCATGCACGATATCTGCTGTCACCCGGCGGGCCACCGTCGCAACGCCATGGCGGCGCAGGATTTCCTCGACCGCGAAGGTGATCTTCTCGGGCTGTTCCACCAGGGTGCGATAATGGTCCGGATGGGTCGCCAGGAACTTCATGATGAATCCCATCATGCTCGCGACGGTGTCGAGCCCGCCAAACATGACGTCCATGCACTCGCCCATCACCTCAAGCTCGTTCATCGGCCTGTCGCCGACGGTGCCGTGAATGATCGCGCTCAACAGGTCCTCGCCCGGATCTGCCCGCCGCTTGTCGATCCACGACTGCAGATAGCCCGCCATCGACCTCTGGCTTTCCTCCTTTTCCTGCGTGGATTTCGGCCGCACCGACTTGTCGGCCACGTCGACCAGCCATTCGCGGTCTTCATCGGGCAGATCGACCAGAGAGAGGAAGATGCGCATGGGAACATGACGCGCGAATTCGGTCATGAACTCGCAGCGTCCGCGCGGCTGGAACCCGTCGATCAATGCCGCCGTGAGGCCGCGCACGTCGTCGGTCAGGCGCTTTACCGCCCTGGGGCTGACGAATGGCAGCACGATCTTGCGGTAATGATGATGTTCGGGATCGTCCGACTCGTTGGGGATCATCTTGAGCGGGCTGTCGCTTGGCGGAACCGACAGGTTGCGCGCGGAGAGGCGGTCGACATCCGCGAACAGTTCCCAGATCAGCGGTGCAGAGGTCGCTATCCAGTGGCCGCCATTGTGAGGCGTCCAGACCAGGCCTGGGTTGCCCGCTATGTCCAGCGCCTTCCACGCCATCTGGGGGTCGCGCTCGCCGCCTTCCAGGGCATAGATGTTGGCATCGACCACAAGTTCAGCCGGCACATTCTTGGGAAGCGTCTGTATCTGCAAGCTCTCTCTCCCAACCGTCCGGACTCGCGGAAGAGGATTACCGGCATGTCGAAGCCCCGCATGCGTGCCGCGCCAGAGAGCGGCGCGCTCCTACATGCGGACGTCCCAGCCTCTCTCCCATTTGCGCGGCGGCATCTTGTGAATCACTATTCCTGCCCAGGACATGTCTATCAATCTCGATCCGGGCGGAATGGCGCGTGCCTGATTCATCGCATCTCTGATCCGCTGCCGCCCGAGTTCTCCGACGGACAGCGGACCGGACCTGTTCCTCAACCCTGTTTCGCGGCCTCGATCAGCTTGGCGAGCCGACGTCGCGCCTGTACCGCACCCTTGTCGATCGGCAGCATCTTCGGTTCCAATGACCACAGGTCCGGCGTGCCCATCTGGCGCTGGATCTTCTCGATCATCGGCTTGTCCTCAAACTGGAAGGCATGGATGAGCTGATCGCGCAACATGGCGGTGAAATCCGCGTCGTCGACCAGGAAGCTGCGCGCGTTACAGGTGAAATAATGCGTCGTTGTCTCCGTTTCCGGCGTCATGTTGTGAAGATTGAGGCTGTCTATGCCCTGTTCGGGCTTGCCCACGGGATGGCCGCCTGCACGCAGGACCATCAGCGCCGGCGGATACCAATCCACCTCCGTCCACAGCTTTGCCGGGGACTCCATGTGGAAGACCGGCGGCGGCTCGTCGCTGTCGGATCGCCAGGCTATCGAAAAATGATCTGGATATTCCTCCATGGTCGATTTGGCGCGCGTGTTGAACCCGCTGCCCAGACTGTTCGCATGAAGATAATCCGCATGGCTCAGGTCCATGATGTTGTCCGAAAGCAGTTCGTAATTCGCCGCCACCAGAGTGTATAGCCGCAGCTGCGCGGTCTCGGGCGTGGCGTCAATGAAGGACAGGTCGGGCAGCACGCTCTCATCCGGGCTGTTCTTTCCTACCCAGATCCAGACCGCCTTATATCGTTCCAGCACGGGATAGCTGGTCACACTGAGTGAACTGGTCGCCGCGCCGTGCGGATTGTGAACGCAAAGCCCTGCGGCATTGAAGACCAGCCCATGATAGGGGCAGGCGATCGTATCCCCCTCCCGCTTGCCTTCATTGAGGGGGGCGAAGCGGTGGGGGCAGCGGTTGTCCAGCACGGCGATGTCGCCAGATTCGGTGCGAAAGGCGACCATGGGTATGCCGACGACCTGACGACTGAGTACTGCGCCATCCGCGAGTTCCTCGGCCCAGGCAAGCTGGTACCATCGGTTTTCCAGAAATTCGACCATCATGACATCTCCACTGCGCTGCGCGTATCAACTGCGTCCGTCGTCCCGCGATCGGCGACGATAGTGCGTTCCTCGACCATGAAGAGCGCCTCCCTCCGGCGGTCCAACATGCCGGCAAGGTGCGATCCAGCTTCTTCGATGACGGCGCGATAGGCCTCGATGGCGCTCCACCCTGCATCGCCGTCGAACCAGAGGCTTTCGACGCCGGCATAGGGGCTGAGCGGCGCGTTGGCGACGAAATTGGCGGGCAGGTTCGCGTCCGGCTCGCCGGCTATGCTGATGCTGCGGGTCATTCGGCGGATCGATGGGCCCAGGGTCGGATGATCGGCCATTCGGGCCATTTCCTGCGACCAGGCCGCATCGAATGTCTCGGCGGACGCCGCACCGTTGCTCGCCAGAAAGCGCATCACCTTGACCGGCGCGTCGCCCGGCATGGTCACCGCCACCTCCTCGACCCGCGTGGCAAGCAGGATGACCGCGCTGTGGCAGACGAAGTTCAACTCGTCGGGCTGGATAGTCTCGCGATAATAGGGGTCGGCGATGGAGCGCGCGAATGCGGCTCCATCCGGGAAGCTGATTTCGCTGAAAGAGTCGAAATCGGGTCCCGGCGTCCAGCCTTCGCCACGGCTGCCATATACCGCGTCGACGACGTGATTCTGGATATAGCCCAGCATGAAACCGGGATTATGCGCTACCGTCCCGCCATGGACATGCTGGGCGTAGTTCAGATAATCGCGGTGCGTCATTCCGGCGCGGCGGCGGCCGCCAATGATCATTTTCAACATCGCACTCTCTCCGGATCTGTCAGAATGTGTATCGGACGCGCAGGCCATAGGTGCGGGGCGGCGCATATATGGAAGAGATGACCCCGCCGGCCGGAGCGACGAACTGGGTGAAAAGGGGCACCGCCTTGTCGGTCAGGTTGCGGACGAAGCCTGTGACCGCCCAGTGATCGTCCGCCGCGCCGAAGGTGGCGGAGGCGTCGAATGTCCAGAACGCACCGCTATTCTGCTGCGGCAGATATTCAAAGCCGATGACGCTGTTGGAACGGTAGCGCGCATCACCGTTCAGGACGATTTTGTGGGCGCCTAGCGCGATGCTTTTCTCGATCCCGCCGTTCAGCGACCAACGCGGCGAATTGTAGCTCGGCTTGCCCGCGCAATCGATCGCATAGACGGGTGCGCCGTTCGCTGTCGTCGGCGTCACGGCGCAGCCCACCGCGGGTGGCGGTGAGGTCGCATCGCGGGGGCTGTTATAGGTATAGCGCTTGACCCTGGCGTCCAGATACTGGACCGTCCCGCTCAGTCGCGTCGTTGGAGTGAGCAGCCACTGCGCCTCCACATCGACGCCCTTGATCGTCGAGCGTCCTATATTCTCGGTAAAATAATTGGTGCTGTTATTGGCGTCCAACCCGTAATGCGACACCTGCTGGTTGCGGTAGCGCCAGTGGAACAGCTCCACATTGAACTGAAGGCGGCGATCGAAGAAGCGATTTTTCGACCCGATGGTCCAGGCTTCCACATATTCCGGTTCGAAGGTTTCGTGTCCAGGCGCATTGGAAAAGCCGCCGGAACGATAGCCCGTCTCGTAGCTGGCATAAAGCAACGAAGCCGGCGCCAGGTCATATTCAGCCGCCAGTCGATAGGTGACGCGGCCCTTGTCGATCCCCGCATTCACCTGATTTGGAATGTAGAACAGGATGTTGCCGGCGGTGCCATAGGGAACCGCATTGGCTGGGCCGGGCATGGCCGGTGCGCCGGGCACCTGCGCCAGGGTTTGGACGACGGGTAGCGACGGTCCGCCAAAGCAGCCAGGACCGAATGGGGGCGGCGCATTGGTGCACAGGTCGATAAGCGTGTCCGCCCCGCCGTTGAAATCCTTGCTGTCATGGGTGTAGCGTCCCGCCGCCACGAATCTCAGACTGTCGCTCAGATGCGCCGTGACACGGCCGAAAGCGGCATAGGACTTCGTCTTCGATGTGAAGTCCTGGAAGGAAATGATCTGATATTGATTGATCCCGTACAGGCCCTTTACGGTTTCGTTGAAATAATAGCCGCCGACCAGCCAGTCTATCGGACCCAGGCGTGGACCCTGGAACCGTAACTCCGTGCTGAACTGCCGGTCATCCTCACTGTTGAGTGAGCCTCTGAATGAAGGACCATTGAACAGATTGTCCAGTTTCGCCCGTCGATAGGATGGCAGGATCGTCAACGTCCCTCCGGCCACATCGGCGTTGATCTCCGCCGTCAGTCCCCAATATCTGTTATTCAGATAGGGGGAGGCCAGCGGGGCGGGATTGATGAAAGTTCCCGGGATGACGGCATGCCCAAAATAGGCGCTGCCGGCTGGCGAAAGGAGCCCGCTGAAGGGATCGACGCCAGCAGCCGTGAAGCTGTAATTTGGCGGCGAGATGGATGTCGCCGGGGTGCCGGGCGTAAAATTTTCCGTGCCGACATAACTCGCACCGACGCCTGCGCCACCTTGATGCGAATAATCACCGCTCAGGCGGATGGAGACCGCCGGGCTGGGCTTTATCAGCAATTGCGCCCGAACTGCCTGCCCCACTTCGTCGGACGTGCCGTCTTCGTTATAACCCTTCCGGTCTACAACCTTGCCGGCAATCCGTATGGCCGCATTGTCACCGATCGGCAAATTGGCGGCGGCTTCGGCATCGATCGCATCGTAATTTCCGAAACTGCCGGAAACAGAGAGGGTTCGCTCTCCCAACCGGGGCTTCGCCGGAATGACGTTGATGGCGCCACCCGTGGCATTGCGGCCGTAAAGCGTCCCCTGCGGCCCCTTCAACACCTCGATCCGCTCGAGATCGAAGAAGGTGCCCGTCGTGGAGGTCGGCCGGCCGAGATAAATGCCGTCCAGGTTGAATGCGATCGCCGGGTCCGAGTAGCCGTTGTTGGTGAAATTGCCGACACCGCGAACAAAGAAGGTGGTATTTGCGCCGCCTCCCTGCTGCACCGTAAGCGCAGGAACCGTCGCGTTGAGCATGGTGGCGGTGACGACGCCCGCGCGGGTCAGCTCCTGCGGCGAGACAACATCTATCGCGACCGCTGCGCGCTGTGCCGTTTCGGCGCGGCGCTGCGCGGTCACGATGATGTCCGCAAGCCCGCCATTCGCGTCGGAAGACGGTGCCGGGCCAGCAAGTGAATGGGATTGGGCAATATCCGGCGCTGCCTCCTGCGCTGCGAGCGGCACGGGCGCCGACATGGCGGCGATCGCGGTGCCGACCAGAAATAATGTTTTCATGGATCCTCCCCTGGGCCCTCGTTGAGCCTCTGTTCCGGGATTAAATCCATCTTGTACGCCGCAGGCAAATCGCATGTTCGCACCGCATTATTCGCAGGATGAATAATGTGGCCTGATTTGCATTCTTTCTTTTGAGGCATGCGGGACGGCGCGCTGGATGCCGCGCCGGGGTGCTGTCCCGAAAACGGCCCGGTCGATGCCCTTGGGGCTGCAGGCAGCGGCTGCTATATCCCTCCTATGACGGCACCGCTCAATCTGGCTTCCATAGACCTCAATCTCATGGTCATTTTCGACGCGCTCATGAAGGATCGTCATTTGTCGCGCGCGGGCGACCGGGTCGGGCTTAGTCAGCCAGCGATGAGTCATGCGCTGCGCCGCCTGCGCGCCGTGCTGGGCGATGATCTCTTCACCCGGCGCCGGGGGGTTATGGAGCCCACGCCCCGCGCGCTGGCGCTTGCCGATCCGATAGGTGGGGCCCTCGACCGCCTGCGTTCGGCGCTTGATACCGAACCGGCCTTTGAATCGTCGACGGCCAGCCGTTGCTTCACCCTGACCATGTCGGACGCAAGCGCGGCTCGCCTGCTGCCGCAACTGATCCCCCGTCTTCGCGCGCAGGGTTCCGGCATCGACATCGACATACTGGCATCGGGAGCGCGCGAGGGCATAGAGCATCTGCTGTCAGGCGCGGCCGATCTCGGCGTTGGAGTCTTCCCGAACCTTCCCGAAAGATTGCATTGCGAGGTTATCCAGACCGCCAAGCTGGTCTGCATCGCCGATGCGGCGCATCCGGCGTTGCAGGGAGGGCTGACGCTTCAATCCTTCCTTGCGCTGCCGCATGTCGGCGTCGACGTCGGTCATGACACGGGCGCGAATGTCGATTCCCTGATCGAAACGATGGGCCTGCGCCGCAGGATCATGCTCCGCGTGCCGCATTTCATGGTCGTTGCATCCGTCGTGATCGGGTCGGACCTCCTCGCGGTAGTACCGGCGGCTGTTCTTCGGGAGGAGGAGAAGGGCCATCTGGCCGTCTATGAGTTGCCGGTTGCCGTTCCCGACGTCGCCATCCACATGGCCTGGCGCGCGCGCCAGTCACAGGATCCCGCCCTGCTCTGGCTGCGCCGGCTTGTTGCCCGGTCCATGCAAATCCCGATCAACGGATGAAGGCAGGTCGAAACCGGCCCTGAAGATGCGGGCGCCGACGCTATGGGATAATATTACATAATCTTAATTTGTGTCCGGTCCCCGACCTTTTGTAGAGCCAGGGTCGTGCTTCACCATTCGGAACCAGCCATTTGAACCCACCGGGCTCATCCCGTTCCGAAAGAAGTCGCGCCAGCATCCTGGTGATACTTGCCATCCTGGCCATGTGCATCTCCACCATGCTGGCGGTGCAGGTCCATCGCGAAATCGGCCATGCCGACCATCTTGCCCCGTCCCATTCGGCGCGGTTCGCGCATCAGCCGGGCAAACCGGCTTTCCTCTTCAGCTATTGCAAGCTCTGCGACCTGAAATTCCAGGCAGAGTCTGCTCCGCCGCTGCCGGTTCGCGTGATGGCGAATCGGACGCCGGTTCGCGTGCGGCATGACGATGTTTCGCTCCATTTCCTGACCGTCGCATCGACAGGTCATATATGGCACAGCCGCGCGCCGCCGGAATCTCCGGTTCTCATCGCCTGATATTCCCTGCGCGCGGCGAAGCGACCGCGCCTGTCGGGGAATCAAACCGATTTCCTGGAGTATTCCCATGCGTGCCATGCTTTTTGGGGGCGCAGCGGCGGCTGCGTTCATGACCTTCCCGGCGCTCGCGGATGACGCGCCTTCATCTTCGGCCGGGACGAACCCCGGCGCAAACATCATCGTCACCGCCTCGCCGATCGCGCACGAACGCGACGACACCCCTTCCATCGTCGCCAGGGTCGATGCGGACCAGATACGCCGTCAGGGCGGCGCCACGATCTCCGATGCGCTGGCGCGTGTGCCGGGCATCGCCGCCAGCGGTTTCGCGACGGGCGCCAGCCGCCCCATCATCCGCGGCCTTGACGCAAACCGCGTTCGCATCCTGGAGGATGGGACGAGCGTTTCCGACGTGTCCGACATAGGGCCGGATCATGGCATCCCCATCGACCCGCTGGCGGCGCAGAGCATAGAGGTCGTGCGCGGCGCGGGGACGCTCCGCTATGGCAGCCAGGCCATTGGCGGCGTCGTCAACGTGATCAACAACCGCGTGCCCAACGCCCTGTCCGAACACCCGATTTCGGGACAAGTGGAAGGAAGCTATGGCAGCGTGTCGGACCTCTGGCAGGGCGCAGGGATGGTCGACGCGTCGCTGGGCCAGTTCGCCCTGCATGCCGACGGCTTCATCCGCGACGCGGGCGATTATGAAACGCCATTGGGCGTCCAGCAGAACAGCTTCTTTCACGGACATGGCGGATCGCTGGGCGGATCCTATTTCTTCGGTTCGGGCAATGACAGCCATGCCGGCGTGGCCGTGACGCAATATGACGCCCGCTACGGCATACCGAGCGACAGCAGCTATATCGACATGCGGCAGACCAAGGTCATGACCAAGTCGTCATTCAGCCTGGGCAGCGGCCTGTTCAAGTCGCTCAGTCTGGACGGCAGCTATTCGAACTACAAGCATGATGAGAAGGACCCGGATGGCACCATTCTCACCACCTTCAGGAACAAGGAATATAACGGCCGGGCGGAATTGCTGCTCAACCGGATCGGCTTTGTCGACAATTCGGCGCTGGGTGTGGAATATCAGCATCGCGACTATTCGGCGGTGGGCGATGACAGCAGCTATCTCTTCCCCTCGACCATGGAAAGCTTCGCCGGCTATCTCTTCGCCGATACCCGCCTGGGCGACCGGCTGCACCTGGAGACCAGCGGCCGCATCGAAAATGTGAAGATCAGCGGTACGCCGGCATCCGATCTGTTCACAAGGCGGGAATTCACCCCGATCAGCGGCGCTGTCGGCGCGCTCTATACGGTGAGCCCCGCGATCAAGCTGGGCATGACCTTCTCCAGCACGGGACGGGCGCCCGCCATGGCCGAACTCTTCGCGCGCGGCGGACATGATGGCCCCGACACCTTCGAAACGGGTGATCCTTTCCTGAAGATGGAGCGGGCCAATTCGCTGGAGGGCACCCTGCGGATCCGCAGCGGCGGCTTCCACCTGGACGGGAGCGTCTACAGCAGCTGGTTCCGCAATTATATCTATGGCGATCTGACGGGCCGGACCTGTGATGATGCGGGCATCTGCTCGGCGGGCGGCAATGGCGGCCTGCGCGAGTTGAACTATCGGCAGCAGGGCGCCCATTTCCGGGGGCTGGAGGCGGAGGCCAGCTATGATCTGGTCAAGACCGATCATGGCACCTTCCGCCTCGACATGCTGGGGGACTATACCCGCGCGACCTTGGATGACGGCAATAATGTGCCGCGCATACCGCCCTATCGCATCGGGGGAGGGTTGAACTGGTCGGGTGATCGCCTCGACGCCGGCTTCAACCTCATCTATGCCGGACGGCAGGACAAGGCGGGTCAATTCGATACGCCGACGCCGGCCTATGTCTCGCTGGACGGCCAGATCGCGTTCAGGCCATTTGCCCGATATCCGGGCATCGAACTGGGGATCACCGGCCAGAACCTCACCAATGACGTGCAGCGCCTGGCCACGTCGCTCAACAAGGATGATGTCGTCATGCCCGGCCGCAGGATCATGGCGACGCTGAAACTTTCGACATTCTGATCCGCCGGCGCCCGGCGCAGGAAACGACCCGCGGGCCTCAGCCCGTGGTCAGCCGGAAGATGGACAGCTTCACCCCCGGCGCTTCTGCCGTTCCGGCCGGGCCGATCGTCCCTGTGAAGATGAACTGGTTCATCCAGGCATAGGGGCCGTCGGGCGCCTCGAACTGGGGCGTGGAAATATTGTAGTCGGCCGGCCAGTCGCCGTTCGGGCTGTGCCAGAGACCGCGATTGAGCACATGGATCTGCGCCCCGTCATGCGTTTCCATGAAATATTCCGCCTGGAGCTCCCAATAGCCGTCTGAACGAAGGAGCTGCCAGTCGAACCCGCCCGGTATGATCTTTCCGCGTATCGACGGCCCGGAAAAATCCCCGCCGATGATCGGTACGCGGAAACGCTTGCCGCGGATCGTCTGGCCATGCGGTATTTCCTTCTGGAGCAGCACGACGGCGTCATAGATCCACTCGGTACGCGGCGGTCTCGGCGCTGGCTGCGCGTCGGCCGCGGCCGCCAGGGAAAACGGCGCGGCGCCGGCCAGGGCCCCCGCTGTCGCTGCTCCGGAAAGAACGCCGCGTCGCGTCATGGAATCCTGCACGCCTGCCTCCTGCTTCATGCCCCCTGCACCCGCGGCCTTACCGCTCCTTGGTGGCGCTGAACCTGACCTTGGGATGGCGTTCCTGCTGATAGCCGATATCCCAGGCGCTTTTCGCCATGAAGACGATGTTGCCGTCGCGATCCTTGGCCATATTGGCGCCGTTGAACGCGACCAGGTCCCTGACGGCCGCATCATCGCCCGAAATCCAGCGCGCGGTGTCGAAGGGGGAGGCCTCCAGCCCGGCCGCGACCTTATATTCCGCCTCCAGCCGGGAGATCAGCACGTCCAACTGCAACTGTCCGACCACGCCGACGATCCAGTTCGACCCGATCTCCGGATAGAAGACCTGGATCACGCCCTCTTCGGAAAGGTCGTCCAGCGCCTTGCGCAACTGCTTCGTCTTGGTCGGGTCCTTCAGCGCGACGCGCCGCAGGATTTCCGGCGCGAAGTTCGGCAGGCCGGTGAAGCGCACCCCCGCCTTCTCGCTCAGCGTATCGCCGACGCGCAACGTGCCATGGTTGGGAATGCCGATGATGTCGCCCGGAAAGGCCTCATCCGCGATCTCGCGGTCCTGTGCGAAGAAGAGGATGGGGGAATGCACCGCGATCGGCTTGCCGCTGCCGCTCGGCGTCAGCTTCATGCCCCTTTTGAACTTGCCCGAACAGAGCCGCATGAAGGCGATCCGGTCGCGATGCTGCGGGTCCATATTGGCCTGGACCTTGAAGATGAAGCCGGTGACTTCGCTGTTCTCCGGCTCGACCGGCGCGGGTTCGGCGGGCTGGGCGCGCGGGGGCGGCGCATGGGCGGCCAGCGCGTCGATCAACTCGGTCACGCCGAACAGCTTGAGCGCGGATCCGAAATAGACCGGGGTCAGGTCGCCATGGCGATAGGCGGCAAGGTCGAAATCGGCATAGCCGCCCACTGCCAGTTCGGCTTCCTCGCGCAGCCGCGCCAGCCCCTGTTCGGACAGATGCCCGGCCAGGGCGTCGTCGTCGACGCCGGAGAAGACGGCCTCCTTGCCTTCAAATTCCTTGCTCGCGCCCGAAGGCTGGCGCAGGCGGTCCCTGGCGAAGTCGTAAATCCCCTCGAACTCGCCGCCCATGCCGACCGGCCAGCTCATCGGGCACACGTCCAGCGCCAGCGCGTCGGCCACTTCGTCGAGCAGCGCGAAGCTGTCACGTCCTTCGCGATCGACCTTGTTGATGAAGGTGATGATGGGGACGTTGCGCAGCCGGCACACCTCGAACAGCTTGCGCGTCTGCGGCTCGATGCCCTTGGCGGCGTCGATCACCATCACGGCGGAATCCACCGCGGTCAGCGTGCGGTAGGTGTCCTCGGAAAAATCCTCGTGCCCCGGCGTATCGAGCAGATTGAAGGTGATCCCGTCCCGCTCGAAGGTCATGACGGAGCTGGTCACGGAAATGCCGCGCTGCTGCTCGATCTTCATCCAGTCGGATCGCGCGCGCCGGTTCGCCCCGCGGGCCTTGACTTCCCCGGCCAGATGGATCGCGCCGCCCTCCAGCAGCAGTTTCTCGGTCAGCGTGGTCTTGCCCGCGTCGGGGTGGGAGATGATGGCGAAGGTGCGGCGGGAAGGAATGGTCATGAAATTTCATTCTGTCTGGAAATGCGTCATCCCCGCGCCGGCGCCAGGCGGTCAGGCCGGGAACTGGGCCGGGGGGTCGATCCCCGCCTACGCGGGAATGAGGGAAAAGAACAGAGGCATCAGCGGTCCACCAGCGTCACGTCCATCCGGAAGGCCCGCTCCGCCCCCGGCGCCAGCCGCATGATCCCCTGCTTTTCCCAGACATCTCCCGCAAAGCCCACCAGATCGGCCATCCCCGCCCACGGCTCGACGCAGAGATAATGCGCGCCCGGCTTCTGCCACAGTCCCAGCCAGGGCGTATCGGGAAAATCGATCCTCAGACCCTTGCCGCCCGGCACGCCCCAGAACAGGCTGCGGCTCTCCAGCCGGTCCCAGATCAGCGCGTCGCCCTCGAACATCGCATGGGCAGGCGCCAGAAGATTGCCCTCGACCGGCGAGGCGATGCTCTCCCGGGCGATCAGGCCCGGTTCGTCCCCCACCTTGCGGATCGGCGCGGGTTCGGCCTTCTCGAACAGCACCCGGTGCTCCTCCGCCGCCCCGTCATAGGGCAACGGCCAGGCGAAGGCAGGATGATAGCCGAAGGAGAAGGGCAGGGCGCCCGTCCCCCGATTGACGACCGTGGCGGTCATTCGCAGCGCCGCACCCTCCACCGCAAAGCGCATGTCCAGCCGGAAGTCGAACGGATAGACCGCCCGCGTCTCCGCATCCGCCTCCAGCCGGAAGGTCACGGCGTCCCCCCTCCGGTCGACCACATCGAAGACCCTGCGCCGCGCAAAGCCGTGCTGCGGCATGGGATAATCCCGTCCCTCGAAGCGATAGACGTCCCCGCGCGATCGCCCGACGAAGGGAAAGAGCAGCGGCGCATGGCCGGTCCACCAGCGCGGATCGGCATCGGTCATGAGTTCG
Source organism: Sphingobium sp. R-21 (assembly GCF_049913335.1). Classification (NCBI taxonomy): domain Bacteria; kingdom Pseudomonadati; phylum Pseudomonadota; class Alphaproteobacteria; order Sphingomonadales; family Sphingobiaceae; genus Sphingobium; species Sphingobium sp. R-21. Next base: position 2,012,656 of record NZ_CP184374.1, on the reverse strand, counting down.
CGTCCCTGCCGGTCCTTAAGCGACCAGAGCTCCGCCCCCAGCGGGTTGATGGCCGCGCTCATATCGCCCGAACTGATGGTGATGAATTCGTCCGCCATATGCCGCAATCTCCTCACCCTCCCGCATAGCGGCGAAGCGGGCGCGGAACCACGCCCTATCTCAAGGGGTTGAAGAAGCAGCAGGGAGAAAATCGGATGAAATGGATCGGCGTGGTTGCGCTTCTACTCTGTTCCACGGGCGCCTTGGCCCAGGAACAGGAGAAGAAGGACGATACGTTGAAAAAGGCGGGCAGCATCGCGACCCAGCCGGCGCGGGATGTCGGCATCGACAAGGACAAGATTCCCGACGTGCTCCAGCAGGCGGTCGAAGACCCCTATAAGCGCCCGCCCGTACGGACCTGCAAGGCGCTCAAGGGCTCGCTCGATGAACTCAACCTGGTGCTTGGCCCTGATTTCACCGTGGGGCAGAAGGCGAACGAGAACCGCACCGGCAAGATCGCGGAGGCCGTCGGCAAGACGATCGTCAACTCGATCATCCCCTTCCGCGGCCTCGTGCGGGAAATCAGCGGCGCCGCGCCGGCCGAGCGTCGCCTGCAAGCCGCCGTCACGGCTGGCATAGCCCGGCGCGGCTATCTGCGCGGCCTGGCCGACGCCAAAGGGTGCAAGATCATGAGCCCGCCGCCGACGGCGGAGGAAAAGGCCGACGAGCCGAAAAAATAAGCCATAGAGCGAAGACCGCCTCCGCCAGCACCGCCACGATGTCGGCCTGAATGACGGTCGCGTCGGCCAGGTCCGGCGCGATCAGGGTCACCAGCCGGACGATCGCCTGGAGCGAGCCGCCGAACAGCAGCGCCGCGCCCAATGCGCGGGGAAACCACCGCGAGCGATAGGCCAGCAACCCGGTCAGAAGCAGGCCTAGCCCCAGAAGGATGCGCGCGACATGCTGAACCTGATCCCGCAGCAGCAGGGTCAGTTCCACCAGGGAATAGGTCTGCGTCATGCCGATGCCCGGATGCGGCGCCCCATCCAGCAGGACGATCGGCGCCATGGCGAGGATGCCGCCTGCCGCCAGCGCCGCGATGCCGATGACGGACAGCAGCGCCGCCATCCGCGCGACATGCCTCCCCACCGGCGCGAACAGCGCGTAAAGCAGCACGGTCGCCGCCAGCATGGCGCAGATCATGACCAGGTCGCTCGCCTCCGCCATGCGATAGGCCCAGGGAAAGTCCCTGATGTTCCGCGCCGTTTCCCGCCCGGAACCCGCCACGACCAGTGCGGCGCGGATCATGGCTTCCCCCACGCCGCGCGCCGCCATGCCGCCGAGAAGGAAAAGGCCGGCGAGCCGCGCTTTCCCCTCCATCCCGGCGAACAGTCTCATCCCCGCAGCGTGCCGCCCAGCTTTGCCGCAGCTTGCACCACGGCCGCGCTGATCGCGTCCAGCTCCTCCTGCGCGAAGCTCTTTTCGCCGGGTTGCAGCGTGATCTCGACGGCCAGGCTCTTCTTGCCCTCGTCCACGCCGGGGCCGACGAAGACGTCGAACAGCCGCGCGTCGACGATCGCTTTCTTGTCCGCGTTCCTGACGGCGCGGACCAGCGCGTCGGCTTCGACGGCTTCATCGACAAGGAAGGCGAAGTCGCGCTTCACCGCCTGAAGGGCAGGCGGCGCATAGGGCGCGCGCATGAAGCCGTTGGCCCGCTTGGCGGGGATCGCGTCCAGGAAGATTTCGCCCGCGACCACCGTGCCGGTCAGCCCGAACTGCCTGGCCAGGCTGGGGTGCAGCACGCCGAACTCCGCCAGCACCGTCTTCGGCCCCAGCCGCAACGTGCCCGACTGGCCCGGATGATAGGCGCCGGATGCCTCGCCGAAGCTCTGGAGATTGGCGACGGGCGCGCCCGCCGCGGCGAGCAGCGCCGTCACCTCGCCCTTGGCATCGAAGGCGGTGAAGGGCTGCGCCTTCCCCGTCTGCCAGCCTCGCGCCAGTTTCTCGCCAGCCAGCACGAAGCCGACCGTCGCCCGTTCCTTGTCCGCCTGATAGCGGCGGCCCAGTTCGAACAGCCGCACCGAAGCCGCGCCGCGATCCACGTTCCGCCGCGCCGCGGAAAGCAGGCCGGGCAGCAGCGAAGGCCGCATGACCTTCAGATCCTCCGAAATCGGATTGGCCAGGGTCCATGCTCCGCCACCGACCGCAGCGGCCTCCTTTTCCGAGATGAAGGACCAGTTGATCGCTTCGGCAAGGCCGCGCGCCGCCGCCGTCCGGCGCACGCGCCGCTCGATCGCCTGCTCCGGCGTGGCGGTCGGCTTGGCGACGCCGGGGGCGCGGGGCAGGGGGGTGGAGGGCACCTGGTCCAGCCCGACGATGCGCACGACTTCCTCGACAATGTCGGGCCAGCCGTCGACGTCGCGCCGCCAGCTCGGCACCGTCACGGTCCATGTGGCCGGGGTCGTGACCGGCACGCCATCCTGATATTCGAAGGTGGCGTCATGGCCTTCCACCGCGAAGCCTAGGCTTTCCAGGATGCGCTTCTGCTCGGCGTCCGCCACGTCGACCCCGGCCAGCGCCAAGCATTGCGCCGGATCGTAGGTCACGGTCTTCGCGACCACGGGCGGATTGCCCGCGCGCGTCGCCTCGCTGGCGCTGCCGCCGCACAGATGCGTCACCAGATAGGTCGCGATCGACAGGCCGTCGTCCAGGAAGGCGGGGTCCACCCCGCGCTCGAACCGTCCGCGGGCGTCGCTGGTCAGCCCCAGCTTCTGCCCCGTCACCGCGATCCGTTCCGGCGTGAAATAGGCGCATTCGATCAGCACGTCGGTCGTGCCGTCCTGCGCGCCCGAATGCTCGCCGCCCATGATGCCGCCAATGTCGTGCACCGCCTCGTCATCCGCGATCACGGTCATGCTGTCGTCGATAGCGTATGTCTTCCCGTTCAGCGCCAGCACCTGCTCGCCTGGCCGCCCGTGCCGCGCGACCAGCCCGCCCTTCAGCGTCGCCATGTCGTAGACATGCAGCGGCCGGCCGAGATCGATCATGATATAGTTGGTGATGTCGACCAGCGTGCTGATCGGCTTCTGCCCGATGGCCTTCAACTGCTTCGCCATCCATTCGGGCGAACTGCCGTTCTTCACGCCCCTGACCGTGCGCGCGAAGAAGGCGGGGCAGCCATCGGCATCCTCGATCCGCACGTCCGGTCCGGGTCCGGCCGCCTCGATCGTCGGCACGATCAGCGCGTTCAGCGTGCCCAGGCCCGCCGCCGCCAGATCGCGCGCGATGCCGCGCACGCCCATGCAATCCTGCCGGTTGGGCGTGATCGACACGTCGATGACCGGATCGTCCAGCCCGGCCCATTCAGCATAGACCTGTCCCACCGGCGCGTCGGCGCCAAGTTCGATGATCCCGTCATGATCCTCGCCCAGTTCCAGTTCACGGAACGAACACATCATGCCATTGGATTCGACGCCGCGAATGGCGGTCTTTTTCAGCACCATGCCATTGACCGGCACCACCGCGCCCTCGGTCCCGAACACGCCGACCAGTCCCGCCCGCGCATTGGGCGCGCCGCAGACGACCTGCAGGGCGCCGTCGCCCGCGTCCACGGTCAGCACCTGCAGCTTGTCCGCCTGCGGATGGCGTTCCGCCGTCAGCACCTTCGCAATGCGGAAGGCGCCCAGCTTTTCCGCCGGATTCTCCACGCCCTCGACCTCAAGCCCGATATTGGTCAGGCCCTTGAGGATCGTCGGCAGGTCGGCATCGGTGTTGAGATGCGTCTTGAGCCAGCTCAGCGTGAACTTCATGCGCCCACTCCTCCGCTCAGCGTCGGCACGTCCAGCGCCGAAAAACCATAATGTTTCAGCCAGCGCAGATCGCCGTCGAAGAAAGCGCGCAAGTCGTTCATCCCATATTTCAGCATGGCGAGCCGGTCGACGCCGGTGCCGAAGGCAAAGCCCTGCCATTCGTCCGGATCAAGGCCGCATGCCTCGATCACCCGGCGGTTGACCATGCCGCTGCCCAGCACTTCCAGCCAGCCGCCGCCCGGCGCATCGCCGTCGCCGCCGATCACCCGCTGGCCGCTCACCAGCGTATAGCCGACATCGACCTCGACCGAAGGCTCGGTAAAGGGGAAATAGCTGGGCCGCAGGCGCAGGACGATGTCGTCACGCTCGAAAAATGCCTTCAGGAAGGTTTCCAGCGTCCATTTGAGGTGGCCGAGCGTGATGCCCTTGTCGATCACCAGCCCCTCGATCTGATGGAACATCGGGGTATGCGTCGCGTCGCTGTCCGACCGATAGACCCGGCCTGGCGCGATGATGCGGATCGGCGGCGCCGCGTTCATCATCGTGCGGATCTGCACGGGGGAGGTATGGGTGCGCAGCAGCATCTTCTTCCCGGCCCCATTCTCATCGGGCCCATCCGGGAAATAGAAGGTATCATGCATCGCCCGCGCCGGATGGGTCTCCGGAATGTTGAGCGCGGTGAAATTATGCCAATCGTCCTCGATCTCCGGCCCGGTCGCGACGGAGAAGCCAAGGTCCGCGAAAATCTCCGCCAGCTCGTCCATCACCTGGCTGACCGGATGGACCGACCCCTGCGGCCCCGTTTCGGCGGGCAAGGTCATGTCGATCTTCTCGGCCGCGAGCTTCGCATCGAGCGCCGCCTGCTCCAGCGCAGCCTTCCTGTCGGCCAGCGCCGCCGTCACGCTTTCGCGCAGGTCCTGGATCGGCGGTCCCTTCTCCAGCCGCTCCTCCGGGCTCATGCCGCCAAGGGTCTTGAGCAGCCCCGTCACCACGCCGCTCTTGCCCATGGCACCGACGCGCAGCGCCTCCAGCGCCTCCAGCGTATCGGCGGCGGCGATGTCGGCGATCAGGCCGGCTTTCAGATTGGCAGTCTCACTCATCACAGTCGTTCCCGCGAAGGCGGGAACCCATCTCCCGCACTATTCAAATTTCATGGCGCCCAATCGACGCCCCGACGCTCCAGAGGCTCAAAAACCGGATCAAGGGCGAGATCACGCCATTCGGGATGATCCCGCTCGATCAGGTCGATCGTCCCCTGCCTGCTCCACTTCTTGATCTGCTTCCCGCGCCGGATCGCCTCTTCCATCGAACCGCCGTTCCCGAACCACATCAGCCGGTGCACGCCGTAGTCTTTTGTGAAGCCTTCAATCAAGCCGGAACGATGCTGATGCCGCCGTTGAAGGCGATTTGACGGCCCTTCGATGCAAAACCTGCCGTTTTCATGACTGGCGCGGATGCAGGCTGTCGGATGGATTCCCGCGCACGGGAACGATGATGGCGGTCAGGCCCGCGCGCCCAGCAAGGCCCCGCCAAAGCCGATGAACATCACCCCCGTACCGCGATTGAACAGCCGCTGCCGGTTCACAGGCGCCAGCCAGCGCTTCAGTTTCATGCCGCCCAGCGCATAGACGCTGTACCAGAAGCTTTCGATCACCACGAAGCTGACCACCAGGATGGCGAGCTGCACGCTGAAGGGCCTTGCGGTATCGATGAACTGCGGAAACAGCGCGGCGGCAAAGATGATCAGCTTGGGGTTGCTGAGACCCGTCAGCAGCCCGGTCCCATAAAGCGCCCCAGCCGACTTCGCTCCAGCCCGCGTCGCGCCCACCTCGCCCGCGTCGCCCACCGGCGCTCGCCAGGCCTTGACGCCCAGCCAGATCAGATAGGCCACGCCGGCATAGCGCAGCACGTCGAACAGTCGGGGCGATGCCTTGAGCAATGCTCCCAGCCCCAGCGCCGACGCGATCAGGCAGAGCAGCACCGCACTCATCAGGCCCGCCATCGTCATCATCGCCCGTCGCGGCCCATGGTGAATGCTTTGGGTCATCACATGCAGCATGTTCGGTCCCGGCGTGGCCGAGATCAGGAAAACCGCCGTGACATACAACCACCACACATGCAGCGACATGGGACGCTCCCTTCAAGGGTGACAGAAACGAAAAGGGGCGCCGAAGGCATCTGCCCCGGCGCCCCTTTTTGGACGATCTTGCGACCGATCCGGCTCAGGCCGCGGGCAGCGCAGCCTTCGCCTGGGCGATGATGGCGCTGAACGCCTCGCCCTCGTGCATCGCGATGTCGGCCAGAACCTTGCGGTCCAGTTCCACGCCGGCCAGCTTCAGGCCGTGCATGAACTGCGAATAGGTCAGGCCTTCGGCGCGGACGCCGGCGTTGATGCGCTGGATCCACAGGCCACGGAAGGTCCGCTTCTTGACCTTGCGGTCGCGATAGGCGTACTGGCCGGCCTTTTCGACGGCCTGGCGGGCGATGCGGATCGTGTTCTTGCGACGGCCATAATAGCCCTTCGCCTGATCCAGAATCCTCTTATGCTTCGCCTTGGTGGTCGTACCACGTTTTACGCGTGCCATGTGCCTCTACTCCTTACTTCAGGCCGTAGGGCGCCCAGAGGCGCACATGTGCCACGTCGGCGTCGGACATGACCGAAGTGCCGCGGTTCTGGCGGATATATTTCGCATTGTGGCTGATCAGGCGGTGACGCTTGCCAGCGACGCCGTGCTTGACCTTGCCGGAAGCGGTGAACTTGAAGCGCTTCTTCACACCGCTCTTGGTCTTGAGCTTGGGCATTTTCGTCTCCTTTTCAAAGCGCGACGATTACGAACAGCCACGGCAGCCCTAGTTAGCCGGGCGGTCCTTCCGAATATCGCGAAGGGCGGCCCATAGTCGGAAGCATTGCCGAACGCAAGCGATTCGGACCCAAAAAGGCGGATCGGCGTTCAACCGCCATGGCCGACGCCGATCCCCTCCGGCCGGACATGCCGGCAAGCGGTGCGCCGCATCCCCGTGGCACGCGCCACTATGTCCGGCGCGCGCGCGAGGGCTGGCGAAGGCTCCCCCTGCCGGCGCGCATCCTGCTCTGGATCATCGGCATATTCTTCGCGCTCTGGCTGATCCTCTTCATCACCAAGGGCCGCTTCCTCAAACATCCCTTCGAACGGATCGTCAGCAGCCGCCTGGAGCGCCCGGTTCGCGTCGGCGGCGACTTCCAGCTTTATTTCGACCCCGTCACCATCAAGTTCCGCGCCCGGCAAATGGTCATCGCCAATACGCGCTGGGCCAGCCGGCCCGCCTTTTTCCGCGCCGACCTGATCGACAGCCGCATCGCGCCGCTCAGCTTGCTGTTCGGGGACAGGTACAGACTGCGCTGGCTGGAACTGCGCAACGCCGCCGTCGATCTCGAATGGTCGCGCGACGGCAGGAGCAATACATGGACTTTCGGCGACCCCCTCAGGAAGGGTGAGCCGCTCAACCTGCCGCTGATCCGTCGCGCCGCGCTGACCGGGACGACGCTGCGCTATCGCGATCCCCGCATGCAGCTTGCCGCCGATCTGGGCTTCGAGACGGTGAAGGCGCAAGACACCCGCTTCGCCAGCGATGTGCGCTTTTCTGGTGCCGGCACGATGCGGGGCCGCCCCTTCACATTGCGCGGCGGCCTGCTCTCGCCCGATGAAATGGTGACGGGCGGCAGGAACCAGCTTGCCCTTCATGCCCAGGCGGGCGCGACCGTGCTGGAGGTCAGCGGCACGCTACCCGGCGCGACGGAGATAGAGGGCGCGGACCTGCGGCTGATCACCCACGGACCCAATCTTGCCCGGCTGTTCGATTTCCTGGGCGTGGCCATCCCCGAAACCCGCGCCTATCGGTTCACCTCCGCCCTGACCAAGGTGGAGGGCGAGTGGCGCTTCACCCATCTCAAGGGCCGCTTCGGCGACAGCGATCTGGCGGGACGCATGACCGTGTCCCAGCCGGATGATCGCCTGCTGCTGAAGGCCGCCCTTGCCACCCGCAGCCTTGATATCGTCGATGTCGGTCCCTTCATCGGCTATGATCCCGAGCGGTTGGCGAAGCAGGGCAAGGCCGGCGCGATCCAGACCGTGGACGGAGCGCCGCGCGTTCTTCCCGATGCGCCGCTGCGGGTGGAGGTGCTCCGCAATTTCGATGCCCGGCTGCGCTATGACATAGGCCGCATCCGCGCCGACAATGTGCCCGTGTCCAATATCGGCCTCACCCTCTCGCTCGACCGCAGCCTGCTCACCCTGTCGCCGCTGACTTTCGACATGTCGGGCGGCCATGTCAGTTCCGACATCAGCATCAACGCCCGGACACAGCCGGTTCGCACCAGTTACGACATCCGCCTGTCGCCCACGCCGATGGGCAAGCTGCTCGCCCGCTGGGGCGTCGAGGAATCGGGCACCACCGGCACGATCAAGGCGCGCGTCCAGATGACCGGCCTCGGCAACACGCTGCACGATTCGCTCAGCGCCTCCAACGGCCGCATCGCGGTCATCCTGCCGGCCGGTTCGATGTGGGCGCGCAACGTCCAGCTGTCGGAACTCGACATCGGCACCTTCATCACCAAGATGTTCCAGAAGAAGCTGAAGGACCCGGTGGAGATCAATTGCGGGCTGATCGCCTTCACCGTGCGCGACGGCGTGGCGGCCGCCGACCCGATCATCATCGACACGCGAAAGAATGTGATGCTGGGCCGGGGCGGCTTTTCCTTCCGCAATGAGAGCCTGGACCTCGCCTTCCGCGCGGACGGCAAGAAGTTCAGCCTGTTTTCCGGCCAGTCACCCATCGGCATCAACGGGACGTTCGCCCGACCCGGCATCGACGTGATCAGCCCCGAGCTGGTGGCGCGCGGCGGAGCAGCCGCCGCCCTGGGCATCGCCGCGACCCCGCTCGCCTCCGTCCTTGCCTTTGTCGATGTCGGGGACGCAAAGAGCGCCGCCTGCGGCCCGGTGCTCGCCGGCGCGACTGCGGCGGCCCAGCGCACCAAAGGCGGCAAGCCCCGCGACGATGTCGGCCACGGCACCACGGCCAAGGATGAGGCGGGCAAGGGAAGCGTCCGGGAAAATAGGCGTCAGGAAAAGAAGTTTCTCGGCATCTTCTGATCATCCGCCGCGGTCCGGGAGGGGGGCACCGCGCCTCCTTGACGGACGCAGCGGCCTATCGTCACGGGCGGCAGCACGTCGTTCAGCCGCTGGCGCACGACATTGGCCCAGATGCGATATCCGGCCGGATTCATATGCACGCCGTCCGCCTGATAATTGTCGCCCAGCTTGCCATCCTTCAGCAGCGGCGTGGTGATGTCGGCATAATGGGTCAACGGCAAGGGTTCGATCAGCTTCTGCACCGCCCTGTTGAACAGCATCTGGCTCTGGAAGATCGACCGGCGCGTCGGGCTGGGCTTCATCGACAATATCAGCACCGGCACGTCGCTCATCATCCGGTTGCGCAGGTCCAGAAATCGCGCGAGATCGCGGATCACCGCGCGAACCTCGACGCCGCTGGCGATGTCATTCTCCCCGGCATAGAGGATGATCGCCGCCGGCTTGCTATCCCTCGCCGCATTGGCAAAGCGCGGCAGGATGTCGGCGAAGGTGGCGTCGTCGATCCCCCGATTATGCGCATCCCAGGGCGCCATGTCCCGATCGAGGCTGGTCCATCGATGCATCGACGAACTGCCGATGAACCAGAGCGAGCAGGCGCCCGCGCGCGTCTCACCGCCCGGCAGCGTCACATGCGCAGCCCGGTATCGGCCCACGGCCTGCCAGCCTCCCAGGATCAGGCAGAAGACGATGATCGCCAGCCCCAATTTGGCAAAAGGCGAGGCGTCGAGGCGTTGCAGCAGCTGCGTCTTCATCGACGGATATACGTAGCGCCTTCTCCCGCGCTGAAAAGCTGCAAATGCTGATGGCGTCTTAACGATCCGGCAAGGACGTGACGCTAGCGTTCCGGTTGGGGACGCCAGGGCAATTTCGTGAGCAAGAATCCGTCTATCGACCTGCTGAAAGGCGTGCTGATCCTGCTCGTCATGGGTGGGCATGTAAGGGAACTGACCGGCGCCCATGATCTGGCGCTGTGGGTCGGGTCGGGCTTTCGCATGCCGCTGATGGTAGGGATTTCGGGCTATCTGCTCAACGTCACCCGCACCCGGACCGACAGCATTCATCGCCTGATGTCCCGCTATGGCCGGCGAATGCTCGTGCCGTGGCTTTTCGCCGGCATGGTGTACATGATCGCCAGCGGAGGCGCGCTGCGCTGGACGCTGCCCTTCGATCTGTTGTTCCGGCCGCCCTTTCACCTCTGGTATGTGCCGACGCTGTTCTTCCTGATCATGCTGACGCGGCTGCTGCCTTTCTCGCCGCTGGTGCTGCTGGCGGCGGGCACGCCCGTCAGCCTGGCGATCATGTACGGCTTTGGCCTCAATCACGGCCCCATCGGCGACAGCCTGTTTTCGCCCGACAGCCGTTTCCTGCGCTATCCGATATTCTTCTTCTTCGGCATGTTGATCGCGGAACAGCGGATTTCGCGGCGCCATCTGGGAATCGCGGGGACGATCGCCTTGCTCGGCCTGCTTTGGTGGTCAGGGCTTCGTGATGCCGATAATCCGATGGCCTTCGTGCCAGCGCGACTTCTGATGTGCCTCGGCCTCATCGCGCTGCTGCCGACGCTGTTGGCGCTGCGGCTGGAATTCGCGCCGGTCAATGCCATCGGACGCGACAGCCTGTTCTTCTACCTCTGGCACCCGCTGGTCATGGGCGTGCTCGTCATGTTCGGCCTCGGACCGGCGGCGACAATGGCGCTGTCCGTCCTGCTGCTGGCGCTAGGCTGCCGTGCGACCGCGCGCGGCACGCTCTTGCCGCTGCTGTTCGGCAATGCGCCGCGACAGGGGCCGGCGGCGCCATCCCTGACCCCATCGCCGCTGCCGGCCTGACCCGTCAGATCTTGCCATATTTGGCTTCGAAGCCGGCAACATCCCCGGCGGCGAGATATTTTGCCTGGTCGATCCACTGGTCACGCACCGGGCGGCCCTTGAAGCTGCCCAGCCTGGCGTCGATCGCGGCGATGTCGGCATCGTTCCAGCCCGCGATCTGGGCATAGCGCGTGACCCCCAGTTCGATCAGCAGCGTGTTGAGCTTGGGGCCGACCCCCTTCAGCTTCAGCAGGTCGTCGGCATCGCCGGACGGCGCGGCAGCCGCCGGTGAATCGGGGGCAGGAACCGGCGCCAAAGGTTCGACCGGCGCGGGCGCGGGCGCGGGGGCGGCTGGAGCGGCCATCGCCGGTTCGGGCGCGCTCGTCTCGACCGGCACGGAAACCGGCGGAGCGGCAACAGGCGCCGCCACCGGCTTCGACTCGGCGGGAATGGAAGGCTCACTGGGACGGTTGCGCCCGGACAGCAGGAAAACGATGCCGATGATGACCAGCAGCGCGATCAGCAGCCACAGGCCATAGTCCATGAAGAATTCTTGCATCGCTTGTCCCTCCCTGTCTGAATTTGCCTTATTTAAGGACGGTTGAGCGCACGCCGCAAGGGGATCAGCGCTGCGCTTCCTCCCGCGCCACTTCGCGCCACCCGATGTCCCGGCGGCAGAAGCCGGTCGGGAAGGAGATGGCGTCGACCGCGCTGTAGGCGGCCTGTTGCGCCGCCTTCACCGTCGGGCCGGTCGCCGTGACGTTGAGCACGCGGCCGCCATTGGCGACGATCATGCCGTCCCGCTCTGTCGTCCCGGCGTGGAAAACCCGCGCGCCGCCGGCCTCCGCCGCATCGATGCCGGTGATCGCGCCGCCCTTGTCGGGCGTGCCGGGGTAACCGTTCGCGGCCATGACGATGGTGAGCGCGGCGCGGTCCGCCAGTTGCACCGGCCCCTGGTCCGCCAGCCTTCCTTCCGCCACGGCGAGCAGCAGCGCAACCAGATCGCCGTCGAACCGCATCATCAGCACCTGGCATTCGGGATCGCCGAAGCGGGCATTATATTCGATCAGCTTCGGCCCTTCGGCCGTCAGCATCAACCCGGCATAGAGCACGCCGCTATAGGGCGTTCCTTCGGCGGCCAGCGTGTCGACCGTGGGACGGATGATCGTCGCGATCACTTGCGCTTCCAGTTCGGGCGTCAGCACGCGGGCCGGGCTGTAGGCGCCCATGCCGCCGGTATTGGGGCCGGTGTCGCCGTCGCCCACCCGCTTGTGATCCTGCGCCGATCCGAAGGGCAATATGGCGCTGCCGTCGGTCAGGGCGAAGAAGCTGGCTTCCTCCCCCGTCATGAACTCCTCCAGCACCACTTCCTCGCCAGCCGCGCCGAACGCGCCGGAAAACATGGTGTCGAGCGCCTCCAGCGCCTCTTCGCGGGTTTCCGCGATGATCACGCCCTTGCCCGCCGCCAGCCCGTCCGCCTTGATCACCACGGGCAGCGCGAAGTCGTCCAGCGCGGCGATGGCGCCGTCCTTGCTCTTGACGCGTTCATAGGCGGCGGTCGGGATGCCTGCGCGCTTGCACAGATCCTTGGTGAAGCCCTTGGACCCCTCAAGCTGCGCTGCCCTCTTGCCGGGGCCGAAGACCGGGTAGCCCTTGACCCGCAGATTGTCGGCAAGTCCGTCGACCAGCGGCGCTTCCGGGCCGATCACCACCAGGCCGATGCTGTGGCGCAGGCAGAAATCGACCACGGCGCGATGATCCGCGGCATCAAGGTCGACCAATGTCGCGTGCTGGGCTATGCCGGGATTGCCCGGCGCGGCATAAAGGGTGTCGAGCGCCGGCGATTGCGCCAGCTTCCACGCCAGAGCATGTTCGCGGCCGCCGCCGCCCAACAGAAGGATGTTCATTTCGCCCATGTCCCCGGAATATGAAGCTGGTTTCGATGTGTCGGGGCGCCTGTTAGCCGAGGAACGCTCGGGGGACAACGCGCCGCCGCTCAGCGTGAGCGAATTGTCGGGCCTGTTGAAGCGCACGGTCGAGGACCGTTTCGGCCATGTCCGCGTTCGCGGGGAGATTTCCGGCTTCAAGCGGGCCGGATCGGGGCACATCTATCTTTGCCTGAAGGACGACAATGCCGTGATCGACGGCGTGATGTGGAAGGGCGGGGCGGCACGCCTGCCCTTCGCGCCGCAGGATGGTGCGGAGGTGATCGCGACGGGCAAGCTCACCACCTATCCCGGCCGCTCCAAATATCAGATCGTGATCGAGCGGATGGAACTGGCTGGCGAAGGCGCGCTGATGGCGCTGCTGGAAAAGCTCAGGCAGAAGCTGGCGGCGGAAGGGCTGTTCGACCGGGAACGCAAGCGCCGCTTGCCGTTCATGCCCCGCGTGATCGGCGTGGTGACGTCCCCCACGGGTGCGGTGATCCGCGACATCCTGCATCGGCTGGAGGATCGATGCCCGACCCAGGTGCTGCTCTGGCCGGTGCTGGTCCAGGGGCAGGGCGCCGCCGATCAGGTGGCGCGCGCGGTGCGCGGCTTCAGCGAGATGCAGCCCGGCGGGCCGGTGCCCCGGCCCGATCTGGTGATCGTGGCGCGCGGCGGCGGTTCGATCGAGGATCTGTGGAGCTTCAATGAGGAGATCGTCGTCCGCGCCGTCGCGGAATGCTCCATCCCCATCATCTCCGCCGTGGGGCATGAAACGGACACGACGCTCTGCGACTATGCCGCCGACATGCGCGCTCCCACGCCGACCGCCGCCGCCGAAATGGCCGTGCCCGTGCGGGCCGAATTGCTGGCGATGCTGACCGAACAGGGGCTTCGCATGGACCGGGCCGTGCGGCGCGGCGCGGCGCAGGCGCGGGAACGGCTGGAAATGCAGGCGCGGCTGATGCCCACACCCGACATGCTGCTCAGCCCCCAGCGGCAGAGGCTGGACCAGTTGTCCGATGGCCTTGGCGGCGCGCTGCGGCACCGCGTGGCCGACGCGCGCGCGCATCTCGGCCAGGCGGGCGGCGCGCTGCGGCCTGCGCTGCTCCGCCAATATGTCAGCCGCGCTGCCGAGCGTGTCGACCGGTTGCGGCTGCGCCCGGATTATCTGGAGCGCGTCTATCAGGACCGGGCGACCGCCTTCGACCGGGTGTCGCGGCTCTTCACCTCGGTCGATCCCGATCTGCCGCTGCAACGCGGATTTGCGCGGGTGATGGCGGGCGACCGGCTGGTGAAATCCGTGGCGCAGGCCCAGGAGGAAGGCGTCGTCAGCCTGCACTTCCGCGATGGCGCGGTGGGCGCGAGCATCCAGGGCGGCGCCCCCCTTGAGAAGCCGTCCGCGGAAGCTATATCGAGTCCGTCCCGCACCCCGCGCAAACCGCGCGAGGGCAAGGAAATCGGGCAGCAGGACCTGTTTTCCTGACGATGCCGCCGTACGAGAAAGGCCGAGTGATCCCATGCTGATGTCCAACCGCGACCGCCCGGCCCGGCTGCACTATATGGCCTACAGCTTTCGCGTCCTGCAGGCGGGCGACCATGTGGTCTGCGCCGTCAGCGGACGGAAGATCCCGCTGGACGACCTGCGTTACTGGAGCATATCGCGGCAGGAACCCTATGCCAGCGCCGAACTGTCCGCCCAGGCCGAACTGAAGGCGCGCGGATCCTAGATGAAGCGCTGGATCGTCGCGGCGGCACTGGCGGTGGCCGGCATGACGGTCGCGACGTCCGCTGCTCCCGCCGGTCCGGAACTGGTTCTGAACGGCGCGCCCATGCAGGGCGGCGCGTTGCTGGGCACGGCGCCCAGGGGCACCGTCGAACTGCGTTTCGATGACCAGCTGGTGCCGGTCGATGCCGATGGCCGCTTCCTGATCGCCTTCGATCGCGATGCCGCGCCGCAGGCCGGGCTGAGGGCGCGTCTTGCCGACGGAACCATGGTCGAGCGCACCCTGGCCGTCGCATCGCGGGATTGGCGGATCGAACAGGTCGATGCGCCGCTGCGCCCCACCAGGAACACGCAGGCCTTCCTCGCCCTGCGAAAGCCGGAGCTGGAGCAGATCGCCGCCGCTCGCAAGGAGATGACCGACGCGCAGGGCTGGCGCCAGCGGTTCATCTGGCCACGCCTTGGCCGCATCTCCGGCCTGTTCGGCGCGCAGCGTATTTATCAGGGACAGCCGGGCGCCTATCATGGCGGCGTCGACATTGCGGGCGCCCCGGGCGAGCCGGTGGTGGCCCCGGCCGATGGAGTGGTGACGCTGGCGGCCGATCACCCTTTCACGCTGGAGGGCAATCTGCTGATGATCGACCATGGCCATGGATTGAACAGCGCCTTCCTGCACCTCTCGCGGATCGATGTGATTCCCGGCCAGCATGTGGTCCAGGGACAGCGCATCGGCGCGATCGGCGCCACCGGCAGGGCGACCGGACCCCATCTGCATTGGGCCATGAAGTGGAATGACGCCCGGATCGACCCGCTTCTGCTCGCCGGTCCAATGCCGCCGCAGTGAAGCAATATTTCACGGAACTATAATTTTATTCGTTCGTTTGCCGGAGCCGGAAATGTAAAATTTTGCCCGAAAACTCGGACCTGTAACAATGTTGTTAAACAGCCGTTCAATGTGAGTTTTTCGGGTTTGTGGCATAATTGCTACAGTTCAGATCAAATGCGATTTTTGACCTTCTCCCCTGCTTTACACTCATAAAACGTCTGCGCAGAGTAATCCGCAGCACGCGTGAAGAGGGTTTTGCTGTCGGGCTCTTCGCCCTCTTCACGCGTCCAAAACAGCACGCGGGCCAATCCGCGAACCTCCAGAGCAAGGGACTGGATAGTGAAGACCATAACAAAGATCGGGCTGCGCGGTGGCGCGGCTCTTCAGGCGTTGACGCTCGTCGGCGCCGGCCTCGCGGCCTTCTCCACACCCGCTTTCGCGCAGGCGCCCCAGGCTGCCGATACGCAGGCGGCCTCGGATGACAGCAGTGCAACCATCGTCGTTACTGGCTCCATCTTCCGCAACCCGTCGACCTCTACCGCTGCGCCGCTCACGGTCTTGAGCTCGGAAGAACTGACCAAGCGTGGCGTCAACACCATTTCCGACGCTGTCCAGTCGATCGCCGCCAACAATGCCGGCTCGATGAGCAAGAGCTGGAACAGCTTCAACTTCGCGACCGGCGCGACCGCGGTGTCGCTGCGCGGCCTGGGTAGCGGCAACACGCTGACCCTGTTCGATGGTCTGCGCAGCGCGCCCTATCCGCTGGCGGATGACGGCCACCGCAATTTCGTTGATCTGAATGCGATTCCCGACGCCATCGTCGACCGCATCGACGTGCTGCAGGACGGCGCTTCGGCCACCTATGGCGCGGATGCCGTCGCGGGCGTCGTTAATGTCATCGTCAAGAAGGAAATCGTCGGCCTGCACGCCAATGCGTCGGCGGGTATTTCGCAGCGCGGCGACGCCGGGGAGCGCCGGATCGACGCCACTTACGGTTATGGTAAGCTGAACGAAGACGGCTTCAACATCTACATCAACGGCGAATATCAGAAGAGCGACCCGCTCTACGCCCGCGATCGTGGCTTTCCTTGGAACACGGCCGATCTCAGTTCCTATTGCAATGAAGCAGGCAGCTGCCTTGCGAATAACGTCGTCAACGGCGTCCAGAGCAACGGCGCGATCCTGAGCATCGGGTCCACCCGCGTCCCGGTCATGCGTCCCTATGATCCAACCACCGTGACGCCGAGCGGCGACTGGGTGCTCGCCAATCCGGCGGCCGGATGCCGTGACCTGACGGCGATCACGCTGACGCCCGCGCAGCAGGCGGCGCTCGGCGCGACGGCGCAGCAGTGCCAGCAGGATAATGTGAAAGATTATCTGCAGGCGCAGCCGTCGATCGAGCGTATCGGTGGGACGCTGCATGCCACGGTCAATGTGGGGAGCAGCGCTCAAGCCTATGCGATGTTCAACTTCTATAATGTGAAGACGGCTTCCTCGCTGACGCCGCTGACCTTCGCGGGCCAGACGGCGGCGGGCGGCGATACCTTCGTCCTCAGCCCCGTCTTGCTTCCGGTCTATGTCTGCCCGCAGGGCACCGTGACCTGCACGGCCGCGAACGGCACGCTGAACCCCAACAACCCCTTTGCTTCGTCGGGGCAGCTCGCCCGCGTCAACTATCGCTACGACCGTCCGCGTGAGACGTTCAGCGATGCCAAGACCTATCGCGCCGCCGCCGGCATCAACGGCTCCTTCGGCACGGGCTGGGATTATGACGCCAACTTCACCTGGTCGCGCGTCGATCTGAAGGTCACGAACAAGAATTATCTCTTCGCTCAGCATCTGGTCGACGTGATCAATGACGGTTCCTGGAATTTCATCGATCCGAACGCCAACTCCGAAGCTCTGCGGAATTACATCGCACCGGTCAACGTCAACAAGTCGTCCTCGGAATTGTGGCAGGTGCAGGGCACGCTGGCCAAGGAATTCTTCCAGTTGCCCGGCGGCGCGTTGAAGGCGGCCGTTGGTGTTGCCTATCGCCATGAGTCGATCGACAATCCCAGCGCCAACCCACCGGACAATGATAACCCGTCCGAGCGCTATTACAGCATCAACGCCGTGGGTGCGATCGGTAGCCGTAACGTCAAGTCTGCCTTCTTCGAACTCGACGCACCGATCTTTGATCAGCTGTCGCTGAATGCTTCGGGCCGCTACGACAAATATTCGTCGGGCCAGAAGAACTTCTCGCCGAAGTTCACCGCGATCGTGAAGCCGATTGAGCAGGTCCGCCTGCGCGGCACCTTCTCCAAGGGGTTCCGTATCCCCAGCTTCAATGAGGCCTATGGTCTGCCGACGACCGGCTATGTTACGACGACGATCGATCCGACGACCCCGGAAGGCGCGGCCTTCATCGCCGCCCATGGTGGCAATGCCTATGCGTCGCTGCCCTATTCCTATGGTCTGACCGCCACCGGCAATTCGGAACTGAAGCCTGAAAAGTCGACCTCCTACACGCTGGGTGCCGTGTTCGAGCCGTCTTCGCGCTTCTCCTTCACCGCCGACTATTGGCACATCAAGATCAAGGGGTTGATCGGCAGTCCCGATTATTCGGAAGTTCCGACGCTTTATTATCAGAATAACGGCGTCGTGAACCTGCCGGGTCTGACGGTCAGGCCGGGCATCGCCGATCCGGATCATCCCGGCGCCCTGCCGGTCTTGGGTTTCATCGAATATTCGTTCGTGAACTCAGATTCGCAGATCGCATCGGGCCTTGATTTCTCGGCGACAGGTCGTTTCGATCTGGGCAGCAACATTCGTCTGACCAGCACCGCGAACGCGTCCTATCTGATGAAATTGCAAAAGACGGTTGGCGGCGTAGTGCAGCGTTATGACGGCACGCTCAGCCCCTGTGACGTGACGTCCTGTTCGGGTGCGCCGAAGTGGCGTGGCACTTGGAGCAACACGCTGGACTTCAACGATCGCGCGTTTATCAACCTGACTGCCTACTACACGTCGGGCTACGACATGGCCTCGATCGACTATGAAGGCGTGAAGGGCGATTGCGAGGCCAGCACTGGCGCTTCGGTCTACACCTATCGCGACGGCACCCCGTTCAAGTGCCGCGCCAAGCGCTGGATCGACGTCGACATGACCGCCAGTGTGAAGGTCAACGACCAGTTCACACTCTACGCGAACGTCATGAATCTGCTCGACACCAAGCCGGACTTCAATCCGGGTCAGACCTACAGCCTGGGCTATAACTATAACGTGGCCTGGGAAGGCGCCGGCTTCACCGGCCGCTGGTTCCGCGTCGGCGTGAAGGTGGATTATTGATCGATCTGCCGAGACAAGAATGAAAAAAAGGGGGGCGCTTCCATCGGAAGCGCCCCCCTTTTTTGGCTGGAGGTGGAGGACTTCAGTCCAGACTGAGCCTCAACCCCCCATCGCCTTCGTCGACCTTCACGGTCGCCCCGTCAGGCACCTCGCCGCGCAGGATCAGGTCCGCCAGCGGGTCCTGCAAATAGCGCTGCACCGCCCGCTTCAGCGGCCTTGCGCCATAGACCGGGTCATAGCCGACCCGCCCCAGCCACGCCCGCGCGCCGTCGGTCAGGTCCAGCGTCACCTTGCGGTCCTTCAGCAGCTTGCCGATCCGCGCCACCTGGATGTCGACGATCGGCGCCATATGGCTCGCGCCCAGGCGGTGGAACAGGATCACCTCGTCCAGCCGGTTCAGGAATTCCGGCCGGAAATGGGCGCGGACGATGTCCATCACCTGATCCTCGACCTTCTCCACCGGTTCGTCATCGGCCAGCGAAGCGATGAACTGGCTGCCCAGGTTCGACGTCAGCACGATGATCGTGTTGGTGAAGTCCACCGTCCGGCCCTGCCCATCGGTCAGGCGGCCGTCGTCCAGCACCTGCAGCAGCACGTTGAACACGTCGCCATGCGCCTTCTCCACCTCGTCGAACAGCACGACCTGATAGGGGCGGCGGCGGACGGCTTCGGTCAACACGCCGCCTTCCTCATAGCCGACATAGCCCGGAGGCGCACCGATCAGCCTGGCGACCGAATGCTTCTCCATGAACTCGCTCATGTCGATGCGCACCATCGCGCTGTCGTCGTCGAACAGGAAGCCGGCAAGCGCCTTGGTCAACTCGGTCTTGCCGACGCCCGTCGGCCCCAGGAACAGGAACGATCCCAGCGGCCGGTTCGGGTCCTGCAATCCGGCCCGGGATCGGCGCACGGCGGTCGCCACGGCCTTCACCGCATCGGCCTGCCCGATGACGCGCTTGCCCAGTTCCGCTTCCATGGCGAGCAGCTTCTCCCGCTCGCCCTCCAGCATGCGGTCGACGGGGATGCCGGTCCAGCGGCTGACGACAGAGGCGATGTCCTCGCTCGTCACCTCCTCGCGCAGCATCGCGCCCTGGGTGACGTTCTGGGCCTCCTCCAGCTTGCGTTCCAGGTCGGGGATGCGGCCGTAAGCCAGTTCCCCCGCCTTCGCCAGATCACCGGCCCGCTGCGCCTGGTCCAGCTCGACGCGAGCGGCGTCCAACTGTTCCTTCAGCTTGCTCTCGCCCGCGATCTTGTCCTTCTCCGCCTGCCAGCGCTGCGTCAGTTCGGCCGACTGCTGCTCCAGATTGGCCAGGTCTTCCTCCAGCGCCGCCAGACGGTCCTGCGACGCCTTGTCCGTCTCCTTCTTCAGCGCCTCCCGCTCGATCTTGAGCTGGATGATCCGCCGGTCGAGCGTCTCGATCTCCTCCGGCTTGGATTCCACCTCCATGCGCAGGCGGCTGGCGGCCTCGTCCATCAGGTCGATGGCCTTGTCCGGCAGGAAACGGTCGGTGATGTAACGATTGCCGAGCGTCGCCGCCGACACGATCGCGCCGTCGGTGATCCGCACGCCATGGTGCAGCTCATATTTCTCCTTGAGGCCGCGCAGGATGGAGATGGTGTCCTCCACCGTCGGCTCGCCCACGAAGACGGGCTGGAAGCGCCGCTGGAGCGCGGGGTCCTTCTCGACATATTTGCGATATTCGTCGAGCGTCGTCGCGCCGATGCAATGGAGTTCGCCGCGCGCAAGGGCAGGCTTCAGCAGATTGCCCGCATCCATCGCCCCCTCGGACTTGCCCGCACCGATCAGCGTGTGCATCTCGTCGATGAACAGGACGATCTGGCCCTCCGCGCCCTTCACCTCGTCGAGAACGCCCTTCAGCCGTTCCTCGAACTCGCCGCGATACTTGGCGCCCGCGATCAGGCTGCCCATGTCGAGCGCCATCAGCGTCCGGTCCTTCAGCGTATCGGGCACGTCGCCATTGGCGATGCGCAGCGCCAGCCCTTCGGCGATGGCGGTCTTGCCGACGCCGGGATCGCCGATCAGGACGGGATTGTTCTTGGTGCGGCGGGCCAGGATCTGGATCGTCCGCCGGATTTCCTCGTCGCGGCCGATCACGGGGTCGAGCTTGCCCTCGCGCGCCGCCTCGGTCAGGTCGCGGGCGAATTTCTTGAGCGCGTCATAGCGATCCTCCGCCCCCGCCGTGTCGGCGGTCCGTCCGCCGCGCAGATTATTGATCGCGGCGTTCAGGCCTTCCGCCTTCACGCCCGCCGCGCTCAGCGCCTTGCCCGCCGCCGTGGTGGTGGCCAGGGTGAGGGCCAGCAACAGCCGCTCGACCGTGACGAAGCTGTCGCCCGCCTTGGCCGCGACCTGTTCCGCGCTGTCCAGCACGCGCACGGCGTCGTTGTCGAGGCCGGGTGTCTGCTGCGCCCCGCTGCCGGAAACGGCAGGAACCTTGGCCAGCGCCGCATCGGTTTCGCGCAACGCCACGCCCGCATCGCCGCCCGCCGCCTTGATCAGGCCGGACGCCATGCCCTGCTGGTCCTCCAGCAATGCCTTCAGCAAATGCTCCGGGCTGATGCGCTGATGGCTCATCCGGATCGCGACGGTCTGCGCCGACTGGAGAAAGCCCTTGGCGCGGTCAGTGAATTTTTCGAGGTTCATACTATCCCCTTCGTGAAGCTGCTCACGATGTAATGTTGCATAAAAGCAACACAAGAGGCGCTACGCAAATATCCTTATGCGCTATCAATTCACCGGATCGTTCATGGTTTCGTCGCCTTGGGCGCATCCGGCGCAAATGCATCCCCAAAGAAATCCCCCTTGTACCAGCGCGGCGCCTGCGGCTCGTCCGCGATCTCCCGCGCAATGGCATAGTTCACCCTGGCGAACTTCGCGGCCGCATCCCAGTTGAAGGGCAGGCTCATCTGATCGGAAAGCTGGTGATAGTCGGTCTTGAGGAAATGTTCGAACGCCTCCCTTCCCGGACCCGCAAAGCCGGTCATCAGGAACAGCGCCGGCACCCCTTCCTGGACGAAGCGATAATGGTCGGACCGGGTGAACAGCCCCTCGGCCGGCAACGGATCGGGCGAAAGCGAGATGCCCTGCGCCCTGGCCGCCTTCTCTGCGATTGGCCCAAGGGTCGAATGATCGGCGCCAAAGGCGATCACGTCATGGAAATCATAGGTCAGGATCGGCATGTCGAGATTGACCACCCCGACCAGCCTGCCGCCTGCCGGCAGGACAGGGTTCTTCGCCAGATATTGCGACCCCAGCAGCCCGTCTTCCTCCGCGGTGACGGCCGCGAAAAGAACGGACCGCCTGGGGCGCTCCCCACTCTCCGCGAACGCCCTTGCCACGGCAAGCAGGGTGGCGACGCCCGACGCATTGTCCATCGCGCCGTTATAGACCCTGTCCGGTCCCTTGCCGTTCTCCTCCATCCCCAGATGATCGAGATGCGCCATCAGCAGCACATATTCATGCGAAAGCGCCGGGTCGGCGCCGGGCAGGACCGCCAGCACATTGCGGCTGGGTGCCGTTTCGACGATGCTGGTGCGGTCGATCCGGACCGTGGGTTGCAGCGCGAATCCCCTGGGTCGGGCACCCTTCCTTTCCGCCTGCGCGCGGATCGCGGCGAGGCTCTTGCCCGATCCTGCGAGCAGTGCGTCGGCTGCTGCGCCGGTCACCGTCGCGGTGCCCCGGATGGCAGGCGCGCGGACATAGGGCTGGCCGTTCCTGGCGATCCAGCTTACCGAAGGGTGCTGCGCCCGGTCGCGTATCTTTTCCCACGGCGTGCGGCCCAGATAGCTGGCGGTGGGTATGGTGATAAGGCCGACGGCGCCTGCCTGCTGCGCGGCCAGGGACTTTTCGGCGGCGAGATGCGCGCCGATCTCGCTCGGCATGCCGGCCGGGGCGCCGGACAGCGCAACCGCGAACTTGCCCTTGAGGTTGAGGCCAGCATAATCGTTGATCTTCTCGCGATCGGATTGCAGGCCATAGCCGACGAACACGGCCTGCGCCTCCATGCTCTGCCGCGGTTCGCGTCCAAATGCGCCGATGGCGATATCCTCGCCATTGGCGAAGCGCCTGCTGCCGATGCTGATCGAGGGCGCGGACGCCTTGTCTAGCCGTGCCACGGCGAGCGTCACGGGCTGGTACCAGCTATCGGGAATGACCTGCCGCAGGCCCAATGCCTCGAACCGGGCGGCGATATAACGGGCGGCGATGTCATAACCGCGCGTGCCCGCGTCGCGCCCCTCCAGCAGGTCGTCCGCCAGGAAACCGATATCGGCGCGAATGGCGTCCGCACCGATGGCAGGCGCGGTTTCAGCGGAGGAGGGGTAGGGCGTGGCGAGGACAAGGCCGAGGGCGGACACGAAGGCGAGGGAATGACGGCGCATCGGGTGCGAAGACCTCTTCTTATGGTTGGAGGCAAAGCCTATCGCGCCCATCCCGCCTGTCCAGCGGAAAGCGTATTGCGCGGCTAAAGCGCCCCGCTATGCTGCCGGCCAATCCACTGACCATCATGAGGCGCTCATGACCTTCTCCCCCTTTTCCCGCCGGATAATGTTGATGATCGGCCTGTCCTCGCTCGCGCTTGTTCCCACGATGCCGGCGGCGGCCGCTCCGGTGGCGCCGTCGGCCAGCGCGCCCGCGCCGCTCTCCAGCCTGGTGGCGGCGGTGAACATTCCCTATGAGCAGTTCACGTTGAAGAACGGGCTCCGTGTCATCGTCCACACCGACCGCAAGGCGCCCGTGGTCGGCGTATCGATCTGGTATCATGTGGGATCGCGCTTCGAACCGGCAGGCAAGACGGGCTTCGCCCATCTGTTCGAACATCTGATGTTCTATGGCTCGGAAAATGCCGACGGACCCTTTTTCGGGCGGCTGGAGGATATCGGCGCGACCGACTGGAACGGCACGACCTGGTTCGACCGCACCAATTATTTCGAGACGGTGCCGACCGGGGCACTCGACCGGGCGCTGTTCCTCGAATCCGACCGCATGGGCCATTTGCTCGGCGCCGTGACACAGGCCAAGCTCGATACCCAGCGGGGCGTCGTGCAGAATGAAAAGCGGATGGGCGAGAATGAGCCCTATGGGCTGGTCGAATATGCGCAGCTCGCCGCCATGCTGCCGGAAGGGCACCCCTATCGCCATTCGACCATCGGTTCGATGGCGGACCTGAACGCCGCCAGCCTGGGCGACGTGCAGGCATGGTTCAAGACCCATTATGGCCCGAACAACGCCGTGCTGGTGCTGGCGGGCGACATCGACGTGCCCACGGCCAGGGCGAAGGTCGAAAAATGGTTCGGCAACATCCTCGCCGGCCCCGCGCCCAAGGATGTAGATGCGACCGTGCCCACGCTCGACAAGGATGTCGAGAAGGTGATGCATGACAATGTCGCCGCCACCCGGCTCTACCGCAACTGGATCGTGCCTGGGGTGAATTCGGACGACCTGGTCCCGCTGAACCTTGCAATGGCGGTGTTCGGCGGCCTCAATTCCTCCCGCCTCGACAATATACTGGTGCGTGACGAGAAGGTCGCGGTGGGCGTGAAGGCGAACATCCAGCCCTTCGAGAAGCTCTCCATCGCGGAGATCACCGTGGACGTGAAGCCGGGACAGGACCCGGTGGCGGTCGGCAAGCGGCTCGACCAGCTTCTGGTCGACTATCTTGCCAAGGGTCCGACGGCGGACGAGGTGCAGCGCGCCGCGACGCAGCAGCTTTCGGGCACCATCGGCGGGCTGGAAAAGGTCGGCGGCTTCAGCGGCAAGGCGGTGACCCTGGCCGAAGGCGCCGTCTATTCGAACGATCCGGGCAAATATAAGAAGGATCTGGCCGCCTATGCCGCGGCGACGCCCCAGTCGGTCAGCGATGCCGCGCGCAAATGGCTGGGAAGGCCGGTCTTCCGGCTGACCGTGGCGCCGGGCGAGCGGTCGGCGGAGGACAATGCGCTGGCCGGCAACGCCACCCATCATCCGGCCTATTTCCGCGATCCCAAGAAGCCCGCGCCGGTCGCGGCGACCCCGCCCCCGCCGACCAGGATCGCGGAGCCGGGGATCGAGCCGGTCAAGGACCTGGAATTCCCGGCGGTCGAACATGCGACCTTGAAGAACGGCATCCCGGTGGTGTTCGCGCGCCGGGCGACGGTGCCGGTGGTGCGGGTGTCCGTGTCCTTCGACGCGGGCAACGCCGCCGACGACAAGACGAAACTGGGCACGGCGGGCCTCACCACGGCGCTGTTGGACGAGGGCACGACAACGCGCAGTTCGATCCAGATCGCCGAGGAGCAGGAACGGCTGGGCGCGTCGATCAGCGCCGGCAACGGCATGGATGCGACCAATGTCGGCCTCTATGCGCTGAAGCCGAATCTGGACGCCTCGCTCGGCCTGCTGGCGGACGTGATCCGCAACCCGGCCTTCGCGCCGGCGGAGGTCGAACGCCTGCGCGGCCAGGTGCTGACCCGGATCGCGGCGGAAAAGACCGAACCCATGCCGATCGCGCAGCGCCTGCTGCCGCCCTTGCTCTATGGACAGGCGCACCCCTATGGCATTCCCTTCACTGGCTCCGGCACAGAAAGCGGGGTGAAGGCGGTGACGCGGCCCGATCTGGTCGCCTTCCATGACAAATGGCTCCGGCCGGACAATGCGACGATCTTCGTGACGGGCGACACGACGCTGGCCGACGTGATGCCGCTGCTGGAAAAGCGTTTCGGCGACTGGAAGGCACCCAGGGTTGCAAAGGGGACGAAGCTGTTCCGCATGGACCGCATGATGCGGCCTTCGCGGATCATCCTGGTCGACAAGCCGCAAAGCCCCCAGTCGATGATCCTTGCCGGGCAGCTGACCAACAAGGCGGGCACCGACAATCCGGTGACGTTGCTGACCGCCAATGAAGTGCTGGGCGGCAGCTCGACATCCCGCCTGATCATGGACCTGCGCGAGACCAAGGGCTGGGCCTATTATGCGGGCAGCGCACTGCCGGGCGTCAAGGAGACGATCCCGCTGCTGGTCTATGCCCCGGTGCAGACCGACAAGACCGGCGAGTCCATCGTCGCCGCGCGGAAGGACATCGGCGATTTCCTGACCGCCAAGGGAACGACCGAGGCGGAACGCAACCAGACAATCAACAGCCAGATCCTGTCCTTGCCGGGCAGTTTCGAAACCTCGTCCGATCTGCTGGGGGCGATGATGCGGAACCGGATGATCGGGCGGCCGGATGATTATTATGAGACGCTTCCGGGCGTCTACCGCGCCATGACGGCGGCGGACATGGACAAGGCAGCACGGGAGGCGATCAATCCCGACCGGCTGATCTGGGTCGTGGTGGGCGACGCGAAACTGGTGAAGCCACAGCTTGACGCGGTCGGACTTCCGGTCGAAATGGGCACATTGGCAGATTGACGATTACGTAAAGGAGAAGTGCTATGGCAGCAGTGGACGGCGCCTATGATTGCGTGGCGAAGACGCCGATGGGCGACCAGAACGGCGTGCTGACCGTCATCAGCTCGGGCGACGGCTTTCACGGTACCTTCGCCGGCATGATGGGCTCGCTCGACGTGGCAGAAGGCAAGGTCGAGGGCAACAAGCTAAGCTGGAAGATGAACATGACGCTGCCCATGCCGATGACGCTGGAATGCGAGGCGGAAGTGAGCGGCGACAGCATCACCGGCACCATGCAGCTTGGCGCCTTCGGCACGGCGGGCTTTTCGGGCACGCGTCGGGCCTGAAGGATCGGCAGGCTGAGGTTGGAAGGCTGGGAAAGGGGCTGGGCACGCGACTTCCCAGCCCCATTTTCTTGGCCCGAAAATACTCCCGATTGCGCCGGGGCGGAACGGAAACCCTTGACGCAAGAGATTAGTTAGCTATCTAAATAAAATGTCCCGATCGGAGTTGAAGCGCGCGCTGGCGCATAAAATGCCGCAGGTGGCCCGGCAATGGCGGCAATTGGCCGATCTGGCGTTGGCCGAATTCGGCGTTTCCAACAGCGCGGCCTGGTGCCTCATCTATCTCGACCGGCTCGGCGCCGATGCGCGGCAGGCCGATCTCGCCGAGGAACTGGGGATCACCCAGCCTTCGCTGGTGCGGACCCTGGACCAGTTGCAGGCGGCGGGACTTGTCGAGCGCGTGCCGAATCCCGATGATCGCCGTTCCAACCGAATCGCCTTCACGCCGGAAGGCCGGGAACTGATCGGCCGGATAGAGGCGCGGCTGGAGGATTTGCGGCGCGAATTGCTGGAGGGTGTGCCGGACGCCGCCATCGAGATCATCGTCAACCTGCTGAACCTGCTGGAGCGGCGCATGGCCGAGCGGCGGGGTCAGTCGTAACGGGGACGACCCGCCATGAATGGTCCGACATGCGAGCGCTGACATGAACGCCTTTGGCGAGCGCGTGGGCTGGCCTGCGGCTCTGTTTTCCCTCAAATGCTTCGCGGCGGCGATGCTGGCGCTCTACGTCGCGCTCAGCATCGGGCTGGAACGTCCCTATTGGGCATTCCTGACCAGCTATATCGTCGCGCAACCGCTGGCCGGTGCGGTGATTTCCAAGGCGGTGTTCCGCATCATCGGCACGCTGACCGGGGCGATCTTCTCCGTTGCCGTCGTGCCGCCTCTGGTCAATGCGCCGGAATTGCTGTCGCTCGCCATGGCGCTGTGGCTGGCCTTGTGCGTTTTCGTCTCGCTGCTCGACCGCACGCCGCGATCCTATATGTTCGTGCTGGCGGGCTATAGCGCCTGCCTCATCGTCTTTCCCGACGTCGACACGCCGCAGACCATCTTCACCGTGGCGACGCTGCGGGTGCAGGAAATCACCATCGGCATCCTGTGCGGCACCCTGGTCCACGGTGTTGTCTTCCCCGGCTCCATAACCGATCTGCTGCTCGCGCGCGCGGCGGCCATGCTGCGCGATGCAGAACGTTGGTCGCATGACGCCATCGCGCTGGAGCCGGTGGAGGGGCTGGCGCAGGAACGCCGCCGCCTGGCGCAGGACATCACCGAACTGCACCAGATGTCGGTGCATCTGCCCTTCGACATAAGCCGCCTCGCGCCGCGTGTGCGAACGGTGCGCGCCATGCAGGACCAACTCTCGCTGCTGCTGCCGCTGGGCGCGGCGGTGGAGGATCGCCTGGCCATGTTGAAGGCGGCCAGCGGCGGCGTCGTGCCGCGGCAGGTTGAAACATTGATAGCGGATGTCCGGGCCTGGATCGTCAACCCCGGCGAAGATCTCGCCGTCCGCAATGCAGCGGCGGACGCGCTGATCGCCCGATGTTCCGCGCTGGAACCGGCGGCGCGGGCGGAGATGGGCTGGGCGGACATGATGCGCCTCAGCCTTTTTGCCCGCCTCGCCGCACTGATTGCCGCGCATCGCGACTGCCGCGACCTCTATGACCAGATGGTGACCCACAGGCGGGAGGCGGTCAGCGCCCGCGTCGGCGAATTGCTGGAGGGGCGGCGCAACCGGGAACTGCACAGGGACTATGGCGGCGCGGCGCGCGGCGCATTCGCGGCCTTCGTCACCGTGGCTCTGGGCTGCGCGCTCTGGATCGGCAGCGGATGGAAGGACGGCGGCAGCGCGGTCATGCTGGCGGGCGTGTTCCTTTCGCTCTTCGCGGGGTCGGACAATCCGCTGGCGCCGCTAAAGGGTTTCATGATCGGCACCATCGCCGCTTCGCTGCTGGGCGCGGTCTATGGCTATGCCATCATGCCGCGCCTTGACGGCTTTGCCATGCTGGCCGCCGCCTATGCGCCGATGCTGCTGCTGCTGGGCACCATGATGGCCTCGCCGCGCTGGATGGGCATCGCCTTGCCGACGCTGCTGGGACTGGGCAGTCCGGTGCTGTTGTCCGATCGGTATGTCGGCGCCTTCGCGAGCTACGCCAATGGCACCGTGGCCCAGCTGGTCGGCATTTGGTACGCGATCATCATGGCCGGGCTGCTGCAGTCGGCGGGGGTGGAGCGGGCGATCCGGCGTACGGTGCGCGCAGGGTGGAACGACATCGCCAATCGCGCCACGCTGATGACGCCGCCCGACCTGCGCGGCTGGATCAACCGCATGCTGGATCGCATCGCGCTGCTGGCGCCCCGGCTGGCCGCCGTCCGGTCCGACAGCGGGCAGCCGCTCTACGACGCGCTGCGCGACCTGCGGACCGGCGTTGCCATCGGCGAATTGCGGCAGTTGCGGCTCGACCTGCCCGTCGATGAAGCCGCGCCGCTCGCCGATGTGCTGACGGGCGTCGGCGCCCATTATCGCGGGCTGGACCCGGATGCACCGGAACCGGCCCGTCCGGCGCTGCTGACCGATATCGACGGCGCGATCAGTCATCTGTCCGATAATCCCGACGCCGCGATCCGGCGGGAGGGTATCCTTGCGCTGGTCAGCCTGCGCCGCAATCTTTTCCCCGACAGTCAGGGCTATCGGAAACCCTCGCCGATCGGACAGCCGGCATGACCGGAGAAATCGCCCTGGGCGGCGTCTATGTGCCGACCCTTTTATTGCTGGCGCTGGTGGCGCTGATCCTGAGCTGGGGCGTAACCCGGTTGATCGGCGCCTTCGGCCTCTATCGTTTCCTCGCTTATCGCGCGGCGGTCGACCTCAGCATCTTCGTGCTGATGCTGGGCGCGCTCGTCATCCTCGTTCCCGCCCTTGGAATCCGTCTATGAACCGCTTTGCCGCCACGCTGACCCGCAGCGCCGCCACCATCGTCCTCGTCATCGCAGCCGTGCTCGTCGCGCTGTGGATGTGGAATCATTATGAGCGCAGCCCCTGGACGCGCGACGGGCGGGTGCGGGCCGACGTCGTGCGGGTGACGCCCGACATTGGCGGGCTCGTCACCGCCGTCGCGGTGCATGACAATCAGGCGGTGAAGGCGGGCGACCTGTTGTTCGTGATCGACCGGCCCCGCTACGCGCTGGCGGTGGAGCAGGCCGAAGCGCAGATCGCCAGCGCCAGGGCGACGCTCGGCCAGGCCCGGCGGGAGGCGGCCCGCGATGTGGCGCTGGGCGATCTGGTGGCGAAGGAAGCGCATGAGCAGAATGTCGCCCGCGTCGCGACGGCGGAGGCGGCGCTGGCCGAAGCGATGAGCGCGCGGGATGCCGCTGCCCTCAACCTCCGGCGGACACGGGTGGCCGCGTCGGTCAATGGGGTGGTCACGAACCTCGACCTTCATCCGGGCGATTTCGTGGCGGCGGGGCAGCAGGCCATGGCGCTGGTCGACCGCGACAGCCTGCGCGTGGAGGGCTATTTCGAGGAAACCAAGCTGCCCCTGGTCTGCATCGGTGCGCCCGTGACGGTGCGCCTGATGGGGGAGGCGCAGGATCTGCACGGCCGGGTCGACAGCATCGCCTATGGCATCAATGACAGCAGCCGATCGGATTCGGGCAATCTGCTGCCGACGGTCGAGCCGACCTTCTCCTGGGTGCGGCTGGCCCAGCGCATTCCGGTGCGAGTGAAGCTGACGCAGGTGCCCCCGGAGGTAAAGCTCATCGCCGGGCGTACAGCCACCGTGACGATCGAACCGGCGCGCAAGGATGCGAAGGCCGGGGGGTGCCGTCATGCGTGAGATGCGGGCCAGTGGCGCCTTTTCCTCCTCCGGCCGAAGGCGCGGAGCAAGGATGGGCGTGCCTGTCCTCGCCCTTGCACTGGTCGCCTGCGCCACGGCGGGGCCGGACTATCATCCATCCGAAAATTCGGCGGCAACCGCTCCCGCCGCGCAGGGCGCCTTCCTGTCGGCGCAGGATGCCCGCTTCAGCAACGCCGATCTGCCCGATCATTGGTGGCGGCTCTATGCCGACCCCCGGCTGGACGCGCTGGTGGAACAGGCCCTTGTCGCCAATCGCGACCTGCGCGTCGCCGACGCCAACCTGACCGCTGCGCAGGCCGTCCTGCGCGAGGCGGAGGCCGCACGCACCATCGGCACGACGGTCAGCGGGGGCGCGACGCTTTCGCGGCCTTCGGGCACGGCAGAAAGCCTGCCGGGCGTGGTCGGCTATGATCTGGGCCTTGCCGCCTCCTATCCACTCGACCTCAACGGCCGGATCAGGCGCGCGATAGAGGCGAGCACCGCCGATCTGGAAACGGTCGCGGCGGCGCGCGACTATGTGCGGGTCAGCGTGGCGGCGGCAACGGCGCGCGCTTATGCGCAGGTGTGCGCCGCCAATTATTCGCTGGCCGTCAACCGGCGCGTCGTGGCGCTGCAGCGGGAAACGCTGGGCGCCACGCAGCGGCTGTTCAGGGGAGGGCGGGGCACGGCCTTCGACGTCAGCCGTGCGCAGGCGGCGGTCGACGCAAGCGAGGCCAGCCTGCCCGCCTTCGACGCGCAGCGGCAGGGTGGATTGTATCTGCTGGCAACCTTGCTGGGCCGGCCGCCGGCCGATTATCCGAAGGATGTGGAAAGCTGCGCGACCCTGCCGGCGCTGGGTGCGGCCCTGCCGGTGGGCGATGGCGCTGCGCTGATCCGGCGACGGCCGGACATCCGGCAGGCGGAACGCGGCATCGCCGCCGACACGGCCCGCGTCGGGGTGGCGACCGCCGATCTCTACCCGCAGATCAGCATTGGTGGATCGCTGGGCCTGTCGGGACCGCTCAGAAGCGCGGGTTCAGGGACCAGTTTCGGCATGAGCCTGGGACCGCTGTTAAGCTGGAGCTTTCCCAACCGTCCCGTCGTCAGGGCGCGGATCGCGCAGGCCGATGCGCAGGTCCAGGCCGATCTGGCGCGCTTCGACGGAACGGTGCTGGAGGCGTTGCGCCAGACGGAAACGGCGCTGGAAAACTATCGTCGCCATGCCGATCAGGCGGCGGCTCTCGACCGCGCGCGGGACAGCGCGGGGGTTTCGGCCGCGCAGGCAGGCAAGCTGTTCCGCTTCGGGCGGGGCGATTTCCTGTCCCTGCTGGACGCGCAGCGCTCGCTCGCCAATGCGGAGGCTTCGGCGGCGGCGGCGCGGGTGCAGTTGGTGCAGGACCAGATTGCCGTCTTCCTGGCGCTCGGCGGCGGCTGGTCCTGAAAGGAAACCCCCGGAACAGCGATCTGATCAGATCGCTGTTCCAGGGGTCATGAAGCTGGTGCGACCCGAAAGCTTCACATGATCAATATTGGACCGTGACGGTTACCGCGCGACGGTTCTGCGCCCAGGCGGCCTCGTCCGAACCCAGCGCGGCGGGGCGTTCCTTGCCATAGCTCACGGTGGTGATGCGGCCGGCGTCGATGCCCAGCGAAGCGAGATAATTCTTCGCCGCATTGGCGCGGCGCTCGCCCAGCGCGATATTATAGTCACGGGTGCCGCGCTCGTCGCAATGCCCCTCGATGGTCACGCGGACATTGGGGTTCTGTTGCAGCCAGGCGGCCTGACTTTGCAGGATCTGCTGGTCCTGCGCGTCGACATCATATTGGTCGGTGCCGAACAGGATGCGATCGGATGCGACCGATGCGACGAAATCCTCCTGGCTGCCCTTGACCGGGCCAGTCGGGGCGGCAGGAGCGCCGGTTTGCGCCGAACTGTCGCCGCCGGGCGCGGGGGGCAATTCCTGCGGCGGCTTCTTGGAGCAGGCGGCAAGGGCCACGATGGCGGTCGCCATCAGCAAGGGACGGGAAATTTTCATCGGATGCTCCTCAACAGGGTCTGAAGGTCGTTACGCAGTCGGGACGATTCGGTTCCGTCATGATGCGAATCAGCATATGTCGGCGTCCTAGGGCAGCAAGGGCCCCCAGGCCGGGTCCGACCCGCTGAGCGGCGTGGGTATGCGCCGTTCGTTCACGCCGGTCAGGTCGACCTGCCACACCTGGCTGCTGCCTTCCCGGCCGGGCGTGGTGCGGAAGAATTGCAGCACGCGGCCATTGGGCGACCAGCTCGGCTGCTCGTCCTGCCATCCATTGGTCAGGATGCGCTCATTGTCACCCGTCGGCGTCATGACCGCGATCTTGAAGTCGCCGGAAATCTTGGTGAAGGCGATCAGGTCGCCACGCGGGCTCCATTCCGGCGTCGCATAGCGGCCACCGCCATGGCTGATCCGGTGCTGGCCCGAACCGTCGGCGTTCATCACATAGATCTGCTGGCTGCCGGAACGGTCGCTTTCGAACACGATCTGGCGGCCGTCGGGGGAATAGCTGCCGCCCACATCGATGCCCGGTGCCGTGGTCAGGCGCACCGGCGCGCCGCCGCTGGCGGAAATGCGATAGATGTCGGTGTTGCCCGCGATCGCCATGGAGAAAAGGATGTTGCGGCCATCCGGCGACCAGCGCGGCGCGAAGGTGGGATTGTTGCTTTCCGTCACCAGCCGCTGCCGCCCCGTGCCGATGTCATAGATATAGATGCGCACGCGGTTGTTGAGGTAGCTCACATAGACGATCGACTTGTAGTCGGGCGAAAAGCGCGGCGTCAGCGCGATCGACTGGCCATTGGTGATGAAGCGGTGGTTCGCGCCGTCCGAATCCATGATGGCGAGGCGCTTGGTGCGGTTCCCCTTGGGGCCGCTCTCCGCGATATAGGCGATGCGGCTGTCGAAGAAGGGGCTCTCGCCCGAAAGGCGCGCATAGATGGCGTCGGCGCATTTATGCGCGGCCCGCCGCCAGTCCCGCGGCGCCACGACATAGCCCTGCCGGGTCAGTTCCTGCTTCAGCGCCACGTCGTAGAGATAGCAGCCGACGGTGATGTCCGCCTCGCCTCCCGTCGTGCGCACGAAACCCTGCACCAGCGCCTGATAGGCGCCCCATTTGTCATAGACGGGATTGGTCACTTCGGGAAAGGCGATCGCCGGAATGCCGGCAGGGCCGGAGGGATCGAACAGGCCCGACCCCTTGAGGTCGGCCGCGATCACCTCGGCGATCTTGCGGCCCAGCTCGGTCGAACCGCCTGCGGGCGTGGAAACCTCCGCCTGCGCCGGCAGGGCAGGGACCACGATCTTGAGGTTGGAGGAGGATTCGTCCGTCACATCGACGCTGAGCTGCGCCGAAGCGGCGGGCGCGAGCGCCAGCAGCAGCGCCCCCAGCATGGCCCCGAACGTGGCGCGGGCCTTTCCTGTCCTGAAGGATGGGGTCATTGCGATAGCCTCTTGTCGAAGGAGATGCGGAGGGATTTCCAGCCATCATACAAAGCGGGTGGCAGCTTGAAAGGCGCGGCGAGGCGGATCGCCTTGACCGCCAGTTCCTGATGCAACGTCACTTGGGTGCGGTTGCTGGCGGTGATGCCGGTGGTGTTGACGACCTGCGGCTGCCCCAGGAGCGAACCGTCGCGGGAAAGCTGCACGTCGACGAAGGTGCGAAGCTGCTCGATATCCGCGCCGCTGGGGGATTTCCAATAGGGCTTGAGCTGGCGACGGATTTCCGCGTCCAGCGCGGCCTTCTGCGCCGGCCCCATGGCGGCCGCCGGTGGCGGCGCGGGCTTGCGCGGGGCGTCGTCCTCGGTGTCGATGCCCTTCAGAAAATCCTTGCCCAGCAGCGATCCCTTGGGCTTGTCCGCCTTGCCCTGGCCGGAGGCGCGCGCGGGCGCATCGGACTTGGGCTTGGCCGCGGGCTTCTGCGATGCCTTGGCCGGTGCGGGCTTTTCCGCCGCCGGCTTGGGCTTCGGCTTGGCGGCCGGCACATCCTTCTTCGGGGGTGCGGGCGCGGGTTTGGGCGGTGCAGGCTTGGCCGCCTGCTTGGGTGGAGCCGGACGGGGAGCCGGCGGCGCCGGGCTTGGTTCGGGTCGTGGCGCCGGTTCGGGTTCCGGCGCGGGCGCGGCGTCCTCGGTCGGGCCCTGTTCCGGCGCAACGCTGGCGGGCGGGGGCGCGGTCGACACCTGCGGTGCCGTCGATTTCAGCGCGACCTCATCCACCAGGCTGACGTCCATCGGCGGCGAATTGAGCTTCAGGGGGTTAGGGGTAGCCAGAAAGCCGGACGAAAGCAGGCCGAACAGCAGGACATGTCCCGCCGTTGCCACGCCAAGGCCGATTTTCTCCGCACGATCCATCGCCAAGACCTATGGCCCCTATTCTGAACCGCTGCTGACAGCGGACCTGTCCTCGGTGCCGGTGCTGACCAGCGCGACCTTGTTGAGTCCCGCGCGGTTCAGCTCGCCCATGACGAGCATCACCCGGCCATAGTCCAGCCCCTTGTCGGCGCGCAGAAAGATCTGCGGCGGTTCAGCCTTGCCGGCATTGGCGGACATGATCTCGGCCAGGCGGCCGGGCAGTTCGGCGTCGCTGATCTGCGCGTCGTCGATGAAGACGCCGCCGTCGCGGTCGATCGAGACCACGGTGGGCTTCTGGTCCTGGTCCAGCCCCTTGGCGCGGGTTTCGGGCAGGTTCACCGGCACGCCCGTCACCAGCAAGGGCGCTGTGACCATGAAGATGATCAGCAGCACCAGCATGACGTCGACCAGCGGCGTCACGTTGATATCCGCCATCGGCGCGCGACCGCGTCCGCGACGGCTGGAAGGAGGCCCGGACATGGCCATTACATCGCCCCCCGCTTTATCCCGGCCTTCGTCACCGCTGCGCCTCCAGCTCGCGGCTCAGCGTCGAATAGAAGCCGTCGGCAAAGCGGGTCAGCCCCGATTCCATGCGGTTGATGCCATGGCTGAAGCGGTTGTACGCGATCACCGCCGGGATCGCCGCGAACAGGCCGATGGCGGTGGCGAACAGCGCCTCGGCAATGCCCGGCGCAACGACCGCCAGGCTGCTGTTCTGCTCCGCCGCGATGCTGGTGAAGGCCCGCATGATCCCCCACACCGTGCCGAACAACCCGACGAAGGGGGCAACCGAACCGATCGTGGCGAGAATGTTGAGCCGGTCCGACAGCCGGTCCATTTCCGCAGCGATCGTGCTCGACATGGCGGTGGACAGCCGATCGCGCGTTCCCTCGCGATCGATCACCTTCTGCGCGGTCGACCGGCGCCATTCGGTGACGCCGGCGGCCATCACCTTGGCGGCCGGGAACTCCGCCTTGCCGCGGCCTTCATAGAAGCGGTCGATATCCTCCGCCTTCCAGAAATCCTGTTCGAAGGCGCGGCTTTGCCGGCTGGCCTTGCGCAGGGTGAAGCTGAAGCCGATGATCATCGCCCAGGTCCAGATGCTGGCCAGCAGCAGGCCCAGCATCACCACCTTCACGACGATGTCGGCCTGAAGGAACAGGGCCAGCGGCGAAATGGTGGCAGCTTGCGCGGCATTGCCGACCGCAAGGCCAACGTCGGGCATCGAAAGGCTCATGGGTTGATGTCTTCCCCTCTCATCAAACGGCTGAAAATGTCGGTCCAGGGCTTTGGTTGCCGGCGCGGGCGGCCCTGGGGTGTCAGGAAGGCGACGGAAACATCGCCCTGGGTCAATATTTCCTCATCGCGCATGACCGTCTGATGAATGGAACATGAAGCCGCGCCGACTTTCGTGACGCGGCTCACGACCATCAGCTCATCGTCCAGCCGGGCGGGGCGGCGATAGCGGAGCTGGAGGTCGGTGACGGCATAGACGCCCTCTCCACCCTCCAGATTGGCGCGCTGGTCGATCCCGGCAATGCGCAGCATGTCCGATCGGGCCCGTTCCATATAGCGCAGATAATTGGCATGATAGACAAGGCCGGACAGATCGGTGTCCTCGAAATAGACGCGCAGCGGAAAGTGATGCACGGCGGCGATGAACCTTCCGGTCGCCGGCGCGGGCAGCAGGTCTGAAACGGACATGCCGGGGCTTTTAACCATCAAGCAGGCGCTGCGCAAAGCGGGAAATCGCAGAAAGATCGGCGCTCCGCCTCCCGCACGGGGCTTTCCGTCCGCTTTGACGTTGCGCGGAAGCACTGGCAGCCCGCCTGTCATGGCGCTACGGGGGCGGGCGAAGAGGATTCAGTGCAGGAGGGTTTTCGACCATGACGGATATTCGGACCGTGGGGGTGATCGGCGCGGGCCAGATGGGCGCGGGCATCGCGCAGGTGGCGGCGCAGGCGGGCTATGAGGTCATCCTGTCCGACATCGACCTGCCCCGCGCGCAGAAGGGCCGCGACAGCATCATCCGCCAGCTTGGCCGTGCGGTCGAAAAGGGCAAGCTGGCGCAGGCCGATGCCGACGCCGCCATCGCCCGGATCACGCCGGCGGGCGAAATCGCGCCACTGGCCGCCTGTCAGCTGGTGATCGAAGCCGCGACCGAGCGGGAGGAGATCAAGCGCGCCATCTTCGGCAATGTCGGCGCGCTGCTGGCGCCCGACGCGATCCTGGCGTCCAACACCTCCTCCATCCCGATCACCCGGCTGGCGCAGGCGGCGCCCGACGCAAGCCGGTTCGTCGGCGTGCATTTCTTCAACCCGGTGCCGGTGATGGCGCTGGTTGAGGTCATTCGCGGCCTTGCCACCAGCGCGGAAACGGTGACCGCGGTCGAGACCTTCGCCGCCAGCCTGGGCAAGCAGGTGGTCCATGCCTTCGACGCGCCCGGCTTCGTGGTGAACCGCATCCTGTTGCCGATGCTCAACGAAGCGATGTTCGCGCTAGGTGAGGGCGTCGGCAGCGTGACCGACATCGACAAGGGCGTGATGCTGGGCCTCAACCATCCCATGGGGCCGCTGACGCTGGCGGATTTTGTCGGTCTCGATACCTGCCTGGAAATCTGCAAGGTGCTGCAGGACACGACCGGCGACCCCAAATATCGCCCTGCGCCGTTGCTGGTGAAATATGTCGAGGCCGGCTGGCTGGGCCGGAAGACCGGCAAGGGCTTCTACGACTATTCCGGTGCGGAGCCGGTGCCGACGCGGTGATGTGGGGGTTGGGCTACCCCGCGCTCAACCCATGCTTCTTCATGCAATGGCGAAGCTGGTCATAGGTCAGCCCCAGCCCCTTCGCCGTCGCCCGCTGGTTGTAGCGAAAGCGCTCCAGCGCCGCGCGGACGATGGCCGCCTCATGCGCATCCACGGCGGATTTGAGGTCCGTGATCGCGTCATGGCCGTTGGCGACGGGAGCTGGTGAGCCCATGGTCCGACCCTCCGCCACGACCTGCACCGGCATCAGCGGCTGGGGTTTCCAGGGCGAGGCGAAGGGATCGAACACGATCGCCGCGACCGGCCGCCCCGGCTCGTTCCAGCGATAGACCGCGCGCTCCACCACATTGCGCAGTTCGCGTACATTGCCCGGCCAGTAATGGGCCTCCAGCTCGGCCATGCAGGCGGCGGAAAAGCCCGGCCATTGCGGCCAGCCGATCTCCGCCGCCATGCGCCGCCCGAAATGATTGGCGAGCACTGCGACATCCCCCTCCCGCGCCCGCAACGGGGGCAGGGTGATCACCTCGAAGCTCAGCCGGTCCAGCAGGTCGGGCCGGAACCGCCCGGCATCGGCAGCGGCGGGCAGGTTCTCATTGGTCGCCGCTACGATGCGCACGTCGACCGTCAGCGGCTTCGACGCGCCGATCCGCGTCACCTCGCCATATTCGATGACGCGCAGCAGCCGCTCCTGCGCCGCCATGGAAAGCGTGCCCAGCTCGTCCAGGAACAGCGTGCCGCGATCGGCCTCCTCGAACCGTCCCGCCCGCGCCCGCGCCGCGCCGGTGAAGGCGCCCTGTTCATGACCGAACAATTCCGCCTCGATCAGCGTTTCCGGCAGCGCCGCGCAGTTCATGACGATCAGCGGTTCGTCCCAGCGGGGCGAAAGATGGTGAAGGCGCTCCGCGATCAGTTCCTTGCCGGTGCCGCGCTCCCCGATGACCAGTACCGGCCGGTTGAGTTCCGCCGCCCGTCCGGCCTGCTCGACCGCATCGAGAAAGGCCAGCGACTGGCCGACGAACTGGGTGTTTTTCTCCATGCCCCAACTTATGGTGAAAATTCCCATCTTTCGGCAAGTCCTATTCTTGCACGATCGTAAAAAACCTCGAAATTCTGCCATTTCCGGAAATTGGCACGGCTTCTGCAAAGTTGGAAAGCGAAGCCGCTGACCTATCGAGCGGCACGCATATGAAGGCCAAGGTTCAGGAGTTTATCATGGAAAAGCAAAGCAACAGCGTCCGCGAAATCGGTCAGTTCCTGTCCGTCGCCATCGCCTCCGTCCTGTTCGGATCGACCCTGATCCTTTCGGCGGTAGGTCCGGCCCGCGCCAGCGAAGTCCCGATGATCGCGAACCCGGAATGCCCCGCAGCCTTGCACTATCTGGCGTAAGGCTCGCCCCGACACGTTCGTACCAGGAGTGAAGTTCAAATGGGTATTTTCTCCCGCACCCGCGACATCATCGCCGCCAATGTCACCGACCTGCTCGACCGGGCGGAAGACCCGGCGAAGATGATCCGCATGATCATCCTCGAAATGGAGGAAACGCTGGTCGAGGTGCGCGCCTCCGCCGCCCGCACCATCGCCGACCAGAAGGAAATGCGGCGTCACATCGCCAAGCTCCAGGGCCTGCAGGACAGCTGGACGGAAAAGGCCCAGCTCGCGCTCAGCAAGGACCGCGAGGATCTGGCCAAGGCCGCGCTGGTGGAAAAGCAGAAGGCAGTCGACATGGCGGAGCAGCTTTCCCATGAGATCGAGGTGCTGGACGAAGCGCTGCGCGCCTCCGAAGAGGACATCGCCAAGCTGCAGGGCAAGCTGCGCGAGGCCCGCGCGCGCCAGAACAGCCTGGTCACGCGCATGGAAAGCGCCCAGAACCGCCTGCGCCTGCGCGAAGCCTATGCCGGCGAGAAGGTGAACGACGCCTTTGCCCGCTTCGACATGCTGGAGCGCCGGGTCGACATGGCCGAAGGCCGCGCCGACGCCCTGAGCCTGGGCAACCAGCCCAAGACGCTGGAGGAGGAGATCGCGGAGCTCAAGACGTCCGACAAGGTCGACGCCGAACTGGCCGCGCTGAAGGCGTCGATGAACGCCGGTACAAACAGGGGAGAATGACGCATGGAGGACGTGTTCCTGCCCCTCATGATCTGCGGCATGCTGTTCATCGGCATGCCCTGGCTGATCTTCCACTATGTCACCAAGTGGAAGCAGGCCCCCAAGATCACCGATGAGGACGAGAAGCTGCTGGACGAGCTTCACCTGCTCGCCCGGCGGCTGGAGGAGCGGCTTCAGACCGTCGAACGGATCGTCGCCGCCGACAACCCCGATTTCCGTCCCGCCGGTCCTTCGCAGGACGAGGATTATGACTTCGACCGCCAATATCCCCACAGGAGGAACTGAGATGGCTGCCCGTCGCACCAAATTCTATCTCGACAAGCAGAACGGCAAATGGATGGGCGTATGCGCCGGCATAGCCGACTATAGCGGGATCGACGTCCTGTGGGTTCGCGTCGGTGCCGTGCTGGTGACGCTGATGGGGGCCTTTCCCTGGACGCTGATCGCCTATTTCATCGTGGCCTATTTTGCGGAGAACAAGCCGGCGGGCCTCTATGCCGACCGGGATGACGAGAAATTCTGGCAGGGCGTTCGCACCAATCCGGCACGCTCGACCCGCGATGTGCGGTCCAAGTTCCGCGACATCGACCGTCGCCTGGCCGATATCGAAACCTATTATACCAGCCGCAATACCCGGCTCGCCGATGAGATCGACAACCTGCGCTGACGGAATCGCGTGGCCCACGCCGTTTATCGAACGGGCTTGGGGGTCTGTCGAAAAATCGGCATTTTGTCTGAGAAATTCAACATCT
Source organism: Sphingobium sp. R-21 (assembly GCF_049913335.1). Taxonomy (NCBI): domain Bacteria; kingdom Pseudomonadati; phylum Pseudomonadota; class Alphaproteobacteria; order Sphingomonadales; family Sphingobiaceae; genus Sphingobium; species Sphingobium sp. R-21. The sequence continues at coordinate 1,972,567 of NZ_CP184374.1, read as the reverse complement.
GATATGCCGCACCTGCGGGTAGCGAGGGAGGTTTGCCATGTCGGAACAATTTGCGTTGGTTGCGCAACTCGCACCGCTGATCGTGATCTGCACCGGGATCGGTGTGGGCGGCTGGATCGTCACCACCTGGCTGCGGATCAAGCATGGCTATCCGCTGGACGGGGCATGGGGCCAGGCCATCTATCCGCAGGCGGGCAATGAGGCGATGGAACGGATCAGCCTGCTGAGCCAGGAAAACGCCCAGCTACGCGCCGAAATCGGATCGATGAAGGACAGGATGGTCGTGGTCGAGCGCATCGTCACCGATGAAAGTCACTCACTGAACAGGGAAATCGAGCGTCTGCGCGGCCCCGCCAACTGACGGCCCCACGCTCAGCAAGGGAAAAAATCATGAATCCGTTTGAAATGGTCGTCGCCATAGTCGCCATAGCAGCCGTCGCCAGCGTCGTTCGCGCCAAATATGGCATCGTTCGCCGCCACAAGGGCGAAGAATTGGTCCAGCGCGGCCCCGATCCGGAAGCCGAGCGCCTCCGGGCGGAGGTTAAAGCGCTGAAGGACCGGGTCGCCGTTCTGGAACGGCTGGCGACGGACAGCAGCACTGCCCTGGAGCGCGAATTCGACAAGCTCCGGGACCGCGACTGACGCGGGCATCATCATCACAGGGAGGACGATATGCAGGACCCCCTCAACACTTTGACATTGGCGATTGCAGGTCTGTCGGGACTCATCATCGTCACCGCCGCGGCCTTGCGGGGCTGGAATGGCTGGCTGGACCTTAAGCGCGCGGAACTCGCCCGCGGGACGGAGGGGGCAGCGCCGCCCTCCACCGCGACCCGGATCGAGGTTGCCGACCTCAAGGAACGCATCCGCAAGCTGGAAGCCATAGCCGCGGGCGTGGATATCTGAAAAAGGCCGATTTCCTCCTCCCGCCCGGCGGGAGGGGGACGGCAGCGGGAAGAGCTTTCCCCGCTTGAATTTCACCCTATATGGGCGGCCATGACCCAATTGCCCGTCCTTGCCGATCTGGTCGAAGAATATGAATTCCTCGACGCTGACGACCGCTACCGCCTGCTCATCGACCTGGGCAAGGCGCTGGAGCCGATGCCCGACGCGCTCAAGACCGACGCCACGCTGGTTCGCGGCTGTTCGGCGGCGGTATGGGTCTATCCCACCGTGCTCGACGCCGATTCCGCCAGGGGCAAGCGGCTCCATTTCCTGGCGGACAGCAACGCCGCCATCACCAAGGGGATCATCGCGCTCGTCCTCCTCACCGTGCAGGATCAGTCGCCTGCCGCCATTGCCGGGACGGATATCGAAACAGCGCTCGCCCCCTTCGACCTGCGCAACCAGTTGAGTTCCAACCGGACGCAGGGCATTCCCAACATGATCGCGCTGATCCGGGATACTGCCGCCCGCTATAGCTGAGCGGAGGGAAACCCCGCCGGCGCCATGCGTTCTCCTTCCGCCAACGAAACGGACAGAAGGAGAAAAGCGATGCGATCGATAGCGATGCTTGCCGCCCTGGGGCTGATCGCCGCCTGCTCATCCTCCGACGACAAGGGGCCGACGCAGCGCGACCAGATCGGACAGGTCTGGAAATATGAAGGCGGCGAGGGCGGAAAGGCCAGGGTCGCCTATATCGGCAGCGCCAACACGGTCCAGACCATGACCGCCGCCGATACGTTCGGCGTGCTGCTGGTCCAGCCGCTGCAGGAAGGCGGGGCGGATGTCACGGTCAAGCTGGTCGGCGCGCCCTTCACCTGCGACCTGTCGGACTGCAAGGTCACGGCCGTCACGGACGACGGCAACACGCATGAATGGAAAGGCCGGATGACCGAGAACCAGGACGGTATCGAAGTCCTGCCCGCGGCCAAGGCTTATGACGCGATCAAGGACAGCCGGACGATCAAGGTGAACCTGGTGGTGGGGCCGAAGGACAAGAGCTTTCCCTTCCAGTTCAACGTCGCGGGCCTGGACCTGAAAGTGTAGCCGCCGCAGGAGCACGGCGCGTTCCAACAGGGCTTCACTCCTGCAACGACACGCCCGGACTGCGCGGATCGGCGCCGCCCACCCAATGGCCGTCGGCCGTGCGCTCCGCCGCATTGGCTTTCAGGCCGAAGCGGCTGATCGACACCTTGTGCCCCAGCTTCTCCAGCGGCGCCTTCATCGCCTCCAGCGATGTGCCCTGTTCCAGCACCAGCCCGTCCCGGTCGAAGAACTCGAACCCCAGCGCGATCGAATCCTGCGCCGACAGGCCCCAGTCGAAATGCGCGATCAGCGCCTTGGCGACCTGCATGATGATGGTCCTGCCGCCCGCCGCGCCGATGGTGAAGACCGGGGTTCCCGCCGCATCATAGACGATGGTGGGGGACATGGACGACAGCGGCCGCTTGCCCGGTTCGACCCGGTTGGCGACGGGCGCGCCGTCCTTTTCGGGGGTGAAGCTGAAATCGGTCAGTTCATTGTTCAGGATCACGCCATTGGCGACGAGCTGGCTGCCGAAAAAGCTCTCTATGGTGGAGGTCCAGGCAGCGATGTCGCCATTGCGGTCCACCGCGACGAAATGGCTGGTGCCCGATTCGGGCTGGGGCAGGGCTGCGGTGCGCTTTTCCGCGCCCGGGGGCGTGCCGGGGCGATAGTCGTTCAGCGTCTTGCCCATGCTGATCAGCGCCGACCTCTGCCGGAGATAGCCGGGATCGATCAACCCGGCGATCGGCACGGACACGAATTCCGGATCGCCCAGCCAGTTGTCCCTGTCTGCATAGGCGAGCTGCATCGCTTCCCCGATGACATGCCAGGACCGGGGATCGTCCTTGCCCCACTTGGCCAGCGGGAAGCGTTCCACCATGCCCAGCACCTGCAATACGGTGATGCCGCCCGCCGAGGCCGGTCCCATGCCGCATATCGTATATCCGTGATAAGGCCCGCAAACCGGCTTGCGCGGCTTGGCCTGATAGGCGGCGAGGTCGGCCTCCGTCATCGGCACGGGATTTTTCGGCGCCTTGCTGACCGTGTCCGCGATCATGCGCGCATTGTCGCCCAGATAGAAGGCGTCCGGCCCCTCCGCCGCGATCCGCCTGAACAGGGCGGCGAGCGGCGGATTCTTGAGGATCGTGCCCATCGGCGCAGGTTTGCCGTCGATCCAGAAATATTTCTGGATCTCGGGAAAATCAGCCCACACCGGCGCAACCGCCTTCATCGCCGTGTCCAGCCGCTGGCGCACCTCGAACCCCTGTTCGGCCAGTCTGATGGCCGGCTGAAACAGTTCGGCCCAGCGCAGCTTGCCCCATTTGCGGTGCGCCTCCCAGGCAAGGCGGACATTGCCGGGCACGCCGACGGAATAGCCGCCTGGCCAGGCATCGCGAAAAGAGAGGGGCTTGCCGTCCGCGCCCATGAAGCGATCGGGCCGCGCCGCCGCCGGCGCGGTCTCCCGCCCGTCGATCGATTCCAGCACGCCGGTCCGCCCGTCATGATGCATCAGGAATCCGCCCCCGCCGATACCGCTGTTATGCGGCTCCACGACATTCAGCGTCAGCATCATGGCGATGGCGGCGTCGGTGGCGCTGCCGCCCCTGCGCAATATCTCCTGCCCTGCCTCCGCCGCGCGCGGATCGGCGGCGGACACGGTGGCGTTGACCGCGACCGGCTCCCGCGCGGCCAGCGGGGAGGGGGAAAGGGCATAAAGAGCGAAGGGAGCCAGCAGGCCGAAAAGGCGAAAGGTCATGTCGGGTACCCTAGAGCATCGTGCGCAAAAGTGGGAACCGGTTTTGCGCGAAAACGATGCGACATCAAAAGCATAGAGCGCGCTGCGTGACTCGGATTCAGCGCAACGCGCTCCAGAGCGATTTCCAGGCGATCGGAACCGATAGCGCGCTCGATCGCTGTATTGCGCTCCGCAACCCGCTGGACGAATCAGGCGTCGATACCCACTATCTCGCTGATATTCCTCACCCCGTCGCGCGCCATCAGCGCCTTGATGCCGCTATTGATCCGCCGGGCGAGATAAGGCCCCTCATAGACCAGCGCGCTGTAAAGCTGGATCAGGCTCGCACCGGCGCGGATGCGGGCATAGGCCTGTTCCGCCGTGGCGATGCCGCCCACGCCGATCAGCGGCAGGCGAGTGCCCAGCACGCGCCGAAAGTCGCGCAGCCTTTGCAGTGCCAGATCGTGCAGCGGGGCGCCCGACAGGCCGCCCGCCTCCCCGGCGAGCGGCGACCGCAGCGAAGGCCGGGATATGGTGGTGTTGGACACGATCAGCGCGTCGATCCGGTGGTCGATGCAGGCGTCGGCAATATCCTCGATATCGGCGGGCTCCAGGTCCGGGGCCACCTTCAGGAAGATGGGCGTCCGATTCGTCCCTCGCGCCGTCATGACCGCGCCCAGCAATTGGTCCAGCGCGGCCCGGTCCTGAAGCGCGCGCAGTCCCGGCGTGTTGGGCGACGAGATATTGACCGTCAGATAGTCGGCCAGGGGCGCCATGCAGGTCACGCCCGTGGCATAGTCCGCGATCCGATCGGTCGCGTCCTTGTTGGCCCCGATATTGATGCCGATCACCGGGTTTTGTCCGTTCCTGCCGGGCCGCCTGCGCTTCGCGATTCGCTCAGCCGCTGCCGCCTGGCCGCCATTGTTGAAGCCCATGCGGTTGACCACCGCCCGGTCCTCGGCCAGCCGGAACAGCCGGGGCAGGGGATTGCCCTTCTGCGACAGGGGCGTCAGCGTTCCCAGTTCGGTAAAGCCGAAGCCCAGCCCGTGCATCTTGTGCGCGACCAGCCCCTCCTTGTCATAACCCGCCGCCAGGCCCACCGGATTGGGAAAGGCGATGCCCGCCACCGTCTGGCCCAGCATCGGATCGGGTTCGAGCGCGGGCGGCACCGGCATCAGGCGCAGCAATCTGATCGACAGATGGTGGGCGCGCTCGGCATCCAGCGCGAAAAACAGGGGGCGGATCAGGCGATAGGACATGGCGGCGCTATGCCATCGCAAAGCGCACAGGTCGAGTCGCTGTTGCAGCGCGGCAACAGTAAGGACGGAATGACATTTCTTAACAAAATTCCTTGGGATTCGTCCCGTTTTGGTTCGGCCAATGTCCGATCCATCCAATAAAGTTTCAGCGATTCGGACGTAAGAGAGTCCTGCGACCCGAAGGCTCTAGGCCATATGGCTGACGAGACCTTTTCCTGACCCGGCGGTGAAAACCGCCGGGTCGTTTTTTTCCTGCCCTGCGACATTTATTGACGGGCCCGGCATGGTGGAAAGCGCGTTTCCGCCACGCATAACCCTTGCACCTTCACGCCGATGGAGCATATTGCATCACCGGGGTGATAATATGGGGCCGCATGACAGCGAGACGTCCGGGGGGGCGTTGAATATCAAGGCGAAAGATGGTCATGCGCCGCTGTCCTATACAGTCGACGCGGCTCAGGGAGCGGTACGGTTGCGCTATTTCGCGCCACCCGACCAGCTCAACGCCTATTTCGGTTCGCTCTACATCTTCACCGAAACGGCGGAACATTATTCCGATGTGACCCGTGCCGATGTGCCGCAGCTTCGTTTCATGCTGGACAATAGCGGCGACTATCATTTCCATGATGGAACGATAGTGCCGACGCCGGAAGTCTGCCTGTTGGGCCCGACCATGGGGGCGACTCGCTTTGAACTGACGGGGCCGGGCCGCGTGGTCGGCATTTCGCTGCTCCCTGCGGGCTGGATCGCGTTGCATGGGGGGGATGCCAGCATTCTCACCGATCGGCTGCAGGAGATGGTCGACCTTCCCGGCTACCGGCAATTGCTGGAGCAACTCCGCGCCACCGACGATGCGGAGGAGATGGCCACGCTCTGCTGGTCATTCCTGTCGGAACGTCTTGTTCCCCTGTCGGATTCGACATGGCGGCTGTTGAAGGCGGTGGACGGCTGGCTGATGGATGAAGGTTCTCCGCGGATCGAGACGCTGGCCGACATCACCGGCCTTTCGCCACGCCAGCTCGCCCGGCTCACCAACAAATATTATGGCTGCCCGCCCAAGCTGCTGGCGCGCAAATATCGGGCGCTGCGGTGCAGCGCGCGGATCGCGCTGGACCATGAAAGCTGGCAGGCGCTGTGCGACGACGGGCGTTTCTATGACCAGTCGCATTTCATTCGGGAGATCAAGCATTTCATCGGCCTGACCCCGCACCAGTTACAGACAGAGCCGAGCGCGGTGGCGCAGCTCACCCTGCTGCGCCGCTCGCTGGGTGGAGACGTCGCCGTGATCAACCGTTTCAGCTAGAGCGATTTCCAAGCGATCGCTGGTCAAGAAATCGCGGCAAACAAGGAATCCGGAGCGGCGATCTGATTTAATCAGATCGAAACCCGCTCTAAACCTCAGCCATCAGCAAAAATGCCTTGATTCCCGCCTCTGCCGAGACCACATGCCAATCGGATTGATTCGATCCGATTTGAGAATGGTTCGCAAGACGCAGGGTCATGAGGCTTTCGAGTTTCGCAGATTATGCCGTGGTGCTGATGTCCGCCGCCGCCCGCCATTGCGGCGCGGCCAGGATGAACGCGACCACACTTTCGGCCGAAACCGGCATTCCCCTGCCCACCGCGCAGAAGCTGGTGAGCCGGCTGTCGGCCGCGGGTCTGCTCGAATCGAGCCGGGGGACAGGCGGCGGCGTGCGCCTTGCCCGCCCGCCCGCCGCGATCACGCTGGCCGATGTGGTGGAGGCGGTGGAAGGCCCGATCGCCATGACCGCCTGTACCGAAATGGGCGCCCATGACTGCACGCTGGAGCAGGATTGCCGCGTCCGGCCGCATATGAACGTCGCGAACAATGCGATCCGATCGGCGCTCGCGAGCGTCACCATCGCTAGCCTTACCCGAGAAATGGCATGACCGAGGAAACCACCACCGTCCGCAACCGTGAAGCGCATGAGGCAGCCGATCGCGCCTCCACCTATGAGCATGGCTGGTCCTCCGCCATCGAACAGGATTTCGCGCCCAAGGGGCTGAACGAAGACACGGTCCGCTTCATTTCCGCCAAGAAGAAGGAGCCGGAATGGCTGCTGGAATGGCGGCTCAAGGCCTTCGCCATGTGGCAGGGGATGGAGGCGCCGGACTGGGCCAAGCTCAACATTCCGCCGATCGACTATCAGGACGCCTATTATTACGCGGAGCCGAAGAAGAAGATCGAACTGGACTCGCTGGATCAGGTCGATCCGGAGATTTTGGCGACCTATCAGAAGCTGGGCATTCCCATTGCCGAACAGGAAGTGCTGGCCGGGGTGAAGGGCAGCCGCAAGGTCGCGGTCGACGCGGTGTTCGACTCTGTGTCCGTCGCCACCACCTTTCGTAAGGAATTGGAGGAGGCGGGCGTCATCTTCCGCTCGATCAGCGAAGCGGTGCGTGAATATCCCGATCTGGTAAAGAAGTGGCTGGGCAAGGTCGTGCCGATGCACGACAATTATTTCGCGACGCTCAACTGCGCGGTCTTTTCCGACGGCACCTTCGTCTACATCCCCAAGGGCGTGCGGTGCCCGATGGAGCTTTCCACCTATTTCCGCATCAATGCGGAGAATACCGGGCAGTTCGAACGCACGCTGATCGTCGCGGACGAGGGCAGCTATGTGAGCTATCTCGAAGGCTGCACCGCCCCGATGCGTGACGAGAACCAGCTACACGCCGCCGTGGTCGAACTGATCGCGCTGGACGATGCGGAGATCAAATATTCGACCGTCCAGAACTGGTATCCGGGCGATGAGCAGGGCAAGGGCGGCATCTATAATTTCGTGACCAAGCGGGCGCTCTGCCAGGGGCGCAACAGCAAGGTTTCGTGGACGCAGGTGGAAACCGGCAGCGCGATCACCTGGAAATATCCGTCCTGCGTTCTCAATGGCGAGAACAGCGTCGGCGAATTCTACTCGGTGGCGCTGACCAACAATATGCAGCAGGCCGACACCGGCACCAAGATGATCCATAATGGCAAGGGGTCGCGCTCGACCATCGTGTCGAAGGGGATCAGCGCGGGGCGCTCCAACAACACCTATCGCGGCCTCGTCCGCGTCGCGCCGGGCGCGGAGGGCGTGCGCAACTTCACCCAATGCGACAGCCTGCTGCTGGGCGACCAGTGCGGCGCGCATACGGTGCCCTATATCGAGGTGCGCAACCCTTCGGCGCAGATCGAGCATGAAGCGACGACGTCGAAGATTTCCGACGATCAGCTCTTCTACGCGATGCAGCGCGGGCTGGACCAGGAAGCGGCGGTCAGCCTGATCGTCAACGGCTTTGCCCGCGAAGTGCTGCAACAACTGCCGATGGAATTTGCCGTCGAGGCGCAGAAGCTGCTCGGCATTTCTCTCGAAGGATCGGTGGGCTGAGGCCTGCCACACGAACACCAAGGACAAGACTCTTGAGCGACGAAGACGATATTCAGGATGCCCTCGCCGATTTCGCGGAGGATGTCGGAAATGGTCAGGCATGGACCGCCGCGATCCGCATCCTGACCGAGGATTATGAGCTGGAAGAGGGCGAGCTTCAGGCCCGCGCCGCCAAGGATTTCGGCGACCTCGACGCCTATCAGGCCGAATGCCGCGCCGCGCTGGAGACGGGCGACCTCGCCTTCACCGAGAAGCTGAAGAGCGACAAGGCCTTCCACAAGGCGAAGGCGCCCAATCTCGCCCGCATGGGTCCGGTGACCGAATTCGTGACCGGCGTGCTGGAAAGGGGCGCGCCCGAACCCGGCGCCGACTGGTGGCCCTATATGCCGATCAAGCGCCATATCGACACGCTGTTCCCCGCGCCGGGCGATGTGCGGGACATGGCCTTCTGGACCGCGCGGACGCTCCAGCGCGCGCATGGTCGTTGATTTTTGGGGTGTGAATGATGCTGACGATTGAGAACCTCACCAACGAGATTGACGGCAAGGCGATCCTGAAGGGCCTGTCGCTCTCCATCAAGGCGGGCGAGATCCACGCGATCATGGGGCCGAATGGCGCGGGCAAGTCGACGCTGGCCTATACGCTGGGCGGCCGTCCAGGGTATCAGGTTACCGGCGGCAATGCCTCTTTTAACGGTGTGAACTTGTTCAGCTTGGAGCCGCACGAGCGTGCCGCCGCCGGCCTGTTCCTGGGCTTCCAATATCCGGTCGAGATCCCCGGCGTCTCCAACCTGCAATTCCTGCGCGAGAGCCTCAACAGCCAGCGCAAGGCATGCGGCCAGGAACCGTTGTCGGGTGGTGAGTTCATCAAGCTCGCCAAGGAAAAGGCGGCTCTCCTCGGCCTCGACATGGAAATGCTGAAGCGTCCGGTGAATGTCGGCTTTTCCGGCGGCGAGAAGAAGCGCGCTGAAATGGTGCAGATGGGCATTCTCGATCCCAAGCTGGCGATCCTCGATGAAACCGACTCCGGCCTCGACATCGACGCGCTCAAGATCGTGGGCGCCGGCATCAACGCCATCATGCGCAAGCCCGACAAGGCGGTGCTGCTGATCACCCATTATCAGCGCCTGCTCGACTATGTGAAGCCGGACTTCGTGCACGTCCTTGCCGCTGGCCGGATCGTCAAGTCCGGCGGCCCGGAACTGGCGCTGGAACTGGAGCGCGAGGGTTATGCGGAGGTGGTTGCGGCGTGACCACGCTCTCCCTTGCCGCACGCCCCCTCCCTACAAGAAGGGCCGAGGAATGGCGCTACAGCGACCTTGATGCGCTGGCGGCCATCTGGCCGACGCCCGCGCCGACGCACATCGATGTCGCGGCCGGAGAAACGGCGCACCACCATCTGTTGCAGGATGCGGGCGAAGGCGCGGCGGCGGTGCATGATTATGTCATCAGCATCGCGGACGGCGCTCGGCTCGACTTCCACCTCCTCAATATCGGCGGGAAATTCGGTCGCGTGGCCTTTACCGTGACGCTGGGGCGGGGCGCGCATTTCGAACTGAACGGCGCGATCATCGGCAGCGGCGAGCAGACGCTGGAGATCATCACCTCCGTCACCCATGCCGAGCCGGACGCGACCAGCGGCCAGACGATCCGTTCGATCCTGGGCCAGCGCGCCACCGGCAGCTATCTGGGCAGCATCAATGTCGCGCGCGATGCGCAACGCACCGACGCCTTCCAGTCGGTGAAGGCGATGCTGCTCGACCGCACCGCCACGGCCAATGTCAAGCCGGAGCTGGAAATCTACGCCGACGACGTGAAATGCGCCCATGGCGCGACGGTGGGCGAACTGGACAAGCAGGCCCTCTTCTACATGGCGAGCCGCGGCATGGACCCGGCGACCGCCAAGACGCTGCTGCTCAAGGCCTTTGTCGCGGGCGTGTTCGACGATGTGGTCGATGAAGCGGTCAAGGACCGGCTTGAGTCCGCCGCCCTCGCCAAGCTGGAGAGGCTGGTATGACCGACCTGGCCGAGGCTTTGCAGCTCAGGGACGACTTTCCCGGCGTAGGCAGCTGGCATTATCTGGACAGCGCCGCGACCGCGCAGAAGCCTCATGCCGTGATCGACGCCATCGCCCGCGCCTATGGCCCGGACTATGCGACGGTCCATCGCGGCGTCTACGAACGTTCGGCGAATATGACGCTTGCCTATGAGGCGGCGCGCCGGAAGGTGGCGCAGTTCATCGGCGCGCAGTCGGACAGCGAGATCGTCTATGTCCGCGGCGCGACCGAAGGCATCAATCTGGTCGCGCAAAGCTGGGCAGGGACGCAGCTCAAGGCCGGCGACCGCATCCTGCTCTCCATGCTGGAGCATCACAGCAATATCGTTCCGTGGCAGATTGTCGCCGAAAAAATCGACGCCGGGATCGATGTCGTGCCGCTGACCCCGGACGGCAAGATTGATCTGGATGCCATGGCCGCGATGATCACGCCCGCGCACAGGATGGTCGCGCTGGCCCATGTGTCGAACGTGCTGGGCAGCGTGCTCGACGTCCGCCGCGCCGCCGAAATCGCGCATGGCGTGGGCGCGAAGATCCTGATCGACGGCTGCCAGGCCGTGCCGCGCCTTGCCGTGGACGTACAGGCGCTGGACTGCGATTTCTACGTCTTTTCCGCGCACAAGCTCTACGGTCCCACCGGCATCGGCGCGCTCTGGGGGCGAAAGGCGCTGCTCGACGCCATGCCGCCCTATCAGGGCGGGGGATCGATGATCGACAAGGTGACGTTCGAAAAAACCACCTATGCCCCCGCGCCCACCCGGTTCGAGGCGGGGACGCCGCATATCACCGGCGTTGTCGGTTTGTCGGCGGCGATCGACTATGTGCAGGCCATCGGGCTGGACGCGATCCACGCCCATGAATGCGCGCTTGTCGCGAAGGCCAGGACCGCGCTGCAAAGCCTCAACAGCGTGCGCGTGTTCGGCCCGGAAGATTCGGCGGGCATTCTTTCCTTCGAGGTGGAGGGGGTGCATCCGCACGATGTCGGCACCATATTGGACGAAACCGGCGTCGCCATCCGGGCTGGGCATCATTGTGCGCAGCCGCTGATGCGCCATTTGGGCGTCGAGGCCACGGCACGGGCCAGCTTCGGCATCTACAGCGACGAAAGCGATGTGGATGCGCTGGCCAAGGGCATAGAAAGAGTGAGGAAAATCTTCGCCAATGACTGAAGTGAATCGCGAAGAGCGCAAGATTCTGGTGGAAGAGGTCGAGGGGGTGGAAACGCCCCCGAAGGCGCGCGTCGAGGAGGTGGCCGGTTCCGGCGCGCGCCAGCGCGACTATCTGGATGGCTTCCTCGCGCAGAAGCCTGCCGACATGCCCAGGGGCGAACCGGGCGGCAGCCTCTATGATGCGATCATCGATGCGCTCAAGGAAATCTATGACCCGGAAATCCCGGTCAACATCTATGATCTGGGCCTCGTCTACGGCGTAGACGTGACGGAGGATGGCCATGCCGTCGTCACCATGACGCTCACCACGCCGCACTGTCCGGTGGCCGAATCCATGCCGGGCGAAGTCGAATTGCGTGTCGGCGCGGTGCCGGGCGTGGGCGATGCGCAGGTGAACCTGGTCTGGGATCCGCCGTGGGATCCGCAGAAAATGTCGGACGAAGCCAAGCTCGAACTGGGAATGCTCTGATGACTCCTCCTCACACTGGCGAAACAAAGATCCGCGCCCGTCCGGCCGCCGTCGTCCTGACGGCGAGCGCCGAGCAGCGCATTGCCGACCTGATGGCGCAGGCGCCCGAAGGCGCGATCGGGGTCAAGCTGTCGACGCCGCGCCGGGGTTGCTCCGGCCTTGCCTATTCGGTCGATTATGTGAACGAGGAGGCCAAGTTCGACGAGAAGATCGAAACGCCGGGCGGCACCTTCTATATAGACGGCGCCTCCGTGCTCTATCTGGTCGGATCGACCATGGACTGGGTGGAGGATGACTTCACCGCCGGTTTCGTCTTCAACAATCCCAATGCCAAGGGTAGCTGCGGCTGCGGCGAGAGCTTCACGGTCTGACTTGGCCAGCGGCCGCCTGAACATGCCCCATATGCTCATCCTGGGCATGGGCTACACCGGCTCCCGGCTCGCCATGCGCCTGCGGGCCGAGGGATGGCATGTTACCGGCGTTCGTCGCGCCGCCGATGCCGAAACGCTCGACTTCAGCGACGAAGCCGCTGTGCTGACCGCCATCGCGCGGGCCAGCCACATCCTGTCCTCCGTTCCGCCCGAGGGTGATGCCGATCCGGTCCTCACCCGCTATGGCGCCGCCATCGCCGCAGCGCCCGCCATCTGGACCGGCTATCTCTCCTCCACCGGGGTTTATGGTGATGCGGCGGGCGCCTGGGTCGATGAAGCAAGCCCGACCGGCTTGGCCCGGCGGGCTGCGCGCGCGCAGGCCGATGCGGATTGGGGCGCTCTGCGTCCGGACCTCCGCCGCTTCCGCCTGCCGGGTATTTACGGCCCCGGCCGCTCCGCGCTCGATCGTGTGCGGGAAGGGCGGGCGCACCGCATCGACCTGCCCGATCAGGTGTTCAGCCGCGCCCATGTCGATGATATCGTCGCTGGCGTCCTCGCGTCGATCCATTATGGTCCGCCGGGCATCTACAATCTGTCCGACGACCTGCCCTGCGCGCAGAACCGGCTGATCGAGGAAGCCTGCGCCCTGCTTGGCCAACCTGCCCCGCCGCTGCTGACACTGGAGGAGGCGCAGCTTTCCCCCATGGCGCGCTCCTTCTACGCTGAAAACCGCAGGGTGGCGAACGGACGCGCCAAGCGCCTGCTGGGCTGGTCTCCCCTCTATCCCACCTATCGCGAAGGGCTGCGCGCTTGTCTGTGACTCGCTCCGCCGCAAAGCAGGATCATCACTAACGGCTTCTTAACCATCCCTGCCCGATGGCTGGCCCGTCAGCTTCCGGGGAATAAAGAGATGGACCGCTTCGATCATGCCTTCACCGCTCTGGGCCAGCGCATCAACAGCCTGTCCCTGCCCGAACGCACCGCATCCGCGCCGGTGCCGCTCACCAGCCTGATCGACAGGGTCAATGCGGCCAAGCGGCTTTACCAGCCGGGCGTCCGCCCTCAGACCTGCTTGGTTCGCAGCGCGACGACCATCCCTGCAATTGCCAGCAGCGCCCCCGCACCCGCCAGCGCCGTCCAGCGATAGCCCTCGACCAGCGTCGAGATCAGCATCGCGATCACCGGGATCAGCACGCTGGTATAGGCCGCCCGCCCCGCACCCATTTGCTGGATCAGCCGGAAATAGAGCGGGAAGGTCACGACCGAACCCGCCAGCCCCAGCCAGGCAATTCCTGCCAAATAGCCCAGACGCATCTCGATGACCGGCGGTCCGGCCGTCGCCCAGGCGAACAGCCCATCTACAGCCGCGCCGATCAGCATTGCCCAGGCGAGCACTGCCGCCATCGGCAGCCGCCGGGCGATCTCCATCCCCTGCATGACATTGGCCGCCGACGCGCTCAGCAGCCCGGCGATCGAAAATGCCGCGCCCAGCAGCACCATGTCCGGCCGGACCCGGGCGCCATGATATTCATGCGTCAGCATCAGCGCGATGCCCGCCAGTGCGACCCCCGACCCCGCGATGAAGGCGCGGCTCACCGGCTGACGGAAGAAGAGATAGGCGAGGATGCTGTTGGGTATCAGCAGCATCGCGTAGATCACCGCGACCACGCCCGATGTCAGATAATGCTCCGCGCGATAGACGAAATTGAAGTTCATCACGAACTGCGCCGTACCCAGCAATCCGGCGAAGGCCAGCCCGCTGCCACCGATGTTGAGCGGCAAGCCGCGCAGCCGGGCGAAGATCGCCATCGCCGATCCGGCCAGCAGGAAGCGGTAGCAAACAGACCAGCTTGGCGGCACATTTCCCAACTGGTCGCGGATCACGATCCAGGTGGAACTCCAGATCAGCGTGACGAGGATGAAGGGCAGGAAAACGCCCTTGCCCTCGCTCATCCCTCCAATGTCCTGATCGCCTCGGCCAGAGGCTGCACGCTGGAGGCATGCTGCGACCAGTTGGTGACGAGCCGCGCCGCATCCGCGCCCCAGTCATGGAAATCGAAGCCCTGCGCCCGCAATTGCGTCCTTTCCGCCTCGCTCAGCCGCACGAACAGTTCATTGGCCTGGACCGGATGCAGCAGCCGTCCCGCCGCGCCCGCCGCCAGCGCCTGGGCCGCGGCATTGGCTGCCCGCGCGTTGCGCAGCCACAGGTCGCCCTCGACCATCGCCAATAGTTGCGCCGCCAGATAGCGGCCCTTGGAGAAGAGGTGTCCACCCCGCTTGCGCCAGCGCGCGGCCTCGGCCGCGCGCGGCTGCGCCTGATTGCCGAAGAAGACGAGGGCTTCGCCCACCATGCCGCCATTCTTGACGCAGCCGAAGGAGAGGATGTCGACTCCTGCGCGCCAGGTCACATCGCCGGGATGGCAGCCCAGATAGGCCACCGCATTGGCGAAGCGTGCCCCGTCCATGTGGAAACCCAGCCCATGCTCCCGTGCCAGATTGCCCAGTGCCGCGACTTCGCCGGGCGTATAGACCAGGCCATATTCGGTCGCCTGGGTGATGCTGATCGCCCGTGCGGGCACCTGGTGCACGTCGGGACGGATCGCCTTCAACCGGTCCAGCACTGTTTCAGGCGACAGTTTCGCGCCCTCGCCGGGCAATGCCATCAGGGTCGCCCCATGGGTGTAGAAGCCGGGCGCGCCGCATTCATCGACGACGATATGCGCCTCCTCATGGCACAATATTCCGCCATAGGGTGGGCAGAGCGAGGCCAGCGCTATGCTGTTTGCCGCCGTCCCGGTCGCGATCCACAGCGCCACCGATTCCGTCCCGAACAGATCGGAAAAGGCACCGTTCAAGCGGGCGCTCCAGCGGTCCCCGTCATAGCCATGATCGGCCTGGTCGGCCGCGACGATGGCTGCCATGACTTCCGGGCAGACCGGCGTCGCATTGTCGGAGAAAAAGTGCATGACCCATGGGATAGCCGTGCTGCGGCCCAGCGCCAAGATGCCACCCCGACGGGATCGGCCATGGACCGCAACTTGGGTCAGTAATATTGACCATTGTTTCGCGCCGCCATCTGTGACATAGGCGGCCCGTCCGATCCAAAGGAGTTTTTCGACATGGACGTCCAGCAGACATCGCGCTTTACCGTCACCCGCAGCAGCAAGGCTGTGTCGGCTGATCAGCGCGCCGTATTGCTGGCGGATCCCGGTTTCGGAAAGCTCTTCACCGACCATATGGTGACGATTCGCTATACCGAGGGGCAGGGCTGGCACAGCCACGCGATCGGCCCGCGCGAGCCCTTCCAGCTCGATCCCGCCTGCGCCGTGCTCCACTATGCCCAGGAAATCTTCGAAGGCATGAAGGCATACCGGCTCGAGGACGGCAGCATCGCCATGTTCCGGCCAGAGGAAAATGCCCGCCGCTTCGCTGAATCGGCTGAGCGCATGGCCATGCCCGTTCTGCCCGAAGACCTTTTCCTGGAGGCGGTCGAGGAATTGGTGAAGATCGACGCCGACTGGATCCCGTCCGGGGAGGGCAGCCTGTACCTGCGCCCCTTCATGTTCGCGAGCGAAACCTTCCTGGGCGTGCGCCCGGCGAACGAGTATATTTTCTGCGTCATCGCCTCGCCTGCCGGCGCCTATTTCAAGGGCGGGAAGAAGGCGGTTACGCTCTGGGTGTCGGAACATTTCACCCGCGCCGCGCGGGGTGGCACCGGCGCTGCCAAATGTGGCGGCAACTACGCCGCTTCGCTGGTGGCGCAGAAGGAAGCGATCCAGCATGGCTGCGACCAGGTCGTCTTCCTCGACGCTGCCGAGAACAAGTGGGTCGAGGAACTGGGCGGCATGAACGTCTTCTTCGTGA
Source organism: Sphingobium sp. R-21 (assembly GCF_049913335.1). NCBI lineage: Bacteria > Pseudomonadati > Pseudomonadota > Alphaproteobacteria > Sphingomonadales > Sphingobiaceae > Sphingobium > Sphingobium sp. R-21. The sequence goes on along the minus strand of NZ_CP184374.1, from coordinate 1,956,285 downwards.
TGGACGACGGTTCGATCGTCACGCCGCCGCTGTCCGGCACGATCCTGCCGGGCATCACCCGCAACAGCATCCTCTCGCTCGCCCGCGCCAGGGGGCATGACGTGCGTGAGGAGCTCTACAGCTTTGCCCAATGGCGCGCCGACGCCGCCAGCGGCAAGCTGCGCGAGGCCTTTGCCTGCGGCACGGCGGCGGTCGTGACCGCGATTGGCACGGTGAAGAGCGTCGACGGCGACTTCACCATCGGCAATGGCGATGGCGGCATCGTGACGGAAGCACTACGTGCGGAACTGACCGGCATCCAGCGCGGCACGGTGGCCGATCCGGCGAACTGGGTGCGGAAGCTTTAACGGCCGGACGCACGCTCCGGACGGGCGAGCGGGGGGAGGAGAGGCGCTCTGACGCCCTTCCCAATCCGTTCAGGAGCGCCTAGAACCGCCGTCATGCAACGCTTTGACGTCACCATATTGGGCGGTGGCCTTGTCGGCCTGACCCTTGGCATCGCCCTTTCCGGCCATGGCGTGCGCTGCGCCGTGATCGATCCGGCCAACCCGGTGGAAACCACGGCCACGGATTTCGACGGCCGCGTATCGGCGATCAGCTCGACCAGTTTCGCCATGCTGTCGGCGATCGGCGTGGCCGACCATCTGGAGGGCAAGGGTTGCCCGATCGACCGCATCTGGGTCAGCGACGGGCTGGCGCCCGGTGCGCTCGATTTCGCTCCGGATGCGGACGATGGGGTGATGGGCATCATGTTCCCCAATCGCGACCTGCGCGTGGCTCTGGCGAAGACGGCGGAGCAGGCCGAAAATCTCACCCGTTTCCAGCCCGACCGGGCGCTGCATGTCGATCGCAATGCTGATGGCGTGACGCTGACCCTGGCCAGTGGCGAAACCATTCACGGCGCGCTGCTGGTCGCAGCGGAGGGACGCAACAGCCCCACGCGCGAGGCAGCCGGCATCCGCACCACGCGCTGGGCCTACAAGCATGTCGCGATGGTGACCGCGATCGATCATGAAGTGCCGCACGCCAACACGGCCTATGAGATCTTCTATCCCGGCGGCCCTTTCGCGCTGTTGCCGATGCTGCCGGGCACCCGTTCCGCGATCGTGTGGACCGTGCCGACGGAGCAGGCGCCCGCCATGCTCAAGCTCTCCGAACGCGCCTGGCTGGCAGAGGCGCAGAAGCGCATGGGTGGATTCCTGGGCGAGATTGCACTTGCGGGCCCGCGCTCCAGCTATCCGCTTGGCTTCCACCATGCGGCACGAATCACCGACACGCGCCTCGCACTGGTGGGGGACAGCGCTCATGCGATTCACCCGATCGCCGGGCAAGGCCTCAACCTGGGCTTCCGCGACGTCGCCGCGCTGGTCGAGGTGCTGGTCGAAGGCATGCGGCTCGGCCTCGATCCCGGCGATGCGCAGTTGATGGCCCGGTATCAGCGTTGGCGCGGGCTGGACGCGATGATGACCAGCGTGGCGATGGACGGGCTGGTCCGGCTGTTCGATGTGCCCGGCCGCATGCCTTCGCTTGTTCGCCGCGCCGGGCTGGCGGCGGTGCAGCGCACGTCCCTGCTCAAGAATCGCTTCATGGCGGAGGCGCGGGGGCAATCCGGCGCACTGCCCCGCCTGCTGACGGGCGAGATGGTGTAGGCCGATCTGGCCGGCGCCTTCTATTTTCTCGGAATCCTTCGCGCGCTGGCCAGGTGATGGGCGTGGGTGATCGCCACGGCCAGCGCGTCTGAGGCATCGGGGCCGACGACCTTGGCGCCGGGGAGGAGGCGGGAGACCATGGCGTGAACCTGCTCCTTCGATGCATTGCCGACGCCGACCACGGATTTCTTGACCAGCCGGGCGGCATATTCGCCCACCTCCATGCCGGAGCGCGAAGCTGCCAGCAGCACCACGCCGCGGGCCTGGCCGAGTTTCAGCGTCGATTGCGGATTGACGTTGAGGAACACCTCTTCGACCGCGGCGCCATTGGGCTGATGTTCCAATATGAGGTCGGTCAGCGCCAGATCGAGCACCAGCAATCGGCTCGCCAGCGCCATGGCCGAATCGGTCTTGATCTGGCCGTTGGCGATATGGGTCAGGCGGTTGCCGTCGGCGGCGATCAGTCCCCAGCCGGTCGTGCCAAGACCGGGATCCAGACCCAGGATGATCATGATCTCTCTCTCGACCCTTGGCGGGAGACAATGGCACTGCCTGTCAGGAGAAAGCGGTGATCATGCATGTCGCTCGCCCCGCCTTCAAAGATCCGCCAAGGCGGCAAAGCTGCCAGTGCTTCGCTTCCCTCTCCCCGCAGGGGAAAGGGAAGGCGAAGGATCAACCCAGTTTCTCCATGACTTCGTCGGAGACCTCGTAATTGCCCCAGACGGTCTGGACGTCGTCATCATCTTCCAGCGTGTCGACGAGCTTCATCAGTGTCGCCGCATTGCTTTCGTCCACTTCGACGGTGGTCTGCGGCTTCCAGGCGAGCTTGGCGCCTTCCGCCGGGCCGAGCTTGGCTTCCAGCGCCTTTGCGACTTCGTGCAGCGCGTCCATGGCGGTCCAGATCTCATGCTCGTCCTCGTTCGAGGACACGTCGTCCGCACCCGCCTCCAGCGCCGCTTCGAAGATCGCGTCGGCATCGCCCGCGCTTGCCGGATAGCTGATGAGGCCCATCCGGTCGAAACCGTGGCTGACCGCACCTGAAGCGCCCATATTGCCGCCATTCTTGGAAAAGGCGGTCCGGACATTGGTCGCGGTGCGGTTGCGATTGTCGGTCAGCGCCTCGACGATGATCGCCACGCCGCCGGGACCATAGCCCTCGTAGCGGATTTCCTCGTAATTCTCCATGTCGCCGCCGATCGCCTTGTCGATCGCGCGCTGGATATTGTCCTTGGGCATGGACTGCGCCTTGGCGGCGTTGATCGCGAGGCGGAGGCGCGGGTTCATGTCCGGGTCGGGCATGCCCATCTTCGCCGCGACGGTGATTTCGCGGCTGAGCTTGGAGAACATCGAGGAGCGCTTCTTGTCCTGCGCGCCCTTGCGATGCATGATGTTCTTGAATTTGCTATGGCCGGCCACGGCCTGCTCCTGACTTGTCTGTTTGTTGGATGCGCGCTCTCTAGCGAGCGCGCCCCATTCGCGCAATGTCAGACGAGGATCGCCGTGCCCGATGCCGTGACCATCAGCATCGATCCGCTCGATCCCACCGTCTCATAATCCAGATCGACACCAACGACCGCATTGGCGCCCAGCGTCGCGGCGCGGGTGCGCATTTCCGCGATCGCCTGTTCGCGGGCGCGCTGAAGCACGTCCTCATAGGCACCGGACCGTCCGCCGACGATGTCGCGGACGCTGGCGAACAGGTCGCGGAAGAGATTGGCGCCCACGATCACCTCGCCGGTGACGATGCCGAGATATTCCCTTGCGGGGCGGCCCTCCAGCGAAGGCGTGGTGCTGACGATGATCTCGGTCATGAGCGCTCTCCTGTGTTGCGATCTATTCGATGCCCAGCGCCGATTTGTATGTTTCCAGCAGCGCTTCGGCTTCCATGCGGGCGTTGCGTTCCATCTTGCGCAGGCGAACGATGGACCGCATCGTCTTCACATCATAGCCATTGGCCTTGGCTTCCAGATAGACGTCCTTGATATCGTCCGCGATGCCCTTCTTTTCCTCTTCCAGGCGCTCGATGCGCTCGATGAAAAGGCGTAGCTGTTCGGCGGCGACATTGCCATCGCTCATGAGAATCTCCAGTGAGTGTGAATCGGTGGGTGAATCGGTTGGCCCCAGCCTCTAGAGCGTTTTCACGATGAGTGAAAACGCTCTTGTCTTTCAAGGCCGCATTTTCCGAGCCGTTTGGCGGTAAACGGCCAGCCTGAAATAGTCTAATGCCCGTCGGCATTCTTCGCCACGCTCTCCTTCATGCGGGCGATCTGTTCCGGCGTGGCCTCCCCCTGGTAGCGGGATTTCCATTCGGCAAAGGGCATGCCGTGGATGACCTCACGCGCCTCGTCCTTGCCCATCGTGCCGTCCGCTTCCGCGATCCAGTCCGCCAGGCAGTTGCGGCAGAAGCCCGCCATTCCCATCAGATCGATGTTCTGGACGTCGGTGCGGTGCTGCAAATGCGCCACCAGTCGTCGGAAGGCGGTTGCGGCGACCGCATCGCTGAGTATGGTATCGTTCACGGCGATCCTTTCGCTGATCTACATCATCCTGTCGTGCAGCACGGATAATCGAAAACCGCGCCCTGGCAACCCAGAGGCGACCATGACGGTCAGGAGACAAGAGGAATGACGAGATTACCGCCCCGTTCGCGCAAGGTTCGCATCTTGGCGACCCTTGGCCCCGCGAGCGACAGCCCGGAGATGATCCGCGCACTGTTCGTCGCCGGGGCCGATGCCTTCCGCATCAACATGAGCCATGGCGCGCATGAGGATCATGCCGCGCGCATAGCGGCGATCCGGGCACTGGAAAAGGAATTCGGCCGTCCGACGACCATCCTGGGCGACCTACAGGGCCCCAAGCTGCGGGTCGGAACGTTCGACCGGGGATTGGCGATGCTGGAGACGGGGGCGGCGTTCGTGCTGGACAGCGATCCGGCACCGGGCGACGCGACGCGGGTCAATCTGCCACATCCGGAGATCTATGCGGCGCTGCTACCCGAAACCCGGTTGCTGCTGGACGACGGCAAGATGGTGCTGCGGGTCAAGAAGGTGACGGAAAACCGCATCGACACAGTGGTCGAAGTCGGTGGTACCCTCTCCAATCGGAAGGGGGTGAACGTGCCCGACGTGGTCGTGCCGGTGCCGGCGCTGACCGAAAAGGACAGGCGCGACCTCAGCTTCGCGGTCGAGCAGGGCTGCGACTGGATCGCCCTGAGCTTCGTCCAGCGGCCCGAAGACCTGGCCGAGGCGCGCAAGCTGATGGGCGGCTATGGCGCCTTGATGGCGAAGATCGAGAAGCCGGCCGCCGTGCAGCGGCTGGAGGAGATCATCGAACTGGCCGACGGCGTGATGGTGGCGCGCGGCGACCTTGGCGTCGAACTGCCGCCCCAGGCGGTGCCGCCTCTTCAGAAGCAGATCGTGGCGGCGGCGCGGCGCATGGGAAGGCCCGTCGTGGTCGCGACGCAGATGCTCGAATCGATGATCAAGGCGCCCACGCCCACCCGCGCCGAAGTGTCGGACGTGGCGACGGCGGTTTACGACGGGGCGGACGCGATCATGTTATCGGCGGAGACGGCGGCGGGCGACTGGCCGGTCGAGGCAGTGACGATGATGGACAGCATCGCCCATAGCGTGGAGCGGGATCCCGGCTATTTCGGGCGGTTGCATTATACCGAGACGAAGCCGGACCCAACCACCGCCGACGCCCTGGCGGAGGGCGCGGGCAGCATCGTGTCCGTGGTGGGGGCGAGCGCCATCACCTGCTTCACCTCCTCGGGCAGCACCGTGCGCCGCGTGGCCCGCGAACGGCCCATGACGCCGATCCTGGCGCTGACGCCGCGGCAGGACACGGCACGCAAGCTGGGGCTGACCTGGGGAGTATATGCGGTGCGGACAAAGGATATCGGCACTTTCGAAGAGATGATCGGCAAGGCACGCCGCATGGCCCTGCGCCATGACCTGGTCGAGAAGGGCGGCAAGATCGTCGTGCTGGCAGGCGTGCCGTTCGGGACGCCGGGATCGACCAATGTGCTGCACGTGGCCGCGGTGCGCGGCGATGAGCTGAGGGGGCGGGACTAGGACGTTTCCCAAGCAGATCTGATGGACGCGAGTTCCAGCCTCGCGCGAACGAAGGTCAACTCAGGCTGCCGCCGGGCCAATCAGGTCCAATCCTGCAAGGTCCCGGCGCAGCGTGGCCGCGTCGCGGAACAGATGGCCGCGCATGCCTTCCGCCTCGGCTCCGAGGATGTTCTCCTCGCGATCATCAATGAACAACGCCTGTTCCGCGTCCAAACCGAATCGTCCCAGCGCCAGCCGGTAGATCGCAGGGTTGGGCTTCACCAGTTTTTCCGTGCCGGAAACCACAATGTCGCTGAAAAGCGCGAACAGCTCGGCTTCGCGCGCGCGAAACGGCGCCCAGAATTCATCGCTGAAGTTGGTGATGGCGAACAGGGGAATGCCGCCTGCGTGCAGTTCGTGGACGATCTGCGGCATGCCCTCGACGGCTGGCCCTATGCTGTCGATGAACCTTTCGCCCCAGACGCGAATCAGCGCGGCCTGTTCGGGATGGCGCGCGATCAGTTCGGCGCTGGTTTCCGCGAAGGGCCGCCCCTGATCATGCTGGAAATGCCAGTCCAGCGTCACGACGTCGCGGAGAAACGCATCAAGCGCCCGATCGTCATCGATCAGGCGCTCGTACAGAACCCTGGGGTTCCAGTGATACAAGACATTGCCGACATCAAAGATGACGGCAATATCCGCCATGAATCAGCCCTGGCGGGCCTTGAAGCGGCGGTTGGTCTTGTTGATGACGTAGGTGCGGCCGCGGCGGCGGATCACGCGGTTATCCCGGTGACGGCCCTTGAGCGACTTGAGCGAATTGCGGATCTTCATGGAACCAGCCTTTGAATGAATCTTGCATGATCGAAAAATCGAAGCGCAGCCCCTATGGGTGGGACGGTCGAAAGTCAAGGGCAGCCGCCCGGATTTCACCCCATTGCCTCGCTGTTCATCCTCCATGCAGCAAATCCGTGGCTTGACGCTTTTAAGGGATTAGCGGCCCGGTGTCGTGTAGAGCTTGTCATCCCCCGGAGTGCCCATCCATGCTGAATCCGTCAATGATGAAGAAGATCGCCTTTCCCGCCCTGCTCGCCCTGGGCCTGAGTGCTTGCGCCACCGCTGTTCCCCCCGTGGAAGTGACGCGGTTCCACATCGAAAATCCGGCCCGCAGCGGGAGCATCGCGGTCGAGGAAATGGCCGGCAACCCCGACGTCGGCCTCGAATTCCGGACCTATGCCGCCGCCGTGGAGCAGGAATTGCAGCGCGTCGGCTTCACCAGCGCGGCACCGGGTGCAAGGAGCGACTATGTCGCGCTGGTGAGCTTCCGCCGGACGTTTCGCGAACCCGAAAGCTATGGCGCCAATGGCAAGCCGGTGAGCGTCGGCGTCGGCGGCGCCGTGGGCAGCGGCGGTTATTCCGGCCTCGGCCTGGGCATCGGCATCAACCTGTCTGGCAAGCCCAAGGGGCAGGTGTTCACCGAATTGCAGGTGCAGATTCGCCGTCGGGCCGATTCGAGCACTATATGGGAAGGCCGCGCGCAGACCGGGGCAAGGGAGGGCACGCCTGCATCGCAGCCCGGCCTGGCGGCGCAGAAGTTGGCGGCGGCATTGCTGGGGGGCTATCCGGGCGAATCGGGCCAGACTATAACCGTCAAATGAGCATCTCGATCACAAGTGCCTTTGACAGTGGCAATATTCGCGTCCTTTCGATCTCCGATACCGGCACCGGCGTCCGCGCCGAGCTGGAAATCGTCAAGGACCGGCAGAGCGACTTCTACCAGTGGTTCCATTTCCGCGTGGCTGGCGTCGCCGGGCGGGAAGTCGAACTGGCGATCGTCAATTGCGGCACGTCGGCCTATCCCGATGGCTGGCCCGGTTATCAGGCGCGGTTCAGCGAAGATCGGGAGAATTGGCTGCTGGCGCACACCGGCTATGCCGACGGCACGCTGACGATCCGCCTGTCGCCCGACAGCAATGCGGTGTGGCTTGCCTATTTCGCGCCCTATTCGATGGAACGGCACCATGATCTGGTCGCCTGGGCGGCGTCGCAGCCGGGGGTGCAGCATCGCGAACTGGGGCTGACGCTGGACAGGCAGCCGCTCGACCTGCTGGTGCTGGGAGATGGACCGAAGAAGGTCTGGCTCTACGCGCGGCAGCATCCGGGCGAGAGCATGGCCGAATGGTGGATGGAGGGTGCGCTGGAGCGGCTCTGCGACGAAGAGGACGCTGTGGCGCGGCTGCTGCGCAGGGAGGCGACCTTCCATATCGTGCCCAACATGAATCCGGACGGAAGCCGTCGCGGTCATTTGCGGACCAATGCGGTCGGCATCAACCTCAACCGCGAATGGCATGATCCGTCGCTGGAGAAGAGCCCTGAGGTTTTCCTGGTGCGCAGGGCGATGGATGAGGTCGGGGTTGACTTCGCCATGGACGTGCATGGCGATGAGGCCATTGCGGCCGTGTTCCTCGCCGGGTTCGAGGGTATTCCCTCCATCACGGAGCGTCAGTCGACCCTCTATCGCCGCTATTGCGACACGCTGGCCGCCCGGACGCCCGATTTCCAGACGAAGAAGGGCTATCCAGCGACACCGCCGGGCAGGGCGAACCTGTCCATGTCCACAAACCAGCTGGCAGAGCGCTTTGGCGCGGTGGCGATGACGCTGGAAATGCCGTTCAAGGATAATGACGACCTTCCGGATGCGGATTTCGGCTGGTCGCCTGCGCGATCAATCCAGCTTGCGAAAGATTGCCTCGGCGTGCTGGCGGAAATGATTGACGACATCTGATCTCCGACCCACGCCGGGTCAGCCGAAAATGTCGCCCAGGAAATCGGCCATCGCGCGGAAGCTGCGGCGGTCTGCGTCGGCATTATAGGCCAGGCCCTTTTCCGGCATCCTGGCGTCATGGTCGGTGAAGGCGTGGCCGGTGCGGCCATAGGCGTGGATCTGCCAATCGCATCCGGCGTCGGTGAGTTCCTTTGCAAGCGCGACAGTGGCGTCGGGCGGCGCGATCGGATCGTCCCAGCCGTGGCAGACCAGCAGCCGGGCCGCGATCTTCGCGTTGGGGAAGGGCGGTGCGTCATAGACGCCGTGGAAGCTGACGCCGGCCGCTATGTCCGCACCGGAACGGGCAAGGTCGAGCACGCATTTGCCGCCGAAGCAGAAGCCGATCGCGGCGGTTCGTGTTTCGTCTGCTTCGTCCAGTGATTTCAGCAGTGCATGAGCGGCGTTCACCCGGTCCCACAACAGGCTGCGGTCATTGTTGAGTTCGGCCATGTACCGGCCCATGTCGGGATCGGCGCGGGTGTTGCGCTTGCCCTGGCCGAAGACGTCCGCGACCAGGACGGTGTAACCGAGCGCCGCGACCCTTTCGGCATAGGCGAAATCGGCCTCCTTCGTGCCCAGGACATTGGGGAAGAGAAGGAGGCCTGGGCGCGGCGCGGCGATCGCTTCGTCGAATACCGCCATGCTCTCGAACCGGCCGCCAGGCCCTTCATGTACAGTGACGCGGCGGATGATGGTCATGGAACGGCTCCTTGCTTCGGTTCAGCACGCATGTCGAACACCGACAGGGGATTGGCAAGTTCAGCCGCCAGCCAAGTGCCGGAAGCAGGCTCCCGGCTTTCTGCCTATTGACCGTAGACGATCCGTACCTTCGACACAGCCTCGGCCGCCAGCATGCGCGCCTTGTCGGCATCTTCCGCGATGGCGAGCGCGACGCCCATTCGGCGATAGGGGCGGGTCGTCGGCTTGCTGAACAGGCGCAGGTCGATTTCTCCTCCGGGCGTCGACAGCGCTTCGGCCAGCCCTTCGAACCGGAAATCGTCCGATTCCCGATCCGCCAATATCACCGCTGATGCCGCGGCCCTGCGCAGCGTCACTTCCGGTACCGGCAGACCCAATATGGCACGGGCATGAAGGTCGAATTCGCTCCAGTTCTGCGAGATCAGCGTCACCATGCCGGTGTCGTGCGGCCGGGGGGAGAGTTCGGAGAAGATGACATCCTCTCCCTTCACGAAGAATTCCACGCCGAAAATGCCGTAGCCGCCCAGATTGTCGACCACCTTGCGCGCCATGTCCTGCGCGGCCGCCAGCGCGGCGCCGGACATCGGCGTGGGCTGCCAGCTTTCCTGATAATCGCCGCGCTCCTGCCGGTGGCCGATCGGCGGGCAGAAACTGACGCCTTCCCGGCTGCGCACGGTCAGCAGCGTGATCTCATAGTCGAAGGCGATGAACTCCTCGACGATGACCCGGCTGCGGTCGCCGCGCATATTGGCGACGGCATAGTTCCAGGCGGCCTCCAGCTCCTCCGGCGCGCGAACCGTGCTCTGCCCCTTGCCGGAAGAGGACATGACCGGCTTGATGACGCAGGGAAGGCCAGTGTGCTCGGCGCCGGCCAGCACTTCCTCCAGCGTCTCGGCGTAGCGATAGCGCGAGGTGCGCAGCCCCAGTTCGACCGCCGCGACTTCACGGATGCGATCGCGGTTCATGGTCATGATCGTCGCACGGGCGGAAGGCACGACGGTGACGCCGCGGGCCTCGAAATCGGCCAGGACTTCGGTCCTGATCGCCTCTATTTCGGGCACCACAAAGTCGGGCTGGTGCTTCTCGATGGCCTTGGCGAGCAGGTCGGCATCCAGCATCGAGAAGACTTCATGCCCGTCCGCCACCTGCATGGCGGGCGCTCCTTCATAGCTGTCGCAGGCGATGACCTGGGCACCCAGCCGCTTGGCCGATATCACGAACTCGCGACCCAGTTCGCCTGAGCCAAGGAGGAGGATCTTCGCGGTGAAAGCCATGGGATTTCCTCAACAGCCAACGACAAATGCCGTCATGCTCCTGCCCGCGCAGGAGCATGCGCAATGCATCTTTAAAGTTCAGCGTCCATCAACGCCGGGAAGAAGCCCTCATGGGCGCCGCGCAGGTCGGTCAGGGGGACGCCCGCAACCCTGTCGCCGCCCGTTGTGCCGATCTTCGCAGCGCCCGGAATATCGACGCCCCCAGCGGCGGTCACGATGTAGCGGCCCTGATCCTCGCCAAAGGCGCCTGCCGTCGTCAGGGCGATGCTCAGTTCTGCCCCGATGCCGCTGGCCAGCGCCATTTCTGCCACCGCGACCAGCAGGCCGCCGTCCGAAATGTCGTGTACTGCGTTGACCTTGCCTTCCGCGATCAGCGACCGGACGGTTTCGGCATGGGCGCGCTCCGCCGCCAGATCGACCTTCGGCGCCTCGCCCGCCTCCCGGCCGGCGATTTCACGCAGCCAGATCGACTGGCCGAGATGGCTGCCTTCGCCACCGATCAGCCAGATCGCGTCGCCCTCATTCTTGAAGGCCACGGTCGCCATTCCATCGATGTCCTTGAGCAGGCCGATGCCGCCAATGGCGGGAGTCGGCAGGATGGCGGAGCCGCCGCCGGTCGCCTTGGATTCATTGTAGAGGCTGACATTGCCCGACACGATCGGGAAATCCAGTGCGCGGCAGGCCTCGCCCATCCCATCCAGGCAGCCGGTGAACTGCGCCATGATCTCCGGACGCTGCGGATTGGCGAAGTTGAGGCAGTTGGTGACGGCGAGCGGCGTGGCGCCGACCGCGCTGATGTTGCGATAGCATTCCGCAATGGCCTGCTTGCCGCCCTCATAGGGGTCGGCATAGCAATAGCGCGGGGTGCAATCAGTGCTGATCGCGATCCCCTTCTGCGATCCGTGGACCCGAACCACCGCCGCGTCGCCGCCTGGGCGCTGCACCGTGTCGGCGCCGACCATGTGATCATATTGCTCCCAGATCCAGCGGCGCGAAGCGATGTCGGGCGATCCCATCAGCTTGACCAGATCCGCGCCGATATCGGCACTTTCGGTTATCTCGCCCAGAGGCTGCACGCCGGACCAGACCTTGTACTCGTCCCTCGCCATGGCCGGGCGGTCGTAGAGCGGCGCATCGTCCGCCAGCGGGGCGAGCGGAATGTCGCACACCGTCTCGCCCTTGTGGACCAGCACCATGCGGCCCGTATCGGTCACATGGCCGATCACCGCGAAGTCCAGTTCCCATTTGCGGAAAATGGCTTCGGCAAAGCCTTCCTTGCCTGGCTGGAGCACCATCAGCATGCGCTCCTGGCTTTCCGACAGCATCATTTCATAGGCGGTCATGCCGGTTTCGCGCTGCGGCACCTTGTCCATGTCGAGCTGGATGCCGACGCCGCCCTTGGACGCCATTTCCACCGAGGAAGAGGTCAGGCCGGCCGCGCCCATGTCCTGAATCGCGACGATCGCGTCGGAGGCCATGAGTTCGAGGCAGGCTTCGATCAGCAGCTTTTCGGTGAAGGGGTCGCCAACCTGCACGGTGGGGCGCTTCTCGTCCGAATCCTCGCCGAAATCTGCCGAGGCCATGGTTGCGCCGTGAATGCCGTCACGACCCGTCTTGGAGCCGACATAGACGATCGGATTGCCGACGCCCGAAGCCGCCGAATAGAAGATCTTGTCTGTTTCCGCGACGCCCACGGTCATCGCGTTGACCAGGATGTTGCCGTCATAGGCCGGGTGGAAATTCACCTCGCCACCCACGGTCGGCACGCCCACGCAATTGCCGTAGCCGCCAATGCCACGCACCACGCCGCTGATGAGGTGCTTCATCTTCGGGTGATCGGGCCGCCCGAAACGCAACGCGTTCATGTTCGCCACCGGCCGCGCGCCCATGGTGAAAACGTCGCGCAATATGCCGCCCACGCCCGTCGCCGCGCCCTGATAGGGCTCGATATAGGACGGATGATTGTGGCTCTCCATCTTGAAGATCGCGGCCTGACCGTCCCCGATGTCGACCACGCCGGCATTCTCGCCGGGACCGCAGATCACCTGAGGCCCTTCGGTCGGCAGCTTCTTCAGATGGATTCGCGAGGATTTGTAGGAGCAATGCTCCGACCACATCACGGAAAAGATGCCAAGTTCGGTGAGATTCGGTTCCCGGCCGAGTGCGTTCAGGACGCGATCATATTCTTCCGGGGAAAGCCCATGGTCAGCAACGACCTGGGGCGTGATCTGGGATGCGGTGCTGGACATGTGCGCGCCTTTAGCGGGGGAGCGTCCGATAGACAATGCTGAGGCTCGCGCGTGCGCGAAAACATGATAGCTTTGCCGGGCTGGTCGACATGAGGAAGCTTGCCTGTGGAATGGATGCTGTTGCCGTTGCGCCGCTACGCCAAATTCTCTGGCCGGGCGCGACCGCGGGAATATTGGATGTTTGTTGTGTTCCTGCTGCTCTGCTACGTGGCTATCGCGATCGTCGAAGGCGCGATGGGCCTTGGCGCGACGCATCGCTGGTTCCAGCACGGCCCCTGGTGGGCGGCTGCCGGTTACAGCACCCGTGGCGGTCCGCTGACCGGGCTGTTCACGCTGGCGATGATCATTCCCCATGTCGCGCTTTCGGTCCGCCGGCTGCATGACACGGACCGCAGCGGCTGGTGGCTGCTGATCCTCTTCTTTCCCATCATCGGCAGCATCGTCCTGCTCATCTTCTTCATCATGGGCGGCACACGCGGACCCAATCGCTTCGGCCCCGATCCTGTCGAGGTGGGTGAGCCCGAATTCCGCTGAGGGCATTGTTTGGGCAGAAGGCGGGGATGCGGGATGCCGGACGGAAAGTGCGCCCTGCTGCTGCCGGTGAGCGCCGATGCGCCGCCTGATCGGCATCGCCAAAGAAAAGGGCCGGCCTTCCGCAGGGGAAGGGCCGGCCCGGATGTGCAGGAAAATGAAAGGTGTCAGGCCTTGCAGCTCAGCGCGCTCTTGCCCGGCAGGGTGGCGGTGATCTGCTTACCCGTGCCCTCGACCTTGAAGCCGCCGCCTTCGAAGGGCTTGCCGGCTTCGGCCGCCGTCAGCTTGGTGGGGGCGCCATCCTTTTCGGTGCGCACGTTGACCGTCTTGTCGTCGCTCATGAAGTCGACGAAGATCAGGCTGTTGTCCTTGCAGCGATATTGATGGCTTTCCTTCACCATCGGCGGCAGCTCGACGGGAGCGGCGTTCGCCAGCTTTTCGGCCATGGGGTCGGCGGGGCCGCCCACGACTTCAGGTTCGTCATTCTTGTTGCAGGCGGAAAGCAGCGCAAGCGCCGCCACGGGGATCAGGGGGAGATAATGTTTCATAGCGGTCCTTCTATGTGCACTAGCCATGCCCAGCGTCAACGCAAAACTGCCACAAGTCCGCCAGCCTGAGGCGCGACGTCATGACGTTTTTATGAACAACCGCCGGAATCGGCCGCCGCGGGCCCATGCGGGCTTGACCGGGCGGACGGGGGCCGCCAATGCAGGGACATGGCGCAAGACAGCATGACCCAGCAGGGCGATCCGTTGCAGATGTCGTTCGAAGATGCGTTGCGCGCGCTCGAATCGATCGTCCGTCGGCTGGAGAGCGGGGATGTGCCGCTCGACGAATCCATTTCGCTCTATTCGCAGGGCGAGGAGTTGCGGAAACGCTGCATGGAACGGCTTCAGGCGGCCGAAGCGCGGATCGCCAAGCTGACCATCGATGCCAGCGGTGCGGTGACCGGCGCCCAGCCCTTCGGTTCGGACTGAGCGTGCAGCGTGCGGGAGAGGCGGCCATGAGCGGAGCCGACTCCGTCTTGCCCCCGGCGATCGGCCTGGTGGCTGACCGCGCCGCGGCGGTGGCGGCCGACATCGACCGGCTGTTCGACCTGCTGCTGGCGGTTCCCGAGGATCCGCGCGCGCGCCTGTACGAGGCGATGCGCCATGCCGCCATGGGCGGGGGCAAGCGGCTGCGCCCGCTGCTGGTGCAGGCGGCCAGCGACCTGTTCAACATCTCGCGGGTTTCGGCGCTGCGCGTCGGCCTCGCGGTCGAGTGCATCCATGTCTATTCACTGGTGCATGACGATCTGCCGGCGATGGACGATGACGATCTTCGCCGGGGAAAGCCGACCGTGCACAAGGCGTTCGACGAGGCGACGGCGATCCTGGCGGGCGATTGCCTGCACGACCTGGCCTTTGAAGTGCTGGCGGATGAGGAGACGCATCCCGACCCCTTCGTCCGGGTGGAACTGGTGAAGGCGCTGGCCCTCGCCAGCGGCACCAGCGGGATGGCGGGCGGCCAGATGATGGACCTGGAGGCGGAAAAGACCAGCTTCGACCTGCCGACCGTCACCCGGCTCCAGCAGTTGAAGACCGGCGCGCTGATCGGCTTTTGCGTGGATGCGGCGGCGATCATGGCCCGCATCCCGCCGGAAGGGCGGACGCGCCTGCACGGCTATGCGCGCGACATCGGCCTTGCCTTCCAGATCGCGGACGACCTGCTTGATGTGGAGGGGGACGCTGCGCTGGCCGGCAAGGCGCTGGGCAAGGACGCGGCGGCGGGGAAGGAAACCTTCGTCTCGCTGCTGGGGGTGGATCGGGCGCGGGAACAGGGACGCCTCCTGGTCGAACAGGCAAAGGCGCATCTGCACGGATTCGGGCCGGAGGCCGATCTGCTGCGCGCCATCGCCGACTATATCGTGGAAAGGGATCGCTAGGGGCATGAGCAGGCAGAGGGTGGGGGTCTATCCCGGCACATTCGATCCGATCACCTTGGGTCATATGGACATCATCCGGCGGGGCGCGAAGCTGGTCGACAAGCTGGTGATCGGCGTCACCACGAACATCTCCAAATCCCCGATGTTCGCCGACGAGGAACGGTTGGAGATGGTGCGGCGCGAATGCGCCGACATCGACACGGAAATCGTCGTCACCGGCTTCAACTCGTTGCTGATGGACTTTGCCGAATCGCAGGGAGCGAGCGTCATCATCCGGGGCCTGCGCGCCGTCGCGGACTTCGAATATGAATATCAGATGGCGGGGATGAACCAGCAGATCAACGGCCGGGTGGAAACCGTTTTCCTGATGGCGGACGTTTCCTTGCAGCCGATCGCATCCCGCCTGGTCAAGGAAATCGCGCTCTATGGCGGGCCGATCCACAGGTTTGTCAGCCCCGCCGTGCGCGCGGAGGTGGAGGCGAGGGTTGCCGCCATCGGGCGGAAAGGGCAGGGTTGAAGGCTCCACTCAGCCTTCGTTCAGTTGCCAATCGCGAAGAGGGCGCTATCAGGGGCAACTCAGCACCTGGGCAAAATTTGAGGAAAGCTTCATTCATGCGGTTCACGTCGGCGCTCAAGACCGTGGCGATCGGATTCGCCCTCTATGCATCGAGCGGCGCGGCGCTGGCCCAGGGCGGCGGGCGCAATGCCGAGGAAATGAAGAAGGAAGAAGCGGCCGTACGTGCGGAGCAGACCGCCAAGCAGCTCGGCTTGGACCCCGCGTCCAAGCTGCCGCCGGCCACGGTGCCTGTCGACCCCCAGAATATATGGGATCTTGACCTGTCGAGCGGTGGCCGCGTGCGCATCCAGTTGCGTCCCGACATCGCGCCGGCCCATGTCGAGCGGATCAAGGAGCTGACGCGCCAGGGTTTCTATAATGGGCTGAAGTTCCACCGCGTCATCCCCGGCTTCATGGCGCAAGGCGGTGATCCCAAGGGCGACGGGACCGGCGGTTCGACGCTGCCGGACCTGAAGGCCGAGTTCAACCCGATGCCGCATCTGCGCGGCACCGTCTCCATGGCCCGCGCCCAGAGTGAGGACAGCGCGAACAGCCAGTTCTTCATCGTCCTTCTGCCGCGCATGCAACTCGACAAGAAATATACGGTGTTCGGCCGGGTGATCGAGGGCATGCAATATGTCGACGCCATCCATGAGGGCGAGCCGCCCGCCGATCCGACGATCATCCTACAGGCCTCTATCGAAAGCGACGGCAAGCCGCCGGTGACGGCACTGCCGACGCCGCCCGCTCCGCCGGTGCCGTCGATCATCGCGCCCCCGGCCAAGGCGCCCGTGAAGAAGCCGGTGGCGCAGAAGAAGAAATAACTCTCCCCGTCCGGCGGGGCATCAACCATGCGCGTAGACCTGTTCGATTTCGACCTGCCGCCCGATCGCATCGCGCTCCGGCCCGCCTCTCCGCGCGATTCGGCCCGGCTGCTGCTGGTGTCGGGCGATGCGCCGTTCCAGGACCGAATCGTGCGCGATTTGCCGGACCTGTTGCGTGCTGGCGATGTGCTGGTGTTCAACGACACCAAGGTCATACCGGCCCAACTGGAAGGCGTGCGCGGTCAGGCGAAGATTGGCGCGACGCTCCACAAGCGGCTTGGTCTGCGCCAATGGCAGGCCTTTCTGCGCAACGCCAAGCGGGTGCGGGACGGCGACCGGATCGATTTCGGCAACGGCGTCAGCGCTGTGGCCGGCCCGCGCGATGAGGAGGGCGGCGTCACGCTCCGTTTCGAGGGGGATGAGCCGGTCGAACTGTTGCTGGAACGGGCAGGCCGGATGCCGCTGCCGCCCTATATCGCCAGCAAGCGCCCCACCGACGAGCGTGACCGCAGCGATTACCAGACCATGTTCGCGCGGGAGGACGGCGCGGTCGCCGCCCCCACGGCGGCATTGCACTTTACGCCCGAACTGATGGCGGCGGTGGAGAAGGTGGGGATCCGGACTGAAACGCTGACCCTGCACGTCGGCGCCGGCACCTTCCTGCCGGTCAAGGCCGAGGATACGGACGATCACCGGATGCACGCCGAATGGGGACGGATCGACCAGGCGACGGCTGACCGCCTCAACGCGGCGCGGGCGGCTGGCGGCCGGCTGATAGCGGTCGGCACCACCAGCCTTCGCCTGCTGGAAAGCGCAACGGGGGAAGATGGCATCGTCCGTCCCTTCGCCGACGAGACCCGGATATTCATCACACCGGGCTATCGTTTCCGGGCGGTGGACGGGCTGATGACCAATTTCCACCTGCCCAAATCGACCCTGTTCATGCTGGTCAGCGCCTTGATGGGCACGGAAAAGATGCAGTCGGTCTATCGGCATGCCATCGATGGGGATTATCGTTTCTACAGCTATGGCGATTCCAGCCTGCTTCTGCCAAAGCGCTGAGGACGGCGGGCTGGCTGTCGATGCGATGCAGCCCCGTTCCTCCGGCGGGCACGATTTTCTGCGGCGCCGCATTGTTGAACCCTTGAAAGTCGCACTGGCGCGCTGCCATGTCTGGCGTTAAGCTTTTCCTTGATGACGATTGACCCGCTGGTGCTGTTGCAGGCTTACGCGATCGGCGTGTTTCCCATGTCCGATGATCGCGAGGCTGACGAGGTTTACTGGATCGAGCCAAAACAGCGGGCGATCATGCCGCTCGACGGCTTCCACATTTCCCATTCACTGGCCAAGACGATCCGGCGGGAGCGGTTCCGGGTGACCGCCAATCGCGATTTTGCCGCCATAGTCAGGCTCTGCGCCGAAGCCGCGCCGGATCGACCCTCCACCTGGATCAATCATCCGATCGAGCGGGCCTATCGTCATCTGCATGAAATTGGTTTCGCCCACTCCGTTGAGGTGTGGGAGGGGGAGGAACTGGTCGGCGGCCTGTATGGCGTGGCGCTGGGACGGGCGTTTTTCGGGGAAAGCATGGTGTCGCGGCGCACCGACGCGTCGAAGGTGGCACTCGCCTGGTTGACCGCTCGCATGCGTTTTGGCGGTTTCACCCTGCTGGACTGCCAGTTCATGACCGATCATCTGCGGTCATTGGGCGCGATCGAGATCAGCCAGCGCGACTATCTTCAATCATTGGCCGGCGCGTTGGACGGGGTGGCGCTGGGGGCTGGGCGGGGCGTGCTGGCGACTGGCTCCGGCGTCTGGGCAGAGCTGGCATTCTCCCCGCTGGCGGGGGACGCATTGGCGCGCGCGCCGTCGGGCACGTCACCCTTGTCGCCCAGCTTCACCGTATCGGGGCCGGTTTCGGGCCACGACATCGTGCAGCTCCTGACCCAGACGTCATAGATCGGGTGCTGCACGACGTTGCGGTCCGGTCTTTCCCGGAACAACCAGCCGGAAAAATTGCGGCGCCATTTATTGTCGGCCGTGCTGCGAACGTCGAGCTGAACGAAGGCACCCGTTTCCTTCACATTTTCCCAGGGCGCTGTGGTTTCGCAGGCTTGCAGCCGAACAATGGCATCGCCCACGCGCAGCGCTTCGCCCGGCTTCATCGTCAGGTCGGTGGTGATCCCGTTGCGCTTGTTGAGCAGGCCGATCACCGCCACCCGCTCGTTCATCGGCGTACCGGTGAGGGGAGACTCGTTGCCATTGCGGATTTTCTGCCCCTCGATTCGAACAGGACCGCTCTGGTTCTGTGTCGGCAGGTCGTCGCCGCCGCAACCGGCCAATATCAGGGTACAGCCGAGAATCGGCAGGAAACGTCCCGCCGGGCGCCGCATCATGGTGCGTCGGGGCTCCATGCCTCGTAATCGCCGGTGGCCTTCTGGCGCAGGCCGCCCTTTTCCAGCGCGCCGCTGGGGCGATAGGCCTGGGCCGTGCCGGTGGCGTTGGGGGTGAAATCCTTTTCCCAGATGCGCGGCGGCGGCAGGAAGCTTTCCGGCGCGCCCTCGATCGAATGGTGCAGCCAGCCATGCCATTCGGCCGGCACGCGGCTGGCATCGTTCGCGCCATTATAGATGACCCAGCGACGGGTCAGTCCATTGGGGTCCGTACCGCCTTCATAATAGACATTGCCCTGATGGTCCTCACCCACCTTGCTGCCCTTGCGGGAGGTGTAGAGCGCGGTGCCGATGGTCGCGCCATCCCACCAGGTGAAGATCTTGCCAAGGATTCCCATGGGCCAAGCGCTTAGCCGTTGCTGCCAGCGCTTGGCAAGGCGGTTCTGGTCAGCGGGGGCAGAAATTGAGGGGGTTTGCGGGCAGGGACGCGGTGCAGTCGCCCCATTGCACATGGTCGCCCTCCCTGATGCCCAGTTCCGCCGCCCTGCCGCCGCGCAGTTCAAGGACGGCGGCGACCGGGATGCCAGCGGAGACCGGCTCGCGGGAATAGGGGGGGGCGTTCGCCTTCAGGAAAGCGATGCTGCCGTCGGTGTGGATGAACAGCATATCGAGCGGGATCAGCGTGTCCTTCATCCAGAAGCTGGCGGTACGCGGTGGGTCCATCGGGAACAGCATGCCAGCGTCAGGAGCGATCGATTTTCGGAACATGAGGCCGCGTTCCTGCTGTTTTTCGGTGAGCGCAACCTCCACCGTGAAGCGGTGCGAGCCATCGGCGGTGCGGATGGTGAGGGGCAGGGCGCTGATCTGCCGGGCAGAGGAGGTGTTTTCCGCCTTGGGAGCGTTCGGGGAGCATGCGGCCAGCAGCGTTGCGACAAGGAGAAGGGAAAGGCGCTTCATGATCGGGGAGTAGCGCAGCTTTGCGTTTGAAAACAACATGACTGTCTGGCGGCCGCATGCAAAGCCTGACTGGTCCGTGCAGCTTATGTCTCCGCTTCCGGTACTTCCCCCGGCGCGGCGTCGACCCAGAGCCGGGCGGTGGCATAATCATGCCCCGCGCGCAGGAAGGCGGCGATCCATTTTTCCCGCTGCCCGGGGTCTGGCCGCTCGTGCGCATAGGGTCCGATCCGCTTGCGGCGGGCAAAGCGGTCGGCGGCGGACCAGCTCTCCTTTTTCGTCTGGGCGTCGGCTTCTTCGCGGTCGGTTTCTGCTATGCCGTCGGCGCGCAGGGCTTCCGCGACCCTGCGCGGGCCATAGCCACGGCGGCTGAGTGCGCCGCTTTTCATCACCGCATAGCTCGCATCGTCGACATAACGCAGTTCGCTCAACCGATCGACCAGCGCCTGCGGATCGGCGGGCGCCTCTCCCGTCCAGCCGCGTTCCCTGATCTTGCGGCCGAGATAGGCGAGCAGCTTCGCCCGGCTCGTGGCGAAGCGCCCGACATAGCGCAGCGCCAGTTCGCGCAAGGCCTCTTCATCGAGCGGGGGAGGGGAGCGTTTATCGGCCATGGCAATGCTTCATGCCTCCGCCGCCTTGATTATGCCACAGTCGGGCCGGAATTTTACCGCCCCTTATACGGTAAAAGCCCAGGCTGGAATGCAACTATCCGGTGCAAAGAGGCTTGAAAGCTGTTAGCGGCGCGCCGGAATATGACAAACATGACATTGGGTGACACCAATATGACGGGTTCGCAAAGCATGATGGCACCGACGCCGACCACCGACGACCTGCCCCGCCGCTTCTCGGATTTCGAGACGCTGGGGGAAGCGCTGGATTATGCTGCGATCGGGCGGCGGGGTCTGAATTTCCACGATGCCCGTGGAAATCTGGCCCGGCCCTATCCGTTCAGCGAACTGCGGGCCGATGCCGTCGCCTGCGCGCACCGGCTGATCGCCCATGGGGTGAAGCCGGAAGATCGCGTGGCGCTGGTCGCAGAAACGGGCGCCGATTTCGCGCAGCTTTTCTTCGGCATCGTCTACGCCGGCGCCTGGCCCGTGCCGTTGCCGCTGCCGACCAGCTTCGGCGGCAAGGAAAGCTATATCGACCAGCTGAATGTTCAACTGTCAAGCTGTGACCCGATGCTGTTCCTCTTTCCCAAGGAACTGGAGGAGATGGCGGGCGAGTCCGGTCGGCAGAAGAATGTCGAGAGCATCGCCTTCGAGGATTTCATCGCGCGGGATGTCGTGCCCTGCGACCTGCCGCAGGCGAGGGGCGAGGAGATCGCCTATCTGCAATATTCGAGCGGTTCGACCCGTTTCCCCCATGGCGTCGCGGTGACGCATCATGCGCTGCTCAGCAATCTTGCCGCGCATAGCCATGGCATGGAATTGCAGGACAGCGACCGCTGCATCAGCTGGCTGCCCTGGTATCATGACATGGGGCTGGTCGGCTGCTTCCTGTCCGTGGTCGCCAACCAAGTGTCGACCGACTATATGAAGACCGAGGATTTCGCGCGCCGTCCGCTGGCGTGGCTGGACCTCATCAGCCGCAATGAAGGCACCTCGATCAGCTATTCGCCGACCTTCGGCTACGACATCTGTGCGCGCCGCATGTCCAGCCAGACCAAGGCGCAGGATCGCTTCGACCTGTCGCGCTGGCGGCTGGCGGGCAATGGCGCGGATATGATCCGCCCCGACGTGATGCAGAGCTTCGTCGATGCATTCGGCGACGCGGGGTTCAGCCCCACGGCCTTCCTGCCGAGCTATGGCCTGGCCGAGGCGACGCTGGCCGTCACCATCATGCCGCCGGGCGAGGGGATCATCGTCGAACTAGTCGAGGAAACCGACCTCTCGGGCGGCGACGCGACCGAGGGCCGTCCGCAGCGTTTCCGTTCCATCGTCAATTGCGGCAAGCCCGCGCGCGGCATGATCGTGGAGATTCGGGACGAGGATGGCGGCCTGATGAACGAGCGCCAGATCGGCAAGGTGTGGACCACCGGCCCATCGCTGATGGTCGGCTATTTCCGCGATCCTGAAGCGACCGAAGCCTGCATGGTCGACGGTTGGCTGGACACGGGCGACATGGGGTATCTCAGCGACGGCTATCTCTACATCGTTGGCCGTGCCAAGGACATGATCATCATCAACGGCAAGAATCATTGGCCCCAGGACATTGAATGGGCGGTGGAGCAGCTCCCCGGTTTCAAGCAGGGCGACATCGCGGCCTTCGCGATCACCACGCCGGGTGGTGAGGAAGCGCCCGCGGTGCTGGTGCATTGCCGTACCTCCGACAATGACGAACGCACGCGGTTGCGCGACCAGATCCGTGAACGGGTCCGCGCGATCACCGGCATGAACTGCGTTGTGGAGCTGGTGCCGCCGCGCACTTTGCCGCGCACCAGTTCGGGCAAGCTCAGCCGGTCGAAGGCGCGCAACCTCTATCTGACAGGCGAAATCCGGCCTTACGATATCGCAGCCTGACCCCTTTGCGCGGCGGCGCTGGCGGCATTGCTTTTTTTGCCCCTCATGCGCCGCTGTTACGGATTGCTAACTGCTTGCTGCTAATCCGGCCGGGTGAAACGCGGGCAAGGGCCATCTTCTGAACCGATTTCTCGGGAGCGGATATCGCTTCGAGCCATGATGGGTCTCGTCATTGTGCCAGGCGACGCCGCCGAGCGCGTGCTCGCCGCACAATTGCGCTCGGCCGATGATGTTGCGCTTCTCCGGCAGGCAATGAACGTCTTTGGCCTGCTGTTCCTCTGGCAGGTTTTCGGCCATCATGGATCCGTACGGGGGTTGATGCTGTGGAGCGCCGCCTTGCTGTTCTCCATGGTCATCGGCGCCTTTTTGCGGCGCAGACGGAATGGCGCGGCCGCAAGCGTTGCCGATCTCCGGCTCCATGGCTTTACCGGGCTGCTTCATGGCCTCATCTGGGCGACCTGCATGATGACGCTTTCCTCGGGGCACGGTGCTTCCCTGCTGGTGGCGCACTGGACGCTGATCAGCTGCATCATGGTTTGTGGCGCGATCAGCTATGCGGCTACTCCGCTGGCGGCGACAGGCTTCCTGCTGCCCTGCATCGTCGGCCTCTGTTTTCTCTTCGATGCGCGGGATCAGACGCCGCTGCTTGCCCTTGCCACCAGCTACGCCCTGTCGCTTCTGGTCGGCTGCTTTCTTTATGCGCGGACTTTCGCCCGGCAGCATAGCGCCAGCGTGCAGTTGGAGGAAAAGAGCGAGGTCGTCAGCCTGCTGCTGCGCGAATATGAGCATGGCGCGTCCGATTGGCTGTGGCAGACCGATCCGGCGCGGCGGTTGAGCGACGTATCGCCGCGCCTCGCCGAAATGCTGGGCCGTACCCCGGCCGAGGTGGAAGGGTTGTTGCTGGTGCAATTGCTGGCAGGCAGTGCGTGGGAGAGCGGCCTGTTCCCCACCGAGCTGCATGCGCTGGCGGGCCATCTGATGCAGCGGGAAAGCTTCAGCAATATCGTGCTGCCGGTTGAGCAGGATGGCGCGGTGCGATGGTGGGAACTGTCCGCCTCCCCACGTTATGACGAGGGCGGTGCCTTTCTCGGTTTTCGCGGTGTCGGCTCCGACATTACCGAGCAGCGGGAATCGGCGGATCGGATCGCGCAGCTCGCCAGGTTCGATCCCCTGACTGGCTTGCCGAACCGGACTCATCTGCGCGACGTGCTCGATCAAAGCATGAGCGGCGCGGCATCACGGGGGCCGGTGCGTGCTGGCTGCTGCGCTTTCCTGATGATTGACCTCGATCGGTTCAAGGCGGTGAACGACACCTTGGGTCACCAGATCGGCGACCAGCTGCTGACCCAGGTCGCGCGCCGGTTGCGATATATTTGTTCCGGCGCGGAATTTTGCGGGCGGATCGGCGGCGATGAATTTGCCGTGGTCATCACGCAATTGGGAGACAATCAGGACGTCGAAAAGCTGGCTGCCAGGATCATCAATGGCCTTTCCGCCCCCTATCAGGTCGACGAACATACGCTTTACGTGGGCGCGTCTGTCGGATCGGCGGTGTCGCCGCAGGACGGTCATGAATCAGAAGCGCTGATCCGGAGCGCGGACCTTGCCCTTTATCGGGCGAAAGGCGACGGGGGCGGCGTGCATTGCCCCTATGAACCGCAATTGCATGCCCAGGCGGAGGAGCGGCGCCAATTGGAACTGGCGCTGCGGGATGCGCTGGAAAAGAATCAACTGCATGTGCTGTTCCAGCCGGTGGTGGAAGCGCGGCAGGGGAGTGTCGTCGGGTTCGAGGCGCTGGTGCGCTGGACCCACCCGGACATGGGACCGATCTCACCGGCAAAGTTCATTCCGGTCGCGGAAGAGGCGCGGCTGATCGGACCGATCGGCGAATGGGTGCTGCGGACCGCATGCAAGGAAGCGGCATGCTGGCCTGAGGACATACGGATCGCGGTCAATGTCTCGGCCCAGCAGCTTACCCATCCCAGCTTTGTCGGCGCCGTGGTGTCGGCGCTTGCCCAAAGCGGCCTGGAGGCGCGGCGGCTGGAGCTGGAAGTGACTGAAAGCGTGTTCGTCAACGCTGATACCGGGGCGCTCAAGATCCTGGACCAATTGCGAGGGTTGGGCGTCCAACTGTCGCTCGACGATTTCGGCACAGGCTATTCCTCGCTCGGCTATCTCAGCCGAACGCGGTTCGATACGATCAAGATCGATCGCAGCTTCGTGGTGGGCGCATCGAACAACAAGGCCGAGAGTCTCGCGATCATGCGCGCGGTGGTCACGCTGGCCGAAAGCCTGGACATGGCGACCACCGCGGAGGGTGTCGAAACCGAGGCCGAACTGGCGATGGTCCGCGGTTTGGGTTGCCACAAGATTCAGGGCTTCTATTTCGGGCGGCCCATGCCGGCGGCCGAAGCGGCGGCGCTCTTTCCGGCACGTCAGGCACGGGCCAGCGCCTAGAGCGATTTTCGAGCGATCGGAACCGATTGCTGGTTAAAAGCGCGGAAAACAAGCGAACCTGCTCTCAACCTCCTAACGTTTCTGAACCTGCCGCTCGATCATCGTCCAAAGTCCCGCAAAGGCCTGAGCGGGCGGGGACGAACTCGCAAAAGCGCCAAGCGGCTTGCGACGAACAGCCATTTGCTCAACCGCGCTGGCCATGGGAATGGCCGGCCAGCCGGGTTGCGATTCCAGCGCAGCGCGGTGCAGCGCGCGGCGGCGATCGACCATGGAATAGACCGGCATGATCGGCGGGTGGCTGCCGCCGCGCTGCACCAGATAGCGGGCGACTTCTCCCATGGCCCGCTGGGCCAGGGGAGAGGGGATGACGGGAATCACGATCATGTCGGCCGCCCGCAACACCTGCTCGCTGGTTTCGGTCAGGCCGGGCGGACAATCCAGGATGATGCGGTCATAATCCTTGCCCAGGCTCTCGATCAGCTTGGCGAGGCGTTTCTTCTTGTCCATCTCCCGGAACAGATGGTCGAGGCTGCGCAGCGAGGTGTCCGCGGCGATCAGGTCCAGGCCCGGCACGGTGGACCGCTGGATCAGCTTGCGAACCTCCACATCCTTGCTGAAGATCGCGTGCGCGGCATCGCGGCTTTCGCTGTCGGTGGAGATCAGCCAGCTTGACGCGGCTTGCGGATCGAGATCCCAGAGCAGCGTTCGCCGCTTCGAGATGCTGGCCGACGCCCAGGCGAGGTTGATCGCGAAGGTGGTTTTCCCAACTCCGCCCTTCAGGCTGTAAACGGCGATGGTCGCCACTTGCGGTTCCTTTGCCATGTGCGGAGGCTATCTTGCTGCACCGCCAAAGCAAGGGCTGAATCACGGCAATGTTACGGCGTCGTGACAGGGTAGGTCATGTCCGACGACATCGGGGTGACAGCATGAAAAATCCCGCCGCGCGGCAAAGGTACGGCGGGATAAGATGGTTCGTTGCGAAGGATCAGGCAGCCGCCCGGCGTTCCTTCAGCTCCTCGTTCAGCATTTCCGCGAGCAGGAATGCGAGTTCCAGGCTCTGCGCGGCATTGAGGCGCGGGTCGCAATGGGTGTGATAGCGGTCGGCCAGCCCCTCGTCCGTGATGGCGATAGCGCCGCCGGTGCATTCGGTCACATTCTGTCCGGTCATTTCGGCATGGATGCCGCCGCCGAAGCTGCCCTCCGCCCTGTGAACGGCAAAGAAACCGCGCACCTCCGCCAAAATGCGGTCGAACGGCCGCGTCTTGTACCCGTTGGCTGCCTTGATGACATTGCCGTGCATCGGATCGCAGGACCAGACCACCGGATGACCTTCGCGAAGGACAGCGCGGACCAGTTTGGGCAGGCCGGCTTCGATCTTGTCATGACCATAGCGGGTGATGAGCGTGATGCGACCGGCTTCCCGGCTCGGGTTCAGCACGTCCAGCAGGCGGATCAGCGCATCCGGCTCCAGGCTGGGGCCGCATTTCATGCCGATCGGATTGCCTATGCCGCGCAGATATTCGACATGCGCCGATCCTTCGAATCGGGTGCGATCGCCGATCCACAGCATATGGGCGGAGGTGTCGTACCAGTCGCCGGTCAGTGAATCCTGCCGGGTCAGTGCCTGCTCATAGGGCAGCAGCAGCGCCTCGTGGCTGGTATAGAAGCTGGTTCCGCCAAGCTGGGGCACGGTGTCGGGCGACAGGCCGCAGGCGCGCATGAAATCGAGCGCCTGGCCGATCTGGTCGGCCATCGCCTCGAATTTCGCGGCCCAGGGGCTGCGACCCATGAAATCCAGCATCCAGCCATGGACCCGGTCCAAGCTGGCATAGCCGCCGGTCGAAAAGGCGCGCAGCAGGTTTAGCGTCGCCGCAGACTGGTTGTAGGCGCGGATCATGCGCCCTGCGTCGGGTTCGCGCGCCTCCGCCGTGAAGGCGATGTCGTTCACATTGTCGCCGCGATAGCTGGGCAGTTCCACGCCGCCGATCGTCTCCGTATCGGAGGAACGCGGCTTGGCGAACTGGCCCGCCATGCGGCCGACCTTCACGATCGGCAGCTTGGACGCGAAGGTCAGCACCACGGCCATTTGCAGCAGCACGCGGAAGGTGTCGCGGATATTGTTCGGGTGGAACTCCGCGAAGCTCTCCGCACAGTCGCCGCCCTGCAGCAGGAACGCCTCGCCTGCGGTCACCTTGGCAAGTTCGGCCTTCAGGCTGCGCGCTTCGCCGGCAAAGACGAGCGGGGGAAACTGGCTGAGCTGCGCCTCCACGGCGCCAAGCGCCTGGGCATCACGATAGACGGGCATCTGAATGCCCTTTTGGCTGCGCCAGCTTTCCGGCGTCCACTTCGCCGCCACGTCGAGTCTCCCAAAGATCGTAAAATAGGGGCCGCACCTACGCGCAACCAGTGGCCAACGCAAGTTTATAGCAGTTGTGGGCCGGGGGGCGTCATTTCTGGCAAGGATAATGTTCGTTGAGCGCCACGCTGACAAGGACGGAGGCGGGCGCCTGGCGTTGGTCGGGGTAGCGGGCGAGATAGGCCAGGACGATACGCTTCACTTCCTGTGCATCCATTTGGGCTGGCCAGCAATTGGGCTGAGCCCGGCCGATGAACACGTCTTTCTTGATGCCGTCCACCGCACCGACAATATAGGCGGTGCAGGCGAGCGCATATTCCGGCGCCTTGTTGCGGCATTTGGCGAGCAGGGTCGTGCCCGTCTCGAACATATAGCTTTGCGCCGGGGCAACGGGGGGCATTGTCGCCATGGCGCCAATCCCCATGAACGCTGCGGTTGCGGCTTTTAGCATGGGCGGAATATGCCCGCTTGCCTGACATAAGTACAAACGGGCGGGCTGATCCGCGGCACGCTCTGCCTCAGTGGTTGGAACCTTAAGCCGCCTCGAGTGTCAGGCGCCAGTCCCAGCGCAGCGGATCGCCGTCCATGACCTCCACCCCCCGCTCTATCAGGGCGTCGCGTATCCCGTCCGACAACGCGAACTCCTTTTCGGCGCGAGCCTGCTGGCGGCGATCCAGTTCGGCCTCGATCTCTTCGGGCATGATCGCCGCATCCCGGGGCCGGATCCGCAGGTCGGCGCGCCCGATGGTCAGCAGGTTGAGGCCCAGCGCCTGATCGAAAGCCGCGATAAGGCAGAGCTTTTCGTCCACCGGCACCTTCTTCATGGCGATGGTTTCCTCCAGCAGCGGCAGTGCGCGGGGCGTCATCAGGTCATCGCTGATCGCCGCGTCGAACTGTTCGAGCAAAGGCGCGAGCCTGGGATGCAGATTGGCGCGCAGCCAGTCGAGCCGCAGCGACTGCCATGTCACGCCCTCGGCCCGCGCCTTCAGATTTTCCACGCCCATGACAAGGCGTTTCAGGCGGGTGAGCGCGGCGCCGACATTGTCCGCGCTGAATTCCAGTTCGCTGCGATAATGCGCGCCCAGGCAAAGAAGGCGATAGGCGAGCGGATGGACGCCCGCGTCGATCAGCGAGAAGAGGGTGGTGAAGCCGCCCTTCGACTTGCTCATCTTTCCCTGTCGATCCACCAGGAAATTGTTGTGCATCCACCATTTCGCACCGGTGAAGCCTGCGGTCGCCGCGTCCGCTTCGCCGCAGCAGCTGCGGAATGCCTGGTTCTGCGCGATTTCATTGGGATGATGGATTTCGCGATGGTCGATACCGCCGGTGTGGATATCGAACGGATGGCCAAGCCGGGCTTCGCTCATGACCGAACATTCCAGGTGCCAGCCCGGCGCGCCCCTGCCCCAGGGTGAATCCCATTCCATCTGGCGCTGCTCGTCGGGTGGCGACTTGCGCCAGATGGCAAAGTCGCTGGGGTTGCGCTTTCCTGCGACCGGATCGATCCGGGCATGCGCCGCGTCGTCCCGGCCCCCGGCCAGCGCGCCATAATCGGGCACGGTGCTGATGTCGAAATAGAGGCCCGTTTCCAGTTCGTAGCAATGGGCCGGGGCGATCTTCTCCGCAAAGGCTATCATCTGCGGGACATAGTCGGTGGCGACCGTCCATTCGCTGGGAGGGATGATGTTGAGATCGGCGATGTTCTGCTTGAACGCCTGGGTATAATGGGCCGCTATGTCCCAGATGCTCTTGGCCTGGGCACGGGCCGCGGCCTCCATCTTGTCGTCGCCGGCATCCGCATCCGACGTCAGATGGCCGACATCGGTGATGTTGATGACATGGGTGACGGTGAGCCCCTTCCACTGCAGCGTGCGGCGCAGCGTGTCGGTGAAGATATAGGCGCGCAGGTTGCCGAGATGGGCATAGTTATAGACCGTCGGGCCGCAGCTGTAGACGCGGGCGTGGTTCGGCTCGATCGGGGCGAAGGGTTCCACGCTGCGCGTCAGGCTGTTGAACAGGCGCAGGGACGCGTCGGCATGCTGCTGGGCGGGGGTGAACTGGTCGCTCATGCGCGCAGCCATGCGGCGATCGGGCCAAGGCGTCAACTGGCCTTGGCATTTGTAATAAATTGTTGCTGGCAGAGCCTCCCTCCGCGCCATCCCTTGCATTGGCGCGTTTGCCCACCGATATTGCTGATGCGGGCCGGGCCCCTCTGGTGGTTGGATGATGTGACATCCAACCGCGATGTCGGACCGCATCGAGTGTGCTCGGTGCAGGTTCGTGTGCGTTTGCCCCCCTCTGACGTTGCACGAAGACCGCGCCGGGCCACTCGATCCGTCAAGACTGGTTTTTTGGATGGAGTGATAACGCCGTGAACAATCGCGTTCCTATGCCGGGCTATGGTGCGAGCCAGACGGCGCAGACCGATGCCGGGCTGCGCGCGCACATGCTGGGCGTTTTCCGCAACATGGGCCTAGGCCTGGTCATCACCGGGCTGGTCGCCGCTTTCATCGGCAATACGCCGGCGCTGGCCGCCGCGATCTTCGGCACGCCGCTCAAATGGGTGGCGATCTTCGCGCCGCTGGCCTTCGTGTTCTTCTTCAGTTTCCGCATCGAAAAGATGACGACCACAGGCGCGCGCATGGCCTTCTACGCCTTTTCGGCGGTGATGGGCGTGTCGCTCGCCAGCATCTTCCTGGTCTTTACCGGCGGATCGATCGCGCAGGCCTTCTTCTCCGCCGCGGTGATGTTCCTGGCGATGGCGCTGTGGGGCTATACCACTGGGCGCGACCTGTCCAAATTCGGATCGTTCCTGATCATGGGCCTGATCGGCATATTGGTCGCGAGCCTGATCAACATATTCATCGGCTCCTCGGCCATGGCGATGGTGATCTCGATCATCGGCGTGGTGGTTTTCACGGGTCTGACCGCCTGGGACGTTCAGCGCATCAAGTCGGAATATTTCTATTACGCTGGCCATGAAGTGGCGCAGAAGATGCAGGTGATGGGTGCGTTGTCGCTCTACCTGAACTTCGTCAACCTGTTCCAGATGCTGCTCAGCCTGACCGGCGAGCGGGAGTAACAGCCAATGCGGGACCAGGCCGCTGTGTCGGCCATGCTCTGCCCGGTCTGTCATGTGGGGCTCTCCATGACGGACCGGCAGGGGGTGGAGATCGATTATTGCCCTCAATGTCGCGGCGTCTGGCTGGACCGGGGTGAACTGGACAAGATCATCGAGCGTTCGTCAGGCGGCATCCCGGCTCCGCCGGCAAGCTACCGCCCGGACCGGGGCCGCCAGGACGATGGCCGATATTATCAGAAAAAGCGGAAGAAGAGCTTTCTGGAAGAGCTTTTCGACTGACAGAAGCGGCCCTGGTTGCGGACCGTTTTTTTTGGGGCTGCGCCATAGGTGCTTTCATGGAATGCCGCTAAGAGGTCGGATACGGTCCCATCACGACGGATCGCCTTGTTCGAGTGAGTTGCATGCCGCGTATTGACGAAAAGGAATTTCAGCAGGTTACGCCAGTCATATTGGCCGGTGGATCAGGGACGCGGCTTTGGCCGCTTTCGCGCAAATCCTATCCCAAGCAGTTCGTGCCTTTGCTGGGCGAGGAGACGTTGTTCCGCTCTGTCGTGCGGCGACTTTCGGGGGAAGGGAAGGGTTTCTCCTTTGGCCGCCCCGTCGTTCTGACCAACGCGGCCTTCCGCTTCATCGTTGCGGAGCAACTGGCGCAGGAGGGCGCCGATCCGCGGGCCATCATGATCGAGCCTTCGGTGCGCAACACGGCGCCCGCCATATTGGCGGCCGCGCTGCACCTGATGGCGGGCGATCCGGAGGCGGTGATGCTGGTCGCACCCTCCGACCATGTGGTACCCGACGCAGAGGCCTTCCGCGCGGCGGTGAGTCAGGGGCTGGCGGCGGCGCGTGCCGGTGATCTGGTGACTTTCGGCATTCAGCCGACGCGGCCGGAAACGGGCTATGGCTATCTGCAGGTTGTCGCCCGGCCGGATGGATCGGGTGAACCGATCAAGTTGGCGCGCTTTGTCGAAAAGCCGGACGCGCTGCGGGCGGCCGAGATGTTGGCGAGCGGCGATCATCTCTGGAATGCGGGGATTTTCCTGTTCGCGGCGAAGGATCTGATCGCCGCCTTCGAGGTGCATGCGCCTGACGTGCTGGCTGCGGTGCGGCCGGCGGTCGAGGCCGCGGAGGGCGATCTGGGCTTCCTGCGGCTGGCGGCGGAGGCGTGGGACGGCGCGCCGGATATTTCCATCGACTATGCCATCATGGAACGGGCCGACAATCTGTCGGTCGTGCCCTATGGATCGGCATGGTCGGACCTGGGTGGCTGGGACGCGGTGTGGAGCCATGCCGGCCCGGATGCGGTCGGCGTGACGCTAAGCGGCGGCGCGACGGCTATTGATTGCAGCGATACGCTGTTGCGGTCGGACAGCGAGGGCATGGAACTGGTCGGCATCGGGCTCAGCAACATCATTGCGGTGGCGATGAACGACGCGGTGCTGATCGCGGACAAGGCGCGCGCGCAGGATGTGAAGCTGGCCGTCGAGGCGCTGAAGCAAAAGGGCGCAGCGCAGGCAGAGCGCTTTCCCAAGGATCACCGGCCCTGGGGCTGGGTGGAAGGTCTGCTGGCCGGCGATCGTTTCCAGGTGAAGCGGATCGTGGTGCAGCCAGGGCAGTCGTTGAGCCTGCAGAGCCATTTCCATCGGTCGGAACATTGGATCGTCGTCGAAGGAACCGCCAAGGTCACGGTGGACGACGACGTGACGCTGCTGACGGAAAACCAGTCGCTTTATGTCCCTTCGGGCGCGAGGCATCGAGTGGAGAATCCGGGCAAGATACCCGTGGTCTTCATCGAGGTGCAGACCGGCACCTATTTCGGGGAGGATGACATCGTGCGGTACGAGGATCGATACGCGCGAAAGTGAAGTTCACCCGTCATCCCGGCTTGCGCTGGGACGACGGGTCGGGAAAGGGACTTCGGAGTATTTTTCAAGTTGACCGTTTACGGCCAACGGCTCGGGAAATGCGGCATCAAAAGACTGGAGCGTTTCCTCTCACAGGGAAGCTTTAATGCGCTGCGCCCCAGCTTGGGCCATGGCCGATTTCCACCCCCAGCGGCACGCTGAGCTTCACGATTGGTTCGGCAGCAGTCTCCATCACGCGCCGGATAATGGCGCTCGCCTGCTCCACGTCGCTTTCGGGCAGTTCGAAGACCAGTTCGTCGTGAACCTGCAGCAGCATCTTGACTTGGTGCAGCCCTTGGGCCGCGAGCGCCGGTCCCATGCGGGCCATGGCGCGCTTGATGATGTCGGCGCTGGTGCCCTGGATAGGCGCATTGATCGCGGCGCGTTCGGCGCCCTGGCGCTCGTGCTGGATGGATGCCTTGATGCGGGGGAACCATGTCTTCCGGCCGAACAGCGTCTCCGTATAGCCTTTGGAGCGCGCCTTTTCGATCGTGTCGGTGATGTAGAGGCTGATGCCGGGGAAGCGTTCATAATAGCGGCTGATCATGTCCTGCGCCTCGTCGGCGCTGATCTCCAGCCGTCCGGCGAGGCCCCAGCGGCTGATGCCGTACAGGATCGCGAAGTTGATGGTCTTGGCCCGGCCGCGCGTGTCGCGATTGACCTCTCCGAAGAGTTGCTGCGCGGTGGCGGCATGGATGTCCTCGCCGTTCGCGAACGCCTCCTTCAGCGCGGGCACGTCCGCCATATGGGCCGCAAGACGCAGCTCGATCTGGCTGTAGTCGGCCGCCAGAATGACATTGCCCGGCTCTGCGACGAAGGCGTGGCGGATTTGCCGGCCGACTTCGGTGCGGATCGGGATGTTCTGGAGATTGGGGTCGGTCGATGACAGGCGGCCGGTCTGCGCGCCGGACAGGCTGTAACTGGTGTGGACGCGGCTGGTGTCCTTGTTGATCTGCGCCTGGAGCGCGTCGGTATAGGTGGACTTGAGCTTGGAAAGCTGCCGCCAGTCGAGGATCCTGCCCGCTATTTCCGCGCCCTGGGCCTTGAGCTGCTCCAATATGGTGACGTCAGTCGAATAGGCGCCGGACTTGCCCTTCTTCCCGCCCTTGTAGCCCATCTTGTCGAACAGGATCGCGCCCAGTTGCTGGGTCGATCCGATGGCGAAGGGCTGGCCCGCGAGGCCATGGATCTCGCCTTCCAGCTTTGCGATCTCGGCGGTGAATTCCGTTGAGAGACGGGAAAGGGCCTCGCGGTCGACCTTGATCCCTTCATGCTCCATCTTCGCGATCACCGCGACGAGCGGGCGGTCCACCAGTTCGTAGACGCGACTGGCGCCTTCGTTCGCGACGCGGCTCTTGAACAGCCTCCACAGGCGAAGCGTGACGTCGGCATCCTCCGCCGCATATTCAGTCGCCTTGTCGAGCGGGACTTCGGCGAAGCTGATCTGGCTCTTGCCGGTGCCGCAGACGTCCTTGAAGCTGATGCATGTGTGCCCCAGGTGAACCTTCGCCGCCTCGTCCATGCCGTGGCCTGCCAGGCTCTGCCCCGCATCGAGGTCGAAGCTCATGACGATGGTGTCGTCATAGGGGGCGATCTCTATCCCGTGGCGGCGCAGGACGGTGATGTCATATTTGAGGTTCTGGCCGATCTTGAGGACGCTGTCGTCCTCCAGCAGCGGTTTCAATCTGGCGAGGACGAGATCCCTGGGAAGCTGTTCGGGCTTCTCCGCGAACATGTCCTTGCCGCCATGGCCGACCGGAATGTAGCAGGCGGCGTTGGGACCGACGGCGAGGCTGACGCCCACCAGCGCGCAGGACACGCAGTCGAGCATGTCCGTCTCCGTATCGACGGCGACCAGCCCCTCGGCCCGGGCGGCGGCGATCCAGCGGTCGAGCGCGTCTTCCGTCACCACCGTTTCATAGAGGCTGCGGTCGATGGGCGGTTCTTCCTCCAGCACCGGGGCGGAGGGGGTGGCGTGTTCGGTGACGGCGGCGGCTGCGGTCGCGACCGCCACGGCCGCGGCGGGGGCGCCGGCGCGGGCGAGCAGCGATTTGAAGCCATGATGTTCGAGGAAGGCCTGCAGCGGTTCGAGCGGAATGCCCTTGAGCGTCAGGTCGTCGAGCGGTTCGGGCAGGTCCATGGCATCATGCAGCGCCACCAGCCTGCGCGACAGGCGGGCCATGTCCGCATGTTCGATCAGGTTTTCCTGCATCTTCGACTTCTTCATGCCCGGCGCGGCTTCCAGCGCGGCTTCCAGGTCGCCATATTCGGTGATCAGCTTGGCAGCGGTCTTGGGGCCGATGCCCGGAATGCCGGGAACATTGTCGACGCTGTCGCCCATCAGGGCGAGGACGTCGCCCAGCTGATCGGGCCGGACGCCGAATTTCGTCATCACATATTCCGCCCCGCGCCGCTCGTTCTTCATCGTGTCGTACATGTCGACGCCGGGTTGGATGAGCTGCATCAGATCCTTGTCGGAGCTGACGATCGTGACGTGCCAGCCTGCCGCGACGGCGGCCTTCGTGTAGCTGGCGATGATGTCGTCGGCCTCGAAGCCGGCTTCCTCTATGCAGGGCAGGGAGAAGGCGCGGGTGGCGTCGCGGATCATCGGGAACTGGGGGACCAGATCCTCCGGCGCCGGGGGACGGTTCGCCTTGTAGGCGTCATACATGTCGTTGCGGAAGGTGTGGCTGCCCTTGTCCAGCACCACGGCAAGATGGGTCGGCCCTTCGGCCTTGCCCAGTTCATCGGCCAGTTTCCAGAGCATGGTGGTGTAGCCATAGACCGCGCCGACGGGCTGGCCATGCTTGTTGGTAAGGGGCGGAAGCTGGTGATAGGCGCGGAAGATATAGCCGCTGCCGTCGACCAGATAGAGATGATTCTGAGGCATGGGGGAGGGGATAGCGGGTTATGCGGGGGGCCTCCAGTGGCGTTGTTGGTTGTTGGCGGTGCGGCCGTCCCCCTCATGCCCGGCGAGCGGGCGTCCGGTTTGTTGATCCAAAGGAAATTGGATGCCGGCCGAAGCGGGCAGGCCGGCGGAGAGGGCGGATTTACGTCATTTTTTGCCGAAGTTCACACCATATGCGCGCGCATGCCCGCGCGCGCGTGGGCGGCAGGCCATGATTTTTCACGATGTTTCAAAGAGCGGGCGGGATAGGCCCGCCCGCCTGCTGTAGGACAGCCAAAAGCGGCCCTTGTTGGAGAAATAGGACGTTTTTCGGCCGCTCTGTAGCTTTCCGGTCACGCCATGGGGCGAGGTCGAACTATCTGCTACCAGCTGAGTGGCAGGCTATCGACGGTGATGTTGACGCCCGTCGTGATCTTCGGCCGTGCTTCGGGGTCAAGGCCGAAGTCAGGGATGCGTTTCAGCCATTCCTGCAGCATGACCTTGATTTCCGCGCGGGCCAGCATGGAGCCGGGGCAGACATGCGGCCCCGCGCCGAAGGTCGCCTTGGTGGGTGATTTCCGCGCGAAGTCCACCGTAAGAGGGTCGGCGTAAATGGTCGTGTCGACCGCGCCGGTGGGGGTGGACAGCATCACCATGTCCCCCGCCCGCATCGCCACGCCGTGGAAATCCATGTCCCTGGCGGCCGACCGGGCCGGGTTGGTGAGCGAGAAGCGGCGCAGGAATTCCTCGATCGCGTTCGGCAGGAGATTCTCATCGGCCAGAAGCGCATGGCGATGTTCCGGCCGCTGGGCGAGGAACCACATGATCTGGCTCATCATCGTCGCCACCGTGTCCAATCCGCCGATCAGCAGGAGCAGGCAGACGCCGACGGCATCCTCGATCCTGATCAGGTCGCCTTCGACCTGCGCCGTCGCGATGTGGCTGATCAGGTCGCTGCCCGGCGCGGCGCGGCGTTCGGCGACACGCTGGCCGATATATTGCGCCAGTTCCGCCATGGCCGCGCCCTTGTCGGCGCTGGCCTGCACCTGCTTGGCGGCGAGCGGCAGGAGGCGCAGCCTGTCCTCCTCCGGCAGGCCGAGCATCCGCATGAAGATGCGGATGGGCAGATGCTGGGCAAATTCCGTCACGAATTCGCAGCGGCCCCTGGGTGCTATCTCATCGATCAGTTCGATCGCCAGCGACCGGGCGTCCTTTTCCAGGTCCTTCACGCGGACAGCGGTGAAGGCCGAGGCGAACAGCTTGCGATAGACCTGCTGGCGCGGCGGATCTTCCTCGATCGGGATCAGCCGGGGACGCAGGCCCATATTGGCCTGAAAGCGCGAATCTACCGAGACGCCGTTGCGCGAGGTGAAGCGTTCCGGATCGGCAAAGGCTTCCATGATGTGGTCGCGGCGCTTCAGCACCCAATGGCCGCCATTATAGGGGGACCAGAATATATCCGGTATGGCCGCATCGTTGAGCCGGCTGAATGCCGTCTGATAATCTTCATCGGCCAGGATCGGGTGGTAGGCGTCGAAATCCGCCACCAGTTCCGCTGGCACATGAGGCGGAATGTCACTGACCTGTGCAGGCTGCGTTGCCATGGGTGTCTCCATCATTTGGACGAAGAGCTAGAAAGGCGGCGCAGGATCGTAAATCCGGCGCATCGTCAAATCACATGGCCGATGCGACGCGCCGCGCGGGATGGCGGCTGCGTCGCAAGGGACAGGCTGTCAGCGGCCCACGCGGTCGAGCAGGGCGGTGAGATCGTCGGGGGCGGAATAGAAGGGCGAATGATCGGTGTCGAGGGATGCGGTCGCGCAGGGCTGCGCCGTCACCATCGCGCGTTGCAGTCCGGGCAGGACCGATTCATCCCGTTCGCAATGAATATAGGTACGCGGCACCGTGCCGTAGCGTGCCGCCGTCAGATGGATGGGCGCGTCGCGCATGGAGGTGGGTTCGGGCGTCAGGCGCGCGAATGCCGCCGCCGCCTGGGCTTCGGACGTCATGCCGTAGAAGGCGCGCAAGGCCGTATCCTGGTCATGCCAGAGGCTGGTGCGGCCGTCCTGCGCCATGCTGATGGAGCCCGCGACATGGGGCGTGCGCGCTTCCGTGCTGTTGTCGAAGATCTCCGCCATGCTTTGCCCCGGCAGGGCCATCACCGCCGCCAGGTAAACGATGTGGGAAACCGCGTCGGGCGCCAGTTCTGCCGCCCGGCTGACGACGATGCCGCCCCGGCTGTGGCCGACGAGGATGGCCGGTTCGTCCGCGGCCCGGGCCATGCCCGCCACGAACATCGCCCATTCCTCGAGCGTGGCGACGTGGCCCGATGGCGCGTCGGCGCCCATGCCCGGTAGGTCGGGCGCGCGAACATCATGTCCGAGCGCTTGCAGCCGTGGCGCGATCTCTTCCCAGCACCAGCCGCCATGCCAGGCGCCATGGATCAATATGTAGCGCGCCATTCTGCCATCCTCCGATTGCCTGACCAGTGCCCGGCACCAATCGTCCGGAAATCGGCGCAGGTTCTTGTTGTCGCACCATTTCGGAAGGGGCCGGTTCCGACCCTTTCCGAACGATGCTTCCAATAGAGGCGACAGGTCGCAGCCCGCAATGTCCAGCGGCGGTCATCGCATATGTGGACAGGAGCGGCGTCCTGGAGCGATTTCCAAGCGATCGGAACCGATCGCTGATCAAGAAATCGCGAAAAACAAGGAATCCAGAGCGGCGATCTGATTCAATCAGATCGAACCCGCTCTAGAGAATCTCATGGACCCGTTCGGGAGGGCGGGCGATGACGACGCCCTTGTCCGTGATGACGATGGCGCGCTCGATCAGGATCGGGTGCGCGGCCATCGCGTCCAGCACGGCCTTGTCGTCCTGCACATCAAGGCCGATTTCCTTGACGACGCCTTCGCCCTTGCGGACCGCTTCGGAAGGGCGGACGCCCGCCCTTTTCAGCACGGTCTCGATTTCGACGCGGCTGGGCGGGGTCTTGAGATATTCGACGACCTCCACATCGACGTCCGGCGCCTCCTCCAGGATCGCGAGCGCCGCCCGCGACTTGGAGCAGCGCGGATTGTGCCAGATGGTCGCCCTCATGCCGCCATGGCCTTCACTGCGCCTCGTCCCTTGCCAGCCATTCTTCCAGCCACTTGATGGTATAGTCGCCGTTGAGGAAATCGGGATCGGTCAGCAGCTTCTGGTGGAGCGGGATCGTGGTCTTCATCCCCTCGATCACATATTCCTCCAGCGCGCGCTTCAGCCGCATGATGCAGCCCTCGCGGGTGCGGCCATAGACGATCAGCTTGCCGATCATGCTGTCATAATAAGGCGGCACCCTGTAGCCCTGATAGAGGCCGCTATCGACGCGGACGTGCATGCCGCCGGGAACATGATAGCTGGTGACGGTGCCCGGAGAGGGGGCGAATGTCCTGGGATCCTCCGCATTGATGCGGCATTCGATGGCATGGCCGGTAAAGACCAGATCCTTCTGCTCGACCGAGAGCGGCTTGCCCTCCGCCACGCGGATCTGTTCGCGCACCAGGTCGACGCCGGTGATCATCTCCGTCACCGGATGCTCCACCTGAAGGCGGGTGTTCATCTCGATGAAGTAGAATTCGCCGTCTTCCCAGAGGAACTCGATCGTGCCGGCGCCGCGATAGGCCATGTCGGCCATCGCCTTGCGCACGACTTCGCCCATGCGGTTGCGCTCGGCGGCGGAAAGGACGGGGGAGGGCGCCTCCTCCAGCACCTTCTGGTGGCGGCGCTGGAGCGAGCAGTCGCGCTCGCCCAGATGGATGGCGTTGCCGTTGCCGTCGCCGAACACCTGGAATTCGATATGCCGGGGATTGCCCAGATATTTTTCCATATAGACGGTGTCGTCGCCGAAGGCGGCCTTCGCCTCGCTGCCTGCCTGCTTCATCAGCGTTTCGAGCTGGTCTTCGGAGGGCACGACCTTCATGCCGCGCCCGCCGCCGCCCGATGCCGCCTTGATGAGGACGGGGTAGCCGATCTTCGCGGCCACCTCCTTTGCTTCCTCGACGCTGGTGATCGCGCCGTCGGAACCGGGGACCAGCGGCAGGCCGAGCGCGCCGGCGGTGCGCTTTGCCTCCACCTTGTCGCCCATGATGCGGATATGTTCCGGCTTCGGCCCGACAAAGGCGATGTTATGCGCCTCCACGATCTCCGCGAACTGGGCGTTTTCCGACAGGAAGCCGTAGCCCGGATGGATCGCGTCCGCGCCGGAAATCTCGGCGGCGGAGATGATCGCGGCGACGTTGAGATAGCTGTCCTTCGCGGCCGGCGGGCCGATGCAGATCGCCTCGTCGGCAAGGCGCACATGCATGGCGTCGGCGTCGGCGGTCGAATGGACGGCCACCGTCTTGATGCCCATTTCATGGCAGGCGCGGTGGATGCGGAGCGCGATTTCGCCCCGGTTCGCGATCAGCAGCTTTTCAATGGCCATGTGTGAAGCGGCCCTTATTCGATGACGATCAGCGGCTGGTCATATTCGACCGGCTGGCCATTATCGACCAGGACGGCCTTGACCGTGCCCGCCTGGGGGGCGGTGATAGCGTTCATGACCTTCATGGCCTCGACGATCAGCACGGTGTCGCCTGCCTTCACGGTGGAACCGACGGCCGCATAGGGCGTGGCGCCCGGTTCGGCGGCGAGATAGGCGGTGCCGACGATGGGCGAGCGGATGGCGTTGGTCGCGGCCGGCGCCTCCGCCGGAGCGGCAGCAACGGCAGGCGCGGCGACCGGAGCGGCCGCGACCGGAGCCGGGGCGGCGATATAGGCGGGTGCGGCGTTGCCGCCTGCCTTGCGCGCGACGCGGATCTTCCGGTCGCCGTCTTCCACCTCGATTTCCGTCAGGTTGGTGTCATCGAGCAGCGCAGCGAGATCGCGCACCAGTTGAACGTCCACCTGCATTGCGCCCTTTTCAGCCTTGTCGTTCATTTTCATTCCCTGGACGGTGAATTTCGTGTTCCGATGCCCGCGCCTATGCGCATTTGCGCCGGAGCGCAACTTATGTGCGTCGAGTTACAGTTCGAGCGCCGCCTCCAGCGCCAGCATGTAGGACAGGGCGCCAAAGCCCGCGATGGTGCCCTTCGCCGCCATGCCGATATAGCTTTTATGGCGGAATTCCTCGCGCCGGTGCGGGTTGGACAGATGTACCTCGATCACCGGGACGGTGATGGCCTTGATCGCGTCGTGCAGCGCGACGGAGCTGTGGGTAAGGCCGGCGGCGTTGAGGATGACGGCGTGCGCGCCCTCCGCATGGGCCTCCTGCAACCAGTCGATGAGATGGCCTTCATGGTTGGACTGGCGGAAATCGATCTCCACATGGGCGCGGTTGGCGGCGTCCTCCATTCGCTCGGCAATGTCGTCCAGCGTGTCATAGCCGTAGATTTCCGGCTCCCGCGTGCCGAGCATGTTGATGTTGGGACCGTTCAGGACATAGATTTTGCGCGTTTCGGTCATGACGGTCCCCTTGAGGTTGCGGGTGGGGCGTTGACGCCCCTATATGCGCGCTGATCTTTAGCCCTTCGTGTCGCGCCAAGTCGAGACACCTTGTTTGACAGGACCGGATAGTGAGCGTCGACGGAACCATCTCCATCCATATCAATGGCGAGCATCGCCGCATCCGCGCGGGCATGACGCTGGCGGAACTGGCGAGCGAACTGGGTTTCGTGCCGGAAAAGGTGGCGGTGGAACGCAATCTGGAGGTGGTGCCGCGATCGACCCTGGCGCAGGTGTGCGTCGAGGATGGCGACGAGCTGGAGATCGTGCATTTTGTGGGCGGCGGCGATGTGTCGCCGGTGGATGAGGATAGCTGGACCGTGGCGGGCCGGACCTTCCGATCGCGCCTGATCGTCGGCACAGGCAAGTACAAGGATTTCGAGCA
The DNA here is from genome assembly GCF_049913335.1 of Sphingobium sp. R-21. Taxonomy (NCBI): domain Bacteria; kingdom Pseudomonadati; phylum Pseudomonadota; class Alphaproteobacteria; order Sphingomonadales; family Sphingobiaceae; genus Sphingobium; species Sphingobium sp. R-21. The sequence continues at coordinate 1,915,240 of NZ_CP184374.1, read as the reverse complement.
GAATGCGGCGGCGGTCGCGGCTTCGGGGGCGGAGATCGTCACCGTGGCGGTGCGGCGCGTCAATGTGTCGGACCCCAAGGCGCCGATGCTGACCGACTTTATCGATCCCCGGAAGATCACCTACCTGCCCAATACGGCGGGCTGCTACACGGGCGAGGAGGCGATCCGGACCTTGCGCCTGGCGCGAGAGGCGGGCGGATGGGATCTGGTGAAGCTGGAAGTGCTGGGCGAGGCGCGGACGCTCTATCCCGACATGGTGGAAACGCTGCGGGCGACGGAGATATTGGCCAGGGAAGGCTTCAAACCGATGGTCTATTGCGTCGATGATCCGATTGCGGCGAAGCGGCTGGAGGATGCAGGCGCGGTGGCGATCATGCCGCTGGGCGCGCCGATCGGGTCGGGCCTGGGCATCCAGAATCGGGTGACCATCCGGTTGATCGTGGAGGGAACCAGGTTGCCGGTGCTGGTCGACGCGGGCGTGGGTACCGCGTCCGAAGCTGCGCAGGCGATGGAACTGGGCTGTACCGGCGTGCTGATGAACACCGCGATTGCCGAGGCGAAGGATCCGGTGCTGATGGCGGCGGCGATGAAGGCGGGGGTCGAGGCGGGCCGCATGGCCTATCGCGCCGGCCGCATGGGCAAGCGCATGTATGCCGATCCGTCGAGCCCGCTGGCGGGGCTGATCTGATTTTCTGAAGTCCGAACTGGGCTCCTGCCTGTGCAGGAGCACGGCCGCATGTTTTCGCGATCGCAGCAAATTGACCCATTGCCGGGTTGCTTCTATCTCCTTGGGCGGATTCCCGGACAGGAGGACTGGCGATGGTGAACAAGCTTTACCCCGATGCTGCGCGCGCGTTGGAGGGGCTTCTCTTTGACGGGATGCATTTGTGCGCGGGCGGATTTGGGCTGTGCGGGATACCGGAACGGCTGATCGACGCGATCCGCGACAGCGGGGTCAAGGACCTGACGATTGCCTCGAACAATGCGGGGATTGACGGGGAGGGTCTGGGCAAGCTGCTGCGCACGCGGCAGGTGAAGAAGATGATCTCCAGCTATGTGGGGGAGAACAAGGAGTTCGAGCGGCAATATCTGGCCGGCGAGCTGGAGGTGGAATTCTGTCCGCAGGGGACGCTGGCGGAACGGTGCCGGGCGGGCGGCGCGGGCATTCCGGGCTTCTATACCAAGACCGGCGTCGGCACGGCGGTGGCCGAGGGCAAGGAGGTCAAGGTCTTCGACGGGCAGGATTATATCCTGGAGCGCGGGATTTTTGCCGATGTGGCGATCATCAAGGGCTGGAAGGCCGACGAGAGCGGCAACCTCATCTTCCGCAAGACGGCGCGCAACTTCAACCAGCCCATGGCGACGGCGGCGAAGATCTGCGTTGCCGAAGTGGAGGAGGTGGTGCCCACCGGCGCGCTTGATCCGGATGCGATCCATCTGCCCGGCATTTACGTCAAGCGCATGATCGTGGGCGCGCCCTATGACAAGAAGATCGAATTCCGCACCGTCCGCCAGAGGGAGGCCGTCTGATGCCCTGGAGCAGAGATGAAATGGCCGCGCGCGCGGCGCAGGAACTGCGCGACGGTTTCTACGTGAACCTGGGGATCGGCATACCGACGCTGGTGGCCAATCATATCCCCGCCGGCGTGGAAGTGACGCTGCAGTCGGAGAACGGCATGCTGGGCATCGGCCCCTTTCCCTATGAGGGGGAGGAGGATGCCGACCTTATCAATGCGGGCAAGCAGACGATCAGCGAATTGCCGCAGAGCTGCTATTTCTCCAGCGCGGACAGCTTCGCGATGATCCGGGGCGGGCATATCGACCTCACCGTTCTGGGCGCGATGGAGGTTGCGGAAAATGGCGACATCGCCAACTGGATGATCCCCGGCAAGATGATCAAGGGCATGGGCGGCGCGATGGACCTGGTCGCGGGCGTCAAGAAGATCATCGTCGTCATGGAACACACGTCCAAGGACGGCAGCCCCAAGTTCATCCCGGCCTGCACCCTGCCGCTGACCGGCAGGAATGTGGTCGACATGATCGTCACCGACCTCTGCGTCTTCCAGCGGCCCGACCATGACAGCCCCTTCCGCCTCGTCCAGCTCGCTCCAGGCGTGACAGAAGACGACGTCGCCGAAAGGACAAGCGCGCATTATCTGGCTTAGGGCTTCGATCGGATTCATTCGCATCGAAGCCCTAAGCTTTTTTGTTTACCGCGATTCCCCGATCGGCGATCCAGTCGGATCAGTTGGAAATCGCTCTGAGGAAGCACGATGAGCCTCGACGGCACTTATGACGAGGGCAATGTCTTTGCCCTGATCCTGGCGGGGAAGATCCCTTCGATCAGGCTTTACGAGGATGAGCACAGCTATGCCTTCCTCGACATCCAACCGCAGTCCAAGGGGCATAGCCTGGTCATTTCCAAATGGTCGAAGGCGCGGAACATATTGGAAGCCGAGGATGAGGCGCTGGCGCAGGTGATTGCGACGGTGAAGAAGGTCGCCAACGCCACCCGCAAGGCGCTGGATCCCGACGGCATCCATGTCGCGCAGTTCAACGGCGCGCCCGCCGGGCAGACCGTGTTCCACCTGCATTTCCATATCGTGCCGCGCTGGGAAGGGCAGCAGCGCGGCTTCGTCGCCCATGCGCAGGGCGATTTTGCCGATCCGGTGGAACTGCAGAAGCTGGCCGAAGAGATACGCGCCCAGTTCTGATGCGCCAAATGCTCGTGAAAGCGCGCTGACATGGCGCTCAGGCCGTTCAAGGTTCCGGGCTGGCGCGGATCGCGGCATGGCGGGCGTCGACATGGCGGGATTATCTCGACATCGTCACCGGCATGCGGGACGAAATGACGCTTCGCGCTTCCGCTTGACGTCCTTGTCCCGGGCCATCACAGAAGCTGTTGTATGGATTGCGTTTTCGAGTGGCTGAAGCGTCGCTCCATTCGCGCTAATATAGTCGTGACGGGGGACGGCTTTTCAACGTGAACGCGACACCATTTCTGCGCTCTCCCCCCTTTCCGGGCGTCGCGCCCGCGAGTGCGGCGATAAGCCGCGTGCGCCGGGATGGGGAAGGCGTCGTCGCCGTCCCTGACGCGCTGCTTGATGCCGTTGCGGAGGCGCGGGTCGGCGGCACCTTCTGGGGGTACAGGCCCGACGGTATCAGGCTGGTCGCACGGGCCGGCGTGGCTGTCCCGCAGGCCCTGATGGACGGACTGGCGCGGCGGGAGATCGGGATAGTGGGGAAATCGGGGGGCGGCCCCGATCCCGGCCACGCCCTGCCGGAACCCACCGACCTTTGGACCCTGGTCGCGGGCGCGCGCTCTGTCCATGCCGCGGCGGACGACGAACTGGCGATCATCGCCGGACTGCTGCATGTGCCGGTCTTCGGCGCGGACGGCGCGGCCATCGAGCCGGCGACCCTGCGCGACAGCGCGCGCGCGGCGATCGCGGCGGCGACCTATCACGACTGTTTCAGCGGGGAAGATGTCGACGCCGCGCAGGCGGTCGCGCAACTGGCCGACTGGCGACGTCATCTGGACGGCAATCACGGCATTGCGGCGGCAAGCGGCATGGCGCTCTGGAAGCGGGAGGCGATCCGGCGGTTCCTGTGGGACGGTGTGGGGTCACCGCCCTTCCTGCCTGCGCGCAAGGGTTTGCGGCGGGCCGCCAGGCGGGACGGCGTGCTGGCGGTCTGGCCGTCGCGCGTGACGCCGGACATGCTGGAGGAAGCGCGCCGGCAGGGCGTGGCCATCGCCCGGGTGGAGGATGGCTTCCTGCGGTCGAAGGGGCTCGGCGCGGCGCTGCATCCGCCCGGATCGGTGGTGATCGACCGGACAGGCATCTATTATGATGCGCGTTCGGCCAGCGATATGGAAAGGCTGTTGTCGACCACGGTCTTCACGCCCGCGCTGGAACGGCGGGCGGCACGGCTTCTGACGATGATCCAGGCGTCGGGCGTCACGAAATATGGCGCGGGCGGGGGGCAGATGATCGATCTGCCTCACGGTCGCCGCACGGTGCTGGCGGTCGGGCAGGTCGAGGATGATCTGTCGGTCGAATATGGCGGCGCGGGGGTGACGGGCAATCTCGACCTGTTGGAGCGGGTGCGGGCGGCCGAGCCAGATGCCTATATCGTCTATCGCCCGCATCCCGACGTGCAGGCGGGCCTGCGCAAGGGGCATCTGAGCGATGCGGCGGTGCTGGGGCACGCCGATGCCATCGATACCGGGTCGCCGCTGATGGAGCTGGTGCAGACGGTGGACGAGGTCCATGTCCTCTCCTCCCTCACCGGGTTCGAGGCGCTGATGCGCGGCCGGCCGGTGACGGTCCACGGCATGCCCTTCTATGCCGGCTGGGGGCTGACGCGTGATCTGGCGGTGCCCAATGAACGCCGCGGGCGTCGGCTCACGCTCCATCAGCTCGTGGCGGGAGCCTTGATTCTCTACCCACGCTATCTGGACCCGGTCACGCGTTTGCCATGCGGACCTGAAATCATGGTCGAGCGCTTGGCAAGCGGGGCGCCGTCCCCGACGTCATGGTTGATCCGGTTGCGTACTTTGCAGGGGAAGTTGCAGAGATTCATGACTTTGTCCGCGGATTATTTCCATCGTTGATGGCCGGCGCAGGACCTTGCTCTTCCTCCGTCGCCTTTCCCGTCAAAGGGCGATGATCTGATCGGCCAGCCGGTCGACTTCGTAGCGGTCGTGGCTGACATAGAGCATCGGCATGGCGAGATCGCGCTTCATCCGTTCGATCACGGTCAGGATTTCCTCGCGCCGTCCCGGATCGAGCGAGGAGAGTGGCTCATCCAGCAGCAGGAACCGGGGTCCGGACAACAGCGCCCGCCCGATCGCCACGCGCTGCGCCTCCCCGCCCGAGAGGGTCGCCGGCCAGCGGTCGAGCAGATGGCCGATGCCCAGAAAGTCCAGGACCGCGTCGAACGATAGCGGCGCGTCGCCATGGCGGCCGTAGAGCAGATTGGCGCGCACGCGCATATGCGGGAACAGGCGTCCGTCCTGGAAGACATAGCCGGCACGCCGCCGGGCAACGGGAATGTCGATGCCCGCGCTGCTGTCGAACAGCGTCTCGCCGTCCACCGCGATCCGGCCGTTATCGGGAGTCAGGATGCCCGCGACCATGTTGAGGATGCTGGTCTTGCCCGCGCCGGAGGGGCCGAAAAGGGCGACAAGGCCTGCGCCGGCCTGTGCCCGCAGGTGGATGAGACGGTCGCCGATGCGATGGTCGATGGCAATTTCAAAGGACATGGTTGGTCCGTCCGCCGCTCGCCCGACGCGCCAATGCCTCCGATGTCACGAGCGCGCCGAGTGACAGCAGGATCGAAATGACGGCAAGCCGGGTCACCGCCGCTTCCGCGCCCGGCAACTGCAAGGCGGAATAGATGGCGATGGGCAGGGTGCGGGTTTCGCCCGGAACGTCGGAAACGAAGGTGATGGTGGCGCCGAATTCCCCGATGGAGCGGGCGAAGCCGAGCACCAGTCCCGCCACTATGCCGGGTAGCGACAGCGGCAGCGAAATGGTGAGGAACACGCGCCGCCGGCCCGCGCCCAGCGTCTGCGCTGCCTGTTCCAGCCGCCGGTCTATGCCCTCGATCGACAGCCGCATCGCGCGCACCATCAGCGGCATCGCCATGATCGCGGACGCAAGCGCCGCGCCGGTCCAGCGGAACATGAAGCTGAGGCCGAACGCCTGTTCGAACAGCCTGCCCAAAGGACCGTTCGCGCCGAAGAGGACGAGCAGCAGCCATCCGGTGACGACCGGCGGCACGACCAGCGGCAGATGGACGAGCGCGTCGACGAGCAGCTTGCCGGGAAAGCGCCAACGGGCAAGCAGCCAGGCGAAGGCGAAGGCGACCGGCAGCATCAGCCCGACGGCCACCAGGCTGACCCGGAGCGAGAGCGTAACGATGCCCCATTCTTCGGGAGAGAGGATCATGCCGCTCTCTTTCGGGCAGGATAGGGGAAAACACCAGCCCCCATCATCAACCCCGTCATCGGCATTGCGTCGCAGGGAGCCAGAGGGCAAAGGCGAACGGCCCTTCAGACCGGAGCATGCGCATGAAAGACCTGATCGCCTTCGACCTTGACGGAACGCTGGCGGAGAGCAAGCAGCCGCTGGGCGAGCCGATGGGCGACGCGCTGGCGCGGTTGTTGCAGGTGGCGCATGTCGCGGTGATTTCCGGCGGCGACTGGCCGCAATTCGACAAGCAGGTGGCGAGCCGACTGCCGGAGCGTGCCGACCGTTCGCGCCTGTGGCTGATGCCGACGACGGGCACCAAGCTGTACACCCATCGCGAAGGGCAGTGGGCGCCGGTCTATGCCGAGCTGTTCGAGGAGGCGCAGAAGCAGGCGATCCTGGCCGCGTTCGACGCCTCGCTGGAGGCGACGGGCTTCGTGCCGGAAGAGGTGTGGGGCGAACGGATCGAGGATCGCGGCAGCCAGATCACCTTTTCCGCGCTCGGCCAGCAGGCGCCTATCCATGCCAAGGAAATATGGGATCCCGACTTCGCCAAGCGCAAGGTGATCCAGGCCGACCTGCGCCAGCGCCTGCCGGGGCTGTCCATCAACATGGGCGGCGCGACCTCCATCGACATCACGCGGGAGGGGGTGGACAAGGCCTATGGCCTCAAAAAGCTGCGCGATGCCAGCGGGATCGCGCTGGAGGCGATGATGTTCATCGGCGATGCGATCTTCCCCGGTGGCAACGACTATCCGGCCAAGGAGCTGGGGCTGGATACGGTGCGGGTGCGCGATCCGCAGGAAACGCTGGCGGTGATCGACGCGATCGTCGCCTGCCAGAAATAGGGCATGAACATCCCCCTCCCTCGGGCAGGAGGGACGGGGCGGGATCACCGGCGGCTGAACCCGTAGCGTGCGAGAATATCCTGTCCCGCCCGCGACAGCAGGAAGCGGCGGAAGCCTTCCGCCTCCGGGTTCCGGCTCGCGCTCAGGCGGGCGAGCGGATAGCGGATCGGCGCGTGGCTGCCCGCCGGAAAGCTGTCGACCAGCACAACCGCCTTCGATGCCCGGGCGTCGGTCGCATAGACGATGCCCAGCCGGGCTTCGCCCCGTTCCACCAGGGTCAGCGCGGATCGCACATTGTCGCCCAGCGCCAGCCGGTTCGCGACGTCGGGCCAGACGCCCAGCGCGGTCAGCGCGGCCCTGCCATATTTGCCCGCGGGCACGCTGTCGGGATTGGCCATGGCCAGCCGCGAGCCGCCCAGCGCCCTGGCGATCGGCATGCCGCGCGTGATCCGAAGCCGCAGCGGCGCGCGCGCCGGGGCGATCAGCACCAGGCGGTTGCCCGCCATGTCGGCCCTGCTGCCGCGCTGGACGAAGCCGGCCTTCTCCACATCGTCCATCCACTCTTCATCGGCCGAGACGAACAGGTCGGCCGGGGCGCCGCTCCTGATCTGCCGCGCCAGGGCGGAGGAGGCGGCGAAGGACAGGACCGGCCGGGCATGGCGCTGGGCTGCCCAGGCATTGGCGGCGGCGGTCATCGCCTCCTGCAGGCTGGCGGCGGCCAGCACCAGCGGGCCACGCTGCTGCGCCATGGCTGGCACCCATGATATATGGAAGAATATAGAGATACAGGCGAGAGTGCGGAGAATCAGTTTCGGCATGGCCGCGCTTCTGCCAGATCCGCGCCCATTTGTCTCGTTCTGCCATTGGTCAGGCGGAGGCGCATGAGGATGTTACGACGCCGGCGTGGACGGCAAGGCGTGATCAGCCCGGCTGGCCGGCGATGGAGCGCAGATGTTCCAGCAGGGTGTCGCCATTCGCGGCCCAGGTGAAACGCAGTGCGGCCTGGCGCACCGCCTCCCGTTCGGGCGGCTCGACCAGAATTTCGCTTATGGCGGCAGCCAGCGCTTCGGGTTCGCGGGCGACGATCCGCCCGGCCTCCGGACGGTCGAGCAGTTCGCGCGCGCCGCCGACATCGCTGATCACGATGGGGGTGCCGCAAGCCAGCGCCTCGACCCAGGCATTGGCGAGGCCTTCGGACGAGGAGGGAAGCGCCATGACGTCGGCCGCGGCATAGATGCGCGGCAGACGGTCGTGCGGAACCGACCCCAGAAAGCCGATGCGCCGGTCGACGCCGAGCTCCTCCGCCTGCTTTTCCAGCGCCCGGCGATATTGCCCCTGTCCGGCGAACAGCAGCGTGACGCCCGGCAGTTGCGGCAGTGCGCGGACGAGCAACTCCTGCCCCTTGCGGGGAATGAGCGCGCCGACGCACAGCACCACCGGCCCTTCGAAACCCAGGCTTTCCTTGGCAGCGGCGCGATCGCTTATTTCGAAGCGATCAAGGTCGACGCCGGTATAATGAACCCGGATCTTGTCGGCATCGATGCCCATGTGCGCCATCGATCGGCGCATCGCACCCGACACGGCAAGCAGTCCGGCGGCATCGTCGGCGGCGCGCTTCACCATCTTGCGCGTGCCTTTGCGCGTGCCCCAATAATGGATGTCGGCGCCGCGGGCCTTCACCGAATAGGGAATGCCGAGCGCGCGGGACAGGCGCTGCGCCACCGGGCCGTCGGGGAAGAAGAAGCTGGCGTCGATGACGTCGAAGGGCTGCTGCGCATGGAGGTGCCTGACCAGCGGCAATATGGCGCGCGTCATGCTGTGGACGTTGAAACGGCCGCCGAATTTGGGAACGATCGGGAAGACCGGGCGGTGGACGGTCAGGTCCTGCCATCTCTCCTTGGCCGGCAGGGCGCGCAGGGCGGCGTAGCGCTTCGCCATCGACAGCGGCCATGGCGGAATGCCGAGCGGCGCGACTACGGTGACGCTGACGCCGTCCCGGCTCGCCAGTTCGCGTGCCTGCCGTTCCACGAAGACCCCGAAATTCGGGCGGCTCATGTCCGGGAACAGGGTCGACAGCATCAGGACGTTCAGGGTCATCGCATCCAACTATCTCTTTTTCCCGCATTGTCCGAATCGTCAGGCAAGGCGGCCTGACGTGAAAATGCATGGGCGGATCTGTTTTCGGCAGACATGATCAGGACAGGGTTAAGGATGAAACCGCCTTTGTCTACAGTCGTCTGACCAGTTGGACCGCCACGGCGCCCCAAGGTGGATCACTTATCACCTGCTGGCGCGTGCCGCTGCCCAGCGGGAGGATGTGCAGCCGGTCATCCTCCCGCCCGATCAGCCGCCCGAACAGGAAGCGTCCGGCGTGGCGCGGCAGCAGCAGGTCGCGGTTCAGCACGCTGGAAAATTCCTCCGGCGTGATGCGGCGGCACCAGATTTCATCACCGCTGCGGTAATCCCCGATGCTGCCCGACACCTGCACGCCCAGCATCGCATCGGCCGGGGCGGGCGGGGGAAGCGAGAGCGGGCGGGTCGGCGCGCGGGCGCCCTCCGGGCCCAGCAGAGCGGCGACGGGAACCACATTCTGGCCGGGCAGGGCGACCAGTTCGGAAGAGGCGACGCCCAGTGCCTGGGCGATGCGGTTCAGCCAGTTGACCGATACGGTTCGGGTGCCGGTTTCCAGGCGGCCGATGGTCTGGGCTGTGGTGGGCGGGATGCACAGGGCGCCGACTTGTTCCAGCGTCAGCCCCTTGGCCTTGCGTACCTCCCGGATACGGGTGATCATGATATGTCCTGCTTTACCTATTTGGTTTTAATGCTTTCCTACAAACAGGCTGGCATGGCAAGCCCCCGCTTCCGATTCCTGCAGGGAGAAGCGCCATGGCCACGCAATGCATCGAACAGACCATAGAGGATCCCTTTGGCCGCGCGCAGAAGGTCGCGGTCAACCTGCACGAATCGCCGCTCGCCTGGCTGCATGCGCGGGGGCATTTGAGCGAGCGGCATTATCTTGCCGGGGACAGGCTGCGGGGCGATTGGGAAAAGGCGGGACTGGGGCCGCGCGTCACGATGCGCTGGGATGCTGCGCCGGGGCGGCAGCGCGGTGGCGCAGCGGCGGCCGAGCCGGGCCTGGCGCAATTGTCCGCCCGGGAGCGATTCGACGGTGCGATTCGCGCTGCGGGTCCGGGCCTGGCCGACGTGCTGTGGCGGGTCGTCTGCGCGGGTGAGGGATTGAGTGCGGCGGAAAGGGCGCTGGGCTGGCCGACGCGCGCCGGCAAGCTGGTGCTGACGCTGGCGCTGGATCGCGTGGCGGCATGGTACCGCATCAGCTGAAGCGATTTCCGGGCGATCTGGTTCAATCAGATCGAAATCTGCCCCTGGAGAAACAGGAAAGGGGCGCTGACCGAGTTCCGGCAGCGCCCCTTTTCCGCGATGGTCGCGGGTGTCGCCAGCCTGCTTACTGGGCGCGCGGCGCCGCCGCCGCAGCATTGGCGGGCAAGCCGCCGAGCTGCGTCACCAGCTTGGTATAGGCGTCCAGATAGGCGAGCACGATCACCTGGCCGATCTCCGTATTCTGGTAGCCGCCGCCGCCGGCCGCGGCGAAACCGCCCCACCAGCCCGCGCCGCCGCCGCCGCCGAAGCTCAGGTCCGACTTGCGGGCATAGCCCTCGGTCAGCGCCTCTTCCTCGGTCGTGCGGGCGTTGACGATCGACAGCGTCACATTGGCCTCGCTCTTCTTGATCGAGATGCCGCCAGCGAGCGCGCCGAAGGTGCGGCCGCCCAGCATTCCGCCCAGCATTCCACCCAGCGCGTTGCCGCCTGAATTCTTGTTGGAGGAGACGATGTCGGGCTGAAGATAATAGTCAGCCGCCTTCACCTGTCCCTTGCCCAGGTTCGACCCGGCCTGAAGCTCGCCGGAGTCGGCCATGGCGCGCTCCATATTGCGGCTGGCCATGGCGCGGCCGCGATTGACGATGCCGAAGCAGCCCGACTGCTGGATGAACACCTTGAGGATCGCCTCCGGGCTGCCCAGGTTCAGTTCCCGCCACCACTGGTTGTCCGGCTCGACGATCGCCACCGTGCCGAGGCGCCGGGTGCAATGAGGAATTTCGGCGGTTTTCTTCGCCTGCTGCTGGCGGGCGGACGAACCCTTGTCGGCGGCCATCGCCGGAGAAGCCACGACAGCCAGGCCGGCTGCGGCAGCGATGAACTTCGCGAACACACGCATTGTCATGCACCCCTGAAAGTTGCTGAACTGGTTTTGATTTGTAGCGCCCCGATATTGGACCCATCCTCTAGCACAACCGCGCAGACGCGCAAGCAATGCAAACGGTTATCGCCGCCATAGCCTTAACGGGCGGGCTCACGGCGAGAGCCTGCTGACAGGCCCGCAAATGACTGCTATCGGCGCGGGCCATGACCGACCTTTCGCACATCCGCAACTTTTCGATCATCGCCCATATCGACCATGGCAAGTCGACCCTGGCCGACCGCCTGATCCAGCGCACCGGGGGCCTGACCGACCGCGAGATGAGCGCGCAGGTGCTCGACAACATGGATATCGAGAAGGAGCGCGGCATCACCATCAAGGCGCAGACCGTGCGCCTCGACTATGTCGCGAAAAACGGTGAGACCTACGAACTGAACCTGATGGACACGCCGGGCCATGTCGACTTCGCCTATGAGGTGAGCCGATCGCTCGCCGCGTGCGAGGGCGCGCTGCTGGTGGTGGACGCCGCGCAGGGGGTGGAGGCGCAGACGCTCGCCAATGTCTACCAGTCGATCGAGCATGATCATGAGATCGTGCCCGTCATCAACAAGATCGACCTGCCCGCCGCCGAGCCGGAGAAGGTGAAGGCGGAGATCGAGGAAGTGATCGGCCTCGACGCATCGGAGGCGGTGCTGGCGAGCGCCAAGGCCGGGATCGGCATTGACGACATATTGGAAGCGGTGGTCGCCAAGATCCCCGCGCCCAAGGGCGATCGCGAAGCGCCGCTGGAGGCGATGCTGGTCGACAGCTGGTACGACCCCTATCTGGGCGTCGTCATCCTGGTGCGCGTCGTCAACGGCGTGATCAAGAAGGGCCAGAACATCAAGTTCATGATCGGCGGCACCGAGCATCTGATCGACCGTGTCGGCTGCTTCCGGCCGAAGATCGAGCAACTGAGCGAGCTGGGGCCGGGCGAGATCGGCTTCATCACCGCGCAGATCAAGGATATCAGCCAGACCCGCGTCGGCGACACCATCACCACGGTCAAGAATCCGGCGAAGGAGCCGCTGCCCGGCTTCAAGGAAGTGCAGCCGGTGGTTTTCTGCGGCCTGTTCCCGGTGGACGCCAATGATTTCGAGAAGCTGCGCGAATCGATCTCCAAGCTGCGGCTGAACGATGCCAGCTTCTCCTTCGAGATGGAGACGTCGGCGGCCCTGGGTTTCGGCTTCCGCTGCGGCTTCCTGGGGCTGCTGCACCTGGAGATCATCCAGGAGCGGTTGAGCCGTGAATATGACCTGGACCTCATCACCACCGCGCCGTCGGTCGTGTACGAAATCCACATGAACGACGGGACGATCCGGCACCTGCACAATCCGGCGGACATGCCCGACGCCAACCATATCGACTATATCGAGGAGCCGTGGATCGAGGCGGTGATCTATTGCCCCGACGAATATCTGGGTTCGATCCTGAAGCTGTGCCAGGATCGGCGCGGCATCCAGAAGAACCTGACCTATGTCGGCGGGCGCGCCCAGGTGACCTATGAACTGCCGCTCAACGAGGTGGTGTTCGATTTCTACGACCGGCTGAAGTCGATTTCGCGCGGCTATGCCAGCTTCGACTATCACCAGATCGGGGCGCGGGAAGGCGACCTGGTCAAGATGAGCATCCTCGTCAACAATGAGCCGGTCGACGCGCTCAGCATGATCGTCCACCGTGGCACCGCCGAATCGCGCGGGCGCGGCATGTGCGAACGGTTGAAGGACCTGATCCCCCGGCACCTGTTCAAGATTCCGATCCAGGCGGCGATCGGCGGCAAGGTGATCGCGCGCGAGACGATCGCGGCGATGCGGAAGGATGTGACAGCGAAATGCTATGGCGGCGACATCACGCGCAAGAAGAAGCTGCTGGAGAAGCAGAAGGAAGGCAAGAAGCGGATGCGGGAATATGGCTCGGTCCAGATTCCCCAGGAAGCGTTCATCGCCGCGCTGCGCATGGGGGATGACAGCTAGGCTGTTCCTTCCGCCGCCAGACGGTTGCAGTTGCAGTGTCCCGCGCCCTTGACGGCAGCGGGGCGTCCATGGTCAATGCAGGCGGCAAGCTATAGGAAACCGGCATGAGCGAGACATGGCTGTATGATGAGCATCCCGCGATGTTCCGCGCCCATCCCTTCCTGTTCATCCTGCTGCTGATTTCCGTTGTCGGCATCCTTGCCATCGGCGTGTGGTGGGTGTTGCACAAGGGGGAGCGGCTGGCGCTTTCCGACCGGGAAGTGCTGCTGGAACGGGGTCTGCTCGCCAAGCAGCGGACGGAGATCGCGCTTTCCAGCATCCGCAGCGTACGCATCACCCAGACGCTGGGCCAGCGGATCTTCAACGTCGGCAATGTCGAGCTGTTCAGCGCCGGCGACATGGCGGAAATCGCCATCAAATCCATGCCGCGGCCCGACCGCATCCGGGCGATCGCCGCATCGCGCAACCTCGACCTGCTGCCCCAGCGGTAGGAGATCGGTGAGCAGCCTCTTGACTTGTCCGCATTTATTCCAACGATAGCGCAATAGCGAGAAGGGGCGCGTTGGAGCGCCCACGGCCAGCAGGAAGGACGCCGGAGGAACGCCGGTCCGCAGTGGCGCGGGCAGGCGATAGCAAGGGGTCGTCGTGCATGGGCTTGCGTGTGATGCCGTCGCTGCCAGAACTGACCGCGCAGCAGCAGGACGAGATACGTCAGGCTTGCGGTTTCGCCTGCGTCCGGTGCGGCGTGACCATCTACCGCTATCTTCGCCTGCCCGAAGGTCATGGGGTGACGCTGCTCTGCCCGACCTGTCACGGGCTGGTCGAGGAAGGTCGCCTGACGCCGATGCAGGTGCAGGGGTTCCACGCTAATCCGGTGGTGCGGCAGCGTCATTTCGCGCGGGACCGCCTGCCCTTTTCACCGGATCTGCCATCGCTGATCATGGGCGGATCGCAACTTTTGAGGGATACGCCGATTCCGCTGACGCTGGAGGGAGAGCCGATCCTGATCTTTGCTCCGCCCCGCCGGAGCAATGGCGCGACGCGGATCAGCGTGCGCATGGGCGGCGCGGATGGCGAGCCGGTTCAGGTGGTGAACGGCAATGAATGGATACCGACCGACGGTAGCTGGCATTTCCTGCTGCGCGGCGACCGTTACAGCATGATGGCGGCGCGTGGCGAGGGGCTGGCGGTGCTGCGCATCGTCGCGCGCAACCGGATCGCCGTCGAGCATCTGCGCACCACCATTCGCGGTCGCCGGCTGGAGGTGACGCCGGACTGGCTGGAGATTGACGGCAAGCGCTATGTCGGCCGGATCGGAAGCGGGACGTTGATAGGGCTGGAATGTTGATCAGGCGCGCGCTGCATTCTCGCAGCATGTGATCGACCCTGAGATGCGTGCGCCAGCGAGGAGAGGAGCGCCGGCTCTCGATCTCAACCCTTCTTCTTCTGCTTGCTCCGGTTGAGGGCGACTGCGGCGTGGATCAGCGCCTTGAACGCGTCCGCATCGATCGGCTCATCCTCCCTCAGATCGATGGCGCGGCGCACATTGCCGTCGAGGCTGGCGTTGAACAGGCCCGCCGGGTCCGCCAGCGCCGCGCCCTTCGCGAAGGTCAGCTTGACCACCGCCTTGTAGCTTTCGCCGGTGCAGAGGATGCCGTCATGCGACCAGACAGGAACGCCACGCCATTTCCATTCCTCGACCACCTCGGGATCGGCTTCCCTGATCAGCGCGCGAACATGGGCGAGCGTTTCGCCGCGCCAATCGCCGAGTTCCGCAATGCGTTGGTCGATCAATGCGGAGGGAGTGGGGGTGTCGTTCATCGAGCGGTCCTTTCGCCGGCTGCGCAAGGCGATTTCATCAGCCGGAAGAACGCTTTAGAGCGATTTCCAGGCGATCGGAACCGATCGCTGGTTAAGAAATCGCGGAAAGAAGGAATCCGGAGCGGCGATCTGATTCAATCAGATCGAAACCCGCTTTGGACCGATCGCGGCGAACGAAAATGGCGTAGCGATGGTGCCGGGAGGGGCCTGCCTCCCGGCCCCACCGCTACGCTGCCCTTTGGGGACCACCCGTGGGGACGGCCGGCCGCGATCGGGAGGATTGCGACCGGCACCACATCGAATACGGTTGTGCGTAAAGTTTTATTCCATCGCGATCTTCAGCCGCATCGCGCGGTCGTGATCACCATCTTGCCGTCATAGCTGACCGTCAGCCGGTCGGGGCGGAAATCCATGGTCATCGCCATGCCCGGCGCGCCCCAGCGCAGCGTGCGCGCGCCGGAAGCCCTGAGCATGTCCGCGCCGATCGCCGCACTCGCGGTCTGGCCGATGAAGCGGTCCAGCCCCTCGTTGCGGCATGGCCCTTCAGCGGTGGGTGGAGGCGTGGCGGGCCCCTGGCCGCTCGCGCCCGCACAGGCGGCAAGCAGGGAAAGAAGGGGCAGCACGGCGGTCCGCATCGTCCTGAACTCCTATTGCGTGCGCGTCATCTTGAGACGGCCATTCTTGACCGCGAAGGCCAGGCGCCCCTCGACCAGGTCGACTGCATCGCGACCGAACTGTTCATAGCGCCAGCCTTCCAGTATGGCGAGGTCGTCCCGCACGCCCGCCGCCAGTGCGTCAATGTCGTCGCTGCGGGCGATGAGGCGCGCGGCGACATTGATGTCGCGCGAACGGATTTTCAGCAGCAGCTTCAGAAGGTCCGCCACCAGCGCGCCGTCCTTGCCCAGGCCCGGCCTTTTGGGGTCGCGCTCGGGCATTTCGTCCTTGCCCAGCGGCTTGTGTTCGGCAAGGGCGAGCATCAGGCGGTTGCCGATATCGTTGGTTTTCCAGGTGGCGGACAGGCCGCGCACCTTGCCCAGATCCTCCTGCGTGCGGGGCGGGTGGCTGGCGATGTCGGCCAGCGTCTCGTCCTTGACGATGCGGCCGCGCGGCAGGTTCTTGTCCTGCGCCTCCAACTCGCGCCAGGCGGCAAGCGCCTTGAGCCGGCCCAGCACATCGGCCTTGCGGCTGGCGATGCGCACGCGCTGCCAGGCCTCGTCCGGCTTGTTCTCATAATTGGAGGGGTCGCTGATCCGCTCCATCTCCTGGTCCAGCCAGTCGCCGCGGCCGGTGCGGCGCAGCTCCTCCAGCATCTTGGGGAATATCTGGATCAGGTAAGTGACGTCGCCGATCGCATAATCGATCTGCCGCTTGTCGAGCGGGCGGCGCGCCCAGTCGGTGAAGCGCGCGCCCTTGTCGAGCTGCACGCCGAGCCAGGCGTCGACCAGATTGCCATAGCCGATCTGCTCGCCCAGCCCCAGCGCCATCGCCGCGATCTGCGTGTCGAACATGGGATGGGGCGTCTTGCCGGTCAGGTTGTAGATGATCTCCAGATCCTGCCCGCCCGCATGGAAGACCTTCAGCACATCCTCATTGTCGACCATCAGGTCGAGCAGGGGCGAAAGGTCGAGGCCGGGCGCCTTGGGATCGATGGCCGCCGCCTCATGTTCGTCCGCAACCTGCACCAGGCAGAGATCGGGCCAATAGCTGTTTTCGCGCATGAATTCGGTATCGACCGCAATATAGGGCGATTTGGCGATCCGGGCGCAGAATTGAGCGAGAGTCTTGCTGTCGGTAATCAGCGGATGGATTTGCATATGGTCTTCGATCTTATTATGGGCTGGCCCGTCGCGCACGGGCTCGTCAATGCTTGACAGCACTGCCCATAGCGGCGCCGCAACAATTTGTCATTTCCGTAAAACGAAGCTGAAAGACCAAAAACGCCATGCATGCCTATCGCACCCACACCTGCGGCGCCCTTACGACGGCGGAGGTCGGCAATGAGGTGCGGGTGTCCGGCTGGGTGCATCGCAAGCGGGACCATGGCGACCTGGTCTTCATCGACCTGCGCGACCATTATGGCATGGTGCAGATCGTCACCGAGGTCGACGGCCCGGTGTTCAGGGTGATCGAATCGCTGCGGGCCGAAAGCGTCGTGACGGTGACGGGCAAGGTCGTCGCCCGCGCGCAGGAAGCGGTGAACCCGAACCTGCCCACCGGCGAGATCGAAATCCGCGCTCTGGACGCCGTGCTGCTGTCCGCTGCCGCCGACCTGCCGCTTCCCGTGGCGGGCGAGCAGGAATATCCTGAGGATATCCGCCTGCGCTACCGCTTCCTCGACCTGCGGCGCGAGACGCTGCACGCGAACATCGTCAAGCGCACGCAGATCATCCGCGACATGCGCCGCCGCATGGAGGATGCGGGCTTCACCGAATATTCGACGCCGATCCTGACCGCTTCCTCGCCCGAAGGCGCGCGCGACTTCCTGGTGCCGAGCCGCATCCATGCGGGCAAATTCTACGCGCTGCCGCAGGCGCCGCAGCAGTACAAGCAGCTGTTGATGGTCGCCGGCTTCGACCGTTATTTCCAGATCGCGCCCTGCTTCCGCGACGAAGACCCGCGCGCCGACCGCCTGCCGGGCGAATTCTACCAGCTTGACCTGGAAATGAGCTTCGTCACGCAGGAAGACGTGTGGAACACGATGGAGCCGGTGATCGCCCAGGTGTTCGAGGCGTTCGCCGACGGCAAGCCGGTGACGCCCGCGGGCAGCTTCCCGCGCATTCCCCATGCCGAGGCGATGATGAAATATGGGTCGGACAAGCCTGACCTGCGCAACCCGATCATCATCCAGGACGTGACGGAGCATTTCCACGGCAGCGGCTTCGGCATTTTCGCTTCGCTGGTGGAGAGCGGCAGCGTGATTCGCGCCATTCCCGCGCCGGGTGCGGGTGCGGGCAGCCGCAAATTCTTCGACGACATGAACAATTGGGCGCGCAGCGAAGGCTTTTCGGGGCTGGGCTATATCAACATCAAGGACGGCGTGCCCGGCGGCCCGATCGCCAAGAATCATGGTGAGGAACGGACGGCAAAGCTGATCGAGGCGCTGGGCCTTGGCCCCAATGACGGCGTGTTCTTCGCCGCGGGCAAGGAAAGCCAGGCGGCCAAGCTGGCGGGCCTTGCGCGCATCCGCGTGGGCGAGCAGCTCGACCTGATCGACAAGGATCGTTTCGAGCTGTGCTGGATCGTCGATTTCCCCTTCTACGAATATGACGAGGATACGAAGTCGATCGACTTCGCGCACAACCCCTTCTCCATGCCGCAGGGCGGGCTGGACGCGCTGGAAAACCAGGACCCCCTGAGCCTCAAGGCCTATCAATATGACATGGTCTGCAACGGTTATGAGATCGCTTCGGGTTCGATCCGCAACCAGTCGCCGGAACTGATGGTCAAGGCGTTCGAGAAGGTCGGCCTGTCGCAGCAGGATGTGGAGGAGCGCTTCGGCGGCCTCTATCGCGCCTTCCAATATGGCGCCCCGCCCCATGGCGGCATGGCGGCCGGCGTGGATCGCGTCGTCATGCTGCTGTGCGGGGCGCAGAATCTGCGCGAGATCACGCTGTTCCCGATGAACCAGCGCGCGGAAGACCTGCTGATGGGTGCGCCCAGCGCGGCAGAGTTCAAGCAGTTGCGCGAACTCAACATCCGGGTCGTGGAGCCGCAGGCCAAGGCCTGATTGCCCCGATTTGAGGAAGCTGTGCTCCTGCCCTCGCGGGAGCATGTCGTGCGTGGGGCTTGTCTCTTCTCCTTCCCTTCTATGTAAGGGAGGAGAGGGGACCAGATCATGCTCGACGAACAGATGCTGCCGGACAAGCCGCCGGCCCTGGCGCGCAGCCTGGGCGTGGCGGGCGTGCTGTTCCTGACCCTGTCCGCGACCACCCCGGCATCCTCCGTCTTCGTCATCATTCCCGGCATGTTGCAGGCGGCCGGGACGGGCGCGATCTGGGCGATGATCCTGGCCAGCCTGATCTGCGTCGCCACCGCCTTCATCTATGCCGAGCTCTCCTCCGCCTGGCCGGTGGCGGGCGGGGAATATGTCGCGGTGGCGCAGACGCTGGGCCCCATGGCCGGCTTTGTCATGCTGGGCGTCAATGTCTTCAACAATGTGCTCTTCCCGCCCGTCGCGGCGCTGGGCATCGCCTCGGTCATGGCGACGGTGGTGCCGGGACTCCCCGCCGTGCCGGTCGCCGTCGCGGTGATGATCGGGTCGACGCTGGTGGCGATCCTCAACATCCGCGTGAATGCGGTCATCACCGGGCTGTTCCTGCTGGTCGAGCTGGCGGCGGTGGCGGTGGTGATGGTGCTGGGCTTTGCCGATCATGCGCGGCCGGCGCTGCAATTCCTGACCCATCCAATGGTGGCGACGGGGCAGGGTTTTGCCCCGGCCAGCGCGGCCTCCGTCGGGGTGGCGACGACGATCGCGATCTTCGCGCTCAACGGCTATGGCATGGCGGTCTATTTCGGCGAGGAGATGCACGAGGCGCCGAAAAGGATCGCCCGGACCATCCTCGCCGCCCTGGCGCTCGCGCTGCTGTTCGAAGGGGTGCCGTTGCTGGCGCTGCTGCTGGCGCGGATCGACCTTGCCACCCTGCTGACCGTCGATGATCCCTTTGGCCTGCTGGTGCGGCACCGGGGAAGCGCTGGCCTTTCGGCGCTGGTGTCGGTTGGCATCGTGCTCGCCATCGTCAACGCCATCATCGCCTGCATCCTGGCCTGTGCGCGCTTCTTCTATTCGACGGGGCGGGACCGCGCCTGGATTCCGCGCATCGACGACTGGCTGGTGGCGATCCATCCACGTTTCGATTCGCCCTGGATCGGCACGCTGATCGTCGGCGGGATGGGGACGCTTGCCTGCTTCCTGCCGATGTCGATGCTGCTGGTGCTGAACGGTACGGGGCTGGTGGCGATCTATGGTGGCATCGCGCTGGCCGCCATGGCCGGACGGCGCGGCGGGGCGAGCGCCCATGCGCCCTATCGCATGCCGCTTTATCCGCTTGCGCCGGCCGTCACCCTGCTCGCGCTGGCCTATGTCGTCTGGACGAGCTGGCTGGACGTCGGGGAGGGGCGGCCAGGACTGATTGCAACCGCCGCGCAGATTGCGGGTTCGGTCCTTTGGTATAAGCTCGTGCTTTGCCGCCGTGGCCAATGGAAGGTGCAGACATGACCATCGACCTTGCCGATTATGAGAAGGGCGCGACGTTCAAGGGCGATTATGAGGCGAAGCTGGCCGAATTGCAGCAGCGGCTCGCCAAGATCCAGGTCGCGCACATCATCCACGACCGGCGCAGCGTCATCCTGCTGGAAGGGTGGGACGCAGCGGGCAAGGGCGGCATCATCAAGCGCATGACCGCCGACTGGGATCCGCGCTATTACAAGGTGCACCCCATTTCCGCCCCGACCGAGGAGGAGCGGGACAGGCACTTCCTCTGGCGCTTCTGGACGCGGCTGCCGGCGGGACGCAACATCGCGATCTTCGACCGGAGCTGGTATGGCCGGGTGCTGGTCGAGCGGGTCGAGGGCTTCTGCTCCAAGGGCGAGTGGAAGCGCGCCTATGAGGAGATCAATGCCTTCGAAAAGCAGCAGGTCGATGCCGGGACCAATATCGTCAAGCTGTTCGTCCACATCACCCAGGAAACGCAGGACGAGCAGCTCGCCCAGCGGCTCGACACCCCCTGGAAGCGGTGGAAGACCGGCGCGGACGATTATCGCAACCGCGCCCGGCGGGCCGATTATCTGGACGCCATGCACGACATGTTCCGCAAGACCGACACCAAGGCAGCGCCCTGGCAGGTGATCGACAATAATCACCGCCGGGCGGGACGGATCGCGGCGCTTTCCCATGTCGCCAAGCGATTGGAAAAGCTGGTGCCGATGGATTTTCCCGAAGCCGATCCGGAAGTGGTGAAGCTGGCCGCCAAGGCCTATGGCTACAGGGTGCCATAGAAAAATCTCTTTTAATCAGTGACTTGTAACAAAACTGTCATCAAATGCTAACGGCTCATTTACCATTGGGGGCTTAATCGGCGCCTATGTACGCGCCGTCCTTGCTCGACCGTTCGCTGGCCCATTCGGCTGGTCCGACCCTGGTGACGCCCAGCCCCGCGATTCGGCTGGGGCGGCCGCTGTGCGAGGCGGTCGACCATTTCCAGCATGACCCGGCGCTGCGCCTGTTGCCGGTGCTCGATGCCGCCGACCGGCCCGTGGGGGCGATCTATGAACGGGACATGCGGCGCATCCTGTTCAATCCCTTCGGCCATGCCCTGTTACGCAATCCCAGTTTTGGCGGGCGGCTGGACGATCATGTCCGGCACTGCGCCACGGTCGAGCGGTGCGCCAGCATAGAGGTGCTGATCGATCTCTATGCGGCGCAGGGGCAGGGTTGCGAGGGGCTGATCGTGGTCGATGGTGATCGTTATGCCGGGATCGCGGGAGGGCAGCTTCTGCTCAAGCTGGCGGCGGAGCGCGATGCTCGGGTGGCGCTCGCGCGGGTGGAGCGGCTGGAACGGGTGACGCGCGAGAGCGCGGTGTTCCGGGGTGATATCCGGGCCCTGATCAGCGACATGGTGGCGATGGCGGACATGCTGTCGCGCCTGTCCGAGGATGCGGCAGGGCGGTCCGCGCATAATGGGCGTGCCTCGGCCGGCATGGCCGTGGCGGCGGCGCAGACGGCGGACAATCTGGCCGGCATCGCCGCATCCGGGCGGGAACTGGGGCTGCTGTTCCAGGCGATGGAGGATGAAGTGCGAGAGGCGGGCGCCGCCATTCGCGCCGCCGTCGACCAGACGCAATCCGGCGCGGCGCAGACACGGACGCTGAGCGCGCAGGCCGACGGCATTGGGGAAGTGACCGCGCTGATCGATGCGATTGCGCGGGCGACGACGACGCTGGCGCTCAATGCGGGGATAGAGGCGGCGCGGGCCGGCGATGCGGGTCGAGGCTTTGCGGTGGTCGCGCGGGAGGTGAAGACGCTGGCGGGACAGACCCGCGACGCGGCGGCGGAGATTGCGCGGCGGATCGACCATATCCGTACCACCGTCGGCCAGGTGGCGGAGGGGCATGCGCATATGGATGCCGCGATCGCGACCGCGGACCGGCTTTCCGCCTCCGTGTTCGAGGCGGTGGCGCGGCATGGCGCGTTCAGCCGGGCCATTGCGGACAGCGTGGCGGAGGCGGGCGAGGCGAGCGGGCATGTTCGCGCCAGCGCCAGCCAAATCAGCGTCAATGCGGGATCGGCGGTGGAGGATGCCCAGGCCATGCGCGACGCGGCGACGCGCCTGTCGGAAGAGGCGCATCGGCTGGATGATCGTGCCAGCGCGTTCATCCAGGCAATTCAGGCGGCATGAAGGGAAAAGGGCTGGCGTCGGGAGGAATTCGGGCTAGGCTCTTCTTCCAGAAAGAAGGAGAGGATGCATGCTCGTCATGTTCGTGGGCGCCGACCGGACCGAAACCGCCGTCAATGCCGCGCAGGTCACCTTCGTGTCATCGGTGACCGACGGCACCCGCATCCGCTTTGGAGAGGGACGCAGCGTCACCGTCACCGAACCGATCGGGGAAGTGATGGAACGGCTCAACCATTCGCTGAGGCCGCATGATTAGAGTGGGAAGGCCGGCGCGCCGCGCGCCTGTTTCCGCAAAGGGCGATCACGCCGGATAGCTGATCGCCATCACCTCATATTCCCTCTCGCCCGCGGGCAGCATCACGCGGCGCAGGTCGCCCACGGCGGCGCCTCGCAACGCGCGGGCTATCGGCGTGCTCCAGCCGATGCGGCCCGCAGCGGCATCCGTCTCGTCATTGCCGACCAGCGTCACGGTGCGGTGCCGGTCATCCTCGTCCGCGATGGTGACGGTCGCGCCGAAATAGACCTTGCCCTTGTCCGGTTGCTGGCGCGGGTCGACGACCCTGGCGTCCTTCATCTTGCGGGAAAGGCGCTTCAACTGGCCATCGATCTCCCGCATCCGCTTGCGGCCGTAGAGATAGTCGCCATTTTCGCTGCGATCGCCATTGCCTGCAGCCCAGCTCACCACCTCCACGATCCGGGGGCGCTCGACGCCGAGCAGATGGTCATATTCGGCGCGCAGCTTCGCGAAGCCTTCGGGGGTGATGTAATTGGGGTGAGGGGTGCTCATGATGAACCCTCCCTAGAGCGATTTCCAAGCGATCGGAACCGATCGCTTGGAAATCGCGGAAAACAAGGAAACCAGAGCGGCGATCTGATTCAATCAGATCGAAACCCGCTCTAGCTTTCCGAACCGCCCTTGTCGAAGCCCTGTGGGTTCCCCAGGGGGTTCAGCCCGGCGTCTGCTTGCCCAGATATCTGGACAGCGGCGTCGTGGTGCCCCGGAAACGGGCGCGCTGCGGGTTCATCGCCTCATAGACGACGGCGTTTTCCAGCACGCGCTGGACATAGTTGCGCGTCTCGAACAGCGGGATCTGCTCGATCCAGCGCAGCATGTCGGCGCCGGGCAGGCGCGGGTCGCCATTGGCCGCGATCCAGCGATTCACATTGCCCGGCCCGGCATTATAGGCCGCCACCGCCAAGGGATAGCTGCCGCCATAATAGTTAAGCATCCGCTGGAAATAGGCGGAGCCGAGCATGATGTTGTAGCTGGGGTCGTTGAGCGAGCTGGCATCATAGCTCATCCCCAGCTTTCCCGCCTGTTCGCGGGCGGTGCCGGGCATGAGCTGCATCAGCCCGCGGGCGCCCGCATGGCTGACGATCTGACGGTCGAACTGGCTTTCCTGGCGGGCGATGGCATGGACCATGGTCCAGTTAAATTGCGCCTCGGACGGGACAGGTACGCGTGGGAAGGCGCTTTCGCCATAGCCGGTGAGGCCGCTCGACACGGCGCGGCGGCCGACCATCACGCCCATGTCCGGCCGACCGATGCTCTGCGCGAGTTCCACCGCCAGATAATGATCTGCATCGCTGTCGGCATTATTGGCGATGGCGCGGGCGAATTTGCTCTGGTCTTCCCAATAGCCCATCTGGCCCAGCGCCTTCACCGCACGGACGACCGAGCGGTTGGCGAAGGCCGCGCGTTCCGCGGCGGAGATCTCAACCGGGCGTTCGACGGTGGCGGGGGCCGGGATCGGCCGGCCCAGCCGTTCGAGCGCGAGCTGCCCGTAAAACTGGTCGGGAAAGGAGCCGGCGCGGGCGAAATAGCTGTTGGCGGTTGCCGTGTCCCCGGCCTGGAGCGCGGCGCGGCCCGCCCAGTAGAAGCCCTTGGATTGCGTCTGCGGCGACTTGGCGGCGGTGGCGTAGCGGCGGAACATCTCCATAGCGTCCAGCGGCCTGCCCAGATTGTAGAAGGCCGTCGATCCCGCAAGCCAGGCCAGGCTGGTATAGTCGTCGCGCTCGCCTATGGGCCGGGTGTTGACGTCGGTGCCGGGCAGATAGGCGTCGTCCAGCTTGCTGGCGATGCCATAGGCGAAGCTCCACTGGCTGTCATTGGCGGCGGCGCGCGCCTGCGTCAGCAGCGCTTCATACCATTTTTCCGGATCGCCCGGACGGAAGGCCAAGGCCGGGCGGTTGGCGAGATACTGGCGACCGGCGACCCAGTTGCCCGTGTTGAGCAGCCATGTCGCCTTGTCAGCGACGAAGCCGGCGTCGGTCGCGCCCACGGCCTCCGCCAACTGCATCTTCATCGCCGCGTCGGGTGCCTTCTGGCGGAAGGCGATCCGCGCCTCATAGACCGGGCGGCGCGCCGGCGAGACATAGGCGAGCCTGCGCTGCGCGCCGATGATGTCGCCCTTCCACAGCAGCGCGTCGGCGCGCAGGTCATGCTCGACCGCGGTCCAGCCCGAACCGAAGAGGGAAAGCAGTCGCGCCTCGTCATCGGGCGAGAGCGTGCCGCCGATCCATGCGTTGCGGGCGGCGACCCGCGCCTCGCCCATGCGACCCTGCTGCATCAGCGCCAGCGCGTAGCGGGCATTGCCGGTCGCGGTGCGCGGCGGGAAGCGGGTGAAGAAGGCGATGACCTGCGCGGGATCGTAGCTGTCGGGATTGATGCCGGTTTCCGCCAGCCGCCGCATCCGGTCCTCGCCCGGCCAACCCGGATTGGCCATGATGAAGCTCATATAGGTGGAGGAGCCCAGGCCGTCGCTCTGCTGGAGCGCGCGCCACTGACTGATCGTACCGGAGATCGAAGGATCGCTCGCCACGCCGATTCGGCTCTGCGCGCGCTGCCAGGGGCTGGGTTCGCTGGAGCTGGGGACCGCCTGAACCACGGCGCCGGGCGGATAGGCCGCAGCCGGCGCAGGGGCAGTGGTTTCGGTCTGGGCGCTGGCGCCGGCTGTGAAAAGCAAGAGGGCAATCAGAGGCATACGAACCGTGAGGGCTTCCGAAGCAGTTTCAAGGCAGAAGAGCGACACCCTACTGGACATTATCGCAATTGCATCCTTATCAGGCCCTGAATGACGCGCTATAGCGCGCCCTTCGCGTGTTTCACGCTATTATGCCCCGGAATCCCGGTGAGTTGAAGGAGTTTGTTGCATGTTTTCCGGGTCGATTCCGGCGCTGATCACGCCCTTTCGCAACGGGGCAGTGGACGAGGCGGCTTTCCGCGCCTTCGTCGACTGGCAGATCGAGGAAGGCAGCAGCGCGCTCGTTCCCTGCGGCACCACGGGGGAAAGCGCGACCATGACGGTCGAGGAACATAATCGCGTCATCGCCGTCTGCGTCGACCAGGCGGCGGGCCGCGTGCCGGTGATCGCAGGATGCGGTTCCAACGACACGCGAATCGCGCTGGAGCACATGTTCGCCGCGCAGGCGGCGGGCGCCGATGCGGCGCTGGTGGTCGCGCCCTATTACAACAAGCCCAATCAGGAAGGGGTCTACCAGCATTTCGCCTATCTGGCCGAGCGCTGTTCCCTGCCGATCATCCTCTACAACGTGCCCAGCCGCACGATCACCGACATCGGCGTCCCGGTGATCCACCGCCTGTCGGAGGAATTCCAGACGATCGTCGGCATCAAGGACGCCACCGGGAATCTGGGGCGGGTCAGCGCACAGCGCCTCGCCTGCCGCGCCGATTTCTGCCAGCTTTCCGGCAATGACGAGACGGCCTTGGGTTTCAACGCTATGGGCGGCAAGGGCTGCATTTCGGTCACGGCCAATGTCGCCCCGCGCCTGTGCGCCGAATTCCAGCAGGCAATGGCGAGCGGCGACTGGCATGGCGCCCTCGCGCTCCAGGATCGTCTCTACCCGCTGCATGACGCGCTGTTCAGCGATGCTTCACCCGGCCCCGTCAAATATGCCCTTACGCGCGTTCGGCCCGACATGCCCGGCGACGTCCGCCTGCCGATCACCTGGCCGTCGGAATCGAGCCGGACCGCCGTCGACAGGGCGCTGGAGATCGCGGGACTGGTTTGAGCGCCCTGCGGGCCTATATGATGAAGCGAGTTGATAGAGAATAATGGCCCGTCCCCGTCCCGAAGCCTTCGACAAGAAGAAGATCGTCGCCGAAAACCGGCGCGCCCGATTCGAATATTTCCTGGAGGATGTGTTCGAGGCGGGCATCGCCCTGCAAGGAACCGAGGTGAAGTCCCTGCGCTTTGGCGAGGGCAATATCGCGGAAAGCTATGCCGAGGTGAAGGGCGAGCAGGTGTGGCTGGTCAACAGCAACATCCCCGAATTCAGCCATGGCAACCGCTTCAACCATGAGCCCAAGCGCCCCCGCAAGCTGCTGCTGCACCAGCGGGAGATCGCCCGCATGCACGGCGCCGTCGAGCGCAAGGGCATGACGCTGGTGCCGCTGTCGATCTATTTCAACAGCCGCGGCAAGGCGAAGGTCGAGCTGGCGCTGGCCAAGGGCAAGAAGACCCATGACAAGCGCGACACGATCAAGGAACGCGACTGGAAGCGCGATCAGCAGCGCATCATGAAGGCGCATCGCTGATGGGTGCCAAGGAAGGGATGGGGAGGCTCTCGCGCTGGTGGCACGCCAATGCGCCCACCCGTGAGTCGCTGGAACATAACCGCTTTTTGGCCCCGGTGGCGCACCGGGTGCTGGAACCCTCGCTGTGGCGCTTCACGCGGCGTTCGGTGCCGCGCGGCGTGGCATTGGGGCTGCTGGTCGGCATCTTCCTGCTGATCCCCGGCGTGCAGATTGCGGGCGCGGCGCTGCTGGCGCTGCCGTTCCGGGCGAACATCCCGCTGGCGGCGGCGATGACCTTCCTTTCCAATCCGGCGACAACGCCGCTGTTCCTGATGGCGTCCGTCTATATGGGCAACTGGCTGCTCGGGCGGTCGGCGGATGCTTCGGGCTTCATGGCGCTGATCGACCGGCATGCCTCGATCCGCGAATGGTGCGCCTGGCTGTTTTCGGAAGCAGCGCCTGCCATGTTGCTGGGGCTGGCGCTGATTTCGCTGGCCTTTGCGGTGGTCGGCTACTTCCTGGCCGACTGGATCTGGCGCCATCGCATGGGCCGGAAATGGCATGCGCGCAAATTGAGGATTGGCAAGGCACGCGAAAGCAGCGCATTGGAGGAAATCGCTTCAGCCTGACCGGCGGGAGCGGGCAGTCCATTGTGAATGCAGGGGGATAGCCGGGCCGTGTCCGTGCGTGTGATCAGGGATGGAGACGCCTGGGCGGCAGACCGATCGTCGCCCCTTGCCCTGCCGCTGCTCATCCTGATGGCGCTGATGTCAGCCGGGCTGGTCGTCTATGCCGCGGGCAACTGGGCGCTGGGCGCCGGCTTCGGCGCGGCGGTGCTGGCCGGGGCGGCGCTGCTCGGCTGGTATCGTCGGCTTTATCCGCAGGAAGTGGCCATGGGCGAGGCCGTGCCGGACTGGACCGTGGCGCGGGCCGCGGCCGACGCCTCCAACATGGCGATCGCGGTCACCGATCGTGCCGGCCGGCTGGTCTGCGCCAGCGATCTGTTCGGGGAATGGTTTCCCGGTTTTCCGACGCCGCCGCAAATCACCGGCGACAGCAGCCTGTCCGACAGTCTGGGCAACGCCGCCCGCACCGCGTGGCGCGACGGCGAAGCACGGGTCGAGGGCATCGTCCAGGGTGCGTTGCGGCTGGATGCCTTCCTCTGCCGCACCGGCCGTTCGGAGGATTATCTGCTGTGGCGCTTTTCCCCGGTGCGCCAGCCAAGCGCCCTGGATGATGTGCATCGCCTGCTGATCGGAGAGGCCGGGCGGCAATTGGGCGAAGCGGGCATCATGGCGGTAATGATCGGCGGGGAAGGACGCATCCGGGCCGCCAATGGCGCCTTCCTGCTGCGCGCGGCCGGCCGGATCGACGCCAATATCACCGGGCGTGATTTCGCCGCGCACATGCGGGTGGACGACAAGGGGCGGCTGTTCCTGGCGCGGGAGGAATCGGGCGGCATTCCGCTGCGGCTGTTGCAGGTACCGCTGAAGCGCGCCGTCCAGCCGACGGGCGCGCAATCGGGCGCGCAGGATGGGCCCATGCTGCTGTTGCTGATCGATGAGCCGGCGGGCAATGCGGGCGGCACGTCGGCGCTTTCCTATATCGAGACGCTGTTGTCGCTGCTGCCCTTCGGCCTGGCGATGGCGGATCGCGACGGACGCGTGCTGTTCATGAACAAGGCCTTTTCGCGGGCCGCGGGCGTCAAGCCAGAGGAGAAGCCAAGCTATCCCGGCGACCTGGTGGTGCGGGAGGACCAGGCGGCGGTGGCCGATGCCGTTCGACGCTTTGCGGTGGGGCCGCAAATGTCGGGCGACGTCGCCGTGCGCATGCGCAACCAGCCCGACGAGCCGATCGCGCTCAGCCTGGCCGGCGTTCGGGGCCTGGGCGAGGCGGCGGTGCTGCTCTCGCTCAAGGACAACAGCGAGGAGAGCAAGCTCAAGCGGCAGGTAGCGCAGGCGACCAAGATGCAGGCGATCGGCCAGCTGGCGGGCGGCGTGGCGCACGACTTCAACAATATACTGACCGCCATCATCGGCCATTGCGACCTGATGCTGATGCGCCATACGCCCGGCGACAGCGACTATGACGACATCCAGCAGATCAAGTCGAACAGCAATCGCGCCGCGGGGCTGACCCGCCAGTTGCTCGCCTTCTCGCGCCAGCAGACGCTGCGGCCGCAGATATTGCAGTTGCCCGACATCGTCGCCGACGTATCCAACCTGTTGAAGCGGCTGCTGGGCGAGAGCGTCAAGCTGGAGGTCAGCCATGGCCGCAATCTGGGGGCGGTGCGGGCCGATCCCGGCCAGTTGGAGCAGGTGATCGTCAACCTGGCCGTCAATGCCCGCGATGCCATGCCGGACGGCGGCACGCTCAACATCCAGACCTATGGCGTGCCCGCCGCCAAGGTAAGGGAGATGCGGTCGGACATATTGCCGCCGGCCGACTATACGGCGGTACGGGTGTCCGACACGGGGCTGGGCATCCCGCCCGACATTCTTTCCAAGATCTTCGAACCCTTCTTCACCACGAAGGAACTGGGCAAGGGAACGGGGCTTGGCCTTTCCACCGTCTACGGCATCGTCAAACAGTCGGGCGGGTTCATCTTCGCCGAGTCCGAACTGGGGCGCGGGGCGAGCTTCGTCATCTACCTGCCGGTCTATCAGGGCGCCGATGTCGATCAGGCGGCCCAGCCCAAGGCCCCGGCCCGTCGCAGTGAAACCTGGGGCACGGGCACCGTGTTGCTGGTGGAGGATGAGGATATGGTGCGCGCCGTCGCGGAAAGGGCCTTGTCGCGCCAGGGCTATAAGGTGCTGACCGCCAATGACGGCGAACAGGGGCTGGAGGTTCTGGGCGGGGACGAGAAGATCGACCTGCTCATTTCCGACGTCGTGATGCCGAACATGGATGGTCCGTCGATGGTGGCGCGAGCGCGGGCGAGCCATCCCGACCTGCCGGTGCTGTTCATGTCGGGTTATGCCGAGGAACAGTTGCGCAAATCGATCGACATCGCCAATGTGGCTTTCCTGCCAAAACCCTTTTCTGTCAGCCAGTTGGCGGAAGCGGCACGGGATGCATTGGCGATGCGGCCGACGGCGGAGTGAATTTGGACAATGAACTTCTGCGCGGTTTGTCGATTATGCCTGTGGGAAAAGGCCTTTGGGGTTGCGATGGGTAAGATTGGGGACCGCAAGCATGTCTGATGGCAAGACCATCCTGGTCGTCGAGGATGAGGCAATGATCGGGATGATGCTGGAGGATTATCTCGATACGCTCGGCTATCGGCTGCACGCCATCGCCGAATCGGTCGATGACGCCTGCGCCAGGGCGCGCGAGGGCGGCTTTGATGCGGCGCTGCTCGATTGCAACCTGCATGGCGAGAAAAGCTGGCCCGTGGCGGATATATTGGCGCAGAGCGGCATACCCTTCATCTTTGCGACTGGCGGCATGGCCGACGACCTGCCGACGGGCCACGCCGACCGGCCGACTTTGGCCAAACCCTTCACCATCGGGGCGGTGGAACGTGCGCTGAACAAGGCGTTGGGCACCGCTTAAGAAAATTTCGTTCACCCCTTGTTCCATAAGAACAAACAGGATACATGATGGCCACGCGCCATCCGGACCGGCGCGTTCCGCTTGACAGGGGATAGGCCGATGACCGCAATGCTCTCACTCATCGATTCCAAGAAGACAGGGACAATGGACAGACAGAAAGCATTGGAAGCGGCCCTTTCCCAGATCGACCGCGCCTTCGGCAAAGGTTCGGCCATGAAGCTGGGCAGCCGCGAGAAGATCGAGATCGAGGCGATCTCGAGCGGATCGCTGGGACTGGACATCGCGCTCGGCATCGGCGGCCTGCCGCGCGGACGCATTGTCGAGATTTATGGACCCGAAAGCTCGGGCAAGACCACGCTGGCGCTGCACGCCATTGCAGAGGCGCAGAAGACCGGCGGCATCGCGGCCTTTGTCGATGCGGAACATGCGCTTGATCCGGTCTATGCCAGGAAGCTGGGCGTCGATATCGACGAACTGATCGTGTCGCAGCCCGACACGGGCGAGCAGGCGCTGGAGATCGTCGATACGCTGGTGCGTTCGAACGCGATCGACGTGCTGGTGATCGACTCGGTCGCCGCGCTGGTGCCGCGCGCCGAAATCGAGGGCGAGATGGGCGACAGCCATGTCGGCCTGCAGGCCCGCCTGATGAGCCAGGCGCTGCGCAAGCTGACCGGCTCCATCTCCCGTTCGCGCTGTCTGGTGATCTTCATCAACCAGGTCCGCATGAAGATCGGCGTCATGTACGGCAATCCCGAAACGACGACCGGCGGCAATGCGCTCAAATTCTACGCCTCGGTCCGCCTCGACATCCGCCGCACCGGCCAGATCAAGGACCGTGAGGACATTGTCGGCAACGCGACCCGCGTGAAGGTGGTCAAGAACAAGGTCGCGCCGCCCTTCAAGCAGGTCGAATTCGACATCATGTATGGCGAAGGCGTGTCCAAGATCGGTGAACTGCTTGATATCGGCGTGAAGGCCGGTCTGGTCGAGAAATCGGGCGCCTGGTTCTCCTATGACTCGGTCCGTATCGGCCAGGGTCGCGAGAATGCGAAAACCTATCTGAAAGAACATCCCGAAATGGCGGACAAGCTGGAAAAGGCGATCCGCGGCAAGACCGAGGAAGTCGCCGAAGGGATGATGGCCGGACCCGAGGCGGAGGATGATGGCGAATAAGCGCTGACAGGCTTTCCGGCCAGATCAACCGGAAGGCTCCAGCGCGGTTCTGCCCGCCTGCTGCTTCACGCACTGAAAAGGCCCGCTGCGCCACTGGCGCGGTGGGCCTTTTACCGTGGGTCAAATTAGCATGAACCGGGCGCTGTCTGTGGGCGACCTCAATCCGATCCCGGCTATTTGTCGTCCGTCAGAACTGGATGTTGCCCGGAGGAACATAACGACGCTTGAAGTCGGCGCTGTGGAGCGGCCTGTCTCATTCGGCGCCTTCCGCTGGGGTGGTGTGCGAAGGGGCAGGAATCGCGCGCGCCGGCTACTGTCCGCCCGTTCCAGCCGTCGACCGCAATTGCGCAGCTCCATCGCTTGCGGCATCCTGAAGCAATGACCGATCCCATGCCCGTCATCCAGAGCCTGCTCTCCGGATTGCCGATCTTCCTGCTCCACCTGGCCTCTGCCACCCTGGCCTGGCTGGCGGCGCTGGCACTCTATATGTGGATCACGCCGCATGATGAATTTGCGCTGATCCGGGAGGGCAATGCGGCGGCGGCGATCTCGCTGGGCGGGGCAGCGATCGGACTCGCGGTGCCGCTGGGCTTTTGCCTCGCGGGTTCGGTGAATGTCTGGGACATCATGATCTGGGGGAGCGTCACCCTGATCCTGCAACTCATCGCCTTTCGCATGGTCGATTTCCTGCTGGGCTCGCTACCCACCCGAATCGAGGCGGACGAACGGTCCGCCGCCATCTTCCTTGCCATGATGAAGGTCGCCATCGCCTGCCTTACTGCCGGCGCGGTCGCGGGCTGAGCCATGGCGCGCGGGCGCTTCGGCTGTCTGCCAGGCCTGCTTGGCATCATCCTGGCGCTGCTGTGGATCAGCGAGGTGACCAGGCCTACGCCGCTGCGTGTCGAGGCTTTCGACCCCCGCTCTCCCCGCCGCCCGATGCCGCAATGGAGCGATGAGAGCTTCGTCATCGAGGAACGGGCAGAGGCGCCCGCCGACAGCATGGGCACGACCTTCTCAATCGATCGTTCCGGCGCCTGGCTGACCGCCGAGCATGTCACCCATGGCTGCACCCGCGTCGGCATAGAGCAGGGCGGCTTTGCCCGACCCGTGTCGCGGCTGGTGGAAAGCCGGGAAGCGGACGCCTCGCTGGTGCGCGGCGGCGTTGCGAGCGACCAGGCCCTGCCGCTGTCGGAACGCATGCCGCCGCCCGGATCGGTCGGCTATCATATGGGTTTTCCCGGCGGCCAGCCGACGCTGGTCATATCGGAGCTTATTGGTGCAGCGCGCGCCCGGCGCGGGGTGGGGGAGGAGACGCAGCCGGTGCTAGCCTGGGCCGAACATGCGCGCATCCCCATGGGGGACGGCACCTTGTCCGGCATCAGCGGCGGACCCGTCTTTGCCGAGGACGGGCATGTCGTGGGCGTCAACAGCGCCGCCACGGACCGGCGCGGGCGGATATTGACGACGGCACCCGATGCCATGATGCGGCTGGTCGTCGCCAGCCGGGCGGTGACGGAACGGCCGGTGGCCTACCCCTTCCTGGACGTCGCCGATGCGCACGCCCGCTTCGAATCCTGGTTGGCGCAGGGGGTGATCCGGCGCATCTTCTGCGACGTGGATGATGGGCCGGAGCAGTTGACGGCAGGTAGCCCCAAGGGCTAGGTCGCGCCAAATTCACAGGATCTGGACCATCATGAGCGATACGCCCCCCGACCGTCTTTCCACCAACCCGAAGAGCCCCTTTTTCGACATGGACGTGCTGCAGCGGGGCATCGGCATCCGCTTCAAGGACCGGGTTCGCAATGACGTCGAGGAATATTCCATCTCGGAAGGCTGGATTCGCGTCGCGGCCGGGAAGACGCGCGACCGTCATGGGCAGCCGCTGACGATCAAGCTCTCCGGCCCGGTCGAAGCCTGGTTCGAGAATCCTGCGGAGGACGCCGGGCAAAGCGCGGACAAGGCGGAATAGTCTTTTCGATCGCGGTGGACGAAAGACGCGCTCTTCTGGTTGGGGTGGCGTCTTTCGACGCGAAGGCGCCAGCGATCCCCGCGCCTCAACGCAAGGCCGCGTCCCGTTTCACCTCCGCGATGATGTCGCGCAGCGAGCGGGTCGAGGGCGTCGAATCGGCATAGCGGATGGCGCGCAGGTCAATCGTCAGGCGCGGCTGTCGGGCAACGACCGTCCGCGCCGACGGCGCCTCCGGCTCCGGATCGTCCTTCGCCACGTTCATGCTCGCAAGACGAACGCTGTCGCCCAGTGCGGGGTCGGGCTGGAACTCATGCAATTGCGGCTTGTCGGGATAGATGAAACCGAAGGTCGGGTTGCTGCGCGCCCCCATCTGGTTGGTCGGACTGTGCCAGACGCGCACCGCGCTCCAGTCGCCTGCTTCGGACACGTCGATCGCGAGCACATCTTCTTCGATCGCGCCAGGTACCGACCAGTTGGCGTGCCGGATCAGCACGCGCCGGTCATCCAGGACCCGGCTGACCACTGCGACATGACCCAGCACCATCGGGCCGACGGGACGGAAGGCCAGCACTGCGCCCCTGCGCGGTGAATGGCCGCGTTTATAGTGATTTTCCGCCTGGTCCCACCAGGTCAATGCGTCGCCATGGATCTGAACGCCCGATACGGTGCGCGCATAGGGCACGCATTGCAGCATGGTCGCGCCCGGCGCCGGCGTCGTGATCATCAGGCCGGCCAGCAACAAGGCCGCCCAGCGCGTTTTTCCCAATTTCATGCGACCCCAAAAAAGTCAGAATCGCCCCACCGGCCCTGAAACTAGGCGCTGGCGTTTAGGAAATGGTTAAAATGTCAGAAAGCAGTCTGGGCACCGTCGACGCCGACGGTTGCGCGATCCGCCATGGCGATCTGCACCGGAGCAGCGGTCGACTTTTGCGCGTAAATGAAGCCCTTGGCGGCGTTCGGCCGCAGACCCAGATCCCCGATCGGGCCATACCATACGCGCACGTTGGTCCAGTCGTTGTTGGGGGAAACGTCGATAGCGCGGACATTGCGCTCAATGCCGCCGCGATAGGACCAGTTGGCATGGGTCAGCAGCACTTCGCGCTCGTTGATCACCTTGCTGACCATCGCGACATGGCCGACCGGCATGGAACGGCTCGCGGCGAAGGCGAGGACGGCACCGACCCGCGGTTCATGGCCGCGCTCATAGCGGCCCTCGGCCTGGCCCCACCAGCTATTGGCATTGCCGTACAGCGCGATGCCGGAAACCTGGCGGGCGAAAGGAGCGCATTGCAGGACACCCGCGGCGGCCGGGGTCGTGATCAGGGCGCCAAGCACAAGCGTTGCCGCTGCGACAATAGCGCGAAAACCACCGATCATAGAAATGCGACCCCCGACTTCTGGAACGACTGACCCCGTGGAGGCTTTAGGGCAGACGCCGGACTTGTTGGGAAGCGCCCAGCGACGAATCGTTGTTGCGACGCGTCAATCTGCGGAACGAACGACCTGGCCAGCCGTTACGCAAAATCGGCTGGATTTACCCAACTCATTGAAAAGATTGCCTTCCGTTCCCGTCATCCAGACCTGACCGCCGGGTTCGCGCAGCCGGTCGAACAGCGCAGCCCGTCGCGACGGGTCGAGATGCGCCGCCACTTCGTCGAGCAACAGTATCGGGGGCTGGCCGCGATGCGCCGAGACCAGCGCGGCGTGGGCGAGCAGGATGGAGAGCAGCAGCGCCTTCTGCTCGCCGGTCGAACAGAGCGCGGCGGCCTGCGCCTTGGCAGCATGGACAACGGCGAGATCCTGGCGGTGCGGGCCGGACAGGGTGCGGCCGGCGGCGGCATCGCGGCGGCGCTCGCGCGCGAGGCGAAGCCCCAGGGGCTCCTCGCTCGCTTCTTCCTCGATCGCCAGCAGGGGACGGGCGAAGGGCTGGTCGGGCTGGCCCTGCAGCGCAGCCTGAAGGCGGCTGACCAGATCGGCACGGGCAGCGGCCAGGGCGGCGCCATGTTCGTCCATCTGCGTTTCCAGTGCGCTCAGCCAGGAGGGATCGGCGGCGGACAGATCGTTCAGCAGCCGGTTGCGCGCGCGCATCGCCGCCTCATAACGGGCGCTGTGCACGGCATGGGCGGGATGCAGCGCCAGCGTCAGCCGATCCAGGAAACGCCGCCGCCCGCCGGGGCTGTCCATGAACAGGCGGTCCATGGCGGGCGTCAGCCAGACGATGGAGAGATGATCGGCCAGCGCGTTGGCGGAGGAGGCAACACCGCCGATCCGCACCTGCCGCCGGTCGGGCGCGGAAGCGAGAACCCCCGTGCCCAGCATCACGCCGTCCACTTCCGCCGCAATGCCGAAGCCGCCAGCCCCGTCCTGCCGGACCATGTCGCGCAGGGCCGCGCCTCGCAAGCCGCGCCCGGGCGCCAGCATCGACACGGCCTCCAATATGTTCGTCTTGCCCGCGCCATTGTCGCCCGTCAGCACGATGAAGCTGTGATCGGGCATGATCAGCGCATCCGCATGGTTGCGGAAATCGCTCAAGGTAAGACGGCCGATCATGGGGTGGCTCTATCCAGTGCGAAGGCTTTGGGAAAGCGCGGAGTAGAGCGCCTCCGGTTCCTGCGACGGCAAGGATCGGGAAATCAGCTACACCGCTTGCGTGTCACAGCCCGG
The DNA here is from genome assembly GCF_049913335.1 of Sphingobium sp. R-21. Classification (NCBI taxonomy): domain Bacteria; kingdom Pseudomonadati; phylum Pseudomonadota; class Alphaproteobacteria; order Sphingomonadales; family Sphingobiaceae; genus Sphingobium; species Sphingobium sp. R-21. Next base: position 1,879,079 of record NZ_CP184374.1, on the reverse strand, counting down.
CCTCCGTCGATCACCGTCAATTCGCGGCCGCCCGCCGACGGGCGCAGTTCCAGTTTCCTCTTCCAGCTCTGCCCTTCGCCGGTAAAGGCGGCGTCGATGCGGATGCGTCCGTCCGGGCCGTGCGACACGCCGGTCGCCTTCCCCTCGCTTTCCAGGAAGACGAGGCTGGTGGGCGTGATCGTCAGTTCAAGGTCGGCGGCGCGATCGGCGCAGCTTTCGTCCAGCCCGGTCCAGCGCCCCTGCAGGCTGGCGGGAATGGTCGATCCCACCGTCGCCGGCGACGAGGGAATTTCCGGTGCGGGCTCGGCGGTCTGAATCTCGTTCGCGTCCTGCGGCACCTGCTGGATGTCGTTCATCGCCTCATCGACGATATTGGTGGCCATGCCGGGCTGGTCACCCGGCTTGTCGTTGCACGCCGCAAGGACAAGCAGCGGCAGGAGGATCATTGCGCGCATGGGAAGAAAACCGGCGCTTCGCCAATGGGTTCCGGGCCGCCCGCCTTCCTGCTTCATTCCTGCTGTCCTCCAGGTCGAGAGGGGCGTTATGCCACGGCCGGGCCGGGAAGGGAGATGTTTTCTTTGCTCGCGGTGGAAGCGAGCGCACTGGCGGGCTTGCGCGCGTCGAGCGTTGCGGCCATCACCATGGCCGAACGCGATGGCATGTCGGCGTCGCCTGCCCGAGCCTGAGCGAATATGCCTGGAAGAAGAGGAAAGCGATGATGAGAAGCCTGAAGATCGCGCTCGCCCTTGCCGCTGCCGCCGCCGGTTCTCACGGCGCCATGGCCGCGCTGGCCGTCGGGGCCAAGGCGCCCGACTTCACCACCCGCGGCGCGCTCGCGGGCAAGACCTTCACGCTGACGCTGTCGCATCAGTTGAAGCGCGGCCCGGTGGTGCTGTATTTCTTCCCGAAGGCGTTCACGCCCGGCTGTTCCGCCGAAGCGCGGGAATTTGCCGAACATATCGAGGATTTCAGGAAAGCGGGCGCAACCGTCATCGGCATGTCGGGCGATCCGGTAAACGATCTCGTCGCCTTCTCCACGAAGGAATGCGCGGGCAAGTTCGCCGTGGCATCGGCCGGGCCGGCCATCGTGTCGGGCTATGACGTGGCGCTGAAGATGCAGCCGGGCATGACGGACCGTACCTCCTATGTCATTGCGCCGAGTGGCCGCATCGCCTTCGTCCATAGCGAGATGAACTATGCCGGCCATGTGAAGAGCACGCTGGCGGCCGTTCAGGCGATGAAGCAGAAATAGGGCGTTCGCGCCGGCGACGCCCTTATTTTTTCACATATTTGCCGAACCAGTCGAGCGTCGCCTGCCAGGCGGCCTTGGCGGCGGCTTCGTTGTAGCTGGGACGATAGTCGGCCATGAAGCCGTGGTCGGCGCCGGGATAGACGGTGATCGCGTCGGGCGGGGATTTGCCGGCGATCTTCAGTGCGGCCTGCATCTTCTCTACGTCGGCCACCGGAATGCCCTTGTCGAGCGCGCCATATTGGCCGAGCACCGGGGCCTTGAGCTGGCTCACCTGCTCGATGACGCTCAGCGGCTGCAATTCCGTCTTGTCGCTGATCAGTCGGCCATAGAAGGCGACGCCCGCGTCCAGTTCCCTGCTGTGGGCGGCGTAGAGCCAAACCACGCGCCCGCCCCAGCAGAAGCCCGTCATGCCCCGCCGCCTGCCGTCGCCGCCATGGCTGCCCGCCCAGGCATAGGTGGCATCGATGTCCTTCAACACCTGTTCGTCGGAAGCCTTGGAAACGATGGTGCCAATCAGTTGCTTGAAGTCCGCGACCTTGGTCGCGTCGCCATGGCGCGCGAACAGGTCGGGCGCGATGGCATAATAGCCCGCCTGGGCGAAGCGGCGGCAAAGATCGCGTATCCACTCGTGCACGCCGAATATCTCATGCACCACGACGATGATCGGTGCGGCCCTGGCGGCGGCAGGCCGGGCGACGAAAGCAGGCATGGCGAAGCCGTCGCTCGCCCTGATCGACACGGCCTCTTCCTTCAATCCTTCGCCGGAAGTCTGGACCGCGCTGCTGGACACGGGGCGGCAGGCGGCAGCGAACCCGGCAGCGAATGCCCCGCCCACCAGCAGCTTGCGCCGGTCGAGTCCGGTCGAGCCGATCCAGTTTCTGTCCTCCGGCAAGCGTTGGGGCTGATCCTGTCCGTCGGTCATGCGCATCTCTCCTCAAGCCATTGCGGCAGAGCCTGAGCCTTTTCACATGGAGCGAGAACGCCCTGTCCCTGGATACCGCATTTTTCCGAGTCGTTGGTCCTGGCGCGCGCCGCGTCAGATCAGGCGCGGCCATGCCCTCCGAATTTTCGTCGTCGCATCGTCAATCGGATGATCGCTGTCCGGTTTTTCGCACGATGCTTGAAGTCCCCTTATAATCCAAGAGCAAAGGGAATGATCATCCCGTGACCGGGACGGCCGCGCTCCTCTCATTCTCCGCTTCCAGCGCCTTCGACCGCTCCTCCAGATAGACCTTGATCATCGCGATGATCGGGTCGGCGAGAAACAGACCCATGATCCCGAACAGCGCGCCGAACAGGATTTGCGCCGCCAGCACGAGCGCGGGGGCCAGATCGGTGGCGCGCTTGGCCACCATCGGCACGATCAGGTAACCGTCGACGATCTGCACGACCAGATAGACGCCGAACGCATATAGCCCGGCATTCACGCCCGCCGAAAAGCCGACCAGCACGATCAGCACGCCGGAGATGATCGACCCGATATTGGGGAGGAAGGCGAACAGTCCGGTCAATATGCCGAGCAGCCCGGCCATCGGCACCCCGCCGGCCCAAAGCAGCAGCCAGGTTCCCACGCCTTCCACCGTCATGCCGATCAGCCGGCCGAACATCAGCCGCCGGAGCGTCCAGCCCATCCGGTCGGCAATGGCGTAGAAGCGACCGCGCCTGTCCATCGGCAGCATCCAGGCGACGCCGCGCTCATAGAGCTTGGGTTCTATCGCGATGAAGATGGCGAGCACCAGCATCATCACCCCGCTGGTGACCGCACCGACCATCGTCCCCACCGCCGCCGTCACCCGTCCGAGCGAACTCATCGCCTGTTGCGCCAGGCTCTTGAAATCCTCCGGCGTGGTGGTGATGCCGAGCTGTTGCAGCCATTGGCCAATGCGGTTGATCTGCGTCTCGACGATGACCCGCATCGCCTGTGCCTGCGCAGCCAGGCTCGATCCCGTCAGGTAGAAGGTATAGATCAGGAAGGCGAGGGCGGCGATCAGCACCAGGGCCAGTCGCCAGCCGCGCCCGATCGGCAGGACCCGGCCCAGCAGCCGGGTACCGCCGTCCATCATCGTGGTCAGGACCAATGCGCCCATGATGAGCATGATCGGCTGCGCGAGCAGCACGAGCAGCGCGATGGCGATGCCGATGGCGAACCAGACCCCCGCGCGCTTGATCTCATGCTGGACCAGCGGGCTGCGCAATTCGCTGGGGCCGGGTTCCTCAATGTGGATTTTCGTCCCGCTCAATCCTGGCCCCCTATGCAAGGCTTATTTCGGTGGAGTAACGCTCGCCGGGCGCAGGCTGTTCCCGGCACGGCCACCGCGCAGGGCGTGGAGCCAGCTTAACGGGTTCCAGGATGAATCGCCGTCGAGCGAGAAGGTGATGAACTCCGCTCGGCCGCCAATGGCTTCCCACGGCACCGGTCCGCCCAGTCCGTTCTCCTCCAGCGGCGCGCGGCTGTCGGCGCTGTTGTCGCGATTGTCGCCCATCAGGAAGACGTGATTCGGGGGGATCCGCACCGGGCCGTACCAATCGAGCGTGCTTGGGCCCATATCGATGATGACATAGCTCTTGCCGTTGGGCAGCACTTCCTGCCGCACCGGCAGTTCGCACCAGCTTTTGCCGTTCGCATCCGTGACCAGCGCGCCGGGGAATTGCGCGGGCGGGCAGGGGGCGTTGCCGTCAACAGGGATGCGGATGGGCTTCAGTACCCTTTGCGGCACCGGCACGCCGTTCAGCACGACCTGTCCGCCCCGCACCTCCAATATGTCGCCAGGCAGGCCGATGACCCGCTTGATATAATCCTCCCGCTTGTCCTGCGGCGAAACGATGACGATATCGCCACGGTCGGGCATGCGGCCGAAGATCCGGCCCTTCAGGAAGGGCAGCGGATGGAAGCTGGGCGAGACGTAGGACCAGCCATAGGGATATTTGCTGACCACCAGCCGGTCGCCCTTCAGCAGCACGGGCATCATCGATTCGCTGGGAATGTAGAAGGGCTTGGCCACGAAACTGTGGAAGGCCAGCACCGCCAGGATCAGCAGGGTGATGCTTTTCGCCTCGTGCCACCAGTTCACGGACGCCTTTTCCGGCTCGGAAACCGGGCCGGGCTGGTCGGATGGGGCAGAATCGTTTTCGGTCATGTCGGCTGCCGTCATGGGAGGATTTCCGGCTGGAGAGATGCGGCGCTTATAATGGCAAGGCTTCGATAATCACAAAGGCTTGTGCCCATGGATGATCGTCGGTGAGCGTCAGGTGAACGACGGGCCGATGCCCGGCCGGCACCAGCGATTCGAGTCGGGCGAGCGCTCCGCCGCTCAGCTGCAGCGTCGGGGCGCCGCTTGGGCTGTTGACGACGCCGATGTCCTTCATGAAGACGCCCCGTTTGAAGCCGGTGCCCACGGCCTTCGAAAACGCTTCCTTTGCCGCGAAGCGCTTGGCGAGCGTGCCCGCCTTGGTGAAGGGACGGCGGTTGGCCTTCGCCCGCTCCACATCGGTGAACACGCGATTCTCGAACCGCTCCCCGAAGCGGTCGAGCGAATTCTGGATCCGCTCGATATTGCAGAGGTCGGAACCGAGGCCGACGATCAACGGGCCAGATCCATCTGGCGGCGCATTTCGCGAATGCTGCTCTCCAGCCCGCTGAAGATCGCCTCCCCGATCAGGAAATGGCCGATATTGAGTTCGGCGACCTGCGGGATCGCGGCGACCGGCCCGACATTGTCGAAGGTCAGGCCATGGCCCGCATGCGGTTCGATGCCGTTCTTCGCCGCCAGTGCCGCCGCATCGGCCAGCCGCCGCAGCTCCTCCGCCCGTTCGGAACCCTCCAGATGCGCGTAGCGGCCCGTATGCAGTTCGACCACGGGAGCGCCCAGTCGAATGGCTGCCTCGATCTGCGCGGCGTCAGGTTCGATGAACAGGCTGACGCGCACCCCGGCATCGCCCAGCGCGCCGACGATGGGGCGGAGAGCGTCGATCTGCCCGGCGGCGTCCAGCCCGCCCTCGGTGGTCCGCTCCTCGCGCTTTTCCGGCACGATGCAGGCGGCATGCGGCCGATGCCGGAGCGCGATGCCCAGCATTTCCTGCGTCGCTGCCATTTCCAGGTTCAGCGGCACCGTCAGCGCCGCCATCAGCGTGGCGATATCCTCATCGCGAATGTGCCGCCGATCCTCGCGCAGATGGGCGGTGATGCCGTCCGCGCCCGCCTTGGCCGCCAGCAGCGCCGCCTTGACCGGGTCGGGATGCGTTCCCCCGCGCGCGTTGCGAATGGTCGCCACATGATCGATGTTGACGCCCAGGCGCAGATGAGCGGGGGTTTGCGACATGGCTACTGCTTCCGGCTGCCGGGCTTGATCGCGGGGATCGCCGCCAGTTCGGGCGGGACCTGGTCCGCGTCATAGACGGGGAAATTGATGCTGACGAGCGGGTAGAAGGGAACGCCCAGATCCACTTCTCCGGCGGAACGATCGACCAGCGCGGCCTCCGCGATGACGATGCCGCCCTCCGCCTCTACTGCCTCGATCGCCTGGCGGGAGGAGAGGCCGGTGGTGACGACGTCCTCCACCATCAGCACCTTCTGTCCCGGCGTGATGGCGAAGCCGCGGCGCAGTTCGAACGTGCCCTCGGGACGTTCCAGGAAAACGGCGTCCTTGTCGAGCGCGCGGCCGATTTCATGGCCGATGATGAGCCCACCCATCGCAGGGGACACCACCAGATCGATGTCCTGCCGCAATTCGCGGGGCAGCTTCTGCACCACGGCGCGCGCCAGCCGTCCGGCCCGCTCCGCGTTCATCAACACGCGCGCGCACTGAAGATAATTGGCGCTGCGGCGGCCCGAGGAAAGGATGAAATGCCCCTCCAGCAACGCGCCCGCAGCCCTGAATTCCGCTAATACTTCCTCGTCGGTCATTCTTGTCTTGATCCATTCGCCCACGCCGCCCCGCTCGGGCGCGATGCGGCACGCCTTTTCACCATGGGTCGCCCCATGATCTCGCCCCATATATGCGCAATTGCGCGCGGGGTGCGAGATAGGCTCACCAACTAGGCGTTGCAACAGCGAAGAAAATCTGGTTGTGGAAGCTTGAGGCGTAAAAAAAGATGCTTATAAGCCGCGGCAGACCGATACGGGCGGGGGGGACGTGTATGCGTGTGTCTTCGTTGCTGCGGCGCCAAGGGGTTACGGGGTAAGAAGACGCTTATGAACAAGGTGAAATCGCTCGTTCTCGCCGGGTTGTTGGCCTTTGTGCCCACGCTCGCCATGAACGGTCCGGTGCTGGCCCAGGACAATGCCGCGGTGGCGGCTCCGGCCGCCGGGAACGAAGCCGCAGCCGCTGATTCGGCCGGCAATGCAGCGGCGCCCGCCGCGCAGGCCGCGCCAGCGGCCAAGGTGGCCGCGCCGCCGCGGATGAAGCCCACTCTTGGCGTCGGCATGCCGATGCCGGGCGAAATCACCCTTCAGAAACAATTTTCGCCCACCGGTCACACTGCGCGCTGGCTGCATGACAAGATGCTGCTGCCGATCATCACCATCATCTCGATCTTCGTGCTGGTCCTGATGCTCTATGTCATGGTCCGCTTCCGCCGCAGCGCCAACCCGACGCCGTCCAAGACCTCGCACAACACGGTGATCGAGGTGGTCTGGACCGTGGTCCCGGTCGTGATCCTGCTCGCCATCGCTATTCCCTCGATCGGCCTGCTGGCGGACCAGTACAAGCCTGCGCCCAAGGATGCGCTGACCGTCAAGGTCACCGGCTACCAATGGTATTGGGGCTATGAATATCCTGACAACGCCATTCCGGAATTCGTTTCGAACCTGCTGCCCCGCGACAAGGCGGAGGCGAATGGCGAGCCCTATCTGCTGGCGCCGGACAACCGCCTGGTCCTGCCGGTCGGTCGCCCGATCAAGCTGATCATCACAGGCGCCGACGTGATCCACAGCTTCGCGGTCCCCTCGCTCTGGGTGAAGATGGACGCCGTGCCGGGCCGCCTCAATGAGAAGAGCTTCACCATCGAGGAGCCAGGCGTCTATTACGGCCAGTGCTCGGAACTGTGCGGCGCGCGCCATGGCTTCATGCCGATCGCGATCGAGGCGCTTCCGCAGGACCAGTTCAACCAGTGGGTGCTCTCGCAGGGCGGCACGCTGAAGGCCGCCCCCGCGACCACGGCGCAGGCCCCGGCTGCCGCGCCTGCCGCCAAGCTTTGATGTAAGGGCAAGACGCCATGACCACCATTACCGCAGATCATCACGGCGATCATGCTCATGAGCATCATGACGCCGACCACAAGCCGGCCTTCTTCCAGCGTTGGTTCATGTCGACCAACCACAAGGATATCGGCACACTCTATCTGATCTTCGCGATCATTGCCGGTATCATCGGCGGCGCGATCTCGGGCCTGATGCGTGCCGAACTGGCGCAGCCGGGCATCCAGTATCTCCAGACCTGGGCGCAGTTCAGCGATGGCCCCACCGCCACGCTGGACCAGGCCTATCACCTCTGGAACGTGCTGATCACCGCCCACGGCCTCATCATGGTCTTCTTCATGGTGATGCCCGCTATGATCGGCGGCTTTGGCAACTGGTTCGTGCCGATCATGATCGGCGCGCCGGACATGGCCTTTCCGCGGATGAACAACATCAGCTTCTGGCTGCTCATCCCCGCCTTCGCCCTGCTGCTCGGCTCGACCTTCGTGCCCGGCGGCACCGGCAATGGCGCGGGCACCGGCTGGACGGTCTATGCCCCGCTGTCGACCAGCGGTTCGGCGGGTCCGGCGGTCGACATGGCGATCCTGTCGCTCCACATCGCGGGCGCCAGCTCGATCCTGGGCGCGATCAACTTCATCACCACCATCCTGAACATGCGCGCACCGGGCATGACGCTGCACAAGATGCCGCTGTTCGTCTGGTCGGTGCTGGTCACCGCCTTCCTGCTGCTGCTCGCGCTGCCGGTTCTCGCTGCGGCGATCACCATGCTGCTGACCGACCGCAATTTCGGCACGACCTTCTATGACGCGGCCGGTGGCGGCGATCCTGAACTGTACCAGCATCTCTTCTGGTTCTTCGGCCACCCCGAAGTGTACATCATGATCCTGCCGGGCTTCGGCATCATCAGCCAGATCGTCTCGACCTTCAGCCGCAAGCCGGTCTTCGGCTATCTCGGCATGGCCTATGCCATGGTCGCGATCGGCGTGGTCGGCTTCGTTGTCTGGGCGCACCACATGTTCACCACCGGTATGTCGGTGAACGTGAAGATGTACTTCACCGCCGCCACCATGGTGATCGCGGTGCCGACCGGCATCAAGATCTTCTCCTGGATCGCGACGATCTGGGGCGGTTCCATCAGCTACAAGACCCCGATGGTCTGGGCGCTGGGCTTCATCTTCCTGTTCACTGTGGGCGGCGTCACCGGCGTGGTGCTGGCCAATGGCGGCGTCGACGACGTGCTGCACGACACCTATTATGTGGTCGCGCACTTCCACTACGTCCTTTCGCTGGGTGCGGTGTTCGGCCTGTTCGCCGGGTTCTACTACTGGTTCCCGAAAATGTCGGGTCGCATGTACAATGAATTTCTGGGCCATCTCCACTTCTGGGTGTTCTTCGTCGGCGTGAACATGCTGTTCTTTCCGATGCACTTCCTGGGGCTGTCGGGCATGCCGCGCCGCTACCCGGATTATCCGGAAGCGTTCGCCTATTGGAACAAGGTGGCGAGCCACGGCTATGAAGTCATGACCGCGGGCATGCTGATCTTCTTCGTCAACCTTGTCTGGTCGCTGGTCGCCGGCAAGAAGGCGGAGGGTAATCCCTGGGGTGAAGGCGCCACCACGCTGGAATGGACGCTGTCCAGCCCGCCGCCCTTCCACCAGTTCGAAACGCTGCCGGTCATCGACTGATCATCGGCGGGGGCGTCCCGGTTTGCCGGGACGCAAGGATTGGGGTAAAGGCCGCCAGTCCTGGAATCAGGGCAGTCCCGGCGCGGCCGTCGCGCCGGGGCGCCGCGTGAGGAGATTATGGCAAGTTCGCCGATCATGTCCGAAGGTTCGGCTTTCACGATTCCCGCGCACTGGCGGGACTTCGTCGCGCTGACCAAGCCGCGGGTGATGACGCTGGTCGTCTTCACCGGGCTGTGCGGCCTGCTCGCGGCGCCTGGGCATATCCATCCGGTTCTCGCCTTCACCGCAATCCTGTGCATAGCTTTGGGGGCGGGCGCGGCCGCCGCGCTCAACCAATGGTATGAAGCCGATATTGATGCGAAGATGAAGCGCACGGCCAACCGTCCGTTGCCCGCGGGCCGGATGGATCGCCAGTCCGCGCTGCATTTCGGTGTAGGCCTGTCCTTCTTCTCGGTCCTGCTGATGGGTATCGCGACTAACTGGCTCGCGGCTGCCGTACTGGCCGTGTCGATCCTCTTCTACGTGTTCGTCTACACCATCTGGCTCAAGCCCCGCACGGCACAGAATATCGTCATCGGTGGTGCGGCGGGCGCCTTTCCGCCAGTCATCGGCTGGGCGGCGGTCACGGGCGACATCAGCGCGCTTCCGATTGCGCTGTTCATGCTGATCTTCTTCTGGACTCCGCCTCATTTCTGGGCACTGGCCCTGTTCGTGAAGACGGATTATGCCGCCGCCGGCATTCCCATGCTGCCGGTGGTTTCGGGTGAAGTGGCGACGCGGCGCCATATCTGGTTCTACACCGCCATCATGGCCGTGGCCGCCATGGCCCCGGTCCTGTTGCGCCTGACGGGCCCGATCTATGGCACGACGGCGCTGCTCGGAACGGCGCTGTTCGCATTGCTGGCCTTCCAGGTGTTGCGCCGGCGCGAGAGTGATCCTGCGCGGATGGCGCCGGAAAAGCGCTTGTTCAAATATTCGATCCTGTACCTGTTTCTCCTTTTCGGTGCGGTGGTCGTCGACCGCTGGGTGGCCGCATGACCCCCGAGGAGGACGGCCAGATTCGCGCGCGGCAGAAGGCGCGCGCCATCGTGACGGGGCTGCTGCTGGGCGCTCTGGTCATTCTCTTCTACGCGATCACCATCGCCAAGATCGGTGGGGGTCATTGATGGCGAGCCTTCCGCCTTCACCCTTCGACCGGGATCGCCGCAACCGGCGCACCATGATCGGCATGGCCGGCGTAGGCCTGGCGATGCTGGGGCTGGGGTTCGCTTCGGTGCCGCTCTACCGGATCTTCTGCCAACGGACGGGCTTTGGCGGCACCACGCAGCGCGCCGCTGCCGGCGTGCAGGTGGCAGAAGCGGTCGGGCATCGCATGTCGATCCGTTTCGATTCCAACGTAGCGCCCGGTATGCCGTGGAAATTCTACCCGGAGCGCAGCACCCAGACGGTGACGGTCGGCGCGCGCACCATGGCGATATTCATCGCGAAGAACATGTCGGACAAGCCGGTCACCGGCTCCGCCAGCTTCAACGTCACGCCGCTCCAGGCAGGGGCCTATTTCACCAAGATCCAGTGCTTCTGTTTCACCCAGCAAACGCTGAAGCCGGGTGAACAGGTGCGCATGCCGGTGATCTATTATGTCGATCCCAAGATATTGACGGATGCCGACAATAAGGACACGCAGGAAATCACGCTCAGCTACACCTTCTATCCTGTTGAGCAGGACAAGAAGCCAAGCTAAGGCACAATCATAACGCGAACGGGGATGAGAAACGTCATGGCAGGCGCCAAGAACCACGATTATCATATTCTTCCGCCCAGCATCTGGCCGTTTTTCGGCTCCATGTCGGCGCTGGTCATGGCTTTCGGCGCGATCATGTGGATGCATCCCGATGCGCTGCCCGCCGGCGGCGGCTGGGTGTTCCTGATCGGCGTCGCTGGCGTCCTGTTCACCATGTACAGCTGGTGGGCCAATGTCATTGCGGAGGCTCATGCGGGCGATCATACGCCGGTGGTGCAGCTTCACCTGCGCTACGGCATGATCCTGTTCATCGCATCGGAAGTCATGTTCTTCGTGGGCTGGTTCTGGTCGTTCTTCGACTTCTCGCTCTTCCCCAGCCAGCTGGCGCCGATCGAGGGCATGTTCCCGTCCAAGGGCATCGAGGTGATGAACGCCTTCGAACTGCCGCTGCTCAACACGCTGATCCTGCTCTGTTCGGGCACGACCGTCACCTGGGCGCACCATGCGCTGATTCATGGTGATCGCGACGGCCTGAAGAAGGGATTGACGCTGACGGTTATCCTGGGCGCCCTCTTCTCGTCGATCCAGGCCTATGAATATGCCCATGCGCCGTTCCCCTTCGGCGGCAGTCCGTACAGCTCGGCCTTCTACATGGCGACCGGGTTCCACGGCTTCCACGTCCTGATCGGCACCATCTTCCTGCTGGTGAACCTGATCCGCGCGCACAAGGGCGACTTCACCCCGCGCCAGCATTTCGGTTTCGAGGCGGCTGCCTGGTACTGGCATTTCGTCGACGTGGTGTGGTTGTTCCTTTTCGTCGCCATCTATGTGTGGGGCGGCTGGGGCGCGCCGGTGCACGGCGGTTGATCCTTCCGCCGATCGATTTACGGAAAACGGCCGGACCTGCTCCGGCCGTTTTCTTTTCCGGCCGGGGGCATTATGCCTGAGCCCATGTCCCCGCCAGACCCACAATCCCCTGAGCCGCAGCCGCTGTTGATCGCTTCGGCCCGGGGCGCCTGTCCGCAATGCGGCGCGCCGACTCTGTTCGCGGGGCCTGTGGGCTTTGCCGCGTCATGCAGGAACTGCGGGCTGGACTATGGCCAGTTCAATGTCGGCGACGGGCCCGCGGCGTTCCTGACGCTGATCATCGGCGCGCTGATGGTGGCGATGGCGTTGATATTGGAATTGAAGGTCCATCCGCCGCTCTGGCTGCATATCCTGCTCTGGACGCCGCTGACCGTGGTCGCGGTGATCGGCAGCCTGCGCGTGGCGAAGGGCGCGCTGCTCATCCTCGAATATCGCAACAAGGCGCGCGAGGGGCGGTTGACCGAAAGGGAACGCCAGCCATGAGCCGGCGCTTCCCCCTTGTCCCGACGCTGATCGTGGCGGCGGCGGTGCTGGTGATGGTCGGCCTCGGCATCTGGCAGCTTCAACGCAGGGCGGAGAAGGAGGCGATGCTGAGCCTCGTCGCGGCGAATCCGGCCCGGCCCGCCGTCGCCTTTCCGGCCTATCCGCCTGTGCCCGCAGACCTTCTGTTTCGGCGCTCCTCCGCCCATTGCCTGCGTGTCGTCCGCTGGCACAGCGAAGCCGGACGGGCGGCCGATGGGTCGGTCGGCTACCGCTACATCGCCGAATGCGCGACGGGTATCGAGGGGCCGGGGGTGCTGGTCGCTGCGGGCGTCGCCAGGACGCCGGACGCCAAACCCCAGTGGCAGGGGGGGCAGATGCGCGGCTGGATCGGGGAGGAGCCGGACCATCGTTCGCTCCTATCGCGGATCGGCGGCAAGGCCATGCCCTTGCGGCCCATGCTGATCGCCGGAGAGCCGGTGCCTGGCCTCAAGCCGCTGGCCCCGCCCAATGTGGCCGACGTGCCGAACAATCACCTGGCCTATGCGGTGCAGTGGTTCTTCTTCGCTGGGATCGCGGCGATCATCTATGTCCTCGCGCTGCGCAAGCGGAAGCCGCGACCTTAAAAGCTTGCCCGGAGGCGCGTCCGGCGTTACCGCGCTACCCCATCATGCACTATGTAAGCACCAGAGGGAGCGCGCCCGCGCTCGGGTTCGAGGATGTGACGCTGGCGGGGCTGGCGTCCGATGGCGGGCTCTATGTGCCGGAAAGCTGGCCCAGCTTTTCCGCTGAGCAGATACGTGCGCTGGCGGGCCTCTCCTATGTGGAAACGGCAGTGCGGGTCATGGCGCCTTTTGTCGCCGGATCACTGGGCGAAGAGGAATTGCGGGAACTGTGCACCGCCGCCTACGGCCGGTTCAGCCATGATGCGGTGACGCCGCTGGTGCAGCTTGACCATCGCCACTGGCTGCTGGAACTGTTCCACGGGCCGACGTTGGCGTTCAAGGACGTGGCCCTGCAACTGCTCGGCCATTTGTTCGAGCGTTTCCTGTCACGCCGGGACGATCATCTGACCATCGTCGGCGCGACATCCGGCGATACCGGGTCGGCGGCGATCGATGCGGTCGCCGGCCGTGCCAAGATCGATATCTTCATGCTGCACCCGGAAGGCCGTGTGTCGGATGTGCAGCGGCGGCAGATGACGACGGTGCGGGCACCCAATGTCCACAACATCGCCATTGACGGCAGCTTCGACGATGCGCAGGCGCTGGTGAAGTCGATGTTCAACGACGCCGATTTCGCGCGCCGCTTCAACCTGTCGGCGGTGAACAGCATCAACTGGGCGCGGTTGATGGCGCAGGTGGTTTATTATTTCTACGCCGCCGTCCGCCTGGGGGCGCCGGAACGTTCCGTCGCCTTCTCCGTCCCGACAGGCAATTTTGGCGACGTGTTCGCGGGCTATGTCGCGGCGAAGATGGGATTGCCCGTCGCGAAGCTGATGGTGGCGACCAATGTCAACGACATCCTCCACCGCGCCCTGTCCGATGGCGACTACAGCCAGGGGCAGGTGGTGGCGACGGCTACTCCCAGCATGGACATCCAGGTCAGCTCGAACTTCGAGCGCCTGCTGTTCGACGCGGGCGGGCGCGATGGCAATGCGCTGGCCGAACAGATGAGGGGTTTCGAAACGAGCAGGGCGATGCGCCTCACCAATGCGCAGCGGGACGGCGCGGCGGCGCTGTTCACGTCCGCGCGGATCGATGCCGACGCCATGACCATGGCCATGCGCTGGGCCTATGATGCGGCCGGGCAGGTGATCGATCCACACAGCGCGGTCGGCCTGGCGGCGGCGCGGTCGGCCGAGCTCGACCCGGCGGTGCCTGTGGTCACGCTGGCGACGGCGCATGCGGCGAAATTCCCCACGGCGGTCGAGCGCGCCACGGGCATTCGCCCCTCCTTGCCCTCGCGCGTGGGTGACCTGTTCGCACGGGAAGAGGCCTATGCCAAGCTGCCCGGCACCTTCGACGCGGTCACGGCCTATGTCGCGGAGCGCGCGACGCCGAGGGGCTGAGGTGAAACTCCAGACCCTTATCGGTGAGCCCTGGTCCGATTATGGCCTGATCGATTCGGGCCACGGGCGAAAGCTGGAGCGCTATGGCCGTTTCCGCTTCATCCGGCCGGAACCGCAGGCGATGTGGGCTCCGGCGCAGGATGACTGGCAGGCCGACGGCGAATTCGTCCCCGGTTCCGACGAGGAGGGCGGCGGGCGCTGGTTCTATGAACGGCCGGTGCCCGCTGAAGGCTGGCCGTTGGAGTGGCGCGAAGTCACCTTCCAGTCGAGCTGCACCCCCTTCCGTCATCTCGGCTTCTTTCCCGACATGGCGCCGGTCTGGGAATGGATGCGCGGCCGGATCGCGGACAAGGTCAGTGCAGGTGATCAGGCGCAGGTGATGAACCTGTTCGGCTATACCGGCGTGGGCACGCTGGCGATGGCGGCGGCGGGCGCGCAGATGGTGCATGTCGACGCGTCCAAGAAGTCGGTGGCACAGGCGCGGGCCAATGCGGCGTTGTCCGGGCTGGAGGATCGGCCGGTTCGCTGGATCGTCGACGATGCCGCAAAGTTCGTGGCGCGCGAGGTACGCCGCGGGCGCCGCTATGACGGCATATTGCTCGATCCCCCCAAATATGGCCGGGGCCCCGATGGGGAAGTGTGGCGGCTGGAGGAGGATCTGCCGGGGCTGATCGCGCATTGTCGGCAATTGCTGGACGCGGACAGCCGTTTCCTGTTCCTGACCGTCTATGCCGTCCGCATGTCGGCGCTGGCGATCGGGGAATTGTTGCGCCAGGCGTTTGCCGATCTGCCGGGCACCGTCGAAGCAGGTGAACTGGTGGTGCGCGAAGAGGCACGCGGATTGATGCTGCCTACTGCGATCTGGGCCCGCTGGAGCCGCTGAGGCGATTTTGTGCCAGGGGGTGACGCTCCGGCCTCTGGCGTCGCATCGTTTGAAAGGGAAAAGCATGGCCGCTTTTCCCCGCGATGTTCAGAAACTCGCCTTCAGTCCATCGATCACGAATTGCGCGGCCAGCGCGGCCAGCAGGACGCCCAGCAGTCTTGTGATCACCGCCTCGATCTTGGACCCGAGCAAAGCCATGATCGGCCCCGCCGCCAGCAGCGACCCCAGCATCAGCGCCAGCGTCACGACCACCGCGCCGATCACCACCAGCCGCTCGCTCAACCCCTCCGCCCGCGACATCAGCAGCATGACCGTGGCGATCGAACCCGGCCCGGCGATCATCGGCATCGCCATGGGGAAGACCGACACATCCTCGACCTCGGGCGTTTCGGCGATCTTCTGCGCCCGGTCCTCTCGCCGCTGGGTGCGCTTTTCGAACACCATGTCCATGGCGATGATGAACAGCATGATGCCGCCCGCGATGCGGAAACTGTCCAGTGCGATCCCCAGGGTGCCCAGCAACTGCTTGCCCCACAGCGCGAACAGCAGCAGGATGCCCGCGGCGATGGCCACGGCGCGGATCGCCATGCTGCGGCGCTGGATCTGTGTCGCCCCGGTGGTGAGGCTGGCATAGATCGGCGCGCAGCCCGGCGGATCGATCACGACGAACAGGGTGACGAAGGCGGAGATGAACAGTTCCGTCATTGCGTCGCGGCCACCCTGTCGTCGATCACCATGTCATAGTCGGTCCCGTTCCACATGCGTACGGTCACGCGGCGGCTGCCGTCGGCAGCGACGTCGGCGGTCCAGCTCAGGCTTTCATCGCGAGGGGCTGGCGGTGTCTCGCCCTTTGTCGCCTTGCGGTCCGGCGGCGAGGCGGTGGGTCGAGGGCCGTCCCCGGCGCGGCCGCGCTTGCAGGTCGCGACCTTGCCGATGAGGAATTCGGGCGCTTCACGGGCGCTGGCGAGCGTGTCGCCATGGTCCATGATCCATTTCCACTCGCCCTTCTTGTCCCGCTGCCAGATAGTGGTGAAATAGCCGACCGATCCGTCCGGCCGCTTCCAGCCGCCGGTGCTGGCCGCCAGATTGCCGTCGCAGGACACATAGATGGTCGAGGGGGTCCAGCTTACCGGGGCAGGCGGGTCGGCGCGCCCCTTCAGCCATTGCTTCGCCAACACCCGCTGCGGCACGAACATCACCGCCTCGTCCGCCGCCGTTTCGCGGAAGGCGGTCCATTGCCCCTTCTGCTGCGCGAGCCGGTTGAAGGCGAGTTCGGCCGCGAACACGGAACTGGGGTCAGGCTGATAGCGCATGGGCGGGCGCGCGCCCGCCAGCGCCAGCAATGTCAGGATCAGGAACGCGGCGCGCGCCTTCACAGCCCCTCCGGCTTTGCGAGCCCCGCTCGCGCATGGGCCGCGACCAGCGTATTGCGCAGCAGGACGGCTATGGTCATCGGGCCGACGCCCCCCGGCACCGGAGTGATGGCGCGGACATGGGCCAGCGCTTCGGCCGTGGCGACGTCGCCGACGATCCGGCTCTTGCCGTCTTCCGTATCGGTGACGCGGTTGATGCCGACGTCGATCACTGTCGCGCCGGGCCTGATCCACTCGCCCTTCACCATTTCCGCCCGGCCCACGGCCGCGACCACGATGTCGGCGCGATGCACGACGGAGGCGATGTCCCGCGTGCGGCTGTGCGCGATGGTGACGGTGCAGTTTTCCGCCAGCAGCAATTGCGCCATCGGCTTGCCGACGATGTTGGATCGGCCGACGACGACAGCTTCCAGACCCGAAAGATCGCCCAGTTCATCCTTGAGCAGCATGATGCAGCCCAGCGGCGTGCAGGGCACCAGCGCCTCCTGCCCGGTGGCGAGCAGGCCCGAATTGACGACATGGAAACCGTCGACATCCTTGGCGGGATCGATCGTGCCGATCACCGATGCCTCGTTGATGTGCGATGGCAGCGGCAGTTGGACGAGGATGCCATCGACCCGGTCGTCGGCATTCAGTTCCTCGACCAGGTCCAGCAATTCCTCCTCGCCTATGGAGGCGGGCAGCTTGAATTCCATGCTTTCCATGCCGGCGGCGACGGTCATCTTGCCCTTGTTGCGGACATAGACGGAACTGGCCGGATCCTCGCCCACCAGCACCACCGCCAGCCCCGGCTTGCGCCCGGTCTTCGCGATGAAAGCGCCGACCCCGTCCGCGACCTTGCCACGAAGCGTCTCCGCAAAGGCCTTGCCGTCGATGATCTTGCCGATGGTCATGATGCTTCAACCTGTTCCTTGATGATGGCGCAAAGCCCGGCGCTGCGGCTACCGCATTTCCTGAGATGTCAGCTGCTCGCATCTCGATTGGAAATGCTCCAGCGTCAACGCCTCACCGCCCCCCTTGATCCGCAGCCGCTTTAGCCGGTTGGTGTCACCCGATTCCAGTGAAATCGCGCTGCGTGGCCACTCCAGCCGCTTCGCCAGCAACGCGACCAGCGCCGCATTGGCCTTTCCCTTTTCCGGCACGGCGCGTACGCGTGCACGCAGCCAGGTTGCGCCCTTGTCGTCCGTCCAGACGCCGCCAATCTCTTCCCGCGTCGCGCCCGGCGTCAACCGGACAGAGAGGATGAGATCGTCGCCGTCCCGGTGCCAGACCGTCACACCAGGCCGAACAGCGGCGGCAATATGGCCTGGCGGATGATCAGAATGCCCAGCAGCACGACCATGGGCGAGAGGTCGAGCGCCCCCAGGTCCGGCAACACCCGGCGGATCGGATTGTATATCGGCGCCGTCATCCGATCCAGCGCGACCATCACCGTGCGCACGAAATCATTGGAAAGATTGACGACATTGAAGGCGATCAGCCAGCTCATGATGGCCTGGATGATGATGATCCACCACAGCACATCGAGCAGGATGACGATGATCTGATAGAGGGCGTAGGCCATGCGATCTCCGAATTGATGGCCAATCGCTCTAAAGCGATTTCAAGTCAGATGGAACATCTGAACGCCCGGAAATTGCGGAAAACCCATAAGATAGCCTGGGTGCGGACTTCATCAGGCCCGTTGCCGCACCGCGCCCCATGGATTTTCGCGACGCCGCGCGCGGCGCCCCCGACCGCCGCCTGCCATGCGGCACGCTGGCGGGCCGCCCATGCGCTTTGCTTCAGGCCCGAAGGGGTCCGGTTCACCGGCGGACTAACGTACCCGCACCGCGATCGGTGAAGATTTCCAGCAGCATTGCGTGCGGCACCCGTCCGTCCAGGATGACGGCGGCGTCCACCCCGCCTTCGACGGCCCGGACGCAGGTTTCCAGCTTGGGGATCATGCCGCCGCTGATGGTGCCGTCCTCCTCCAGCCCCCTGATCGCATGCGGGTCCAGGTCGGTCAGCAACTGGCCTTGCTTGTCCAGAACGCCGGCGACGTCGGTGAGGAGGAAGAAGCGGGCCGCCTGCAATTCCGCGGCGATGGCGCCCGCCATGGTGTCGGCATTGACATTGTAGGTGTGCCCATCCGCGCCGATGCCCACCGGCGCGACCACCGGAATGATACCATTCTGGGTCAGCGTGTCCAGGATGCTGCGGTCGATCCTCACCGGATCGCCGACAAAGCCCAGGTCGACATTGCGCTCTATGCCGGAATTGGGGTCCGCCTCACGCTTGCCCAGCACCTTTTCGCACAGGACCAGCCCGCCATCCTTGCCCGAAATGCCGACGGCCCGGCCGCCCGCGCCGGATATCCAGCCGACGATTTCCTTGTTGATCGATCCGGCCAGCACCATTTCCGCGATCTGCGCGGTTTCCTTGTCGGTGACGCGCAGGCCGCCGACGAACTGCGACTCGACGCCCAGCTTCTTCAGCATCGCGCCGATCTGCGGACCGCCGCCGTGGACGACGACGACATTGATGCCGACCGCCTTCATCAGCACGACGTCCTCGGCGAAATCGCGCGCCGCCTCGGGATCGCCCATGGCATGGCCGCCATATTTGACGACGAAGGTCTTGCCCGCATAGCGCTGCATATAGGGGAGCGCCTCGACGAGCGTTTCGGCCTTGGCGAGGAGCGCCGGATCGGGGGCGTGCTTGCTGTTCATGCGCGGGCGCATAGGGCACTATGCGCGTCGCCGCAAGCTAACGGTCCAGGCGGCGCCCCAGCGCGACCAGCGCATAGAGGACGGGCGGCACCAGCAGCGCCGACAGCGTGACCTTCGCCAGCATCTGCCCCAGCAGCAGCTCCCCGATCGGGAACACCCCGTAAAAGGCGATGGAGACGAAGAGCAGCGTGTCCGCGATCTGCGACAATATGCTCGCCACCGCGGCGCGCAGCCAGAGCAGGCGGCTGCCCTCGCGCCCCTTGAGTGCGGCGAAGAGGGTGACGTTCAAGGTCTGGGAAATGCCATAGGCGATGATCCCGCCGAGCCAGATCCGGGGCGTGCCGCCCATCATCAGCGCAAAGGCATCGCGCCGCGCCGGGTCCATGTCGCTCGCGGCGGGTACGGACAGCACGGCGATGGAAAGCAATATGGATGCGATCAGCGGCAGGAAGCCGATCCGCACCAGCCGGTTGGCGACGGCCGGGCCGTGCAGTTCCGCCACCGCGCTGGAAATCGTCACCAGCAGCAGGAAGGCGAAGATGCCCGCCTCCACCGCCAGCGGGCCGAGGCCGAACCAGGGACCGATGGCCGACAGGGGCCCCAGCGTCACCTGCTTGTTGCCGAGCACGCCGGCAATGCAGACCATGCCGCCGTAGAAGATCGAAAATACGAAGAGCGAACGCGCGATCGGTGCGGGATGCGAAGCCATTGCCGGCACTTACCGGGCTTTGGGCGGAGTGGAAAGCGGTTAGAGGAGGCGCGGCTTCGGCGAAGGGCTGTCCAGCGCCGCACGCATGCGCGTCAGCCCTCCAGAACGCCCCTGGCGGCGCGCAGTCCGGCCTTGCCGTTGCGGGCGAGGGCGCGTTTCAGCGCATCCGGACTAGGCGCCACGAGAAAGCCGAAGCTGACGCAGCCCTGTTTCGTCTCGACCGCATGATGCAGGCGATGGGCCTGGACGATGCGCTTCATATAGGCGGAGCGCGGCACATGGCGATGGCGGACGCGGCGATGGACGATGATGTCGTGGAAACCCAGATAGATGGCGCCATAGGCCGCGATGCCGGCGCCGGTCGCCGTCGCCCAATCGCCCCAATGCCATTGCACGCCCCCCAGCAGCAGCAGGATGGAGGGCATGGCGAAGATCACGAAATACAGGTCGTTCGCTTCCCAGCGGCCGGGGCGTTCCCGATGGTGGCTGGCGTGCAGGAACCAGCCCGGCCCGTGCATGACCCAACGGTGCATGACATAGGCGAAGCCCTCCATCGCGGCGACGGTCACGAGGAAGAGGAGGATCAGCGAGAAGGCGGTCATGCGCCCTTTATAGGGTGCGGCCCGCGCCCAGGCGAGCCGCAAAGCGCAAAAAAGGCCGCGCCCACGGGGAGCGCGGCCTCTTCATCCCTTTTCAGGCGATCAGAAGGATGCGGTGACCGAACCGACCACTGCGCCCCTGGCCGCATCGCGGAAGTTGCCCGCAGCAGCCTTGGGACGGAAATGGGTGTCCGTGTCGACATAGCTGACGCCGAAGGTCAGATGGCTCCACGTATAGGTCGCGCCGACGCTCCAGTCGGTGTAGCCCTTGCCGACCGGGACCAGATAGCTGGGCCCGAAGCTGTGGGCCAGATGCGCCGTCACGCCCAGCGGGGTGTTCGGGATGCTGGCCGACAGGTCACCGGCGAGGTACAGGTTGTCTTCCTTGTGAATGCCGTCGACGGTGAGCGCCTTCTGCTTGGGCGCATAATTGGCGGTCACCTTGGCGGTCGCCGGGCCGAACGTGCCCTTGATGGAGGCATAGGGCTCGACGAAATCGGTGTTCGCGCCGGCCGAACCGGGATAGTAGTAATAGAGAACGCCGACGTCGAAGGTCGCCGCGCCGACGGTCTTGGAATAGCCGGCGATCAGGTCGAGTTCCTGGTCGCTGCCATTGGCGACATAATCATCGATCGAGCTGCCCCAGGTCGAGACGTAGAAGCCCGAGCTGTGCGTCAGGGTGATGCTGCCCTGCAGCGCGAAACGCTTGTCGGTCTGCGAGATGCCGCGGAAGCGATAGTCGGTCACCACGGCGGCCGTGCCGGTCACGGTGAGATCGGGCGTGGGCTCGTCCTGAGCGAAAGCGGGTGCCGACATGGCGGCAAGGGCAAGGGCCGAGAGGCCGAGTATGGACTTACGCATATGATGTCCCCTTGATGGTATCTGCGATGGTCCCACCTGCGTCATGGTCCCGGATCTCTATTGCCCTGTGCGGGATGGACCGGGTTGCCTCAACGAAGGAGGAGATGCCCGCCGCCGTTGCAGCGCACAAGATTTTATTGCGGAACGATGACGTTTGCGTCTGCAATGTTGCTGGTCTGCAACAAATTTAGGCATGATTGTGGCACGGCGCGGCGTCGCGCGCGCTTTTTGCCGCAATTGGGGATCGTTGCGCTACGGCAGGGGCGGTGCCGCATCGCGCGGTGCATGAATGACGCGCTGCGGATAGGGGATGGTGATGCCATGGTCGCGGAACAGCCGCCACAGCCGGCCGAGCACATCCGATTTCACACTGCCGATGCCGCTTTCCGGGTCGCTGATCCACACCAATATGTCATGTTCAACGCGGTTTTCACCAAAGGCGGTGAGCCAGACATTGGGTTTGGGATTGCGAAGCACGCGGGGACTTTCCTGCGCGGCGCGCAGCATCAGTTCCTGCGCGAGCTGGAGGTCGCTGTCATAACCGATGCCGACGGGAATGCGGACGCGGACATTGCGGTCGGAATAGGACCAGTTCTCCACCTCCTGCGTCATCAGATTCTCGTTCGGGATCAGATGTTCCTTGCCGTCGCGGGTGATGACGCTGACGGCGCGCACGCCGATCTTGTTCACCCAGCCGAAGCTGTCGCCGACGACGATGACGTCGCCCGGCTTGATCGACCGGTCCATCAGCAGGATGATGCCGGCGATCAGATTGCCGAAGGTCTTTTGCAGGCCGAAGCCGACGGCGAGGCCCAGCGCGCCGGAGAAGACGGTGAAGGCGGTGAGATCGACGCCGAGCAGGTCCACGCCGATGAAGAAGGCCGCGACCACCACGACGATGGCGGCCAGCTTCTGCGCCAGCAGCTTCTGCGTGGCGTCCAGGCCATGGGCGTGCGTGATGCTGCGCCCGATGATGCGGTTGGCAAGGCGCACCAGGGCGAACAGCGCGACGCAGATCGCAGCCATGCTGACCAGCCCCAGCAGGGTGACGCGCCGCTTGCCAAGGTCCAGGCCGACGCCGTCGAGCATGTCCGCCACGGGAGCGAAGCCACCGCTGCTGCCGGAAAGAACCATGACGAACAGCAGCAAGGCGATCGGCAGCACGGCAAGGCGCGGAATGGCGAGGCTGCGCAGGACATGCACGGCGAGCAGCGACAACGACAGGGCGAGCGCGGCGCTCAGCACCAGATGCGCCAGATCCCCGACCGGCCAGAAGGCGACCGCCAGCGCCGTGACGGCTGCGGCGATGCCGTGGCGCAGGATCGGGCGCAAATGCCCCGCCAGCGCCTCCCCCAGGCCGCGGAATCGGCGGCGCAGGCGCGGCGCGGCGATGCGGGCGACCGCGCCGGCAATCAAATGGATGGCGATGGCCAGCGCCAGCGCGACCAGGGGATGGACGATGGCCGGATCGCCCGGCAACAGCGGCAGAAGTTCAGGCAAGCCCGGCGTCATCCGCGCGCGGCCCGGAAGCGGGCAAGGCCCGCGTCGAGATCGGCGATGAGGTCGTCGGCGTCCTCCAGCCCGATCTGGAGGCGGACGACCGGCCCCTCCGCCTGCCAGGCGGTGGCCGTGCGGTAGCGGGCGGGATCGACCGGAAGCGCGAGGCTTTCGAAGCCGCCCCAGCTATAGCCGATGCCAAAATGCGCGAGGCCGTCGATCAGGGCGGCACGGGCCGCTTCATCGCCGCCCTTGAGGACGAAGCTGAACAGGCCACTTGAACCGGTGAAATCGCGATCCCAAAGCGCATGGCCGGGACAGGAGGGCAGGGCCGGGTGGAGGACGCGGGCGACGTCGGGCTGCTGCGACAGCCATTGCGCGATGCGCAGCGCGCTCGCCTGATGCTGGTTGAGCCGGACGCCCAATGTCCGCAGACCGCGGGCCGCGAGCCAGGCATCGTCGGGGCTGGTCATCTGCCCGAAAAGATAGGCGGTCTGGCGGATCCTGGGAAAGAAGGCGGGAGTGGCCGTGACCGACCCCATCATCACGTCGCTATGGCCGACGATATATTTGGTGCAGGCGAGAATGCTGATGTCGACGCCATGGCCGAGCGCCGGGAAGAAATAGGGGGTGGCCCATGTGTTGTCGATCAGCGTCGTTATGCCCCTGTCCCGCGCAATGGCGGTGATGGCGGGCACGTCCTGCACCTCGAAGGTCAGGCTGCCGGGGCTTTCCATGAAGATGGCGCGGGTGGCGTCGGTGATGAGCGCCGCGATCCCCGCGCCCACGGTCGGATCGTAATAGACCGTCTCCACGCCCAGTGGACGGAGCATCTGCTCGCAGAAATTGCGTGTCGGGTCGTAGGCGCTGTCGACCATCAGAAGCTGGTCGCCGGGTTTCAGCACCGCCATCAGCGCGCAGGCGATGGCCGCGACTCCTGACGGATAGAGCATGGTGCCTTCGGCGCCCGGCTCCATTTCGGTGAGGGCGTCGGCCAGGCTCCATGCCGTGGGCGTGCCCTTGCGGCCGTAGAACAGCCGTTCATGCGTGCTGCGCCCTGCCGCGCCGCGCAGATGCGCGACATCGTCGTAAAGAATGGTCGAGGCGCGCCAGACCGGCGGGTTGACTATGCCTCCGGGCTGGCCGGGCATGCCGGTCCATTCGGGCTTGCGGCCCGCCTGGGCGATTTGGGTCAGGGGCTTGCGGTCCCCGCTCTTGCCCGACTTCCGGGTCATGCGGCGGGACCGGTCGCTTTCGGCGTGGCTGGGTCCAGCCCCCATTCGGACCAGCTTCCATCATAGAGGGTGACGTCGGTCTTGCCGAGCAGTTCCAGGCCCGCGAGCAGGATCGCGGCCGTCACGCCGCTGCCGCAGCTGGTGATGATCGGGCGGTCGAAATCCGTCCCGGCGTCGACAAACAGGCGGCGCAGTTCCCCGCCCTGCTTCATGCTGTTGTCGGCATGGTAGAAGGCGGAGGAGGGGATGTTGCGGCTGCCCGGAATATGGCCCGACGCCATGCCGGGGCGGGGTTCCCGTTCCTCGCCCGTGAAGCGCGCGGCGCCCCGTGCATCCAGTACCTGTTCCGACCCGCTTTCGAGATTGGCGAGAATATCCTCCTTGGTGCGGACCTGGCCTGTGTCGCGCCTTGCGATGGCATTGCCGGGCGCCGTTTCGGGCATGCCGCTTTCCGTCGGCCGTCCCTCCGCCAGCCATTTCGAAAGGCCGCCGTCGAGGATCGCCGCGCCCTTGCCCACGCCATAGAGGCGCATCATCCACCAGCCGCGCGCCGCGCTGTGGGTCGGGCTGTTGTCATAGACGATGATGCGGCTGTCCGCGTCGATGCCAAGGCGCCGGCAACGCTCGGTCATGAAATCATCGGTCGGCAGCATGCCGGGGCGCGGATCGTCGGGGTCGGCCAGGCTGGGAAGGTCGAGGAAGACGGCGCCGGGGATATGGGCGGCCTCGAACTCGGCCTGGGGATTGCGGGGCACACCGGGCAGGAACAGGCTGGCGTCGACGATCCGGAGGTCGGGCTTGCCCAATTCCCCCTCAAGCCAGTCGGTCGTCACCAATATGTCCATGCGCGCCCTTGCTCCCTCGCTCGTTCGGCCACCTGCGACGGGTGGCGCAGACCTGTTCTAGAGCATCGCGGGGAGAAGTGGGAACCGGTTTTCCGCTTTTGACGATATGACGGCTTCAGCGGAGGTGGGAAGGGCCGTTCACCTTAGCTGGAGAGGCTGAGCGCG
Source organism: Sphingobium sp. R-21 (assembly GCF_049913335.1). NCBI lineage: Bacteria > Pseudomonadati > Pseudomonadota > Alphaproteobacteria > Sphingomonadales > Sphingobiaceae > Sphingobium > Sphingobium sp. R-21. The sequence continues at coordinate 1,853,909 of NZ_CP184374.1, read as the reverse complement.
GTCGCGCGGCTGCCGGGGGCAGGATATTGGCGCGGGCCAAGATCCAGCCGGAAGGGGGATAGGCGTTCGACCGGCGGCGATCGTTCCTCCCCGATGATGAAGACGCGCCCGGTGCGTCCGGCGCCTTCACTGTCACTCGTACTGGCGCCCGTCCAGCGATAATGCGCGTCGAAGGCGATCAAGGGGATCAGCAGCGCCCGCTCGCCCATGGGGATCGCGGCGATCGCCTGCGCGTCAAGCCGCATTTCCCCGATGAGCGCCTGCGTCTCGCCCGGCGCGATCGACACGACCGAATGAACCGGAAGGCCGGTTTCACCTGCGAAGAAGGGCTGGAAAAGAGCCTGCTGCTGCTGTGGATCGGCATTGGTGATCAGGCTGCGGACCAGAATATCCTCCGCCGCACGGTTGCCGCGATTGTGGAGCATCAGCCGATAGCCGATGGTCGCGCCCAATAATGTCAGGCGGGCGGCCTGCACTTCCATGGCAAGTTCGATCCATGGCCGGTCGCTGGCCTGCGCGGTTGCTGGTTTGGGCGAGGCAGGTACCGCCCTGGGCTGGGGCTGGGGCTGGGGCTGGGGCTGGGGCTGGGGCTGGGGCTGGGGCTGGGGCTGGGGTGGAGCCGGCATGGGCGGCGGTGCCGCTTCGGCTTCGTGGGGCTGGTCCTCCACCGCGTCTTCCTTGCGGCGGCGCAGCCAGAAAAAGGCCCCGATCAGCAGGATGGCGGCCCCCGCGGCTGCGGCGATCCACGGCCATGCGGGCGCGGGCTGCTGCACGACGGCGGGCTGGGCAGGCGGCGGGCTGGGCGCCGCGTCATTGGCGGCGGGGGGAGGGCCTTGATTTTCGACCGGCGATGATGGGGCCAGCGATGATGGGGGAGGTGCTTCGCTGCGGGCTGGGCCTTCGGCCGGGGTCCCACTTTGCGGCGCGGGTTGCGGCGTGCGCGCTGCCCCGGCGGGACGCTGGTTGGGCTGGCTTTGCGGCTGCGGTTGTGTCTGTGTCTGGGGTTGAGATGGTACCGGGACAGCGATGGGCGGAAGCTGGATCGTTGGCGTCACGACCGGCGGCGGCGTCACCGGCGTGGGCGCGCCGCGGAACACGTTCAGTTCCGGCCCCTGCGCTTTGGGATTGGCCTGCGGCGGCGGTGCGGTGCGCGGCAGGTTGAAGACCGGATCGCTGCTATTTTCCTGCTGGGCGAAGGCAGGCGCGGCCAGCAGCAGCGGCGCGGCGAGCAGAAGCGAAAAACGGAACCCCATGGGTGGCAGCCAAGGCATTTGCCCAGGTGAACCCGCCATGAACGAAAGGCAAGAGAGGCGTGACGATGACATCTGCCGTGCAATGGCGTAGATGGCCTGCCATGACTGACATGCCGACTCCACTTCATCTGGGCCGAACCAGTGCCCTGCCCGCACGTCCCGAAGAGGCCGTGCTGGATTATGTGCCCAATCCGCGTCCGGGGAAGCCCTATCTGGTGCGCTTCACCGCGCCGGAATTCACGTCCCTCTGCCCGGTGACGGGGCAACCCGATTTCGCGCATCTGGTAATCGACTATGCGCCCGCGGCGACCATCGTCGAATCCAAATCGCTGAAGCTGTTCCTCAGCGCCTTTCGCAACCATGCCGCCTTCCATGAGGATTGCACGGTGGGGATCGGCGAAAGGCTGTTCGCGGAGATGAACCCGATATGGCTGCGCATCGGCGGCTATTGGTATCCGCGCGGGGGCATTCCCATCGACGTGTTCTGGCAATCGGGCGAGCCGCCGGCGGGGCTGTGGCTCCCCCCGCAGGACGTGCCGGGTTATCGCGGGCGGGGTTAACGCGCCCGGAGGGAATGGCGTTCCTGCCGGCGCGGCGGCAGGAAGCTTCACCTCCGCTTTTGTTTGACAAACGAACAACAAGTTTCGACCAACGACATGTGCGGCGGGGCGCCCGGCTTGACCGACGAGGTGAAACGGACGATCCCCCTGACATCCTGGCGCGCGACTTTCGCCGCGCCGTTCCAACCTGTCGGAGTTGCGAACCTCATGTCCTTTTCGAAAATCCTTCCGCTGATGCTGGCGGCCGCGCCGCTGGCTGTGGCTGTCCCGGCATGGGCGCAGCCGGTGGCCCCGTCCGGCCCCGCCGCGGGTGTGACCACGCAACTGCCGCGCGGCGCCGCGCCCAGCCATTATGCGATTGAGGTGACTCCCGATGCGGCCAATCTGAAGTTCACGGGCAGGACCACCATCGATGTCACCGTGACTCAGGCGATGCCTGCCCTAGTGCTGAACGCGGCGGACCTGACGATAAGTTCGGTGACGCTGACCCCGGTGAACGACAAGGCGGCAAAGGGTAAGGCCGCAAAGGGGACCGCCCGGATCGACGCCGCCGCGCAGACCGTCACCTTCGATTTCGGCAAGCCGCTCCAGCCGGGCAACTACAAGCTCGACATCGACTATGCAGGTGTCATCAACCAGCAGGCGAACGGCCTGTTCGCGCTCGATTATACCGACAATGCCGGCAAGGCGAAGCGCGCCCTCTTCACCCAGTTCGAGGCGCCCGACGCCCGCCGCTTCGTGCCGAGCTTTGATGAGCCGAGCTACAAGGCGACCTTCGACCTGAGCGCCGTCGTCCCCGCCGATCAGCTTGCCGTCAGCAACATGCCGGTCAAGAGCAGCGCCGATGCCGGGTCGGGCAGGAAGCTGGTGACCTTTGGCACCAGCCCGAAAATGTCATCCTACCTCCTCTTCTTCGGCCTGGGCGAACTGGAACGCGCAACGAAAATGGCCGGCGCAACCGAAGTCGGCGTGATCACCGGCAAGGGCAACACCGGCAAGGCGCAACTCGCGCTCGATGCGTCGGCGGCGATCCTGCCTTATTATAACGACTATTTCGGCGTGCCTTTCCCCTTGCCCAAGCTGGACAATGTCGCGGGGCCGGGGCAGAGCCAGTTCTTCTCCGCCATGGAGAATTGGGGCGCGATCTTCACCTTCGAGCGGGCCTTGCTAGTCGATCCGCGCTTCACGTCGGAAAGCACGCGTCGGACCATCTATTCGATCGTCGCCCATGAAATGGCGCACCAGTGGTTCGGCGATCTGGTCACCATGGCCTGGTGGGACGATCTCTGGCTGAACGAAGGTTTCGCAAGCTGGATGGCGACCAAGGTCACCGACAAGCTGAACCCCGAATGGGAAATGCTGCTGTCCCGCGTCAATGGCCGCGAGCGGGCTATGAGCCTGGATTCGCTGGTGACGACCCACCCGATCCTCCAGAAGATCCACACCGTCGATGAGGTGAACCAGGCCTTTGACGACATCACCTATGAAAAGGGCGAGGCCGTCATCACCATGCTCGAGGGCTTTGCGGGGGAAGATGCGTGGCGTTCGGGCATCCGCGCCTATATGAAGCAGCACGCCTATGGGAACACCGTGACCGACGACCTGTGGAAGGCAGTCGAAGGCGCGGGCGCCAAGGGCGTGGTCGGCATCGCACATGATTTCACCAGCCAGCCGGGCATCCCGCTGGTCAAGGTGGACAGCGCGCAATGTCAGGGCGGATCGACCATCCTGTCACTGTCGCAGGGCGAATTCAGCCGTGACCGGAAGGACAAGGCGCCGCTCAAATGGAATGTGCCGGTGATGGCGCAGGCGATCGGTCAAGGGGGCGGCGGGACGCAGCAGCGGCTGATCCTGAACGGATCGGCGCAGGTGACGCTGCCGGGTTGTGGCGCCTATCTGATCAACGCCGGGCAGACGGGCTATTACCGCTCGCTCTATCCGGAAGCGAATCTGAGATCCCTGGTCAGGGACTTCACCAAATTGACGTCCATGGACCAGATCGGCCTGATGGCGGACAATTTCCAGCTGGGCCTCGGCGGCTATCAGCCCATGGGACTGGCCCTCGACCTGATCGATGCCGTGCCCGCGACCGCCAGCCCCGCCGTGCTGGCGGAGGTGCCGGGCTATCTCGACAGTGCCCACACCATGCTGGAGAGCGACAAGGCGAGCCAGGCGCGGGTCGCGGCCTATGCGTCGAAGAAGCTGAGCCCCGTGCTGGCAAGCGTCGGATTCGATGCCAAGCCGGGCGAGAATCCCCAGGTGCCGGTGTTGCGCTCGGCCCTGGTGTCGACGCTGGGCGGCATGGGCGACAAGGCGGTCGTCGCGGAAGCGAACAAGCGTTTCGCCGCGCTGGCAACCAATCCGTCCGCGCTTGATGGTCCGCTGCGCAATGTCTGGCTCCGCATCATCGCGGAAAATGCCGATGCCGCGACCTGGGACAAGCTGCGCGCAATGGCTAACGGCGCCAAGTCGGACCTCGAAAAGAGCACCACCTTCGCCCTGCTGGGCGCGGCCAAGGATGAGAAGCTGGCTGCCAGGGCGCTCGACCTGGCGATGACCGACGAGCCGGGCAAGACGACCAGCGCGGCCATCATCTCCGCCGTGGGCGGCGAGCATCCGATGTTGGCCGTAGACTATGTGCTGGCGCATCGCGAGCAATATGAGGCGATGATCGACGTGTCGGCGCGCAGCCAGGCGATTGCGCGGCTTGGCGGTAATTCCGCCGATCCGGCGATGGTGACGAAGCTGGACGCCTATGCCACCCAATATCTGACGCCGGAATCGCGCAAGGTGGTGGATCGCTCCATCGCCGCGATCAAGACACGGATCGAGACCCGGGCACGGCTGAAGCCCGCGCTGATCGGATGGTTCGCAAAGAAATAGGCGCCGATGGTCCCTCCCGGAAACGGGAGGGGCTTTCCGGATCAACGGGGCAGGTCGAGTGCCCTGGCGATGTCGTCCCAGGCCACCAGCTTGAAATTCTGCGCCGCCGTGGCGTTGTGCCCGTCCTGCGCCACGAACAGCCCGCCGGGATAGCCCGGTCCGAAATCGCCCAGCATCAGGTCGATGCCATCGGTTTCCTCCGACCCGCCAATGCTGCCTTCGACCACGCGAAAGCGGCCGGCATAGCCGTCATCCGACAGCCGATAGGCGACATAGGCATTGTCCCCCTGGCTGGAGACCAGGACATAGCCGTCCTTCTCGCCCATTGGCGCGATGGCGACGCCTTCGGCATCCATGACGAGGTTCCTGCCGTCCGCCGCCGCTATCCTGGTCAGGGTGGTGGGGGCGTCGGCACGGGCATCGAAGCGCCAGAGGCCGACATCCTCCTCCGCCACATAGGCGATGCCGGTGCGGTCGTCGACCGCGCAGCCTTCCGACTGGGTGCCAAGCTTCAGGCTCCGCACGATGCGGCCCATGGGCGTGGCCCCGGAAGTGTCGAGCGCGACCTGGTTCACCGTGCCGTCCTTCAGCACGATGAAGGCATAGGCCGCCGTCGCCGCGCGGTAGAGGCAGATGCCATAGGCCTCGCCCTTGCCGGCATCCACCTTGCCGATCGCCGTCAGTTTCGCGGTGCTGGGATCGAGGCGGAACAGCGCCAGCCTGGCATGGGCAATGTCGTTGCGGTCACTCGCGACGACCAATATCCCGCTCCGGCCATTGATCATCACCCCGTCGCGCAGATCGACATTGTTGACCCGGCCCGCGTCGAGAAAGTCGCGGGTCTTCCCATCCAGCGCGTAGACGTAAAGGCCCGCCTTCTTGTCGGTGCCCACGATCAGGCTCTGCGCCGGATCGGCGGCGTTGCGCCAGATCGCCGGATCATCTGCCGCATCGGCATTGGGCGTGCCGACGGGCGTGGTTTCTCCGCGGGCCGTCACGGTGACGGCCGGCGTGGCGTTGGCGATGCGTTCCATCAGCGGGCGCTCTGGTGCCGCGCTGGCGCAGGCGCCGAGCAGGAAAGCGGCGCAAAGGCCGGCAGTGGATTGTCTGGTCATGGAATGCCCCCGTTTGCGGCACCTCTTGGACGCGCTTTATGACGGGGCTGTGACGGAAGAGGGCGAGTAGCGCCTGACATGTCACTGTTCTGTCACCATAATTTCACGGGATTGTATTTCCGCCGCTCTACGTGCGCCGCCAGGCCCATTTTTAACGGGCCGTTTCAACAGGGGATCCTATGCAACATGATTTCGTCCGGCCGCGCGCCGGCGCACCGTTCGTTCGTCTTGCGCTGACCTGCGGCGTTGCCGGTTGGGCCTTGGCTTCGTCTCAGGTCATAGCCCAGGCGCCGGCCGTGGATGACGATATGGGAGCGATCGTCGTCACCGGCATCCGCCCGATCGCGGAGTCCGAGGCGGCGGCCCTGGAAATCCAGAAAAACAGCGACTCGCTGGTCACGGTGGCGGCGTCCGACTCGGTCGGTCGCCTGCCTGACCAGAACATCGCGCAGGCCGCCAGCCGCCTGCCCGGCATCAGCGTCGAGCGCGACCAGGGCCAGGCCCGCTACATCAATCTGCGCGGCGCGCCCAAGACCTGGACCACCCTGTCGTTCGACGGCATCAACGTGGTGAGCCCGGAAGGCCGCGACGCCCGTTTCGATTCCATCCCGTCGGCCATTGCCGGCAAGATCATCGTGTCGAAGGCGGTGACGCCCGACATGCCGGGCGAAACGGTCGCCGGCAACGTCAACGTCATCACGCGGTCGGCCTTCGATTATGACGGCTTCCATCTGGCGGGGAAGAGCGGCCTTGGCTTTGCCGAACTGGGCGACAGGAAGGAATATGAAGGCGCGCTGGTCGTGTCCGACCGCTTCCAGACCGGCATCGGTGAGATCGGCGTGCTGCTGTCGGGCAGTTATTATGAGCGCAACATGGTCACGGATAATTTCGAGACCGATTATGAGCGCGTCAGCCGGGATGCCCGCCCTGGCAACGAAACGCGCTTTTGGGCCCACGAAGCCGAAAACAAGCTCTATCGTCTGACCCGCAAGAACTGGTCGGTTTCCGGCCGCCTGGATTGGAAACCGGACGCGCGGAACACCATCTCGCTCCGGTCGATCTATACCATCTTCACCGACGACGAGGCGCGGGACAATTACCGCTTCGATCTGGACGACAGGGAATCCGACCTGTCGAGCAGCAGCGCTGCCTGCACCGTCGCGCCCAACGCGACGCCGGCCACTTCGGGCTATGCCGACGTCTGCATCGGCAACACGCCGCAGCAGGGCACGGTCTATGGCATCGACATCCGCCAGCGTTCCACGCTGCGCGCCTTTCGCCAGTCGGTCTTCACCAATACGCTGGCGGGCGATCATGAATTTGCCGACGGCTGGAGGCTGAGCTGGGTCGGCAACTATACCGAATCGAAGGACGACCGATCGGTCGTGGGGGAGGCGACCTGGGACAGCCCGGGCACGCGCAACCTGCGGCCGACCGTCGCCTATGATTTTTCCGACCCGAACCTGTCGCGCCTGACGCTCTACCGCACGCTGCAACTGGCCGGCCCGACCCGCTATGCCGCCGGTGCGCAGGTCGTGGATGTCGACAGCTTCACCAAGCCGCTTTCCGGCTTCACGGTGCTGGACGCGGTGGACACGACCAAGGCCTATACGGGTCGCCTGGTTCTGGCGCGTGAGCTGGAACATGCGACGCTGAAGGCCGGGATCCAATATGACCGCCGCACGAAGATCGCGGACGAACGGCAGATCACGCTGAACGCCGCGCAGGCCGCGACCGTCCTGCCCACGGACTATAACCAGTTCTCGACAGACCAGAAGTTCCTGGGCGAGATCCCGATGGGCTACACCTTCCATTATTTCGACACGGACAAGATGCGCGCCGCGTCGAAGGCGGCGCAAGCGGCCTATACCTTCGCGCCGAATACCGGCAATAATTACGATGTGCGGGAGGAGATCATCGCCGGTTACCTGATGGGTACCTTCCGCTACGACTGGGGTTCGGTGGTCGGCGGCGTGCGCGTCGAGCATATCAAGAACCGGGGTTCAGCCGTCGGCACCATTGCGGGGGTCAGCGGTCTCGTCACGGCAGAGGCCACGCAGACGCTGGCCTTCCCCAGCATGCACATCAACTATAATATCGACGACACGAAGAAGCTGCGCCTGTCCTTCAACAGCGGCGCGGCGCGCGCCGATTATGACCAGTTGCGGCCCAATGTCGTCGTCAACGACAGCAATGAGACGATCTCGGGCGGCAATCCGGCGATCAAGCCCGAGCGCGCCTGTGGCGTCGACGCCTATTTCGAATGGTATCTGCGTCCGCAGGGCTATCTGATGATCGGCACCTTCTACAAGAAGATCGAGGATTTCCTCTACACCTCCTCCCGCACCTTCAATTCGGCCGCGCTCAACAGCAACGGCATCGACCGGTCCGGCTATACGTTCAGCGGCCTCGTCAATGGTGGTTCGGGCCGCATTTATGGTCTGGAAGCGGCTGCGCAGTTGCAGCTTGAGCCATGGACGGACGATCTGGGCCTGCCAGAATTCCTGGGCGGCTTTGGCGTTTCGGCCAACATCACGCTGAACAACAGCAAGGTCGATCTGGGCAACCGCAAGCTGCGGCTGCCCGGCACGTCGGACTTCGTCTACAATATTGGCGGCTATTACGAGAAATATGGCCTGTCGATCCGCCTGCAATATCAGAACCGCAGCAAATGGCTCGACACGGTGGGTAGCCTGGCCGATGCGGGCGACACCTATTGGGATTCGGACGACGAACTGGACTTCTCGGCGCGCTATGCGATCACCCGGAATTTCGAGATCTATTTCGACGCATCGAACCTGCTCAACCATCCGGGCCGCCGTTTCTCCGATCCGGGCAGCCTGCTGCGCGCAAGCGGCGTGCAGGCGCCCAACAGCAGCAACCAGACGATCGAGTGGGAACGTTTCGGTCGCCGTTATACCGGCGGCATCCGGTTCAACTTCTGATCCGCAGAAGCTTCAGGAATAAAGAAATTTGGGGGTCACCTGAGGTGGCCCCCTTCATTTCATCCTTCGGCCCCTGTCGGAGGTTTGTCAGGCTGGTCCCAAAGGTGCGCTGGCCCAGCGACGAAGGCGCGCGTAAAGCGCCCAGATCACGCCGAAGAAGGCGATTACCGACAGCGGCACGGCCCAGGGGTTCTCCGCCACCAGCGCCATGGGGGCGTCGCTGTCCGTCGCCGCGACGATCCCGGCAAAGGCGACGCCGAACAGGCTTTCCCCGACGATGAAGCCGGTCGCCATCAGCACCCCCATGCGCTCGGCAAATTCGGGGCTGGACTGGCGCAGCGCCCAACGATTGTAGAGATGCCCGATCACCGCGCCGACCGGGATCAGCAGGGTCAGCGCCATCGGCAGGTAAATGCCCATGCCGACTGCCAAAGGCGGCAGGCGGAGCCTGCCCGCCTTGCCCAGCAGTTCGTCGATGGCGACGACGATCACGCCGATGCCCGCGCCGAAGCCGATCAGCCCCCAGTCGAGATCGCCGCCCAGCACGCCCTTGGCCAGGGCGGAGATCAGCGCGGCCTGCGGCGCGGGGAGGGCGGTCGCCTTGGCGCCGGGCGCGCCCGCGAAGCCGAAGGCGCTGTTCAGCAGGTCCAGCACCGGGGGGATCACCAGCGCGCCGAAGATCACGCCCAGCACCAGCGCGATCTGCTGCTTCCACGGCGTTGCCCCGACCAGCTGGCCGGTCTTCAGATCCTGAAGATTGTCGTTGGAAATGGTTGCGACGCCGAAGACGATGGCAGTGACGAACAGCGCATAGGCGATCAGCGCCTGCGCCTGCTTCGGATCGCCGCCCGACCCATAGATGGCCGCCAGGATCAGCGAGGCGCCCAGCACCGCGAGAATGCCGACGCCGGAAATCGGACTGTTCGATGCGCCGATCAGCCCCGCCATATAGCCGCAGACCGATGCGATGACGATGCCCGCCACCAGGATATAGGCCAGCGTCAGAACGATGATCGGCACGGGGTTGAGCGCGATCGGCCCGCCCTGCGCGAAGATCCAGAGCAGCACCGCGATCGGCAGCAGCGAAGCGAGGATGGTGCCGCCGACGACGCCGATGGGAAGATCGCGTTCGCTAAGGTCGAGCAGGCCGGCATTGCCGGACTTGCGGACCTTCGCCGCCGCCATGGCGGACCGGATGCCGCTGACGATCGGTCCCAATATCTTGAGCAGGGTCCAGATGGCGGCGATGCCGATGGTGCCGGCACCGATGAAGCGCGCCTTCATCCGGAAGGTGGTGCCGACGAGTTCGCTCAGATCGGCGCCCGTCGGAAGAGGGGCGGTAAGGTAGGGCACCAGGCCGACCCAGCTTATCAGCAGGCCGAAGAACATGGCGATGCCCACCGACAGGCCCACCAGATGCCCGACGCCGATCAGCGCCATGGAGAAACTGGTGGAAACGCTGGACGCGCCCGCGCCGAATTTGAAGAAGGTTGCGGCTTCCTCCGCGATCAGCCTGGTCTTGGCCAGGATGGCGAAGGCGGCTGCGGTGACGGAGCTGGCGACGATGGCGGCCAGGCCGCGCTTGTTCTCCTCCAGCCCCTCGCGCGAACCGGCGCCGACTTTCAGCACTTCGGCGGCGGCCACGCCCTCGGGATAGGGCAGGTCGGAACCTGTCACCAGCGCGCGGCGCAGCGGCACGGAATACATGACGCCCAATATGCCGCCCAGCGCAATGGTGAAGGCGCTCAGCCAATAGGGAAAGCCCTGCCACCAGCCGATGATGACCAGGCCCGGCAAAACGAAGATGATGGCCGACAGCGTGCCGGCCGCCGATGCGATGGTCTGGACGATGTTGTTTTCCAGGATCGTGCCGGTCGCGAACAGCCGCAGCACGGCCATGGAGATGACGGCGGCAGGGATGGAGGTGGCGAAGGTCAGTCCGATCTTGAGGCCCAGATAGACGTTGGCGGCCGTGAACAGCAAAGTGATGAGCGCGCCCAATATGACGCCGCGAAGCGTCAGCTCCGCCATGGGGGCCGCCTTGGCCGAATCACTTGTCACTCGTCTGTCCCCTTGCCTGCGGCTGTTTTACCGATGTCTGGTAATAATGTTGCTTGGCTGTGGATCAATCGGAAAGTGCGCGCGAAGCGTCACGAGGCGGCGCCCCTGGTGTCGCCGGCGACGGCGGCATCCAGATAAGCATCGACCAACCGCGTCCAGAGCGTGTAGCCGCGCGGATTCATGTGCAGCCCGTCAGGCCGGAACAGAGATGCGTCGGGCAGGCCGTCCGGCGCCAGCAATACGCGGCCAACATCCAGATAGTCGAAACGGCTTACCCGCGCCCGCGCCGCCACGGTCATGTTGACCGCCGCCATTTTCGGCCAGAGCGTCCAGCGCATGGGGCTGGGCTTCAAGGACAGATAGGCGATATGCGCCTTGGGATAATCGGTGCGCAACTGCCTGAGCAGGGCCAGCACATTGTTCGCCACCTCGGCCGGGCTGGCACCGGCGGCCAGATCATTTTCCCCGACATAGACCAGGATGGAACGCGGCTTCGCCCTGGGCAGCAGGCGCTTGTAATAATGCAGGACATCAGGGGTGGTCGCGCCGCCGAAGCCCCGGTTGATGGCGCCGATGTCAGGGAAGCTGCCGCCGATGTCCCACAGGCGAATGCTGGAGCTGCCCAGGAACAGCGTGGCGTCCGTGATTGCGGGACCGGCCTCGTTGGCCTTGGCAAATGCCTCGATCTCGCGCGAGAACGGAAAGGCGGGATCGGCATTGACCTTGAGCGCCGGTGCCTGTTCGGCCGCGTGCAGCAGGCCGCCAGCCCCCAGCAGCAGCGCAAGGCCGATCAGCGCCCGGCCCGCCCGGAGGCGGCCCCTAGTGGCGATGCAGGGGGCGGAGTTGATATTTGCCGTTGGCATAGGTGCCGAACATGCCGGAGATGGCGGGATGATCGACAGGCTCCTCGCTGTCGTCCGCGATCAGGTTTTGCTGGCTGACATAGGCGACATAGCTGCTTTCGCCATTTTCGGCGAGCAGATGGTAGAAGGGCTGATGCTTGTCCGGCCTGACCTCCTCGGGAATGGCCTGATACCATTCTTCCGTATTGGCGAAGACGGGATCGATATCGAACACCACCCCGCGAAAGCCGAAAAGGCGGTGCTGCACGACATCGCCGATGCTGAAGCCGGCGTGGACGATGGGCGGGGCTGTAACATCGGTTCCGAAAATCTGAATCGCGTCGTTCATGTGACACAATTTAGGATGCTTGCGGTGCGAAACAAGAAAAATGCTCGCCGCTGCTTGGCAAGGTGAAAATCATTCGCTAATGGCCGCCGCTCGACCGGGACGGCACGCGCCGAACCTTCTGCGGAGAGGTGGCAGAGTGGTCGAATGCACCGCACTCGAAATGCGGCGTGCCGGCAACGGTACCGAGGGTTCGAATCCCTCCCTCTCCGCCACTGCCTTTTCCTCTAAGTTAATGATTTTCTTGGAGAAATCTGTCTGTGGGATGCTGTCAGACAAAGGCGAACTGCTCTCCACGCGATGCACTTTGGATCGCGAGGGTAGGGGATCAGCTCATGAGAGAATGCCACTCAGCAAAGGCAGCTGAGCGTCTTTCCTTATAGGTCTGGCGATCGACGGTGGCGTTCCAGTGCGAAGTGGTTGTGGACGTTGGCGTGTACGGATGCGAATTTCTGTAACGACCTGATTTGTCGGAAGCGCAGCATGGCTCTCCAGGATCTCGCCTTCCTGATCGACGGCGTGCCATAGATAAACCATTTCGCCATTCACCTTGACGTACATTTCGTCGAGGTGCCAGCGCCAGTGGCGAAATCCCCGCATGCGGCTGATCCGCTGCCGACGAATGTCGCCTGCGAACAGCGGGCAGAACCTGTTCCATCAGTAGCGCACCGTCTCGTGGCTGATGTCGATACCGCGCTCGAAGAGCAGGTCTTCCACGTTCCTGAGGCTGAGCGGGAAGCGCACGTACATCATCACCGCCAGCCGGATCACCTCGCGCGACGAGTTGAAGTAGCGGACGGATTGTCAGGCTTGGAGCGGCTCATGCCCTACTTTAGCAGCGCCCAGAGCAACGCGCCATTTTGCTCTGACAGAGCCCTCCGGCGTAATCGCGTGGACTCGCCCTGCCAATATGTCCGAGAACCAGAAGAGCCTATCGCGCCAGCGCGGTCCGTCTGGAAACATCAGGCCGCTCATGCCGCGGATCGATTCGAAGTCCATATGCGGCTCTCCGTTCCTAACGAAGCCCCAGCCGCACAGCCACGAAGCGCCTGACCTCGTCCAAACCACGTTGAAACAGCGCAATGTCGTCGGCTACCAGCCCATTGGGCGGCAGATGGGCCGGATGGACCATAATATTGGTACGTATCAGCATGATCCCGCGTCAGGCGACGGCCGGGATGATCTTGAGCTGCTGGAACCGGCGCGTATATTTCCGGAACATCTCCGCCGTATCCATGCAGTCGTGAAAGCCCGCCTGACGGATCTTGATAGTGCTGGAGAGGCCGTAACGGACGACATGGGCGGGATCGAGCGGATAGGACCAGCCACCCCCCACCGCAAGCGATTCGCCCAGCAACGCGTCCAGATCCTCAGGCGCTTTCAACCCGTATTTGCGCACCATGCCGGGCCAGAGATGCGCCAGAGTGCGAACCTCCTCCGCAATGTCGAACGGCTGGGGCGCGGCCAGCTCCATGGCCAGTTCCTCCGCCACGATGGGAAATGCGTCGTGCAGCGAAAAGACGTCGCCGTTGACGAGGTTGAACGCCTCGTTGCGCGCATTCTCCGCCCCGGCCGCCCAGTCGAGCCCCTGCGCGAGAAGGTCGGCGTCGGCGATATCGGTTATCATGCTGGCCCCATCCGGCACGAGGAGGGGCAGCCCCGCCTCCTTGCGGAGCGCCGCGAACAGGGCGAGCACCAGAAAGGTGTTCATGTTCGCGCCCACCGCCTCGCCGACGATCATGCCCGGCCGGATAATCGTCCACGCCCAGGACGCGCCCCGCTGCTTCGCCCGGATATAGTCCTCATGTTGATGATAGAAATTTTCTTGGTCTATGCGCGGGAGTGATTCCTTGTAGGGCATGGGCGGCGTGCGCTCGATGAGATGCGAGCCATAGGCCTTGAAGCCATGGACGAGCCCGATGTGGCGAAAGCCGTGCGCGGTGGACAGGATCGGATCGACCACGTTGCGCAGCATCGCCATGTTCCTGGCGTACTGCTCGGGGTCGCGCCATCCGGCGATCATGTTCCCTTGCTGCTCGTTGACGGCACAATAAGCGATATGGGTCACGCCCGGCATCGCGGCGAAGATCTCGGCGCATTTCTCACCGTCCAGCAGGTCGAGCGGGATATGCTCGACATGGTCGGGACAGAATAGCGGCCGCCGCCGCGAAACGGCCGTGACCTTCCACCCGGGCTTGGCGGCAAAATGCTTGAGCGCCGCCGAACCGGCCAGACCCGATGCACCGATGATGAGGATTTCAGGCATCCGCTATACTCGCGAGCGAAAGCCGTTCCCGCGGCGATCCGTCGTCAGCCATGATAGCCTCCGTCAACCCGCACGACCTCCGCGTTCATATACGCGCCGTCCTCGGACGCGATCATCGCGATGATGCTGGCGATATTCTCCGGCGAACCATAGATCCCATCCGGCCGCGACAAATGCGCGAAGAGCGACATGTCCGCGCCCTCCGGAAACCCGCCGGCCCCCATGGCGTCGGTCATCGGGGTGGCGATCCCGCCGGGCGCGACCGCGTTTACGCGCACGCCGCGCTTGATATACTCCCAGCCCAACGTGTGAGTCAGCGCGGCCACCCCGCCCTTGCTGGCGGCATAGGCCGCCATGTAGGGATGGCCGAAATAGGCCGAGGTGGAAGCGGTATTCACGATGTTGCCCTTCGATTCGAGGAGATAGGGCAGCGCCTCGCGGCAGCACAGGAAGGTGCCGACCAGATTGATCTGGAGGATGCGGACGAAGTCCTCCAACGTCTCCTCCACGCTGTGCACCGCGCGCAGCACGCCGGCGACATTGATCAGCACGTCGAGCTTGCCCTGGCGTTCCGCGAACCCGGCGAAAGCGCTTTTGATCGCCGCCTCGTCGGTGATCGATGCCACTACGGTCTCCACCCGGCCTGCCTGACCCGCCGCGCTACGTGCCTGATCGGCTGATTCGGCCAGCGCGTCCACGTTGACGTCCACCGCGAGGAGGGTCGCGCCCTCGTTCGCCAGCCGGGCGAGCGTCGCCCGTCCGATGCCGGTGGCGGCGCCAGTGACGATCGCCACCTTGTCCACGAACCTTGCTGCGCTGCTCATCAACTTCCCTCCATCGTCCTCTGCGTCATTCTTCGGGCGCGACGCTGAACCCCACTGTCTGCCCGCCGTCCGCGAGCACGACCGAACCGGTCATGAAGCTGGCCGCATCCGACAGCATGAAGCAGGCGACCTCCGCGATTTCGCTCGGGTCAGCCATCCGCTGCAACGGCACCTTCTTGGCGATGAAGGATTCCAGCGAGGGATCGCGCTCGATGGCGATGGCGGCGATCTCGGTCTTCACGCCGCCGGGGCACAGGCAGTTTATCCGGATGCCCTCCCTCGCATATTCGAGCGCCGCCGACTTGGTCAGACCGACGATCGCATGCTTGGTCGCCGCGTAGACCGCGAGATAGCCCGACCCCGCGATGCTGGCGGTGGAGCCGGTGTTCAAGATTACGCCCTTGCGGGCCGGCCGCATGAGGCGCAGCTCGTGCCGCATGCATTCGACCGTGCCATAGAGGTTGGTCTCGATCAGCGAGCGGACCTCCGCATCGGTCGTGTCGCTCAACGCCTTGAAGTCGTTGGTGATGCCGGCGTTGTTGAAGGCCGCATCCAGCCTTCCGAACGACGACTGGATACGGTCGAAGCCGGCGGCGACGCTGGCGGCGTCGGCGACATCCATCTGGACGAACGTCGCCTCGCCGCCCGCGCCGCGGATATGATCGACGGTGCCCTCGGACTGCGCCGCCCGGCGCGCGGCGACCAGGACGTGCGCGCCCCGGTCGCCAAGCATGATCGCCGCCGCCTTGCCGATGCCGGAGCTTGCGCCCGTGACCAGCACGACCTTTCCGTCGAACCTGTTCATCCGTCCTCTCCCACTTAGACCTTCGGCCGGTTCAGCCCACAGACGGGTAGGACACGGCCGAGACGATGCTGATGCATGATGCGGTAAAGCCGCCCTCGACGGGGAGGACCGACCCGGTGACGTAGCTCGATTCATCGGAGCACAGCCAGACGGTGGCGGCCGCGATCTCCTCCTCCCTGCCGAAACGCTTCATGGCGATTGCTTCGCGCATCGGGCTCAGCACCGATTCGTCGTTGTTGGTCAGCATCGGCGTGGCAATCGCGCCGGGGGCCACGCTGTTCACGCGAATGCCCTTGTCGGCATATTCCAGCGCCGCCGCCCGCGTCAGGCCGACCGCCGCGTGCTTTGCCGCCGAATAGGCACTGAAGAACGCGAAGCCGTTGATCGCCGATCCCGACGTCACGTTGACGATCGAGCCGCCGCCATTCTCCAGCATCGCCTGGATCTGATACTTCATCGACAGGAACACACCGCGGGCGTTTACCGCGAAATCGTCCTCATATTCCTGCAGCGTCAGCTTGTGCATGTAATTGGGCATGTGTGCGACGCCGGCAACGTTGGCGGCGAAATCGAGCCGGCCGTAGGTGGAGACCGTCGTCTCGACCATCCGGCGCGTATCCTCCTCGACCGAGACGTCGGCGAGGCAGGCGAGCGCCGTTCCCCCGGCCGCCTGGATCTCGGCGACGGTGCGGTCGATCTTGCTCTGCGTCCGGCCCACCACGACGACCTTGGCGCCGTCGCGCGCGAAGCGGAGCGCGATGCCATGACCCATGCCCTGCCCGCCACCGGTGACGAGCGCGACGCCGTCCTTCAGCTTTGCCATTTCAAATCCTCTCTCTATTTCTTGCCAGACTGGACGACCCACCTGCTCCGGGCCAGTTGAAAATCAGGATCAGCGCTCCAGCGGAACGTCGAAAGCCTTCAGATAATCGCCGCTGATCCGGTCGATGTCGGCCTCGGTCATGCCGATGTCCGCCAGTGAATACTGATGATGCGCGCGCCCGGATCGCTCGCTCGAATCATTGGCGAGCCAGGCTTCCATCGCCGCCGCGCGGTCTTCGCTGAACTCGAGGCCGAGCCGCGAATAGATGGATCGCACAGTGCCGATCGGATCGGCCCGGAAATCCAGGAAGCGCACGTCGACGAACCGCTCCGCCATGCCGGGCCGTTGCCGGAACTCGAGCGCTTTTTCCCAGGTGTCGTCATAATCGCCGACGATGCTCTTTTCGCCCGGCGCCGCGGCGGCGAACTTGCTGTGCAGCACGGTCGCCATGTTGGCGATCGACGGATAGATCTTGGCCGTGTCGCGATGACAATGAATGAACATGGCGTCGGGGAAGACCTCGACAATCTCTTCGAGGAAGCGCACGTGCAGCGGTGTCTTCAGCACCCACCGGCGCGGCGGCAGCCCATGCTGCAGATATTTGAGGAAATCGCGCTGTTCACGATAGATCGCGCGGAAGTCCTGCTGGAACAAGACCTCCTGATAGGTCGGCAGTTCGGCAAGGGCGGTGAACGTCGCCGAGGCCAGCAGCAGTTCCCAGAAGAACAGGCATTCCTCCGCGCGGTCGGCACCCATGGGGTGGACGCCCAGCCAGTCGTCGTCGAGCAGGCCGAGGTCGCCGAGCCGTTCCTGACACTTGGTCTCACGCAGACCACGGGCGAAAGCATCGTCGGCGCGCGGAGAGGGATAGTGCATCTCGAACAGACGCGGCGCGCGGTTCAGGGGGTCGGACCCCAGCAAGTTATGGAGGAAGGTCGTGCCCGAACGCGGCAGGCCCAGGATGAAGATCGGCGCCTTGACCGTCTCGTCGCGCCATCCCGGATGGCGCTTGCGATCGGCGACATATTTGAGGCGTGAGGTCAGGATATCCATCAGGAAACGGTAGAACCGCACCTCCCCGCGCGGATGCAGGTTCGAGGGCTGGTTGAGATCATTGACGAAAGTGGTCAGCAGGCGCTCGGGCGTGCCGACATGGTCGAGCGCCCAGTCATCGAGCGCGGTTTCGATTTCGGCGGCGCGCATCAGCTCCGCTGCGCTTGGCAAGGACATGGATCGCCCCCTTTCAAATGCCGTACATGCGGCGAATGCCCGCGCCTCGCGCGGTCACGATGGCGCGCCGCTCCTCGGGCGAGACCGTGGGCGAGCCGACGTGGAGATGGTTCGGCAGGTCTGCGAGCTTGACCCTGGTGACGACTGGCTCGGGCACCGGATCGCACCAGACCCAGCGCGATGCGCAGACGCCCCGCAGATGACCGACCGTATCCATCCAGTTCGCGATTCCAGGGTCGCGGGCAGACACGACGATGCGGATCTTGCCGTCCGGATCGACCCTTGTCTGCATGGCGTTCAGCGATGACTGGTTATTGAGATAATCGACCGTGTCGTACTGCAGGTTGGCGAGCTGGAATGCCCAGAACGTCGAGGTCTTCGGCGGGTCGAACTCAAATACCAGCCCCTCGTCCTCGGCAATGTCGAACACCATGAAATGATAGGCGGCGTGCTGGATCCCACCCAGGTTCTGCTCCTTGCCGGTCCAGAAGACGTTTACGCCCACGTCGCCGACGATCTCGTCGTTGCGTCCGATCCAGTGCCGCGCCGATTCACGGGCGAAGTTCGTCAGCTTGCGGATGCGGGTGGCAAGGTCGCGGTTGCTGATCTGGAGGCGGGGCTTGTCGAGGCCGTCAAGACGCTCGATCTGGACCACTGCGGGTACGTCGTTCGTCCAGTCGTACATCGCGTCGCGAATGACAAGAAGCAACTGGTTCTCGCTCGGGTCAGTCTTGATCCAGTTGCCGTCATGCTGGTCGGGCGAGAGGATGATCTCGAAACTGCCGTCCGCCTCGACATGCATCTTGCCGAACTCCAGGATGGCGACCTGGCGGAACTTGGGATCGCCCCAGAACTCGCTCTGCACGTGGAGCTCGCTCCAGCGGGTGGTGCCGGTCTTGCCCGTGATCCGGTAGGTGCCCGCGCCGTCGGCAAAGGCGAACTGATAGTGGAAATCGGGGCAGCACAGGCCCCAGGTGAAGGTCATCGGGTGATGGAAGGCGTGCGTCTTGCTGAAGAAGGGGTAATCCTGCCTTGGCGCGACGAAGACGTTGAAGCCGGTGTGCTCGATCGACATGACGTGGAACATCGCCCGATCCTGCTCCTCGGGCGTGTCTGCCCATCCCGAGGCGAACCATTGGGCGCGGATGTCGGCCAGAACCTTGGTGTGCTCGTTCCACACATGTTCGTATGAATCGGCGCTGCCGGGAGTATTGTCTGCCATCGCTCTCCACTCTCTCTTGCTCGCGCGCCGATGCCCGCATTCGGTGCGGCGGCGATGCCGGATGGCGAGACGATAGCGAATCGTCTGGACAGCGGTGTCCCCATATGGGAGGTTCATCGCGTTATGAATGATGTCGCGGACCGGTTGATCGCAGCGTTGCACGACGGCCCCTTCGAAACGCCGCCCTGGACGACGTTCCTGGAGCTGCTGCGCGCGGAGCTGGACGCCGACTATTCCGGTATCATCTTTAAGCCGCCGGATCGTGGGCCGGGCGGCGTGGTGGAGTTGTTCGCAGGCGACGACGCACCGGTGGAGGTCCATCAATTCTATCGCGAAAGCTTCTACCGCTCCGACCCCGTCATGGGCGGGACCCTGCGCGAAGGGCAGGTCTACGACCTGAACGACGTTTTTGACGAGACGAACGACTATCACCGGAAATATCGCCAACAGATATTGGAGCCGCGTGGCGTCCGGCACATGAAGGTGGTGCGCGTCACCGAACCGAGCGGCGTCACCGGCTGGATGTTCATCGCGCGCCGGGACAAGCCGTTCCACCAGCGTGATGCGGAGTTGCTCGCGCGGCTTTCGGCGCATTTCCGGCGCTCGCTGCGCAACCATATCGCGCTCGAAGGCGAACTGCTCCACGCCCGCGCAGCGGACAGCATCATTGCTCGGCTGAACATCGGCTGGCTGACTCTCGATGCGACCGGCACCGTCGTCCAGACAAGCGCGCATGCCTCCGCGATCCTCGACCACAGCGCCGCGCTCAAGATCGGAAAGGACGGTCGGCTGGTCGCGATGCGCTCCTCGGCGAACGGGGTGCTACAATCGGCCATCGCCGCCATCTCGGCCGAGGGATCGGCCCGGCCTCAGGCGATCTGCGTGTCGGACGATCCCTGGCTCAACATGATGCTGACGCCCTTTGCTGGCGTGCCGGCATCGCCCGACAGGACGTCGGTCATGATCGCGTTCCTGCAGGGCGAAACGCGATTCGGCGCGCGCAGGCACGAACAGATCGCCGAATTGTTCGGCTTGCTCCCCAGCGAGGCGCGGCTGGCCCTGCTCATCAGCCAGGGCGCATCGCTGGCGGAAGCGGCCGACAAGCTGGCGATCACGCTGGAGACGGCGCGGAGCTATTCCAAGAGAATCTATGCGAAGATGGGCGTGCGCGGTCAGGCCGACCTAGTGCGGTCGATCCTGACCAGCGTTCTGACGCTCGCCTGATCGCGCCCCGTGCCACCCGATTGATAAGCGCGCGGCGCCTGCTACTGTCGGCGTTATGTTGGGAGCGATCCGCTAGCAGGAGAGTGAGCCATGACGTTTGATCCCTTCACGCAATATGACCGCCGCACGCTCGTGGCTTCCGACCCCGTCGAGATCGATGCGCCGGCCGCCATCGTTTGGGAGATCCTGACCGACCTGCCGCGCTACGGCGAATGGAACCCCTATTGCGTGCGCGCCGAATCGACGCTGGAAATGGGCGCGCCGGTGAACATGATGCTGGTCGACTATACCGGCTCCGGCTCGCTCATTCCCTGGTGCGAATATCTCTGCGCGTTCGAGCCCGAGCGCCTGCTGTCCTGGGAGCTGCCCGGTACCCCCGAATTCCCTTATGAGGCCCGGCGGGATCAGGTCATCACTCCGCTCGGTCCCTATTGTTGCCGCTATCTGTCCACCGACGCCTTTTTCGGCGAGAACGCGATCCATGTGATGAACTTCACGCAGGGCTGGGTGAAGCGCGCGTTCGACGACACCGCGCGGGCGCTAAAGCGCCGGGCCGAGGCGATGCACCAGGCGCGCACGACGGTCGCCGCCTGAAGTCAGGGCAGCCGCGCGACGGGTCTCGCGCACGATCCGCGCCATCGGGATTGCGCTGCTTGGGGTGAGGACCTCGCCGATCGCCTCTTGCCTGTCATCCAGGGTGTCGTCCGATTGATTATGAGCGCTGGTATCGCTTCGAAGCGCGCGATGGTACTGTTGCGGCACAGATGCAGCGTTCGCGGAGCTGTGCCGCATGATATGACAAGCGAAGAGGATAGGACCCGAGGCGATGATGACACTGCAGGAGATTTCCGACCGGCTTGAGCTCGAAAAGCTCACCCATGATTATTCCCATGCCATCGACACCCGGGATTTTGATCTCCTCAACGATGTGTTCACGCCCGACGCTTTCGTCGACTACAGCGCGTTCGGTGCCCCGGCGGGCGATTTCCCCTATGTGCGGGACTGGCTGAAGACAGGCATGAATGCATTCGGCGGATCCCACCACATGGTCACCAATCACCGCTTCGTGATCGAGGGCGACCACGCGACCGGGCGGGTGATGTGCTTCAATCCGATGGAAAGCCTCGATGAGAGCGGAACCCGTCCCGTCATGGTCTTCGGCCTCTTCTACATCGACGAATATGTGCGCACGCCTGCGGGCTGGCGAATCAAGTCGCGCGTCGAGGAAGCGACCTACACCCAGAATGTTCCCAAGGGCGCGCTGCCGGACTGATCCGGCGGGGCAGAGAGTGCGAACGACGGAGGAGTCGTCCGGCTCACGAGCGAGACGATGCGATTTCAAGAGCACTTCTCGAAAAGTGGGAACGGTGCTGTCAGACAAAGGCGAACCGCTCTCCACACGATGCACTTCGGGCTTAGAACGGAGAAACTCAGCTCGCGAGAGACTGCCACTGGGCCAAGGCGGCCGAGCGTCTTTGCTTGTAAATCTCTCGATCGACGAGATGGCGCTCCAGGGCGAAGTGATTGTGAAAGTGGGCGTGGACGGATGCGAATTTCTGCAGGGATCGCATCTGTCGAAACCTGAGCATAGCCCGCTCCCGTCGTCGGAAGGAGAGATGGCTGTTTTCAACCCGATTGTTCAGCCACTGCCCCATTTCCTGCTGCAGCGACAGCGGGTAACGGACATACATCATCACCACCAACCGGATCACCTCCGGGGAGGAGTTGAAATACCGAAACGGACTAATGGCGGGCTTGGTCATGACCCACCATTTACCGAACCCCGGTTTGCTTTGACAGCACCGTTCAAGCAGCCGGAAAAGTTCGATCACTGGCGGATTGGATCGAGGACAACTTGATATCGATTGTCGATTATCGCAAATCCCGCGCGACAGATATGGTGTGAATGACTTAGCTCAGACACGCTCCACCGCCAACGCCAGACCCATGCCGACACCAATGCACAAAGTGGCGATGCCGCGCTTGCCGCCGGTCTTTTCCAGTTGATGCACGAGAGTCATGGCGATGCGCGCGCCCGACATGCCGAGCGGGTGGCCGAGTGCGATCGCTCCGCCATTGGGGTTCACATGCGCAGCGTCGTCGGGCAGGCCGAGGCCCCGCATCACGGCGATGCCCTGGCTGGCAAAGGCTTCGTTGAGTTCGATCGCGTCGAAATCATCGATGGTCAAGCCGAGGCGCGTCAGCAGCTTTTGCGTGGCGGGCAGGGGACCGATGCCCATCACGCGCGGCTCAACGCCGATCGACGCCATGCCCAGGATGCGCGCGCGCGGGGTCAGGCCGTTGGCATTCGCCGCCGCCTCGCTGGCGATGATCATCGCGGCCGCGCCGTCATTGATGCCCGACGCATTTCCCGCCGTCACCGTGCCGTCGGGCCCGAACAGGGGCTTGAGCTTGGCCAGCGTCTCGATCGTGGTGTCGGCGCGTGGATGTTCGTCAACGCTGATCTCCATCGTCTCGCCACGTTTCTTGCCCGGCACAGTGACGGGGATGATCTCCTCCGCGAAGAAGCCGCTTTCCTGGGCGGCGGCGGCGCGCTGCTGGCTGCGCAGGGCGAAGGCGTCCTGATCCTCGCGGCTGACGCCATAGGCGACGGCCACATTCTCGCCCGTGCGCGGCATGGTCTCCGTGCCGTAGAGCGCGTCGAGCGCAGGGTTGACGAAGCGCCAGCCCATGGTCGTGTCCTCGATCTTCTGGTTGCGGCCGAACGCGCCGTCCGACTTGCCCATCACGAAAGGCGCGCGGGTCATGCTTTCCACGCCGCCGGCGATGGCAAGCGCCATCTCGTCGGACCGGATCGCCCGCGCCGCCGCACCCACGGCCTCCAGACCTGATGCACAGAGCCGGTTTAGCGTGACGCCCGGCACCGTGTGCGGCACGCCCGCCAGCAGCAGGCTCATGCGCGCGACGTTGCGATTATCCTCGCCCGACTGGTTGGCGCAGCCGTAGAAGACTTCCTCGACCGCAGCGGGATCAAGGCCGGCGTTGCGTTCCAGCAGCGCCTTCATGGGCAGCGCTCCCAGATCGTCGGCGCGAACCTTGGAAAGGCCGCCGGCATAGCGGCCTATGGGGGTACGAACGGCGTCGCAGATAAAAGCATCGGTCATCGAAAATCCTCTCGATATTATACGGCTTCAGGCGGCTTGCGACTGTGCGGCCATTTCCAGCTTCACGCCGGTCAGCCTGCGCAGTTCATCGAGCGTCAGCCCCTCGACGATCTCCAGCACCTGCGCGCCCTGCGGCCCGACATCGAATACGCCCAGATCGGTGTAGACGCGCGACACGCAGGCGAGGCCGGTCAGCGGATAGGTGCAGGCGTCCACCAGCTTGCTCTCCCCCTGCTTGGTCAGCAAGTCCATCATCACGAATGTCTTCTTTGCGCCGATGGCCAGGTCCATCGCACCGCCCACGGCGGGGATCGCGCCCTGCTCGCCCGTGTGCCAGTTGGCGAGATCGCCGTTCACCGCCACCTGAAACGCGCCCAACACGCAGATGTCCAGATGGCCGCCGCGCATCATCGCGAAGCTGTCGGCATGATGGAAGAAGCAGCCGCCGGTCAGCAGCGTCACCGCCTGCTTGCCCGCGTTGATCAGTTCCCAATCCTCTTCGCCCGTCGCCGGGGCCGGTCCCATGCCGAGCAGGCCGTTTTCGCTCTGGAGGAAGATTTCGCGCTCTTGCGGCAGATAGTTCGCGACCTTGGTCGGCAGGCCGATGCCAAGGTTCACATAGGCGCCTTCGGGAATGTCGCGGGCGACGCGGGCGGCCATCTGGTCGCGGGTCATGCGGTTCATGGTACGTGTCTCCCGGATCAGGCGGCAAGTGCGTGGTTGGTGGCGGACGCGATCTGGACGACGCGCTGGACGAAGATGCCCGGCGTCACCACGACCTCCGGGTCGAGCGCTCCCAGCTCCACGATCTCGCCGACCTGCGCGATGGTGGTCCTGGCCGCCATCGCCATGATCGGACCGAAATTACGGGCGGTCTTGCGGTAGACAAGGTTGCCCCAGCGGTCGCCCTTGTGCGCCTTGATGAGCGCGAAGTCGGCATGGATCGGATATTCCAGCACATGGTGGACGCCGTTGATCTCGCGCGTTTCCTTGCCCTCGGCGAGCAGCGTGCCATAGCCGGTCGGCGTGAAGATGGCGCCAAGGCCCGCGCCCGCTGCCTGGATGCGCGCTGCCAGATTGCCCTGCGCCACCAGTTCCAGCTCGATCTTTCCGGCGCGATAGGCCGCGTCGAAATGATGCGAGTCCGACTGGCGCGGGAAGGAGCAGATGATCTTCTTCACCCGGCCCTCGCGGATCAGCGCCGCGACGCCCGCTTCGCCGTTGCCGGCGTTGTTGTTGATGATGGTGAGGTCGCCCACGCCGCGCGCGATCAGCGCGTCGATCAACTGGTCGGGCATCCCCGCCGTGCCGAAGCCGCCGATCATGACCGATGCGCCGTCTTGAATTTCTGCCACCGCCGCTTCGGCGCTGGCCACCGCCTTGTCGATCATCCGAGTCTCCATAAGGGTCCGTTGCAGACCATCTGATTAGGTCGGGATATTGCGTCAACCGGTAAACGTGATATTGTCCGTTTATCGTTTGATTTGGATGGCGATATGATCGAGAACAGTGACCTTGAGGCGAATGGGGATCCTGAGTTCATGCAATCGCTGGCACGCGGCCTCGCCGTGCTTCGCTGTTTTGCAAACGAGCAGCGGCCCATGACGATTGCGCAGGCCAGCCGACTGACGGGGTTGAGCAGGCCTGCGGTCAAGCGCTGCCTGCACACATTGGTCCGAACGGGCTACGCCGCGCAGGACGGCGTGCAATATGCGCTTCGTCCCAAGGTTCTGGCGCTTGGCTATGCCTACATGTCCTCCAGTACACTCGCGATGCGGGCGCAGCCGTTGCTCGATCAGCTGCGCGACGACCTCCACGAATCCTGCTCTCTGGGCGTGATCGAAGAGGATGAAGTCTATTATGTCGCCAGGGCCGAGGTATCACGGATCATGTCGATTGCTTTGAGGGTCGGAAGCAGGCTGCCGCTCTATTGCACGTCGATGGGGCGTGTTCTCCTTGCGGCCCAGCCGCGTGGCGATCAGGAAGCCTATCTGCGTCGCACGCAGCTGAGGCAATGTACGCCCAAGACCGAAATCAACCCGTCCAAGCTGCTCGCGATTCTCGAGCATGTCGCAGAGGAGGGATATGCGATCGTGGATGAAGAGCTCGAGTTGGGGCTGCGTTCGGTGGCCGTGGCTGTCCACGGCAAAGCCGGTGCGATGGCGGCCGTCAACATGGGGACGCAGGCTGCCAGGGTCTCATTGCCCGATATGCGATCCCGTTTTCTGCCGGGCTTACGGCGCATAGCACGGAACCTCGAAGCCATGGGGCATGACTGACATGAGGATATCACGCCAGCTTTGCATGTGACGGCGACCTCGCGACCCGGCGGACGGACTTCAACGGGAACCGAGCTCACACGTCCCTGGGGCCCGTGACGCCTGCCGAATTTGCTTCATCGGCCGAGGGTTAACCCCGGCCGATGAAATGCCGGATCTCTCATTCTGGCCGGTGGCTGAACTGGGACAGGGCCAAAAAGCCACGTTCGGTCAAGGGCCGCCTGTTATAAGGTCATCCATCGTTCAATTTTCTGGAACCATCGTCTTCAAATAGGTGGGTGGTACACAATTGCAGATCCTGTCAGGTCACCGCTACAAAAACATCGCTGGAGCAGTGATATGGCGAAGGTTCTCGTTCTCTATTATTCGACCTACGGACACATCGAGACGATGGCGCAGGCGTTGGCCGAAGGCGCCCGTTCGGCAGGCGCCGAGGTCGACATCAAGCGCGTCCCTGAAACCGCACCCGAGGATGTCGCACGGGATAACCATTTTAAACTCGACCAGGCCGCTCCGATCGCGAACGTTGAAGATCTGGGGAATTACGATGCCATCATTATCGGGACTGGCCACGTTTCGGCCGCATGTCCTCGCAAATGGCGGCGTTCCTCGACCAGGCAGGCGGTCTATGGGCCCGCGGCGCGCTCAACGGCAAGGTCGGCGCTGCCTTTGCGTCGACCGCAAGCCAGCATGGCGGTCAGGAAACCACGCTGTTCTCTTTGATTACAAACCTGCTTCACTTCGGCATGACGATCGTTGGTTTGCCCTACAGCTTCCAAGGTCAAATGACGATGGGCGAAATCACCGGCGGGACGCCCTACGGTGCCACAACTCTTGCCGGCGGGACGGTAGCCGCCAGCCCAGCCAGCTCGAACTCGACGGCGCCCGACACCAGGGTGAACTTGTCGCCAGGACTGCCGCCAAACTCTTCGGATAGATTCTCAGGCACCGACGTTGGGACTCGCCGCTGCAACCCATAGAAAAACAAGATTTTTCTCCGAGCGGGTGATCGGTGAGGTAGTTTAGGAGAGGATGAAGTGGGACTTCTGGTCGAGGGCAGGTGGCATGACGACTGGTACGATACTGCGTCTACCGGCGGTCGCTTCGTCCGGAAGGACAGCACGTACCGCAACTGGATAACCCCCGACGGATCCGCTGGCCCTAATGGCCAGGGCGGCTTCAGGGCGGAGGCTGGGCGCTACCACCTTTATGTCAGCCTTGCTTGTCCTTGGGCACACCGCACCCTGATCATGCGTGCCCTCAAGGGGCTGCAGAAAATGATCGGCATTTCGGTCGTCAACTGGGTGATGGGGGAAGGTGGGTGGACCTTCGACGACGCGCCGGGCGTGATCCCGGACCCGATTCACCACGCCAAGTGTCTGCACGAAATCTATACGACGGACGATCCGCACTTTACGGGTCAGGTTACCGTGCCTCTGCTTTGGGATAGGCTGCGCGGACGAATCGTCAATAACGAGTCCTCCGAAATCCTGCGCATGCTCGGTTCGGCATTTGATGGCCTTGGAGCGAAGCCAGGCGATTACTACCCCGAACCGCTACGCGATGAGATCGACGCGCTTAACCTGCGCATCTACGACACGGTGAACAATGGTGTTTACCGGGCTGGCTTCGCGACCACCCAGGAGGCCTACGCCGAAGCAATCGTCCCGCTGTTCGAGACACTTGACTGGCTGGAGCAGAGGCTTGATGCACGTCGCTTCCTCTTCGGCGACGCAATGACAGAGGCCGATATCCGATTGTTTAGCACTCTGGTGCGGTTCGATGCGGTGTACTTCGGACACTTTAAATGTAACCTGCGGCGAATTGTAGATTATCCCGCCCTGTGGCGCTTCACCCGCGAGGTCTATCATCTGCCCGGCGTGGCCGAGACGGTGAATATGCAGCATATCAAAGGCGCTTATTATCAGAGCCATCCGACCATAAACCCGACCGGCATCGTTCCGTTAGGCCCATCTATTGAATTCTAGGGGGCGGGCGTTCGATGCACGGGATCGCAGATTCGGCGCTTCCATTGACGGAGAGGCAGTGTCGGACGGCGAAGTCGGGACCATATCTGTGCGTCAAACACGCTCGACAGCCAGCACGAGCCCCACGCCGATGCCGATGCAGAGTGTCGCAATGCCGCGCTTGCCGGTGCTCCTCTCGAGCTGATGCACCAATGTCATGGAGATGCACGCGCCGACATGCCAAGCGGGTGATCGAGAGCGATGCCACCACCATTGGGAGGTTCATCCCGAAGAATGCGCCACCAGCGATGTGCCTGAGCCAGCAGGCGTACGACAGACGGGTCGACTTCTGCGGATGGCCTGCTCCCCCGATCGTCGATCAACCGCCGTGAATATCCGCCGCGCGCCCTCGACCGCCATTCAAAGGCGAGGGCAAGGCGCATCATGGATGGGCTGATTCTGGGTGCCGGGGTGCCAGTCAGGCGCTCCCATTCGGCTTTGAGCGCTGCTGATGACATCCGTTCCAGCGCGGTGATCTGACGCTCTGTCATCCCTGTCGGGATCCGATCTGATAGCAGGTCCTGCCGTCACGCGTTCCCCTGTCGATGATATTGCCCTTTTTCCGGAGGCCCGCCAGTGCCGCCCGCACGGTGTGGGGCAGCCAGCCTGTGGCTTCGGTCAGTTCGGCCATCAACGCCCCTCCGGGGCGCTCAACCATGGAGAGCAGCAGTTTTGCCTTGGTGGTCCGCGGAAGAGGGGAGGCAACCGGCAAGGGATCCGCTGCTGCATTTTTCTCATCGTCAGTCTCGGGCTCGACCGGGCTTCCGTCGGCCGGTGGGCGATAGCTGCCGGTCCTCTTTCGAGGTTGACGATCAGTCGCGAGCAGCAACAGCTGCCGGTCAGCCGTCGACCTCAGTCGACGTTCGGCGGTGAATTTGTGCTCCTCAGCTGCCGACCGTCTGCTACCGTACGCAATGACCAAATTTCATTTCTACGAGCCCAGAGAGGGGCATCGGTTACCACATGATCCCCTCAATGCGATCGTTGCCCCGCGGCCGATTGGGTGGATCTCGACAATAAGCGAGAATGGGGTGCGCAATCTGGCGCCATACAGCTTCTTCAACCTGGTCAATTATCGTCCCCCGCTTGTCGCCTTCTCGTCGGTGGGTTGGAAGGATTCAGTGGCGAATGTTCAGGCAACGGGCGACTTCGTCTGGAACCTCGCAACAATGGCTCAGGCGGAGCAGATGAACGCAAGCTCGGCAGCCGTGGATCCCGACGTCGACGAGTTCGATCTCGCCGGACTGAGCGCGCTACCCTCTGTGCTCGTTAAACCACCTCGCGTCGCGGGCAGCCCGGTCCATTTCGAATGCCGTTTGACCCAACTCATTCAACTCAAAACCAAGGACGGTCTCGATCTGGATCAGTGGCTCGTTATTGGGGAGGCGGTCGGCATTCATATTGACATGGCAATGCTCGAGGATGGGATTTATCAAACGGCGCGTCCAAACCCTATTACCCGCGGCGGCGGGCCGGCAGATTATTTTGAGATCACCCAGGACCGGCTGTTCAGGATGAGGCGCCCCGGCTGACGGAAGGCCTGTGATTTCACGGCTTATGCTCCGGGGTTGGCAAGGTCGACATCAAGAACTTCTTTTACAAATAGCGAGTGAAGCCTGACTGTTACGCGCGTGCATTCGGTAGTGCTGCCCACAGCATCAGAGAATCTGGGGCAGATCGCGTATCTTTCGTGCGCATCGGGCTCTCCGCACTACCGACGGAAGGCGAAAGCGCGCGGAACTGCGCCCGTGTTCCGGCGGGTTCTCGAATATCCTCAATGATTTGAGACTGGGTGGCGGAGCGGGAGGGATTCGAACCCTCGATACGCTTTTGACGTATACTCACTTTCCAGGCGAGCGCCTTCGACCACTCGGCCACCGCTCCGCATTGCACTGGAGGCGGCTCCCTATCGTGCGTCGGCGCGCTAGGCAAGGGGATGCTTTACTTTCCTGTCTCATGGGTGCCTGATTGCGCCATGCACATCCGATTTTCGCCCTTGCTGGCCACGCTTTGCCTGTCTTCGCCGGCACTTGCCGCCGATCCGCTGGCCACCCCCTCCGCCGTCGTGGCGCAGGCGCCCGCCAGCGCGTGGCGGAGCATCGCGCCCGATACGCTGCTGGTCATGACGGTCGAGGGCGGCAAGCGCGTCGTCATACAGCTCGCGCCCGACTTCGCGCCGGCCCATGTCGCCAATATCCGCGCACTTGCCCGCGCGGGCTGGTGGGATGGGGAAAGCGTCTACCGCGTTCAGGACAATTATGTCGCCCAATGGGGCGACGCGACAGAGAAGAAGGCCCTGCCGGCCGGCATCGCCACGGATATCAAGGCCGATTATGTCCGCCCGCTCGCGACGCTCAAGTCCGCGCCGCTCCCCTTGCCCTATCCGGACGCTTATGCCCCCCGCACCGGCTTCATCGATGGCTGGCCGGTGGCGATGGATCAGACGTCGGCCTGGCTCCCCCATTGCTACGCCATGGTCGGCGTGGCGCGGAACCTGTCGCCGGACGCGGGGACCGGAGCCGAACTCTATGCCGTGATCGGCCAGGCCCCGCGCCAGCTCGACCGCAACATCGCGCTGGTCGGACGGGTGATCGAGGGGATCGCCCTGCTTGCCAGCCTGCCGCGCGGTTCGGGAGAGTTGGGCTTCTACGCCGCGGGCGAAAGGCGCCTGCCGATCCTGTCGATCCGCCTGGCCAGCGACCTGCCGGAGGCGCAGCGGCCGCATTATCAGGTGATGGACGTCACGTCGCAGAGCTTTGCCGATTATCTCCGCCTGCGCGCGAACCGGAAGGATGATTTCTACGATCGGCCCGCGGGCGGCGTCGATCTCTGCAACGCGCCCGTGCCGGTACGGCCGGCGCCCTGAACGCGTCGTCGCGCCGAAACGGGTAAAATGCCGGAACGATGCCTATCTGGACTATAATATAGCCTCCCGTCGGCAATGATGGAGAAGATGGTCATGATCGTAGGCACCGTCAGAGAGATCAAGAATCACGAATATCGCGTCGGCCTCACGCCGGAGAGCGTGCATGAACTGACCGCGCATGGCCATCGCGTGCTGGTGGAAAGCGGCGCGGGGGAGGGGATCGGCGCCCATGACGCCCTCTACGCCCGCGCCGGGGCGGAGGTCGTCGATAATCCCGCCGCCATCTTCGCAGCGGCGGAGATGATCGTGAAGGTCAAGGAGCCGCAGCCGGAGGAGCGGGCCATGCTGCGCCCCGGCCAGATCCTCTACACCTATCTGCACCTCGCGCCCGATCCCGATCAGGCGCGTGCGCTGATGGCGTCGGGCGCGATCGGCATCGCCTATGAAACCGTGACGGACGCCCATGGCGGCCTGCCGCTGCTGAAGCCCATGAGTCAGGTGGCCGGGCGCATGGCGATCCAGGCCGGCGCGACCGCGCTGGAAAAGGCGCATGGCGGGCGGGGGGTGCTGCTGGGCGGCGTGCCCGGCGTCCTTCCCGCGAAGGTCGCGGTGATCGGCGGCGGCGTGGTTGGCTTCAACGCGGCGCAGATGGCGGCGGGGCTGGGTGCGGACGTCACCATCCTGGACCGCAGCCCGGAAGTGTTGGAGCGGCTGGGCATCCATTTCGAGGCGCGGGCAAAGACACGCTTCTCCAACCGGGCCAATCTGGCGGAATGCGTTGCGGAAGCCGACCTGGTGATCGGCGCGGTGCTGATCCCCGGCGCCGCCGCGCCAAAGCTGGTGTCGGCCGACATGCTGAAGAGCATGAAGAAGGGCGCCGTGCTGGTGGACGTGGCGATCGACCAGGGCGGCTGCTTCGAAACCAGCCACCCCACCACCCATGACGACCCCACCTATGTGGTCGAGGGTATCGTCCATTATTGCGTCGCCAACATGCCCGGCGCGGTGGCGCGGACCAGCACCTATGCGCTCAACAATGTCACCCTGCCCCATGCGCTGCGGATCGCGGACCTGGGGTGGAAGGACGCATTGCGCGCGGACCCGCATCTGCTCGACGGGCTGAACGTGTGGAACGGGCAGATCACCTATCGCGCAGTGGCCGACGCGCTGGACCTCCCCTACACTCCGGCGGAACAGGCTGTGGGATAGGGCGCTGGCGGCCTTTTGATCATTTAGCCATTGAACGCACCCATGCTCCCGCCGTCGCAGGAGCACCATGTGCCTCAGCGCGACCATCGGCGTCCGCTCTTCACCCTCATATTCATCACAATATTGCTCCCCCCTTTGCGGGTTCCCCACCTTCGTTCGTCTTGGAAGGGTGCGGGGCGGTTGATTGCCCCTGCCACCGACATTCCGCCGAAGAGAGGCATGGGTTCCATCATGGTCGATTGCACAGCTTCCACCGCCCCGATGCAGAAGGGCTCCTTCCCCGATAACGCCGCCAGCACGGCACCGGCTGGGGAGCGGCGCTGATGCAGGGTGACATGATGAGCTGGCTGGTGCCGCTGGTCGCGATGCTGGGCGCGGGCCTGTTTGCGGGTTTCGCGGCGGGAATCTTCGGCATTGGCGGCGGCTTCGTGGTGGTGCCGGCGCTGTTCGTGGTGTTGCCGCTGCTGGGTGGAACGCATAACGCCGTCGCCCATGTCGCCATCGGCACGTCGGCGGCGACGATCATCGTCACGTCGATCCGCTCGCTGCTCGCCCATGCCAAGCGCGGCGCCGTGGAGTTCGAGGTGCTCAAGAGTTGGGCGCCGTGGATCATCCTGGGCGACGGCGTCGGCGTGCTGCTGGCCGGCCATGTCGACGGACGCATATTGACCATGATCTTCGCGGTCGGCGTCTTCCTGATGTCGCTCAATTTCCTGCTTCCCAAGGTCGGCGGCAAGGTGATCAGCGACACCATGCCCTCCGGCATCGCCCGCGTCGGCATCGCCGGGGGCCTGGGCACCTTTTCCGCGCTGCTCGGCATTGGCGGCGGCACCATCGCCATCATGGTGATGACGCTTTGCGGCCGATCGATCCACCGCGCCATCGCCACCGCGTCGGGCATCGGCACGCTGATCGCCATCCCCAGCGCCATCGGCTTCGCGCTGATCGGCCTCAGGGAAGGCGGCCTGCCCTGGGGTTCGCTGGGCTATGTCAATGTTCCCGCGACGCTGGCCATCGCCTCCATGTCGGTGCTGACGGCGCCGCTGGGCGTGGCCGTCGCGCACGCCATGCCCGCCGCTCCGCTCAAGAAGATCTTCGGCGTCTATCTGGTGATCATCGCCTTCGTCATGTTCCGCAACGCGATCCGCATGTGATCGGCTGCGCCGTCCTGCCCGTGGTCCCCCCATCGATCACGGGCAGGATTGTCATCCCATGCCCCGGTCGTCCTCCGGCATGACATCGACCATCACCTGCACATTCTGCCCGGCACCGCCGACGAACAGCCCGTCCATCGGCGCGACATCTGCATAGTCCCGCCCCATGGCGACGAACAGATGCCCCTCGCCCGCGATCACGCCATTGGTGGGGTCAAGGCCGATCCACCCCCGCTGCGGCCCGCACCACAGCATCGCCCAGGCATGCATGGCGTCCGCGCCGACCAGTCGCGCCATGCCCGGCGGCGGATCGGTGCGCAGATAGCCGCTGACATAGGCGGCGGGCAGCCCGAACCAGCGTAGCGCGGCGACCATCACATGGGCAAAATCCTGGCACACGCCGTGCCGCGCCGCAAAGGCGGCCTCGACCGGTGTGCCCGCGTCGGTCGCCCCGCTGACATAGGCGAATTCGCCCCTGATCCGCTGCGCCAGCTCCAGCCCGGCCGCCACCGCCGGCCGGTCGGAAACGAGCAGATCGCCCGCCCATTCCCCGATCTTTCGCACCAGCGGAACGCGCGGCGAGGCATGGAGATAATGGGCCGGTCCCGCTGGCCCCATGTCCCGCGATGCCAGCGCCGCTTCCGCCACCGCGCCGACGCTCGGGTCGCCCTGCTGCGGTCCGGCCGGCGGCCCGCCCTGCACCCCGGCGCGGAAGCTGCTGTCGATGCTGATCCGATGGAGCGGGCTGTCGATCTCCAGCCGCGCGACATTGACCGGCCATGCCCCCGGCCGCGATTCGATGGAGGAGGGAGCGGGATCGACCGCCAGATGATAGTCGGACGTCCACTGACCCGGCCACGGCGCGGGTCGCAGCCGCAGGTTCAGGCGCGCAAGCTGCACCGGCGCATTATAATGCACGATGGTCTGGTGCCGGATGCGATAGATCATGACAGCAGGCTGACGCCCTCGCACCTTTCCTTGCGCCGCTGCAGGAAATAACGCTGGCCGATCGCGTCCGACAGGTCCAGCAACCGGCTCTCCGCATCCGCCAGGTCGGCCATGCCCAATATGTCGCCCGTCAATGGCGCCAGCCGCGCCGCCAGCATCGCGGCCAGCCGCTGCGGCGCCTCCGGCATGCCGTCGCCATGCAATGTGGGCAGCGCCGTGACATGCTCGGCCAGCCTTTGCGCCTGATAGACGATGGAACGCGGATTATGCGGCTCCAGCGCCACCAGATCGCGCACCGGCGCCAGCGCAGGCCCGGCGAGATAACGGTTGCGATAGCTGATCTGGCTGTCGTTGAGGTCGAGCAGCACGGTCAGGTCATCGGCCGACGCGCCGTCGCCCGCCAGCAGCATGGCCAGGCGGCAGCCGTTGATCGCCCGCTCCATCCGCCGCCCCATGTCATGGAACCGCCAGCCCTCGCTCCGTCCCATATTCTCCGCCGCCAATCCCGACAGCGCGGAGATCCGCTCGATCATCCGGGACGATGCCTTCAGCAGGGTTTCCGTCACCCCCCCGTCGAAATCGGGCAGGGGCAGCCGCACCAGCCGCCAATAATCCACCGCCAGCCGATCGCGCAGCCCTTCGCCGATGCCCGCCACCGCCGTCAGCAATGCCCGTACGCTGCCCGGCTGCGCGCCGTCGCCCAGGGCCTGCGCGCAAAGCGGCCCCACCGCTCCGCCGGCCCATGGGATCGCGCCCCACAGCGCAAGCTGCCCCAGCAGCCGGTCCATGGTCGGTGATCCGACGGCGGGGCCCAGATCGGCCTCGATCGATCCGCCGACGATCGCCCGGATGACCCGCGCCGTCATCTCCATGCGCTCGATATAGCGGCCCAGCCAATAGAGATTGTCCGCCGCCTTGGCGGGCAGCATGCCGCCCACCCGCCGGATCGCCGGAGCCGCCGCGGCCGTCGCCAGCCGATCCTCCGGCACCGGCCGCGCATCGACCACGGCCATGTCCGCGGACAGATCGCCTTCGCCCATCAGCGCGGCGCGGATGTCGCCATGCGCCGCCAGTCGCGCAAAGGCGCCCGGCATGATCCGCCATTGCCCCAGCTCGTCCCGCGCCACGAACACGCGCAGGGTGAAGGGCAGGGGAGTCAGCTTGCCCTCGACGATGGCGGGGGTGGTCGACAGCCGCACCACTTCCTGCCCGACATAGTCCATCGGCCGCCGCGCCATCGCCGCCAGCAGCGCCGCCCGCTGCCCCGCGTCCATCGCCGATCCGGGCAGGAACCGGGTTCCGTCCAGTTCCGCCACCTCCCGGCCAAAGGCGGACCCCACCACCAGCTCGTCCAGCGCCTGCGCGACATGCGCCCGTTCGGCCGCCTGTCCGCACCACCATGTCGCGATATTGGGCAGGATGAGGTCCGCGCCCAGCACTTCCCGCGCCAGTCCCGGCAGGAATGCCGCCATCGCCCGCGATTCGATCACGCCCACGCCCGGCCAGTTCGCCAACATCAGCCCGCCCTTGACGCAGGCGTCGAACAGGTCGGGCACGCCGATGCGCGATTCCGCGTCGAAGGCGAGCGGGTCGAGGAAGCGGCTGTCCATCCACCGCCACAGCCCGTCGACCCGCTTCAGCCCCTGGATGGTCCGCACGAACAATTGCCCGTCCGACACGATCAGGTCGTCGCCCTCGACCAGCAACAGCCCCAGATAGCGCGCCAGATGCGCCTGTTCGGCATAGCTCTGGTTGAACCGCCCCGGCGACAGCAGCCCGATGCGCGGATCGCTCCGTTCGCAATCCGCCGCCAGCCCCCGCCGCAGGTCGCTGAGGAACGGCGCCAGCCGCCGCACATTGAGCGCGCCCAGCAGGTCTCCGGTCGCCCGCGACAGGGCCAGCCGGTTCTCCAGCGCATAGCCGACGCCCACCGGCGTCCGCACCCGGTCGGCCAGCACGCGCCATTCGCCGTCCGGCCCGCGCGCCAGATCGGCGGCGTAGAAATGGATGAAATGCCCATGGGGCGGTGGCGCGCCGGTCATCACCCGCCAATGATGCGGGCTGCCGGTGATCACGCTCGCGGGCAGCTTGCCGTCGCGCACCAGCGACTGCGTGCTGTAGATGTCGCTGATCACCCGCTCCAGCAACTGGGCCCGCTGGACCAGCCCCTGCTCGATCTGCGTCCATTCCCGCGCCCCGATCAGCAACGGAATGGGACTGAGCGGCCAGGGCCGTTCCTGCTGGTCCCCGGTCAGGCGGAAGGCCAGGCCCAGGTCGACCGCCTGCCGCTCGACATTGCCGGCCAGCACCGCAGGATCGCCCTGCGCCTGCGCCGACAGCCGCTCCAGCATCGCCCGCCAGTGCCCCGCCATCTCCGCGCCCGCCCCGGCGAACAGGTCGCCCTCCGGCGCCCGCGCCAGATAGGCATCGGCCCAACCGGCTGCTTCCATGACAGGGGCGTCCGTTACGCTCATGGATGCCGGAAACGCAGGTCCAGCGTCATCGGAAATTCGCTTGGGGCTTCGCCGGGCGGCATGTCGACCGGCCCCGGCGTATGGCCATGGTCCTGGAACCGCGCCTTGCGCCGCGCTTCCGCTTCATAGGCGTTGACGGGCAGCGTGTCGTAATTGCGCCCGCCCGGATGCGCGACATGATAGACGCACCCGCCCAGCGACCGCCCGCTCCAGCTATCCAGCACGTCGAAGGTCAATGGCGCGTTGACCGGCAGGGCGGGATGCAGGCAGGCGGCGGGCGCCCACGCCTTGTACCGCACGCCGCCCACCGCCTCGCCCGGCACTGCCGTCGGCGTCATCGGCACGCGCCGCCCGTTGCAGGCGACGACATGCCGTCCGGCGACCAGGCCGGTCGCGCGCACCTGCAACCGCTCGGTCGAACTGTCGACATAGCGCACCGTACCCCCGATCGCCCCCGTCTCGCCCAGCACGTTCCACGGTTCCAGCGCGTGGGCAATCTCCAGCCCAACGCCGCCCGCGTCGACCGCGCCATGGATGGGGAAACGGAACTGCCGCTGCGCCTCGAACCAGTTGGGATCGAACGCGTACCCCGCCCCGCGCAGGTCGCCCAGCACCTCCAGGAAATCCGCCCAGACGAAATGCGGCAGCATGAAGCGGTCGTGCAAGGCCGTCCCCCAGCGCACCAGGCCGCCCTGCTGCGGCTGCCGCCAGAACCACGCCGTCAGCGCCCGCAGCAGCAATTGCTGCGCCAGGCTCATCTTCGGCTCCGGCGGCATTTCAAAGCCCCTGAACTCCAGCAACCCCAGCCGCCCGGTCGGCCCGTCGGGCGAGAACATCTTGTCGATGCAGATCTCCGTGCGATGGGTATTGCCCGTCACATCGACCAGCAGGTTGCGGAACAGCCGGTCCACCAGCCAGGGCGGCGGCGCGTCGCCCTCACCCGGCGCAGGAACCTGCGCCAGCGCGATCTCCAGCTCGTACAGCCCGTCATGCCGCGCCTCGTCGATGCGCGGCGCCTGGCTGGTCGGCCCGATGCACATCCCCGAAAACAGATAGGAGAGGGCAGGGTGCCGCTGCCAATAAAGCACGAAACTCTTCAGCAGGTCGGGCCGCCGGATGAAGGGCGAGTCGTTCAGGCTCGGCCCGCCCAGCACGATATGATTGCCGCCCCCGGTCCCCACCGACCGCCCGTCGACCATGAACTTGTCGGCGGTCAACGCATATGTCCTCGCCAGCGCATAGAGCCGCTCGGTGATCTCCACCGTCTCGTCCCATGTCGACGAAGGCTGGATGTTCACCTCGATCACGCCGGGATCGGGCGTCGCCTTCAACACCTGCAGCCGCGGATCGGGCGGCGGCGCATAGCCCTCGATCCGCACTGGAATCCGCGTCGCCTCCGCCGCGCCCTCCACCTGCGCGATCAGCTCCAGATAATCCTCCAGCGTCTCGACCGGCGGCAGGAAGATCGACAGGAAATGCCCCTTCGGTTCCACCGTCACGGCGGTGCGCACCGCCCCCTCGATATGGAACTGCTCGACCCGCTCCTGCGCGGCCGCGCCGCCCGGTGCGTCGGGCACCCGCTGCACCGGCTGGGCCAGCACCTCATCCACCGTCGCCCTGAAATCGGGCAGGGGCCCCCGCGGCTCGCTCGGATCGCGGGGATGGATATAGGGATAGGCCGCCTCCGGCACATGCGGCAAGGATCCCAGCGGCAGGCGATAGCCGAGCGCCGAATCCCCCGGCACCGCGAACAGGCGCCCCCGCCGCAATTGCCATATCTCGCTCTGCCAGCGCGGCGCCTGAGCCTGGCTCTGCCACCGCTGCACCGGCAGCACATAGCCCACCGGCTGGTCGAGTCCGCGCTCGAACGCCCGCACCATCCGCGCCCGCGCCTCCGGATCGGCGATCTTCGGATCGTTCGGCGACGTATTGACCGGCAGGTCGGCTTCCTTGACCGCCCACACCGCCGGATCCTCGAAGACCGGCTGCACATGCTCCGGCGAAAAGCCCATCGCGCCTGCCATCTGCGCGATGAAGGCCTCTGCATCCGCTGCCGTCACGGTTCGCGCACCCTCCGGCGCGACCTCATCCGCGATCAGCCCGGCATCGCGCCAGATCGGCACCCCGTCCTGCCGCCAGTACACCGCATAGGCCCAGCGCGGCAGGCTCTCGCCCGGATACCATTTGCCCTGCCCATGATGCAGCATCCCGCCCGGCGCGAACGCCTCCCGCAATCCCCGGATCAGCCGGTCGGCATAGCCCGCCTTGGTCGGTCCCACGGCATCGCCGTTCCACTCGCCCGCATCGCCACCATCTTCGGCGACGAAGGTCGGCTCGCCCCCGGTCGTCAGCCGCACGTCCTGCGCTTGCAAGTCGGCATCGACCTGCGCGCCCAGCGCCATCACCGCGTCCCAGCGCGCGTCGGTGAAGGGCTTGGTGATCCGCACCGCCTCGGCAATGCGACTCACCCCCATGGAGAAATGGAAATCGACCTCCGCCGGCTCGGCCATGCCGGTGATCGGCGCGGCGGAGCGGTAATGCGGCGTCGCGCACAGCGGAATATGCCCTTCGCCCGCGAACATCCCCGACGTCGCATCCAGCGCCACCCAGCCCGCGCCCGGCACATAGGCCTCGGCCCAGGCATGCAGGTCGACCACGTCCTGCGAAACCCCCTTCGGCCCCTCCAGCGGCTCGACATCGGCCACCAGTTGGATCGAATAGCCCGACACGAAGCGCGCCGCAAAACCCAGACGTCGCAGCAGTTGCACCAGCAGCCAGGCCGAATCCCGGCACGATCCGGTGCCGATCTCCAGCGTTTCCTCGGGCGATTGCACCCCGGCCTCCATCCGGATCACATAGCCCACCTGGCTCTGGAGCCGCCGGTTCACCTCGACCAGAAAGTCGATGGTCCGTCCCTCATAGCCCCTGTGGCTCTCCACCAGCGCATCGAACAGCGGCCCCTGGTCCTCCAGGTCGAAATAGGCGGCCAGGTCGGTCTTCAACTGCTCGTCATAGGCGAAGGGATAGTCCTCCGCATAAGGCTCCACGAAGAAATCGAAGGGATTGATGATGTCGAGATCGGCCAGCAGGTCGACCTCGACCGAGAAATGATCGATCGGATCGGGAAAGACGATCCGCGCCAGCCAGTTGCCATGCGGGTCCTGCTGCCAGTTGAGGAAATGCCCGGAAGGCTCGATCTTCAACGCATAGTTGGGGATTTTCGTCCGGCTGTGGGGCGCGGGCCGCAAGCGGATCACCTGCGGCCCGAGCCGGATCGGCCGGCTGTAGCGGTAGGATGTCAGGTGGTGGAGCGCGGCCTTCAGCATGAAGGCGATGAAACGCCACCCCCTGTTGCAATGCAATATGGAATCGTTTCGACAGCGCAGATTCTGGGGCGGCTTTCGACCTCACCGGACCAGATCGCCCGGATCGCTCTAGGGAACAAGGTCGATCCGCTCGGCATCCGGCAACACCGCGTCCAGCAGGAGCGAGCGATGACAGGCTGCCGCATCTCGCTCGAAGCACAGCACGGCGACCGGCTGCTCGGCCGCCATCTCCGCCAGTTGCGCCGCCTGCACCATTGCTTCGGGCAGTTCCAATTGCCCGGCATAGATTTCCGCCAGCCGCTGATGCTGCCCCTTGCGCGCCGCTTCCCGCCCGGCGGCAGGCGTTCCCAGCGCCTTCAACCCGACATAATCGATCCCCGCCTCCCGCAATCCGGCGGCAAGGATATTCTTCGAAAAACCCGGACGCCGCGACAGGGGAACCGCCCGCACGTCGGCCAGCATCGTGACCCCCGCCGCGCGCAGGGCCGCGATCACCTCGTCCTGCGTCGCGCCCTCATAGCCGATGGTGAAGATTCGCATGCCCCACAGGATACCGCGTTCCTGCGCAGGCAGGAACCCGGTCCCGCCGCCGGCCCAGCTTTCCCGACCTGCCGTTCAGCCGTCATCCTCCTCGGCCCGCTCCATCATCTCCATGAAGTCCCGTGCCGCATCCCGGTCCGCCGGGTCCTCGAACGCCTCGTCCAGATCGGGCGCAGCCCCCAGCAGGAACATCAGCGACCATAGGGCAAAGCGCCGCCGCTGGTCGGTCTCCAGCCCGAAATCGACGCGCATATGCTCGATCCCCGCCGCCAGCGCATCGGGCGTCAGCGCCTCCACCTCGCGCACCCCGAAATAGCGGTGCAATTGATCATCGAAATTCATGCCACCGCCTCCGGCAAGCCCCAGTCGATCGCCCCGCGTCCCTTCTCCTCCAGAAAGGCGTTGGCCTGCGAAAAATGCCTGCACCCCAGAAAGCCGTTATGCGCGGAAAGGGGGGAGGGGTGCGCCGCCTTCAGCACCAGATGCCGGCTGCGGTCGACAAACTCCGCCTTGCGCTGCGCATAGGCGCCCCACAGCAGGAACACCACCGGCTCCGCCTGCTGGTTGACCAGCCGGATGATCGCGTCGGTGAACCGTTCCCAGCCGCGCTTCTGGTGCGAGGCCGCCTTGCCCATCTCCACCGTCAGCACGCTGTTCAGCAGCAGCACGCCCTGCCGCGCCCAATGCTCCAGAAAGCCGTGGCGCGGCGGCGACAGGCCCAGGTCGCTCTGCAATTCCTTGTAGATGTTGACCAGGGAGGGCGGCGTGCGCACCCCCGGCCTCACCGAAAAGCACAGGCCATGCGCCTGCCCCTCGCCATGATAGGGGTCCTGCCCCAGCACCACGACCTTCACCTTGTCCAGCGGCGTCAGGTCCAGCGCCCGGAAATATTCGCTGCCCCTGGGAAAGACGCGCTTGCCCTGCGCCTTCTCCTCCTGAAGAAAGCGCTTCAGCTCCTGCATATAGGGGCTCGTGAATTCGTCGAGCAGCGGCGCGCGCCAGCTCTCGTCCAGCCTGATGGTGTCGTTCATGGCCCGGCGTGATGAACCGGCGGGCGAACCGCTGTCAACGCCTGGCACTTGCCCTTCTCCCGCGAATCGGGAAAAGAGGGCGCATGCCGCGCCTTCGTACCAAGCTGATCGCCTTCCTGGGGCTGTTCCTCGCCCCGCTGCCCACCGCCGACGCCTTCGGCCCCCGGCCCAATCCGGTCCAGCAGAGCGCCGAAGCCCGGCTGATGGCCGAATTCGCCCGCTTCGCGACGCTGACCGACGGCACCGTCGGCATCGCCGTGCGCGACCTCGGCACGGGCGAAACGCTCGCCTATAATGGCGATACGTTGTTCCCGATGGCCAGCACCTACAAGGTGGCGGTCGCGGCGAAGATCCTCTCGCTGCTGGACGCCGGCAGCCTCAGCCTGGAGGAACAACTGCCCCGGCTCGGCCGGCCGGTGCCGGTGCGCACCCTGCTGGAAATGAGCCTGACGCTCAGCGACAATGATGCGACCGACGCCCTGGTCGCCCGCGCCGGCGGCCCGCAGGCGGTGAACGACTGGGTCCATGCCGCGGGGATCAAGGGGCTTCGCGTCGACAGCAACACGCGTGACCTGCTCGCCCGCGCCAAGGTGCCCGGCACCGGCTTTGGTGATGAGGCCGCGATGGAATCGGGCCTTTCCTCCGCGCAGCGCGACGCGCGGGACATGCCCAATATCGGTTTTGCCGCCGATCCCCGCGACACCGCCACGCCGCGGGCGATGGACGACCTGCTGGGCGCGATCCGCCAGGGTCGGGTGCTCCAGCCGCAGACGAGCGCGCTGATGCTGTCGATCATGGAACGGTGCAAGACGGGCAAGGCGCGGCTGCGCGCCATGCTGCCGCCGGGCACGCGCATCGCGCACAAGACCGGGACGCTGAACGGCCTCGGCAACGACACGGGCATCGTGACCCTTCCGGACGGGCGCATGTTCGTCATCTCCGTCTTCG
This sequence comes from Sphingobium sp. R-21, assembly GCF_049913335.1. Lineage (NCBI taxonomy): Bacteria > Pseudomonadati > Pseudomonadota > Alphaproteobacteria > Sphingomonadales > Sphingobiaceae > Sphingobium > Sphingobium sp. R-21. The sequence goes on along the minus strand of NZ_CP184374.1, from coordinate 1,811,583 downwards.
TGATGAAGGATCACAGGGGGCATGAGATGCGCGACCGCATCATGGCCGAAGCGGCGCGGGCCGCCTATGATTATTTCCTGTTTGCCCCCGATCGGCACACGGCCTGACGCATCGATCTTAACTTCCATCATTTTTCCCATTACCCTTCGGCACCGGCAGGAGGGGATGCGATGCAGGGAAAGGCGGCGGATTTCCGCGATTTTTGGCTCTATTATCTCCAGGAACATGCCCATGCGGGCACGCGGGCGATGCACTATGCCGGCACCAGCCTGACCGTGGCCCTGCTCGCCGCGCTGCCGGTTGCCGGGAAATGGTGGATGGTCGCCGCCATGCCCCTGGCGGGCTATGGCTTTGCCTGGATCGGCCACAGCCTGATCGAACATAATCGCCCGGCGACCTTCCGCTATCCGCTCTGGTCGCTGCGCGCCGACTTCACGATGTGGTTTCGTTTCCTCACCGGTCACATGGGTCGTGACCTCAGGCGTGCCGGCGTCCGCCCCGACGGCACCATCGATCCCGCCTTGCGCCGCGAACTCTGATCCCTCTGTTCAAATCCTTCCGCCCAAATCTCTCCGGCCAAATCTCTCCGGCCAGCCTCGCCGCTTGACCCCGACCGCCGCTCTGCCAAAAGGGGCCTCGCAATGGCCCTCACCGCCCAGTTCACTGGCCAATTCACCGGCCAATTCACCCGCCTCCCCGACCTGGCCAGTCTCGCGCCCCGCTGGCAGGCGCTGGAATCGCGCGCCGCCGCCAGCTTCTTCCTTGGCTGGACCTGGACCGGCGCCTGGCTGGAAAGCTATGCCGTCCGCCCCGAACTGCTCGCCGTCACCGACGGCCAGGGACAGGATATCGCGCTCGCCCTGTTCGGCCACAGCATGCAGCCCCGCCTGCTGGGCCGCAGCGCCACGCTGTCGCTCAACCAGTCCGGCGACGCCTCGGCCGACCGTCCCTTCATCGAATATAACGGCCTGCTGATCGAAGCGGGCAGGGAAGGGGAGGCGACCGAGGCCGTCCTTCGGGCGCTGCAGGGCCGCAATGACTGGCGCACCCTCCGCCTCGGCGGCATCGCCCCCGACGCGCCGCTCCTGAAAATCCCCGCCCGCCGCAGGACCCGCCTCGACCGCTCCCCGGTCTATCAGGTCGACCTGGAAGCCGTGCGCGCCGCCGATTATCTGTCGCTGCTCAGTGCCAACAGCCGCGGCCAGATCCGCCGCGCCCTCAAGGATCATGGCGGCGCGCTCCCGGCCATCGCCCGGGCCATGCCAGCCGACATCGAACCCTGGCTGGAGGAAATGCGCGCCCTCAACGCGGGCCGCCATGCCGACAATGCCTGGGACGACCCCGCCTTCCGCCGCTTCGCCGCCGCGCTCGCAACCCGAAGCGAAGCGGTCGAACTGCTCCGCTTCACCGATGGCGAAGGGGTGGTCGGCCTGCTGCTGAACTTCCTCCACGACGGTACGGCGATGAACTACCAGTCCGCCTTCGCCGCCCCGCGCAGCGGGAAGGACAAGCCCGGACTGCTCTGCCACGCCGCTGCCGTCGACCATTATGCCGCGCGCGGCCTTGCGCTTTACTCCCTGCTCGCCGGCAAGGACCGCTACAAGCAAAGCCTCGCCACCTGCGAGGAGGCGCTCGAATGGTGGCAGGTCGACCGCTTCAGCCCCCGTCTGGAGGCCGAAGCCGCACTCCGGAAAATCCTCAGACGCCCAGCTTGCGCATGATCCGATAGGCGATCCGCCGCATGCCCTGCGCCTCCGGCCGCGCCCCGATCCGCCCGACCGGCAGCCTGCGCCGCCGCAACAAGCCGTTCAGGCTGTGCAGCTCACCCTCCGCCACGCTCCGGTCCGACCGCCAGGTGACGGACAGGCTGACCGATACGGCCGGTCCGTTCTCCACGAAATGCGGCGCCTTCACCGGCACATGGATCGCGTCGCCCGGCAACAGCGTCACCGCCATGCCCCGGTCGCGAAACGCGTCCCGCCAGCCCAGATTGCGATGCCCCCCGGCATGAAAGGCCTCGCTCTGCACCGCCGGCACCAGTTCCTCGTCTCCCGCCGGGAAGACCGTCATGGTCTTCTCCCCCCGGATCTGGAGCAGGATATTATGCTCCGGGTCCATGTGGAATGGCGTCACGCTTCCCGGCGAGGACAGGAATATGAACGCCTCCCGATGCAGCATCGGCCCGGTTTCCCGCTCCACGATCGGCGCCAGCTCCGCCAGCGCCCGGTCCAGCAGCGCGCCATAATCGGCATCGCGCTCGACATTCTTCAGCACCGCCCAACTGCCGTTGGTCTCGATGGTCCGGATGGTCTCGCCCAGCGTCAGCCCGTTGGAGGGCGTATCCTCCGGCCGCACCCCCAGGGGCAGCTTGCCCAGATTATATTCCACACAGTCGGCCGGCATGCGCTCCGCCAGGCCGGCCAGCGCCTCCAGCGTCAGCAGCGCATGCCCCGCCAGCCCATGGCCCAGCTTCGTCGCCCGGTCGGGATAGGCAGCGGCAAAGGCCGTCCGCGCATCTTCCGAAAACACCGCCGCCTCGATGGCGCTCACCGCATTCATATCTGCTCCTCAATCCTGGCCCTTCAGGCGGCGCCCCAGCGCCTCGACCCCGTTCGCCAGCGCAAAGGCAATGCTCCGCCCCGGCCCACGCAGCGCGATGCGATATTGCGCGATCGTCCGCCGCTCGGCCCACAGGCTGTCGATCATCGGATGGTCCGCCGCCGCGCAGCTATCCATCCATCCCATGCCCGGATCGCCCAGCACCGCCTGCAAATTGGCGATCTCGATCAGCACGCCCGGCGAAAAGCGCCCCAGCGTCTCGTCAAAGGCGATCTTGAAGGAAAAGGCCCCCTCGCCATGCCGGAAATTGACCAGCATCGCGATCGCCCGTCCATCCAGGTCCATGCGCAGGAAATGCAGCCGCCCATTTTCGAACGCCGCCGCGCAGGCCGCGCGGAAGAAGGCCGCATCCTCGCCCCGGCAGGCCAGCGCCGATCCCTCGGCCCCCTTCCAGCCGGCAGCCTCCAGCGCCAGAAATTCCCCGCACCACGCGGCCAGCTCCGCCCCGTCGCCCAGCAACCGGCTCTCGACCCGGCCCATCTCGGCCAGCCGTTTCTGCAGGCGGCGCAATTCCTTGCGCTTCTTCGCCCGCACATGGGTTTCCCAATAGGCGTCGGCATCCAGTTCCGACCGCAGCATCGCCCGGTCATGACGATGCACCTCGCGCCGCCCGCGCCGCTGCTCCACGCACAGCGCCTCCAGCGCCGCCGCATTCGCCCCCGCCGCGTCCAGCCCGCGCAGATGCAGGAAGGCCGGCGCCCACGCCGCCCTGTCCAACTGCCCCAGCAATTCCCGCCAGGCCGCCACTTCGTCCCCCCGCCGGATCAACGGCGCGCCGAAGAAGCAGTGATCGTGCATCCAGTTGGTGACGCAGCGCAGCGGCAAGCGCCCGTGCCGCGCCGCAATCGCCACCGGCATCAGCCCGATCAGTTCGCCGTCCCGCTGCGCCTCCAGCACGCGGACGGTCGCGCCGCCCGCCAGGTGATCCAGCGCCGCGCACAGCATGTCGGGGATATAGAAGGCATTGGCCTCCGCCGCCGCGTCCGCCAGCACGGACCAGCGCGCGCGCTGGTCCAGCGTCTCGACGCGCGCATTCGCCATTGCAGGATGGGAAGCCATGTCCATGCCCTGGCCTTAGCCGCCAATGATTAGGGAATGGCTAATCCGGAAGGACGACCGCTGCATGAGGCGGATCGCGCTCAAGCGAACATTAAAAAGCTTTCACTTGAACAATCGGGCGCGCGGCATCAGTTGATCGTCAGGCGGCGTTCGCGCCGTCCGATCCGCAATCTCCTCCCTTGAGGGACCAATGCCTGACAACGACCATAGTCGAAGGACCGTCCCTCTGGGGGAGCTGGCGAACTGAACCGACTTCAGCTCACCGGCGCCGGCTCAGAGGGTACGGTCGCAAGAGGTGAGTCATGAACGCAGCAATCCGCTTCCTCGCCGCGCCGTTCCGCCGCGCGCACCATGTCCGCGACGTCAACGAGGTCTTTGACGAGCGCCTGACCTTTGGCGAGCGCCTCGCCGATCGCGTGGCTGCCGTCGGCGGCTCCTGGAGCTTCATCATCGGCTTCGGCCTGTTCCTGGTGGCGTGGGCCATATTGAACACGGTCGTCCTTGTGGGTCATGCCTTTGATCCCTTCCCCTTCATCTTCCTGAACCTGATGCTCTCGATGCTCGCCGCATTGCAGGCGCCGATCATCATGATGAGCCAGAACCGGCAGGCGGCGAAGGACCGGCTCGACGCGCGCCTGGACTATGAGACGAATATTCGCGCCGAAGCGCAGATCGCGAACCTGCACGACAAGATCGACCTGCTCCTGGGCATGGCCGGCGAACCGACCGGACATCAGGCCGGCCAGGACCGCGCTGTCTGACGTCCGCACTCCATCCGTTCCCAGCCCCGCTTCCCGGCCCGCGCCCCAGGGAGCCGCAATCCGCCCGGCATTGCAGGCCAGCAATTTTAGCCACTATCACGAACCTTATGGGGAAAGCCCTTTACATCGCTTCCCGGATTGTCTGTGAAAGACTCCGACGCCAGGCAAGGACAGGAACCCGCAACCCATGACAATCCTCGTGACCGGCGCGGCCGGATTCATCGGCATGGCCGTCGCGGACCGCCTGCTCGCACAGGGCCGGGCGGTCTTCGGTATCGACAATATGAACGACTATTATCCGGTTTCGCTCAAGCGTGACCGGATCGCCGCCCTGCAGGAGCGTCACGGCCGCCTGTTCACCTTCGCGGAACTGGACTTTGCCGACATGGACGCGCTCCAGGCAGCGCTGCACGACCATCCCGTCGATGCGATCATCCATCTGGGCGCACAGGCGGGCGTGCGCTATTCGCTGATCAACCCCCATGCCTATGTCCGCTCCAACCTGGCGGGCCATGTCAACATGCTGGAGGTGGCGCGGGAACGGCGGGTGCGGCACCTGGTCTACGCCTCCTCCTCCTCGGTCTATGGCGGCAATGACACGCTGCCCTTCCGGGTGGAGGACCGGGCCGATCATCCCGTCTCGCTCTATGCCGCGACCAAGCGGGCGGATGAATTGATGAGCGAGACCTACGCCCATCTCTTCCGCATTCCCATGACCGGCCTGCGCTTCTTCACCGTCTACGGCCCCTGGGGCCGCCCCGACATGGCGATGTGGATCTTCACCTCCAGGATCCTGTCGGGCCAGCCGATTCCCGTCTTCAACCATGGCCGGATGCAGCGCGACTTCACCTATATCGACGACATCGTCAGCGGCGTGGTCGGCTGCCTCGACCACGCGCCGGAGGATGACGGCGCGGCCAAGGCGGGGGGAAGCCGCTCGCCGCACCGGCTCTACAATATCGGCAACAACCGGCCGGAGGAACTGATGCACCTCATCTCGGTCCTGGAGGATGCCTGCGGACGAAAGGCGGAGGTTGATTTTCAGCCGATGCAGCCCGGCGATGTTCCGGCGACCTTCGCTGATATCAGCGCAATCGCGCAGGACATCGGCTTTGCGCCGACCACCGGCATCGAAGTGGGGGTTCCCCGCTTCGTCGACTGGTATCGCGCCTATCATGGCTGATCATGGCGCAATGCAGCAGGGCGCGCCATAACTGCCTGTCGATCAAAAGGTTCCTCCATCCACCGAATAATTTGGCAACTCGTCGCTTTTCCATCCATTGTGGAGTTAATGGCGCGCAAATCATCATTCGCGCTTGCGAAATCGTTTGCCAATATTAGGGGAAGGAGCCTATTCCCGCAGCCGGGTACCGGTCATTCCGGATCGGTCGGGTCGCGAATGAGGTAGGACGGGACACCTTGGGAGGGTGGATCGTCACCGCTGTCGTCAGTCGGGAAAAGCCGGCGATGATGGCGGAAAAAAGGGCTTACGCGTGTCGACAGTAACGAAGATCGTGCCATTTGGCTCAGGCGGGCGCATTGCTGAAACAGCGCGCCGTACATTATCCATCGCTGCCGAAGGGCTGAGCGCCCTGGAAAACCAGTTCGACGACCGGGAATTTTCCGCGACCTTCCTGCGAATGGTCGGCGTGATCATGAGCGTGCGCGGCCGCCTGATCGTCACGGGCATGGGAAAGAGCGGCATCGTCGCGCGCAAGATGACCGCGACGCTGACCTCCACCGGCACGCCCGCCATCTTCCTGCATCCTGCCGATGCGGGTCATGGCGACCTTGGCATGGTGACGCCGGACGATGTCGTGCTGATGCTGTCCCATTCCGGCGAGTCCAACGAACTCGGCCCGATCATCCAATATTGCAAGCGGTTCGCGATCCCGCTGCTGGGCATGACGGCGCGTCCGCACAGCACCGTTGCGGCGTCGTCGGACATCTGCATGCTGATGCCCGACGTGAAGGAGGCCTGCCCCAATTCGCTGGCGCCCACCACCTCCACCACGATCCAGATGGCGTTCGGCGACGCGCTCGCCATCGCGCTCATGGAAATGCGCGGCTTCTCGGCGGACGATTTCCATAAATTCCACCCCAATGGCCGGCTCGGCGCGCAACTTGTGAAGGTGCGCGAACTCATGGCGTCCGGGCAAAACGTGCCTCGGGTGGAGGAGGACGCCTCCCTGCTCGACGCCACCATCGAAATGACCCGCGCCCGCCTGGGCGGCACGGCGGTCGTCACCGCCCAGGGCGAACTGATCGGTGCCTTCACCGATGGCGACCTGCGCCGCACCGTCACCGGCACCCGTCACATGAATGAGCCGGTGGGCCGCTACATGACGGTTCAGCCCGTCTCGGTCGGCCCGGAAGAACTGGCTTCCGAAGCGCTCCGCCAGATGCACGACCATAATATCACGCTGCTCTTCGTCTGCGAAAAGGGCCGTCTGGTCGGCGCCCTCCACATGCACGACCTGCTCCACGCGGGCGTCGCCTGACCAGCACCGGTGCCCCGGCAACAATCGCGCGCCCGCTCAGGCAGGGGCCTGGTTTCGCCCTCAGGCTGCTGCGCCGGCTTGCTCGAAGCGCCGGGGCGACTTCCGGTCCGATCGGACCAGATCGCCGCTCCGGGTTGCTGCTTTCCCCCAACTTCTCGACCAGGGATCGGCTCGGATCCTTTGGAAACCGCTCCAGCTATTTGAACCGATGACCATTTCCACGCTTGTCGTCATTCCCGCCCGCGCCGGCTCGTCCCGCCTGCCGCGCAAGCCGCTGCGCCTCATTGCCGGCCGCACGCTGTTGCACCGGACCATCGCCATGGCCCGCGCCTCCACGGCTGGCCTTCCGGACACCCAATTGCTCGTCGCCACCGATGACCAGGAAATCGCGGCCCACGCCCGCGCCGCGGGTTGCGACGCCGTCCTGACGGACAGCGCCATCGCCACCGGCTCCGGCCGCGCCCTGGCCGCCGCCCGCCAGTGCGAAACGCCGCCCCGCTTCATCGTCAATCTTCAGGGCGACAGCCCCTTCCAGCCGGAAGGCGCGCTGCGCGCCGTCATCGCCGCGCTGGAGGCGGGGGCAGCAGTCGCCACCCCGGTCATCGCACTCGACTGGCCTGCGCTCGATGCCCTGCGCGATCACAAGACGCGCTCGCCCTTCAGCGGCACCACCTGCGCCCGCGCGCCCGACGGCCGTGCCCTCTGGTTCTCGAAAACCATCATCCCCGCCATCCGCGATGAGCATGCCCTGCGCCAAAGCCAGCCGCTTTCCCCGGTCTGGCGCCATGTCGGCCTCTATGGCTACACGCTCGACGCGCTGACCCGCTTCGAAGCCACGCCCCCCACGGCGCTCGAAAATCTCGAGGGGCTCGAACAGCTTCGCCTCCTCGAACTGGGCATCCCCGTCACGACCGTCCCGGTATCCTCGCCGCTCTTCGACAGCTCCGGCATCGACACCGAAGCCGACATCGCCCGCGTGGAGGCGCTCATCGCGACCCACGGCGATCCGGTTCCTCCCCTGGCGCCCTGATCCATGCGCCGCATCTTCATCATCCGCCACGGCAACACCTTCGAAAGCAGCGCCGATGCCCGGCGCATCGGCGCGCGCACCGACATTCCGCTGGTGGAAAGCGGCCACGCCCAGGCCGCCCGCCTCGGCGCCTGGTTCGCGGCCCAGGCTTTCCCGATCCGCCGCCTCCACAGCAGCCCGCTGCTCCGCGCCCGGCAAACCGCCGCCAGCATCGCCGCCGCCACCGGCCACGCCATGGACGGCCCGCTCCTTTGGCTCAACGAGATCGACCACGGCCCCGACGAAGGCCAGGCCGAAGCGCAGGTTCTCGCGCGACTGGGCGCCGAAGCCCTCGCTGCCTGGGACGAACAGGGCATCCCGCCCCGGGACTGGACCGTGGATGCGCCATCCCGCCTGACCGCCTGGAAACACTGGTTCGCGCAGGAAGGGGAGGGCGCCGACCTCCTCGTCACCAGCAACGGCGCCGCCCGCTTCGCGCTCCTGGCGCTGGGCCTGCCGCTCGCCAGCCTGAAGCTCCGCACCGGCGCCTTCGGAGAGCTGGCGATCGACGAAACCGGCGTCCCCCAACTCATCCAATGGGACAACCGCCCCTAGGACGGATCGACACCATGAGTGGAAACGCTCTGGTTTCCTTGTTTTCCGCGATTTCTTAACCAGCGATCGGTTCCGAATGCTTGGAAATCGCTCCAGGGAAACGTCATCCCCAGCGGAGGGCCCGCAGATCCGTCACTCTTTCCGCTGCGGCACCGTGAACGTGCCCGACACGCGCCCGCCCGACGCCCCGCCGGAAACGCCCGAGCTGCCACCACCCGCAGCCCGCCCGTCCACGGTCGATCGCCCGCTGGTCAGGTCGATCACCAGCCGCCCGCCGGTCAGCCGGTTCGTCCCCTGCGTCAGCGACACATTGCCCAGCATGGTGATCAGCTTGCTGTTGAGGTCGTAGATCGCGACATTGCCCTTCGCAGTCTGGTCCGCCTTGCGCACCACGACATTGCCGGACGCATCGATCCGGTCGATCTCCACGCCATTGGCCCCGGCCGTATTTCCCGGCTGGTTCCGGTAAGCCACCGTCATCCGCGCCGCATTCAGCGTCATGCCGGCCTGCGTCACCTCGACATTGCCGGACACCACGACGCGGTCGGCGCGGTCCTGCACCTCGATCCTGTCGGCGGTGAAGTTGACCGGCGCATTGCTGTCATGGTTCCTCAACACCTGGGCATCCGCCCCCGCATAAAGGAGGCCCGCCGCGCCCAGCGTACCCAGCGACAGCAGAAGAAGGGGCTTTCTCATCACCTTTGCCCTTTGAGACCATTTTGTTCGATACGCAAGCTCGCCCGCCCGTTCAGCGTCACCGTCCGCTGATTGAGGTCGGCCTCCAGATGGTCGCCGCTGAACGTCCCGATCGGTATCCGCCCGTCGACCCGCCCCGCGCTCTGCATCCGCCGCGTCGTGAGGTCCACGCCCACGTCCCGCGTGGTCAGCCGGTATCCGCCCTCCGACTGGAACTGCACCGGCCCGTCAATGGCGACCCGCTCGGTATCCATGTCGTACCGCCCCTTCTGCGCCCGCAGCAGCGCCTGCCCGTCGGACAGCAATATCCGCGCCGACATGTCGTTGAGGTCGACGATCGGCTCGCGCGAACTCTTCTGCACCGCCGACCCGGCCCGCAGGGAAAAGGGCTGCCCCTTGCTGTCCTCCCCGCGATAGAGCGCCTCGGTCACGCGCATCCGCTCCTTCGCCACCTCGACCTTGTTCTTGTCGAGCACGAAGCTGACCTTGTCCCCTCCGGTAAAGGGCGCCGTCGCCAGCATCGCCGCCAGCACGCCCACCGACACCGGCAACCAGTTCTTGAGCAGCCCGACCAGCCGGTCATGGCTCCCCCCCGGCCGCGCCCAGTGCCGGCGCACATTGCGTTGCTGATCGGCCTGAATCGACATGGGTTCAGCCCTCACATATGCGCGAAGATGTCGATCTCCGGCCATCCCGCCAGGTCCAGCTCGGCCCGGTGCGGCAGGAAATCGAAACAGGCCTGCGCCAGTTCCATCCGCCCCTCGCGCACCAGCCTCTTGTCCAGCTCGGCCTTCAACGCATGCAGGTACCTGACGTCCGACGCCGCATAATCCTTCTGCGCGTCGGACAGCGCGGGCGCGCCCCAGTCGCTCGACTGCTGCTGCTTGCTGATCTCCTGCCCCAGCATCTCGCGCACCAGTTCCTTCAGGCCATGCCGGTCGGTATAGGTCCGCACCAGCCGCGACGCGATCTTGGTGCAATAGACGGGCGCTGCCACCACGCCCAGATAATGGCGGATCGCCGCAATGTCGAAACGCCCGAAATGATAGAGCTTCAGCCGCGCCGGATCGGCCAGCACCGCGCGCAGGTTCGGCGCGGCATAATCGCTGCCGGGCGAAAAGCGCACCAGATGCTCGTCGCCCTTCCCGTCGCTGATCTGCACCAGGCACAGCCGGTCGCGGGGCGTGATCAGCCCCATGGTTTCGGTGTCGACGGCGATCGGGCCGGGGGCCAGGACGCCCTCGGGCAGATCCTCTTCGTGGAAATATACGGTCATGATTCTTCCTCTATGGCCAAAGCGGCCGGTTCGCAATCGCCCCTTGGCGACCGGGAACGAAAGGCGCCCATTCCCTCCCGGACCGGCGAATTTAACGCCTTTTGCCAGCCTCAAAAATCATTCGCCTGTCCCTGAAAAGTTGATATAGTGATTCCCAAACCGCGTACTGGCGGTGGATTCTGCATGTCATTCGCCCGACATGTTTGTCCGGTTTAGTCTGGGGCGAAGCGAAAGTGACCAACAGGGCATGAGTTTTGATAGAGGTCGCCGCGGCGGGCGCGGCAAGGACAAGCGCGACGGTTTCGGCGACGACAGTTTCTATGGTGGTGATCGCGGCGGTTTTGGCGGTGGTTTCGATCGTGGTGGTTTCGGTGGTGATCGTGGCGGCTTCGGCGGTGGCGACCGCTTTGGCGGCGGCGGCGGCGGCGGCGGCGGTTTCGGCGGTGATCGCGGCGGCTTCGGCGGCGGCGGTGGTGGTCGCGGCGGCTTCGGCGGCGGCGGTGGTGGTGGTTTCGGCGGCGGTGGCCGCGGCATGCCCGCCCAGGTCGTCGGCGAAGGCACCGGCGTCGTAAAATTCTTCAACGGTCAGAAGGGCTTTGGCTTCATCGTCCGTGACGATGGCGGCGAAGACGTGTTCGTCCACATCAGCGCCGTTGAGCAGGCGGGCCTGACCGGCCTCGCCGAAGGCCAGCCGCTCGGCTTCACCCTGGTGGATCGCGGCGGCAAGGTGTCGGCCACCGATCTCAAGATCGAGGGCGAACCGCTCCCCGTCACTGATCGTCCCCGCGAACCGCGCGAACCCCGCGCCGGTGGCTTCGGCGATCGTCCGGGCGGCGGCGACCGCGGCCCGCAGCGCCAGCTTACCGGCGAACGCGCCAGCGGCACGGTCAAGTTCTTCAACGCCATGAAGGGCTTCGGCTTCATCCAGCGCGACGACGGCCAGCCCGACGCGTTCGTTCATATCAGCGCAGTGGAACGCGCCGGCATGAGCGCCCTGAATGAAGGCGATCGCCTCGACTTCGAACTGGAAGTCGACCGCCGCGGCAAATATGCGGCCGTCAACCTTCAGACGAAGGCCGACTAAAAACAGCCCGCCCGCTTTCGCGGAGAGGATAAAAGGGGTCGCCTGCCCGGCGGCCCCTTTTTGTTGGATGGTTCGATGGTCCGCAAACAGTGAGTGCGGCTTTGGTGAACTATCTAGTTGGCATTGCCAGTGAAAATCGAGTTTCCACCGCTTGCATTACCCATCATTAGTTATATGGGCGTAATACTACGAAATTTTTCTTGGATTTAAATGATTTAGCGGGGGGTTGATGAGTAAGGATGCGGAAGGGCGAAGCGCGATGCGTTTCGCTCGAGGGTTGCTAGTCGCTACTATAATGAGTTTGACGGCTTGCGGAGGCGGTGGGCAGGAAGCGTCCGCACCCGCTTCACCCGTTACTCCTACGCCACCCAGTACCGGGTCAAACCCTCCCGCTGAACCGGCTACCCTATTTAGCGGCGCCCTGATGGGGTCTTTTACCGGGCGGGTCGTATTTGACACGTCTGGCGATGGCGTTGTGGGCAACTTGGGCGACGTGACCGTTGCTACTAATCGTGCCGGTCAGTTTGGTCGTGATGTAGCTGACGCACCATCATTGGATTCGTCCTCAACGGCCCCGATCAAGGCGACCTATCGCATGTCAGCGTCGGGTTTCGATAATATTACGGGACATTTTTATAGCGGCTTGAGTGCGCCCGCAGGTGCGACCGTCATCTCGCCGCTCACTTCGCTCATTGATGTAGTAGGAAGTCAGGACACGGTTAGGCAAGCATTGGGATTGAATAATGGTCCTTATGCAATTGATCCAAATGTTAATTTGTTAACTTTTGATGCTTCAAAAGAGCTAAAAAATGCAGCATCTTCGATTTCTCACGATGCGCATATTGTGTCCGCTGTTAACATGATGATCCTTAATCTCGGTATAATCGCGACCTATCCTGCGACATCTATCGATAATCGTGTGGAAGTGGACGACGTCGTTGGCGTGATTGCTTCTATGATTAAGGATGGAAAAACGGTCCGCTTTGACGAGAGTAAAACATTCTCGTCGTTCCTGCAAAAAATCGAACGATTTTCTATCATTGAGGATCGTTCATTTGATGGTGCTTCCAACATCCTCTTGAAATATTGGAATTTTATTCAACCATATACAAACGATGAAGACAGTATATATCGCTCCGCATCGCTATTTAGATATTATATAGCTTCCTTGGCGTTGCATGCTGCAGACAGATTTTATTATCCGGTAAAGGAAGATGTGGCGCTCGCAGAGTTGAAAACAATGATGGAATATGTATCCGAAGTACCAAGGCCGGATGTCATATCCAATTTCTATGCATTGCCTGATTATATGGATACTTCATTCAATTCCATTCTGCTTACGCAGTGTGATTTTCGGCCAGCCCATCCAGGCTGCAACGATTATAATCAACTGAACGGGTTGCAGGGGGCTGGTGCGGAAACTCTAACCATCGTCAGTGTCTCGGTCACGAAGAGTTCGGGACTAATATCTGCCCAGCTTAATCCGGATGGTAGCATCCTGATTGAGCGCAAGCCGTTGGCGCGAGGGCTGGCCTATTTCGATTATGTAATCAAGAACGCTGAAGGTAAGATGAGCACAAGTCGGTACTACATCACTCTCTATCCCAGCGGATAAATGCGTGATAGCGGCGGCTTCGGTGGTCGCCGCCCCCCTCAAACCCGCCGAAACGGAAACGGCGCCACCGTCCGCTCATAGCCATGCAGGTCCAGCGCCCGCGTCACCGGGGGCAGGGCGCGATCCGGACACCCCCGCCGCTCGCACAAATGGCAGGTCGGCCCCACCTGCGTCGCTGCGCCCTTCTCCAGGTCGATCCCGTCGGCATGCACGATCCGCGCCCCATGCTTCGCCTCGCAGCCAAGCGCGATCACGGACCGCCCCCGCGCACCGCCCTCCCTGGGCAGCCCCACGGTCAGGCTGATGAAGCGCCGCCCGTCCATCGTCTCGATCAGTTGGGGGAGCACCGCATCCGGCGCCTGCGCCTCATGCGCATCCCAGCGCGGGCAGCTGCCCCCCAGCCGCGCAAAGGGCCATGCCTCCCCGTCGAAGCGCTTGGACATGATGCCCGCCCGGTCCACCTTCGCCATGAAGAAGGGCACGCCCCGCGCCCCCGTCCGCCCCAGGCTGGTCAGCCGATGGGCAAGCTGCTCCATCGACACGCCAAAGCGCGCCCGCAGCAGCGGCAGGTCGTGCCGGCTCTGCTCCGCCGCCTTGGCGAAACGGTCATAGGGCATGATCAGCGCCGCTGCCGCATAGTTGGTGAGCGCGATCCCCGCGAGCCGGCGGCTGTCCTCGTCCGGCGGCCCCGCCCGCGCCACCTGCGCGGCGATCCCGTCCGCCAGTTCCTGCGCGCAAAGCTGGTAGGCGACCGCGAACAGCCGCCCCGAAGAGGCCAGCCGCTCGCTCAGCAACAGCCGCCGCCGGTGCATGTCATAATGGCGCAGCGTCCCCGCCAGCACATCCTCCCGCACGATCTGCACGGCCATGCCATGCCGCTCCTTCAGCCGCGCCCGGATCCCCGCCTGCACGGCAGAGGGATCGTCGCCCAGCTCCCCCGCCAGCGACTCCGCCGCTGCGTCCAGTTCCGCGAAATGATTGCCCGCCCGCGCTATCGTCTCGCGCAGCCAGTCGATCGGCGCATGCAGCGGCGCCACGCTCCCCGGCGCCCCGGCCGATCCCGCCGCCACCTGCTCCGGCAACCGCCGCAAATCGCTGAGCGCCCGGTAAAAGCGCCCGATCGCCTCGCTCACCCCCGGATAATTCTCCGCGACCTCCAGCACTTCGTCCTTGGCGACGCCGATGTCGCGCACCAGCGCATCGGACAAAATCTCCCCCAGCGCGCTCGCGGCCCCTTCCTGCGTGCTGGCGACGAAATCGCGAATGTCGATGTCATAGACATTGGCCAGCCGCAGCAGCATCTGCGCCGTCAACGGCCGCTGGTTGCGCTCCAGATGGTTCAGGTAACTGGGCGATACCCCCAGCTCCTCCGCCATCCGCGTCTGGTTGAGCCCCAATTCCCGCCGCAAAACCCGCAGCTTCGGCCCCAGATAGAGTTTCCGATCATCCGCCATACTGTCACTATGTCAAAAAATGACAATATGAACAAGTCACCGCATGACACCGCCTCACTAATCGCCCTTCATTGACCGACAGGTTCATGGTTTGATGCGTCATCCCAACGGAAAGGAAGCCCCATGGAAACGACCCAAGCACCCCAGCCCGCCCGCTCCCGCGCGGTTTTCTCGCCGGAGGATTTCGGCCTGATCCGCACCGCCATCGCCCATTATCTGCGCGAGGTTCAGGACCAGCCGGAATCGGTCAAATACGCCAATCTCTACCACCGCCTCGGCCGGGTGGGCTGATCATTTCAAGGTTCAGGAGAGGGAAGGGCGCGGCGGAAAAACCGACCGCACCCTTTTCCCGTCAGAAAAGCCGCGTCAGCCCGTAAAAGGCCGCGCCGATCGCCGCCGCCGCAGGCAGCGTCACTACCCAGGCGACGATGATGCTCGACGCCACGTTCCACCGGACCGCCGACAACCGCCGCGAAGCCCCCACGCCCACGATCGCGCCGGTGATGGTATGGGTCGTCGATACCGGCACGCCCAGATGCGTCGCCAGGAACAGCGTCAGCGCCCCGCCCGTCTCCGCGCAAAACCCCTGCCCCGGCGTCAATCGCGTGATCTTCGATCCCATGGTGTGGACGATCTTCCACCCGCCCAGCAACGTCCCCATGCCCATCGCCGCCTGACAGCTCAACACCACCCAGAAGGGCACATGGAATCCGCCCGTCAGCATCCCCTGCGAATAGAGCAGCACCGCGATGATCCCCATCGTCTTCTGCGCGTCATTGCCGCCATGCCCCAGCGAATAGAGCGACGCCGACACAAGCTGCATCTTGCGGAACACGCGGTCCGCCCCCTGCGGCGTGAAGCGCCGGAAGATCCAGCTCACGATCAGCACCAGCAGCAATGCCAGGACCAGCCCGATCGCAGGCGACAGCACGATGGCGGCGCTGGTCTTGAACACCCCGCTCCATACCACTGCCGAAGCCCCGGCCTTGGCGGTCCCCGCGCCCAGCAATCCGCCGATCAGCGCATGACTGCTGGAGGAGGGGATGCCCAACCCCCAGGTGATGAGGTTCCAGGCGATCGCCCCCATCAGCGCGCCGAAAATCACGGCCGGATCGATGATGCTTGCATCGACAATGCCCTTGCCCACCGTCTCCGCCACATGCAGCCCGAAGAAGAGGAAGGCGATGAAATTGAAGAACGCCGCCCACGCGACCGCATATTGCGGTTTCAAGACCCGCGTCGATACGATGGTCGCGATCGAGTTGGCGGCGTCGTGCAGCCCGTTCAGGAAATCGAACAGCAGCGCGATGCCGATCAGCGCGACCAGCAGCGGAAAGGCGAGTTGGGCTTCCATATGTCTGCGGCTCTTGTCTTCTCTGGCCGGATCAGGCGTGGTCGATGACCAGGCCGGAAATCTCGTTGGCGACGTCCTCGAACCGATCCGTCACCTTCTCCAGATGGCTGTAGATTTCGTTTCCGACGACGAAATCCATCGGATTGCCCTGCCGCGCCTGATTATAGAGCGCTTTCAGTCCCGCCTCATGCAGGATGTCGGCATGCCCCTCCAGCTTCACCAGCCGTTCGGTCAGGTCATGCAGCCGTGCCGAATTGAGGTTCAGCGAACGCAGCAGCGGCATCGTCTCCGCCGTGATCCGCGCGCATTCGACGATCAGCGCGCTCATGTCCTGCATCTGGGACGGAAATTCCTTCACCTCGAACAGCGCGATAGCCTTGGCCGTCTGGTTCATCTGGTCGATGGCGTCGTCCATCACCCCGATCAGTCCGGTGATGGCGCTGCGATCGAACGGCGTCACGAAGATGCGGCGCACATCCTGCAGCACTTCGCGGATGATGTCGTCCGCCTCATGCTCCCGGTCCGAAATCTCCTTGATATGGGCATCGATGTCCGGCCCGCCCTTCAGCAGCTTGGCGAGCGCATCAGCACCGGCGACCAGGGTCGCAGCATGATCCTCGAACTGCTCGAAAAAGCGCCCTTGCTTGGGCATCAGCGCGTGAAACCAGCGCAGCATTCCAGTCCTTTCGCTTTGCCATTCCTTGACCCGCAGCAACGTCCGCACGAACAGGCCCGGATCACGGGGTGGTTCGCGGAAAGCGGCGATGATGGATTGCAGATCGGGTTCGTCGACAGCCTTTGCAGCTTCGGCAACCGGGAACCATCGCAGTTCCCGCTGCCCTTGTTCGGGCCATTGCGACAACTGGCCCGTCACCGCAAGCGGGAAAACCTCGACAGTCGCCTCTTTCGTGTCGCCCCGCCGCCGCTTCTTGTCATAGCGATAGCGGCCGAGCGGCGCAGGGCAGGCAATGCCGTGAATGCCCGCCTCTTCATAGGCCTCCAGCTCGGCAGCGCGATGGCCGGCCATGCCCTTGATGCGATTGCCCTTGGGGATCACCCAGCGGCGGGTATCGCGCGAGGTGATCAACAGGATCCGCATCGACCCGTCAGGGCCGGTCGAATAGGGAAGGGCGGCGATCTGACGCATTCAGCCGCCCTTATACGCCCGCTGGCGCATCCGATCGAGTTTTGCCCACCCCTGGTCCATCCGCGCCTTGTAACGAAATCGTCACATTGCGCAATCAAGCAGGTTATCAGATCGAAAGCCGCGCCGTCAGCCGGATATCCCGTCCCGCCAGGGGGGCGTAGTCCTTCAGGAAACTGGCCGCCCGCCGCGCCTCCACATCGAAGATATTGTTGGCGGAAAGGGTGATGGTCGTCCGGCCATTGCCCTTTATCGGCTTGAAGGACAGCGATGCGTTGACCAGTGTGAAGCCGTCGGTCGGCGTTTCGGTGTCGGTGATGCGGTTCTGGGCGAAGCTGCGTTCGACTTCGCCGCGAACGCTCAGCCGATCGCCCTGCAGTTCCAGGCCGCCCAGCAGACGCAGCGGAGGTATGCGCGGCACCGGGCCGGATCCGACGATGGTGGCGCGCACATAATCTGCCACGCCGTCCAGGTTGAGGGCATAGCTGCCGATCTGCCCCAACTTCACCGTGCCTTCCGCTTCAAAGCCGAGATAGCGGGCATTCGCCTGCAGATTCTGGTAGCAGGGGAAGGATAGCGGTTCGCCCCCATTGGCGGCCATGCAGACGCCGTCATCGACCCGCACATCGTAGATATAGCCGTCGAACCAGTTATGATAGGCCGAGAGCGAGAGCGTGTAGCCATCGCCCTGGCCGCGCAGCGTGCCTTCGATGCCCCAACTCTTTTCCAGTCCGAAATCAGGATTGCCGAGTTCAAAGGCTTGCGTTCCGGCGTGATTGCCGCGGGCAAACAGCTCTTCGGCCGAAGGAGCCCGCTCCGTACGGGACAGGTTCAGTCCGACGCGCCAGCCGGGCACGAGTTCCTGACTGACACCCAGTGAGCCGGACAGCGCATTGAAGCTGCGATGATAGGCGGGGTTGAACAAGGTCTCGTCCGCATCCGCTGCGACGCGCGTATGTTCATAACGGCCGCCCAGTTCGATCCGCGTGGTGCCCAGGTCGAAGGACTGCAGCGTGAAGAAGCCCAGTTGCTCCGTTTCGTTGCGCGGCAGGAACTTTTCCTCCCCCTCGACATGGAAGTTGCGCGCGAAGAACTGCGCGCCGATCGCGCCGTCCCATCCGCCGCGCTTCGCCTGCACTAGTTCGAGCCGCGATTCGATCGACTGGTTGTAGAATGTCGTGCCGACCTCGCCCGTCTCCTCGATCTCCTGATGCTGATAGTCGGCGAAGCCGGCGCGGAGGCGGATGGATTCCAGGAAGCCGCCATTGACCGGCAATTCGGCGCGCAGATCGGCACGATCCTGCTTCATGTGCAACCGCACCTTTTCCGCTTCGCCATCGGCATCGAGCGAATAGCGGACCGGCACGCCGTAGAAATTGTCGGTATGCGCGACCGAAAGGCCCAGATTGCCGCCATCGGTGATGAGCGCCGCGCCGCCCGCCACTTCCCAGGTTCGCGCTCCGCTGTTGGGCAGCTTGCCTCTCAGGCTGGCGAGGTCGCGGATTGCCGGATCGCCGCTGGCAGCCGCCTGTGCCCGCAGAGCGGGGGTCAGGATGTAGTTGCCGGTGTCCAGGTCGCCGCTTCTGGAATAGCTGCCATCGAAATGGACAACGAACTTGTCGCCAATGGGCGCTTCGATCTCGCCCGATCCGGTGCGTTCATGGGCGGCGCTGCCATAGGTGGCGATGCCGTCGATGTGGATCGGTTCGTCCGGCACGCGGCGGGGAATGCGGCTGTCGATCACATTGACTACGCCGCCAATGGCCGAGGAGCCGTAGGGCAGGGCGGCGGGTCCGCGCAGCACCTCTATGCGATCGGCGGTGAGGGGGTTGATCGCCACGGCGTGATCGACAGAGGTGTTCGAGACGTCGAAGCTGCCTATGCCGTCGGTGAGGATGCGCACGCGTTCGCCCTGGAAGCCGCGCAGCACGGGGCGCGATGCATTGGGGCCGAAGGAGGTCGCGGATACGCCAGGCTGGCGGGCGAGCGTGTCGCCGATCGTCGGACGCAGCGACCTGGTCAGCTCTTCGCCGGACACGACCGACGTACCTGAAAGAATATCGCCTTGCCGGCGGGGAATGATGGCGGTGACGACGATGTCGGCCCGCTGATCATGATAACCCTGGGGAGAGGAGTCCGATGCCGGAGCCTGGGCCATGGCGGGCAAACTGGCAGACAATGCGGAGAGGGCGCAACCGGCACGCAACAGTGCGGAACGATACATTCGGTTCGTCATCCTTCATGATTGGGAAGAAGATGGTGCCCTCCTATCTGAAATGATATAGCATATCAACATCGCACGAGCCGGATTTGATCCATCGCGCCCGAAACGGTTTGAGTGCACCGCGAGAAGCAATCAGAGAAAGAGAAATTCCGCCAGCGCCGCGGCGGCGGCGGGGCTTTCGCTGCCGACAGCCTGTCGCACTTCGATGGCTGGCAACGGCTGTTCGAGTGCAATCCGCCTGATGCCGGTCATTCGTCCAAGATCACGGGCGAGCGGGCCGAAGGCGGCAAAGCAGCCGGCGCCTTCGCGCAATATGGTCATGATGTCGAACAGATTGTCGGTCTCCAGCACCGGATCCCCCAACCTTATGCCACTGCGCAGCAGCGCCTCGTCGATGATCCGCCGCAGGCTGTTGCGCGGTTCCATGGCGAGCGTCGGGATTGCGGCAAGCTCAGTCGTGGCCACACTGTCGCGGCGGGCGAGGGGGTGATCGACGCCCGCGTAAAGGTTGATCTGTTCCGACCAGCCATAGCGGGAGGGGGGCTCGTCCGTTTCGCCCAGGGCATAGAAATAGGCTATGTCGGCCTTGCCTCGCCGCAGCGACCAGGCGGCTTCGTCCGCCAGGTGGATCGTCAGGTCGAGCGTGATCGCTATGTCGTCATTCGCCGCCTCGAAAGCGGCAAGCGCATCCTGGAAATGGCCGAAAACCGGGGCTGGGGCCGCCAGGACGATGTTTTGCCTTGAAGGAGGGGATTCGGCCAGCGGCGCGGCAGGCGAGGGCGATGTCATGTCGTTGGCCTGGTCGACCTGCCAGTTTTCCGGCTGGTCCTGCGACAGCAGCGTCATGGCTTCCGCTGTTTTTCGGCCGGCCGGCGTCAGGTGGGGATTGCCGGCAAGATCGTCGAACAGGCGATAGCCGAGGCGCAGTTCCAGCGAGGCCAGATCGCGGGCGACATCGTCGGCCGAAACGCCAAGATCACGGGCGCAGCGCAAGAGGCTGCCCGATGCCACCATCTGCGCGAATATATCCAACTGGCGCAGGGAAGGCGTGGCCATGAGCCCCTGATAGTGCAAATATCGTGCGGGGTTAAGGCGGATATTGGGTGAATATCTCTTTGCCATATTGACGAGGGCCGCCCAAAGATGGCAGGGCGCTCAGCCTGACGGGCGGGTATAGCTCAATGGTAGAGCACTAGCCTTCCAAGCTTGTGATGCGGGTTCGATCCCCGCTACCCGCTCCATTCCCGTCATAGAGGCTCCGTCCACGACATGGGCGACATCGTCAATCTTCGACAGGCGCGCAAGGCGAAGGCTCGGGCGGATCGGGAACGGCAGGCGCATGGCAATCGCGTGAAGTTCGGCCGCACGAAGGCGGAACGCCAGATTGAGGCAGCGGAAGAAGAACGCAAGAAGCGCTTGATCGATGGCGCGCGCCGCGATGGCAGGGATGATGATACCAAATAAAGCTTCACTATTCCTGAGTGATTGGCACGAAGATGGAATGCAAAATCTTCGGCAAGAAGATGAACAGCTGTTAATTTTTCTGCTCGATCGATCATTCTGTCCGTGATTTGGCTCGACTGATCCGGAATAGGCTGCAGCCGTTGCGTTTAAACCCGCAGCTCACGGGTTTAACGTTCGCTATGACTGGACATATTCGCTCACTTCGCCCCGCCAGGGCCGCGATTGCCGCTGTTCTGGCTATCAGTTCGCCTACGCTGTTCGCGCAGACGGTCATTCCGCCTGCGCAACCGGTGATCGTCGATCCTCCGGTCGCACAGACGCCGCCGGCAGCTTCGCCTGCTCCGGTTTTCGCGCCTTCCCAACCGGTGGTCCAATCGACGCCTTCGGTCGAGCAGCGGTTGGACGCGGCTATTACAGCGTCGCAAGCGGAGGAGGCGCAGGCCGTTCCTGCCGCAGCCCCGGTGAAGCGCAACGCGCCCACGCCCGCTGCCCGCACGATAGCCCGCACCGAGCCCGTTGCGGCCCCACAACGTTCCGAGCCCCTGACACAGCGTGAAGCGCCGTCCCCTGCACCCTCTGCCCCTGCGTCATCTGCGCCATTAGCTGAGGCGGTCGCGCCGGCTGCACCCGCTGCGCCGGAAAGGCAGGCACCGCCCGCATCGTCGGAGGCCCGGAGCGATCCCGCATTGCTTTGGGCGTTGGGCGGCGGCTCCTTGCTGATGATCGGCCTTGCCGGTGCTGCGCTGATGCGCAGACGCGCGCATCGTCAGGAAGTGGAGCATTGGGAGGGCGAGATTATCCAGCCCGAACCTGTGCAGGCTGCCCAGCGACCTGTTCCGGCCATGCCCTTGATGACGCCGTCCCCTGCGGTCGCATCGGTGCCAAGCGAGGAGGAAAGCACCTTGGAGGCGATGGTGGCTGCACCGCCCAGCGCGGAAAACCCGTTCCGCACCCATGCCAAGCGCAGGACCAGAGCAAAATTCCTGCTGGCGCAGCGGCAGAAGCAGGTTCAAACGCCCATGGTCGCGGAAAGCGTGGCTCCAACCGAATCGCCCCGGCTCGCGCCAACGGCCACGCAGACGGTGTATCGCTTTGGTTCCGACCGTCGACGCGAGGGTGTCTTCAAGCCGCGGACAAGCTGAGTCGGATTGGATTCCTTGAGGAAAGGGGATGCCGGTCCCGATCGGCATCCCCTTTGTCATGCAATAGTTCCGCCGATCCAGTTGCGCTGGATCGTTCGGCCTGATACCGGCCCGCCGGTAATTGCATGGCCGCCCAGGCCCGCCTCAAGGAAAGTTGCCCATGTCCGACAAGATCAACCGCATCGTTCTTGCCTTCTCAGGTGGGCTGGATACCAGCGTGATCCTGAAATGGCTGCAACAGACCTACCAGTGCGAGGTCGTGACTTTCACTGCCGATCTGGGGCAGGGCGAGGAACTGGAACCGGCACGTGCGAAGGCACGGCTGATGGGTGTCAAGGAAGAGCACATCTTCATCGACGACCTGCGCGAAGAATTCGTGAAGGATTATGTGTTCCCGATGATGCGCTCCAACGCGCTCTATGAAGGGCTCTATCTGCTCGGCACATCCATCGCCCGCCCGCTGATCGCCAAGCGGCAGATCGAGATCGCGAAGCTGATTGGCGCGGATGCGGTGTCGCACGGTGCGACGGGCAAGGGCAATGATCAGGTGCGCTTCGAGCTTGGCTATTACGGCCTTGCCCCCGACATCAAGGTGATCGCCCCCTGGCGGGAATGGGATTTGACCAGCCGCACCAGGCTGATCGAATTCGCCGAAAAGCACCAGATCCCGATCCCGCGCGACAAGCGCGGCGAAAGCCCCTTTTCGACGGATGCGAACATGCTGCACACCTCTTCGGAGGGGAAGGTGCTGGAAGATCCGTGGGAGGAAACCCCGGACTATGTCTATTCGCGCACCGTCAATCCGGAGGATGCGCCTGACGCGCCGGAATATATCACCATCGATTTCGAGCGTGGCGACGGCGTGGCGATCAACGGCGTGGGCATGAGCCCGGCGACGCTGCTGGAAACACTCAACGAATATGGCCGCAAGCATGGCATCGGCCGGCTCGATTTGGTTGAGAACCGCTTCGTCGGCATGAAGTCGCGCGGCATGTATGAAACGCCGGGCGGCACCATCTATCATCTGGCGCACCGGGGCATCGAGCAGCTGACGCTCGATCGCGGCGCGGCGCATCTGAAGGATGAACTGGCGCCGCGCTACGCCGAGCTCATCTATAACGGCTTCTGGTTCTCGCCGGAGCGCGAAATGCTGCAGGCGGCGATCGACCACAGCCAGGAGAAGGTGACCGGCACGGTTCGCCTGAAGCTCTACAAGGGTGGGGTTTATGTCGTTGGCCGCAAGTCGCCTTATTCGCTGTACAGCGAGAAGGTCGTGACCTTCGAGGATGATGCGGGCGCCTATGACCAGCGCGACGCGGCGGGTTTCATCAAGCTGAACGCGCTTCGCCTGCGCCTGTTGGGCCGTCGCGACCGCTGACCGCCTTCCGTCCCCGGCGTCGCTATTGTTGGTGCGCCGGGGAAAGGAAGACAGGCATGGTTCGCGATACAAATTGCGACATTTATCGGGCCTGATGACAAAGTTGCGGGACAAAACTCCCCGATAAGCGTCTTCAAGGACGGCGGAGCGCCGTTCGTGACAGATGCTTTGAAGGAAGACTCGAATGATCCGCAAATTCATGACTACGGTGGCGCTGGGTTCGCTGTTCGTTGGCGGGCTGGCGGCCAGCCATCTCGCCTTCGCCCAGGAAGGACCGCCCCGCGCCGGCGGCCCTCGCGGCGGTGGCATGCTGATGATGGCCGATGCCGACAAGGACGGCACTGTCACCAAGGCGGAACTGACGGCCGCGCTGGATGCCCGCTTCGCCAGGCTGGACGTCAACAAGGACGGCAAGATTGATCAGGCGGATCGCGATATCCTACGCCAGCAGCGGCTCGATGCGCGCTTTGCGGCTCTGGATACCGACAGGAACGGTCAGATCAGCAAGGCGGAATTCGTCGCTGGGCATGAAGGCCGGCAGGACCGTATCGGCGGCCATGGCGGCCATGGCGGCCCGGATCGTGGTGGCTGGGGTCATCGCGGCCCCGGCATGCGCGGCGGCCCGGACGGTGGAATGGCGAAAGACGGCGTGATCACCAGGGCGGATTTCATGGCGCGCCCCCTCGCCATGTTCGACAAGGCCGACACCAACCATGACGGCAAGGTGACCGCAGAAGAGATGAAGGCTGCGCGGCAGGCGTTCCGCGATGGTTGGAAAGACCGCAAGGGGCCGCCCCCGCCGCCCGCCGATTAAGGGCTGGGTCGAAGGCGTCGATGGCGCCTTCGGCCTTCCCACCTGCTTCCAGCCATGACAAGAACCGGACCATGAGCGAACGACCCCATTTGCTGCTCGTCGACGACGAGCGCTCGATCCGCGAGCCGCTGGCGCAATATCTTGTCCGCAACGGCTTTCGCGTGACGGCCGTCGAAAATGCGGCGGAAGCGCGGATGCGCCTTAAAGCCAATGCCATCGATCTGGTCATTCTGGACATCATGATGCCGGGCGAGGACGGGTTGTCGCTCTGTCGCCATATCCGGGAAACGAGCGAGATTCCGGTCATCCTTCTCACGGCGAAATCGGAAGAGACGGACCGCATCGTCGGGCTGGAAATGGGGGCCGACGATTATGTGCTGAAGCCCTTTTCCCCGCGTGAGCTGGTTGCCCGCATCAAGGTGATCTTTCGCCGCGTGGCGACCGGTGGGCAGCGCGTCACCGCGACCGATGGCGCCACCTATGCTTTCGCCAACTGGTTGCTCAAGACGCAGGAGCGCACGCTGGTCGACGGCGAGGGCGTGGCGCTGCCGCTGTCCACGGCGGAATATAATCTGATGCTGGCCTTCGCCACCCGGCCCAATCAGGTGCTGAGCCGCGACCAGTTGCTGGACATCACCCAGGGGCGGGAGGCCAATGCCTTCGACCGGGCGATCGACAACCAGATCAGCCGCCTGCGCAAGAAGATAGAGCCTGATCCCAGGAACCCGACCCTCATCAAGACGGTGTGGGGCGGCGGTTACACCCTGTCCGCGGACGTGCGCAAGCTGTGAGGCGGCTGCGCCTGTGGCCGCAGGGCGTCGTCGGCCAGATCATCATCCTTGTCGCGCTGGCGCTGTTCGTGGCGCAGGCGATCAATTTCACCCTGTTGCTGCGCGAACGTCAACGGATCGAGCTTACCGCGCAGACGGCTCCCGGCGTCTTTCGCATCGTCGACGCGCTCGACAGCCGGCCGGACCAGCGCGCCGGGGATGAGGCGGACCGGCGGGGACGGGTGCGCTTCCTGGACGCTGCCCCGCCGTTGCAGGGCCAGTCCCGACCGGACGTGGAGCGTCGCGCCAGGGCGATGTTCGACGATGTCGGGCTTTCGGTCCGCTCCATCCATGCGGCCGAACAGCCGCAGTTGCTGCCCCTGCGGCGCTGGGACAATTTCCGCATGCGCGCGGGCGGAGACAGGCATGGTCATGTGCATGTGACCCGCCTGGCCATGGCCGTCGAATATCAGCCGGGAAAATGGGCGCTGACGCAGACGCGCATCGGCGACCGGCCGCCGCGCTTTGGCGGCTGGCTGGTGGGGCAGACGCTGATCCTCTATGCGATCGTGCTGCTGCCGCTGCTGTGGGTTGGTCGCAGGCTGGCGCGGCCATTGAAGCAGTTGACCGCCTCGGCGGAACAATTCGCCCTTACCGGATCGGCCGATGCGGTGGAGGAGCGCGGCCCCGGCGACGTGCGGCAGCTCACCATGGCCTTCAATGCGATGCGCAGCCGCATCTTCGCGATGCTGAACGAGAAGGACCGGATGCTGGGCGCGATCGGCCATGACCTGCGCACGCCGCTGGCCTCGCTGCGCGTGCGCACCGAATCGGTGGAGGATGAGGGCGAGCGCGCCCGCATGTCCGAGACGATCGAGGAGATGAACCGGATGCTGGAGGATATCCTCTCCCTCGCCCGCGCCGGGCGCAGCAGCGAAGCCCGGCAGAAGGTGGACCTGTCGGCGCTGGCCGATGCCGTGGTCGAGGATTTTCTGGAGCTTGGTTCCCCGGTCGACCTGGCCGACAGTGCGCGCGCGGTGGCCAATGTCCGTCCCCAGCAGATTCGCCGCGCCCTGCGCAACCTGATCGAAAATGCCATCGTCTATGGCGAGCGGGCGCATGTTTCGGTCGAACGGGCGGACGGCGCGGTCCGGTTGATCGTGGCGGATGACGGGCCAGGTATAGCCGAGGAACGGATGGCGGAAATGATGGAGCCCTTCACCCGGCTGGAGGGCTCGCGCAACCGGGAAACGGGCGGGGCGGGCCTGGGGCTGGCGCTGGTGCGGGCGATCATGATCGAACATGGCGGCGCGCTGAAACTGGCCAACCGCGCGCAGGGCGGGTTGGAGGCAAGCCTGGTCCTGCCGGCCTGAAAATGGCTGTTTTCCGCCGAAGTTCACAGTGTATGCGCGCGCGTGCCTGCGCGCGCATAGGCGTGGTGGGCGGGATATGAACGTTTCAAAGAGGGGTGGGCGATAGGCCCGCCAGCGTGCAATAGGACAGGCAGAACTGGCATGTTCGGAGGAATAGGATCTTTTGTTGGGCTCCTGTTGCCCCTGGGTCACACAGGCTTTGGCGAGTGTCCTTGGCCGGGAGCGGCGGTGGCAGGTGGATCGGGATCCGGCACGTGCCTGTCGATTTCGCTATTGGGCAATGATATCGAAAGTCCCCGGGCCAATAGCGGGCCGATCACCGGATCAGGATGAAAATGAAACAGGGCTTCCGCAGAAAGAGCAGCGCTCTCGACAAGAGGGATTGTTGAGGTGGACACCGGCCGGCTGAAGATCAAGTTGCAGCTTCATTGCGGGAGCAGCTTTGCGATGGGGCCGGGCAAGGCGGCCCTGCTCGAGGCGATCAAACGGGAGGGCTCGATTTCCGGAGCCGGCCGGGCGCTTGGCATGAGCTACCGGCGTACATGGTTGCTGGTGGACGAGATGAACCGCTGTTTTGCGGAAAAGCTGGTCGAAACCTTGTCGGGCGGTGGACGCGAGCGCGGCGCGCGCGTCACGGAACATGGTCTGGCCGTGCTTGCCGCCTATCGCGCCCTGGTCGAGGAAGCCTCTGCGATAACCCGAAGCCCTGCCTATTCCGAACTGACGAAATTGTTGCTGGCAGCGCCGCGCAACGGCGAGGCCGAAGGCTCCCCCGACTGACCAGCCCCTGATCATCGCGATCCCCTTCTGTCGTGACTTGCAGTGCCAATCCATCATTATATACGGAGGAATATAGAGATTCGGGTGGCATTTCCAAAAAGGGGGCATTCATGCATTTATCCGCGCGTGCGCTGGCGTTCGGCCTGGGCGTTCTGACTATCGTCGCACCGGCTTGGGCCGAGGTTCCCGGAGCGCCGGATGCAGCGCCGGGTGCAGGGGCCGAAAGCGCAGAATCGGGTGGCCTGCCGCAGATCATGGTCACTGCCCGGCGGCGCGTGGAAGACAGCCAGTCCGTGCCCGCGGCGATTTCCGTTGTTGACGGCAAGCTGCTCGATCAATCCTATACGGTGAACACCGGGCAACTGAGCCTGCTTGTCCCGTCGCTCAATTACAGTTCGGCAAACCCGCGCAATACCGCCTTCACGATCCGGGGGCTCGGCAGCAGCGTCGTGGCGGTCAGCCAGGCGAATGACGGGCTGGAGCCCGGCGTCGGCTTTTACGTCGATCAGGTCTATCACGCACGGCCCGCCACTGCCGCTTTCGACTTCACCGACATCGACCGGATCGAGGTGCTTCGCGGCCCGCAGGGCACGCTGTTCGGCAAGAACAGCACGGCAGGAGCGATCAGCATCACGACCAAACTGCCGACCTTCACGCCCGAAGCGCAGGAGGAATTATCCTATGGCAGCAATGATTTCCTGCAGGCCAAGGCATCGGCGTCGGGGCCGATCACCGATAGCCTCGCCTTCCGCCTGTCGGGCCAGTCGACCCGCCGCGATGGCGTCATCCACAATGTCATGACCGGGCGCGACCAGAACAGCATGGGCAACCAGGCCGTTCGCGGCCAGCTTTTCTACAAGCCTTCCGAAGATTTCCAACTGCGCCTGATTGCCGATTTCACCAATTTCGAAAGCGCATGCTGCACGCAGGTCTATGTCCGGGTTGCGCCGACGCTGAAGGCGGCCGCCCGCCGATATGCCGCGCTGGCGGCGAATGTGCCGGGCGGACCCTATGCGCCGCCCAGCCTCAACCCTTATGACCGGCTGACCGACATTGATGCCGCCCTGGGCGTCAAGACGAATGAGGGCGGCGTTTCGGCCATCCTGGACTGGAAGCTGGGCCTGGGCACGCTGACATCGGTCAGTGCATGGCGGTTCTGGAACTGGGACGCGGCGAACGATCGCGACTATACCGGCATCCCGATCCAGCTCGTCCAGCACATCCCCTCCCGCCAGGACCAATATAGTCAGGAGTTGCGGCTGGCCTCCAATGGGGAGGGGCCGTTCAGCTATGTCGCCGGCCTCTATTTCCTCCGCCAGAAGATCACGGGCCGTCCCATTTCCATCTATGGTCCGCGCGCGGCTTATTGGTTGCTGTTCGCGGATTCGAACCTGCTTGACGGTTATGGCACGGACGGGCGCACCGATTTCCGCTCCGACAGCTATGCAGCCTTTGGCGAGGTGAACTGGCGGCCGACGGATCGGCTGACGCTGACGGGCGGGCTTCGCTATACCTATGAGGAGAAGGAGGGCGCCTATGACAGCTTCACCTTCGGCGGTCCCGCCAATGTGACGGCGGCCCAGCGCGCGAGCCAATTGTCCATATTGCGCGGGCAGAGCTATGCCGCCAGCGACAGGGACGGCGATGTCACGGGCCGCGCCAACATCGCCTATCAGTTGAGCGAGGATGTGCTTGGCTATGCCAGCTATGCCAGCTATGCGCGGGGCGGGAAATCGGGCGGGATCAACATGTCGGGCCTGCCGCTGAACAACAACAACCAGCCCGCGCTGAACACCGCCGTCATCAAGCCGGAGAAGAACAGCGCTTATGAGATTGGCCTCAAGATGAGCCTGTTCAGCCGACGGCTGATCGCCAATATCGACGCCTATTATATGAGCGTGCGGGATTTCCAGACGAACGTCACGGATACCGGCGCGGCTGCGGCCTTGCGCACCTATCTCGCCAATATTCCCAAGGTCAGGGTGAAGGGCGTCGAAGCGGATATGATCGCGCTCGTCACGAAGGACCTGCAATTGCGCGCATCGGGGGCCTATGCGGACGGAAAATATATTTCCTATCCGAGCGGCCCCTGTCCGATCGAGGCGATCGGAACCGGAACGTCCGCCTGCGACCTGAGCGGCAGGGGCCTGTCGGGCCTGCCCAAATGGTCCGTGACATTGGGGGCTGATTATAGCCGGTCGGTGGATCTGTTCGGCAGGAAGGGCGCGTTCTTCCTTCATGTGGATTCCAGTTCACGAACCCGCGTCTTCGGCGATCCCACGGCGTCGGCCTACACCGTCATCAAGGGCTATACGGTTGTGAATGGCAGTGTCGGTCTGCGCGCAGGGAACGGATTTGAAATCGCGTTGTTCGCGCGCAACCTGTTCGACAAGGACTATATGCAGAACCTGACCATCCAGGCGGGCAATTCAGGGCTGATCGTGGGAACGCCCAGCGACCCGCGCACGATCGGCCTGACCCTGCGGATGCGGCAATGATGCCTTCGATATGAAGGTCGTGGGTGTCATCGCGTCCAAGCCTGCCCTGGCACCCTGGGCGCACTGAGCCGGACAGTCCGGTTCAATGCTTGCCGGGCTTGTTCGATGTCCCCGGCGCCGTCGGGTTGATCAACTGCGCCCCTGCGGGCAGGCTGGTGCCGCCCATGTCGAGCTTTTGCGCCTCGGTCCGGGCCAGGGTCTTCGGGTTGTCGCGCTCCTTGATGGCTGCCTTCGTCTCTGCGTCGAGCTGCGAGTCCGCGTCGCCGTCGTTCGCGCCGGGGCTCCAACCCAGGATGATCGACATGCGGCGGTTGCGCGGGTCGTAGACATCGCCCTTGGCGAAGGGTTCGCGGTCGGCGACGCCCTCTATCCGGGCGAAGCGGTCATTGCCGATGCCGCTCGCCGCCAGCGCCTTGCGCGTTGCTTCGGCGCGGGCGGAAGAGAGCATCCAGTTGTTCATCGTCTGGCCGGCGCTGTAGGGCAGGCCGTCGGTATGCCCGCGCACGATCAGCGGATTGGGCATGGTCCTGATCGTCGCCGCGACCTCGTTCACCAGTTCGCGCGCCTGCGGCAGCAGACGGTCCGTGCCCATGGCGAACATCGCGAAGTCCGCCTCGTCGATCAGGTCGATGCGCAGTCCTTCCCGCGTTTCGGTGAAGCGGATGTTCTTCAGCAGTTTCCGGATGGCCTGGCGGCGGGCCATGCGCGCCTCCAGTTCCTTCTTGATCGATTCGAACCGGGCCCGGTCGGCGGCCTTGGTGGCCTTGCCGCCCTGGTCCTTGGTGCCCGACGCGTCGCGCGGCATGGTGATGGCCATATTGCCCTGACCGCCGGTGGTCGGGTAATTTTCCTTGCCCATCATGCTGTCGCCGCCGAACATGCCGTTCGCGCCTGCGGAATTCTCCTTGAGCTGCACCAGGGTCGGCGTGAAATAGTCGGCCAGGCCCTTGCGCTGCTTTTCCGTGGTCGCGCCCAGCAGCCACATCAGCAGGAAGAAGGCCATCATCGCCGTCACGAAGTCGGCATAGGCGACCTTCCACGCGCCGCCATGATGGCCGCCATGGCCGTCGACGATGATCTTCTTGACGATGATCGGCCGTGGTTCGGGCTCGTTCGCGCCGCGCTTCTTCTCGGCCATGGCTTATTTGCCCCGCATGCCGTCGAACACTTCGGCAAAGGCCGGCTGGTTCGCGTGGGTCAGGCTGGAACGGGCGGCCTCGATCACCAGCGGCTGCGGGTGGCCGTGCAGCGAAGCGACGATGATCTGCTTGACGACATGGTACATGGAACCGTCGGCCTCGATCACGGCGCGGCAGCGATTGGCGAAGGGGTTGACCATGCCATAGGCAAGCAGAACGCCCAGGAAGGTGCCGACCAGTGCCGAACCGATCATGCCGCCCAGGATCGCCGGGGGCTGGTCGATGGAACCCATGGTCTTCACCACGCCCAGCACCGCCGCGACGATGCCGAGGGCAGGCAGCGCGTCGGCCAGTCCCTGAAGATTGTCGGCGGGACGCAGCGCTTCGTGGTGATGGGTCTTGAGCGCATTGTCCATGACCTCCTCGACCGCGTGCGGATCGAGCGTGCCGGAGGAGACGACCACCAGCCGCAACGTATCGCTGATCAGGTGGATGAGCGTCTTGTCACCCATCAGGCGTGGATATTCGGAGAAGATGGTGGAGCTTGCCGGATCCTCGATATGCGGTTCCAGCGCCACCGGGCCTTCGACGCGGAGCGTCTTCATCAGCTTGGAGACGAGGAAGATGCAGTCCAGGAAATCCTGCTTCTTGTATTTCGGGCCCTTGAAGACCTTGCCCAGGCCGCCGCCCAGCGCCTTCAGGTCGCTGCCCGAATTGCCGATGATGAGCGCGCCGACGGCCGCGCCCCCGATGATGATCATTTCATGCGGCAGGGCGTGCAGAACCGGGCCGATGTCGCCGCCTGTAAAGATGAAGCCGCCAAATACCATGGCGAGCAGCACGACCAGGCCGATGATTGCGAACATGATTATCCCCGAATTCCGCCCGAAGGCACCGTCTTGACCGAGCATCGCATGAAAGACGCTCTCGATTGGTTAATACGGCTTGGCGATGCCGAGATTTAGGGCGCCGGTCGAAAAATCGATCACGATGATTTCGAAGTAGAAGGGGCGCCCGTTCAAGAGCTTGGCCGCGAGATTGCTCTGCGCGCCTGGAGAGCGCCGGGTCAAACCGGACGCAGGACGCGCGCTCCGGGTTTTGCATCGTTCCAGGCGGGAAACCGGTTCCCGCCTTTCGGTACGATATCTTATTTGAGCAGGTCGAACAGATTCTGCTGATTGATCCGGGCAAAGGCGGACTGCGCTGCCTCAAGCTGGAGCAGCTTGGCCGAGACCGAGGAGATCACATCCTGAAGATCGGTCGATTCCAGCCCGGAACGCCGTTCCTTGAGGTCGAGGTCGACATTGGTGAGACGCGTGCCGATCACGTCCAGCCGGTCGCTGCGCACGCCCTGCTTGGTCTGTTCCAGGACGACGTGGTTCTGGGCCGCCTTGATCGCGTCGAGCCCGGCCGCGACGTCGCTGTCGGTGCCGCTTTGCAGGGCGGTTATGCTCTGGTCCAATATGGCGTCGAGCGTCATCGGCGTGCCGTTGACGTCGATCCCCTCCGACACTTCCTGCCGGGTGCCGACCACGGCGAGATTGAGGCCGCGGCTGACCGGGACCAGCACGCTCTGTCCGTCGTCGAAGGCGGGGACACCGCTGTAATCCTTCTGGTTGAGCAGCGAATCGATGGTGGAGCGGATCGTCGTCATTTCCTGGACGATGGCCGTCTTGTCGGTGGCGTTGAGCGATCCGTTGCGGGCGCGGGTCATCAGTTCCTGCGCGCGCGTCAGCAGGGAGTTCATCTCGCCCAGATTGGCCTCGGCCGTGTTGGCGCGGGCCGTGCCGGTGCTGATGTTGGACTGCCAGGCGGCCTGTTGCGCCTGCTGCCGGCCGATGTCCGACACCTGCACCCAGGCGAGCGCGTTGTTCGACGGCTTGTTCAGCGTCACGCCGGTCGAGATCGCGGTCTGGCCATCGACGATGTCCTGCGACAATTTCTGCTGACGGCGAATCTCGGCCAGAAGGATCTTGTTGGTGATGCCGACCATGGTCCCGTTGCTCCCGTTCAGATGATCTGCAGAATGGCGTCGACAGTTTCCTTCGCAACCTGAAGGATCTTGGCGCTGCCCGAATAGGCCTGCTGGATGCGCAGCAGTTCGGCCGCCTCCATGTCCAGGTCGACGCCGCTGACCGCCTCGCGCGCGGCCACGGCCTGGTCGCTGCGGTTTTGCGCCGTGGTCTGTTCCGCCTTGGTGGAGGAAAGGAGGTTGGCGTGCGTCGCGATCAGGTTGGTCCAGCCTTGCTCGACACTGCCATTGCCGCGCAGCACGGTCGATACGGTCAGCAGATTGCCGTTGGGAGTGCCGTCCGTCGCCTTGGTGGCAAGCTGCGCGGGATCGCTGATGAGGGCGGTCACGGTCGCGGCCGTCGTTCCGGACAGCAGCGGCCCGCCGGCGGTTCCCGCATCGGTGCGGCCCTGCGCATGCCAGTTGTTCATGTTCGTGACGAACTGCTGCGCCAGCGTATCGAGACTGGTGCGGCGCTGCGAGACCGTGTCGGCGGCCGAGAACAGCCCGCCCAGCGTGCCGCTTGTCGGCGCGGCGAGAGCGGTGCCGCCGCTGGTGGCAAGCGAAAGCGTGCCGTTGGCGTTGGCGGTGAGGGCCAGCGGGGTGGCGCTGCTGCCCTGCACCAGCGTCTGTCCGTTCAGGATCACCTGCGCCTGGTCATGCGTGCCGAAGCTGATGTCGACATTGAGATTGGTGGACAGGGTGCCCAATGCCGCGTCGCGGCTGTCGAGCAGCTGCGCATAGGCCGATGTGCCCGGCTGCGCGCGCAGCAGGCTGTTGTTGATGTCGGCGAGGGCAGAGAGCGCCTGGTTGACCGTCGTCACCGAGGACTGCGCCTCGGTCGCGATGCCGTTCGACACCTGGCTCAGGTCGGCCGAAGTCTGGTTGAAGGCCTGGGCGACGCGCCCGATGCTGTCCAGCGTCGTCACGCGCAGGGAATTGTCGCTTGGGCTCGCGGCCAGCTTGTCCATATTCTGGAACATGCCGGTCATGAGCTGGCCGACGCCGGTTTCCGTGTCGTTGAGCGCCGTTTCCGAATCGGTCAGCCAGCGCATCCGCGCGACCGCGCTGCCCAATTGCATGTTGGTGTAGCGCACGGTCGCGTCGAGATAGGGATCGGTCGCGCGGTTGACGCTCTTGACCTCCGTACCGCCGAAATTGGCGCGGGAGATGTAGACAGCCATGGTCGCGGTCGAGGAGCCGGACTCGATTGTCGTCACCGACCGGCGGGAATAGCCTTCGGTGCTGGCATTGGCGATATTTTCCGAAATTGCCGCCATGGCGCTGCGATAGGCCTTGGTGCCCGACGCGCCGATGATGAAGAGGTCGCTCATTCGCCCTTGCCCATATTGGTGGCGGGTGCGGCGGCGGGTGCAGGGGCGCCGACCTTGGCGCCGAACTGGCGCATCAGCATCTCGGCTATGCCCAGCGTGCCCCGGCTCGCCATGCTGTCGGCGGTGCGGGCGTCGGCCATGTCGCGGAACTGATCGGTGGCGCTGGAATCGCTGATGCCCTCGGCCAGGCTGGCCGAGCGCATCGCGCCCATCATCTGGCGCAGGAAGATCGCCTCGAACTGCTGCGCCGCCTTTTCCAGCGCAGCCTTGTTCTGCGTCCCGCCCGGCTGGCCCGTCGCCGTTGAAGTCCCGTCTATCCGCATCACAACACCACCAGTTCAGCCTTCAGCGCCCCGGCCTGTTTCAAGGCTTCCAGGATCGCAACCATGTCCGCGGGGGAGGCGCCGATGGCGTTCACCGCTTTCACTATATCGGCCAAAGAGGCTCCACCTTTAAAATTGATCATCGGTTTCTTTTCCTGATCGATCGAAATCGAACTGGATTGCTCGACCGCCGTCTGCCCTTGCGAGAAGGGTGCGGGCTGGACCACGCGGGGCGATTCGTTGACGCTGACGGTGATCTTGCCATGCGCGATCGCGGCGGGATGGATCTTCACCGCGCCGTTGATGACGACCGTGCCGGTGCGGGCGTTGACGATCACCTTCGCCGGGGCGTCGGCGGGCGAAACCTCGATATTCTCGATCATGCCCATCATCATGATGCGGTCTGAAGCGCCCGGCGCGGCGTCGATCGTGACCGACACGGCGTCCATGGCTTTGGCGCGATGGTCGCCATAGGTCCGATTGATGCCGTCCGCGACCCGAAGGGCGGTGGTGAGGTCGGCTTCGGACAGGTTGAAGGTGAGGGTGGGTGCGGTGTCGAAGCCGGTCGCGACCGCGCGTTCCACCGTCGCGCCGCCCGGAATGCGGCCGGCGGACGGAATGTTGACCGACACCTGGCTGCCGTCCGCGCCGGAAACGCCGAGGCCGCCGACGGCGAGGTTGCCCTGCGCCATGCCGTAAATCTCATTATCCGCGCCGTGCAGGGGCGTCATGATCAGCGTGCCGCCGCGCAGCGACTTGGCCTTGCCCAGCGCGGAGACGGTGACGTCCAGCCGCTGGCCGGGCTTGGCGAAGGCGGGCAGGTCGGCGGTGACCAGCACGGCCGCCGCGTTCTTGAGTGCGGGGTTGATCCCCTGCGGCAAGGTGAGGCCGAAGCGCGAGACCACGCCCTTCATGCCCTGGGTCGCGTAGTCCAGGCTGTCGTCGCCCGTGCCGGCAAGGCCGACGACGATGCCGTAGCCGGTGAGCTGGTTGGGACGCACCCCCTGGAAGGTGCCCAGATCCTTGATCCGCTCGGCATGGGCCGGAACGGTGAAGAGGGCCATGAGGGGCAGCAGGAAGCGAAACAGCAGGCGGGTCATGGCGCGCATGTCCATCAGAAGGGGCTGATCATGGAGAAGAAGCGCTGCAACCAGCCCTGGCGGCTGGCGCGGGCGATTTCCCCCTTGCCGGTGTAGATGATCTTGGCATCGGCCACGCGGGTCGAGGCAATGCGGTTGTCGGGGCCGATGTCGGCCTGGCGGACGAGGCCGCTGATCTGGATGAATTCGTCGCCGCGATTGAGCGTCAGCGCCTTTTCGCCCTTCACCAGCATCGTGCCGTTGGGGTAGGTCGCCGCGATCGTCACGGTGATCTCCCCATTCAGGGCATTGGACTGGGTCGCGGCGCCCTTGCCGGTGAAGCTGTTGCTGCCGCTGGAGCCGATGTCGCTGGCGGAGAATATCTTGGAGAGCGGCCCGGTGCTGGGCGGCGTCAGCGCGATGCTGCCGTCGCGGCTGGTGTCGGCGCTGTTGCTCTTGGTCGCCTGCGTCCTTTCGACCAGGACGATCGTGATGATGTCGCCCACGCTGGTCGCCCGCGCCCCGCTGGTGAGCGGGGTATAGCCCATCGACGCCTGGAAGATCGAGCCGTTGGCGGGCGGAGCGGCCGGGGCGGCAACCACCGTGGGGGCATAAAATTGCCGTTCGGCGTCGCGCTTCTTGCCGGCCATGGCCGGGGAGGCGGAAAGGGCCGTCGCCAAGAGGAGGAAAATGGCCGTTCTGCGCATCGCTATGCTCACAGCTGCTGGTTGACGTACTGGAGCATTTCGTCCGTCGCCTTGATCATCTTGGAATTGACCTCATAGGCGCGCTGCGTCTCGATCATGTCGACCAGTTCCTCGACCACATTGACGTTCGAGGTTTCGAGATAGCCGGAGCGGACGACGCCGCGCCCGTCCAGCCCGGCGACGCCGACCTGCGGCGTGCCGCTGGCGGCGCTTTCCTTGAGCAGGTTGCCGCCAACCGCCGTGAGCCCGCCCGGATTCATGAAGCTCGCCAGTTCGATCTGGCCGAGCTGGGTCGGTTCGGTCTGCCCCTGAAGCGTGGCGGAGACGGTGCCGTCATTGCCGATGGTGACGCTGGTGGCGCCTTCGGGAACCGTGATCTGCGGGATCAGCGGCAGCCCTTCGCTGGTGACGACGACGCCTTCGGCCGTGGTCGTGAAATTGCCGGCGCGGGTATAGGCGATCGAGCCGTCGGGCTGCTGCACCTGGAAATAGCCCGAACCCTCTATCGCCATGTCCAGCGTGTTGCCGGTCTGGTTGAGCGTGCCCTGGCTGTTGATCTTGGCCGTGCCCTGCATCGCCACGCCGGAGCCGAGGTTGAGGCCGGTGGCGAACTTGTTCTGGCTGTCGCTGTTCGCGCCCGCCGCCACGATCTGCTGATAGGCCAGCGTCTCGAAATCGGCGCGGTCGCGCTTGAAGCCGGTGGTGTTGACGTTCGCCAGGTTGTTGGCGATCACGCGCATCTTCGTGTTCTGCGCGTCTAGGCCGGTGCGGGCGACATGAAGGGCGGCGTTGGTCATCGTCTATCTCCGTGAGGCAGGCTCATCGCATCATGAAAAGCAAGAGCCGTGCCAGATCAGTCATCAGTCCAGCCGCATCAGCGATGCGCCGCCGTCGTCGAGCTGCTTGGCGGTGTCGATCATCTTGACCTGGGTTTCCCAGGCGCGGCTCGCCTCGATCATCTGGACGAGGGCGGACGTGGCGTTGACGTTCGATCCTTCCAGCGATCCGCCGGTCACGCTGCCGAGCGGATCGTCGGGAAGGGCGCCGCCATTGACTTCGCGAAACAGGCCGTCCGTGCCCTTGGCTATGCTGGAGCCGACGGGACTCACCAGCTTCAGCTTGTCGACCTGTTGGGGATTGGCGGGATCGCCGCCCTGGGGAACGCCCCAGATGCTGCCATCCTTGGCGATGGAAACGCTGTCCATCTGCGGCAGGGTGATCGGGCCGCCATCGCCCAGCACGGGCATGCCGTCGCCGGTGGTGAGCAGGCCGCTGTCACTGACCTTCAGGTCGCCACGGCGCGTATAGGCTTCGCTGCCGTCCGCGGCCTGAACGGCGAGCATCGCATCGCCGTTCATGGCCACGTCCAGCGGATTGCCCGTTTCCGTGACCGCGCCTTGCGCCATGTCGGCGGCGATCACCTGTTCGGATGCCTGTGCCCGCGTGTCGAAGGTATCGCCCTTGATCCAGCGTGTTTCGGCATTCGCGATTTCCGCGCGGAAGCCGGTGGTGTTGACGTTCGCCAGATTGTTGGAGATCGCCGCCTGCCGCGCCATCGCGCCGCGCATCGCGGTGAGTGCCGTGTTGACGAGCCTGTCCATGGGGGATTCCTTGATCGGTGGGCTTTTTCAAAAGATGCTCAGCCTGGCGAGGCGAACTGTCAGCTCCGCATGTTCACGATGGTGGTCGAGAGCGTATTGGCCGCCTCGATCGCCTTCGAGTTCGCCTGGAAGTTGCGCTGGGCCGAGATCAGGTTGACCAGTTCTTCGGTGATGTCGACGTTCGACCGTTCCAGCGCGCCCGAACGAACCGAGCCGAACAGGCCGCTATTGCCGGTTCCCAGCATCGGCGTGCCGCTGGCGTTGGTGGCGGTCCAGTGGGCGTCGCCGCTCTGGCGCAGGCCTTCCTGGCTGTTGAAGGCGGCGATCGCGGTCGCGCCCAGATAGACGGTCGATCCGTCGGCATAGACGCCGGTGATCTTGCCTTCTTCGGTCACGCCCACGCTGGTGAGCTGGTTGCCGGTGCCGCCGTCGGGCCAGTTGGTCGGAATCTTGAGGTCGGTCAGCGAGGCCGGGGTCAAGGTGCCCGTGACCGTCGGAGCGCCGGTGGTGGGGTCGAGCGGGATCACCTGAAGACGCGCGCCGGTGGTGTCGACCACATAGCGATCCTCCTGGACCGAGAAGGCGCCGTTGCGGGTGTAGCCCACCTGATTGTCGGCGCTGCGCTTCACCGTGAAGAAGCCCTCGCCGGTGATGGCAAGGTCCAGCGTCTTGTCGGTGGTCTCGATCGTGCCCTGGGTGAATTGCTGGTCGATCCCCTGTGAGCGCACGCCCTGACCCGCGACCTGCGTCGTGGTCTGCATCGGCGCGGCGGCGAAGATGTCGCCGAACACGGCCTTGCTCTTCTTGAAGGCGGTCGAATTGACGTTGGCGACATTGTTCGCGGTGGTCGCAAGGTCGGTCTGGGCGGCCTTCAGGCCGGAAAGCGAGATGTAGAAGGACATGGCGTTGCTCCTTGGGTGAAAGGAATTTGGGGGTGAAAGGAATTTGGAAGGTGAAAGGAAACTGCTGCGGATCAGGCGAGGGAGATGGCGTCGGCCGGCGAGTAGGTGCCGAGCGGCGTGATGAGTTTGGATGCACTGCCGTCGGCGGGTGACTGCACGGCGGCGATGGTGGCCCAGCTCGCGACGCGGCTGGGGGAAGCGCCGTTGACCCTGATCTTCAGCGCATCGGTGGCGATGGTGTTGCCGGCTTCATCCTTGCCGTTCCAAAAGAAGTTGACGTCGCCCTTGGCCTGGTTGCCCAGATCGATCGTCTTCACGACATTGCCGTTGCCGTCGATCAGGTCGACCGAAGCGCCGCTGGTGGCGTCCGCGAAGCTGACCTGGCCCATATATTGGCCGGCGGCATCGGGGGCGGCGATGTTGCTGTTGACCAGCATCGACTTGCCGATCCAGCTTGCTGCATCGCCCAGGCGCGATCCGGTGAGCTGAGAGGCCAGGCCCTTCAGCGTCTGGTTCATTTCCGCAATGCCGCTGCTGTTGGTGATGGTCGCCATCTGGGCCACCATCTGCGCGTTGTCGACGGGTTCGAACGGGTCCTGCGTCTGCATCTGCGCGGTCAGCAGGCGCAGGAAGTCCGCCTGCCCCATTTCCGACTTTCCCGTCCCGACATTGGCATAGGGATTGTAGATCGAAAGACCCGCGCTATCCGTGGCGGTGGTGGTCGTCATTTGCCGATCCTTATGGTTTCGAGCATCAGGGACTTGGCGGTGTTCAGCACCTGCACATTGTTCTGGTACATGCGGGCGGTCTCGATCATGTCGACCAGTTCCGCGCTGCTATCCACGGCGGCCTCCCAGACATCGCCATTCTTGTCCGCCAGGGGATGGTTGGGATCGTGGCGCTTGGTGGGCTGGGCATTGGTGGTGACGACATTCTGCACCTTGACGGTGGAGACGCCGGGGCTGTCGGTGACCGACTGGAACACCGGCTTGATCGCGCGATAGGCCTCTGCGGCGCTGCCGGTGACGTTGCCGGCATTGGCCATGTTGGATGCCGTGGCGTTCAACCGCACGAGCTGCGCGCTCATGGCGCGGCCGGCGATGTCGAAGACGTTGAGGGGACCTGAACCGCTCATGCTCATTCTCCCTTGAGCGCACGGGTGATGGTGTTGATGCGGCCCTCCAGGAAGGAGAGGGTCGTGCGATATTTGACGGCGTTTTCCGCGAACAGCGTCTGTTCGGTGCTGAGTTCGACCGTATTGCCGTCAAGGCTGGGTTGCAGCGGAACGCGATAGCCCATGGTGTCGTCGACAGCGCGCGACACGTCGGCGGCTGACTTGCCCTGTTGCGTGGTGGCTTCCTTGAGGGCGGATTCGAAGTCGATGTCGCGCGCCTTGTATCCGGGCGTCGAAGCATTCGCGATATTGGACGCGAGCAGGGACAGGCGCTGCGAGCGAAGCGCCAGCGCCTTTCCATGGATCCCGAACAAACCGTCTTCCAGCGACATTTTCGTCTTTCCGTTTTTTCGCCCCACAGGGCCTAAAACATTCGTCTCCCCCGCCGTTCTGAGGCCTGATGGCGTGAACCACGGGTGATCCAGCCTGATATTCGCAAGAGCCGTGCCAATTTGCGTGGGTGACGCATCGGCATGACGGCCAATGGCGGAAATCCGCGGGATTGGGTGGTGATGGCGGCAAGGGCGGCAAAATTTTGCCGACGGGTGGCAGCGCTTTGCCGCCGGTCGGCCGGGCGTGAGCGGGGACGGAAAATGATCGGGATCATGGCGCATTTGTTCGACCCCTTGACCATGCTGGCCATGGTTGCAGGTGTCGGGCTGCTGGCGCTGTTCCAGAATGGCGTGCACGGGCTGGGGCGGGCCTTTGCCGCACTTGTACCGCTGTTGCGCGCCGATCCGGCACGGGACCGGGATAGCGCGCGGGCGGCCATGCTGAAGATCGATCAGGTCGCGCAACTGCGCGGCCTTGCCTGCACCGACCGGGTGAAGACCGCCAATCCCTATCTGACCGAAGCCGCGCGCCGGCTCGCCAATTGCGAGAAGACCGAGCAATTCGAACTCTGGGCCGCGCAGTCGCTGGCCGACCGGGCTCAGCGCCACGGTGCCGCCTGCAAGGTCTGGCTTTCCATCGCCGATGCCGCGCCCGCGCTGGGCATGGCGGGAACGATCATCGGCCTGGTCGGCATGTTCGCAGCGATGGACGATCCTGCCGCGCTGGGGCCTTCCATGGCGCTGGCGCTCCTCACCACCTTCTATGGCGTGGTCATTGCGAATGTCGTCGCCGCGCCGATCGCGATGCGGCTGGCCGACCTGTCGGAGCGGGAACTGGCCTGGCAAAAGGAGGTCACTGACCGCATGGCCGCCATCGCGCGGCGCGAAAATGTGCCGACGCGTCGCGCTTCGATCCGCGAGGTGGCATGAATATCTCCGCCCTTGCCGGGGCACGGCGCGGCCGGTGGGCGATCAGCTTCGCCGATCTGCTGCTGTTGCTGCTCGGTTTCTTCGTCATGCTTCAGGCGAGCGGCCAGCGGCGCGACGCCATGCTGGCGCAGGTGCGGCAGCAATTTGGCGGCCAGGCGAGCAGCCCCATGGAAATCCGCGCGGCCGAATTGTTCCTGCCCGGTGAAGCCTTGCTGACGGAACAGGGGCGCGCGCGGCTGAAGATTGTGGTGGATCGCTATGCCCGCGGCCATGAGCGGCTGGAAGTGAGCAGCCATGGCACGGATGCGGCGCGTCAGCGGTTCGACGGCTGGGATCTGTCGGCGGCGCGGCTGGGTGCGGTGGCGCGGGCGCTGAAGGCGGGGGGAATCGCGGGCGACCGGCTGGTGCTGCGCGGGCTTGACCAGCTGGATGGCGCGGACGGCAAGGGGCAGATGATCCTGATCACGCCCGATGTCCGCCATGATCGCTGAGGCCCGCTCCGGGAGTATCGGCCATCGCCATGTTCCAACATGGCACGAATATTGCGTTGTTGATGGTCAATCCTGTCCGCTTTTCGGAGAGACACCGTGACGCATTTGCCCAAGATCCTCCTTCTGGCGCTGTCCGTTTCAGCATCCAACCCGGCGCTGGCGCAGCAGAAGTTCGAGAATCTGGATCGTATCGACAGCCTGGTCGCGATGACAGTCGGCGCCAATCTGGGCGAACCGGGCGGCCCGATGGCGCCGGTCGACCGCCGCCTGCGGCTGGCCGCTTGCCCGACCACGCCCAGCGTGGACGGGCCGCTGTTCGGCGCGGCGATCGTCAAGTGCGACGCGCTGGGCTGGCGGATTCGCGTACCGCTGGTGGCGGGTGGCACCGCGGCGGCGTCAGGCCCGGTGGCGCGCTATGCTCCGGCGATGCGGGCCATGCCGAAGGACGCCGTGGTCCGGAAGGGCGATCCGGTGCAATTGATGGCCGGCAATGCCGCCTTCAGCGTATCGCGCATGATGATGGCGGACGAAGACGGCGCCGTGGGCGAAACGATTCGCGTGCGGGAAGACCGCAAGTCGCCGCCGATTCTGGCGCAGGTCGTGGAAATGGGAATTGTTCGTGTTCCGGGATTTAACAATTTTTGAACCCGGCCGTATATAGACTGTGCGGGACGAATGAAGGATTGAAACGATGATCAAGTCTGTCGGCCAGAATATCAGCGCCGCCATAGAGGCAGCCCGCCTGAAGGAAGGCGGCAAGACCGCGCGCGCTTCTTCGGTCGGCTCGGCCGCGACATCCGCCTCTTCGACCGGCTCGGCCAGCCCGGCTGCCCGCATGGCGGCGGAGGGGGCCCCGATCGACATGGATCGCGTCGCCGCGATCAAGGCTGCCATCGCTTCGGGTAATTATCCTGTCGATCCGGCGGCGATCGCGGATCGCATGCTCGCGCTTGACCTGCCGACGGCTGGCTGACCCATGCCGCTCGGCCTTGCAGCGCTGGACGAGTTGAACGCGGCTTTCGAAGAGCTGCGCGGGGCGCTCGACGGGGTCGACCCGACTGCCATCGAAACGGCAGGCCAGCGAATCGCCAAGGCGGCGGCGGCCGTGCGCGCCATCGGAGTGTGGCGGTCTGACGAGGCGGTGAAGGACCGGCTGAAGGCGCTTGCGCCGCTGATGGAATCCGCCCGGATCCGCACGAACCTGCTGGCTGACCATGCCAGCCAACGACTCGCGATCCTCGCGGCGCGGGGCGCGGAGGCGGCACCGCTGGTATATGGGCGCTAAATAGGCGTCATTGCTGTTGTTTGACGAGGCGCCCGCGAGGCGCCTTTTTTCATTTCCGGTCGGCAGCGCGCTCCGACATGACCAGAGCAGCAATCAAATTATGAGCACGCGTTAACCAAATCTTGGCACGTCACTTGCTCTAATGACCCCCGGTACCAACGGGGATTGATCGAACCAGTGTCGGTTTTTGCAGACATCGCAGGAACAGGGGCGGCTACAACGGGCAATCGCGTCACGAACGCGATCGCCATGGCCAGCCGGCGTACCGGCGTGGACTTCGCCTATCTGCTCGGTCAGGCGAAGATCGAAAGCAGCCTCAATCCCACCGCCCGTGCGACCACCTCTTCCGCGACCGGGCTTTACCAGTTCGTCGATCAGAGCTGGCTGGCGGTCATCGACCAGCATGGCAGCGAATATGGCCTGGGCTGGGCCGCCGACGCGATCAGCCGGGGCAGCAACGGCCGCTATTATGTGGCCGATCCGGACCTTCGCCAGCAGATACTCGACCTGCGCAAGCATCCCGAAACCGCCTCTGTCATGGCCGCCGAACATGCCGCCGACAACAAGGCGACGCTGGAACAGCGCCTGGGCCGCGAGGCGGAGCCGGTCGACCTCTATATGGCCCATTTCCTGGGCGTCGGCGGGGCCAGCAGGTTCCTGTCGATGAACGATCGCGCGCCCAATGCGGCTGCGGCGGCCATGTTTCCGGCGGCGGCCCGCGCGAACCGTTCCATCTTCTACGACAAGCAGGGCAATGCCCGCAGCTTCGCGGAAATCCGCGACCGCTTCGCCGCCAAGCTCCAGAAGGGCTTCGATTCGGTCGGCGGTGGCGCGATCCAATATGCCGACGCCTCGCTGCCCTCCGGCGCGAAGGCGGTGCAGCCCGCCGACTATGTGCGGATCGAAACCCAGCGCCTTGCAAGCGCGGCCGATGTGACAGGCATCCGCCCGCAGCCGCAGACGGCGCGCCTCGCCTATCTCATGCTCGCCACCCTCGGAAGGTAACGGCCCCTTATGACTCCCGCCCAAGTCAAAGCGAAGATCTGGATGAGCGCCGCCAAGGGGGCCGTGCTGCCCATCGCGACGCTGATGGTCGTGCTGTTCATGATGGTGCCGGTGCCCGCGATCATGCTGGACATTGGCTTCATCACCAACATCATGATCTCGCTGGCGGTGCTGATGGTTGCGCTGAACGCGGCGAAACCGCTGGATTTCTCCAGCTTCCCGACGGTGCTGCTGTTCGCGACGCTGCTGCGATTGGCGCTCAATGTCGCGTCGACCCGCGTGGTGCTGGTGAACGGGCATGAAGGCACGGATTCCGCGGGCCATGTCATCGAGGCCTTCGGTCATTTCCTGATCGGCGGCGACTATGTCGTCGGCATCTTCGTCTTCGCGATCCTGATGATCATTAACCTGGTCGTCATCACCAAGGGCGCGGGCCGCGTGTCGGAAGTCAGCGCCCGCTTCACCCTGGACGCCCTGCCGGGCAAGCAGATGGCGATCGACGCCGA
The DNA here is from genome assembly GCF_049913335.1 of Sphingobium sp. R-21. Taxonomy (NCBI): domain Bacteria; kingdom Pseudomonadati; phylum Pseudomonadota; class Alphaproteobacteria; order Sphingomonadales; family Sphingobiaceae; genus Sphingobium; species Sphingobium sp. R-21. The sequence goes on along the minus strand of NZ_CP184374.1, from coordinate 1,767,134 downwards.
CCTCAACGCCGGCCTGTTGACCCCGGAAGAAGCCAAGGTCCGCCGCCGCGAAGTGGCGACCGAGGCCGATTTCTACGGTTCGATGGACGGTGCCTCGAAATTCGTGAAGGGCGATGCGGTCGCGGGCATATTGATCCTCGCCATCAACATTGTCGGCGGCATCATATTGGGCGTGGTCAGCCACAAGCTCAGCATCGGCGAGGCCGCGCAGACCTATATCATCCTGGCCATCGGCGACGCGCTGGTGGCGCAGATTCCGGCGCTGCTGCTGTCCATCGCCGCCGCCGCCATCGTTACCCGCGTCGGCAGCGAGGACGATCTGTCGAACCAGATCACCAGCCAGTTCGGTTCGGGCAAGGCGTGGATGCCGGTCGCGGCGATCTTGACTTTCCTGGGCATATTGCCCGGCATGCCTCACATGGTCATCCTGCCCGCCGCGGCTGTGGCGTGCGGCATTGCGTGGCACCTGCGCAAGTCGAGCCAGCGCAAGGCGGCCGAACCCGAAGCGGCCCCGCCGCCGCCCAATCCGGCGCTCATCGAATGGAACGACGTGTCGGACGGCGCGGTGCTGGGGCTGGAGATCGGCTACGGGCTGATCAGCCTGGTGGACGAGCGCAAGGGCGCGCCGCTGATGGCCCGGATCACCGGCATCCGGCGCCAGCTTTCGAAGGAACTGGGCTTTGTCGTGCCGATGGTCCGCGTGAAGGACAATCTGGCACTGGAGCCCAATCAATATCGCATCACGATCGCCGGGGTGGTCGTGGGCGAGGACGAGATTTTCCCCGACGATCTGCTCGCGCTCGACAGCGGCGCACTGGAGGGCACGGTGTCCGGCCGCGAGGCGAAGGACCCGACCTTTGGCCTGGACGCTGTCTGGATTTCGCCCGCCAAGCGCAGCGAAGCGGTGGTTGCGGGCTATACGGTGGTCGACCCGCCGACGGTGGTCGCCACCCATCTCAACCAGCTCATCGCCATGAACGCCAGCGAGATGTTCGGCCTGGACGAAGCGCGCAAGCTGCTCGACAATCTGAAGGACGCTGCGCCGCAACTGGTCGACGGCCTGACCCCCGGCCTGCTGAACCTCACCCAGATCAGCGCGCTTTGCCGCGCCCTGCTGGCGGAGGGCATCCCGCTCAAGGACTTCCGCCGCATCTGCGAGGCGATGGTCGATGCTGCGCGGCCGGACATGACCCTCGACCAGTTGGTCGAAGCGGTGCGCCAGCGGATCGGTTCGCTGATCATCCAGGGGCTGGTGCCGGTGAAGATGCCGCTGCCGGTGATCACGCTGGACGGCGATCTGGAAGCGCTGCTGGCGCAGGCGATGCGGGTCGCGGGCGATGCCCGGCACCCGATCGAGCCCGCGCTGGCCAACCGCATCATAGAGGCGGTGATCGCCGCCGCCCGGCCGCTGCTGGGGCAGGCGCGTACTTTCGCCATCGTCACCTCGCCGGTCGCGCGCCGGGCGCTGGCCCGACTGTTCAAGCCGCATCTGCCGGAAACGCCGGTGCTGTCCTTCCTGGAAATTCCCGACGGCAAGGGCGTGGAAGTCGTCGCCGTGGTCGGCGGCGAACAGCGGCCCGCGCCGCGCCATGATCCGCTGCCTGCTCGCGAACGCGTTGCATAGGCCGGGGAGATGAAGAAGGGCCTATGTCTTTATTTTGCCGCGATTTCCAAGCCGGGGAATGTTCCATTTCCCTCGAAATCGCTCTGAGGAGCCTGACCAATGTTCATGAATAGGGTCGTCGCCGGTTCCGATGCCAACACCTATGGCCGGTCCGCCCATGCCAGTTCGCCCGAAAGGCTGGCGCGCCAATATATGCCACTGGTGCGCAAGATCGCCTGGCATGTCCATGGCCGGGTATCGAGCGCGATCGAGATCGAGGACCTGCTCCAGATCGGCATGGTCGCGCTCGTTGAGGCTGCGAACGGCTTCGAGGATCGGGGTCTGGGCTTTGCCTCCTATGCGCAGATGCGCGTGCGGGGGGCGATGATCGACCATCTGCGCCGTCAGGCGACGATGACGCGTTCCGCCATGGCCCAGCGCAAGCAGCTGACCGCCATCCGCAACCGGCTGGAGCAGAAGCTGGGCCGCGCACCGCTGGAGGCGGAAATGTCGGCCGAGATGGGGCTGGACGCCTCCGCTTACCGCGAATTGGCCGATAGCTGCGAGATGGTGCAGCATAGCAGCATGGACGAGGTCTATTCCGACCAGTCCATGTGGTTTGCCGATGTCGAGGACCGCGCCGACGATGTGATGGAGCGCGAGTCGCTCAAAGGCGCGCTGGCGAAATATATCGGGGAACTGCCGCAGCGGGAGGCTCTGGTGCTTCAGCTTTATTTCGTCGAGGAACTGAACCTGGATGAGATCGGCTCGACGCTGGACATCGGCGCCGCGCGCGTCTGTCAGATCAAGAAGGCCGCGCTCGACAAGCTGCGCGAGAAATTGCGGGATTGGGACTGAGCCTCGTCCGACGCCTCCCTGCCTGCCTTCGCAGGAACAAGGTGTTCTGACCGCTAGCCGTCATTGGCCACGTTGGACAATCCTTCGAAGGGCGGCCTTGCATTGTCCAACTGCAACTGCCGGTAGCGCGTCTTCTGGTAATTCTGCGTGCGCCACCACGGTTCCGCCACCTGGAACAGCCCACTTTTCGCGACATGCGTGCCCAGATCCTTGCGCGCGGTGAAGGCCGCGAAGAAGGGCGCCAGCGCAAGGCCCGCCACCACAGGTATGATCCAGCCAAGCGAGGTATCGGACTTCACCGCCAGCAGCGTCAGTCCCGCGCCCAGCAGCATATGCCATTTGAACAGCCAGATCGCGGGCAGCATCCGCATGCCGTCCCGGTCGCGGGTCTGGCCGTTCCAGCTGCTCTTGCGGCCCATCAATATGCCGAACAGGTTTATGGTCTGCGTCAGCATGCTGATCGGCGCCATCAGGATCGACAACGCAATGTCCGCGATCACGCCGCGCATCATGCGTACCCCGCCGCCAAAGCCGATGCGTCGCGCCGGATCGGCCAGCGCCCAGAGCAGCGCGAGCAGCTTCGGCCCGAACAGCAGCACCGCTGTCAGCGCGAGCAGTCCGCCCGACGGCAATATCGCGCTGGGCGGCCACACGCCCGCCGCCGCGCCGCCCAGCACCACGAGCATCAGGGTCAGCCATAGCGGCGACGTGCAATAGGCCGACGCTCCGACGAAAAGCTGGAATTTGCTGACCGGGTGCATGCCCCTGATCTTCGAAAGCAGCGGCACATGCTGGATATTGCCCTGGCACCAGCGGCGGTCACGGGTGGCGAGGTCGGGCAGGGACGGGGGAAATTCCTCGAAGCTGTCGTCGGCCATGACGATATGCACGTCCCAGCCGCGGCGGCGCAGCAGCGCGGCCTCGACCATGTCGTGGCTCATGATATGCCCGCCAAAGGGCGCGCGTCCGGGCAGTTCGGGCAGGCCGCAGCTCTGCGCGAAGGCCCTGGTCCGCAGGATCGCATTATGGCCCCAGAACATGCCTTCCGATCCCGCCCACCAGATCATGCCGGCGGCGGAAATCGGGCCGAACAGGCGGCTGGCGAATTGCTGCCACCGGGCGAACAGCGTCGATGCGCCGACGATCGACGGCACGGTCTGGATCAGGCCGACATGGGGATGCCGTTCCATGTCGGCGGCAAGGCGCGCCATGGTCTGTCCGCTCATCACGCTGTCCGCATCCAGCACGATCATATGGTCATAGGCGCCGCCGAAGCGTTCGACCCATTCGGCGATGTTACCCGGCTTTCGTCCTATGTTGAGCGTCCGCCGCCGATAATGAACCGGCCGGGAAAAGCCCCGGCGCATCTTGAGATAGGCGACGCGCTCCTTCTCTCCATTTTTCGGGTTCGAATCGGACAGGATGAAAAATTCGAACCGCTCACCGCCCATCACCTGCGCGAGCGAGCGCTCCATGATCGAGAGGCGGGCGAGCACATCCTGAAAATCCTCGTTGCAGACCGGCAGCAGCACGGCGGTCCGGCCACGCAACGGCACCGTGGAGCGGGCGCGATAGGGTCGCACGCCCTGGCCGCGCCCCACGGTCAGCAGCAGGAAACCAATGAGGCTGGTGGCGAAGCCAAAGGCAATCCACGCGAAAAGCGGGATGAACAAGGCCAGATACACGCCTTCCCATGGCGATATGCCGTCAAGGCCGATGGAGCGCCGCATCTCATGCGCGGCCATGGATGCGGGCAGCAGCGCCAGCAGCACGACCAGCGTGCGACGCGCCCACAGGTCGATGTTGAACGGACGATGCGGCAGGTCGCGGGGCGCCGCCGCGAAATCCTGCGCGGGCATGGCCAATGGCCGCTCCGGAGGGAGATGTTCGAAGGCCCTTGCAGGCGTCGATCCGCTGGCCCTGTTGCTGTGCACGCCGCCCGTTGCCTTCATACCGACCCGTTTCGCCAGAGGTTCGGGCCGAAACCCGTCATTCAGAACCAACTTGGCTTTGGCTGGTTCCCTGGAGCATTTTCAAGTTGACCGTTTACGGTCGACGGCCCGGAAAATGCGGCATCAAAAGACCAGAGCGTTTCCGCTCATAGTGAAAACGCTCTAGCATGCCTGTCATTCAGGCGCCCAGCGGGTAATGCACATATTCGCTGAACGGGCGATTGCCGGCCCTGAGCTGGGCGCGGATATCGGTCGCCTTGCCGCGATCCCGACGGATATCCAGGACCATCCGGAACATGTCCTTCTGGTGCAGGACCGGATAGCCGGCCTTCTTGACCAGGGTTCCACCGGCCAGATCGACCCAGATGTCGGGCTGCGTTCCTGTCGGCACCCCGGAGAAATCGACGAGAAAGCGGTCGACTCCTGCCTCGCCCGATTGGCCGGTCCAGATATTTTCGACCGTGGCGAGGCCGGCGGAGGCCGGCGCGCGCGCCGCCGACCAGTCAAGCCGGTAGCTTGCCTCTATCCGGTTGCCGGCGCGGGTGGGCGCGGCGGGCGTCCAGTAGGCCGCGACATTATCGGTATATTCGCTGTCGGTCGGGAAGGCGTAAAGCCGCACCTCCCCGGCGCCCAGCGGTTTGCGGCTGGTCGTCCACAGGGAAGGGCGCCGTTCGTAGAAGACCCCGTCATCCTGATAATGATCGAAATTCCGGTCGCGTTGAAGCAGGCCAAAACCCTTGGGATTGCGTTCCGCAAAGACATCGACCCGAGGGGCGGAGGGGTTGACCAGCGGGCGGCAATGGACGGTGCCGTCGGCGCTGGCGATGGACAACATGTCTGAATCATGGATTTCCGGCCGCCAGTCGGTGCGGGTGCGCCGGTCGGCCTGATCGTACCAGAACATGCTGGTCATCGGCATCAATCCCAGTTCCGCGACCGCCTTGCGCGTGAACAGCACGGCATCGACATCCTGTCGCACGCCCTGCGGCGTGAGAGTACTGGCGAAGCGGAAGGCGCCGGTCAGGGATGCGCTGTCCATCAGCGCATAGACGGTGACGCTGCTGCGCCCCGTCCGCTCCAGCCAGAAATGCGTGAAACGGGGAAATTCCTCCTTGCCCGCGATGCTGGTGTTGATCGCCACGGCGCGGGCGGACAGGCCGAACTGCCTTTCAGCGGGCGCCCGGAAATAGGTGGCGCCCAGAAAGGACAGCCAGTCGCCGTCCCGTGCCGCGTTCATGATGCGAAAACCGGCAAAGCCCGCATCGGGGCCGAGATTGCGCACCGCATTGCCGGCTGGGGCGTCGAACATGTCGGGGTCGTAGCGCAGCGGCGTGGCGCGGCCCTGTTCCACCAATGCGATCTCGACCGGCTGCTGCACCGTGCTGCTGAGCGGGAACAGGCGGATGCCGGTGTCGTCGCCCCGGTCGTTCCAGATCGTCCGTTCATCCCGGAATCGCGCCTGGTTGAAGGCGTCGTAGCCGATCTTGTCGGCTCCGGGGAAAAAGGGCGTCACCTTGAACGCCGCGCGGGCCAGGCGTTGCGCCCGGGCGACCAGCATGTTCCAGGAAAAGGCCTCGGCCCCGTCCCGCGCCAGCAGGGAGCCGGGAAGCAGCAGCGCCGCACCGGAGGCCGCGATCATCGCGCGCCGCCCGATTCCTGTCGAAATATTCTTGTTCATCGCTGTCATCATGGGTGCGACAACCACCAATGCAAGTGTTTCGATCCCGCATCGATTGGAAAATGGTCGGACCGCAAATGCGATGAAGCCTCCGCCCGGGGGGACGGAGGCTTCGTTTGAGCTGGTCGTTTCATCGAAGTTTCTACCCCCGGCACGGTGGGGACTGTTGATGTGCCGGGGGTGGCATGAACGGCCGGGGTGACCAAAACCCCGGCCGGTCAATCTCAGTATCGCAGCTTAGCTGATCAGCTTCAGCACGCCCTGCTGGCTCTGGTTCGCCTGGGCCAGCATCGCGGTCGAGGCCTGGCTCAGGATCTGCTGCTTGGCGAGGGCGGTCGTTTCGGCCGAGAAGTCGGCGTCCTCGATGCGGCTGCGGGCGTCGGTCAGGTTGGTGACGTTGGCCGTCAGCGTGTTGACCGTCGATTCCAGGCGGCTCTGCGTCGCACCCAGCGTGGCGCGGGCGGTCGAGACCGACTGCAGCGCCGTGTCATAGAGCGCCAGGGTCGCGGTGGTCGCTGCCGAGCCGCTGACGGTGGCGGCGCTGGCGCCGACGACGGCCGAGAGGTCGATGCCGCCGACGGAGAGCGAAACCGAGTCGGCTGCGGTCGAACCGGCCTGGACGGTGATCGTTGCCGCCGTGGTCGGGAACAGCGAGATGCCGTTGAACTTGCTGTTGGTCATCACGCTGTTGATCTGGGTCGACAGCTGGTCGAGTTCCGAGGTGATGTTCGCCTTCGAATTGGTGTCGTTGGTGCCGTTCAGCGCCTGGACGGTCAATTCACGCATGCGCTGCAGCATGTTGTTGACTTCACCCAGCGCACCTTCCGCCGTCTGGGCGAGGGAGATGCCGTCATTGGCGTTGCGGATGCCCTGGGTCATGCCGCGGATCTGCGAGGTCATGGTCGAGGCGATGGCGAGGCCGGCGGCGTCGTCCTTTGCCGAGTTGATGCGCTTGCCGGTCGACAGGCGTTCCATCGCGGTGCTGAGAGCCTTGCTGGCCATGGCCGAGGCATTGGATGCACGCAGCGCCGAGGAGTTGGTTCCGATAACAGTCATTTTGATACCCTTTCGTTCGTTCAGGTCGCTGCCATCAGGCTGCTTGCGGCCTCGAAAGGGGATAACGGCGCCGCGAAAAGAGCTTTTAGGCGGATCGCGATTTTTTTGCTATTTGATTGAAAATAAAGGGTAATATGTCGATCTGGCGGCTGGGGCGTCGCCCCTGCATATGCAAAAGCCGAAGAAAAGTTCCGGCCGCGCGGAAAAAAATTGCCGTTATGCGGCAAGGGGTTTGCCGCATTAACCATATGATAACCACAGTCGGGCAGTTTCAACCCATCGAAGAGGTTCGGGGCGTGCGGGGGCACAAGCCAGCCACAACATGGGGACAAGTTCATGTCATCATTGGACGTGAGCCGAGGAGTCTGCGCGCTCGTTCCGGGCCTGCAGCACTGGCTGGAGAATGCGTTCTTTACCGTACGGATCGTGGATGCGCAGAGCCCGCGCGAGCGGGAAGACCGGCGGGTGTTGCTGGCGACGGAAATCGGCCATGCGACCCATCGCGACATATTGATCAATCTGGTCGACGGTGCACCGTCGCTGGTGCCGGCCGCAAACGGCCTGCCCGCGCGTGTCGCCTTCGGCCTGGAGGACATGGGCTTCGCCTTCGCCCTGATCGCGGAGCTGGCGCGGCCCTCCGCCGTTCCCGCCGTGGGCGACGCCGGCAGCGCCCGCCTCATGACGCTGGCCGGGCGGGTCGCCCGCAGCGATGCCACCGTGCTGATCCAGGGCGATACCGGCACCGGCAAGGAAGGCATGGCCCGCTTCCTCCACGCCCAGTCCGGTCGCGTGACCCGCGACTTCATCGCCGTCAACTGTGCGGCGCTGCCCGAAACCATGATGGAAGCCATGCTCTTCGGCCACAAGAAGGGCAGCTTCACCGGCGCGGCCCAGGCTTCGGAAGGCCTGTTCCTCGCGGCCGACGGCGGCACGCTGTTCCTTGACGAGATCGCCGAACTGCCGCTCAGCCTTCAGGCCAAGCTGTTGCGCGCGCTGCAGGAAGGCGAAGTCCTTCCGGTCGGCGCCACGCATTCGGTGCCGGTCAATGTCCGAATCATCGCGGCCTGCAACCGCAACCTTGCCGCTGAGGTTGCCGCCGGCCGCTTCCGCGAGGATCTCTACTGGCGCCTCAATGTCATGCCGCTGGAACTGCGCCCGCTGGCCGAGCGTCCGGGCGACGTCACCGCCATCGCCGCCGCCATGCTGCTGCGCCAGCAGGACAGCGCCAAGGATGCCTTTGTCTGGCCGACCGTCGCGGCGCTGGAAAAGCTGGCCGCCCATGTCTGGCCCGGCAATGCCCGCGAGCTGGGCAATGTGCTTCAGCGCGCCCTGGTGCTGCGCGACGGGGACAGGATCGAGCCTGTCGACCTGCACATCAGCGGCGCGCCGCAACTGCGCATAGTGGAGCAGGTCCTGGCGCCCGCCGAGCCGATCCGGCTGCGCGATGTCGCCCACAACAGCAAGCTGGAGGCTGTCCGCGCCGCATTGCGCGAAACCGACGGTCACCGTGCCGCCGCCGCGCGCAAGCTGGGCATTTCCGAACGCACGTTGCGCTACCGGCTTGCCGAAATGCGCGATCTGGCCGCGGCTTGAGGAGGAATAGGGCATGACCGGAATTTCTCCGACCGACAGCGTGATGGCGATCCGCAACGCCATCCTCCAGAAGAACGCCGCGCTGCGCGATGTTGCCCAGACCGGCAATGTCGGCACGGGCGCGGCAGTCGGCACCAATGGCGCCACGGCGCCGGGCGGCTTCACCGACGCGCTGAAATCGGCGCTGAACCAGGTTAACGGCCTGCAGAACCAGGCGGGTGAAGCGGCCGCCTCGTTCGAACGGGGGGAAACCACCGATATCGCCGGGGTCATGCTGGCCAAGCAGCAGGCGTCGGTCAGCTTCGAAGCCACCCTTCAGGTCCGCAACAAATTGCTGTCCGCCTACAAGGACATCATGAGCATGCCGGTGTAATATGAGCGAGAACGCACTCACCCCCTCCGTTGGCGGCGCTGCCGCTCTTCCCGCCGCCAGCCCCGCTTCCTTTGGCGGCGCCAAGGGCGTCGACGCGCTGAAGGCGCGCTTCACCGGCTTCATGAAGCAGCCGGCGGTGGCGAAAAGCCTGCCGCTGCTGGGCCTGCTGGGCGTTGTCGCCACGGCGGGCGCGGCCTGGCTGGCGCTGCGCGAGCCGCCGCAGCGCGATCTGTTCCGCGCTTTGCCCGATGCCGACAAGTCGGCCGTGGCGCAGGTGCTGGACCAGAACGGCATTCGCTATGACTTCGACAATAGCGGCAGCATGACTGTTGGCGAGGACGATTATTTCAAGGCGAAGATGATGCTCGCCGCGCAGGGCCTGCCCAAGAGCGCGCCCGACGGCAACAGCATGATCGACAGCCTGCCCATGGGCGCCAGCCGCGCCGTGGAGGGGGAAAAGCTGCGTTCCGCCAGGGAAATGGACCTGGCCCGCACCATCGAGGCGATCGACAGTGTCGAGAGCGCCAAGGTCCACCTCGCGGTGGAGCCGCCCAGCGTGTTCCTGCGCGAACGGTCCAAGCCGTCCGCCTCGGTCATGCTGCGTCTTGCCTCTGGTCGCCAATTAACCGACGCCCAGGTCAGCGCCATCGTGCATCTGGTCGCCTCATCCATCCCGGAACTCAATCCGGAGGACATCTCGGTCGTCGACCAGAATGGCCGCCTGCTGAGCAACAATGACAGCAATGCCGCCGACGATCGCCAATTGGCCGTCCAGACCAAGATGGAGGATCGCTATCGCCAATCGGTGATCGCGCTGCTGACCCCGATCCTGGGCGCCGGCAAATTCTCTACCGAGGTTCATACCGAACTCAACTTCGCGGAGCGTCAGGCGACCCGCGAGACCTATCCGCAGGACGAGGCGCGCCTGCGCACGGAGCAGGGCACCTGGGCTTCCGACCCGCGCGGACAAGGTACCGGTAGCGAGGCGAGCGGCATCCCCGGTGCGCTCAGCAATCAGGCGCCGGTCAACCCGACCGTGACCCAGACCAACCCCAACGGTCAGGCTGTGGCCCAAGGTTCGACCAATCAGGGCGCCACCAGCGCACAGACCGCCGCCCAGCCGGGCACGCCGGCCAATCCGCTGATGAAGACCGAAGAGACCTTCAACCGCAGCTTCGAACTGGGCCGCGAAGTCTCCGTGACCAAGGACGCCATCGGCACGGTCAAGCGCCTGTCGGTCGCCGTCGCGCTGGACAATGGACCGGACGGCAAGCCGCGCAGCGCGCAGGAAATCGCCGCGCTGGAGGCTCTGGTGAAGGGCGCGGTCGGCTTCGACCAGGCGCGGGGCGACGTCGTGGCCCTGTCCTCGCGCAGCTTCGCCAAGGAAGAAGTCGTCCAGGCGCCCTGGTATGAGGCCGGATGGGTATCGCCGCTGGTGCGCAATGTCTCCGCCCTGCTGGTCGCCTTGCTGGTGATCTTCGGCATCGGCCGTCCGCTGCTGAAGCGCCGCGCCGCCGTCCAGGCCGCCGCCGCTGAACAGATCGCCGCGGAGGGCCAGAAGATCGGCCGGGAAATCTCGACCGAACTCAGCCGTCAGGCGACGGTCAATCCCGACGGGTCGATGCCGGTCACGCTCGACATGATCTCCTCCACCTATGACTACGCCCAGCGCGCCGACCTGATCCGCAATTTCGTGAAGCAGGATCCGGATCGCGCCGCCCTGGTCGTCCGCGACCTTCTGAAGGAAGGGAAGAAGGAAAATGCCTGAGGTCGCAACCGCTGCCGCACTGAAGGGCAGCGCCGCCGCCGCCGTCCTGCTGATGCTGTTCGACGAGGATGAGGCCGCGCAGATCCTTTCGCGCCTGGAGCCCGAGGAAGTGCGCCAGCTTGGCTACGCCATGTATGACGTGGCTGACGTGCAGGTCGAGGAAGTCAACGAGGCGCTCGATCATTTCGTCACCAAGGCGAAGAAGCGCACCACCATCGGCTATGGCGCGACCCGCCATATCCGCGGCGCGATGACCAAGGCGCTGGGCGAGGAGCGGGCCGAGAACATGCTCGCCCGCATCACGCCGCCGACCCGTTCCACCCAGCTTGAAATGCTGAAATGGATGGACGCGAAGGAAATCGCCGTGCTGATCGAGGCGGAGCATCCGCAGATCATGGCGATCGTGCTTGCCCATCTGGAGGCGCCGATCGCGGCCGACGTGCTGCAATTGCTGCCGACCGAGCATCAGGAAGAGATCGTCTATCGCATCGCCACGCTCGGCCCCGTCTCGAACGAGGCGCTGGACGACCTCGAACAGCTTCTGCTGCGCGGCAACATGGCCAAGAAGCAGGGCGGCGCTTCCCAGCGCGGCGGCACGATCGAGGCGGCGGCGATCATGAACAATGTTCGCAAGGACAATGAGCAGCGCATCATCAAGGCGCTGGCCAAGCGGGACAAGATGGTCGCCCAGACGATCGAGGAGGAGATGTTCGTCTTCGACAACCTGATCGACATGGACGACAAGAATATGGGTACGCTGATGCGCACCGTCGACAGTTCGATCCTGGTGGTCGCGCTGAAGGGCGCGAACGAGATGCTGAAGGCCAAGATCTTCGGTTCCATGTCGGCCCGTGCCGCCCAGGCCATCGCCGACGAGATCGAGGAGCGCGGGCCGATCCGCCTTGCCGAGGTCATCGACGCGCAGAAGCTGATCATCGCCACCGCCCGCCGCATGGCGGACGCGGGCACCATCATGCTGGGCGGCAAGGGGAATGATTTTGTCTAAGCTCTGGGGCAGCGCAGAGGTCGCGAGCATTCCGCTTGGCGGCATGGGAAAGGTGACGAGCGGGGGCTTTCGCAGCCTGTTCGCCGAGGCCGCAAGGACGCCCGGTCGCGCCGTCAATGACGTGGTGCCGCAGAGCGAGGAGGATGTCCTGGAACAGGCCCGCGCCGAGGCCTTTGCCATGGGCTTCGAGGAGGGTTGCCGGATCGCCACCGAAGCGAGCGGTGCCGAGGCGGAGGCGCGCGAGCGGCTGACCCAGGCGCTCGAACTGCTGGCTCCCGCACCGAGCGGCATGCTTTCCACCATGTTGTCCGCGACGGTGGTGCGGCTGGTCGAGCAGATTGTGGGCGAGGTCGAGATCGACATCGAGCGGCTGGTCGAGCGCTGCGACAGCGTCGCCGCCTTCATCGAAGGTCATGACGACAGGGGTGCGTTGCACATGCATCCCGATGACGTCTCGCTGCTCGAGGGCGAGGTGCTGGGCGTCAAGCTGGTCGCCGATCAGGACATGCATCGCGGCTGCGTGCGGCTGGAAACCGCTGACGGCTGGGTCGAGGACGGGCCGGATGTTCGCCTGTCGCGCCTGCGCGCGCTGCTCGACGATATGGAGGGCAAGGCCTGATGATTCGCGCCGCGCTGGCCCAGGCGGAAACGCTGTTCGATCATATGCAGGTGCAGAACCGCGCACCGCGCCATGTCGGCCGCCTGGTCAGCCATGATGCGGGCATGCTGGAAGTCACCGGCTTTCGCCGTCCCATCGGCGCCGGCGCGCGGCTGATCGCGGCGGACGGGACGATCTGCCGTGCCGAAGTGGTCGGCTTTCGTGGCGACAGGACGCTGCTGGTGCCGCTTGATGCCGACGCGCCGCTGGAAAATGGCGCGCGGGTGGAGCCGGACAGCCAGGCGACCATGGTGCAGGTGGGCGAGGGGCTGATCGGCCGCGTCATCGACGCCATGGGCCAGCCGCTGGACCGCAAGGGGCCGATCATCGCGGGTGGCTCCTGGCCGCTCAACGGGGTCAAGGGCAATGTGCTCGACCGGGGCCGCGTGACCGAGCCGTTCGATCTTGGCGTGCGCGCCGTCAATGCGCTGCTGACCGCCGGCCGCGGCCAGCGCATCGCGATCATCGCGGGTTCCGGCGTCGGCAAGTCGGTGCTGATGGGCCAGATGATCCAGGGCGCCGAAGCGGACATCGTCGTTGCAGGCCTGATCGGGGAACGCGGCCGCGAGGTCAGCGACTTTCTGGAAACCAAGCTGAAGGGCGCGATGCACAAGAGCATCGTCGTCGCCGTGCCAGCCGACCATCCGCCGGTGTTGCGCCTGCGCGCCGCCGCCCGCGCCACCGCCATCGCCGAATATTTCCGGGCACGTGGCAAGAAGGTGCTGCTGCTGATCGACAGCCTGACCCGCTGCGCCCATGCCCAGCGGGAAATCGGGCTGGCGCTGGGCGAGCCGCCCGCGATGAAGGGCTATCCGCCATCGGCGCTGGCGATGATTCCGCGTCTGGTCGAGCGCGCCGGCGTCGACAGCCGCAGCGGCGGCTCCATCACCGCGCTTTACACAGTGCTGGCCGATGGCGACGACACGGACGATCCCATCGTCGATGCCGCCCGCGCCATCGTGGACGGGCATTTCGTGCTGTCGCGCCATCTGTCGGAGCAGGCGATCTTTCCCGCCATCGACATCGGCAAGTCGCTCTCCCGCGTCATGGCGGACGTCGTGCCGGACGAACATCGTCTTGCCGCCGCCAGCTATCGCCGCCTCTGGGCCGCCTATGAGGAAAATCGCGACCTTATCCTGATGGGCGCCTATCGGCCCGGCAATGATCCGGTGATCGACGAAGCGGTGCAGCGGCGGCAGGAAATACTGGATTTCATCCGGCAGGATCAGAAGAGCTTCATCGACCTTGACAGCAGCGCCGCCGCCCTCATCGCCGAGTTCGGCGCGTGAAGGCAGAGGTCGCCCGTCGCCAGCGCGTGCTGCGCGTCCGCCATGTCCAGCATGCCATGGCCGCGACAGAAACCGCCCGCGCCCGCGACGAGGCGGAGGGCATCGCCCGCAATGTCGAGCGGCTGCGCAATGTGCGGAATGATCTTTTTATGGGGCAGGGCGTCGCAACTGGCGCGAATTTTGCAGCGATGCAGGAACTGGCGGGCCGGCTGGAACAGGCGGGGCGCCAGTTGGATGGTGCGCTCTACGATGCGCGTCGCAAGGTGGAGGTCAAGGAAGGCCTTTCCCTCGCGGCCAATCGGGATCGCGAAATCGCCGTGAAGCTCAAGGATCGCGCCCGCGCGGACCTGGAGGAATGGCGGGAAAACAAGCTCGCGGCGTTGCCGCGCTATCGCCGGATGCAGAGGACAGGAGATGTCTGACGTGAACATGCCGACCAGCCTCAAGGCGCTGCTCTTTTCCTCGGCGGCGGCGCCCATGCCCGCCGATGGCGCGGCCGCATCGGCCACGCCCGTGGAAGGGGCGCCGAATTTTGCCAGCGTGCTGAGCGGCACGATGGACGCTTCGCAGGAAGCGCAGGAAGGTACCGCGACAGGGGGTCTGCCGCAGATCGATCCGACCGCAACTCCGGCCAAGGCCGGCAAGGCCGACGAGACGCTCTCGTCCTTGTCCTTCGGCCTGGCCAATGCGCTGAGGGCCGTGCAGAGCCATCGCAAGGATTCCCTGCCGCTACCGCCCGGCCTTGCCGCGAAGATCGACGCGCCGGCGCAGCCTGGCGTTGATCAGGCCAGCGTCGATCAAGTCGGCGTCGGGGGGACGGTGCCTGCGTACATTGAGGGCAGCGTGGAAGAGGTCGCGGCGCAAGAGTCCGAGCCGGTTCCGGTCGCGAGCGAAGAGGGCGAAACTGACGCGCTGGAACTGCCCGTCGTGACGCCCGACAAGCATGCCAAGGCCACGCGTTCCGGCAAGGAAGCCAAGCCGGGGAAGGTAGAGGTTCAGCCGGAAACCGCGGCGGTGGAGCATTCCGACGATTTGGCGCCTGCCGAACAGGGCGACACGGACAAGCCGAAGGAACAGGCCGATGCGGCGCCGGCTCCGGCAACGGTCGTCGCCCCTGTCCAGACATTCGCCCCTGTCCAGACATTCGCCCCTGTCCAGACATTCGGGCCGCAAGGCGTGCCGGCGCAGGTGCTGCCGACGTCCGCACCCGTGGTCACGGAAACGGCGCCCGTCCGCCCGGATGGCGGCAAAAATCTGCCGGCAGCGGTGCCATTGCCGCCCTCATTTGCCGGACAGCCGGTTGAAGCGACGCATGTGGCGAATGGCTCCGCGCCGCCCGCCATGGCTGCGCCTGCGGCATCGGACGAACAGGCTGAAGGCCCCGTACCCGCCGCGCACCCTCAGGGCGACCCGGTGAAGTCGGAGGCGCTTGCCTTGCTCCAGATGGTGCGCGATCAGGTTGCTGCCCGCCAGCCGGGCACGCCCGTCCGCGCTGGAGAAGCGTTGGCCGCCCGCGCCAGGACTGGACGGGCTGCTGCACCGGTCGAGACTAGCCCGGCCAATGCCGTCCAATCAAATCCGGTCGATGCCGCCCCCCAGATGCCGGTCGTCCAGCCCACCGCTGCGCTCTCGGTCCAGCCGCCGGTTGCGGCTGCGCCGGCCGATTTGTCCGCCAGCCTTGGCGCGCAGGTCGTCGACATGGGCGTTTCCGGCCAATGGATTGATGGCCTCGCCCGCGAGATTGCGGGGCTGTCCGCAAATGGCGCGCAGGGCCGGTTCCAGATCAACGCCGACCAGCTTGGGCCCGTGCAGGTCGATATCCGGCAGGGCAGCGATGGAGCGGCGGTCAGCCTGACCGTCGCGAGCGAAGCCGCCGAAATGGCGCTGCGCCAGGACAGCGACCGGCTGCGCCTCGACGCGGGTCTTTCGGCCGTGCGCATCGCCGAGGTGAAGATCGATCGCATGCCGCATGTGGCGGAAGCTGCCAGGTCGGACGGCGCCAACCAACAGCAATCGCCCCAGCAACAGGGATCCCAGGGCGCCAATGGCTGGGCGAACAACAGCCAGAATATGGCGCAATCGCAGGGTCAGGCGCAGGGTCAGGGCCGCTGGCGCGCCCAGGAAAATAACGCGCTCGCCCCTAAAAATTCCGGCGATCCGGCCGTTCTTAACCATGACGAGCTGCGCCGCGCCGGCAATTCCGCCGCCCGCGCGCGCTATGCCTGACGACAGGGTTTACGGGGATTTTGACCGATGAGTGACGAGGCCAAGCCGAAGAAGAAAAAGGGCGGGCGGATGAAGCTGATCCTGCTCATCGCCATCGCCATGGTGGTTGGTGGCGCGGGGGCGGCAGGCGGTCTTTATGCCGCCGGTTTCTTCAGCCCGAAGGAAGAAGGTCCGAAGGAGGACCCGAACAAGCCCGTGCTCGTGCTGGCGGGCGAAAGCGCCGAGGACGTGGCGAAGGCCCATGGCTATGCCGGCGGCGGCGGCGGTGGTGAAGGCGGCGGGCATGAGGGCGGCGGTGGCGGCGGACATGCCGTGCCGGGCGCCCATATTCCCGCCAAGGGCATCGACCTGCACAGCCCGGCGAATCCTGCCGCCTATCAGGCGACCTATTTCCAGCTTCAGACGCCCTTCACCTCCAACATGTCGGATACGGACGCCTTCGCCCAGATTTCCATCGCGGTATCGACCTATTATGACATTCGCGTCGTCGACGCGATCAAGGCCCATGAGATGGCGATTCGCAGCCAGGTTCTGATGATGCTGGCCGAGCAGCCGGTGGAGGCGCTGTCGACGCCGGAGGGCAAAAGGGCGCTCCAGGCGAAGATCAAGACCGTCATTAACGACATTCTGAAGCAAAAGACGGGCTATGGTGGCGTCGATAACGTTTATTTTACCAATTTCGTTATTCAATAGGGCTGCCTGAACGTGCGGGAAGTCCCCCGCCCGGGACGGCTGGGGACTGAAATGACCGATGTTCAAGCCTATGCCTTCGGGCAGGCGGAATCTCAGGCGCCGCTGATGCTGTCAGGGCTGGACCGGCTGGGCGAAAAGCTCGGCCGGCGTTTGCGCGCCCTCATCGAGCCGATCGCCGGGGTTCGCCCGCATGTCGCCGCGCATGATGCGCGCGCGCTGGAATTCGGCGCCTGGGCGCATGAAGTGCCCGGTTCCTCCAGCATCGGGGTCTATCGCCTGTCGCCGCTCAAGGGGCAGGTGCTGCTGCGGCTCGATGCGGCGATGATCTCGACGCTGGTCGACTGTTTCTATGGCGGGATCGGCAATCGGGCATTGCCGCCGCGCGGGGAGTTCACGCCGACCGAAGATCGCCTGATCACGCGCATTTCCGATGCGTTCATGGCCCGGTTGGTCGAATGCTGGAGCGACATGCTGACAATAGAGGCGGGTCTGATCGTCCGGGAAACCGGCATCGGCTTTGCCGCCGCCGCCCAGCCGGGCGAGCAGATGGTGCTGCAGCGCTTCCTCATCAGCGTCAGCCGCGACGCCGAATGGCCGATCGACCTGCTGTTCCCGCTGTCCGCGCTGCGCGCCGTTGAACCGTTGATGGGCAACCGCGTCCCGGTCGATGATGAACGCGCCGACCCGGTGTGGCAGGCCCGCATGGCCCAGCGCATGCGCGACATCCGCCTGCCCGCGCGCACGGTGCTGGCGCGCCCTGACCTGTCCCTGGCCGATTTGATGCGGCTCAAGGCCGGCGACATCATTCCCGTCACCATCAACCGCAGCCTGCCGCTGATCGTGGGCGACCGCATCGTCGCCCATGGCTCGATCGGCGAACAGGATGGCCGCGCCGCATTCCAGATCGAAAAGCTTGCACAGGAAACCGGACAATGAGCGATATGAGCGAAGCCCCCCGCCTAGACAATGTGGGCGAGGACAGCATTTCCCGCATGGTGAACAACCGCCAGTTCCGGTTGCTGGCCGATATTCCCGTCCGCATGTCGGTGGAGGTGGGATCGACCTCGCTCCGGCTGGCGGAGGTCATGGACCTCAGCGAAGGCAGCGTCGTGGAACTCGACCGCCAGGCCGACGACCTGCTCGACATCATGGTCAACGGCGCGCTGATCGCCAAGGGGGAGGTGGTGACGGTGAACGGGCGCTACGGCATCCGCATCGTCGAAATCGCGGCCGCCGAAAGCCGGCTTGCGGGCGTGGAACGGCGCGGCTGAAACGCGGGCGGCTGATTTACCGCTTGCCTTGCGCGCCAATCTTTCGGAACGGATGACGAATTAACCATCTTCGCGGAAAGCCCTCATGATCTGGTATTTCGTCAAGCTGCTGATCTTATTGCCTCTGGTCGGGGGCATGGCCTTCGGCGCGCTCTGGCTGTGGCGCAAATATCAGCCCGGCATGATGGTCGGGCAGAATGATCGATCGCTCAAGCTGCTGGAAGCGTTGCCGATGGGCACGTTCGGCAAGCTCGCCGTCGTGGAGTTCGAGGGGAAGAAGATCCTGCTGTCCGTCACGCGCGGGCGGATCGAGAAGATCGCGGAAGGCGACCCCTATCGTGCCGGGCGCTGACAGCCTGTCCACCGTCATTCCCGCGACCCGAAGGGCGGCGACGGCCCATGCGGGAACGATGAAATGGGCGTTGGCCGCGCTGCTGCTTGCGGCCCTGTTCATCGCCATTCCCGCTTTCGCGCAGGCCGCGCCTGCCGCCCCGGCCCCGGTGAACAATGGCGGCGCGCTGAGCCGCGCCATGGGGCAGATCAGCGGCGACGGGCGTTCGCTCTCGCTGTCGCTGCAGATACTGATCCTCATGAGCCTGCTGACGGTGCTGCCGTCGCTGATCCTCATGATGACCAGCTTCACCCGCATCATCATCGTCCTGTCGCTGCTGCGCCAGGCGCTGGGATTGCAGCAGACGCCGCCCAATCAGGTGCTGGTGGGCCTGTCGCTGTTTCTTTCCCTCTTCGTGATGCGGCCCGCCATCGACCAGATCAACGCCCAGGCCTTCGACCCCTATGGCAAGGGGCAGATTTCGATCGAGGAGGCCGTGGGCCGTTCGGGCAAGGTGCTGCATGGCTTCATGACCAAGCAGACGCGCGAGACCGACCTCAAGCTCTTTTCCAACCTGGCGGAGGCACCCGCCTTCCGCTCGGCCGCCGACATTCCCTTCTCCATCCTGCTGCCCGCCTTTGTGACGTCGGAACTGAAGACCGCGTTCCAGATCGGCTTCATGATCTTCCTGCCCTTCCTGATCATCGACCTTGTGGTCGCGTCGACGCTGATGGCGCTCGGCATGATGATGTTGTCCCCCACGATTATCTCCATGCCCTTCAAGCTGCTGCTGTTCGTGCTGGTCGACGGTTGGGCGCTGACGATGGGGTCGCTGGCCGGCTCCTTCGCGACATAGGGCCAAGGGGATGGAAAACGCCGATTTCTTCATGGGGCTGGCGCAGCAGGCGCTGTGGATCACGGCGCTGGCGGCGGCGCCGATCCTGATCCCGGCCCTCATCGCGGGCGTCGTCATCGGCATGGTGCAGGCGGCGACCTCCATCAACGAACAGACGCTGGCCTTCATCCCGAAGATTATCGTCGTCGGCGCCATGCTGGTGCTGTTCGGCGGTTCCATCATGGTGCTGATCGCCGATTTCACGCGCGAGATTTTCGAGCGCATTCCGGACCTGCTCCAATGATCGCGCCGGGCTTCGCCAATGTCGAAGTCCAGCTGTGGATCTGGCTCATCGCCATGATCCGCCCCGGTGCCGCGTTCATCGCCGCCCCGGTATTCGGCGCGCCCGCCGTGCCGTTGCAACTGCGCCTGATCCTGTCGCTGGCACTGGGCATGGCGGCGCTCAACAGCGTGCATATCCAGCTTCCCGCCGACGGCGTCGCCAGCTTCCAGGGCGTGATGATGGTCGCGGGCGAAGTGCTTGCCG
The DNA here is from genome assembly GCF_049913335.1 of Sphingobium sp. R-21. Classification (NCBI taxonomy): domain Bacteria; kingdom Pseudomonadati; phylum Pseudomonadota; class Alphaproteobacteria; order Sphingomonadales; family Sphingobiaceae; genus Sphingobium; species Sphingobium sp. R-21. The sequence continues at coordinate 1,747,397 of NZ_CP184374.1, read as the reverse complement.
GACTTGCCATCGGCTTTGCGGTGCAGATCGGCTATGCCGCCGCGCTGGTCGCGGGCGAAGCCATCGGCAACACCATGGGCCTCAATTTCGCGGCGATGGTCGATCCGTCCTCCGGCCAGGCGACCCAGGCGGTGGGCCAGTTCCTCTCCATCCTCTCGACCTTCCTGCTGCTCGCCATGGACGGGCATCTGATGCTGGTGAGCTTCGTCGTGCAAAGCTATCAGGCGCTGCCGCCGGGCGGCGCGATGCTCAGCAACGATGCGGTCTGGCACCTGATCGAATTCGGCGGCGCGCTGCTGGGCGCGGGCGTCACCATCGCCCTGCCGGTCGGGTTCGCGCTGGTGCTGGTGCAGATCGTCATGGGCATGCTGGCCCGCACCGCGCCTGCGCTCAACCTGTTCGCGGTCGGCATGCCGGTGGCGTTGATGACGGGACTCATCCTGCTTGCCGTCACCGCGCCGATCATGGGCGAGGGGATCACCGCCGCGCTCAAGGCCGGGCTGGAGCAGGCCCAGATGATCGCGGAAGGGCGCTGACCATGGCCGAGAGCAATGGCGGCGGCGAAAAGACCGAAAGGCCGACAGCCAAGAAGCTGAAGGACGCGGCGAAGAATGGCGACATTCTCCAGTCCCGCGATCTCGCCACCGCATTGGTGGTGATGGCGGGCATCGGCTGGATGGCGGTCACCGGGCCTTCGATGGTCGAATCCCTGTCCGATATGCTGATAGAGGCGTTGCGTTTCCGGCGCGAGGACATCATCAATTTCGCCCCGGCCGACCGGGGTTTCGCCTTGCTCTCCGGCATTGCCCTGCCGGTCGCGGGGATATTGCTGGCGACCTTGCTCGCGGCCGTTGCGGGGCCGGCCCTGCTCGGCTCGCTCGGTTTTCGCCCCGGCGCCTTCGCGCCCAAGGCGTCGAAACTCAATCCCGCGGCCGGCCTCAAGCGCATGTTCGGGCTCCAGGGGCTGATCGAACTCGTCAAGTCCGTTGCCAAGGTCGCGTTGCTGGGCGCCATCGGCGTCTGGATGATCTGGGACCGGCTGACGGAGATCGTCGGGCTGGGCAGGGCGGGGCTGGCGCCCGCCATGGCGGATCTGGGCAACATGTTCATCCTGACATGCCTGGTCATGGCGGGCGGCCTGTTCCTGATCGCGGGCATCGACGTCCCCGCCCAGTTGATGCAGCGGTCCAGGCGGCTTTCGATGACCAAGCAGGAAATCAAGGACGAGCACAAGGAGAGCGAAGGTTCGCCTGAACTGAAGGGGCATATCCGCCGCAAGCAATATGAGGTGCTGAGCGGTTCGACCCGCAAGGCCGTGGCGGAGGCGAGCGTCATCGTCACGAACCCCACCCATTTCGCCGTTGCCCTGCGCTACAAGCCCGGGCAGGACGCCGCGCCGGTCGTGGTGGCGCGCGGCTGCGACGCGATAGCCGCGGCGATCCGCGAGCTGGCGGACCAGAATGGCGTCACGGTGCTGCAATATCCTGAACTGGCGCGCGCCATCTACTTCACCTCGCGCGCGGGGCAGGTCGTCAATGAGGGACTGTACATGGCGGTCGCGACCGTGCTCGCCTTCGTCTTCCGGGTCGAGAATCGGATGGCTAGCGAGATGGATCGTCCCTTCATCACCGTGCCGGACGATCTGCGTTTCGATGCGGACGGCAAAAAATCTTCTTGATAATCATATGCTTGATGAAAACCGGTCGTCCTTAACTTAAGTTTAGGACTTAATATCCGTATAATATTCATGGGGACGCATTAAGATGGTGCGTCATGAACGACTATATTTCACGGACAGAGTTGTCGGTAGATCGCGGCGCGGCCCGCGCACCCTCTGCCGTGTCCGCGATCCAGCCGGTTTCGTCCTCCGCTGCCACGCAGCAGGGTGGACAATCCCCCAGGCGGGCCATGCCCGAGGATCAGCCAGCCGCCGAGGAAAGCATCGCCAGCGGCGCCGAATATGCCAAGGTGCATGCCCGCATAGCCGACATATTGGGTGATCTGCGCAGCCAGGGCGGCACCGCGACGGTCCAGGGCGCGGCCGATGAGATACAGTCGATGTTGCCGGCGCCGCAGGTGCTGGTTCCCCTGCCTCCCGCTTCGAAGGAAGCGGTGGAAAGCACCATCCGCATCGCCAAGCGCATCGCGGAGCAGGCCGCCTATGCCCATGCGGCGCAGGCCAATGTCCGCCGGGGCGCGGTAGACCAGATCCTTTCGCCGGGCATCTGAACAGGGCGCCTGCGAGAGCGCGAAAATCATTCCTAAAGGTCTTCGCGCTACGGCCGTTCTCTCTTCTGAAAGGACGGCCCAATGACTTCGGTGAGCAGCAGCATCTTGACGGCGCTAGGCGCGGGATCGGGCATCGACACCGCGTCGCTCGTCTCCAGCCTGGTAAGCGCCACCAAGGAACCGCGCCAGCAGGCCATCACCAGCCGCCAGACGTTGAATACCGCGCGGATTTCCGCCCTGGCATCGGCGTCCAGCTCGCTCGATACCTTTGCCGACGCGATGAACAGCCTGCTGTCGGGCACCAGCTATTCGGGGACGCCCGCTTCCAACGACCCCAGCATCGCAGCGGTCAGCGCGCTGCCCGGCGGCACGCCGAGCGGCCTTCCCGCCCAGCTTGAGGTGCGCAACCTGGCGACCAGCCGGACCCTGGTGTCTGCGGTCAACACCAACAGCGACGCGGCGAGCGGCGCTGCGGCGACCGTCGGCACCGGCACGCTGATGCTGCAGGTGGGTTCCGGTGCTGCCGTTCCCATCACCATCACCTCGTCCAACAACAGCTATGCCGGCCTGGCCGCCGCCATCAACGCGTCGGGCACCGGGGTCACCGCCTCCGTCATCACCGATTCGCAGGGAACCCGCCTGATGATGAAGGGGCCGACCGGCGCGGCCAATGAAATCTCGCTGACGGTTTCCTCCTCCACGCCCGACGCCAGTGGTGCGTCGCTGGACCAGTTCGCCTGGACCAAGACCAGCCTGCCCGCCGGCAGCACCATGGCCAGCGCCGCCGATCCGGGCGACGCCGTGATCCTGCTCGACGGCGTGGAGCAGCATTATGCCAGCAACACCATCGACAGCGCGATCCCCTATCTGCGCATCGACCTCAACAAGGCGGCGCCGGGGACCAGCGTCACGCTCGCCACGACCGAGCCGACCACGTCGATGCGCGACCTGATGGTCGAATTCGTCGATGCCTACAACACGTTGATGAAGGCGCTGAACACGGCGACCTCCACCGGTACCGACTCGTCCAATGCGGGCGTGCTGAACGGGGATTCATCGATCCGCGACATGAAGCGGCAGCTGTCGCAGATGGTGTCGACCGCGCTCAGCGGCACGGGCACCTACAGGACGCTGAACGACCTGGGCGTCAGCACCAACCGCGACGGCACGCTGTCGCTGGACACCAAGGCGCTGGACCAGGCGATCGCCGCGGATCCGAAGGCGATCACGCAATTGTTGAACCCGTCGGTCAAGACAGCCACGAATGTCGGCATTGCCGGGCTGATGGACAGCGTGCGCGACAACATCAAGAAGGATGGCGGGCCACTCGCCACCACGCAGGACAAATATGCGCAGCTGGCGAAGGAACTGACGGATCAGCTCGACAAGCTCGATACCCAGATGACCAACTATCAGGACCAGCTCACCAAGGTCTATTCGGCCATGGAGACGCGCCTGTCGGCACTGAAGGCGACGCAGAGCTATCTCCAGCAGCAGGTCGCTCTCTGGACCAAGAACGACAACTGATTTCCAGGCGGTCGGACCGATCGCTGACTGAGAAATCGCGGAAAATGAATATCAAAGGGGTCGGAATATCATGTTCTACAATCATGGCGGGTTCGGCGGCACGGCAGCGGCGCGGCGCTATGCGGCGGTCCATTCGGGCAGCCGGATCGAGGGAGCGACGCCGCACGCGTTGGTCAAGGTGCTGTTCGACGAGCTGCTGCTGGCGCTGGACGCCGCCGCGCTGGCGGAACGCAATGGCGACCGGCTCAAGGTTTCCGACAAGCAGGCCCGCGCCATGTCGATCCTGTTCGCGCTGGAATCGAGCCTTGATTTCGACAGGGGCGGAGACATCGCCACCGGCCTTGCCCAGATCTACCGCGAGGCCCGGCGCTTGCTGCTCGTCGGCGCCAAGGAACATGATGCCGCGCCGGTCGAGCAGGCCCGCCTGATGGTCGGCGAGATCGCGGAGGCGTGGGACCAGATCGGCTGAAGACAGGGGCATCCTGCGGGGTTGCGCCATCAAAGGTGCGCCTGTATAGGCAGCGCTCGCAAAGGGCGGCCCGGCGGGGGCCGCCTTTTTGCGTTTCAGACTTTGTTTGCATCAGCCCAGAAAGGGAAGGACCATGTCGATTACGCCGCTCATGCCCGTTTACCCCCGGTGCGATGTACGCCCGGTCCGAGGCGAGGGCTGCTATCTGATCGGGGAGCGCGGCGAGCGTTATCTGGATTTCGCCAGCGGCATCGCGGTCAACCTGCTGGGTCATGGCCATCCCAGGCTGGTCAAGGCGATCGCGGATCAGGCCGCGACGCTGATGCACACGTCGAACCTCTACGGCATGCCGCTGGGCGAGAAGTTCGCGCAGCGCCTGGTCGACACGACCTTTGCCGACACGGTGTTCTTCACCAATTCGGGTGCGGAAGCGGTGGAGTGCGCGATCAAGACCGCGCGCCGCTATCATTATGTCAATGGCCAGGCGCACCGGCACAAGATCATCAGCTTCGACAACGCCTTCCACGGGCGGACGCTGGGGACGATTTCCGCCACCAGCCAGCCCAAGATGCGTGACGGCTTCGAACCGCTGCTGCCCGGCTTCACCGTGGTGCCCTTCAACGATCTGGCGGCTGCGACGGCCGCCGTCGACGACGACACCGCCGGTTTCCTGGTGGAAACGGTGCAGGGCGAAGGCGGCGTAACCCCGGCGACGCAGGAATTCCTCTCCGGCCTGCGCAAGCTGTGCGACGAGCAGGGGCTGCTGCTGATCCTGGATGAAGTGCAGTGCGGCTATGCCCGCACCGGCACGTTCTTCGCCCATGAACAATATGGCGTGGTCCCCGACATCATGGCGGTGGCCAAGGGCATTGGCGCGGGCTTCCCGCTGGGCGCCTGCCTCGCGACGGAGGAAGCGGCCAAGGGCATGGTGTTCGGCACCCATGGCTCCACCTATGGCGGCAATCCGCTGGCCATGGCGGTGGGCATGGCCGTGCTGGACGAGGTGCTGGGCGAGGGTTTCCTCGACCATGTGCAGGCCATGGGCGCGCGCCTGCGTTCCGCGCTCGAGCAGCTCATCCCCAACCATGACATGTTCGAGGATGTGCGCGGCCTGGGCCTGATGCTGGGCGTCAAGCTGAAGGATGATTTCGACGCCCGCGCCTTCGTGGCGCATCTGCGCGATGATCACGGCCTGCTGACCGTTTCGGCGGGGCAGAATGTGGTGCGCATCCTGCCGCCGCTGGTGATCGAGGAAAGCCATGTCGCGGAATGCGTCGAACGGCTTTCGGCCGGTGCGCGGAGCTTTGCGGAGGCTGCGGCCTGACATTCCTGCCGTTCGTGCCGCGTGGGTAGTCGGCGACGTCGAAGACCTGTATCGAAACATCCACCCTTCGATACGTGAACGCGACATGCTCGACGGGCTGCCCGGGACGAACGGCGATTTGAAGGAAGACCTTCAATGACCAGACATTTCCTGAATCTGAGTGACGCGGGCGGCGATGCGATCGCCGCGATGATCGCCGACGCCATCGATCGGAAGGCGGCGCGCGCGAGCTGGCCCAAGGGCAGGGCCGATGCGGATGCGCCGCTCGCCGGCCATACGCTGGCGATGATCTTCGAGAAGAATTCCACCCGGACCCGCGTGTCGTTCGACATGGCTATCCGCCAACTTGGCGGCACGTCGCTGATCCTCGACGGCGCGACCAGCCAGCTTGGCCGCGGGGAGACCATCGCCGACACCGCCCGCGTGCTGAGCCGCATGTGCGACGCCATCATGATTCGGACGGACGATCATGCCAAGATCGAGGAAATGGCCCATCATGCCAGCGTTCCGGTGATCAACGGCCTGACCGACCTGTCGCACCCGTGCCAGATCGTCGCCGACCTGCTGACCGTGGTGGAGCATGGCGTGGCGTTGCCCGGCAGCCAGTGGGCATGGCTGGGCGACGGCAACAATGTGCTCCATTCCATCGTCGAGGCGGCGGGCCTCATGAAGTTCGGCGTGCGTATCGCCGTGCCGGAGGGCTATGATCCCGACCCATCCTTCGAAGCCGAGGCGCAGGCCTGTGGCGCTGACATCCTGCGCACCCGCGATCCGCAGGCGGCGGTCGCGGGCGCGGACATCGTCGTCACGGACACCTGGATTTCCATGGGGCAGGCCCATGCCGAGGAGAAGCTGAGGGCGATGATGCCCTATCAGGTGACGCCCGAACTGATGGCGCTGGCCCGGCCGACGGCGAAATTCCTCCACTGCCTGCCCGCCCATCGCGGCGAGGAAGTGGTGGAAGCGGTGATCGACGGCCCGCAGTCGGTGATCTGGGACGAGGCGGAAAACCGCATCCATGCGCAGAAGTCGGTGCTGCTCTGGGCGCTGGGGCGACTTGGATGAGCTGTTGTTTGGCCATTGGCCGCCGCTAAGCGGGCCGTGCTCCTGCCTGCGCAGGAGCATGTTGTGCTTCAAGGAGGGGGCTGCCCCACCCAATCCAAGCCCATTTGCAAGCTCGACGATCGCCCCCTATCTAATCGCCTTTGCATGATCGGCGCGTCCTGGCGCGCTGTACGGAGCCTGACTTGACCTCTTCCGCCACACTCGACCAGGCCCTTGGCTTCACCATCCCTTCGCGCCATGCGCGCGGGCGGATCGTGCGGCTGGGGCCGGTCCTCGATGATGTCCTTGCCGCCCATGCCTATCCGCCGCAGATCGAGCGGCTGCTTGCCTCCGCGCTGGTGCTGGCGGTGCTGCTGGGTTCGACGCTCAAGGATGCGGGTGGGCAGCTCACGCTTCAGGCGCAGACCGAAAATGGCGTCGTCAGCCTGCTGGTGGCCGACTACAAGGCGGGCGAGGTGCGCGGCTATGCCAAGTTCGATGCCGACCGGCTTGCCGAACTGGGCCCCGATCCGACGCTGTTCGGCCTGTTCGGCAAGGGCTATCTGGCCATCACCTTCGACCAGGCGGTGACCGGCGAGCGCTATCAGGGGATCGTCCCCCTGGACGGCGAATCGCTGGCCGACGCGGCGGAACATTATTTCTTCCAGTCCGAACAGATCCCCAGCATCGTCCAGATCGCCACCCGCCATGATGCGGGGGAGGGGTGTCTGGCCGCCGGCCTGCTGCTGCAGCACTTGCCCGAGGGGGAGGTCGGGCGGGAACGACTGCATGTCCGGCATGACCATCCCGAATGGGAACATGTCCAGGCGCTGGCCCATACCCTCAAGGATGCGGAGCTGACCGACACCGCGTTGCCGCTGTCCGACATCGTCTGGCGGCTGTTCCATGAAGAGGAGGAGGTGCGCGTCACCGATCCCACGGCGCTCAGCAAGGGGTGCCGTTGCGACCTGGAGCATATCCGCAGCGTCATCGGCCGCTTTCCCGCGGCGGAGCGGGCGGACATGGCGGATGACCAGGGCATTATCGGCGTCGACTGCGCCTTTTGCTCGCGCCTCTTCCCGGTCGCGCTTTCGAGCTTCCCGGAGGCCGGCTTTCCAGACCAGCTTCCCGGATGAACGAGTGGCCCTTCCGGATATTGCTATGAAATTGCCGCAATTGACGGGCAAGGCTGATCCAGTTCAGCAACGGTCGACAGGGGGATCGGAATGACGGCGAAGCTGCGCGCCCTTGGCGCGGCGATGGTGATGATGATGACGGTCTCCGGCGCCCAGTCGGCGGCACCCGTGTCGCGCCTGCCCAAGGGGCTGGAGACGGGCGAATGGGAATTGCGCGAACGGGGCGAGGATGGCCCGGCGCGCAGGCTCTGCATATCCAGCCTCAACCAGCTTCTGCAAAGCCGTCATGCGGGCCATGCCTGCAAGAGCTTCACCGTCAGCGATGCCGCCAGGCGGATGGTCGTCACCTATGAATGCGGCGCGGCGGGCAATGGGCGAACGGACCTGCGCATCGAAACCTCCCGATTGGTACAGATCCAGTCGCAGGGCATCGCCGATGGCGCGCCCTTTGCCTTTGCGCTGGAGGGCCGCTGGCTTGGGGCCTGCCATTAGCGAAAAGCGCTCCGGACGTGACCGGCTTGCGCTGATGCGTCGGGAGGCGTAGCGCGGCGCTCATGGTTGCCCATAATGGAAAATTCGCTGTCGTCCTGCTGTCGGGCGGGCTCGACTCCATGGTGGCGGGCGGGCTGGCGCGCGAGGCCGGTTATCGCCTGTTCGCCCTTTCGATCGACTATAATCAGCGTCACCGGCTGGAATTGCAGGCGGCCGCGCGCGTCGCATCGGCGCTGAACGCCATTTCGCATATCGTGCTGCCGCTGGACCTGACCGCCTTTGGCGGGTCCGCGCTGACCGCCGACATCGCCGTGCCGAAGGGCGGCGTCGGCGAGGGAATCCCGGTGACTTATGTGCCGGCGCGCAACACCATCTTCCTCTCGCTGACCCTGGGGCTGGCCGAGGTGGTGGGCGCGAACGACGTGTTCATCGGCGTCAATGCGCTCGACTATTCGGGTTATCCCGATTGCCGGCCGGAGTTCATCGACGCCTTTCAGAAGATGGCCGCGCTGGCCACCAAGGCGGGGGTGGAGGGGCATCCGATCCGGATCAATGCCCCGCTTCAGCATATGAGCAAGGCCGACATCGTGCGCGAAGCCGACCGGCTGGGGCTGGATGCAGGGTTGAGCTGGTCCTGCTACGATCCGACGCCGGATGGCAGCCATTGCGGCCTGTGCGATAGCTGCCGCCTGCGGTCCAAGGGTTTCGTGGAGGCTGGCCTGCCCGATCCCACCATCTATGCGAAGAAGCCCTGACGCCATGAGCTACGCCGTCAAGGAGATGTTCCTGACCCTTCAGGGGGAAGGGGTCCATGCCGGGCGCCGGGCTGTTTTCCTGCGTTTTGCCGGCTGCAACCTCTGGACCGGGCGGGAGCAGGACAGGGAAACCGCGATCTGCCGCTTTTGCGACACGGATTTCGTCGGGACAGACGGCGATGGTGGCGGCAAGTTCGCCGATGCGGACGGTCTGGCCGCCGCCGCACTGGCCTTCTGGGGCGAGGGGCGGGAGGGGCGCTATATCGTTCTTACCGGCGGAGAGCCGATGCTCCAGATCGATGACGCGCTGGTCGATGCGCTCCATGCCCGCGGCTTTGCCATCGCGATCGAGAGCAACGGCACCTTGCCCGCGCATCCGGGGCTTGACTGGGTCTGCATCAGCCCCAAGGCAGGCAGCGAAGTGGTGCAGCGCAGCGGCAATGAGCTGAAGCTGGTCTGGCCGCAGCCGGGGCAGGGGCACAGCGTGGCCGATGTCGAGGATATGGAGCGCTGGGCCTTCGATCATTGGCTCGTGCAGCCGCTCGACGATCCGAAGGCAGCGGAAAACGCGCAGGCGGCGGTGGACCTGGTGATGGGACGGCCGCGCTGGCGGCTCAGCCTCCAGTCGCATAAATATCTGGGATTGCGCTGACGGCTGACGGTCGGGGGGCGGGGCGGCGGCCCCGCGCCCGGCCCTCTCCCCCGGAAGGGAGAAGATCACGGATCCGTTATCGGGCGCCCATCCTTATGGCTGGACCCCGATCTTCTGGTTCCATGCAAGCTGGCAGGCCGGCAGCATCTTGCCCTTCTTCCAGCATTTGGGGTCGAAGGATGGCAGGGTCAGCGAATAGCCGCGGCCCGGATCGCCGTAAAATTGCTCGCCTGCCAGGATTAGCGACTTCTTGATCGACCCCAATCCGTTGCGCGCCACCTCGTTCAGCGTACCGCGCTGGGCGAAGATCGCCTGTCGTCCGACCAGCCCCGCCGCCTGGCAGAAGCCGCGCTGCGCCTGCACCGTGGAATAGCCCGAATAGATGCGCGTGCCATATTGGTCCGACGCCATCTGGCCGGCCTTGCCCTTGCCGACCGTGCGCTGGAAATAGCCGAGCAGAGTCGCCTGCGCTGCATCCAACTCGGCGTCATGATGGGCGATCATGGCATTATAGTTGCTGATCGACAGCAGCGTCGGCTCGAACTGGCATTGCAGCGCCGCGACGTTCAGTGCCGCGCGCAGGTTCCATACCAGGCCCGCCTTGACCTCCGCAGGCGTCGCGCCCGGCAGGCCGAGGGCGGTCGTGGCTTCGGCATCGGTCAGGGGCGGGCTTGAGAAATCGGGCGGCGACCAGAAGAATTGCGCGCTCGCCGGCTGCGTCACCAGCACTGCTCCGGTCATGGCCAACAGCAGGGCGGCGGTGCGCCCAAAGGATCGGTGCCCCATGGAACGACCCACATCACGCAATGTCATCGAAATCCCTCTTTGAAACGAGCGCTGCAAACTATCCCCCGCCCGTCTGTATCATGCCTGAACGCGTGCGCCAGCCTATTGATCCGACAGCACTTCGGTATCGGCTGCCGGCTTGGCCTCGCTTTCATTCGCCGCCGCCGCCGGAGCGGCCGCATTGTCGCTGCGGTTGGCGGGAAGCGTCATGGCCGCGCCCTCGCTCTGCACGCCGTCCAGATCCGTCATGGCGTCGGTCGTGGTGCCGTCCACCACTTCCAGATTGTTCATGGGGACGGCGGTGCTGCTTTCCTTCTTGCTGCCGCATCCGGCCAGCATCATGCATCCGGCCGAAATGAATATTGCCATTGTCGTCTTGACGTCAGGACGCATCCGGGTCTCCTAAAGCGTGCGGCATGCCCGGCAGCCCCCCACCTGGCGAAGGCCGCGACCCTAGCGGCCCGTTTCACATTGCTCAACCCCTGCTTCGTCGGCGGCCGGGCACCGGCGCAGGCGGTTGATAAAGGCAGGAAAATGCCGGGCGAGCGCCGAGTCCAGCTCTGCCATCGGGACTTGGATGCCCAGCGCGGCCATGCTGGTCACGGGATATTCGGCCAGGCCGCACGGCACGATGCCTCCGAAATGGGACAGGTCGGGGTCGACATTGATCGAAAAACCATGAAGCGTGACCCAACGCCGCACCCGGATGCCCAGCGCGCCGATCTTCGCCTCCCGCCCCTGGGTGTCGTCGGTCCAGATCCCGATCCGCCCCTCCGCCCGCCGCGCCGCAATGCCGAAATCGCCCAGCGCGTCGATCATCCATCCTTCCAGATGATGGACGAAATTCCGCACGTCCCTGCCTCTTTCCCGCAGGTCGATGTTGAGATAGCCGATCCGCTGACCCGGCCCATGATAGGTATAGCGGCCGCCGCGTCCCGCATCGTGCACCGGAAAGCGAGGGTCGAGCAGTTCGGCAGGATCGGCGCTGGTCCCGGCCGTATAAAGCGGTGGATGTTCGAGCAGCCAGACCCGCTCGGCGGCCTGCCCCTCGAAGATCGCGGCCGCCCGCGCCTCCATCTCCGCGAGAGCCTGGGGGTAATCGACCGGCGCATGTTCGACGCGCCATTCCACGTTCTGGATGGCGGAAGCCTGTTCGGCCGGGGATTGCGGGGAAGGGGATTGCCGGGACATGGCGTTTCCTTGACTTGGGCAGAGCGAGCGATCAAGTCTCCTGCGCGATTTTCAGAGTATCGGACAGGGAACAGGGCTTAAGAGATATGGCGACAATGTCCATCGGCAAGGCGTGGGAGGAGGCGGTGGCCTTTGTCGCGCGCGAAAGCAGCCTGCTGTTTCCCGTCGCCCTGCTGTTCGTCGCGCTGCCGGGCCTCATCCTGCAGGAGATGACGCCGCCCGAACTCGCCAAATGGAACCTGGCGGAAAGCACCATGCCGCAGGTTCCGGGCAGCTTCTGGCTGGCGATGATGCTGGCGGTGATCATCATCTGGTTCGGATCGCTGACCCTCTTCGCGCTTGCCCTGCGGCCCGGCATCAGCGTGGGAGAGGCGCTGCGGCTGAGCTTTGCGCGCCTCCCGGTGTTGCTGGGCGTGGCGCTGGTGGTCGCCGGCTTCCTCGCGGGCGCGGTGATCGCCGCCACATTGGTGGTAACGATCCTGTCGCTCATCGCCAAGCCTCTCGGCGCGGCGCTGGGGCTGCTGCTGGGCGCGGGCGTGTTGGCCGTGACCATTTTCGCGAGCGTGCGGCTGCTGTTGCTCAATCCCGTGGTGATCGACGGGACCGAAGGAGTCATGGCTTCGCTGCGCCATGGCTGGGCGCTGACCAAAGGGCATTTCTGGCGGCTGTTCGGCTTCATCGTGGCGCTGACGCTGCTGTCGGCCATCGTCGGCGGCGCGGCGCAGGCGGTGTTCGGCCTGGTCGGGACGCTGATCGGCGGTCCGACCGGCGGCCGTCTGATCGGCAGCGTGGCTGCCGCTGCGGTATCGACCGTGGTGCAGGTCTATATGCTGGTGATGCTGGCGCGGCTTTATCGTCAGGCGGTGGGCAACTGACCCAGCACCGGCACATGCGGTGCGGCGTCGAGGGACAAAAGCCCCGCCAGCCGCGGATCGGCGAAGGTCTCAACTTCACGCCGGTAGGGCACGAAACCGGCCTTGCGATAAAATCCCAGCGCCGCCGGACTGTCGAGCGTACAACTGTGCACCCAGAAGCGCGTGACCTTCCTGCGCCAGGCCAGCGCCTTGGCCTGCGCCATCAGCCACCGGCCCAGCCCCTTGCCGGTGAGTTCAGGGATCAGCCCGAAAAAGGCCAGTTCGCAGTCGGGCAGTGAACGAAAGTCCAGTTCCAGCAGCCCCACCTCCACGCCCCGTGGATCAGTGACGGCATAAACCTCGACCGCGGGATCATGGATGATCGTGCTCAGAGCCTCATCGTCCATCACCAGGCGGGAGAACCAGAGCCATGGTTCCCCCACGCGCCGGAACAGCGCGCGATAGGCTTCGGGCGCGGGCGCCTTCCACGGTACCAGCCGCAAAGGGGCGGGCGGGATGGGGGCGGGTTTCGGCCGTTCCCGCATTTCCAGATGGGTGACGATCGTCGCGATCTGGTCGTCGGGAACCGGCGCCAGGCCCATGTTCAGCTCCAGCTTGCCATGGGCGGCAGGCTCATCAGGATCGCGTCGACATTGCCGCCGGTCTTGAGCCCGAACAGCGTGCCGCGGTCGTGCACCAGGTTGAATTCGGCATAGCGGCCGCGCCATTCGAGCATGCGGGCATAATCCTCCTGCGACCAGCTTTCATGCATGCGGCGGCGGACGATGGGGGGAAAGGCCTTCAGAAATGCCTCGCCAATGTCGCGGGTGAAGGCGAAGTTGGCGTCGAAATCGCCCTCCAGATGGTCGTAGAAGATCCCGCCGACGCCGCGATGCACGCCGCGATGGGGGATGAAGAAATAATCGTCCGCCCACGCCTTGAACCGGGGATAATAATCCGCGTCATGCGCGTCGCAGGCGGCCTTCAGCACATCATGGAAAAATGCCGTGTCCTCCTCCCGCGGCAGGGGAGGGTTGAGGTCCGCGCCGCCGCCGAACCAGCTTTTGGATGTCCTCAGATAGCGCGTGTTCATGTGCACGGCCGGGACATGGGGGTTGGCCATGTGCGCCACCAGGCTGATGCCGGTGGCGAAAAAGTGCGGATCTTCGCTCGCTCCATGAATCGTCTTCGCGAATTCGGGCGAGAAGGCGCCCCCTACGGTCGAGACGTTGACGCCCACCTTCTCGAACACCTTGCCCTTCATGACGCCGCGCACGCCGCCGCCGCCTTCTCCCGGCGCCAGGCCCGGTGCCTCGCGATCCCAGGCGACATAATCGAAGCGGGCGTCGGATCCCGCCTCCCGCTCGATCGCCTCGAATTCGGCGCAGATGCGGTTCCTCAGTGATTCGAACCAGTCGCGGGCGGATTGCTGTTGCGGGTCGAGCGCCAAGGTCATTTTTGGTAACTCTGTCATTGCGGGAAACTTCCAGTCTGGCGAAGGGCCTCGGCTACCGCGATGCCCGTGGAAACGGCGATGTTCAAGGACCGAAAGCCCGGCGCCATGGGGATGCGCACGCGCACATCGGCCAGATCGCGCACGCTATCGGGTACGCCCGCGCTCTCCGATCCCATCAGCAGAACGTCGCCGGCGCGAAATTCCACCTCCGGCAAGCGCTGCGAGGCGTGGCTGCTCATCAGCATCAGCCGGCGTCCTTCGGCCCTGCGCCGGGCATCGAAAGCGTCGAAATTGGCATGCCTGGTGATATCGGCGGCCGCGCCATAGTCCATCGCCGCGCGCTTCAGCTTCGCATCGGAAAAGGCGAAACCCATCGGCATGATGATGTCCACCGGCACGGAAAAGCAGGCGGCAAGGCGCAGAATCGCGCCGACATTGCCAGCGATTTCGGGTTGATAAAGGGCGATACGCATGCGCCGCGCCATAGAACAGTGCGGTTAATTCTCCTAGCCTGTCTAAAAGGCTTGGCAAATGGCGCATCCTACGGTTATCAGGCCTGCAAACCGCGCCAGGGGGAAAGGCGTGCCCATCTGCATGGGCGCTGCGGCTCTCCTGATAACATAGCCATAACGGGCAATGCGGCGGGGCCAGGGACGTTCTTGCAAGGGTTGAGGTGCATGGCGATCGTTGAACATTTGGAGAGTGAGGGGGCATCCGTCTCCGATGGAGGCGGCAGCGACGGTGTTCGTCGTCGCGATTTCATCAACATCGCTGCGGTGAGCTTTGCCGGGGTGGGTGCGGTCGCGGTGGTCATACCGCTGGTCGATCAGATGAACCCCAGCGCCGACGTGCTGGCGCTTGCTTCGACGGAGGTGGATCTTTCCGCGATCCAGCCGGGTCAGGCGATCAAGACCACCTTCCGGGCGCAGCCGCTGTTTGTCCGGCATCTGACCGAAAAGGAAATCGCGGAGGCCGACAAGGTTGATCCGTCCACCCTTCGCGATCCGCAGACGCTGGAGCAGCGCACGGTCGACGGCAAGAAGCAGTGGCTGATCACCATGGGTGTCTGCACCCATCTGGGCTGCGTGCCGCTGGGCGCGGGCGAGGGTGAGAATCGCGGCGAATTCGGCGGTTATTTCTGCCCCTGCCACGGCTCGTCCTACGACACGGCGGCCCGCATCCGTAAGGGACCCGCGCCTAAGAACCTGGAAGTGCCGAAGTACAGCTTCACTTCCGACACCGCCATTCTCGTGGGCTGAGGGGGACTGTCATGAGCTTTCCATGGGCTGAACATTATACTCCCAAGCATCCCGCGATGCAGTGGATCGACGAGAAGCTGCCTTTGCCGCGCCTCGTCTACAATGCCGTGGGCGCCGGTTATCCGGTGCCGCGCAATCTCAACTATTTCTGGAACTTCGGCGTATTGGCCGGCCTCGCGCTGATGATCCAGATCGTCACCGGCGTGATCATGGCGATGCATTATGGCGCCAACACGCTGGTCGCCTTCAGCACGGTCGAGCAGACGATGCGCGACGTGAATGCCGGCTGGCTGATGCGCTATGCGCACGCCAACGGCGCCAGCTTCTTCTTCATCGTGGTCTATCTGCACATCTTCCGCGGCCTGTTCTTCGGTTCCTACAAGGCGCCGCGCGAAATGGTGTGGCTGCTTGGCCTTGTCATCTTCCTCCTCATGATGGCGACCGCCTTCATGGGCTATGTGCTTCCCTGGGGGCAGATGAGCTATTGGGGCGCGAAGGTGATCACCGGCCTGTTCGGCGCGATCCCTGTGGTGGGCGAACCGATCCAGACCTGGCTGTTGGGTGGCTTTGCCCCCGGCAATGCCTCGCTCAATCGCTTCTTCTCGCTGCACTTCCTGCTGCCCTTCGTGATCGCCGCCGTGGTGATCCTGCACATCTGGGCGCTGCACATTCCAGGTTCCTCGAACCCGACCGGCGTGGAAGTGAAGGGGCCGCAGGACACCGTGCCTTTCCACCCCTATTATACGGCAAAGGACGGTTTCGGAGCGGGCGTGTTCCTGATCCTCTTCGCGATCCTGCTGTTCTATGCGCC
Source organism: Sphingobium sp. R-21 (assembly GCF_049913335.1). Classification (NCBI taxonomy): domain Bacteria; kingdom Pseudomonadati; phylum Pseudomonadota; class Alphaproteobacteria; order Sphingomonadales; family Sphingobiaceae; genus Sphingobium; species Sphingobium sp. R-21. The sequence continues at coordinate 1,731,412 of NZ_CP184374.1, read as the reverse complement.
CAATTATCTGGGCCACCCCGATAACTATATCGAGGCGAACCCGCTTTCGACGCCCGCGCATATCGTGCCGGAATGGTATTTCTGGCCCTTCTACGCGATCCTGCGCGCCTTCACCGTGGACTTCTTCTTCGTGCCTGCGAAGCTGCTGGGCGTGCTGGCGATGTTCGCGTCGATCCTGCTGCTCTTCTTCCTGCCCTGGCTCGATACCTCGCCGGTCCGTTCGGGCAGCTATCGTCCGACGTTCAAGAAGTTCTTCTGGATCCTGATCATCGACGTGCTGATCCTGGGCTATTGCGGCGGTGCTCCGGCGGAAGAACCCTATGTGATGATCTCCCAGATTGCCGCGGCTTATTATTTCGCGCACTTCCTGATCATCCTGCCTTTGATCTCCCGCTTCGAAAAGCCGCTTCCGCTGCCTAATTCGATCACGGAGGCTGTTCTGGCGAAATATGGCAAGACCGACGGCGAACCCGCCGCGGTTCCGGCCGAATAAGGGGGTAGACGGAAAATGGTACGCATCGGCGCTTTTCTGGTCGGCCTCTTTTTCGCGGGCTGGCTGGTGATTTCCTTCCTGGTGGGCGCGGTCGCCTATGTCACCGAGCCGCCCGCCAAGACGGTGGAGCATGAGTTCCACCTCAATCCCAAGCATGTCGCCTTCTCGTTCGACGGGCCTTTCGGCAAGTTCGACCAGGCGCAGCTCCAGCGCGGGTTCCAGGTGTTCAAGGAGGTCTGCTCGGCCTGTCACAGCCTGAAATTCGTGGCTTTCCGTGATCTGGCGGGTATCGGTTACAACGAAGCGGAGATCAAGGCGATCGCCAAGCAGTGGGCGATCAAGACCCCTGACGTGGATCCCAAGACGGGCGAGATGTCGACCCGCGATCCCATTCCGGCGGATTATTTCCCCAAGCCCTTCGCGAACAATGTCGCGGCGGCGGCAGCGAACAACAATGCGATCCCGCCGGATCTGTCGCTGATGACCAAGGCCCGCCATCATGGCAGCGCCTATGTCTATTCGCTGCTGACGGGTTTCCAGGCGCAGCCGGCCGAGCTGCTGAAGGAGTTCCCTGACGCCAAGACGCCGGAGGGGCTGCACTACAACCCCTATTTCGCCAACCTGAACCTTGCCATGGCGCCGCCGCTGACAGCCGATGGTCAGGTGACCTATGGCGACGGCACCAAGGCGACTGTCGACCAGATGGCGCAGGACGTTGCGGCCTTCCTGACCTGGACGGCCGAGCCCAAGCTGGAAAACCGCCGCCGCGCGGGGCTGGCGACGATCTTCTTCCTGCTGATCGCGACGGGCCTGGCTTATATGGCCTACCAGAATATCTGGGCGGACAAGAAAAAGGCCGCCTGATCGGGGCCTGAAGCTGAACATCGGAGGGGGCGCGGGAAACCGGGCCCCCTTTTTCCATGAGGGTGAAGATGAGCGCTGACAGCCTGGCGGCCCTGGTCCGCACGATCCCCGATTTTCCCAAGCCGGGGATCCAGTTCCGGGACATCACGACATTGCTGGCGGACGCCGCCGGCCTTGCCGAACTGGTCGGGCGCATGGAGGCGCATGCGGGGCCACTTGATCCGGCCTTTATCGTGGGGATCGAGGCGCGCGGCTTCATCCTGGGGGCGGCGCTGGCCCATGCGCTTGGCGTGGGCTTCGTGCCGGTGCGCAAGAAGGGCAAGCTGCCCGGCAGGACGGTCGGCATCGATTATGTGCTGGAATACGGCACCGACCGGCTGGAACTGCATGAAGGACAGCTTCCGGAAGGAGCCCGCGTGGTGCTGGTGGACGATCTGATCGCAACGGGTGGAACGGCGCTGGCGGCTGCGCAATTGATCAGGGAACAGGGTGCGACCGTGCTGATGGCGTTGTTCGCGATCGATCTGCCCGACCTGGGTGGCATGGCTGCGCTGGAGGCCGATGGCGTCGCGTCGGCGGCGATCATCGCCTTTGGAGGACATTGACCGGCTTCGGGCCGGTCATCATTCCAGATGGGGTGCGGGCTTTTTCGCCTTTTCAAGCGCGCTGGCCAGCATGTCCACCGCCTCGGCCAATCGTTCGTCCAGCAGCGCCAGCAATTGCGTCCATCCGAGCATGTCGGCCAGTTCGCCCGGACCATCGGAAATGCCGCGAAGCCCCATGACCGGCACGCCAAAACGCTGGCAGGCGCGCACCACAGCAAAGCTTTCCATGTCGACCATGTCGGCGTCGATCGCCGCATAATCATCCCCGCCGACGATATTCCCCCCCGTAGACAGCCGGGCGGCGCGAATGTCGAGCGGCATGTGCAGCGCGATTTCGGCCGGGTGGTCGGAAAAGGGCGTCACGCCTTTGGCGAATCCCAGCCGGGAAGCGTCCATGTCTCGCCAGGAGACGCTGGCGACCTGATAGACCTCGCCCAACGTACAGATGCGCGATCCGGCCGATCCCAATGAAACGACAAGGTCGGGCAGAGCGCCTTCCATGTCCAGCCGCTGGAGCGCAAGGCCGGTGTTGAGCGCGGCTTCCACCGGGCCCACTCCCGTCATCAGCGGATCGAAGCGGGCCTTGAGCTGAGGACCATATTCCGCCTCGACCGCCATCACGAACAGGACCCGCTTGTCCGCGATCTTTTCTCCGCCTGGCATGAGCTTCCCCCGATTCGTCGATGTCAGTTCAAGGCAGCCGGGCAAGCAGTGCGCTCATCCCGCTATCGATGGTCAAGGCGGCCGTTCCCTGGATCAACCAGCATTCGCCCTGCCGCCATGGCTCGCCGTCAATCATGCCGGTCCCGGCCAGCGGAATGAACCATGCCATTTCCCCCTCTATCCGTTGCGCGGTTTTCGCTTCACCCTGCACCAGGTCCAGGATGAATGGCGCTCCATCGCCCGACACCAGCCGTTCTTCAGCCGTGATCGGAACAATCCTGTCCGGCAGGTCATAGAGCGCGGTCGCGCTGACAGCTATGGCTTCCTCCAGATGAAGCGCGCGTGGCCGGCCATAGTCGTAAAGGCGGTAGGTCACGTCATTGTTCTGCTGCACTTCCACAAGCGTCACGCCGCCGCCAATGGCATGGACCGTGCCGGCTGGAATATAGTAGAAGCTGCCCGCGCGCACCGGCTTCCAGTCCATCAGTGCTTCGATGCTGCCGTCAAGGGCCGCTGCACGCAACGCCTCGGGCGTCAATTCGCGGGTCAGGCCGATACCCAGTCGCGCGTCGGGTTCGGCATCCAATATGTACCAGCATTCGGACTTGCCGCCCTGCAGTCCGCGGTCCCGCGCCTGCACGTCATCGGGATGGACCTGCACCGACAGCTTCTCGCTGGTGAAGATATATTTGACCAGCAGCGGCAAAGCCGCTCCTTCGCCTGGCGTCGGTGCCGAGAACCAGACTTCTCCGACGCGGCGGCCCTGTGTGGGCGCGATAGCTGAAGGAATATCGGTGCGGCCCCAAGGCTTTTCGACATCATGGGCGAACAGGCGGGTCGTGGTCATGCGGTTCCTTATGGAGAGTCGCTGCCGACAGGCAAGAGCCTTGAACGAGGAAGAGAGGGGGACGGAATGATCGACTCATGGCGCAGGGGGAGCAGCAAGCGGGGCGGTTAGTCCGATCTTGTCGATCTTGGAACGGGGGTTAGGGAAGTTTCGGCGCTGAACGGCTCCAACGGAAAATCCTGGATCTCAGGAAGGATATTGGCGCCCAAGTGGTGCAATCGGCGGCGAATACAACCGCAAGCAGAAGCAGGCTGGCCATGCTGACAAGCAGCCCAACCCATTCCCGCCACATAGTGACCCGTTCTATGCGATAGTGGCCCGGTTGTGCCTGAAAGTGGATGACAGGCCCTTGGTAAGGTACAACTTCATCGCCACGCATGACGCGCCAGATCGGGAAAGCGGCACGGCGCATCGTCACCTCGCCTGACCTGTCAGCCACCACTTCGTCGCTTGCTCTGATGTCGCGCCACTCGGAGAGGTCGGGCTTTCGCTCGAAGTCGGTGATGCGATTTGTGTCGAAACCGGCAGGCAGATATTCAACGGCATCGGGCAGATCGCGTTTGATCAAGGCGTATGGCACTGGTTGGGTGAGATATTCCGCTGCTTCAGCAGTCCAGCGGACATAGGAGAAAGCTGCAAGCGCCAGGCCCAACCCCAACAGAATCGGTTTGGGACGGCAACTCAGAACGGCCGTTATTGCAGCAAATTCGATCAGGCCCAGCAGCCGCCAGGGAAATTGCGCCTGGACGAAGGGCGGAATGTCCCAAAGGAAAGGGATGAGGCCGAGAGCCGCCAAGGTCGTCAAAAGACTGATGACGGTCCAGATGGAACGTGCCGACAGCGCCAACAGCGCAAGGCCGGCGATGAGTAGCGGAATGGGCAGTACCTGGAGGAGGGGACCATTGGCCAGCAGCCCCCAGGAGGATGGCCGATACCAGGCACCCCATAGAAGCTGTGAGGAAATATAGCCCTGCATCGTGAGGGCCGGAACCAGATAGAAGGCCGCAAGACCAACGCCGATCACGACACCCACGGTCAGGGGCCAGAAGGCGCGCCGATCCGCCAGGATCCTGTGGATACCCAGCGGAACAATCAGGAAGAAGCCGGTGAGCATCGCCATGGGCAAATGGGTCAGCACAAGCCCGGCATAGGCGAGCGCCAGCATGATGACGCCCCTGCGATTGGGAAGGCGTGTTATGGCCAGCGCAATGAATGGATACCATATGAAAGCGGTAAATTCCGCCAGAGCGCCCCGAATGTAGAAGTCCATCAGGTGATAGGGCGCGGCCATGTAAAGGATCGCCCCGGCAAGCGGATAGGTGCCACGCGCTGAAAGCCAATAATGCATGGCAATGCCTGACAGGAGAAGCGTCAGGAATGCGGCCATGTTGATCGCGGCAAGCGTGGACAGGCCTCCCGCATCGAAGGCGCCGGCTATCCAGAAGGCGATCGGCGGGTAGAAATAGAAGGCAGGACTTCCCAGTCCTTCGAAACTGCCCGGCAACCAGCGCGGATAGAGATTGCCCTTCGCCATCTCCGTCCCGAACTGGCTTGTCCAGACATAATTGTAGGTGACGGAATGGGAATCGCCTGGACCTAGCAGGAAGGTCGGCAGCAGGAGGAACGCTGCCACAAGCGCGAGGAGGCCAACATTACGCAGGCAGTGTTGGGCGGACATCCGCGCTATCGTCCTCTTTCCATCCATCGTGGCCTGATCAACAAAAATGGTTAAGATTACGCTGACCTTCCTGTGGCTCTCCAGTGCCCCGATGCGGGTAAGGCATTGTTAACCATTCTGGCCGATACCCGCCCGGGGCACCAGCCCACATTAGGGGGCTCAGAAGAATGGCTACACCAGTCTTGTTGTCGATCGTGGTTCCGGTCTTCAATGAACAGGAGAGCATTTCGTTGTTCCTGGATGCCGCGCGTCCCGCGGTTGCCCAAGCGCTTCACCTCATGGGACCGGACGCTCAAGCCGAATTCCTGTTCATCAATGATGGCAGCACGGACCGGACCGGCGACATATTGTCGATCCTTGGCCGTCTGAATCCCGACGTCCGCCATATCACCCTGTCGCGCAATTTCGGCAAGGAAGCGGCATTGGCCGCCGGGATCGACCGGGCGAAGGGAGACGCCATCATCCCGATCGATGTCGATCTCCAGGATCCGCCGGAAGTCATCGTCGCCATGGTTCGTCACTGGCTGGCGGGCGCGAAGGTGGTCAATGCGCGCCGCGCGGACCGGTCCACCGATGACTGGTTCAAGCGCTGGAGCGCGCACGGCTTCTATCGCCTCATCAATCGCCTTTCCGATCATCCTATCCCGGAGAATGTCGGCGATTTCCGCCTGCTGGACCGGCAGGCAGTGGACGTCATCAAGCAACTTGGCGAGCAGGCACGCTTCACCAAAGGCCTCTTCTCCTGGGTCGGCTTTCGCATTGCCACCGTCGACTATGAGCGCGCGCCGCGCGAGGCGGGAAGCAGCAAGTGGCGCGTCAGCAAGCTCTGGTCGCTCGCCGTCGACGGTATCACCGCCTCCACCACCATGCCGCTGCGCATCTGGTCCTATATTGGTGGCAGTATCGCCTTGATGGCCTTTGCCTATGCCGCATTCCTGGTGCTGCACACGCTGCTGACCGGGGTCGATACGCCGGGCTATGCCTCGATCATGGTCGCGGTGCTGATGCTGGGCGGCCTCAACCTGATGAGCCTAGGCATCATCGGGGAATATCTGGGCCGCGTCGCGCAGGAAGTGCGCAATCGGCCGCTTTATGTCGTGGCGGAGGAAAGCGAGCCGGCGCCGCCGTCTGCGGTCCGGCTGCAAACCAGGGAAGAGGACGAATGGACCGATCAGCCTATGCGAGCATGAGCGCGCAGGAGCAGGATCATTGGTGGTTTGTCGCTCGCCGCGCCATCATCGACAGCCTCGTCCGCACCAATATTGCCTTGCCGGCCGATGCTCGCATTCTCGAAGCGGGCTGTGGCACAGGGGGTAATCTTGCTCTGCTGGCCCAATATGGCGCGCTCGATGCGATAGAATATGACGCGGATGCCCGCGCTCTGGCCGCTGCGCGAGGGTTGTGCCGGGTGGAGGCAGGCGCCTTGCCCGACGCGATTGGTTTCGGCGATACCCGATATGATCTGATCGCGCTGCTCGACGTGCTGGAGCATATCGAAGAGGATGAAGCATCGCTGAGCGCTCTGGGCGCACGGCTGGCGCCGAATGGGCGGTTGCTGCTTACCGTCCCGGCCGCCCCCTGGCTCTGGTCGGAGCACGACGTGCTGCATCATCACAAGCGCCGCTATACCCATGATGGCTTGTTGAAAGTTGTGGCCGCCGCAGGATTGCAGGTCGAAGCCTCCGGTCATTTCAACAGCCTGCTTTTCCCGCTGGCGGTGGCGCAGCGCTTCGCTCATCAGTTGCTGCGCCGCGACACCCCTCTTGACGCGCGCCCGTCGCCGCTCGTCAATGCCGCGCTCCAGCGCATTTTCGCGGCGGAACGGCATCTTCTCGGCCGCTTTTCCTTGCCCATGGGGCTGTCACTTTACGCCGTCCTCTCGGCCTGACGGCGCATTGCGCGGATCATAGGGCAGCCTCCAGGGGCCGTCCCAGCAACGGGCCGGTTCGCTCGCCGAGGCGTGGGCAGGATGGGCAGGGCGGATGAGCGCCGGAACCTTCTCCACGGGAGCCAGATAGGAGCCCTTGGGGAAGGCTGCGAAAGTCTGGTCCCATGCCTTGAAGAAGGTGCAGCGCACCTCGGGTGCCGCGGGATAGAGCAATGCGCGCCGTATCTCGGCCAGTCCAGTCAGGCTGCCGATCATCAACACTATCACAAACCAGCGTCACCTCTCGCCCCGTTGCACAACATGATCGCTGACCATCACCGTGACCACAGCCAGGGCCGTGATCGATCCGCGCATCATGAAATCGGTCGACCAGCCGATCTGCACGAAGGGGATGAACATCAGCCAGGCAAAGGCCAGCCAAAGGCTGTCCCGTCCGAACCGCGTCGATCGCCCGGCGATCGCCAGAGGAATCAGATAAGGCAATGTTTCAAAGGATTGGAACAGCAACCACTGGACGAAGGGGATCGGCAGAAAATGGATGCCGACGTCATCCGGTGCTGCGCCCAGATAGATGAGCGACGGCAGGCAAAGGACAGCCGACGCGGCGGGAGCCAGGATATCGTGCAAGCGTAGCGAACGCGCGATCAGCATTCGCACCCCTGCCAGCGCGACAAAGGGCATCGCTCCCATCAGCCCAAGAGGCGACCAGAGCGCCGTCATCGGCAGCAGCGACAGCCATGGCGCAAGGGGGACGCGGCCCTCCCGCCACAACATGTATCCGACCGCGCCCACCCAACCGGCAATCGCGTGCTGTGGGACCCAGAAAAGCAGGGTGATGGTCGAGGAATATTCAATCTCGGCCCAATCCTCCAGATGGCCGGTGAGCGTTCCCTGCATGAGCAGGTCACCAATCGCATCCATGCCAGAGAACAGGACGAATATCGCCAGGCCGATCAGGCGGGATCGCCGGTTTGAAAATAGCTGGCTGCCGAGCGCAAGCAGCAATGCAACGAGCGTTGCATTCTGCGCAAGCAGGGCGATGTCTGCGGCTCTCGGGCCAAGTACCTTGAAGACCAGCGCGGGCGCCAGGAACATGCCGATCGGTGCGCGCAGCAAGTCGGGATCGGCACGCGCCGTATAGACGAACGGCCAAGGGTTCATGCCCATGTCCCGCAACACGGCGAAGCGCACCTGCCAATCCACATTGGCATAGAAGAGCCGCCCTTCACCGCTCAGCACCAAGAGGCCCAGTGCGATCAGGAAGCAGGTCACCAAGGTACCGAGACTTATATCCCGGCCGCCTTTGGCGACTTTTGCGGTGCAAAAGCAGAGCTCGGCAAGGACCAGGGCACCGAGGGCATAGGCCCAGACAGGGAAGCTATCGAGAAACCGCCAAAGCAACAACTGGCTGCCGCCCAGCCAGGTGGCAAGCGCCGCCCAGATCCAGCGCGGTGCGATAAAAATGGAAAGCCGGTTCCGCGAGAGCATGGAAGTGGCCTTCGTGGAAGGCACGACATGTTTCGCAGAGATGGATGTCTCCCCCATGTCCCCGTCCTTGAAGATTGCCCGCCAAGATCGATAGAGGAGCGGCGCGAGATGGCAAGGGCAGTTATGGAAAAATGGGTGCCCGTGGTCCTTGGAAGGTCAGCATGATAATGACCGGTTGGACATGCTGCTTACAGGCCGATCAGGCGATCATGATTGCGCCTGGAATGACGAACCAATCGACATCGACCTGCCACCAATCCCAACGCCAAACATCTATACCGCCTTGGCGGCCTTTCTGCTTTCCCGATCGATATGGCGCTTGATGTCCTGCACGAAACGGGAATGACGCACGCCCCAGAGGAAGATGTCCTGGATCAGGTTGCCCAAAAAGCGGCATGGACGTTTGATCTGGATCAGCAGGATATAGCGATCCTCATCCGTTTCGTTCCACACCTCATGGTTGAACATGTCGTCGAAGATGAAGGAATGCCCCTCTTCCCAGGGCATGACATGCACCGTCTCGCCCTCCTCTATATGCATGCGGCATTTTTCCCGCTCCCGCGGCACCTTGAGGGCAAGGTGATAGGTGAGCATGCCCTTTGTCATGCCCCAGTGGCGCGGTATATGCCCGCCCGCTTCCATCACGGAGAAATTGGCGGTGACAAGTCCTGGCACCTTCTCGATCAGTGCGGCGGTAATGGGTGCAAGGGCGCAATTGCCTTCCATTTGATAGCCATAGCCCTTGAGGAACAGGGTGCGCCATCGCCGATCCGCGGCGATACGGCCATGATCGAAGGAAATATCGCCCAGGGAGGGAATATCAACCGTCCGGATACGGACTGCCTCGTCGCGAATATCCTGCCATTGCCGTTCGAGAGCCGAAACCCATGGGAAATGACTTTTGTCGATCAGCGCCCGATCCGGAACCAGCGAGTTGCGCATGATCACCGCATCGATCCTGGGGCGCAATTCCTTGCCGATCTGGAACAGGGATTTGCCGATGAAGGGCACCTTCCAGCCGCGGGCATTGACTTTGTCGTTCCATTTCAAACCGATATTTCCTTCGGAACAACGGGGTAGGGAGTGAATCCCGCTATGAAGTCGGCTCGTCCCTTCGTCAATATCCGGTTCTACCCTGCTGTCGGCCGAGCCTTCATTTACGACAGGAGAGGATTTCGGGCCGGTGGATGAAATGATCAGCGGAGGGCTCCATATTGGCCGCGATATCGAAATGACCGGTGTTTCGTGGGGCGAGCCGATTCCATCCATCCCCTTGCTACAGGCGAGGTTCCCGGTAAGTGAGCTCTGATGGTTTCTTCTCTTTCCCCTGCTGTGTCGCGATCGGGTGAAGTCATCCTCGATATTTCGCGCCTGATTTCCCGAGTGCACTATTCCACCCCCTCCGGAGTCGACCGGGTGGAAATGGCCTATGCGCGGGGTCTCCTGGACCATTATGGATACCGCCTGGCCTTTGCGGCCGTTCATCCTTGCGGGCTTTACGGGCGGCTCTCGCGCCGGGCGGTTCTGGCCTATCTTGATGAACTGGAAAGTCGCTGGTCCAGTCAGGTAGGCAATCCGCACCGGCGTTCCCTGGCTTCTTCCCTGCCATGGCTTGTCTCCCTGCTGCCGTCGCGGACTGAGCGCAGCAGCATGAGCGCCGTCTATGTTCAGGCCTCGCCACATCATCTGACCCGCACGGAACAGGTGCGTCGGATCCTGGCCCGCGAGAAGGCGCGCTTTCTGTGCCTCGTCCATGACCTCATTCCAATCGAATTTCCCGAATATGCGCGCGTATCCGGCGACAGCCAGCACCGGCAACGTATCGCGACTATCGCCGCGCTGGCCGACGGGGTGATCGTCAATTCCGCTGCGACGGGACGGTCATTGCAGCCGTGGCTGGAAAGCAGCGGCCGAAGGGTGGATGTGCATGTCGCACTGCTGGGAACGGAGACGCTGCCTGCGGCCGAAGCCTTCCAGCTGGGTGGCGGACGGCCCTATTTCGTCTGCCTCGGCACCATCGAACCCCGCAAGAATCATCTGCTTCTGCTCAACCTGTGGCGTCATCTGGCCCAGACCCTCGAACCGCAAAGCGTGCCCCGCCTTATCGTCATCGGACGTCGCGGATGGGAAAATGAGCAGGTCGTCGACATGCTGGAGCGTTGTCCGGCCCTGGAGGGCCATGTCGAGGAACTGAACGGCTGTTCCGATGCCCGCATGGCCAGTCTGCTGCGGGGAGCGCGGGCGTTGCTGATGCCCTCCTTCGCGGAGGGCTATGGAATGCCCGTGGCCGAAGCGCTGTCCGTCGGCACGCCGGTGATATGCAGCGATCTTCCCGCTCTGCGCGAGGCAGGTGGAGATGCGCCCGACTATCTCAGCCCGCTCGACGGGCCGGGCTGGCAGGCCCTCATCCTCGACCATGCTGGTCGAGGGCCGCTCCACACGGCGCAGATGCTTCGCCTGCCACATTGGCATATGCCCAGGTGGAACGAGCATGTCGGGATCGTGGCTGATGCCATTGCGGCCTTGCAGGCGCGCTCCTGAACGGCGCTTGTCTATGGCTTCTCTATGACTGTCTGGAATTCCGGGCCGTACTGCCGAACACGCGATCCCAGAAAATGGCCGAAATCGCAAAATTGCTGTTCTCGTTCACATAATGGTGGCGCATGTGGTGGCGCTTCAGCGCTGAAGCCAGCTTTCCGCGCATCGGCCATTGGTGGCTGGCATAATGAATGGTGTCATAGACGACATAGCCCAGGATGAACCCCAGAAAGAGCCAGGTTCCAGGACCGCCGAGCAGCATCAGGCAAGCACCCCAGACCAGGGCGGCAACCGGCAGGCTCACCGAGAGCGGCATCATGTCGCGCATGGGATCATTGGGGTTATCGTGATGATTGCCGTGAATCAGGAAGACAAACCATCTTGCCGCGGGCCACTCTACCTTCAGATGAAAGAGGTATCGGTGCATCGCATATTCGAAAAGCGTCCAGACGAGGAGGCCCGCCGCAAACAGGCTGAACCCTGTCCAGAATCCGGTTTCCCCCCATCCTATCCAGACGATCAGCGGGAGCAATATGCCCCAGATGAGCGCGAAAATTCGTGGCGAAATCAGCGTAAGCTGTTCCAGATGCTCATTTTTGAACAGTCGGATTCGTCGGGATTGGTGATCGGAAGGGCGCATTACGCGGAACTCGAACAGGAGGCGCCGTTGTCTGTCAAGGAATTATGTCGTTGAAGCAAGGTTAGAGGGGGATCTGTTACATGCGTGCATCGGTATGACCATGGGTTCCCACCCGAAGCGGATTTTCATCACCGGCGCCTCTGGTGGACTGGGCAGCGCATTGGCACGGCATTATGCTGGTCCTGGCATATGCTTGTCTCTCTGGGGGCGAGACCTGGCGCGCCTGTCATCCCTGGCCAAGGCATGCGAGGCGGCCGGAGCATCGGTAGAGATGCGTTCGCTGGACCTTGGCAATGTTGAACATGCCTTGGACGCCATGCTTACCGAAGACGAAGCCGATCCTGTCGACCTGGCCATATTCGCCGCCGGCCTGGGGGATATTCGCGCGGCTGGCGCTGTGGTGGAGGATGCGGGCGTCGTCGCCCGGCTGGGAATGATCAATTTCGTCGCACCTGCCGCAATGGCCGCGGCGCTGGCCGAGCGGATGGCGGGGCGGGGCCACGGGCGCATCGTGATGATCGGATCTGCCGCCGCCTTCCATGCCTTGCCCTTTGCCGCTGCCTATTCGGGGACGAAGGCAGGTCTTGCGCGCTTTGCCGAGGCGCTGCGAATCGGCGTGCGGCGGCATGGGGTCAAGGTGACGCTGGTATCGCCCGGCTTTATCGACACGGCGGCTGCCCGGCGGACTGGAGAGGCCAGGCCGTTGTCGACGCAGCCGGATGTGGTCGCGGCCAGGATCGCGCGCGCGGCAGCCCTGGGGCAAGCGCATGCGATCATACCCTGGCCCTTCAACCTGCTCCGCTGGTTTGACCGCGTGCTGCCGCGACCCTTGCGCGAACGCCTGTTGCTGGCGCTGTCTCCGGCAGGCCATTAGCCGCGCCAGGGTTCACGCTTGCCAGGGGTTCGCCAAGGACAAGATCAAGCATCGCATGGTGCAGTTCGGCCGGAGTGAGGTCTACGCGCCTGTTGTCGCCGCGGACAATGTCACCTGCATCATTGAAGCGGATCATCACATAAGGCGTATGTCGCCCTCCCTCCGGAGAGGTCGCGCCCGGAATGCTGGGGCGATGGTCGCCAAAGAAAACCAGGACAGCCGGGCGTTTCAGCAATGCAAGCTGCTCCCGCAATGTGCTCAGCATGGCGTCGCTGTTGCGCGCCAGGCGAAGATAGCTTTGAACCAGATCGCCGCCCGTGCGCATGTCCGGCGCCCAGGGCCCATGATTTTCAATCGTGACGGCATAGATCAGGCCAGGCCCGGTAGCTTCGCGAGCCAGCCGGACGATCTGCCCGGCAATCGCGGCATCGGTGACATAGCGTCCTGCACCGGCGGCAACGGGGGCGAAATGCTCCTCTCCGATCAGTTCGGCAAAGCCGCCTGCCGGCATGATCTGGTCGCGGCTGTAGAAGCGCATGTCATGCGGATGGACGAAGAGGCTACGCCATCCTGCCTCCTTCAGCCGCGCAGGCAAAGCATAGGACGCTTCGCCCAGCGCGGTGAGAAAGGGATCGTAGCGCCGGAAGCCGAGGGCATCCTCGCTGCGCCCGAAAAGCACGCCATATTCTGTGCGCATCGTATAGGCGCCGAAGCCGCTGACATTGAGCTGGCCCCATTGCAAGGCACTCTCGCGGGCGTTGGCAAGGCCCGGCAGCGATATGTTGAAGCCTTCAAACAGTTCGACCGGATCAGCAAAGGATTCGCACTGGATGACCACCAGCAGTTCCGGGGGTGGATGAGGGGCAGAAGGAGGATGTCTCTCGGCTTCGGCGCAAGGTGGCGGATCGTTGCTGTGGCGCCAGCGTAGCCAGTAAAGCAACAATGTGGGCAGGAGGCCATGACGCCTGACATCGGCATAGGCGTCTGGCGTATCGGCCAGGCCCTGGCGCAGGGCACCGCGCACGGTCGTCGCCAGTATCGCGAGGCTGCCGGCAAGGATCAGCATCCCCGCCAGATGCATCTGCCACGCCGGAACGAACAGCCAGGCCAGCATGGCGAGGAGGAGGATGGCCACGGCCCCTGCCGCCGTGCGTTGCCCGACGCTGATGGCTGAAAGATAAAATTGGGGATGACGGAAGATCGCGCCGATCAGCGCCAGATCGGAAAAGAGCAGGGGTTCGCCGAGCATGGCATGCTTGGCATTGGAGACAAGAACAAGCAGGGCCAGCAATGCAAGCGCCAATCCTGCGGAGAGCGGGAAGTTGCCGCAGCAGGCGAGGAACAGGCCGAACAGCGCCGTCATCATCCATGCCAGCAGCCAAAGGCCGGCCGTGCTGCGCCGGGACAGGTAAAAGCCCGCCTCGGGTCGGGGGTATACCAACCGGTCGAGAACGGCTGCACCGACCAGCAATGCCGCGAATGTCAGTCCATCAGGCATCACTGCTTTGCTGTGCCGTCCAAATCGTCATGCCCCAGGGTTTTCAGGCCCTTTATGTCGGGCATATGATCTCTTAGCGAACAGGATGCCGGCTGTCATCAGGCCACCTCCGCGCTCTTTTCCGGGCACGGATATCGTGGAGGCTTGCCGTCTGACGCACGGCAGACTAACCGCTTGGGCAATAACCACGACATGCCGGAATGGCTCTGGGACCCAGCCAACATGTCCACCTCCGACGTCATCATGGAGCCTGCTTCCTGAATGCCAGAACTATCCTTCAATGCGACCGACGGTGCACACGGGACTACAAGCGCTCCTCCGAAGTCAGGCAAGCGGACCGTCCTGTTGCTGCAAGGTCTCATGGGACCATTGTTCCGTCGGCTCGGTCAGGAACTGATCCGATCCGGGCACAGCGTCTACAAGATCAATTTCAACGGTGGGGACCGCCTGTTCTGGCGCCTGCCGAACGGCATCGATTATTGCGGTTCGCTGGAAGACTGGCCATCGATGCTCGAACGAACCATCAAGGAGTGCGGCATTACGGATGTGGCGTTGTTCGGAGACTGCCGTGAACATCATATGCCAGCCACGCGGGTTTGCCGCGAGCTTGGAGTGCCCGTTCACGTGTTCGAGGAGGGCTATGTTCGACCCGATTGGGTGACGCTGGAACTGGGCGGCGTCAACGGCCATTCCTCTCTCCCGCGCGATCCGGTGTGGTATCGCGAGACTGCCGCGGCATTGCCCCCGGTTCCTGCCCACAGTCAGGTCAATTCTTCGTTCCGCCGCCGAGCGACGGAGGGGTTGATTTACAATGCCGCCGATGTCCTGACCCGTTGGCGCTATCCGTACTGGACCAACCACCGGCCCTGGCATCCTTTGGTGGAAGGGATGGGATGGTGGCGCAAATTGCGCCGACGCAAGGAACGCGAACAGCGCAGCGCGGAATTGATTGCCCGCCTAGAAGCTTCGGCCGAGCCCTATTTCCTTTTCCCGCTTCAACTTGATTCGGATGCGCAGATTCGCCTGCATTCACCCTTTGCCGGCGTGGCCGATGCGCTCAGGTTGGTGATCGGATCCTTCGCCAACCATGCTCCGGCCGATGTGCGTTTGGTGGTCAAGGAGCACCCGCTCGACAATGGCGTGCGCGACTGGCAACAGGAAACGGCCGATATGGCCTCGCTTTTCGGTGTCGCGGACCGGGTCGATTATCTGGCCTGGGGCGATATCGTTCCTGTTGCACAACAATCACGCGGCGTCGTCACGATCAACAGCACCAGCGGCACCCTGGCCCTGGCCATGGGCGTGCCGGTGGTGGCTCTGGGGCAAGCGATCTACGACATGCCTGATATCACCTTCCAGGATGGACTGGATGCCTTCTGGCGAAATCCGGTCACGCCAGATGCGACCACCTTTGCCGCTTTCCAACGCGTGCTGGTCGAGCGTTGCCTGATTCCGGGCGGTTTCTTCTCCGAAGAAGGGCTGAACCGGGTCGTGCGTCATGCTGTCGCCAGGTTCGAGGGCCGACCCTTGCTTCCTGAATAGCCAACTGAAATCGAGGCTGGGCAACTCCGCGACCATGCCGCCGCTTGTATTTCCGGTGTCAGTAACTGCAGGCACTTTAAATTGCAGCCTTGGTAGCTATTCGCCACAGAGGCTAAAATGGCGGAGGTTCGTTGTCCATCGAGATGGTTCGTTCGCCGCTCGATGATGAGCGGCGAATCGTTCCCGGTAAGAGCCTTATTTTGATTGGGCCGGATCGATATTCAGATGATGACGAGCCGAAAATGGTGGTTTTTCGTGACCCGGCGCGCAGCGTCCTTCCAATACGTGAGCACCGGAAGCACGGAAAGCTGCCATTTGCAGGCCGTCAGGGCTGAATATCGATCCGTCCTAGCTAGAACAGAAACCGCAGACCCACTGTCGCACCTTGTCCGCTGCTTTCGGCGCCGAATTCGCTGTTCACGCCAGCATAGAGGGTGGCCGCCGACGAGACCCGAAGGTTCGCGCCTGCTCCCACCGATGCCAGCGTCTTGCTGCGCCCGACGCCCGCGACGGTCAGGCCATCGGGGACACCCATATAGGCGGCGCTCGCAAAGCTTTGGGTGCCACTGAGCTGATGCAGGACACCGGCGGAGATCCACGGGCTGAGGCGCGCTTCCGCAGCGCCGTGCAGTTCGAGCGCGCCCCGTAGGAAGCTGGCCCTGGTCCGCCGTCCCTCTACATCCAGTGCCCAGACCGCGTCGCCCATCTCGCTCGCACTGCCGCGGCGTGCAGAGATATGGGTGAAGCCGATTTCGGGTTCGAGGTTCCATCCATTGCCTAAACCGAAGGCATGACCCAGCGATATGTCCGCCGTCCAGCTGCGCAGGCGATAATGGCTGTTGAGTTTGCTGCCGCTGAGCAAGCTGCGATCCGTATCCGCCCTGCTGCCGTCATAGCTGAGCGAGGCAGCGATGTGGAAACCGTCCAATGCCGCCCGCGCGATCGCACCCGCCATTATGCCGTCAGCCCTGGTCCTGGCGGCAAGTGCGCCGATTTGCTGGCGGGCGTCGATATAACCGACAAACGCGCCGAGCGAAGCCGTCTGCGAGCCGAAGCCGATGCCTGCGAGCGCGCCATAGGTGGAAATATTGGCGCGCGAGGTACCGAGCGCGGCATCCCCGGGAAGGCGACGCCAGCGCCCCAGCGTCTGGCCGAACGTAAAGAGGCCGGCTTCCTCACCCCGCGCGCTGATCGAGGCGGTACGCAGGGCCGATGCAATGGCAAGGCCATTCTCGATGCCGATCTGCGCTGCCGAAGCATAGCTTTCAGCGTTGAGGCGGGTCGCCGCGGCCTGATTGACCGTACCGTCGGCCAGCAGGAGTGAGGGGGCAGCGTTCAACAGGCCGTTCGTCGCGGTGCCGGCAATCAGCAGGCCGTTCAGATAATCGACTGTCTGCATTACCTGGCCGCTTGCGCCGTTACCCAGCACAAACTGGCCCAGCAGGTCGATGCTGCGATTGCCCTGGCGGACGAAGCCGACCACGGTGGAGGCCTTGTCGATGGTGGTGAAGCTGCCGACAATGCCGCTGGTCGTGGTGATCAGCTCATAGGTGACGCCGGGAGTCAGCGGACGATTGCCAATGATTTTCAGTGTCGCACCCGGCGCGATGCTGAGCGTTCCATTGATGATGAGCGCATCACTGATGGTCGGCGTCATTTCGAACAGGGTGGCGGAGCTTCCCGACAGCGCGACATTGCCATTGATCGTCATCGTGCCCGGCGAGGAGCCGGGGGAGAGGGTGCCCTGCACAAAGATGTTGCCGTTCACGGTTCCCGCGCTGCCGAAGGTCGCGCCCTGGTTTACCAGGATGGAGGAGGTGTTAAGCACCGATCCGGTGCGGCCGATGAAGCGTCCGCCGGCAAGGATCAGCTGCCCGGTGGTGAAATCGCCCGACAGAGCGAGCGTACCGCTGTCCTGCCGCGTGCGTTCAAAGCCGGTGAAGCTGGAAAGGCGCAATTCCTGCGGTGCCGCATCGGTGCCGCCGGTGGCCAGTATCAGCAGATCGTCGGTGCCATTGGCGACAACCGGCCCGCTGACCGAGGAACCAGCACCCACTGTGAAGCTGTTGCTGCCCCCGCCAAGGGTGACGGGGCCTGCTATGCTGCCCAGATTGACGAAACTGTTCGTCCCCCCTGCGAAGCTCAGGGCGCCGGTAATGGTGCCCAGATTGATCAGGCTGTTGGTGCCGGAGGCAAAGATGATGCTGGTGTCGCTGGCGGTCGTCAGAGTCTGCCCCGCCGCCAGGGTGAGATTGGCATCGCGCAGGACCAGGCTGTCGATCGAAAGCGGACCATTGGTGGTGATCGTGCCGGTGCCCGTGATCGACTGTTCCTCGAAGTTCACGAACTTGTCGAACGTCGCCTGGTTCAGCAGGCCACCGCCGCTGATGTCGATGACCAGCGCGTCGGTGCCGGCGCCGCCATCGACCATGCCGTTGAGCGTTGCGCCCAGGCCATGGATGAAGCGGTCATTGCCTTCGCCCAGATACACAGTGCCGTTGATGGTGCCGTAATTGGCCATGCTGTCGTCCAGCGCGCCCAGGTTGACCGAGCCGGTGATCACGCCTGTGGCCAGATTGGTGACGCTGTCGGCCGAATCGATCGTCTGGATCGCGCCGGCAAGGAATTGGCCCGCAAAATCATGGTCGGACGCGGTCGGATCGACCAGCAGATTGACGGGCACCATCCCACCTTCAAGGCCACGGATCGTCCCGGCATTGATCAGCGTGATCTGGTTCGCGCGACCTACAAAGGCGGTCGAACCGATATTTTCCAGCCCTGCGACCACGGGATTTTGCGCATCGGCGGCGTTGCGGGTCGCACCGGTGGCGGAGATGACCCCGCCTGTTTCGTTAGTCACGGTGATGCGGGACAGGCCGCCGCTGGAGGCATCGACGCTGAGCGCGGCGACGAGGCTCAGGCTTTCCGGGAATGAAGGATACCAGGGAAAGGGTGGCGTAGTGGCGGGGCGATAGCTGGCACCCCCATCGGCGCTCAGCGTGCCGCCGTTGGTGACGCTGATGGACGTGGTGGGTTCACCGGCGGTCGGGCCGTCAGTCTCGTCAAAGCCATTCCTGAGCTGCTCGGGCGAGCGCGCGTCGCTCTCGATGGAAACGGCTGAGGCGCCCAGACGGTTGGTGCTGATCCCCCCGCTGTTGGTGAAGGCAATGGCCTGGCTGTTCTGGCTGTTCCCCTCGATCCTCACGGCGGGGTCATCCAGCTCGACGAGGTTGCTGGCAGGCGCTGCGATCGTTCCGCTGTTTGCAACGGCGATGGAGGTCGCGGCGGAATAGAGATAAGCGCTGCCGTTCAGTGTGCCGCTGTTGGCAAAGGACAGGCTTTTCTGATCGATCGCCCCGTAGAGGCCCTGCGTCATGTCACGAGTCTCATGTGCCGTTTGGATCAGCGAGACGGCTGTGCCGTAAAGGGATGAGCTGATCGTGCCGCTGTTGCTGAAAGCCAGCGTCCTGGCTGCGATCGCGGCATCGATTCCGTTCGTCAGCTTCCCGCCGTTGCTGATCGTTGCTTTGTCAGCATTGGTGTCGGTGCCGCCGTAGTAGCTCTGACCAAGGGAAAGTGAGACCGAAGGGAGATAGCTGTTAAGACCCGGTTCGATCGTCCCGTCATTGGCGAAACTGAATTCGGTCGCATGGAGCGAGGCCGACAGGCCGCCCGTGATGCTTCCGTTGTTGCCGAGTGCGACATTGTCGATGATCTGGGTGTCGGAGGCGCCCTGAATGGTGACGCCCGTGTTAGTGTAAAAATAAGACGAACCGTTGGGCGAGGCGATGGTCCCGCTATTCTGGAATGTGAAGCGATCATTGCTGCTGGCAATGAGTTCGACGGCTGTCATGCCGTTGATGTTGCTGATGGTGCCTTCATTGGTGAAGCTGGCGGCATAGCCGCCAACTGTGCCGTTGATCTTGCCCTGGTTGATGAAGGTCAGCGTGGAACCGCCGCCGGACAGGTTGAGCGGATCGACCGAAGAGCCCAGCGTCAGCAACTGTTCCAAGGAGTTGGCCGCGCTGAAATCCGCCACATTGACGATCGTGCCGTCGCCCACCAGCGTGAGAGGCTCGCCGATCGGGCCACTGGCGGCGGTAAGCGTAACTACCGTATTTTTGCCCAGGGCGCCGACGCCGAACCGCTCGAACCCGATCGGAGTTGAGGGGAGGGCATTGATATCGACGGTCCTGCTGGCATCATAGGCGCGGATGAAGTTGTCCACGCCGTCGCCTGCGTCGATGCTGCCCAGCACCCCAAGCATATCGCTGGTGGCGACGAAAATGTCGTTGCCAGCACCGAACAGCAGATTGCCGTTCAGCGTGCCACCGCGATCCACATAGGCGCCGCTGGCATAACTGGTGCCGCCATAGGGAGAATAGCTGAGGTTCACATCGCCGTCGATCGTGCCAGCATTGCTGACCGCACCGCCGCCGGCAAGGGCGATGGCTTCAAGGCCCACGCCGCCGGTGATGGTTCCGCCGGCCTCGTTGACGATCACAGTGGGCGCATAGCCGCCAATGATCGCCCGCGCGCCGGTGCTTTCGATCGTGCCACTATTGCGGATCGTGGAGGCGCTATAATCGCTGGCATAGACCGCGCTGCCGGAAGTGCGTATCGTGCCGCTATTGGTAAGATCCCGGAAGCTTGACACGCCTACTGCCGCAGCGCCGCCGCTGACCTCGACGATCATGCCGCTGTTGGTCACGGAGAGCGCGCCTGCAATGGCGGCGCCGCCGTCGAGCAGGATTTCGCCCTTGTTCACGACCTCCTTGCCGCCGCTGATAGCGGAGGCACGCGCACCATAGGGGTTGGTGGGCTGGGTGAGGCTAATGCTGCCCTCATTGGTGAAACGATCGAGCTGATCCAGCATAACGACGCTGCCGCCATAGAACGCGGAATTGAAAGCTGCAGTAAACGCACCCCGGCTGACGATCGTCGTGCCGGTCTGGACATAGGGGGTGCCGGGATCACCGGGCAGGCTGAAGCCATAGCCCGAGGCGTCGATCAGCGTGACATTCTGGCCGGAGATGTCGAGCGACAGGTCGACATTGCCCTTGCCGTAAAGACTGAGTTGAGCGCCGCCGGTGGAGCCTGTCACGCTGAGCTGCTTGCCCTCGGCGATATCCAGTCCGACCGTTTCGAAATTGGCATAGTTACCGAGCGTGATCGCGGCGTCACCCTTGATCCGCGCCAGCAGCTGGTCGGTCCCATCGCCGCCGTCGAGTATCCCGGAAATACCTGTGAGAAAGCCGTCGGCGCTCATGATTCCGTCGAAAATATAGCTGTCGTTGCCGGCGCCCAGCCGAACGTCACCGGTTACCGTCCCACCTTCCTGCATGATGAAGCGGTCGCTGCTGCCGCTTCCGGTAAGATCGACATGGCCGATGATCGAGCCGGCATTGGTGATGCTGGTGGAATTGTAGGAATAGGGGCTGCTGTCGGGCAGGATCGCGATGGCGGTCGTATCTCCCTGGATGACGCCGCCGGCCTTGTTCACCAGCGTTGCGCTGCTGGCATAGCCGCCGCCGAAGAGGATCGCCGGGCCACCGTTTGCCTTGATCGTCCCGCTATTGGTCAGGGCCGTGCCGTAGCCCGACTTCAGCAGGATGGCCGCGCCGCCCGTAGCTTCGATGCTGGCGTTATTGGTCAGGGCAGCGCCGTCGATCGAGACGGCAGCGTCGGTCGCACCTGCAAGGGTCGCCTTGATGGCGCCGTCATTTTGCACGCTGAGCGATGAGGGAGAGCCGTAGCCATAAGCCTCTATCGCCCGGCCTTGCGTATCGATCAGTCCCTGATTGACCAGCGTGCCTTCACCGGAGACATAGAGCCTTGAGGTTCCGCTAAATCCGGCGTCGAGCGTGAGCTGTGCCTGGTTGGAGAGGCTTGCCCGCAACAGGGAGAAACCGGTCGGCAATACCGGTGTGCCGGTCAGCGCGGCATCGGCGTTAATGACCAGGGCAATGGCATTGACGCCTGCGCCGCCGTCAATCTGACCGGTGACTCCGGTCTGCAGCCGGTTGTTCTCATCGAGCGCGGCGACGATGATGTCATCGCCATCGCCCAGCAGCACATCACCCACGATGTTCCCTGCCGTGCTGTTGATCGTGCTGGTGCCATGGGCCACGATATTGCCCTCGATCCTGCCCGAATTGGTCAGGTACAGGTTCGATCCGGCATAGATCGCCTGGCCGCCATTGCTGTTGCTGATCAGGCCGCTGTTGGTAATGGACAGCGGGTTTTGCTGGCCGATGATCGTGGTCCCGGCAGTGGAAGTGATTGTCCCGCTATTGATGACGTATGACAGACCATAGCTGCCGAAGAAACTGTCATATCGGGGCGCAAGGTCGATAGCCGCATTGTCGCGCCCGTCGACCAGGCCGGCATTGGTGATAGTATCGACGGGCGCGGCGATGCCGTGGATCGTCCCACTTTCCTGGTTGGTGATCGATGTATAGCTGACGCCGGAAATGCCGGAGGGACCACGGATCGCGCTGCCCGACGTTGCCGTGATCAGGCCGCTATTGTCGATCGATGCCGTGGAACCACCCAGATAGTTGCTGCTCGACCGCTCGATCCAGATACCGGTATCGCCGCTGAGGACGCCTTGCGCGCCGACCAGGACCGTGGCCTGGCCCGTGGGATAGAGATAGGGGTAGGAATAAATGCCGCTCGGCAATCCGGCACCGGCGTAGGGATCATAGGTGAGGACACGGTCGCCGTTCTGGATGGTCAACGCGGTGGCACCCGTAGCGCTGATTGTGCCGTTGACGACCAGATTGGCACGCACGCTGTTCAGGCGAAGCGCGGACAGGCCCGTCCCGGTGACGGTTGCCCCTTCAGCAATGATGGTCTGGGCGTCAGAGGTGACGGTGAAGGGCTGATTGTCGCCAGTGCAGGTGACGATGCCATTGGCAGTGCTGCAGGCGGCCTGCGCGGACGAAGCGATGGCAAGCGCGGCGACGACACTGGCGCCCGCGAGCAGCGCCCATTTGGACGCGCAATTCTTCAGATTCATATTGTACCCCTGTAAACCCCGCTGAGGGCGTTACAGGGAGCCGTCGCATCCTTTCAAGCCTAAATCATTCGAGTTTGAAGACAAATTTGGTTTTTGTTGAAGCTCAAACATTGTCGCAGCCATTTGATTTGACTCGTGGCCCGCTGAATTGGACTGTCGGTTGATTCGCGCGTGGGATCTACGCTGGCGTTGGTTTAGTGCTCGACTGTTACGCTGGATGTCGAATGGCAGGGGTGCCCTTGACAGAAAAAATCGGAGGCCTGAGCGAATGTCCCTTGAGCGACAAGGTTGCCGAACGGACCATCTATCGGTGCCGCAGCTTCGTTCTATGTTCAGCCATCAGATGCGCCGCAGCATCGCAGTCGCTTATCCCTGTGCTGAATTCTTGATGGTCACTACATGTTTAAGGGTTGCCATGTGGTGGCTCCTGTGCTGAAATTGTCAGGAGCGGCAAAGCGGCGTTGGTCAGGCCGGATCGAAGCAAATAAGGCCCCGGGAACTCAAAGATTTCCAAGGCCTTATCATGGTGGGGTGGCAAGGATTGAACTTGCGACCCCTGCGATGTCAAGGCAATGGTTGGCATCTATTTTTCCGTTTGAAATCAAACCAATAGCGATTCGGTCTGGCGCGCCTGCCCAGAATTTTCCCAATTCGCCCACAATTGAATTTCCTTTCAGATTTCGCAGTATCTTGGACGGCTGCCTTAAACCCTCAGATAGTTGATGTTTGCACCTGTTGCTACCCTGACCGATAGATGGGAAATGCTTGCACGGCTTAAGCTATTTTCTTTCTCATATTATCCCAGGATGCTGCAGCGCGGGCAGTCATCTTGACCGCATCATTGGCGGCGAGGGGCACGATCCCTCGGCCGCATCCTTTATCCCCGGTTTTTGCAACGATCCGCGCGCACGACGGGCTTACCAGTTCCCAAACCGCATCGATGATCAATTCCAGCGAGACATTGTCGAGTTTGAGCGATGCTGCATAGGCCCGCTACTGCCGTTGTTTCCTTTCGTTATCGACCATCTCGGCCGACAGGCCTGGGGGACGTTCATTCGGGATCGGCGTTCCACGGCGCTCGAACGTCGCACGGATGGCTGCGTCCAGATCGTCATCGGAAATGTCGATCGCGCGCGGGATCGCCCATAGATCGTAATAGTCCTTCATACGTCCGTTGAGGACACCGAGCACCACCATGGCTTGGAGTTTCTTGGCGATCACCGTTGCGGGTGGATAGGAATGTTACCTGCGGAACGGGAAGATTCAGCAAGGTTGGATAGTCGAGCCGCTGCGTCGCGTCGGCCAAAGGCGTCTCCGAAGCCGATGTCGACGGGGATGCGCGTCTTTTCGAGGTAGGCCGCAGTCTTTAAACGGATGCCGCCATATTCCATTTCCTCCCGGATGATGGCGGCAGGCGTATCGATGTCGAAGGCGAGGCCATCGTCGCTCTCGATCGCCATTATCTCCTGGAAGTCGGCGACCAGACGGTCAGGGTCGGAATCCCCATGTCTGAGAAAATCTGCATCTCGAGTGCCCCTGTTGTCGTCGGCCACCCACACCGTGACCAGCATCCTGCCCTTCAGGACGAAACGGTCGCGATGCGCGGAAACCGACAGAATGGTCTTTGGGCGTCAGACCCATCCATGCTGCAAACTGTCGACCGGATGCGAAGAGCTCCGGTGCTGGCGTTTTCATCATCAGCAAGGCAGCCCGACCGACCCAACGCCCGGAATTTGCGCCAGACGACGACTGCACTCATTGGCTCGGTGCCACTTCATCAGCTTCCCATCGATTTCGTCGAGCTGTTCATACAGGTCCCGATATTCCATGGCATGAGACGCGAAGAGTTCCAGCGCGAGTGCAGGGATCGCAGGATCGATGGCGATATGATCGAGTAATGGCTCGACCTTGCACATGCCCTTGGCCGACCTGCTGACGGTCTGCGCTATGCTGACCGGTTGCAGATTGAGTTGGAAGTCGCCAGACTGAACAACCGATTAGAGGCAACGGTGCTTTAAAAAAGGACGGAAAGTGACGCGGAAGCGGATTTTATTCTATCTAGAACCCGTCACATACGTTGATAGTCCCCTTCGCCTTGGAGGCTGGTGGAGCTTTTGTTCCGCCTTCGCTGCGCACTCCGCGGCCGCCATGGAGAGTGCTGTCGCTGCTTCTCCTTCCATTTGCGCGCTAGGATCATCATATTTCGCGGAAATATATTCGATTACGCAAGTAGGACTGCTACAAGGCTGCTCATTTGATAGAGCCGCATACAGCCGCGATCTTTGCTTCGGAACAGATTATCGAAATACAGCGCTGTTAGATGAGCTCAATAGACTCAAAGCAGCCTTCTGTCCCGATATCGTTATGGCGGTGACCGACAACCGATATCTGAAGAAGGTCTTCGGATCCGGCAATGTCTTCTTCATGGAACTTGGTCCGCTTCCCAGGACGGGGCTGCATACGGCAATTTACTTTGATCCATATGGGCACCAGATTGGCAGTGCGCTTGATTGGTTTGCGCGGAATCGTTGGGCATATCCGAAGCTCGATGATTTCACCCAAATTTGGCGTCGCAAATGGGTCGATCCGATTTACGAAGCCGCTCAGGCTAAGGGCATTACGTCATGGTTCGATGACATGAGCGCAAAGCGTGGCCCGGCGTCGCTGCTTGTCGCGCTTCAACCAAGAGACTGGATAACATACGAGGGCATTGGTCCCTTGGTCGACCCGATCTCACTGTTGCGGTCGCTAGCATGCGATGTTGGCAATGGATGGACAATTCTACCCCAATGGCACGGATCTGACTCAACTCCCTCGGAAACCCTGGTCGCCGAGTTGGAAGCAGATCAGTCTAACATTGCCATGCCGCCGGAACACCTCCGGGTCGCGCAATCCGAGATGTTTTTGCCCCTAGTCAGAGGCGTTGCTACTATATCATCAAATGTCGCCGCACTGGGCGCTATAATGGGCAAGGAACTCCTTTCGTTAGGTAAATCGAAATTCCATCAGATCGCATTGCGGGCGGCGCCCAACGAGCCAAGGCCAGACATCCTTGCTTTTCTGTCCAGCCGATACTGCCTCAGGCTTGACGATGTGCTGAATATCGAGGGATATTTTGCAGATCATATTTTGAGGCTTCACCACAGCCCTACATACCTGTTTGATCATACTGGTTCTGATGCTAGCAATCTCGAACGGTTTTTCCTTTAGTAGACTTCATCGTTGAAGAAATCTGGCATTGTGATCGGCTTCGACTTAAGCGGTTTGCCAGCGCATATGCAGATTAATTGAGATCAGGGCGAGTTTCCCATGCTGGCGGCCCCATCGCATCAGCTCAAATCGAATGTCTCTTCCCTTTCTTCTCTATTTCAATGAAAACTATAAATCATTGATCCTATCTGCGCATTAAGCTATTATAGTATAGCAATAATGGTAATTATTGTAGTCTAAATGATTCAATTAATTTCACGGTATAAAGCAGCTGTTTTTTTAACGCATTCCTGCCAATTAAGCCGCTTCGCCAGTGTAAGGCCAGAGGCAATCACTTGTTTACGCCATGCCTCATCCTCCATTCCCTTGGATATCGCGTCTTGGAAGGTGCCGTAGTCTTCTACATTAACGCTCATCGCGACTCCGCCGGATACTTCGGGCAGGCACGAACGGTTGGAAACGAGAACAGGGATTCTGCTTGCCATTGCCTCTAGGACAGGAAGGCCGAACCCTTCGTACAGAGAAGGATATAGGAACAGTGAGCAGCACCTGTAGATCGCTCGCAGGGCAGGATCCGATACGAAGCCGAGGAATTTCACCGCACCGGTTGCCGCGGCATCTTCAAAAAGTTTGTGCAGGTCGGAATTTTTCCATCCCGTGGCGCCAACAATCACCAAGATGGCATCGGACTTGGCGCTGTCGCGATATTTCAGAAACGCCCTAACCGCATGGTCCAACCCCTTACGCGGTTCGATCGTAGCGACGCACAGGCAATATCGGGTGTTAGACAAACCATATTCGGCGATGAGCGCGCGGTCGCTGTGCTCATCGCTTAGGTTAAAGAATTCTTCGGAGACGCCTAAAGGAATGGCCGTAACCCGCTGCGGGGACACCCCAAACATCTCGATTAGTTCATCCTTGATGAATAGGGTGTCGGTGATGATGTGTCGCGCGTGGTCGATCGAACGGGAGAACTCCTTTTCGAATTGCCTGATCCGTTCCGCAGGATGAGTTTCGGGAAACCGGAAGACAGACAGATCATGAACCGTCACAACGGCGTTCTCTGCTTGGACAGGAAAGAAAAAATTGGGGCCATGGTACAGTCGCTGCGAAAATTCGCGTTTGTGAAACCAGGCATGTAGCTTGCGCGGCAATATCCGGCGAGGGGCAGGGCGACTGTTCGGCCGTACGAAATGCTCAGCGTTATCGTGCCAAGCATTATCGCGAAAGAGTTTTACGTTTTCCACCTCCGCAATTTGCGGCAGTCGAGATGCCAACTCCCAAGTATAGCGACCTATACCGGTAAGTTGGGGAGACAGGGCCTCCGCGCCCAGAGCAATGCGCATAACTAACTTACCAATCTGTCGTGTCGGAAGGTGTGCCCGCCACAGTCATTACCGAGTGGAGTTCTGTACGCTGATGACTGGATAGACGAGCGAGCCAATTATATTCACGAACTTCTGGATGTCGGCGAGCGGCGCATTGGAGACGTAGATCACATCCTTGTTTTTAATCAGAAACGATTGGGCAAGAAAAAACGCCTCGGGATCGCGCAGCTTGACGCGGAAGATCACGGGAACCTTGTCGTCGGGCGTCGTGCGTACATTGTGATCATCAGCCAGCCCGAGTGCGGCCTTGTCCTCTAAACGGAAGATGAAGACGCCTTGTGCATTCGCCCGAGTGTCATCCAGCCCACCGATCCGGCCGAGGGCTTGCGCCAAGGTGAGACCGGTGCCTTCGAAGTCGATTTCGCTATTGCGCCCGATCGCACCCAGTGCCGTGAAGCTGTAAGGTTGGAATAGAGCGGTCACGATATCATTGGAACGAAGCATGATGTTCTGGCGCGGATCAGTAATGATGGTTGTCAGCGGTAGCGTTTCTACGATGTTGTCGCGGGTGACCTGGATCGTCGTCTTTCCTACCGGCTGGCGTGCGCCGCCAGCCGCGGCGATGGCGTCGAGCAACCGTTCGCGCTTAGCAGTAAGAGGTAAGCGCAGGTTGTGCACGACCTCGCCTACCACAGTAACATTGGTAGCTGCATTGTCGGCGATCTTGACCATGACCTGCGGTTCATGCGCCTTGCCACGAAGTCGGGCCACAATATCGGCGGCGATCTGCTGGGTGTTGCGCCCAGCTGCCTGAACGCTACCGACGAAGGGCACGTTGATTTGACCATCGGCGCCTACGGTCTGCCCCGGCAGACCCGTCTGGCGCGCGATGCGGTTAGGATCGACCGTTCGTGCATTGCTTGCAGTCGTAATATCGCTACCGCCAGCACCAAACAGGGTCGCGGGTGGGGCTTCCCAAATAGTGATCTCGATCTGGTCGCCCTTACCGACCAGAATGTCCTCGTCGGCGGGTTCAGCGAATACCTCCGAGAAGAGCGCGGTATGCTGATTGGCGGCTATCCGGCGGGTCAGGCCATCAGTCAGATCCATGATCTTGATACCAGCGCTGTCGATAGGCTGGCCGTCGGCACGGGTGATCGCCTTCGAGGAGGGACCTGCGCCGCTTATCGCGGTACAACCGGAAGTCAGAGCAGCCGAGGTCAGCATTCCAAGCCTGAGGAGATTTTTGACTGTGGAAAGCAGCGGAGAACTGCCGGGTCTGATCATCTGAAAGCCTTCTTGCCTTTATTTTGGACCAAGGGTCGCTGCGGTTCGGTGCGATACAACCGAGCACACCGAAAGTCATCTGCCAATCGCGAGGTTTCTTCGACAGTCTGATGTTGTATATGTGTGCAGCCCCCGAAAACGCTTATTTCCTCTTTCGTTTGATCCAGCCGCCGTGGTCGATGCAAGGGTGTCCACACCAGATTCATGATTCGTTCATGCTGTCCACACCGAATTTGCGGGAGAACTTTTTTCGGAGAATTGAAACACCCACGACAAGTGTTGCAAACACCGGGGATGTCGGGCAAAGCGCCGCAGTTTGCAACGATCGGCAAATTAAGGCTCGCTCCCCCCACCGGGGGGCAGGCTGTTGGGCCGTCACAGAATAGCGCAGCGCACCAATGGTGTCCTGCCTGGAAGGAACGATGCGCGATTTGTCTGCTGTTCGGTTGAAGAAAATCGACCCAATTTTCCTGATTACGGTTGCTATCCCGACGATTGTGGCGACTTTGTATTTTGGACTTATCGTATCCGACGTGTATGTTGCGGAATCGCGCTTCGTTATCCGCAGCCCCGACAAGCAGACCTCCTCTGCTCTAGGAGCTTTGCTCAAGGCGCCCGGCATTTCCGTTGCGGGCGATGAGATTTATGCCGTGCAGGAATATATGGAATCGCGCGATGCACTCAAGGCGCTAAATCGCGACGGTTTCGTGGATCGCATGATTGCTGGACCAGGGTTGGATCGGTTCGAACGGTTCTATTCTTTCGGAGGCCAGAATACCTTTGAAGGCAAGTACCGATTCTTCCTGCGCCGAGTGGATGTGAAGAACGAGACGGCCTCGTCGATCGGTGTCCTGAAGGTGCGCTCCTACAATTCCAAGGACGCGTTCACGATGAACAAGCGTCTGCTGGATCTGGGTGAGGCATTAGTCAATCGTCTCAACAATCGTAGCCGTGAAGATCTTATCCGCTTCTCTCAAGCCGAAGTGGCCGATGCGCGGAAGGAAGCGGAACGAACTGCACTGGCGTTGGCCGCCTTCCGCAATCGCAGCGGCCTCGTCGATCCCGAACAGCAGGCGGGTATTCAACTGCAGCTCATCTCGAAGCTGCAAGACGAGTTGATTTCGGCCAAGACCCAGCTGCTGCAGCTGCGCGCTTATACGCCCGACAACCCGCAGATCCCGGTGCTCAAGACCCGCATTGATGGGCTTGCCACCGAGATTGAACGCGAGACTGGCAAGATCACTGGCAGTGGCGGCTCCCTGGCCAGCGCCAGCGTCGAATATCAGCGCCTCATCCTCGAAAATAAATTTGCCGACAGGCAGCTGGCGAGCGCCATGACCTCGCTGGAAAGTGCGCGTAACGACGCTCGTCGCAAACAGGTCTACCTCGAGCGGATCGTGGAGCCCAACGTGCCCGACGAGGCGGTAGAGCCTAAGCGCCTGCGGAACATTTTCTCCACGTTGGCACTCGGCCTCGTCGCTTGGGGCGTGCTGTCAATGCTTCTGGCCGGTTTGCGCGAGCACCGAGACTGATCGCCGATGGCTGCGGACAACTCCACAACCTCGCTCTGGCGCTCCTGGCAGTTGCAGCGTCGAGTGATCTTCGCGCTGTTGATGCGCGAGACATTGACGCGGTTCGGGCGTCATAACATTGGCTTCCTTTGGATGTTCGCGGAGCCGATGATGTTCACGCTGGGCATCACTGCGCTATGGAGCATAGCGGGCGCAAAGCACGGCTCAGATCTGCCGATTACCGTCTTTGCGCTGAGTGGTTACTCCTCCGTCCTGCTGTGGCGTAACATGCCCTCGCGCGCGATCTCGTCCATCCAGCCCAATCTGGCGCTGATGTATCACCGTAACGTCAAGCTTATTGACATCTTCATCGCCCGCCTTCTGCTGGAAGCCGCCGGCGCAACGATGTCCTTCTTCCTGCTCAGCCTGATCTTCATTTACATCGGTTGGGTGGAGCCGCCTGAAGACATCCTCAAGGTCATTGCTGCATGGGCGCTACTGGCATGGTTCGGCATGGCTCTTGCCATTCTGCTGGGCGCGCTGTCGGAACACTATGAACTGGTCGAAAAGTTCTGGCATCCTGCGGCCTATTTGCTGTTTCCATTGTCGGGCGCGGGCTTCCTGCTGGAGATTGTCCCGGAAGGCCCGCGTGATCTGCTGCTCTATCTGCCCATGCTCAACTGCGTGGAATATCTGCGTGACGGCTATTTCGGTTCGCTGTTCACTGCGCACTACAGCGTCTCTTACGTCATTGCCTGCAACAGCGTCCTCACGCTGCTGAGTCTTGCCAAGCTGCGGCAGGTTAGCCGCACGGTGATTCCCAAATGATAACGGTCCGTAACGTCTGCAAAAGCTATCCTACCCGTAGCGGACTGAAGGTCGTGCTGCGCAACGTCAGCTTCGATGTCCACGCCGGTGAAAAACTTGGTATCCTCGGCCGCAATGGTGCCGGCAAATCCACAATTATTCGCCTCCTCAGCGGCGTGGAGAACCCCACTCGCGGCCACATCAACCGGCAGATGTCGGTATCCTGGCCGCTGGCGTTTGGCGGTGCTTTTCAGACGTCGCTGACTGGCCTCGATAACTTGCGATTTATCTGCCGGGTCTACGGCGTTGATCCTGAATCGAAAGTGTCGTTTGTGGAGGAGTTCTCCGAACTCGGCCGCTATCTGCGCGAGCCAGTGGGCAGCTATTCGTCAGGAATGCTGGCACGTCTCGCCTTCGCGATTTCGATGACCATTGAATTCGATTGTTTTCTTATCGACGAGATCATCGCAGTTGGCGATCAGCGCTTCCATGACAAATGTCACGTGGAACTGTTCGAGCGACGGGCTGATAGAGCAATGATCTTCGTATCGCACGACATCAATTACATCCAGGCACATTGCCAACGGGCGGCCGTTCTCAGCGATGCGAATCTGACGATGTTCGACAATGTCCCAGAAGCCTATGAATTTTACCTCGCGCAGTGAGGTTGCGGCGATGATGCTATCACCTTTCGATGGCTCGCTGGACGGGCATGAGTCCGGGCTGGAAAGGCCGGTGCGAGAACTTTCAAAACGCGAACTGCTAGTCGATGTTTCCGTCATATTGCGCAACGACTCTCAGACGGGAATTCAGCGTGTTGTGCGTGCACTGCTGGGTGCGCTGTTGGATGCGGACATCGAAGGCTATGTGGTACGGCCGGTCTTCGCAACTCGTAAGGATAGCTATGTTTACGTTGATTGGGGCGCTTCTCTTCTAATGGGAAGAGTCCCTCCGGTTCTGGTGCCGTCCGGCTTGGTGGAAGCCAGAAAAGGGGACATCTTTCTGGGCTTGGATCTCGCAGCGAACATCCTGCCGCGCCATCAACGGCAGATTACGCGATGGCAGCGTAATGGTTGCCTCATCGCCACAGTGATGTACGATCTGCTGCCGGAGCAACGCCCAGACTGGTTCAATCCGAAAACTCGACGCAACTACCGGCGCTGGCTGCGGGTCGTCACTCGGCGGAGCGACCGGATCATCTGCATCTCGCAGGATGTCGCACAAAAGCTGGAAGCCTGGATCGCAGCGCGACCATGGCGTGGTAACGCCCGGCTGCAAATCGACTGTATGCGCCTTGGCAGCGACATCAGCAGCTCCGCGCCCACGACGGGACTGCCGGCTGATGCCGTACCGCTGCTTGCCGAATTCGCCATGCGGCGTACACTGCTTGTGGTCGGCACAATTGAACCGCGCAAGGGCCATGCCTGCCTGCTGCCCGCTTTCGATCTTCTTTGGCAAGAGCCCTCATGCGACGACCTATCATTGGTCTTCGTCGGCCGTGTAGGTTGGCAGACAGAGGCCCTGCAGGCGCGCATCCGCGCTCACCCAGAAGCCGGGCGACGGTTCTTCTGGTTCGACAATGCCAGTGATGAATTCCTGAGCCATCTTTACTCTCTAGCGCATGGCGTGATCGTTCCCTCTCTGGCTGAAGGCTTTGGCCTGCCACTAGTAGAGGCGTTGGGGCACGGGGTTCCCGTGTTGGCACGAGACTTACCGGTCTTTCGTGCGATGAATCTTGCAAAGGTAACCTACTTTTCACAAGATGCTGCCTCGGCCTTAGCTGACTCCATCAGAGGATGGCTAGATCATGGCGCTTCCGCTACATCGGGGGAAGAAAATCCGCTTCCGACTTGGAGGGATTCTTTCTTAGACATCTTGTCATGTTTATCGATTAAGGAACATGAAGTCCCGCATAAAGAGGGAATTTTGGAGTAGTATGAAGAAAGCTATTATTACGGGCATCACTGGTCAAGATGGCGCTTATCTTGCTCAGTTTCTTCTGTCCAAGGGCTATAAGGTATATGGAACGTATCGACGTTCCAGTTCCGTCAATTTTTGGCGGATCGAGGAATTGGGAATCCAAGATGATCCCAATCTTGAGCTTCTCCAGTATGACCTGACGGATTTGGGTGCGAACCTGCATCTGGTTCAGACGGTGGAGCCGGATGAGATCTACAATCTCGCGGCGCAGAGCTTCGTCGGTGTCAGCTTCGAACAGCCGACTACGACCGCGACGATCACCGGCATTGGCTGCCTCAATTTGCTTGAAGCTATCCGGCTTACCAATTGCAAGGTGCGTTTTTATCAAGCGAGCACCTCGGAAATGTTTGGTAAGGTACAGGCCGTCCCTCAAGTAGAGGATACGCCTTTCTATCCGCGTAGCCCTTATGGCGTAGCCAAGCTCTATGCGCATTGGATGACGGTGAACTATCGGGAGAGCTACGACATTTTCGGCGCCAGCGGCATCCTGTTCAACCACGAGAGCCCGTTGCGCGGTCGCGAGTTTGTGACGCGCAAGATCACCGACAGTGTTGCTAAGATCAAGCTGGGCAAGCTGCCGTTCCTCAGCCTCGGCAACCTTGACGCCCAGCGCGACTGGGGATATGCCAAAGAATACATCGAAGGCATGTGGATGATGCTCCAGGCTGACCAGCCCGATACCTTCGTGCTGGCGACTAACCGTACCGAGACCGTCCGGGACTTCGTGCGCATGGCGTTTAAGGCAGCGGACATGGACATCGAGTTCCGCGGGCAGGGCCTCGATGAGGTCGCGATCGACACGGCCACCGGAAATCTCGTGATGCAGATCGATGAGAAATTCCATCGTCCGGCTGAGGTCGACCTGCTGATCGGTTCGGCTGAGAAGGCCAAGCGTGTTCTGGGCTGGGAAGCAAAGACTACGCTTGAACAGATGTGCAAAAAGATGGTCGATGCTGATCTCGACCGCAACATGCGAGGCTTTTCCTTCTAATCTGCTCGGCCACCGAAACGTGGCCGAGCATACTGTGTCGATCGCTGATGAACGCATCGACGATGGTACTGATGGATTCCCAAAGAGGCGAAGTAGATGGTTTATGAGGGTGATGTTGGTCTGGACGGTCTCCTTGCTAAGGACGGCATGGAGTTCGTGCAGGCTTGCTATCGGCTGATTCTCAATCGGGAAGCAGACGAGGGGGGATTGCTGCATCACCTTGATCTTCTTGCTAAGGGAAGGTCCAAGCTCACTATGCTGATCCAGTTCGCGGAAAGCGACGAGTGTAAGTCTAAGGGGCTGCATCACTCTGCCTTGGTGAATGCCGCACGCCAGCGCAAACCCCTGACATTAAGGATGCTCAAGGGGTTGCTCAAGAGCGGCTCGCGGTCGCCCATTCCAGTGGCAAAAACGGATAAGGCTACGTCATCACCGTCCGTCCCTTATCAAATCGTCCCAGTAACGGCTGAGAAGTGGGCGATGCAGGTACGTGCGGCTCGTTCCGGAGGCGGGCAGCGTTTCCGTAATTTCTGGTTCGATCTCACCACGTCGCTTCAATGGACTTCGGGGGTTGTTGGGATCATCCGTGCCGAACTCGAGATGGCGTGCAATCTCAAAAAAATATACCCCGCCTTGCGCTTCTCAATGCAAGCGAACCACGGCTTTGCAGAGATTGACGAGAGCCAACTGCAATGGCTCCTTCAGGCTGAGAATGTCGCCGAAGCCTATATGGAATTTTTTGGCCGCAAGGGCGGTGAAGCGCATAAAGTGCAGGTGGAAATTCCCGATACTGATGCCTTCTTTCACCCTTATGGAGAGAGTGACCTGATCTTCTCAATGGGCTGGAAAGATTCTCAGAAGGAGCGCCTGTTCTCGACGCTCAAGGAGCAGTTGCCTAATGTCGCACTGGGGTATCTTATCTATGATATTATCATGCTTCGTCCTGAAACGGAGCATTTTTATGCGAAAAGCGATCGAGACCAGTTCGAGAAATACCTCAAATGGATTTCGTATAATTGCGATTTCCTGTTGTTCGGTGGAGAGAATACCAAGCGTGACGTCGAGGCTTGGCAGCGTGAGCGCAAGTGGCCGACGCTGCCGGGGCGCGCGTTACGCTTCGGGTCCGACATCGTTGAGGCTGCGGGTAGAGCGGATGATGTTACTGCGCTTTCAGAGATAGGTATCACCGGGACATTCATGCTTGCCGTTGGTACTGCTGAGCCGCGCAAGAACTACAACACCCTCTACCGCGCCTATCTGCTGGCCCAGGATATTTCTCCCATTCCACTGCCGCAACTAGTGATATGCGGCCAGAACGGGCACCGCATCCACAATCTCAACGATCAAATGGCTCGAGATCCGCGGGTAAAGGATCGTATCCTGCGACGCACTCCGAGCGACGACCAGCTATCGGCGCTGTACCGTAACTGCCTGTTTACGCTGCTCCCCAGCTTCTACGAGGGCTGGAGTCTGACGCTGCCCGAAAGCTTTGCATACGGAAAGCTGTGTCTATGCGCGGATACGCCACCGCTGCGTGAAACTGGCACTGACTTGGCTGAGTTCATCGATCCGATCGACATCATGGCTTGGGCGCGGGCTATTATCGACTATGCCCAAAATCATGAAAAGCTGGCTGCGCGCGAACAGCGTATTGCAACCCAGTGGCAGATGACGACTTGGTCCGACGCAGCAGGCTTAGCTTACCATAATTTGGTGGAGCTTTATGATGAGCATCTCTCCGGCAGCCATGCTCGCAAGCCACCGGTGATCTGGATGGATCTCACGCTGAGCTACCTCAACTGGAATAGTTCGCTCACCGGTGTCACCCGAGTGGAATTGATGTACGCTAAGACTCTTCGCGAGATTGCGCCTTCGACGCGGTTCTTCGCATCGGACAATGGACTTTTCTTTGAAATCGACCCGTCTTATTTGACATGGATGGATGAGGGCAAGGATCTCAGTCATTCTTACGACAATTTCAATACATTTTGGAATCAACACGAACGGGAAGGGAGGGGATTCCGTAGCCCGTTGCGCAATGTTTCTGACCCGCGCCAGAGCCCGGCTTATCTTGAATCCTTCCCTGCAGGGGCGATCGTGTTCTTCTCGGGCATCGACTTCGGTTTCTACGACACGAGCGGCAAGCCCCAATTGACTTACACGCATTTGGTGAATGGCCTCCGCCCTAAAGAGGGCAACACGCTGCTTGCCCACTTCATGCACGATTTCACCCCATCCGACTGGCCGCAGATCCACAAGTCCGAGACGGTCGACGGGTACGAGCCGTTCTGCGACTTTGTTTCGAACAATTTTGACTATCTCGCCTATGGTGGCTTCACCGCGCAGCGCGATGGCGAAGCGCTACAGAAACGGCGCGGATGGAAAATGCCCAAGGGCGATGCGGTAATGCTCGGCTTCGACATCACGCCCAACATGTCGGCCAATCTGCAACACGACCTTTCTTATCTCGATGGAATAGGCATCAATTCGGATTTCGTACTGGCGGTCGGTACGCTGGAACCGCGCAAGAACCATGAGACGCTCTATCGCGCTTACCTGCTGATGCAGCAGCGCGAGATGTTGAACAAGCCCCTCCAGATGGTCTTCGTAGGCAAACCAGGCTGGAACAACGACGATTTTCTTACCACGCTGGCTTCGGACAATCGGATCAAGGGCAAGATTATCGCTGTCAACCCGAGCGACGAAGGGCTAGATATTCTTTACCGCCATTCGCGCTTCACGCTGCTTCCCAGCTTCTATGAGGGGTGGAGCCTGCCACTGCCGGAAAGTCTGTCCTACGGCAAATTCTGCTTGGCATCGGACACGCCACCGCTGCGTGAGCGCGGTGGGGACTTCGTAGAATTTATCCACCCGCTCGATGCAGCAGCCTGGGCTGAACGGATTGCGTTCTATGCAAACCATCCGGACAAGCTGATTTCCTGGGAAGAGCGGATCAAATACGAATGGCGCCCGGTTTCTTGGGAGGAAGCGACCGAAATGCTAAAGGATAAGCTCTACGCGGCTTACGACAGCCTGTTTAGCGGATCGGCCAAAGCGACTTCGGACGTGACGGCATAAGGAAGAGAGGAAATCCCGGATTATGGCGCGTATTCTTCTCAGTGGGGCTACTGGATTCTTAGGGAAACACCTGTTCCGGCATTTTGAGAAAATGGGGCATGAGGTGTTCGGAACTGCCAACCGGGCGCAGGTCGATGCTCCGATCTTCTATTGCGATATCCGCGACCAACTGGCAGTCGAGGATATTTTCCATAGGGTGCAACCGGAGATCGTGATACATTGCGCAGCGATTTCCAGTGTTACTTCCTCGGTCGCTCAGGACTACTACTCGGTAAATACGGTTGGCACCGAGAACATGATTCACGCTACGTTGGCTTTGCCTCATCAGGCGCGGTTCATGTTCATTAGCACGGCCGGGGTCTACGGAAATCAGGACACCGACCTCCTACACGAAGCACTATGCCCAAAACCGGTGCACCACTACGGGATGAGTAAGTTTTGCGCCGAGCGGGTTCTGATGAACCATGCTGAG
The DNA here is from genome assembly GCF_049913335.1 of Sphingobium sp. R-21. NCBI lineage: Bacteria > Pseudomonadati > Pseudomonadota > Alphaproteobacteria > Sphingomonadales > Sphingobiaceae > Sphingobium > Sphingobium sp. R-21. The sequence continues at coordinate 1,694,109 of NZ_CP184374.1, read as the reverse complement.
CATATCAATTATACAATTATTCGTCCCTTCAACATCATTGGTGAGTGGCAGTCGGGCGAGTTTATAATGCCCAAACTTGTTAACGCTTTTCATGATCGTTTGCCTGAGGTTTATCTTGGAAACATCAACGTATTTCGCGATTACATTGATATTTATGATGCATGCAATCTGATTGCAAAACTAACAATTAATCCGGCCGCGATCGGGGAGGTTTGCAACTTGTGCACTGGACGCCCCGTTTCCATACAGGCACTTCTCGGTATATTGACCGAGATAACCGGACACGAGATTGGTGTGCAGGTCAATCCGGCTTTAGTTCGCAAGAATGAGGTATGGCGTCTGCTCGGCGATGTGGCCAAACTGGAAGAACTTACACAGGGGCCGATTAACGGGGTTAAGCTGGAGGATTCCTTGCGTCGCATGCTCGCGGCCAAGGCTAACGTTTAGGAGTCATCATGCGTCTTTCCATTATCGCCAATTGCCAGAAGGACAGCCTGGCGACTTGCATTGCCGCGCTCAATCATGGCTTCGAGATCGACCACTACATGATCCATGAGGTCATGGCGAATCCGACGCAATTGCGCGCCATTCTGGAAAATAGCGCCTTCATCTTCTCGCATTTGCAGCTACGCTCCATGGTGCCCGCAGAGCTGGCACACAAGGTTACCTATTTCCCGAACATCGCCTTCTCTGCTTATCATCCAGACCTCACTTTCGTACGTGGGCGCAATTTAGGAGGCGATATCGAAACGATATTGGGGCCGCTCTACATTTACAATTCGGCTTTGGCGGTGTTCGGCTATCGCGAGGGTATCCCGCTCGACGAAATTGTGACCTTCTACAATGCCGACGTTTATGCCCGGCTTGGCTATTTCGACCAATGGCAGGACTCGCGCCGACAATTGCTGAGCGAGGGCGACGCCTGCCATATGCCACTAGGCGGGCTGCTAGAAAAGTGGAGCCGTGGCAAGGCGTTTATGTACTCGAGCAATCACCCAACGCTTGCCGTGATGGAAGACATCGCCCGTGAGTTGCTCCAGCGCATCGGCATGTTCTACTTTGCCGAGAGCAAGCACGAATATCTCGTTGACCCGCTCAAGGCTCAGCCAATCTGGCCCATCTATCCGGAAATCGCCGAGAGGCTTGGCTTGCGCGGCAGCACCGCATTCAAGATAAATGAACCTCACGGTACGCTAGAATTGCGCGATTTCGTGAGCGCTTCTTATGATACTTTCGCAAACTACGATCGCGAGACGTTGGAGTCCCTCAACGTTGACATCAACGGGTTTGCCGAGAAGCTGGGCCTGCGGAGTTCGGCCACGAAAGTTCCGACCGTTGGCAATCCTTATGCAGGGGCCGACAAGGTGCAGTTCTGGAAAAATTCGGTAGCTAGGCCGCAGCCCGAGGAGATGGACCCGGTCGTTGGTCCAAAATTCCGTATAACGCCGCAGGACAAGGTCGCCACTGCCGGGAGCTGCTTCGCACAGCACATCGCCCGTACCCTAAAGGCAAGCGGTTTCCATTATTACGTGCCGGAATCTCCACCTATCGGGATGGCGGAGGAAGAAGCCAAGGCACGCAATTATAGCGTTTTTAGCGCCCGCTTTGGCAACATCTACACAGTGCGCCAGCTGCTCCAGCTTATCGAGCGGGTAGAGGGCGCTTATTGTCCCGAAGAGGCCGCATGGCCGGCCAAAGAGGGAGATGGCCTTGTCGATCCGTATCGACCGCAGATAGAGCCGAACGGTTATGCTGATGAGCAGGCTCTGCATGCTTCGCGCGATATGCACTTTAAAGCCGTCCGCACCATGCTGCGTGAAATGGACATCTTCGTCTTTACCCTTGGCTTAACCGAGGGTTGGCGGTCACGCAGGGATGGCGCCGTCTTCCCACTCGCTCCAGGCGTTGCGGGCGGGATAATGGACGAGAACCGGTACGAGTTCATTAACTTTGACGTGGATTCTATCCGGCAGGATCTGCACGAGGTGATCGCCCACCTGAAGCGTATCAACCCGGCCTGCCGTATCATCTTGACTGTTTCGCCAGTGCCGCTCATCGCTACGTTTGAACATCGTCATGCACTGGTGTCGACAACGTATAGTAAGGCGGTGCTGCGTGTCGTGGCGGATGAGATGTGGCGCAAATACGATCACGTCGATTATTTCCCGTCGTATGAGATCGTTACCGGATCGTACAACCGGGGCGCCTATTTCGCTGACGATCTGCGTGAGGTACGCGAGGAGGGCGTTGCCCACGTCATGCGCACATTCATGCGTCACTATGCGCAGACCAACGAAGAGCTCAAGCAGCTCTGCCTTGAGCAGGAAAAGAAAGCAGAAGAGGAACAGAGCCAGCCTTCGCGCAGCGCCTTGTTCGACGTTGTCTGCGACGAGGAAGCCATCGCAAAATTCTGATATTGAAACCTTTCTCAGGCTGATTTGAAAACGCTCGGCCCGAGAAGGTGAATCTGTTGCCGCCGATCAGGCTGTTACCCGCAGAATTCCTAACACTGACGCGTTGAGCCAAGCCCCGCGCTCAGGCGTAGCACTTTCGGTGTAGCAGCGTAATTCGGGGGCATTGCCGCTGGGGCGCAGATGGATGATGTCGCCACCATCGAAGTGGATGCGCAGCCCGTCGGTCGTATCAATGGTGTCGGCGGTCCCCGCGATGTCACCGAACATGCGCGTAAGGCGCGCCAGGATCGCGCTTGGGTCGCCCTCCAGAAGATGGGCGATCAGCGCTTGGCTTTGGGCGGTGGGATAATTTTGCAGCCGCTCGCTGAAAGTATGGCGTGCAGGCAATTGGGCCTGAAGCGCCGAAAGGGAAAGGCCCTGCTGCCGCGCATCGACCAGAGTGGCGATGATCGGCAGCACGGCGTCCCGCGTGGGCAACGCGGGCAGGCGCGCCTTTCCGACATCGACCGCCGAGCCCAAAAGAAAGCCGCCATTGGCTTCATAGCCGCAGACCGTGGCCTGCCCCTCGGCGCTAAGGGCGTTCATCGCCTCGATGACGAAAGGAGACCCGATGCGCGTGCGGCGCACCGCGTCGAACAGGCCCGACAATTCAACCGCGCTGTTGCAGCTGACCGGCGTCGCCACCGCCCTGATTCTCAGCGCGCGGGCGGACAAAATACCCAATATGTCGCCACGAATCCATGCCCCGTTCTCGTCCGCTAGTAGCGGGCGATCGGAATCCCCGTCGGTGGAGAGGATGGAGTCGAGCCCCAGTTCGGCGGCCCATTGCTTGGCGAAATCTTGGTCTTCGGGACGGACTGCTTCGGTATCGACCGGAATGAATGTTTCCGACCGGCCAAGGCGATGGACCTCGCCCCCCAATCGCTCGACCAGTGCCGCCAGAATGTCGCGGCCGACGGCGGAATGTTCGTAGACGCCGAGCTTCAGCCCCTTCAGCGCCTCCGCGCCGAAGGCATCGATATAGCGGGCGATATAAGCAGTCGCGACGTCGATCAGCGGTTCGACCGTGGCAGTTTTTCGCAGCATGTCCTGATCGTCGAACAGGTCGGGCAAGCTGATGGTCTGGGCGCGGATACCGAGTTCGTCCGCCTTCAGCACCTCGCCATCGGTACGGTTGAATTTGATACCGTTGCGGTCGTCGGGGATATGGCTTCCCGTCACCATCAGCGACGCGATCCCCCGCTCGAAACCATAGGCCGCCACGGCAGGGGAGGGCACGAAGCCGCAAAAATCGACATGGCCGCCCTTGTGACGGATCGCCGCGGCACAGGCGGCCATGATGCGGGGGGAGGAGGGACGCAGATCGCCGGCGATGGCCACATGGCTGCCCGGCGCGAATTGTCCGCTATCCTCCAGATGTTGCAGGAAACCGCAGGTATAGGCAAAGCAGATCCGGTCGGTCATCGCGCTGACGAGGCCGCGCGCGCCGCTGGTGCCGAAGGCGACGCCCGATTGTGTCATCAGATCTGCGATTGAGACAGGCTGGGTCATATCTTTCAGGAACCTGCGGAAAGGGGCGTTCAGGCGACGGGGACGGGTGCTGCGGACTTGAGGGCTTCGGTCACCTTCCGGACTTTTTGGGATTCGCCCCGGCGCAGGATCATGACCTCGCCCCGCGAAACGACGACGATCAGATCATCGACATCGACCAGCGTGACGCGCGGGCCGTCGCTGTTGACGAGGCAATTCTGAGCCCCCAGCAGCAGTGCTTCGCCCCGGACGGCGTTATTGCCCTCGTCCCTCGCGCTGATGCTGTGCAGGGAATCCCAGCTGCCGACGTCCGACCAGCCCATGTTGACCGGCACGCAGGCCACCTGTGCCTCCCGTTCCATGATCGCATAGTCGATGGAATTCGAAGGGCAGGCGGCAAAGGCCTGCGGGTCCGGAGCGACGTGGTGGTCCTTCCGCTCGGCCCTGTCGAGCGACGCCTTGACCGCCGCGAGCATGGCGGGCTGATGACGCTCCAAGGCAGCCAGATAGGCGTCTGCGCGGAACATAAAGATGCCTGCATTCCATGCATGATTGCCCTCGGCCAGCATGTCGGCGGCGTGCTCCGCATCGGGCTTTTCGACGAAGCGAACGACCTCATGGATCATGTCGCCGCACGTCTCACCCATCTTGATATAGCCATAGCCTGTTTCCGGGGCATTAGGCGTGATGCCGAACGTGATGAGCCAGCCATCTGCCACCAGCGCCAGAGCGCGGACGATAGCCGTGTGAAAGGCGGGTAGGTCGGCAATGGTATGATCGCTCGGCATGACGAGCATCGAATCGCTCCCCTGCGCCTCAAGCGCCGCCAGCGCGATGGCGGGTGCTGTATTACGGCCGAACGGTTCGAGCAGGACGAGATAATCTTCGACCCCGGTCAGGCGGATCTGCGTATCGATGATGCCGGCATGGGCGGCATTGGCCACTACGATCGGACGGCCAACTGACACAGTGACCAGACCCTCGACCCGCTTGACCGTCTGCTGCAACATGGTCTCGTCGGCGGTCAGCGGTAGCAGTTGCTTGGGTCGTTCGGGTGTTGAGACGGGCCAAAGCCGCGTGCCAGAGCCCCCAGACAGAATTACCGGCACGATTTTGGGAAGGCTCTTGATCATCGCTCACATCATCTAGGAAAGACAAATAGTCAGAGCCTGATCCGACAGCGACGAACCGACCCCGACCTCCAAGCTTGATGCGCCGAAAGGCCCGGCTTGCCAAGTGATTTTCAAATGAGCGATGCTCCGCTATGGCGCGATATTTCATTTCGTTTCAGATCTGTTTGAACATGACTGAGGCTGAACGCCGGCAAGTAGGACATGCAAATCCAAGCTTTTAATATTTCTGGCATCGAACTTTTGATTCCGCGCCATATTGGCGATGTGCCCGTCCTGCAGGATGATGAAACCCTAAATGAGGGCGGGTACGGTCCGCAGCCTACATCTTTTGAAGCAAACACCAAAGGCGGCAGGTAGGTGCGCTGTGCGATGTTGCGATCGATATCCAGTAACTTGGGTTGCCAAATCGCGGTTCGATTTCGCTCTGATCGCAAGGGTGCATGGCGCGGCGCTACCCGACGCCCGGCAGTCGCTGGAAAGCGTGATTGACCACCTGCAACCCGTTTCAAACCGAACTTACTGCCAAAAGGAACGATGACGAAATGAAGGGTATCGTTCTGACCGGCGACAGCGGACCCCGCCTCAACGGGCCCCAAGAGAATGTGGTCGACATCGCCGCTGACCTCGCGCGGGCGGCTCAATGTAGAAATTATGGACCGGGACTATGCCTGGCTCGACACCGACACGCCCGACAGCACGCTCGATCTGATGGAATTTGTTCGCGTTCTGGAAAAAACGGCAAGGCGTCAAGATCACGAGCCTCGAGGAAATCGCCGACCGTCAGGGGTTTATCGGCGACGCGGAACTGGAAAAGGCGGTCGCCACGCTCTGCAAGGCTGCTTATGCGCGCTATCTGAGGCAACTCCTGTCAGCATAAGCCTGTTTCTCGTGTTGTTGTTAAGGCTCTTCAACGTGAATAAAGATGTTTCACCTACAGAAATAGATAGATAAAATAAGGCCCTCCAACGGAAATGGACGAAGGGGCATATGCCGATACATCACCTTGTTGCCCCTGCTGTCGAAAAAAAGCCTTAGGGCCGCACGGACATTCCCTCCCATGTCGCCGCCAGCGACGGCAGCCGCATTGGAGAGGTCTGGTTTTCGTCCGATCATGGAATCGACCTGCCCCTTTTGGTCAAATATATTTTCACGAGTGAAAAACTTTCGATTCAGCTCCATCCCGATGACGAACAGGCCCGGCAATATGGGCTGGCCGGCGGAAAGTCCGAATGCTGGTATGTACTGGATGCGGCGCCCGACGCACGACTCGGCATCGGCCTGTGTCAGGATTTGTCATCCGAAGAATTGCGCGCCGCGGCTCTGGATGGCAGCATCGAAGCGCTGATGGAATGGAAGTCCGTCCAGCCCGGTAGCTTCTATTATAGTCCGGCAGGAACGGTGCACGCGATCGGCGGGGGGCGTGGCACTGGTGGAAATCTAGCAGAATAATGACGTGACCTATCGGCTCTATGATTATGGCCGTCCGCGCGAACTGCATCTCGAGGAGGGCGTGATAGTAAGCTTGGCCGGGCCTTAATTCTATGTCCGATCGCATCTACCGGTGACGGCTGAAGAGACGTTTCCCGGGCTGGCGATCAGATCACTTCGCGCAATCTGCCTGACCTGCATCAGGCAATTGTCGAATATGCGGCGTTGTACAGCCAGGCTTACGGGAGGGAGGAACCCATCACGAAGTTGATACCGGCAATGCTGGAGGCCTTTCTTCAAGGCGATCGAGTGTTTGCAGCCAAGCGCAGGAACGGGCTCAAGTCTGGCTGAAATGCACAATTGCAGCCAATTTTTCTGGTATGCGGTCCGCACGCACGTTGGTGAAACTGCGCGCAAGCTGGCGCCTGATGCGGTCTCTATCTTCCAGCAGAAGGCGATCGGTCTTTTCGCGGATGATCGCATCCGCTGGACCGACAATGATCGCGAGCGCTGACTGCTCGACGGCGATATTGCCTGCGTGGCATCGATTACCGCGGCGTCACGGTCGTGACGGCGGACGGCCATCGGCATGAACTCGGCCGCGATGATCGAATGCTGGAGCGGCTTGACCTCGCCTATGCGGTCAACGTCCACATCGCGCAGGGCATGACGGCCGAAAACGGAATCGTGCTGATAAACGAGCGCGAAAAGGCATTAAACACGACCCAGTCGTTCCTCGTGGGCGTCACCCGGATTGCGGATCAGGCGATGCCGGTGGTCGACAACGTCAAGACGCCCGAGCGCGACGTCACCCGCAATCCTGGTGGCAAGACTCGGGCAATCGAGACCGGGCTGTCGCCGTCGAACGACAAGCCGGAACTGCCCGTCTCCAAGATTGAACGTCGGTTCCATCTGGAACAGGCTGGCCTTCCTGCTCGTATTTTTTTATGCCCTCCAAAACGAATACAGTTCTGATATTTAGTTAAGGGGTGCTGTAGCGTCGAGCCATGACCGAAGTGGGATCAAGCGATACTCATTCCATTGCCAAACGGCATTGGTTCCAAAGGCTGCATTATCGGGCTGGGCATATCCAAAAGGTGTGGCTCATCGTTCGTTCATTTGACAAGTCACATCTTTTAGCTGTGACCCTGCTTCTGCTTGGAACTGTACTCACGAGAGTAACATTCTTAGGCGATCCGGCTGTTCATATGGACGAGGAGTTCTACCTGCTCGTCGCTGACCGCATCTGGCATGGAACCGTGCCCTATGTTGACATATGGGACCGCAAGCCCATCGGGCTCTTCCTGATTTATGCGTTGTTGCGCCCGTTAAGTCCAACTGGGATAGTTGCCTATCAGATAGGAGCATTTTTCAGCGCCTTCATGACGGCAATCGTCATTCGGCAAATTTGCTTACGCTTCTGCAACAATGGCTGCGCCATCCTCGGCGGGCTTTTGTATCTTCTTTTTTTGCCGTTGCTTGGAGGCATGGGGGGACAGGCCCCGGTGTTCTACAATCTGCCGATGGCGATAGCCGCTTTGCTGATCCTGCAAGCACAAGGATCAGCCTCCAGTCGATCAGTTCATCGTTACCCATATATAGCAATGGCACTTTGCGGTATTGCCATACAGATCAAATATTCGGCGGTTTTCGAGGGAATGGTCTTCGGATTGTGGCTGCTGCAGATCAAGTGGCGTGACGGCGTTTCGATCTTTGACCTGATCCGGTTCGGTTCGGTTCTTATTACGATTGCCCTGACCCCAACTGTCGCAGTCGCAGTCGCATATGTGCTAGGCGGGCATTTCTACGAATTCTTTGACGCCAACTTCCTGTCGATCATGAGAGTTGTCCCGCCGCAGCCCGCAAGGAGATTGGAATTCTTGGCAGGCACGGTTTATTCCATCCTGCCCTTGCTGCTCATGGCCATGGCAGCAACCCTGCTGCTCTTGCGACGTCCGTTCCAGGCCAAAAACCTTTTCCTTGTGTCCTGGGCAGTGGCTGCAATCGGAGGATTTTTCGCTCTAGGGAATAATTACGCGCACTATGCACTCCCGGTCATCGCGCCACTGAGCATTCTGAGCGCGACTCTATTCCCCCGTTTGGGCATCGGCTTGGTCGCTGGTGGCGTATGGTACATAATATCGTTTGCAATGCCGGCTTGGGGCGTACCGACCATCCGCAAGCACCATATCAATTCCATGGTCACCGCCCTGCGCCCCTACGCAGCACACGGATGCATTTATGTGAACGATGGCCCGCCCATCCTTTATTTGTTAACGTCATCCTGTCTTCCTACGCCTTATATTTTCCCAGAGCATTTGAATAATGCCGGTGAAAGCAAGGCTGTCGACGCGCCCCGCGAAATGAAGCGCCTGCTGCGAACGCTCCCTTCGGCTATTATGGTAGCGGATAAAATTTTGGATCACCCGCGCAACCGGGATACGGCCGCCATGATCGATTCCGCAATCGTTGCACATTATCACGAGGTTGCCCGTCTGCCCGATGTGTTCGGGGGGCGCCAGCAAATCATATACGCAAGGAACGATTTTCAGTGAGCAACAAAACGCAAATCATCCTGCTGTTGCTCGTTGCATTTCTTGTGAGAATTTTTGCCATTTGGCCTTTTTCAATACATCATCCCGATGAAATATTTCAATATTTGGAACCGGCTCACCGTCTGACATTCGGCTACGGCACGATACCTTGGGAATATCGATACGGGATGCGTAGCTGGCTTATTCCCTTGCTTGCCACGCCTCTGATGGCATTCGGTCATGTCATCGCACCGTCGACGATCCTGTACGCCAAACTACCGATCCTCCTATCAATTGCGTCCGGCCTTTCTATCACTTGGTCAGCCTGGACCATCGGTCGGCGCATGGGTCCTGTCCACGGTTTGATCGCTGGATTTGTGGCGGCGACCTGGTTTGAACAGATATTCTTCTCCCTCCATCTGCTGACCGAAACATTGGCCACCGGTTGCCTGTTGCCAGCGGCCGCCCTTTTGACAGGCAGGGATGTGTCGTACCGGCAATGGCTGTGGGCTGGCTTCCTGCTCGGGTTGGCGTTCATACTCCGCTTCCAATATGCGCCCGCAATCATGCTTTTGCTTCTCATAAGCGGCGCTTCCAACATCCGTCGTTGTTGGCTTCCCATTCTTGCCGGTGGTCTCGCTGCGCTGATCCTTTCAACGGTGGTGGATTTGGCGATGGGCCAAGTCCCTTTCAGTTGGATCATCGAAAACTTCAGGCAAAATCTGATCTTGAACCGCTCAGCCAATTATGGCGTTGACAGCCCGGTCGCGTACCTCGCTTTGATTTGGCAATATTGGGGTTGGGCAGCAGCCCCGCTATTCCTGCTTATCCTTCCAGCAATAGAGAAAAATAGAGCGATATTTTGGGTCGCCATTCTCAATCTTGCGATTCACATGGCCATAGGACACAAGGAATATCGCTTCATATTCTTGACTGTCACGATCCTTATTATCCTGGCTGCCATAGGATCGGCCGAGTTGGCAGTACGACTTTCTGCTCGATTCAACATTAGGGCATCTTACGTGATACCCGCGCTGCTACTCCTTTGGCTCGGCAGTTCAACGAACCTGGCGGTGGCTGAACCGATGCAATCGCGCTGGACTGCCTTTGGCCCCGGCATGCAACTAGTCAGGAAATATGGCGCCGCTCCGGGAAGCTGCGGACTCGCACTGCATCATCTGCGGTTCTGGCAAACTGGCGGATACAGTTACCTCCATCGGGACATTCCGACCTATCTCACCGGATGGAGCGACGCTGATCAAATGAACCGTCGGGATTTCCTGAACGCGGCTGCGGGGTTCAATGGAATTATAGCACCCCAAGGCTCGATAAGCGCCAGTTACGGTTATCGTAGCGTGGAATGCGCCGGATTCGGAGCCGACGCAAACGCGGCCAATGCTCGCCTGTGCCTATATGTCCGACCGGGAGGTTGCAATCAGCGCGCGGCGGAACATTGGACAGTCCAGAATGTCCTGCTCAGACACGACCAGTAACCTCGGCAATCTATACTTTTTCTTTCGTTAATCAGTTCGATATAATGGCGGTGAAGCGACCTCTGGGGGGATTCCATGCAGCAAGCTTTACATCGGCCCGAAATCGGCTCTGCCCTATGCCCGTTGGAGCTATGCGTGGTTGTGCCTGTACTCAATGAACGGGCCAATATCGCCGAACTAATCGACCGCGTCGGCAATGTCCTGAGCGAGATTGAATGGGAAATCATCTTCGTCGACGACGGCTCTCGTGATGGCACCCCCGAACTGATCAGCCGGCTCGCTGCCACAGATCGCCGTATCCGGCTCATCCGGCGCTTCAATCGGCGCGGGCTTTCCTCCGCGGTGATCGAAGGCATGATGGCGTCCACCGCACCCGTCGTTGCCGTGATCGACGGCGACTTGCAGCATGATGAGACACTGCTGCCGAAGCTCTATCAATCCATTGCCGAAGATCGCAACGATGTTGCCGTTGGCACCCGCTACACAGCTGAAGGCTCGATCGGAGAGTGGGACCGCAAACGCGCGTGGATCAGTGCATTTGCGACACGTCTTGCCGAAGCCATCGCACGGACGCCGCTCAGCGACCCAATGAGCGGATTTTTTGCGGTCCGTCACGAGACAATTGCGGAACTGGCGCCACGCCTTTCCGGCATCGGTTATAAAATTCTTCTGGACATCATGGCATCGGCGCCACGGCCATTGGAGGTGGCGGAATTTCCCTACACTTTCCGCACGCGCCAGCATGGAGAAAGCAAGCTCGACAACATAGTTGCGCTTCAATACCTGGAAATGCTGGCTGAAAAGCGGATCGGTCATTTGGTACCGATCAAGTTCCTCAAGTTCAGTTGCGTCGGTGCCTTGGGCCTGGGCGTTCACATGATGGTCTTGCTGACTCTCATCTCGGCTCATGCCGCCTTTGGTACGGCCCAGGCGGTGGCCGTATTGACTGCGATGACATTCAATTTTCTGTTAAATAACAGCTTCACTTATCGGGATCAGCGATTGAAGGGGGTACGAATGCTGACAGGCCTCCTCAGCTTCTATGCGATCTGCGGCCTGGGGGCGATTGCCAATGTCGGGGTAGGCGAAATGTTATTCGGTTCCCATTATGATTGGTGGTTTGCGGGGTTGGCCGGAGCGGCAGTTGGATCGGTATGGAATTATGTGATGGGTAGTCTGTTCACCTGGCGAAAGTCCAGCTGACTGCGCGCGTAGAAGACTTTTGCGCCCGTCGATGAAGTAAGAGGCGTATAAATTTCGCCGGTTTGGGCGGCATTCGGGGGGGGCACGATGGATCAAGCTGAGACTGTTTCTGCTGACTGGCCTGTTTCGATAGACGATATGGCGGTTCAGGCTCCGATTAATGCTCGAATGCGAGAGGATCAGGGAGTTGCAGCCCGGCTGGTCGCGGCTAGCTCTCTTATGCTGTTCCTGGAATTGGCGTTGATCCGTTGGCTCGGGGCCAACGTGGTTCACCTGTCTTACTTCTCCAATTTCGTGCTGCTCGGATCATTCTTGGGGATCGGCGCCGGTTTTCTTGTCAGCCGCAAAAGCTGGTCGATCATCCCTGTTTCGCTGCCTCTCCTCACCATTCTGGTGATTGGCGTCTTGAAATTCCCGGTCAGCATTGAGCGTAGTGGATCTGATGTGATTTATTTCACGTCGCTGACCATCAGTGGTCCCCCGGCATGGCTTGCGCTACCTGTTGTCTTCGCGCTGGTTGCGGTGATCCTTGCTGGGCCGGCCGAGGCAGTCGGCCGATGCTTCGGCAAGATACCGCCTCTATGGGCCTATCGCTATGATCTCATCGGATCGCTGATCGGAATTATTGCCTTTTCCGCGCTGAGCTTCATGCAGGCGCCGCCAATATGCTGGGGGATTATTGTCGTCTCCGTTTATCTGTGGCTGACTGATCGGCCACGACGGCTAGTCGCCTGCGCCTGGTCGATCGCGCTGGTCCTGATGCTTGGAGCAGAGACGTTGTCTCCCGGGGTGAGTTGGTCGCCCTATTACAAGATTACCACACAGGAAGTTCCTGACATTGGTGCCGCTGAGAAAGGCTTCCTGTTGATTAAGGCTAATGGCGTTCCACATCAACTGATGGCTCCGGCCCAATGGAAAATTGGGCAGGGCGAACGGATTTACGAAACGCCTTATCTTCGTCTTCCCGGCAACAGCCTGGAGAGTGTCTTGATTATCGGTGCTGGTTCAGGTTCCGATGTTGCGATCGCCCTCAAGGAAGGCGCGAAGCATGTTGATGCGGTGGATATCGACCCGCGCATTCTACAGATCGGTGCTGAGAAAAACATCGACCGTCCCTACGCAAGTTCAGGAGTGACCCGGCACGTCAATGACGGCCGCGCCTTCTTGGAAAGCACGGACAGGAAATACGATCTGATACTGTTTGCCTTGCCGGATTCCCTGACGCTGGTTAGCGGAGCTTCCCAAATCCGGCTGGAATCCTTTCTGTTCACGCAAGAGGCGATGGACTCAGTACGTCGTCATCTCAAGCCGAACGGTGCTTTCGCGATGTACAATTATTATCGCGAGAAATGGCTGATTGATCGGTTGGCCGGTACAGCGGCGTCGACGTTCGGTCACGCTCCATGTGTCGACACCTTTGACGACGCGCAGGCAGTGATCGCCGTCGCGGTGAAGCAAACGGACCAGCGTTGCAAGCAGGCATGGGGTGTGAGTGCCGACCAGCGCGTCGCTCCGGCCACTGACAATTCTCCGTTCCTCTATTTCAAGGGCGGCTCATTCCCGCCGCTCTACTCCGTCACTTTGTTCGCTATCCTAGGGGCATCTCTCTTGGCAGTGCGGGGTCTGGGCGGACCCATCCGTCAGATGCGACCTTATGCCGACCTATTTTTCATGGGTGCGGCGTTCCTGCTCCTAGAAACGAAAAATGTTGCGACTTTCGCCCTGCTGTTCGGAACGACCTGGTTCGTCAATGCCTTAGTCTTCGCCGGCGTTCTGGTTGTTGTGCTCGCTGCGGTCGAGACGACGCGCAAGCTGCGCACTCCACCGCTTCCGGTGGTGTTTGCCGGGATTGCTGCGTCATTGGCGATTGCCTGGTATGTACGGCCAGAGTGGCTTCTGCCGCTGCCATTCTATCTGCGGCTGATTACCGCGACTGTTCTGGCATTTCTGCCGATTTTCCTGGCTAATATCGCATTCGCAAAGAGGTTCCAAGAATCCTCCGACTCGCAGTCGGCTTTTGCTATCAATCTGCTTGGAACGATCGTCGGCGGCTGTCTGGAGTATTCTGCGCTTTTCACAGGTTATTCCAATCTGTTGATCATCACTGGGCTACTCTATCTCATCGCATTCCTGCTGGTCCCACGGGCTAGCTTCCGGGTTGCTTGAACATGCGTAAATGCTTCTTGTTGTTCGCGGAAAAGAGGGAAGCTGAACGATGGCAAGCGGAAGAGCGTTTTTCGGAGAGGAGGATGAAGAGCTCGACAGGATCGCGATCTGGACAGGCTCGATTGCCTGGTGGTCCACTCGCTTGCCTGGTGGTCCATGAGCATCATGCTCGTCGGCGCGATAGCGATCCTGGCCCGCCGGGTCATGACCGGTCAGATAGGCGCGGCGAAAATGCTCCCAGGCCTGCTTGGGCTCGCGCAGGCTGAAGTCTCCGATCAGGCCATTGAGCTTGCCGATGCGCAGGATGTCGGACGGGCAGGGCGGTCTCGCCTTCGTCAGGTAGCTTTCCGGTTCGAATTGAAAGCATCTTATCTTCCTGTTCCATCTGATCGCGCGCTTGCGCCGGGAGTTTCGCTCCGAATGCTTCAGCGTGAGGCGCGTTAGCTTTAATGAAGGCCGGGGGCATGCTGTCGTCCTGATTGGTGCAGGCGCATGCTGAACTGGAACAGCATGCCGAGCGACAGCAAGCTTATCATCCATTCCATGGAGGCGCCCGGCTGCGTGGCAGTGCATGGATGCCGGCAGGCGACGGCCGTGATGGGTGAGCAGCGTTTGTACGCCTCCTGCGCGGCTGCGGGATCGGCCCTGCTCGCGACTGACGGAGGCACATCGCCTGCCGTCCGAGATAATTTCAGCGGCGTGCGCGACTCGGGATTTTGCGTCTCTCGCCCGGCATTTGCATGCCCAGAATTTTCCCAAAAAACGGTGGGCATGGGCCGACTTCACGGCCTGCGCTGGGCAAACAAAAACCCCGCCAAATCGTTGATTTGACGGGGTTTTCGATGGTGGGCGTGGCAAGGATTGAACTTGCGACCCCTGCGATGTCAACACAGTGCTCTACCACTGAGCTACACGCCCACGGTGGAGTGGGCCAATAGCGGGGGGTGGCAGGTAGCGCAAGCGGGAAATTGAGCGGTTCCGCTATTCTTCTGGACAGGGGCACGACAGGCCATATGGTGCGGTGCGAAAAGGGGACGCCAAACATCATGTTGCCATCGTCTGCGCCGTCTGATCAGCCCTTGGCGCCACCGCCATTCTATCGCCAGCTTTACGTTCAGGTGCTGATCGCCATCGCGCTGGGCGTCGGGATTGGTCACTTCTTTCCGGCAACGGGCGTAGCGCTTCAGCCGCTGGGAGAGGCCTTTATCAAGCTGGTCAAGATGATCATCGCGCCCGTCATCTTCCTCACCATCGTCACCGGGGTGGCGGGGATGAAGGAATTGGGCGCGATCGGCCGGGTGGCGGCCAAGGCCTTCGCCTATTTCCTGACCTTTTCGACGCTGGCGCTGATCATCGGCCTGATCGTCGCCAATGTGGTGCATCCGGGTGCGGGCCTCAATATCGATCCGACGACGTTGGACGCCGGGAAGGTCGTCCAATATCAGCAGCAGGCGCATGACCGGACGCTGACCGGCTTCCTGATGGACATCATCCCCGGTACGCTGGTTTCTGCCGTGGCCGATGGGCACAATATCCTTCAGGTACTGTTCGTCGCGATCCTGTTCGGCATCGCGCTCACCATGATCGGTGAGAAGGCCGATCCTCTGATGACCGTCCTCGAATCGGCCAGCCACGGGATCTTCAAGCTCGTGTCTCTCCTGATGAAGGCGGCGCCGCTGGGGGCTTTCGGCGCGATGGCCTTCACCATCGGCAAATATGGCGTCGGTGCGCTGGCAAATCTGGCGGGGCTGGTGGCGACCTTCTATCTGACCTCGCTATTGTTCGTGCTGGTGGTCCTGGGTCTGGTGGCGCGGCTTGTGGGATTCAACATCCTGCATCTGATCCGCTATCTTCGGGCGGAGCTGTTGCTGGTGCTTGGCACCTCCTCGTCCGAAGCGGCGTTGCCCAGCCTGATCGAGAAGATGGAGCGGGCAGGGTGCCGCAAATCGGTGGTCGGACTGGTGGTGCCGACCGGCTACAGCTTCAACCTCGACGGCACCAATATCTACATGACGCTGGCGGCGCTGTTCATCGCGCAGGCGACCAATGTGCACCTCAGCCTGGAGGAGCAGATATTGCTGTTGCTGGTCGCCATGCTCTCCAGCAAGGGTGCAGCGGGCGTGACGGGGGCGGGGTTCATCACCCTGGCGGCGACGCTTTCCATCGTGCCGTCGGTACCGGTCGCGGGCATGACGCTGATTCTGGGCGTCGATCGTTTCATGAGCGAGTGCCGCAGCCTTACCAACTTCATCGGCAACGCGGTCGCCACCGTCGTCGTGTCGGCATGGGAAAAGGGGCTGGACCGGGAGCGGTTTGCCGCAGCCATGGCGGGGCAGCCCCTGCCGCTTACGTCCGATATGGAAGAAGTCATCTCCGGCTGATGCCCCAGGGCATTTTCAGGTTTGACTGTTTTTGACTGTTCAAGGCCAGCGACCGGAAATTGAAAGCCTCAGCTTAACCCGGTCAGGCTTTCCGTGCCGAACATGCGCTCGACCTCCAACACCAGTTCGCGCAGGTGGAAGGGCTTGGACAGGACCTTCGCCTGCGGCACGGCCTTGCCCGCTTTCAATGTAACGGCGGCAAAGCCCGTGATGAACATGATTCGCATCTCGGGCGCGATGGCGGCTGCATGTTGCGCGAGTTCGATCCCGTCCATTTCCGGCATGACGATGTCCGTCAGCAACAGGTCGAACCGGTCGCTGTCGATGTGCGGCACCGCCTGCGCACCGGTAGCGACTGCAACGACTTCATAGCCGGAGCGCTCCAGAGCGCGGGTCAGATAGGCGCGCATGCTGTCATCATCTTCCGCCAGCAGAATTCGAATCATTGCCCCGTACGTCTCGTCCCAGGCCTGTGAAGGCCGCCCCTGATCGCCCCCTTCGCGGATGGCGTGAAGCGACTATATATGCGACAAGGAGTAAATATTATCCAGCCGAGTAACCATTTTTGGGCGGCCGCCCGTGAAAGGACCTTGCTTGGGACATAGCCCGCCGCCGGTTCCGACCGAAACCACGCCCGCCTATCATCTCTACGAACCCGACGTTCCCGCCGGGCCGGTGGTGGTTTCCGTGCCGCATGCGGGCCGGGACTATGACGAGGCGCTGCTGGCGCAAGCGCGGGTGCGGCGCGATGTCCTGCAAAGGCTGGAGGATCGCTGGGTCGACAGGCTCGCCTATCCGCTGGTGGAGCGGGGCGTTCCGGTGCTGGTGGCGCAGGTGCCGCGGGCGATGATCGATCTCAACCGGCATGAGCGGGAGATTGACGCCGGCATGGTCAGCGGCATCCCGCGCGATGTCCCCTTGCAGAGCAGCGCCAAGCTGCGCGGTGGGCTGGGCCTGATCCCGCGTCGCCTGCCGGGTGCGCATGAACTCTGGCACCGCTCGCTGGGCTGGGGGGAGGTCGTGCGCCGGATCGAACTGTTCCACCGGCCCTATCATGCGACCCTTGCGCGGCTGATGCGGGCGGCGCGCGATGCCTATGGTCATGCGATCCTGATTGACCTGCATTCGATGCCGCCGCTTCCCCCGCCGACTGCGGGTCAGGCTGCCCCCAGGCTGGTGCTCGGCGATCGATTCGGCCGCAGCGCTTCGGCCCGGTTGATGACGCTGGCGGAGGATGTGGCGGCCGCGCATGGCATCGCCGTCGCGCAAAATCATCCTTATGCCGGTGACCACATGCTGGAGCGTCATGGCAGGCCGATGCACGGGCTTTATGCGATCCAGCTGGAATGCGACCGCAGCCTTTATCTGGATGCCGCCCTGGATCAGCCGGGGCCGGGCCTTGCCCGCCTGCAGCAGGTGGTGGCGGCCATTGCGAACGCATTGGCGCATGAGCTGCCGCGTTCGGACTACGCCATGGCGGCGGAGTGAATCGGCGGGAATCCAGCCGGCCAACACCGAAGAAAAAGGGCAGCGCCAAAGGCGCCGCCCCAAATTCCTCCGGTCGAGACCGGACAGCAGCCCCGCTTGCGCGGGGCTCGACCGAACTTACTTGAGTTCGACGGTCGCGCCGGCTTCTTCCAGCTGCTTCTTGATCTTCTCGGCTTCGTCCTTGCTGGCGCCTTCCTTGACGGCCTTCGGCGCGCCTTCGACGAGCGCCTTGGCTTCGGTCAGGCCCAGGCCGGTGATGGCGCGGACTTCCTTGATGACGTTGATCTTCTTGCCACCGTCGCCGGTGAGGATCACGTCGAACTCGGTCTGCTCTTCAGCAGCGGCAGCAGCCGGGGCGCCAGCGGCGGGGCCAGCGACGGCGACGGCAGCGGCGGCCGAAACGCCCCACTTTTCTTCCAGGGCCTTCGAGAGTTCAGCGGCTTCAAGGACGGTCAGGGCCGAGAGCTGGTCGACCAGTGCGTTGATGTCTGCCATGTTACTATATTCCCTTCTGGGCGGGGCGTATGCCCCTTAAATTGAGTTGAAAACGTTCCGTTCGGAAAGGCGCGCCCCTTAGGCCGCGTTCTTTTCCGCATAGGCGTTGAAGACCCGTGCGAGCTGGGCTGCCGGTGCCTGGGTGACGGTTGCGAGCTTGGTCGCGGGTGCAACGAGCAGCCCAACGATCTTCGCACGCAGTTCATCCAGCGACGGCATCGAGGCGAGCGCCTTGACGCCCTCCGCGTTCAGCATCACATCGCCCATCGCGCCGCCAACGATCTCAAGCTTGTCGTTGGTCTTGGCGAATTCGACCGCAACCTTGGCGGCTGCGACCGGATCGGCCGAGGAGGCGAGGCCGACCGGGCCGGTCAGCAGGTCGCTGATGCCGGTATAGTCGGTGCCTTCAAGGGCGATCTTGGCGAGGCGGTTCTTCGTAACCTTGTAGGTGCCACCGGCTTCGCGCATCTTCTGGCGCAATTGGGTCGACTGGGCGACCGTCATGCCGAGGTTGCGGGTCACGACGACCACGCCGACCTCTGCCAGATGTGCGTTCAGCACGGAAACGACCTCAGCTTTCTGATTACGATCCATGCCATTACTCCACTTCATGTCCATCGGACGACCCGATGAACGGCAAAACCCGCGACGAATCGCGGGGCATTGGTCCGAAGGGGAGAGATCGACTGGCCCGTATCCCTCAAGGAAACAGGCAGACCCGGACAGGGCAAAGCCCGGCCGGTAAAGAACTTTTCCCCGTCTAGGCTGGAAATTAAGAAGGGCAGATTCCCTTCACCAACTGTCTCGGACGGAAGACCCCCGGCATTGCTGCAGGGAGTCTGCTGGGCGCGCCCCTACAGAATAGGAGGTGTCCTGTCACGCAAAATCTGGCGCTGGCCGTGCAAAGTGGCGGAAAAGCGTCGTTCTGTCATCGAAGTTCACACCATATGCGCGCGCGTGTGCGGGCGCGCGTAGGCGTGTCGGGAAGCGGATCGACTGTTCAAAGACGGGGCGGCGATAGCCGGGGTCGAGGGATGTAGGACAGGATAAAGGGGGGACGGGCCGGTGATAGGATATTTTTTCGCGCGCCGTGGCATGGGGATCACAGTGGGCATCGTGGAATAGCTGGCGGAACAAAAAAGGCTAATCTCCTTCCTCCAAAATGATAAGTTGACGAGGTGGGAAAAGGGGGGCGCATGACAGATGGGCTATTCGAGTTTGTAGCGGGGCAATCGCCCCGGTCGGTCCGCATCATCTTTCGAGGCTTCTGGGATGAGGCGGCCCTGCAAGGCTATCTTGCCGCCCTGCAGCAACGTGCTGCTGCGGCGTCAGCGGGCGCCCCGCGGATCGACAGGGTCTTGCTGGATATTAAGGCATGCACTGTCCAGTCCCAGCGGGTCATTGACGGTTTCGCGCGCATCATCGGGAATTATGCGGGCCAGATAAGGGAATATGGCGTGCTTCTGCCCGAATCCGCCTTGCTGAGGATCCAGATGAAAAGGCTGACGCCGGTATCGACCCGGTTTTTCGAGGAGGAACGGGAAGCGCTGACATGGCTGGATTCATGAGGAATGGCACAGTAGCGGGGCCGGATGAAAAAGCCGCCAGGGAGAAACCGGCCCTTTTCTTCCGTTTTCGCCCGGTATGACATCGCCTGGATCAGGAATGCCCATCGATCACAAACCCCGCCAGTAACTCGGCAAGCGATTCAGTCTTGTCTTCACCCCCGCTGATTGCGCCATTCAGCGCATCTTCCACCTTGGCCGCGACGAAACGCGACGGCCCGGCATAGGCCAGCGACCAACCCAGAAACCGCCGGTGATCAAATGGCCCATATGTCAGCGTCGTAATGCTGCTGTGCCGGCTGTCCTGGCATATGCTTTGCTTCAGGGCGGCGATGGATGCCGGAGGCCCTTCGATATATTGCGTGAATTTCTGGCCGGTAAAAAGGAGCGCGCCGGTTACGTCGAGGGTCCGGTTGCGCAGCACTGAAACCTCAACGATGTCGCGCACGCCATCTTCAAGCCTGCCCGCAGCCAACTGACAGGTACTGACATAGAGCCATCGGTCGAACATTTCGACATTATGACGACTGTAAAATTGGAGTAAAGGCGAAACGCACGATGGGACTGATCAGTGCGCTTCGCCTTTCCCTTTGCCCTTCCTTCGGGGGAAGGCAGGGCCATCGAAGAACGCCCTTTTATCAAAGAGAAGTGAATGATCGACCTACGCCCGCGTCGTAAAAATACGACACCGTCCACATATGGATCCTTATTTATGACGGGATAGTATCCGCTTCGCATTCACGGAGCAAGATTATGTTTTTACAGAACAAATCTGAAATAAAGTCCGACGGATCCATCATCGAAAAACGTCGGCATCCGCGCAAAACCGTTTTCAAGTCCGCGTTTATCTATCCCGTGCTACAGCACGCGGGCCTGACCGTGACCAACGTTTCGGCTCATGGTTTGAGTGGGGAGACCGCCCTTACCCTGAGCCTGCGTGAACAGGTGCATGTCGGCTTTAATGACAGGGACTTCATCACCGCCGAGGTTCGCTGGACAAATGGCTTCAGGGTGGGCCTGCTGGCGGAGGACCCTCTTCTTTGGACCACCGGCAATGACGTCCTGCTCGAGCACCTGGCTGACAGCCATCGCCCCCGAGAGGGTCGCGTTCCTGTAAATATCGCCGCGACGCTGGTCACTTCGGCACCTGTGATGGTCGGGACGATCAGGAATATTTCGGCGGAAGGCATGCTGATTGAAGTGGGCAATGTCAGGGAAGGAACGAGGCTGCTCATCAAAAGCCGGGGAAACGGCACGCGGATGGGGCGGGTGCAGTGGATAAGCGGTGGAATGGCCGGCGTTTTCTTTGAACAGGGTGTTTAAAAAATTTTAACCATATGTGGAACCGATCGGGGGACGGCGCGTTTCGTCGCCGGGGAATTTCATGTAGGTCGCAATGAGGACAAAAGGTCCCATCTACGTGGTAATGCGGGAGGCACTGATCCGTCGCGATCTGGTGGCTATTTTGCGCGCGCATCGTTACGCTCCGACTCCTTTCGCCAGCGGATCCGACTTTCTTGACGCCGCCCGCTTCATCAGCCCGGGCACTGCGGTTCTGGATATGGATCTGCCCGACATGACGGGTCTGACGGTCCTGCAGGAATTGCTCTTCAAGCGACGGGACATCCCTGTCGTCATGACATCCGCGAGGGCCGACATTCGCGCGGCCGTGCAAACGATCAAGAGAGGGGCGGACGATTTTCTGGAACAACCCGTCAACGAAGCGGATCTGTTGGCGACAATCGAAAACAGTCAGTCATTGCTGAAAAATAGAATCATTGTTCAAAAAGAAAAAATGGAGTCAGAATCCATATTGGGAAAATTAAGTTCTCGCGAAATGGATGTCCTTAAAGAACTGGCATTATATGGCGACAACTCTCGCGCCGCATCCAATTTGAATTTATCGGTCAGATCGGTGGAAACTTATCGGTGTCGTATCATGCGGAAATGCGGCGCTGCCAAATTTTTTGATGTGGTGACAATGTACCAGAGAGTTTTTGCGTGAATGATCTGCGCCCTGCGAGAATGGCAATCGATCCTCCGCAGCCCCTATCGGGCGGCACAAGCCGGTAGTTTAAAACCCGCTCCTCTCTGTCCTTACACCCGATCCGCCTGCACCACCGTGTCCAGCCCGCGCAGCGCCGACAGGATGCGGTTGAGATGCTGGGCGTCGGCCACTTCCAGATCGATGATATCGGTGTGGAAGGGCCCTTCGCGGTTCACCAGTTGCAGGTTGAGGATGTTCGCCTTGGTCGCGCCGAAGACGTTGGTGACGGCGGCCAGCGCGCCCGGCTGGTTCTTCACGATCACCTGGAGCCGGGCCGTGCCGCCCTTGGACTTGCTGTCCCAGCTCAGGTCCACCCAGTCGTCATCCTGTCCGGCTTCGAGCGAGCGGCAGTCGATGGTGTGCACCTCGATCGGCTCGCCTGTGCGGCGGACGCCGACGATGCGGTCGCCGGGGACGGGGTGGCAGCAATCGCCCAGATTATAGGCGATGCCCGGCGTCAGGCCGCGGATCGAGACGGGGGCGTGCTGGCGCGGATGGGCTTCCTCCACGCCTTCGGCGCTGGTGGAGCCGGGGATCAGCGCCTCCATCACCTCCGAATCGAGCAGGCGGTGGGTGGCGATGGCGACCATCAGCGAGGCGCGGTCGTCCAGCTTCAGTCGCTTCAAGGCGGCCTTCAGCGCCTTGTCCCCCAGTTCGCTCGCCAGTTCGGGGGAGAAGCGGCCGATGATCTCCTCATACAGCTTCTCGCCAAGCGCCACTTCCTCGCCGCGCTGCTTCTGCCGGATATAGCGGCGGATGGCGGCGCGGGCCTTGCCGGTGATGGCGAAGGTCAGCCAGCCGGGCTGCGGCTCCTGCCCCTCGGACTTCAGGATTTCGACCTGATCGCCATTTTCCAGCGTGGTGCGCAGCGGCACGACGCGGCCGTTGACCTTCGCGCCGACGGTCTGGTTGCCGAGCGAGGTGTGCACCGCATAGGCGAAATCGACCGGCGTCGACCCCTTGGGCAACTGGTGCAGTTCGCCCTTGGGGGAGAAGGCGAAGATGCGGTCCTGATACATCGCCATGCGGGTATGTTCGAGCAGCTCGTCCGCATCCTGGCTCTGTTCCAGGATTTCGACCAGGTCGCGCAGCCAGGCGGCATGATGGTCGGTCGCGTCGCCCTTCTGCTTGTAGGCCCAGTGCGCGGCGAGGCCGAGTTCGGCGTCATTGTGCATGTCGCGGCTGCGGATCTGCACCTCGATCCGGGCATTTTCCTGATGGATGACGGTGGTGTGCAGCGAACGGTAGCCGTTGCGCTTGGGCGTGGAGATGTAATCCTTGAAGCGGCCCGGCACCATCTTGTAGGTCTGGTGGATGACGCCGAGCGCGCGGTAGCAATCCTCCGTCGTTTCCGTGATGACGCGGAAGGCCATGACGTCGGTCAGCTGTTCAAAGCTGATGTGGCGTTCCTGCATCTTCTTCCAGATGGAATAGGGGTGCTTTTCGCGGCCCGAGACAGTGACCGGCAGCCCCTTGCCGCCCAGCAGCAGTTGCAGCTCCGCGCCGATCCGGTCGACCTTGTCATGGCCGCCTTCCTTGAGCTGCTCCAGCCGTTTGGTGATGCTGTCATAGGCTTCCGGTTCCAGTTCCCGGAACGCAAGGAGCTGCATTTCCCGCATGAAGTCGTACATGCCGATCCGCTCCGCGAGCGGGGCGTAGATATCCATCGTCTCGCGCGCGATGCGGCGGCGCTTCTGCTCGTTCTTGATGAAGTGCAGCGTGCGCATATTGTGCAGCCGGTCGGCCAGCTTCACCAGCAGGACGCGGATGTCGTCCGACATGGCCAGCAGGAATTTGCGCAGATTCTCCGCCGCCCGTTCATTTTCGGACATGGCCTCGATCTTGCTGAGCTTGGTGACGCCGTCGACCATTTTGGCGACGTCCTTGCCGAAGGCCTGCTCTATCTCCTCATAGGTGACGAGCGTATCCTCTATCGTATCGTGCAGCAGCGCCGTCACGATGGTCTGGTCGTCCAGGTTGAAGTCGGTCAAAATGCCCGCGACCTCAATGGGATGGCTGAAATAGGGGTCGCCGCTGGCGCGCTTCTGGCTGCCATGTTTCTGGACCGAAAACACATAGGCGCGGTTGATCATCGCTTCGTCCGCATCCGGATCGTAGCGTTTTACCCGTTCAACAAGTTCGTACTGGCGTAGCATCCTGTTGCGATTGTCCGCGATGCCCCTTGCTGTGCAACAAAAAAATCCCATTTTGGTCGAATAGCGATGCGCTTTTGCAACGCGGGTGGCTTTGAGCTATCAAATGAAGACGATGACACATAATCTTGCGCAGGATCTGGAGCAATGCGCGCTGCCCAGCGCGTTGGAGGCGATGGGAGAACGCTGGTCGTTCCTCATCTTGCGGGGTGCTCTGTCGGGAATCCGGCATTTCGAGGAGTTTCAGTCGACCCTCGGCATCGCTCGCAACATCCTCGCGAATCGGCTCACGCGGCTGGTGGAAAACGGCATATTGGTGCGCCAGCCCATGCAGTGCGACCGGCGCAAGGTGGAATATCGCCTGACCGAAAAGGGCGAGGAACTGGCGCCTGTCATGGTGGCGCTGCGTCAATGGGGTGAGAGATGGGGCTGTGCGCCGTCCTCCTGCCAGGTGCTGGCCGACCGTCGCGACGGGCAGCCGATCCGGCGCATCGCCATCCAGGCGCATGACGGCCGGGCGCTGGAACTGGCGGACCTGATATGGCTGAACCCGGACGAGGTGAAGCCGTTGGTGCGGGACATGGTCCAGGAAACGGCGGCGGCTTGATCGCTGCCGCTTTCGCGCGCGATTCGCGCGAAATCCCTTCAGTATGCCGGTTGTTCTGATGGCCCCTGATGCTTTAGGCTGGCGATAATGTCCGTGCATCGTTTCCAGCCCCAGCCCTTCTTCGCGGACAAGAACCGCGCCTTCTGGAACCTCCAGTCCGTGGGATGGGCGGGCGCCTTCCTGCTGCGCGGTTCCTCCACCATCGCCAATGGGCAGCCGCTCTCCAGCCTGATCCCGGTGATGATCTCGACCGTGTCGGGCTATTCGGTGACGCTGCTGATCGCGGTGGTGTTCCGCTTTCTTCAACGGCAACGGCCGATCGTCACCTGGGGCGCTTCGATCGTCACGGTGGTGGTCGCGGCCGGGCTGGTCGCGTTCATCGACGCCTGGGTGTTCTCCACCCAGAACCGGGGCAGCGATACGGCGGGGCTGCAATTGTTCCTGGGCGCCTTCTACCTCAGCATGACATTGCTGGGGGCGTGGTCGGCACTGTATTATGCGATCAACTTCTACCTGACGGTGGAGGAGCAGGCGGACCAGTTGCTGCGCCTGGAGAATCAGGCGTCGAGCGCGCAGCTCGCCATGCTGCGCTATCAGCTCAATCCGCATTTCCTGTTCAACACGCTCAACAGCATCTCGACGCTGGTGCTGCTGAAGCAGACCGACCGGGCCAATGCCATGCTGTCGCGCCTGTCCTCCTTTTTGCGCTATACTCTGATTAACGAGCCGACCGCGCAGGTGACGATCGAGCAGGAGATCGAGACGCTGAAGCTGTACCTGGAGATCGAGAAGATGCGGTTCGAGGACCGCTTGCGGCCGGTGTTCAACATCGATCCGGCGGTGGCACAGTCGCGCCTGCCCTCGCTCCTGCTCCAGCCGCTGGTCGAAAATGCCATCAAATATGCCGTGACGCCCAAGGAAGAAGGGGCGGAGATTTCCGTCACGGCGCAGCCTGCCGGTGAAAACGTCCGGATCATCGTATCCGATACGGGTCCGGGATTGAATGAGGGGTTCACCCGCCCGAACAATCCGGTCAGCGAAGGAACGGGCGTCGGACTGGCGAACATCCGCGACAGGCTGATTCAGGCTTTCGGGGAACGACAGAGCTTCGAAACGCGTTCCACGCCTGGCGGCTTTTCGGTCCTGATCGAAATGCCGCTTAACCTGGATGAACCATCGAGAGTGGCCGCATGACCATCAGAACAATCCTCGTCGACGACGAAAGCCTGGCTATACAAGGCCTCAAGCTGCGTCTGGAAGCGCATGAGGATGTCGAAATCGTAGAAACCTGTTCCAACGGCCGGGAAGCGATCCGCGCCATAAAGACGCATAAACCCGACCTTGTGTTCCTCGATATCCAGATGCCCGGTTTCGACGGATTTTCCGTCGTGCAGGGGCTGATGGAGGTGGAGCCGCCGCTTTTCATCTTCTGCACCGCCTATAGCGACCACGCTATCCGCGCCTTTGAGGCGCAGGCGGTCGACTATCTGATGAAGCCGGTCGAGGAAGGACGGCTGGCCGATGCGCTCGATCGGGTGCGGCAGCGGCTTTCGGAAAAGCGCCAGGTGCAGGAAGTGGAAAAGCTGCGCGAAGTGCTGGCCGAGGTCGCGCCGGAGGCGATGAACGATTTTTCCGGCGATGGCGATGCGCCGGCCGCCAATCGCTTCGAGAAGCTGATCAACATCAAGGATCGCGGGCAGATTTTCCGCGTGGATGTCGATTCCATCGAGCGGATCGACGCGGCGGGCGACTATATGTGCATCTATACCGCCGACAATTCGCTGATCCTGCGCGAGACGATGAAGGATCTGGAAAAGCGGCTCGACCCGCGCAATTTCCAGCGCGTGCATCGCTCGACCATCGTCAATCTGAGCCAGGTCCGCCAGGTGAAGCCACATACCAACGGCGAATGCTTCCTGGTGCTGGAATCAGGCGCTCAGGTGAAGGTCAGCCGGTCCTATCGCGACGTGGTGGCGCGGTTCGTGCATTGATCGAAACGCTCGCGATCAGGATGCAAACGTGCTCCTGCGAAGGCAGGAGCCCAGTTCAGACATTGTGATGATGAGGTGAGGGCGGGACTGGGTTCCTGCCTTCGCAGGAACACGTTACGGTGTTGGGCATGGGCAAGCCCGGTTACGTCTACATCATGGCAAGTGGCCGTAATGCTACGCTTTATCTGGGCGTCACCAGCGATCTCGTGAGACGTGCATGGCAACATCGGAATGGCTTTGGCAGCGAGTTCAGCGCCGAGCATCGCTGCCGTTTCCTTGTCTGGTACGAAGCGCATGACGATCTTCAGGAGGCTCGCCTTCGCGAGCTTCGCATGAAGAAATGGAAGCGCGACTGGAAGTTGCATTTGATCGAGGCGACCAACCCTGATTGGCGGGATCTGTTCGACGACATCGCCCGATAAAGTGACGCGCTCCTGGTGGCGCTTCAAGCTGATCTAACGAAACACCCACTGCCTGTTCAATCCGAACATCACGGCGGGGGTGACGAACAGCATGGCCGGGATGGGTGACCATTCCGGCCAGTGCATATGGGTGACGCAGGCCCATACCCACAATGCGTTGAGGGCGTAGCTGACCAGCGAGACCGCGAAGAAGCGGATGCCGCGGGCTGCCTGGTTGTCGCGGTTGCCATGGCCGCGAAAGGTGAAGCTGCTGTGCGTGACATAGCCGATCGTCACCGCCGCCATATAGCCGACGCCGTTCGCGATCTGGGGATGCAGGCCGACGGGCGCGGCCAGGGTCCAGTAGATCGCGGCCTGGCAGGCGGTGACGAACAGGCCGGTTATGCCGTAACGGACGACCTGCCAGAACAAGGCCTGCTTTTGCGGAGTGAAGATTGGGAGGATTTTCATGTGCCCCGTTGCGCTTTGATGCGAAGCCTCTAATGGCTTTCCGGTTCGGATTGAACCTGAAAGCCATTAGCATCTTTGTTTTCCGGGATTTCCGAGCCGCCAGATGTTCCATCTGGCTCGCAATCCCTCTAAGCGAGCCACCATGAAACTGCAAAGCTGGCCTGTCCTGCGCGCTCATGTCGCCTCCCTCGCGGCGAAATTTTCCGACTATGCGGAACGCAACTGGAAATGGCTGACCGTGCTGCTGTGGATCGGCGCCATGGCCTATATGATCGCCACCCGCTGGCCGCAGATCCACTGGCTGACGCTCAGCGATACGGACGACAATATCCGCTATCTGCAGGTGAAGGACTGGCTGGCCGGGCAGGCGTGGTACGACCTGCGGCAATATCGGCTCGATCCGCCCGCCGGGTTCAACATCCACTGGTCGCGGCTGGTGGACCTGCCGCTTGCGGGGCTGATGCTGTTCTTCCGCGCCTTCCTGGACCAGGGGCTGGCCGACCGGCTGGCCTGCGGCATCGCGCCGATGCTGCCGCTCCTGCCCCTGATGCTGGGCCTTGGCTTCATCGCGCGGCGGCTGGCGGGTGGGAACAGCTGGTTCCTGGCGGCGCTGGCGCCCTTCGCCGCGCAGATGGGCATCAGCATGTTCCTGCCGATGCGGATCGACCATCATGGCTGGCAACTGGCGTTCACCGTGCTGATGCTGGCGGGCGTCGTCGACCGCAACTGGCTGCGCGGCGGCATTGTCGCGGGCGTGAGCAGCGCGCTTTCCATCACCATCGGCATGGAGATGATCGTCTATCTGGCGGCAGGGGGCGCGCTGATCGCGCTGCGCTGGGTATTCAAGGATGGCGCGGCGCGGCGGATGCTGCCCTATGCCATCAGCCTGGGCGGAGCGACATCGGTGCTGTTCGTGCTGTTCGCGAGCTATGCCAACCGGGAAATGGTGTGCGACGCGATCTCGCCCATCTGGGTGGCGATCTTCGCGATGGCGTCGGCCGGGATGGTGCTGCTGGCGCTGCTTCCGCTCAAAAGCTGGCCCGCGCGGCTGGGCGCGGGTGTGCTGGTGGGTGCGGCGGTGGCGGCCTTCGCCTGGATCAACTGGCCGCAATGCCTGTCGGGCGCCTATCAGATCTCCCCTGAACTGGAGAGGCTGTGGCTGGCCAATATCCGCGAGGCCAAGCCGATCACGGTGCAGGCGCGCAGTCTGGTCGTGCCGTTGATGGCCATTCCGGCGGCTGGCCTGATCGGCCTGTTCTGGGCATTGTGGGATGCGCGCAGGGACGCGGACCGGCTCTGGGCCTGGGCGACGGTGGGGCTGATGATGCTCTTTTCCACCGCGCTGCTCTTCTGGCAGCTTCGCGCCGGACCGGCGGCGCAATTGCTGGCCATACCCCCCGCCGCCTGGGCCGCCTATCGGCTGCTCTGCCTGATCGCGACGGGAAGGCCCGCTGCGCGTCTGGCGGCGGCGCTGGGGGTAGCCGTGCTGGCCGGGGCAGCCTTTGCAACGCCGCTTTATCCGCAGATGAACCAGCTTTGGGTCAGGGCCAGGGGCGAACAGCCCAAGCCGCAGAAGCCGACGGCCCAGCAGCGCCGCAAAGCCATCGACAAGGCCAATGGCCGGTGCCGCACCCTGCCGGCGCTGCAGGTGCTCGACCAGTTGCCGCCCGCCACCATCTTCACCATGGTCGACCTGGGGCCGCGCCTGATCGTCGCCACGCACCACAGCGCCGTGGCGGGCCCCTATCATCGCAACGGCGCGACGATCCTGGACATGCACCATGCCTATGACGGCCCCGCCGACGCGTTCCGGCCGATCGCGGCGAAGCACCATGCCACCTATCTGCTGGTCTGCCCTGGCTTCCCCGAAGGCACCATCTATCAGGCGCGCAGCCCGCAGGGCTTTTATGCGGGGCTGATGCGGGGCGAGGTGCCGGGCTGGCTAAAGCCGGTGCCGTTGAAGACGGGGATGACGCTGCCCTACACGCTCTATCGCATCGATTATTCAGCGCCGGGCGAGAAAAAAATCCCTGAGCAGCGTTGATGCCTCTGCCGTGGCAAGGTCGCCATAGACTTCCGGCCGGTGGAGGCATTGCGGCTGGGCAAAGAGGCGCGGCCCCTGTTCGATCGCGCCGCCCTTCGGGTCCGCCACGGCATAATAGAGGCGGGCGATGCGGGCGTGGGATATCGCACCGGCGCACATCGGACAGGGTTCCAGCGTCACCCAGAGGTCGCAGCCGCTAAGGCGGAAATCGCCCAGATGGGCCGCCGCCGCGCGGATCGCCACCATTTCGGCATGGGCGGTGGGATCATTGTCGCGCCGGTTGCGATTTTCCCCCTCGGCAATGATGCGGCCGTCGAGGGTGACGACCGCGCCGATGGGCACTTCGCCCGCTTCGGCCGCGGCATGGGCGAGGTCGAGAGCGCGCCGCATCGGATCAGGCAGGGGAAAGGGCGAAGACATGGGCCTCGCCCTTACAGGATGAAGGGCCTTTGGGGGAGAGGGTCCGTGCGGCTGCCGAGATGCGCGCTTCCGCCCGTTTCCTGACGGCTCTCAGGGCTTCTGCACGTCCACGGTCGGCAATTCGACCGTCTCCTTGCGCTTGCCGACCTCCACCTTGGCCACGCTGGCCTCATATTTGGGGAGGGAGCCGCCCTTTACGGCGATTTCCGGCAGGCGCCCCTCCTGCGTTTTCTGCAGGTCGATGAAGCCGGTGGCGATGCCGCCAGCCAGGACCAGCAGCACGATCAGCAACAGGCCACCAATGAATCGCATTTCCGCCTCCTTTGGCTTATGGCGCATCAACGCTCATGAGTCGGAAAGGGTTGCGGCCCGGAAAGGCGCTGGGCGGGTTGACGAGCGTCGGGAATCCCGTTATCCGCGCCGCTTTCCGAACGAACCCGAATTACAAGGTTGATTGACTATGTCGCGCATTTGCGAGCTGACCGGCAAGGGCCGCCAGGTGGGTCACAATGTTTCCCACGCCAATAACAAGACCAAGCGTGTGTTCCTGCCCAACCTGCAGAACGTGTCGCTGATCTCCGAAGCGCTGGAAACGACCGTGAAGCTGCGCGTGTCGACCCATGGCCTGCGTTCGGTCGAGCATAATGGCGGCCTGGACAACTGGCTGCTGAAGACCAGCGACGACAAGCTGTCGCTGAAGGCGCGCCGCCTGAAGCGCGACATCGTGAAGAAGAAGGCCGCGGTCGCCGCCTGATTCGGTTCGATTCGTTCGCTTGAAAGAGCGGCCCGGCGACGGGCCGCTTTTTTGCGTCGGGTGGGGCCGGGTTTCTCAAGGGCCGCCGGTCTGCCCTATTCCGGCCAGTCCAGCGCGAATTTCAGCAGCAGGGTGCGCTGGAAGAATTCGTGATTGTCGTCGGATGCGATCCAGACGACCCTGCGGCCATCCTCCCGCGTTATCGCCAGTCCCTCGAAATTGTCGGCCAGCAGGGGCGGCGCGAGCCGGCCGAGTTCGCGCGCCTTCAGGCGGTCGCCGGGACGCGGCTTTGCCGGCAGTTCGATGACGGCCAGGGTTGCCGTGAACAATTCCTGCAGGGTCAGTCGCCGGTTGAGGACCAGCACATGTCGGTCGTCCAGCGCGACGGCATCTGTCGGGCGATAACCGCGCGGCGGCACATAGCGCAGGTGCATGGGGGCGGCCGTCGAGGCTTCGGCGGGGTCGCCCGCGAACAGCAGCGTGTCATGGCTGCCATCGGGGGTCATCCCCATTTCCGCGAGGACGAGGAAGCGCCCGTCGGGCAGGCGCGCCAGCGATTCGATCGACCCCGTTTCCGGCCAGGCCTCTATGTCCGGCCAGGTCCGGCAAGCCTCGACCCGGGCAAAGCCGGGGGAGTAGCGGCAGATCATCTGTTGCAGCTCGAAACCCACCCAGTAGCGCTGGGTCGTCGGGTCGAGGGCCATCGCTTCCGAATCCCATGCCCACCAGGGGCGATCCCGGTCCTGCGGCCGGATGGGAAGAGGGGCGATGAAGGGATGCCGTTGCGCCTTGCCGGGGCCGACATGAAAGCCCATCAGCGTGCCGGAATCGCTGAGCGCCAGGATCTGGCCATCGGGTTCGGCCAGCAGGGAGGAGATGCCCCCAAAGCCGTGATGGGCGCTGCTGAGTTGCCATCCTTCCAGATAGTGCAGCGGTCCCAGGGTGCGCTGGGCAGGATCGGCCGCATTCAGGGGCAGGGCGCGGGCGCTTACCATCAGCGGGCCGGGGCCGAAAGGTTCAGGCTTGTTCTTGTGCGGCGCGGGCAGCAGCAGGATCGCGAGGAGCAGGACGATCAGGATTCGGCGCATCGCCCCCTGCCATAGGGGATAATCGGCAGCCGTGCAGGGTTTTTCGCGGCGCTGGCGTCGACCCCTGAAAAGCGCGATAAGGCCTGTTGCGGTCGCTCCAATACTGAATGGTGGCTGACATCGCCATTCAGGCTTGGCTCAATGCGAATCGGGCAAAAGGGCTGCAATCATTGGCGAGTCCTCCGTGGGAAGGGCCTGCCGGGATTTATGGCTAATGAGGAGCAACGCCATGAAGACGAAGTTTCTGATCAACATGGGGGCGGCGCTGGCGATGGGCGTTGCCTCGCTCGCCGCCACCGCGACGCCGGCCATGGCCCGCGACGGTTGGGGGCGCCATTATGAGCGCGGCGACTATTATCGCGGCGACCGGGGTTATCGGGGCTATCGCGACGGCTATTATCGTGGCGACGGCTATTATCGCGATGGCTATTATCGGGGCTATCGCGGCGGTTATCGCTGCAGGGACAATGGCACGGGCGGCACCATCATCGGCGCGATCGCCGGTGGCCTGCTGGGCAATGAAGTCGGCAAGGGCAGCGGCCGCTATGGCCGTCGCGGCGACGGCACCACGGGCGCCATCATCGGCGCGGGCGTGGGTGCGCTGGCCGGTCGGGCGATCGACCGGGATTGCTGATCCGCCGATAGACGGAAAAGGACGAGGGCTGCTCCGTTGGGGCGGCCCTTTTTCTTGGCGGCCATCCGTTCCGGCAAAGAAAAAGGCCGCGCCGTTGCCGGCGCGGCCCATTCCAGACGATTCCCTGACGGGAATTACATCGCGTTGCC
This sequence comes from Sphingobium sp. R-21, assembly GCF_049913335.1. Lineage (NCBI taxonomy): Bacteria > Pseudomonadati > Pseudomonadota > Alphaproteobacteria > Sphingomonadales > Sphingobiaceae > Sphingobium > Sphingobium sp. R-21. The sequence goes on along the minus strand of NZ_CP184374.1, from coordinate 1,661,520 downwards.
GGCGGCGTTGCTGGCGGTGTTGGCAGCGTTCGAAGCGGCGTTCGAAGCGTTGTCGGCAGCGTTCATCGCGGCATTCATGGCGTTGTCGGCAGCGTTCGAAGCGTTCTCCGCGGCATTGGCCGAGGCGTTGGCGGCATTTTCCGCACCGCCCGAGCAGGCAGCCAGGCCGAGCGACGCGGCGAGAACGAGCGAAAGAGCAATCGACTTGGTCATGGGTTAACCCCTCTCTGAGAATAAAAACGGTGCAGACCACTCTCGGAGAAAAGTTCACCCCCCATTGCGTCTGCGCCGCGATTCGTAATGAATCCCGTGACTCATGGCAATCCCAATCGTGCGTTAAGCCCGTGATTGGGGGGTGCGGGGCGATGAATGGCGCAGTTTCGAACGGCCATTGACGCATATAAAGATTTCTTTATACGATCCGTCCATGAGCGCAGCACTCGACATTTTCCGGGCCTTGGGCGACCCGACGCGGCTGCGCATCATCTATCTGTTGCGCGCCATGGAACTGGCGGTGGGCGAAATTGCGCAGGTCGTGGGGCAAAGCCAGCCCCGCGTGTCCCGCCATGTCCGCATATTGGCCGAAGCCGGTCTGGTGGAGCGGCGCAAGGAAGGCAACTGGGTTTTTCTGCGTCTGGGCAAGGGCGACGAGATCGGGCCGTTCCTGACGCTTTTCGATCAGCTTGCCCCTTCCGAGCGCGAGGATTTGTGGCAGAAGGCCGACTTGGCCCGGCTGGCGGCGGTGCGGGCGGATCGCGCCCGCGCGGCGGAAAGCTATTTTGCCGAACATGCCGAGGAATGGGATGCGATCCGTTCCCTGCATGTGCCGGAGGGCGACGTGGAGGCGGCGATGACCGCGCTGCTGGGGGCGGAACCGATCGGTCATCTGCTCGACATCGGCACGGGGACGGGGCGGATGATCGAATTGTTCGGTCCCTTGGCCGAGCAGGTCACGGCGCTGGACCGCAGCCCGGACATGCTGCGGCTGGCGCGGGCCAAGCTGCCCGAGGATGCGGGCGACAAATATGCGCTGGTGCTGGGCGATTTCGGCGCCCTGCCGCTGGAACCGGGCAGCGCCGATACGGTGGTCCTGCACCAGGTGCTGCACTATGCGCAGGCGCCCGAGGCGGTGATCGAGGAGGCGGCGCGGGTGACGGCGGCAGGTGGCCGCGTCCTGATAGCCGACTTCGCGGCGCATGAACGGGAAGAACTCAGGCTGCGCGACCAGCATGCGCGGCTGGGCTTTTCCGACGAGCAGATCGAAAGCTGGTTCGGGCAAGCGGGACTGGATCTGGAGCGGGCGGAGGTGCTGCCCGGCCAGGAGTTGACGGTGCAATTATGGCTGGGCCGCCGCCGTGGCGCGCGCATCCTGCCTATCGAAGGACGATTTTCCGCATGACCTTGAGCTTATCTTCCGTCGATGAGGCCCGGCAATCCTGGCAGGCGCCGCTTTATGCCGATCTGGCGGGCGACATCAATGTGAGCTTCGAATTCTTCCCGCCCAAGACCGAGAAGATGGAGGAGCAGCTATGGTCTGCGATCCAGACGCTGACGCCGCTGGCGCCCAAATTCGTGTCGGTGACCTATGGCGCGGGCGGATCGACGCGGGAACGCACGCACAGCACGGTGGCGCGGATCGCGAAGGAGACGCCCTTGTCGGCGGCGGCGCACCTGACCTGCGTGGCGGCGAGCCGGGCCGAGATCGATGAGGTGGCGGACGCCTATTGGGAGGCGGGCGTGCGGCATATCGTCGCGCTGCGCGGCGATCCGCCCGAAGCAGGAGCGAAGTTTCAGCCCCATGCCGAGGGTTATAGCGGCGCGGCCGAACTGGTCGAGGGTCTGGTGAAGCGCCACCCGTTCGAGATTTCGGTGGCGGCCTATCCCGAAACCCATCCCGACGCGCTGTCGGCGCAGGGCGACATCGACAACCTCAAGCGCAAGCTGGACGCCGGCGCGACGCGGGCGATCACGCAATTCTTCTTCGAGCCCGACACCTTCTTCCGCTTCCGCGACACGGTGGCGGCGGCGGGGATCGATGCGGAGATCATCCCCGGCATCATGCCGGTCAGCAATTTCGCGGCGGTCCAGCGCATGTCCGCCATGTGCAACACCGATGTGCCGGGCTGGATGGGCAAGCTGTTCGAGGGGCTGGACGACCTGCCTGCCGCGCGCCAACTGGTTTCCGCGACGCTGGCGGCGGAATTGTGCCGCAAGCTCTATGCCGGCGGGGTGCGCGACTTTCATTTCTATACGCTCAACCGGGCGGAACTGAGCTATGCGATCTGTCATCTGCTCGGGCTTCGGCCGGCTGCATTGGAGAAGACGGCATGACCGCCGAGGAACGCTTCCGCGCCGTTGCGGCGGAAAAGATCATGATTTTCGACGGCGGCTATGGCACGTCGATCCAGAAGCATGGGCTGACCGAGGCGGATTATCGCGGGTCGCTGGACCTCGCGAAGGACCAGAAGGGCAATAACGACCTTCTGTGCCTGACGCGGCCGGACATCGTGGAGGGCATTCACACCGCCTATCTCGATGCCGGGGCGGACATGATCGAGACGAACACGTTCAGTTCCACCAAGATCGCCATGGCCGACTATGGATGCGAGCATCTGGTGCGGGAGATCAACATCGCTGCCGCCCGGATTGCCCGCAAGGCGTGCGAGGCGGCGACGGCGAAGGATGGGCGGCCACGCTTTGTCGCGGGGTCGATCGGGCCGACGAACAAGACGCTGTCGATATCGCCGGACGTCAATGATCCGGCCTATCGCGAGGTCGATTATGACACGCTGAAGGCCGATTATCGCGAGCAGTGCGACGCGCTGATCGAGGGCGGGGTGGACTTCCTGCTGGTCGAGACCTGTTTCGACACGCTGAACGCCAAGGCGGCGGGCATGGCCGCGCGGGAGGCCGAGGCGGCGGCGGGGCGGCCCGTGCCGCTGATGCTGAGCTTCACCATCACCGATATGTCGGGGCGCAACCTGTCGGGGCATACGATCAACGCCTTCTGGTATTCGCTGCGGCATCTGAAGCCGCTGACCATCGGGGTGAACTGCGCCTTCGGGGCGGATCTGCTGCGGCCTTATCTGAGCGAACTGGCGAAGAATGCCGATACGCTGATCCTGGCCTATCCCAATGCGGGGCTGCCCAATGAGCTGGGGCAATATGATGAGTTGCCGGAAACCACCGCGAGCCTGATCCGCCAGTGGGTGGATGAGGGGCTGGTCAATATGGTCGGCGGCTGCTGCGGCACCACGCCCGCGCATATCGGCGCGGTGGCGAAGGCGCTGGTGGGGCACAAGCCTCGGCAAGTGCCGGAACTGCCGGTGGTGACGCGCTTGGCCGGGCTGGAGCCCATGCATATCGCGGCGTAAGATATAACCGTCATCCCAGCGACCCGAAGGGCGACCGAAGGTCAACGCTGGGATCTCGTGCCTCTTGGGGCGCGCTCTAGATTGGGAGACCCCAGCCTTTGCCGGGGTAACGAATGTAAAAATGACCCAGCAATCGACCGCCACTTTCGTCAATATCGGTGAGCGCACCAACGTCACGGGCTCCGCCAAGTTCAAGAAGCTGATCATGGCGGGCGACTATGCCGCAGCCATCGACATCGCCCGCGAGCAGGTGGAGAACGGCGCGCAGATCGTCGACGTCAACATGGACGAGGGCCTGCTCGACGCCGTGGAGGCGATGACGACCTTCCTCAAGCTCATGACGTCGGAGCCGGATATCAGCCGCGTGCCGGTGATGATCGACAGCTCCAAATGGGAGGTGATCGAGGCGGGCCTGAAATGCGTTTCGGGCAAGCCGGTCGTGAACTCGATCAGCATGAAGGAGGGCGAGGAGGCCTTCCTGCATCATGCGCGGCTGTGCATGGCCTATGGCGCGGCGGTGGTCGTCATGGCCTTCGACGAGACGGGGCAGGCCGACACGCAGGCCCGCAAGGTCGAGATTTGCGAGCGCGCCTACAAGCTGCTGATGACCATCGGCTTCCCGCCGGAGGACATCATCTTCGATCCCAATATCTTCGCGGTGGCGACGGGTATCGAGGAACATAATAATTACGGCGTCGATTTCATCGAGGCGTGCCGGGAGATCAAGAAGCGCTGCCCGCATGTCCATATTTCGGGCGGGTTGTCGAACTTCTCCTTCTCCTTCCGCGGCAATGAGCCGGTGCGGCGGGCGATGCACTCGGTCTTCCTCTATCACGCCATTCCGGCTGGCCTCGACATGGCGATCGTCAATGCGGGGCAGCTCGACGTCTATGACGCCATCGACCCGGCGCTGCGCAAGGCGTGCGAGGATGTGCTGCTGAACAGCGATCCGGAGGCGGGCGATCGCCTCGTCGCCTTGGCCGAGAGCTTCAAGGGCAAGGATGCGGCGTCCGAAAAGGCCGCGCAGGAATGGCGCGGCTGGCCGGTCGCCAAGCGGCTGGAACATGCGCTGGTCAAGGGCATCGACATGTATGTGGTGGAGGATACGGAGGAAGCCCGCCTCGCCGCCGAAAAGCCCATTCAGGTCATCGAAGGCCCGTTGATGGACGGCATGAATGTCGTGGGCGACCTGTTCGGCGCGGGCAAGATGTTCCTGCCGCAGGTGGTGAAGTCCGCCCGCGTCATGAAGAAGGCGGTGGCGCACCTGTTGCCCTTCATCGAAGCGGCGAAGGAACCCGGCGCCAAGGGCAAGGGCAAGATCATCATGGCGACGGTCAAGGGCGACGTCCATGATATCGGCAAGAACATCGTCGGCGTCGTGCTCCAGTGCAATGGATTCGAGGTGGTCGACATGGGCGTGATGGTGCCCTGGCAGGACATCATCAAGGCCGCCAACGATCATGATGCCGACATGATCGGACTTTCGGGCCTCATCACCCCTTCGCTGGACGAGATGGTGACGGTGGCGGCGGAGATGCAGCGCGCGCAGATGACGATGCCGCTGCTGATCGGCGGCGCGACCACGTCGAAGGTGCATACGGCGCTGCGCATCGATCCGGCCTTTGAGGGGCCGGTGGTGCATGTGCTGGACGCGAGCCGGGCGGTCGGCGTGGCGACGGCGCTGGTGTCGGAGACGCAGAAGAACGACTTCGTCCAGAAGACCAAGGATGATTATGAGCATGTCCGCGTCGCCCGCGCCAACAAGGGGCAGAGCGCGCTGGTCAGCATCGAGGATGCCCGCGCCAACGGCTTCGAGATCGACGAGAGCCTGAAGCCCGGCAAGCCGCGCCTGCCCGGCGTCCATCGCTTCCCGGACTGGGACCTGAAGGACCTGCGCAACTATATCGACTGGACGCCCTTCTTCCGCGCCTGGGAACTGGCGGGCAATTATCCGGCGATCCTGGAGGATGAGGTCGTCGGCGAAAGCGCGACCAGCCTGTTCAAGGACGCGCAGGCGATGCTGGACCGCATCATCGACGAAAAATGGCTGACCGCGCGGGGCGTCGCGGGGCTATGGCCCTGCCGTCGCGAGGGCGATGACATCATTGTCCATGTCGAGGATGAAAAGCATGTGACCCTACCGATGCTGCGCCAGCAGATTGCCAAGCGGGAAGGCCGCGCCAATATGTGCCTGGCTGACTTCATCAGCCATGACGGTGACTGGATGGGCGGTTTCGCCGTGTCGATCCACGGCATCGAGCCGCATCTGGCGCGGTTCAAGAACGCCATCGACGATTATTCGGACATATTGCTCAAGGCGCTGGCGGATCGCTTGGCGGAGGCCTTTGCGGAGCGGCTGCACCATTATGTGCGCACCGCGCTCTGGGGCTATGCCGAGGGCGAGCAGCTGACCAACGAAGCGCTCATCAAGGAGCATTATCGCGGCATCCGACCGGCGCCGGGCTATCCGGCCTGTCCGGAGCATAGCCTGAAGCCGCTGCTGTTCGACATGCTGGACGCGCATCATGCGACCGGGATTTCGCTGACGGAGAGCTTCGCGATGTTGCCGACGGCGGCGGTCAGCGGCTTCTATTTCGGGCATCCGCAGGCCGAATATTTCGGCGTGGCGCGGGTCGGGCGGGACCAGCTGGAGGATTATGCCCAGCGGCGCGGCGTGGATCTGGAAACGGCGGAGCGCTGGCTGCGGCCGAATCTGGATTAAAGTGAAGCCGTTTTCCTACCGCGCCTCGTGGTTCGCCACGACCGCCTTCGCGACGGCCTGCATCAATTGCCAGCGTACCGGGATCGGTTCGGTGGTGCTGCCGATCATCACCGCGACCGCATAGCAGGTGCCGTCGGGCGCGGTCATGATGCCGATGTCGTTGAAGCCGGTCGAGCGCGCGCCCAGTTCCTGCCCCGTGCCGGTCTTGTGCAGATAGTGCCAGCCGGCCGGCACGCCGCCCTTGATGCGTTGCGGCCCGGTCTTCGCCTCGCCCATGATCGAGAGCAGCAGTTGCGACGATGCCGGGGACAGCATGTCGTTCTGCTTCAGCTTTGCCAGGGCGTGCACGATGGAGGAGGGCGCCGCGCCATCAGGCGGGCTGGCGAGATAATTGTCCAGCGCCTTCTGCCGCGCCGACATGGGCAGCTTGGCCCGGGCGGCGTAGAAATTGCGGCCGATGGAATAATCCTGCCGCCATTCCAGGCCGGCGGTGGTGGATTGGAGCAGCCGCTCACCGGGGCCGAAGCGGATATCCTTGATATAGCGCCGGGCGAGATAGCTGCGCACCGCGTCCGGCCCGCCGACGGCGCGCAGCAGCGTGTCGTTGGCGGTATTGTCGCTCTGCGTCATGGCGCGGCGCATGAGGTCGGAATAGGTGGTGGTCCAGCCCGCATTGCCGACCAGCGCCGCGGTTGGCTGGTGGAAGAGGGTCAGGTCCTTCTTCGTGATGGTGGTGCTGTCGCTCAGGCGGATCTTGCCGCGGTCCACCGCGTCGAGGAAGGTCATCGACACCCACAGCTTCGACACGCTCTGCTGCGGGAAGAGCAGATTGCCGTTCCAGGCGACGGTCCAGTCGCTGCCGACGCGGCGCACCGCGATGCCGACCTTGCCGTTGAAGCTCTGGCCGAGATTGCGGACGACGCTGACCAGGGCGGGCGGCGGCGTTTCCCGCTGGTCGACATTCAAGCTGTCAAAGGATTTGGGCGGATTGGCGACCGGTTTGATCGGGAAGGTCGCCGTGGTGGGCTGGGGCTTTTGCCCGACAGCCGCATAAGGCTGCTGCGGCGCGCTGACGCAGGCCGACAGCGCCGCCATCAACAGGACAAGCCGGACGGAGCCGCCATTGCCGCCATTTGGACGCCCTTTGCGCCCTCGCTTGAAATTGGTCATCAAAATCCCCGCACTCTCCTGTTTCATTAGGGTTCGCACGCGCGGCGGCTGACAAGAATCATGCGACGAACGATTCCACAAACGCGATGTAAGGAGGCTGAACAAAGCCCGCCTTAACTCAGTTGAGGTTCAGGCGGCGGCCTGCAAGAAGGCGGGCATGCGTGCAGTAATGAACAGACGGACCATGTTGCAGGGCGCGGCGCTGCTGCTGGCGGGTGGCGCGCTGGCGCCAGGGGCCTGGGCGGCGCCCTTCGCCTCCCGCCGGATCGCCGTCACGACGCGCGGGGCGGGGCGGGACGTCGTCCTGATCGCGGGCCTGGCGAGCGGGCCGGGACTGTGGAACGGGGTGGTCGGCGCGCTTTCGGGCTATCGCTGGCATCTGGTGCACATAAGGGGCTTTGCGGGGTTGCCGGCGGAGGCCAATGCCAGCGGGCCGCTGGTCCAGCCGGTGGCGGATGAGATCGCCCGCTATATCGCGGCGGCCGGGCTGGAACGGCCCGCCATTGTCGGCCACAGCATGGGCGGCACGCTGGCGATGATGCTGGGCCTCAAGGGGCTGGCGGGGCGGCTGATGGTGGTCGACATGTTGCCCGAAGGAGCGGCGATGGTTGGCGGCACGGCACAGGGCATGGGGTTCCTCGCCGATCAGCTTGGCCAATATTTCACGGGTACCAAGGCAGGCCGTGCCTATCTGGCGCAGATGCTGGCGGAGATGCCGGGCGCGCGCGGCAGCGATCCGGACGTGATCGCCAATGCGCTGCGCGATCTGGCCAATGTCGATCTGGGGCCGCAACTGGCGCGGCTCGCCCCGCCCATGGAGGTCGTCTATGCCGTCGGCAGCGATGCGGCGCAGGCGAGCGACATCGGCCGTACCTTCCGTGCCGCCTATGCCGCCAAGCGTGGCGTCCGGCTGGTGCCGGTCGGCCCCAGCGGCCATGTCGTCATGGCGGATCAGCCGGCCCGCTTCAACGCGATCCTCGGCGATTTCCTGAAGCCGATTTGACGTCGATCAAGGGCGGGGCGAGTCGGCGGCGCTAAACACAGGCTGACGCACCTCCTCGCGTCACTCCTCGACTGATGGCGCAGCGCGACCGGCGTTGCGCCATTTTTTTCAGGGGGTGAGCACCGTATCGACCGCCTGCGGCAACATGGCCGGATAATCGAGCGTGTAATGCAGCCCCCGGCTTTCCTTCCGGTGCAGGGCCGACCGGACGACCAGCCGCGCCACCTCCAGCAGGTTGCGCAGTTCGATCAGGTCGGGGGTCACGCGGAAATAGCCGTAATATTCGTCCACTTCCTTGGCCAGCAGGTCGATGCGGTGCTGGGCGCGCTCCAGCCGCTTGGTGGTGCGGACGATGCCGACATAGTCCCACATGAAGCGGCGGATTTCCTTCCAGTTATGCTGGACGATGACTTCCTCGTCCGAATTGGTGACGCGGCTTTCGTCCCAGGGGCGGATTGGCGGGGGCGCGGGCAGTTCGTGCCAATGGGCGCGGATATGCCGGGCGGCGGCTTCCCCGAAGACGAAGCATTCCAGCAGCGAGTTGGAGGCGAGGCGGTTGGCCCCGTGCAGGCCGCTTTCGGTCACTTCGCCCGCGGCATAGAGGCCCGGCAGGTCGGTGCGGCCGTCGAGGTCGATGACAACGCCGCCGCAGGTATAATGCTGCGCCGGGACGACCGGGATCGGCTCCTTCGTGATGTCGATGTCGAGGTCCAGCAGGCGCGCATAGATGGTCGGGAAATGGGTGCGCACGAATTCCGGCGGCTTGTGGCTGATGTCGAGATGGACATAGTCGAGGCCGAGCCGCTTGATCTCATGGTCGATGGCGCGGGCAACCACGTCGCGCGGCGCCAGTTCGGCGCGATCGTCGAAGCGGGGCATGAACCGCTCGCCGCCGCCCGGCACGCCGGGGGGGAGCTTGAGGTGACCGCCTTCGCCGCGCACCGCTTCGGTGATCAGGAAATTCTTGACCTCCAGATTGTAGAGGCAGGTGGGGTGGAACTGGTTCATCTCCATGTTGGAGACGCGGCAGCCCGCGCGCCAGGCCATGGCGATGCCGTCCCCGGTCGCCCCACGGGGCGCGGTGGAGAAGAGATAGGTGCGGCCCGCGCCGCCGGTGCAGAGGATCGTCGCCTTGCCCACTATGGCGTCGACATGCTTGCTCTGCTTGTTGAAGGCGTAGACGCCCCAGACATGGCCGTCGCCCGAATATCTCTCCCCATGGCGGCTGGTGATGAGGTCGACGGCGACCCTGTCCTCCAGCAGCGTGATGTTCGGATTGGCGCGGGCGGCCTTCAGCAGCGCGACCTGAACGGCATGGCCCGTGGCGTCGTCGACATGGACGATGCGGCGGTGGCTGTGGCCGCCTTCGCGGGTCAGGTGCCAGCGCTCGCCGAATTCCTCCCCGCTCCCCTCCTCATTGGGATTGAAGGGCACGCCCAGTTCGGCCAGCCGCTCGATGGCGGCGGGGGCCTCCGAGACGACGAATTCCACCGTGCTGCGGTCGTTCAGGCCCGCGCCCGCGACCATCGTGTCGTCGATATGCGCCTCGAAACTGTCACCGGCGTCGAGTACGGCGGCAATGCCGCCCTGCGCCCAGTTGGTGGAGCCGCCGTCGAGCGCGCCCTTGGCAAGGACCACGACCTTGCGATCCTGCGCCAGGTTGATGGCGGCCGTCAGCCCCGCCGCGCCGGAACCGATGATGACGACGTCATAGGTAGTGATGGGCATTTACTTACTCGCTCAGGCCGCGGCGGTCAGGTTGAGGAACACATCCTCCAGGTCCGGGTCGCGCGTTACCACGTCCACGATCGACAGGCCGCTCGCCTGCACGGCGCTCAGCACCTGGCCCGCATTGGCGCGGTTCTTCATATAGGTGATCGTCAGCGTGCGTTCGTCGGACAATTCTATCTTCTCGAAACTGGGGTCGGCGGGGGGCGTCACCACGTCGCGGTCGACCGTCACCTGCACCACTTTCTCCTGTGCCATGGCGATCAGTTCGCGGGTCGGCTTGTCCGTGATGACCTTGCCATGGTTGATGATGCCGATGCGGTCGCACAGCTCCTCGGCCTCCTCCAGATAGTGGGTGGTCAGCACGATGGTCACGCCCTGCCGGTTCAATTCCCGCACATAGGCCCAGAGCTGCTGGCGAAGCTGCACGTCGACGCCGGCGGTCGGTTCGTCCAGCACCAGGATCGGCGGCGAATGCACCATCGCCTTCGCCACCAGCAGGCGGCGTTTCATGCCGCCCGAAAGCGTCCGGGCATAGGCGTTGGCCTTGTCCTCCAGATGCACGGCGCGCAGCAATTCCATCGATCGGCGGCGGTCCCTGGGCACGCCATAATAGCCCGCCTGGTTCTCCAGCGTCTCGAACGGCGTGAAGAAGGGGTCGAAGACGATCTCCTGCGGGACGATGCCGATGCTGTTCTTGGCGTTGCGGGGGTTCTGGTCGATGTCGAAGCCCCAGATCCGCGCGGTGCCGCTGGTCTTGTTCACCAGGCCCGCGAGGATGTTGATCGTGGTCGACTTGCCCGCGCCATTGGGGCCGAGCAGGCCATATATCTGCCCACGCGGAATGGTGAGATTGATGTTGTCGAGCGCCTGCTTCCCGCCCTTGTAGACCTTGGAGAGGTTGGTGATCTCGATGGCGGCCTGCGGGGCGGGGGCGGGAGGGGGGGCGGTGTCGGTCATGGCTGCCTATCTGGGGGGAAAACAGGAGAAAATCAAAGCGCCCTGAAGCGCCGCTCAGAACTGATCGGCGATATCCTTCAATCCCAACAGCTTTCGCGGCGCTACCGTGCGCCAGCTCTTGTCCAGGCGGTCCCCGATATGGTCCCAGTCCGTATCGCCGAGGTCGAGCCTGATGCCGACCCAGCCGTCGCCGAAATAAGCGGGGCGGTAATAGCGGGCGGGGTCACTCTCGATCAGCATGGCCTGTTCTTCGGGCGCCGTCGTCTTGACGAGGATGGCGATGACGCCGTCGCCGTGATTACCTTGAGAGAAATAGGCGAATTTCTTGCCCTTTTCGATGCCGAAGCAGGGCATGCCATGGGACGTGACCTCATCCGCCTGCGGCAGGGCAAGGGCGTGTTCCCTGACCTTGTTCAGCAGCCATTCGGGCTGGCGTTCGCGGGTGACGAATTCCGCCAGCGTGCGGGGATAGAGCTGATGTTCCGCCATCAGGACGCGCGCGGCCAGGCTCTCGGCGGTGTCGCCGGGCAGGATCGCGACCGCGGTCTGGCCAAGCACCGGCCCGTCGTCCAGTTCCGCGGTGACGATGTGGACCGAGCAGCCGGCATGGGAATCGCCGGCGTCAAGCGCCTGCTGGTGCGTGCCGAGGCCCTTGTATCTAGGCAGCAGGCTGGGGTGGATGTTGAGCATCCGGCCCTCCCATCCTGCGACGAATTCCGGCGAGAGCAGGCGCATATAGCCGGCGAGCGCGACATATTCCGCGCCGGCGCTGCGCAGTTGCGCGTCGACGATCCGGTCGAACTCGGCGCGCTTCAGCCCCTTGTGGCTGTGCGCGAAGGTGGGGATGCCCTCTGCGGCGGCGAGTTTCAGGCCGGGGGCTTCGGGGTCGTTGGCGGCGACCAGAACCAGCTCATAGGGGCAGGACGGATGCCTGGCGGCATAGAGCAGCGCCGCCATGTTCGAGCCACGTCCGGAAATCAGAACGCCGACCTTTGCCTTCACTTGCACAGTCCCCGTCCGGTTCGCGCGACTCACCCCAGATGGGTGGCGGTCCATTCGGCCCTGGCGCTCCACGTTTCCTGGGAGCCCCTGACCGTGCAGCCCCGTTCGCCTGCTTCCACCATGCCGACCCGCAGCACGGTTTCGCCCGCCGCCTCAAGATCGGCGGCCACGGCGTCGGCTGCGCCTGCGTCCACCGCCAGCACCATGCCGACGCCGCAGTTGAAGGTGCGCGCCATCTCTTCCGGCTCGATATTGCCCTGGGCCTGCAGGAAGGCCATCAGGCGGGGCTGTTCCCAGCCATCGGCGTCGACCACGGCGTGGCAACCGTCGGGCAGCACGCGCGGGATGTTTTCCAGCAGGCCGCCGCCCGTGATATGGGCCAGCGCATTGATCCTGCCCGAGCGGACCAGCGGCAGCAGCGACTTCACATAGATGCGCGTCGGGGCCATCAGCGCGTCGATCAGCAGCACCTCATTGTCGAAGATCGCCGGCCGGTCGAGCTTCCAGCCCTTGTCCGCGGCGAGGCGGCGGACCAGCGAGAAGCCGTTGGAATGCACGCCCGAAGAGGCGAGGCCGAGCAGCACGTCGCCCGCCTTCACCTTGTTGCCGGTCAGCGCCCTGGACCGTTCCACCGCGCCGACGCAGAAACCGGCGAGGTCATAGTCGCCCGGCCCGTACATGCCCGGCATTTCCGCCGTTTCGCCCCCGATGAGGGCGCATCCGGCCTGCTTGCAGCCCTCCGCTATTCCCGCGATCACCCGTTCGGCGACACCGCTTTCCAGCTTGCCGGTGGCATAATAGTCCAGGAAGAAGAGCGGTTCGGCGCCCTGCACGATCAGGTCGTTGGCGCACATGGCGACAAGATCGATGCCGACGCCGTCATGGGCATTGTGGTCGATGGCGAGCTTCAGCTTGGTGCCGACGCCGTCATTGGCCGCGACCAGCAAGGGATCGTCATAACCGGCCGCCTTCAGGTCGAAGAAGCCGCCGAAGCCGCCCAGTTCCGCGTCGGCGCCGGGGCGGCGGGTGGCCTTGGCAAGCGGGGCGATGGCGCGGACCAGCGCATTGCCCGCGGCGATGTCGACGCCAGCCTTGGCGTAGCTGTAGGATTCGGTGTCGCTCATGGCCGTCGCCCCTAAGCATTTTCAGGTCAGATGGAAACATCTGACCGCTGAAGAAAATGCGACAAGCCCAATAACGCACAAAGGAGGGGAAAACGAAACGGGAAATGGGTTGCCGCTTGGCAGCGCAGGCAAATCCCGCCAAAAGGACGCGCGTGAACGTGCCTTCTGTCCTTCGCGGCCTGTCCCTCCGGCCTCTGAACCTGTTTCGCGCGGTGTCGCGCCCTCTCCAGATTCTGGGCGCGATCGTGCTTGGCCTCGCTGCCGCGACTCTGGTCGCGCAGATGGAGGGGGAGCGCGGCGTGCCCCCGATCGCCAGCGGCGGCGATTTCCAGGTGAGCCATGTCAAGGTCGACGTCTTCGCCAAGGATGCCGACAGCGCGCGCACGGCCGGCTGGCGGCTGGCGCAGCGGCGGGCCTGGCAGATGCTGTGGGCCCGGACCCATGGCGGCAGCGGCGCGCCGGCGCTGTCCGATTCGCAGCTTGAAGGCATGATCTCGGGCATAGAGATCGAATATGAGCAGGCCGGGCCGAACCGCTATGTCGCCACGCTGGGCGTGATGTTCGACCGGGCGCGGACCGGCCAGTTGCTGGGCGTCACCGGCAGCAATGTCGTGCATTCGCCGCCGCTGCTGGTGATCCCGGTGCTGTGGGACGGCGGGTCGGCCGTGTCCTATGAACGGATCAACGAATGGCAGAGGGCCTGGGCGCGTTTCCGCACCGGGGACAGCGCCATCGACTATGTCCGCGTGGCGGGGTCCATCGCTGACCCGATCCTGCTGAATGCGGGGCAGACCGGGCGGCGCGGGCGGCTGTGGTGGCGCGTGCTGCTCGACCAATATGGCGCGGCGGACGTGGTGATACCGATCGCCCGGCTCGACCGGCAATATCCCGGCGGTCCGGTGACCGGCACCTTCACCGCGCGCTATGGCCCCGACAATTTCCTGATCGGCAGCTTTTCCCTGCGCGCCTCCAACGACAGCGCGATCCCGCAGATGCTGGACCAGGCGACGCAGCGGATCGACCAGCTTTATACCCAGGCGCTGAATGACGGCCGCCTGCGTCCCGACCCGTCGCTGATCATCGAGGAGCCGGTCGATCCCAATGCGCTGGAGATCGAAAATGCGGCCGATCTGCCGGTGGAAACGCTGGACATGCCGGCGGTCTCCGCCACGACGCGCAGCTACGCGATCCAGTTCGACACGCCCGACGTCGGATCGGTCGCGCAGGGCGAGGCCGCCGTGCGTTCCGTCCCGGGCGTGCGTTCGGCCGCGACCAGCAGCCTCGCGCTCGGCGGCACGTCGGTCATGCAGGTGAGCTTCGACGGCACCGTCGATTCGCTGCGCGCCGCGCTGGCCGCCAAGGGATATAATGTCGCCGTGTCAGGCAACACGTTGCGCATCCGCCGGGGCGGGGGAAGCGGAGCCCCCGCCGCCCAATGACCGGCGCCATGCGACAGATCAGCCTGCCGTTCGACCGGCCTGATCGGGCGAGCGGCGAGGATTTCCTGGTCAGCGACGCCAATCGCATCGCCGTCCGCCATCTGGAGAATTGGCGGGAATGGCCGCTGTCGATCAGCGTGCTGAGCGGGCCGCCCCTGTCGGGCCGTTCGACATTGGGCCGCCATTTCGTCGCGCAGAGCGGCGGGACGATGATCGACGATGCGCAGGGGCAGGATGAGCAGGCGCTGTTCAACGCCTGGAACGATGCGCAGACGGCCCGGCGCCCGCTGCTGCTGATCGCGGACGCGCCGCCGGCGCAATGGCAGGTGGCCCTTCCCGACCTGCGGTCGAGGCTGGCGGCGGCACCCCATGTCGCGCTGGAGCAGCCGGACGAGGCGCTGGCGCATGCCCTGATCGATCGGTTCCTGGCATCGGCCGGGGCAAGCTATGCGGCGGATTTGCCACAATGGCTGCTGCGCCGGATCGAGCGCAGCTATGCCGCCATCGCCGCCGTGACGCGCCTGCTGGACGAGGCGGCCTTGTCATCGGGACGTAAGATTTCTGCCGCTATGGCGAAAGATGTCCTGCAAGGTGCGGGATTTTTGCCTATAGTCCCGGACTGATCCTCCGGTTCCGAACGATGAGAGACATGTGGCCGAAGCCGACCCATCCGCCAGCCTGACCCTGCCCAGCGACCGCTATTTCAACCGGGAACTGTCCTGGCTGGCGTTCAACCAGCGCGTGCTGGAGGAGGCGATGAACCGGGCGCATCCCTTGCTGGAGCGGCTGCGCTTCCTGTCGATTTCCGGCGCCAATCTGGACGAGTTCTTCTCCGTGCGGGTGGCGGGCCTCAAGGGGCAGCAGTTGCAGGATGTCGACATGCGCTCCGCCGACGGGCTGACCCCGGCGCAGCAACTGGCCGCCATCACGGAGGAAACCGCCCGGCTGATGGCTGCGCAGCAGAAGGTATGGGGTGCGCTGCACGGCGAACTGGTGCAGGTGGGGATAGAGGTGGTCGGCCCGTCCACCGCGCTGGACGAAAGCTGCGAGAACTGGCTGCGGGATCATTTCCTGACGCAGATCTTCCCGATCCTGACGCCGCAGGCGCTGGACCCGGCGCATCCCTTTCCGTTCATCCCCAATCAGGGCCTGTCGATCGTCTTCGACCTGGAGCGGCTGTCGGACAAGCAGCCGATTCGCGAACTGGTGATGATCCCGTCCTCGCTCGCCCGTTTCGTGCGGATGCCGGGGGAAACGGCGCGCTATATGGCGCTGGAGGCGGTGGTCCGGCGCTTTTCCGCCGACCTCTTCCCCGGCTATCGCGTCCGCAACAGCGGCGTGTTCCGCATCATCCGCGACAGCGACATCGAAATCGAGGAAGAGGCGGAGGATCTGGTCCGCTATTTCCGCAGCGCCATCAAGCGCCGCCGGCGGGGCCGCGTGATCCGCATGGAGATAGAGGAACGCATCCCCGAGCCGGTCGAGGAGATGTTGCAGGACATGCTCCAGGGCCATGACGCGATCATCGCGGAGGTGGAGGGCTTTGTCGGCATCGGCGACCTGTCCGGCGTGGTGGACGAAGATCGGCCGGACCTGAAGTTCGAGCCCTATGCCCCCCGTTTTCCGGAGCGCATCCGCGAATATGGCGGTGATTGCTTTGCCGCGATCCGGGCGAAGGACATTGTCGTCCACCATCCCTATGAAGCCTTTGACGTGGTGGTGTCCTTCCTGAAGCAGGCGGCGTCCGACCCCGATGTCATGGCGATCAAGCAGACGCTGTACCGCGCGGGCAAGCAGTCCGCGATCATCCGGGCGCTGATCGACGCGGCCGAGGCGGGCAAGTCCGTGACCGCCGTGGTGGAACTGAAGGCTCGCTTCGACGAGGAGCAGAACCTGATGTGGGCCGACGCGCTGGAGCGCGCGGGGGTCCAGGTGGTGTACGGCTTCATCGACTGGAAGACCCATGCCAAGGTGTCGATGGTCGTCCGGCGGGAAGGGGAGGCGTTCCGCACCTACTGCCATTTCGGCACCGGCAACTATCATCCGGTGACGGCGCGCATCTACACGGATCTCAGCTTCTTCACCGCCGACCCTGCCTATGGCCGGGATGCGGCGGCGCTGTTCAACTACATCACCGGCTATGTCGAGCCGCAGCGGCTGGAAAAGCTGGTCATGTCGCCGCGCGACCTGCGCAACCGCCTGTGCGACCTGATCGATGCGGAGATAGAGCATGTCCGCGCCGGGCGGCCGGGAACCATCTGGGCGAAGATGAATTCGCTGGTGGACCCGGCGATCATGGAAAAGCTGTATGCGGCGAGCAATGCGGGCGTGCAGATCGAACTCATCGTGCGCGGCATATGCTGCCTGCGTCCGGGCGTGCCGGGCATGTCGGAGAATATCCGGGTGAAGTCGGTGGTCGGCCGCTTCCTGGAGCATAGCCGGATCACCGTCTTCGGCAATGGCAAGGCGCTGCCCAACAACGGCGCGAAGGTGTTCATCAGTTCGGCCGACTGGATGCCGCGCAATTTCGATCGGCGCGTGGAATTTCTGGCTCCGGTCGAAAACCCGACCGTGCACGACCAGATCCTGGACCAGGTGATGGTCGCCAACCTCATCGACAGCGAGCAGAGCTGGGTGCTGGACAGTGACGGCCATTACAGCCGGGTCGAGGCAGGCGACCGGCCGTTCAACCTGCATCGCTATTTCATGACCAACCCGTCCCTTTCGGGCCGCGGCGCCGCGCTGGACAGCGAGGCGGTGCCGACGCTGCGCCTGCGCGGGCGGGCCTGAACCGCATGAATTCCATGCTGAGCCAGGTCCGGGCGCTTGCCCCCGGCATGGCGACGTCCCCCCATCGGGCCAAGGCGCGGACCGCGATCATCGACATTGGTTCCAACAGCGTGCGCCTGGTCGTCTATGATGGGCCGCGCCGCATTCCCTTCATCCTCTTCAACGAAAAGGTGATGGCGGGATTGGGCGCGTCCCTGGGCAAGACTGGCCGGATCGAGGCGGAGGCCATGGACCGGGGCCTGCGCGCGATCGGCCGCTTTGCCCATCTTTGCCGCGAGATGGAGGTGCAGGAAGTGCGCTGCGTCGCCACCGCCGCTGTGCGGGACGCGGAAAATGGCGACGATTTCATCCGCCGCGCCAGCGCCATGGGGCTGGAGGTCGAATTGCTGTCCGGCGGGCAGGAGGCGATCGCCGCGGCCTATGGCGTGCTGTCGGGCATTCCGGGCGCGGACGGCATTGTCGGCGATCTGGGTGGTGGCAGCCTGGAACTCGCGCGGATCCGCGATGGTGCGGTGCATGAGACGGTGTCCCTGCCGCTGGGCGTGCTGCGCCTGCCGCAAATCCGCGCCAAGGGGCCGGCGGTGCTGGAACGCATGGTCAAGAAGATGCTGGCCAGGGCCGGGTGGAATGCGCCTGCGGATCTTCCCTTTTTTCTGGTCGGCGGATCCTGGCGCGCGCTGGCGCGGTTCGACATGGAACTGACCCAGTTTCCGCTTCCCGTCGTCCACCAATATGAGATGCCCGCCGCGCGCGCCGAACAATTGACGCGCATCGTGTCCCATGTCGGCAAGGCGCGGTTCAAGGATATTCCCCAGATCACCGGATCGCGCGTGCCGACCCTGCCGGATGCGGCGGCGCTGTTGTCGGTGATCGTGCGCCAGTTGAAGTCCAGCAGGCTGGTCGTGTCGGCCTATGGCCTGCGCGAAGGCCTGCTGTTCAGCGATCTGCCGCCGGATATTCGGGCGGATGATCCGCTGCTGATCGCGGCGGAGGCGGAGGGCGAGGCGCAGGCGCGCTTCACCGGTCATGGCGACATGATCGAACGCTGGATCGCCCCGCTGTTCCTGGAGGATGGCAGCGCATGGCGGCGGATTCGCCGGGCGGCCTGCCTGCTGGCCGATGTCGGCTGGCGCGCCAATCCCGACTTCCGGTCGGACCGGGGCGTCGAGATCGCGCTGCACAGCAATTGGGTCGGGATCAACGCGACCGAGCGCGCCATGCTGGCGCAGGCGTTGCACAGCAATTTCGGCGGCGGCGTGTCGACGCCGCCCGGCATCGAGCGGCTGGCCCCGCCCGAAGCGCTTCAGAGAGCGACCTTATGGGGCCTGGCGATCAGGCTGGGGCAGCGGCTGTCCGGCGGAGTGGAGGGGCCTTTGCTGGCCTCCCGCCTGGAGATGGACGGCAATGTGCTTGAACTGCGGTTGCGAAGCGTGGACGCCGATCTTTTCGGCGAAGCGGTCGAGCGGCGGCAGCGGCAACTGGCCCAGGCCATGGGCGTGAAATACCGGCTGGTCTGGTAGGGCGGATCGACATTCGGCCCTGACGGCCTGTAAATGGCGGCTTTCCGTGCTTCCGGTGCTCCCATACTGGAAGTACGCTGCCCGCCGGGTCACGAAAAATCAGCATTTCCGGCTCGTCATCATCTGAATGTCGATCCGGCCTGGGAGATTGCCCGGAAATGCGCCTTTCGCACATTTTCCGGGCAATGTTTAAGGCTATGCCTCACGCAGGCAGGGCATGGTCCGGCGTTCAGCCTCAGCTGCGGACGTCCTGCTCCGTCACGGGCGCGATCTTGATTTCGACGCGGCGGTTGGCCGCCTTGCCCTCCGCCGTGGCGTTGGAGGCGATCGGCTGGGTTTCCCCGAAACCGCGCGTGGCGATGCGGGCCGACTGGACGCCGTGCGTCGTCAGATAATCGCCCACCGCCTGGGCCCGCCGTTCCGACAACGCCTGATTATAGGCATCGGTGCCGTCGCTGTCGGTGTGGCCGTAAACGTCGATATAGGTCTTGGGATATTGGGCCAGCACGGAAGCGACGTCATTCAGCGTCGGCTGGAATTGCGGTTGCACAGCGGAACTGTCCGTGGCGAAGGTGATGCCCGACGGCATGCGGAGCACCAGATTGTCGCCGTCGCGGATCACGTCCACGCCGCTGCCGGCGGTTTGTTCCCGCAATTTTCGTTCCTGCGCGTCCATATAGGCGCCGATGCCCGCGCCCGCGACCGCGCCGATGCCCGCGCCCAATATCTTTTCGGTGCGGTCATGGCGGCCGCCGACCAGATCGCCCAGCAGATAACCGCCCAGCGCGCCGCCGATGCCGCCGATCGCCGCCTTGGAAATGGTACGGTTGCCGGTGTTGGGATCGGTGGTGCAGGCGGTGGTGGCCAGCATGGCGGCCAGGCCGGCGACGCCGATGATGCGATGAGAATTCCGCATGTATATGGTTCCCTTTCTCGTGCGTCCGAACGGAGCGGATGCACCCCCAATGGTTGAGACAAGGCCTTTGTTCCACAAGCGAACTGAACTGCGGATGATGGGACGGTTGTGAAATTGACAGAATCAAGGTTATAGGTGGCCGCCGACCACCATGGCCAATATCCCCCCGCACGCTCCGACGCCCTTTCCCTGGGTCGACCTCGTCATCATCCTGGCGCTGGTCGCGCTGAACGGGCTGTTCGCCATGTCGGAACTGGCGATCGTATCCGCCCGCAAGCCGCGCCTCCAGGCGATGGAGAAAGCCGGGCGACGCGGCGCGCGATCGGCGCTGGCGGCGGCGAGTGATCCCGGCAAGTTCCTTTCGACGGTGCAGATCGGCATCACCCTGATCGGCATCATCGCCGGCGCCTATTCCGGGGCCAGCCTGGGCGGCCCGACCGGCGAGCGGCTGGCGATGCTGGGCTTGTCGCCCAACGCCGCGCAGCATGTCGGCTTCGTTCTGGTGATCGGCCTCACCACCTATGCCTCGCTGATCATCGGGGAACTGGTGCCCAAGCAGTTCGCCCTGCGCGCGCCGGAGCCGATCGCGGTGCTGGTCGCCGGACCGATGCTCTGGCTGGCGAAGATCACCGCGCCCATCGTCTGGGTGCTGGACGGGTCGAGCGCGCTCATCTTCCGCATGCTGGGGCTGACCCGCGAATCGGAGAGCCAGGTGACGGCGGAGGAGCTGCACCTGATCGTGGCCGAGGCGAGCAGGTCCGGCGTGATCGAGGAAAGCGAGCGGGCGATCATTTCAGGCGTGGTGCGGCTGGCCGACCGGCCGGTTCGCGAGGTGATGACCCAGCGCATGGATGTCGACTGGATCGACATCGGGGCGGACGAGCAGGCGATTCGCGCCAAGCTGCTCGACACGCCGCACACCCGCCTACCGGTGGGCAGGGGCACGGTGGAAGACATTATCGGCGTCGTGCAGGCGCGCGACATCATGGCGGCGCTGTTCCGGGGCGAAGGGCTGAGCCTGGAAAGGCTGATGCGCAAAGTGGAAGTGGTGCCGGATCAGGTCGACGCCATGGACGCGCTGGAAGTGCTGCGCCGGGCCGAGGTGCCGATGGTCATGGTCCATGACGAATATGGGCATTTCGAGGGGATAGCCACGCCCGCCGACCTGCTGTCCGCCATTGCCGGCCATTTCGTGTCGGACCTGGACAGCGAGGACGAGCCGGACCTGGTCGAGCGGGAGGACGGCAGCCTGCTGGTGTCGGGCCAGATGCCCGTCGACCTGCTGGCGGATCGGATCGGCATCGACCTGCCGGAGGACCGGGATTATGCGACGGTCGCCGGCCATGCGCTGTGGCTGCTCAAGCGCCTGCCCGAAGTGGGCGATTTCATCGACGATCAGGGCTGGCGATTCGAGATCGTGGACATGGATGGGCGCAAGATCGACAAGCTGCTGATCGCGGAGCGATAAGCACGGCGCTGGACGTTGGGCGCGCCCGAGGGCGCTGGTATCGATGGAATTTGGCGATAGCTTGCTGGTGATCGGGCTGCACCGGGCGCAGGGCAGGGATCGTCTGACACAGAAGATGTGATTGTGGCGGAGGAAGGCCCGCCGAGCGCGACGTATCCCTGAACAGCGCGTTGGCCAGGAAGCGAATCGATCCACCACCAATGCGCGCTTCTGATGCAGCGAGGGGCGCGACCGCGATCGGCCACGCCCCTCATCCTCATGATTCCAGTGGAAAGAGTGCCGGTTCTTACTTCGCCGCGTTGGCGGCGGGCGCCTCTGCAGCATTGGCGGCAGCGTTGTCCCCTTCGGCGGCATTGTCGCCGGCGGCCGCCGGGGCCGCATCCGCGGCGGGCAGCGGCAGGTTCGAACCCTGGGTGTTGAGCCAGGCGATCAGATTGGCGCGGTCGACCGGATTGCCCAGGCCCGCGAAGGTCATCTTGGTGCCGGGCGCGAATTCACGCGGAGAGGTCAGCCAGTGATCGAGATTCTCGAAAGTCCAGTTGCCGCCCTTGCTCTTGAGCGCGTCGGAGAAGGCGAAGCCGCCCTTGCCCTGGCCGATCCCCTCGCCAACCGTGGCGTACAGGTTCGGGCCGATGCCGTTGGCGCCGCCCTGGTTCGCGGTATGGCAGGCCGCGCATTTCGCGAACACCTTCTCGCCCGCTGCCACATCGGCGCTGGCGAGCAGGGTGTTGAGGCCGGGTCCGCTGGCCGCGGCGCTTCCGCCTTCCGCTTCCACGCCTTCGATGGCGTAGCCCATTTTCTCGGGCCGTTCCTCATGGAAGAATTTGGAACTGACGATGGCACCGCCCAGCGCGATGATACCCGCGAACAAAGCCCAACCGGCAGCGGTGTTGAAACGATCGCCCATTCGCTCGGATTCCCCTGGATTTCTGTTCTGGCCGCTTGGAACGCGTCCCCTCTAGCGCGCTGCCATAATGGCGCAAGCGCGAACGCGCAAGCGGGCTTGAACGGGTTCGCGCACGCTTTTCATGGCTTTGCAGCCGGAGAGGATGCTTGCGCGGGCGGGACGAAGTGAATAAGCGCGCAGGCGTCCATGGAAAACTATCCCGCTCCCGCCCGCGATCTGGTCGCGGAACTGAACGCGAAGGCAGCCGCCGATCCTGCGCGCGCCGTCGCCTTTCAAGGTGCGCCGGGCGCCAATTCGCACCTGGCCGCTCTGGGCTATGCGCCCGATTGCGTACCCTTGCCCTGCTTCGCGTTCGAGGATGCGATCGATGCGGTCCGCAATGGCTATGCCGCGCGGGCGATCATCCCGATCGAGAACAGCCTGCATGGCCGGGTGGCCGACATGCATTTCCTGCTGCCTGAATCCGGGCTGCACATCGTCGACGAATATTTCCTGCGCGTCCGGCACTGCCTGATGGCGATCGACGACGCGCCCCTCAAAAGCGCCATCAGCCATCCGCAGGCGCTGGGCCAGTGCCGCCATTATCTGCGGGAGCGGGGCATTCAGCCGATCAGCTATGCCGATACCGCGGGCGCGGCGGCGCTGGTCGCGGAAGCCAGGGTGTCGGGCGAGGGGGCGGTCGCCCCCTATCTGGCGGCGGAGCTCTATGGCCTGCGGCTGGTGGCCGAGAATATCGAGGACAGCGACGACAATATGACCCGCTTCCTGGTGCTCGCGCGCGAGCCCGGAATGCCGGTGGCTGGCGTCGGACCGGTCATGACCACTTTCCTGTTCGAGGTGAAGAACATACCGGCCGCGCTCTACAAGGCGATGGGCGGCTTTGCGACCAACGGCGTCAATATGACGAAGCTGGAAAGCTACCAGCGCGGCGCCAGCTTCGCCGCGACCGAATTTTATTGCGACATCGAGGGGATGCCCGGCGATCCCGCCGTCGACCGGGCGCTGGCCGAGCTTGAATTCCACACCAAATGGGTCCGGATATTGGGCAGCTATCGCCAGGCGCGACCGCGCACCTGACGCGTGACTGACAGCATGGGACCGCCTATGGTCGGCCGCATGCTCGTCGCGATCCTTCTGTCCGCCCTGGCCATGAGCCTGATCGTGGGCATTCGCTATCTGTTGACGAGCGGCGCGTTCGCCTGGGCGACGCGCTATCGCAAGCCCGGCCTCTACCGGGGTCTGGACCGGCAGATCCGGCGGGAAATCGCCTGGTCGCTGGCCTCCGCCCTCATCTATGGCGTGCCCGCGGGCGTCGTCGCCTGGGGCTGGCAGGCGCATGGCTGGACGCGGGTCTATGCCGACGTCCATGCCTTTCCGCTCTGGTATCTGCCGCTCTCGGTCCTCCTTTACCTCGCCGCGCATGACGGCTGGTTCTACTGGACGCATCGATGGATGCACCGGCCCCGTCCGTTCCGGATCGCCCATGCCGTGCATCATGCCAGCCGCCCGCCGACCGCCTGGGCCGCGATGAGTTTCCATCCATGGGAGGCGGTGACCGGCGCGGTCGTGATTCCCGCGCTGGTCTTCCTGATACCGATCCATGTGGGCGCGCTGGGCGTCGTGCTGACGATCATGACGGTGATGGGCGTCAGCAATCATATGGGGTGGGAGATGTTTCCGCGCTGGATGGTGCACGGTCCGGCGGGGCGCTGGCTGATCACCGCCAGCCACCATCAGCGGCATCATGAACAATATGCGTGCAATTACGGCCTGTATTTTCGTGTATGGGACCGGCTGTGCGGGACCGACAGGGGATTGGGTCATTTTTAGGGAAAGACAGGCGTGAAGGGCAAGGCAGCATTGATGGCGGCGGTCCCGATGGCGATGGGCGCGGCGTCGGTGGATCAGGCGCAGCCGCTCAGCATGGACGTGCAGGGCCTGCGTTCCTCCAAGGGCAATTTCCTGATCTGCGTGACGCGGCAGGCGGACCATTTCCCCGATTGCCGGGGCGATCCGGACGCGCGCCAGTTCACGGTCCCCGCAACCACGGGCATCGTGCCGCTGGGGCGGATGGAGCCGGGCACCTACGCCATCGCCATCATCCATGACGAAAATGGCAATGGAAAGCTGGACACGCTGGTCGGCATCCCGCGCGAGGGGGTGGGTTTTTCCCGCAATCCGGCCATCCGTTTCGGCGCGCCCAGTTTCCGGTCGGCGCAGTTCGCCATGGCGGGGGCAGCGGTGCGGCAGGACATCAAGGTCAAATATTTCCTCTGAAAGTCGCGCTGGCGGAACGGGAATGGCGTAAAAACATTATCCTGACCGACTATATCTGCGAACAGGGTCGCCATGCATCATCGCCATCGTTTCTCCGCGGCGCTCGCCGTCGCGGCCCTCTGCCTTGCGCCTGGCGCTTTCGCCCAGGAGGAGGATCACAGCAGCCTGACGGTCGGCATGGGCGTCGCCACGGTGCCAAGCTATGAGGGGTCGGACGATTATCGCGTGCTGCCGATCCCGCAATTTCGCGGCAAGGTGAAGGATTTCGCCTTCTGGACGCGCGGGTCCGCCCTTTATGTCGACGCGATCCCGAACCGCGACACCGACGGCCTGGACGTTGAACTGGGGCCGGTGGTCAATGTCCGCTTCGACCGGTCGAGCCGCAAGAACATCAAGGATGACGCCGTGCGGCTGCTGGGAAAGCGCGATGTGGCGGTCGAGGTCGGGGGCTTTGTCGGCATCGGCAAGACCGGGGTGATCACCAGCGCCTATGACAATCTGTCCGCGCGCGTCGCCGTGACCAGGGACGTGGCGGGCGCGCATGAAAGCTATGTCATCACCCCCGCGATAGAATATATGACGCCGCTGTCGCAGACGGCCTTTGTCGGGCTGGGCGTGTCGGCCGACTATGTCGGCAGGAAATATGGCCGCTATTATTATGACATCGATCCGGCGGCGGCGGCCGCATCGGGTCTGCCCGCCTATGACGGGGCGGGCAATGGTTCGGGGTTCAAGAAGGTGAATTTCAGCCTGGCGGGCGGCAAGTCGCTGTCGGGCGATTTGCGCCATGGCTGGGCGATCTTCGCGGCGGCCAGCTATTCGCGCATCCTGGGCGACTATGCGGCCTCGCCGATCGTGTCCGTCGCGGGCTCCCGGAACCAGTGGATCGGGGCCATCGGCGTCGGCTATACCTTCTGATCTCCCTTGTTCCTATGGGGTGACGCCCCACATAAGGCGCTGTATGAGGGCGGCTTGGCAACCGCGTTGCAGCAGGAGATGAGAGAAGTGGCGACCCTTGGACTGAGCGAGGCCGACAAGGCATCGGTGGAGACTTTCCGCCGCGATGTGGTGGAGCCTTCGCGCACCAGCCTGGTGATCGTCGATTTCTGGGCCGAATGGTGCGGACCCTGCAAGCAGCTTGCGCCTGTGATCGAGAAGGTTTGCGCCGACTATGCGGCCAAGGGCGTCAAGCTGGTCAAGATCAATGTCGATGAGGACAAGTTCATCGCCGCGCAATTCCGCGTCCAGTCGATTCCCACCGTCTATGCCGTGTTCCAGGGCCAGCCCGTGGCCGACCTCAGCCAGGCGCGGACGGAAGGGCAGCTCAAGCAATATCTTGACCAGTTGCTTGGTCAGTTGCCGATCGAATCGGACGAGAAGGCGCAGTTGGAAGAGATCGCCCCGCTGATCGCCATGGGCGAGGAATTGCTGGCCGGTGGGGAAGCGGAGCGGGCGCTGTCCGTTTTCGAGCAGATTGCGCAGATGGTGCCGGACAATGCCGAGGTGGCTTCGGGCGCGGCGCGGGCGCTGGTGGCGCTGGGCCGGTTCGAGGAGGCGGAAGCGGCATTGGCGGCCCTGCCCGCCGAGGCGGCGAAGGACCAGGCGGTGGAGCGGGCACGCGCCGCCATCGCCTTGGCGCGCGATGCGAAGCCAGTGGCCGATCTTTCTGCTGTCGAGGCGAAGGTCGCTGCTGATCCCGATGATCATGAGGCGCGATTTGAGCTGGCGAACGGCCTGGTGGCCAATGGCGAGCGCGACCGGGCGGCGGAGGAACTGCTGGAGATCGTGCGGCGCGACCGGGCATGGAATGACGGCGCGGCGCGGGCGCAGCTCCTCACGCTCTTCGAGGCGACGGGGCTGGAGGATCCGTGGGTCGCGGCGCAACGGCGCAAGCTGTCCCAGATCCTCTTTTCCTGACCGGCGCGGCGTGATGGCGCGCATCTCTATATTTCCGCTGCCGGGCGCGCTGCTGTTGCCGGGCATGGACTTGCCGCTGCATATTTTCGAGCCGCGCTATCAGGCGATGATCCATGACGCCATGGCGCGGGACAGGCGCATCGGCATGATCCAGCCGCGGGAGGAGGGGGTGAAGCCCGCGCTCTTCGACGTCGGATGCCTGGGCCATATCACCCATATCGAGGCGCTGGAGGGCGGGCGGTACAATATCCTGCTGAAGGGCATTGCGCGCTTTCGGGTCGTACGGGAACTGGCCGTTCCCACCGCCTTCCGCCAGATCGAGGCGGATGTCGAGCCGGTTCCGCAAGAGGATGAAATCCTCTCCGCCGTGGAGCGGGCGGCGCTGGAGCAGGAATCGCGCCGCTTTGCCGAGACGCTGGGCTATGTGGTCGACTGGACGGCGGTGTCGCGGCTGGACGACATGGCGCTGGTGAATGGGATCGCGCAGATCGTGCCCTTCGATCCCGCGGCCAAGCAGACCCTGCTGGAGGCCGATACGCTGGGCGAGCGGGCCGACCGGATCATCCAGTTGATGCAGATCGTCGGGCGGATCGAACGCGACGGCGGAGCAACGATGCAATGAGCGCCGTGCTCGACCCGGCGCTGCTTGCGAAGCTGGTCTGCCCCGTCACGCGCACGCCGCTGCGCTGGGACGCGGAGCGGCGCGAATTGCTGTCCGAGGCGGCCGGGCTCGCCTTTCCGGTACGGGACGGCGTCCCGGTGCTGGTGGTGCGAGAGGCGCGGTCCATCAACGGGTGATGGCCGTGGCGGATGCGCCAAGGGCTGATTTTCAGGCAGCCGCTTAGAGCTGGTTTCGATCTGATTGAATCAGATTGCTGCTCTGGATTCCTTGTTTTCCGCGACGCTCTAGGACGGATCGACATTAAGATGATGACGAGCCGAAAATGGTGGTTTTTCGTGACCCGGCGCGCAGCGTACTTCCAGTAGGTGAGCACCGGAAGCACGGAAAGCCGCCATTTGCAGGCCGTCAGGGCTGAATGCCGATCCGGCCTATGCCACTCCGTCCGTATCCAGCGCATAACCCGCCGAACGCACCGTGCGGATGATGTCGTGATGGCGGCCGTCCGCGTTGATCGCCTTGCGCAATCGCCGGATGTGCACATCCACCGTGCGCAGTTCGATGTCGCTGTCCTGCCCCCAGACGCTGTCCAGCAGCCGTTCGCGCGAGAAGACCCAGCCGGGATGCTCCAGGAAATGCTTGAGCAGCCGGAACTCCGTGGGGCCGAGCGGGATCACCTGCCCGCTGCGGCGGACCTTGTGGCCGACCGTGTCCATCTCGACATCCGAGAAGGTCAGCGTCTCGCCCGCCAGCGCGGGGCGCACGCGACGCAGCACTGCGCCGACGCGTGCCACCAGTTCGCGGGGGGAAAAGGGCTTGGTCACATAATCGTCGGCGCCGGTTTCCAGGCCGCGGACGCGATCCTCCTCCTCGCCGCGTGCCGTCAGCATGATGATCGGCACGTTCGCGGTGCCGTTCATGCGGCGAAGGCGGCGGCAGACCTCGATCCCCGACAGGCTTTCCACCATCCAGTCGAGCAGCACGATGTCGGGCACATTCTCCTGCGCGAGGAGCAGCGCTTCCTCGCCGTCGACGGTGTGCGCGACTTCGAAATCCTCGCGCTTGAAATGCCAGATGAGCAGTTCGGCCAGCGCCGCGTCATCCTCCACCAGCAGCATCTTTGCGCGCGCCATGGTCAGCCCTCCGCCGCCGCGCCGCCGCGTTCGCGGTCGGGCAGGGTCTGGCCGGTCGCGGCATAATAGACCATCTCCGCCACATTGGTGGCATGGTCGCCGATCCGCTCGATATTCTTGGCGATGAACAGCAGATGCGCGCATTCGCTGATCGTCTTGGGATTTTCGACCATGAAGGTGACGAGCGTGCGGAAGACGCTGTTGTAGAAATCGTCCACCACCGTGTCGCGCTCGACCACGGCGACGGCCAGGTCCGCGTCCCGCGCGGCAAAGGCGTTCAACGCATCCTGCACCATCTCGCCCGCGACCTGGCCCATGGAAGGAAGAAGGGCGATCGGTTCCTGCGTGCGCTGGTTGGCGGAAATCAGCGGAACCCGCTTGGCGATGTTCTTGGCATAATCGCCGATCCGTTCGACCACGCCCACGATCTTGAGCGCAGCGATCACGTCGCGCAGATCGTTGGCCATGGGCGCGCGCAGGGCGATGATTTCGATGGCGAGCTTTTCGACTTCCGCCTCTATGGCGTCGATCCGCTTGTCCTCCGCGACGACTTCGGCCGCCATCACCTTGTCATGGCGCTGCAGCGCCAGCATCGCCTTTTCGATCGCGGATTCCGCGCGGCCGCCCATTTCGGCGATCAAGCCGCGCAGCTTGTCCATTTCCTGATCGAACGCCTTGATCGTATGTTCTGCCATGTCTCTTCTCTTTCCGCCTGATCAGCCGTAGCGCCCGGTGATGTAATCCTTTGTCCGTTCCTGGCGGGGATTGGTGAATATGTCCGACGTCACGCCATATTCGACCAGCTCGCCCAGGTGGAAAAAGGCGGTCCGCTGCGACACGCGGGCGGCCTGTTGCATGTTGTGCGTCACGATCACGATGGCGTAGCGGCCGCGCAATTCGTGGATCAGTTCCTCGATCTTCGCCGTCGCGATGGGGTCCAGTGCCGAGCAGGGCTCGTCCATCAGGATGACTTCCGGTTCGACGGCGATGGCGCGGCCGATGCAGAGACGCTGCTGCTGCCCGCCCGACAGCGCGGTGCCGCTGTCATGCAGGCGATCCTTCACCTCGTCCCACAGGCCGGCGCGGCGCAGCGATTTCTCGACGATCACGTCCAGGTCCGCCTTCGCATGGGCCAGGCCATGGATGCGCGGGCCATAGGCGATATTCTCATAGATCGACTTGGGGAAGGGATTGGGCTTCTGGAACACCATGCCGACGCGGGCGCGCAGTTGCACCACGTCCATGCTGGGGGCGTAGATATCCTCGCCGTCCAGCGTGATCGTGCCCTCCACCCGCGCCGAGGCGACCGTATCGTTCATGCGGTTCAGCGTCCGCAGGAAGGTCGACTTGCCGCAGCCCGACGGGCCGATGAAGGCCGTGACATTGTCCATGTCGACGTCGATCGACACGCCCTTGATCGCCTGCTTTTCGCCGTAGAAGACCTTGACGTCGCGCGCGGTCATCTTGGTTTCTGGCATTTTGGTTCCTGGCATCCTGGTTTCGGCGGCGGGGGCCGACGACTGTTGTTCATGCATCATGGCTGTCATCGCGGTCACCACCGCCTTTCGAACTTGTTGCGCAGGTAGATGGCGATACCGTTCATCGCGAGCAGGAAGACCAGCAGGACGATGATGGCGGCGGAGGTCTTTTCGACAAAGCCCTTGGAGACTTCGTCCGACCAGAGGAAGATCTGCACCGGCAGCACCGTGGCGGGGTCCGTGATCCCGCCGGGCGGCGTCGCGATGAAGGCGCGCATGCCGATCATCAGCAGCGGCGCGGTCTCGCCCAAAGCGCGGGCCATGCCGATGATGGTGCCGGTGAGGATGCCGGGCAGGGCGAGCGGCAGCACATGGTGGAACACCACCTGCACCCGCGACGCGCCGATGCCGAGCGCGGCGTCCCGGATGCTGGGCGGCACCGACTTGATGGCGTTGCGTCCCGCGATGACGATGACCGGCATGGTCATCAGCGCCAGCGTCATGCCGCCGACGAGCGCCGCAGAGCGCGGCAGGTGCAGGAAATTGAGGAAGATCGACAGGCCCAGCAGGCCGAAGATGATGGAGGGGACGGCGGCCAGATTGTTGATCGACACTTCGATGATGTCGGTCAGCCAGTTCTTGCGCGCATATTCTTCCAGATAGACGGCTGTCGCCACGCCCACCGGGAAGCTCAAGGCCAGGGTCACCAGCATGGTCAGCAGCGATCCCTTGAACGCGCCCCAGATGCCGACCTGCGTCGGATCGGTGCCGTCGCTTGCGGTCAGGAAGCCCCAGTTGACGCCGGTCGTCAGCAGGCCCGCCTTGTCGAGCCGCGCCACCGCTGCCTCCGCCTCCGGCGAACCCTTGTTCTTGGCGGCGAGATCGATGGCGGTGGCGGCGGGCAGCTTGAGCGTCACCGTTTGCGACAGGATCTTCGGATCGGCCTTGATCGCGTCGCGCAGCACGATCCAGGCGGTGGGCGAAACCCATTCCTCCGCATCCGCGCCCAGCGCCTTCTTCACGACCGCTCCCGTCACCATCGGCAGGTTCGCATTGGCGAGCGCCTGGTCGGTGATGGCATTGGGATCGAGCAGTAGCGGGGATGCGGGGAAGTCGACCTTCACCGCGATCTCCGTCCGGGTGAAGCCGCGCAGGCCATTGCCCAGCATGTTGAACAGCAGGAAGGCCAGGAACGCGGCGGAGAGCGCGACGGCGAGCAGGCCCGCCGCCTTGAAGCGGCGTTCCGACGCATAGCGCCGCGCGATCCGCCTGCGCATCGCGTCCGACTTCCAGTCGGTGGGGAGGCGTTCTGCGGTCATTATTCGTAAGCCTCGCGATATTTCTTCACGACCCGCAGGGCCACGATGTTGAGCAGCAGCGTCACGATGAACAGCACCAGCCCCAGGGCGAAAGCCGCCAGCGTCTTGGCGCTGTCGAATTCCTGGTCGCCGGTCAGAAGCTGGACGATCTGCGTCGTCACCGTCGTCACGCTGGCAAAGGGGTTCAGGGTGAGGTTGGCGGCCAGGCCCGCCGCCATCACCACGATCATGGTTTCGCCGATGGCGCGGCTGACGGCCAGCAGCACGCCGCCGACCACGCCGGGCAGGGCGGCGGGGATCAGCACGCGGCGGATCGTCTCGCTGGTGGTGGCGCCCATCGCCAGGCTGCCGTCGCGCATCGACTGCGGCACGGCGGCGATGCTGTCGTCGGCCATGGAGGAGACGAAGGGAATGATCATCACGCCCATCACCAGCCCGGCCGCCAGCGCGCTTTCCGAAGAGGCGCCGTGGATGCCGATCTTCACCGCGAAATCGCGCAGGGCAGGGGCGATGGTGAGCGCGGCGAAATAGCCGTAGACCACCGTGGGCACGCCCGCGAGCATCTCCAGCGTGGGCTTCATCCATTTGCGGACCGTCGGGCTGGCATATTGGGTGAGATAGATGGCGCTCATCAGGCCGAGCGGGATCGCGACGACCATGGCGATGATCGCGCCGATGAAGATGGTTCCCCAGAAGAGCGGCACGGCGCCGAAGGCGTCGTCATTGCCATAGCCGAGCGCCGCCGATTGCGGGCTCCATTTGGCGCCGAACAGGAAATCGACGGGGCTGACCATGGTGAAGAAGCGGAAGCTTTCCCACAGCAGTGAGGCAACGATGCCCAGCGTCGTGATGATCGCCAGCAGCGATGCGATCAGCAATGTCGCCATGACCAGCCGCTCCACCCGCGTGCGCGCCCGGAAATCGGGGCGGACGCGGGTGAAGGCATAGGCGCCGCCGGCAAAGGCCAGCACCAGCGCCAGGGCGGCACCAGCAAAGCCATATCTGCCGATGGCGTGCGCATAGGGTTCGACAAGGCCCTGCGAGAGCGGATTGAACGCCCCCGCCTGCATCCCCGTGGCGATCGCCCGCGCCTCGCCCAATATGGCGAAGCGCGAGAAATCGTCGACAGGCAGGCTCTGCGCCGCCGGGCTGCTCAGCACCTCCTGGGTGATCAGGCCGGGCGCGATATTTGCCCAGACCGCCAGGAACAGGCCGGCGGGCACCAGCGTCCAGAGCGCGACATACCAGCCGTGATAGCCCGGCAGGCTGTGCATGGCGTCGCGTCGCCCCGAAGCGCGCGCGACATTTTGCAGCCGCATGGCCCGGGCGCGGGCGCTGACCCAGGCGATGGCGCCCAGGCCAGCCAGCAGCAGAAGGATTGCAGGACCTGTCATATCACCTGTCTTATTTGAGCTGCGAACCGTCGAGCACTGGCAGCGACTTGACGGCCTGGGCGCTCGCCTTGCGCACGTCTTCGGGCGCCGCGACCATGCCGCGCTTGGTCAGCGCGCCATTGGGGTCCCAATTGGCCGCGAAGGTGTTGAGATAGGCCTGAAGGCCGGGGATCGCGGTCATGTGCGCCTTCTTCACATAGATGAAGAGCGGACGGGCGCCCGGATAGGTGCCGGTCGACACGGTCTCATAGGTCGCCTCGACGCCGTTGATGCTGACGTCCTTCAGGCTGTCCTTATTCTCTTCCAGATAGCTGAAGCCGAAGACGCCCAGCGCATTGGGGTTGGCTGCCAGCTTCTGGACGATCAGATTGTCGTTCTCTCCCGAGTCCACATATTTGCCGTCCTCGCGGATGCGGGTGCAGGTGGCCTTGAACTCGTCCTCGCTCTTCTTCTTGAGCGCTTCCATCGCCGGGTCGGTTTCGCAGCCCTTGGTCAGGATCAGTTCGGCCAGCGAATCGCGGGTGCCGCTGGTGGACGGCGGGCCGAAGACGCTGATCGGCGTGGCGGGCAGGCTGGGGTCGACATCCTTCCAGGTCTGCGCCTTGTTCGGACCCTTGCCATAGGGGTTGGCGGCCAGCGCCTCATAGACGATCTTGGGCGTCAGCTTGAAGCCCGGGCCGTTCTTCGATTCGGCAAAGGCGAGACCGTCTACGCCGACCTGGATCTCGACGATGTCCTTGACGCCATTCTTCTGGCAGTCCTCGAATTCCTTCTTCTTCATCCGGCGCGAGGCATCGGCAATGTCGGGATGCTGGGCGCCGACGCCCGCGCAGAACAGCTTCATGCCGCCGCCGGTGCCGGTCGATTCGATGATCGGCGACTTCATGCCGGGATTGCCCTGCACGAACATCTCCGCGATCGCGGTGGCGAAGGGATAGACGGTGGAGGAACCGACCGCCCGGATCTGGTCGCGGGTGCCGCCGGCGCCGCCGCCGGACTGCTGGCCGCAGCCGGAAAGAGTGAGTGCGACCGCAGCGGTCGCGGCCATCATGGCGAAATGCTTCACGGGTAATCTCCTTCGTCAAAGGCCGCGATTCGCTTCTCGCCGCCCCCCTCTGGGCATGCGCCGTAGCCGCGGTACATCGCGCCTTTGTGACAGAGCGATTGCACTTTTATGACAGTGGCGGCGGAAGCGGGTGCTGTCGCCGTCTTTTTTTGTTCAGGCCTTTGCCGCGAGGGCCTTTTCCTCCACGGCGAAGCGCGGCAGCAGGATGGAGATGGTGGTGCCCTTGCCCAGCACGCTCGCTATGTCGAGCCGGCCGCGATGCCGCTCCACGATATGCTTGACGATGGCAAGGCCAAGGCCGGTGCCGCCCACCGCCCGGCTGCGCCCCGAATCGACGCGATAGAAACGTTCGGTGAGGCGCGGCAGGTGATCGGGGCCGATGCCTTCGCCCTCGTCCGCGACGGTCAGCCGCAACAGGCCGTTCGGCCCGTCCGACAGCGACACCCGGATCGGGGAGCCCGCGCGCCCATATTTGATCGAATTGCCGATCAGATTGTGGAGCAGTTGCGAGAGCTGCGCCCGGTCGCCCTGCGCGTCGGGCAGGTCGGGTGCGATCTCCATCTCCACCTCCCGCCCGCGCGGCCCATGGCTGGTGCGGAATACGCCCACCACCTCCGCCACCAAGCCGGACAGGTCGACCGCGCCGTCGGGCAGGCGATATTTCTCCGCCTCGATGCGGGAGAGGGAGATGAGATCGTCGATCAGCCGCTGCATGCGTCGCGCTTCCCCGTCCATGATCTGGAGGAAGCGCTGCCGCGTTTCGTCGTCCTTGCCGAGATCGGGATCGCCCAGCGTCTCTATGAAGCCCAATATGCCCGCGAGAGGCGTGCGCAGTTCGTGGCTCGCATTGGCGACGAAATCGACGCGCATCTTCTCCGCTGCATGGGTGCCGCTATGGTCGGCCAAATGGACGAGCCGCCGGACATTGTCATCCTCCCCCACCGGAGCGATCCGCATCTGCCAGCGCTGCTCGCGCGTGCCCAGGCCGACCAGCTCGATCATCACCGGCTCGGCCAGCGGCGCCTGGCTGGCGAGCCGTTCGGCGGCGGCGGGATGGCGGATGGCGATGCGGGCGTCTTCCCCCTCGATATGCGCGCCCAGCAGCCGTTGCGCCGCGCGATTGGCAGCGACGATGCGGCCGCGCTCGATCAGCATCAGCGGATCGGCTATGCCTTCCAGCAGGCCGCGCGCATCGGGATGGGCGATGATGTCGGGCATCTCCGCCTGGACAGGCGAGATGGCGGGTTCGGCCCGGCCCGGCCCAGCCGCGCAGATCACGAGCACCAGCAGGGCCGCCAGCACGGGCAGGAGGATGTCGATCGGCCCCGCGCCCATCATCAAGGCGCCGCCCGTGCCGAGCAGCAGAACGGCCAGCGAGGCGGTGATCTGGGAAGCGGTCAGGCGATTCATGGTTACCATGCTGGAAATTTGACGCATTTGCTGCAAAGACGCTCGCAGTAGCCGGCAATTTTTACAATTTGGCAAGCGCGATAGCGGATCAGGATGACATGAGCGAGCCGTTGCCCCCCCAGAAGGACGCCGAGTCGCAGGACGACGGCCTTGCCGTGCCGTCGCGCCGCCAGTTGCTGATGGGCGGGGCGGTCGCGGCTTCCGCGATCATATCGATCCGGCCGGCGCTGGCGAACACGGCCGCATCGGTGCTCAACTGCACGATACCCGTTCCCGACCAGGGCAGGGCCGGCAATTATATCGCGCCCAACGGCCAGCTGGTGCCGGCGGGCACGCAGGGCGCCTTCCCCGCCGGCAAGAATTTCAGCGGGGAGCAGGTCCGCCAGGCGCTTCGCGGCGGCCGGTTGCCGGGCACCAGCTATGACCAGAATCAGGCCTATCTGAACTATATCCGCCGCCTCCAGTCGGGGACGAGCGGCTTCACCTGCTACGCATCGCTGCAAATGCCCCGCTGACGGGATCTGGTCGCATGGGATGGCGGGCGTCACGCAAAACAGCGTGTCGCGTTAGCTACTTGGCTACGCCTTTGCCGTAAGCATGGCGTGACCATTCCCATCGAAGGCCAAGTTTCGCGACCATGCCAGCCCGCTATTGCCAGGACAGCCCGGACGCCATCCTATCCTGCGCGCTGGAGGATATGGTCCTGTTCTACCACCGGCCGTCGGGCCAGACGCATATGGTGATCAGCCCGGTGCCGGAGATATTGGCGACGCTGGACGATGGCGCGGCGTTGACGGCGGGGGAGGTGCTGGGCCAGCTCGCCCGCCACTATGATCTGGGCGCGGCGGAAGAGGCGCTGCCCCTGGTCGAGATGCATCTGACGGAGCTGGCCTCGCTCGGACTGGTCCGGATCGCGTGAACCATGGCCTGACCCTGAAGATCGGCCCGGCGACCTTCCGGATCGGATCGGCCTGGCGCCAGCCGGTGGACGCGTTGGGGCGGCTCTACGCCGACTATCCCCGGCCCGCCGATGCGATCGCCGATTTCACGGTGCGGCTGGAACCGGCGGGCCCGTTCCGGCGCTGGGTCCGTCCCTCCATCTTCATCACCGGCGACCATGGGCTGGCCGACGCGGCGCCGATGAGCCTTGGCCATGGGCTGCTGGCGGCGGAAATGGGGATGAACCTGCAAATGGCGCTGGGATGGCGGCGGCACCTGCTGCTCCATGCCTCCAGCGTGGAAAAGGACGGGCGGGCACTGGTGATGACCGGGGAGTCCGGCTCGGGCAAATCGACCCTGGCCGCGCAACTGGGTGAACGCGGCTGGCGGCTGATGGGCGACGAATTCGCGCTGCTCGACCTGAAAACGGGGGCGATCCTTCCCTTTCCGCGCCTCGTCTCGCTCAAGAACCGCGCGATCGATGTCCTCGCGGCGGAAGCGCCGCCGGAGCGGATGGGGCCTATGCTGGCCGGCACGGCCAAGGGGGATATTCGCCACCTCGTTCCTCGCCGCGACGCGATCGGGCGCATGGGGGAGGGCGCGCAGCCCGCCATGCTGCTGTTCCCGCGCTTTGGCCATGAAGCGGATGTGCGGTCGGTCGGTCAGGGGGAGGTCTTCATGCGGCTGACCCAGGCATCCACCAACTATGTCGCCCTGGGCGAGCCGGGTTTCGCGGCATTGAGTGGTTTCGTCCGCAATGTCCCCGCGCGCGCCATCGACTTTCCGTCGGGCGAAGAGGCCATCGCCCTTGTCGAGCGGCTTTGGGAGGAACTGGCATGAGCGCCCGGCTGCTGGCGCGGGCATTGCGCGACCCTGACGGGGTGACGGCGCTGGATGCGGCCGGGTGGAACGCCCTGGTCGCGATGGCCAGGGCAGAGCGGCTGATCGGCACGCTCGCCCTGCGGATCGGCGATCGGCCCGTGCCCCCGGCGGTGCGCGCCATATTGGCGGACGCCCGGCTGGATGCGGAGCGCGAAGGCCGGCAGGCATTGTGGGAGGCGGATCGCGCGGCGGAGGCGCTTGCCGGACTGGACCTGCCCGTCGTGCTGCTCAAGGGCACGGCCTATGCGGCGGCTGGGCTGCGCGCCGGGCAGGGGCGCTTCATCGGCGATCTCGACATATTGGTGCCGCGCGACGCCATGGATCGGGTGGAACAGGCGCTGATCGGCGCGGGATGGGAATGGGTCAAGGACGACCCCTATGACGATGCCTATTACCGGCAATGGATGCATGAACTGCCGCCGATGATCCATGCGGCGCGGGACCGGATGATCGACGTGCATCATACCGTCCTGCCCCTGACGGCGCGGCCGACGCCCGACGCGGCGGCGATGATCGCGCAGGCGGTTTCCATTACCAACGAGTTATCCATTCTGTCCGCCGAGGACCGGGTCTGTCACGCGGCGGCGCATCTGTTGGCCGATGGCGACCTGGCCGGGGGACTTCGCAACCTCTGGGACATATATTGCCTGCTCGACGGCCTCGACGAAGCGGCGCTGGAGGCGCGGGCGGCGCGGCATGGCCTGCTGCCCCATGTGCGGCAGGCGCGGCGCATGGCCATGGCGCTCTATGGCGAAGGGGCGCGGCTCACGCTCTGGGACCGTGTCGTCATGGCCCGGCTGCTGGCGCGCGACGGGTGGGGCCGGGAAAGGCGAAAGCTGCTGCGTTTCGCCTTCTATCTGCGGTCTCATTGGCTCAGGATGCCACCCGCCATGCTGGCGCGGCACCTGTTCACCAAATGGCGCAAGGGGCATCGGCCGGCTTAATATGGGTATGCGCAAGATTTTTGCGTCCGCGAGGAAATGCCCTATACTGCCGCTTCGATGCCAGGACTCAGGACACGCATGAAATCCAATTTCTTCCGGGGCGCCGTCGCCCTTGGCGCGCTCGCGCTCATCCCTGCCACCACCGCGGCGCTCGCCGATGGGGAGGCAAGCAGCTACAAGGCGCTCGACGAGTTCATGGACGTGTTCCAGAAGGTCCGCAGCGATTATGTCGAGAAGGTCGACGATGAAAAGCTGATCAAGGGCGCGATCGACGGCATGCTTGCCAGCCTGGATCCGCATTCCAGCTTCCTCGACGCGCGCGATTTCCAGAATCTGAAGACCCAGACGGAGGGCAGCTATGGCGGCCTTGGCCTTTCCGTCACGCAGGAGGACGGCGCGGTCAAGGTGATCGCGCCGACGCAGGATACCCCGGCCTGGCGCGCGGGGATCAAGGCGGGCGACTATATCACCCATCTCGACGGGCAGCTCATCTATGGCGGCACGCTGGACGAGGCGGTCGACAAGATGCGCGGCGCGCCGGGCACGCAGATCAAGCTGACCATCGTCCGCCCTGGTCGCGACAAGCCGATCGACCTTACCCTGACGCGTGAGATCATCCAGCTGAAGCCCGTGAAATGGGAAGTGAAGAACGGCATCGGCGTCATCAACATCGTCAGCTTCTCGGCCAATACAGGCGCCGACGTTCGCCAGGCGATCCGCAGCATCGACAAGAGCCTGGGCCATAGGCCCACCGGCTATATCCTTGACCTGCGCTCCAATCCGGGCGGGCTGCTGGACGAAGCGGTGTCGGTCAGCGACACCTTCCTGGAACGGGGCGAGATCGTGTCGCAGCGCGGCCGCAACAAGGGCGATGTCGAGCGCTATTATGCCAAGCCGGGCGACGATGCGAAGGGCCTGCCGGTGATCGTGCTGGTGGACGCGGGCTCCGCCTCCGCATCGGAAATCGTCGCGGGCGCCCTTCAGGACCAGCATCGTGCGCTGGTGATGGGCGAGCGCAGCTTCGGCAAGGGCAGCGTCCAGACCATGCTGCCGCTCAGCAGCACCACCGCGCTCAAGCTCACCACCGCACGCTATTACACGCCCTCCGGCCGTTCCGTGCAGGAAGGCGGGATCGAGCCGGACGTCAAGGTGCCGCAGCTGAGCGATCCCGATTACAAGAACCGGCCGAAATTCCGCGAAAGCGACCTGCGCCGCCATCTGATCAACGAGATCAAGACCGACAATGCGGCGCTGGAGGAGGACGGCAAGGAGGATCCGCGCTTCGCCGCCACGGCCGAGGAGTTGAAGAAGAAGGGGATCGACGATTTCCAGCTCGACTATGCGCTGAAGACGCTGGCACGGCTGGCGGCAAAGCCGGGGGCGGCCGTCGCCCAGGCAGCGCCCGCCCGCAAGCCGGCGACGCGCTGATAGCGAAAACCGACCTGCTCCTGCCTTTGCAGGAGCAGGTCGGATGAAGCCGATGCGTCACGCCGCTTCACCTCACAGGTTCCCCGCCACAAGTTCAGCATGACGAAAGGCGCGAGACGGTTTAAGCGGGCGATATGAAATCACTGCCCCTTGCCCGCGCGCTGGCGCTGATCTTTCCCCTGGCCATGCTGGGCGGCGCCTACGCCTTTCAGTTCCTTGGCGGCCTGCACCCCTGCGAGATGTGCTGGTGGCAGCGTTACGCCCATTTCGCCGCGATTCCGCTGGCGCTGATCGCCTATGCGCTGCGCGGCCGGGCTTGCTTCAGCGCGCTGTTCACTGGCCTCGCCGGCCTTGCCATCGGCATAAGCGGCGGCATCGGCCTGTTCCATGCCGGGGTGGAATATGGCTGGTGGCAGGGCCTGACCGCCTGCTCGACCAGCCCGACCGCCGGCAATCCCGCGGATATCCTCAACCAGATCATGGCGACGCCGATCACCCGATGCGATGTGGCGGCCTGGAGCCTGTTCGGCATTTCGATGGCGGGCTATAACGGCCTCTTGTCGGGGGCGGCGGCGCTCCTCATCTTGGCATTGCTGCTTGGGAAAGGGAGCAAGGCATGAGCGCAAAGGACTTTCCACGCCCCGGTCGCCGCGTGACCGATGCGGAGCGCGCCTCCATGCTGCGCGTCGACCAGGCGGGGGAATTTGGCGCGACGCGCATCTATGCCGGGCAACTGGCCGTCATGGGCGACCGGCATCCCGATTCCCGACTGATCGCCGGCATGGCCGCGCAGGAGGAGCGGCACCGCAAGCATTTCGACGCGATGATCGCGCGCCGGGGCGGCCGGCCGACGGCGCTCCAGCCGATCTGGAATGTGGCGGGCTTCGCGCTGGGCGCGGTAACGGCCGCCATCGGCCCGCGCGCCGCCATGGCCTGCACCGCGGCGATCGAGACGGAGATCGACCGCCACTATGCCGAACAGCTCGAGCAATTGGGGCAGGACGATCCGGAACTCTCCACTGCCATCGCGGATTTCCAGGCGGAGGAGGTCGAGCATCGCGATGCCGCCATCGCCCATGGCGCGGAGCAGGCCCCGGCCTACCCCTTGTTGTCCGGCGCCATCAGACTGGGCTGTCGCGCTGCCATCGCCCTTTCGAAGCGCATCTGAGGAGAAGCATGATGAAGACCAGCCTGATCGCCGCCATGCTTTTGCTGGGCGCAGCCTCCCCCGTGCTGGCACAGCAGGGGCCGACTTTGCCGAAGGAGGAGGCGCCTGCCGCGCAAACCGGGTCGGAACGCGTCAATCTGGTCATCGTCTATGGCGATGACCCCTGCCCGCAAAGCCAGGGCAGCGACATCGTCGTCTGCGCCCGCAAGGGCGAGGAAGAGCGCTACCGCATTCCAGAGCCGTTGCGCGGCGACCCCAACCAGCCGAGCCACCAGGCCTGGGGCGAGCGGGTGAGATCGATGGAATATGTCGGCCGCAGCGGCACCGAAAGCTGCTCGCCGGTGGGCGGCGGCGGCGCCACGGGCTGCTTCGCGCAACTGGCGCGGCTCGCCAAGGCGGAACGGCAGGCGGCGGACAGCGCAGGCTGGAAGGATCTGGTCGCGGCGGAACGCGCCCGGCGCCTCTCTACCATCGACGCGGACAGCAAGGCGATCGAGGCGCGGGCTGTTGCCGAGGAAAGGACGCAGGCTGCCCAGCAACAGCAGCAAGGCGGGGCGGCAGGCGCGCAACAGGGAACGCCGCCGCAGCAGTGACGGCAAGGGCCGGTCGCCGGCGTCTTGAAAATAAGGCCGTCGGCAACCGGACAATCCGGACGGCGGGACAGGGGACGAAGAAGGAATATGGATCGATGCGTCTCTTCCCCGCCCTTTCCCTGGCCGCCGTCGCGCTGGTTCCGCTGACTTTCGGGGGCGCGGCCCGTGCCGAGCCGCCGCAAAAGATCTTCAACCTGGTCGTCTATGGCGATGATCCCTGTCCCAAGGGCGAGGGCGACGAGATCATCGTCTGCGCTCGCAAGCCGGAAGCCGAACGATACCGCATTCCCAAGAAGCTGCGCGAAAAGCCGGAGCCGGCGGGCGGACCGGGCTGGGGCAGCCAGGTCGCCACGATGGAGGAGGTGCAGCGGCAGACCCTGCCGGGCAGTTGCTCCGCCATCGGCAGCAACGGCTTTACAGGCTGCACCGCCAAGATGCTGGAACAATGGTTCGCTGAACGGCGGATGCAGGAATCGAAGGGCGAACCCTGAGACTCTGGTTTCCGCCGGCATAAAAGGGCCGGTCCTTTCGAGACCGGCCCTTCCCTTCGTGACGCTTCAGAACTTGAAGTCGAGCCGCGCGTAATAATAGCCGCCCGACGTGCCATAGGGACCATGTCCAAAATAGGCGTTATAGGCGCCGGCACCGTTGATGAAGGGCGAAACGCCCGCACCCGGCGTGACGCCCTGCATCATCGCGGGCACCTCTGGCCGCTTGTTGAACAGGTTGTTCGCGCCGACCGAGAAGGTGACGGCGTCGGTGAAGTCGTAGCTCGCCTCCAGGTCGGTGAGCGCCGTCGCCTTGACCACGCCGTTGAAGTAGAGCTGGTTGGCGTTGACCCCGTTCACGATGGCGCCGTCCGCGATCAGGAACCCGCCGCTGGGAATGAACCCGCCAGCGGGCGTGAAGGCCGGGCGGACGAGCACGCTGGTCTTGCCGTAGAAGGTTTCACGCAGGTTGAGCGAGAATTTCCCGCTCTTGAACAAGGCGCCGGCCACGATCTTGTAGTCCGGGTTGGAGCGTTCGATATTGCTTTCCGACGCCGCGTTGAAGATCGGATAGCCGACCTTGTTGTTGGTGATCTTCGTCTTGTTGTAGTTCGCCGTCAGCGACAGGTTCAGCGTGCCGAAGTCCAGCGCGACGGGGTAGGCGGCGGAGAAGTCGATGCCCCAGGTGCGGGTATCGATGCCGTTGGTGAAGCTGGACACGCCGATCGTGCCGCTGGTGAACAGCGCGCTGTCGAGGACGATGCCCGCCGCGTTCAGGGCGTTCAGGATATCGGCGCCGCCCGGCTGGGCAACGCCGTTCAGGACGGCGTTGCGGGCCGCCGTGCCGGTGATGCGATCCTTGATCTTGATGATGTAGCCGTCGACCGTGATCGCGAGCTTGGGCACCGGCCGCAGCACGACGCCGGCCGAGAAGTTCTTTGATTTTTCAGGCTTCAGCGCGTTGAAACCCAGCAGCGCCGCGGCGGGCGTGCCGGCGGGAAGCTGCGCGACGGCGCTGGTCGGGCCGACGTTGATCGTCGAATATTTCTGCTCCGCCAGCGTCGGGGCACGGAAACCGGTGCTGACGGTGCCGCGCAGCGCGAAGGCGGGGCTGAAGTCGTAGCGCGTGGTGATCTTGCCGATGGTGGTGTTGCCGAAGTCGGTATAATCCTCGTAACGGCCGGCAAGGTCGACGGACCAATGTTCCACCGGCTCCGCGATCAGGTTGATATAGCCGGCCTTCGAACTGCGGTGGAACTTGCCCGCGTCGGTCGCCTTGTAGCCGGGGAAGGATTGAACGCCGGTCCTGTAGGTCGAATAATAGTCGCCTGCGACGATCTCATAGGTGTCCCGGCGATATTCGCCGCCGAAGGCGAAGGTGAGGGGGCTG
The DNA here is from genome assembly GCF_049913335.1 of Sphingobium sp. R-21. Taxonomy (NCBI): domain Bacteria; kingdom Pseudomonadati; phylum Pseudomonadota; class Alphaproteobacteria; order Sphingomonadales; family Sphingobiaceae; genus Sphingobium; species Sphingobium sp. R-21. The sequence continues at coordinate 1,618,952 of NZ_CP184374.1, read as the reverse complement.
GCCAGCCCGACCTCATATTCCTTGCGGATGTCGGCGGTGACGGTGGTCTGACTCAGGCGGAAGCCGCCGTCATAGGCCTTGTCTACCGTGTTCGGCTTGCCGATGCCCTGTAGCGATGCGGCATAGCTTTCCTGCCAGACTTCGCGATGGGCGGACGCTTCGGTCCAGATGTCGTCCTTCTGGTGGCCATAGGTGGTGCTGAGGTCATAGTTCCAGCCCGACACCTCGCCCTTGGCGCCGACGGTGAAGCTGTATTCGTCCTCGATCACATGCTGAAGCGGGACCATGCCCCAGATGCCGGTATCGCCATAGCAGATGCTGGGATCATAGGCCGCGGGCGTGATGCCACCGCCCAGATTGCCGGTTTCGTAGCAGATGCGCTTGGGATGACGGTAGCCCTGCTTGGCATAGCCGATGCGGCGGGCATAATCGCCGAAGCTGTAGAGTTCGACGCCGCCGAAATCATAGCCCATATTGTAGAAGGCTTCGGTCAGATAGGTCTTGGGCTGGCCGCCGTTGATCCCCGACAGCGCGTCGCCCGCCAGGTTCGACCATTGGGCGGGCGTGTTGGATTGCAGCGTGCCGTCCGGCCGGGTGATCTGCACCTGTCCGGTGCCGACGGTGGTGTAGTCCTGGCGGCGGTGGAACAGGCTGAGGTTGAAGAAGCCGTCTTCGCCCAGCTTGAAACCCATATTGCCGGAAACGGAGAACAACTCGCCCTCGCTGTCATAATATTGGCCGCCGGTTACCTTGAAGCTGCCGCCTTCGTTGTTGTCCTTGAGGATGAAGTTGATGACGCCGGCGATCGCGTCCGTGCCGTAGACGGCCGCCGCGCCTTCCTGGAACACCTCGACGCGGGCGATGGCGTCCGGCGGGATCAGGTCGATGCTGGGCGCGGCCGAACCCTGGAACGCGCCGGAGATCACCTGGAGGATGCCGTTGCCGTGGCGGCGCTTGCCGTTGACCAGCACCAGCGTGTGGTTGGGGCTGAGGCCGCGCAGCCGGGCAGACAGCGAGAAGCTGGAAAGGTCGGTGCCCTGCGTCTGGGCGGTGAAGCTCGGCACGATCTGGGTCAGCACCTGGTTGAGGTTGGGCTGGCCGACATGGCTGATCGCTTCCTCGCTCAGCACCTGGATCGGCGCGGCGCTTTCGGCGGCCTGCATGCCCACGGCGCGCGTGCCGGTCACTATGATGGCGGCGCCTTCATCGGCCTGCGCTGTCTGTGCCTCCTGCGCCATCGCGCAGGCCGACCATGACGAGGCCAGCACCAATGAAAGGCGAAGAGCGGATATTCCTGTCATCTAATGCCCCCTGTTTGCACTTGTTCATGACAGGGGGTTCAACGGACTGTGTCGGGGAAACCGCTATTGCGCTGCACAAAAATTATAAGGGAAGAAACGTTTCTGCTTCATTTCTGAAGGGAAGTGGCGGCAAACTTCCATGCTGCGGAGCGGAATGAAAGTTTGCCAAGGTGCGTGGGATCAGCCGCATTTTGCAGGAGGCGGGAGGCGCGGGCAGGGGAAGGAGCGTCCTGCGTCAGCTTGCCATGGCCGCGTCGATCAGCGCGCGCCCTTCCTTGCTGTTCCAATCCATGGCGCCAACGACACGCGCCATTTCCTTGCCCTGCGCGTCATAGATGACGGTGGTGGGCAGCATGCCGGTATTGTAATGAAAGCCGAACTGGTTTTCCGGGTCGATCCAGCCCTTCAGATGCGGCAGGGGATGTTTTTCGAAGAAGGGCTTGATCACCGTCTCTCCCTGGCTGTCCTGGGAGATGGTGAGGACGGCCAGCCCCTTTTTGCCATATTCCGCCGCGACCGCGTCCAAAGTCGGCATTTCCGCCACGCAGGGCGCGCACCATGTGGCCCACAGGTTGACCAGCATCGGCTTGCCCGCGAAATCCTTGAGCGCGGCGTCGCTGCCGTCCGGGTTCTGGAAGGTGAAATCGGGTGCGGGGGTTCCGGCCTTTGATCGGTCGATCGTATAGCTGAACGCGCCTCCCTTGCCCGGAGCGTCGCTTTGTCCCGGTCCCGTCGCCTCCTCGCTGGCGTTCGGGCCTTGCCCGGCGGGCGGCGATTGCTTATCGCACGCGCCAAGGCCAGCCAGCAGGAGCAGTGTCATTACGCAGCGCAAGGAAGATCGGAACGGGGAAGATCGCACGGGAAAAAGCTCCAACAGCATGTGGGGCGGACGCTTCGCGGCCGGTCCGGCTTCGGTCATGCGGGAGATAAATGCCTCGATCCCGTTCGACAAGCGCCTGTGGAAGCAGGACATCGCCGGATCGAAGGCGCATGTCGCGATGCTGGCCAAGCAGGGCATCGTCGATGGCGAGGATGCGCAGGCGATCACCGAGGGGCTGAACCGCATCGCCGCGGAATATGAAGCCGCCGGCGTGCCGGTCGACCTGGACCTGGAAGACATCCACATGGTGACGGAGTCGCGCCTTGCCGAACTGATCGGTCCGGCGGCGGGACGGCTGCACACGGCGCGCTCGCGCAACGACCAGGTGGCGACCGACTTCCGCCTCTGGGTGCGGGACGCCATCGATGAGGTCGAGATGGGGCTGCAGGGCCTGTCCGACATGCTGCTCGCCCGCGCGGAGGAGCATGCCGATGCGGTGATGCCCGGCTTCACTCACCTGCAATCCGCCCAGCCGGTGACGCTGGGTCATCACCTGATGGCCTATCATGAGATGGTTCGCCGCGACCGCAGCCGCTTCGCCGATGCGCGGGCGCGGCTCAACGAATGTCCGCTGGGCGCGGCGGCGCTGGCGGGAACGGGCTTTCCGATCGATCGCCACGCGACGGCGGCGGCGCTGGGTTTCGCCAAGCCGACCGACAACAGCCTCGACAGCGTGTCGGACCGGGACTTCGCGCTCGATTACCTGATGGCGGCGACGCAGTGCAGCCTGCACCTCTCCCGCCTGGCGGAGGAGTTCATCATCTGGGCGAGCCAGCCCTTCGGCTTCGTGAAACTGCCCGATGCCTATTCGACCGGCAGCTCGATCATGCCGCAGAAGCGCAATCCCGACGCCGCCGAGCTGGTGCGCGGCCATTCCGGGCGGATCATGGGCTGCATGAACGCGCTCTGCGTGACGATGAAGGGCCTGCCGCTCGCTTATTCGAAGGACATGCAGGACGACAAGCCGCCGGTGTTCGAGGCGCATGACCTGCTGGGCCTTTCGATCGCCGCGATGACCGGGATGATCGAGACGGTGACCTTCCGCACCGACCGGATGCGCGGACTGGCGGAGAGCGGCTTCGCCACGGCGACCGACCTTGCCGACTGGCTGGTGCGCGAAGGCGACATTCCCTTCCGCGAGGCGCATCATATCACCGGCCGCGCCGTCGCCGCGGCGGAAGCGGCGGGCGTGCAGCTTGCCGACCTGCCCATCGATACGCTCAAGGCCATTGATGCGCGCATCGATGAGCGTATCTATGCGGTGCTGACGGTCGATGCCTCGGTTGCCAGCCGCAGGAGCCATGGCGGCACCGCGCCCGACCAGGTGCGCGCGCGGATCGCGCAGGCCCGGCAGAACGCGAAAGGGCAGAAACAATGACAGTCGCACGAATTGCCGCGGGAATGGCCTTGGCCAGCGTGGCGCTGGTCCTGGCGTCCTGCGGCGGCCGCCAGCCGCTCAAGCCCATCCAGGGGCAGCGCCTGCCCGCCGTGCCGGTCGGCGCGGCGACGGCGCCCACGGCGGCGCAGCTTACCGCGCCCTCCATTCAGGCGCGGCCGGAACGCAACGTCGAACTGCTGACCCAGTCGAAGGAACGCGACGACGATAAATTCGACCTGCCGCCCGAAAGCGAACTGCAATAGCGTTTGGCGCTGGATCCCGGCGCCAGGATTTCACTAGGATAACAGCCTTGGACCATTTCAACTATGTCGACGGTGCCATGCAGGTGGAGCAGGTGTCGATGGCGGAGATCGCGGCGCAGGTCGGCACGCCCGTCTATATCTATTCCACAGCGACGCTGAGCCGCCATGTCGGCGTGTTCCGCGATGGACTGTCGCAGCTTGCCGATCCGTTGATCGCCTTTGCGGTGAAGGCCAATCCCAACGCCGCCGTGCTGGCGACGCTCGCGAAGCTGGGTCTGGGCGCGGACGTCGTGTCGGCGGGCGAATTGCTGCGCGCGCTGGCGGCCGGCATTCCGGCGAACCGCATCGTCTTTTCCGGCGTCGGCAAGACGGCGGACGAAATGCGCATCGCGCTGGAAAAGGGCATCTACCAGTTCAATCTGGAAAGCGAGCCCGAGGCGGAGATGCTGTCCCAGGTGGCGCTGTCCATGGGCTGGAAGGCGCCGGTCGCCTATCGCATCAACCCGGATGTCGACGCGGGAACCCATGCCAAGATTTCGACCGGCAAGTCGGAAAACAAGTTCGGTATCCCCTATGACCGCGCCCTTGCCAGCTATGCCGCCGCCCGCGACCTGCCGGGCCTGGATGTGCAGGGCGTGGCGGTGCACATCGGCAGCCAGTTGACCGATCTCAAGCCGCTGGAAGCCGCCTTCGTCAAGGTGGGCGCGCTGATCGCAAGCCTGCGTGAGGCAGGCCATGACATCCGCACCGCCGATCTGGGCGGTGGGCTGGGCGTGCCCTATGATCCCTCCCAGCCGCTGCCGCCGAGCCCCGCTGAATATGGCGCGATGGTGACGCGGGTGACGCAGGGCTGGGACGTCCGCCTGATGTTCGAGCCGGGCCGCCTGATCGTCGGCAATGCCGGCGTGCTGCTGTCGCAGGTGGTGCGCGTGAAGCAGGGCGCGCAGGCGCCCTTCGTGATCGTCGACGCGGCGATGAACGACCTGCTGCGGCCCAGCCTCTACGATGCCTGGCACGACATTCGCGCCGTCCATCCGAAGGGCGATCGCGCCGCCGCCAATGTCGTGGGCCCGGTGTGCGAGACGGGCGACACCTTCGCCATGCATCGCGACATGGACGTGGTGGCGGCGGGCGACCTGGTCGCGTTCATGACCGCGGGCGCCTATGGCGCGACCATGGCCAGCACCTATAATAGCCGCGCGCTGACCCCCGAAGTGCTGGTGTCGGGGGACCGATGGGCCGTGGTCCGCGCCCGCCCGCCCATAGAGGCGCTGATCGAAGGCGACAGCATTCCGGCCTGGGTCGCGGAAGGCGCGACGGAATAATGCACAGCCTGCCCGTCTTCCTGCGGTTGCAAGGGCGGGCCGTCATCCTGACAGGCGTGGGCGAGGCGGCGGACGCCAAGCGACGCCTGCTGGAACGGGCGGGCGCCCGCGTCGTGGACGAGGGCGAGCATGCCGCGCTGGCGATCGTCGCGGACGGCGATGAGGCGACGGTGCAGCGGCTGCGCGCGCGGGGCATATTGGTGAACGCCACCGACAGGTCGGAGCTTTGCGACTTCACCCTTCCCGCCATAGTCGACCGCGAGCCGGTTCTGGTCGCCATTGGGACCGGGGGCGCATCGGCCGGCCTGGCCAAGGCGTTGCGCCAGCGGATCGAAGCCATGCTGCCGGCCCGATTGGGGCTGCTGGCGACGGCACTTCACGATGCGCGCACCGCTATCCGCCGCCGTTGGCCCGACGCAGCGGCGCGGCGAAGGGCGATTGATGCGGGACTTGCCCAGGGCGGCCTTATCGATCCGCTTTCCGACGGGGCGGTGGATGCCCTGCCGGACTGGCTGGCCGATGCCGGGGATGCACGGGCCGATCGGCTGGAAACCGTCCGCCTGCTCTCGCGCGATCCCGATGACCTCACGCTGCGCGCCGCCCGCCTGCTGGGCGAGGCCGATCGGCTGTATCACGCGCCCGACGTGCCCGACGCGATCCTGGACCGGGCGCGGGCCGATGCGGTGCGGATCGCGGCCAGCGCCGCGCCCGAAAAGCCGGGGGCGGGGCTGTCGCTCTGGTTGGAGATGATGCCATAAGCCGGGTATTTCTTTTCGACGGCGCGCGGACGCAGGAAGTATCGCTCGACGATTTCTGCGCGCGGACGCAGGACGCGCCGTTCAGCTGGGTTCATGCCGATGGCTGGCAGGAGGATGCCCGGCTGGTCGCGTCCCGTTGCGACCATATGCCCGAAGCGGCTCTGTCCGCCCTGCTGGCGCAGGAGACGCGGCCGCGCTGCACGCTGATGGCCCATGGCGCGCTGGTGAACCTGCGCGGGCTTGGAACCAGAGAGGATGATATCGGCGATCCGCTGGTGTCGATCCGCCTCTGGGCGGAAGAGGCGCGGGTCATTTCCGTCAGCTATCGTCCGCTCGCGGCGATCGAGCCGGTCCGGCAGCAGATGCTGCGCGGCCTCATTCGCGACCCCGGCGACCTGATCGCCGCCCTGGCGCAGCAGATCACCGAAGCGCTCGACCCGGAAGTCGCCGAACTGGGCGACGGCCTGGACGACATTGAAAGCGCATTGACCGAATATGGACCGGCCGAGGCGCGGCGGCGGGTATCGGAAATCCGCGCGACGGCGATCGGCTACCGCCGCTTCATCGCCCCGCAGCGGCAGGCGCTGGAAAGATTGTCGACCGCCGATGCGCCATGGCTGGAGCCTGACGACCGGCTGCATCTTCAGGAAGCGGCGGATCGTTGCGCCCGCATGGCGGAGGAACTGGAGGCGGTGCGTGAGCGGTCGGCTCTTGCCCATGAAGAATTGACCGACCTGCGCGCAGAACAGATGAACCGGCAGGCGCTGCTCATCTCCGTCGTCGCGCTGGTGTTCCTGCCGCTGACCTTCCTGACCGGGCTGCTCGGCATGAATGTCGACGGGATCCCCTTTGCCCATGAATCCTGGGCCTTTTGGGGGGTGGTGGGGGTGTGCGTCGTCATGGCGGCCGGGATCGGCGGATGGTTCGCCGCGACCCAGTGGCTGAAATGAGATGCAAGCGCCCTTGCCCGGTCCTCCAAGGGACGATGGGGAGGATTAGTCCTTAATTTCGCACCGCGTTCAGGCGCGCGATTTCGTCATGCAGTGCCTGGATGGAGGACACCAGCCGCGCACGATCCGCCTGCATCTCCGCCAGCGCATCGCGCGTTTCCCCCAGTTCCAGTGCGCGGCGGGCGATCCGGGCGTCCAGCTCCGCATTGTGCCGGGTCAGGGTGCCGATCTCTTCGGCCCGCGCCCAGAGATGGCGCAGCCGGGCGTCGAGCAGGTCGAAATCAAAGGGCTTCACCACATGATCGTCGGCACCTGCATCCAGCGCCTCGACAGCGGAGATCGCGTCCTGCGCTCCGCCGATCATCACGAAACAGGCATTGCCGGCAAGCCCCGCCGCGCGGATCTTCCGCATCGTCGTCAGGCTGGGCAACAGGGTCAGCCCCATGTCGATCAGGATGATGTCGACCGGGCGCGTGACCAGCATCGTCAATGCAGCAAAGCCGTCTTCCGCCAGCCCGACATCATAGCCAAGGTGCGACAGCCGGCGCGCGACGACGGCGCGGGAGGTGGCGTCTTCATCCACCATCAGCAGCCGCAGGCGCCGGGGCGTTCGGCCTTGTTCCACAGCCTGTGCCCGTTGCGGCCTGCTGATGCTGTCGCGTTTCCAGAATTGCATGACGTCCCACCTCTTGCCACCGCGCAGCATAGGATCGGCGCGCAAAGAAATGGTTAACGCATGTCCGGCGCATAGGCGCGCAGGAAACAGTCCAGCCCATGTTCGACATCGGCCTTGATCTGGTCAGCGCCTGCCTGTTCGATCTGTCCCCAGACCAGCGATTGATGACAGCCCGAAAGCATCAGCATGGTGAAGGTGCGCGCCGCCTGGTCGGGGTCGGCCCGGCGCAGCAGGCCGCGATCCATCGCCCTTTCCAGAAATGCGGATACCAGCCGCCGCGCACCGCCCGGTGCATGTTCGTAGAAGATCCTTCCCATTTCGGGAAAGCGCCCCGATTCGGACGCCACCAGCCGGTAGAGCGCGATGCTTTCCGGCGCGGTGATCTTCGTCAGCATGCCCAGCCCCAGCGTCCGCAATGTTTCCGTCAGGTCGCCATCGGGATCGAGTATTTCCGCGAGGCGCGCCTTATAGGCGGTGGTGGCTTCGTCCAGGACGGCGGCGAACAATGCTTCCTTGGACGGAAAATAGCTCCAGAGCGTACCCTTTGAACCGCCAAGCGTCGCGGCGATCCCCGACATGGTGGTCGCCGCATAGCCGTCCTCCAGGAATGAACGCGACGCCACCGCCAATATGGCCTTCCGCCGGTCCAGGCGGCGGGCTTCCCTGCGGCTGAACGGGGGGTCGGGCCGGGGATTCGGCAGGGGATCAGGCACTGTCATGATATCGTACCATATAGTACGATAATTTGGTTGACAAGGATTTGCAACCGGCGCAAAGGCCGATTTCATACTAAGTGGTACGATTTTATGCCCATGAGTCGTCATCCCGATTTCCTGTCTTCTTCCGCCCGCGCCCTGCTTCTTGCTGGCGCGGTTCTGCTGTCGGGCTGCGCTGCGGTGCCAAAGCTTGGTCCGCAGCCGGTTGTGCGGGCGCCCGACAGTATCGCGGCGGAGCGCAGCCTTCAGGCCGACAATGCCGTGCAATGGCCCTCCGACGGCTGGTGGAAGGCCTATGGCGATCCGCAACTGGATGCGCTGGTGGAGGAAGGGTTGAAGGGGTCGCCGGACGTCAGCGCCGCCGCCGCCCGATTCGCCCAGGCCAATGCCGCCGCGCAGCAGGCGGGCGCGCCATTGCTGCCCTCGATCGACCTCGACGCCAGCGGCGGCGCGACCAAGTCCAGCTATAATATGGGCATGCCGAAGGAATTCGTGCCCAAGGGTTGGCTGGGCACGGGCCGCGTGGCGCTGAATTTCGGTTTCGACCTCGACCTCTGGGGCAGGAATCGGGCGGCGCTGGCTGCGGCAACGTCCCAGGCGCGCGCGGCGGAGATCGACGCGCGGCAGGCGCGGCTGGCGCTGGCGACCGGCGTGGCCGACGCCTATGCGGACCTGGCCCGATTATATGATGAGCGCGATATTCAGGCTCGGGCGCTGGAAATCCGGACCGCCAGCCAGAAGCTGGTGGCGGATCGCCGCGCCAACGGGCTGGAAACGCGCGGCAGCGAACGGCAGGCCGACGCGACCGTCTCGTCCGCCAAGGCGCAGCTTGCCGCCGCGGACCAGGCGATTGCGGTGCGCCAGCATCAGATTGCCGCCCTGATCGGCGCCGGGCCGGACCGGGGCCTTGCCATTGCCCGGCCGCAGCTCGGCAAGCCGGGCCCGCTCGGCCTGCCTGCGGACGTCACCACCAATCTGGTGGCGCGCCGGCCCGATGTCGCCGCGGCGCTGGCCCGGACCGAAGCGGCGGCGAAGCGGGTCAAGGTGGCGCGGGCCGACTTCTTCCCGGCCATTCGCCTGAGCGCGCTGATCGGCGTGCAATCGCTCGGCTATCAGACGGTGCTCCAGAATGGCGCTTTCGCGGGCGGGCCAAGCTCCTTCGCGGACACGCTGTTCAAGAAGGATTCGCTGTTCGGCAATGCCGGTCCCGCGATCAGCCTGCCGATCTTTCACGGCGGTGCGCTGAGCGGCCAGTATCGCGGCGCGCGCGCCGTCTATGACGAGGCGGTGGCCAGCTATGACCGGACCGTGCTTGGCGCTTATCAGCAGGTGGCCGATGCGGTGACCGGACGGCGGGCGCTGGACCAGCGGCTGATCGATGCGCGCGCGGCGCTGGCGGCTTCGGAGGAAGCCTATGGCATTGTCCGCCAGCGCTATGAAGGCGGTCTCAACACCTATCTTGACGTGCTGAACGTGGAGGACCAGCTTCTGGCCGCCCGTCAGGCCGTCGCGGAGCTGGAGGCGAGCGCCTTCACGCTCGACATCGCCCTTATTCGCGCGTTGGGCGGCGGCTTTGCCGCGGACGGCGCGCAGACACAGCTCCAGTTGTCCAAGGATACGCCCCATGGCTGACGCCAAGCCCGAATTCACGTCCGATGCGAGCAAGGCCGACGATGCGGCCGAAGCCGCCGCCCAGCGCAAGGCAATCCGCAAGAAATGGCTGGTGCGGCTGGCGCTGGCCGTACTGATCCTCGGCGCGGCCTATGCTCTTTGGTACCTGCTGATCGGGCGCAACCATGTCAGCACCGACAATGCCTATGTGAATGCGGACGTGGCGCAGGTGACGCCGCTCATCTCCGCCCAGGCGACCGAGGTGCTGGTGACGGATACGCAGGCCGTCCGGCGCGGCGACATATTGGTGAAGCTCGACCCCACCAACGCCCGCATCGCCATCGCCCAGGCGGAAGCCGACCTGGCCGAGGCCCGTCGCCGGTTCCGCCAGGCCGTCGCGACCAGCGGTTCGCTGGCCGCGCAGGTGGAGGCGCGCGGCGCCGACATCAACCAGGCGCGGGCACAGCTCGCAAGTGCGCAGGCCGATTTCGACAAGGCGCGCATCGATCTTCGCCGGCGCGAGGCGCTGGCCCCCAATGGCGCTGTTTCCGGTGAGGAACTGACCAGCGCGCGCAAGGGCTATGCCGCGGCGCAGGCGGCGCTCGATCTGGCGAAGGCCGGGGTGGCGACGGCCGAAGCGACGCGCGGCGCCGCCAGTGGGCAGCTTGCCGCCAATGACGCGCTGGTGCGCGGATCGACCATCGACACCGATCCCGCCGTGCTCGCCGCCAAGGCGAAGCTGGACAGTGCAAGGCTCGATCTGGACCGCACCGTCATCCGCGCGCCGATCGACGGCGTCGTGACCCGGCGGTCGGTGCAGATCGGCCAGCGCGTGGCGCAGGGCAGCCCGATCATGAGCATCGTCCCGCTCGCCCAGGTCTATGTCGACGCCAATTTCAAGGAGCGCCAGCTTGGCCGGGTGAAGGTCGGCATGCCGGCGACCGTCACGTCGGACCTTTATGGCGGCGATGTCGTCTATCATGGCAAGGTCGTTGGCTTCTCCGGCGGCACCGGCGCGTCGATGGCGCTGATCCCGGCGCAGAACGCCACCGGCAACTGGATCAAGGTCGTGCAGCGCGTGCCCGTGCGCATTGCGCTCGATCCGAAGGAACTGGCTGAGCATCCGCTGCGCGTCGGGCTTTCCATGGAAGCCGAAATCGACCTTTCGGGCCGGTAAGGAGGCCTGTGGTGAGCCGCCCGGCCGAAACATTGACGCTGCTGTCGCCCCGTCATCGCCTGCTGGCGGGACTGGTCCTGGCTCTCAGCAATTTCATGGTCGTGCTCGACCTTACCATCGCCAATGTCTCGGTGCCGCATATCGCCGGGAATCTGGGCATTTCCGCTGATCAGGGGACGTGGATCATCACCAGCTATGCGGTGGCGGAAGCGATCTGCGTGCCGCTGACCGGATGGCTTGCGCAGCGTTTCGGCGCGGTGCGGCTGTTCACCTTCGGCATGCTCGGCTTCGGCCTGTTCTCGCTGCTGTGCGGCCTGTCCATGACGCTGGGCATGATCGTGGCATGCCGTATCGGCCAGGGCCTGTGCGGCGGGCCGTTGATGCCGATGTCGCAGACGCTGCTGATGCGCGTCTTCCCGCCCGATCAGCGCGCCCGCGTGATGGGACTGTGGGCGATGACGACGCTGCTCGGCCCGGCCCTGGGTCCGATCTTCGGCGGCTATATCAGCGACAATTGGAGCTGGCACTGGATCTTCTTCATCAACGTGCCGATCGCGGTCGTGTGCGTGCTTGCCACCATGGCGCTGCTGCGCCCGGTGGAAACGCCGCGGGTGAAGCTGCCGATCGACTATATGGGCCTGGGCCTGCTGATCTTCTGGATTGGCTGCCTTCAGATCATGCTGGATATCGGTCGCGACCGTGACTGGTTCGGCGATCCGCTGATCGTGATCCTGGCGGTGTTCGCGGCGATCGGCTTTTGCGTGTTCATCATATGGGAACTGACGGAGGAGCATCCGATCGTCGATCTGCGCGTGTTCCGCCATGTCGGCTTCACGTCCGGGGTGTTCACGCTGGCGCTGTGTTTCGGCGCCTATTTCGCGGGCATCGTCGTCATCCCGCAATGGTTGCAGATTTCGATGGGCTATACCGCCGCCTGGGCGGGCTATGCGACCGCCTTCACGGCGATGACCGCCATTCTGGTCGCGCCCATTGCCGGCCGGCTGGTCAACAAGGTTGACGTTCGCATCATGATTTCCGGCTCGGTCGCCTGGATCGGCATCATGACATTGTGGCGGGCGCACTGGACGACCGATGCCGATTTCTGGACGATTGCCCTGCCGCAACTGGTTCAGGGGTTCGGCATGCCCCTGTTCATGATCCCGCTGACCACGCTGACGCTGGGGTCGGTCCGGCCGGAGGAGACCGCCTCGGCTGCGGGAATGCAGAATTTCCTGCGCACCCTCGCCATCGCCATTTCGACCTCCATCGTGCTGACCGGCTGGGGCAATGGGCAGCGCGTTTCGCGCAACGAGATGGTCGGCACGCTGCATCCGGACGCAACCCTGGCCGACCTGACGAGTCGCGGCTTCACGCAGGATCAGGCCCGGCAGATGATCGCCAACATGGTCGATGCGCAATCCATGGTGGTGTCGATGGACCATGTCTTCTTCATCGCCTCGCTGGTTCTCTTTCTGGCCGCCGCCGTGGTGTGGCTGGCGCCGCGCCCCACCGCGAAGGTGGACTTGTCGGCGGCGCATTGAGGAAGCATCCGGTTGCGTCGGACGCTCGGCATTTCAACCTTGCGATCAAGGACTTGCCGATCGCGGCATTCATCCCTGAAGCCAGCGTCGCGAAGGCGGCGGCGGCCCCTTGAGTACGGGCATCGTTTCGCCCATGATTGACGCGGCGCAACATCCCGGCCACTGAGTGGCAAAAAAAGGCTTGGGGTCTCATGCGAATCGTCATCATCGACGACAGCGGCCTGCGCGCGACCGTTCTGGAGGAAGGGCTGCGAGAGGCGGGCTATGACGATATTCACATCGTCCCCCCGCGCGGCGGCTTCGTCGCGCGGCTGGAGCGCATGGCCCCGGATGTCGTGCTGATGGACCTGGGCAGCCCCAGCCGCGACACGCTGGAGGAGATGCTGACCGTCAGCAGGGCGCTCGCCCGCCCCATCGCCATGTTCGTCGACCAGTCCGACGAGACGATGATCGGCGCGGCCATCGACGCGGGGGTATCCGCCTATGTCGTCGACGGGCTGCGCAAGGAGAGGGTGAAGCCGGTGCTGGAACTGGCGGTGCGCCGTTTCAACGCCTTTGCCAAGCTGCAGTCCGAACTGGACGAGGCGCGCACCGCGCTTTCCGACCGCAAGATCATCGACCGGGCCAAATCGATCCTGATGAGCCAGCGTGGCCTTTCGGAACCGGATGCCTATGCACTGCTGCGGTCGAGCGCGATGAATCAGGGGAAGAAGATCGTGGACGTCGCCCAGGCCCTCATCACGGCCAGCGATTTGTTGGGAGGGATGTGATGACGACCGACCTGCGCATCGCCTTCCTGCCGCTGACCGACGCCGCCGTATTGGCGGTGGCGCGGGAAAAGGGCTTTGCTGAGGAGGAGGGGCTGCACCTCGACCTTGTCCGCACCACGAGCTGGGCGACTTTGCGCGACCGGCTGGTGTTCGGGCAGGTGCAGGCCGCGCACATGCTGGCGCCGCTCGCCGTCGCCGTGACCTTGGGCCTCAGCCAGCAGGCTGCGCCGCTTGCCGCCCCCTATAAGCTCAACGTCAACGGCAACATGCTGGTGATGGCAAGCGCGTTCGCGCAGGCGCTGGACCCCGACATAGCGGCGCGGCTGGATGATCCGCTGGGCACCGCGCATGATTTCGCGGCCGCCATCGGCCTATGGAAGCGCAAGCCGGTGATCGGCGTCGTCCATCGCTTTTCCAGCCATTCGGTGATGCTGCGCTATTGGCTGGCGAGCGCGGGGGTCGACCCGGATCGCGACGTCATCCTGCGCGTGCTCCCGCCCTCGCTGACGGTGGAGGCGATCGGGGCCGGGGAGATAGACGGCTTCATCGCGGGCGAACCCTGGGGCAGCGCGGCCGTGGATGCCGGACTGGCCGAGGCGGTGGCGATCGGCGAACGCATCTGGCGGCGCGGGGTGGAGAAGATTCTGGCTTTCCGCACGCCCTGGCTGGAGGAGAACCCCGACAGCGTCGACCGGCTGCTGCGGGCGCTGGTGCGGGCGGCCGCCTGGTGCGACGATCCGCAGCATCATGAGGCGCTGGCGCATCTTCTCTCGCGCCCCCAATATGTGGACCAGCCCGCCGAGGTGATCCTGCGCGCGCTGTCGGGCGGCATCGTGCCGCGCGTCGACATGGCGCCCCTCTCCATGCCTGATTTCATGCTCTTCTCGCGGGAGGCGACGCCCTTTCCCTGGCGCAGCCAGGCGCTCTGGATCTATTCGCAGCTTGTCCGCTGGAAAATGGTGGAACATAGCGCGGACAATGCGGCCAAGGCCGCCTCGGTGTTCCGGCCGGACATATTTCGCCGGGCACTGGCGGACAGTGATGTGGCGATGCCGGGCGCCAGCATGAAGGTGGAAGGGGCTGTGGCCTCCCCGCTGGCCGTGGGATCGAAGCGGGGCGAGCTGACGCTGGGCCCGGACCGCTTTTTCGATGGCCGGGTGTTCGATCCGGAACGGATCGAGGACTTCCTGGCCAGCTTTTGAAGGCGATCCCGCACCCGCAAATTTTGTGCCTTGCAACATAGGTCGAATCGCGAGATAAGATGAGAGTCGCGCGACGAGGCGCGTTTTCGGGATGAGCCCTTCCCAAGGTCGGGATCGCGTTCTCCCTCCGATTTTACAGCAAAGCCGCTGGCCGGATTTCGCAGGATGCGAGGTCGGGGCGCGGCTTTTTTCGTGTCCATTTCACAAGATTCGAGGGACGTCATCATGGCAACTGCGTATTGGGAGCGCCCGGAAGGACAGGCTCCGGGGGTTGAAGGGGAGGCCGGCCAGACCAGTTTCTGGAAGGCAGGGCACACGCCTACGCTTATCGCTGCTTTCCTCTATTTCGACCTCGCCTTCATGGTGTGGGTGCTGCTGGGACCGCTGGCGCCGTCCATTTCGAAGACGCTGGGGCTGACGCCGGCTGAAAAGGGCCTGATGGTCGCCGTCCCGACCTTGGCGGGTGCGGTGCTGCGGGTCGTCAACGGCCTGCTGGTTGATCGGATCGGCTGCAAGCAGGCGGGGGCGATCAGCCAGGTGATCGTGATCCTCGGCCTCGCGACCGCATGGTTCATGGGCGTCGACAGCTTCGGCGGTACGCTGGCGCTGGGCGTGATCCTGGGTTTTGCCGGGGCGAGCTTTGCGATCGCGCTGCCGCTCGCCAGCCGCTGGTATCCCGCCGAACATCAGGGCAAGGCCATGGGCCTCGCCGGCATGGGCAATTCGGGTACGGTGCTGGCCTCCCTGTTCGCGCCTATACTGGCCAAGCTGTTCGGCTGGAACGCGGTGCTGGGCCTTGCCTGCATTCCGCTCACCATCGTCTTCATCATCTACATGATCATGGCCAGGAACGCGCCCAATGCACCCGCGCCCAAGAAGCTGGTCGATTATTTCCACCCGCTGAAGAGCGCCGACGCCTGGTGGCTGATGGGCTTTTACTCGGTGACCTTCGGCGGTTTCGTGGGACTGGCCGCCTCGCTGCCGATCTATTTCACCGATCAATTCGGCCTGACCCCGGTGGTTGCGGGCTATTGCACGGCTGGCTGCGTCTTCGCCGGATCGCTGGTCCGGCCGATGGGCGGCGCGCTGGCGGATCGGATCGGCGGCGTCAAGGCGCTGATGATGGTCTATGTCGCGGCGGCGCTCGCTCTGGCCGGCGTCGCCTATGCGCCCACGCTGTTCTCCGCCCTTGGCTTCTTCATCGTCGCGATGCTGGCGCTGGGCGTTGGCAATGGTTCGGTCTTCCAGCTCGTGCCGCAGCGTTTCGCGCAGGAAATCGGCGTCATGACCGGGCTGGTCGGCATGGCGGGCGGTATTGGCGGCTTCTATCTCGCCTCGTCGCTGGGCATCGCCAAGCAGTTCA
This sequence comes from Sphingobium sp. R-21, assembly GCF_049913335.1. Taxonomy (NCBI): domain Bacteria; kingdom Pseudomonadati; phylum Pseudomonadota; class Alphaproteobacteria; order Sphingomonadales; family Sphingobiaceae; genus Sphingobium; species Sphingobium sp. R-21. Next base: position 1,603,041 of record NZ_CP184374.1, on the reverse strand, counting down.
CCGGCAGCTTCGCGCCCGGCTTCCTGATCTTCGCGGGTCTTGCCCTGGTCGCGTTCCTCGGCATTGCGCTGGTCCGTGCCCGCTGGCGCGCGACCTGGACCAGCGCCGCGCGCATCTGACCGGTTTACGTCCAGGAGAGGGAGGCGGCGGCCCACGACAGGCCGCCGCCCTTTTCGCGTCTGCGATATGTTCGCGCCCCGGCCGACCAAAAATACATCGTGCTACGAGGAATCGCTTGACCGCATATCGATTCGGCCTATGCTGCAATGCAAAGGACAGGGTTGTTCTTCTTCCATAGCCGCGATGGTCCAGGGACGGACGATCAAGGCGTTATGATGGCAAGGCCGCCATCCAGACCTTCGGTTTCAGAACCGGGGGTCCGGATGGCGGCCTTTTTTCTTTTCTGGAGTCGAGGGATGGATTTTCAGAACAACGCGGGACCGGAGACGGCCAATGAAGAGGATCTCTTCATGCCTTCTGACGATGTTCGCGAGCATCTGGTGGTGGTGGGCAACGGCATGGCCGGTTGCCGCGCGGTGGAGGAATTGCTGGCGCGGGACAAGGACCGTTATCGCGTCACCATCTTCGGCGCAGAGCCCTATGTGAATTACAACCGCATCATGCTCTCTCCGGTCCTGGCCGGGGAAAAGAGCTTCGACGACATCATCATCAACAGCCGCGATTGGTATTCGGAAAATAATATCGAACTGATCGCCGGTGATCCGGTGACGGCCATAGACCGCGCCGGAAAGACCGTCACGAGCCAATCGGGTCGCACCATGGGCTATGACAAGCTGCTGATCGCCACCGGCTCGGACCCCTTCATCATCCCGGTTCCGGGGAAGGATCTGCCCGGCGTCATCAGCTTCCGCGACATGAAGGATGTCGACACCATGCTGGCCGCCGCGGACGCAGGCGCCAAAAATGGTGAACAGGGACGGGCAGTGGTGATCGGTGGCGGCCTGCTGGGCCTGGAAGCCGCGCATGGCCTCTCCCTGCGCGGCATGAAGGTGACCGTCATCCACCTCATGGACACGCTGATGGAGCGGCAGCTCGACGAGGCGGCGGGCTGGCTGCTGAAGTCGGCGCTGGAGGCGCGGGGCCAGACCATCCTGACCGGCGCCAACACGGACAGCATCTATGGCGACGGCAAGGTCGAGGGTGTCCGCCTGAAGGATGGCCGCGAAATCCCGGCCAGCCTGGTCGTCATGGCGGTCGGCATCCGCCCCTCCACCGCGCTGGCCCGCGAAGCCGGGCTGGAGGTCAATCGCGGCATCAAGGTCGACGACCATATGGTCACCAGCGATCCCGATGTGCTGGCGGTCGGCGAGTGTGTCGAACATGACGGCAATGTCTACGGCCTCGTCGCGCCGCTCTGGGACATGTGCCGCAGCCTGGCCGACGGCCTGACCGACCAGCACACGGGCTACAGGGGTTCGGTCACCTCGACCAAGCTCAAGGTCGCCGGGCTCGACGTCTTCTCGGCCGGTGATTTCTCGGGCGGCGAGGGCTGCGAGGACATCGTCCTGCGCGACGCCTCGCGCGGGGTGTACAAGCGTGTCGTCGTCAAGGATGACAGGATCATCGGCGCCGTCCTCTATGGCGACACGGCGGATGGCGGCTGGTATTTCGACCTGTTGAAGCGCGAAGAGGATGTCGCGGAAATTCGCGACCTGCTGATCTTCGGCCAGGCCTTCGCCTCGGGAGGGGGCGCGCTGGACCCTAAGGCGGCCGTTGCGGCGCTCTCGGACGATGCCGAGATCTGCGGCTGCAACGGCGTCAGCAAGGGCCAGGTCGTCGCCTGCATCGAAAAGGGCGCGTGCAGCCTGGATGCCGTCCGCGCCACCTGCAAGGCGTCGGCAAGCTGCGGCAGCTGCACCGGCCTGGTCGAAAATCTGCTGGCCGTGGTGCTGGGCGACGACGTCCAGTCCGGACCGAAGACCATGTGCAAATGCACCAGCTTCGGCCATGACGATGTCCGCCGCGAGATCGTCGCGCAGAACATGCGCTCGATCCCGGAGGTGATGCAGAAGCTGCACTGGTCCACCCCGGACGGCTGCTCCTCCTGCCGCCCCGCGCTCAACTATTATCTGCTCTGCGCGCTGCCGGGCGAATATCAGGACGACCAGCAGAGCCGCTTCGTCAATGAGCGCATGCACGCCAACATTCAGAAGGACGGCACCTATTCGGTCGTGCCCCGCATGTGGGGCGGCCTCACCAACCCGCGTGAGCTGCGCGCCATCGCCGACGTGGTCGAGAAATATGATGCGCCCATGGTGAAGGTCACCGGCGGCCAGCGCCTCGACATCTTCGGCATCAAGAAGGAAGACCTGCCCGCCGTCTGGGCCGACCTCAATGCCGCGGGCATGGTGTCGGGCCACGCCTATGGCAAGTCGCTGCGCACGGTGAAGACCTGCGTGGGCTCCGAATGGTGCCGCTTCGGCACGCAGGATTCGACCGGCCTTGGCGTCAAGATCGAGCGGATGACCTGGGGATCGTGGATGCCCCACAAGTTCAAGATCGCGGCCTCCGGCTGCCCCCGCAACTGCGCGGAGGCGACGATCAAGGACTTCGGCGTGGTCTGCGTGGACTCGGGCTATGAACTGCATGTCGGCGGCAATGGCGGCATCCATGTCCGCGCCACCGACCTGCTGTGCAAGGTTTCGACCGAGCAGGAGGCGCTCGATCACTGCGCCGCCTTCATCCAGCTCTATCGCGAGGAAGCGCGCTATCTGGAACGCACCGCGCCCTGGATCGAGCGCGTCGGGGTTGAATATGTCAAGCAGCGGATCGTCGAGGACGAGGCCGGCCGTGAGGCGCTTCGTGCCCGCTTCCTCTATTCGCAGAGCTTCAGCCAGGACGACCCCTGGGCCGAGCGCGCAGCGGGCCAACATGCCGAACTGCACCAGCCCCTGGCCCCCATCGCCATCGCTGCGGAGTAACACCCATGACCGACTGGATCGACATCGGAACGCTGGCCGACATTCCCCAGCGCGGCGCTCGCACGGTGCAGATTGCCGGCGAAGAGGAAATCGCCGTCTTCCGCACCGGCGACGACCATGTCTTCGCGCTGGTCAACCAATGCCCGCACAAGAAGGGGCCGCTGAGCCAGGGCATCGTCCATGGCCACAGCGTCGCCTGTCCTCTGCACAACTGGAACATCGCGCTGAAGACGGGCGAGGCGCAGGGCTCGGATGAGGGTTGCACGCCGACCGTCCAGGTCAGGCAGGAGGGCGGCCGCATCCTGATCGCCCGTCCGACAGGCCTGAAGGCGGCGGCCTGATGGCGGATGCGGTCCGCACGACCTGCGCCTATTGCGGTGTTGGCTGCGGTATCGTGGCCACGCCCGGCGGGGCACGTTCCGCGACCATCGCGGGCGACGCGGCGCATCCGGCCAATCGCGGGCGGCTCTGTTCGAAGGGCACGCATCTGGGCGAGACGGTGGGCCTGACGGGTCGCCTGCTGCACCCGATGATCGGCAACAGGCAGGCGAACTGGGACAAGGCGCTTGACCTCGTCGCGAAGAAATTCCGCGAAACCATTGATCGTTACGGCCCGGACAGCGTGGCCTTCTACGTCTCCGGCCAGCTCATGACCGAGGATTATTATGTCGCCAACAAGCTGATGAAGGGCTTTATCGGCTCGGCGAACATCGACACCAACAGCCGCCTCTGCATGTCGAGCGCAGTCGCCGGGCACAATCGCGCATTTGGCGAGGATGTGGTGCCCGCCAGCTATGACGATCTGGATCAGGCCGACCTGATCGTGCTGGTCGGCTCCAACACGGCCTGGTGCCATCCGATCGTCTATCAGCGGATCCAGGCGGCCCGCGCCGCGCGCGGCACGAAGCTGGTCGTCATCGACCCGCGCCGCACCGAAACCTGCGAGGGCGCCGACCTGCACCTGCCCGTGAAGCCGGGCACGGACGTCGCGCTGATGAACGGGCTGCTGGCATGGTGCGACGCCGAGGGCATCACCGATCCGGCTTTCGTCGCCGATCATGTCAGCGCACCCGAAGGTTTCTGGGACCATATCCGCACCGGCCACGATCTCTGGACGACCGCCAGGACCTGCGACATCGCGCCCGCTTTGCTGGAGCAATTCTACGCGCTGTTCGCCGCCACGCCGCGCACGGTCACGATGTTCAGCCAGGGCATCAACCAGTCGATCCGCGGCACCGATCAGGTCAACGCGATCATCAACGTCCACCTCGCGACGGGCCGCATCGGCAAGCCGGGCGCGGCGCCCTTCTCGATCACCGGCCAGCCCAACGCCATGGGCGGGCGCGAAGTCGGCGGGCTTGCCTCGACCCTCGCCGCCCATATGGACTTCGCCCCGGACAATGTGGAGCGCGTCGGCCGCTTCTGGGCCGCGCCGAAGATGGCGACGAAGCCCGGCCTGAAAGCCGTCGACCTGTTCCGCGCCATCAACGAAGGCCGGATCAAGGCGCTCTGGGTGATGGCGACCAATCCCGCCGTCTCGTTGCCCGATGCGGGCCGCGTGCGCGAAGCGCTGGAAGCCGTCCCGTTCCTTGTCGTCTCGGACATCATGGCCGACACCGACAGCAGCACCCATGCCCATGTCCGCCTGCCCGCCGCCGGCTGGGGGGAAAAGGACGGCACCGTCACCAATTCGGACCGAACGATCAGCCGCCAGCGCCCCTTCCTGCCGCTGCCCGGAGAGGCCAGGCCGGACTGGTGGATCGTCAAGGAAGTCGCGCGCCGCATGGGTTGGCGCAACGCCTTCGCCTATGACCGGCCCGCCGACATCTGGCGCGAACATGCGCGCCTTACCGCCTATGGAAATGATGGGCAGCGGATGCTGAACCTGCGCGCCTGGGCGACGATCGGCAATGATGCCTATGACGCCATGGAGCCGTTCCGCTGGGGCGGCACAGCCTTCGCCGACGGCCGCTTCCCCACGCCGGACGGCAGGGCGCGGCTGGTGCTGACGAAGCAGATGGAGGTTCAGGAGCCGCTGGGGCAATGGCCGATGACGCTCAACACCGGGCGCTATCGCGACCAGTGGCATACGATGAGCCGAACCGGCCTGTCCCCGAAACTCGCCCGCCATCGCGAGGAGCCGCTGGTGGAAATCCATCCCCGCGATGCCGGGGCGCTCGGGATCGTCGACGGCGACCTGGCCCGCGTCGCGACAGCGCAGGGCAACAGCATCTTTCGCGTCAGCCTGAGCGAGGGCCAGCGGCCCGGCGACATCTTCACCCCGATCCACTGGACGGACCAGATGTCGAGCGGGGGCCGCACCGGCCTGCTGCCCCGTCCGCTGGTCGATCCCCATTCGGGCCAGCCGGGCTTCAAATCGACCCCGGCCAGCGTCGAGAAGGTGGCCGCCGAATGGAAGGGCTTTCTCATCCTGCGCGATCAGGCTGCGACCGGGCAGCCCGTGAAGCTGCCCTGTCTCTGGTCGACCAGGATCGCCGTGCCGGGCGGCGCGCTCTATGAAATTGCCGGCAATGGCGATCCTGCCCGGCTCGACGCCTTTCTTCCAAAGGGCGACCGGGTGGAGGCGATGGACGCCTCACGCGGAACGCGGCGCATCGCGACCATCGGCGAAGGCCGACTGAACGGGGTGCTGTTCGTGACGCGCACCGGCCTGCTGCCCTCGCGCGACTGGCTGATCGGCCAGTTGCTGGTCGAGGGGGTCGGCGGTTCCGTCCTTGCGGCGCGCGGACCTGGCAGCCAGCCGGACAAGGGGGCGACCATCTGCGTCTGCTTCGACATCGGCCTCAACCAGATCGTCGCCGCGATCCGCGAACAGCAACTGGTTGATGTGCCCGCCATCGGCAAGGCGCTGGGCGCGGGCACCAATTGCGGGTCATGCCGCCCCGCGCTCGCCAATATCCTTGCCCAAAGCATGCAGGAGACGCTTCATGCAGCCGAATGAACTGCCCCAGGACCTGATCGCGCCCGGACAGGTCTGGCTGGTCGGCGCGGGGCCGGGTGATCCGGACCTGCTCACGCGCAAGGCGGAAAGGCTGATCGCCGCGGCAGAGGTCGTCTTCTACGACGCGCTGGTCGGGCCGGGCGTGATCGACCTCATTCCCCCGGGGGTGGAGCGCGTCAGCGTCGGCAAGCGTTCGGGCCGCCATTCCAGGGCGCAGGACAGCATCAACGACCTGCTGCTCGCGGCCGCCAGGGCGGGCAGGCGCGTCGTGCGCCTGAAGGGCGGCGACCCCTCGGTCTTTGGCCGATCGGCGGAAGAGATGGCGCATCTGGCGGAGGCGGGCGTTTCCGTGCGCATCTGCCCCGGCATCACCACGGCCAGCGCTGCGGCGGCGAGCGGCCATGCCTCGCTCACCCTGCGCGGCGTGGCGCGGGGGCTGACGCTGGTCACAGCGCATCTGAAGGCGGGCGAACCGCTGAAGCTGGATTGGGAAGCGCTGGCCCGTCCGGGCGGCACGATCGGCATCTATATGGGCCGGGCCGCGGCGGGCGAGATCAGCCATTGCCTGATCGCCGCCGGGCGCGATCCCGAAACGCCGGTGATGGTGGCAGTCAATGTCTCCCTGCCGACGGAACGGCTGATCCGGGGCAAGCTGTCGGCTCTGGCCTTCCTGGTGCGGACGATCAGCGACGAAGACCCGACGCTTCTGCTGATCGGGGAGGCGGTGGCCGGGACGCATGCGCCGGTGGAGACCATGGCGGCTGTAGCCCTGACCAAATAACGACCCGCGAAGCGGGATTCCCGTTCAAAGCCGGAACGGGATGCTTTCGCGGCTTGCCTCGTTCAGGTGCCTTGGCGGAAGCACTCCATTCATCGACTGTCCTTTGCCAGAGCCTGCAGATCCTCCGGCCGGTTGATGTTGGGCAGCACGAATTCGGGCCGGTCGATGATCCGGGCGCCGACCCGCTCCAGCCAGCCCCGGATCGATCTGTTATTGTCCTCCGCCAGATGGGCATCCAGTTCGCCCGCCAGCGAAGCGGGCCAGAATCCGGCCAGTTGCTGCCCCTTGAGGATGGCGGGTTCAGGGCCGATCAGGGCCTGCGCCAGGCCGTCCGGATAGGCGGGCACGTCGCACCCGGTCGTCAGCACGGCGTCATAACCCTGCGCCAGGGCATGATGCAGCGCCGCGTTGAGGCCGCCCAACGGCCCCATGTCCGCGGCGGGCCGATCCGCCAGCCCGATCATGCCCTCCACCTGCCGGCCGCATACCACGACGGTTTCGACATGGCGGCCGAGAGCCTCGACCGCATGCTCCAGCAGGGTGCGCCCCTCCAGCATCGCCTGCGCCTTGTCGCTGCCGAACCGGCTGGACCGCCCGCCAGCCAGCACTGCCCCCATCAGCCGCATCATGCGCCGCCGCCTATGATCCGGGCATAGCTGTCGGGATCGACATTGCTGCCTGAAATCACCACGACGCCGGCCCCTTCGGCAGGCGGAGCAATTCCGGCCAGCATGGCCGCCAGCGATGCGGCTCCGCCCGGCTCGACCACCAGCTTGAGCACGGAAAAGGCAAAGCGCATCGCGTCGCGCACCTGATCGTCGCTCACCGCCAGGCCCCCGGACAACAGCGCCTGGTTGATGGGAAAGGTCAGCGCTCCCGGCGTCGGAGACAGCAGCGCGTCGCAGATCGACCGCGCATCGGGCGACACGCTTTCCCGCTTGCCGCTGGCCAGGGACCGCGCCGTATCGTCGAACGCTTCCGGTTCCACCGCATGGATGTTGACCTCGGGCATGCGCGCCTTCACCGCCGTCGCGATCCCCGACACCATGCCGCCGCCGCCGCAATTGACCAGGATCTGGCCGATCTTCGCGCCAGCTTCGGCGGCCTGCTCCATGATCTCCAGCCCGATCGTGCCCTGGCCCGCCATGATGAAGGGATCGTCGAAGGACGGCACCAGCACCGCGCCCCTCTCGGTCGCCAGCCGCGTGGCGATCTCCTCCCGGTTATCGGTGAAGCGGTCATAGGCAACGACTTCGGCGCCCAGTGCCCGCGTGTTCGCCGTCTTGATCGCGGGCGCGTCGGCCGGCATCACGATCGTCGCCGCGATCCCCAGCAAGCGCGCCGCAAAGGCGACGCCCTGGGCATGATTGCCCGATGACCAGGCGACGACGCCTGCCTTTCGCTCCCCGGCGTCCAGCCGGGCCAGCCGGTTGTAGGCACCGCGGAACTTGAACGATCCGCTGTGCTGCGCGCCCTCGAACTTCACCAGCACCCGCCGGCCGCAGCGGGCGTTGAGCGCCGCATTTTCCAGCAGGGGGGTGCGGATGGCGGCGGGGGCGATGACCCGCGCCGCATCCTCGACATCGGCGGCGTTGATGGCGAACGACATGCAATCTCCTTCTGCGGCTGCCCCTTGGCATGGCCGCCGCTTTCCCTTATGGCGCCCGGCGCGGGCAGGGCAAAGCCCCTGCGCGCAAGGAAGATCGCGCCGGTGCCCGGAAGGGCTGAAAACGGGAATGCGGTGCGGACGGGAAGCCGTCCCAATCCGCGGCTGTCCCTGCAACTGTAAGCGGTGAGCGCGATGCACTTCGGCCCCCAGGGCCGGCCACTGGACGCAAGTCCGGGAAGGCGTGCATCGCCGCATTGACCCGCGAGCCAGGAGACCTGCCGACGCATGGTCGCTCTTGCCTTGGTCCAGGGTATGGCCACGGCACGGTGTTCTCCGTCTGAGCGACGAAGCGGCGCGGGGCCGCATCGGTGTGGGGGAGGGCGCGGGCGCCAGCCATTTTCCCCTGTCCGGCCGCATGAGCGGACGCCCTGAGCCATGTTGCATCGCGCTCAGGGGGAAGACAGACATGTTGAGGATTTCCGTTTCCATCGCCGCCTTGCTCGCGGCCGCACCTGCGCTGGCGGAGGATGAGATCATCGTCACCGCGCTGGGCATCGAACAGCCGCGCGACGAGGTCGGCCAGGCCGTCACCGTGATCGACGCCGACACCATCCGCACCCGCCAGAGCGTCAGCGTGGTCGACCTGCTGGCCACCACGCCGGGCGTGCGCTTCAACCGCAGCGGCAGCCTGGGCGGCGTGACCGGGGTTTCGTTGCGCGGCGCGGAAACGACGCAGACGCTGGTGCTGATCGACGGGGTCAAGGTCAACGACCCCAGCGGCATCGGCGACATGTACGATTTCGGCAATCTGCTGACCGGCAATATCCAGCGGATCGAGATTTTGCGCGGCTCCAACTCGATCGTCTACGGCAGCCAGGCGATCGGCGGCGTGGTCAACGTCATGACCGGAACGCCCGGCACCGGCTTTGCCGGCAATGCCTCCGTCGATTACGGCTACAGCAATACGCTGAACGCGAAGGCGGACGTTTCGGGCGGCAGCGGCATCGCGTCGGGCGGCGTCGGCATCGCCTATTTCAACACCGACGGCATTTCCTCCGCCGCCAGCGGCACCGAAAAGGACGGCTATGAGAATATCGCCGCCAATGCCAGGCTGAAGCTGTCCTTCACCGATACCCTCAACCTCGACCTGCGCGGCTATTATATCCATGCCGACCTGGATACCGACAATGGCGTGGTGGACAGCACCACGGACTCCTCGAAATCGGATCAATATGTCGGCTATGCGGGCCTCAACCTCGCGCTGTTCGACGGCAGGCTCACCAATCGGGCGGCCGTCACCTGGTTCCGCATCGACCGCGACTATACGTCCGCTTTCGGGCCTTATGCCTATTCCGGCACCAATTTGCGCTTCGAATATGAAGGGGTCTACCAGCCGGTCGATCAGGCGAAGCTGGTCTTCGGCTATGAACATGAGCGGCCCGACTATGATTTTTCCGGCTTCGGTTCCACCGAACGCCACAAGGCCGATATCGACAGCGTCTATGCGCTGGCCGTCGTCAAGCCCCTTGCCGGCCTGTCGCTGACCGGCGGCGTGCGGCATGACGATCACAGCCAGTTCGGCGGCGCGACGACCTTCGGCGCCAACGCCAACTACACGCCCAATGCCGGCGCGACCAATATCCGCATGAGCTATGGCGAGGGGTTCAAGGCGCCGTCGCTCTACCAGCTTTACGGCGCCGATGTCGGCAATGCCGGCCTGCGTCCCGAGCGGTCGAAAAGCTACGATATCGGTTTTGACCAGAGGCTCGACGGCGACCGGGCGATCCTCTCCGTCACGGCGTTCCGCCGCGATACCAGAAACCAGATCAACTATGATTATTCGATCGGCCTCTATGGCGGGTATAATAATCTCGACCGCACCCGCGCCAAGGGGGTGGAGGCGATGCTGACGCTGAGGCCGGTCGATGCGCTGACCGTCACGGCCGCCTACAGCCATGTCGATGCGCGCGACCGCAGTAGCGGCGCCCGGCTGCCCCGCCGCGCCCCCGACGCGGTCAGCGTTTCGGCGGATTATGTCTGGCCCTTCGGCCTGTCGACCGGCGCCACCGTGACGATGGTGGGCGACAGCTTCAACGACGCGACCAATCTGGTACGGCTGGACGGCTATGCGATAGCGAACATCCGGGCGTCTTTTCCGATCATGGAGAAGCTGGAAATCTATGGCCGCATCGACAATGTCACCGATGCGAAATACGCCACGGTCTATGGCTATGGCACCTATGGGCGATCGGCCTTCGGCGGCGTGCGTGTGCGCTTCTGACGGCTTATGGGCGCGGCGCGGCGTTGATCTGCGCCGCGCCCCTGCGCGCTGCGCCGTCAAGCTGCGCCGTGATGCTCCTCGCGGCGTCGACATAGGCGGGGCCGCCGCACACCGTCCACGCCTGGGGCACGCGGATGCGCGGAATGGCGCGCAATATCGGATGGTGCAGCATCTCCGTCCCCTGATCGACCACCTTCTCGCTCCCCGCCTCGACGATCAGCCAGTCCGGGCGGGCGGCGATCATCTCCTCCAGCGAAAGCTGCGACAGTGCCGGCTTGCCCAGCCTGGCCGCCAGGTTGACCAGGCCCACGCGCCGCATCAGGTCGTCGACCAGCGTGCCGGTGCCGGTCATATAGCCGCGCCGCTGATAATAGGCGGCGACGCCGCGATGCTTCGGGCGGGGCAGGGCGGCAAGATCCCGGTCCATGCGGGCGATCATCGCCTCGCCCCGTTCGGGATGGCCGACCGCGGCCGCCACTTGCCGGATCTGCGCCAGGATCATCGCATGGCTGTCCGCGCTCGCCAGTGCCAGGGTCCGCCATCGGCCCGGTGGCGCGCCGACCACGCTGTCGCCCGACGGAAAGCCGATCAGCAGGTCGGGGCGAAGCGCCAACACTTCCTCGGAAGGGCGTTTGAGGGTGCGGAAGGCGCGGGCCTTGCCGACCGCCGCCGACAGTTCCGGGTCATGTCCATAGGGGCTGAGCGCCGCGATCTGCGCCGGATCGGCCAGCGCGAGCACATATTGGTCGGCGCAGGTGTTGAGCGACACGATGCGTTTTGGCGGAACCGGCGCGGCGCCGGTCAGCGAAAGGGCGCAAAATGCGGCAAGGATCATTCTTCTGCGCACCCTGTGGCCCCTGTGCTGCGCCCCAACAAATCGTGCCTCGACACACTCCCTCGCGGGAGTAGGGAGCGCCTGGACAGATGCTGTAGCAAGCAGGGAGGAACGCGCAAGCCATGAGCGCCCGCCGCCACCCGTTGCTCATCCCCGCGCTGATCGCATCGGCCCTGCTCGCCGCGCTGGCTTCCCTCGCGCTTGGCGCCGTTCCGCTTTCTCCGGCCCGCATCCTCGCTGTCCTCGGCGGTGGCGGCGACGACGTCGCCCGCGCTATCCTTCTCGACCTGCGCCTGCCCCGCATGCTGCTGGGCCTGATCGTCGGCGCGATGCTCGGCCTGGCGGGCGCTGCGCTCCAGGGCTATCTGCGCAACCCGCTGGCCGAACCCTCGGTCTTGGGGGCGTCCAACTGCGCCGCGCTCGGCGCTGTCGGCGCGCTCTATTTCGGGCTGGCGCAGGCGCATCCGCTGGCGCTTCCCGCGCTCGCCATCATGACCGGCCTGATCGGCATTGGCGCGCTGTTCCTGCTCGCCGGCCCGGCGGAAAGTCCGCTCACGCTCATCCTCGCCGGCATCGCCATCGCGACGCTCGCGGGGGCGGGGATCAGCCTGTCGCTCAACCTGTCGCCCAACCCCTTCGCCGCCATGGAGATCATGAGCTGGCTGATGGGCAGCCTGGAAAACCGCGCCTATGGCCATGTCTGGATCGCGCTGCCCTGCGTCGCCATGGGCGCGGCGCTGCTGCTTGGCGACGGGCGGACGCTGGATGCGCTGACGCTGGGCGAGGATGGGGCGCAGGCGCTTGGCATCGATCTTCGCTGGGCGCGCATCCGCCTGATGCTGGGCGTCGCCATAGGCGTCGGCGGCGCCGTGGCGGTGTCAGGGGCGATAGGCTTTGTCGGCCTGATCGTGCCGCATCTGGTCCGACCGCTGACCGACCGCTCGCCCTCCGCCATTCTGCTGCCCTCGATGCTGGGCGGCGCGGTGCTGCTGACGCTGGCGGACATCGGCGTGCGGCTGATCCCTACCAGCAGCGAACTCAAGCTGGGGGTACTGACGGCGTTGCTGGGCGTTCCCGTGTTCCTGATGCACCTGATGCGGGAGCGGCGGCTATGGTGACGATCCGCGCGCAGGGACTTTCCGTCAGGCTGGGCCGGCATCCGGCGGTGAACGACGCCGACCTTCTGCTGGAGCCGGGGGAGCTGGTGGGCATCATCGGGCCCAATGGCGCCGGCAAATCCACCCTGATCCGGGCGCTGCTGGGGCTGGTCGGGCGGTCGGGCGGGACAGTCCTGATCGACGGCGACGACAGCGCGCGGCTCAGCCGGCGGGAGATCGCCCGGCGCATCGCCTATCTGCCGCAAGGACAGACGCTGCACTGGCCGCTGGCGGTGGAGCGGCTGGTGGCGCTGGGTCGATTGCCGCATCTGGGGCCGCTGTCGCGCCTTTCCGCGCAGGATGAGGCGCATGTCGACGCCGCCTTGACGCGGGCCGATGTACTGCATCTGAAAGGCAGGGTGGCGACCGAATTGTCGGGTGGCGAGCGCGCCCGCGTGCTGCTGGCCCGAGCGCTGGCGGTGGGCGCGCCTGCCCTGATTGCCGATGAACCCCTGGCCGCGCTCGATCCGGGGCATCAGATCGACGTCATGGATCTGCTCCGGGCGGAGGCGCGGGCCGGGTCGCTGGTCGTCGCCGTGCTGCACGACCTCAGCATGGCGGCGCGCTATTGCGATCGGCTCGTGCTGATGGAGCGCGGGTCGCCGGTGGCCGACGGCGCGCCGCTGGACGTGCTGACGGAGGGGAATCTCGCCAGGGTGTATGGCATTTCCGCTCGCATAGAAACGAACGGCGACTGGCCGCTGGTCCTGCCGACGGGGCGGACCAGGTCCTGACTGCTATTCGCCGCCTGTTCCCGCGACGGCAGGAACAGGCCGTGTCCTATTCCCCAAAGGTCCGGGGTGCGGGCGCGACCACCGTGAAGGTTCCCGCACCGATTTCGGACACTTCCAGCGCCCGCTCCGCAATGCCGTCGCGGCCGAAGCGGAACGCGCCGTCGATTCCGGCAAAGCCCCCCGCATCGCGCAGCCGTACCGCCGGGAAGGGCGTTCCGGGCTTCCAGTCGCGCGCGATCCGCACGGTCAGCAGCACCGCATCATAGCCGAGCGCCGACAGCCGGAACGGCGCATTGCCGTAGCGCGCGCGATATTTGGTCGCGAGCTGCCGGTAGAGGCCATCCGACACGCTGGCGAACCATGCGCCGCGCAGCACCGGGCTGGACGCCAGGCCGCTGTCGGTGTTCCACAATTCGGTGCCCAGCAGCCGCGCCGTCGCGCCGCCATTCTTCCGCACGATCGGCGCGACCTGCATCGCCACCCGCCCGCTGTCCGCGATCAGCAGCGCGTCATAGCTGGACGAAGCCTGCAATTTCCTGACCGCCGCCGTGATGGAGGCGGGGCTGCGGTCGAAGGTCTGCATCGACACGACCGTCCCGCCCGCGCTCTCGACCGCGCGCAGCAGCGCCGTGCCCGACCGCTCGCCATAGGTTCCCTTGGGCACCAGCGCGGCGAATTTCGACAGGCCCTTGCCCTTGGCGAAGTCGACCACCCGCTCGATCGACTGATTGGGGTTGTAGCCCATGATATAGACGCCGTTCCCGGCGACGCTGGTATCGTTTGAAAAGCTGATCACAGGCACATTGGCCCGCGCCGCGAGCGGACCGACGATCCGCGCATCCTCCGCCAGCAAGGGCCCCAGGATCAGCCTGTTGCCGTCAGCCAGCGCCTTGTTCACCGCCGCCGCAGCGCCCGCGGCGGTGTCGTAAGTGGTGATGCGAACCTTGTCCGCCTTTGTGTCCAGCAGCGCCAGGGTGGTCGCATTGGCGATCGACTGGCCGACACCGGCATTGGCGCCGCTCATCGGCACCAGCAGCGCGACGCGGTGGCGCAGCGTGTCGGTGGGCAGGCCCTCGGTGACGTCGGGGCCGGTCTGCGCCGGGCCGCCGGGCTGGGCGGGGCCGGGGCCCTTGGGCACGATCGACTGACAGGCGGCGACCAGCAGTGCGGTCGCGGCGAACATGATCCGCCAGGCCCTTTTCATCCCCACCCCTTTCATCACGGCGAACAAGTCCGCTTGCCGGGGGGCATCCGTCTCTGTCATCTGGCGTCCTTATGGAAACTGATATTGTTGATCTTGCTTCTGGGCTTGAACCGGGGCTTTACATCGTTGCGGGGCCGATCGGCAACCTCGGAGACCTTACCCCCCGCGCCGCGGAAGTCCTGCGCCGGGCCGATGTGATCGCCGTGGAAGATACACGGGTCAGCGCACGCCTGCTGCGCCATGCCGGGTCCGACCGGCCGATGGTCCCCTATCACGACCACAGCGCCGAAGCGGTGCGCGCGCGCCTGGTCGATCGGATGGCGCGCGAATCGGTGGCGCTGCTCTCCGACGCGGGAACGCCGCTGATCTCGGATCCCGGTTACAAGCTGGTGCGCGACGCGCGGGCGGCGGGCCGCCGGATCACGACGCTCCCCGGCCCCAGCGCCGTCATTGCCGCACTGACCTTGTCGGGCCTGCCGACCGACCGTTTCCTGTTCATGGGTTTCCTGCCATCGAAGCAGAAGGCACGCGGCGACGCGCTGGACGAAGTCGCTGCCCTGCGCGCCACGCTGGTCTTCTATGAAAGCGGGCCGCGCCTGTCGGAAAGCCTGGCCGCCATGGCCGCCCATCTGGGCGACCGGGACGCGGCCGTCTCCCGAGAGATCAGCAAGGCGTTCGAGGAGACGGCGACCGGCACGCTCATGGAACTTTCCGCCCGCTATGCCGACGCCCCGCCAAAGGGGGAGATCGTCGTGATCGTCGGCCCGCCGGGCGAGGCACCGCCCGCCAGCGCCGAGGATGCCGACGCGGCCTTGCTGGAGGCGATGGAGCGGCTTCCGGTTTCCAAGGCGGCAGGCGAGGTTGCGAAGAAGCTCGGACTGGACCGCCGCGCGCTTTACGACCGCGCCCTGGAACTCAAGGCGTGAGGACGCAGCCTTCGGGCGCCCGGCTGGCCGCCGAAAAGCGCGGGCGGCAGGCGGAACGCATCGCCGGCTGGTGGCTGCGCCTCAAGGGCTGGCAGATCGTCGGCCGCCGCATGCGCACGCCCGCGGGGGAGGTGGACCTGGTCGCCCGGCGCGGCGCCATGCTGGCCTTTGTCGAGGTGAAGGCTCGCGCGCGCGGCGCCGATCTCGACCTCGCCATAGACGAGCGGCGCCTTTCGCGAGTGGCGGCGGCGGCGGGAATCCTGTTCCACGGCCTCGCCAAACCGGGCGACGACATGCGAATCGACGTGATCCTCCTTGCGCCGGGCCGTCCGCCGCGCCATCTGGCCAATGTCTGGCACGGGGGGTGAGCAATCCGATCCTCCCGTTCCGTTCGCCCTGAGCTTGTCGAGGGGCCTCAAGTTTCTTCAGAAAAAGGGCCGGGCCTCGACATGCTCAGCCCGAACGGCAGGAAAACAAGTCGATGACCACCGCACTCAACCCGCTCACCGTCGCCGTACAGATGGATCCGATGGAGGGGATCAGGATCGGCGGCGATTCGACCTTCCACATCATGCTGGCCGGGCAGGCGCGCGGGCACCGGCTCTATCATTATCTCGCCCCCGACCTCACCTATCGCGAGGGCCGCGTGCTGGCGCGGGCGCGCCCGGTCCGGGTGCAGAAGGTGCAGGGCGATCATTTCGCCTTCGGGGAGCCGGAGATGCTGGACCTTGGCCGTGACGTCGACGTCGTCCTGATGCGGCAGGATCCGCCCTTCGATCTCAGCTACATCACCGCCACGCACCTTCTGGAGCGGGTGCAGCAGGAGACGCTGGTGGTGAACGACCCCGGCGCCGTCCGCAATGCGCCGGAAAAGCTGTTCGTGCTGGATTATGCCCGCTTCATGCCGCCGACCATGATCACCCGCGACCTGGCGGAGGTGAAGTCCTTCCTCGCCCAGCATGGCGAGGTGGTGGTGAAGCCGCTCTACGGCAATGCGGGCAACGCCGTCTTCCATGTCGGGCGGTCCGGCGCGAATCTGTCGGCGCTGGTGGAACTGTTCAACGCCTCCTGGGTCGAACCCTTCATGGTCCAGGCCTTCATTCCCGGCGTTGCGGAGGGCGACAAGCGCATCGTCCTGGTCGACGGCGAAGTCGCGGGCGCGGTCAACCGCATTCCCGGCGCGGGCGAGATCCGCTCCAATCTCGCCGTGGGCGGCTCGGCCGCGAAGACGGAACTGACCGATCGGGAACTGGAAATCTGCGAAGCGCTGGGTCCGGAACTCAAGCGGCGCGGCCTGCTGTTCGTCGGCATCGACGTGATCGGCGGCGAATGGCTGACGGAAATCAACGTGACCTCGCCCACCGGCATCGTTTCCATCGACGCCTTCAACGGCACCGACACCGGCGGCATGATCTGGGACGCCATCGACGCCCGGCTGGCGGCGCGGGCCGCCGATTGAGCGATCGTCCAGCGCCATGACCGACTGGGTTCTCCGCCTGATCGACGCGGGCGGCTATTGGGGCATATTCGCCCTGATGGTGCTGGAAAACATCTTCCCGCCGATCCCGTCCGAACTCATCATGGGCATCGGCGGCATCCGCGTCGGCCAGGGCCGGATGGCGATGGAATGGCTGCTGTTCGCGGGCACCGTGGGCACCACCATCGGCAATTATTTCTGGTATCTGGTCGGCCATGTCCTGGGCTTTGCCCGGTTGAAGCCGATCGTCGACCGCTATGGCCGCTGGGCGACGCTGGAATGGAAGGATGTCGAGGCACTCGACCATATTTTCGGCAAATATGGGCAGATCGTCGTGTTCGTCTTCCGCTTCATGCCCGCCTTCCGCACGATGATATCGCTGCCGGCGGGCCTGTTCCGCATGGGGCATGTCCGCTTCCTGCTGTGGACCAGCGGCGGCGCGCTGATCTGGAACATCATCCTTGCCTATGCGGGCTACATATTGGGTCAGAATTTCCGCGACATCGACCGCTATGTGGGACCAGTGGCGACGGCCTGCGTGGTGGGGGCGGTCTTCTTCTATCTCTGGCGGCTGGCGACCTGGAAGCCCAGGGGCTGATCCGGGATATGCCAGGTCGCAGGAGCACTCGTGCCTCCATCACGGCGCGGCGGCCTCATGCCCGGGGGTGGGCATTGCGGTAGATGTCCAGCAGGTGCGCGGCATCCACCTGCGTATAGATCTGGGTCGAGGACAGGCTGGCATGGCCCAGCAATTCCTGCAACGACCGTAGATCCGCGCCGCGCCCCAGCAGATGCGTCGCGAAGCTGTGGCGCAATGCATGCGGCGTGGTCCGGTCCGACAGGCCCAGCCGGCCCCTCGCGCCCTGCACGGCGCGACGGATCAGCGCCGGCGAAAGCGGTCCGCCCCGCGCGCCGCGAAAGAGCGGCCCATCCTTCTCCTGCGCAAAGGGGCAGAGCGCCACATAAGCCTCCATCGCCTCGCGCACCTGCGGCAATAGCGGCACGATCCGCGTCTTCCCCCGCTTCCCCGTGACCCGCAGCGTTTCTCCCAGCGGCAGCACAGCGCCGGTCAGCCCCATCGCCTCCCCGATGCGCAGCCCCGCGCCATAGAGCAGCAGCAGCACGGCCCAGTCCCGCGCGCCGATCCACGGTTCCCGCGCGGTTTCGGCAATGTCCCCGGCCAGCGCCACCGCCTCGTCGGGCGAGATGGGGCGGGGCAGGCCGCGCTTCACCCGCGGCCCCTTCAGCATCGGGACGCGGGCATCCTCACCACCCACGAACCGCAGGAAACCGCGCACCGCCGACAATTCCCGCGCGGCCGAGACATTGCCGATGCCGTCCATCCGCCGCACTGTCAGGAAAGCGCGCAGGTCGGCCTGCCCGATGCCCGCCAGCATCGCCGCCGTGACCGCTTCGCCGCGATGCTCCTCCAGAAAGGCCAGCAGGCGTTCGGCGGTCGCCACATAGGCGCGCACCGTATGCACCGATCGCCGCCGGTCGAGCGCCAGATGTCGCCGCCATTGTTCGCAAAGATCGTCGCAAGCCGCCATGGTGTCCACATTAGAACGATTTCCAAGCGATCGGAACCGATCGCTGGTTAAGAAATCGCGAAAAACAGGAAATCTAGAGCGGCGATCTGATTTCAGTCAGATCGAACCCGCTCCAGGGCGGGGGACCGCCCTTGAAAACCACCCCAAAATGGGCACATGGAAATCGACATGGCAACTCCCTTCGACCTGGCCGACCTGCCGACAGGCGCGCTGATGCGGCTTTCCCCGCTGGTGGGGCGCGTGCTGGCGCCCAATCCCTCGCCCTTCACCTATACCGGCACGCAGACCTATATTGTGGGTGCGGAGGATGTGGCGGTGATCGATCCCGGCCCCGATGATGCGGCGCATCTGGCGGCGCTGGTCGATGCGATTGGCGGGCGCCCGGTCAGGGCGATCCTCTGCACCCACACCCATCGCGACCATAGTCCCGCCGCCGCGCCGCTCGGCGCGCTGACCGGCGCCCCGGTCATCGGCTGCGCGCCGCTGACGATGGATGATGACGGGCCCCGCGCCGACGCCGCCTTCGACGCCGCCTATCGGCCCGATCGCGTGCTCGCCGATGGGCAGGGGGTGGGCGGCATGGGCTGGACGCTCATGGCCGTCGCCACGCCGGGTCATACCTCCAACCATCTCTGCTTCGCCCTGCCGGAGGAAGGCGCTCTTTTCACCGGCGACCATGTGATGGGCTGGTCGACCAGCGTGGTGTCGCCGCCCGACGGGGACATGACGGCCTATATGGCGTCGATGCAGCGGCTGCTCGACCGCGACGACGCCGTCTATTATCCGGCCCATGGCGATCCGGTCGACAGTCCGCAGCGGCTGGTGCGCGGCATGATGGGCCACCGCAAGCAGCGCGAGGGCCAGATAGTGCGCTTCCTGGAGCGCAACGGCGCGTCGGAAGTCCCCGCCATGGTGCTGGAGATGTACAAGGGCGTCGACCCGCGCCTCCACAGCGCGGCGGGCCGTTCGGTGCTGGCGCATCTTATCGACCTTGACGGGCGCGGCATCGCCGCCGCGACGGCGGACGGACGATGGCAGTTGCGCTGAAACGCCTGGCCTTGCCGGTCCTCGCCGCGCTGGTCCTGCTCGCCATGGGCGGGGCCATGCTGGTCGGCTGGCATCGCTATCAACGCGACTATGTGGTAAGCGTGGAGGATGACGGCTCGGCCGTGACCAGGATCATCGCCGGGCGGCTTGCCGGCGCCGCCAGCCTGAAGGTGTCGGAACTGTCCGGCACGATCCAGAGCACGGCGCAGGATGTGCGCGGCTTCGGCCTGCTGAAGTCCGATCAGCTGGTGAAAATGCCCTTCTCGGTCGATTATTTCATCGACGTGGGCGGCATCGACGCCGCTGATCTGGAATGGAACGCAAACAGCCGGACGCTCATCGTCAACGCGCCGGATGTCAGGCCTGGGCGGCCCAATATCGACGAAAGCCGCCGGACGCTGGTTGAAACCAACGGCCTGTTCGTGACGCGGCAGGCGGGCGAGGAACTCGGCCGCCGCACCTCGCTCCATGCGCAGGCCCGCGCGCAAGGCGAGGCGCGCTCGCCCGAACGCATGGCGCAGGCACGCGATTATGGCCGTGCCGCGCTCGGCAGGCTGCTCGGCGCGCCGCTGGGGGCGCTGGGTTATGGCGATGCGCGGGTGATCGTGACCTTTCCGCCGGAACGCGCGAACCGCGACCGGGAACGGTGGGACGTGACCACGCCGATCAACGAGGTACTGGCCAACAGGCGCAACGCCCGTTAGGGGGCGCTGCATGAAGGCCCTTCAAGGAGCAGGGTAGGGACATGAACGCCATCACCGGAATCCCGCAGGGGATCGACCTGCGCGCGGAGATCGACCGGCTGCGCAAGGAACGCAATGCCGTCATCCTCGGCCATTATTATCAGAAGCCGGAAATCCAGGACCTGTCCGATTTCGTGGGCGATTCCCTGGAACTCTCGCGCAAGGCGGCGGAAACGGACGCGGACGTCATCGCCTTCTGCGGCGTGCGCTTCATGGCGGAAACGGCGAAGATCCTTTCGCCTGAAAAGATCGTCGTGCTGCCCGACATGGACGCGGGATGCAGCCTGGAGGACAGTTGCCCGCCCGCCCAGTTCAAGGCGTTCCGCGAGGCGCATCCCGACCATATCGCCCTGAGCTACATCAACTGCTCGGCAGAGGTGAAGGCGCTTTCCGACATCATCGTCACCTCCTCCTCGGCAGAAAAGATCCTGGCGCAGATCCCACGGGAGCAGAAGATCATCTTCGGCCCCGACAAGCATCTGGGCGGCTATTTGAAGCGCAAGCTCGGCCGCGACATGCTGCTCTGGCCGGGCGTCTGCATCGTGCATGAGGCGTTCAGCGAGACGGAACTGCTGAAGCTGAAGGCCCAGCATCCCGGCGCGCCCGTGGCGGCGCATCCGGAATGCCCGCCGCATATCGTCGACCATGCCGATTATATCGGGTCGACCAGCGGCATATTGGAATTCTCCAGGACCATGCCCGGCGACACGCTGATCGTCGCCACCGAACCGCATATCATCCACCAGATGCAGAAGGCGGTGCCGGAAAAGACCTTCATCGGCGCGCCCGGTGCCGACGGCAACTGCAACTGCAACATCTGCCCCTATATGGCGCTCAACACGATGGAAAAACTCTATCTCGCGCTGCGCGACCTGCAGCCGCGGATCGAGATGGAGGAGGGGCTGCGCCTCGCCGCCAGGAAGAGCCTCGACCGGATGCTGGAAATGGCAAGCGGCACGGTCGGGCAGGGCGACCTGGGCGCGCGCTGATGGACATGATCGCGAAAGGGCTGGGGGAGAGCATCGGCTTTTCCCTTCCCGGCTTCGATCTCGACGCCTTCGTCGCCTCCACCCTGGCGGAGGATCTTGGCCCGCAGGGCCGCGACGTCACGAGCGAGGCGGTGATCCCCGCCGACGCGATCTTCGACGGGGTGATGGACAGCCGCGATGCCGTGACGCTGGCCGGCCTGCCCATCGCCGCCGCCTTCTTCCGCGCGCTCGATCCCGATGCGGAGATCGAACTGCTTCGGCAGGACGGCGACCGCGTGGCGGCGGGCACTGACATCATGCGCATCCGCGGCCGGGCCCGCGCCATGCTCACGGCCGAGCGGTCCGCGCTCAACACCGTGCAGCATCTGACCGGCATCGCCACGATGACCCGCGCCTATGTCGACGCGATCCTGGGCACGGGCGCGACCCTGCTCGACACGCGCAAGACCATTCCCGGCCTGCGCGTGCTGGAGAAATATGCGACGCGCATGGGTGGCGCCACCAATCACCGCATGGGCCTTTGGGATGCGGCGATGATCAAGGACAATCATGTCGCGGTCGCCGGATCGGTCGAGGAAGCAGTCCGCCGCGCCGCCGCCGCCGGGATCGCCAGCATCATCGTGGAGGTTGACCGCGTCGACCAGATCGAACCGGCGCTCGCGGCGGGCGCCACGCACCTCCTGCTCGACAATATGGACGCGCCCACCCTGCGCGGGGCCGTCACGCTGGTCGGCGGGCGCGTCCCCACCGAAGCGTCGGGCGGCGTCACGCTCGACACCATCCGCGCCCGGGCGGAAACCGGCGTCACCTATATCAGCGTCGGCCGTCTGACGCAGTCGGCCCCGGCCGCCGACATCGGACTGGATTTCGCCTTTGCCTGAGTTCGCGCCCTTGCTGCGACTGGTGCTGCCATTGTTCCTGCTCGCGGCCCCGGCCGGCGCCCTGGCGCAGTCGGCGCAGTGCAGCCTGCCCGCCCAGATGCCCCGGCCGCGCCCCGACCTGCCGAATGCCGACCAGCCGCGCCGCCTGCTGCCCATTGGCGGCTACACGCTGGCGCTCACCTGGTCGCCGCAATATTGCAAGGGCGCGAAGGGCAGCGACGATGCCTTGCAGTGCAGCGGCCGCAACGGCCGTTTCGGCTTCACCCTGCACGGTCTCTGGCCGGACGGCATCGGCAAGGACTGGCCGCAATATTGCCGCGCCACCGATCTGCTGCCGCGCCCGGTCATCCGGCAAAATCTCTGCTCCACGCCGTCCGCCCAGCTGCTCCAGCATGAATGGGCCAAGCACGGCACCTGCATGACGACGAAGCCGGAGCTCTATTTCAATCTCTCCCGCGCCCTCTACCAGTCGATCCGCTATCCCGACATGGCCGCGCTTGCCCGTCGCAAGACGCTGACGGTCGCGCAGTTCGCCCAGGCCTTCGCCGCCGCCAACAAGGGGATGCGCGCCGACATGATGCGCGTCACGATCACGCGGGACAATGGCCTGAACGAGCTGTGGCTGTGCCTGGACCGGACGCTGGAATTCGCGCGCTGCCCGGCTCATCAGGGCGGGGCGGACGACCGGGCGGCGCTGCGCATCGCGCCCGGACCGAACATCCCCAATCCCCGGCGCACTCCGCCCGTTCCGGCGCGGCGCCCCGGCCTGATCCTCGACCTCGACCCCCAGGCCGAAGTACATAAGGATTAGCCTTCGACGATCACCGTCGATGGATGATGCCGGTCCAGATGCCTGCGGATGATCCGCAGGTTCTTGCTGTTGGATTTGTAGAAGAAATCGAAAATATCCCCGGCGAAGGGAATGGCGCCGATCACCGTGTCGAAGCCGACATTGGCGGCCATGCGCGTAAGCTGCCATTTCGACATGCCCAGGTTCCGGGCTTCCCACACGATCCATGCGCCCATCGCCGCCGTCGCCAGATCGCCCACCACGGGGATCAGCCCGACCAGGCTGTCCAGCCCGACCCTGCGGTTGGTGCCGGGCAGCACGAACAGCCCCTCCAGCACCGCCTCCATCATTTCGATCCGCCGCCGCACGGACGCCGGATCACGGCCGAATCCGGGCATGTCGCGCACGATCCGATCGAACTGTTCCTGCGAAATCGCCATCCTCTGTCCTCCAGGCATCCGGCTTCCTGAAGTCCTAGTTGGTGCTCCTGAACAGATGGTTCAATGGGTGCCGCGCGCGAGGGGACGGCATGAAGCCGGTCAGCCGCTGCGCCACCAGCGACCAGCGCACCGGCGCGCCCAGGGCGATGAAGCCGTTATGCGCCTGCATCAGCGCCTCCGCCTGCGCCACCCGCGCCATGCGCTCGTCCAGGCTGCTGGCAAGGCTTGCCGCCTGCAATTGCGCCTCCGCCTCTGCCGAACAATGCACCTTCCGCGCGCAGCCGATGCGGCCCAGATACCAGATCGCGCTGTCATAGGCGGCAACTTCATCGACCAGCCGCAGATCGGCATCGGCCGCCATGTCGACCCGCTCGACCGCCAGCCCGATCATGCCCAGATCATGCCGCACCAAGCCGAAGAGAAGGGTGGAGCCCGGCCCGGCGGTCAGCGCCACGCGCAGCGTCGGGGGGTCGCCATTATCGCTGCGCCATCGTTTCATGATGGCCTGTCCCTGCGCCCAGCGATCCTCCATCGGCAGGCCGGACCAATCCGGCACGGCCGGCGGTCCGGGCAGGTCGAACTGACCGGGCACGATCTGCTCTGTCGTCGCCCAGCCGCCCACGGGGAACAGCACCGGCAGGCGGCTGCGGTCGATCGCCATGCTGATCGCCCGTCGCACGCCGTCGTCCTCCAGCAGCTTGCCGTTGGCGCCGTCCTGTTTCATCATCGCCAGCCCCAGCAAGCCCTGCACCGGGTCGATCCGCACATCGTCGCGGTCGACACCGGCGGGCACCAGCAGCGGCAGGTCGGAAAAACGGCCGCCCAGGACCAGATCGGCCTTGTCCTGCTGAAATCGGGTGATGGCGAGCGCCGCGCGTTCGGCCCGCACGATCCGGGTCTGCCAGGGGGGTATGGGCAATTCATCGCCGGATTCATTCGTGACCCGTTCCACCGGGGTCAGCACCAGCGCCCCGGCGCGGACACCATCCCGCTCCTCACGACGATAGGGGCCGGTCCCGCCCTCCCGCGACAGGATCGCCATCTGGGGCTGGGCCAGCATCTGCAGCACATAGGGGCGCGGCGCGGCCAGCCTGATCTCGATCACCTCGCCCGTCATGGCGACGACGTCCCTCACCGCATCCAGCGGCCCGGCGGGGTCCCGCCGCCGCAGCGCCTCTATCCGCGCCATCAGCAGCCGTCCGACATCCTTCGCCAGCACCTTGCGCCCGTCCGGCCAGAACGCCCGGCGCAGGCGGAAGATGTAGCTGCGGCCATCGTCCTCGACGATCCAGCGCTGGGCCAGGGCGGGCAATATTTCCCCGTCGGCGTCGAATGCCACCAGCCCCTGCGCGGTGGTTTCCAGGAACAGCTTCGATCCGGGATCGGGCAGATTTTCCAGCGGCTTGGCGAAATCCGCAGGGTCGCCGATCACGCTGACCGTTACCGGACCGCTGCCCTCGTCCGAACAGCTTCCCAACATCATGGCCATCATGACCAGCCCGCCAAGCGGTGATCGGGCAAGGAGCCGGTGAGGAAGGAGGGACAACATGTACAGACAGGGCTTAACCCGCAACGGCGCCCGCGCCAACCACCATCACGCGACCCGCTGCTTCAGTTCCGGCCAGGCGTGATTTTGCCGCCGCTGCCTTAGAGCGGGTTTCGATCTGATTGAATCATATCGCCGCTCTGGTTTCCTTTGTTTGCCGCGATTTCTTAACCAGCGATCGGTTCCGATCGCTTGGAAATCGCTCTGATGCAGCCAGGTTTGCCCCTGTCCCATAGCGGTACAGGATTTTGTTAACCATGACTTCGCATTGGCCCGGCGTGCGCATCATTCTATATCCTCGGATATGCGCCTCTTCTCGATAATCCTGCTCATCTCCGCCGCCGTCACGGCCACGGCGCTGGCCCAGGGCGTCACTTCGCCCTTCACCGTGGCGGAAAGCGGGCGAAGCTATGCGTCGCTAGGCGACGCGATCAGGGCGATCGGCGATGGCCGCGGCACGGTTCTGGTGGCGCCGGGCAGCTATGCGCAATGCGCGGTGCAGCAGGGCGGCGACGTCACCATCCGCGCGCAGAAGCCCGGCACCGCCATATTCGACGGCGTCGCCTGCGAACAGAAGGCGGCCCTGGTCCTGCGCGGCCGGTCGAGCAGCATCGACGGCCTCATCTTCCAGAATCTGCGCGTCCCGGACGGCAATGGGGCGGGCATCCGGCTGGAAAGCGGCGACCTGACCGTCACCAACAGCCTGTTCCTCAACAGCGAGGAAGGTATTTTGACCGGCGACGCGCCCGGCAACAGGATCAGCATCGACAGGTCGACCTTCCGTCATCTGGGGCGCTGCGACCGCGACCTCGCCTGCGCCCACGGCATTTATGCGGGGCGCTATGGCAGCCTGTCGGTCACCCATTCCCGGTTCGACCAGGGCGATGGCGGCCATTATCTGAAAACCCGCACGCCGCGGGTCACCATCACCGACAACAGCTTCGACGACAGCGGCGGGCGCCTCACCAACTATATGATCGACCTCTCCAACGGGGCCAGCGGCACGATCAGCGGCAATGCGATGGTGCAGGGCCGCGACAAGGACAATTACAGCGCCTTCATCACCGTCGCGCCGGAGGGACGGGAACAGGACAGCAGCAACCTTTCCATCGCGAACAACAGCGCCTCCTTCGTGCCCGGATTGCAGCGCAACAGCAGCTTCGTCGCCAATTTCACCGACGATGCAGTGAAAATCGGCGCGAACCGCCTGGCGAACGGGATCAAGGTGACGGATCGGCGCTGAAGGACCCGGCCGCCGGCCCTCGGCATAGGGGTGCAGGATGGCGTGATCCCTCCTGCACCGGGCTTGCAAGCGGGCGCGCCCGCGCCGATAACCGCCCCATGCGCAGCACCTATGGTTCAGCCACCGTTCGACTCTATCATCTCAGCGATGCCGATGGCGGGGGCGGGGCGACGACGCTGTTCTACGGCCCGCTGAACGAAGCCATGCGCATAGCCGGGCAGCAGCCGGAGGATGTGCAGGACGGCCTGTTCCTGGCCACCGACAATGATGTCGTCGCCTATCTCGATCTTCTGGAGGGCTGATTTCCTTCCGCCTCACCCCGCCGCGAAGCCGAAGGGCGCATGGGTCCGCCGGAAATCCTCCGGCAGCATGTCGCGCCCGATCGGCGGCGCGGATCGGGCCATGCACTGGCTGCGATGGCACAGGCGGCAGGTGACGCCGATCGGCGTGGGTTCGGCTGCGGCCTCGCCCGCAGTGTAGATCAGCCGATGCGCGTGCTCCGCCGCGCAGCATAGCGCGATCGCCCGCTCGATCTTCGGCGCGCCCCAGCCGCCGCCGCCCGCCGTCACCGTGCGCGCGATCGAAAAGAAACGTTGCCCGTCCGGCAGTTCCAGCCATTGGGTGAGCACTTCCCGAGGACGCTCGAACGCGTGGTGCACCGACCAGAGCGGGCAGGAGCCGCCATGGCGGGCGAAGGGAAAGCCCGCGCCGTCCAGCCTTTTGCTGACATTGCCCGCATGATCGACGCGCAGGAAGAAGAAGGGGACGCGTTCCTGACCCGGCTTTTGCAAGGTCGTCAGGCGATGGGCCGTCTGTTCGAAGCTGGTGCCGAACTGCCGGGCCAGCGCCTCGACATCATAACGCCGCGCCTCCACCGCCCGCGCAAAGGCGGTATAGGGCATCAGGATCGCCGCCGCGCCATAGCTGGCGAGCGCCCGTCGCGTCAGCCGCCGCCCGCTTTCGCCGGCGAACTGGCCGTCCTTCAGCAGCGCGTCGAAATCGCGGCGCATTTCCAGATAGGCGACCTGCAGCGCCAGTTGGAACTGGGTGCTCGCTCCGTCCAGCGCGTCGTCCAGCAGCACCGCGTCGCGATGCCGGTCCAGCCGCCGCATCGACCCCGCCATGACATCGGGCGGCAGCCGCCGGACGCGCAGGTTGTGCTTCGCCTTCAGCCATGCCGACAGGCTGCCCGCAGCCTCGATTTCCTGAGCCAGCTTTTCTCCCGCATCGTCCAGCAGGGGAAAGCTGTTCCGCCGCGCGCCCAGGAAGCGTCGCGATTCGGCCACCGGATCGGCCGCTTCCGTCGCCTCCTCCCGCTCCATGCCGCCTTCCAGGCCTCGATCGGCCAGGGCCAGCTGCTCCTCGCGATAGGCCGTGTGCAGCCGCAGCAAAGCCTCCGTGATCCCAGGATAGTTGACCGCGACATCCCCGGTCGCCAGCACCGGCAGGTCGATGTCCGCGAACATCGGATCCTTCAATACGGCCTGCAACCGCGCCGTCTGCTCCGCGCCGCCGTCGCCCGCCAGCTCGCTCATGTCCATCTTGTATGTGCGGGCGAGGCGCAGCAGCATGTCGGCGGTCAGCGGCCGCTGGTTACGCTCCAGCAAGGCCACATAGCTGGCGGAAATCTCCAGATCCTCGGCCATGTCGGCCTGCGTCAGGCCCAGCTCGCGCCGCAACCTGCGCAGGCGCGGGCCCATGTAAACCGGACGATCCTTGGCCATTGGTGAAGCGCTCCTGTGCAGCCCTTACAACTTTACACGCAAATCTTGTAAAGTTCTACAACTGAACTTCGCGCCCCCTGCCGCACCCGCAAAATCGCTTCTAGGAAAACGCCATCAATTCACCGCCACATTCATGGGATCGAGCAGTCATGACCTATCAGCAGGAAATCACGAAGGCAGGCACCATCATCGGGGGTCAGGGCCATTGGGACGGCATCGCGGCCGAATCGGTCGCCCGGATGCGTCTCCAGAACCGCTTCCACACCGGCCTCGACATCGCCCGCTACACCGCCGGCATCATGCGCCGCGACATGGCCGCCTATGATGCCGATCCGGCGAACTACACCCAGTCGCTCGGCTGCTGGCACGGGTTCATCGGTCAGCAGAAGATGATCAGCATCAAGAAGCATTTCGGCACGACCAAGGGCAGATATCTCTATCTTTCCGGCTGGATGGTCGCGGCGCTGCGCAGCGAATTCGGGCCGCTGCCCGACCAGTCGATGCATGAGAAGACCAGCGTCCCCGCGCTGATCGAGGAACTCTACACCTTCCTGCGCCAGGCCGACGCCCGCGAACTGGGCATGATGTTCCGCGACCTCGATGCCGCCCGCGAAGCCGGCGACGAAGTCAGGGCGCAGAAGATCAGCCACGACATCGACAATTACGAGACCCACATCGTCCCGATCATCGCGGACATAGACGCCGGCTTCGGCAATGCCGAGGCGACCTATCTGCTGGCCAGGAAGTTCATCGAGGCGGGCGCCTGCTGCATCCAGATCGAGAACCAGGTCTCGGACGAAAAGCAGTGCGGCCACCAGGACGGCAAGGTCACGGTGCCGCATGAGGACTTCCTCGCGAAGATCCGCGCGGTCCGCTACGCCTTCCTGGAGCTGGGGATCGACGACGGCATCATCGTCGCCCGCACCGACTCGCTGGGCGCCGGTCTCACCAAGCAGATCGCCTACAGCAAGGAAGATGGCGACCTGGGCGACCAGTATAACAGCTTCCTCGATGTCGAGGAGGTCACGGACATCAACACGCTGCGCGGCGATGTCGTCCTGGCCCGCGGCGGCAAGCTGTTCCGTCCGAAGCGGCTGCCGTCCAACCTGTTCCAGTTCCGCTCCGGCACCGGAGAGGATCGCGTCGTCCTCGATTGCATCACCTCGCTCCAGAACGGCGCGGACCTGCTGTGGATCGAGACGGAAAAGCCGCATGTCGAACAGATCGCGGGTATGGTCGACCGCATCCGCCAGGTCGTGCCGAATGCGAAGCTGGTCTACAACAACTCGCCGTCGTTCAACTGGACGCTGAACTTCCGCCAGCAGGTGTTCGACGCATGGACCGCGCAGGACAAGGATGTCAGCGCCTATGATCGCGCGAAGCTGATGAGCGCCGATTATGACGCGACGGAGCTGGGCCGTGAGGCTGATGAGAAGATCCGCACCTTCCAGAGGGATGCAGCGGCGCGGGCCGGCATCTTCCATCACCTCATCACCCTGCCAACCTATCACACTGCCGCTCTGTCGACCGACAATCTTGCCAGGGAATATTTCGGTGAGGCAGGAATGCTGGGCTATGTCGAAGGCGTCCAGCGCAAGGAAATCCGCCAGGGTATCGCCTGCGTCAAGCACCAGAACATGGCCGGTTCGGACATTGGCGACGACCATAAGGAATATTTCGCGGGTGAAGCGGCGCTGAAGGCGGGCGGCACCCACAACACGATGAATCAGTTTGCAGCCTGAAGGCTGCGGAGGGAATCAGTTTGCGGCCTGAAGGCTGCTGAACGATCCGGGTCGCGGGGGTGCAGTTCCCGCGATCAGGGTGGAAGGACTTGACGACCCGGAGCTTCGTGCTCCGGGTCGTTTTTTTATAAGGCCAGCTTGTGAAACCCTCGCCGGTTCCGGGTTTCGCATTCGGGCGGGCGGGGCTATTGCGGTTCCACGTTCACCGGAGGAGCCGATGCCCTACACCCTTGTCACCGCCAACCGGAATTATTCGAGCTGGTCGCTGCGCCCCTGGGTGCTGATGAAGGCGCTGGCCATTCCCTTCAGCGACCGGATGGAGCCTTTTGCCGCTGCCGAAAACTACGTCGCTTTCCGTGAATTTTCTCCCACGGGCCAGGTGCCGGTCCTGATCGATGAGGACAGGACGGTGTGGGATTCGCTGGGCATCACGCTTTACCTGGCCGACAGGCATGCGGAGGTCTGGCCAAGGCAGGAGGCGGCGAGGGCCTGGGCGCAATCGGCCGTGGCGGAAATGCATGGCGGTTTCGCCACCCTGCGCAACGATTGCCCTATGAATGTCGGCGTGCGGGTGGAGCCGCATTTGCCTTCGCCCGCACTGAACCGCAACATCGCCCGGCTGACCGAATTGTGGGAGGAAGGACTGTCCCGTTTCGGCGGACCATTCCTGGCCGGACCCGCCTTTACAGCCGTCGACGCCTTTTATGCGCCGGTCGCTTTTCGGGTGCGGACCTATGGCCTCAACATCGGCCAGACGGCGCTGGGCTGGGTCGGGCATATGCTGGCGCTGCCCGCCATGCGGGAATGGGAACGCGCGGCGCTTGCCGAAACATGGCGCGAGGAAAGCCATGAAGCGGAGCTTGGAGCGGCCGGGCGCATCGTGGCGGACCATCGCGCCGCCTGAGCTGCGACTGGCCGAGAGCCGGGCTGGACGCAGGGCGCGGCCGATTATCTCCCGCAACAGCAAAAATTGGCTGCTTTTACCCTTTTCCCTTCCCCTGTCTGGGTCTAGGGGAAATCATTATGGTCAAGCCCAGCACCCTTTACGAGAAGATTTGGGACGCGCATGTCGTCGAACGCCGTCCCGATGGAACCTGCCTGATCTATATCGATCGCCATCTCGTGCATGAGGTGACGAGTCCCCAGGCGTTCGAGGGGCTTCGGCTTGCCGGTCGCAAGGTGCGGCGGCCTGACCTGACGCTGGCGGTGCCGGATCACAATCTGCCCACCACAGCGCGACGCGACGCGGCGGGCCACCGCATTCCCATTGCCGATCCGGAAAGTGCGCAGCAGTTGGCGGCGCTGGAACGGAACGCGCCGGAATTCGGCGTCCGCCTGATCGGTGACGCGGATCCCGAACAGGGCATCGTCCATGTCGTCGGGCCGGAACAGGGCTTCACCCTGCCTGGCACCACTCTGGTCTGCGGTGACAGCCACACCAGCTCGCACGGTGCGCTGGGCGCGCTGGCCTTCGGGATCGGCACGTCGGAGGTGGAACATGTGCTGGCCACCCAGACGCTGCTGCTCAAGCAGTCGAAGACGATGGAAGTCGTCGTCGAGGGCGAGTTGGGCTATGGCGTCACGCCCAAGGACGTTGCGCTGGCTATTTGCGGGCGGATCGGGACTGCCGGCGGCACCGGCTATGTCATGGAATATCGCGGATCGGTGTTCCGCGACATGTCGATCGAGGGACGGCTGACCGTCGCCAACATGTCGATCGAGGCCGGCGCGCGGTCCGGCCTGTTCGCGCCCGATGAAAAGACCTTTGCCTATCTGAAGGGCCGGCCGCTGGCGCCCAAAGGTGCCGACTGGGATGCTGCCGTCGCCTATTGGAAGACGCTGGCGACCGATGAAGGCGCTGTATTCGACAAGAGCGTCGTCATCGATGCCGCCGACATCGTGCCGAACGTCACCTGGGGCACCAGCCCGGAGGATGTCGTGCCGGTGACCGGCGTGGTGCCCGATCCGGAGAGTTTCGCGGACGCGTCCAAGCGGGCGGCCGCGCAGAAATCGCTTGATTATATGGGCCTTTCCGCCGGACAGCGGATGGAAGATGTGGCGATCGAGCATGTCTTCATCGGCAGTTGCACCAACAGCCGTATCGAGGATCTGCGCGCCGCAGCCGACCTGCTCAAGGGACGCCGCATCGCCAGCGGCATCAAGCATGCGATGGTGGTTCCCGGCTCCGGGCTGGTCAAGCGTCAGGCGGAGGCCGAAGGTCTCGACCGCATCTTCACCGAGGCTGGGTTCGAATGGCGGGAGCCGGGCTGCTCCGCTTGCCTGGGCATGAACCCGGACAAGGTGCCGGCCGGCGAGCGCTGCGCCTCCACCAGCAATCGCAATTTCATGGGTCGGCAGGGGCCGGGGTCGCGGACGCATCTCGTCTCGCCCGTCATGGCCGCTGCCGCCGCCGTCACCGGACATCTCACGGACGTACGCGAACTGATGAGTGAAAAAAGGGGAGAGGCGGTCGCATGAAGAAGGTATTTTGGCTGCTGGCGCTGGGCGCGCTGGCGAGTGCCGCCATGGCGGCGACCCTGGGACGCGCGGAAGATACGCCGCGCCCGGCGAGCAAACAGGCGGATTGATGGAAAAGCTGAATATCGTCGACGGCCGGGCCTATCCGTTCGGGATGAAGAATGTCGACACCGACATCGTCATCCCGGCGCATTGGCTCAAGACCATTTCGCGGGCGGGCCTGGGCAGGGGCGCTTTCGAGGTGTTGCGCAAGGAGCCGGGCAATGTCTTCGATGATCCTGAATATGCGGGCAGCCCAATCCTGATCGCGGGCGACAATTTCGGGTGCGGGTCCAGCCGCGAACATGCCGCCTGGGCGCTCGCCGACCTGGGCATCAAGGTCGTGATCGCGCCCAGCTTCTCCGATATTTTCTCCGGCAACGCATTCAAGAACGGCATTTTGACGGTGGTCCTGCCGCAGGAGGCAATCGACCGGCTGATGGACGTCGCCCGCACCGACCCCATCCATGTCGACCTGGAACATCAGACGGTCACGACGCAGTTCCAGGATCGCTTCCAGTTCGAGATCGACCCGTTTCGCAAACACTGCCTGCTTGGCGGTCTGGACGAAATCGGGCTGACGCTGGGACAAGCGGACACCATCAGCGCATTCGAGGCAAAGGACGCCGGAACGCGTCCCTGGCTCGTCCCCGCCGTTGCGTAAGCGTCCCGATCTTCCTATTTCGGATCGATGATCCATTTCACCTCTTACAGGGTACAGGCATGACCACCTTCGACGACCGCGAAAAGGCCTTTGAAAACATGTTTGCGCATGACCAGGAGATGCAGTTCCGCATCCAGGCGCGGCGCAACCGGCTGCTGGGCGAATGGGCGGCGGCGAAGATGGGCCTGACGCCCGAAGAAACGGACGCCTATGCCAAGGCCGTCGTGCAGGCCGATTTCGAAGAGGCGGGCGACGAGGATGTTATCCGCAAGCTGCTGGGCGACATGACCCAGGCCGGCATCGACATCGACGAAGCGGGCGTTCGCGCCGCGCTGGACGAGCAGCAGGTCATTGCCCGCCGCATGTTCATC
Organism: Sphingobium sp. R-21; assembly: GCF_049913335.1. Lineage (NCBI taxonomy): Bacteria > Pseudomonadati > Pseudomonadota > Alphaproteobacteria > Sphingomonadales > Sphingobiaceae > Sphingobium > Sphingobium sp. R-21. The sequence goes on along the minus strand of NZ_CP184374.1, from coordinate 1,569,886 downwards.
GAAGCCCAATAAGCGTCAGGAACCTTTCGCCATGCCGATGGCTGCCGATGACATTGCCGACATGATCCGCGCCGCCATCCCCGATGCGCAGGTGGAGATCACCGATCTTGCGGGCGACGGGGACCATTATGCGGCAAAGGTCGTGGCAGAGAGCTTTCGGGGCATGAGCCGCGTCGCGCAGCAGCGGGCCGTCTATGCCGCGCTGGGCGGCCGCATGGGCGGTGTGCTCCACGCCTTGCAACTGACCACTGCCGTCCCCAATTAACCGCCATCATATTGAGCGCGCCGGATTGGCGCCTGACAGGAATGGATCAGATAATGACCGACGCCGTGCAGCAGCGGATCGCCGACATCGTCAACGGCAATGATGTCGTGCTTTTCATGAAGGGCACCCCGCTGTTCCCGCAATGCGGCTTTTCCAGCCGCGCCATCGCGATCCTTGAACATCTGGGCGTCGCTTATGAAAGCGTCGACGTCTTGCAGGACCAAGGGGTCCGTCAGGGCATCAAGACCTTTTCCGATTGGCCGACCATTCCCCAACTTTATGTGAAGGGCGAATTTGTCGGCGGCAGCGACATCATGATGGAGATGTACGAGGCTGGCGAATTGCAGCAGCTGATGACCGACCAGGGCGTCGCAGCGGCCAACTGAACGCCTTTTATTAGCATGCTGAATGGGCGGTCCGGTCATCCGGGCCGCTTTTTTCATGCTTGTGACGCGGGTTGACGTTCGGCGTTGGGCTGGGAAAACCGGGTGGGAGGATGCGGCGGAGACTGGTGCCGCATCCTCCCGGGTAGTCGAACGATCGGGTATGAGGCTGGAAACGCAAAGCCTGTGCCAGCCAGCGGAAATCGGCCCTTAGCGCGCTATCTGAGGGTTAATGTCCATGAAGCTGATCCATAGAATGTAAAATATGGCGACAGTCCGGGGCATGGCTTGACTACAGATGTAATCAATGCGATTACATCTGTAGTCGAATTTGGTGCGGATGAACCCTGTGAGCGAGAAGATCAGCGAGGCCGAACTGGTGGTGATGGAGGCGCTGTGGGCACGCGCGCCCCAGACCGCCGCCGACGTGGCCGAGCGGGTCGCCGCCGGGCGCGACTGGAGCGTCCAGACCGTCAAGACCCTGCTGTCCCGGCTGATGTCCAAGGATATCATTGCTGCCGATCAGGATGGCCGCCGCTTTTTATATCGCCCGCTCGTTGCGCGGGAGGAGTATGTTGCAGGCGAGTCGGGGCGGTTCGTGAACCGGCTGTTCGGCGGGCGCGTGTCGCCTCTGGTGGCGCAGCTTGCGAGCCAGGACCAGTTGACGGCGGAGGATATCGCCGAGCTTGAGGAAATCCTGAAAGGGTTGAAATCATGAGCGTCTGGATCGCAGAAACGCTGATCGCGACTACCCTGTTGATGGCGCTGGTCATGCTGCTGCGGCGACCGGTTGCGCGCTGGCTGGGTGCAAAGGCGGCCTATTGGCTTTGGCTGCTGCCGCTTGCCCGCATGGCCTTGCCCGCCTTGCCGCGGGGAGTCGCCAACCCCTCGCCCCTGCAGCGCGCGGCCGATCAGGCGGGCTTGCCGACCCTGCTGGATGCGGCGCCGGTGACGCTGCCCCTTCAGTCCGGATCGGGCATTCCCTGGCTGGAGATCGCCGCTTCGCTCTGGCTGCTGGGTGTCATCCTGTTCCTGACCGTGCAGGCGATCGGCTATATCCGCTTCCGCCATTTCATCCTCAACGGAGCGACGCTGATCGGCGAGGAGGGTCGCATCCGCATCGTCACCAGCCCGAAGGCGGGCGGACCGCTGGCCTTCGGGCTTATCCGTCCTGTCATCGCGCTGCCCGCCGATTTCGCCCTGCGGTTCGACCCGCAGGAGCAGGCGATGGCGATCGCCCATGAGCGCGCCCATCATCAGGGCGGGGATCTGGCCGCCAACATGGTCGCATTGCTGCTGCTGGGCCTGCACTGGTGCAATCCGATCGCCTGGGTCGCCTATCATGCCTATCGCGCGGATCAGGAGCAGGCTTGCGATGCGCGGGTGCTGTCGCTCCATGGCCGGGATCAGGCGCATGCCTATGGGCGCGCCATCCTGAAGGCTGCCGGGGGTCGCCGGTTCGCCGGCGCCTGCCATCTCAATCGCATAACCGCGCTGAAAGGGAGGCTGAAAATGCTGTCTGCCCATGAAATGTCGCTGTGCCGCATCAGTTGGGGCATGGCGGCGGTTGCTCTGGTGACGGCGTCGGGCCTGGCGCTGACTGCGTCCGGCACCCGGGCGGCGCGACAGGTCGCCGCAATCACCGACAAGGTGGAAGCGATGAATTTCGGCAGGCTGGCCGCTCTGGTTGCCCAGCCTGCTTCCGCCAGCGAGATCGCACCATCCCAAGCGCCGAAAATCGCTGCCGCAGCCCAATCACAATCCCCTGCCGGACAAGCCGGGGAGACGGCATCGCTGCCCTCGGCTCCTCCCGCTCCGGCTGCGCCCGTGGCCGATGTGGTGCCGCCGGCCCCGCCCGTTCCGCCGTCGCCTCCCATCGCCCTGGGCGATGAGGGCGACCGCGTCATGTCCCATGCCATGCCGAGCGAAGCGGAAATCCGCCGCAAGATACCGAATGTCGACATCGCCAATGGTTGCGAGAACGGCAAGAGCGCCAGTCGGCAGGAGACGGTGGACGCCGATGGCCGCCGCCACATCCGTATCCGGATTTGTCAGGACCAGATAGAGGGGCAGGCCAACCGCGCTGCCCGCGCAGGATTGATCGCGGCCCGCGCCCAGATAGCGGCGGCGGCCCGGATGTCGGACAAGATCCGCGCCGAAGTCTTGCGCGATCTGGACAAGGAGATTGCGCAAATGGACGGGGAGGAGTGAGTCGGGCCTGACTGAAGCGGGGCCTGACTGAAGCGGGGCCTGACTGAAGCGGGGCCTGATTGGGGCAGGTGCGAAACCAGGAAGCGGAATGCGCGACCTACATCGGATTTGACGCAGCGTGCCCCATATCCGTTGTTCAGACCGCCACAATCTCCGGCAGGATGGCGTCGAGCAGCAGCATTCCGGCCGGGTCGATGCGAAGCCGCTGCCCGTCCTGGCGGATCATGCCATGCCCCGCAATCCGCGCGATTGCGTGCCTGTCGACCAGCATGTCGACGGGCAATCCCGACAGGCGCGCGATACGATCCAGATCCACGCCTTCGGCAAGGCGCAGTCCCATCAGCAGCGCTTCCCTGGCCCGGTCGCGGCCATCAAGCGGTTCCTCGCCTTGCAGACCGTGGCTATTGCGCGTTACGGCGCTCATCCAGTTTTCCGGCTTCCTGTGGCGCAGCGTCGCCAGTCCGTCGCGCCGGCCATGCGCGCCGGGCCCGACGCCGACATAATCGCCATAGCGCCAATAGGTCAGGTTATGCCGGCTTTCCTGTCCGGGCCGGGCGTGGTTGCTGATCTCATAAGCCCTTATGCCGGCGGCGGCCGTCATGGCCTGCGTCTGTTCGTAAAGATCGGCGGCATGGTCCGGATCGGCCGGGTTCAGCTTGCCCTGCGCCACCAGCGTCGCGAAGCGGGTGCCCGGTTCGATGGTGAGTTGATAGAGCGAGAGGTGGTCGGTGCCGAAGGACAGTCCGCGCGCCAGTTCGCTCTCCCAATCCGCCAGACTCTGATCGGGACGGGCATAGATCAGGTCGAAATTCACTCGGCCGAAGGTCGACTGGGCCACCTCCAATGCCGCCAGCCCCTCCCGCACGTCATGCGCGCGGCCGAGGAAATGCAGCGCCTCATTCTCCAGCGACTGAAGGCCCAGCGATACGCGGTTTACGCCAGCCGCCGCCAGGTCAGCGAATCGGGCGGCCTCGACCGAACTGGGATTGGCCTCCAGCGTGATTTCGATGTCGCTTGTCGGTCGCCAATGGCGGGTTGCCGCGTCGATCAGCGCGCCGACAATGTCGGGCGGCATCAGCGATGGCGTGCCGCCGCCGAAGAAGATGGAAGAAAGCCGGCGGCCGCCGTTCAGCGCGGCTTCATGGGCCAGATCGCTCAGCAACGCCGCACGCCAGGCATCGCCGTCGATGCTGGCCCGGACATGGCTGTTAAAATCGCAATAAGGACATTTGGAAACGCAAAATGGCCAATGCACATATAAGGCTATGGGCTCATCGGCCGCATTGTCGGGACTGAGAAGGGCGGGGGACATGATTGGAGGCGTTCTTAGGCGGCTTTGGCCCGCGCGGCCAGAGCGATTTCCAAGCGATCGGAACCGATCGCTGGTCAAGAAATCGCGGAAAACAAGGAATTCAGAGCGGCGATCTGATTCAATCGGATCGAAACCCGCTCTAGCGCTGCTGGGCCTGCTGGCGACAGCGGCGGCGCAGGGCGATGCGGAGCCGTCATCAGGGATGCGGCAATTGCCGCCGGCAAGGCCAGCGTCCTATTACGGGCTGGAGGAAGCGGACCGGGACGACCGCCTGATGCAGGACGTCGTACTGGGCATGCAGAATGAGGAGCGGGAATCGCTGGGGCTTGCGCCATTGGCCTGGGACAGCGCCCTGGCCGCTGATGCGGCCCGCTATGCGCGGCAAATGGCGCAGACCAATATTTTCCGTCATTCCGCCCGTTCCAGCCGTACCATTCCGAGCGGCGAAAATCTCTGGATGGGGTCGCGCGGCCTTTATGATTATCAGCTGATGGTCGGCTCCTTCCTTGATGAGAAGCGCTGGTTCCGGCGGAGCGGCAAGCTGCCCGATGTCAGCGTCACCGGCCGATGGGAGGATGTCGGCCATTATACCCAGATCATCTGGCGCGGCACGCGCAAGGTCGGCTGCGCCCTGGCGGAGGGGCAAAGCTACGATTATCTGGTCTGCCGCTATTATCCGGCGGGCAATGTCTTCGGCCGCAATCCCCTGGACAAGGATGACGGCCTTCAATCCTGACCGGATCGCGCCCGTCGGGGGCAGCCGGGGGGTGTCAGCCGTTCGCGAAGGCCAGCCTATCTATTGACGATACTGTTCCGCCGCGGCGCAGGCGAGCTGGTCGGCCCGTTCATTTTCCGGGTGGCCGGCATGGCCCTTCACCCATTGCCAGGTCACCTTGTGGCGGGCAGCGGCCTTGACCAGTTCCTGCCAGAGTTCCGCATTTTTGACCGGCTTCCTGTCGGCCGTCTTCCAGCCGTTCTTCTGCCAGCCGAAGACCCATTTGGTGATGCCGTCCATCACATATTTGCTGTCGGTATAAAGGGTCACCTGGCATGGACGCTTCAGCGTTTCCAGGGCCTGCATGGCCGCCATCATCTCCATGCGGTTGTTGGTGGTCAGCGTTTCACCGCCGGAAATTTCCTTCTCCGTCTCGCCAAAGCGCAGCACCGCGCCCCAGCCGCCGGGGCCGGGATTGCCCTTGCACGCGCCGTCAGTGAAGATCTCGACCTGCGGAAGGGCGCTCATGCGCCGAGCAACATGGCCGGGTCGGCATTGGCGTAGAATTCAAGGCGACGCAGATAGGCGAGCGGATCCTTGCGCGTCACCAGCGCATCGGCGGGCGTATTGATCCAGTCATAGGCGCGCGTCAGCAGGAAGCGGAGCGCCGCGCCGCGACAGAGGACAGGGAAAGCGTCGCGTTCGGCTTCGGTCAGGCCGTGCGTTTCGCGATAGCCGGCGCCGAGCGCCGCTGCCCGATCCCCGAACCATGTCGCGCCGTCATTGCTGAACACCCAGGCGCTGTGCGTGACGGCCAGATCATAGGCGCGGATGTCGGTGCAGCTGAAATAGAAGTCGATGAGGCCCGTCACCTGGTCGCCCAACATCAGCACATTGTCGGGAAAGAGATCGGCATGGATGACGGAGCGGGGCAGGTCTGCCGGCCAATGGGCGTCGAGAAAAGCGAGTTCCTCCGCCACGCGCGCGCCCAGCCCAGGCGCGATCTGGTCGAAGTCCGCGCCGCATCTGGCGGCCAGCTCATGCCAGCCGGGGAGGTCGAGGGCATTGCGGCGGGTGCCGGCGAATCCCTCCGCCGCGCGGTGCATCTCGCCCAGCGCAGCGCCTGCCGCCCGGGCCTGGCCCACGGTCGGCTCCGTCACGGAGATGCCGGTCAGGAATTCGATCAGGCAGGCCGGGCGTCCGGCGAGCTGTTGCAGCCGCTTCCCCTGCCGATCCGCGATGAAACGGGGCACCAGGCAGCCGCGTGCGCCCAGATGGTCGAGCAGGTCCATGAAGAAGGGCAGGTCCGCCTCATCCACCCGCTTTTCATAAAGGGTGAGGATATAGCGGTGACCCTGCCCGTCCGGGCCGGTGGTCTCGAGCAGATAATTGCTGTTTTCCACCCCTTCCGCGATACCCTTGGCGGAGACGAGGTGTCCGGCGTCGTAGCGGGTGAGGAAAGCGTCGATCTGTTCGGCGGGAACCTGGGTATAGACGGCCATGGATCTAAGCGGCCTCCAGTCCGCGGGGGAGTTTGAAGGCAACGCTTTCCCGCGCGGTTTCGACCTGTTCCTCCAGCACGGAGAATCGTTCGCTGATCCGGTCGACCACTTCGCGCACCAGAACCTCGGGTGCGGAGGCGCCGGCGGTAAGGCCCAGCGTGCCGACGCCATCCAGCCAGGCGAAGTCGATCTCGTCCGCGCGCTGGATCAGTCGGGCCGGCGTCCCTTCGCGCTCGGCCACCTCCACCAGCCGCAGGGAGTTGGAACTGTTGGGCGCGCCGATCACGTACACGGCGTCGCAACGGGCGGCGATCGCCTTCACCGCGGCCTGCCGGTTGGAGGTGGCGTAGCAGATATCCTCGCCCTTGGGCGCATGGATCGCCGGGAAGCGGCGCTGGAGCGTGGCGACGATCGCCGCGGTGTCGTCCACCGACAGGGTCGTCTGCGTCAGGAAGGCGAGATTGTCCGGATCGGCAGGGGTGAAGGCTTCGGCATCCTCCACCGTTTCGATGAGGGTCATATGGCCCGGCTCGACCTGGCCGAAGGTGCCGATCACTTCCGGATGGCCCCGGTGTCCGATGAAGAGGATATGGCGCCCCACCTCCACCTGCCGTTCGGCCTGGCGATGGACCTTGCTGACGAGCGGGCAGGTGGCGTCGAGATAGTCGAGCCCGCGTTCCTCCGCCCTGGCCGGGACCGTCTTGGGCACGCCATGGGCGGAAAACACGACGGGTACGCCGTCGGGAACCTGATCCAGTTCCTCGACGAAGATCGCGCCTTTCGCCTTCAGCCCGTCGACCACATATTTGTTATGGACGATCTCATGGCGGACGTAGACAGGTGCGCCATATTTTTCGATCGCCCTTTCGACGATGACGATGGCGCGGTCGACACCGGCGCAAAAGCCCCGCGGGGCGGCGATAAGCAGCTTCATGGGCGGAAGGGCGGTCATGCCCGCCGCTTAGACCAATGCGGCTTTGGTGGAAAGCCGCTTACTTGCGGCGCTGTGCAGTTTGAGTTGCGTGGGGGACGGGCTATGGATAAGAAGCCCAACGCCTGTTCCCAAGGGATTGCCTGTGACCTTTTCTCGATTTGCGCTGACCGGAATGATCGCCATGGCCCTTGCGGGCTGTTCCCAGCGGGGCGAAATCGATCCCACGGGCGGCATCGTGGCCGTGCGCTCGGCCTGTCCCGTGGCGGCGATCCCGGCGCAAACCGGCGACGTCACGCTGTTCAACCCGGCGGGCAGCACGGATGCCCGCGCGATCGACGTGGTGGCGGAAATCACCAATCTGCGCTCGACCTGTTCGGACGGGGACCAGCTTTATACCGAGGCGACCTTCACCGTGAACGCCCGCCGCAGTGACGCGAGCGCGGCACGGCAGGTGACGCTGCCCTATTATTCCGCCGTTGTGCGGGGCGGCAACGCGGTTGTCGCCAAGCGCGTGGGCCAGGTGGTGCTCGATTTCCCGGCCGGGCAATATCGCGCCACCGCGGCCGCCAAGGCGGGTTCCTATGTGAACAAGGCTGCCGCGACATTGCCTGCCGACGTCCAGCGCAAGATCACGGAAAAGCGCAAGGCCGGCGATGCCGATGCCGCGATCGACCCCTTTGCTCAGCCGGAGGTCAAGGCGGCCCTGCAGCGAACCAGTTTCGAGCTGCTCGTGGGTTTCAACCTGACCCAGGATCAGCTCCGTTACAACGCGACCCGCTAAGCTCAGTTCATTTCCCCGTTCGGGCCGAGCTTGTCGAAGCCCTTGTTTCTTCTGAAAGAGGGCGACCCTTCGACAGGCTCAGGGTGAACGGGTCCTGGTAGAAAGTTCGCCCCAGTGTCTCTTTACAACCGTTTCACCGCCCATCTCGACGCCGTGCTCGACGCGCTGGAGGCTGACGGCACGCTGCCCGCCGGTCTCAACCGCAAGCCGGTGACGGTCGAACCGCCGCGTGATCCGGGTCATGGCGACCTTGCCACCAACGCCGCCATGGTGCTCGCCAAGCCAGCCGGCAGCAATCCGCGCAGCCTGGCGGAGAAGATCGTCGCGGGGCTGGAAAAGCTGGACGAGGTCGAGGGCGCGTCCATCGCCGGACCGGGCTTCATCAACCTGAAGCTGACCGACGCCACCTGGCGCGCGGAGCTGGCCGCCATCCATGCCGAGGCGGAGGATTATGGCCGTTCCTCGACCGGGGAGGGCGTGACCGTCAACGTCGAATATGTGTCCGCCAATCCGACCGGCCCCATGCATATGGGCCATTGCCGGGGGGCGGTGGTGGGCGACGCGCTCGCCACGTTGCTGGAACATGTCGGGCACAAGGTGATCCGCGAATATTATATCAACGATGCCGGGGGGCAGGTCGACGTGCTCGCCCGGTCGGCGCATGTGCGCTACCGCGAGGCATTGGGCGAAGCGGTGGGAGAAATTCCCGAAGGCCTTTATCCCGGCGATTATCTGGTGCCGGTGGGCCAGGCGCTGGCCGCCCAATATGGCGACAGATATGTGGGCGCGCCGGAGAGCGAATGGCTGGTGCTGTTCCGCACCCAGGCCGTCGCGGCGATGATGGAGATGATCCGCAGCGACCTGGCGCTGCTGGGCATTCACCACGACATCTTCTCTTCCGAGGCCGAGTTGCAGGCGGCGGGCAAGCCCGAAGCGGCCGAAAAATGGCTGCGCGCGCATGACCTGGTCTATGACGGCGTGCTGGAAGCGCCCAAGGGCGAGACGCCCGAGGATTGGGAGCCGGTCGAACTGCCGCTTTTCCGTTCGACGAAATTCGGTGACGACCAGGATCGCCCGATCAGGAAGTCCAACGGTAGCTGGACCTATTTCGGCGCCGACATGGCCTATCATTACCAGAAGGCGCAGACGGCTGACCAGTTGATCGACATCTGGGGCGCGGACCATGGCGGCACGGTGAAGCGCATCCAGGCGGCGGTCGCCGCGCTGACCGAGGGCAAGGCGCGCTTCGACGTCAAGCTGATCCAGATGGTGCGCCTGCTGCGCGACGGCGAGCCGGTGAAGATGTCCAAGCGGGCCGGCAATTTCGTGACGCTCGCCGATGTGGTCCGCGAAGTCGGCAAGGATGTGGTCCGCTTCACCATGCTGACCCGCAAGGCCGATGCCCAGATGGACTTCGACTTTGCCAAGGTGGTGGAGGCGTCGAAGGACAATCCCGTCTTCTACGTGCAATATGCCCACGCACGCATCAGTTCGCTGGGACGACGGGCGGAAGAGGCGGGGATCGCCCTGCCTGCGCCCGACCTGTCCCGCCTTGGGACGGAGGAATTGGGGCTGGTGAAGCTCGCCGCGCAGTTCCCGCGCGTGGTGGAAGGGGCAGCTTTGGCCCGTGAGCCGCATCGTATTGCCTTTTATCTCAATGACTTGGCATCTGCCTTCCATAGCTGGTGGAATCTCGGCAACGACAATCCGCAGGCGCGGGTCATCCTGACGGATGATCCGGCCACTACTTCCGCGCGGCTTTTCTTGAGCCGGGGAATCGGGCAGATCATCCGTAACGGGTTGGCGCTGATGGGCGTTGCGGCCCTGACCGAGATGCAATGACCGGCGGAGTTTGATCGAGATGGGCGACTATGCGCGGGGAAGGCTGGACCTGGACGATGAAGAGCGTCTGCCCTGGCTGGAGCCCGCCATCGAGGATGAGGAGGAGCAGGGGCTCTCGCCGCTGCGGCTGCTGGGCTTCATTCTCTTTGGCCTGGTGCTGATCGGCGCTGTCGTCGCGGGGGTCTGGCTGATCCAGAACCGGACCGGCGGCGCCAGGGGCGAAGGCAAGCTGATTGCCGCGCCCGCCGGGGACTACAAGATTCCCGCCAAGGAAGCCGACGCCAAGAAATTCGATGGCGAGGGCGATGCCAGCTATGCGGCGAGCGAGGGCGTGGCGCGCGACGGGCGAATCGACCCCACCCGCGTGCCGGAGGCGCCGATCGTGCCGACCGGATCGGCGGACAATGCGCGCCCCGCCGTGAAGGGCAAGCCGGCGCAAAGCGTCACGGCGCGGGTGACGGATGAGACCAGCGCCAGGCCGGCGGCAGCGGCGGCGCGGCCCGCAGGCGGCGGCATGATCCAGCTTGGCGCCTATGGGAACCAGGCATTTGCCAAGGATGCGTGGAAGCGTTTGTCCAAGCGTTTTACCTATCTGGAGCCGTTGCCGATGTCGATCGAGCAGGCGGAAGTGGGCGGCAGCACGGTCTATCGCCTGCGCGCCGCGGCAGGCGGGCAGGCCAGTACGCTTTGCGGCAAGCTCAAGGTCGCGGGCGAAAGCTGTATGGTGGTCAATTAGGGGCGAAGGGCGATCTGGTTTGAAGGGCCCCATCGCGACCGTTTCGTTCGGCCCTGAAGCCACTGAGCTTCCTATCCCGCAACCAATATTGGGAAATCACGCCGCAAGGCCGGAATAACCCCTTCGACAGGGCTTCTTTCACCCGCTACCATCGCTTCGCATGAAACCCGTTATCTTTGGCCTTTGCGGTGAGACCCTGACATCCGACGAACGCGCCTTTTTCGCGGAGGCCGATCCGGCGGGTTACATTCTCTTCCGGCGCAATATCGTGGATCGCGCGCAGCTTCGCGCCCTGACCGACGACCTGCGCGCGCTGCATGGACGTGACGATCTGCTCATCATGATCGATCAGGAAGGCGGCCGGGTGGCGCGGATGCAGGCGCCGGTCTGGCCCAGCTTCCCTCCCGGCGCGCTGTTCGACAGGCTCTATGAGATAGCGCCGTCCAGCGCCATTGCCGCGGCCCGGGCCAATGCACGGGCCATTGCCGCGACCCTGGCGGAGGTCGGGATCACGGTCGATGCGCTGCCGTTGCTCGACGTGCGGCAGGATGGGGCGAGCGACATCATGGGTGACCGTACCCTGGGCGCAGAGCCGATGCGGGTCGCGGCCTTGGGAAGGGCCGTGATCGAAGGGCTCGCCGAGGAGGGCGTGGTCGGCATCATCAAGCACATGCCGGGCCATGGCCGCGCGATGGTCGACAGCCATCATGAACTGCCCATCGTCACGGCCGACGAGGATGCGCTGGCGATCGACCTGGCGCCCTTTCAGGCGTTGAAGGACGCGCCCATCGGAATGACGGCGCATGTCGTCTACACCGCCTGGGACCCGGACCTGCCGGCCAGCCTTTCGCCTTCCGTGATCGACACGATCATCCGGGGGCGGATCGGTTTCGACGGGCTGTTGATGTCCGACGATCTCGACATGAAGGCGCTGAAGGGCAGCATTCCCGAACTGGCGGCGGCGACGGTGGCGGCGGGTTGCGATCTTGCCCTCAACTGCTGGGGGCGGATGGACGACATGGTGGGCATTGCAGGCCTGCTGCCGGAGATCGGCGTGGAGGCCAGGGCGAGGCTGGACCGGGCGATGGCGTCGAGGCGCGCCGCGCCCGACGGTCCGCCGCTGGACGAACTGCTCGCCACCCGCGACGCGCTGCTGGCCATGGTGCCGGCGTGAAACGGTGCGCTGACGGGCGGAACGTGCCGCTTTGACGATGGAGGATTTCTTCACCCCCGCCGCAGCGCCCAGGCCGGACACGCTGACCGTCAGCTTTGAAAGCTGGGAAGGGCCGCTGGACCTGTTGCTGGCTCTGGCGCGGACGCAGAAGGTCGATCTGCGCGAGATCTCCATCCTTGCCCTGGTCGAACAATATCTTGCCCATATCGAGGGCGCGCGGAAGCTGAAGCTGGAACTGGCGGCCGACTATCTGGTGATGGCGGCTTGGCTGGCCTATCTCAAATCCTCGCTGCTGCTGCCCAGGGAGGTGCAGCCCGAACCTGGCCCCGAGGAATTGGCGCTGCGGCTGCAATTGCGGCTCCAGCGGCTTCAGGCGATGCGGGAGGCGGGTGCCCGACTGATGGCGCGCGACCGTGTCGGCCGCGACGTGTTTGTCCGGGAAAAGCCGGAGGGTTTGCGCCTCGTCCGCAAGGCGAAATGGGCGGCCAGCCTGTTCGACCTGATCCAGTCCTACGGTCAGGTCCGTGCGCGGACGCAGCCAGTTGTGCATATGGTCGCGGTCCGGCCGGTCATGACCCTGGACGAGGCGATACAGCGTGTCGGCACCTTGGTGGGGGCGGCGATCGACTGGACCGCGCTTGAAGCCTTCCTGCCAGGCGGGCAGGATGGGCCAATGGCACGATCGGCGCTGGCCAGCAGTTTCGTCGCCGCGCTGGAACTGGCGCGGCAGGGGCGGCTCGAAATCCAGCAGGAAGGCATTTTCGAACCCATTTTCCTGCGCGCCGCCGTGCCGGAATCGACTGCGGGGCGCCTGTTGTGATCGAGGAAGAGGATGATTTCCTTCGCGCGGTGGAGGCCGTGCTGTTCGTGTCGGAACAGCCGCTGACCCCGGCTGAGATCAGGCTGCATGTGGGAGAGTCGGGCGATCTGCCTGCCGCGCTTGCAAGCTTGAGCGCGCATTATGCCGGGCGCGGCGTCAATCTGGTCGAACGGGGCGGACGCTGGCATTTCCAGACGGCGGCCGACCTTTCCCATATTCTTCGTCGGGAAAAGGACGAGACGCGCAAGCTGTCGCGTGCCGCCATGGAAACGCTGGCGATCATCGCCTATCATGAACCCGTCAGTCGCGCCGAGATAGAGGGCATTCGCGGCGTTCAGGTGGCGAAAGGCACTCTGGACGTGCTGATGGAGGCAGGGTGGATCAGGCCCGCCGGGCGCCGGGAGGTGCCGGGACGGCCCCTGATCTACGTCACGACGGTGGAATTTCTGTCGCATTTCGGCCTTGGCAGCCGCCGGGACCTGCCCGGGATCGACGATCTGCGGGCCGCCGGCCTCCTGGATCCGGTCGATTTGGCGCTTGAGGGTCTGGGCGCCCAATCCGTTGTGGAAAATGATGAGGAAGACGCCTAGATCATGCTTGGTCCATTAGGGCCAAAACATGATCTGCGGGTTTTGTTTGCCGTGATTTCCAGGCTGTGAAATGGTTCCATTTCAGTCGAAATCACTCTAGATGAGACGCAGTTTCAGGAGTGTGTTCAAATGGGTTCCTTTTCGCTGATGCACTGGGTCATCGTTCTCCTGGTGGTCATGCTGCTGTTCGGCGGTGGCCGGATCTCCGGCTTGATGGGCGACGTTGCCAAGGGCATCAAGAGCTTCAAGAAGGGCATGGAGGAGGACGATGTCCCGACCAAGCCCGCCACGCGCATCGAGGGTCATCGCGTGCCCGAACAGGACGCGCCCACCGCAACGGAAGAAAAGACCAAGGCCTGATCTTTCCTTCTGCCGGGGCTGTAGGCACGCATGTTTGGTATCGATTCGTCTGAATTTCTGGTGATCGTCATCATCGCGGTGATCGTCATCGGTCCGAAGGACCTGCCGCGCGCGCTCTACAAGGTGGGGCAGATCGTGGGCAAGGCGCAGTCCATGGCGCGCCATTTCCGTACCGGCATCGACGCGATGGTTCGCGAGGTCGAGCTGGAGGAGCTGGAAAAGAAATGGGCCGCGCAGAACAAGCGGATCATGGATGAGCATCCGCCGGAAACCGTGCTGCCTGAAATGACTGGCTCTGAAATCACCGGGCCTGACAGCATCGGCGAAAGCGAAGCCTTGCCGGCGCCGGCCGCATCCACATCATCCGGGGACGTCCCGCCCTTCGTCGCCGAAGCTGCCCCTGCCAGTGAAGCGCCGCCCCATATCGCCCGGCCGGCCGCCGAGGGTCCGCCCTATGTCGCGCAGGAACCGGCGCGGAAGGGTGATGCGGCCGCATGAAGGATATCGACGACAGCAAGGCACCGCTGCTCGACCATCTGATCGAGCTGCGTGGACGGTTGCTCAAATGCGTCTATGCGCTGTTCATCACGGGCGCCATCTGCTTCTATTTCTCCGAACAACTGTTCGCGATCCTCGTCCATCCGCTCAAGGAAGCCTTTGGCGACGGTGGTGGGCGGCTGGTCTATACCAAGCTTTACGAGGCCTTTTTCGTTCAGGTGAAGATCGCGGTTTTCGGCGCCTTCTGCCTGTCCTTCCCCATCATCGCGAACCAGCTCTGGGCCTTTGTCGCACCGGGGCTCTACGCGAAGGAAAAAAAGGCGCTGCTGCCCTTTATCATCGCGACGCCTTTCCTGTTCGCCATGGGCGCATCGCTCGCCTATTTCGTGGTGATGCCCACGGCTTTCCACTTCTTCCTCGAATTTCAGGGGAACAGCAGCGGATTGCAGGTGGAAGCGTTGCCGAGTGCGGACAGCTATCTGGGGCTGGTGATGCAGTTCATCCTCGCCTTTGGCATCAGTTTCCTGATGCCGGTGCTGCTGATGCTGCTCAACCGGGCCGGTTTTGTCAGCCGGTCGCAACTGATCGGTTTGCGGCGCTACATGATCGTTGCGGCTTTCGTGCTTGCCGCGGTCCTGACTCCGCCTGACGTCGTTTCGCAACTCATGCTCGCTGTGCCGCTGCTGGCGCTTTACGAAATCACCATCATCGCCATCTGGTTCACTGACAGGAAGCGGGTGAAGGATATGGCTCCCGGCGAAGCAGCCGACGCAGCAAGCTGAAGGGAAAAAGGCTCGCGGCGAAGCGAGCCTTTCCAATGATCAGTTTGCGGCGTTTTCGACTGCCTGGCCGGCGCTTTGCACGTCCTTGCCGGCGCCCTCGACCGTGTTGCATGCCGCGACCATCAATGAACCTGTCAGCAAAAGCGCGGCTAATATCTTCCTGGTCATCATCATCTCCTCATGAGAGCCTTTGTCCTGCGTTGCGGGCAGGACATGGTTCAACCGGGGCTTATGCCGGTGACCAGGAAACAACCCGCCGGTCGGCAAAGCGTTCCGAAAGCGAAAATATCTCTGATATGCGTGGATTGCCCGAAAAGTTCTGAGCCCGGAACGCGTCGGGGGGGGGGAGATGCGTTCCGGGCTCATGTTTTTTTGGATAGCAAGAGCGGGGGGCAAAAGATTTGCTATCCGCAGTGCAGAACCATCGGAGGCGGCATTCGGTTCCGCAGGTCGGGAAAAATGTTCGGAAATTTATTTCAAATTATTTCAAAGACTTAAATGGTTTCCGCCATGGAAACCGTAAAAAATCCGGACTGCCTTGCAAAAAAAGGTGCGGCGATCAGATCAATGGACGCCCGCTGTTGCGATATTCGGGCCTGATGCCGGATTGCGGCAGGCTGGTTCCCGGTACGGGCAGGGGCGGCGCAATCGCACTGACAGGCGGTGAAGGCGTGATGGTTGTCACCGCCGAAGCGGGCAAGGGAGCATCCGCCTTCCAGACAGAGCGAGCAGGCCCTGACTGCGTCTCCCGCCCCATATAGGCCATGCGGAAGGCGGCGGCCGTGCCGTCCGCGCCGGGCGGACGGTAGAAGATATGCGCGCCGATCACGGCTACGGGCCGCATCGCGCCGGCCCATTCGGGTCGCACGGCCAGGGTATGATAATAGGTGGCGAGGCCGACGGGCCGATAGACCATGCCCGCAAGCGCCTGAGCGGCGATGCGGCGCGCGCGGGCCCACCCAGCGGTATCCGCCACGCGCATCATGGAACCATCGCAACTGAAGGTGAACTGGCAGCGATAATCGGTGCGTTCAGATCCCTGGTAGATGACGCCGCAGACGCTTTTGGGCCAGGCGGGATTGCGGACGCGATTCAGGACGACTTGCGCCACGGCGCGCTGCCCTTCCTCCGGCTCGCTGCCCGCCTCATAATAGATGGCGGACGTCAGGCAGTTGAGGGCCCGATAGCTGTCGAGCGCCGTCAGGCCCCGAAAGGCCATGGCGGGGGCGGCCTGCACGGCGTCAAGCCCCAGCACATGCTCGCTTTGCAGCGTGGCTGCGCCGGGGACGGGATCGAAGGCGCCCTGGGCGAAGAAGAAGGCTGATCCGGGGAAATTCTCTCCGGGCTTCTCGGCAGGATCATCCTGCGCCTCGCGGGCGGCCAGCAGGTCCAGCGGCGCTGCGGTGATCAGGCGAGGCGCTGCGAGCGCGAGCAGCACAAGCATGACGGCGACGCCATGCCTTGCCGCCGTCCAAAGGCCTTTCAGACCCCTTTTTTCCCTGAAAATCCGCATGCTGGCGCTCCTCATAGGGGAAAAGCCTTGCCAGTTCCTCTGCGGAATCGCGCCTGTCCCGCTCTGGGACGATGGATGATGCAAGGCTTAACGCGGGTGCCGACAATCGTGACTTTCGCGCGGTCATCAATCCGTTGCTTGGCAAGCGCGTGTCTGGTCCGCTATGCGGAGGCGATGCTGGTTCAGAAAGATAGTCTCGCCCTGATTGGCAACACGCCGTTGGTGCGTCTTGCCGGCCCGTCGAAAGAAACGGGTTGCGACATTTACGCCAAATGCGAATTCGCCAATCCGGGCGCTTCGGTGAAGGATCGCGCGGCGCTGTTCATCGTCAATGACGCCGAGGAAAAGGGGCTGTTGCAGCCCGGCGGTACGATTGTCGAAGGTACGGCGGGGAATACCGGCATCGGATTGGCGCTGGTGGCAAATGCCAAGGGTTACAGGACGATCATCGTCATGCCCGAGACGCAGAGCCGCGAAAAGATGGACACGCTGCGGGCGCTGGGGGCGGAACTGGTGACGGTGCCGGCCGCGCCCTATTCCAATCCCGGCCAT
This sequence comes from Sphingobium sp. R-21, assembly GCF_049913335.1. Taxonomy (NCBI): domain Bacteria; kingdom Pseudomonadati; phylum Pseudomonadota; class Alphaproteobacteria; order Sphingomonadales; family Sphingobiaceae; genus Sphingobium; species Sphingobium sp. R-21. Next base: position 1,552,916 of record NZ_CP184374.1, on the reverse strand, counting down.
TTCGTCCACACGTCCCGGCGGCTGGCGGAGGAGACCGAAGGCGCGATCTGGGCCAACCAGTTCGACAATATCGCCAATCGCAAGGCGCATATCATCGGCACGGCCGAAGAGATCTGGACGCAGATGGATGGGCAGATCGACGGCTTCACCTGCGCGGCGGGCACGGGTGGGACGATCGCCGGCGTGGGGCTGGGCCTGAAGGCGCATGATGAGAATATCACCATTGCGCTCAGCGATCCTCATGGCGCGGCGCTCTACAATTATTATGCCCATGGCGAGTTGAAAGCCGAGGGGTCTTCGGTGGCCGAGGGCATTGGGCAGGGGCGCATCACCGCCAATCTGGAAGGCGCGCCGATCGATACGCAGTTCCGCATTTCCGATGAGGAAGGGCTGCTCTGGGTGCGGCGTCTGCTGGCCGATGAAGGGCTGTGCCTGGGCCTGTCATCGGGCATCAATGTCGCGGGCGCGGTGGCGCTTGCGAAGCAGCTTGGGCCGGGCAAGCGGATCGTCACTATCCTGTGCGATACCGGATTTCGTTACCTTTCAACGCTTTACAACCGCGAGTGGCTCGAATCGAAGGGCTTGACTGTCTTCCCCTGGCTCGCGCACACTCATTGAGCGCCGACAAGGGTCGCGGCGGCGAGAAAAAAGAGCGCTTCATGGCTGAAACACCCCGCCAACAGGAAGGGTTGCAGCGTGTCCAGATAGGCCTGACCGGGCTTGCGGGCGTGGTGTTGCTCGTGGGTCTGGCGAATATCGTGATCGACAAGGCGCGGGTCGATGATCCGACGGTGCCGCCGCCGACCGTTCCCACGCTGGACGTGAACGCGGTGTCGCCCAAGGAGCCTCTGGCGGAACTGGGCGTGCAGCCCGCCCCGGAACAGGCGCCGATCGTGCCGGACCTGCAACCGGACCCCAATCTCAAGAAACCCATGGATCGTGAGATTCAGCCGGCTTCGCGCTGAGCCGGCGGCGTCGGCTTGAAGGCTGCCCTGCGGACATTTCTGCTTCTGCTTGCGCCGGGCCTGCTGGTGCTGCTTGGCGGGCTGGCATCGCTGTTGCGCACCGGGCAGGTCGATCCCCGCGGGTGGATGGCTCCGGCATTGCTGTTGATCCCGGCGGCGGCTCTGATCGGGAGGCGCCGAACGGAGGGCGTCGTCTGGTGGATCGGGTTGGGGACGGTTGGGATGGTGCTGTCCTGCCTGTTCCTGGCGGCCTGGCGCGTGCCGGCCTTGGTGCCGCTGACCTGGTGGCTTGCGGTGGCGCTGGTGGCCGTGATTGCGGGATTGATGTTGCGGGCTCCTGCAAAAGCCGGGGCAGGGCGGATCGCCGGGGCCGGCCTGGCTTTGCTGGCCGTGGCAATGTGCTGGCTCGCCAGGGATCCCCCCATTCAGCCAGCGACCCATCCTCCCAAAATGGCTGTGATCACCGGCCTGCCGCTTTTCTGGCGCGGCGAGGCCAAAGTGGATGCTCCCATCATTACCGTTCTTCGCCAGCGGTTCGACGTGCGGCCGCTCGATTCTCCGCTTGCGCTCGAAACCAGCGGGGCCAGGACGCTCCTGCTGGCCCAGTCGCGGGCTTTTTCAATGGCCGAACTGGTGGCGCTGAACGCCTGGATCAGCCGGGGCGGCAGGGCCTTGCTGCTGGCGGATCCGGAACTGCATTGGCCGATGGAACTGCCATTGGGTGACCGGCGGCGGCCGCCAGCCATCACCCTGCTTGGGGCGATGATGGAATATTGGGGCGTCAAGCTCATGCCGCCCCAGGCGGGGGAAAAGCGCCATTTCCTGGGAGACGGCCGGGTGCTCACTTTGTATGCGGCCTCCGGTTTCAAGGATGCGGGACCCGACTGCCGCATCATCGGGCGTGGACTGGTGGCGCGCTGCGGCGTGGGCAAGGGCAGCGTGACCATGGTCGCGGACGCCGACCTTGCCGATGACCGGCTCTGGCTGGCGGATCCCGCTGCGCCGCTTGAACCGGAGCAGTGGACCGCTGATACCCCGCAATTCGTCGCGGATGCACTGGGCGCCACGCTTCCGGCCGGGCGGCGCTGGGTGCGGTCGGGCGACGCCCTGGTCACGGCCGTCCGCTGGGCGGTGATCGTCGGGATTTTCTGGGCAGCCTTGGGAACGGCGCTTTTCAGGCCGTATCGGAAGGCTCCTTCCGCCCCTTCTTCACCACAGTTTGACCAGCCAACGCCCCTCAAAGACGGTTAATTACCAGAACAAAACAGGATTTCCCGGCTTTTCCCAAAATATCCCTTTTCTTGAACCCCGTGGCTTGGTATTTGAAAGCCATAGGGGTTTGTCAGGCTTTGCTAGTCCTGTGAGCCGGTTCGCTTCCGCGCGAATTCGGCTGGCGACGGCCTGCGCCCTGCGAACAGAGGGGCAGCAGTCGAAAAGTGTCGGACGTCATTCTCTACACGGGCAACGCGTTCAGCGTCGCGGACGGCAAGGGCCGTTTCGTGCTGCCCCTGGAGATGCGCCGGCAGATCAAGCTGTCCAGCGGCAATGAAACGCGACTTTTCCTGTCGGTCCATGGCGGCAACCCCTGCGCCACGGCCTTTGGCGAATCGCATCGCCGCCACCTGTTCACCGAGGTCGAGGAACTGGCCCGCGAAGCGCGCGCCGCGGGCCGCTCCTATGATGCCGACCTGGAGCTGGAGCGCCGTCTCGGCACGATCGAGGAGGTGAACTTCGACGAAGGCGGCCGCTTTGCCATGCATCCCGACATCAAGGACGAATATGGCATCACCGACGCCGTCTTCTTCTATGGCGTGGGCCGCTACATCCAGATCTGGAAGCCGGAAACGCTGGTCGACAGCAAGGACCGGCCCGAACTGATCCGCAACAAGGTCCGGCGCTGGCTGGACCAGCGGGCGGCTGGAGGAGGCAAGTGAGCGTTTCCGCCGGCCTTGCCCAGGACCCTGACCGCCACATTCCGGTGCTCCTCGACGAAGTGCTTCGCGCCCTCGCCATCAACCCCGGCGAGGTTCATGTCGACGGCACGTTCGGCGCGGGGGGCTATTCGGCCGCCATGGCGGACAAGGGCGCGCGGGTCTTCGCGTTCGACCGCGATCCCGACGCGATTCGCGAAGGGCGGGCGCTGGCCGACGAAAAGGGCATCACCCTGATCGCCGGAGAATTTTCCCGGATGGAAGAAGCGATGGTGGAACGGGGCGTGGCGTCCGTTTCCGGTGTCACGCTGGATATCGGCGTGTCCTCCATGCAGCTCGACCGGCCGGAGCGGGGCTTTTCCTTCCAGGGCGACGGCCCGCTCGACATGACGATGAGCCAGAGCGGGATGAGTGCCGCCGATTTCCTGAACAATGCCCCTGAGCAGGAGATTGCCGACATCCTCTATCGCTATGGCGAGGAGCCGCGCTCACGCCGCGTGGCGAAGGCGATCGTCGAGGCGCGGCCGCTGGAGCGCACCGGGCAGCTTGCCGGCGTGGTGCGCAAGGCGCTCGGCCACAAGCCGCATGACAAGAAGGACCCGGCCACCCGCACCTTCCAGGCGATACGCATCCATGTGAATCGCGAGCTGGAGGAACTGGAGCGGGGGCTGGAGGCGGCCGAAGCGATGCTGGAGGAGGGCGGCCGGCTCGCGGTCGTCACCTTCCACAGCCTGGAGGACCGCATCGTCAAGCAGTTCCTGCGCAACCGCAGCGGCAGCGAGGCGAGCGGATCACGGCATCTGCCCCAGCGCCAGTCGGGGCCGGCGCCTACTTTCGAAAAGCCCGCCAAGGCGGTGCGGCCCGGCATGGCGGAACTGGCGCGCAATCCACGCTCCCGATCCGCCACGCTGCGCAGCGCCATTCGTACGTCCGCCCCTGTTGCCCCCCGGAGTTCCCGCTCATGATCGCGGTCAAGAGATTGCAGAGCCTGATCTGGATCCTTCTCGTCGCGCTGGGCGCGCTGGGCGCCTATATGGTGTCGCTGAAGGTCGCGACGGAGCGCAACGAACTGATGAAGGTGCGGACGCAGATCGCGCGGGCGAAGGCCGACATCCGCTATCTGGAGACCGAGTTCAGCGCGCGGGCGAACATGCGGCAGCTTGAGCGCTGGAACCAGGACGATTTCATGTATGCGACGCCCACCGCCCAGCAATATCTGGCGGGCGAGCGGGCGTTGGCGCATCTCGACGGGGTGCAGCCCAATGGCCCCGATTATGTGGCGCCGCCGGTGATGGTGGCGATGGTGGAGACGCCCGCCGACCTGCCGTCCGCGCCGCAGGCTGCGCCCGCCAGCCCCGCGCCGACCCAGATCCGCAGCGATATCGCCGTCATCCGGGAGGCGCATGCCGCGGACAATGTCGACAAGATCGCGAAGCCCGCCGTCAAGACCGCCAGGGAAAAGGCGAAGGAGGACGCCGACACCACCAAGCCCAATCCCGTCGTCCGCCACGCTGAGCGGATGGCGATGCTGGACGCGAAGCTGCTTGACGACAGTACGCTGGGCGACATCAGCGCCAAGGCGAAGCGCGAGCGCGCCAAGGGGGACCGCTAAATGGCGACGATCATCGTCCAGCCGGGCGGCGCGAGAGCAGGCAAGCAGCGCGTTGACTTGACGGCGATCGCGCATAACCGGTTGATGCTGTTGCTGATCCTGTTCATGGCGATCACGGCGGTGTTGATCCTGCGCCTGACCTGGGTGGGGGTCTTTGCCGGCAATGGGCGTGGCGGCGACGCGATGGGCGGCCTTCCGGCGCGGGCCGACATCGTGGACCGCAACGGCGTGCCGCTGGCGCGTACCATGGACGCCTATTCGATCGCGGTGCGGCCGTCGCGACTGATCGGAGACCCCTCCGAACTGGCGCGCAAGCTGCATGAGATCTTCCCCGACGAACCGGAAAGCGCCTTCTACAAGAAGTTGACGGGCCGCGGCTGGGCTTATCTGCGTCGTCGGGCGCTGCCGGAAGAGGTGGCCGCCGTGAACGCGCTGGGCGAGATCGGCATTGAATTTCCGCGTGAGAAGGAGCGGCTCTATCCGCAGCGCACCCTGGCCGCCCATCTGCTGGGGTTCGCGCCGAATGCCGACGGCAAGGGTGGCATGGGGGTGGAGGCGGCGTTCAACGACCGGCTGACCGATCCGGCGATGCGCGGCCAGCCCTTTGCCATGTCCATCGACAGCCGGGTGCAGGGCGCGCTGGAGAGCGAACTCTATGCCCAGCTCGTCCAGACCCGCGCCAAGGGGGCGGGCGGCGTGATACTGGACGCCAATACCGGCGAAGTGATCGCCATGGCGTCGATTCCCGTGTTCGATCCCAACAAGCTGCAAGATTATGCGGGCAAGAATTGCAGCGAATCGCCGCTCTGCAACCATATGGTGCAGGCCCGCTATGAACTGGGTTCGGCGTTCAAGCCGCTGTCGATCGGCGCGGCGATGGACCGTGGCATCGTCACGTCCATGTCGAAGACCTATGACGCGACGGCGCCGCTCGCCATTGCGGGTTTCCGGATCAAGGACGACCATCCGCTGGGCCGCTGGATCAACGTGCCCGAAATCCTGGTGCACAGCTCCAATATCGGGACCGCGCGGATCGCCGACCAGATGGGTGCGGAGCCTTTGCAGCATCTTTTCCGTGAGTTGCATTTCGACCAGCGCGCGCCGATCGAACTCAACGAACGGGCGGGCACGCTCTGGCCGGTCAATTGGGGGCGGATCACGACGCTCACCGTTTCCTATGGTCACGGCATCGCCGTAACGCCTTTGCATCTCGCTTCGGCTTATGCCGCCCTGGTGAATGGCGGACTTTGGCGGCCTGCTACGCTGCGGAAATTGAAGGCGGACGAGGTTCCGGAGGGCCGGCGCGTCTTTTCAGCCGCTACCAGCGCGCGCATGCGCCAGCTGTTGCGCATGATCGTGGCGGCAGGTACAGGTCGCTCCGCCGACGCCAAGGGATACCGGGTGGGCGGCAAGACAGGTTCGGCCGAAAAACCTCAGCAAGGCCGGTATAACAAGACTTCACTGGTGACGACCTTCGCTTCTGCCTTCCCTATGGACAATCCGCGCTATGTGGTCCTCGTCACCATGGACGAGGCGACGGGCCAATATGGCCTGCGCACGGCCGCCTGGACAGCGGCGCCGGTGGTGAAGCGGGTGGTGGAGCGCACCGGGCCGATGCTGGGCGTGTTGCCCGATGAGCGGCGCGACGTCGATATTTCCGATCTCATGCCGCTGCTGCACGGCGACAAGGAGAAAGAATAATGCGCCTCGGGTCGCTAATCGAGGGGCTGGATGCGAAGCTCGACATGGGAGCGTCCCTGGACGTTCCGGTGTCGGGCTTCGCAATCGATAACCGGAAGGTGGCGCCGGGCACGGTGTTCGGGGCCTTCCAGGGCGCGCGCGTCAATGGCGAGGACTTCATTCCCGCAGCCGTGCAGTCCGGGGCCGTGGCGGTCGTCGCCCGGCCGCAGGCCAAGGTCGAAGGCGCGATGCATATTGCGTCGGACAACCCCCGCCGCCTGTTCGCCCAGCTTGCCGCCCGCTATTTCGCGCCGTTTCCGGAGGTGACCGTCGCCGTCACCGGGACCAACGGCAAGACCTCAACCGTCGAACTGGCCCGGCAGCTCTGGCGGATGCTGGGACATAAATCCGCCTCCATCGGCACATTGGGCGTCACGACATCCGTGGATCAGGTGTCCACCGGGCTCACCACGCCGGACATCGTCACCTTCCTTGCCAACATGTCGGGCCTGAAGCGCGAGGGCATCAGCCATGCCGCCTTCGAAGCGTCGAGCCATGGCCTGGCCCAATATCGCACCGAAGGCCTGCCGGTTTCGGCCGCCGCCTTCACCAACCTGTCGCGTGATCATCTGGATTATCATGGCGACATGGACAGCTATTTCGAAGCCAAGATGCGCCTGTTCGACGAGGTCGTCGCGCCCGACGGCACCGCGGTCGTCTGGGCCGATGACGCATGGTCGGACAAGGTTCTCCAGCGGGCTACGAAGCGGGGGCTTCGTGTGCTGAGCGTCGGGGTGCAGGGGCAGGCATTGCGTCTTGCCAACCGCACCCCGACCCAGTTGGGCCAGGCGCTGGAAGTCGAGCTGGCCAAGGATCTTGGAGGCAAGTCCTGCAAGGTGAACCTGCCGCTGATCGGCGCCTATCAGGCGGCCAATGCGCTCACCGCCGCGGGTCTGGTGATCGCGGGCGGCGAGGATGCGGGCAAGGTGCTGGAACTGCTCGGCCGGGTGCAGCCCGTGCGCGGGCGGCTGGAGCGGGCGGTCATCACCCGCGCGGGGGCGCCGGTCTATGTCGATTATGCCCATACGCCCGATGGGCTGCGCGCCGCCATAGAGGCGCTGCGGCCGCATACGCGGGGCAGGCTGATCGCCCTGTTCGGCGCGGGCGGCGATCGCGACGCGGGCAAGCGGCCGCAAATGGGCAAGGTGGCGGCGGAACTCGCCGACCATGTGATCGTGACTGACGACAATCCCCGTTCGGAAGAGCCTTCGTCCATCCGCGCAGCCGTGATGGCGGGCGCACCGGGGGCGGAGGAGATCGGTGGCCGTCGCGCCGCCATCGCCGCCGCCATCGCGCAGGCGGGCGCGGACGATATCGTGCTCCTGGCGGGCAAGGGCCATGAGCAGGGCCAGATCATCGGGGATCGGGTGCTGCCCTTCGACGATGTGACCGTGGCGCGGGAATGCGCCGGATGAGCGCACTCTGGACCTCGGAAGAGATTGCGCAGGCCACAGGGGGCGTCGCTTCGGCGCCCTTCGCCGTTTCTGGCGTGGCGTTCGACAGCCGGGAAGTAACAGGCGGCGATCTGTTCGTGGCGATGAAGGGCGAGGCGACCGATGGCCATCGCTTCGTCGACAAGGCCTTCGGTCAGGGTGCGGCGGGCGCCATCGTCAGCCAGCCGATCGCCCAGCCCCATGTGCTGGTGCCCGACAGCGCGGCGGCGCTGGAGGCGCTTGGCTGCGCCTCGCGCGCGCGGATGCAGGGCAAGGTGATCGGGGTCACCGGATCGGTGGGCAAGACCGGCACCAAGGAAGCGCTGTTTCATGCGCTCGACCGCGCCTTTCCGGGGGCGGTTCACCGGTCCGTCAAGAGCTACAACAACCATGTCGGCGTGCCGCTCAGCCTGTCGCGCATGCCCCGCGAATCGGCCTTTGGCATATTCGAGATGGGCATGAACCATGCCGGTGAACTGGCGGCGCTGACCCGGCAGGTGCGGCCGCATGTCGCCATCGTCACCGCCATCGCGCCGGCCCATATTGAATTTTTCGGCACCGAGGAGAAGATCGCGGAGGCCAAGGCGGAGATTTTCGAGGGGCTTGAGCCGGGCGGCACGGCGGTCATCCCCTATGACAGCCCGTATGTCGCGACCCTCTATGCCAAGGCGGAGAAGCATGCGGCGCGCATCCTGACCTTCGGCTTCGATCCGCAGGCGGACGTGCGCGCGCGTGAAACCGTGCCTGCTGCGGGTGGCGGCACGCTGGTCACGGCGGCACTGCCGGGCGTGGAGCTCTGCCTCACCGTGGGCGCGCCGGGCGAGCATTGGGTTTCCAATGCGCTGGCGGTGCTGGCGACGGTCGAGGCGCTGGGCGGCGACCTGGCCGCGGCGGGGCTGGCGCTGGCGGAAATGCCGGGCCTGCCGGGCCGGGGGCAGAGGAGCATCCTGCCGGTCGAGGGTGGCGAGGCGTTGCTGATCGACGAAAGCTACAACGCCAATCCGCTGAGCATGGCGGCGACGCTCAAGCAATTGGGCCGCGAGCAGGCGGACCGGCGCATTGCCGTGCTGGGCGGGATGCGCGAACTGGGCGACCGCAGCCGCGAATTGCACGCCTCGCTGGTCGAGCCGCTGACCGCGGGGCAGGTGGATTATGCGGTCCTGGTGGGGGAGGAGATGGAGCCGTTGGCCCAGGCGCTGCGAGGCGCTATGCCCTTCGACCATGTCCCCGACGCCGCCAGGGCAACCGATCTGGTACGAAATGAAATACGCGCGGGCGATGCGATCCTGGTGAAGGGGTCGAACGGCATCGGCCTGTCGCGTCTCGTGGCTGCGCTACAGGAAGCGAAGAACTGATGCTCTACTGGCTTGCCCAGACAATGGATTTCGCGGGTGTGTTCAACCTCATCCGCTATTTGAGCTTTCGCGCCGGCGCGGCGATCGCCACCGCGCTGATCATCGGCCTGCTGATCGGGCCGCGCTTCATTGGATGGCTGCGCGTGCGGCAGGGCAAGGGCCAGCCGATTCGCGACGACGGCCCGCAGACCCATCTGGCCAAGCGGGGCACGCCGACCATGGGCGGGCTGATGATCCTGACGTCGGTGATGTCGTCGGTGCTGCTGTGGATGGATTTGTCGTCCATCTATGTCTGGGCTTGCCTGTTCGTGACGCTGGGCTTTGGCGCCATCGGTTTCCTCGATGATTATGACAAGGTGACCAAGGCCAGCCACAAGGGGCTTTCGGGCAAGATGCGGCTGGCGTTCGAATTTCTGATCGCTGGTTTCGCCGCCTGGCTGATCGTCAACCAGCATGGCAATACCGCGCTTTACCTGCCCTTCTACAACGGCCCGGCAATTGAGCTGGGGCCGTTCTATTTCCTCTTCGCCGCCTTCGTGATCGTGGCGTTCGGCAATGCGGTCAACCTGACCGACGGGCTGGACGGGCTTGCGACCATGCCGGTCATCATTGCCTGCATGGCGTTCATGGCGATCGTCTATCTGGTCGGGCGCGCAGACTTTGCCCATTATCTGGGCATTCCACATGTGCCGGGGGCGGGCAATCTCACCATTCTTTGCGGAGCGATCATCGGGGCGGGGCTGGCCTTCCTCTGGTTCAACGCGCCGCCTGCCGCCGTTTTCATGGGCGATACCGGCAGCCTGGCGCTGGGCGGCACCATTGGCGTGATCGCCGTTACCGCGCATCATGAGATCGTGCTGGGCGTGATCGGCGGGCTGTTCGTGGTGGAGGCGATGTCGGTCATCATCCAGGTCTTCTTCTACAAGCGGACAGGCAAGCGGGTCTTCAAGATGGCCCCGATCCACCATCATTTCGAGCAGCTTGGCTGGGCTGAGCCGACCGTGGTGATCCGCTTCTGGATCATTTCCTTCGTGCTGGCGCTGGCCGGCCTTGCCACGCTGAAGTTGCGGTGAGCGCCATGGGGATCGTTTCGGACGTCTTTGCAGGCAGGAAATATGCGGTGCTGGGTCTGGCGCGGTCCGGGCTGGCGACGGTTGAATGCCTCGCCGCCAGCGGCGCGCAGGTCGTCGCCTGGGACAGCCGGGACGAGGCGCGCGCCGCCGTCGAGGGCAAGGCGGAACTGGCCGACCCCACCGAAATCGACCTCAAGGGCTTTGACGGCGTGGTGGTTTCGCCGGGCGTTCCGCTCAACAGGCATCCCATCGCCATGCATGCGAAGCTCGCGGGCGTGCCGGTCGTCGGCGACATAGAGTTGTTCGCGCTTGCCCGTCCCACCCTGCCGAAGCATCGGGTGGTCGGGATCACCGGGACCAACGGGAAGTCCACCACGACGGCCCTGGTCCATCACATCATCGAGACGGCGGGCATTCCGACGCGGATGGGCGGCAATATCGGCCTGCCCATATTGGGGCAGGACCCGCTGCCCGACGGCGGCGTCTATGTGCTGGAACTGTCCAGCTACCAGATCGACCTGACGCGCAGTCTCGATTGCGACGTGGCGGTGCTGTTGAACATCACGCCCGATCATCTGGATCGCTATAATGGCTTTGAAGGCTATGTGGCGTCCAAGGCGCGGCTGTTTGAAATGCAGGCGGGCGATCATATCGGGGTGATCGCCGCTGAGGATGAACCGAGCCGTTCGATCCTCTCGTCCGTGCGTCATTCCCGCGCAGCCGACGACGAGCGCGTGATGGCGGTGAAAGCCGCCGACATCGATCCCAGCCGCCAAGCCGGCTGGCCCGCGCTGCAAGGCCCGCACAATGCCCAGAACGCTGCCGTCGCCATTGCCGTCGCCCGCGCGCTCGGCATCGATGAAGCGGCGATCGAAAAGGGCCTGCAAAGCTATGCCAGCCTGCCCCACCGGATGCAGCGGGTGCGCGAGTTGAACGGCGTCCTCTACGTCAATGACAGCAAGGCGACCAACGCCGCCTCGACCGCCCCTGCGCTCGCCGCCTATCCGCCGATCGATGGGCGGCCGCGCCTGCACTGGATTGTCGGCGGCCTTGCCAAGACCGACAATCTGGACGAGTGCGAACCTTATTTCGGCAATGTCGCCCATGCCTATACCATCGGTGAGGCGGGCGCTATGTTCGCCGAACTGCTGCGATCGCATATGGCGGTGGACGATAGCGAGATGCTATCGGCCGCCGTTCGCCGGGCGGCGCGGGTGGCCCAGCCGGGGGATGTGGTGCTGCTGTCGCCCGCTTGCGCCAGTTTCGACCAGTTCCGCGATTTCGAGGCGAGAGGCGATGCCTTCGTCGCTGCCGTGGCCGCGCTGGAATAAAGGGAAGCGGAGGAACCTGGGGGCATGTCGAGGGCAGGCGATCTTGTAAAGGAATTCAGGAACCGCACCGTCCCGCGGGAGCGCACGGCGCTGGCCATCTGGTTCTGGGAAATCGACCGCGTGCTGCTGTCGCTGATCGTCGCGTTGATGGCGATCGGGCTGGTGGCGGTGGCGGCGGCGTCCCCGGTGGCGGCGATCGATCGGTCGACCAGCACGGTTTCGGTGACGCCGCTCATCTATTTCTATCGCCAGCTGATGTGGGTGTTCATCGGCCTGCCGATCATGCTGGTGATCTCCATGCTGCCCCGGACGCAGGCGCGCAGGCTGGCCTTCATATTGTGCGTCGTCTTTGCCGTGGCGTTGTTGCTGGTGCCGGTGCTTGGCTCGGTCGTGAACGGCGCCAAGCGCTGGATCGATCTGCCGGGTTTCCGGTTCCAGCCGTCGGAATTCCTGAAGCCTGTCTATGTCGTCACCATGGCCTGGCTGCTGTCGTTGCGCGGCAAGGACATGACATTGCCCGTGATCCCGCTGACAGGCGCGCTGACATTGCTGATCGCGGCGATCCTGATGAAGCAGCCGGACTTCGGCCAAACGGTGATCTTCCTTGCCTGCTGGGGCGGCCTGCTGCTGCTGTCGGGCGTTTCGATGCGCTTCATCGGCGCGATGGCGGGCGTGGGGCTCGGCGGCCTGGTGCTGATGTACATGTTCTATGAGAATGGCCGCCAGCGGATCAACGACTTCCTGGGGATCGGCGTTGCACAGGATATGGGGCCGGACCAGACGGAACTGGCCTTCCGCACGATCACCCATGGCGGTTTCCTGGGCGTGGGTCCGGGCGGGGGACAGAACAAGTTCCGCCTGCCCGAAGCGCATACCGACTATATCTTCTCCGTCATCGGGGAGGAGTTCGGCCTGCTTGCGTGCATCGGCATTGCCTGCGTCTATCTGGCGATCGTCGTGCGCGTTTTCCTGCGCATGCTGGACGAGGATGATAATTTCACGATCCTCGCCGCGGCGGGCCTCACCACGCAATTCGGGCTGCAGGCGATCATCAACATGGGCGTCAATGCGCAGATATTTCCGTCCAAGGGCATGACGCTGCCCTTTATCAGCTATGGCGGCTCCTCTATGCTGGCGCTTTGTATCGGCGTCGGCCTGTTGCTCGCGTTCACGCGGCGCAATCCCTTCATGGGTCGGCACACGGTCGTCAAATGGAGTGGTCGATGAGTATTTCCCGACACTTCGTCCTCGCCGCCGGCGGGACGGGTGGGCACATGATTCCGGCGCATGCCGTCGCCGAGGAACTGATGCTGCGCGGCCACCATGTCGCGCTGGTGACGGATGAGCGTGGCGCCAAGATTCCCGGCATTTTCGACAAGGCGCAGGTCCATGTCATGCCGGCGGGGCGCATGACCAGGAATCCGAAGAGCTGGCCGGGCGCGTTGAAGGCGATCCTTGCAGGCCGGGCGATGGCGCGGCGTTTGAACGAGACCTTCCGTCCGACCGCCGTGGTGGGTTTCGGCGGCTACCCGGCCATGCCCGCGCTGCTGGGCGCGCTGGCCGACGGCATTCCGACGGCGATTCATGAACAGAATGCCGTGCTGGGCCGGGTGAACCGCTATCTGGCGGGGCGGGTCGACGCGATCGCGACCGCCTATCCCGACGTCCGGCGGCTCAAGGACCGCTATGCCGGCAAGGTGCATCTGGTCGGCAATCCGGTGCGCGAGGAAGTGAAGCAATTGCGCGAGGAGGAATTCCCTGCGCTGACTGATGAAAGCGTGTTCCGCGTGCTGGTGATCGGCGGCAGCCAGGGTGCGACGATCCTTTCCAGCGTCGTGCCCGACGGGCTGGGCATGTTGCCGCTCAGCCTTCGCCGCCGCCTGCAGGTAACGCAGCAATGCCGCGCCGAGGATATCGAGCGGGTGCGCAAGCTCTACGCCGACCTCGAAATCCCGGCGGATCTGGCGACCTATTTCAACGATGTGCCGGAGAAGCTGGGCTGGTCGCACCTGGTGATCGCCCGTGCGGGCGCATCCACATTGGCGGAACTGACCTGTGCAGGCCGGCCCGCGATCCTGATCCCGCTGCCGAGCGCGATGGACGACCACCAGACCGCGAATGCCCGGGAAATGACCGAGGCCGGCGGCGCGCGCACCATTGCGCAGGCGCGCTTCACGGCGGTCGAGCTTGCCAAGCAGATGCAGAAGATGGCGCTGGAACCGGGCGCGCTCCAGAACGCAGCGAAACGCGCCCGCGCCTGCGGCCGCCCCGATGCGGCACGCGACATGGCGGATCTGCTGGAAAGCATCGGCACGGCGCCGATCATCAACGATCCGGTGAAGGTCGGGCCGACCCCGGCAAGCCTCAATCTGCAGGGGGTTCCCGCGTGAAGTCCGGCAATCTCGGCCTGAAAGGTTCTCCCTGTTTCATGAATAAGGAATCCCGCGCATGAAGGGTGTCGGCACCGACATCGGCACGATCCATTTCATCGGCATTGGCGGCATAGGCATGTCCGGCATCGCCGAAGTGATGCACAATCTGGGTTACAAGGTTCAGGGCAGCGACGTGGCCGAAGGCTATGTGGTCGAGGGACTGCGCAAGAAGGGCATTCCGGTGATGATCGGCCACAAGGCCGAAAATCTGGGCGATGCTGCTGTCGTCGTCACCTCCACCGCGATCAAGAAGGGCAATCCCGAGGTCGATCTGGCGCTGGAACGCCGCGTGCCCGTCATCCGTCGCGCGGAAATGCTGGCGGAACTGATGCGCCTCAAATCCACCGTGGCTGTCGCGGGCACGCACGGCAAGACCACGACCACCTCCATGGTTGCGGCGCTGCTGGACGCGGGCGGGGTGGACCCGACCGTGATCAATGGCGGCATCATCAACAGCTACGGTTCCAATGCCCGGCTGGGCAACAGCGAGTGGATGGTCGTGGAGGCCGACGAGAGCGACGGCAGCTTCCTGCGCCTCGATGGTACGCTGGCGGTGGTCACCAATATCGATCCGGAACATCTCGACCATTATGGCAGCTTCGACAAGGTGAAGGATGCCTTTGTCGAGTTCGTCGAGAATGTGCCCTTCTATGGCGCGGCGATGCTCTGCCTCGACCATCCGGAGGTGCAGGCGATCCTGCCGCGCGTGCAGGACCGGCGCATCGTCACCTATGGTTTCTCCGCCCAGGCGGATATTCGCGGCGAGAATGTTCAGCCGATCCCGGGTGGCAACCGCTTCGATGTGCAGATTCGTGAGCGTGACGGATCGCTGCGCCGGATCGAGGGGATCGTAATGCCGATGCCGGGCCGCCACAATGTGCTGAACGCCATGGCGGCGATCGGCGTGGCGCTGCAGATGGGCATCGATGACGCGACGATCCAGACCGGCTTCGCCAAGTTCGGCGGGGTCAAGCGGCGCTTCACCAAAGTCGGGGAAATCGCCGTCGGGGGCGGTACCGCGACGGTGATCGACGATTATGGTCATCATCCGGTCGAGATCAGGGCTGTGCTGGCCGCCGCACGCGAAGGAGCGAAAGGCCGGGTCATCGCCGTGGTCCAGCCGCATCGCTTCACCCGTCTGCGCGACCTGATGGATGAGTTCCAGCAGGCCTTCAACGACGCCGACATCGTCTATGCCGCCCCGGTCTATCCGGCCGGCGAGCAGCCGATCGAAGGGGTGGACAGCGCGGAACTGGTCGCGGGGCTGAAGCGCCGGGGCCATCGCAACGCCGCGACGGTCGAGGGTGCGGACGATCTCGCCCGCCTGATGGCCGCCGATGTGCAGGCGGACGACATGATCATCTGCCTTGGCGCGGGCGACATCACCAAATGGGCGGCGGGCCTTGCCTCCGCCGTTGCGGAGAAGGAAACCGCCTGATGTTCGAGCTGTTCAATGTTGGCCTCGAGATGCAGAAGCGCATGATCGACCTCCAGATGCAGGGCATCGAAGTGGCGCAGCAGATGGTCGACGCGGCGCAGCGCAATGTGGACGCCGGGGCCGCCGCCGGGCGGGCGGGCGAAGCGGGTGTGAAGGCGATGAAGGGCTGGATGCGGCTCTGGGGGATGCGCGATTGACGCTGGCGGTCACGTCTCTTCCCCCGGTTCGCGGCTCGCTCAGGGCCGATGCGCCGCTGGCGCCGCTCGTCTGGTTCAAGGCGGGCGGTGTTGCGCAATGGCTGTTCGAGCCGAAGGACGCGGACGATCTTTCTGATTTTCTGGCGCGGCTTGACCCTGCGATTCCGGTGATGGCGCTGGGCCTGGGGTCCAACATGATCGTGCGCGACGGCGGGGTTCCGGGCGTAGTGGTGCGCCTTGGCAAGCCATTCGCCAGGGTGGAGCAGGTCGATGCGACCAGCCTGCGTTGCGGGGGAGGAGCATCGGGCATCCTTGTTTCCTCGGCGGCGCGGGACGCGGGCATAGCGGGGCTTGAATTCCTGCGCTCCATTCCCGGCACGGTCGGCGGCTTCGTGCGGATGAACGGGGGCGCCTATGGCCGTGAGACGTGCGATATCCTTGTGGAATGCGATGTTGTTCTGCGGTCGGGCGAACGGGTGACACTGCCGATCGACGCGCTGGGCTACACCTACCGCCACAGCACTCTTCCCGAGGGCGCGGTCGTGGTGAGTGCCATTTTCCGGGGCGTTCCTGGCGAGCCGACGGCCATCCAGGCGGAAATGGACCGCATCGCCGCCGCCCGCGAGGAAAGCCAGCCGCTTCGCAGCAAGACCGGCGGCTCGACCTTCAAGAATCCCGATGGGCACAAGGCCTGGCAGCTTGTGGATCAGGCCGGGTGCAGGGGGCTGCGACAGGGCGGCGCGCAGGTTTCGGAAAAGCACACCAATTTCCTCCTCAACCTGGGCGACGCGACGAGCGCGGATATCGAGGCGCTGGGCGAGGAGGTCCGCCGCCGGGTGAAGGAAAAGAGCGGCATCGACCTCGAATGGGAAATTCAAAGGGTGGGCGTTCAGCTGGTTGAAGGAAAAGACAGATGACCCGTGGCCCCTGGCATGTTGCCGTCCTGATGGGGGGGTGGTCCGCCGAACGGCCGGTTTCGCTTTCGTCGGGCGAGGGCGTCGCCAAGGCGCTGGAGTCGCGCGGCCACAGGGTCACGCGGATCGACATGGATCGTGACATCGCGCTGCGCCTTGCGGAGGTGAGGCCGGACGTGGTGTTCAACGCCCTTCACGGCGTTCCCGGCGAGGACGGCACCGTGCAGGGGATGATGGACCTGATGGGCATCACCTACACCCATTCGGGCCTCGCCACCTCCGTCATCGCCATCGACAAGCAGCTTACCAAGCAGGCGCTGGTGCCCCATGGCATCCCCATGCCCGGCGGGCATATCGTCCGCAGCGAAAGCCTGTTCGAGGGTGATCCGCTGCCGCGCCCCTATGTGGTGAAGCCGGTCAATGAGGGCAGTTCGGTCGGCGTCGCCATCGTGACCAGGGACGGCAATCATGGTTCGCCGATCGGCCGGGATGTCGAGGGTCCGTGGCTGCATTTCGAAGAGTTGCTGGCCGAACCCTATATTCGCGGGCGGGAACTGACGACCGCCGTGCTGGGCGACGAAGCGCTGCTGGTCACGGAATTGCGTCCGAAAAGCGGTTTCTACGATTTCGACGCCAAATATACGGACGGGATGACCGAGCATGTGTGCCCCGCCGATATTCCCCAGGAGATCAGCGAAGCCTGCAAGGCCATTGCCCTGCGCGCGCACCAGTTGCTGGGTTGCAAGGGGGCGTCGCGGGCTGATTTCCGCTGGGACGATGAACAGGGAATCGACGGGCTGTTCCTGCTGGAAGTGAACACGCAGCCGGGCATGACGCCGCTCAGCCTGGTGCCTGAACAGGCGGCGAAGCTGGGCATTGACTATGCCGAGCTGGTGGAGCGTATAGTCGAGGACGCGCTGAAGAGCGCAGGGGGGACGAAGCATGGCTGAAGCACGCATCCGGCGTGGCGGAACGGCGCGGCTGGCGCGCACGACCGGCACGCGCGGCCGCAGCGGTGGGCGAGGACGTTCGGTCAAGCAGCGGAGCTGGATCGACGGTCTGATCGACCTGCTGCCGGTCAGCGAGGAGACGCTCCAGCGCATGGCGAGCTGGGCGATCGTCGGCATCGTGCTGGCGGCGCTGGTGGGTATCGCCATCTGGTCGGGCCTTCCCGCCATGGCCGGGCAGAAGGCGTCCGAACTGGCGGCCAAGGCAGGCTTCGAGGTCGAGAAAGTCGAAGTGCGCGGCGTCGAGCGGATGGACGAACTGCCCATCT
The DNA here is from genome assembly GCF_049913335.1 of Sphingobium sp. R-21. Taxonomy (NCBI): domain Bacteria; kingdom Pseudomonadati; phylum Pseudomonadota; class Alphaproteobacteria; order Sphingomonadales; family Sphingobiaceae; genus Sphingobium; species Sphingobium sp. R-21. Next base: position 1,535,219 of record NZ_CP184374.1, on the reverse strand, counting down.
ACAATATCGCCCTTGGCCAGGTGAGCCGGTCGATGCTTTCGCTCGACCTGCCCAGGGTGCGGGCTGACATGCTGAAGCTCGGCTGGGTCAAGGATGCGCGCATTTCCCGTCGCCTGCCCGATACGCTGGTGGTCGACATCGTCGAGCGCGATCCGGTTGCGGTGTGGCAGCATGATGGGCAGCTTCACCTGATCGACGTGGCCGGCGTGGTGCTGCAATCGGTATCGGCAGGGGCGATGCCGGATCTGCCGCTGGTCGTTGGCCCCAACGCCAATCTGCAGACCGCGGGTCTCAACAGGCTGATGGAAAATGCGCCTGCGCTCAAACCCATGCTGGCGGGCGCCACCTGGGTCGGGAACCGGCGCTGGGACTTGCGCTTTCAATCTGGCGAGACGCTGTCCCTGCCCGAAGGCGACAAGCCGTCGGCCACGGCGTTGGTCAATTTCGCGCGGATGGACGGGGTGAACCGCCTGTTGGGCCGGGGTATCGTCAAGTTCGACATGCGCGATCCCGATCGTTTCGTGCTGCGCCTGCCGCAGGGGCAGGGAAGCGGCCAGTCCGGCGACAAGCCCGCCGCGAGCGCCGAAGCGCCTGCCAAGGGCGAGGAAGGCTGAACCCCCATGGCCCAACCCAAGGTCGAGAAGTTCGTCACCGCGATCGACATCGGATCGTGGAAAGTGTCCGCGCTGATCGCGGGGCGCACCGAAAATGGCGAACTGGCGATCCTGGGCACCGGGCAGCGTGAAAGCCGGGGCGTTCGGCGCGGCTTCATCGCGGATATGGAGCGGACCGAACTCGCCGTACGGGAAACCGTCGAACAGGCGGAACGCGTCGCGGGCACGAATATCGAGGATGTGTGGGTCAGCTTTTCGGGCGGTTCATTGGTCAGCGACGTCGTCACCGTCGAGCGCGACATGGGTGGTTATCGCGTCGAACAGGCGGACATCGATGACCTTCTGACCACAGGCCAGCAGGGGATTGATCCGGACGGCCGGGTGGTTCTGCATGCGCAGCCGACCTGTTTCACCATCAACGGCCGTGTGCCGGTGAAGAAGCCGTTGGGCATGCATGCGGACCTGCTGGGCGTCGATATCCATGTCGTGCTGGCCGACGGGGCGCCGCTCGCCAATCTCGACCTTTGCGTGCGCGGCGCCTATCTCAATGTCAATTCCATCGTCGCTTCTCCCATCGCCACAGGCCTTGCCTGCCTGTCCGAGGAAGAGCGCGACCTGGGCGTCGCGCTGGTGGAACTGGGCGCGGGCGTCACCAATGTCTCGCTTTATGCGGGTGGCATGCTGGTCGGGCTGCACAGCATTCCCATCGGTGCGTCCGACATCACCGACGACATAGCGTCGGCCTTTGGCATTCGCCGCAGCCAGGCGGAGCGGATCAAATGCTTCTACGGCTCCGCGATGCAGAACCGCCGCGATTTCCGGGACATGATAGAGATCGCGGCGCCGCATGGCGATGTCGCCATTCCGGGGCAAAGCGCGGGCCCCAACGCCGATGGCGGCAAGATTACCCGCGCCGCTCTGGTGGCGGTGATCTGCGAGCGGCTGAACCAGATCATGGTGGAGGTGAATGCGGCGCTCGCCGGCATGGGCTTCAACACCCCCACGGGGCGGCAGGTCGTGCTGACCGGCGGCGGCGCCGAAATGAAGGGCATTGCCGACTATGCGCAGGGTGCGCTGGGCCGCGCGGTGCGGATCGGGCGGCCGCGCGGCCTCGCCGCCATGCCGGAGGCACATAGCGGTCCGGCCTTTGCGACATTGGCCGGTCTTGCGCTTTATGGCGCTTCAAACCCGGTTGATCTTAGAACGATAGCGCCCGCTCCCCAGACCGTTCACCGTATCGGCGCGCCAGCATGGTGGCAGAGGATGGTGAAGGCGATGAAGACGAACTATTGAAATAAACACGGTCAGACGAAATTTACTGGTGAAATACGCCATCATCTTGCATTAACCTTCGATGACAGTTTCGCTCACGTCACCGAAGCTGGAGGGAGCTAGAATTTATGAGCATTGAAATCAGCCCGCCGCATGTGGACGAGTTGAAGCCACGCATCGCGGTGATCGGCGTCGGCGGCGCGGGCGGCAACGCCATTGCGAACATGATCGCCGCCTCCGTCGAGGGTGTGGATTTCATTGTCGCCAATACGGACGCGCAGGCGCTCAACGCTTCGCCCGCGGAACGGCGCATCCAGCTTGGCCCGCAGATCACCGAAGGGCTGGGCGCCGGCTCTCGCCCGGAAATCGGCAAGGCGGCCGCGGAAGAGACCATCGCCTCGGTCGAGCAGGCGCTCGACGGCGCGCATATGTGCTTCATTGCCGCGGGCATGGGTGGCGGCACCGGCACCGGCGCCGCTCCGGTCATTGCCAAGTCCGCCCGTGACCGAGGCATCCTGACCGTCGGCGTCGTGACGAAGCCCTTCACCTTCGAGGGCAATCGCCGCATGAAGTCGGCGGAGGCAGGGATCGAGGAACTGCAGAAGCATGTCGATACCCTCATCGTCATCCCGAACCAGAACCTGTTCCTGATCGCCAACCCGAACACCACCTTCAAGGAAGCCTTCCAGATGGCGGACGAGGTGTTGCAGCAGGGCGTGCGCGGCATCACCGACCTGATGGTCATGCCAGGCCTCATCAACCTCGACTTCGCGGACGTCCGTTCCGTGATGGGCGAGATGGGCAAGGCGATGATGGGCACCGGCGAAGCCGAAGGCGACGGCCGCGCGCTCCAGGCGGCGGAAAAGGCGATCGCCAATCCGCTGCTCGACGGCGTGTCGATGCGTGGTGCGAAAGGCGTCATCGTCTCCATCGTCGGCGGTGACGACATGCGCCTGATGGAAGTGGACGAGGCCGCCAACCATATTCGCGAACTGGTCGATCCCGATGCGAACATCATCTGGGGTTCGGCCTTCAACGACAATCTGAACGGCAAGATCCGGGTGTCCGTGGTCGCCACCGGCATCGACAGCGATGCCAGCGCCAGTGCCGCGCCGCTGACCCAGCCGTTCAGCTTCGCGAGCCGTCCGGCCGTTGCCGTGCCGACCGCCGCCGCGCCCAAGCCCGCGCCGCAGGCCGCTCCGGCTCCGGTCGCCGCGCCTGCTCCCGCGCCGGAAGCAGAGCCTGAAACGCTGGAACTGGACGTGCCCGCCGCGCCTGCGCCCGCGCCGCTGACGCCGCCTGCCGCAGCGCCTGCTGCCGCGGCAAAGCCCGCGCCCTTCAGCCCGCCGCGCCCCGCAGCGGTGTTCTCCGACGAAGATCCTTCGCAGGACGAATTGCTGCTGGGTGAGGATGCGGCCGAAACAGTGCCGGCTCAGCCCGCTCCGGCGTCGCAGGCCGCACCGCGCGTCGCCACCGGAGGCACGTTGTTCGAGCGCATGGCGGGGCTGACCCGTGGCGCCGAGAAGGGCGCCGGCGCGAGCGATGACGGAACGCCAACGCCGGACATTCCGCGTTTCCTCAATCGCCAGAGCAATCAGTAAACAGGCAGCAGGGTTCGCCCCGCACGGATCAGGACAAGCGCGCCATCGGTTGCCATGGGCAACCGGGCGCGCTTTTTCTTTCGACATATTCCCTTGCACCGCCTTCATCCGCTAAAGGGCTGTCTGTGAGACGTTATGACATATGGATTGTTCGCGGACTGCTTCTAGCGGGCACCGCACTGGCACAACCGGTTCTGGCGCAGCCTGCCCAGGTGCAGGCGATTCGTCCCTCGAGCGCCGAAGACCTCAACAATAATCTGGCGCGTCTGGCGTCCAATCCTCGCGATGTGACGGCGCTCATCGGCGCGGGAGAAGCGGCGCTGGACATGGACGATGCGCGGGCGGCGGCGGGTTTCTTCGCGCGGGCGGACATGCTTGCGCCGAACAACGGCAAGGTGAAGGCGGGCCTGGGCCGCGTCATGCTGAAAAACCAGAATCCGGGCGAAGCACTGCGTCTGTTCGACCAGGCAACGCGGCTGGGCTTTCCCGAAGCAACCCTGCTGTCCGATCGGGGCCTTGCAAAGGACATGACCGGCGATCAGGCGGGGGCGCAGCGCGACTATCAGGCGGCGCTCCAGCGGACGCCGGACGATGTCGAACTCGCCCACCGCTATGCCGCGTCGCTCGGCATTTCCGGTCAGGTGGACGCGGCGGAACGGGTGCTGAAACCACTGCTCTACAAGAGTGACCGGGCGGCCTGGCGCTACCGGGCGTTCATCCTGGCGATGAACAACCGACAGGCGGACGCGAAAAAGATCGCGGAGCAGACCATGCCGTCGCAGCTTGCCTCGGCCATCCTGCCCTATATGCAGAAAATGCCCTATCTGACCGCGGCCCAGAAGGCGGCGGCGGTGCATTTCGGACATTTCCCCGCCAATGTGGGTTCCACGATCGCACCCATCACCCCGACCGCGCCCGCATTCGCGTCGGTGACGCCTGCGCCGCCGCCGGCCAGCCAACCCGCCACGCAGATGCCGCCTTCCCGGTCCACGAAGCAGGACCGCCGTTCTCGTCGCACGGAGACTGCCACGCGGCTCGCCCAGGTGGAAGCGCCTTCCCGCAGCGCACCGGTGCAGAGCCAGCCCGCTCCGGGCTCGGCCGCTTCGCAAATGCAGGCGCCGTCGCCCCAGCGCACTATGCAGGCGGCCGTGCCCGCCGCCCATGTGCAGGGTCCGCCGGCGCCCGGCTTCGAATCCGTCCCCGCGCAAAACACTGCGCCCGCCAATCCGGCACCGAGCCAGCTCAACGCGATCACGCTCGCCCAGGCGTCGGTGCCCCGAACGACGGCCCCGCCACAGGTCCAGGCTGCGTCCCCTGCCCAACCGGCCGTTCCGCCGCCCGCGTCATTGCCCGCGTCGCCGCCGGCAACGCAGCAGCAGCAGATCGACCCGGCCGTCACCCGTTCGCTGGCCGACATCATTCACGCCATCGATGTGCCGGAATCCGAACGCCGATCGAGCGTCGTCGCGGTCGACCTGTCGGAGGTGGCCCAGATCCAGGCCGCCCGCCGTGCCGAGCGGGACGCTGCTGCCGCCACCGCCGCGGAAAAGGCGAAGAAGGCCGCTGCCGCCAAGGCGAAGGCCGAAGCGGACGCCAAGGCCAAACAACTGGCCGAGGAAAAGAAGAAGGCGGCCGAGGAAAAGGCGCGCCTTGCCGCCAATCCCGCGCGCAATTGGCTTCAGGTCGGCACGGGTGCGAACAAGGGCGCGCTGGCCTTTACCATGAAGGGGCTGCGCAAGAAATACGACTCGCTCGAACCACAGGACGCCTGGGTCGCGAGCTGGGGTCGCACCAATCGCCTGCTCGTCGGGCCGTTCAGCAGCTTCACGCGGGCCAAGACGCTGGAGGAAAAGTTGAAGGCGGCGGGGGCGGACGCCTTCGCCTGGAAGAGTGACGCCGGGGAAGAGGTCGAGCGCCTTCCGGCCAAATAGTGATTTCCCATCCGGCGGGACATCGAACGACTCGGCAAGGGCCGAAAACGACTTTAAAGGGCGCGGCATGACGCTGCTTGCATCCTATGCCTCAGATCCCGGCCAGAGCCGCGGTCGCCTTCATCCTGAACCAGGCGGGGAGGTGCGGGGGCCGCGCGACATGTTCCAGCGGGACCGCGACCGCATCATCCACAGCATTGCCTTCCGTCGCCTGCGCCACAAGACGCAGGTGTTCGTGTCGCCCGACGGCGATCATTTCCGCGTCCGCCTGACCCATAGTCTGGAGGTGGCGCAGATCGGCCGCACGACGGCGCGGACGCTGGGCCTCAACGAGGATCTGACCGAAGCGCTCTGTCTGGCGCATGACATCGGTCATCCGCCCTTCGGCCATGCCGGGGAGGACGCGCTGGAGGCAGCGCTCGATGCGCATGGAGGCTTTGACCATAATGCGCATACGCTGCGCACGCTGATGCTGCTGGAAAGCCCCTATCCCCTGTTTCGCGGCCTGAATTTGAGCTGGGAGATGCTGGAGGGGCTGGCAAAGCACAATGGTCCGGTCACGCGGCCCGGCTGGGCCATGCAGGCGGTGGATGCGCTGTTCCCGCTCGACCTGGCCAGCCATGCCTCGCTGGAGGCGCAGCTTGCGGCGATTGCGGACGACATCGCCTATGACAATCACGATATCGACGACGGGCTGCGCGCGGGCCTGCTGACGCTGGACCAGCTTTTGAGCGTGCCGCTGGTGAAAGGCTGCTGGGACCGGGTCCGCGCGCGCTATCCCGATGTGCCGCAGGATCGCCTGCTGCGCGAACTGGTGCGGGAACAGATCGGCGTGATGGCGAATGACCTGATCGCGGCCACTCGCGCCAATATCGCCGCCGCGGGCGTGGAGACGGTCGACGACGTTCGCAGGGCTGGTGCCACGCTGGTCGGCTTCTCGCCCGAACTCGCCGCGCAGGAGCGCGATCTCAAGCGTTTCATGTATGCGACGCTTTATCACCATCCTTCGCAACTGGCGGCGGCGGACCGGGCGCGGGTGATCGTGACCGATCTGTTCCGCGCCTATCAGGCGGATCCGAAGCTGATGCCGTCGGAGTGGCGCGATGATTGCGCGACGCTGGAACCTCAGCGCAGCCGGCATATAGCGGACTTCATCGCCGGCATGACCGATCGCTATGCCGAAAAGCGGCATGCCGAGATTTTCGGTGAACTGGCGCTGGCCTGAGCATTTCCCTTGTCCTCTATGCGCTCCCGATTCGCTGTTTTCCGCGATCTGCTGCTCATGATGGTTCCTATCGCCCGGGAATCGCTTTATGCTTTTGATGTCGCATCGTTTTGCGCAAAATCGGTTCCCACTTTTGCGCACGATGCTTTAAGGCTGGGCCATGGCCCTTCATCCGCAGATCGCCGCGCTCGCCGCCCAGCTTGAGGATCTTGCCGAACTGCTGCGCGCGCAAGACGACCGGCTCTGGTCGGGACGGATCGACCTGGTGCGGCATCTGGTCGCGGACTCCAATTTCGCCGGCGTCGAACGCTTCCTGCGCCTGTTCGAAGGGGAGGAGGGGCTTGGCGCTCTCGTGCTGAGCGATGCGGCGGCCAATCAGCGGCTGATCGAACGACGACAGGCCGCCCGCATTTTGGCCGAACGGCTGGCAAAAGAGGAAGGCGCGGATTGAGCGATTGACGGCGCGGCGCGTTTCACGCAATGCGGGACTGTCGCCGGTGCCGTGGATTCGGTCATCGGACTTGATGCGGGAGAGCATGGGAAGCCTTTCAGGCCACCCCGTCGCCGAAGGAGCAACCGCCCCGGAATCTCTCAGGCCAAAGGACCGCATCATGGGCAGGCACTCTGGAAAGCGGACGGATCATCCCGTCCCACCGAAGGGGTAAGCCATCCGGTCGCTCGGCCGGTGGTCAAAGCTCTCAGGTTCCGTGACAGAGGGGGTGGCAAACGCGATCAGTCCGACTCCGGGACGGCGCGTCTGTCGCCAACGACCCTCGCACGGAAAGGCCCGCCTCCCATGTCCGGCAATGACGACATCGCCCATATCGAAGAAGAATTGCCGTTGCAGGCCCTGCCGCTGGATGGCTGGCACCGGGCCAGGGGTGCGCGCATGGTCGGTTTTGCGGGCTACCACATGCCGATCCAATATGAAGGCATCATGGCCGAGCATGGCTGGACCCGCGAACATGCCGGGCTGTTCGACGTCAGCCATATGGGCCAGCTCAGCTTTTCCGGCGAGGGCGTGGACGACGCGCTGGAACTCCTGCTGCCGAGCGACATCAGGGGGTTGAAGCCCTTTCGCCAGCGCTATTCGATGCTGCTCGACGAAGAGGGCGGCATATTGGACGACCTGATGGTTTCCCGCCTGGGGGGTGGCGCCTTCGATGGCGCGGACATCTACATGGTCGTCAACGGCGCGACCAAATATGACGACATGGGCTGGATGATCGAGCATCTGCCCGATGAAGTCGTGATGAATCATATGGACGAGCAGGCCCTGCTCGCCTTGCAGGGGCCGGAGGCAGGGGAGGCGCTGGCCACGCTGATCCCGGAAACCGCCGATCTGATCTTCATGCAGTCCGGCCTTTTCACCTGGCGCGGCGTTCCGCTGTGGATCAGCCGGTCGGGCTATACTGGCGAGGATGGTTTCGAAATCAGCGTCCCCGCCGCCGAGGCGACGCTTCTCGCCGACGCGCTCTGCGCCTTGCCGCAGGTGAAGCCTGTCGGTCTTGGCGCGCGCGATTCGCTGCGCCTGGAGGCGGGGCTGCCGCTTTACGGTCATGACCTGACGCCCGCCGTCAGCGCCATCGGCGCCGACCTGGGCTTCGCCATCCAGAAACGCAGGCGGGAAGAAGGCGGCTTCATCGGCCATGCGCGGGTTATGAAGGAATTGGCCGACGGCCCGGGTTCGAAGCGCGTGGGCCTCAGGATCGAGGGTCGTTTGCCCGCGCGGGAGGGCGCAACGATCCATGCCGGCAGTGCACGGGTGGGTGAGGTCACATCCGGCGGTTTCGCGCCCACGGTGGGCGCGCCGATCGCCATGGGCTGGGTCAGCCTGCCGCACAGCGCGATCGGCACCGCGCTCGAAATCGAAGTGCGCGGCAAGCGGATCGCGGCTGAGGTCGCGCCGATGCCGTTCGTTCCGCACCGTTATCGTCGAAAGGCCTGAGTCCTTTCTGGTTTCTGATTGGTCGTGAATTTCAAGCAAATCACTCGGAGGGAAGTAAATTATGAGCCGTTATTTCACCGACGAACATGAATGGATCGATGTCGAGGGCGAAATCGCCACGGTCGGCATCACTGATTATGCGCAGGAGCAATTGGGCGACATCGTGTTCGTCGAACTGCCCGCCGAGGGTACGTCCTTCGAAAAGGGCGACGACGCTGCCGTGGTCGAATCGGTCAAGGCGGCTTCGGACGTCTATGCCCCGATTTCGGGCGAGGTCATCGAAACCAACGGCGCGCTGGAGGATGAGCCTGCGCTGGTGAACAGCGATGCCGAAGAGGACGGCTGGTTCTTCAAGCTGCGCGTTGCCGATGCCGGCGAACTGGAAGGCCTGATGAACGAAGCGGCCTACAAGAAGTTCGTGGCGAGCCTTTGATCCCATGAAAGCTCCTCCCGCTTTGGGGAGGGGGGAGATTTGTTGAATGCGCTACCTACCCCTTACTGACGCCGACCGGCAGGAGATGCTCTCCGTCATCGGTGCGTCGTCGGTCGACGACCTGTTCGTGGACGTTCCCGCCGAAGCCCGCCTTCCGGGCAAGATCGCGGGCCTGCCGGACCATGCCAGCGAACTGGCGGTCGAGCGTCACATGGCCGCTCTGGCACGGAAGAATCTGTCGGCAGGGGAGGCGCCCTTCTTCCTGGGCGCGGGCGCATATCGCCATCATGTTCCCGCCAGCGTCGATCATCTGATCCAGCGTGGCGAGTTCCTGACCGCCTATACCCCCTATCAGCCGGAAATCGCGCAGGGCACACTCCAGGTGCTGTTCGAGTTCCAGACGCAGGTGGCCCGTCTGCTGGGCTGCGACGTCGCCAATGCCTCCATGTATGACGGATCCACCGCCTGCTGGGAAGCGATCGGCATGGCCCGCCGCATCACCAGGCGGGGGAAGGCGGTCCTGTCTTCCGGCCTGCATCCGCATTATGTTTCGGTCGCCAACACCATGGCGAAATTCACCGGCGACGCGCTGGTGCATGAGGCGCCGGCACTGGATGCCGCCACCGACATCGATGCGCTGATCGCGGCCATCGACAAGGATACGAGCTGCGTCGTCGTTCAATATCCCGACATATTGGGCCGCATCGCCGACCTGACGCCGCTCGCGGACGCTGCCCACGCGGCGGGCGCGCTGCTGGTCGCGGTGGTGACGGAACCCGTTGCGCTGGGTGCGATCAGGGCGCCGGGCCATATGGGTGCGGACATCGTCGTCGGCGAGGGGCAGTCCATCGGCGTCGGCCTGCAATTCGGCGGGCCCTATCTCGGCCTTTTCGCCTGCAAGCAGCAATATGTCCGCCAGATGCCGGGCCGCCTCTGCGGGCAGACGATGGACGCGGCGGGCAAGCGCGGCTTCGTGCTGACGCTTTCGACGCGCGAGCAGCATATCCGCCGTGAAAAGGCGACGTCGAACATCTGCACCAATTCCGGCCTCTGCGCGCTGGCATTCAGCATCCACATGACGCTGCTGGGCGAAAAGGGGCTGCGGGAGATGGCTGCCCTCAACCATGGCCTCGCCGTCCAGGCGGCCGACCGTCTGGCGCAGGTGCCGGGCGTTGCGCTGCTCAACGACAGTTTCTTCAACGAATTCACCCTGGTCCTGTCCAGGGATGCCCGCGAGGTCGTCCGCAACCTGGCCGACAAGGGCATTCTGGGCGGCGTCTCGCTCGGTCGCCTGTTCCCGGATGTACCGGCGATCGGCAAGGGGCTGGTCGTCGCCGTCACCGAAACCGTGACGGCGGAGGATATCGAAACCTTTGCCACGGCGCTGGAGGAGGAACTGGCATGACCATGCTCAAGGAAGGCCGCCCCACCACGCCGCAGGCTCTGGCCGAATCCGATGCCGCGCCCGTGCCTGCCACCGCCACCGGCAACCGCGCACTGATGCTGGAGGAAGCGCTGATCTTCGAAATCGGCTCGGCCGAAACCACTGGCGTCGATTTTGCGCAGGCGCCAGATGTTGCCGACCGCCTCGGCAATCTGGCGCGCACCGACAGCATTGGCCTGCCCGGCCTGTCGGAGCAGGAAACGGTGCGCCACTACACCCGTCTCAGCCGCCAGAATTATGCCATCGACCTTGGCCTTTTCCCGCTCGGCTCCTGCACGATGAAGCATAATCCGCGCCTCAATGAGAAGGTGGCGCGGATGCCCGGTTTCGCCGATGTCCACCCGCTTGCGCCGCAATCGACGGTGCAGGGCGCGCTGGCAGTGATTCACGAACTGGCCGGCTGGCTGGTGACGCTGACCGGCATGCATTCGGTCGCGATGAGTCCCAAGGCGGGCGCCCATGGCGAACTGTGCGGCCTGCTCGCGATCCGGGCGGCGCTGGAAGCGCGCGGCGATGCGCGGAGCGTCGTCCTGGTGCCCGAAAGCGCCCATGGAACCAACCCTGCGACCGCCGCCTTCTGCGGTTACAAGGTCGAGGATATTCCGGCGACCCCGGATGGTCGCGTCGATCTGGATGCGCTGAAAGGCCGCCTTGGGCCCGATGTCGCCGCGGTGATGATCACCAATCCCAATACCTGCGGCCTGTTCGAGCGGGACATGAGGACGATCTCCGACGCGGTGCATGCCGCCGGGGCCTTCGTCTATTGCGACGGCGCCAATTTCAACGCCATTGTCGGCCGGGTCCGCCCCGGCGACCTGGGCGTCGATGCGATGCACATCAACCTGCACAAGACTTTCTCGACGCCGCATGGCGGTGGCGGTCCCGGCTCCGGCCCGGTGGTGCTGTCGGAGGCGCTTGCCCCGTTCGCGCCGCTGCCCTTCGTGGAAAAGCAGGGCGACAAATTCGTGCTGGTCGAGGAAGAGACAGTGGAAGACCATCATGGCCGGACCTTCGGCCGCATGGTCGCCTTCCATGGTCAGATGGGCATGTTCACCCGCGCCCTGACCTATATCCTCAGCCATGGTGCGGACGGCCTGCGGCAGGTCGCTGGCGACGCCGTGCTGAATGCCAATTACATCCTGCGCAGCCTGGACGATGTGCTGGATGCCCCCTTTGGCGGCAGCGGCCCGTGCATGCATGAGGCGCTGTTCAGCGACAAGGGGCTGGCCGAAGGCTTCACCACGCTCGACATCGCCAAGGGGCTGATCGACGAGGGCTTCCATCCGATGACCATGTATTTTCCGCTGGTCGTCCATGGCGCGATGCTGGTCGAACCTACGGAGACGGAAAGCAAGGCGGCGCTTGACCAGTTCATCCTGGCGCTGCGCAGTGTGGCCGAACGCGCGAAGGCGGGCGATGAGCAATTGAAGGGCGCGCCCCATTTCGCGCCGCGCCGCCGCCTGGACGAAACGCTGGCTGCGCGCAGGCCGGTCCTCGCCTGGACCGAGCCGGCACTGGCGGAAGTGGCCGAATGACGGATAGGCCGGCGCCGTGGGAACCCGGTTCCGGCCCTGCCGCCGCCGGCAAGCGCCATGCGCCCGCGACGGAACGGAACCGCGATGTCATATTGGCGGTGCTTCGCGATGAACTGCCGTCCTCCGGTCTCGTGCTGGAAGTGGCGAGCGGCAGCGGACAGCATGTCGTTCATTTCGCCGCCACACTGCCTGCTCTCGACTGGCAACCGAGCGATCCTGACCCGGCGGCGCTGGTATCCATAGAATCGTGGCGGCAGGAGGTGGGCCTTCCCAATGTGCGACCGCCGCTCAGGCTCGACGCGAGCGCCGACTGGCCGGTGGAAAGGGCCGACGCGATCCTGTGCTTCAACATGGTCCATATCAGCCCCTGGGAAGCGACGCTGGGGTTGATGAAGGGGGCGGGGGCCGTACTGCCGCCGGGCGGCTTGCTCTACCTCTACGGGCCCTATCTGCGGGAAAATGTCGAAACAGCGCCGAGCAATCTTGCATTCCATGCATCCCTCAAGGCTCGTGATCCGCAATGGGGGCTGCGCCGGGTGGAGGATGTGATTGCCGCGGCGGAGGGCGAGGGGCTGGTGCTTCGCCGATTGCTCGAAATGCCCGCGAACAATCTGTCGTTGATATTCCGGCGGCGGGATTGAAAGACTGCGGCGCTCCTGCGAAGGGAGGAGCCTGATCTTGGCCGTTTGACCCGCGCTCCTGCTGACCGCTCGTTCGAGTGTTTTTGCGGGAGCATGCTGTACCCGTAGCAGGACCGATGCCTCATTCTCTCCTCTCCCTCGTCACCGCCGAACTGGCCGCGCCCGCCGATCCGCGCGCGGCGGCGATGGCGGGCGCGCTGGCTGCGCAATATCCCGATGCCTCGCGGGCGGTGCTCTTCTACGGTTCCTGCCTGCGGGAGAAGAATCTCGACGGCTTGATGCTGGATTTCTACCTGATCGTCTCCGACTATCGCGCCGCTTATGGAAAGCGCTGGCTTGCGGCCGCAAACCGGCTGATCCCGCCCAATGTCTTTCCCTTCGAACATAATGGCCTGATCGCCAAATATGCTGTGCTGTCGGAGGGTGACTTTGCCCGCCTCAACAGCCCTGCCGCCGACAATGTGTCGGTCTGGGCCCGCTTTGCCCAGCCCGCGCGGCTGCTCTGGGCGGCGGATGACCTTGCCCGCCAGCGCGCCATCACAGCCGTTGCCGGCGCTGCCCCGACGCTGCTCTCGCTTGCTCGCCCAATGGCGCAGGCCCAGGATGCGCTGTCGCTGTGGAGGACCGGCTTCACCCTGACCTATGGCGCGGAATTGCGGGCCGAACGGAAGGGGCGATCGCTTTCCATCGTCGATGCCGATCCGGAGCGCTACGCGCGCTTTGGCGAGGCCGCGCTGGACCAGGGCCTGCCGCCATCGCCGGAGCAGGCGGCTGCCCGCTGGCGGCGGTTGCAAAGGCGCGGCAAATGGCTGTCCGTCATCCGCCTGGCCAAGGCAAGCTTCACCTATGCTGGCGGCATCGATTATCTGGCGTGGAAGATCAATCGCCATGCGGGCACCACGATCCAGATCAGGCCCTGGCAGCGCCGCTGGCCGCTGATCGGCGCGCTTACTCTGCTGCCGCGGCTGTTCCGGGGTGGTGCGATCCGCTGAGCGCATTGGACAGCGCCTGTGCCAGCCCGGTCAGAGTGTAGGGCTTGCGCAACACTTCATGGCCCCCGAAATCGGTGCTTTCCGCTATATCGCCGGCATAGCCGGTGACGAACAGTACCGGCAGATGCGCATAGAGGGGCGGCAGGGTGCGTATCATCTCTGGCCCGGTCATGTCCGGCATCAGCACGTCGCTGACGATCAGGCCGATGTCGCGATGGCTGGTGAGCAGCTTCGCCGCCCTGGACGGATGATCGCAGGCGACCGGCAGGTGGCCCAGTTCCGCCAGCGCCGCCATCGTCTGGTTGAGGACGCGGGGATCATCCTCCACCACCAGGATACGCATCGGGGGATGGAGCACAGGCTCCCGGTCCGGCATAGGCGCGTCCATCGCACCTTCGCCTCCCGCCGCGACATGGCGGGGCAGGTAGAGATGGACGCTCGTGCCCTTGCCGGGCTCCGATTCTATGCGGATCTCGCCCTCGCACTGGTGCACGAAGCCGAAGATCTGGCTGAGGCCCAGCCCGGTGCCCTTGCCGACCGGCTTGGTGGTGAAGAAGGGTTCGAACACGCGCGACAGGATTTCGGGCGTCATGCCGCACCCGTCGTCAGTGACGCTGAGCATCACATATTCGCCGGCGGCGCATTCCCCGATCTCGTGCTGCGCCAGTTGGGCCTGTCCTGTCCTGATGACCAGTCGGCCCCGTCCGTCCATGGCGTCGCGGGCGTTGACGCACAGGTTCAATATCGCATTTTCCATCTGATGCTGGTCGACGAAGATCCGCCAGCCCTTCGCCTCATTTTCAAAGGCCATGGTGATCTGGTCGCCGATGGACCGATCGATCAGTTCGGACAGTCCGGCCACCAGCGCATCAGGATCGACGGCGTTGGGCAGCAGCGGTTCCGACCGGGCGAAGGCCAACAGGCGGCGGGTCAGCGCGGCGGCGCGATTGGCACCCTCCATCGCATTGTCGAGATGACGGTTCGCCTCCTGCGGTTTCAGCCGCAGCTTGCGCTTGGCCAATTCCAGGCCGCCGACCACCACGGCCAGCATGTTGTTGAAATCATGGGCGATGCCGCCCGTCAACTGGCCCACGGCATCCATCTTCTGCATCTGGCGCAGATTTTCCTCCGCGACGGCGCGTTCGGCGGTCTCCTTCTTGAGCCGTTCATAGGCATCCGACAATTCGGCGGTGCGGGCGGTGACGGCCTCCTCCAGCCGGTCGGCGCGCTCCGCCTCGTCATCCGCCTGCCTGCGCGCATTGCGGCGCTCGCTATAGGCGGCATTGGCGAACCAGAGCGCGAACAGCACGCAGACCAGCAGCACCAGTCCGAAAAGCTGGGATGTCTTTCCGAACCAGGCGTTGCGATCCCCTGCCAGCGACACGGCCTCGCTGCGCTCCTGCAGCCGGGCGTTTTCCGCCTGGATGACCCGATCCAGCAATGCCGTGATGCGCATCAGGTCGCGGGACTTGCCCGCCTGATGGAACTGGGCAAGCGCTGCCATCTTCTGGTCGTAGGTGGTGCGCAGGCCGATCTCGCTCAGCGTCTTGCCGCGCTGGTCGAAGGCGGCCTGCAACGCCATCACATTGCCGCGCTGCCAGTCGGAATGGCGGGTGGTGTAATTGAGCACCTTGAGCTGGCTCCCGGCGGTGCGCCACTGGTCCTGGAACAGGCGGCCGGTATCGGGATCAAGGCTGATGACATAGCGGGCCAGCGTCACTTCCGCGCGGGCGGTCTTCGCCTCGAACGCGCGGGCGAGGGCGATGATCTCGAAACTGCGCCGCTGTTCCTGCAGCGCGCGCTCATGGTCATGCGCGGCATGGCTGGCGCTGTAGAGCAGCGTGCCGAGCGATCCGAACAGCAGGATGACGAGCACCAGCGGCAGGAAGCGTGCCACGAACGCTCGCCAACCGGTCGCATGTTCATCCATGAAAAACCCGTCCGTCATCGACAGTTACACTAGATGAACAATGTTAAGCGAGAAATGCCGCAGGTGAAAGGTTCCGTTTTTGCGGCGGATTCCGTCTCGTTAATCGGCCGTCCGGTCGTAAAGCCGATGACAGGACGCGTTCAGCCGATCGCCCCGGTCGCCTTGCCTGCCGCCTCGAACATGCCGATGATCTGCCCAACCTGTTCATCGCTATGTTCAGCGCAGAGCGAACAGCGCAGCAGAAAAGTTCCAGCTGGTGTCGCCGGAGGGCGCGCCATGTTGACGTAGAGGCCGAGCTCCAGCAGCGTCTGCCACATGGCGACGGCCTGCGTCTGGTCGGTCAGGATGACGGCGATGATCGCGGATTGCGGGGTTTCCGTGCCCAGCTTGAAGCCAAGGTCGGAGAGGCCCTTGTGCAGCCGCTGGCTGTTCTTCCAGAGATGGGCGCGCTTCTCGCTCGCGTGCATCAGCTTGCGGATCGATGTCGCTGCGGTCGCGACGACGCTCGGCGGCAGGGATGCGGTGAAGACATAGGGACGGCAGACGAGGCGCAGCACTTCGAACTTCGGGTGGTTGGACACGCAGAAGCCGCCGACCGTGCCGACCGACTTGGAGAAGGTGCCGACCACGAAATCGACGTCCTTCTCGACACCCTGCTCCTCATAGACGCCCCGGCCATTGGGGCCGAAAAAGCCCATGCCATGGGCTTCGTCCACCAGGATCATGCAATTGGGATGCTTGCGCACCGCGGCGACCATGTCGGGCAGGGGGGCGACGTCGCCCAGCATCGAATAGACGCCCTCCAGCACCACCAGCTTCAGGGCGTCGGCGGGCAGGCGGCCCAGGCGCTTGTCCAGATCCTCCACGCTGTTGTGGCGGAAGCGGACGATCTCCGCATCGCCCAGGAAGCAGCCGTCATAGATGGACGCATGGCTGTCGGCATCCAGCACGACATAGTCGCCCTTGCCCGCCAGCGTCGAGATCATGCCCAGATTGGCCTGATAGCCGGTGGAGAAGACCATCGCGCCGCTCGTGCCGTAGAAGTCCCGGAGGGCGTCCTCGACCTGCCGGTGGCCCTGATAGGTGCCGTTCAGCAAGCGGCTGCCGGTGGTGCCCGCGCCGAAATCGTCCAGCGCCTTCTTGCCCGCGGCGATCACCTCCGGGTCGAAGGTCATGCCCATATAGTTATAGGTGCCGAGCAGGATCGTGTCCTTGCCCTTGATCACGGCCAGGGTGGGCGATTTCACTTCATCCATGACGATGGCGAAGGGATCGCGCACGCCGGTCGCCAGCAGCGCCTCCCGTTCTGCGATCAGGGAATCGAACTTGGAGAAGAGGTCGCGGGTATTGGTCGTCATATGTAGTCCCTTAACCCGTTCGTCCTGAGTTCGGACCGGGCGCAGCCAAAGCCCCTCTCGAAGCCCGTCATGCTGTTCCCCGCTCCCTAGATCCGCCATTTCGACACGCTTGATGGCTACTCGGCACGAACGGCAAATAATCACTGGAGCGACTTTTGATCTGATTGGATCAGATCGGCCACTCTATTCCTTTATTTTACCGCGATTTCCTGACCGTCGGATGACGCCATCCGACCGGAAATCGCTCCAGGGCGGCCTTTAGCCCTTCAGCTTCGCCACGGCATCCACAAGCTGGCCCACCGTCTCGATCTCGGCCTGCATGTTCATGGTGATGATGATGTCGAATTCATCCTCGATCGCGGCGACGAAATCCATCACCGTCAGGCTGTCCCACTCCAGATCCCCCGCGAAGGTGGTCGCCTCGGTCAGTGCGACGCCCTTTTTGTTGAAAGGTGCGATCTGGCCCAGAACGCTGTCGAAAATTTGCTGGCGATCCGTCATTATCCCTGGTGCTTTCCGTGAAAGAGCGGCTTTTGCCCTCAAGCGTCGCTCTTTGGCAAGGGAATAAGGCGGCAATCGGGCATGAGTGTCGCGAAAAAAGGGGAGGGGATGATGACCCAGGCGACAGATGCGCCGGTGCCCAATGCGATCCACCTGCTGCGCACCGCGGTCCAGACCAACATGCAACTCAGCCAGATGGCCGATCAGAAGGCGAACATGCTGATCGGCGCGTCGATGGTGGTTTTCACCCTCTGCGTTGGTCAATTGCGGTCGGGTGCGCTGGTCTGGCCGGTGGCGGTGCTGGCGCTCGGCGTGTTTCTGGCCGCGACCTGTGCGATCCTGGCGGTGTTGCCGAATGTTGGCCGGTCGCGCGCCGGTGTGACGGAGGATGACAATCTGCTGTTTTTCGGCGTCTTCACCAGCCTCAGCGAAGCCGAGTTCAGTGCGCGGATGATGCGGCTGGTGGCGGATGACGACGCGCTGTGCCGGGCGATGCTGCGCGACATGTATCAGAACGGTCAGGTGCTCCAGCGACGCAAATATCGCTGGCTGGGCTATGCCTATCGGTTGTTCCTGGCCGGGGTGGTGATCAGTTTCGCCACGCTGGTGGCCGACCTGGCCTGGGGATGGCGATAAGGAAGCCAGCGATCGGTCCCGGCCGCCTGGAAATTGCTTCCGGCGCCTTACCGGAAATTATCGGCGTAGGCCTGGATCTTCAACGTCTTGGGCGCGGTCGGAATGACCGTATAGGCGATCCCCTCCCGCTCTGCATAGGCGCAGGCGGCTTCCTCGGAAGAGAAGGTCAGCCTGATCTGCTGCCTGGTGTCGCCGGAACCCGCCCAGCCGGTTAGGGGGTCGGGCTTCTTCGCTTCCGCCGCCACATATTCCAGCACCCATTTGCGGGTCAGCGCCTTGCCGGACTGCAGGGCGTTCTTCTGGATCTGATAGATGCGCGCGCTCATCGCGATGGAGACTCCTGAGGGAAGATCGGGTTGCGTTGCACCAGCGAATGGACCCAAGTCAAGGCTTCCCCTTGGCATCGGCCCGTTTCGTGCGCAGCGTGGCGCTGGCTGCCGCCGGATCGTCCGGCCAGGGATGCTTGGGGTAGCGGCCGCGCATCTCCTTGGCGATGGCGCGCCAGCTGCCCGCCCAGAAGCCGGGCAGGTCCTGCGTCGTCTGGATCGGCCGGCCGGCGGGGGAGGTGAGGGAAAGGACCAGTGGAATGCGCCCGCTGCCGACGACCGGATGTTGGTCGAGGCCGAACAGGGCCTGGACGCGCAGCTCGACGCGGGGGCCGCCCTCAGCGGCATAGTCGATTTCATGGCCGCTGCCGGCGGGGGAACGGAATTCAGGCGGGGCGAGCCGGTCGACCTGCTGCTTGCCGTCCCAGCCGATCAGCCCTTCCAGCACGCCGGAAAGTTGCGATCGGTCGATGTCGGAGAGCCGCCGCCTGCCCTGCAACAGCGGCGGGAGCCAGTCGTCCAGCGTCTCCATCAGCGCGGCGTCCGAGAGCGCTTCCACCCCGGCAAAGGCGGCGCGCATCCTGAGCGACCGCGCGGCGTCGGACCAGGGAAGCAGCTCCAGCCCGCCCTGCCGCACGCCCTCGACTAGGGCGGCGACGACCGCGTCGGGATCGGGCCGGTCGTCGGAGCCGGAGGAAAGCCGCACCGCGCCCAGCCGCCTTTCACGCAGCGCCTCTATGCCGCCATTGGCGGGCCGGAACCGCACGGTGCGATGCTCCGCGATCCGGCCGGCGAACAGGGCGATCACCTCCGCCTCGCTGATCGGCGCGGCGGAAAGGATGCGAGCGCCCGCCGCACTGCCCTGCACTTCGCCTACCGCCAGCCATTCCCCCCTTGCCAGCGGGCTGAGCGGGTCGAGCCGGAAGCCGCGTCCGCCGATGCTTGCCCAATCGGCCCCGTCCGCGGAGCGGCGTTTGGCAACCCGGTCCGGGAAAGCAAGGGCGAGGCAGAGGCCGGCTTCATGGCCTTCTTCCGCAACCAGAGGCGAAGTCCTGGCTGCGTCCGCCGGGGCCAGCTTCGCCCACCGCTTCGCCATCGCCCGCGCTGCGTCGGCCCGCTTCCCGCTCTCGCGTCGCCAGCGGATTCGCCGCTGCGAAAGGTCTGTATCCTGCCCGCCGATGCCCCGTTCGCCAAGCAGGACGGCGATTTCCGCGGCGACCGTTGCCAGTCCCATCTCGCCAGCCCGCACCAGCATATGGCCGATGCGCGGCTCCAGCGGCAGGGTGGCGAGCATCTTGCCATGCGCGGTGATGCGGCCGTCGGCATCCAGCGCCTCCAGCGCCATGAGCCGCTTGCGCGCCTCCGCCACGGCGGCAGCCGGCGGCACGTCCAGCCAGCGCAGGCGAGCCGGATCGTCCACGCCCCAGAGCGCGCAATCCAGGATCAGGCCCGACAGGTCGCTTTCCAATATCGCCGGCGGGTCGAAGGGCGGCATGCCCGCCGTCGCTGCTGCTTCCCAGAGGCGATAGGCCACGCCCGGCCGCTGTCGCGCCGCACGGCCGGCCCGCTGGGTTGCGGCCGCCTGGCTCGCCCGCTCCGTCACCAGCCGCGTCACCCCCGCCGCCCGGTCGTAGCGGGGCCGTCGCGCCAGCCCGCTGTCGACCACGATGCGCACGCCCTCGATGGTCAGGCTGGTTTCCGCGATGGAGGTGGCCAGGATCACCTTCCGCCGTCCCTCCCGCGAGGGGCGGATCGCAGCCCGTTGCGCCGCGGGTTCCAGCGAGCCGTGCAGCTTGTGGACCTCTGCCCCAGCACCTTCCAGCCGCTCCGCCGTCCGTTCGATTTCCGCCACGCCCGGCAGGAAGGCGAGCAGGTCGCCTTCCGCTTCATCGCTGAGCGCCTGGCGAATGGTGGCCGCCATCGCATCCTCTATCCGCCTTTCCGCGGCGCGTCCGACATGGCGCAGTTCCAGCGGCTGGATGCGGCCCTCGCTTTCCACCACCGGCGCGTCATTCCCGTCATGGGCCAGCAGCGTGGCGAAGCGCGCGCCGTCCAGGGTAGCGGACATGGGCACGATCCGCAGGTCGGGTCGCAAGGCGCCCTGGGCGTCGAGAGCCAGTGCCAGTCCGAAATCGCTGTCCAGGCTGCGCTCATGCACTTCGTCGAAGAGGACGGCGGAGATGCCCGAAAGCTCCGGATCGTCCTGGATCCGCCGCACGAAAATCCCTTCGGTCAGGACAAGCAGGCGGGTTCGGGCGGAAAGCCGCGAGTCCATGCGTGTCGCATAGCCGACCGTGCCGCCAGGCTCCTCGCCGATCAGTTCGGCAATCCGCTCCGCCGCTGCGCGTGCCGCAAGCCGGCGGGGGGAGAGCAGCAGCACCTGCCCTGTGCACCAGGGCTCGTTCAGAAGGGCTGGGGCGACCGCGGTCGTCTTGCCCGCTCCCGGCGGCGCCACCAGCACGGCATTGCTGCCTTCGCGCAGGACGGCGAGCAGGTCGGGCAGCACCGCATGGATGGGCAGGGCGGTCATGCCTGTCCCTCTCGCGCCATTCCGGGCCGAGCGCAAGGATCAGCCGAACAGCAGCGCGTGGATGGGGTTTTTTGGATCGATCAGCATCTTTGCCGTCAGCGCCAGCGACATGATGATCAGCAGCGGGCGGATCAGCCGGCTGCCGAAGCGCATGGCGAGCCGGGATCCGATCTGCCCGCCGGTAATGCTGCCCACAGCCATGGCAAGGCCGACGATCCAGAGGACATGGCCGCCCGCCATCATGGTGAGCAGGCCGGCAAGGTTGCTGGCGAGATTGGCCGCCTTGGCCTGCGCAGTAGCCCTGACAAGGCCGAGGCCGCCCAGCACAATGAAAATCGTGGTGTAGAAAGTGCCCGCACCCGGCCCGAAGAAGCCGTCGTAAAAGCCGATGACGCCGATCAGCAGGCTGAGCAGCCCCAGCCCGACGCGCTGACGCCGGTCCATCTCGCCCACCTTCGGCGAGAAGGTGAAATAGGCGGCGAGCGCGATCAGCAGCGCGGGCATCAGCCCCGCCAGGATCGAGGAATCGACCCGCTGCAACAGCCACGCTCCGCCAGCCGATCCCGCAAAGGCGGCGCATATGGGCCAGCGATAGGCCTTCAGGTCCATATGCCCCGCGCGGGCATAAGCGAGGCAGGCGCCGAAAGTGCCGAGCGCCGATTGCAGCTTGTTGGTCGCCACCGCCGGAACAGGCGGGATTCCGGCAGCGAGCAAGGCGGGCAGGGCGATCAGCCCGCCGCCTCCCGCCATCGCATCGATGCACCCCGCCATCAGGGCGGCGGCCATGAGGAAAGCGATGGTTTCCGGGGAAAGGATCATGGGCGACAGGTCCTGGCCGAACGAAGCGCTATGTGCTCCTGCCTCCACAAGAACAGCATGGTCGAAACGAACCGGCCTGCCAAACCCTCAATAAGCCCGCGCGATGGCGAATTCGACCGCTTCGGTCAGTGCGGCCTTTGCCTTGCCATTGTCGAACATGCCGAGCGCGTCGATGGCCCGTTGTCCATAATGCCGCGCCCGCGCCAGCGTGTCCGCGATCGCGCCTGTCCCGCGCAGCAGAACCGTGGCATGCGCCAGATCCTCGTCGCTCACCCGGTTGCCGGCGATGGCCTGCTTCCAGAAGGCGCGATCCTCTTCCGACCCGCGCGCATAGGCGAGGATGACCGGTAGCGTCACCTTGCCGTCGCGGAAATCGTCGCCCGCATCCTTGCCCATGGTCGCGCCGTCGGATTCATAGTCGATCGCGTCGTCGATAAGCTGGAAGGCGATGCCAAGATTCCGGCCATAGACGTCCAGGGCCTGCTCCTCCGCCTCCGTCCGGTCGGCGACCACGGCGGAGATGCGGCAGGCGGCGGCGAACAGGGCGGCGGTCTTCGCGCCGATAATGTCGAGATATTGCTCTTCGCTGGTGTCGATCTTGCGCTGGGCGGTCAGCTGGTTGACTTCCCCCTCCGCGATCACGGCGGACGCGTTGGAGAGAATCTTCAGTACCTTCAGCGATTCCGCCTCGACCATCAGTTCGAAGGAGCGGGAGAAGAGAAAATCGCCCACCAGCACGCTCGCGCTGTTGCCCCAGATGATGTTGGCGGTTTTGCGTCCGCGGCGCAGCCCCGATCCATCGACCACGTCGTCATGCAGCAGCGTCGCGGTATGGATGAACTCAACGGCCGCGGCCAGCTTGTAGTGGCGCGATCCGGCATAGCCCACCAGATCGGCGCAGGCGAGCGTCAGCATCGGCCGCATCCGCTTGCCCCCGCCGGCGATCAGATGGCCGGCGAGTTCCGGGATCAGTGGGATGCGCGACTGCATCCGGTCCAGTATGACGGCGTTCACCTGGTTCATGCCCTCGGCGACAAGCGCCATCATGGAGGCGAGCGAAGGCGCGCTGCTGGCGCGGCCGATGGGGTGGACGTTGCCGGTGGCGGATGCTGTCATGACAAGGGCCATGTGGCGGCGCAAAATGCTAAAGGCAAGCGGGAATAGCTTGCGCGGGCGTCTGGAAACGGCAAAAAGCGCCGATATTTTGATCGATGCATCGTTCGGGCGCAAAGCCGCCGCCATGGCGATGCCTTGCGGAGGATGAAAGTGGACGAAACGCTGAAGCGCTATCGCGAGAGCATCGATAATATCGACGCGGCGCTCGTCTTCATGCTGGCGGAGCGGTTCAAGATCACGCAGGCCGTCGGCGAGCACAAGGCGACCCACGACTTGCCCCCCGCCGATCCGGGGCGGGAGGAGCGCCAGATTGCCCGCCTGCGCCAGTTGGCCACCGATGCCAATCTGGATCCCGATTTCACCGAGAAATTCCTGCGCTTCATCATCGATGAGGTGATCCGGCATCATGAAAGGCTGCGGGAAGCCCAGGGCTGAATGCCCTCCCTACGGGCAGCGTCGTGACGGCGGCTGTCAATCCCGCTTCAATATGGTCATCGCCAGCACGGTCATGGCCTCGCTCGCGGTGGCGATGACCTTGTCAGCCTGAGGCGCCCAATAGGGGCTGTGCAGCGAGGGCAGGCTGATCGCGCCGGTCCTGGCCTTCTCCATCTGCTCGGCCGGCACGCCGCCGACCCAGAAGATGAAGCTCTCGATGCTCTTGTCCGCGCGGTAATAGCGGCCAAAGTCCTCGCCAGCCATGGAGGCCTTGGTCTCGCCGACCGTTCCCGCGGGAAAATGGGCCTTCAGCACATCTGCCATGCGGTTGGCGAAAGCGGGGGGATTGTAGGTGGAAGGGGTGAATTCGTCCTTCACGGAGATCACCGGCATCCTGTCGTCCGGCACGCCGGCCGCGATCGCTTCCCCCTTCGCGATGCGTTCTATGCCCCGGATCAGCTTTTCCCGCGTTTCGTCCGAATAGCTGCGCACGGTGAGCAGCATCTTCGCCTCATCGGGGATGATATTATGCTTGGTGCCGCCCATGAAGCTGCCGACGGTGACGACGGCCGGGTCGAACGGATCCTGCTCCCGGCTGACCAGCGTTTGCAGGGAGGTAACGATCCGCGCGCCCAGCACGATCGGATCGCGCGTCGTCTGCGGATAGGCGCCATGGCCCCCCGAACCCCGCACCAGCAGGTCGATGCTGTCCACATTGGCGAGCGCGAAGCCCGGCGTATAGCCGATCTTCCCTGCCTCCAGATTGGCCGCGTCGTGAAAGGCGATGGCATGGGTCGGGCGCGGGAAACGGGTGTACAGCCCATCCTCCAGCATCAGCCGGGCGCCGCGTCCCACTTCTTCAGCGGGCTGGAGGATCATCACCAACGTGCCCTTCCACTCCTCCTTCATGGAGGAGAGCAGCCGCGCGGTTTCGATGAAGGCGGTCATGTGCGTGTCATGGCCGCAGGCGTGCATCACGCCGGTCTCGGTCCCGTCGGCGGTCTTGGCCCTGACCTTGGAGGCGAACTCCAGACCCGTCTGTTCGGTAACGGGCAGGGCGTCCATGTCGGCGCGGATCAGCAGCACGGGGCCGGATCCGTTCTTCAACACCGCGACGACGCCGGTGCCGCCGACCTTTTCGGTGACGGCGAACTTCATCGCTTTCAGCCGCCGGGCGAGCTTGGCGGCGGTGGCGCTTTCCTGTTCCGACAGTTCGGGATTGGCGTGCAGGTCACGATAGAGCGTCATCAGCCCGTCCATGTCCTTCGCGATGGTCGCGGCGATGACATTGGGCGGCGTTGCCACCTCGGCGGGTGCGCCGGGAGGCTGGGCATGGGCAATGGAAATAAGGCTGGCGGCGGCCATGATGGCCGTCAACGCATGACGCATTGATGGGTCTCCCTGGATTTGCATCGCAGCATAGGGAGATTTGCCGGGATTTTTAAGGGTGGTTGTGGCTCACGCCTCCTTACCGCTCAATATTTATAGACCCCTGTATAGGGTAGCTGAAGATAATTCAGCCCGCTGGCCACGGCGCGGCCCAGCTTCGATCGGCTGTTCTTGAAGAAGAGTTCCTTGATGTTGAGCGAGACGCCGAAAAATATGTCGCGGTCCGGAATGACTCCGGCGGCGCGCTCCGCATTGCTGAAATGCCTGCCGCGGTAGCCGACCTGCAATTCTATGAAGCGTAGCGGGCTGTTCCTGAACTGCCTGAAACCCGCCAGTTCCAGCGACAGAAGGAAGCGCTGCTGCTCATAATGGCGTTTCCCCTTGAAGGTGTAGATTTGGGAATTGGGCATCATCAGCAGGCGGAAATCCAGTTTGTCCTCAAGGCCCGGCACGTTGTGCCGAAGGACGGAGAAGGTCGCGCCCAGGGTGTTGAAGGTCAGGTCCTGCATGGAAAAGCCGCTGTCTGTCTTATGGGCGTCCCACAACTCGCCGTAGAACATGACGCCCATGGACAGCAGCGCGGCGGGCAGGGCGGCCGCTTTCCGGTCGCCGGTCTTTTTGCCGATCCGCGCGCCCAGAAATTCCGTGATAAGATAGGCGTTGAAGGCGTGGGTCAGCTTGTCGATGCCCAGATTCGTCGTGTCCCGGCCGAACCATCCCTCATCCTTGAAGTGGAAGGATGTCGTGTCGTGCGTCCAATAGGTCTGGGCCGCGGTGACATAGGCGAAAAGGCCGAGCGCTTCCCATTTTACCGCCATGAGGCGGCTGCCGAGAGAGTGGTAACGGCCGTCCGGGTCGGTCGGCTGCGGCGAGGGCGAAAGATCAGGGCCCTGGATGGAAGGTGGCAGGAGAGGTGAGGGTGTCTGCGTCAGTTGCGCAAGATCGAAGCCATTTGGCAGCAGCGGCTGGCTGGCTGACATATCGGGAGGGCGTTCAAAATCAGGAGACCCGGATGTGGTGGAAAGGTCAAAGTCGGACGCCATGACAAGGGGCGTATCGTCGCCGCTATTTTTCTCTTCCGCCGACGCATTGTTAATCGAGATCAAGAAAAAAGCCGATCCGTAGCAGAACATCCTCACGCAACGCATCATTCTTCCCCTTTTTCGGCGAATGAACGGCCCTGTTTTTTTGGAAGTCATGGGACTTCGATTATTGGGGGAACATATTATTCACCATCATGCAATCCCAAGCGCAAAAAAGGGCTAGCACTGAGCTGCTTGATGGTGACGGCTAACAACAGATAAAAAAAGCCCCTCGCTGCCTTCTGGGGAAAGCTGCGAGGGGTGGTGGATTATATGGGATAGGTGGTTTATTGCGCGGTCCAGCCGCCGTCGATGCTCATATTGGCGCCGGTGATATTGGCAGCGGCATCGCTGCACAGGTAGAGCGCCATCGCCGCCACCTGATCGACCGTGACGAACTGCTTCGTCGGCTGCCCCGCCAGCAGCACGTCGTTCATCACCTGCTCCCGCGTCATGTTGCGCGCCTTCATCGTGTCGGGAATCTGGTTCTCCACCAGCGGCGTCCATACATAGCCGGGCGAAATGCAGTTCGCCGTGATGCCGAAGGTCGCCAGTTCCAGGGCCAGCGTCTTGGTGAAGCCCGCCAATCCGTGCTTCGCCGTCACATAGGCGCTCTTGAAGGGGGAGGCGGTGAGTGAATGCGCCGAGGCCGTCTGGATGATCCGCCCCCACTTCTTTTCCTTCATATAGGGAATGGCGAGGCGGGAGGTGTGGAATGCGCTGTTGAGATTGAGCGCGATGATGAGGTTCCATTTGTCGACCGGGAAATCCTCGACCGGCGCGACATGCTGCATCCCGGCATTGTTGATGAGGATATCGACGCCGCCGAAAGTGTCGGCGGCTTCCTTCATCATCGCCTCGATCTGCCCGGTGTCGGTGAGGTCATGGCCGCTGTAGAGCGCCTTTGCTCCGCTCAACGCCTCCAGCCCGACGCGTTCCTTCTCGATGGCGTCCGCGTCTCCGAAACCGTTGATGACGACATTCGCGCCTTGGCCGGCAAGCAGCTTGGCATAAGCGAGACCGATGCCGGAGGTCGACCCGGTGATGAGGGCAGTCTTGCCCGACAGGAACTGGCCGGATTGGGAATTGCTCATGCCTGCTTCTCCTTGAGATGGTCGGGTGCGTCGAGGTCGAAGCTGGAGCTCTTCCCATTGACGATGTTGCGGGCGATGAGGTCGCCCTTGTGCATCACTTCCTCCACCGCGTCGCGGCCCTGGGACCAGTGATCGAGCATGGTGGCGCGGGAAAATTCGAAGTCGCGCGCGCCGCTTTCCCAGGCGCGACTGCGATAGATGAGATGGACGATGTTGACCGATCCGGTGTCCAGCAACTGCCGCAACCTTTGGGCATCGGTATCGTCCTGCAATTCGGGCGGCAGCTTTTCGAGCAGCGCGCGGATCGCCTTATGCTCCTTGCGCAGCCGCAGATACTGGTCAGTCACCTGACGGGTACGGCTGGAATATTGAATGTCCTTGGTGCGGGAATAGACGTCGGTCATCTGGCGCGGCATCGGCCCTTCGGCAGGGAAGAGATCGACCTGGAACACCAGCATGTCCTCGCTCTGGTGGTCCAGCACATGGGCAAGCGGGGTGTTGGACACGATGCCGCCGTCCCAATACCAGCGGCCGTCGATCTCGATCGGCGGCAGGCCGGGGGGCAACGCGCCCGACGCCATGATGTGGCGCGCGTCGATGCGGGTGTTGCCGCCCCGGCCGCGCGTGTCCCAATAGGCGAAATTGCCGCTTTCCACGTCCACCGCGCCCACCGACAGCCTGACCGGCCCGTCGTTCAGCAGGTCCCAGTCGACGCACGCGTCCAGCGTGTCCTTCAGCGGCGCACTGTCGTAGAAGCTGATCGCGCCGGGCGTACCCTCCGGCATCAGCGGCGCGGGCCACAGGCGCGGGCGGAACATGCCCGGCACGCCGAAGGTCGCGACCGACCCGGCCGCCATCAGATGGGCGGCCTCCCGGATATGGTCGATCTCCGGCAGGACGACATTGGGCATCCCGCCTGAGACGGTCAGCCAGAATTTCTTGAGTCGCCCAAGGCGTTTATGCGGCGGATTGCCGGCGATGATGGCGGCGTTGACGGCGCCGATCGAAATGCCCGCAACCCAGCTGATGTCGATGCCCAGCTCGTCGAGCCGCTGATACACCCCGGCCTGGAAGGATCCGAGCGCTCCGCCGCCCTGCAGCAGAAGGGCGACTTCGCGGGGAAGGGGCAGGGGCGTGTTGGCGCGCCGGCGCGGCTGGGATTCGGTATCGGCCATGTCGCAGCGCAATATAGAATAGTCGCTCGGCATTCCAACTGAATGTCTCGTTACAATCTCTTCATGGGGCGCCATGGCCCGCGCAACCCGCGCCGCATCGGGGGCGTTCCCACGCGTGACGGAATGGAATAGGCAGGCGAGGGAAAGAGAGGGACGAGATGCGGCTCGACGACGAACGGGAAAGCACCAATTTCGAGATCCAGGACGGGCGTGGCGGCCTGGGCGGCGGCTTGGGCGGTGGCCTGGGGCTGCTGCTGCCGCTGATCGGCAGCCGGTTCGGCTGCGGCGGAATCGTCGTGGTGCTGATCATAATGGCGGTCATGGGCGTCAATCCCCTGAGCCTGATGGGGGGCGGCGGCCAGATGCCGCAGGGTGGCGAGGTCTCTCGCGATTCCTCCAGGCTCAGCGACGTGCAGCACTGGTCCCTCAAGGTGCTGGGATCGACGGAGCGCGTTTGGGGATCGCTGTTCCAACAGGCGGGTCAGCAATATCAGCCCACCGTCCTTTCCTTCTATTCCCAGAACGGTTCGTCGGGATGCGGCGCGGCGCAGAGCGCCATGGGCCCCTTCTACTGCCCCAATGACCGGAAAGTGTATCTCGACACCGACTTCTTCACCGAATTGCGGCAGCGCTTCGGCGCGCCCGGCGATTTCGCCCAGGCCTATGTGATCGCGCATGAGGTGGGTCATCATGTGCAGGATCTGGAAGGAACGCTGGGCGAGGTGAACCAGAAGCAGCGCGCCGTCAGCGAGGCACAGGGCAACGCGCTGCAGGTGCGGGTCGAATTGCAGGCCGACTGCTATGCGGGCGTGTGGGCCAAGCGCACTGGCCTCATGGAACCGGGCGACCTAGAAGAAGGGATGAAGGCGGCCCAGGCGATCGGCGACGACACGCTGCAAAAGGCGGCTGGCCGCCGTCCCGTTCCGGAAAGCTTCACCCATGGGACCAGCGAGCAGCGGATGACCTGGCTCCGCAAGGGATTGGATAGCGGTGACCCCGCGCAGTGCGACACATTCAAGGGCGCCTGAGGTCCGGAGATCTGAGTCCCGTCCTTATTTCGGCTATTTCGGCGCCTCACCCGAAGACTGTACGCTTTGGATCGGCGCGGAGTTTGATGCGGGTGCGGCAGGCAGTCCGGCTCCGGGGGCGAGAAGGGGCCTGCCCGCTTCTGGCATGGGCTGGCCGAAGGAGAGATTTCCCGCGTCCGGCGCGGGCGGTGGCGGCGGAGACGGCATGGCTGCGGCCGGCGTCACGACTGGAGCCGGCGTCGGCATCATCACCGGAGCCGGGGTTGGCGCCATGGGTGACGGAACTGCTGTCTGCGGGGCTGACGGCACGATGCTCTGCACCGTCAGCACGACGATCGGGGCGGCGATCAGCGTCACCGCGGCAAAGGCCTTGTAGATCATGAGCGCGCGTCCTGCATTGTGCGCGCTACCGTAAAACGCCGAAGTAAATAAAATGCTAGAGCGATTTCCAGGCGACCGGAACCGATCGCTGGTCAAGAAATCGCGGGAAACAAGGAATCCAGAGCGGCGATCTGATTCAATCAGATCGAGACCCTAATGCTGGTCCAGCTTCGCCAGCAGGTCGAGCATGTCGTCCGGCACCGTCCCACTGCTGGCGCGGAAGGTCGATCGCAACGCATTGCCCACCCCCTCATAGGGCTGCGGCACGCCGACGTTCAGGACGCGGCGGATCGCGCCTTCCTGAATCCGGGCTGACCGGCCGAAGGGTTTGCGTTGCATTTCCATGATCAAATAACTGCCAAGTCGCGCAAAAGTTTCTGGCGTTCGTCGCAGCGGCAAGCAATATCGGCTCCATTATGGGAGATTCATGGTGACGGACCGTTTGGCGGTCGCGACGAGGATCAGGGCGCATTCGCCCTTCCTCGCTCGGCAATGGGATCGTTTTCCGGATATTGCCGATCTGGTGGAGCGCGGGAATTTCGACGGCGCCTGGGCGGCCGCGCAGCAGGTGGTGGCGCCGGAGGATGGTATCGCCCGGTCGTTGAGGCGCAGGCGCGGGGCGGTGGCCCTGGTGACCGCCGCTGCGGATCTGGCGGGCGCCTGGGGACTGGACCGGGTGACGCGTACCCTGTCGGATTTTGCCGACCAGGCGCTGGAGGAGGCCCTGGCCGCCGCCATGGCTGAGCGCTATCCGGATGCGGAAAAGCGGGGTTTCGTGGTGCTGGCGCTCGGCAAGCATGGCAGCCGGGAACTCAACTATTCCTCCGATATCGACCCGATCCTGCTCTACGATCCCAGGACGCTGCCCCATGGCGAGCGGGAAGATCCGGCCGACGCGGCCGTGCGCATCGGCCGGCGGGTCAGCGAACTGCTGAATGCCCGCGACGGCGACGGCTATGTGTTTCGTGTTGACCTGCGCCTGCGACCTTCCCCGGAGGCAACGCCGATCGCCCTGCCGGTGGAGGCGGCGATCGGCTATTATGAATCGACCGCGCTCGGCTGGGAGCAGGCGGCGTTCATCCGGGCGCGACCGGCGGCGGGCGACATCGCGCTCGGCGATTATTTCATGCAGGCGATCCGTCCCTTCGTCTGGCGCCGCAGTCTGGATTTCGGCGCTATCGATGCGATCACGGACATTTCGCGCCGGATTCGCGACCATTATTCGCAGGGCCAGGCCTTCGGGCCGGGCTATGACCTGAAGCGCGGGCGTGGCGGCATAAGGGAAGTCGAATTCTTCGCCCAGGTGCACCAGCTCATCCATGGGGGCCGCGATCCGTCCCTGCGATCGGGCAACACGCGGGAGGCGCTGCGCGCTCTGGCGGGTGCCGGCGTGTTCGAGAGCGATGTGGCCGCCAAGCTGGACGAAGCCTATGTGCTTTTCCGCACCGTCGAGCACCGATTGCAGATGGTGGAGGACCGCCAGACCCATGAATTGCCCAAATCGGCCGAGGCGATGGACAATGTCGCGCGGCTGCACGGGCTGGAGGATGGCGGCGCGCTGCTCGATCTGCTGCGTCCGCATGTGCAGTGGGTGGGCAGCAATTACGACCGGCTGACCCCCGCGACGCCCAGCGAGTCGCTGTCGGTGGACGAGGACCGGCTGAAGGCGCAGCTTGTCGACCTGGGCTTTGACGATCCGGAAACACCGCTGGCACGGATCGCGCGCTGGCGTTCCGGCACAGTCCGCGCGCTGCGCAGCGGTGCGTCGCGGGACGCGCTGGAGGAGTTGCTGCCGGGATTGATGCGGACGCTGGCGGCGGCCCCCGATCCGGCGAGGGCGCTCAATCGGCTGGACGACCTGATCGGCCGTTTGCCGAGCGCGATCAACTTCTTCAAGCTGCTGGCGGCCCGGCCCGGCCTTGTCGAACTGCTGGCCGAACTGCTGAGTCATGCGCCGACGCTGGCTGATGCGCTGGGGCGGCGGGCGGAACTGCTGGACGGGCTGATCGACACATCCGCCTTCGACCCGCCGCCCGCCGTGGGGATATTGGCTGACCAGTTTGCCCGGCTGGAGGAGGGGGAGGATTATCAGGCGCTGCTTGACCGGGTGCGCCAGCGGGTGAACGACCGGCGCTTCGCGTTGGGCGCGCAGATCATCCGTGGCGGCGATCCGCTGGAAGCAGGACGGGGCTATTCCCGCGTTGCCGAAGCTGCCATCGAGGCGCTGAGCGCGGCCACGGTCGCTGAGTTCGAGCGCGCCCATGGGAAAGTGCCCGGCGGCGAGATGGTGATATTGGCGCTCGGGCGGCTGGGCGGCGGGGTGCTGACCCATGCCTCCGACCTCGACCTCGTCTATCTTTTCACGGGCAGCTTTGAAACCGAATCCGATGGCGCGAAGCCGCTGGGCGCAACGCAATATTTCAATCGCCTGGGCCAGCGCATCACCAATGCCCTGTCGGTGCAAACGGCGGCGGGGCCGCTCTATGAGGTCGACACCCGGCTTCGCCCCTCCGGCGCGCAGGGCCTGCTGGCGGTGAGCCTCGACAGCTTCGCCCGCTACCAGCGCGAGGAGGCCTGGACCTGGGAGCATCTGGCGCTCACCCGTGCCCGCCCGGTCTTCGGTTCCGGTGCGGCGCGGGCGGCGCTGGGGGCGATCCTCACCGAAACGCTGGAGCGGCCGCGTGACTTCGAGGAGCTGGCGCGTCAGGCGGTGAAGATGCGCGGCGACATCGCCAGGCATAAGCCGCCTGCGGGCGACCTGGACGTGAAGCTGGTGCCGGGCGGGCTGGTCGACCTGGAATTCCTGATCCATATCACCCAGTTCCGTCACAATATGGCGTTCGACCCCGATTTGCGCGCCGCGCTGGAGCAGCTTGTCGCGGCCGGCCACCTGCCGGCCGAACTGGTCGGGGCGCATGACCTCATCACCCGTTTCCTGATCGTTTCCCGCCTGGTTTCGCCCCGATCGACCGAACCTCCGCAAGCCACCCGTCCTCTGGTGGCGCGGGCCTGCGGCGTCGAAAGCTGGGACGCACTGCTTGAAAGCTACGCACAGGCCCGGCAAAGGGTGGCTGACGCGTGGGCGGCGCTGGCCGCGCCCTTCAAGGAGGAATGACGATGCTGGATGTGGGCGATGCCGTGCCGGAAGTGACGCTGAAGGATGCCGACGGCGCGGATTTCACGCTGGCGCGCTACAGGGGCAAGCCGCTGGTCGTCTATTTCTATCCCAAGGCGGACACGCCCGGCTGTACCAGCGAAGCGAAGGATTTCACGGCGCTGGCCGCTGATTTCGCTGCATTGGGCATGCCGGTGGTCGGGATATCCAGGGACAAGCCGGCCAGGCTCAAGAAATTTGCAGAGAAATATGGGCTGACCGTCACGCTTGCCTCCGACGAGCCGGGCGAGATGTGCGAGGCTTTCGGCACCTGGGTGGAAAAATCGCTCTATGGCCGCAAATATATGGGGATCGAGCGGGCAAGCTTTCTGGTTGGCGCTGACGGGAAGATCCAGCGCATCTGGCCGAAGGTGAAGGTCAAGGGCCACGCCGCCGAAGTGCTGGAGGCAGCGAAGGGCCTTTGACGCTCCCTATCGCCATCGACAGCGTGCGCGCGGCCTGCGCGCATGTGCTGCTGACCCCTGATCCGCTGGCCAAGCTGATGGCGGCGCGAGCGGTTGCGCGCGGCTGGCGGATGGGGCGGCTGGCGCATCGCTTCGACGCGGACATGCCCGATCGTCCGGCGCGCCCGGACCAGCCCGCACTGCTGCCGCCCAACCAGATGCCCAAGCGCGGCAAGATCGGTTCGGATCGGGCGCGGATCGCGATGCTTCATGCGCTCGCCCATATCGAATTCGTGGCCATCGATCTTGCCTTTGACCTGATCGGACGGTTCGGGGCGGAATTCCCGCGCGATTTCACCGATGACTGGATGCGCGTGGGCGCCGACGAAGCCATGCATTTCGCGCTGCTCGACCGGCGGTTGCGGCAACTTGGCAGCCATTATGGCGCTTTGGCGGCGCATGACGGGCTGTGGCAGGCGGCCAGCGAGACGGCGCATGATGCGCTCGCCCGCCTTGCCATCGTTCCGATGGTGCTGGAGGCGCGGGCGCTCGACATCACCCCCGCCACCATCCTTCGCTTCCAGGGAGCGGGGGATGAAATGTCGGCGCGCATTTTGCAGAGGATCATGACGGATGAGATTCGCCATGTCTTTGCTGGGACGAAATGGTTCGACCATGCGACGAAGCGGCTGGGCTTGAACCCCGCAAATCATTACCAAATCCTTGTGAAACGCCACTTTCGGGGCGCGTTGAAGCCGCCGTTCAACGACTCGGCGCGTCGACAAGCCGGTTTAACGCGGGAATTTTACACTCCGCTTGCACAATGAGCCGGGACATGTCCTCTTCGCTCCAGCGGGTGGCGGCATCAGTCGCATTTTGGTTAACGTGGGGATAGCCGAGAGGCACAAGCCTCCGGTTGATAGTCGGGGTCGGCATGTTGGTTCTTCAGATTGAAAATGCGCGCGCTGCGCGATGGTTCCGTTCTGCGCTCAAGATGGTTGGAGCAATGGGTATGGCAGGAGCGCTATGCGCCGCCGTACCGGCCCAGGCCAAGGCCGACGAAGACGATCCCTATGGCGATGCGTCGGAAATCAACACCAGCGCGCTTGGCCCTGCCGATGTCGGTTTCTCCAATCTCTTCTCCAGCCTCCAGCGGCTGGACGGCCAGACCAAGTCGGCCAACTACATCCCCTCGGGACGTCCGGTCGAGAAACTCTCCCTGACCTCCAATTTCGGTGTCCGCTCCGACCCCTTCAACGGCGGCGCCCGCATGCACAAGGGCATCGACATCCCTGGCCCGTTGGGCACCAAGATCTACGCGACAGCCGACGGCATCGTCAGCCGCGCCGGCTGGGCCAGCGGTTATGGCAATCTCGTGCAGATTTCGCATGGTGGCGGCATGGAAACGCGCTACGGCCATATGTCGAAGCTGCTGGTTGCCGCGAACAGCTATGTCCATCGCGGCCAGTTGATCGGCCTCATGGGTTCGACCGGCCGTTCCACCGGCAGCCACTTGCATTATGAGGTGCGCGTCGATGGCCAGGCGATCAACCCCATACCCTTCGTGGCTGGACCCGACTATCTGGTGGCGATGAACACCAAGCCGCCGGTCGCCATGGGCGGCCCGACCAGGGCCCAGGAAAAGGCGGCCGACTGAAGCCCCGCCAATCTTTCTTTCCCAAGGCCCGGCAGGCGAGAGCTTGTCGGGCCTTTTGCTTGATCCTATCTAGGCGCCATGACCGACATTGACCTTACATCCTCGGCCGCTGCCCGTGTCGCCGCCATCGCGGCCAAGCAGGGCAAGCCCGCCATCCTGCGCCTGGCGGTGGAAGGCGGGGGTTGTTCGGGCTTCCAATATCGCTTCGGCCTGGCCGATGCGGTGGAGGCAGACGATATCGTGGTCGAACGGGACGGCGTCACGCTGGTGGTCGATGATGTCAGCATCGACCTTGTTCGCGGATCGGCGGTGGATTTTGTGTCCGACCTTGGCGGAAAGGCGTTCAAGGTGACGAACCCCAATGCCACCGCTGGTTGTGGCTGCGGCACCAGCTTTTCGATTTAATCGCCGCACCGCTCTTGTAGAGGGGCGGATGAAGTCTTTAGGGATGCGCGCAAGGAGATTTGGGCCATGCGCATCGCCACCTTCAACATCAACGGGATCAAGGCGCGCCTGCCGCGCCTGCTGGAGTGGCTCGACGAGACGCGGCCCGACATTGCCTGCCTTCAGGAAATCAAGACGTCCGACGAGACCTTTCCGGTGAAGGATATCGAGGATGTCGGCTATGGCGCGATCTGGCACGGGCAAAAGGGGTTCAACGGGGTCGCGATACTGGCCCGTGGAGAGACGCCGGTCGAGGTGCGGCGCGGGCTGGAGGGCGAGGTCGAAGACGAACATAGCCGCTATCTCGAAGCCGATGTGAAGGGGCTGCGCGTCGCCAGCATCTATCTGCCCAATGGCAATCCCCAACCGGGGCCGAAATTCGACTATAAGCTGCGCTGGATGAAGCGTCTGCGCCTGCGCGCCGCGGAGATCTGGGCAGAGGAAGTGCCGGCGGTCCTGGCGGGCGATTACAATGTCATTCCCCGCGACAGGGACGTTTATTCGGTCAAGGCCATGGCCGACGACGCACTGATGCAGCCTGAAAGCCGCGCAGCCTATCGCCGCCTGCTGGGCGATGGCTGGACCGACGCCATCGCTTCCCGGCATCCGGCGGGCGGGGTATGGACCTATTGGGATTACCAGATGAACGCGTGGCCGCGTGACGCGGGGTTCCGGATCGATCATCTGTTGCTGAGCCCGGCCGCCGCCGACCGGCTGATCGACGCGCAGGTCGACAAGGATTTTCGCGGGCGGGAAAAGGCGAGCGACCATGCCCCGACCTGGGTAGAACTGATGGAATAATTTTACCCGGAATTTATTTGACTTTATTTTATCCGGATAATAAATCGCGTGCCGAAGGAGATTTCGGCATGACACGCACTTTGACGGCCTTTGCAGGCGACCTCTGGATTGCGACGGGCGATGAGGAAGAGGTGCGCGCGACGCTTCATGCCATGGGGACGGAGGCTCAGTCTCTGCTGTTGTTCGATGACAGCACGGGCCGGCAGGTGGATATCGACCTGCGCGGTCCCGTGCCGCAGCTTCCCCGTGGCCGCGGGCGTCCCCGGCTCGGCGTCCAGGCGCGTGAAGTGACGCTGCTCCCCCGGCATTGGGATTGGCTGGCGACGCAACCCGGCGGCGCTTCCGTAACGCTGCGGCGATTGGTCGAGGCGGCGCGCAAGGACGCCGGGGCAAAGCCTTCGCCACGCGCGGCAATGGACGCGGCCTATCATTTCCTGACCGTGATGGCGGGCGACCGGGCTGGTTATGAAGAGGCCATCCGCGCGCTTTATGCGAAGGATAGGGCCGGGTTCGAAAGCGCCTCCGCCGACTGGCCTCGCGCCATCCGGGATCATGGCGCGGCCCTGGCCGAGGCAGCATTCGGCTAGGCCGGATCGACATTCAGCCCTGACGGCCTGCAAATGTCGGCCTTTCGTGCTTCCGGTGCTCACGTACCGGAAGTACGCTGCGCGCCGGGTCACGAAAAACCACCATTTTCGGCTCGTCATCATCTGAATGTCGATCCGTCCTAGCGCGCGGACATATCCCGTTTGATCCATGCGCCGCCCTGTTTGAAATAGCCGATATGCTGGCCGCGCTGGAAGCTGGCGCCGTCCCATGCCACCACCTGCAACTCGATCTCGTCATGGCGGTGGACGTGCAGCCAGTTGAAGCTTTGCGGTTCGGCATTGCGAAGGCGGGTGGAGGTCGCGGTTCCCGCCTGGATCACCAGCGCGCCGCCGGCATGCGCCACCATCTTCTCCGCCGCCTCTGCATAGGTTTGGTGGAAATGGCCGGCCAGCGCGATGTGAATGCCCGCCTCCGTCGCCGCCTGCACGGCATCCTCATGGCGGCCGACGGCTTCGCTCAACTCCCCGCCCTTGCCGATCGGCATGGCGAAGAGGGGATGATGAGTGACGAGAATGCGCGTCTTGTCCAACGCCACGGACGCGAATTTCTCGCGAAGCATGTCCATCTGCTTATGGTTGATCCGCCCATCCTTGATGGTCAGCGATCGCGCGGTGTTGAGGCCCAGTATCGCGACCGCCTCATCCTGGTAGAAAGGGCATGGATCATTGCTGATGTAGCGCTTGTATCGGCGCAGCGGCGCGCCGAAGCGGCGGGCAAGATCATAGAGCGGAACGTCGTGATTGCCCGGGACAACCAGCAGCTTCATGCCCGCCGCCCGCAGCCGGTTGAGCCAGGTTGCCGCTTCACGAAACTGTTCGCGCCGCGCGCGCTGGGTAAAATCGCCGCTGATGACCACCAGATCCGGTTGCTGCTGTTGCAGCCAGGCTTCGGCGGCGGTCACGATCCGGGGATCATGCGCGCCGAAATGAATGTCCGACAGATGAGCGATGCGAGCCATTGCTCATCAACGGGCAAGGCCTTTCATGGTTTCGGACCTCCGGGCGCGGTTGCGTGTTGTTGAGGCATGGAAACGATATCCCCACCCGCCAGGAATTTGCCGCGTGAAGCGGTTCTGATCGTCAATGTGCATTCCCGCCGGGGAGAGGCGTTGTTCAAGGACGCCAAGGCCATGCTGGAAGAAGCAGGGCTGCGCCTGATGGCGGCGCATGCGGTGAAGGAGCCGGAGCGATTGCAGGAAACGGTACGCGGCGCCGTAGCGGATGGTGCGCCTATGGTGATCGTGGGTGGCGGCGATGGGTCGCTTTCCGGAACGGTGGACGAACTGGTGGGCAAGGATTGCGTCTTTGGCGTGTTGCCGCTGGGCACCGCGAACAGTTTTGCGCGGACCCTGGGCATTCCGCTCGATCTGGAGGGGGCCGTGGCGGTGATATCCGGCGGCCGGCGGCGGCGCATCGACCTGGGCATGATCGACCGCGACTATTTCGTGAATGCAGCCTCGCTCGGCCTGTCGCCTCGCATTGGGGAGACGGTGCCGCACAAGCTGAAGCGCTATCTGGGCCGGGTCGGCTATCTTCTATGGGCGATCAAATGTTCCATAGGCTTTCGCGCCTTCCGGTTGACGCTGGACGACGGCGTGAAGCGGCGCAATATGTGGGCGACGGAGGTGCGCATCCTCAACGGCCCCTATCATGGCGGGGTGGAACTGTCCGACCAGGCGGATGTGGACACCGGGGACATCGTCATACAGGCGGTCGTCGGGCGCAGCCATGCCCGGCTTGCCTGGGACTGGTACGCCAAATTCTTCAAGCTGCGCGATCGCGATGCGCAGACGGAGGAGTTTCGGGGCAAGGCGTTCCGGATCGAAACCCGGCCGCCGCAGCGCATCTCCATCGACGGCGAAGTGCTGGCCAGCACGCCGGTCACGGTTCAGGTCGCGGCGGGCGCGGTGGAGGTGGCGGTTCCCTGACCGTCCTCCCTGCACTTGCGGGCAGCTGTTCAGAGCGTCTTTTCGTAGATCTGATAGACCTTGTTCACTCGGCTTTCTATGGCATCGGCGATCGCGTTCATGCCCTGGTTGTCGTCCAGCACCCAGCCGATTTCCCCCCGCGTCGCGCCATAATTGGTAGTGGCGCTGCGGCGGATATATTCGATCATCATGAAGGCAAGCTGGCTGGCCATGCGCGAAGATTGCAACCGCTGGACCACACCCATCAGCGGCACGCGCATGGTGCGGACCTTGGGCTTTCTCAGCCACCAGAGCAGCTTCGCCCAGCCGAAGGGAAAAAGCGAACCGTTGAGCGGCGCTATCGCCTCGTTGAGGTCGGGAAGCGTCATCATGAAAGCGACGGGTTCTCCCTCCAGCTCCGCGATCATGATGAGGTCGTTGAACACGATGGGCTTCAATTGCTTGCCGAAATGCGTGACCTCCTCGTCGGTGATCGGCACGAACCCCCAATTATTGCCCCAGGCGTCGTTCAGGATGTTGAGGATGATTGCCGCCTCGCTGTCGAATCTGGACTTGTCGACCTTGCGGATGCGGATGCGTTCATTCTTCTCGCCTGACTGGACAATGCGCTGGATCAGCGGCGGAAATTGCTGCGTGATATCCAGTTCATAGGTCTTGAGCTGCTTGACGGGCTGATACCCGGCACCTTCGACCATTGCCCGATATTCCGGCTTTGCATGGCCCATCATTACGGTCGGCCGATGGTCGAAGCCTTCGACCAGCAGCCCCGGTTCTTCCCAGATCGACAGCGAGATCGGTCCCAGCGCACGGGTCATGCCCTTGCCTCGCAGCCACTCCTCCGCCGTTGCGATCAACGCTGCGCCGGTTTCGGCATCCTCTGCCTCGAACAGGCCGAAATTGCCGGTGCCCGGCCCCATGCCTTGCTCGGCCGGCTGGGTCAGAGCCAGATGATCGAGATGTGCGGACACGCGCCCTACCACCCGGCTTCCCCGGCGCGCCAGGAAATATTGCGCCTCGGCATGTCCGAAAAAGGGGTTCTTGCCCGGCGTGATCAGGCTGTACACTTCATCCTTCAGTGGTGGCACCCAGTTCGGATCATCGGCATAGAGCCGCCAGGGCAGATCGACGAAAGCCTTGCGATCGGCCTTGGAAGTTACGGGGGTAATCGCCAGTTCTTGATGGGCCACGGCGCAGGACGCTTTCGCTGGAGAGGTTTGGGCAAAGCAGTTCGACGCTTGTTCCGGGAAT
This sequence comes from Sphingobium sp. R-21, assembly GCF_049913335.1. Taxonomy (NCBI): domain Bacteria; kingdom Pseudomonadati; phylum Pseudomonadota; class Alphaproteobacteria; order Sphingomonadales; family Sphingobiaceae; genus Sphingobium; species Sphingobium sp. R-21. Next base: position 1,495,539 of record NZ_CP184374.1, on the reverse strand, counting down.
GTCAATCGGGACATGAGCGGATGGGCCCATGATGATCAAATCGTCATGTTGCTGCCCCAATTGCAGCGCATTTACCCTTTAGGAACCACCGCATGACTGTGCACGATCCCCTTATTGCAGCCGCATCGCGGACGAAAAACGCGATCCCGGACGATGCGGCGATGCTGCGCGCGGCGGCCGATCTGACCCGCGAACTGTCGACGGCGCGGCCTGGCATCTATTGGCCCGATCTGCTGGCTTCGGCTTTCATCGGCTATGCCGCCCTGGCGGGAGCGATCATCAGCGGCAATGGCGCGTTCATGCTGGCATTCGGTCTGGTGGCGGTGCTGGCGCTTTATCGCGCGGCAAGCTTCATCCATGAGCTCACCCATATCCGCAAGGGTGCGTTGCCCGGCTTCCGCCTTGGCTGGAACCTCATCGTCGGCATTCCGCTGATGATTCCATCATTCCTGTATGAAGATGTGCATACGCAGCATCACGCCCGCACACGTTACGGCACAGCGAACGATCCGGAATATCTTCCGCTGGCGCTGATGAAGCCCTGGTCGCTGCCGCTGTTCATCATCGTGGCGGTGCTGGCGCCGGTGGGCCTGATCCTGCGTTTCGCCGTGCTGACGCCGCTCAGCCTGATCATCCCGCCCTTGCGGCGCAAGGTGGTGGCGGAATTTTCCGCGCTTTCCATCAACCCTGCCTATCGGCGCCGCGCGCCGGAGGGGGAGTTCGCTCGTCAATGGGCCTGGCAGGAAGCTGGCGCGAGCCTCTTCGCGCTGGCATTGGTCGGCAGCGTCCTGGCCTTCGGATGGAAGCCGCTGCTGACCTATATGGCGGTGCATTCAGCCATGACGGTCATCAACCAGCTCCGCACGCTGGTCGCGCATCTCTGGGAAAATGAGGGAGAGGCGATGACCGTTACCGCGCAATATCTGGACTCGGTGAATGTGCCGCCGCCATCGCCTCTTGCGGCGATCTGGGCGCCGGTGGGCCTGCGCTACCACGCATTGCACCATCTGCTGCCGAGCGTTCCCTATCATGCGCTGGGCGAGGCGCATAAGCGGCTCGTGGCGACGCTGGAGAGCGATTCGCCCTATCATCGGGGGAATTATCCCGGCATGTGGCCGCTCGTCAGCAAGATCGCGCGGTCGACGATGGCGAAGCGCTAAGGCGTCCCTTGGAGGAGGGGGCGTCGACCGCTATTCCTCCGTCCGGAACAGGACCGTCTCGCCCACCAGCAGGAACAGCAGGAAGGGTGCCCAGGCCGCCAGAAAAGGCGGATAAGCGCCCAGATTTCCCATGGCGAGCGAGAAATTGTCCGCAACGAAATAGGCGAAGCCCAGCGCCATCCCCATCACCGCGCGCACGAACAACTGCCCCGAGCGCGCCAGTCCAAATGCGGCCACGGAGCCCAGGATCGGCATCAGCAGCGCGGAAAGCGGGCCGGACAGCTTGTGCCACAGGCTCCCTTCCAGTTCGGCCGTGGGACGTCCCGCATCGTGGAGGTCGCTGATCGCGGCCTGCAACTGGCTGAAGGTGAGGGCGTCGGGATCGACCTTTGCCAGGGTGAACTGATCGGGCCGTATGTCATGGCCGAAGCGAACGGTCCCGATACGGCGCTCCGTACCCCTTGCCACGTCGAACTGCCGCGCATCTTCCAGCACCCAGCTTTTGGCTGAAGGGTCATAATGACCTCTGGGGGCCTGCACGATGGTCGTCAGCGTGTTGTTGATCCGGTTGAAGATTTCGACCTTACGGAGTTGAACCGCCTTTCCCCGTCCGGCGACGATCGCGGCCGTTACCAGGTTGTTGCCGTCGCGGACCCACGGGCTGGCCTTGATTCCTCTGTCAGGCGGCAGAGGGCCGTAATCCACGGCTTGCCAGGCGGACAGGCGGGCTGTCGACCGTGCCACGATCCGTTCGTTGAAGGCATAGCTGATCAGCGCCACGCCCAGCGCCGCGGCCAGCAGCGGCGCCAATATCTGGTGCGCCGACAGCCCCGCTGCCTTCATCGAGATGATCTCGCTGTTCTGGTTGAGGCTGGCGAGCATGATCAGCGTGCCGAGCAGCACCGAAAAGGGCAGGAACCGGGCCACGATCTGCGGCGCGCGCAGCGCCACATAATGCCACAGCTGCGCGTCGCCATTGCCGGCATAAGCCAGGATGTCCCCCGATTCGCCCAGCAGGTCGAGCGTCTGGAGCACCGCCACCAGCATCGCCAGCACTGCGAAGGTCCGCGTCAGGAACAGCCGCGCCATGTACCAGCCAAGCTGGCGTGACGGGAAGAAGTTGAATTGATGCATGGGTCAGGCGGCTCCTTCCGCCATGGTTGTCGCCCTTGGCCGCCGCCGGAGGACGCCCAGCAGGCGGAAGACCTGCTTGGCGATCTTCGCGAAGGCAAATTCCAGCGCGGCGATCGGCTGGCCGCCGGGTCGATGCGCGATCACATGATACATCCAGAGGATCAGCCCTGCGAACAGCAGGAAGGGGCCCCAGAGCGCGATGATCGGATCGATCCTGCCCAGCGAACCCACGCCCTGTCCATATTCATTGACCTTGTGATAGGTCACGATGAACACGATCGACAGGAATACGCCCAGCGCCGAAGTCGACCGCTTGGGCGGAATGGCGAAGGCAAGTGCGGCCAGCGGCAGCAGCAGCATCATCGCCACCTCCACCATGCGGAAATGGAAATTGGCGCGTATCTCGTTGCGCAGCTTGTCGGGCGTGCCGGGATCGTGGCCGATCATCACCAGTTCGGGAATGGTCTTCTCCCGGTCCACGTCGCGACCGCGGAATTTCTCGATCTGCGGCAGGTCGATCGGCAGGTCGTGGCTGGAAAAGGACAGGATCCGCGGCGATTTATATTTGGGCGCGTCGTTCACCAGCACGCCGTCGCGAAGGCGGAAGATGATGGTGTCGGGATCGTCGGTCGCCAGAAATTCGCCTTGGGCGGCCGTCACCGCCACGGTCTGGCCGTCCTTGCCCGTGGCGCGCACGAAAATGCCCTGAAGGTTACGGCCTTCGTCCAGGCTGCGCTCGATCCTTAGCGTCATCCGCTTGCTCAGATTGGTGAATTCGCCCACCTTGATCGATGCGCCCAGCGCCCCCGACCGCAGCTCGAAGCGCAGCGCCTCATAGGCATGGCGCGACAGCGGCTGGACGAAGCCGACAATGCCGAAATTCAACAGGGCCAGCGCAACGGCGTACATATAGGGCACGCGCAGCAGCCGCCCGTAGGACAGGCCGACCGCCCGCATCACGTCCAGCTCCGACGACAGGGCCAGCTTGCGGAAGGCCAGCAATATGCCCAGCATCAGGCCGATCGGAATGCCCAGCGACAGATATTCGGGCATCATGTTCGCCAGCATGCGCCACACGACGCTGACCGGTCCGCCTTCCGCCGCGACGAAGTCGAACAGGCTCAGCATCTTGTCGAGCACCAGCAGCATGGCCGAGATCACCAGCGTGCTCAACATGGGCAGGGCGATCAGCCGGGCGAGATATCTGTCAGTGGCCGTCAGCATTCTCTATGTGGTCGTCCCATCACCATGATTTGGCCGCAAACCCCGCCCATATGCGATTCAGGTAGGTTGCGGGGCGAACAGGGGCTCGCCATCCAGTGACACTGGCCAGTGTCACTGGGCGGCTATAGCTTCACGGAGTTGGATGGTCATGTTCAAAGTTGCAATGGGTCTGATGTCGGTGGGGGCTTTGTTCGCCGCCGCCCCGGCGATCGCCCATGGTATGGAGATCGGCAACGACCTGGAACGCTGCTCCGCCGATGCCAAGGGGCCGGCGGTCCTGGTCGATGTGCGTGGCTTTGCCGCCTCGACCGGGAAGGTGCGCGTGCAGTCCTATCCGGCGACCAGGGCGGCCTGGCTGGCCAAGGGCGAATGGCTTGGCCGCATCGATGTGCCGGTGAAGGCCGTGGGTGGCCAAATGCGCTTCTGCATGCCCGTGCCGCAGCCCGGCCGATACGGCATTGCCGTTCGCCACGACCGCGACGGCAACGGCAAGACGGACTTTTCGCGCGACGGCGGCGGATTTTCCAACAATCCGTCGATCAACATCTTCAACCTGGGCAAGCCGGGCGTCGAAAAGGCCGCTTTCTATGCGGGTCCGGGCGTGACGAAGATCACCATCAACCTCAAATATATGTGATCCCCCGACATGGTTCGCGTCGCCCTTCTGTCCAATCCCAAGTCCACGGGCAACCGGCAGACGCTTCCGCGCGTGCGCAGCTATTGCGCCAGCAACCCCGACATCTTCCATTATGAGGTGGAGCATGTCGACCAGATCGGCCGGGCGCTTCAGACCATTGCCCGCGTCGATCCCGCCGTCATCGTCATCAACGGCGGGGACGGCACGGTGCAGGCGGCGCTGACGGAACTGTACCAGGGCGAGCATTTCAAGGGCCGCGTGCCGCCCATCGCGGTTTTGCCCAATGGCAAAACCAACCTGATCGCGCTGGACCTTGGCATCCACGGGGATCCGATCAAGGCGCTGGAACGGATCGTCCAGATCGCGAAAGCGGGCGTCGACGACCATGTCGTGGCGCGCGAGCTGATCGCGTTGTCGGACGGGCAGGCGGAAAGCCGGCCGGTGCTGGGCATGTTCCTGGGCGGAGCGGGGCTGGCCGATTACATGCTCTATTGTCGGAACCAGATCTATCCGCTGGGCCTGTCCAACGGCCTCAGCCATTTCCTGACGGTGATAGCGGTGCTGGTGTCGCTGGTCTTCGGCATTCGTGCCCGATTCCTGCCGCAATCCAGCCGTCCGGTGCGCATTTCGCTGATCCGCGACGGACAATTGGCCGGGCGCTTCGCGGTGCTGATCGTGACGACATTGGAACGATTGCTGCTTGGCGTGCAGCCGGGGGACAGCCGGCGCGGCAATATGAAGCTGATGGCGGTGGACCAGAGCCTGTCGGCCCTGCTGCGCCTCTTCTGGGCGAGCGTCACGAGGCGGGTCGGCAAATCGCAGATGCAGGGCATTCATCTGGAGCAGGGCGACGTCATCCGCATCGAGGGCGACCATAGCAGCGTCATATTGGACGGCGAACTGTTCGAGGCGTCGGAGGGCAAGCCCATCGTGCTGCGTTCGACAGAGCCTGTGCCGTTCCTGCGATTGGCGGCCTGAGGGAGCAAGGGGCGCATTCAGCGACGCTGAGCCCCCGCTGGCCCATGCTCCCGCACAGGACGCGGATGGTCTGATGGGATAGCTCTCGAAGTTTTCCTTTCCGTTGTGAAAGCAGCAATTGCCAAAGGCCTGCCAGCGGCCTATTGAGCGCACAGCATCAAGAGTTGGGACGACGCCCAACGCCAACCTGCCGATCCGGGCAAGGTGGCACTCCGCCAAGGAGGATGTGGCCGATCCGGCAACCAAGCGGACCCAAGCCACATCGTTAAGCGTCGCCCGGTAGCAGGGAATGACGTGACGTGCCGATCAAGATAGCTGACGAGCTGCCCGCCCGCCGGACATTGGAAGCCGAAGGCGTCGTCGTCATGCGCGAAGCCGATGCCGTGCGGCAGGATATCCGCCCGCTCCGCATCGCGTTGCTCAACCTCATGCCCAACAAGATCAACACGGAGACGCAGCTTGCCCGGCTGCTCGGGGCAACGCCCTTGCAGGTCGAACTGACGCTGGTGCGGATCAGCGACCATATTTCCCGCAACACATCCGCTGATCATATGGCGTCCTTCTATCGTCCGTGGAGCGATGTCCGGGACCAGCGTTTCGATGGCTTCATCATCACCGGAGCGCCGGTCGAACAGCTTCCCTTCGAAGCGGTGAGCTATTGGGACGAACTGCGCGCGATATTCGATTGGACGCAAACCCATGTGCATCGCTCGCTCAGCATTTGCTGGGCGGCGCAGGCGGCGCTGCATCATTTCCATGGCGTCGGGAAACATGTGCTGGACCGCAAGGCTTTCGGCCTGTTCCGCCATCAGGTCCATGTGCCTTCATCGCCCTGGATGCGGGGCTTTTCAGATTATTTCAGCGTGCCCGTGTCCCGCTGGTCGGAGGTGCGGCGGGAAGATATTCCGGACGGGCGGGGCTTGCAGATATTGGCTGATAGCGCTGAATCGGGCCTATGCCTGATCGGTGATCCAGGGTTCGGTTTCCTGCATATGTTCAACCATCTGGAATATGACACGCTGACCCTGGCCGAGGAATATGCGCGCGATGGGGCGAGGCAGTTGCCGTCGCATTATTTCCCTGACGATGATCCGGCGAAGGCGCCGCAAAATCACTGGCGGAGTCATGCGCACCTGCTGTTCGGCAACTGGATCGATGAAATGTACCAGACCGTGCCGTTCGATCTTGACGCGGTGGGGCGACTGTTGTCGGCGGCATAGAGCGCGCTGCGTCATGCGTTGGCGAATGAAGGGGCAGGGCATTGGCGCATGAGGCTTCGACCGCACCGATCGCACCGATCGTCGTGACGGCGCTGATGGGCGCGGCGGATTTCGGCTGGGCCGAAGGGCTGCGCCGCGCGCATTTTCCGCCCGAACGCAATCGGGTTCCGGCGCACATCACGCTGTTCCATCATCTGCCGCCCTCCGCCATGGATGAGGTGGCGCGCCGGTTGAAGGCCCTTTGCGCGGGGCGGGCGCCAGTGGCGAGGCTGGCTGAGGTAATGTTGTTGGGGCGGGGTGTCGCCTATCGGGTGGAAAGCCCGGAATTGATGGCGATGCGCGACGAACTGGCGGACGCCTTTGCCGGACTGCTGGTGCCGCAGGACCAGGGCCGGCCGCGTTTCCACATCACCGTGCAGAACAAGGTCGATCGGGTGGAAGCGCAAGCGCTGGCCGACGAACTGGGACGATCCTTTCGCCCCAGGCCGCTTGCCATCGCCGGGCTTGCGGCCTGGCATTACCGCGGAGGACCGTGGGAATTGGCAGCGAAGGCCAGCTTTCGCGGCTGACCTTCGCTTCCGTCAGGCGAGACCCACTTCTTTGAGCGGGACGCCGGGGTCGGCGAGCTGTGCCTGGTCGAGCAGTGCGCCGGAAATGACATGGGCTCGGCCCTGGACATAATCCTTGACGGCATTGACGCAGTCGAGCGCGATGAGCCTGCCGGACTTGAGATAGAGGACGGAGAAGCTGCGGGTCGCCGGGTCGCCGCGCAGGATCGTCTGGTCATGTCCTGTTGAAAGGCCCACGGTCTGGAGCTTCAGGTCATATTGGTTCGACCAGAACCAGGGCACGGCATGATAGGGTTCTTCCTTGCCCATGATATGGCTGACGGCCGTCTTCGCCTGGTCATTGGCGTTCTGAACCGATTCAAGCCGGATCTGCGCGCCGCGGGCGAAGCTGTTGGCATGGGCGGCGCAATCGCCCACCGCATAGATGTCGGGCAGGCTGGTGCGGCAATATTCGTCCACATCCACGCCATTGCCGCCCACGGCGCCCGCCGCGATCAGCGGGCCGGTTTCCGGGATAATGCCGATGCCCACGATGACCATGTCGGTCTCGATCCGCTCGCCATCCTGCATCAGCACGGCGGTTGCCCGAGGACCCGCATCGCCATCGGTCACTTCGATGCAGTCCATGCGCGCGCCGGTGCGCAGGTCGACGCCATGGGCGCGATGCTCCGCTTCGTAGAAGCGCGACAGCTCCTCGCCCGCAACGCGCGCCAGCACGCGGTCCAGAGCCTCTAGCAGCACGACCTTCTTGCCGAACTTGCTCAGCACCGCGGCCGCCTCCAGCCCGATATAGCCGCCGCCGATCACCGTCACATGGTTGATCTGGTCGATCTTCGTCATCATCGCGTCGACATCGTCGCGACGGCGCACGGCGTGGACATTGGACGCTTCGGCGCCGGTGCAGGTCAACATGCGCGGCGAGCCGCCCGTCGCCCAGATCAGCTTGCCATAGCCGATTTCCCGATCGCCCGTTTCCTTGCCGCCCATGGTCACGAACTTGCCCACCGGATCCACCGCCTTGACCCGATGGCCCAGCAGCATGTCGATCCCGCGTTCTGCCCAGAAGCTCGCCGGCCGGATCAGGATACGCTCAAAGCTCTTGTCACCCGCAAAATATTCCTTCGAAAGGGGAGGGCGCTCATAGGGCGGATCCTTTTCATCGCCGATCATCCCGATCGACCCTTCAAAGCCAAGCTGCCGCAGCGATATCCCTGCCTGGGCACCAGCATGACCCGCGCCCACGATCAGAACGTCATAATAACTCATCGACGCACTATCCCCTCACTTCCTGTTGCGGCGTGCTTGGCGCGCTTTCGCAGGGCTGGCAAGCGGATTGTCGCTCCGTGCCGCCGCGACAGGAACGGTGGCCGGGACGTTCCCGGCCACGCATACCTTATTTGATCGCACCGCCGATCAGCCGGGCGAGGCGCGCGGAAAAGGCCCGCGGATCGGTTGGCAGTTCGCCGTCCACGATCCGCGCTTCGTCCAGCAGCAGCCAGGCAGCGTCCTCGCGCAGTTCGCTGTCCTCGGCCAGGGTACCGAGTTTCGTGATAAGGTCATGGCGCGGATTGATTTCCAGCACCGGCTTTGCCGTGTTGTCGAGCCGGCCGGCCCCGGCCAGCAACTTCTCCAATTGACGGTCCATCGCGTTGTCGGGCGCGACCAGGCAGACAGCGCTTTCCGTCAGCCGTTCCGATGCGCGGACATCGGACACTTCCTCCCCCAGCACGCCTTTCAAATAGGCGATGAAGCCGTCGACCTCCACCGATGGCTGCCCGGCGGGTGCATCGCCCTCCGCCGTCGGGATCAGGCTCAGCTCGGCCAGCCCCTGGGTCACCGACTTGAACGGTTTGCCCTGATAATCGACGCCGGCCGTGACCCAGAAACTGTCCACCTGGTCGGTGAGCAGCAGCACTTCGATGCCGCGGGCGCGGAATCCCTCCAGTTGCGGCGAGGAGGCGAGCCGGTCGAGGTCGGCGCCGGTGGCATAATAGATCGCCGTCTGGTTCTCCTTGATCGCCTCCACATAGTCCTTGAGCGAGCGCCATCCTTCGCCTGATGCCGTGCTCTTGAACCGGGCGAGGCCAAGGAGCGCCTCTCGCCGGGAGAAATCTTCGTACAGCCCCTCCTTCAGCACCGCGCCGAAATTGTCCCAGAATTTGAGATAGGCGTCCGCATCCCTGTCGGCCAGCTTGTCCAGTTCGGAAAGGATGCGGTTGGCGACCCCCTTCTGGATGGCGGCAAGGACGGGGCTTTCCTGGATCATCTCGCGCGAGACGTTGAGCGGCAGGTCGTTGCTGTCGACCAGCCCGCGCATGAAGCGCAGGTAGCGCGGCACGATCTGCGCCTCGTCCGTGATGAAGACACGGCGGACATAGAGCTTCATCCGCCCGGCGCGGTCCGGATCGAACAGGTCGAACGGACGAACGGAGGGGAGGAAGGCAAGGACCGAATATTCGTGCAGCCCCTCGGCGCGATAATGGAGGGTCAGCGCAGGTTCGTCGAACTGGCCCGCCGTGCTGCGGTAGAAGTCGGCATATTCCTCCGCCGTGATGTCGGACCGGGGACGGGTCCAGAGGGCGGCGCCATCCGCGATCTGCTTCTCCTCCGCTTCCGGTCTTTCCTTGAGGAAGATGGGAACGGGGACATGGCCCGACTGCGCGGTGATGATGCGCTGGGCGGTGAACTGTTCGGTATAGCTGGCCGCCTCTTCCTTGAGGTGCAGGACGATGCGGGTGCCGCGGGCCGGGGCCTCCGCCGGATCGACAAGCTGGATGGTGTAGCTGCCGAGCCCGTCCGACGCCCAGTGCGCGGCGACATCCGCCCCGGCGCGCCGGGAAAAGACGTCCACCTTGTCCGCGACCATGAAGGCGGAATAGAAGCCCACGCCGAACTGGCCGATCAGTTGCGCGCCTTCCCCCTCCTTCGCGCCTTCCCTGGCCGCCGCGACGCGCTCCATGAAGGCGCGGGTGCCCGACCGGGCGATGGTGCCCAGCGCCTCGACCAGCTCGACCTCGCTCATGCCGATGCCGTTATCCTCGACGATGAGCTGGCGCGCGTCGGGATCGAGCGTGACGGTGATGCGCGGCTGGCCGTCCTCCCCGGCGAGTGCGGGATCGCTCAACAGTTCGTAGCGCAGCTTTTCGCAGGCATCGGCCGCGTTCGAGATCAGCTCGCGCAGGAAGACGTCCTTGTCCGAATAGACCGAGTGCACCATCATGTGCAGCAGGCGGGCGACGTCGGCCTCGAAGGAACGGGTTTCGGGTGCGGTGCCGGTCGTGGTGGTCATGGCAGTATCAAAAGCTCTCCCCAATGGAATCCGAACCGCCAGATGGCGGGCGCAGGGACGGCTTTCAAGGCCTGTAACCTTTCAAGGCCCGTAAACTCTGCCTGGCCCCACAGGCAGGAAGGCAGGGTGGGGGAGACGGGTCAGCCGCGCTGCCTGGCATCGCACGCCTTGCGGATTTCTTCCCTGGCACGCGCGGCGAAATAGGATGCGTCATCATGGCGGGACAGGGGGCTCTCTCCTTTGTCTTTTTCCCGCCCATGATAGTTGGATCGGGCAGGCGCGCCCATCACCCAGCTTAGTGGGAATCTGTCATTCCAAGGCCGGCTGAAGCAGAAACCCCGGCCGGCCAAGCCCGCTCGTCAGGCGGGCGCCAACTGGATGACGCGCGGCCGGGCGGGGGGAAGGCCGCCATTTTCCGCTTCCTTCAACAATTTCTCCTTGCGGGCGAGCATTGCGTCGCGAAGCTGGACCAGGTTCACGTCGGTCTTCCGGCATTGGGCGAACATGCCCTCGCCCCGCATTTCTTCTTCATGGACATGGTGCTTGATCTCTTCGGAGAGCACCTTGACCTTGGCATCGAAGAAATCGTCCGAAGGATCGCCTTCCTCTATGTCGTTGACGAGCAGCTTGGCGCCGTCATGCTCGACATAGGCCTCATCCAGCGTGTCATCCTCTATCTTGCCGCGAAAGGCGGGGTAGAAGATCTCCTCCTCGATCATCGTATGGATCTTGAGTTTCAGGCAGATCTCCCGCGCCAGCGTCTTCTTGCGTGCCGATGATCCGGCCTTTTCGAACTGTTCGAACAGATCCTCCACCTTGCGGTGGTCCGCTTTCAGAAGGGCGATCGCGTCGGTGAACTGCTGATTGGCCATGGTCTTCCTCCTCCTTGGATACTCATTCCGGTGGAAGTCGCCAGCCATGCGTCGGTTCCCGGGGACAGGTTCAAAAAAAGCGCAATCCTGCTACCCGGCACACGAAGAGGGAGGATCGCAAGGGTTATCGCCCGGCGCTCCGCCGCGACTTACTCATGTCAGCAGCCCGGCGGTTTGCCGCCTTTCGGCCGAGCTTCAGCGGAACGGCGGAGTCGATGAACTGGCTGCTTTCTGATCGTTCGAGGAAGGGCAGCATGATGGATGACGCACCGCTCACCATGGCGAAACAGGATGATGCGGCGGCGCAGGCCGCAGACAGGCTGGTGGAGGCGAAGGGTGACGATCGACCGGCCGCGCGAAGATCCTCTACGATCCCCCCGGCGGCTTCAGCGCCTCAGCCAGCGAGACGGTCGCGCTGCCCCGCCGCGCGGGCTGGGCCTGGCTGGGATCCGCCTTCCATCCGCTGAGATAGAGGACAGCCATCTGTTCCGCCGTCCGCCCATCGCCATCCGCGGCCGCGGCGAAATGCCCTGCTGCCGCGATCAGCGCGTCCCTTCGCAGCGCCGGCGGGCGCGAGGCCAGCGCATTCCCGGCGCCCATTCCCCGCAGATCGTGCATCAGCCGCAGCATATCGCCATAGCGCACCGTCAGCATGTCACCATCCGCCACCGGCATGGTGAAGCCCGCGCGCGCCAGCAGGTCGCCCGCGGATCGCACATCGACCTGCGGGTGGATATGCTGCCCCGCGCGGTCCCCTTCGCCCGCCAGCAATGCGGCGCGCAGCCGGGGCAGGGACCCGCCCCCTGCGAAAGCCGCCAGCATCAGGCCGTCGGGACGCAAGATCCGCCGCATCAGGATCAGCGCGCCGGGCAGGTCGTTGACGCTGTCCAGTGTCCCGCAGGCGATCACCAGGTCGAAACTGTCGTCGGCAAAGGGCAGGGCGTCCTCGTCGGCCTGCACGCCGCCTTCCGCCTTGGCCGCCGCGAAACCGGGGTCGACGCAAACCACGCTCTTGCCCATCGCCTCCAGCGCCGCCCTCGCGCTGCCGTCGGGACAGCCGATCACCAGCACTTCCTTCAACTCGCGCTGCACGTCGCCCAGCCGGTCGAGCAGCTCGTCCAGCATCATGTGATAGAGAAAATCATGCTCGGCAAAGCGCGCCATCATCCGGTCGCGCCGTTTTGCGCGCAAGGCTCTGTCGAAGATGTCGCTGTTGGTCATGGGGCCTTGTGCATGGGCGAAGGAGCGAGGACAAGGGAGATGATGTCCCGCCTCCCGCTGCACAAGTGCGTTCCGCTTCTGAAGACCGCGCTCCGCCCGATTATCGATTATGCCTTGCCGCCGCGCTGTCCCGGCTGCGGCGAGATCGTGGATGCGGAAGATGCTTTCTGCCTGGCCTGTTGGAGCGGGATGCGGTTTCTGGGCGCGCCCTGCTGCGCCAGTTGTGGATTGCCTTTTGAATATGATCAGGGGGAAGGGGCGGAATGCGGTGCCTGTCTGGCTGATCCGCCGTCCTATGACAGTGCGCGGGCGGTGCTCGCCTATGGCGACGTCGCCCGCGCCGTAGCGCTGCGCCTGAAATATGGGCGGCGCATCGGCCTCTCCCGGCTCATTGCGAAGCAGATGGTTCGGCACGTCCCGGCCGTCCAGGACCCGGTCATCGTGCCGGTTCCCCTGCACCGTTGGCGCCTGTGGTGGCGCGGCTTCAACCAGTCGGCGCTGATCGCCCGTCATCTCGCGCGGTTGACTGGCTTGCCTGTCGACAGCCACGCTCTCCTCCGCACCCGGCGGACCAGGCCGCTGCGCGGGATGACCCCGAAGGCGAGGGCGCGGGCGGTCAGCGGAGCGTTCGCCCTGGCGCCGGCCCATCAGTTCAAGGGCCGTGCGGTTCTGCTGATCGACGATGTGCATACCAGCGGCGCCACGGCGGCGGCCTGCGCCAAAACGCTGAAACGCGGCGGCGCCGCAAGCGTTCATCTGCTGTGCTGGGCGCGGGTGGTGCCGGATGCCGCCAATTGACAAACAGCCGCCAAACCACAATTTCGACGATCAAGGAGCAAAATATGGCGAAGGTCGAAATCTATACCAAGGCCTGGTGCGGCTATTGCGCCCGGGCGAAGGCCCTGTTGAGCGACAAGGGCGTCGCGTTCGAGGAATATGACATCACCATGGGTGGTCCGAAGCGGCAGGAAATGCTGGAACGCGCCAATGGCGGGGCGACGGTGCCGCAAATCTTCATCGATGGCCTGCATATCGGCGGCAGCGACGACATCGCGACGCTCGACCGGCAGGGCAAGCTCGACGCTTTGTTGGAGGCATAGGCGAAATGCGCGCGGCCATCTTCCAGATGACCAGCGGGATCGATCCTGCCGCCAATGCCGCCGCCATTGCCGATATGGCAGCGCGCGCCAAGGCGGATGGCGCGGATATGCTCTTCACTCCGGAAATGGCGGGCTATCTGGACCGGGACCGGAAAAGGGCAGCGGCGACCCTGCATTCGGAGGGGGATGACCCGGTCCTTGCGGCCGTGCGCGAGGCCGCGGCCAAGCAGGGGTTGTGGGTCCATCTCGGCTCCACCCCGTTGAAAGACGAGCGCAGCGACGGCCGTTGGGCCAATCGCAGCTTCATGATTGACGACAGTGGCGAGATCCGCGCCCGTTACGACAAGATCCATCTGTTCGATGTCGACCTGGCGACGGGCGAAAGCTGGCGGGAATCGTCGGTCTATGGACCGGGCGAACGGATCGTGGCGGTCGATACGCCATGGGCGCGCATGGGAATGTCGGTCTGCTATGACATGCGCTTTCCCGATCTTTATCGTGCGCTTACCAATGCGGGTGCGACGGTGTTGCTGATGCCAGCCGCTTTCACCGTGCCGACGGGAAAGGCGCACTGGCACATCCTGCTGCGGGCGCGGGCCATAGAGGCGGGCTGCTTCGTCGTTGCCGCCGCGCAGACGGGCCGCCATGCCGACGGCCGCGAGACATATGGACACAGCCTGGTCGTCGATCCATGGGGGGACATCGTGCTCGACATGGGTGAACCAGCCGGCCTTGCTCTTGCAGAGATCGACCTGTCGCGCGTAGAGGACGTCCGCGGGCGGGTGCCTGCGCTCGCCAACAGGCGATCCTTGCCCATGGATGTTACGCTATCGTGATCGTTTTCGACCTTAAATGCGAATCCCAAGGACATGTGTTCGAGGCATGGTTCGGTTCCAGCGCCGATTATGAGGATCAGAAGGCGCGAGGGCTGCTAACCTGCCCGCTTTGCGGCGATGAACATGTGGGCAAGGCGGTGATGGCCCCCGCCGTCGCGCCCAAGGGCAACAGTCGCCCGGAAATCGTGCCGCAGGCGGCTTCCTCCGATGATGCATCCATCGCCATGGGCGCCGGGGAAGAGGCGAAGATGCGTGAATTGGTGCTCGCGCTCGCCAAGGCGCAGCAAAAGGCGCTGGAGGATTCAACCTGGGTCGGGCGCGATTTCGCGGAACAGGCCCGTGCCATGCATTATGGCGAGCAGGACCGCGCCAGCATCCATGGCGAAGTGGCGCTCAACGAGGCACGCGCCCTGATGGCGGAAGGGGTGGAGGTCGCGCCACTGCCTTTTCCGGTGCTGCCCCCCGAAGCGAAGAATTGACCGCGCCCCATTCGCAGAATAGAGCCGTCGACGGGCACCCGTAGCTCAGCAGGATAGAGCATCAGATTCCTAATCTGAGGGCCATGGGTTCGAATCCCGTCGGGTGCACCACTTCTTTCCAGGAATCGCCAGTGTCCGGGAGACCGGCCGGCGGCCCGAATTGCTCACGCGTTATCCGTGGGTTGTGAGGGCGTGTTTGGCTCTGGCGCAATTGGAGACCAGATTGGCCTAACGACGCCGGCGCGGCCAATGCCCGACGTTCGCCGGTCGGTTGGCCGCCCTAAGCGCCGCATCCCGATCACAATGCCGCTCACCGAGATGATTGCCCCGACAATCAACCAAACCCACATCCATATATCCCAAAGGGGCCGTTGACGGATGAGCACATCGAAATCCCAGCGATGCAGCCCATCGAACAGCCAGCGATAGAGGCGGCGGCGAGCGTCCATGTCGCGCAGCACCTCGCCTGTGCGGGGGCTGATATAGACCCAACTGTCATTCATGTCGGCGAAGCGGATGCGCAACACCGGCAATTCCACGCTTCCCTTGGCTTCATACCAATAGGCATCGGACTTGGTGAGCCAGTCGGCCGCTTCCATCCGAGCGTCGGGAACCAGCCGATGGGCGGTGCGGATCAGGCGGCGTGGCTCGAGCTTCACCGGCTTCAAGCTCCGCGCATCGAGGATCGCATCCTGTCCACCCGGTCGGGAGAAGATCAGCAAAGGCGTGTTGTCGGTCCATATCAGCCGCATCTGACGCGCGCCCGCAGCCTCTGGTGTGCTGCCGACGTGCTGCCAGTCCAGCGCAGGGGGCATCCCTGCTCCGGCATAAGCGGCACGAGCCGCATCGCTCAGACCTTTGCTGGCGAACCAGCGGTTGGGATCGACGGAGAGCCAGCCGCTGACGATCCATGCGACCAACAGGGTGCCGCCGAGCAACCCCGTGACATGATGCCACCGCTGCCAGCCGCGATAGGGCGAAATCCGCCCGCCCTTGTAGCGGCGGCGCAGCCGCATACGCAGCACCCCGATCCACATGCCGCTGACCGCCCCTATGATGCTTGCCCCGGAGGTCCAGAGGATCACCTGCCTCCACAGTGGCTGGTCCTGACGCAGCACGGTCGGATAAATCCAGTGGGGAACCGATCCGAGCCAGTTCCAGAACCGCTCTGTGCGGTTCGTGTCCAGCACCACCGTTCCGGTGGTCGATGCGATGTAGAGGACCAACCCATCCGGCCGGTCGAGCGTCACCTTCCACAATGGCCGATAGCGGTTAAACCCGCTGCCAACCGTCCATTGATCCCGCTCGATCAGATCCACGGCGGAGGCAGGCGCTTTGCCGAACGCGGCAGCGATGCCGCCAGCCTGGCGAGCCGTGACAGGAGCGATGGCGCGCCCGCTCATTGCCGCCGCCGCCCCGTCGTGCAGCCAGACGGGACCGTCCAACCCTTGTTGCAACACGGCGTCGGCCTGAACACTCCCATGGACCTGCTTCCAGTCGATGGGTGCCAATCCCGCCAGCCGCTCCTGCTGGGTCAGCGACGGGAAAGGCACATACATCATGACGATGCCCGACAGGAACCACATCGCCAGCAACAGGCATGTCACTATGCCCAGCCAGCGATGGGTCAGATACAGCCATCGCTTGCCGCGATGACGCCACCGGGCGCGTGCGTCAGAAATGAGCCGTCACCGAAATGTCGATGGAACGGGGGCGGCCCAATATCCACTGCTCGTCATTATAGGTGGTGGTCGCATAATCCTTGTCAAAGAGATTATAGACCCGCAGGTTCGCCGCGAGATTGGGGGTGAACGCATAGGTCAACCCCGCATCCACCACGGCATAGCCCGGCACCCGGTGGCTGTTGGCGTTGTCCGAGAAGCTCCGGCCGACATAGCGCAAACTGGCATTGGCCCGCAGCGCGTCAATGGGCGCCCAATAGACGGACAGGTTCGCCGCTACTTCAGGCACATTGGGTGGCGTGTTGCCGGTATAGCTGGTGCCGCCGCTGATGAAGTCATCGAAATTAGCGTCCAGCACTGTGCCATTCGCGTCGATGCCGAAGCGGTCGGTCAGTTGCAGCGTCACCGAAGCCTCCACACCCTTGGCGGACCGCTGGCCGATCTGTTCTATGGGACTAGTCGGCGTCTGCTGCGCCACCAGCTTCTTCTTGACGATACGATAGGCCGCCAGAGTGGCGCTGCCCTTGCCATCGAGGAACATGGCCTTGATGCCGCCCTCGACCTGATCGCCGGTCGCGTTGGTGAAGGCGAACTGGGTCGCATTGGTGGTGAAGGTGGTCAGCGTGCCGAGCGGATCTACGCCGGTCGAATATTGCCCATAGAACGAGATATTGGAGGTCGGCCGATAGACGCCGCCGATCCGCCAAGTGGTGTTGCGGAATTTCCGATTGGTCGCACCATTGGGAAAGGCATTGACCTCGCTGGTGCTGCCGTCCGGGTTATAGACGATGTTCCAGCGTTGCACCTTGTCACGCTCGTGCCGGATGCCTGCGACCACCGAAAGCTGATCGGTCAGCGCCAAGCGGTCTTCGGCAAAGAAGCTATATTCGTTGGTCCGCGTGCGATAGCGGGGCGCGATGCCCTGCGTGTCGTAGAACAGGCCCGGATCGAAGTCGAAGGGATCGACAGCATCCTCCTGTGGGTCCGATCCGAAATCATTGGAATAAGTGAGCTTGATGAGATTGGCGTCGAAGCCGACGACCAGATCGTTTTTCAGGCCCGCAATCGGCTTGCTAATGCGGATGGTCGCCTGATCGCCATATTGGGTCTGGTCATGGAAGATGCCCAGATTGTCCATTCGGTTGATCAAGCCGGTGTCGTCATTGTAGAAATAGCTCTCCAGATTTTTGAACAGACGCTTGCTGGTAAGGCGATAGGCGGCGTTGGAGAGGGTGATGCCTTCGGCCACCGTCCAGTCGGCGGTCAGCGTGGTCCGATTGTCGCGATAGTGCAGGCTGGCGTCGGCGACATTATAGTTGCGCCGCTGGTTGTCCTTCACCAACGCCCCGTCGATCAGTGGCGTGCCGAAATATTCCATCGGCCGCTGATTGCCATAGTCGTTACGCAGGGTGAGCGTGAAGCTGTCGCTTGGCCGGAAGCGCAGCGCACCCGAGAGCGCGAGGCTCTTGGAATGGCCACGGTCGACATACCCGTCCGACGCCCGGTAGCTGGCGTCGATCCGGTAGGAGAGCATCTCGCCCAGCGGTCCACCGACACCTGCCGCCGCGCGCCAGCTATCCTGCGAGCCATATCCTGCTTCCGCGTCAAATTCGGTGCGTTCGGCATTGGGGGATCTGGTGATGATGTTCACCGCGCCGCCCAGTGCGCCCTGTCCGTAGAGCACGGAGGCGGGGCCGTTCAGCAATTCGATCCGCTCGACATTCCACGGATCGGTGGGGAAGGTGATCGTGCCCGCGACCGGGAACAGCCGGACACCATCAACCAGTTGCAGCACTGAACCCTGACCGGAAAAGCCGCGCAGCGACAGGGCCGTGCCGCCATTGCCCGGATTGGCGGAGGTGGTGACGCCCGGTGCACGGGTTACGGCCGACATTATGTCCAGATCGCCCCGAGCGCGGATCGCGTCGCCATCAATCTGTGCGACGCTGGCTGGCGTTTCGAGCGCGGTCAGCCCCAGGCGCGATCCGGTTTCCGTCTCTTGGAGCAATGCTCCCGGCCGAACGCCCGACACGATGATTTCGGCTGAGCTGTCCGCGGCGGTTTCCGCGCCGGCCTGCTGCGTCGTGGTGGCGGCCAGCCCGGTGGCCAGCCAAAATCCTACATTTTTCCATTCCATTGCATGTCTTCCCGGCGTCACGCGACATTCGGGTGGAGACGTGCCGCCAGCGACGGTCGGCGCACGTCAGCAGCCGGACGCCATAGAGCGACCGCCACGCGAACCGATGCGGCCTCCACCGCCCGTTCGTCGCTCAAACGGAAAGATACCGTGCCTTGGCCATCCCCTGGACCGGGCAAGAGCGACCAGACGCTGGCAGGTCTCCTGGCTCGCGGGTCATAGCTTGATGCACGGCCTTCCCAGACCTCGCAGGATTTAGCGTCCGGTCCAGTGGCTGCCTCCTCACACTGGAGGAAGCGATATGCATCGCGCTCGCCGCTTACAGTTGCAGGGACAGCCCCGGATTTGGATGGCCGGAGCCATCCTCACCGCGTTCCCTTTTAAGCCTCTTTCGAGGCACCGGCGCGATCATGCCCGGGACGATGAAGCCATCGTCCCGGGCAGAGGTGCGTTAGCGGGAGGGTCAATGCTCCGCAAGAGCCTAATCTCACGCCGCCGCGAGACCGAGCCAAGGCGAGATGGCCGATATCCGCATGAGAACCAGGCGCTTAACCAGCGACAACAGGACACGGGATATCGCGAGTATGGGCCAGAACCCGGCTGAGTCCGTCGTACAGCCGGATGCCATGGTTGCTGATCCTGATTTTCGCCGTGCCGGGCTGCTAGCCGTCAATCAACATTGCGGCGCTATCGCGACTGCCGAATGGTCAGACTCGGCATCAACCGAAATTCCGGCTTCCTTGCGCTCGGAATAGCGATCCACAAGTTGCGCCGCATGCGGTCGCATAAGTACCGTAAAGCGGACCAATTCCTCCATCACATCGACGATGCGCTCGTAGTAGCTCGACGCCCGCATCCGGCCGTCTTGGTCGAACTCCTTGTAAGCCATCGCCACCGACGACTGGTTGGGGATCGTGAACATCCGCATCCAGCGACCCAGCAGGCGCAGCGTGTTGACGGCATTGAACGATTGGGAGCCGCCGGACACCTGCATGACTGCAAGCGTCCGCCCTTGCGTCGGCCGCATCCCGCGAATCTGGAGCGGCAGGTGGTCGATCTGCGTCTTCATGATGCCGCTGATTTGGCCGTGCCGTTCCGGGCTGCACCAGACCATGCCTTCCGACCACAGCGCATGCTCGCGCAATTCATGCACCGCAGGGTGATCGTCTCCCGCCACCTGATCTGGCAGCGGCAGGTCGCTGGGATCGAAGATCCGCGTCTCAGCACCGAAATATTGCAGCAGGCGGGCGGCCTCTTCCACGGCGAGGCGAGAGAAGGAGCGCTCTCGCAGCGAGCCGTAGAGCAGTAGAAAGCGCAGAGGCGGCTGGTCCGGGCCAAGGCCAGCGGCGGGACGAGCCAGCGCAAAGGCCTTGTCCAAGGCAGGCAGATGATCGGGGGCGGTGAGTTCACGCAATCTCATGCGGCAATGGCTTTCTCATACCAGGGACGGGTTCGCTTTACCAAGGCGACAATGGACAGCATCACCGGCACTTCCACCAGCACGCCTACGACCGTTGCCAGCGCGGCGCCGGAACTGAGCCCAAAGAGGCTGATGGCGGCGGCCACAGCCAGTTCGAAGAAGTTGGAGGCGCCGATCAGCGCCGAAGGGCCGGCGACGCACCACGCCACGCCGAAACGGCGGCTGAGCCAGTAGGCGATGCCGGCGTTGAGATAGACCTGAAACAGGATCGGCACGGCAATCAGCGCGATCACCAGCGGTTGCCGGATGATCTGCTCACCCTGGAAGCCGAACAGCAGCACCAGCGTCAGCAGCAGGCTGGCAAGGCTGATCGGGCTGATGGCGGACAGGAAATGCTGAAGTCCCTTCTCGCCGCCGCGAAGAAGCGCTCGGCGGAGCAGTTGGGAGATGATAACCGGGACGACGATGTAGAGCCCCACCGACAGCGCCAGTGTGTTCCACGGCACGGTGATTGATGCCACGCCCAACAGCAGGCCGACGAGCGGTGCGAAGGCAAAGATCATGATCAAGTCGTTCAGTGCCACCTGGCTCAATGTGTAGTTCGGCTCACCGTCGACAAGGTTCGACCAGACGAAGACCATTGCCGTGCATGGCGCTGCGGCCAGCAGGATCAGGCCCGCAATATAGGACGAGGATGCGCCTGCCGGCAGCATCGGGACGAACAAATAGCGGAGGAAGAACGTCCCGAGCAGCGCCATCGAGAATGGCTTGATCGCCCAGTTCACCACAAGGGTGACGCCGATACCGCGCCAGTGTTGCCGAAGGCTATGCAGCGCGCCGAAATCGACCCGCAGCAGCATCGGGATGATCATCAACCAGATCAGCCCCGCAACGACGAGGTTGACGTTGGCGATCTCCAGCGCTGCGATGGTCTCGAAGGCGCTCGGGAGCAAATGGCCAAGACCGATCCCGATCGCGATGCACAGGGCCACCCACAGCGAGAGATAGCGTTCGAACAGCGACATGGTCGTCAGTCCTTCCCGGAAGCAGCCGGCGCGGTCGCGATGCCGCCGCCCAAGGGAAGCTGCATGTAAACCGTGTCGAGCCAGCGGCCTGCCTTCCAGCCCATGCCGGTGAGGCGACCGACATGCTCAAAACCGCAGGACGCGTGGAGCGCTACGGAGGCAGGTTCACCCCCGCCGATGACGGCGACCATCTGCCGGAAGCCATGGGCTTCAGCGGCCTTCAGCAAGGCCATGAGGAGCAGCTTGCCGATGCCGCTACCGCGCCTGTCGTGCGCCACGTAGATGCTGTTCTCGCAGGCATAAGCGTAGGCCGGCCGATCGCGGAACTGCGTGGCGTAGGCATAGCCCACCACCTCAGATCCATCGCAGGCAACAAGGAATGGCCAGTCTCGTCCGGTCAGCGTTCGTATCTTGGCTTCGGTCTCCTCTTCGGTCGGTGGCACGATTTCGTAGGTCGCCGTGCCGTGCAAGACGTGATGCGCGTAGATGGCGGCAATGGCACCGGCATCGCCGATCGTTGCGTCGCGAACCGAAAGGGTCATCGCCTCGTCGCTTCCACGACTTCGCCGTCTTCCTTGACAAATGGGCAGCGCTGCCCGGCCGGCAGCAGATCCAGGACTTCTTCGGAAGGCCGGCAGAGCTTCACACCCAGCGGAGACACCACCAGCGGACGGTTGATGAGGACGGGATGCTCCATCATCGCGTCGATCAGCGCGTCATCGGCCAGGCTTTCGTCGCCCAGGCCCAGTTCGGCAAAAGGCGTGCCTTTCTCGCGCAGCAGGGCGCGCGGGGTGATGCCGGCCCGACCCATGAGTTGCACCAGGAGCGCGCGGCTTGGCGGCGTCTTCAGATACTCGACCACATGGGGTTCGATGCCCGCATTGCGGATCATGGCCAGGGCATTGCGAGAGGTTCCGCAAAGCGGGTTATGGTAGATCACGATATCGGTCATCATCGCCTCTTCAGCAGCAGATAAGTTCGGCCAGCAGCGGCTCGCACAGTTCGGCGCGTCCCTGGCAGCAATCCTTGGCCAGATAGACCATCAGTCCGCGCAACGCGTCGAGATTGGCGCGCTGGATTTGTTGGCGGCCACGCTTCTCCGACAGTACCAGTCCGGCTTTCACCATGACGGCGAGGTGCGTTGAGAAGGTGCTCTGGGTCAGGCCGGAGGCCTCGACCAGCTCGCCGGTCGACAGGCCGTCAGGCTCATGTCGGATCAGCAGCCGAAACGCATCAAGACGCGTGGGATGGCCAAGAGCCGAGAGGACCGAAAGTGCTTCGCTGGTGTCCATGCATCGTAATTATCCGATGCATTTGGCCTCGTCAAGGATGCATCGAATATTTCCGATCAGTTCCCCAATTATCCGGTCAATGACAGTATGGATCAGCCTCAAAATTGAAGGCGCATTCTGGAATCGGCAAATTTTTGGCAACCGAATTGCAAAAGTGGACCGACCGGACCTGGGAACGGAAAATCAGGAACTGGAGCAACTTGCGGAATTTGCCCTCGTCGGACGCGGGCGATTGCTGCGGGCGGGAAGTGCTCTCATTCGGCGCCGACAGGGCGCCGTCGTCCAAGATTGCAAATTTGCCTCGGTACGCCAAATAATGGCGGTGCGGTCGTTACGGCCGGCGGCCTGATCTTCATCGCGGCGTCGACGGACGA
This sequence comes from Sphingobium sp. R-21, assembly GCF_049913335.1. Classification (NCBI taxonomy): domain Bacteria; kingdom Pseudomonadati; phylum Pseudomonadota; class Alphaproteobacteria; order Sphingomonadales; family Sphingobiaceae; genus Sphingobium; species Sphingobium sp. R-21. The sequence continues at coordinate 1,472,890 of NZ_CP184374.1, read as the reverse complement.
TTTGTTCAAGGCCATCGACATGAGGACCGGTAAAATCCTCTGGCAGCAGGCGCTCCCCGCCGGCGGTCAGGCGACGCCGATGGTCTATGAGCAGAATGGGCGTGAATATGTCGTCCTGATGACCGGGGGCCATCACTTCATGAAAACGCCGATCGGCGATCAGGTAATCGCCTGGGCGCTCCCTGTCGCGAAGGACGGGGTTCTATGACGCCTTGCCCAGCTGAAGGCTGTCGAATGTCTCCCGGGCCTTCCGAAACCGCTCCGCATTCTCGACGATCCATGTCCATAGAGGGACCATCCGGACAAGCAGCTCAAGGCCGGAATCGGACAGCTGATATTCGACGCGAGGGGGCACCTCCTCGAAATCGTGGCGGATCACCAACCCGTCGCGCTCCAACTGGCGAAGGGTGCGGGTCAGCATTCGTTGCGTAACGCCATGCATGCGCCGGCCGATTTCCGCATGGCGCAGTTGGCCGTACACGCCGAGCGTGTGAATGACGCCCAGCGACCAGCGATTGCCGGCATGGGCCAGAACCTCTCGCCGCAAGCCGTCGTCGTCGTCTCTCAGGCCGTCGCAAACGGTCTGAGAATATTCGAGAATGTCCTCCGGATTCAATAATCCGGCCCCAGTATCACGCATGTGCCTTCTTTCGCGCTTGTCCATGGATCGCCATATCAAGGCGGCAACCAATGCTGAATAGGTCAGAATTATGAATGATGCAGTTTCCATCGTGAAGTCACGGAACATTCTCGTGCTGGGGGCCGGCGAACTGGGCCTGCCAGTCTTGCGCAACCTGGCGCGTCGCGCAAAGGACGTCGATGGGGCCAGGATCAGCGTGTTGCTGCGCGCCAGTGCCGTCGAGTCCGACGTGCCCGAAAAGCAGCGGGATGTCGCCGAAATCCGTGATCTGGGTATCGAGATCGTCGTGGGCGATCTGGTGACAAGCTCGATCGATGAACTGGCGTCCGTATTTTCGCGCTATGACACGGTGATCGGATGCGCGGGCTATGCCGCCGGGATCAACACGCCCATGAAATTGGCCAAGGCTGCTTTGCAATCGGGCATACCGCGTTACTTCCCGTGGCAGTTTGGCGTCGATTTCGAAGCGATCGGTCGTGGCAGCCCGCAGGATATCTTCGACGCCCAGCTCGACGTGCGGGAATTGCTGCGCTCGCAGAGCAAGACCGAGTGGGTCATCATTTCCACCGGCATGTTCATGAGCTATCTGTTCGAACCGGAATTCGGCGTCGTCGATCTGAAGAACAGCGCAGTCCATGCCCTTGGCAGCCTCGACACCGCGGTGACGCTGACCACGCCCGATGACATCGGGGTGCTGACCGCGGAAATCGTGTTTTTCGAACCGACCATCCACAACGAGATCGTATTCCTTGCGGGCGATACCGTCACCTATGGCGAAGTCGCGGACAAGCTGGAAGCTGCCCTTGGCCGTCCCTTCAGCCGGTCGGAATGGACCGTACCCTTCCTGATGGAAGAACTGGCCAGCGACCCGCAGAACATGATGCGGAAATATCGCGCCGCCTTTGCCCAGGGACGCGGGGTCGCCTGGGACAAGGCCGGAACGTTCAACCAGCGCAATGCCATTCCGGTTACCGACGTGGCGGCGTGGATCGGTTCCAACCTCGCCTGAAGCGATTTCCAGGCGATCGGGACCGATCGCGGGCCAGGAAATCGGTGACGACAAGAAATCCGGAGCGGTCGATCTGAATCAGTTCAGGTCGACCGCTTTGTTTTCTTGCTTACCGCCATGGCTCAGCCGGAGGTGCTTTGCCGGATGATCAGTTCCACCCCATGTTCGATGCATCGGGGTTCGTCCGAGGTTCGATCCAGCAGCAATTGGGTCGCCGAATAGGCCTGATCGACGACGGATTGCCGGACGGTGGTGAGCGGCGGCCAGATCAATCGGGCAATGTCATTGTCGTCGAAGCCGGTCACCGCGATATCCTGCGGTACCCTGATCCCCATTGTGCCCAACACGCTGATCACGCCGGCAGCCATTTCGTCATTGGCGGCGCAGATGACGGTTGGCCATTGCTTGCGGTCCCTGGCCAGCATGTGGCGGGTGGCCTCCGCTCCGGATATGTAGCTGAAGTCGCCATGGGCGAACAGCACGGAAGACCAGTCGATGCCATGGTGATGCAGTCGTTTCCGGAATGAGTCGGCGCGGATTTCCGAGGAGGCGTGGCCCTGAGCCCCTGCGATATATCCGAATTTGCGATGGTTGAGGGCGACGAGGTGATCGACAAGCGCGGATATGCCGTCCTCGTCGCGTGAAATCACGGCATTGGTTCTGCCGATGTCGCGCGCCGGCGACATGCGCACGGTGCGCACCCCGCGACGTTCGAGCATGTCGAGCAATTCCTGGTCGTCGGCCAGGAGCGGGATCAATATGGTGCCTGCGATCCCGACATTGTCGATAAAATTCGCCATGCTGGCGGCGATATGCTGGTCGTCGGGCGAAAATTCCTCGAAGGTCAGATACGTCCCGGCCTGCCGGCATGCCATCGACACGCCCCTCACCACATCGGCAACATAGCGTGGCCAGGGGTTGCAGTTGATGATTGCCACGAGCAGGGACCGGTCGCCGCGCAGCGCGCGGGCGGCCAGGTTGGGACGAAAATTCAGCTCTTCAATGGCACGCCTGACCCTTAAGGCGGTTCGGTCCGACACGCCTGGCTCACGATTGATCACCCGCGAAACGGTGCGTGCCGCCACACCGGCGAGCGCGCCGACATCGTGCAGCGTGGGTTTGGTATCGAAAGGCATGTCGCGAGCCTTCGCGTAGGCCGGCTTTTTTGTCAACGTTGACTGACCTTTGCCATTGGCTCCAATCCGCCAATGTCAACGTTGACATTTTCGATATTGTCAACGTTGACATGCGCTGTTAGGAAATTGCGCTGTCGACGTCAGGGGCGACAAATTTCACCTTAAAAAAGGGGATGTTCTCGATGAAAATTCGCACGGCCTATGTTTCGGTCACCGCGCTTGCCGCAGCGCTTTCCTTTTCGCTTCCGGCCTTCGCCCAAGCGGGCGCGGGTGCAGCACTGCCGGACGGGGAAATCGTCGTCACCGCGACCCGTAACGAGACGCTTGCGTCGAAAACGCCGGTTGCCCTGACGGCCGTCAGCGGCGACGCCCTGCTATCGGCCGGCGTCACCAACCCGACCAGCCTTGGCGAACAGGTGCCCAATCTGTCGATCGACCGTAATAACGGCCTGCAGATCACCATTCGCGGCGTCAGCAGTTCCGACGGCACCGAAAAGGGTGATCCGTCCGCCGCTTTCATGGCCGACGGCATCTATATCGCCCGTCCTCAGGTCCAGGAAGTCAGCTTCTTCGACGTCCAGCGCGTCGAGGTGCTGCGCGGTCCGCAGGGCACGCTGTTCGGCCGCAACACCACGGCAGGCCTGGTCAACATCATCACGAACAAGCCCAAGCTGGGAGAGTTCAATGGTTCGATCGACGCTACATATGGCAATTTCGACACGCAGCAGCTGACCGGAGTCATCAATGTCCCGGTAAGCCAGGGGATAGCGATCCGCGCCGCGGCCAATTACGATCGCCGCGATAATTATCTGGTTGCCGGGCCGAACTGGAATGCGCGCCTGGACCCGTTCAAGAAGAACTTCTCCGGCCGGCTCTCCGCCCTGTTTGATCTTGGTTCTGGTGAACTCGTCCTGCGCGGCGATTATTCGGCTATCAAGGGTACGGGATACAATACGGTTCCCGTCAGCAACTTCTACGCCGATTATCAGACGACCGGCGTTGACCCGCTGTACATTGCGAATGGCAGCAGTTCTGCGGAAAAGCGGACGTTGAACGCGCCCTTCAGCGGGCCGATCGGTTCCGACAACTCGACCTGGGGCATCCAGGCCGATCTCAGCTATGATCTTGGCCCTGTCACTCTGAACTATCTGGGTTCCTACCGTGAGTTCAAGCGGCACGAAGACGGCGCGTTCCTCGTCGATGGCGGCGGCGCTACCATCGCGAATCCCTATGATGGCAGTTACTGGCAAAACAGTCAGGAGCTGCGCTTCTCGACCAATGGCGACGGTCCAATCAAGGCGCAGGCCGGCATTTATTATTTCAAGGAGAAGTCAGCAATCGCGAGCTACCTGCTTGGATTCCTGACGCCGACGCCCGGCGCCACCGGTTACGCTTTCGGTGTCGAGCAGGATCCGACCATTGCCGAATCCTGGGCTGGTTTCGGTCAGCTGACCTACAGCATCACCCCATCGCTACGGCTCACCGGCGGCATCCGCTATTCGCATGACAACAAGTCGCGTATCGGGCAGTTCGTCCAATGCGGCACGGTCGCCTGCGGGCAACCCACCGACCTTAGCACGCCGAACATTGCGCATCGCAAATTCTCCAAGACAACCTGGCGGATCGGCGCGGATTATGATGTGAACGACCGGACGCTGCTTTATGGTGTTATTGCGACCGGATATAAAGCTGGCGGCTTCAACGATGGTTGTGAACAGGGTACGAACAGTGGCTGCACTGTACCCGCCGGAGCGCTCTATTATAATCCCGAAACGCTTACCTCTTACGAAGCGGGCCTCAAGACGCGCTTCATGAACAATGCCGTTCGCCTGAATGCATCGGCATTCCACTATGACTATAAGAGCATACAGCTCAGCCAGTTCTCCGACACGCTGTGTGGCACGCCGTGCCGCGTCACCACCAATGCCTCGTCCGCCAAGATCGATGGCGTTGAACTGGAGGGCGTCATCATGCCGGTTGCGACCAGCAAGTTTGATTTCTCCTTCTCCTGGCTGAACGCGCGTTATGGCTCCTTCATACCAGCGCCGGGATTTGACTGGTCGGGCAAGAAGCTGGATCGGTCGCCGACCTTCGTCGTCACCGCGGGCTATATGCAGACGTTCAATCTTGCCAATGGCGGCAATGTCCAGGCCGGGGTGCGTACGCGGCTTTCGGATGACTATCGCCTCGCTTCGCTGAGCACGGTGAACCAGTTCCGCGTGCCCAGCAATACACGGACCGATCTGCTCTTGACGTACAATGCGCCGGATAACCGCTGGTACCTCCAGGGCTTTGTCCGGAATGTGGAGAACAGCATAGTCGTCACCGCGGCGCAGACCGGCATCTTCGCCTCCGCGCAGCTTGCCGATCCGCGGACCTATGGCGTCCGGGCCGGCGTCAACTTCTGATCCCTGGGATGCCGGGCCTTCGTTCTCCCCCGAAGGTCCGGCAAACATTCATCCAGAATACTTTGGATTGGGAGAGGGCGGTGCCTGCTCATCCAGCCGGTTTCCCCTTCCCCCCTGTTGAAAAGGAATGGCCTTTAATGCGTGCCCTGCTGGCGCTTTCGGCGCTTGTTCTTTCGTCCCCGGTCATGGCGCGTGGCAAGGCAGAAGAGCCAGACCAGAAGGCGGCGCGCCTGGAAGCGCAAATGACCGACGCGGAAAGAATCGGTTTGCTGTCGGCGATCATGCCGATCCCGCTGGCAGGGGTTGAAGTCGACATACCCCCCGGGGTGCCGTTCACGGCCGGCTACGTGCCCGGCATCGCAAGGCTGGGCGTACCGCCGCAACTGTCGACGGACGCCAGTCTGGGCGTCGTCAACCCCGGCCAGCTTCGCGTGGGGGATGTTGCGACCGCCATGCCTTCGGGACTGTCACTCGCATCATCCTTCGATCCCATATTGGCCGAACGGGTCGGCGTGACCATCGGGGCGGAAGCGCGGGCCAAGGGCTTCAACATCCTGCTCGGCGGGGGCATGAACCTGACCAGGGATCCGCGCAACGGCCGCAATTTTGAATATCTGGGGGAGGATCCGCTGCTTGCGGGCATGCTCGCCGGCTATTCCATTCGTGGCATCCAATCGCAGGGCGTCGTCTCAACGATCAAGCATTTCGTCCTCAATGCGCAGGAAACGCAGCGGAACACCGCAAATGCCGTCATTGCCGAGAGCGCGCTGCGGGAGAGCGACCTGCTGTCGTTCAAGATCGGGATAGAGATCGGCCAGCCGGGCGCGGTGATGTGCGGCTATAATCTCGTCAATGGCCAGAAGGTCTGCGGCAACGCGCATCTTCTGGACGATATCCTGAAGGGCGAGTGGAAATATCCCGGCTGGGTCATGTCTGACTGGGGCGCGGTGGGTGACGTATCCTACATCAATGCGGGGCTTGACCAGCAAATGGGTCGCCAGCTCGACGAGCACCCCTGGTTTACCGAGCCGCTCACGGCCGCGGTAGCGAAGGGGGACGTATCGCAGGCCCGGTTGTCCGACGCTGTCCGTCGCGTGCTGCGCAGCCTGTTCGCCATCGGCATTTCCGATGCCTATTCCACCCAGCCGATCGATTACAAAGCCCATGCGAAGACGGCCCTGGAAGCGGCCCGCGAAGGGATCGTCCTCCTCAAGAATGAGGGCATTTTGCCGCTGGCCGCGAGCGCGAAGTCGATCCTGGTCGTTGGCGGCAATGCAGATTTCGGCGTGCTGTCGGGCGGCGGGTCCAGTCAGGTCACCCCCTCGAACGGCGAGATGCGCGTTCTCAAGGGCGGCGAGGGGCCGGTCGAACTGTTCAATCGCCAATCCTATTTTCCCGATGCGCCGATCGCGGCCCTGCGCGCTGCCCTGCCCCAGGCCAGCATCAGCTTTCAGACCGGCTATTCGGCTGAAGTCGCCGCCGCCTTTGCCGCGCGTGCCGATATGGTGATCCTCTTTGCGACCAAATGGGAAGGCGAGTCCTACGATTCCGGGTCCTTGTCCTTGCCGCAGGGGCAGGAGGATCTGATCCGGACGATCGCTGCCGCCAATCCCAATCTTGTCGTCGTTCTGGAAACAGGCAATCCGGTGACGATGCCCTGGCTCGACAAGGCGAAGGCGGTCGTTCAGGCTTGGTATCCGGGGCAGGAAGGCGGACAGGCGATAGCGGATATATTGACGGGGCGGGTCAATCCGTCCGGTCACTTGCCGATGACCTATCCAGCTTCGCTTGATCAATATCCCCGCCGCGCATTGCCGGGCCTGGGCCTGCCGGACAAGACGCCGGTGGAGGTCGATTACAGCGAAGGCGCGGATGTGGGCTATCGTGCCTTTGCCCGCTCGGGAGAAAAGCCGTTATTCCCGTTCGGCCATGGCCTGAGCTACAGCAAGTTCAGCCTGTCCGGACTGTCTGCGGTCAGGGGAGAGAAGCTCCGGCTGAGCTTCACGATCAGGAATGTCGGCGACCGGGCAGGGGCCGATGTGCCGCAACTCTATATGGTGGGGCGCAATGGCGAAAGGCTGCAACGCCTGATCGGGTTTCAGAGGGTCATGTTGAATCCGGGGGAAAGCAAGGCGATCACGCTGACGGTCGATGACCGCCTGCTGGCGAACTGGGGGGACGGCCAGTGGTCGATGCCTGCCGGCAGTTATAGCTTCGCACTTGGCGAGGATGCCGAAAGGCTGGAAGAACCGGTCACGATCCGCCTGGGCGAAAAGCACTGGAAGGATTGAAGGCGATCGAGTTGTGCGTCGAACGCGCGGTCGATGGTGCGCATGGGCGCTTCAGTCTCGCGTCGTTCCAATGAATGTAGGACTCGACTTCATCAAAAAAATCGACAAAATGCGTATTATTGCATGAACTATCGCTCAAATGTGGGGAAATTGAAATTCATCGATATGATGTGATGTCGACGATGAACGCGGATTGACCTGGTGATGGCGGATTATCGGCCCGTCGCCCCTGTCCTTGCGCTTCAATTCGTTCCACCCAAGATTGCGGCCCCGCCACGATCGAGCAGACAGACAATGGGATGATGGCATGGGACTTCTGATTGACGGCGTCTGGCATGAGCAGTGGTATGATACTTCTTCCACTGGCGGCCGTTTCATCCGCAAGGACAGCATTTATCGCAATTGGGTCACAGCGGATGGAGCTGCGGGGCCAAGCGGCAGTGCAGGCTTTGCTGCCGAAGCCGGGCGATATCACCTATATGTCAGTCTTGCCTGTCCCTGGGCCCACCGCACGTTGATCATGCGGGCACTCAAGGGGCTGGAAGACATGGTCAGCATTTCTGTAGTCAACTGGGTGATGCGTGAACAAGGCTGGACCTTTGCCGATGGTCCGGGCGTGATTCCGGATCCTATTCACGGGGCGCTTTTTCTGCGGGAAATTTATACTGCCGACGACCAGCACTATACAGGGTCTGTCACGGTACCCATTTTATGGGACAAGAAGACCGGGAAAATCGTCAACAACGAGTCTTCCGAAATCCTCCGGATGTTGGGCTCCGCCTTCGACGGTCTTGGAGCCAAGCCGGGCGATTACTATCCGCAACCGCTGCGGGCGGAGATCGATCCGCTCAACCAGCGGATCTACGATACGTTGAATAACGGCGTTTATCGGGCTGGCTTTTCCACTAGCCAGGAAGCCTATGCAGAAGCGCTTGGCCCGCTGTTCGAAACGCTGGATTGGCTCGAAAACAGGCTTTCGTCCCATCGCTTCCTTATGGGCGAACAGTTGACCGAGGCCGATATCCGTTTGTTCCCTACACTGATACGCTTCGATCCGGTCTATGTCGGTCACTTCAAATGCAATTTGCGCCGGATCGTCGATTACCCGAATCTGTGGCGCTACACGCGTGAGATTTATCATCTGCCCGAAGTCGCCAAGACTGTGAACATGCAGCACATAAAGGGCCACTATTACCAAAGCCATCCGACGATCAACCCGACCGGTATCGTTCCCCTGGGACCGAAGATCGAATATTAGAGCGAGCTTCGATCTGATTGGATCAGATCGGTAATCCAAACTCTCTGTCTTCCGCGATTTCCTACCAGCGATCGTCTGGAATTGCTCCAGGAAACAGGCAATCGACATTCGGCCCAGGGCATCTTTCGAATGTTTGAAGCAAGTCCTCTGCCTCGCTTCAATTTTCGTGCTTCCAGGACTTCCCTATTCTTTCACGGATTGAGCGATGTGTTTGTAATCGCTTCGAAGGTCTGGGTGTAGTGATGCTGGAGCAGGGTGATCGCGCGATCGGCGTCGCGATTGATACATGCATCGACCAGATCGCGATGTTCCTGCAGCTCATTGCGCTCCAGGACCTGCTCCAGCGCGAGAAGACGGTAGCGTTCCGCGGCGTCGAACAACTGGCCGCTGATCCGCTTGATCCACCGGCTGCCGCACCCGCCGATGAGGGCAAGGTGGAAGTCCTTGTGCCGGCTTTCCCATTCGGAACTTTCGCCCTGGCCCGTCTCCCCGCGATGGGTTCGCGACAGATGATGGAGCGCGAGTATGAGATTCTCCTCCCACGCCAGGTCGAACCGATCGATCGATTCACGAATGGCCAGGCCATCGATCCAGCAGCGCGTCTTGACGAGTTCCTTCAGCTCCTCGGCGCTCACCGGCGCGACACGAAAGCCCTTCTGCTCCTCGAGCGCGACGAAGCCTTCTGAAAGGAGCCGGTTGAGCGCTTCCCGAACGGGGCTGCTGGCCGTGTTGAACCGCTTGCGCACGGCTTCGGCACGGATCTTCTCGCCCGGACGCATCCGCCCGCTGAGAATGTCGGCGCGCAACTGCGCATAGACGGACTGGGTCAATGTCGCCGTTTGCCGCTCGCCAGACCCCTCCGGCGTGGCGATGGTGTCCACTGCAGAAAGGGCCGACTTGTCATTCTTGTCGTTCAGGTACATTTCAATCATCTTGCTCTTTCAGAATGCGGCAAGGCGACAAAGATAAGGGCGTCCGTCGGGAAAGTCGAATCTCTGGAGTGTCCGTAATCGGCCAGCTGAGGCTCCCGCGCAATTTCGAGGGCAGCTTCCGGCCCTTGGTTAAGCTCCGGCCGCCGGGCGCGACACCCCTTGCGGTCTGCAGGTGGCCGGAGCCGAAACATATTCAGATGGGCCTTGCGGGTTCTGCTCCGCCTGCGTTCATGCGTGCGAGGGCGGTTCGGTGTGCGACGCGATCGAGCAATGTCACCATTTCTTCCAGTTCGCCGGCGGGCAGATCCTGGGTGATGAAGACGATGCGCGTGCGCTGATCCTCGTCGGGCCATTCGGGAAGCCAGGTCAGGTTGTGCAGCAGATGCTGCGCGCCCTGGATGACGGCGGGCTGGCCGGGTTCCTCCCTGACATTCACCAGCCCCTTCACCCGGAGCAGATTGGCGCCGAGATGCTTTTCCAGGGACGTCAGCAGCAGGTTCAGAGCCTCGCGCGGGAGCGGCTCGTCCCGGATCAGGTTGAACGACGCGATGCCACTGTCATGCGCATGCGCTTCATGGCCATGCTCCGCGTGATGCGTTGCGTGGGCTGAAGCCGCGCCAAGGGCGGCCTCCATCCAGCTTTTCGCGGCTTGTGGATCCTCTCTCGGATCGGCCATCAGCTTGCGCATCACGCCCACCGGATCGGCCGCCAGATCATCGCTTTCCAGCACAGGGGCGGTGCGGTTGATCTGGCCCAGCCGGGCGATCAGCGCCGCCTTGCGCGCCGCCCGCTCCGCAGGTTCCAACAGGTCCGTCTTGGTCAGGAGAATGCTGTCCGCCAGCGCGACCTGCCGCACGGAAACGGGATGATCCGCCAGGGTAGCCTCTGCGTTCACCGCATCGACGGTCGCAACGACCGCGCCCATCCGGAAGAGCCCCTCAAGCGTGGGTTCGGACAGGAAAGCCTGGAGGATGGGGCCCGCCTCGGCCAGGCCGGAGGTTTCGATGACGACGTGGTTGAAATCGACCTCGCCGGCCTCACGGGCATGATAGAGCCGGTTGAGGGTCTGGATGAGGTCGCCAAAGACCGTGCAGCACAGGCAGCCATTTTCCAGCACCATGATCGTATCGTCGCTCGCCGTGGTGAGGGCGTGATCGATCCCGATCTCTCCAAACTCGTTTATGATCACGGCGGTGCGCGTCATCGCCGGATCGCGCAGGGCGCGATTGAGCAATGTGGTCTTTCCGCTGCCGAGAAAGCCGGTCAGCACTGTGACCGGCGTCCTCATATCCTGTTTGGGAGTCAGCATGCGCGCGCTCAGGCAGGTGCGCGGTGGTTGGGATACAGCTGCGGGCGAAGCGCGGGCCTGGCCATGCCGTATTTGGGCGCATAGTCGGTCGTCGCGCCGAGCTCCTCGGCAGCGTGCCATGCCCAGCGAGGGTCGTAGAGCGCGTCGCGGCCGATCATCACGAAATCGGCCTTGCCGGAGGCGACGATCTCTTCAGCCTGCTGGGCGCTGCCACCGATGAGGCCGACCGACATGGTCGGGATATCCGCTTCCTTGCGGATCCGTTCGCCGAACGGCACCTGGTAGCCGGCCGCCAGCGGAATTTGCTGACGGTGATCGAGCCCGCCGGTGGTGACGTCGATGAAGTCGCATCCGAGCGCCTTGAGCGCCTTGGCGAACTCGACCGCCTCGTCGGGGTTGAAGCCGCCCTCGACCCAGTCGGTCGCCGACACGCGAATGCCCATCGGCTTGTGCGCGGGCCATTCCGCCCGCATCGCCTTGAACACCTCGAGCGGGAAGCGCATGCGGTTTTCCAGCGACCCGCCGAACTCGTCGGTGCGCTGGTTGGCGAGCGGCGAGAGGAACTGGTGGATGAGGTAGCCATGTCCGCCATGCATCTCGATCAGGTCGAAACCGATCCGTTCGGCGCGCGCGACGGCCTGGCGGTGGGCTTCGATCAGGTCGAGCATCTCGGCCCTGGTCAGCGCGCGGGGCGCCGGAAAGTCACCGAACGGGATGGCCGACGGTCCGACCGTTTCCCAGGCGCCTTCCTCTGCGGTCAATGCCTTGCCGCCCAGTGCCGGCGGCTGCTGCGATCCCTTGCGCCCGGCATGCCCGATCTGGATCCCCATCTTGGCGACGCCATAGGTGCGGCAGAAATCCACGACCCGCTTCAGCGCGGCCTCATTCTCGTCCGAACACAGGGTGGCGCAGCGCGGCGAGATCCGGCCGTCCAGCGCGACGTTCGTCATTTCGACCATGACCAGGCCCGCGGCGCCCATCGACAAACCGCCCAGATGGGCCAGATGCCAGTCATTGGCAGAGCCCTCGTTGGAATTATACTGGCACATGGGCGAGACCACGATGCGGTTGGAGAGGGTGAGTTCGCGCAGCGTAATCGGCGAAAAGAGCTTGCTGGTCATGGGTTGAAGGCTTTCTCTTGATGGTTGAGCAGATAGGATTGGGTTGAAAATCAGGCAAGTCCGCTGGCGCGGGCCTGGGCGAGGGCCATGACGATCCAGTCCCGCTCGGCATCGCCATCGGCGATCGCGCGCACCAGTCGCTCGCGGCAGACCTCGGCGCTGGGCAGGGGAACGCCATTGGCAACACCCGTGGCGAGGGCGAGATCGACATCCTTGAGGGCAAGGGTTGCGGTGAAGCCGACATTATCCCAGCTGCGATCCAGGATCGCGCGCGAATAGCCGCTATAGGCCGGACCGGAAAACAGACCCTCGATCAGGATATCGCGCATCGCTTCGGGATCGGCTCCGGACTTCTCGACCAGGCTGAACGCCTCGCCCATGACCTCGATCGCGCAGGCCAGCACCATATTGTTGGTGAGCTTGAGCAGCGAGGCGGTGGCGGGATCGGACCCGGCGGCGAAAGTCCGCCTGCCGATGGCGTCGAACAGCGGTTGCGCGTGCGCGACGGCGTCGGCGGGTCCAGCCGCGATGATGCCGAGCTGCCCGGCCGCCACGGCAGTAGGCCGGCCCAGCACGGGCGCTGCGACGAGCATCTGGCCGGCCTTCGCATGCGCGGCGGTCAGGTTGCGGATCGTGTCGCTGCGGTGGGTTCCCATCGCGATGTGCAGGCCGCCGGGCGGCAGGCTCTCGATCAGGCCGCCCGGGCCCTGGGCGACCTGTGCCAGGGCTTCGTCATTGGCGAGCATGGTGATGACAGGCGCGCCAAGCGCGGCGGCCTGCGCGATCGAATCGGCCTGCGTCGCACCCAGGTCAAGCAGTTCGCGCAGCCGATCCGGCGTGCGGTTCCACACCACAAGGTCATGGCCCGCATCCAGCAGCCGCCGGGCCATCGCCTGCCCCATGCGTCCAAGACCTATGAAAACTACCTTCATTACAAAACTCCGTGTCCACCGCGCCCGTCCATCAATGCGAGCCGTAATAACCGACAACCGCACAGCATAGCGCCCAGAACACTGGCCATTCGCTCCCGCCAATATGCCATAACCACCGGCGCGAAACTTTGAAGTTCGCGGCTGCGGCGACAAGCAGGTAAACGCACCCGAGATAAGCGGCGTAAACCGGCAGGATGCCGAGCATCAGGCAGGCTGCCAGTACAATCTCGAGTCCCATGGCCACATAGGACCAGAACTGGGGCGGGTTCAGGCCGGCCTGCTTGAAGAAGGCTACCGAGGCCTGACGCGCAGTGATTTTCCCAACCACATGAGGGATGAAGAAGGCGCCGCACAAGACCCTCAGCACGGCATAGCCATTCGTCATGTCGAAGGCGCTGTCCACGGCGCATTCCTCCACTGCCTTTGGGCACGCCGGCCCGCCATTATCCGCCCAGATCATGCTGCCACGATCCCACTCTGTTCGCTTTCCGGCGTTCAAGGTCGGGGCTGGCATAATTTAATATGGAGAGGCGCTTGACAGCGCAAGAAAAATCGACAAGTTTTGCTCAAAGGCCAAAACTAACGAAATTAATGCCTATAAATTTCATTCGTGCGAAATTACTCACGACGGCATCAAGGCGCCGGGCAAGGCAAGCCCATAGGGAGGTTCATGAAGTCGAAGGCTGCAGTCAGGAATGGCTTTGAGGGTCAGAAATACCTTTCGCCTCAATCCGCAATCATCGTCCACTGATTCTGTCTTAGAATTAATGAATTCCACGAATTAGAAGTATTGGTTTAAATATTGGATTGGCGATCTAATGTGATCGCATGTCGGAATTACGCTTTAGGCGTCCGAGAGGGAAAGCTGATAATGAAGTATAATCGACCACATGCTGGCGCAAGCTTCGGCACCCAGGCTAAAGACTGGGAGCGCGGCATCGATTACGACCGCTTGTTCAAGGCAAGATTGAAGCGGGCGCAGGAGGCGGTACGTCACGCGGGCCTTGGTGCGGTATTGTGCTTCAATTTCGACAATATCCGCTATGTTACGGGTACGCATATCGGCGAATGGGCGCGCGACAAGTTCATGCGCTATGCGCTTTGTCCGGCCGAAGGACCTCCGTTTCTCTGGGATCCGGCGCCGCCCGCCAAGCGGCTGTCGTCGCCGTGGATCGCGGACAATGTGGCCGCGCCGATCTCGACCATGCAGGGCGGACTTCCGCCGTGGATGAACGTGCAGGGCGATTTCGCAAAGCAGATCAAGAAGGCGCTCGTTCATTTCGGGATCGAAAAGCAGCCGCTCGGCATCGATATCATGGAACTTCCGATGCTCCGGGCGCTCGAGGCCGAGGGTATCGAAGTGGTGGACGGACAGCAGGCACTGCTGGACGCCCGCGAAATCAAGACGCCGGACGAGATAGAATTGCTCAAGATGGCTGCGGCAATGGTGGATGCCACTTATGTGGACATCGCCAAGGCGATCAGGCCGGGCACGCGCGAAAACGAACTCGTGGCAATCGCCAATGACAATCTGTTTCGCATGGGGTCGGAGCGCGTCGAATGTGTCAACTCGGTTTCGGGTCCACGCGGCCGCCCGCACTCGCACACATTTTCCGATCGCATGATCCAGCCGGGCGACATGGTGTTCCTGGACATCATGCATTCGTTCAACGGCTACCGGACCTGTTACTACCGGACCTTCATTTGCGGGGAGCCCAACAAATATCAGATCGATGCCTATGAGAAGGCGTCGAAATGGATCAGCGCCTCGATCGACATGATCCGGCCGGGTGTCACGCCTGACGAGATTGCGGATGTTTGGCCGGATGCCACCGAATTCGGCTATCGCGACGAGGCCGAGGCGTTTCTCCTGCAATATGGTCACGGCGTGGGCCTGTCGCTGTGGGAGCGACCGATCATTTCCAAGCGCTATCGCGGCCAGAACCAGCCACTGCGCGAAGGCATGGTGTTCGCGCTTGAAACCTGGTGCGGCGCCGAAGACGGATCGGGTGCTGCCCGCATCGAGGAAGAAGTGGTTGTTACCAAGGACGGTTGCGAAATCATTACGAACTTCCCGTCGGACCGACTCATTTCCTGCGGCCTGCCGGGATGCGAGATTTTCTAGTCTCCCATGTTGAGCACCTTGATGAGAAATAATGAACGGATACGAATATTTGGTTCGATTGATAAATAACAAAAAAAGTTCGGTTCTCGCAGGGGAAAATTGGGTCTTATTATAACTTTAAGGGGAATAATAATGAAGAAAGATCTTAGAATCCGAACAAGCCTACTTTGCGCAGTTGCAATTGGCGCGCTCGCCAGCCCTGCATTGGCGCAGGACGAGCCCGCCGCCGCCCCCGCGCAGGATCAAGCGGCTCAAGATCATGCGGACACGGGCGGCTCGGCCTTGTCGGGCGAGATCATCGTGACGGCGCAGCGTCGCGAGCAGAGCATCCAGAAGGTGGGTATCGCCATCACCGCCTATTCCGGCGAACAGTTGCGCGCGCTCAACGTGACCGATTCACGCGAACTGGCGGGGCTTACGCCGGGCGTGCACCTCGGTGGCGCGCTTGCTGGCCAGAACAGCCAGTACACGATCCGCGGCGTGACCCAGAATGACTTCAACGATATCGTCGAGGCGCCGAACGCGGTTTATCTGGACGATGGTTACATCGCGATCGGCCAGGGCCAGACTTTCGCCCTGTTCGACATCGACCGCGTCGAAGTGCTGAAGGGGCCGCAGGGCACGCTGTTCGGCCGCAACGCGACCGGCGGGCTTGTCCGCTACATCACGCGCAAGCCCAATCTGGACAAGGTCGAGGGCTTTGTCGACGTCAATTACGGGCTCTATGACTCCCTGAGCACGCCCGGTGCGTTCCACGGTGAAGCGGCGATCAACCTGCCGATGGGCAGCATGATGGCAACTCGCTTCGCCGTCATGTGGAACAAGGCGCAGCCCTGGCTGCGCAACGAATATCCGGCGGGCGCGGTTGGTGGTTCGCCTGGTCCGGGCGCCGGCGCCAATATGGGCGATGACGATACGCTGGCCGGACGCATGACCACCTTGTTCGAGCCCAATGACAGTGCCCGCGTGCTGCTGTCCGTCAATGCGGCGAGAACCCGGATGGCAACGGCGCCGTATCAGCAGAAGCCAACGATAGGCGTATTCAATTCGGCCGGCGAACTGGTCAATGTTTTGAATGCAGGCCCCAACGAAACGCGCGCTTCGATTGCGGCTGACGGTTCCGATGGCGGTTCGGACCCCGGCAACACTGGCAGCTTCGGTGCTCCCTTCGGCCGTCCGGTCCCCGGCGGCGACTTCTTCGGCTACAAGGATCCCGATGGCAGCGGCCCTCGCACGTCGAGCGACTTTGCCTTCCGCGATCATGGGCGCGTGAGGACCTGGGGCGTCAACCTCAACGGCGAGTTCGACTTGAGCGACAGCGTCAAATTGGCGGCGGTGAGCGACTACAAGCATTTCTACAAGATCGCTTTCGTGGACACGGATTCTGGACCGGGCAACCAGTCCGGCGTGTATCAGGGCGTTCGTGCTTCCACCTTCAGCCAGGAAGTCCGCCTGTCAGGGAAGACCGATCTCGTCGACTGGACGGCGGGGCTCTATTATCTGCATATCAAGGCGAACTCGCGTTCGGGACTGAAATTCCCCGTGGGCAGCGTTGTGCCGGGGGCGCCATTTGATGTCGGCGCCGATGCGACGCTGAAGACTAATTCCTACTCGGCCTTTGGCCAATTGGATTGGCACATCGCCCCGCAACTCACCTTGATCACCGGCGCGCGCATCATTCGCGAACAGAAGGATATGAGCTTCTTCCAGGGAATATGGGGCACCACTGACTCGCGTGAGACGCAGATCGGGACACCGATCGTCATCGGCCCGATATTCGGTCCGAACGGGCCGACCGGTTATTCCGACAAGTCCAAGAAGACGCTCTGGGCAGGCAAGGTCCAGCTCGACTTCCAGGTCAACCCGGATCTGCTCCTCTATGCAGGCATCAACCGCGGCGTGAAGGCGGGCAGCTACAACGCTCCCGTTCCGGGCGGTCTGCCGGTTCCCACCAGCGCGCTTCCCTACAAGGCGGAAACTCTCACCAACTATGAGAGCGGCATCAAATATACCTTCCCGGACGGCAAGACACGGTTCAACGCATCCGCATTCTACTATGATTACAAGAACTATCAGGCATTCCTCTTCTCCGGCGTTGGCGGCATCGTCATCAATGCCGACGCGAGAACGATCGGTGGCGAAGCCAACCTGTTCACCTCGCCGGTCAGGGGCCTCGATGTCGGGCTTGCCGTGTCCTACTTCGATGCGAAGGTGAAGGATGTGCCGCTTCGTGCCGGAGGTCCGATCAGTCGCGACGTCCAGCCCAACTATGCGCCGCCGCTTCAGGGCAGCGCCATCCTCCGGTATGAATGGGAAGCTCTTGGCGGCAAGCTGTCGGTTCAGGGCGACGCCAGCTATACCGATCCCTTCTTCTACAACCTCCGCAATTTCGACGCGGACAAGTTTGGCAGGACTGTGATGGTCAATGCCGGTCTTGGCTGGTCGAACGAAAGCTGGGAACTGAACTTCCGCATCAGGAACCTCACCAACGTGCACCAGGGTGTCCAGGGCTTCGACCTGGCGACTTTCTGCGGTTGCAACGAGGTTTCCTACAAGCCGCCCCGCTTCTTCCAGCTCGGCGCGCGCTACAACTTCTGATTGCATCAGTCGTGAAAACGGTTCGCGCCCGGAAAAGAAGAAACAGCGCGATGAAAGTATGGATGAGCGTCCCGGCCGGTCTGACGACCGGCCGGGACATAAGGCGATCGGGCACTAGAAGGAGGCGGTGATGGCAGGTTATCCGGCCAGCGATTACGATCCGGGTTACGAGTGGAAGGCCGTGGCGCTGCTGAGCCTCGGATTCGGCCTTGTGGGGCTGGACCGCTGGATCATCGCTCCGCTGGCGCCCGCCATCATGCGGGACCTTGGGATCAGCCTGCCGCTCATCAATGTCCTCATCGCCATCCTGGGCACGACCTGGGGCGTGGCCGCAGTTGCCATGGGCAACCTCTCGGACCGGATCGGTCGTCGCAAGGTCATGCTGCCGGCTCTTCTTATCTTCTCGCTCGCTTCTGCGTTCAGTGGTCTGGCCGGCGGCTTCACCAGTCTGCTTTTGATCCGCGGTCTGATGGGCGTGTCGGAAGGTGCCTTTTGTCCGGTGAGCTTCGCGGCGACTGCGGAAGCATCCAGGCCCTCCCGCATAGGGTTCAATCAAGGCCTGCAGCAGAGCATGTTCGCCTTGTTCGGATTGGGGATTGGTCCCATTCTCGCGACCTGGCTGCTCGGCTTCACGTCGTGGCGTGGGGTTTTTGCCATTGTCGGACTGCCTGGCATCATTCTCACGATTCTGTTGTGGAAGGTTATCAGGGAACCCGGCCAGAACCAGAAGACCATTGGCACGCCCGCACCGCCGACATCGATCCGCGAGGTCCTCATGGTGCGTAACATCCGCCTTGCAATGGTCGGTTTGCTCTGCGCGATGTGTGGCATTTTCGTGGTCAGCGCGAATGTGCCAATCTATCTGGCCGAATATTTGAAGTTGCCGTCGATGCAGGTGGGGCTTGTGACCTCGGCCATCGGTTTTGGCGGATTTGTCGGCCTTTGGATGCTCCCGGCCTTGTCGGACATCTTTGGCCGCCGGGTGATGGCGATCCTCGGCTTCACGGGTGGCGCTGTATTCACCTATTGCTTCATCTCGCTGGGTGCGCAGCCAGGCTACCTGTTTGCCTCGCTGTTCGGAGCGACTGCTTCCAGCTTCGGGGTTCTCTCTCTGCTCACCGGGCCAGTCGCCGCAGAGTCCGCGCCCCCGGGGATGCTCTCTACTGCTTCGGGGTTGATCATCGGTGTCGGGGAGATCTTCGGAGGCGGCGTGGCGCTGCTTCTCGCCGGCTATATCATCGGAACCTTCGGGATTCAGTATATGCTCTATCTGGCGCTCGGTGGGCTGATGCTTGGTGCTGTCCTGATGTGCGGCCTGGTCGAAACCGCACCGCGCAAGCGCCAGAAAAGTCCACGGTGGAGCGAGGAAGCAATCGCAGATGGCTGACCTTGCCCGCCATGTTTGCTCGAGGAGGCGTTTGGCCCGACCTCGCATATGCGCCGGGCAGATTGGGCCAGCGTCTTCGCCAAGATGGGTTTATAACTATTCGCTCGACAGAATATCCTGGAGTTTTGTGCAATGAGTACCCCAATCATTGGTCTCGGGCCGCGGCTTGATACCGATTACTCGATCTGGCCTTTGGCATATTGCCAGTCGGAAATGCCGCAAGATTTCTTTGGTGGCTCCATCAAGTTCAGCAATATGGGCACAATTCGCGTGCCAATGATCTACACATTGCTGGTCGGTGGCGAAGTCGGTGGCAAACAGCACGTCGCCTTGGTCGATTGCGGTTTTCGCAATGACCATTGGGCGGCGAAATACGGGTTTGCCAGCTGGGAGGAGCCGCGTGACGTGCTGGCCCGCGTCGGTTTCACGCCCGAAGATGTCGAAGTGATCCTGGTTACCCACATGCATTTCGATCACATTGGAAATTTCGAGGCGTTTCCCAATGCCAAGCTGTACATCCAGATCGACGAATATCTCGGCTGGTCGGACATTGTGTGCTCCGCGCACCAGTATGAGACCGAAGAGGAAAAGGCTTTCATCTTTTCGTCGTTCGATCCCCAGGATCTGATCCGCGCCGCACAGGGCGTAGCCGAGGGGCGCGTGCGTTTCATTCGCGGTGACGAGGAGGTTCTGCCGGGCATCACGGCGCGGCTGGCCAAGGATAGCCACACCTTCGGCAGCCAATGGTTCGAGGTGCAGACCCGCAACGGCCCGTTCGCCGTCGTTGGCGACGTTGTCTACTGGTATTCGAACATCGAGAGCATGTGGCCTTCGGGCTATCATCAGGGCAACGTGATGAACCAGTTGAGCGTCTTCCGCCAGATTCGGGAGACGTTGAAGCAGAAGATCGACCGGGTCATTCCTGGGCACGATCCCAAGGTGTGGGATCGCCATAATTCATGGGTGGCACCGAGTGGGAATCCGATCGCGGAGGTTAACCTGCGTCAGGGCGACACCACAAGGCGGCCTGACGTATCTGCCCAGAAAATCATTCACACCTGAGGAGCCGATCGCCCGTTCATGCTGTCGAATCCGGGAAGACCGAACAGCGCGCAAACCGGAATGCGCCGCATGATGAATGTCAAACTGTTTTGAGGACTAAGACTATGGTGGCTTCGATCCCCATTTCGGATGTCAATCCGTTCGAGCTTGAACGGCGGCTAGAGCCCTACGCGTTCTACGAAGAACTGCGGGAGATGGGCCCTGTCGTGCACCTGCGAACGCTCGATCTCTACGCGGTCAGCCGCTTCGCCGACGTGCGCCGGGTCCTCGCCGATCAGCGGGTTTTCTCGTCTGCGCAAGGCGTTGTGCAAAATGCCGCGATGAATGCAGCGATGGCGGGGTCGATCGTCGGCACCGACCCGCCGGAGCACACCCGCCTGCGCGCGATCCTCGGCCGCCCGTTGACGCCGGCGCGGCTCGCCCCGATGCGCGACATGCTCTCCGAGCTCAGCGCACGGCAGGTCGAGCGCATCCTGGCAAACGGTAGCGAGGTAGAGGCGGTGTCCCAGATCTCCTGTCACCTGCCGCTCTCGGTAGTTACCGAGTTGGTCGGGATGCCTGACGATGCCACCGACCGCATGCTTCCCTGGGCTGCCGCCAGTTTCAATGGCATGGCCCCCGATATCATGCCCGGCACGGCTCCGGCGCTGGCCACGATCGGCGAGATGATGGGCTACATCGCGGACCCCAGCCTGCCTGGCAGGCTGCGGCCCGGCAGCTGGTCCGCCCAGCTGCACGAGGCATCGGTGAGCGGCGAGATCGACTACGAGCAGTTTCTCAGCATGCTGCAGGGTTATCTCATGCCATCGCTCGACACGACGATCTTCGCGATGTCTAACCTGCTGTGGCTGCTGGCGAACAATCCGGACCAGTGGGAATTGTTGCGTTCTCGCCCCAATCTCATTCCCCGTGCCATTCACGAGGCCATCCGGATCGAGAGCCCGGTGCAGTTCTTCTCCCGCGTGGCGACCGAGGATACCGAGATCGATGGCACGCCCATCAAGGCGGGTTCGCGCGTGTTCGTCATATATGCTGCGGGCAATCGCGATCCCCGTCGCTTCGAGAATCCGGACCGTTTCCAGATCGAACGCGACAGTACGGATCACATCGGCTTCGGGCATTCGGCGCACCGGTGCGTGGGTATGAACCTGGCGTTGATGGAAATCACCGCGATGCTCACGGCGCTCGTCGGCAAGGTTAGGGCGATCGAACTGATCGATGCCAAGCGGGCCGACAACGCCATCCTGCGCGGTTTCGAGAAGCTTTCGCTCCGCTTGGTCCCGTTGTCAGGCGGTTAGAGAACGACTGCACCGCAGTTGAAACCGATCTTCAATCCCAAACCCTTCAATTTATAAAGGACGGATATCATGTTTGTAGTTAGAAATCCCCAGTCGATCGCCAACCCGGTGGGGGCATATAGCCATTCGGTCGAGATTCCGGCCGGTGCGCGCATCCTGTCGATCGCTGGACAGGCGGGCATCCGGCCCGACGGAACTCTGGCTGAGGGTTTCGAGGCGCAGCACGAGGAAATCTGGAAGAACGTTCTGGCCATTCTCGCCGAAGCGAACATGGGTCCGGAAAACCTGGTTCACCTCAACGTCTATTCGACCGATGCCAGCGCTATCCGCTTCCTGGCGCCGCACCGGAAGAAGTATCTGCCTGAAGGTTACCTGCCGACCTCGACCTGGGTTGTGGTGTCGGCGCTCGCCAATCCCAACTGGGTCGTCGAGATGGAAGCCATCGCGGCAAAGGTCGACTGATCGCTTCGCATTTGCCCCTGGCCGCAACACTGGCCAGGGGCAAATGCAGGCATTTCGAGCGGGGAAGGCCTCAATGTTGCGAATTTGAGGCGGTACACTGGGAGGGTATTGTGAACGCCATCGTTTTTCCGGATCTCACTGACGCTATAGTTCAACTTCGCATTATCTGTGGTCTCCTGTTTATTCCCCACATCCTTGCACAGTTTACTGCCAAGGATGCCGTCTTCGGCTTTTTCGAGGCCGCTGGGCTCAAACCCGCGTGGCTTTTTGTGCGGACTGCGCTGGTCGTTCAGACGCTCGTACTGCTCGGTTTGGTACTGGGAATCTACGTATTCTACGCAGCGTGGCTGGGCGGCATCTTCATGATCTGCGCGGGGTTGGCAGCGTTCAAAGTCTCCAAGGGACGTTGGGTCTGGAACCTGGGTGGTTGCGAGTTTCACATGTTCTGGGGTTTGTGCTGCATCATCGTCGGGCTTCACAGTCAGGCGTAAGGTGTAGGCACATCGAACACCCCGCTCAGGTGCTGAGACAACCGAGCGCGCAGTCAAGTGGTGCAGGCCCGTTCGCTACGACGCCCATCGCCGCTGCGGAGAAGCCGCTGTCAATCTGAAATAAATCCCGGAGTACCGATATGGCAGTCAATATTCCTGACGTGGACGTCGATGTTTTCGCACCGGAGGCGCTGGCCAATCCGTTCGAGAACTATCGAATTTTCCGGGACACCGCGCCGATCGTGCGTCTTCCCAAATATGACCTCTACGTCATGTCGCGGTTTGCGGACGTGCAGGGAGCCCTGAAGAACAATATGCTGTTTTCCTCCGGAAGCGGCGTTGCGATGAACGACCTGATGAACAAGGCGATCATGGGCAGCACGCTCTTCACGGATGCCCCTTACCATAGCGAACTGCGTTCGATTGTCAGTCGACCGCTCGCGCCCGCCCGATTGGCCGAGCTCCGCCAGCGCCTTTACAGCCTCGCGGAAGAGCTGGTCGAGAGCCTGGTTGCGAAGGGTGATTTCGATGCCGCGGCCGAACTCGCGCCATTTCTGCCCGTTACAGTGGTCTCTGAACTGGTCGGTCTGCCCGAGGAAGGGCGTGAACGGATGCTCATATGGGCGAGCGCGGTGTTCAACTCCTTTGGCCCAAGGGGCGTTGAGCGAACCGAGGCCGCGTTTCCGATCATGGAAGAGATGGTGACCTATGCACGCAGTTGCACCGCCGATCGCGTGAAACCTGGCAGCTGGGTTGCCAAGCTGTACGAAGCGGCAGAGGCTGGTGAGCTCCGCCCCGAGCAGGTCGGGCCGGTCATGGGCGATTATCTCGGCCCGAGCCTCGACACGACCATTCTTGCAACGGGCAGCATGATCGCCCTGTTCGCGCAGCACCCCGACCAGTGGGACAAGCTGCGCGCGAGCCCATCGCAGATCCCTAACGCGATCAACGAAGCCATGCGGCTCGAGGGGCCGGCGCAGGGCTTTACCCGCGTGTTGACGGACGATTTTTCGGTCGAAGATCAACGGCTCAACAAGGGTGATCGGGTCCTTATATTGTTTGCATCCGCGAATCGCGATGAACGGCATTGGGAAGACCCGGAACGGTTCGATATCACGCGCCGAGCCGCCGAGCAGGTGGGCTTCGGCCACGGCATTCACATGTGCATGGGCGCAAACCTCGCCCGACTGGAAATGTCGGCGATACTCTCGGCATTGATACCCCGGGTCGAGCGGTTCGAGCTTCACGATGCAGAGCGCATTTTGAACAACGTCCTGCGCGGTTACAAATCGCTCAAGCTGACCGCGCATGCGGTGAAATAAACTGCCACCGGTCGGCCCGATCCACGGCCTTACCGTGGATCGGGCGGACGAGGTTTCTTACCAACCTTGGCCCGCGAAGGGGTATTCGATGCAAGTGAGCAACCTGACGAAGGGACTTCTGCAGTGAGCGCTGAAAGCCTTTCGGAAACCATCGAGGACCACGCCCTTGAACGCGTGCCGGACGACGCCCGTCAGGGATGGTTGGCCCTGTCATGGAACACGGCAGGCGTGGTGGTTTCGCTGGTGCAGTTGTTCTTCGGCGCGCTGGTGACATTTGTCGCGGGTTTCAAACTCGCGCTTCTGGCCGGCGTCATCGTTGCGATCGTGTGCATCCCGCTGAGCTGGGCCAGCGCCCATGTCGCCTATCGTACGGGCCTCTCCAGCACAGTGCTTTCGCGCTATTTCGCCTTCGGTCGTCGCGGCTCGGTCGTCGCTTCCCTCATTTTCTCTTTTATGATCATCGGCTTTCTCGCGCTTGAGAATGCCCTTCTGTATCGCGGCTTCATATTCTATTTCGAGCTTGCGGACACCGTCACGACCCGTATCGTCATCTACGGACTTATGACGTTGGCCTGGATCCTGCTGACATCATACGGCTTCAAACTGATCGCCAAGGCTTCGTCGGTCACGCTGACACTGTCGTTGGCTGTGCTGGCCTATATCACTTATCTGGTGGTGTCCGGCGGCAAGCAGCCCGTTGGTGAACTGCTCTCGTTCGGATCGCAATTTTCCCCGGACGCGTTGCAGCAGATGGGGGCGGGCAGCGAGATGGGCAAATTCATCTTTGCCGTCAACGTCCTGTTCGGAGCCGCCTGTGGCATGGCGCTTTTCGGTGCGGATATTGCCAGATATGCGCGCCGCTCGGTTGATGCCGGCGTGTCGACGACGTTCGGCGTGCTGTCCGTCCTGCTGATGCTCTGCGTTGGCGGGATCATCATGTATGCCGGTGGGCCGGCGCTGGTGGATTATTATGTCAACCACACCGGCATGACGGTGGAGGCGGCGCAGAAGGCGTCTCTGCAAAATCCGGACAGCATCGTTGCTGCGTTCGTCGTTCTGGGCGGCGCGTTTGGGGCAATCCTACTCGTTCTGGCGCAGGGGAAGACACAGGTTCTCAACAATTATAGCGCGTCTCTTTCGCTCTCGAACCTGTTCGACGCGTTGAACCTGAGGATGGGGCGACTGACCTTCGTCATTCTGGCCAACATCATCGCGCTGCTCATGCTCTATGGGCATCTCCTCGAACTGATCGAACTCTGGGTCACGTTCCTCGGTGTCATCGTAACGGCCTTCGCGGGCATCATCGTGGCGGACTATTATGTCGTCAAGGCGTGGCTGGGGAAGGAATCGACGATCGTCCCAGAGACGCCTGAGAACATCAACTGGGCCGGTGTCGTGACCCTGGTCGCTTCGGTTGGCCTTGTGCACTATGTCCTCGCGAAGATCGTGCCGATCGAGGCCGTCATGACCTTGTTCCTGTCGATGATCATCTATCCGATCCTGCGCACCACGGTGCTGAAGCCGAGCCTTCCGCATTCTTCCGCGGCCGTCCTTGAACCTGGCGCGGCGCCCCGGCGGCTTGGTGACGCGGTGGCGATTTCGGATGGCGAAACAGGCTGACCGGCGTCGAAAGCGTCGGTGAATTTCCAGAGACAATAGACCTACCAAGGAGACTAACGATGGCAATCTTGCAACAACTGGCCCAGGCTTTGTCGGCGGGGAGCGTCGAGGTCGTCGACCTGACGCACACGCTGGAGGAACGCACGCCGATCATTCCGCTTCCCGAGCCCAATCATCAGCAGTGGCCTTTCCACATGGAAGAGATTTCCCGCTTCGATGAGCGTGGGCCGGACTGGTACTGGAACAACTTCAGCTGCGGCGAGCATACCGGCACGCACTTCGATGCGCCCGTCCACTGGATTTCCGGCCGGCATTACGAGGATGGTGCGGTCGACACGATTCCCGTGAAGCGGTTCATCGCTCCCGCCTGCGTCATCGACATTACCGATCGCGTCCATGAAGACTATCTCACCACCGTCGAGGACATCGAGAAGTGGGAAGCCGAACATGGCCGCATCCCCGCAGGATCCTGGGCACTGATCCGCACGGGTTGGGCATCGCGCAACTATACCGACGCATTTCTGAACGTCCGTGAAGATGGCGGCCACTGGCCGGGCAACCATCCCGAGGTTGCCAAGTTCCTGGCGAAGGAGCGCGATGTTATCGGTGTGGGAACAGAGCCGGTGGGCACGGACTCAGGGCAGTCCTCCACCTTTGCGGAACCGCTGCCGTGCCACTACAACATGCATGGAAACAACAAATTCGGCCTGTCGAGCCTGAACAACCTGCACCTCCTGCCGCCTACCGGGGCAATGCTGATCACACCGCCGCTCAAGATCAAGAACGGTTCGGGCAGCCCCTGCCGCGTGCTGGCGCTGGTCGAGCGCTGAGTTGTACCATATCGGCGGCCGTCAGCACTTGCTGGCGGCCGCTGGCTGGATTGACATAAGCTGCAGTGAAAACTGGCAAATTCAGCCGATATTAGACTTCATTCCACCAACATCGTTAAGTTGCCACTATACGCTCTTCCGACGTCTTTTGCGGGGCGATTCGGGATTGGGAAACATATCCGAGCACTGCGCCAGTTCGCACCGGGTACGACGGATATGCTCCGTCAGCAAATGCGCCGCACCCTCCGTGTCACGCCGCCTTATGGCATCGACCATGAGCCTGTGTTCTGCATGTATGATCCAGTTGCGTTCGCGACCCAGCAGGCTGGTGAACGCGCGGCGATAGTGCTGCGTCGTGTTCCAGAAGCGCTCGATCATGGCGAGCAACTGCTTCATTCCAGCGTCCGCATAGGACGCCAGATGAAACATGCGATCCAGTTTGAGGAAGGTTTCGGTGTCCGTTGATGCGGCCATGTCTTCAACCAGCCGCTCGAGCAGATCTATGTGTTCGTCGGTCATGTTAGGGATTGATTGCGCCAAGGCCAGGGGCTCCAGCCGTTCCCTGATCATGTAGATTTCCAGGCATTCCGCCAGGTCGACCCTCGCCACCCAGGCGCCGCTGCTCGGTTTCAGCACGACGAGCCCGTCACTCTCCAACCGGCCGAGCGCGACGCGCACGGGAATCCGGCTTACCGAGAAGCGGGCGGCGAGCTCTTCCTGACCGATACGGCTGCCAGGGGGCAGTTCACCCGCGAGGATCAGCGCGCGTATGCCTTCCGTAACGCGGTCGGTGGTGAGCGACGTCTCATGCGTGCTCGTTTCCGCGGGTGCTGTCCTGTCGATCGTCTCCACTCCTCAGGCGGCCGGATCGGCAGGGTGCCACAACCGTCGGGTGGTAGTCGACTCATAGCCCTTGCCTCCCGGAAAGCTCACCAACTCCAGTTGCATATCCCAGGGCGTGAGGAAATAGACCCATGTCTGCCCCCCGCTGGGGCCCGTGGCGCGGACGGTCGGCTCGCCCAGAATGCGCAGCCCGTGCCGCTTCAGATGCGCCAGCGCGAGATCGAAGTCATCGACGTAGAAGGCGAGATGATGGCCGCCGACATCGCAATTGCGGGGCGGCACCGCGTTCCGGCCGTCCCCGTCATATTCGAAAATCTCGAAATTGGGGCCAAAGCCGCATCGGAAGAAGCGCAACTCGCGCACGCGGGTGCGGGCGGGAACATTGAGGTGATGGACCATCCAATCGCCCTCGGCATCCTCGATCGGTCCGAGTGAATAGAAATATTCGCATCCGATCACGTCGACGAAGAAGCGCGTGGCCTCTTCAAGGTCCGGTACCGTGAACCCGATATGCTCCACGCCCCTCAGCCCCGGAAGCCCGCCGCGATGTTCCATGAATGTCTCCAATTGGATTCTATTCATGGAAAATTGTGCAAAATCGATGGATCAGTCAAGAAAAAATGCCAAGATCGGATCCAATCATTGACATTTCCCCGCCATCATGGTTGTTCGGCGGCGCAAGATGACCGGATAGGATACACCGTGAACGCAATCATCACTGAGCCTTTGCAGCCGAGCACTCCATGGGTGTCGCTGGCGACCAATTCCGCCGCGTGGGCAGCCGCTGATCCCAAGCTGCTCGACTCGATGTTGACGTCGATGGTGCTGATCCGCGCGTTCGAGGAGAAGGTGCTGGAACTGGCGGGGCAGGGCCTTGTCCACGGCCCCGCCCATTCTGCGATCGGGCAGGAAGGGGGCGCGGTCGGATCGGTGCTTGCCATGCGCGGTTCCGACCAGATCAACGGTTCGCATCGCGCGCACCACCAGTTCCTGGCGAAAGCGCTGCATTATGTCGCACCGCAGGGACTGGAATCCGCGGCTCCGTTCGGCGATGACGTCAGGACGATCGCTGATCGCACGATGTCCGAAATCCTCGGGCTGGCGCGTGGCTATTGCAAGGGCCGGGGCGGTTCCATGCACCTGCGTTGGGCGGAATCAGGCAATCTTGGCACCAACGCGATTGTCGGCGGTGGCGTTCCAGGTGCGGCGGGTGCCGCCTGGGCGCACAAGCGCGCTGGCACCGGTGATGTGGCCTTCACCTATTTCGGCGACGGCGCGGTCAACATCGGGTCCGTGCTGGAAACGATGAACCTGGCGGCGGCGTGGAAGCTGCCGCTGTGTTTCTTCATCGAAAACAACCGCTATGCAGTATCGACCACGGTGGAGGAGGCAACCGCTGAGCCCAGGCTCTCCTCGCGCGGGCTGGCTTTCGGCATCCCCGCCTGGAAAGTCGATGGCATGGATCCCCTCGCTGTATATCTGGCGTCCGAAGCGGCGGTGAAGGCGATGCGCGCGGGCGAAGGTCCGACCATCATCGAAGTCGACGTCTATCGCTATTTTCACCAGAATGGGCCACTGCCCGGCAGCGCCTTCGGATATCGGAGCAAGGATGAGGAAAAGGCTTGGCGCGCGCGCGATCCCATTGACCGGGTCGCGGCGGAAATGGCGGCTCGCCAGCTGATCGGCGATGAGCAGGTTGCTTCGCTGAGGGCGCGCGCCGCGGCGCTGATGGAAGAGACGGCAGCCGAGCTGGTCGAGCAGCATGAAGGCAAGCGGCGCATTGTCCCGTCGCTGTGGCCTTCTCCCGATTTCCGCGACTTCGGTGTGCGTGGCGACCTGTCCGAACTGCGGGATGTCCGCTATGTGGAGCAGGAGGAGTTTACCGGCGAGATCACCGAGAGCCGCTTCGTCGACGTTGTTGCCGACGTGATGGAACGGCGCATGCGGGAGGATGACGGCATCGTCGTCATGGGTGAGGACGTGCACCGCCTGAAGGGCGGCACGAATGGCGCCACCCGCGGATTGTCCAGCAGTTTCCCTGATCGGGTTCTGGGCACGCCGATCGCCGAGAACGCCTTTGTCGGCCTGGCGGGCGGGATCGCGATGGACGGCCGCTTCGTGCCCGTGGTCGAATTCATGTATCCCGATTTCATGTGGGTGGCCGCTGACCAGGTGTTCAACCAGATCGGCAAGGCGCGCCACATGTTCGGCGGGGACGGCGAAGTGCCCCTCGTGCTCCGCACCAAGGTTGCCATGGGCACCGGCTACGGGTCGCAGCATTCGATGGATCCAGCCGGCATCTTCGCCACGGCGCCGGGCTGGCGGATCGTCGCCGCCTCCACGCCTTATGATTATGTGGGCCTGATGAACAGCGCGCTGCGGTGCAAGGATCCGGTGCTGGTGCTCGAGCATGTCGACCTGTACAACAGCAAGGGCCCCGCGCCGGTGGGCGACCTCGACTATTTCATCCCGCTGGGCAAGGCGAAGCGGGTGCGGACGGGTCAGCATCTGACCGTCCTGACCTATCTGGCGATGGTGCGGCCAGTGCTGGAGGCGGTGGAGAAGCTGGGCATCGATGCCGATGTGATCGACCTGCGGAGTCTGGACCGGGCTGGGGTCGACTGGGCCCTGATCGAGCAGTCGATCGACAAGACGGGCAACGTCCTGATCGTGGAGCAGGGCGCGAACGGCACCTCCTATGGCGGCTGGCTGGCCGCTGAAATCCAGAACCGCTGCTTCGACATGCTCGACCAGCCGGTCCAGCGCGTGCACGGGAGCGAAGCGTCGCCCAGCATTTCCAAGGTGCTGGAATCCGCGGCCTTTGCCGGACCGGAAGATATCGAGGCTGGGCTGCGCCTGGCAATGGCCGGCCAGGGCCGGCCCCTGGCCTGAACGCGCGAGGAATAGCAATGCCACATACGATCGTGATGCCGGCCTTGTCCGCCGGCATGGAAGAAGCGACCATCGCGCGCTGGCTGAAATCCGTTGGGGATGCGGTTGCCGTCGGTGAAGTCATCGCCGAAATCGAAACCGACAAGGCGACCATGGAACTGGAGGCGGAGCGGGCCGGTACGATTGGCAGGCTCGTTGCCGCCGAGGGAGCGACGGTTGCCCTCAACGCACCCATCGCCCTGCTGCTCGCCGAGGGTGAACAGGCGGACGATCTCGGCGCCGACGCGGTAGAGGTCGCCGGGGACGACAAGGCCCCTGCTCAACAGGCACCCGCCCAACCGGCTTCTGTCGCGAAGCAGGTGTCTGCCGCAGCAGGATCGTCCACGGATGGGCTGGCGCATCGCCGCAGTCCCGCTTCCCCGCTCGCCCGCCGGCTTGCCCAGGAAAAGGGCGTGGAGATTGAAAGCCTGAAAGGCAGCGGCCCGCGGGGTCGCGTCGTGCGGGTGGACATAGAGGCCGCAGCCGCAGCGCGTCCGGAGCCGGCCCGCGCATCCGCGGCTGACGTGGCGCCGTCGTCGAGCCCGACACGGGCACGCCCGGCGGCACCGGTCGATCAGCCTCGTGACGAAATACCACTGACCAACATCAGGAAGGTGATTGCTCGCCGGCTGACCGAAGCGAAATCAACGATCCCGCATTTCTACCTGGAGGCGGATTGCGAGATCGATGCGCTTCTCGATCTGCGGGAAACGCTCAATTCGCAAGGCGAGGGGCAGTACAAGCTTTCGGTCAACGATTTCGTGATCAAGGCTGCCGCGCTGGCGCTTCGTCAGGTCCCGGAGGCGAATACGGCCTGGACCGACGATGCGATCCTTCAATTCCACAATGTCGACGTCTCTGTCGCGGTTGCGACCGATGGCGGCTTGATCACGCCGATCGTCAAACAGGCCGATCGCGCCGGACTCGCCAGCATCTCGGCAGAGGTCAAGGCACTGGCGGCGCGCGCCCGCGACGGTCTCCTTCAGCCTGCGGAATATCAGGGTGGAAGCTTCACGATTTCCAATCTGGGCATGTTCGGCGTGAAGGCTTTTTCCGCGATCATCAATCCGCCGCAAAGCTGCATTCTGGCAGTGGGGGCTGCCGAGCGCCGGCCGGTCGTCCGGGGCGACGCCTGCGTGCCGGCGACCGTCATGTCCTGCACATTGTCCGTCGATCACAGGGCCGTCGATGGCGCTGTTGGTGCGCGATACCTGGCCGCGTTCAAGGCGCTCATCGAGCAGCCCTTGCGCCTGATGCTCTGATAGGAGGTTTTCCATGACTTTGCCTTTAAGGGATCCGTCCCTCCTGAAAGATCAGTGCTTGATCGGTGGTGCATGGATCGGTTCACCCGAAATCGACGTGACTGACCCGGCCAGCGGCGCGAAAATTGCCGCTGTGCCGAACTATGGCGCGGATGAGACACGGCAGGCCATCGAGGCCGCAGAGGCTGCGCTTCCCGGCTGGCGGGAACGGACTGCGGCACAGCGTTCGCAGATTCTGCGGCGCTGGTATCAGGCGATACTTGATGCCGCCGACGATCTGGCGCTGATCCTGAGCAGCGAGCAGGGCAAGCCGATTGCCGAAGCACGCGGTGAGATAATCTACGCCGCCAGCTTCATCGAATGGTTCGCGGAAGAAGCCAAGCGCACCTATGGCGAGGTGATCCCCAGCCCACGCACGGACGCGCGGATCGTGGTGATCCAGCAGCCGGTCGGTGTCACGGCTGCGATCACGCCATGGAATTTCCCGGCTGCGATGATCACGCGCAAGGCGGGGCCGGCGCTCGCCGCTGGATGCACCATGGTGTTGAAGCCCGCCATGCAGACGCCGCTGACGGCTCTGGCCCTGGCTGCCCTGGCCGAGCGCAGCGGCGTGCCTGACGGCGTTCTCAATGTCGTGACCGGGCGGTCGCGCGAGATTGGCGGCGAACTGACGTCCAACCCGACGGTGCGCAAGATAAGCTTCACGGGATCGACCGAGGTCGGCCGCCTGTTGATGGAGCAAAGTGCCGCGACGGTGAAGAAGATGTCGATGGAACTGGGCGGCAACGCGCCTTTCATCGTGTTCGATGACGCGGACATCGATGCGGCGGTCGAGGGCGCTATGCTGTCGAAATACCGGAACAGCGGCCAGACCTGCGTCTGCGTCAATCGCATCTATGTGCAGCGAGCGGTGGCCGACGCATTCATCGAGAAGCTGGCCAAGGCTGTCACGGGCTTGCGCGTTGGCCGCGGAACCGATGAAGGCGTGACGCAAGGTCCGCTGATCGACAACGCTGCAGTCGCCAAGGTCGAAGAACATGTCGCCGATGCGGTGGCGAAGGGCGCCAGGCTGGTCGTGGGCGGCAAGAGGCACGCGCTGGGCGGAAGCTTCTTCGAGCCGACCGTGCTGGCGGGCTGTTCGACCGAGATGCTTGTAGCGCATGAGGAAACCTTCGGACCTGTGGCTTCCATCTTCCTGTTCGATAAGGAGGAGGAGGCGGTCCAGCTGGCCAACGCCAGCGAGTTCGGACTGGCCGGCTATTTTTACAGTCGCGACCTTGGTCGGGTGTGGCGCGTCGCTGAAGCGCTTGAATGCGGTATGGTCGGCATCAACACCGGCCTGATTTCGAACGAGGTGGCTCCGTTCGGTGGAATCAAGCAGTCCGGCGTCGGGCGAGAGGGTTCATCGCACGGGATCGCGGACTATCTCGAACTCAAATATCTGTGCATGGCCGGCATCTAGTCCTGCCCTGTCATTCGGTGAAGACGCAGGCCGGAACTAAGCTGTGCTGCGATCCAGTTCGGCCGAGCGGAGGGGCACGCTGCTCCTCCGTTCGGTCGAACCGGTTGACCGGACAACCCGCCGCCCGATTCCCGGTACCCCATTTCAACAGGAGTTACTCATGAGTGTGATCACCCTTGATCAGGCGAATACCATCATCGCCGCTGCCTTTGCCAAGGGCAAGGAGCTGAACCTCAAGCCGCTGTCGATCGCGGTGCTGTGCCCGGGCGGTCATCTGATCGCCTTCCAGCGTGCTGATGGCGCTTCGACGCTGCGTCCGCAGATTGCTACCGGCAAGGCTTCGGGTGCGCTCGCGCTCGGCATCAACTCGCGGGCAATCGCTGACATGGCTGCTGAGCGTCCGAGCTTTGTCGCTTCGCTGGGCCCCATTGCAGCGGCAGGCATCATTCCGGCGGCGGGCGGCGTCATCGTCAAGGATGCTGCCGGCAAGATCGTGGGCGCCATCGGCATCACCGGCGACACGTCCGACAATGACGAGGCGGCTGCACTCGCGGGTATTGCAGCGGCCGGTCTGGTCGCACAGGGCTGATACTAGCCACGCGGCAGTCCACAGGACTGCCGTCAAACTGCCCATGCTTCTGCTGTCGCCCGGCAGCTATGTGGTAGAACCGCTTTGTTGGAGCGGGGTCGATCTGATTTAATCAGACCGACCCCGCTCCAGATTGATTCCGGGCGACCGACACCTGCCGCTGATCGGGAAATGGTTCAGGCCGAATATTCGCCCACTTCTTTGAGCGGGACGCCGGGGTCGGCGAGCTGTGCCTGGTCGAGCAGTGCGCCGGAAATGACATGGGCTCGGCCCTGGACATAATCCTTGACCGCATTGACGCAGTCGAGCGCGATGAGCCTGCCGGATTTGAGATAGAGGACAGAGAAGCTGCGGGTTGCCGGGTCGCCGCGCAGGATCGTCTGGTCATGCCCTGTTGAAAGGCCCACGGTCTGGAGCTTCAGGTCATATTGGTTCGACCAGAACCAGGGCACGGCATGATAGGGTTCTTCCTTGCCCATGATATGGCTGACCGCCGTCTTCGCCTGGTCATTGGCGTTCTGAACCGATTCAAGCCGGATCTGCGCGCCGCGGGCGAAGCTGTTGGCATGGGCGGCGCAATCGCCCACCGCATAGATGTCGGGCAGGCTGGTGCGGCAATATTCGTCCACATCCACGCCATTGCCGCCCACGGCGCCCGCCGCGATCAGCGGGCCGGTTTCCGGGATAATGCCGATGCCCACGATGACCATGTCGGTCTCGATCCGCTCGCCATCCTGCATCAGCACGGCGGTCGCCCGAGGACCCGCATCGCCATCGGTCACTTCGATGCAGTCCATGCGCGCGCCGGTGCGCAGGTCGACGCCATGGGCGCGATGCTCCGCTTCGTAGAAGCGCGACAGCTCCTCGCCCGCAACGCGCGCCAGCACGCGGTCCAGGGCCTCTAGCAGCACGACCTTCTTGCCGAACTTGCTCAGCACCGCGGCCGCCTCCAGCCCGATATAGCCGCCGCCGATCACCGTCACATGGTTGATCTGGTCGATCTTCGCCATCATCGCGTCGACATCGTCGCGACGGCGCACGGCGTGGACATTGGACGCTTCGGCGCCGGTGCAGGTCAACATGCGCGGCGAGCCGCCCGTCGCCCAGATCAGCTTGCCATAGCCGATTTCCCGATCGCCCGTTTCCTTGCCGCCCATGGTCACGAACTTGCCCACCGGATCCACCGCCTTGACCCGATGGCCCAGCAGCATGTCGATCCCGCGTTCTGCCCAGAAACTCGCCGGCCTGATCAGGATGCGCTCAAAGCTCTTGTCACCCGCAAAATATTCCTTCGAAAGGGGAGGGCGCTCATAGGGCGGATCCTTCTCATCGCCGATCATCCCGATCGACCCTTCAAAGCCAAGCTGCCGCAGCGATATCCCTGCCTGGGCACCAGCATGACCCGCGCCCACGATCAGAACGTCATAATAACTCATTCGTTCAGCCCTTCAACCAACGGCAGGGTGCTGCCATTCTGCCTCTCTACAGGTTCCACCGCATTGTCATTGGCGATGCCGGCGGGCATCGATGCCTGGCCGACCATTTGTTCGGGCCAGTGCCGGAAAGGCAGGACGCTGCCGTTCCGCCGCCACTCATCGACTTGAGTCAGATCGACATCCGCGAACAACCATTGACCGTCATTGGCATGGCCGATGGCAAAGATGCCGTCATCCGGGGTGATGCCATCCGGCGGGCCATAGACGCCCGCCGCGCCGTAATTTTCATCGAGCGAGGGTAACCAGGGGGCAAGTCCCACCGTTGGCGCCTGCACCACATAGCATTGATTTTCGAGCGCGCGCGCCTGTCCGCCGATCCGCACCCGCCAATAGCCCTGCATGCTGTCGGTCGCCGAAGGCACGAGGATGATCCGCGCTCCGGCCTCAGCCTGTGCGCGCGCGATCAATGGGAATTCCGAGTCGTAGCAGATGGAGATGCCGACCGGGCCGAAGGGCGTGTCCAGAGTGTTGATCCGCGTGCCGCCCGAAATACCCCAGATTTCGCGTTCGAAGCGGGTCATCACGATCTTGTCCTGCCAGCCCATGCTGCCGTCAGGACAGAAAAGCCGCGCGCGGTTGACGATCAACCCGCGGTCGTCGCGCACCGGGCCGCTGCCCGCCACGATCACCAGCCCATGGCGTCTGGCGAGACGCCGGTGCAGTTCGTCCGCCCGGTCGCTGAGTGCCATCACCAGTTCCAATGAGCGCTGAAGGTCGGATGCAGCCGCCGGATCGCAGCCAGCCAGTTCCATCGCTGCATATTCTGGGAAAAGCAGCAGTTGAGCACCCTGGCCAGCCGCCTCTGCCACCCATAGGCTGATCTTGGCTTCCCACGCTTCATAGCTTGGCAGCAGCTCGATCGGATATTGTGCCGCCGCGATCCGAACTTCTTCCACCTTCGTCCCGTTCCCCCGGTTAATGCCTTTCCGACGGCGGATTTTGATCTGATGGGATCAGATCACCGCCCGAATGCTGCATTCCTCGTATTTCCTGACCGGCGATCGGTTCGGATCGCCTGGAAATCATTCTAGAATTTCTTGATCCAGAAGCGCATGAGATGTTCGCTATCCTGCACATCCCCGACCTCCTTCCACGACAGATGCGTGTCGTAGTGAGGCGCAAGGCGATAGCCGCGCTTTTGCCAGAAATCATGCAAATCCCGCGCGTCATCGGGACGGCGCGGATCGTTTTCCTCCCGCACCACAGCGCAAAAGGCGGTGCAATCCGCACCGGCTGCTTTGGCTGCAGCCTCCCGTTCGTCGAAAAAGCGATGGCCGATGCCCTGTCCGCGAAATTGCGGAAGCAGAACCGATTCCCCGAAATAGTGAGTCGTTCCGATATCGACCCCGGCAGCCAGAAAGGGTCGCTTGATCACGTCCGATTGCGTCGCCATGGGTGAAGCGGTCGCCATGCCGACGGGAATGTCGCCGACCCGCGCGACGATGACGATCGCGTCGTCAGCGCTCAGAAATTCGTCCAGATAGGCCGCCTCATAATCCAGGCTGCCGTCATAGAGATAGGGCCACGTCCTGAACACAGTCATGCGCAGCGTCGCGAGCGCGCGCAGCGACAGGTCGTCGCGGCCGATCCGCTCTACCACCAGCGGCGCGGCCTGATCGGCCATCATGCCGCTTCGCTGACCTGCCGCAGCCAGTCGGCGAGGTTGTAATGGTTGCTGACCCGCGCGATCCGGCCGTCGACAATGTCGAAAAAGGCGCCGACCCGAAGCCGATAGCGCTGACCGTGCGCGGGCGGAAGATCGCTGTCGGTCAGGAGATATTCGCCCTGCAGCTGGAATTCGGCCGCCGCGCGGGTACCGTCCGACGAACTCAGGAAGACCGGATCTATCACCTGCTCGCGGTAGCAGCGGTTCATGTGATCGAGAAACGCAGCGAAGGCGGCCTTGCCATGGCGCGGTTCGCCCTGCGAGGGCTCATGCACGACATCCTCCGTCAGCAGGTCGAGCATGGCCCCGGCATCGCCACGGTTGAAGGCGGCATAATAGCGGGACAGAAGGGTTTCGTTCATCAGTCCTCCGGCGCGATGGTGACGCGCAATCCATCCAGTTCCGCCGTCAGCGCAATCTGGCAGGATAGGCGCGACAGGCCATTGCGATGGTCGCTGCTGTCGAGCAGGTCATTCTCGTCTTCGCTGACCGACGAGGTTTCGGGGCCTTCCTCCACATAGACATGGCAGGTCGCACAGGAACAGCATCCGCCGCAAAGCGCGAGCAGCTCGTCAAGGCCATTGTCCCGGATCGCTTCCATCAGCGACAGACCAGCCTCGGCCTGCACTGCATGTTCGGTGCCGTCGCGACCAGTCACGAAAATCTGAACCATCAATCAATCCTTGCTGAGGCGGGCCGCATGCCAGCGCAAATGGTCGGCCATGAAAGTTGAAATGAAATAATAGCTATGGTCATAGCCTTCGCGCAGGTTGAGCGTCAGGTCGATGCCTGCCGCCTCGCAAGCGCTTTTGAGAAGTTCCGGCCGCAATTCCTTTTCCAGGAAAGGATCCGCGCTGCCTTGGTCGACCAGCAGGTCCGGCACGCGGGCGCCGTCCTCGATTAGCGCCACCGCATCATGCAGGCGCCATGTCGCGCGATCTTGGCCCAGATAGCCGGTCAGTGCCTTTTCCCCCCAGGGCACCTGGCCAGGTGCGACGATGGGCGCAAAGGCCGACACCGACGCATATTTGCCCGGATTGCGGAGCGCGACGGTGAGGGCACCGTGACCGCCCATGCTATGGCCCATGATCGACTGGCGATCCATGTCCACGGGGAAATTTTCTGCGATCAGGGCAGGCAGTTCTTCGGTCACATAGGACCACATCCGATAATGGCGATCGAAGGGCGGCTGCGTCGCGTCGACATAGAAGCCGGCACCCAGACCGAAATCATAGGCTCCAGCCGGATCATCCGGCACGCCTTCTCCGCGCGGCGAGGTGTCGGGCGCGACGAAGATCAGGCCGAGTTCCGCGCAAACCGCGCGAAACTCGCCTTTTTCCGTAACATTGGCGTGGGTGCAGGTCAGCCCGGACAGATACCAGACGACCGGCAGCTTCGTCCCGGGCTGATGGGGGGGAACGAAGACCGAAAAGGTCATCTCTGTCCCGGTGGCGGCAGAGGCATGTTTATACACGCCCTGCTCACCGCCGAAGGACCGGTTCGTGCTGACCTGCTCCATCGCCATGGGTCAGTTGCCGTCCGTGAAGGTGTAGGCGCAGACCTTGTTGCCTGCCGGATCGCGCAGGTAACCGGCATAGGCGCCGGGCAGGTGGCCGCGCGGACCGGCTGCACCCTCATCCGTACCGCCGGCGGCCACTCCCGCCGCATGGAAGGCATCGACCTCTGCCGGGCTGGCAGCGGAGAAACCGATGGTGACGCCGTTGCTGCTGGGCTCGCCGCCATTGCCGGGCTTCAGCACCAGGAATGCGGGCTTGTCCTTGCCGTAGAGGAAGCAGCTGTCGCCAAAGGGACCCATGTTCTTGATGCCGAGCGCACCGAGCGCCGCGTCATAGAACTTCGTCGATGCGGCAAGATCGCTCGCGCCGATGCATGTATGCGAAAAGACCTCGTTTCCGGAAATCACTGGATCGGCCATTTTTTCTCTCCTTGCAGGTGGAAGTAACTAGGGTCAGAAGACGACGACCGAGCGGATGCTCTTGCCGGCGTGCATCAGGTCGAAAGCGGTATTGATCTCTTCCAGGCCCATGACGTGGGTGATCATCGGGTCGATCTCGATCTTGCCGGTCATGTACATGTCGACGATCTTGGGAACGTCGGTGCGGCCCTTGGCGCCGCCGAAGGCGGTGCCGCGCCAGTTGCGGCCCGTCACGAGCTGGAAGGGACGGGTCGAGATTTCCTTGCCCGCCTCGGCCACGCCGATGATGATCGAGGTGCCCCAACCGCGATGGCATGCCTCCAGCGCGGTGCGCATCACCTCGGTATTGCCGGTCGCGTCGAACGTATAGTCGGCGCCGCCGTCGGTCAGTTCGACCACCTTCGCAACGGTTTCCTCGCGCGAGAGGCCCTTTGAATTGAGGAAGTCGGTCATGCCGAACTTGCGGCCCCATTCCTCGCGATCGGGGTTGAGGTCGACGCCGATGATCTTTTTGGCGCCGGCAAGGCGCGCGCCCTGGATCACGTTGAGGCCGATGCCGCCGAGGCCGAAGACGACGACATTGTCGCCGACCTGAACCTTGGCCGTATTGATGACCGCGCCGACGCCCGTCGTCACGCCGCAGCCGATGTAGCAGCTGGACTGGAAGGGGGCGTCCTCACGGATCTTCGCCACTGCAATCTCGGGCAGGACGGTGAAGTTCGAGAAGGTCGAGCAGCCCATATAGTGGAAGATCGGCTGGCCCTTGTAGGAAAAGCGCGTCGTGCCGTCAGGCATCAGCCCCTTGCCCTGCGTGGCGCGGATCGCGGTGCACAGGTTCGTCTTGCCGGACAGGCAGCTTTTGCACTGGCGGCATTCGGGCGTGTAGAGCGGGATCACATGGTCCCCCGGCTTCACGCTGGTTACGCCGGGGCCAACCTCACGCACGATGCCCGCGCCCTCATGGCCCAGGATCGAGGGGAAGATGCCCTCGCTGTCGAAACCGTCCAGCGTATAGGCGTCAGTATGGCAGATGCCGGTCGCCATGATCTCGACAAGAACCTCACCGGCCTTGGGGCCTTCCAGGTCCACTTCCACGATCTCTAGCGGCTTTTTTGCTTCAAAGGCGACTGCGGCGCGGGTTTTCATGTCTCAGTCCTCATTCCGTTCGGATTTTTTAGAAGCGAGCATGCCGTGGCATGGCTGGTAAGCTTCGCGCCCATGCGAATGATGGCAGCAAACCACGGAAGGCCCTCTTGATGCCGGACACTAGCGCTTTTTCAGCGAAGTGATAATATGATCTTTTCGCAAAAGTTTATTTCTCTGAAGGGATAATGAGATGTCCGCCTGGGACGGTATCGACGAGTTCATCAGCGTCGCTACGACGGGGTCCTTCACACACGGTGCAAAGAGCCTGGGAATGTCGACAACCCATGTCAGCCGGTCGATCATGGCCCTGGAGCAACGGCTCCAGGCGCAACTTTTTCACCGCACCACCCGCACCGTCAAACTGACGGACACAGGTCGCATTTTCCTGGAGCGATGTGAGCGCATTGCTCAGGACAGGGATGAAGCAATTGCGCTTGTCGGGGACAGTGGAGACCTGTTGGGCGAACTGCGCGTTACATGTTCGACAGCGCTGGGCGAGCGGTTCGTGGCGCCGATCATCCGACGCTTTGCCATGCAGCATCCCAAGCTGAACGTGATCATCGAACTGTCCAATCGTGTCATCGACCTGGTTGGCGAAGGGTTTGATCTCGCGATAAGAACAGGTTCGGTAAGTGATACCCGGCTGATAGCGACACAGGTGGCGTCTCGAAGCCTCTACACCTGCGCCGCGCCAAGCTATCTTGCATCTGCGGGGCGCCCGAAGCGTATCGAGGACCTGGCGTCCCATGAATGCATCGCCGGTACGGCGGCGACATGGCATTTCAAGGTCAGCGAACGCGAAATCATCCATCGACCCAGGGGGCGCTTCAGGTGCAATAGCGGCCATGCCGTGATGGAAGCCTGCGTTTCGGGTCTGGGCATTTGCCAGTTACCTGACTTCTACGTCCTGCCCTATCTCAAGCATGGCATGGTGGAACTGCTTTTCGATGATCTGCAACCCAATGACGAGCCGATCTGGGCGGTCTATCCGCAGCGTCGTCATCTGTCGCAGAAGGTCCAGCAAGTCGTGAATTGCCTGGTGCACGAGCTTGGGCCGGCCATCAACAGTCGTCGAACATTGGCTTGATACACGCCGCGCACTGCGTCGGAATTGCCGCAGTGCGCGCGCTCCAGCCGCATCGGCGCGTCCCAGTCAGCGCCAGCCCAGCGCGGGCGCGACATGGGTCAGGATAGCCTCCAGCACATGGGCGTTATAGTCGACGCCAAGCTGGTTAGGCACGGTCAGCAACAGGGTGTCGGCCTCGGCAATGGCTTCGTCCTCCCGCAACTGTTCGATCAGCCTGTCGGGTTCGGCAGCATAGGATCGACCGAAAACCGCGCGCATATTGTCGATCACGCCGATCTGGTCCGCGCTGTCATCCCGTCCGAAATAACGCCTGTCGCGTTCGTCAACGAGCGCGAAGATCGAGCGCGACACGGACACCCTTGGCTGGCGATCATGACCGGCAGCGGCCCAGGCTTCGCGGTAGGCCCGTATTTGCCTGGCCTGCTGAATGTGAAAGGGTTCGCCGGTCTCGTCGGCCTTGAGTGTCGAGCTTTGCAGGTTCATGCCCATGCGCGCTGCCCATTCCGCGGTTGCGTTCGATGCCGAACCCCACCAGATCCGGTCGCGCAGCCCAGCCGAATGTGGCTCGAGGCGCAGCTTGCCGGGCGGATTGGGAAACATCGGGCGTGGGTTGGGCTCGGCAAAACCCTCGCCCTTGAGCAATCTGAGGAATACCTCGCCATGCCGCCGCCCCATGTCGGAGCCGCTTTCACCTTGAGCCGGCGCATAGCCGAAATGGCGCCATCCATCGATCACCTGTTCCGGCGATCCCCGGCTGATGCCAAGCTGTAGCCGCCCGCCGGCGATGAGGTCCGCCGCCCCGGCATCTTCGACCATGTAGAGGGGGTTTTCATACCGCATGTCTATGACGCCGGTGCCGATTTCGATCCGCTTCGTGCGAGCGCCGATGGCCGCCAGCAATGGAAAAGGCGAAGCGAGCTGGCGCGCGAAGTGATGCACGCGAAAATAGGCTCCGTCGAGTCCCAGTTCCTCAGCCGCGACCGCGAGGTCGATCGATTGATGCAGGACATCCGACGCTGTGCGGGTCTCCGAGAAGGCTGCGTCGGACCAGTGACCGAAGGAAAGGAATCCGATCTTCTTCACAAGCGCTCCCATTTTTCAAATGGTGGCGGTCAATATGCGCCGCCCGCCAGCGTGGCAATGCCTTTTCGAGCAGCTTCGGTCGAGTTGAATCGGGTCGCCGTTCCGGATTGGGTTTTGCACGTCCAGCATGGCAACCGCCTCTGGCCCTGCATGATCCTGGCCGCCTTGTGACATCGCTATGATCGAAAAGACTATGACATGTTTCGCCTTATCCGATGGACTGCTAGGAAAGCGGGGCGGAGGCGCATCAATGGCTAAAGAAAAACAGCTTTCCAAGGGGACGGCAGAGGGTGCTGGCGGTGCATCGAAGGAGGTGCGTGGTCCTGGCAGGCGCTTGCACGGCGCGATTGCGCACAAGCTGGGAACGGCGATATTGTCCGGCCAATATGCTCCGGGCGATGTCTTGTCGGGTGAAGTCGCCTTTTCCGAGGAACTGGAAGTGTCGCGCAGCGCCTATCGCGAGGCGATACAGGTGCTGACCGCAAAGGGGCTGGTCGAAAGCAGGCCCAAGGCGGGGACCCGGGTATTGCCGCGCAATCGCTGGAACCTGCTGGATCCCGAGGTGCTGGCCTGGGCCTTTGCCGGGGAACCGGACGTGCAGTTCGTGCGCGATCTGTTCGAACTGCGGGCCATAGTCGAACCCGCGGCGGCTCGACTCGCGGCGCAGCGACGGACCAAGGAAGACATCAGGCTGATGAAGGACGCCCTGGCTGCCATGCGCCGCCATACGCTGGCGACCGATGCCGGGCGCGGGGCGGACCGCGACTTTCACAATGCGATCCTGAATGCGACGCGCAACGACGCATTGCGGACGCTATCGGCCAGCATCGGCGCGGCGGTGAACTGGACCACCCAATACAAGCAAAGGGCACGCGCCTTGCCGCGCAATCCCATTCCGGACCATGCCCGCGTGTTTGACGCTATTGCGGCCGGAGACGCAGCCGCAGCGGCGGAGGCTATGGGCGTGCTCGTCGACCTGGCGCTGGAGGATACGGCGAGTGCCATGGCACGGTGACGGGATAAGGAAAAGGCCGAAGCGGACATCCCGCTTCGGCCTTTTCCGACTTCGAGCTTTCCGTCACCCGATCTGCTGATCAGGCAGCGCGTGGGTCGGCCTGGACCCCCAAAGTGCGTAGAAGAGGATATAGAGTTCGCACAGCGCCGTCAGCAGGAAGCTGGTCTGCAACCCGAAATGGTCCGCCAGCCAGCCCTGTACCACCACCAGCGCGCCACCGGCGATGGCCATGATCAAAAGACCCGATCCTTCCTCGGTCAACGGTCCAAGCCCCTTGATGCCGAGGGTGAAGATCGTCGGGAACATGATCGAGTGGAACAGGCCGACCAGGATCAGCGACCACATGGCGACCGGCCCCTGAGCGAAGACGGTGATCATCA
The DNA here is from genome assembly GCF_049913335.1 of Sphingobium sp. R-21. Lineage (NCBI taxonomy): Bacteria > Pseudomonadati > Pseudomonadota > Alphaproteobacteria > Sphingomonadales > Sphingobiaceae > Sphingobium > Sphingobium sp. R-21. The sequence continues at coordinate 1,429,763 of NZ_CP184374.1, read as the reverse complement.
TCACGATGAAGGCGCCGACGGAAAAGGCAGCCAGCACCTTGCCCGCATCGATCCGCTGCATGATCGCCGATCCCGCGAACCGGCCGACCATCATGCCACCCCAGAGGAAGGTCAGGTAACGGCCCGCCTGTTCATGGGTAAGATTGGCGATGTCGGGTTGGCTGACGAAGTTCACGAACAGGTTGGCGACGCCGATTTCCGCGATGAGGTAGATGAAGATCGCCGGAATGCCGAACACCAGATTGCGGTGCGCCCAGAGCGAATGTTTCTTCCGCTCTTCCTTGGCGAGGCGCGTCGCGGCCGCGCCCATGGCGGGCAGCGGGAAACGCGCGATCACGACCGCCAGCACGACCAGCACGACGGCAACCAGGCCATAGGGCAGGATCACCGACTGGGCGTCGGCCAGCCGCTCAGCCTGCGTCAGCACGATATCGCCCTGCGCGGTGCCGCCCTTCGATCGGCCAAGGATCAGGTAAGCGCCGAACATCGGAGCGAGCATGGTGCCGGCCGAGTTCATCGCCTGGACCAGGTTCAGGCGCGAGGACGCGGTTTCCGGTTTGCCGACCACCGCTACATAGGGGTTGGCAGCCACCTGAAGCAGGGTGATGCCGCTGGCGATCACGAACAGCATGATCAGCGTCACGCCATAAGAGGGGATGGACGCCGCCAGCATCATGCCCAACGCGCCTGCCGCCATGATCAGCAGGCCGGTGACCAGCGACTTCTGGTAACCGACGCGTTCGATCAGCTTGGCCGAGGGAATGGACGCGACGAAATAGGCGATGAACCATACCGACTCGATCAATGTCGTCTGCGTATAGCTGAGCTCGAACACGCTGCGCAGGTGCGGCAGCAGCGTGTTGTTGATGACCGTGATGAAGCCCCACATGAAAAAGAGGCTGGCCAGCAACGTCAGGGCAGGGCCGTAGCGCGTGCCGGGATTATGGGCCGCGGCGGGCGCCGCAGTGGGGGAAATGGGTCCTGCCATTCATCCTTCTCCGGAAGAGTCGAAACGGGGCGCACCTGAACGGGGTTGCGCCTGATTATTTTGTATGAGTATATCTCCTCCAACGGCGCGTCAATCGCGTCAAGGGAGGAACCGCATGCGAAAGGCCTTTATGAACAGATCGGTGTTGTCAACGTTGTCATACGGTGCTGCCCTCATGATGACAAGCTCGACAGTGGTGGCGGCGGAGGCGAGCCGCGCGCCGGCCGGCACGCTGGCCGATGGAACCGCGATCGAGTCAATCACGCTGAAGAACGGGCAGGGCGTGTCGGCCACCATCCTCACCTATGGTGCGACGCTGCAGAAGCTGGCCGGGCCGGATCGCAATGGCCGGATCGCGGACGTCCTGCTGGGCTATGATGATCTTGCCGGCTATGTCGACCATCCCAATTATTTCGGCGTGACCGTCGGCCGTTATGCCAACCGCATCGCCGGGGGCAGGTTCACGCTGGACGGCAAAAGCTATCAATTGCCGCTCAACGACAAGGTCAATTCGCTGCATGGCGGCGGCAAGGGCTTCGACAAGCAGCCATGGAGAGTCGTGTCGCTGAAGGATGGGCCGACCGCCACGCTGGTCCTGGCCCTCACCAGCCCGGACGGCGACGCCGGCTATCCGGGGCAGCTCGACGCCACCGTCACCTATACGCTGGACGAGGCAGGTAATCTGGGCATCGCCTTCGACGCGAGGACCAGCAAGCCGACCATCGTCAACATGACCAACCATGCGATCTTCGATCTGGCGGGTGAAGGGTCGAGGGACGGCGCGCTGGGCCATCTGCTGACCATCCCGGCCAAGGCGTTCACTCCCGTGGACGCCAATCTGATCCCGACCGGCGAACTGAAGCCGGTGGAGGGTACGGTCTTCGATTTTCGCGCGCCGCGTCGCGTCGCGGACGGGATCCGCGACGGGCGCGATGCGCAGATCGTCGCTGGACGCGGCTATGACCATAATTTTGCATTGGACAAGGGTGCGACCAAGGCGCCCGAACTTGCCGCGCGTCTGGAAGATCCGGCTTCGGGCCGCGTGCTCGACGTGCTGACCACAGAACCGGGCGTGCAATTCTACACGGGCAATTTCCTCGATGGCACGCTGATCGGCAAGCAGGGGCATCTCTACCGCATGGGCGACGGCATTGCGCTGGAGCCGCAGAAATTCCCCAATTCGCCCAACCAGCCCAAATTCCTGTCGGCGCGGGTGGATCCGGGCAAGCCCTATCACCATCAGATGGTCTACCGCCTGTCGGTCAAGCGCTGAAGGGATGTCCGGCATGGCTGAATGGCGCAAGATCGACCGCGGCGTGCGTGATACGCTGGGCGAGGGGACTTTATGGTCGGCTCGGGAGAATGCGGTCTATTGGACCGACATAGTCGCGCCGGCGCTCAATCGTCTGTCGCTCGCCGACGGCGTCATCCAGCGCTGGGCCATGCCCGAACCGCTCGGCTGGGTGGTTGAACGGGCGGGCGGGGGCTTCGTTGGCGGCTTCCAGAGCGGGTTCAAATGGTTGACGCTCGATCCTCTGACGATCACGCCGCTGGGCGATCCCGAACCGCATCTGCCCGGCAGCCGCATGAACGACGGCAAGGCGGATGAGAGCGGCGCCATCTGGTGCGGCACCATGGACATGACGGGAGGGCAGGACGTTGGCTTGCTCTACCGGCTCGATCCTGATGGCGGCTGGGCGATCGCGGACAGCGGCTATCGCGTGCCCAATGGTCCCGCCTTCTCGCCCGGCGGTGACTGGCTCTATCACAGCGACACGGCGCGGCGGCAGATATACCGTTTCTCCCGGACGGCCGGCGGCGGCTTGGCAGACCGCCAGCCTTTCATCCGTTTTGCCGAGGAGGATGGCTATCCCGATGGCATGACCGTCGATGCCGACGGGCATCTTTGGGTCGCCCATTGGGGCGGCGGACGGATCAGCCGATTCACGCCGGAGGGCAGGCTCGATCGATCGATAGCGCTGCCTGCCGGACAGGTGACGAACATCTGTTTCGCCGGAGACAGATTGGATCGCATGTTCGTCAGTTCGGCGGCAATCGGCCTGCCGGAAAGCGAGCATGATGGTGCGCTTTTTGAAGTCTTCCCCGGCACGCATGGGCTGCCGACGAACCTGTACGCGGGGTAGGCGGCAGGCTGGACGGGTCGATGGCGGTCATTTTCCGCCATCAAGCCTGTCCTGCTTTCCCTTCATTCGCCAAAGGTCTAAAGGCGGCGGCATGAACGACCTTGCCATATCATCGCCGCCAGCCGTCAGGGGGCAAAGCTGGAAAGTCACCTTCCCTTGCACGCGCGCCGAGGCCGAGGCGCTGGATGGCGACATCGCCGCCTTTGCCCTGATGGATCGGCCCCCCGTGCTGATGACCAGCGAGGCGGAACCCGACAATGAACATAGCTGGCGGTTGGACGCCTATTTCGAAGGTCGGCCCAGCCAGGCCGCGATCCGGCTGCTCCGTTCGCTTGTGCCCAGCGCCGCCGGCGTCAAGCCGCTGGTCGAGCAATTGCCGGACGAAGACTGGGTAACGCTCAGCCAGCAGGGGCTGGAACCCGTCACTGCCGGGCGCTTCCATGTTCGCAACCTGTCCAGTGATCCTGCGGCGCCCGGCCATGTCAATTTCCTGATCGAGGCGAGCCGCGCGTTCGGAACCGGCCAGCATGAAACGACGGCGGGTTGTCTGATCATGCTCGACCGCATGCGCCGGATCGGCATGCGCTTCGGCAATGTCGCGGACATCGGCACGGGAACAGGCCTGCTCGCCTTTGCCGCGCTGCATCTTTGGTCGCACGCCTATGCAACCGCGTCTGACATCGACCCGGTCGCGGTCGAGATCAGCGCAGCCAATGCGGCAGTGAATGGCGTTACCCTTGGCAAAGGCCAGGGGCAACTGGCGCTCTACGCGGCGGCGGGGGTGGATCACCCGGCGATCGCGACGCGCGCGCCTTATGACCTGCTGATCGCGAATATCCTGGCCGGTCCGCTGATCGAACTTGCCCCGTCGCTCTGCGCGATGGTGGAGGAAGGCGGCACCATCCTGCTTGCAGGCTTGCTGCAGGAACAGGCCGACGCGGTGCTCGCCGCCTATCGTGCCCAGGGGATGCGTCTGGCCGAGCGTACCGACCGGGGCGATTGGCCCACGCTCCGCCTGCGCAAGCGGCCCCGGATCGGGTGGAAACGACCGACGCGCATAGACGGCAATGCTCGCGGAGAAGCCCCCGGCTTTGGCAGTCTCTGATCCGACGGCGGGAGGCATTTGGAGCGCCGTTGCATCAGATGCAGGTGGCGCGCTCCGGACTCATATTGTCGCATCGTCATAAGTGGATGATCGATTTCCACTTATGACAATGTCCTAATCCACAAATCCTGCGCCAAGCAGCAGAAGCAATTTCACGTCGATGGCGAAACCGTCCTTCCGCCATGCCGCGATCCTTTCATGGATGGCGTTCAGCGGGACGCGATGAACCCGGATGTCCTCGCCCTCCACACCGCCGCCTTCTCCGGTTTTCACCAGGTCATGCGCCCGGAACAAGCTGAAGCTCTCCGACACCATGCCGGGTGAGCTGTAATATTCACCCAGATTTTCCAGACGGCCCGGACGGTAGCCGGTCTCCTCCTCCAGTTCCCGGGTAGCGGCCAGCATGGCTTCCTCGCCTTCCTCCTGGTCGCCCACCAGCCCGGCGGGAAGTTCGATGCAGCGGCGGCCCAGCGGTACGCGGAATTGGTCGACCAGCAGCACGTGCCGTCCATCTGCCGCCTCATCCACGGCCAGGATGACGGCGGCATGGATGCCCCGTGCCCTGCCCACATATTCCCAGCGCCCCCGCCGCTTGGCCGTGATGAATCTCCCCTCCCACATGATCTCTTCGGGGGAGGTTCCGTCATGTTCGCTCATAGTTCGATCAGCCTGTCGGGCAATTCGTTGGGATTGTCGCCGGTCGCGGGAAAATGTTCGGCCAGCACCCGGCCGACCTGCCGTACAGCTTCCGCCATGCCTTCAGCGGCGCGACCTGCCTGTGCACCATCCACCAGCGCGGCCATCGCCTTGCCCCAGACCTCGGGCGCGACCTTTTCATTGATCGCTGCATCCGCGACGAGTTCCGCCCGATGTTCATCCAGCGAGAGATAGATGAGCACGCCGGTCCGCCCGCGCGTTCGTCCCTGCGCAACAGCGCGGAACAGCGTGATGGCGCGGCGGCGCACACGGCGGGCCTTGGTGGCCTTTGGCGTCAGCGCCATGCGCAGCGGCATCCAGGCGAGCGCATAGCGGACGATCAGGAATTTGAGGATCAGCAGGCCCAGCAGGACCGTCAGCAGCTTCCAATCCTCGATCTCATGTTCCCAGCTTTGCAGCAGCCAGGAACAGAGGCGGCGAAATTGCTGCGGGAAGGCTGCCGCCACCGAAAGGGCAAGGAACACCACGCCTATCGCCCAGTGCAGTCCGGCGTCATGATAGGCGTCGGACCGGCGTGCCACGATGGTGACGATCTCACCATCGGTAGCCTTCTCCGCTTCGACGACGGCGGCCGTTACGTGGTCGCGATCGGCTTCGTTCATGATCAGGCGCATCACCAGTCTCCCGAGGCGCCGCCGCCGCCGAAGCTGCCGCCGCCGCCGGAGAAGCCGTCGCTTCCGCCGCCCCAGCCCCCCCCGCCCCAGCCCGATCCGCCCCCGCCGCCCCAGCCGGAATCGCCGGGCCCCCAGAGGATGATCGGTCCTGATCCACCCCGATAGCGGCGTCCTTTGCCTCGTCCGGCAAGCATGGCGACGATGATCATCGCGACGACGATGAGCCAGAATATCAGCATGAATGTCCCGCCATCGTCCGACGCGTCGCGTGCTTTGGCCTCGGCCTGCGCCGCAAGTGCCCTGGCTTCTTCAGGCGGCAGGCTCAGCAGCTTGCCAATCGCATCCACCCCTGCATCGATGCCGCCCGGCAAGTCGCCTGCCTTGAAACGGGGCGTGATGTCGTTCCGGATGATCTGGGAAGAGAGCGCATCGGTCATGATGCCCTCCAGGCCGTAGCCGACCTCGATCCGGACCTTGCGCTCCTTGGGGGCAATGATCAGCAGCGCGCCGTCATTCCTGTCCTTGGAGCCGATGCCCCAGGCGCGGCCGAGCTGATAGCCATAATCGGATATGTCATAACCCTGGAGGTCCGGCAGGGTCGCAACCACCAACTGACGCCCGTTCTGCTTTTCCAGCGCAGCAAGCTTGTCGGTCAGGGCCTGTTTCTGCTGCGCGGACAGCAGGGAGGCGTCGTCCACCACCCGCCCTGTCAGCTTGGGAAAGGTCTGGGCCTGCGCGGCAGGCGCAATTCCCGCCATCCCCGCGGCAGGCAGGAAAGCCAGCAGCGCGAGGATCAGGAGCAGGCGGCGGAGCATCACCGGCTCAGTTGCCGAAATCGACCTTCGGCGCCTCTTCCGCGCCTGGCGTCGTGGCCTGGAACGGGGTCATGGGTTTGGCGCCATGGATGATCTTGGCGCCGATCGCATCGGGGAAGGTGCGGATGCGGGTATTATAGGCGCGCACCGCTTCATTATAGTCGCGGATGGCGACAGCGATGCGGTTCTCCGTTCCTTCAAGCTGCGACTGCAGATCAAGGAAATTCTGGTTGGTCTTGAGCTCGGGATAGGCTTCGACCGAAGCGAGCAGACGGCCCAGCCCTTGGCTCAACTGCGCCTGCGCCTGCTGGAACTGCTGCACCTTGGCTGGGTCGGACAGATCGGCCGCAGTGACCTGGACCGAAGTCGCCTTGGCGCGGGCTTCCGTCACCTTTACCAGCGTGTCCTGTTCCTGCTTGCCCGCGGCCTTCACCGTGGCCACGAGATTGCCGACCAGATTGGCCCGGCGCTGATATTGGGCCTGCACGTCGGCCCATTTGGCCTTGGCGACCTCTTCTGCGGCAGGGACGCTGTTGATGCCGCAGGCGCTGAGCGCAAAGGCGCCCAACAGAGGCAGGAGGAAAAGTCGGAACTGGCGCAGGATCGTCATTGAACATCCTCAAGCTTGTTTCGTGTGACGAAATAGGCGGTTGTTGAAGCCTGCGCAACGGTCCATGCTGTCAATATCGCAATCAGGACAAGGGGTTCGCCATGGGGCTGATTTCCGAATTCAAGACGTTCATCAATCGCGGCAATGTCATGGACCTGGCCGTCGGCGTGATCATCGGCGGCGCGTTCGCAACCATCACCAAGTCGCTGACGGACGATCTGATCATGCCGGTCGTCGGCTATATCTTCGGGGGCGCCGACTTTTCCGGCTATTTCATCCGGCTGGGAGAGATTCCCGCCGGGTTCAAGGGCAATCCGAACAGCTATGCCGATCTGAAGGCCGCCAATGTCGCCATGTTCGGCTGGGGTGAATTCCTGACGGTCTTCGTCAATTTCCTGATCCTGGCCTTCATCATCTTCCTGCTGGTCAGGGCAGTGAACAAGCTGATGCCCAAGCCCGATGAGGCGCCGGCGGCCACGCCGGAGGACGTGCTGCTGCTGCGCGAAATTCGGGATTCCCTTAAAAAATAAGTCGTTTCTGCGACGAAAGGAGCCTGCGGCGGGAACCATATTTCCCGCGACCAGTTGATGGGCGTCAGGGTTCCGGGCATCCGGTCCCCTTGCCGAATGACGTCAGCCCATGGGGGCGCAACAGGAGAAAACGCCGTGAAAACCTTCGTATCAGTCCTTGGCCTTGCCAGCCTGATCGCACTTGCTGCGTGCGATTCCAAGCAGGAGAACAAGGTCGAGAACGCGTATGAGAATCAGGCGGACGCCATCGACAACCAGGCTGACAATATGGAAGCGATGGCCGACAATCTGAGCGGCAATGCCGAAAATGCCGCTGAAAACGCTGCCGACGCGCTGGAGAACAAGGCGGATGCCACCCGCGAAGCCGGCGAGAAGGCGGCCGACGCGGTTGAGAAGAACCAGACGCACTGATCCAGGCTTTCTACCCGAGCCGCAGGGGGCGTCGCGACGGTCTGTCGCGGCGCCCCTTTTCCTTTGCATTGCGGGATCGGTCCTCTTTAACGGGGATTTAACCACGGCTGCTTCATGGTCCGCCGCCTATCCATGAGGCGGTGGAATGGACGAGTTACTCCAGGAATTCATATCGGAAACGCGCGAGACGTTGGAAGCGTTGGCGGGGGAGGTCGTCGCCTGGGAAGCAGACCCTGAGGACCGCGATCGCCTGGATGCCATTTTCCGCTTCTTCCATACGGTGAAGGGGAGTTGCGGTTTCCTGAACCTGCCGCGCTTCGAACGGTTGAGCCACGCCGCCGAGGATGTTCTTTCGGAAATCCGGGCGGGCAAGCGGATTGCCGATCCTGCTACTGTCAGCGCCGTGCTGGGCATCATGGATCGCATCGCGGAACTTGCCGAGGCGGTGGCCATTGGCGCCGCGTTGCCGCAGGAGAATGACGATTATCTGATCGCGGCCCTGACTGGCAGGCTCGCTGAGACGGAACCCACCGTAACGGACGAGGAGATGTCGGCGCCGATTGTCATGCGGACTTCCGCGGGACAATCGGCGCCGCGTACGATCCGCTTGCCGCTGTCGCTGATCGACCAATTGATGAATGGCGTGTCGGACATGGTGCTGGCGCGGAACGAACTGTCGCGCAAGCTGCGAGAACGGTCGACTGATCCGGAACTGGAAAGCGCCTTCGAACGGCTGTCGACCTGCGTCGCTGACATGCGTGACGCCATTTCCAAGACTCGGATGCAGCGCGTCGATCGATTGTTCACTGCCATCCCGCGCATGGTTCGCGACCTCAGCAGGGAATTGGGCAAGCGCATTGACCTCAGCCTTGAAGGCGGCGATGTCGAAATGGATCGCGAAATGGTCGAGATGGTCGTCGACCCGCTTACCCATATCGTCCGCAACAGCATCGACCATGGCATAGAAGCGCCCGAAAAGCGCCGCGCGCTGGGCAAGCCCGAGGCGGGGCGGCTGAGGCTGGAGGCGCGTCAGTCGGGCAATCAGATCGTCATCGAGATTTCCGACGATGGGCAGGGCATCAATACCGGCCGCCTGGTCGACAAGGCGGTGGCGGCGGGTCGCCTGACGCCGGATGGCGCAGCGCGAATGAGCGAGGCGGAAAGGCTCGACCTGATCTTCCACCCCGGCCTTTCGACCGCGAACCAGGTCACGGCCATTTCCGGACGCGGCGTCGGCATGGATGTGGTCCGCGCGAATGTGGAGCGGATCGGCGGGGTCATCGCGCTCGACAACCGTCCGGGCTGCGGGCTGACCATAACCTTGCGGGTGCCGCTGACGCTGACGATCATTCCGGGACTGATCGTGCGAGCAGGCGACCTGCATTTCGCCATTCCGCGCGCTGCGGTCGTGGAAATATTGCATGACAACAATGAGATGCTGACCATCGCGGAAGTGGGCGGCGCCAAGATCGCGACGATCCGGTCGGTCCGCCATTCGATGATCGACCTGGAAGATGTGCTGGGCATGGAACGGGTCGCGCAGACTGGACCGCGCGTATTGATGGTGGTGCGTTCCGCAACCGGCGTTCCCTTTGCCATGGGCGTGTCGGCGGTCGAAAATCACGAGGAATTGGTGATCCGTCCTGCCTCGCCGCTTGTGATGGCGTCGGGTGTCTATGCCGGCATGACCTTGCCCGACAATGGTAAGCCGATGCTGTTGCTGGATGCGGCGGGACTGGCCAATGCGGCGCGTTTACCCAACATCGTCGACGACCAGGCGGAGGGCCGGGCGGGGCAAAAGGAAGAAGCGCAGGGCGTCGAGATGGTGTCCGCCTTGCGGTTCGAGGAATATTCGGGGGAGTGGCGACTGCTCAAGCTCTCGCTGATCGAGCGGGTGGAGGACATCGATGCCCGGCTGTTCGGCCAGTCGGGCGGGCGCGGCTTCGTGCGGCTGGACGGACGGCTGGTGCCGGTGGCCAATGGCCATCACGCCTTTGCCGGGGAGAAGGTCGCCGCGCTCCGCCTGCGCGATGGTACGCGGGAGGCCTGCTACCCGGTCGCCGCGGTTCTGGATATCGTGGAAATGCCTGCCGTGCCGGACATGGTGGCGATGCACGGCTTGTTGAGCGGCGTCGCCGTGATCGATGGCGAGCATCTGGAGGTGATCAACCCGTTCGCCCTCTTCGCTGGACTGCCGGAACAGCCGATGGTGGAGCGGACTGGGGGGCGCTGTCTGCTGGCCGACAGCGAGGATGGCTGGACCCGTGAAATATTGGCGCCGCTGCTTCGCCAGGCCGGGCATGAGGTGGTGATGGGCCTGCCCGCTGGCGAGGCGGTCGACCCGCAGGATGTGGTATTGTTCACCGGATCGGACACGTCGCCGGCCAACGAACTTCTGGGCTGCCGAATTGTCCAGTTGCGCGCGACGCCTCGTCCGACCGGCCCCCAGGACAGCAGCATCTATCGCTACGATCAGGACGCGCTGATGGCTGCGCTCGCTGGATCGGGGCGTCAGGCCGGGAGGACAGCCCAATGAACCAGCTTTACCTCTTCGCCACGTTGGCCGGTACGAGAATCGCGGTAGAGACCCGGGAGGTCGAGGCGGTGGTCAAGCTCACCGACATTTCGCCCGTGCCTGGCATGGGCGCACATGTCGCCGGCCTTTCCGCGCTGCGGAGCCGCGTGTTGACGGTCATCGACGTCGCGGCGCTGGTACGGGGGCGCAAGACACCCGCACAGCAGCGTGGCTTTGCGATCATCGCCGACATCAGTGGCCATAGCTATGGGTTGATGGTCGACGCCGTGCACGACATCTGCCAGGTGCCGGTGGGCGAATTGCCGTTGCGCGGCCAGTTGGACCCTGCCTGGATACCCTATGCTCGCAGCCTGGTGGAGCATGAGGGGCAACCCTATCTGCTCGTGTCGCTGAGCGGCTTCATTGAGGGCTGCTCGGTCACGCAGGCGGCATGATTTCGGATGGGCATGACGATCTCGTGCCGGCGTTTACCAAATCCTCGCCTTTGCTGATTAGGACTTGCACGGATGGGACGCAAAATAAGGGACGCATTATGAAAAACTGCCTGGTGGTGGATGATTCCAAGGTCATCCGCAAAGTCGCCCGCCACATATTGGAATCGCTCGACCTGTCGGTGAGCGAGGCGGTCGACGGCCGTGACGCCCTTACGCAATGCGAGACATCGGTCCCCGACGTGGTGCTGCTGGACTGGAACATGCCCGTGATGAGCGGCATGGAATTCCTCCAGGCGCTGCCGGATGCCAAGCTCTCCTCTCGGCCCAAGATCATCTTCTGCACCACCGAAAATGGCATCAGCCATATCAAGGCCGCGGTCGAAGCGGGCGCAGACGAATATGTCATGAAGCCATTCGATCGCGAAACTCTGGAAAGCAAGCTGACGATCGTCGGCGTCATCTAGGCGTCGCGTCCGGATTCGGTGCCCCCGTCGGCACTCCTTGCTTGTTCAGTTCGCCTTTGTTCAGAAAGACTTGCTTCGATGACTGTTCACGTGCCGATCATGGCCTTCAGCCGGGGTGAGGATGCGCCGCTGCGCACCCTCATCGTCGACGATTCGGTCGTGGTAAGGACGGTCATAGAGCGGATATTGAATGCCGATCGCAGATTTTCCGTCACGCACAAGACCAATAGCGCCGAACATGCGCTCGGCTATTTGCGGGACCATGAGGTCGACCTGATCCTGCTCGACATAGAGCTGCCGGGACAGAGCGGCCTCATGGCACTGCCGGCAATCCTGAAGACCAATCCGCGGGCCAAGGTCGTGATCCTGTCCGGTAATTGCGGGGAGGGGAGCGCCGCGGCAGTCGAAGCTCTGGCCCTGGGTGCCAGCGACATACTGGCAAAGCCAGGTAGCGGCAGTTTTGGCGAGCAGTTTCCACAGGCGCTGATGGACCGGCTGTCGCGCCTGTTCAGCGGCAACGCCATGGCTGTCGCGGTTCAGCCGCCCCAGCATATCGGCCCGCAGCAGGTGACCCAGCCACTCGCCTGCCTCGGCATCGGTGCATCGACCGGAGGCATCCACGCGCTGGGGCGGCTTTTCGCGGGCCTGGCTGATCCATTGGGCGTGCCGATCCTGCTGACCCAGCATCTTCCCGCCAGCTTCACCCATTATTTCGTCGAGCAACTGGGACGCATGACATTCCTGCGCGTCAAGGTGGCGGAACAGGGCGAAATATTGGTCCCTGACGTCGTCTATGTCGCGCCGGGCGACGCCAATCTCCAGCTTCGACCAGGTCTTTATGGCCGGGTTTCCGTGGTGCTGAATGCGCAGCGCACGCCCACCGGCAACCTGCCGGGCGTCGACCCGATGTTCGCCAGCATGGCGCAGGCCTATGGCGCCGGCGCGGCGGGCGTGGTGCTGACGGGCATGGGGCGGGACGGGACAGCGGGTGCGCGCGAAATCGTCGCGGCCGGCGGATGGATCGTGGCGCAGGATGAAGCAAGCAGCGTCGTTTGGGGAATGCCCGGATCGGTCGCCGGAGAAGGATTGAACTGCGCCCTGCTCGAACCCCATGCGATCATGGACTTCGTGGCGCGAAGAGGAAAGAACAGAAACTGATGGCATTGCCCCCTTCGGCCGACTCCCTTTCGTCCGGTGCCGCTTCGCCGGTCCCTGCGGCACGCGGCGCGGCGCGCATTTTTTCCGGCCTGCTGGAGGCGCGCACTGGGCAGGTTTTGTCCGAAAACCGGGCATGGCGGATGGAGACGGCGCTGAAGCCCGTGCTGCGCGCCCACGGCCTGGGTGACATGGATGCGCTGGCGGCCCGGCTGATCGCACATAAGGACGCGGCGCTGGAAAACGACGTGGTCAATGCGCTGCTGAACAATGAAAGCAGTTTTTTCCGCGACCTCCAGATTTTCGACATGATCCACCGCCATATCCTGCCGCGCATTCATGCCCAGCGATCCGACAGGACGCTGCGCATCTGGAGCGCAGGCTGTTCGACAGGGCAGGAAGTCTATTCGCTGGCGATCCAGCTCTGCAACGATATGGCGAAGTGGCGCGGCTGGCGGATAGAGATATTGGCGACCGATATTTCCACTGCGGCCATAGCCCAGGCAAAAGCAGGCATCTTCACCCAGATGGATGTGCAACGCGGCTTGCCGGTGGGCGACCTGCTCAAATGGTTCGATCCTGCGGGCGATGACTGGCGAGCCAATTCGGCTCTGCGGCAGATGATCGATTTTCGAACCGACAACCTGTTCGACGCACGTGCGCCGCTGGGGGAATATGACCTTCTGCTCTGCCGCAACGTGCTCCTCTACTTCACCCCCGAACGCCGGCAGTCCGTACTGCGCCTCCTCGCGCGGCACAGCCATTCCGGCTCGGTCCTGCTGTTGGGCGCGGGCGAGACGGTGATCGGTCACAGCGAGGACTTTGTGCCTCATGCGGAATTTCGCGGCGGCTATGGACGCCGCGCCGAGGCGGCGGGGCAGGGGAATGAAGAGCGGCGGCGGGCGATCTGATCGATCTGATAGCTGCCGCGGGAAAATGCCGCAGCCCGCTTGATTGGCCTGCCGCTGTCGGCCATGGTCTGTTCGCGCCCTATCGAGGCGTTGACGGACGAATGCGAGCGACGGGCCTCTGGCGATGAACGACTTTCCCATGATCGACACGCCATCACCCAATTTCGACGAACGCGGCCTGCCGGTTTCGATGCTGGTGCTGCACTATACCGGGATGGTGGATGCGGCGACGGCGATCAACTGGCTCGTCAGCCCGGAATCCAAGGTTTCCGCCCATTATGTCGTGACCGAGGACGGGCAGGTCATTCGCATGGTGGATGAAGAAAAGCGCGCGTGGCATGCGGGCCGGGCCCATTGGCGCGGCATTGACGATATCAATTCCGCCAGCATCGGGATCGAGATCGTCAATCCAGGCCATGAATGGGGCTATCGGCCCTTTCCGGACGCGCAGATGGGGTCGCTGATCCCGCTGATCCACCAGATCGTGCAGCGCCACAAGATCACCCGCGGCAATATCGTCGGGCACAGTGACGTCGCTCCGGCCCGCAAGCAGGATCCTGGCGAGTTATTTCCCTGGGCCCAGTTGGCGCGGCTGCGGCTGGCCCTGCCGCGCCCCACCAGGAATCTCATGGACCCGCATTGGAGCGACGGGGGCTTCATGCTGGCGCTCGAACGCTTCGGCTATGACATTGCCGAGCCGCGGGCGGCGGTGGTGGCGTTTCAGCGCCGGTTCCGGCCGGAACTGATCGACGGGATCATCGACGGAGAATGTCGCGCCATCCTGTTGGCCCTGCTGTTGCCGAAGCCGCAGGGCGACGATTGAGCGGAATGATGATGCAAAGGGATGACGAGCGCCGCTGACCTGTGTATAGGCGCCTCTGCCAGAGGGCCGGGCGGCCGCGGCGTGGCGGGTAACTTCCACGGCGAGGAAAGTCCGGGCTCCACGAAATGACGGTGCCGGCTAACGGCCGGCTGGAGTGATCCAAGGGACAGTGCAACAGAAAGCAGGTCGCTACAGCTTCGGCTCAGCGAAATTGAAAGGGTGCGGTAAGAGCGCACCGCGCCTCCGGCAACGGAAGGCGGCACGGTAAACCCCACCGGGAGCAAGACCGAATAGGGGCGGCGCGCAGTTTTAGGCTGCTAGGCCTGTTTCGGCTGAGACCGCCCGGGTTGGTTGCTTGAGGGACGGAGCGATCCGCCCCCTAGAGGAATGGTCGCCACCTCTCGCAAGAGGGGGACAGAACCCGGCTTACAGGCCCTCTGGCATTGGGATTCTCGCCATCCGACGATGGGGAGGATTTGAAATGAAGGCAATTTTCATCAGCAGCCGGGGTGGCGTTCCGCCTGCGGCCTGCCTAATTTGGAACCATGGCAAGAAGCAGCCGATCCAATGACTGGGGCTTTCCCCGCTGGCGCAGCTATGGCGCATCGCGTGAGGCGCAGCAGGTGCGCCTGTGCGACCGGCATGGCTGCGACCGGCCTGGCGCCTGCCCCGCGCCCAAATCGCCGAACAGCCGCGAGCGCTGGTATTTCTGTACCGATCACGCGGCGGAATATAATCGCAACTGGGATTATTTTCAGGGTCTCGACCAGGAAGAACGCGATCAGCGCGAACGTACCGAGCGGCGTGATGCGGGCGGCTATCAGAACAGCGCCTACCATGGCTGGGGCGGGCCGGGAGACGGCACCCGGTCCCGTGACGAACTGCATGCGCTGCAGGCGCTGGAACTGGAGGACGACGCCGATTTCGATGCCGTGAAGAAAAGCTGGCGGCGTCTGGCCAAGGAATATCATCCCGATGTGAAGCCTGGCGATGCACAGGCCGCCATACGCTTCCAGACGATCCAGGCCGCCTATGAAGTGCTGAGGGCCGCGGAGGAGCGCCGGACATGGAAGCCGCGGGAGCGGACGGATTGAAGGATCGCATCGGGTCGAACTGGGATCATGCGGTGCTTGTCTGCCGCAAATGTTCGAAGAAGCTGGACGGCGGCTTCGGTCCTGAGGGTGACGAGCGGCTCGCCAAGGCGTTGCGGCGGCATCTTTCGCTGAAGAAGGGACGCAAGGCGGCGGCGGGGATCGTGGAGGTGAATTGCCTGGGCGTCTGTCCAAAAGGGGCAGTGACGGTCGTCGACGGCGCGCAATCCCGTGACTGGTTGCTGGTGCGGGCTGGCGCTGACCTGAATGAATTGGCCGAGGCGCTGAATCTCGTCCCGGTGGGGGAAGGCTGAGTTCAGCCTCCGCGCATTATCCGGGCCGGTTCGATCAATCCGGCATCGGACAGCAGGGGCATCAGCAATCCTTCTTCCTGGTGCAGCCGATTCATGATGCTGGCCAATATCTCACGGGTTTCGCGACAGAAGCCGGTCCATTCGCGTTCGATCCGGTCATCGCTCCATCGTGCCATATAGGCGGCAAAATCGCCGGCGATGGGAGCCATTTCGCTTTCGAGACGGGCGGCCGTGCTTCGCAGCTTTTCATGTCGTTGCCGCTGCATGTTGGGATAGAAAATCCGGTCTTCCAGCGCCAGATGCGCCATCAGCAGCCGCGCGAACTGCCAGCGCAGCGTACCCAGTCTTTGCGGAACATTGTCATCCGCGATCGCCTGACGAAAACGGACGGCCATCGCCTCTATCTCATCATGCTGTTTCTGCAAATTCTGCAAACTTTCGAGGTCCATGCGCTGTTCCCTCATCCCCGTGGGATATTCCCCCAAGCCGGGTTAAGAAACAGTTGTCGGGACTTCAAAGGTTCGAGGAGCGGGAGGCCCGCCGCGCACTGCGAGCGGCGGGCCTTCTCCAATCAGGCCGGCTGGTCGGCGCGGCTGACGCCTTGGCCGTCGAGATTCTGCGCGGCGAAGTCCCAGTTGATCGCTTCCTTGAGGACGCGGTCGGCATAGTTGGGACGTGCGTTGCGATAATCGATATAATAGGCATGCTCCCACACATCGAGGATCAGCAGGGGCTGGTGGCCCTCATGCGCGACGGGCGTGTCCGCATCATGATAGCTGGTGACTTCCAGCTTGCCGTCCTTCAGGATCAACGCAGCCCAGCCGCTGGCGAAATGACCCACCGCCTCGGCCTTCAGCTTTTCGATCAGCGCATCGACCGAACCGAAACCCTCATTGATGAGGTCCAGCAACTGGCCCGACGGCGCGGTCTTGGTGGGAGAGAGCGACTGCCAATAGAAGCTGTGGTTCCAGATCTGGCCAACCTGGTTGAACAGGCCACCCTTGCTGGACTTGATCAGCTCGACCAGCGACTTGCCCTGGAGAGAGGCGTCGGCCGCGACCAGTTCATTGGCCTTCACGACATAGGCATTGTGGTGCTTGCCATGGTGGAAGTCGAAGGTTTCGGCGGTCAGGATGTCGCCAAAGGCATCCTTGGGATAGGGCAGGGGGGGCAAAACAAAGGCCATGTCGGAACTCCTCGGGTTCTTGGATCGGATGGCCGCATAACGATGATGCGGCCGGAAGGCTCCCCGCCCCTAGCAGTGTTATCGATTGACGAAAAACAGGATATTTTCGTCTAAGATACGGAAATATCCATGTGACATCGGCGTAACGATCGCATAGCATCACCGGTCAGGCCGTCAGGAGAATGCGGCGGTCGGAACTTTGGGGGAAGGGTCCATGGCAAAATTCTTCGGCAATCTGCATCTTGTCCTGGCTGCGGGGCTGCTGCTCGCGATCATAGTGATGTTCGGCGCGCATGCGGGGATGGTGGATGCGAACACGATCTTTCGATGGCTGCACCTGTTCTTCGGCATCACCTGGATCGGGCTGCTTTATTATTTCAACTTCGTCCAGATCCCCACCATGCCGAAAATTCCGGCTGAACTGAAGCCGGGCGTTTCCAAGCATATCGCGCCTGCGGCCCTGTTCTTCTTCCGCTGGGGCGCGGCCATGACGGTGCTCACGGGTCTGATCGTGGCCTGGCTGGCGGGTTATGTCGTCCAGGCGCTGACCTTGCAGCAGCCTTATCTGCTGATCGGCATCGGCATGTGGCTGGCGCTGATCATGGCGTTCAACGTCTGGTTCGTGATCTGGCCGAACCAGAAAAAGGCGCTCGGCATCGTTCCGGCAGAGGATGACGTGAAAGCGAAGGCGGCGACCACCGCGATGATGTTCAGTCGCATGAACACCCTGCTTTCGCTGGCGATGCTCTATTGCATGGTCAATTTCAGCTGATGCCTGATCAAGGGGGCGGGTGTCTGGTGACGCCTGCCCCCGGGCAGGTTTCGATCTGATCAGATCCACCGGCCTTAGAGCGCGTTGCGTTAAATCCGAATCATGCAGCGCGCTCTATGCTTTTGATGTCGCATCGTTTTTGCGCAAAACCGGTTCCCACTTTTGCGCACGATGCTCTAGCCCTGCGGCGGGGTCGTTTCGCCAACCTCGTCACTGTCGAGCGTTTCGCCCAGGTCGAGGCCGTGGCGCATCAGCATCGGGATGTTTGCGGCGGCGAACAGGACCGACACTATGGTAACGCCCCAGACCTTGACGGCGAGCCAGCTGTCGAAGCTCATCGTCCGGCGCATCACCTCATTGGCGAGCGCCATGGCCACGAAGAAGAAGGCCCAATTGCGCGACAGCTTCCGCCAGCCGGTCTCGGTCAGGCCGTCATAGGCCGCCTGGAGGAGATATTTGAGTAGCGCCTTGCCGCGCATCAACCCGGCAAACAGCATCAGTGCGAAGAAGGCGTAGATGATGGTCGGCTTGATCTGGATGAAGCTCTGGTCGCGGAAATAGATGGTGAGGCCGCCGAAGAAGAGGATCAGCAGAGCCGACAGCCAGAGCATGGGGGAGACCCGGCCGAGCTTCACGCGGGAGATGATCACGGCGATGACGATCGCAGCCATGAAGGCGGCCGTGCCGAACATCATGGCGGTGATCGGATTGCCCGGACCCCAGAGCCAGCCCGCGCCCTTGTAGGTGAGGAAGAAGACGAGGAGCGGGCCGAAGTCGAGCGCGAGGGACAGGTTGCCGTTGTGGGTGGTTTTTTTTCGATTATCCATTGTGCGCTTCCGTGCTCCTGCGAAGACAGGAGCCCAGGCCTGCCGTCTGAACTGGGCCCCTGCCTTCGCAGGAGCACGTTGTTGCCTTGGGAGGGGTCGGTTCACCGCGCATAGGCGGTTCCCGCTATCGCCCGCGCCATGTCGCCTGGATCGAAGGGGCGCAGATCCCCGATCTTCTCACCGACACCAATGGCATGGATGGGCAGGCGGTATTTCTCCGCCGCTGCGACCAGTACGCCGCCGCGTGCCGTGCCGTCCAGCTTGGTCATGACAAGGCCTGTTACCTGCGCGAATTCCTTGAACACCTCGATCTGGTTCAACGCATTCTGTCCCGTCGTCGCATCCAGCACCAGCACAACGTCATGCGGCGCCGCCGGGTTCAACCGGCCGAGCACGCGGCGAATCTTCGCCAGTTCATCCATCAGTTCGGTCTTGTTCTGGAGACGGCCCGCCGTGTCGACGATCAGCACGTCGATGCCGGTGGCGGTGGCCTGCTTGACCGCGTCGAAGACGATGCCCGCCGCGTCGCCGCCTTCCTTGCCCGCGACGATGGGAATGCCCAGCCGCTCGGCCCACACCTTGAGCTGGCCGATGGCGGCGGCGCGGAAGGTGTCGCCCGCCGCCAGCATCACGCCATAATCCTGCTCCAGGAAGAGGTTGGCGAGCTTGGCGATGGTGGTGGTCTTGCCCGATCCGTTGACGCCGATGACCAGGATCACCTGCGGGCGTGGGAAAGCCTCTATCTCCAGCGGACGGGCAACGGGAGCGAGAACCTTCTCGATTTCCTCCGCGATGATCTCCCGCAGATAATCTTCGGTCAGTTCGCGATTGTAGCGGCCCTCGGACAGGCGGTCGCGCACGCGGGCGGCCATGGCGGGGCCAAGGTCGCTGATAATCAGCGCTTCCTCGATCTCGTCCAGCGTCTGTTCGTCCAGAGCCGCCTTGGTGAAGAGGCCGGTGAGATTTTCGCCGAGCTTGTCGGACGTGCGCTTGAGGCCGCCGAAGAGGCGATCGCGCCAGGATGTTTCAGCCATGTCTATCCACCAGCGTCATCCTCACCTGCGCGGGAATGAGCGAAAAATTGTCTTTCACGCCGCCTCTTGCGCGATCAGCGCGCCATTCTCAAGGGCCGTGATGGTCGCAGGGACGATGAAGGAGGGCGATTGCGGCGTCGAAAATCGCACGGGCGCGAAATTTTCGGCATGGCCAGAAAGGCCGTTGCGCTCCACCAGCACGGATTGCCGGCTGCCGATCAGGCTGCGCAGCCAGCGTTCCCGTTGCGCCTCGCATGCCGAACGAAGGCGGGCGGCGCGGGCTTTTATCACGGCCCGGTCAACCTGCGGCATGCGGGCGGCGGGGGTGCCCGCGCGCGGGGAATAGGGAAAGATATGGCCATGGACGACGGCGCATTGCTCGATCAGCCTGACGCTGTTTTCGAACATGGCATCATCCTCTGTCGGAAAGCCGGCGATGATATCTGCGCCGATGCTGATGTCCGGACGGGCAGCCTTGAGGCGTTCGACGATCGCTATGGCTTCGGCGCGGCTGTGACGGCGCTTCATGCGCTTCAGGACCATGTCGTCCCCGGCCTGGAGCGACAGGTGCAGATGCGGCATCATGCGCGGCTCATGGGCGAGGAGGTCGAACAGCCGTTCGTCGATCTCCACGCTGTCGAGCGAGGAAAGGCGCAGGCGGGAAAGGTCGGGCACGCCCTTCAGGATGCGTTCGACAAGCAGGCCGAGCGAGGGCGCGCCGGGCAGGTCCGGGCCATAGCTGGTGACGTCCACGCCGGTAAGCACGATTTCCCTGTACCCCGCGTCGACCAGTTCACGCGCCTTGTCGATCACCGCGCCTGCGGGCACGGAACGGCTGTTTCCCCGGCCAAAGGGGATGATGCAGAAGGTGCAGCGATGATCGCAGCCATTTTGGACTTCAAGGAAGGCGCGGGCATGTTCGGCGAAGGCGCTCGCCATATGCGGCGCGGTTTCGCGTACCGCCATGATGTCGGATACCAGGGCCTTCTCCGACGCATGGGCCGTGTAGTGGGTGGGGTCCATCTTGTCGCGGTTGCCGATCACCGCATCGACCTCGGCCATTTTCGTGAAGGTTTCCGGCTCCGTCTGCGCGGCGCAGCCGGTCACCATGATTCGCGCATCGGGTCGGTCCCGGTGGGCGCGGCGGATGGCCTGGCGGGTCTGGCGAACCGCCTCGGCCGTCACCGCGCAACTGTTCACGACGATCAGGTCATCCTGTCCGTCGGCCATTTCGCGACCGATAATCTCTCGAATCGCCTCGCTCTCCGCGATGTTGAGGCGACAGCCCAGCGTGATGATCTGCGGCCCGCTCATCTCAGAAGCGTGCCCAGTCAGCCTCGCCGTCGAAGACATGGGTGGCAGGTCCGGTCATCATGATATGTCCGCCCGGCGCCCAGTCGATCACCAGATCGCCGCCCGGCAGGCTCACCGTGGTCGGCCCGTTCACCAGCCTGCGCCGCACCGCCGCCACCGCCGTCGCGCAGGCGCCGGTACCGCAGGCGCGGGTCAGCCCGGCGCCGCGTTCCCAGACGACCAGGCGGATGTGATTTTCCCCCACGACCTGCGCGAAGTTCACATTCACGCGCGCGGGGAAGAGCGGATCATGTTCGATCAGCGGCCCCAAACGGTCGAAGTTCACACCGTCCAGACGGTCCACGAAGAAGATCACATGCGGATTGCCGACATTGACGGCGGCCGGGGCGGGCAGGTCTTCCCAGCTTGTCGGCATGGTCAGCGTGTCCATGGCATAGGCGAGTGGGATCGCGTCCCATTCCAGCCGCGGGGCGCCCATGTCGACGCTCGCGCCGCCATCGACGCCCTTCGCGTCGAGCAGGCCCGCCTTCGTCTCGATCAGCACGTCCCGGCCGACGAACAAGGGCACGCAACGGGTCGCGTTGCCACAGGCCTCCACCTCGCTGCCGTCGCTGTTGAAGATGCGCATCGATACATCGGCGCATTCGCTGTTGCCGATCAGGATGAGCTGGTCGCAGCCGATCCCGGCATGACGGTCGGCAATGGCCTGCGCGCGCGCAGGCGTCATGTCGATCGCGGCTTCCCGCGCGTCGATCACGACAAAGTCGTTGCCCAGTCCATGCATCTTCGAAAAACGGCCCATAGTGCGCGCGCATGTAAGGCCTGCAAGGGCAAAAGGCCAGACTATCCTGCGTTCAGCGCGGCACGCCGGCGCCCATAGAGGAAATAGACCGCCAGACCGACGGCGTTCCAGATCAGGCAGGCGAGGATGGTCTTCACCGGCAGGCTGATGAACAGATAGGCGCAGCCTAGCACCGCACCCAGGCCGACTAGCGTGGCAGCAGGCGTGCGGAAGGGTCGTTTCAGGTCGGGCATCCGCCGCCGCAGGATCAACAGGCATGCACCCACCGCGGTGAAGGCGATCAGCGTTCCCGCATTGGCGAGCGCCGCGATCTCGTCAATGGGCAGCAGGCCGGCGATGATGGCGACGAGCATGGCGGTGACGGCGGTGATCCGGGCGGGCGTGCCGCGCCGGGAGATCAGCGCCAGCCTTTGCGGCAGGAAGCCGTCGCGCGCCATGACGAGGAAGATGCGGCTCTGGCCATAGAGGAAGCCGAGCAGCACCGTGGGCAGCGCGATCACCGCCGCGATGGCGACGATCCGCGCCACCTGCCCCTGGCCCATTTCGCGCAGGATGAGCGCCAGCGGTTCCGGGCTGTCGGCGAAGCGGGTGAAGGGCATCGCGCCGATCGCCGCCGCGGCGACGAGGATGTAGATGAGGGTGCAGACGACCAGCGATCCGACGATGCCGATGGCGAGGTCGCGATCAGGGTTCTTCGCTTCCTCTGCGGCGGTGGAAATGGCGTCGAAGCCGTAAAAGGCGAAGAAGATGATCGCGGCGGCCGCCATGACGCCCCGCTCGACGCCGTCCGGGCCCGTCGACTTGGCGAAGCCGAATGGCATGAAGGGGTGAAGATTCTGTGCGTCGAAGGCGGGCAGGGCGATGGCGACGAACAGGCTGAGGGTGGCGATCTTGATGAGGACGAGCAGGCTGTTCAGACGCGCGCTTTCATGCGTGCCGAGCATCAACAGGCTCGCGACCACGGCGATGATGAAGATGGCCGGTGCGTTCAGGAGCCCGCCCAGTTCCGGCCCCCTGGTCAGCAACTCCGGAAAGCCTGCCGAGGTCAGCAGCGGTGCGGCATAGCCCGACCAGCCCACCGCCACCGTCGACACCACCAGCGAATATTCGAGGATCAGGCTCCATCCGACGATCCATGCAATGCCTTCGCCCAGCACCGCATAGCTGTAGCTGTACGCGCTGCCGGCGGCGGGCATCATGGTGGAAAGCTCCGCATAGGCGAGGGCAGCACAGGCGCAGATCGCGCCCGCAATGGCGAAGGACAGCAGCACGGCGGGACCGGCCCGATCCGCGCCGACGCCGATCAGGGTCAGTATGCCAGTGCCGACGATCGCGCCGACGCCCAATGCCAGCAGATGCGGCCAGGACAGGGTGCGCGCCAGCCGGTGCCCTTCATGGCTGGGCATCATTGCTTCCATCGGCTTGCGGCGTGTCCAGCTCATTGGCCAAATTTCCTTTGTTCTTGGGCTATAGCCGCTCTGGGTGGGCAGCGGACTGAGAGCTTCTGGCTTGTCTTCACGACAAAGCGACGCTCAAGCGGTGTGTCACTTTGCGAGGATTGCGACCCGGATAGCGATAGCAAAGAAAGTCGGCGCAGCTAATATAAGGGCGACTAGAGGGGCACCAAAAGCACCAGGGCCATCATACGGCCCGCCGAGGATCCAATAAGCGCCCACGGCATAGGAGATAACCCACGGCAGCAACCACCTTGAGGGGACTAGTGCCGTCACGACCAGTGGCCCAAAAGCAATTGCTATAATTTTCAGTAATAGCAGGGTTGCAGCTGACATTGATTAGCCTGCCCAATTAGCATGAGTTGAAGTCATGGCTCTTCCGTAGCGAAGGATACTTATCCACAAGCCGAATGTCCGCAAGTGGCCGATTTCGAAGACGCGGTGGATGGTGAAAAATGATCGAAAGCCATCCTCCCCTGCGAAGATCGCGCCGGTTGCATCTCCCCGGTCGTTGCGCTAAAGGCGCCCTGCAATCGGGCGGTTTGCCGTCTGATACCCTGACAGATCCAGGACGCTCAAAATGGGGCATCGGATGGACGCTGGCCGGCGAGGTTTCGCCCGCCGGCGATTTTGTCGTTTGGCAGGGTAGGCACGATTTTCCGGGCCTTTCGGCCCATATGAGGTGATGATGTTCGATTCGCTAAGCGATCGTCTCGGTGGGGTATTCGACAAGCTGCGTGGGCGCGGTGCGCTGACGGAGGACGATGTCCGCGCCGCGATGCGCGAGGTGCGAATCGCGCTGCTGGAGGCCGACGTCGCGCTTCCGGTGGTCCGCCAGTTCGTCGATCAGGCGACGGAACGGGCCGTCGGCAGCGATGTGCTGCGTTCGGTCACGCCGGGGCAGATGGTCGTCAAGATCGTTTCCGACACGCTGACCGAGACGCTGGGCGCCGAAACTTCCGAACTGCTGATCGACGTGACCCCGCCCGCCGTCATCATGATGGTCGGCCTGCAGGGGTCGGGCAAGACCACCTCCACCGCGAAGATCGCCAAGCGCCTGAAGGAAAAAGAGCGCAAGAAGGTGCTGATGGCGTCGCTCGACGTTCAGCGCCCGGCGGCGCAGGAGCAGTTGGCGGTGCTGGGTACGCAGACCGACGTCGCGACCCTGCCGATCGTGCCGGGACAGCAGCCGGTCGATATCGCCAGGCGGGCGCTGCAGTCCGCGAAGCTCCAGGGCTTCGACGTGGTGATGCTCGACACCGCGGGCCGCCTGCACGTCGACCAGGCGCTGATGGACGAGATGAAGGCGGTCGCCGAAGTCTCCAACCCGGCGGAAATCCTGCTGGTGGTCGACTCGCTGACCGGGCAGGACGCGGTCAATGTCGCGACCAGCTTTTCGGCGCAGGTGCCGCTGACCGGCGTGGTGCTGACCCGCATGGATGGCGACGCGCGTGGCGGTGCGGCGCTGTCGATGCGTGCCGTGACGGGCCGTCCGATCAAGTTCGCGGGCACGGGCGAAAAGCTGGACGCGATCGAGCCTTTCCATCCTGCGCGCGTGGCGCAGCGCATCCTGGGCATGGGTGATGTCGTATCGCTGGTCGAAAAGGCCGCCGAGACGATCGACGCCGAGGAAGCCGACAAGCTGGCCAAGAAAATGGCCAAGGGTCAGTTCGACATGAACGACCTGCGCGCTCAGCTCAATCAGATGCGCCGCATGGGCGGGCTGGGCGCGCTGGCGGGCATGCTGCCGGGCCTCAAAAAGGCGCAGCAGGCGATGGCGAACAGCGGCGCGAACGACAAGACGCTGATCCATCTGGACGCGATGATCGGATCCATGACGCCCAAGGAGCGGGAGAAGCCCGCCCTGATCAACGCCAAGCGCAAGATTCGTATCGCCAAGGGGTCCGGCACTACGGTGCAGGAAGTCAACCGTCTCCTGAAAATGCATCAGGAAATGGAAACGGCGATGAAGAAGATCCGCAAGATGGGTGGCCTGAAAGGGCTGGCCAAGATGTTCACCGGCGGCGGCATGGACAAGCTGATGGGCGGCGCGGGTGGCGCGCCGGACCTTGGCGGGCTTGGCGGATTGGGTGGTCTTGGCGGTGGCGGCAACATGCCGAACCTGCCGCCCGGTTTTCAGAATTTTATGAAGAAATAAACAGTTTCAACAGATTAGATTAGAGTAGAAAGGTCAATAACAACATGGCAACGTCCATTCGTCTTTCGCGCGGCGGTTCCAAGAAGCGTCCCTATTACCGCATCGTCGTGGCCGACAGCCGCGCCCCGCGTGACGGCAAGTTCATCGAGCGCATCGGCAGCTACAACCCCGTCCTGCCCAAGGGCGACGAGAAGCGCGTCGTTCTGGACGTCGAGCGCGCGAAGCACTGGGTTGCCGCCGGCGCGCAGCCGACCGACCGCGTTGCCCGCTTCCTGGACGCAGCCGGCGTGAAGGAACGTGCCGCCCGCAGCAACCCGAAGAAGGCCGAGCCGGGCCAGAAGGCCAAGGATCGCGCCGAAGATCGCGCTGCCAAGGCCGCTGAAGCCGTTGAAGCTGCCGAAGCCGCAAAGGCTGCCGCCGCCGAGGCTGCTGCCGCTCCCGCCGAAGAAGCCGCTGCTGAAGAAGCTGCTGCTGAAGAAGCTGCTCCGGCCGAAGAATCGGCGGAAGGCTGAGCCCCTTGACCGACAAGCCCGTCACTCTTGCCGTCATCATCGGCGCGCATGGAGTGGCGGGCGAGGTTCGCCTGAAACTGTTCGGGGAGGGGGCCGAGACGCTCAAATCCTATGATGGTTTCGATGCGGCTGGTGCCAGGCTGACGCTGAAGTCGGTGCGTCCCGGTCCGAACGGCGCCGTCGCCCGCTTTGCAGAGATCGGCGATCGCACCGCTGCGGAGGCCCTGCGCGGCACGGAACTGACCGTCCCGCGCGCGGCTTTGCCTCCCCTGGGGGAGGGCGAATATTATCATGCCGATTTGATCGACCTGCCTTGTTTTTCCAGCGATGGCGAAGGGCTGGGGCATGTCGTCGCGGTCGAGAATTTCGGTGCGGGCGACATCATCGAGGTGGAGCGGCCCAACGGCAAGCGCTTCATGGCGCCGATGCACGCCGTGACCATTGCCGAAGGACGGGCTGTCGTCGAGGCGGCGTTCGCTATTTGATTTTTCGGTTGGCGTGCTCCTGCGAAGGCAGGAGCCCAGTCCTGCCGTCTGAACTGGACTCCTGCCTTCGCAGGAGCGCGTTGTGTAGTTCGAGGGCGAACCATGCCGAAACTTCTTGCCGCTCTCTATCTGCTCCTGATGGTCGCCGCGGGCTGGCGCCTGTTCGGCATGGCATGGTCGCGCGGGCTGAAGATCGCGGCTGCGGCGGGGCTGGTCATTCCCATTCCCATGCTGTTCCTGCTGCCCGCGTTGATGCAGCCTGACCGGCCCTTTGCAGACCTGCTGCGCGCCATCGGCACCGCGCTGATGCTGGGGGGCGCCGTATCGCTGCTGGGCGGCATGGCGGGCGCCTGGCTGAGGGCGCGGCGGGCGTGACCTTTCGCGCGCAGATATTGACGCTCTATCCGGAGATGTTTCCTGGGCCTCTGGCGGTGTCGCTCGCCGGGCGCGCGCTGGCGGAGGGCAAATGGGCCTGCAATCCCATCCATATTCGCGACTTCGCCACGGACCGGCATCGCACGGTGGACGATACGCCCGCGGGCGGCGGTGCGGGGATGATATTGCGCGCCGACATATTGGGCCTGGCGATCGATCATGCGCTGCAGAAGGCGCCCGACCTGCCGGTCATCGCCATGACGCCGCGGGGCGCGCCGATCACCCAGGGGCGGATTCGCGAACTCGCCGCCGGTCCCGGAGCGACCATCCTCTGCGGCCGGTTCGAGGGTTTTGACGAGCGGATTTTCGAGGCGCGGCCGGTCGAACAGATCAGCATGGGCGACATCATTCTTTCCGGCGGGGAAATGGGTGCCCTGATGCTGCTGGATGCTTGCATCCGCCTGCTTCCTGGGGTAATGGGCGCCGCTTCCAGTGGGGATGAGGAGAGCTTCGAAAGCGGCCTTCTCGAATATCCCCACTATACCCGGCCCGTCATATGGGAAGGGCGCGCGATCCCCGAAGTGTTGCGATCGGGGGATCATGCGAAGATCGCCGCCTGGCGGAAACAAAGGGCGGAAGAGGACACACGGCTAAGGCGGCCGGACCTTTGGGAACGCCATATCGGCGTTCGGGACCAGTCGCCCTCTGGTGCGCAACGCGAAGAGTAGGACTTGAAGTCATGAACCTGATCCAGCAGATCGAGGCCGAGAATATCGCGGCCCTTGCCAAGGATATCCCCGAATTCCGTCCCGGCGACACGCTGCGCGTCGGCGTGAAGGTCATCGAAGGTGACCGCAGCCGCGTCCAGAATTATGAAGGCGTGTGCATCGCCCGCTCGAACAAGGGCATGGGCAGCAACTTCACCGTGCGCAAGATTTCGTTCGGTGAAGGCGTGGAGCGCGTCTTCCCGCTCTACTCGCCGAACATCGATTCGATTACCGTCGTCCGCCGTGGCGTCGTGCGTCGTGCGAAGCTCTATTATCTGCGCGGCCGCACCGGCAAGCGCGCTCGCATCGCCGAGCGCCGCGACGTGCGCAGCGAGGATTGATCGCTTTTACGCTGGCTTGACAGTTGTAAAAAAGAGACAGGCGGCGCCCCATGCGGGCGCCGCTTTCCTAAGAAACAGCCATATCAGGCTCCGGTGTCAGTTCCTGAAGCGAGAAGCCAAAGGCCTTGGCGCGGCGCTGGAGGTTGCCGATCACCCGGCTGCGATACCGCTCTTCATATTGGGTGGCGCCGGGATCATGATACGCCATCCCGAAGCGCAGGCTGTTATAAAAAAGGACAGCGATCTTTCGCGCCGTTGCGGTCACGGCTTTCGCCTTTCCCGCTCGGGCAGATAACCGCCGGTAAAACGCGCCCAGCGCGGTGTCGCTGCGGCCGATCGTGGTTGCAGCCAAGCGCAAAAGTGCCGCCGCGCGGCTCGACGATCGCCGTGTCTTTGATGACAGCAGCTTGCCGCCCGATATCTTGTTACCCGGCGCCAGGCATAGCCAGGACGTAAAATGCTTTGAACTGGGCCAAGCCGAAAGGTCGGTGCCGCACTCGCCGACGAGCTTGAGCGCCAGAGACGGTCCGATTCCATGGATCTGTGTCAGGTCCACGCCCAGCACGCGATAAAGCGCGGACCGGACCTCGAAGTCAGGCGCGTTCACCTGCCGTCTTTTAGTCCGGACTTTGGGGAGGCGGCGGATATCGTGCCCCTTGTCGATTTCGAGCGCCTTGAGCGCGACCTCTAGCTTACGATCGCATTCGAGGATTTTGGTCTGATAAAAGTCGTACAAGGCCAGCGACTGGCAGAGTGCAAAGATGTGCTCATCCCGCCAGTTTCCCGACAAGGCGGCGCAAATGGTCTCCACGGACGCGTGGCAACGGACGTCGCGCATTTCCGCCAGCGTGATGGGCGTGCGTTCGCCGGCCACAATGGCCCTGATGATCCGCATGCCCGTAACCCCGGTGATATCGGAAACGACGTGATGAAGCTGCACGTTCATCTCCATCAGCGCCTTCTGCATGTGCTGGATATGGGACGCTGCATATTCGATCAGACGCTCGCGCTGCCGGAGGTAAGAACGCATGGTCGCCACGCCCGCCTCAGGACGGAAGCTCCCTCGCAATAGCCCATAGCTGTGAAGGCGTTGCAGCCAGGCCGCATCGCTGACATCGGTCTTTCGGCCCGGGACGTTCTTGGCGTATCGGGCGTTGACGAGAATGACGTGAAAGCCGTGCTCCTCCAGCACTTCATAGGCCGGGATCCAGTAAACGCCGGTGGATTCCATCGCCACGCTGGTGACACCACTCGCCTTGAACCAACGGGCCATATCATGCAGCTCGCCGGTGAACGTGCCAAATGCCCGCACGGGATTGTCGTCCGCCTGCGGATTAATGGCCGCCAAGTGCATGGTCGAGCCGATATCGATGGCGGCGGCGCCAGGGTTGACCATGGACAAAGCGTCTGAACCTGGGGATTTTGCTCCTGTCATTCCATGTCCTCCTTCAAAGCGGAGGGTATGGGCTATGCCAACCGTCATCTTCCTAATCGGGATCGCCGCAGCACGGCGTCACCACTCTCAAGTACGCAAATGCCCACGGGCCACGTTTTTTAACGGGGTATCATGCCTCCAATAAGCGAACGGCCGCGACCCTCCTAGCCAACACCATAGCACGGCCCGTTTCTACCCTGCACAGGCGGGCTCAGCCGGGGACCGTTTTTTATGAATTTCAGGGATTTGACGGATGAGTCCGCACCCTTTTCGATTTCCATGGCGAAACGATTTTGGGCGGCAGCGGAAATT
This sequence comes from Sphingobium sp. R-21, assembly GCF_049913335.1. NCBI lineage: Bacteria > Pseudomonadati > Pseudomonadota > Alphaproteobacteria > Sphingomonadales > Sphingobiaceae > Sphingobium > Sphingobium sp. R-21. The sequence continues at coordinate 1,400,327 of NZ_CP184374.1, read as the reverse complement.
CGTTTTTCTCTGATGGCGGTTTTGTGTCAGCACTCCGTTTCCACATATTGCTGAATATTTCTGACGATCGGGCCGCGTGGTCTGACGTACCGGTCGTGCTTACCCAAGAAACGGGAAGAAGATGAACAAGGGAAAATAAGAAAATATCGGTCGGGAGAGGCTCTCTTCATTGGAAGCAAGGGGGCTGTTCATGAATTGCAAGAGTTTCGTTTCTCGCGCCGCCATGGTTGTCGCAATCTCGTCTCCGATGGCCGTTCTGGCCCAGACCAGCGACCCGCAGGCAGCCTCCGCCACGGATGGCGCCGCGATCATCGTCACCGGCACACGGGCGACCGGCGTCACTGCGGCGGAAAGCGCAGCGCCGATCAAGGTTCTCGACAGCGAGGCGCTGACCAAGGTGGGACAACCCAATCTCAACCAGGTGCTGACGCAACTCGTCCCCTCCTTCACCGCGGAAGCCTTTGGCGGAGATACCGCGAACCTGACGCTGGCGGCCCGTCTTCGCGGCCTCAGCCCCAATCATGCGCTGGTGCTGGTCAACGGGAAGCGGCGTCACGGCACCTCCAACCTGCATGTGTTGAGTGGCCCCTACCAGGGCGCGGCCTCACCCGACCTCGACCTGATTCCGCCGGGCGCGATCGGCCGGATCGAGGTGTTGGAGGACGGCGCGGCCGCCCAATATGGGTCCGATGCGATCGCGGGCGTCATCAACATCATCCTCAAGGAGGACAAGGGCCTGATTTCCGGCAACCTGACCGCCGGGCAATATTATAAGGGCGACGGCGAAACCTATTCGGGCAGCGTCACCTTTGCGCCCGACATGGGACCGGACAGCTATCTGAATTTCACCATGTTCCACCGTTTCCACGATTTCTCGCAGAGGGGCGGCGTGGATCGCGGCATCTACAATCGCGACGGGTCGATCCGCACCGATATTTCGGCCGAGCATCAGGCGATGGCGGCCATCGGATTGCCGGGTGCGCCCTATACCAACCGTATCGTCGGGGATGCGCGATCGGAACTCACCACCATCGTCTACAATGCCGGTCATGATTTCGGCGGCGTGGAACTCTATGCCTTTGGCAGCTACGGCCGTCGCGATGCCAGCGCCTATGAAAATTATCGCCAGCCCTGGCGCGTGTCGCGGTCCCCGGTCCTGGGCGTCGCGGGCGAGCAGATCCTCTACAGCGCCGCCGGCTTCAGCCCGCGCGAGGCGATCAAGGAAGATGATTTTTCCAACACCGGCGGCATCAAGGGCGAGACGGCCGGTTTCCGCTGGGACATCAGCACCACCTATGGCCAGGACTATGCCAAGCTCTACACGCTGGGTTCGGCCAACCGTTCGCTGTTCATCGACACCGGGACCACGCCTGCCAACTTCTATGACGGCTTCCTGAAGGCGTCGGAATGGACCAGCAATATCGACATTGCGAAGGAGGTCGATCTGGGCATGGCCCAGCCGGTCAATATCGCCTTCGGCGGCGAATATCGGGAAAATCGCTTCCAGATCGGCAAGGGCGACTTCGGATCGACCTATTTCGAGGGTGGCCAGTCCTATCCCGGCTTCCTGTCCACCGACGCGGGCAAGCACAAGCGGAACAACAAGGCGGCCTATCTGGACATCGCGATGAACCCGATCGAGATGTGGAAGGTCGATGGCGCCGTCCGCTATGAGGACTACAGCGATTTCGGTACCAAATGGACGTGGAAGGTGACCAGCCGCCTCGACCTGTCCGAACAGTTCGCGGTGCGCGGCACGGTCAGTTCCGGCTTCCGCGCGCCGTCGCTGCTGGAGGAATATTATTCCTCGACCAATGTCGGTCCGACCACGGCCTATGTGCAGTTACCGCCCAACTCTGCCGCCGCCAAGCTGCTCGGCTATGAAGATCTGAAGCCCGAAACCTCGCAGAATTACAGCCTTGGCCTGGTCATCCGTCCCGTGCCCAAGCTGAACATCACCATCGATGCCTATCAGGTAAAGGTGAAGAACCGGATCGTGGGAACCGGATCGATCCAGGGTCTGGCCGGCGGTGTGGTCACCAACCAGGCTGTGCTGGATGCGATTGCCGCGCATGGCAATGTGCTCGATCCCTATGTTCTTCAGAACGGCGATGCGGGCATCAACCTGTTCACCAATGGCGCCGACACCCGGACCCGCGGCGTCGATGTAACCGCCAGCTATCCGACGCCGGTGGGCAGCGGTTCCATCCTCTGGTCGCTGTCGGCCAACTATAATAAAACGAAGATCACCAGGCTGCGCATTCCAGCGGCGCTGTACGCGGAAGACGCCCGTTCGACCCTGGAAGACGCATCGCCCAAGTACAAGATCATTGGCGGGGCGCTGTTCACCATGGGCGGCCTGAGCATCAACCTGCGCGAGACGATCTATGGCAAATCGTCCGAGGTCGTGATTTTCGGCACGACCAATCCGACGGTCAGGGTGCCCGAGGCAGCCATCACCGATCTGGAAGTCGGCTATGACCTGAGCAGGGCGATCAAGCTGAGCGTGGGCGCGAACAACCTGTTCAACAAGAAGGCACCGACCATGCCCAATGATGCGAGCGATATGCCGATCGACGGCGCTCGCGTGCTGGACGCCCCGCTGTCCTTCACTCCCTATGGCATCAATGGCGGCTATTATTACGCCCGCATCAATTTCAGCTTCTGACGGGCCTGACGCGGCCGCCGGGCCTTCGGGTGCGGCGGCCCTGTCCTTTTTCATTGGACCTGACGGCGGGCCACCGCGATAGGGACGGCCATGCCGCTGAACCACAGACTTGCCATGCTGGCGGATGAAACCGCCCTGGGCGCCGTCATGACATTGGCGATCGACCGCCTCCAGTCCGATTTCCTCACCCCTGAACAGGTGCGGGCCAGCCACGGCTTCATGGGTCTCGACAGTCGCCTGATCGAAGACGGCACCTATTTCGTGATCGAGGATGGCGGCGCGATCGCGGGTTGCGGCGGGTGGAGCCGGCGCGCGACCGCCTATGGCGGCAACCATAGTGGGGGACGGGACGACCGGTTGCTCGATCCAGCGACCGACGCGGCCAGGGTGCGGGCGATGTACACCCATCCCGATCATGTGCGGAAGGGGGTGGGCACGCTGATCCTGTCGCTTTGCGAAGCGGCGGCGCGGGCGGAGGGCTTCGCGGCGCTGGAGCTGTCCGCCACCATGGCGGGCGTGCCGCTCTACCGCAGCTTCGGTTTTGTCGAGATGCGCGCCTTCGAGGACAGCGGCGTGCCGCTGATCCTGATGCGAAAGCCTATTGCCGGCCCCGATTCCGGCTGGTGAACCAGAGGCCGATCAGACTGAGCGCCGCCGCCGCCGACATATAGATGCCGACAAGCTCCACGCCCCGGACCTGGATGAGCCAGGTCGCGACGATGGGCGCCAGGGCGCCGCCGATGATCCCGCCCAGGTTGAAGGCGAAGGAGGCGCCGGTATAGCGAAGCTGCACGGGGAAGAGATGCGGCAGATAGGCGCCGAGCGGGCCGTAGACGAAGCCCATCAGGAACAGGGCGAGGCTGAGTATCAGGAAGATCGGCAGCAACTGCCCGGTGCCGATTGCGGGACCGAAGATGACGCCCATCGCCACCGTGCCGATGCAGCCCGTGGCCAGCACGCGCGTCGGGCTGCTCTTGTCCGCCCACCAGCCGGCAAGAATGATGCTGAGCGCCATGAACAGGATCGCGCCCAACTGGATCGCGAGGAAGGTCTCACGGTCGATCCCGAGCGTGGTGGTGCCGTAGCCGAGCGCGAAGGCGGTCGCGATATAATAGACGGCGAAGCAGGCCGCGCATGCGAAGGTGCCGGCGACCGCCGCACCCAGATGGCTCTGGAGCAGCGTGGCGAGCGGCACGGCGGGCGGCGGCGCTTCGGCGCGGGCGGCGGCGAATTCGGGCGTCTCGGTCAGCTTGAGGCGGATCCACAGGCCCAGCAGCACCAGCACGGCGCTGCCCAGAAAGGGCAGGCGCCAGCCCCAGGCGAAGAAATCCTTGTCCGTCAGGAACATGCCAAGGACCAGGAACAGGCCGTTGGCGGCGAGGAAGCCGACCGGCGCGCCCAGTTGCGGGAACATGCCGAAACGCGCGCGCCATCCGGGAGGCGCATTCTCGACCGCCAGGAGCGCCGCGCCGCCCCATTCGCCGCCCAGCCCCAGGCCCTGGCCGAAGCGCAGCATGCAGAGGATCAACGGTGCCCACCAGCCGATGCTCTGATAGGTCGGCAGGAATCCGATGGCGAGCGTCGATCCGCCCATCAGCATCAGCGATGTCACCAGCGTGGCCTTCCGCCCGATGCGGTCGCCATAATGGCCGAACACCGCCGCGCCGAGCGGCCGGGCGAAGAAGGCAAGCGCAAGGCTGCCATAGGCCGCGAGCAACTGCGCCGAAGGGGAGGAGGCGGGGAAGAAGAGCGGCCCGAAGACCAGGCTGGCGGCCGTGGCGTAGATGTAGAAGTCGTAGAATTCGACCGCCGTGCCGATCAGGCTCGCCGCCAGTACCCGCTTGTGCCGCAGCATCGCACCGATGCCGCTCATGTCCCTCGCCCCTGCTTCCAAGGCCTGCGCGCCCCCCGATGCCATCATGTCCTCGCCCGTTTCTGGTTCAGCAATTCATAGGCCATGACCGCACAGGCGACCGCGGCGTTCAGGCTGTCCGCCTTGCCCAGCATCGGCATCTTGACCAGCAGGTCGCATTCGGCCTCATAGCTTTCGGGCAGGCCCTGCGCCTCATTGCCGACCAGCAGGAAGCTGGGGCTTTGATAATGGGGTTGCTGATAGTCGTGGCTAGCCTTCAGGCTGGTGCCGATCAGCTCGCCCGGCCCCTGGCGCAGCCAGTGCATGAATTCGCCCCATCGCGCCTGGGTGATGCTCTGGGTGAAAAGGGCGCCCATGCTGGCGCGCACCGATTCGACCGAAAAGGGGTCGACGCAATCGTCGATCAGGATCAGCCCGCCCGCCCCCACGGCGTCGCCGGTGCGTAATATGGTGCCCAGATTGCCGGGATCGCGCAGCGACTGGGCGACGATCCAGATGTCCGCCTTGCCCCGGTCCAGCTTCGCCAGCGGGGTCAGCCGGTCGCGATAGACGCCGACAACGGCCTGGGCATTGTCCTTGCCGCTGATCTTCGAGAGGATGTCGGGCGTCGTTTCGATCACGTCGCCGCCCGCCGCCTCCATCGCCGCGATCAGCTCGGCGGCGAGGGGATGGGTGGAGCCGGCATGGAACAGCATTTCCGGCAGCACCCCTTCCTCCCGCGCTTCAGTCAGGATACGCAGCCCCTCTGCCAGGAAAAGGCCCTCCGCCTTGCGGAACTTCTTTTCGCGCAGGGAGCGGACGCGCTTCACCAGCGGGTTGGAAAATCCGGTGATTTCTCGCGCCACGATCCTGTCTCTTGCCCTTTGCCCGAAGGTCCGCCGAAACGGCCTCTCTATAGGGGGAGCGCGGAAAAGGGTAGGGGGCTTGGGACCCCCGACACCCTTCAGAAGACCGTCGCCACCAGTTGCGCGAACGCGTCGGCGCGATGGCTCATGCCATGCTTTTTCTCCGGGTCCATCTCGCCAAAGCTGATGCTGTGGCCATGCGGCTGGAAGATCGGATCATAGCCGAAACCCCGGTCCCCGCGCGGCGGCCAGGTGATGGTGCCGTCCACGCGGCCTTCGAACGCCTCCACATGGCCGTCGGGCCAGGCGAGGGCGAGGGCGCAGATGAAATGGGCGCCATGGCCCGCTTCCGGCCCCTTCGCCTGGATATTGTCCCAGACAAGCTGCATGGCGAGGCCGAAATCCTTGGTCGGACCGGCCCAGCGGGCGGAGAAGATGCCCGGATCGCCATTCAGCGCCTCCACGCACAGGCCGCTGTCGTCGGCCAGTGCCGGGAGGCCGGCAAGGTCCGCCGCCTGCATCGCCTTCAACTCCGCATTGGCGATGAAGGTGGTGCCGGTCTCCTCCGGTTCGGGCAGGTCCAGCGCGGCGGCGGACACCGTCTCTATGCCATAGGGCGCCAGCAATTCGCCGATTTCCCGCACCTTGCCGGGATTGTGGCTGGCGATCACCAGTCGTCCCGGACCCAGTTTGCGGATCGCCTGTTCCTGCCCGAAATCGTCGCTCATTCTGTAGTCCCATATCGTCGCTCGCCGGAAACGAGCGGAAGGAAGGATTATCTCCCGGTCGCCTTGTCCTGCGCCGCGAAAATCTGCGCGCAGCCGATGCGGGCGAGGCGCAGCAGTCGCAGCAGCTCCTCCTCGTCATAGGTCGCGCCCTCGGCCGTTGCCTGCACTTCCGCGAACTTGCCGTCGCCGGTCAGGATCAGATTGGCGTCCGCCTCGGCATTGCTGTCCTCCGCATAGTCGAGGTCCAGCACCGGGGTGCCGTTATAGATGCCGCAGCTTATCGCCGCGACCTTCTGCACGATGGGATCTTCGGCAAGCGCGCCGGAGGCCAGCAGCTTGTCGATGGCGATGCGCAGCGCGACCCAGCTTCCCGAAATGGCGGCGGTGCGGGTGCCGCCATCGGCCTGGATCACGTCGCAGTCGACGACGATCTGCCGCTCGCCCAGCTTCTGGAGGTCGACCACGGCGCGGAGCGACCGGCCGATCAGGCGCTGGATTTCCTGGGTGCGGCCCGACTGCTTGCCCTTGGCGGCTTCGCGGCTGCCGCGGGTGTGGGTGGCGCGGGGCAGCATCCCATATTCCGCCGTGACCCAGCCTGATCCCTTGCCGCGCAGGAAGGGCGGCACCTTTTCCTCGATGGAGGCGGTGCACAGCACGCGCGTGTCGCCGAAGCTGACCAGGCAGCTGCCCTCGGCATGGATGGTGAAGCCGGGCTCCATGGTGATTTCGCGCATCTGGTCGGGCGCGCGGCCGGAAGGACGCATAAATATTCTACTCCGAAGCGTTGTGTCGAGCGGGCTTAGCGTCGGGCGGCCCATCATGCCAGTGGCGATGCAGCCGAAAGATGCTAGAGAGCGGCCATGGGGACGAAAGCATTATCGATCGTGGCGGCCACGCTCCTGCTGGGCGGATGCGCCATGGAGCAGGCGGAACTGGAAAAGCCGACGCTGGCGGGCGACACGATCAGATTTTCCGCTGGTCCCTGTTTTGGTGTCTGCCCCAGCTACACCTTGCGCGTGACCCCGGACGGGTCCGGCCTGATCGAGCCGCAGCGTTTCACCGCCATTCCCGGTCCGACCCGTTTCACCGTGACGCCGGCGCAATATCGTCGCTTCCGTGCGGCGCTGGCGCAGTTCCGGCCGGCGCAGGGCACGGCCAGGCGAATCGGCCAGGGGGAAAACTGCGTCCGCTTCGCCACCGACATGCCCGCCTATGTGATAGAATGGACACGGGAAGAGGCGCCGCCCACCCGACTGGAATTCCAGTCAGGCTGCATGGATGCCCGCTATGGCAAGCTGCGCGCCACCATTTCCGCGATTCCCAGGATGCTGGACGTAGGCCCCATGGTGAAGCCGACGAATGCGAAGGGTCGGTGACGGACGGGCTTGAGCCGCGATCGATGCTTGCCTAGATAAGGGTCATGGCGGTCACCCCGATCACCGAACTTAACGAACGCGCGCGCGACGTTTTCCGTCTGGTGGTGGAGAGTTATCTCGGCACCGGGCTGCCCGTCGGCTCGCGCACGATCAGCAAGATAGCCTCGCTCAGCCTGTCGCCAGCCTCGATCCGCAATGTCATGCAGGATCTGGAGGAACTCGGCCTGCTCGCCGCGCCGCATACGTCGGCTGGACGGATGCCGACGGAAACCGGCCTGCGGCTGTTCGTCGACGGCATGATGCAGGCTGCGGAACCCTCTTTCGAGGAACGGCGCGCGATCGAGGCAGGGATCAGCGAAGGTGGCCCGATCGAGGATGCGCTGTCCGCCGCGACCGCCGCACTGTCCGGCCTTTCGGCCTGCGCCGGTATCGTGATGGTGCCCAAGCGCGAGCCGGTGCTGCGGCAATTCGGCTTCGTTCCCCTGAACGACCGCCAGGCGCTGGCAGTGCTGGTGGGCCAGGACGGATCGATCGAGAATCGCGTCGTCGACCTGCCCGCGGGCGTGACGCCGATCATGCTGAACGAAGCGGCCAATTTCATGTCGGCGCGTTTCGGCGGGATGACGCTGGCGCAGGCGGGCGAGGCGCTGCGGCGCGAGGTGGAGGGCGATCGCAATGCCCTGCAGGGCGCGGCGCGGGTGCTGGTGGAGCAGGGCATTGCGCTCTGGTCGCGGGATGCCGACGACCGGCCGGTGCTGATCGTGAGGGGGCAGGCGAACCTGCTGGACGACGGCACCGCCGCCGATCTGGAGCGCGTGCGCCAATTGCTGGAGCAGCTTGAAGGCAAGCAGGAGATTTCCCGGCTGCTGGAAGGCGCCCTGGCGGGCAGCGCGACCAAAATATTCATCGGTTCGGAAAACAAGCTCTTTTCCCTGTCCGGTTCTTCGGTCATAGCCGCGCCCTACCGGAGCGGTGACGGCCGGGTGGTGGGCGTGGTCGGCGTCATCGGCCCGACCCGCTTGAACTATGCACGGGTGATCCCCATGGTGGATTTCACCGCACAGACGCTGTCGAGATTGATGAGATGAGCGAAGACAAGCAGAATATCGAAAATATGGAAGTCGTGGACGAACTGCCCGAAGACGCGGCGCCTGCCGGCGATGCGGCGGCGGAACGGATAGCGGGCCTGGAAAACGAGCTGGCGGCCGCGAAGCAGGACGCGCTCTACGCCCATGCCGAAACGCAGAATGTGCGGCGGCGGCTGGAAAAGGAACTGGCCGATGCGCGCGCCTATGCCGCGACGGCCTTTGCCCGCGACATGTTGTCGGTGGCGGACAATCTGGGCCGCGCGCTGCAGGCGATCCCCGCCGATCTGCGCGAGGACGAGAAGTTCAAGGGCCTGGTCGCCGGGCTGGAGGCGACGGGACGGGAGCTGGAGGCCGTGTTCGGCCGCAACGGCATCGAGAAACTGGTGTCGGTCGGCCAGCCGCTCGATCCCAACAAGCATCAGGCGATGATGGAGGTGCCCTCCACCGACGCGGAACCGGGTACGGTTCTTGTGGAGATGCAGGCGGGCTATATGATCAAGGATCGGCTGCTGCGCCCGGCGCTGGTGAGCGTGGCGAAGAAGCCCGACTGATCGTTTTCGAAAACGCAATCAAGTGCCCGCCGGATCAGCGTCCGGCGGGTTTTTTCGTGGGCGAATGTCCGCCACGATATCGATCCCGATGCGGGCGGGAACCTGCCACGGCCGGATCAGGCCACCTGACACCCAATATCGGAACTCGAATAAAGATATATCGTAGATCTTGACGATTGCTGTTTTTAAGATATATCTCAAACTATCATGAAACAGTTTAGAGATTCGAATATGCATCAACATCATCATCACCGTGGACATCGCCGCTTCGGCCATGGCGCCATGTTTGGACCAGGGCGCCCGGAACGGGGCGGCTTCGGGGGCCATTTTGGCGAAGCCCCCCATGGCGGCGGAAGAGGCGGACATTTTGGCGGGGGACGGGGCGGCGGGCGTCGGCGCCTGTTCGGCAACGACGCGCTCAGGCTCATCCTGCTCAAGCTGATCGCGGACGCGCCGCGCCATGGCTACGACCTGATCCGGGAGATCGAAACCCTGTCGGGCGAGGTCTATGTGCCCAGTCCGGGCGTCGTTTATCCGACCCTGACCCTGCTGGCCGACATGGGCCTGATCGCCGAGCAGCCGGGCGAAAGCAGCCGCAAGCTGTTCGCGATCACCGAGGCGGGCGCGGCCCATCTGTCCGACCATGGGGAAGGGGTGGCGCTGGTCATGGACCGGCTGCGGTCGCTGGCCCGCAAGGCCGAGCGCACCGACGGTGCGCCGATCCGCCGGGCTATGCACAATCTGGGGATGGCGGTCCGGGCGCGCCTTGAAAAGGAGGGCGCCGATGCCGAGACCATGTTCGACGTCGCTGCATTGATCGACGATGCGGCCAGCAAGATCGAAAGGCTTTGACGATGACCTTGACCGCGGATGTGCCGACCGTGCACGCCAGCCGCTATCTCCAGCAGCTATGCAAGCATTGGAGTCACAAGTTCGAAACCGCTTTTGACGCGCAGCAAGGCAGCATCGCCTTTCCCATGGGACCGATCCGGATGACGGCCGGGGCCGACGCCCTGACCGTGACGATCGAACCGCAGGAGGGCGCCGATGTGGAGCGTTTCAAGCGAGTGGTCGCGGACCATCTCGACCGCTTCGCCTTCAGGGAAGCGCCCTTGGCCTTCGACTGGCGCTAGGGGATATTGGGAACAGGGCTGAGGCGGCGGACAGCAGTTTCGGCAGCCTGATGCGCGGGATTGGCGGATACGAGCATCCGCCAGCCCGATTGCCTCTCAGGCCACTTGCCGTCCGAAATCAGTGGACGCCGCGCGCAGGGTGGACAGCTTGCCTTCCACGCTCATGAAGCCGCGTTCCAGCTGGTCGATTTCGGAGGCCACCACTTCGGTATCCTGACGGATCGCGCTGATGGTCGATGACATGGAGTCGGCGGCCAGCGCGGTTTCGTCGACAGCCGCAGTGATCATCGTCACTGTCTGCGCCTGCGCGTCCATGGCGTGGCGGATGCGTTCCGCGCTGGCCTGCACTTCGCCGACCGTGTCGCGAATGCGTTCGTTGGTTTCCACAGACTGGCGGGTCGAGGCCTGGATGTCCGCGATCTTGCCGGCGATTTCGTCAGTGGCGCGGGCCGTCTGGTTGGCGAGGCTCTTCACCTCCTGCGCGACCACCGCAAAGCCGCGGCCGGCATCGCCTGCGCGGGCGGCCTCGATCGTGGCGTTGAGTGCGAGCAGGTTGGTCTGACCGGCAATATCGCGGATCAGGCCAAGGATCGATTCGATCGATTTCGCATGATCGGACAGGGTGGTCGACATGGCCACCGCGTCGCCCGACTGGCGCGCCGCGCGCTGCGCCACGTCGGCTGCGCTCTCTACCTCCGTCCGGGCGTCCTCTATGGCGCGGATCAGCCCGGCCGAGGTCCGGGCGGCTTCGCGCATGGCAAGCGCGGATTGCTCCGCAGCGGCGGCGACTTCCGAAGCCTTGCCCAGCATGCCGCGGGTCGCGGCCGATGCGTCCTTTGCCTGCTCGCGCAGTGATTCGCCGAGCTGTGACGCGCCGTCGATTTCGCCCATGATCCGCTGTTCGAACATCGTGCCAAAGCGCTGGCGCTCGTTCCGCTGCGCTTCGGCCTCGTCGCCCGCCACAACATTCGCGATCAATCCGGCATCGACCATGCTGACCTGCATCATGATCTGCACCAGCCGGCGGCGGCTGGCTTCATCCTCGGCGCGTTCCCAGATGAGGTCGACCAGCTTCTCGTTGGCGATCGCGACCGGCATCAGAACGGCGCGCAGGGGCGAGCCGTGCTTGCGCGCATGGCGGACGCAGGCAACCGAGGAAAGCGCCCATTCCCCGGCCTCATAATGGCCCAGCTTGTGGCGCACATATTCCGTCGCTTGCGTCTCGATCTTGGCGAGGGTGGCGGGACTGAGCCTGGATCGCAGTCCGTTCTGCTCGACATAGACATCATAGAAGGTGCGCGCGGCCAGGGTCGCCTGTTCACCCAGCAGGTCGCGAATCTGGCGCAGACCCTGCGCCAGCTCTCCATGCGGGTCGATATCCCTGATCATGGCAAGCAGGGCGTTTTGGGACGTGGCGGCGGAATTCATGTGCGGCAAAACCCCGATCTGGTCTTATTGTCAGCTCGGGTGATAGCGCCATTTGGTTAATCACTTCTTAGGACCGACGGATATCGAACGCGCCTGACCGGCAGGAAGCCGCTGGTCCGCATCAGGCGGCGCAAAGTCGGCATTTGCAGTGGTCGGACGGCAAAATGTTCCGCCTGTTGTGGAACGAACGGTCGATCGCGCCTTCGGGGCGGCTTGCCCTCCCGGCATATCGCTCTTAAGGGGACGAGACTCGAGGGACAACATCAGGGACGTAGGGAAGATATGGCGCGAACCACGAGCCGGCCGCTCTCGCCGCATTTGACGATCTGGAAATGGGGGCCAGCCATGGCTGTTTCCATCATGCATCGCGTGACCGGCAACGGTCTGGCGACGGTGGGCGCGATGGGACTGGTGTGGTGGCTGATGGCCGCCGCCATCGGGCCGGATGCCTATGCGACCTTCGTCGCCTGCGCGACTTCGCCGATCGGCTATCTTGTGATGGCGGGCATTAGCTGGTTCTTCTTCCAGCATCTCTGCTCTGGGCTTCGCCATTTCGTGCTCGACCTGGGCGCGGGCTATGAGCTCAAGAACAACAAGACCTGGTCAGTGCTGACCTTCGTCCTCTCGACGCTCCTCACCGTCGCCTTCTGGGCGGCCATCTGCACGGGGAAATTCTGATGGGAACCGGAACCGGAATCGGCCGCGTCCGCGGTCTTGGATCGGCCAGGCATGGCGCGCATCACTGGCTGGCGCAGCGCTATACGGCCGTCGGCAACCTGGCTCTGGTGCTGTGGCTGCTGATCAGCCTGATCGCGCTGCCGGGCCTTGACTATCAGAGCGTCCATAACTGGATCGCGCAGCCGCTGGTCGCCGTGCCGCTGATGCTGATGCTGGTCAGCATCTTCTATCACCTGCGCCTGGGCATGCAGATCATGCTGGAGGACTATGTCCACGACAAGGGCCTCAGCTTCTTCTGCATTCTGCTGCTGAACTTCTATGCCATTGGCGGCGCGTCCGCGGGCATCTTCGCGATCGCAAAGATCGCCTTCACGGGGATCGTCAAATAATGAGCGAAGCCTACAAGATCATCGACCACAGCTATGACACGGTCGTCGTGGGTGCTGGCGGTTCCGGTCTGCGCGCCACCATGGGCAGCGCGGAAGCGGGCCTGAAGACCGCCTGCATCACGAAGCTGTTCCCGACCCGCAGCCACACCGTGGCGGCGCAGGGCGGCATCGCGGCCAGCCTTGGCAACAATTCGCCCGACCACTGGACCTGGCACATGTACGACACCGTCAAGGGGTCGGACTGGCTGGGCGACCAGGACGCGATCGAATATATGGTGCGCGAGGCGCCGGCGGCCGTGATCGAGCTGGAACATGCCGGCGTGCCGTTCAGCCGCAACGACAATGGCACCATTTACCAGCGTCCGTTCGGCGGCCACATGCAGAATATGGGCGCCGGCCCGCCGGTGCAGCGCACCTGCGCCGCCGCCGACCGTACCGGCCACGCCATGCTGCACGCCCTGTACCAGCAGAGCCTGAAGTATGACGCGGACTTCTACATCGAATATTTCGCCATCGACCTGATCATGGAAGACGGCCCGAACGGCAAGGAATGCCGGGGCGTCATCGCGATCTGCATGGAGGATGGATCGATCCACCGCTTCCGCAGCAAGGCGGTGGTGCTGGCGACGGGCGGTTACGGCCGCGCCTATTTCTCCGCCACGTCGGCGCATAGCTGCACCGGCGACGGCGGCGGCATGGTACTGCGCGCGGGTCTGCCTCTCCAGGACCTGGAGTTTGTGCAGTTCCACCCGACCGGCATTTACGGCGCGGGCGTGCTGATCACCGAAGGCGCGCGCGGCGAGGGCGGGTACCTCACCAACTCCGAGGGTGAGCGCTTCATGGAGCGCTATGCGCCGTCGGCCAAGGATCTGGCGTCGCGTGACGTCGTGTCCCGCTCCATGGCGATGGAAATGCGCGAAGGGCGCGGCGTGGGTCCGAACAAGGACCACATCTACCTGCACCTCGACCATATCGATCCCAAGGTGCTGGCGGAACGCCTGCCGGGCATCACCGAAAGCGGCAAGATCTTCGCGGGCGTCGACCTGACCCGGCAGCCGTTGCCGGTGACGCCGACCGTCCACTATAATATGGGCGGCATTCCCTGCAATTATCATGGGCAGGTGGTGACCAAGGTCGGCGACGATCCGGAAGTGGTGGTGCCGGGCCTCTATGCGGTCGGCGAAGCGGCCTGCGTGTCGGTCCATGGCGCGAACCGGCTGGGTTCCAACTCGCTGATCGACCTGGTCGTGTTCGGCCGCGCAACCGGCCTGCACCTCAAGGAAACGATCAAGCCCAACGGCACGCACCGTCCGTTGCCCAAGGATGCGGCCGATCTGGCGCTTTCGCGCCTCGACCACTACCGCAATGCCAAGGGTGGCTCGCCCACGGCGAAGATCCGCCTGGAAATGCAGCACACCATGCAGAAGCATGCTGCCGTGTTCCGCGACAGCGCGCTGCTGTCGGAAGGCGTGCAGAAGATGGTGCAGGTCAATGCCAGCATGCAGGATGTCGGCGTCAGCGACCGCTCGCTGATCTGGAACACCGACCTCATCGAGACGCTGGAGCTGGACAATCTGATGAGCCAGGCGGTCTGCACCATGGTCAGCGCGGAAAACCGCAAGGAAAGCCGTGGCGCCCATGCGCATGAGGACTTCCTGAACCGCGACGACGAAAACTGGATGAAGCACACCGTGAGCTGGTTCGAGGGCTGGGGCGGCACGGGCGGCAAGGTGTCGCTCGATTACCGTCCGGTGCACGATTATACACTCACCGACGAGGCGGAATATATCAAGCCGAAGGCGCGCGTTTACTAAGGACGGATCGACATTCAGCCCTGACGGCCTGCAAATGTCGGCCTTTCGTGCTTCCGGTGCTCACCTACTGGAAGTAGGCTGCGCGCCGGGTCACGAAAAACCACCATTTTCGGCTCGTCATCATCTGAACGTCGATCCGTCCTAAAGGGCTTTCCAGGCGATCGGAACGGTCGCGAGGGACCCGGCAGATCGCAATCGCTTGAAGCTGTTATGCGGAGAGGGCGGGCTTTACAGCTCGCCCTTTTCTTTCATACGGATATTACTGTGTCGGAACGATGGTCGCCTAAGCTGCGCTTCTTCCGTCCATGATCAGGCGGGGCCAAGGCCTCCATTCCGTCCCATCAAGGCAGCGTTTCAGGTGGCGTGGGAGCTTCCGTGCCGCGCGACGGCGACGCGGTTCCGACCGGAACGCTTGGCCTCGTAAAGGGCCATGTCCGCGACCGCCAGCCAGCTTTCGCCGGTCGGCCAGTCGCCGCGCAGTTCCGCTACACCGAAGCTGGCGGTTGCGCGCAGCGGCGGGGTGCCGGCTATTTCCGCGGCGGCGATCGCGTCGCAGAAGCGTTGCGCCGCCCTGGCGGCGTCCTCTATGGGCGTTTCGGGCAGCAATATGCCGAATTCCTCCCCGCCCAGCCGGCCGAGCGAATCGCTGGGTCGTTGCAGGCCGGTGCAGAGCTGGGCGATGCCACGGATCACCTGGTCTCCGGCAGGATGGCCATAGGTGTCGTTGATATGCTTGAAATGGTCGATGTCGAACAGCAGCAGGCTGGCGGGCCGCTGATGACGTTCGAACAGGGCGATGGCGCGGTTCATTTCGCCCAGGAAAGCGCGGCGGCTGAGCGCGCCGGTCAGATGATCGCGCTCCGCGATGCGGCGCAGTTCGAGCTGTTCGACCACCAGCGCCGCGAGATTCCTGAGGATGGCGATCTGCGCCGGGTCGAACTCCCGCGGCACGGTGTCGATCGCGCAGAGCGAACCGATATTATAGCCGTCGGGCGTTTCCAGCGGGATGCCGGCATAGCTGCGGATATTGGGATCCCCCGTCACCAGCGGATTGTCGCGGAAGCGCTCATCCTCCTGGGCGTCGGCAATGATCAGCGGCGCCCGTTGGCGGATGGTGTGCGCGCAGAAGGCGACATCGCGCGAGGTTTGCGTTGCGTCGAGTCCGGCCAGCGACTTGAACCATTGCCGGTCCGTATCCACCAGCGAGACGGCGGAAATCGGCACGCCCAAAATGCTGCGGACCAGATCGGTGATGCGGTCGAAAGAGGGTTCCCGCGGCGTGTCCAGGACCTCATAGCGGTTGAGCGCGGCCAGGCGCGCCGGTTCGTCCATCAGCTTGGGATCGAGCATTGCCAACCGTCCTCAACCGGCGGCGCGCCCCTTCCGCGCACCGGATTCTCGTTCGCCGTTAATCTGTGATAGTCGTTTTGCCCCGTCTGACAAAGACTTGACGGGTGCAGCCTGTCCTATTCCTCGCCGAATTTGTCTTCGACAAGGGTCACGAGCTTGCCCAGCGAATCGGCCGCCTCAGGCCCGCTGGCGCTGATCGTGATGCTGTCGCCCATCGCCGCGCCCAGCATCATCAGGCCCATGATGGAGGTTCCGGTGACCTCGCTGCCATCCTTGCGCACCGTGATCTGCGCGGGCAGGCCGCTGGCCAGGGTCACGAATTTCGCACTGGCCCGAGCATGCAGGCCGCGCCGGTTGCTGATCCTGACTTCCTGGCTGATTTCGCTCATGTGGTGCTGCCCAACAGTTCCGATGCGACGCTGATATATTTCTGACCTGCTTCCCGCGCGGCGGCGACGGCCTGGCGCACGTCCATGACCTTGCGCGCGCTTTCCAGGCGGATCAGCATCGGCAGGTTGATGCCCGCGATCACCTCGATCTCGCCGGCCTTCAGCAGCGATATGGCAAGGTTGGACGGGGTGCCGCCGAACAGGTCGGTCAGCAGGATGACCCCGGTTCCATCGTTCACGCGCGCCACCGCGTTGGCGATGTCGGTGCGACGCATTTCCATGTCGTCCTCAGGCCCGATGCAGATGGTTTCGATCTGCTGCTGCGGACCGACCACATGCTCCATCGCGACAACGAATTCCGTCGCCAGCGCCCCGTGGGTGACGAGTACCAATCCAATCATCTTGCTTGCGTGGCCCACCTGTTTTTCATGAATTACGCTTTCGGGCCTCCCGGTCCGCGCTTCTCCAGGGCGTCCTGGGGCGCTGATTCCATATTTCGGTGCGAGACCGTGGGCGAAAAGCCCGCATCTTGCAAGTATCTGGCGACGCGTTCGGCCACATGGACCGACCTGTGGCGGCCGCCCGTGCAACCGAACGCTACGGTAACATAGCTTTTTCCGCCCTCCGCGTAGCGGGGCAGCAGCAGGGCCAGCAATTGTTCGATGCGCCCGACCGCCTCATCATAGGCGGGATCTTCCTTGATATAGGCGGCGACGTCGGGATCGAGCCCGGTCTTGGGCCGCAGCGCATCCTCCCAATGCGGGTTGCGCAGGAAGCGCATGTCGAACAGCAGGTCCGCGTTCAGCGGCACGCCGCGCGAATAGCCGAAGGACATGATCGTCAGCACCGGGTCCGACAGCCCCTCCTGCGCGAAGCGGTTGCGGATTTCCTGCTGCAGCCCGTTGCTGGTGAGGCTGCTGGTGTCGATCACCTGATTGGCCCAGCGGCGCAGCGGTTCCGTCAATTCCCGTTCGCGGGCGATGCCATGACGGGCGGGACGGTCGGTGGCCAGCGGATGGCGGCGGCGCGTCTCCGCGAAACGGCGCTCCAGTTCCTGGCCGGAACAGTCGAGGAACAGGGTGTCCACATCATGGCCATGGCGCGTCCGCAGCGCCTTGATCCGCTGGACGATGGCGGCCGCGTCAAAGCCGCGCGTCCGCGCGTCGATGCCCAGCGCCAAGGGACGGTCCGTCCCTTCCTCATGCCCCTCCGGCAAGGGCGTGTCGAGCAGCCGGTCGAGCAGGACGAGCGGCAGATTGTCGACCACTTCCCAGCCCATATCCTCCAGCGTCTTGAGCGCGGTCGTCTTGCCCGCGCCCGACAGGCCGGACACCAGCAGGATGGTCTTCGGCGCGATCCGGCTCACAATGGGTCCGCGCCTTTCAGGCCCAGCTTCCTGACGGCGAGTTCGACCTTGATCGGGGTGGAGGCTTCGAACGGGGCGAGGCGGACGACAGGGATGTCGACGCCCGCAATCGCGCGCTGCGCGGTCTCAAGCGGCATGCGCTCCACATCGTCGCTGAGGTCGACGGCCAGGGCAACGGGAGCATTGTCGGCATGGGGCATGCCGACCAGGCCCAGGCCCCGCACCTCCATCATGCCGGCGATCCGGTCAGGCGCGCGGGCGAACAGCTGTCCCTCTATTTCCAGCAGGCGGGTATAGTCGTCGCTCACCAGCACGGCGCCGCGATCGATCAGGCGCAGCGCCAGGTCGGACTTGCCCATGCCGCTGCTGCCGCAGAGCAGGACAGCCCGGCCGTCAATCGCCACGCTGGTAGCATGCAGGGTTTCGGAAGATTGTGTCGACGCCATATCGCCTTATCGCTTTGGCGCCATATTAGCCCCTGTTGGCGCTGGTGGGAATCGAATTAACCGACACGTTCTCATTATGACGCAGTTGGCCCATTATGACGCAGTTGGTGGGGCGGATCGGCTCCCGCTTTGCGTCCTATTCCGATATGATGCCCGGATCGCGCTCGACCGCCATGGGCAGCCGCACGATGAAGCAGGCGCCGCTCTGCGCGTCCTGGCGGTCCGCAATGCTGATCTTGCCCTGATGCCCCTCCACGATGGAGCGGGCGATGGCGAGGCCGAGGCCCGAATGCTTGCCGAACGCTTCATTTTCCGGCCGCACGCTGTGGAACCGGCGGAAGACATGTTCGCGTTCCGACTTCGGGACGCCTGGCCCCTGGTCCTCGACGCTGACCAGCACTTCATTGTCCGCCACGGTCGCGACGATCTGGACCAGTCCGTCGTCGGGGGAGAAGGAGATCGCGTTGTCGATGAGGTTGTCGAGCACGCGGATGATCCGCTGTTCCTCGCCCAGCACCACGGCGACATTCTTGCGCGGACGGGCAAAGGCGAGGCCGACGCCGCGAGGCACGCCGCGCGCTTCGCGGGCAACGACCATCTTTTCGATCAACAGGCCAAGGTCGATCGGCTCGAAACGGGTGCGGGACAATTGCGCATCGATGCGGGACGCTTCGGCAATGTCGGTCACCAGTCGATCGAGCCGGAGCACATCGTCCTGCGCGATCGCCATCAGTTGCGCCCGCAGATCCGGCTTGTCCACCCGGTCGAGCGCATCGAGGGCGGAGCGCAGCGAGGCGATGGGGTTTTTGAGCTCATGGCTGACATCGGCGGCGAAGGCGTCAGTGGCGTCGATCCGCTGGCGCAGCGCATGGCTCATGTCGGAAAGGGCGCGGGCGAGCATGCCGATCTCGTCCCGCCGGTCGGGCAGGCGCGGCACGGTCACCTCGCGCGCCCGGCCGAGCCGTACGCGCACCGCAGCGCGGGCGAGGCGCTGAAGCGGTTGCACGATTGTGCGCGCCAGGAACAGCGACAACAGGATCGAGGCCAGCACCGCCGCCGCCAGGACCATGCCCAGACGGAAGCGCTCTGCCCGGACAGTGCGGGTGATGTCGCGGGCATTTTCGGTCGCGAGCAGGCTGGTGCCGTCCTTCACGTTGACGGCGGCCGAAATCATGAATGTGCGATCGGGCGCATAGCGGTTCACCGCCTGTGTGTGGCCGCTGCCGCGCGCCGCCACCAGTTCGGGCCAGGCCTGCGCCCGATCGACCACCGGTTCCTCGAAATTGGGCGGCCGGTCGGCGGACACGACCCGATCGATCACCCTGTCGAGGAAGCGGGCGACATGGCGCTGCCATTCCTCCTCCTCCGGCAGGCGAAGACGATAGCGCGGCGCGTTCATGGTGAAGCTGTCCGCGATCAGCCGTCCGGCCGCGTCATAGCGGCGGACCCGGTCCTCCGTCTGCCGCGCATAGGCGGCGATCAGCGCATTCTGCCGGTCGGCCGGTGCGTTTTCCAGGCCGATGGCCAGCAGCTTCAATTCCCGCGCCGACTGCTGCAACCGGTCGTCGACGATGCGCGTGCGGTAGCTGTCCAGGTAGAAGAAGCCGCCCGCCAGCAGCGCCAGCGCGAACACATTGACCGCCAGGATGCGCGGGGTCAGGCTGATCCGGCCGGACCAGCTCCACCCGGCGCCCGCGTCATGCTTCTTCGGAGAAACGGTAGCCGGCGCCATAGAGGGTGTCGATCGCGTTGAATTCGGGGTCGACTTCGCGGAACTTGCGGCGAAGGCGCTTGATGTGGCTGTCGATGGTGCGGTCGTCGACATAGACGTCGTCCTGATAGGCGGCATCCATCAACTGGTTGCGGTTCTTGACCACGCCGGGGCGGGCGGCAAGCGTTTCCAGGATCAGGAATTCCGTGACGGTCAGGGTCACGTCGCGGCCCATCCATTTGACCCGGTGGCGGGCGGGGTCCATTTCCAGCCGGCCGCGCACGATTGGTTCGGCGACCGGCTCGTCCGGTGTGGCGTCCACCTTGCGGGCCTCCGACCGGCGCAGGATCGCCCGGATGCGCGCGATCAGCAGCCTTTGGGAGAAGGGCTTGCTGATATAATCGTCCGCCCCCATGGCAAGGCCCAGCGCCTCGTCCAGCTCATCGGCCTTGGACGTCAGGAATATGACCGGCATATGGCTTTTCTCACGCAGCCGCCGCAGCAGTTCCAGCCCGTCCATGCGGGGCATCTTGATGTCGAACACGGCCAGATCGGCCGGGTTTTCGATCAGCGCCTTCAGCGCCGCTTCCGGATCCGAATAGAGGCGTGTCAGGAAACCTTCCGTCTGCAACGCGATGGAGACGGAGGTCAGTATGTTCTTGTCGTCGTCCACCAGGGCGATGGTTGCGGTCATGCTGCGTCCCGAAAATCGTCGGCAAGAGGAATGTCCCTGCGTTAGACGAACCCGGCTGCCCCCGCAAGGAAGGTCGGCAGGGGGGTTATGCGGTGTAGTCATGGGAATTCGGGATAAATGCAGCAGGCGTGAAGTTTTCGGGGGTTTGACGCGCTTTATGCAAAGGCCTATGCCCGATGCGTCTGCAGCAGACGGCGCCAAGCGGCAGGAAGATCGCGGCGTTGGGAGGCGGACCGATAATGATATTCAGGAGTATAG
Organism: Sphingobium sp. R-21; assembly: GCF_049913335.1. Taxonomy (NCBI): domain Bacteria; kingdom Pseudomonadati; phylum Pseudomonadota; class Alphaproteobacteria; order Sphingomonadales; family Sphingobiaceae; genus Sphingobium; species Sphingobium sp. R-21. Next base: position 1,379,542 of record NZ_CP184374.1, on the reverse strand, counting down.
GCGTGCAGGCCAAATCCCCTTTCACCCTCGATCAGCAGGGTATTTCCACCGGCGCTGTTCAATATTGGAATCTGGGTACCGCGCCGCTGGTCGAAGCCGCGCTCGCCAATGGCGAAGGTATTTTGGCCAAGGACGGCCCGCTGGTCGTAAAGACGGGCAAGCATACCGGCCGGTCGGCCAGCGACAAGTTCATCGTCAGGGACGCGGAAACCGAATCCACCGTCTGGTGGGGCAAGACCAACGTCCCCATGACGCCGGAGCATTTCGCCGCTCTCAAGGCCGACTTTTTCGCGGCGCTGGGACAGAAGGACAAGCTCTACATCGCGGACCTGTTCGGCGGATCGCAGCCCGAGCACCGCGTCAATGTGCGCATCATCAACGAATTCGCGTGGCACAACCTGTTCATCCGCACGCTGCTGGTCCGTCCGGGCGCGGATGAGCTGGCGGGCTTCATGCCTGAATATACGATCATCGACCTGCCGACCTTCCGCGCCGATCCGGCGCGCCACGGCAGCCGCAGCGAAACCGTCATCGCGGTCAACTTCACCGAGAAGCTGATCCTGATCGGCGGCACCCGCTATGCCGGCGAGATGAAGAAGTCGGTGTTCGGCATCCTCAACTATCTGCTGCCCACGCGCGGCGTGATGCCCATGCACTGTTCGGCGAATATCGGCCCGAACGGCGACACCGCCGTCTTCTTCGGCCTGTCGGGCACGGGCAAGACCACCCTGTCGGCCGATGCTAGCCGCACGCTGATCGGCGATGACGAGCATGGCTGGTCGGACACCGCCGTCTTCAATTTCGAGGGCGGCTGCTATGCCAAGATGATCAACCTGTCGGCCGAGGCCGAGCCGGAGATCTTCGCCACCACCAAGCGTTTCGGCACGGTGCTGGAAAATGTCGTGATCGACGAGGAAACGCGCGAGATCGACCTGGACGACAACAGCCTGGCCGAGAACAGCCGCGGTTCCTACCCGATCGACTTCATCCCGAACGCGTCGGAGAAGAATCTGGGGCCGGTGCCGAAGAACATCATCTTCCTGACCGCCGATGCCTATGGCGTGCTGCCGCCGATTGCGCGTCTGACGCCGGACCAGGCCATGTATCACTTCCTGTCGGGCTATACCGCGCGCGTCGCGGGGACCGAGATCGGCGTGACGGAGCCTTCGGCGACCTTCTCCACCTGCTTCGGCGCGCCCTTCATGCCGCGCCATCCGTCGGTCTACGGCAATCTGCTGAAGGAGAGGATCAACAAGGGCGGCGTCACCTGCTGGCTGGTCAATACCGGCTGGACCGGCGGCAAATATGGCGTTGGCCAGCGCATGCCGATCAAGGTGACCCGCGCGTTGCTGAACGCGGCGCTGGACGGCAGCCTCAACGATGCCGAATTCCGCACCGACCCCAATTTCGGGTTCCAGGTGCCGGTTGCGGTGCCGGGCGTCGATAAGACCATCCTCGATCCGCGGGCGACCTGGAACGACAAGGCGGCCTATGACGAGACGGCGGGCAAGCTGGTAAAGCAGTTTGTCGACAATTTCGCCCAGTTCGAAAATCATGTCGACGCCTCCGTGCGCGAGGCGGCACTGACGGCCGCCTGACAGGCGCGACCCCTTTCGAAGGAGGCCGGTGGAGAGATCTTCCGGCCTCCTTCGTTTTCGGCCAACCTCTTTCGCTTTCGATCTGCCGGCCGCAATGCTATCCTGTGGCAAATCATTGGCGGGACATGAGCTATGGCGCTTTTTGACGATTTGATCGGAAATATGGGCGGACTGGAGGCGGTGGCCGCCAGGATCGGCCTTCAGCCTGAGCAGATGCAGGCCCTGATGAGCGAAATAGGCGGCAAGATCGGGGCGGGCGAAACCGATGTCGCAGCTCTTGCGACCACGGCTGCCGAGCATGGCGTGTCGGCCGACAAATTGCAGGAACTGTTTGCGCAGTTCGGCGGACCTGAAGCGATATTGTCGAAGATCGGCGGGCTGTTCGACCGGGACGGCGACGGCAATCCGCTCAACGAACTGGGTGGCCTTGCAAAGGGTCTCTTCGGCTGACAATTCGCGCGGCCTTCCCTGTCCAGGGGGCCGGGATCGCGATGGTAAGCGGGCATTTTCGACCGGCTTTTGCTGCCGATGGTGAAAGCATACCCCCGATGGGGTATGCTTTTGGATAGAGAATCCCTTATAAGCTGGCCCTGGGAATGGACGTGTCGGTGTCCGAAGCAGGGGAAGTCATCATGCCGGGGGGTCTGCTGCGCGGCGCCGCCGCCATTGCCATGCTGTTGAGCGGCCAAGCGCAGGCGCATGGCCTATCTTCCTTCAGCGAGCGGATGTGGGACGGTGCGTGCACGCCCGCCTATCGTGCATTGCTTGGGCCGCGACCCGGCGATCCTTCCTGCTGTGTTCCCGGGCGCCGGGCAGTGCCGCCCCTTTGCCCGCGGTCCTGAACCGAGGCGGATGGCCATCAGCTTTCGCCCCGACAAGTTTTTTTCACCTTGCCTTGGAACGCCCCAGGGGGCATTCGCGCTGCATCGCCTATTGCGAAGCTGACGCAACTGACGCTCTTGCCCAGCGACAGTCGCCCTGAATCTGGCAGGGGAAAAGGTTTGAACGACGTGACGATCGAAAAGCCGGCATTGGAACCGACCGGCGCGCTTTCCGTGGAAACCGTGCTGTCGGTGCGGCATTGGAACGAGCATCTTTTCAGCTTCCGCATCACGCGGCCGGCCAGCTTCCGCTTCCGGTCGGGCGAGTTCGTGATGATCGGCCTGCAAGGCGATAATGGCAAGCCGTTGCTGCGCGCCTATTCCGTCGCCAGCCCCGCCTGGGACGAGGAACTGGAATTCCTGTCGATCAAGGTGCAGGACGGCCCGCTGACGTCCAGGCTGCAACTGATCCAGCCGGGCGACCAGATCTATCTTGGGCGCAAGCCGACCGGCACGCTCGTCACCGACGCCTTGTTGCCCGGCAAGCGATTGTTCATGCTGTCGACCGGCACGGGCCTGGCGCCTTTCCTCAGCCTGGCGCGCGATCCGGACGTCTACGAATTTTATGAGCAGGTCGTGGTCGTGCATTCGGTGCGCCGTGTCAGCGACCTTGCCTTTCATGACGAGCTGTCAGGCAAGCTGGCGGAAGATCCGCTGGTGGCTGAGCAGGCGGCAAACCAGTTTCACTATGTGCCGACCGTGACGCGCGAACCGTTTCGGAACAATGCGCGCATCGACAAGCTGATGGAAACCGGCACCTTGTTCGAAGGCATTCCGGGCGAGGCGAGGTTCAATCCGGAAACCGACCGGATCATGATGTGCGGCAGCATGGAGATGATCAAGCAGTTCGGCGCCTATTTCGAGGAACAGGGCTTTGCCGAAGGCTCCAACGCCGCGCCGGGCGCCTATGTGATCGAGCGCGCCTTCGTAGGCTGATCGCACCGGGACGGACTTCCGTTCCGACGGACTGCAAAGGGCGGAAAATATCCGCTTTCCGCATGTCTGTTGCGCGCCGACCGCTCGGTGCAGCATGAGGGCGATGGATATTATCGTGCCGGGGTGACGATCCTTGCAACCATGCCGGACGCCGCCGGGAAGAGCCGGCTTTCCACTCCGCCTGTCGTCAGCAGTGGCTGGCACGGCTCCCGAAGGGCCCAGGCGACTGGCTGGCTGCCGAGGTTGAAGGCGCAGAGCAGCCGTTCATCCTCATGCGCGCGTTCGAAAAGGAGCAGGTCATCGGGAGCGTCCCGGAAATGGATGGCGCCCGCCCGCAATGCAAGCGACCCATTGCGCAGCGCCAGCACCCGTCGCGTCCAGTGCAGGAGGGAATCCGGCCGCGCCTCCTGCACGTCGACGGCGAGCGCGCGATGCGTTTCCCCCATCGGCAGCCACGGCCTGGCCTCGGAAAACCCCATATAGGGCGCATCGGACCGCCATGGCATCGGCGTTCGCGCGCCATCGCGGGATAGGGTCAGCGGCCAGTTGGCGATGGCTTCGGGATCCTGCAGATCCTCGAAGGCGATGTCGACCTGCGGCAGTCCCAGCTCCTCGCCATAATAAAGGAAGATATTGCCGCGCAGACAGGCCAGCAGCAGCATCTTCATCCGGCAATAGGCTTCCGCGTCCCTGTCCTTGGCCCAACGCGAGACGGCGCGGGGAGCATCGTGATTTTCGAACGCCCAACTTGGCCAGCCCGCATGAGTCTGGGCTGGCCATTTGACAAGCGCCGTCCTCAGGAAATCGGCGTTCAGGTCCGGCGCATAGAGAAAATCGAAGCCATAAGCGGTGTTCAGCCGGCTATCCCCCTGGGTGAAGGCCTTCATTTCGATGTCGCTGTTTTCGCCGCCGACTTCGGCCACGGTAAAGCGGTCTTCATATTCGTCGAAGACTTTCCGGACCTTTTCCAGGAACAGCGGAATGTCGGGATGGCTCTGGCTGTATTTCTTGATCTGGAAATCAAAGGGGCGCGTGCGGACCTTGCCGTCTTCGGGGGCGGGCGGGTTGTCGCGCAGTCGCGGGTCGTGCATCGAATGGTTGATCGCGTCGATACGAAAACCGTCGACGCCCCGGTCCAGCCAGAAGCGGATGATGTCGAACACGCTTTCCTGCACCTGAGGATGATGCAGGTGCAGTTGCGGCTGCTGCGTCAGGAACTGGTGCATATAATATTGGCCGCGCCGCGCGTCCCAGGTCCAGGCCGGACCTCCGAAAACCGACTGCCAGTTGTTGGGCGGCGTTCCATCCGGCTTTGGATCCGCCCAGACATACCAGTCCGCCCTGGCATTGTCGCGGCTGGATCGGCTTTCGACGAACCAGGGGTGCTCATCGGACGTATGCGCCCAGACCTGATCGACGATGATGCGCAGGCCCAGTTCATGCGCCCGTGCCACCAGGGCGTCGAAATCCGCAAGCGTGCCGAAGATCGGGTCGACATCGCAATAGTCCGACACGTCATAGCCGAAATCGCGCATGGGGCTCTTGAAGAAGGGAGAAAGCCAGATGGCATCCACCCCAAGCGATGCGACATAGGGCAGATGCGCGGTGATGCCCGGAAGGTCGCCTATGCCGTCACCATTGGAATCGGCGAAGCTGCGGGGATAGATCTGGTAAATGGCGGCGCCGCGCCACCAGGGCAGTTTTTTCTCCGTCATGGGGCAGGACCACTCCACGCATTGATTGCATATATTGCCTTTCTGGATGGACTGTGGCGCTTTTCATAGGGGTCTTGATCGCCGCCCGCTTGGTCCGGGGTCCGCCAGCGGCTATCCAGCCCGATTGGAAGAGGGAGATATGCACCCGATGGAGATGTTCGAACTGGTGATCGTGATGCTGCTGGCGATCATCGTCCTGCATTATGCGGCCAACAGGCTGGGCCTGCCGCCGGCCGTCGCGCTGCTGGCCGGGGGCGCGCTGTTCGCCTTTTTGCCGGGCTTGCCGGTGATCTCGCTCGACCCGCAACTGGTGCTCGTGATCTTCCTGCCGCCGCTGTTGATGGATGGCGCCTGGTTCATCGCGCTGCGGCATCTTCGGCGGCATATGTTCGGCATAATGGCGCTTGCCCTGGGGGCGGTGGTCTTCACCACGGTCGTCGTGGCCGTGGTTGCGCACTGGCTGGTGCCGGGCCTGCCCTGGGCAGCCTGCGCGGCCCTGGGCGCCATTGTCTCGCCGCCTGACGCCGTGTCCGCCCGCGCCGTGTTGCAGCGTGTCCATTTGCCCCGCCGCCTCTCCATCCTGCTGGAAGGGGAAAGCCTGTTCAACGACGCCACGGGGCTGGTGCTCTTCCGCTTTGCCATAGCTGCGGTAGCCACTGGCGCCTTCAGCATGGTCGACGCCTTGCAGAGCTTCGTCATCCTGGCCGCGGGCGGCGCGCTGATCGGCATCGCCGTCGGTGCGCTCTGGGTGCTGGCGGTCAAGCGGCTGGACGACAAATATCTGATGATCGCTTCCTCGCTGCTGGCACCATGGGCGTCGTATCTGCTGGCGGAATCCATCCATGTCTCGGGCGTGATCGCGACGGTCACCACCGGCCTCATCTGCGGCTGGTACCAGCATGTCGTCTTCCCTGCCATGGTCAGGATGAACGGCACGGCCTTCTGGGCGGTGATGATCTTCCTGATGGAGGCTTTCGTGTTCCTCCTCATCGGATCTTCGCTGCGCGACGTGATCGAACGCGTCGGCGGTTTCGGGGTGGTGCTGGACGAGATGGCATTGCCTGTCCTGGCGATCCTGGCGGCGCTGACCGTCGCCCGTTTCCTCTGGGTTTTCGGATCGGATGCGGTGATCGCCGGGCTGAGGGCGACCGGCCTGTGCGGTTATCGACCGATGGGGTTCCGGGCGGCCACCATATTGGGCTGGGCGGGGATGCGCGGGGTGGTGACGCTGGCCGTGGCGCTCAGCGTCCCGGCGGACTTCCCCGGCCGCGACTTCATCCTGACGGCGTCTTTCGCTGTCATCATCGGCACCGTGCTGCTGCAGGGAACGACGCTGGGCGCCGTGATCCGGCTGGTGAAGCTGGAGGAACCGGAAAGCGACCGCCCGCGCATGACGATGAGCGAGGCCGAAGCCGCCATGGCACAGGCGCAGGTCGGTGTCGTGGAGCGGCACGCCTATGATGCGGAGGGCACGCTGCTTCATCCAAGGCTGCTCGAACGGTATCGGCGCCATGCCGAATTGTCGGCCGACTATGCCGGGCAGGAGGAACAGTTTTCGGAGACGCTCCATGCCCATTTCGATCTGGTGCTGAAGGCGATCGCCGCGGGTCGGGCGGAACTGCTGCGCCTCCACCGGACCGGAGAGATTGACGAAAAGACGCTTCAGGAACTGGAACGCGACCTGGATCTGGAGGAACTGAGCGCTCTTTCGGCCAAGGCATGACCTGCCGGAGCCTGGCCTCATCGCATAGGGCGGGCACATTCCCATAAACGCAGCGCGGCTGCATCGTCCGTCGCCCGCATCTTTCCGGCTCGTCCCTTGCGCGCCCGATTGACAGGACGCGTCATCGGGACGAAAAGAACAAATAGGGAACATTATATGGCTGAGTCGGTGAAGACCCTTGCTGCCCTCAGGCGGCATATCGCATCGCTGGAGAGCGTTCCAGCCGCGCAGCCGCATGCGCGCGTGGAAACCGGATATGCCCCGCTCGACCAGGCGCTGGATGGAGGTTTGGCGCGGGGCCGGGTGCATGAATTCTTCGCCGCGACGGAGGAAATGGCGGCGGCGGCAGGCCTGGCCTCCATCCTCGCGAGGTTGGCGGCAGGAGAAGCGCCTTTGCTCTGGCTGCGCACGGCGGCGGCCGGTCGATCCGGAGGGATGCTCTATGGCCCCGGATTGGCGGCATTGGGCATTGATCCGTCGCGGCTGCTGATCGGCATGATGGCCGATGATGCCATGCTGTTGCGGGCGGCGGTCGATGCGCTGCGTTGCCCCGCCTTGGGATCGCTGGTGGTGGAATTGCGCGGTCCGGCGCCCTTGCTCGACCTGACGGCCAGCCGACGGCTGGCGCTGGCGGCGGAGGCATCCGGCGTCACGGCCTTCATGCTGCGCGTGGGCGGCGATCCAGTGCCCAGCGCAGCGGACACGCGCTGGCGCGTGGCGGCGGCGCCCTCACCGACCCTGCCGGGAGGCGGGCCGGGCAGAAGCGCCTTCGACCTGTATCTGATGCGGCGACGGGCGGGGCGGGATGGGCTTGGCTGGCGGCTGGTCTGGGACAATGGCCTGGGCATGTTTGAACAGAGTGGAGGTGGGCGCGATGAACGCCATGACCTTGGAAAGAGCGCTTGGGAACAGGATGCCTGGGAACGGAATGGCAGCGGGCAGGATGCAGGCGGAAAGGACGGCGCAGGACGAGATCGGCAGACGCCGCTATCTGGCGCTGTGGTTCCCGTTCCTGCCGATCGACCGGCTGCGGATCGCGCGGCCTGATCTCTGGACGGCGCAGGGCGAAGGGCCGGGTGTCGTCGTTGAGCAGGTGCGCGGCGCGATGCGGCTCGCGACGCTCGACGCGGATGCCCTGGCACTGGGCCTGACGCCTGGCATGACGCTGGCCGATGCGCGTGCGCGCGAGCCCGATCTGCGCGTGTTCGATGCCGATCCCCATGGCGATCAGGATTGGCTGGAGCGGCTGTGCGACGGTTGCGCCCGCTATACGCCGGTGGCGGCGCTGGATTCGCCCTTCGGCCTGATGCTCGACATTACCGGCTGTGCGCATCTCTGGGGCGGCGAGGAGATGTTGGCGCGCGAAGCGACAGAACGGCTGGAGCGCCATGGCATGCGGGTGCGTCATGCCCTTGCCGGAACGGCGGAGGGTGCGCACGCCCTGTGCCGTTTTCCGGTCGGGGCGACGGCGGATGAGGATGCGGCGCTGCGACGCCTGCCGGTGGAGGCATTGCGGCTGGAGGAGGGAAGCGCGGTGGCGCTGCGTCGCGCGGGGCTTCGTACCGTGGGCGATCTGGCAGCGCGACCGGCGGCGGTGCTGGCGTCGCGCTTCGGCGAGGAGGCTGTGGATGCGCTGAATAACCTGCTCGGCCTTGGCCGGCGGCCGCTCGCACCCCGGCAGTTGCGCCCGGCGATCCGGATCGAGCGCCGTTTTGCCGAACCCATGGGCAGCACCGCCTTTGCCCTCAGGACGCTGGAGGAGATGGCGGCCGAGGCGGGGGATCGCCTCAGCGAACGCGGCCAGGGGGGGCGGCGCTTCGAGGCGCTGTTCTTTCGCAGCGATGGCCTTGCCTTTCCATTGCGGGTGGAAACGGGCCTGCCGGTGCGCGATGCGCCTGCGATCATGCGATTGGTGCAGGAACGGATCGATGCGCTGTCCGATCCGCTCGATCCCGGTTTCGGTTTCGACATGTTGCGCCTCACGGTGCCGCAGACAGAACCGATGGCGCCGACGCAACTGGCGCTGGAGGGTGGAGAAGCACGTCGCGAGGAAAGCGTCTCCGCCCTGGTCGACCGGCTGTCGATCCGGGCGGGCCGGGCGCGCATCCAGCGGCTTCATCCGAGGGACAGCCATATCCCCGAACAGGCCCAGCTTGCACTGCCCGCAGTGGAAAGCCGGGCGCCCATGAACTGGCCGCAAGGCGCGCAGGAGGAGCCGCCCATGCGCCCGCTCCATCTGTTCGATCCGCCCCAGCCGATCGATGTGGTGGCAGAGGTGCCCGACGGCCCGCCCCATCGTTTCCGGTGGCGCAAGGTATTGCATGAAGTGACGCGCTATGAAGGCCCCGAACGCATCGCGCCCCAATGGTGGACCGCCAGCGATGGCGCGCTGGAAGGCGAAAGCGTGGGGCTCACCCGCGATTATTACCGGGTCGAGGATGCGCGCGGACGGCGTTACTGGATTTTTCGTCATGGACTTTACGGCGCCGAGGCAGAGCATCCCGGCTGGTACATCCATGGCCTGTTCGCATGAAACGGCATGGCAAGGGGCCTGATCCGTCCAGGCCCAGATCCATCGACAGGCGCGAACGGAATGCGCTGGAGGCCGGGCGGGAAAAGGGGCGGCGCAAATCGCGCGGCGAGCCTCCGCCGGTCGGGCCGGAGGCGCCGCCCTTTGCCGAGTTGGTGGCGGCCACCAATTTCTCCTTCCTGCGCGGCGCGTCCCATCCGCAGGACATGGTGACATGCGCTATTGCCCAGGGGCTTGAAGGGTTGGGAATAGCCGACCGCAATAGCGTCGCCGGAGTAGTTCGCGCCCATGTCGCGCGCAAGCGTTGGCCCGAACGGATGCGCGCCGGCTTGCTGGAGGCGCGCAAGGAAGCGGGACAGCCGCTGGAACTCGATGCAGAGGAGGAGCGCGCCTGCCGGACCGACCTGCGGCTGATCGTCGGCGCCAGGCTGGTCTTCGTGGACGGCACGCCGGACATCGTCGCCTATCCGGCGACGCGGCGGGGCTGGGGCGAACTCACCAAATTGCTGACCGTCGGCAATCTCCGATCGGTGAAGGGCGATTGCATCCTGCGTTATGAGGATCTGACGGCCTATCTGGACGATCTGCTGCTGATCGTGATGCCTGGCTCGACCGCGACCCGGCAGACCGCGCATCGCCAGCCGGTGAAATATGATTATGACGACCGGCCGTCGAAGGAAGCGATCAGGCAGGGTCATCTCAGCCTCGTGCCGCCGCCTGCTCCGTCCGACCTGGAAGGATTGCTGGCCCGATTGTCGCGCCTTGCCCCGCGCCGGGTCTGGCTGGCGGCGGCATTGCGCCGGGACGGACGGGACGCCCGGCGGCTGGCGCAGTTCAAGGCTTTGTCCGTGGCGACGGGCGTACCATTGCTGGCGACCATGGACGCGCTCTATGCCGGCGCGGCGCAGCGCCCCTTGCAGGATGTGCTGAGCTGTATCCGCGAAGGCACCGGCATCGCCAAGGCAGGACGCTTGCTGGAGGCGAATGCGGAAAGGCATATCCATAGTCCCGCCGAAATGGCCCATCTGTTTCGCGATTGCCCCGAGGCGGTGGCGGAAAGCATAGGGTTCCTGAACCGGGTGCATTTCACGCTGGATCAGCTTTCCTACGAATATCCCCATGAGCCCGTACCGGAAGGATGGACGGCGCAGCAATGGCTGGAGGAATTGACCTGGTCCGCCGCTCACGCCCGCTATGGCGCGCGTCTTCCCCGGAAGGCGCGCCAGTTGCTGGAAGAAGAGTTCGGTCTCATCGCCAAGCGCAACTATGCCTATTATTTCCTGACCGTGCATGACATCGTCGCCTTCGCCCGGACGAAGGGAATCCTTTGCCAGGGACGCGGATCGGCGGCGAACAGCATGGTGTGCTTCCTGCTGGGCGTGACGTCCATCGACCCGCTCAGGCACGATCTGCTCTTTTCGCGCTTCGTATCCGAAGAACGCAATGAACCGCCCGACATCGACGTCGATTTCGAGCATGAGCGGCGCGAGGAGGTCATGCAATATATCTATGAACGCTATGGCCGCCATCGTGCCGGGATCGCCGCGACCGTCATCCATTACCGTTCGCGCAGCGCCGTGCGGGAAGTGGCGAAGGTGCTGGGCCTTAGCGAGGATGTGGCCGCCCGCCTCTCCAGCACGGTCTGGGGCAGCTATTCCAGCGACATGAACGATGCGCGGATCGTGGAGGCGGGTTTCGCGCTCGACAATCCGCAGATTGCGCAGTTGAAGGCGATCGTCGACCAATTGCTGTCCCAGCCCTTTCCGCGTCATCTCTCGCAGCATGTGGGGGGATTCGTGCTGACGCAGAACCGGCTCGACGAGACGGTGCCGCTGCACCATGCGGCGATGGAGGATCGCAGTTTCATCGAATGGGACAAGGATGACATCGACGCCCTTGGTCTGATGAAGGTCGACGTGCTGGCGCTGGGGATGCTGAGCTGCATCCGCCGGGCGTTCGACCTGATGCGGGAACAGGGGCTGGGCGACCATCAGCTGACGATCGATCTCGATGCGCAGGACGAGGCCGTCTACGACATGCTGTGCAAGGGCGACAGCATCGGCGTCTTTCAGGTCGAAAGCCGGGCGCAGATCAACATGCTGCCGCGCCTGAAGCCGCGTTCGATCTATGACCTGACCGTGCAGGTGGCGATCGTTCGCCCCGGACCGATCGAGGGCAATATGGTCCATCCCTATCTGCGGCGGCGATGCGGGGATGAGAAGGTCAGCTATCCGCGACCGTCGCCGCATCATGGGCCAGCCGATGAGCTGGAGAAACTGCTTGGCGAGACCTATGGCGTGCCGCTGTTCCAGGAGCAGGCGATGAAGCTAGCCATCGTTGCGGCGGATTTTACCCCGACGGAAGCCGATGCCCTGCGCCGCGCCATGGCGACATTCCGCAATGTCGGCACCATTCACCATTTTCGCGAGAAGATGATCAGGGGCATGGTGAAGCGGGGTTATGAAGCGGAATTCGCGGAACGCTGCTTCAGGCAGATCGAGGGTTTTGGCAGCTACGGCTTTCCCGAAAGCCATGCGTTGTCCTTCGCGCGGCTGGTCTATGTGTCGGCCTGGATCAAATGTCATCAGCCCGCGGTGTTCGCCTGCGCGCTGCTCAATTCGCAGCCCATGGGCTTTTACGCTCCCGCTCAGATCGTGCGGGATGCGCGGGATCATGGCGTCACCGTGCATGATGTCGATGTGAATATGAGCGGGTGGGACAATGCGCTCGAACCGCTGCTGCGGTCGCGGGACAGCGGGCGGGGCGAGGGGGAGGGACGGGCTCTGGCGCTGCGTCTGGGACTGCGTCAGGTGGATGGTTTTCGACAGGATTGGGCGAAGCAACTGGTCGCGGCGCGGAAGGAAGGGCTGTTTTCCACCATGGAAGAACTGGCGCGGCGCGCGGGATTGCCGGTACGGGCGTTGCGGTTGCTGGCAGATGCCGATGCCTGCCGGTCGCTGGGACGGGACCGGCGGGCCGCCCTCTGGGAAGCGCGGCGGACGCCCGCGAATGAACTGCCCCTGTTTGCCGCTGCCAAGGCGCAGGAATTGGGGGAAGAGCCGGATGCGATGCTGCCCGCCATGGCTCTGTCCGAACATGTCGAGGCCGATTATCTGGTGACGCGCCTGTCGCTCAAGGGGCATCCGATGCAATTCCTGCGCCCGGTCTTCGCGGCGGAGGGGGTGCTGAGCTGTGCCCGGACTTCGGCGGCGAAGAACGGGACGCTGGTGAAGACCGCCGGTGTGGTGCTGGTGCGGCAGCGGCCGGGCAAGGGCAATGCGGTCTTCATCACCATCGAGGATGAGACGGGGATCACCAATGTCCTGCTGTGGGCACGGCTGTTCGAACTGCAGCGGCGCCCGGTCATGGCGTCGCGACTGATGCTGGTCGAAGGGGAAGTGCAGCGCAGCAAGGAAGGCGTGGTCCACCTGATGGCTTCCCGCGTGCACGACCGGACTGCGGAATTGTCGCGGCTTTCTCAAACCGATGTGCAGGAACCTTCCCGCATGCGTCACGATCACGCCCGCGGACATCCGCGCGATGTTCGGATATTGCCGCAATCACGCGATTTTCATTGAGGGAAGGCTGTCGCAACAGGCCGCAGGAATGCGCCACGGCACTTCTGCTTCTTTCCGCCCAAGAAGTATCAACTCCTTGAGTTTATTGGTGACCCCTACGGGAATCGAACCCGTGTTTCAGCCGTGAAAGGGCCGCGTCCTAGACCGCTAGACGAAGGGGCCACAGCAGGTTCGCTTGGGCGTCGCTGCGAAGCGAGGCGGGCATTAGGCGGTGGCTCCGGAACGGTCAACCCCCTTTTCGTCATGAAAATGACGCGGGGCAAAAAATTGCCGATCCGCTGCTCAATCGGCCCAGGCGGCATCCTCCAGATGCAGTTCGGCGGCGGGGCGCGGCCCCCAATCGTCGATCTTCGCCCGGCCCGCGATCCACAGGCGCCGGTCGCGGGGCGCGCCAAGAATAGCCTGACCCAGATCGGATTCCGCCTGGCGGAAGGCGATGGTCTTGATCGAGCGGCCGTCATCGCCTGCCATGATGGCGCGCAAATGTCCGTTGCCGACGATGTCCGCCTTGACCACCCGCATCGGTCCGGACGCGATGAGCGGTGCAGGCCATCCCGCGCCATAGGGACCGCCGGCGTCGATGGCGGCGACGAAGTCCGGATTGACGCCCGCAGGTGCCAGCACGGCGTCGATCAGCAACGCGCGGTCGTCCCGCGCCCTCGCCACCGCATCGGCAAGGCGCTCGTCGAGAAAGTCGGCCAGCGCATCGATCTTGTCCGCCGCGACCGTCAGGCCGGCAGCCATGGCATGGCCGCCGCCCGCGACCAGCAGGCCGCTGTCCTTCGCCGCCAGGACCGCCGCGCCCAGGTCGACGCCGGAGATGGAGCGGCCCGATCCCTTGCCGGTCCCATCCTCATCGATGGCGACGACGATGGCGGGACGTCCGGCCTTCTCCTTGATGCGTCCTGCGACTATGCCGATCACGCCGGGATGCCAGCCTGCGCCCGACACCAGCGCCACCGCCCGATTGCCCTGCGCGGCAAGACGCTCTTCCGCCTCCGCCTGCACGGCCGCCTCTATGACCCGGCGTTCCTCGTTGAGCTGGTCCAGTTCCCGGGCGATGCTGGCCGCCTCCGCCGGGTCTTCGGTGGTGAGCAGCCGCACGCCCAGATCCGCCTTGCCCACGCGTCCGCCGGCGTTGATGCGGGGGCCAAGCGCGAAGCCCAGATCATGGCAAAGCGGCGCCCGCGTCAGGCGGCTGGCGTCGATCAGGGCGGAAAGGCCGATATTGCGGCGCTTCGCCATGATCTTGAGGCCCTGCGCGACGAATGCGCGGTTGAGCCCCTTCAGTTGCGCCACGTCCGCCACCGTGCCGAGCGCGACGATGTCGAGCAGTTCCATCAACGGCGGCTCGGCGCGCTGGGCGAACCAGCCGCGCCCGCGCAGCACGCGGATCAATGCCGCACCGAGCAGGAAGGCGACGCCCACCGCCGCCAGATGACCATGCGCTGCTGCTTCTTCCGCTTCGTCAAGGCGATTGGGGTTCACCAGCGCCAACGCTTCGGGGAGGGCGGCGGCACATTTATGATGGTCGACGACGACGACATCGACGCCCGCCGATTTGGCCATGGCAAGCGCGTCGAACGCCTGCGCGCCGCAGTCCACCGTGACGATCAGCGTCGCGCCCTCTCGCGCCAGCCTGACGAGCGCCTCGCCGGATGGGCCATAGCCTTCCATCAGCCGGTCGGGGATATAGGGTCGCGCCGCAAGTCCCAGATCGCGCAGCAGGCGGATCAGCAGCGCCGCGCTGGTCGCGCCGTCCACGTCATAATCGCCGAAGATACGCACATCCTCGCCGCGCACCACCGCATCGGCCAGCCGTTCGGCGGCGGCGTCCATGTCGCGGAACAGGCTGGGGTCGGGCATGAAATGGCGGATGGTGGGGTTGCGATGCGCCTCTACCGCATCGCGCGGGCAGCCGCGCGCCAGCAGCAATTGCGTGACCAGATCATCCGGGCGATAGCCGGGATCGCGCCCGTCGCCATTGCCCCCGCGCCACCGCCAGGGCTGGCCAAGGATAGAACGGGTGATGTTGAGCGCGATGGTCATGCGGCCGGTCTAGACCGGTTGGGATTCGGAAGGAAGCACCCCTCTTCATGACGCGGGCGGAACTTTGGCAACCCGCTGCGCGTATTGGCTGTTCCCGCCCTGCATGGGCGAAGGGCAAAAGGGGCAAAGCGGTTTCCATGGGTTCAAGGCAGAAGCGGGTCCGGCGAGCCTTGGGTCTGATGATGATGGCGTCCTCTTCCCTTCCACTGATGGCGCAGACGCCGCCGCCGCAACAGCAGGAAGAACCGATCCTGCCCGATAGCGAGTTCGAGGCGCGCCTGCCCGGCGTGGAAGAGGCCCCCGCTGACAAAAGCGCGCCTTTGCCCTCGATCGATCAGTGGATCGATGAACAGATGCCGGCAGCCGGCGCTGCGCAGCAATTGCCTCCGCCGACCGAGCCGCAGGAGGAGCGTGAACTGGCGCAGCCGCTGCCCCCGCTCGACAGCGTGCAGGTTCCGGTACAGGTCGCGACCGACAACAACCCTGATGAAAAGACGCAGGCGGTACGTTATTCGGTCGTGGTGGATGGCTTCGGCAAGACGGGTCTGGAGCCGGCGTTTCGCGATTCTTCCGCCCTGATCGATGGCGACGGCAAGGCTGATACGGCGGCCATGGTGCAGGCCCGCGCCCATGAGGATGAGGCGTTGGCCGTACGGCTGCTCTATTCGGAAGGCTATTATGATGCGACCGCGCTCGCATCGCTCGACCAGGCGAATGACGGGGCGTTGAAGGCGGTCATCTCGGTTACGCCGGGCAAGCGCTACCGGATCGGGGACATTGTGATCAACGCCGGGCAGACCGTGCCGCCTGGCCTGATCCGCGACAGCCTGCCGCTCAGGACCGGCGATTATATCGTCGCGGCCGCGGTCGAGGGGGCGGAGGCCAATGTCGGCGTCAAGCTGCCGGAAAATGGCTATCCCTTCGCCAAGCTGGGGCAGCGGGACATATTGCTCGATCCCGCAACCACGACGGGAGACTATACCCTGCCGGTGGAGACGGGACCGCGCGGATCGTTCCGGGGGATCACCACCACGGGCGAAAGGCAGGCGTTCGGCGCCGATCATATGAAGGTCATCAGCCGGTTCAAGCCGGGCGAGCTCTACGACAGCCGCAAGGTGGACGACCTGCGCCGGGCGCTGGTGGCGACGGGGTTGTTTTCCAGCATCTCGGTCGATCCGGTCAGGACGAACGAGCCGGGGCCCGACGGCACCGAATATGTCGACCTGACGGTCGCGCAGGAAGCAGGCAAGCCGCGCACGCTGGCGGGCGAGCTGGGCTATGGCACGGGCCAGGGCTTCCGCGCCGAGGGAAGCTGGACCCATCGCAACCTCTTCCCGCCCGAGGGCGCGCTGATCGCCAGCGTGATCGCCGGAACGCAGGAACAGGGCGCGTCGGGCACCTTCCGCCGTTCCAATGCGGGCAAGCGCGACAAGACCTTCCAGGCTGGCGTCACGCTCAACCACCAGAATTACGATGCCTATGAAGCCTATACGGCGGGCCTCAACATCGGCTGGTCGCGCCAGTCGACACCGATCTTCCAGAAGCGCTGGACCTACAGCTATGGCGCTGAAGTCCTGCTGACCAACGAACAGGTGGTTGTCGATCCGGCGACGGCGGACAAGGTGCGGCGGACCTATTTCATCGGCGGCCTGCCGCTGCAGCTTGGTTACGACAGGTCCAACGACCTGCTCAATCCCACACGGGGGTTCCGCGCCAATCTGCGGGCCGAGCCGGAGGGATCGTTGCAGGGCAGCTTTTCGCCCTATCTGCGCGCGACTTTCGACCTCACCGGCTATTATCCCTTGTCGGACAGCCTGGTGATCGCCGCGCGCACGCGCGTCGGCACCATCAGCGGGGTGAACCGGGATGACGTCGCGCCTTCCCGGCGCATCTATGCGGGCGGCGGCGGGTCGGTCCGCGGCTATGGCTATCAGGAACTGGGGCCCAAGGACGCGAACAACGACCCCATAGGCGGCCGGTCCGTCAACGAATTCGCGGTCGAGGGCCGCTACCGCTTCGGCGATTATGGCGTGGTCGCCTTCGTCGATGCGGGTCAGGTCTATGAAAGCTCCATGCCGCAATTTTCCAACATCCGTTACGGCGCGGGCGTGGGCGGGCGCTTCTACACCAATTTCGGACCCTTCCGCGCCGACATAGCCATGCCGATCAACCGGCAGCCGGGCGAGTCCAAATTCGCGCTCTACATTGGCATCGGGCAGGCATTCTGATGGCTGAGGAAACCCCGACCGTCGTCGTCAGTCGCCCGCTGTGGCAGAAGATCCTCCTGTGGGTCGTCGGACTGGTCGCAGCCCTCGTCCTGCTGGTCGCCGGGCTGCTGCTGTTCCTGAACAGCCAGCCGGGCAAGGCCTTCCTGATCCGTCAGATCGCCGGGCTGAAGCTGGAATCCGGCATGGGCATATCGGTCGGCCGGATCGAGGGGTCGATCTACAGTGACATGGTGATCCACGACCTGGTGCTGCGCGACCCGAAGGGGCCGTTCGCCGCATCGCCGCGCGTCCATATGGTGTGGAGTCCCTTTCGCTACATCAACAACCATATTTCGGTGCGGCTGCTGGAAAGCCCGCTGGTGGTGCTGGCGCGCAGTCCGCAGTTCAACGTGACGCAGAGCGACCCCAATGCGCCGATCCTGCCGGACCTCGACATCGATGTCGACCGGCTGAAGATCGCAAGGTTCCTCGTCGCCAGGCCGGTGATCGGCCAGAAGCGGGAGATTGCGATCGACGGCGTGACTCATATCGCCGACGGCCGGGCCATAGTGTCGGCCAATGCGGTGGTGGACAGCGGTGACCGTCTTCAGGCCAGGCTGGACGCCGTGCCCGCGCAAAATCGCCTGTCCATGAAGGGTATGCTGACCGCGCCCAAGGGCGGCGTGATCGCGGCGATGAGCGGCCTTACCGACGGCTTCACCGCGACGCTGGACGGGAAGGGCACCTGGCAGGCGTGGAACGGGCGGCTGGTCGCAACGTCGGGCAAAGGCGAGCTGGCGAATGTCGCGCTTGCCGCCCGCGACGGCAATTTCACGGCGAAGGGACCGCTGCGGCCGGGACTGGTCTTCGCCGGGACGGTCGATCGGCTGACGGCGCCCGCGCTCGACCTGGACATGTTCGCGGGACTGAACCAGCGGCGCGTGAACCTCAAGGGTTCGTTGAAATCCCGCGCCTTGTCCGCCACCGCGCAGGGTCTGGTCGACCTGGGCCAAAGTCGGTTCAGCGCGCTCAGGATCGACGCCACCCTGCTCACGCCCGGCGCGATCATGGAGAAGGTGAGGGGCCGGGACGTACGCGCTTCGGTGATCCTGGACGGGCCGATGGCGACGCCCTTCATCGATTATGACGTCACGGCGAAGGAGATTGCCTTCGACGCCACGGGCATCGAAAACCTGAAGGCCAGCGGGCGCGCGGTGATCGATGCGGACCGCATCCGCATTCCGGTAAGCGCCACCGCCAGCCGCGTCACCGGCCTCAATGCGGCGGCGGGTGGCCTGCTCAACAATCTGCGCGTGAAGGGTGATTTCGCCTATGCCGCGGGCAAGCTCATCAGCGACAATCTGAAGATCGACAGCGACCGGGTGGACGCCACGGCCATCGTTCTGGCGGACATGGACAATGCCATCTATCGCGGCGCGCTCAAGGGCCGGGTCAACGACTACAGGATCGACGGGGTCGGCATCGTCAATCTCAACACCGATGTGAAACTGGTTCCAGGGCCCAAGGGCGGCTTCGGCCTGTCCGGCCGTTTCGGCGTGCGCACGGCGCGCTGGGACAATGCATCGGTTCGCGATTTCCTGGGCGGCAATGCCGTTGCTTCCGGCACCATCGGCATGACGCCGGAGGGCAGGTTCACGCTCAACGGCTTGAAGGGCGCAGCGCCCAACTTCCGGATCCACAGCGGTTCGGGCAGCTATGACACCGACGGTCGGATCGCCTTCGACGCCAGGGCGACATCGAACCAATATGGGCCGCTGGCGCTGACCGTGCGCGGCACGATGGAGCGGCCCAATGCCGTGCTCCGCGCCGCAAGGCCCAATGTCGGCGTGCAACTTCATGACGTGGTGGCGAAATTGAACGGCGAGGCGGCGGGCTATCGGCTCGAAGCGACCGGCGGGTCGGCCTATGGCCCGTTCTTCGCCAATGTGCTGATCCATACCGCCAGGGGGCCGCTCACCATCGACATAGCCAAGGCGCGCTTCGCCGGCATCGACATGAACGGTCGCGTGCAGCAGAGCGCCGCCGGTCCCTTCACCGGGCAGCTTGCCATGAACGGTTCCGGCGTGACCGGCGCGGTTCGCCTGACGGCATTGGGCAAGGCGCAGGGCGCGCAGTTGAACGCCACCGCCAGCAATGCCAAACTGCCGGGCGAAGCGGATGTCGTGATCGGCCGGGCGTTGATCACGGCGAACATGGTGCTGGCCGACCAGCCGCAGATCAGCGCCGATGTGCAGATGGCGAATGCGGCCTATGGCGATTATGTCGTGCGCAAGGCGCGGGCGCGGGTCGACTATCGCGGCGGGCGCGGACGGGCGCAACTGGTGGCGGACGGATCGACCGGCGTGCCTTTCTCCATCGCGATGAATGCCGCGCTGCGACCCACCCTCTATGCCGTCGCGCTGGAGGGGCGGGCGAGCAACGTCTCCTTCCGCTTCGCCCGGCCGGCGATCATCCGCGTCGAGAAAACGGGATATCGCCTCGACCCGGCGACGCTGGTGCTGCCGCAGGGGCGCGTCGACCTGGCCGGGCATTTCGGCCAGCAAATGGCGATGCAGGCGCGGTTCAAGGATTTCGACCTGGCCGTCGTCAACATGGCCTCGCCGGGACTGGGGATTGGCGGGAAAGCGACCGGCACGCTGGATTTCGCGCAGAATGGGTCCGCCTTCCCGACCGCGACCACGCGCCTTGCGATCACCGACTTCCGCCGGTCCAGCCTGACCGCCGTTTCCGATCCAGTATCCATGGCGATCGAAGGCAAGCTGTCGAGCGCGGGCGGGGATATGCGTGGACTTATCCGGCGGGGCAATGCGACGCTTGGGCGCTTCGTCGCGACCCTGGCGCCGCCGGGACCGGGCGCCGGCTGGGCGGAACAGCTTGCGTCCGCCCCCCTGGGCGGCGGCATCCGCTATGCCGGGCCGGCCGATGTGCTCTTCTCCTTTGCGGGCTTGGCCGACCAGCAGTTGACCGGGCCGATCGCGGTCGCGGCGGATTTTGGCGGACGGCTGACCGCGCCCAGCCTCAACGGCATCGTCCGCGCCAATGCGCTGAGTTATGAAAATGAGACGTTCGGGACGCGCGTCACGCAGATGCGGCTGGACGGGCGCTTCACCAATGACCGGCTGGACCTGCGCGACTTTTCCGGGCGGGCGGGCGAAGGCACGGTGCAGGCCAGCGGCACGGTGGGACTGGCGGCGGAAAGCGGCTATCCGATAAACATCGCCGTGAAGCTGAACCGCGCCCGCCTGGCGCGCAGTGAGGCGATCACCAGCGTCGTCAGCGGCACGCTCTCCATCACCAACGGCCCGGCCACCGGCGGCCTGATAAAGGGCGACCTGTCGCTTCCCGAAACCCGTTATCGCGTCGCCTGGCAGGGGGGCAGCGACATCCGGCAGTTGACAGGCGTGCGCCGCAAGGGCGAGGGGACCGACCTGCTGGACCGTCGCGTGGCGGCACGGCAGGCGGCCGCCAAACCGACGGCGTGGAATCTGGACGTGCGCGTGCGGGCCGATAACGAAATCTACGTGACCGGCATGGGGCTCGATTCCGAATGGAAGACGAACATGCGCGTCACCGGCACGGCGACCGATCCGCGCGTGGTCGGCAAGATAGAGGTTATACGCGGCCGTTACAGCTTCTCAGGCCATCAGTTCGATCTGGAGCAGGGCGTCATCACCTTCAACGGGCCGATGATGAACCCGACACTGGCGATCCGTGCCGAAACGCGGATCGACGATGTGACGGCGGGCATCGCCGTGGGCGGTTCGGCGCAGCGGCCTGACATCGCCTTCGTTTCCACGCCGACGCTGCCGCAGGACGAGATATTGGCGCGGATCCTGTTCGGGGACAATGTGGCGAATCTGTCAGCCACCCAGGCGATCCAGTTGGCGGCGGCACTCAATGGGCTGCGCGGCGGCGGCGGCGGACTCAATCCGATGGGCAAGCTGCAAAATGCGTCGGGCGTGGACCGCATCGGCATTGTCGGTGGGGATGAGGCGACCGGGCGCGGCACGTCGCTCGCGGTCGGGCAGCATATCTCCAACAACATCTATGTGGAGGTGATCACCGATCCCAAGGGCTTCACCGCCACCCAGCTCGAAATCTCCCTGTCCAAGACGCTCAGCCTGTTGTCGAAGACAGGCACGAATGCGGGATCATCGGCCAATTTGCGCTATTCGAAGGATTATTGATGCCGTTTCAGGGTCGGGTGCGGCTGGATCAGCCTTCCACGGCTGGTCATGGCATGACCGGCCGGCTCAGCGCGTGCCTGCATTGTCCGCCGCCGCCGGAACCGCGGCGCCCTCGGGCGTCTGGGCCTTGGACGCGAAGATTCGCAGGCTGTCGAGCGTCTTTTCCGCCATGGTCTGATATTGCTCGCTCAGCATTTCGGGATAGACGAAGCTGGCCGTGACGATCGAACCGTCCGGCTGTTGAATCATGCGCAGCGCGACATTGTTGCCTTCGCCGTCATTGGCTGTCCCGCGATACTCCCTGTCGCCGATATAATCGCCGCTCACCCCTTCGGAGCCCTCGCTCACGGTCGAGACGATCTGTTGCAGTGTCTGGTCGCCGTCCTTCTTCTGCCAGAAGATGCGGACGTCCGCGCCTGCGCCGGGATCCTGGTAGACGACGCCGTCCGCATTGCTGGAAGCCGCATCCTTCTGCCAGCCTTCCGGGAAGGTGATGGAGAAGCCCCGTTCGACATTGACGTAATTGCGCGATTCGGGCGTGTCCGCCTTCGCCTCGGCCATCGCCTTGGCGGCGGCGGCATTGGCGGCGGCGGCGAGTTGGTCCTGGCTCGGCAGATCCTCCACCGGTTCCGCGCGGCCGCAGGCGACCAGCAGGAGCAGGGGCAGGACGAGCGACGAGGTGGCGGCGAGGGTGGCGCTTTTCATCGCTCTCCCAAAGCATAGGTGCCGCGATAATTCAACGCCGCAACCGATCACGGCGCGATGGGGTGATGGCGGTGCGGGGCGTTCAGTCCGAACCGGTGGCCGGTCAGGCGGCGCTGTCGATGCCCAGTTCCGCCAACTTGCGATAGAGGGTCGAGCGACCGATGCCCAGCCGCCGGGCCACTTCGGTCATGCGCCCGCGATAATGGCCGATGGCCAACCGAATGACGTCCGCCTCGATCTCCGCCAGTTGGCGGATATGGCCGTCCCCTTCGAACAGGGTAATGCCCGCGACCTCCCGATGCGGTTGCGGCACGATGCGCAGCCGACCGTGGGGCGCATCGCCATGGGCGCGTCCGCGGATCTGCGCGGCGATCTGCGGAAAATCCTGGGGTGTCAGGGCATCGCCCTCGCACAGCACGGCGGCGCGGAACAGCGCGTTCTGAAGCTGGCGCACATTGCCCGGCCAATCATGCTGCATCAGCAGCGCCAGCGCGTCGTCGGTCAGGCCAAGGCCGCGCAATCCCGGCTGCGTCGCGATGCGGGCAAGCAGATGGCGGCACAGCGCCGGCACGTCGCCCAACCGCTCGCGCAGCGGCGGAATGGTGAGTTGCACGACGTTGAGGCGGTAATAAAGGTCTTCGCGGAAGCGCCCTGCTTCGATCTCATCATGCAAGCGCTTGTTGGTGGCGGCGATGACGCGCACGTCGACATGGATCGGGCGGCGCGCGCCGATCGGCTGGACTTCGCCGTCCTGGAGCACGCGCAGCAGCTTGACCTGCGCGTCCAGCGGCATTTCGCTGACCTCGTCGAGGAAGATCGTGCCCATGTCGGCGGCAACGAATTTGCCGATCTGCCGGTCGAATGCGCCGGTGAAGGCGCCGCGTTCATGGCCGAACAGGTCGGATTCCACCAGATTGGCAGGGATGGCGCCGCAATTCACGGTGATCATGGCCTGCTTGTGGCGGGGCGACGCCGCGTGGATGGCGCGGGCGATCACATCCTTGCCGACGCCGCTTTCCCCCTCGATCAGCACGGGCACGCGGGCGCGGGCCGCCTTGGCCGCTATGGCGAGCGCGGCGCGGAACTGCGGTGCGGCGCCGACCACATCCTCGAAGGAGAGGGCGGCGGGGATCTTCTCCGTCAGCGGGCGCAACTCGCCCTTGCCATGCTCCCCGTTCAGCGTGGCGTTAAGCGCGGCGAGCAGCCTTTCAGGCGCGATCGGCTTGGCAAGATAGTCGGTCGCGCCGGCCCGCATCGCTTCCACCGCTACGGCGACATTATTGTGCGCGGTCAGGATCAACAGGGGCAGTGCCGGGCGACGGGCCCGCAATTCGCGGATCAGGCCTGCCGGCTCATAATTCGGGCTCCATTGATCGAGCAGGACGGCATCCAGCCGCATTCCATCCTGCGTGCCCAGCATCGCGATCGCGGTATCGCCGTCATTGACGAAGATGGTGCGCCATCCCGCCCTGGCGGCGAGAGCGGACACCAGCCTGCGCTGTGCCGGCTCGTCGTCGATCAACATCAGCATGGGAATGCCGTCGCGCGCCATCCTTACCCCTCATATGCGAACTGGCGCTGAAGTTAGGGAGGAGGGGTAAAGACCGCCTTAACCGCAAAAATTTTCTTGTTCGCTGAAGGCTTGAGGGGGACAAGGCTTGACGATAAGAGGATGCCCGCGAAACGGACAGAGAGGGACAGTGCATGGCTTCGGACGGCAATATGAAGAGCGCAACTCAGACCTATGAAGGGTTTGTCGCCCTCATCAAATGGGGAACCATCGCCTGCGCCCTGGTCGCGGCATTGGTCATATTGCTGATCGCCAGGTAGGACATTCTGCGCAAAAGCGGGCATTGAATGTCCGCTTGAAACTGATGCGACGACTGGATCCGGAGCGTGTCGCCTGCAGTTCGCGCAATACGGTCCCAGTTCCCCGGACATCTGGCCTGTTCCTGAACAGGGCGGTTCGTTCCTCCACCTGACCGCTGCGGTTCCAGAGCAACAGGACTGCCGGTCCCGGAATCCCGTCATGAGGGGGGAGCAGATGATCCCGTTCCTTCTCCTTTCCTTTTTGGCGGCTTCCATTGTCGGGGCGTTCGTCTCATTGCGGGCGCGGCCTGATGACGGCTGGGCGCTCGTTTTCGTGCTTCAGTTGCTCTCGTCCGCCATTCTTGTCGGCGGATTGATCGTCTCGGCGGAAGCGGGCAGCAGCATCGCTCGAACACTGGGCCTCCTGTCGATCGTCGCGGGCAGCGCTGCGTTTTGTGGGGGTTTCGTGGCAGCGCGGCGGCTGGACGTGCCGCCGGGGCCATGATGGAAGGCGCGAACGCGACGATCCTCGTCGGTTGGTCGCTGTCGGCCATGTTATCGGCGGCGGCGTTGCTGGTCTCGATTGCGGGTGATCTCCGGCGCGGCACGCATCTGGCGGCTACCGCGTTGATGGTCGCAGCGGCCTTGGCCCTCTATACCCATGACGTCATGGCTCTACCGCAAATCTGCGCGGCGTTGATCACCGGAAGCGCCGTGGGCCTTGCATTGGGGCGAGGCATTCCCCGATCCCGGATCCCCTTGCTGATGAGCGGTCTTGTCGGCCTGGCCGGTGTGGCTGCCGTGCTGGTCGGGGGAGCGGCTTTGCGCGATCCCCACGCTTTCGGCCTGCTGGACGATGTGTCCGATCGACTGCGCGTCGTAGGCGCCGCCGGCATTGGCGCTGGCGTCTCGTGCGGGGCGATGGCTTGCGGAGGGGCGACCGCCATGTTGCGCGGCGGACGGGCGGATCGCTGGCATATTCTCATTATCGCCGTCCTGCTGCTGGCGGCGGGCGGAGCCACGGCGGCCTTTATCGCGGCGCCGGATCCGGCCCGGCTCCTCGCCTGCATCGCCGTCGCGCTGGTGGCGGGCTGGGCGGTCACGAAACGAGCCTTGCTGGCGGGAATGGGGCCAGCGCTGGCGGTAGTGAGCGGCTTTGCCGGCTGGGCCGTGGCGGCATCCGCTTTCCTGATGGAAAACATGCCGATGGCTGTCGCGGGCGGACTGGCGGGCGCGGCGGGCAGTCTTTTCGGTATCCGGCTTTGCGTCTTTGCGGAGAGGAAGGGGCTTGCCCATGCGGGGCGCCGTCCCTAACGGTTTGCGTCAAGGGACAGGCCCGTCCGGCCTTGTCGGCGTATGGGATAAGCGGATCCATGAAGAAGCTCGGTCTGATAGGCGGTCTTAGCTGGACGTCGACGGCGCGCTATTATCAGATCATCAACCAGGCCGTTTACCGCGCCCGGGGTGGCCAGCACAGCGCGCCGCTGCTGATCGAGAGCCTGGATTTCGCGGACATAGGCCGCTCCACCACAGAGGAGGAGTGGGCTCATGCTTCCGACGTGTTGACCGCGTCGGCCCGGCGGCTGGAGCAGGGCGGCGCGGCAGCGTTGCTGATCTGCGCCAATTCCATGCATCGCGTCTATGACGAGGTGCAGGCGGGCGTCGGCATTCCGATCATCAACATCGCCGACGCCGTGGGACGCAAGATGAAGGCCGACGGCATCGAAAAGGCCGCGCTGATCGGTACGCGCAATGTCATGACGGAGAAATTCTACCGCCAGCGGCTGGTGGCGCATGGCATATCATTGCTGCCGCCCGACATGGAACTGGCCGAGAGAATCGACCGCATCGTCTATGATGAGCTGACCATCGGGAAGGTCAGCCGCGAGTCCGAACGCTATATGAAGTCGGAACTCACCGATATCGCCAAGGAGAATGTGCAGGCGGCGATCCTGGCCTGCACCGAACTGGAGATGATCGTCGACGTGCGGGCGAACGTCCTGCCGATTTATGACGGCACCAGCATCCATGCGCGGGCGGGGGTCGACGTGATCCTGGGCGATTGAATCGGTCGGCGCATGCCGCGCGGCGCCGATCTTCCCCAGCAATAAAATGCTTTCGGGGGTCTGGCTGTTTTGCCGCTTAATGGTTACATGGGCCGCCACGAATCCCCCCAGCAATCATGCCCAGCCCCGCATGAGACGCGCAACAGAAAGTGGCTTTACATGGACATCCGCCTCGGCCTCACCTTCGACGACGTGCTTTTGCAGCCCGCCGAATCCGACGTGCTGCCCAGTCAGGCGGATACCAGCACCCATGTGACCCGCGCGATCAAGCTGAACATCCCGATCCTCTCGTCCGCCATGGACACGGTGACGGAGGCGGACATGGCGATCGTCATGGCGCAGCTTGGCGGCCTTGGCGTCCTGCACCGCAACCTGTCCGTCGAGGAACAGGCGGACGCCGTACGGGCGGTCAAGCGCTTTGAAAGCGGCATGGTGGTGAACCCCATCACCATCACGCCCGACGCCACGCTGGCCGACGCGCAGATGCTGATGACCCGGCACAAGATCAGCGGCATTCCGGTGGTCGAGGCATCGGGCAAGCTGGTCGGCATCCTCACCAATCGTGACGTGCGCTTTGCCGAAAATCCGGCGCAGCCGGTCAGTGAACTGATGACCCATGACAATCTGGCCACGGTGAAGACCGGCGTCGGCCAGGACGAGGCGAGGCGCCTGCTGCACCAGCGCCGGATCGAAAAGCTGCTGGTGGTGGACGATAATTATCATTGTGTCGGCCTGATCACCGTCAAGGACATTGAAAAGGCCGTCACCTATCCGCAGGCGACCAAGGACGCATCGGGCCGCCTGCGCGTGGCGGCGGCATCGACCGTCGGCGACAAGGGGCTGGAACGCAGCAAGGCGCTGATCGATGCGGAATGCGACCTGATCGTCATCGACACCGCCCATGGCCACAGCCGGCAGGTGGCCGTCGCGGTGGAGGCGGTGAAGAAACTGTCCAACCATGTTCAGGTGGTCGCCGGCAACGTCGCCACCGCCGAGGCGACCAAGGCCCTGATCGGGGCCGGTGCCGACTGCGTCAAGGTGGGGATCGGGCCAGGCTCCATCTGCACCACACGGGTCGTCGCTGGCGTCGGCGTGCCGCAGTTGACCGCCGTCATGGATTCGGCGGAGGAAGCGGCCAGGCACGGCGTTCCGGTGATCGCGGATGGCGGCCTGCGCACCTCCGGCGACGTGGCGAAGGCGCTCGCTGCGGGCGCGGGCTGCGTCATGGTCGGATCGCTGCTCGCCGGTACCGCCGAGGCGCCGGGCGAAACCTTCCTCTATCAGGGCCGCGCCTATAAGAGCTATCGCGGCATGGGCAGCGTCGGGGCGATGGCGCGCGGCTCCGCCGACCGCTATTTCCAGGCCGACATCAAGGACCAGATGAAACTGGTGCCGGAGGGGATCGAGGGCCAGGTTCCCTTCAAGGGGCCGGCCAAGGACGTCATCCACCAGCTTGTCGGCGGCGTGAAGGCGGCGATGGGCTATACCGGCAGCGCCACCATCAAGGATTTGCAGGAGCGGGCGCGCTTCGTCCAGATCACCAATGCGGGCCTGTCGGAAAGCCACGTCCATGACGTGACCATCACGCGGGAAGCCCCCAATTATCCGACGCGGTAATCCCATTTTGAATGCTGTTCCCTTCGCGGGACAGGGGCATGGCGCATGACCCCGTCCGCGCGAGTCCAGGCCGCGATCGAACTGCTCGACGCCATCATATCGTCGGCGCGGGATGGCGGCCCGGCCGCCGACACGCTGATCGCGCGCTATTTCAAGGATCGGCGCTATGCCGGGTCGCGCGACCGGCGGGTGGTGCGCGACCATGTCTATGACGCGGTGCGCCGCGTGGCGGAGCGTCCGGACAATGGGCGCGCTGCGATGGTCGGGCTGGCTCGCGAGCGTCCGGAACTGGCCGCGCTGTTCGACGGATCGACCCATGCGCCGGCGCCGATTGCCGATGATGAAGCGGGATCGGCGGCGGGCGTCGTGCCCCGCTGGATCGACCCGTTGCTGGCGGCGCCCGTGGAACGGGACGCCTTGTTGGGCCGGGCGCCCGTCGATCTGCGCGTCAACAGGTTGAAGGCCGATCCTGACAGGGTTGCGCCGCTCTATCCCGATGCAGTGAGATTATCCGGCCTGCCCGACGCGCTGCGCCTGCCCGAAGGTGCGCCGGTCGAGCAGAGCGACCCCTGGAAATGGGGGCAGGTCGAGGTGCAGGATGTCGGGAGCCAGTTGATCTCCGCCGCCTGCGGGGCGCAGCCGGGGATGACCGTGATCGATCTCTGCGCCGGGGCAGGGGGCAAGACGCTGGCGCTGGCGAGCGCCATGGCGGGCAAGGGCATGCTGATCGCCGCCGACACCATCCGGTCGCGGCTTTCGCGGCTTGATCCGCGGGCGGAGCGGGCAGGGGCGACCTTCATCGAGACGCTGCTGCTGGATCAGGGGCATGAGGCGGGCGCGCTGGAAAGTCTGCACGGCCGTGCAGACGTGGTGCTGGTCGATGCGCCCTGTTCGGGCACCGGCACCTGGCGCCGCAATCCGGAGGCGCGCTGGCGGCTGACTCCCGCGCGGCTCGACCGGCTGGTGGCGGAGCAGGCGCGGATACTGGATTTTGCCGCGCCCTTGCTGGCGCCGGGCGGCCTGTTGGTCTACGCTACCTGCGCGCTGACGGACCGGGAGGGGCGGGATCAGGTGCGGGCATTCCTGGCACGGCATGATGGATGGAGGGCCGAACCCTTCGATGCGCCGATGGGCCGGCCCCATGGCGACGGATTGCTGCTGACGCCGGGGCATGACGGGACGGACGGTTTCTATTTCGCGCGGCTGCGACGGGCAGCGTGAAAGAGTCGATGGACAAGCGCCCGCAAAATCGCGAGACTTGGACGGAATCAGCGCCTGAAACATGGCTGGAGTTGTGCATGCGTTTTACCCCCGCCTCGATCGCCCTGGCACTATTGTTGACCACCGTTTCCAGCGTTGGGCTGACGCAACGGCCGGATTCGCAGATTTCACCGCTGTCCGTCGAATGGCAGAAGGCGGGGGAAGCGGCGCGCAAGACGGGTAATTATCAGGGTGCCACGGATGCACTGGAAAGCGCGCTGGCCGTCGATCCGCGCAACCGCATGGCCTATATCGAACTGGCCGAAGTGGCGCGGGCGCAGGGGCTGCAAGGCAAGGCGATCCGCCTGTATCGCGAAGCGCTGCTGCTGGAGCCTAATGACGTCGCCGCCCTGGTCGGCCAGGGCGAGGCGATGGTCGAGAAGGGCGCCATTGCCAAGGCAAAGGAGAATCTCGCGCAGGCACAAGGGCTGTGCAAGGCCAATTGCGCGGCTGTGGGCCAACTGGCGGTGGCGATAGAGAAAGGTCCGCCCGCTACCGTGCTGAGCGCCAAGGACAAGGTGCCCGCGCCCAAGGCTGCCGAAACCGAGACGCCTTGACGCGTTTGTCGGGGGTGTTTTTGGCCATTTGTCCTTGTCGGGCGGATTCAAATTTTACTTCTGCGATGATACAATCGGGGTAGCCCAGAAACCCAAGGTCAGCCATTTGGCGGGCGGTCGAAAATCAGCTTCTGTCAGCTTGCCGACGGAAGCGGAGGCGGCGGTCAGCTCCGTCACTTGGCTGATATATCGGTCGGCATTTTTCAGCAGCATGCCGTTAGCTGTCCTGCACTCACGGGTGTCGCCTTCGGAAGCACGGATGGTCGTTCGCCAACTACAGCTGTAGCCGCGAATAAACTCGGATTTCCTGGGATTTTCGGCCTCCCATTTCGAAGGCGAGTACAGCAAACTTTCTCCGGTTCGCGATATCGCAAGCTCAAGTGGAACCCCGTCTTCATCGCTGTCGAACCGCACCATAGCACCGGGCCATTTCAGCAGCATCTGTCGGAGATTTCGCTGTTCCCATTTCCAGGTCGCGATGTTGTCTCCCAAGCGTCTTATCATTTGCGCCTTTGACGCTCCGTTCCAGGCGTTTCGTCCATAAAGGATGACCTGGTCATTGGGGCTGTGCTTCGCATCCGGATCGAGGGGAGCCATCCATGTATGCCATTCCAGCAGGTCAACAGGAACAGAAAGCTCATCTCGGCCCAAAGCGCGGCGAACCAATGAAACCGCCCTGTAATGCCTTTCGATTGACCCTCGGCGATCATAATTTTTCTGCCAAAGAACAATCCCATCGTCCGTCAAACATTTGTCACTATACCGATCGGTTCCGTCGAAGGACCAGATATGGCATTTTTCATCAAGAACCGTATCTTCACCCTTGCCAAGATAAACCGTTGTTCCACGAGATTTTGCGGATCCATTGATTATCAGCGTCTCTCGATGCCTTGGCGGGCCAGAATATTGAATGGATATCCCGCTTTTCAGGTCCGTTATATTGGTGTGGGTCCAACCAAACTGATATCTATCTTCTCTCAGGACATTCGCGGACCGATAGATGATAACCTTGTCATCAGGCGCATCCGTTCGTTCCATAACGGCAACATAGTCGGTTGCGCCGGGGCTGCTGAAGACTGTTTTGTCTCCCTCTTTGATGAAGAACGGGCCATTGCCGGAGAATGTGCCGAAGCTTGTGTCTCGGGGCAGCATATCCTTGCCAGACGAACCGCTACACCCGGCGACAGCCAAGGCGATGATGATCATTCTCAACAAACAGGCCCACTTCGATAAGTTATTCGTCATCTACGCAAACTTGAATTACCAAATCCTCACTCCGGCTGACCAAGGACGTTTGACAGGCTGATACGATTCAGTTTGCCATCACCCATAGCTGCCGCTGCTGCCATCCACTTCATGAGCGCGGTGGCCATCCTCAGGCCAATGACCGCTTTCCAAGCCTTGCAAAAATGCTCTAGGGCGGGCGGCATGACCAATATCTTTCTCGTCATGGCAGGGGGCGCTGTCGGATCGGCCTTGCGCTATCTGACCGGGCGTCTTGCTTTCCACATGATGCCCGGTGCGTCCTGGCCCTGGGGGACGTTCGCCGCAAATGTCGTTGGCGGGTTCGCCATGGGCCTGCTCGCCGGGTGGCTGACGCGCTTCAACACCTCGGCGGGCGAGCCGATCCGTCTGCTGCTGGCGGTCGGTCTGCTCGGCGGCTTCACCACCTTTTCTTCCTTCAGCCTGGAAACCGTGCTGATGATGGAGCGCGGGCAGATGGGCGTCGCGCTCGCCTATGTGGTCCTTTCCGTCATCGGTGCGGTGGGCGCGTTGGCCGGCGGCCTGGCCTTTATGAGGAGCATCGCATGAAGGGCCGACCTCCCGCCAAGGGCTCTGGCCCTCGCAAACCAGGCGCTGCGGCTCCGGGCCGTGCGCGCGGCGCGGCGAAGGCCGCTCGCGCCCGCAAGCCAGATGCGCCCAAGGCTGCCGCCCGATCCGCTGCAAAGGTGCCGGCCGCCAAGGCGTCCGGGGCAAAGCCCGCCGCCCGGCCCGCCGCCTCTTCGCCGGCGAAGGGCGTGTCGCTGGACGTGCGGCAATTCCGCGTGGCGGCGGATGACGATGGCATACGGCTCGACCGCTGGTTCCAGCGGCATCTGCCCGACATCGGCTTCAACAGCGTCTCCCGCTGGGCGCGCACTGGCCAGTTGCGCGTCGATGGCGCCCGTGCCGCGCCGGGCGATCGCGTCGCCGAGGGACAGACCATCCGTGTCCCTCCTGCCGAGCCCAAGGCCCCCGAAACCGCAAAGCCCAGACGCGTCCGCCCGCAACTGACGGACGATCAGGCGGCCTTTGCCCAGGGGCTCGTCATCCATCGCGACGCACAGGCCATCGTCATCAACAAGCCGCCCGGTCTTGCCACGCAGGGCGGCACGAAGACGGAAGATCATGTCGACGGCCTACTCGACGCGCTGGAGTTCGACCTTGACCAGCGGCCCAAGCTTGTCCACCGGCTGGACAAGGACACGTCCGGCGCGCTGCTCATCGCGCGTACGGCCCGCTCGGCTGCCTTCTTCGCCAAGGCTTTTTCCAGCCGCACGGCGCGCAAGGTTTATTGGGCCATCGTCATGGGCGTGCCCTCCATCGAGGATGGCATGATCGAACTGCCGATCGCCAAGCAGCCGGGCACCGGCGGCGAGAAGATGCATGTGGATGAGGAGGAGGGGCTTCCCTCCCGCTCGCGCTATCGCGTGATCGAGCGTGCGGGCAATCGTGCCGCCTGGGTCGAACTGCAACCCTATACCGGTCGCACCCATCAGTTGCGCGTCCATATGGCGGCGATCGGCCATCCCATCGTCGGCGACGGCAAATATGGCGGCAAGGAGGCCTTTCTGAGCGGCACGATCAGCCGCAAGATGCACCTTCACGCCCGTCGCATCCGGGTCGATCATCCCGACGGTGGCCGGGTCGACGTGCGCGCCGACCTGCCCGATCATTTTGCCGCCAGCCTTGCCTCGCTGGGCTTTGACTTCTCCGCCGGTGACCTGCCGCTGGACGAGGAAATCGCCCGCGCGCCCACGCGGGAGGATGAGAAGAAGGCGGCCCGCGCCCACGCCAAGCAGATCCGCAAGGACCGCAAGGGCGAACGGCGGGCGCGTGGTTCTGGCGGAGCGCCGCGCAGGAAGTCATGACCAACAAGCTCGCCGTATTCGATTGCGATGGCACGCTGGTCGACAGCCAGCACAGCATCTGCGCGGCCATGATCCGCGCATTCGAGGGCGAAAATCTGGTCGCGCCGGATCGCGCGACGATCCTGTCGGTGGTCGGCCTTTCGCTTCCGCTAGCCATGGCGCGCCTGCTTCCCGATGCGGAGGTCGATTATCATGATCATCTGTCGGACCGCTACAAGCTGGCATTCCAGCAGCTTCGCCACGAAAATGCGGTGTCGGAACCCCTTTATCCCGGCATTGCGGAACTGATCCGCGAACTGGATGCCGATGGCTGGCTGCTGGGCGTGGCTACCGGCAAATCGGATCGCGGATTGCAACTCTGCCTTGGGCATCATGGCATCCACGCCCATTTCGTGACGTTGCAGACCGCCGATCGCCATCCCTCCAAGCCGCATCCCTCCATGCTGCTTACCGCCATGGCAGAGGCGGGGGCGACGCCCCAAAGCACGGTGATGATCGGCGATACCAGCTTCGACATAGACATGGCGCTGTCCGCCGGTACGCGCGCTCTGGGCGTCGGCTGGGGCTATCACACGCCGCAGGAACTGGTCAGCGCAGGGGCGCACAGCGTTGCCATGGACAGCGCCGAACTGCGCGGC
The DNA here is from genome assembly GCF_049913335.1 of Sphingobium sp. R-21. NCBI lineage: Bacteria > Pseudomonadati > Pseudomonadota > Alphaproteobacteria > Sphingomonadales > Sphingobiaceae > Sphingobium > Sphingobium sp. R-21. Next base: position 1,346,334 of record NZ_CP184374.1, on the reverse strand, counting down.
CATATCCACGCTTGCCATATGGATGCCCGATGACAGGCACGCCGCCCGTTCCGCCCGTGGACCCGGACCGGGTCGCCCGCCAGCGCTTCTTCGCGCTTGGCCTGTTCCGGCTGTCGGGCGCGCTGCTGGTGATGTTCGGCTTTCTCGTGCTGATGCAGCGCTTTCATTGGGTGCAGGGAAACAGGGCGAAGGCCATGGGCGCGATCTTCGTCATCGTCGGCCTGTTCCAGTTCGTCATCGTTCCGCGCCTGCTGCTCGCATTGTTCAGGAAACCGCCGCAATCATGAAACGCTTCTACCAGGATGCTGCCGTCGTTGCGGGCGAATCCGGTTTTGAAATCCACCTTGACGGCCGCCCGGTCCGTACGCCGGCTCGTGAGCCGCTGGCGTTGCCCACCCATAGGCTTGCAGAGGCGGTTGCGGAAGAATGGCGCGCGCAGGGCGATGTGGTCGACCCCCGGTCCATGCCGTTCACCGGCCTCGCCAACGGGGCCATCGACCAGATCGCGCCCAATCGGGAGAGCTTTGCCGCTGGGATTGCCCGCTATGCCGAGAGCGACCTGCTCTGCTATCGCGCGGAAGGTCCGACGGAGCTTGTCGTCCGGGAGTCGGCGGCCTGGGACCCGCTGCTGGAATGGGCCATGGCGCGCTACGACGTCGCCTTTCGGGTGACGCAGGGTATCATTCCGGTCGCTCAGCCCGACGAGACGCTGGCACGGCTGACGGGGGTCGTGACGGCCTTTGATCCTTTCACCCTTGCAGGCCTTTCGACGCTGGTGACGCTGTCCGGCTCGCTGGTCTGTGGTCTGGCGGTGGTGGAGGGCGGCCACGATGCCGACCTGATCTGGACGGCTGCCGAGATCGACGAAGCATGGGAAGTCGAACAATGGGGCGAGGACAAGGAGGCGGCGGCCCGGTCAGCGAAGCGCAGGCACGAATTTGCCATGGCACGAGCCTTTTGTGAGACGACTCGCGCCTGACCGGGTGGGAATGACGCGGCGTCTTCGTTCAATATCAACAGGCGGGCCATCCCCTCGCGCCCGCATTCGTTGCATGACCGAGGAGTGCGCCATCTTGCTGTCCCGTTTTTCCCTCTTTGCCCTGATCACCCTGTCCGCGCCGCTCGCGCTATCGGCCCCTGCGCTGGCCCAGCAGGCGGCCCAGGCCGCTCCCGCCGCGGGGCAGATGAGCTCGGCACAGATCGCCGCCTTCAACCAGGCCGTCACTGATTTCACCGCCGGACAGACCGCGCAGCAGGCTGGCGACAATGCCGCCGCCGCCGCGAAATATGAAGCCGCACTGCCCGCCATCCGCACGGCGGTGCAGGCCGATCCCGCCAGGATCGACAATGTGAATTTCCTCGCCAATGCGCTTTATGCAGATGCGGCGGCGCAGGGCGCGCTTGGTCGGATGGACAAGGTGATCGCGCTTTACACCGAATCCGCGCCCTATTGGCGCAAGCTGGTGGAAGCGAAGCCGACCGACGCCGCCAGCCGCAATATCTTCGCTGGCATATTGATCCAGATGGGCAATCAGAAGCTGGTCGGCGGTGACAAGACGGCTGCGGACCCGCTCTATGAGGAGGCCCTTGCCCTCGCGCGCAAGTCAGTCGCGGAAAATGGCAAGGATGCGGTGTCCCGGAACATCCTGCTGTCCGCGCTGATCGGTGCCAGCCAGACCGCAAACGACCCGGCCCTGTCCGCCGAGGCGCTGACCATGGGTAAGGCCATGCTGAGCGACGGCACCATCGATGCGATGAACAAGCCCTCGATCGAGGCGATGACGGGTACGAAAGCGGGCTGACGCCGCTTTCGTACTTTGGTTCAGTCGTGCTCCCGTATCGGGTTGCGTCGTCGCGCGGGTCGCGGGAGCAGGCCGTATTTCAACCAGGTCAGTCCCGCTTCAAGCCGCTATGCCCACGATCTTGTCGGCATAGAGCAGGCGACCGGGACCCATCAGGCCGATAAATTGCGGCAGCATATGGCGGGCAAGCGCGAAACAGCCCTCGCTGCGGCCAATCTTGCCCCAGGTGGCGATATGGTTTTCGCTGACATAATCGGCGCCATGTACAACGATGGCGCGCATTTCCGCATTGTTGTTCTGGGGGTCCAGGCCCGCGAGGCGCATTGCCCGGCCATGTTGGCCCTCATAGATTTCGCTGGTCTTGAAGGCACCGGAACTGCTCGCCATCGAATTGGGCTCATTGGAAAAGCTCTGGAGCCAGCCCGAATGTTCCGGGTCGGAACCGCGGCCATGGGCGACGAGATAGGAGCTTGTCTGGCCGCCGATCAGATCGACGACATGGAAGCGCAATTCGCGTGACGGCGCGTTGAAATCGGCCAGTGCGACCCGGTCGCGCAGGGTGAACATGTGACCATGCTGATCCAGAGCAGCCTTTGCGCGCTCCAGCAGTTGTGCATAGGGCTGGGTAGCGAGCGGTCCGGTCGATGCCGGGTGTGGCGCAGGGGGAACAGCCGGTTGCGGCTGCATTTCGCCCAGCGGAGCGGCGCGCCCCGCACTGTCGGCCAGAAACGAAAAAGCCAGCCCGCTCAAAGCGAGCTTGGTAAAACTGCGACGATCCATGAATCGCAATATAGCAAAGGAGCAGCGCCAGTCCAAGGGCGGGGCAGTGTCGTCCCCGCCGTCAGTCCCGGCAATGACCGTAAAACCGCCGTCCCGCCTCCTTTTCGGGGCGGGGCGATCGCGAAGGGGACGCCGGGTCCTATTCCGTGGCGTTGGCGCCTTCGTCTCCGCCGAGGCGCGCGGTCATGCCGGTCGCGGCGGCATCGTCCTCGATTTGCTGCTGTTCGGAAATGCTGGGCGGCGGCGCGGGTTCCGGCGCGGCATTGTTGCTCGGCTCAGGCGCCGGCGCGACGGGTTCTTCCTGGATGACGTTCTCCGCAGGCGGCTCGACCAGATTATTGGTCACTGGCGCCTCTTCCTCTTTCTTGCCGCAGGCGGCGAGGACGAGCGTGCCGGCGAGGGCGACAAGGGCGAATTTGCGCATGAAGATCAATCCTTGGATGCGATGGAGGTGGCGGGCGCGGCGGTCGGATCCACGCGGCGGCTGGACGCTTCGATCTTCTCGGCCAGCAGCTTGTCCCAGCCATAGGGATCGGAACGGAAGCTCATCGTGCCGTTATTGCCGGCAAAGGCTGTCCAGTAGAGCAGGTACACGGCCACTTCCTTGGGCAGCGACACCCTCTGGGTCTTGCCGGTATCGATCAGCGACTGGATCTTGCCCGCCAGATCGGGATTGCCGGCCACCATCAGTTCCGCCAGCGGAACGGGCTTTTCCAGGCGGATGCAGCCATGGCTCGCCAATCGGTCATAGCTCGAAAACTTCGCCCGTGATGGCGTATCGTGCAGATAGACGGCGAACGGGTTGTTGAAGTCGAACTTCAACCGGCCCAGCGCGCTGTTGGGGCCCGCCGGCTGCACGATCCGCTCGCCAGTCTCCGGCGTGCCGACAATCTTGTAGCCTTGCCGGATCAGCGTGGCGCGCCCCTTGGGCCACAATTCGCGCTTCGCGATGGAGGCGGGGACGTTCCAGGGCGGATTGACGACGATCGAATGGATGCTGGACGACAGCATCGGCGTCGCGTTGTCCGGCGCGCCGGTGACGGCGCGCATCGACGTCACGGGTTCATCACCCTCGAACACTGTCAGCACCGCCGCGGCGATGTTCACCTGCACCCGGTTAACCGGCAACTCGCGGGGCATCCAGCGCCAGCGTTCCATATTCGCCATGATCGCGGCGATGCGGTCGTCCACCGGCACGTTCAATTCCTTGAGCGTCCGCGTGTCGAGCAGGCCGGTGGGATTGAGGCCATAGCGCCGCTGCGCCCGCTGTAGAACATCAACCAGCTTCTCGGTGGGCGTGACGCTCTTGTCCTCGATCGCGATGCGCGCGCGCACGACGTCCGGGGAGGAGTGCGCCGTCAGGGTCGGCCAGCCTCCCGCGTCGCGAATCCGCTCGTAATTGGCCAGGCCCTTGCGAAGTCCGTCATAGCCGGCATAGGGCGGCGTCAGGCTGAGCGCCCATTGCGGCAGCCTGTCCTCGCTGATCGCCTTGGCAAGGCCGGGGCGAGGATCGAAGCGCGCCGGCCGCAAAGCCCAGATCTCCAGGAAATCGGCGGTGTCCACGCGGCCCGTGCTCAACGCCTTCGCTCGATCCAGCACGGCGGACAGAAGGGCATCGCCCTTGAGCGTCTCGGTCGCTCTGGCCCGCGCCATCAGCCCCTGAACCGCGCCACCCCTGAGCCAGTCGTTCAGCCATTTTTCCTGCGCTGCCGTCGGTTGCGGTAGTGGCACGGGCGGCGGCGTCACCATCGCGGGCGGCAGTATCACCTGAGGCGCCGGCGGTTGAGACGAGGGCGCCGGGATGGTCGGCGCGACCGTCGGCGGCTGCGCCACTGTCGGGCTCGCGACAGCGCTCAGGAGGGAAATAATGGAAAAACGGATCAATTCGGGACGGTTCATGCTGGACCAGATAGCGCAAAGCCCGCATCGTTCAAACTCGAAGATAGCGGAAAAGATGATGCTGCATGTCGTTCACCATCCGGCTTATGTCTCTCCGGCAACAGCGGGCAGTTCCTTTCGCTTCGACAAATATGGGCTTGTGATGGAAGCGCTGAGCATGGCGGCGACAGCCTTTACCGTGCATGAACCCGCCCCGATGCAGCGCGCGTGGATAGAGGCGGTTCACGATCCGGCCTATGTCGAAGAGGTGGCGACGCAGACTGTTCCTCGGGAAAAGGAAAGGCGTATCGGCTTTCCGGTGACGGAGCGGGTGTCGCGCCGCTCCATGCTGTCGCCCGGCGGCACGTGGCTGGCGGCGCGGCTCGCCATGCAGCATGGCTATGCTGCCAATGCGGCGGGCGGCAGCCATCACGCGCTGCCCGACAGTGGGGCGGGATATTGCGTGTTCAACGACCTTGCCATCGCCGCCCACCGGCTGATCGAGGAGCGGGGGGTGAACCGCATATTGATCCTCGACCTCGACGTCCATCAGGGCGACGGTACGGCGGTGATGACTGGGGGACGGAGCGAAATCTTCACCCTCTCCATCCATGCGGAACGGAATTTCCCCGTGCGCAAGGCTCGCTCGACACTTGATATCGGCCTTCCCGATGGAACGGGCGATGAGGCCTATATGGATGCGTTGATGAAGGTTTTCCCGCGAACGCTCGACGATTTCCAGCCTGACCTGATCCTCTATCAGGCCGGCGTCGACCCGCATGTGGATGACCGGCTGGGGCGGCTGGCGCTCAGCGACGCAGGGCTGGACCGCCGCGACCGCGCGGTGATGCGCTGCGCGCGCCGTCGCGCTATTCCGCTGGCCAGCACCATGGGCGGCGGCTATGGCGAGGATCGAATGGCCGTTGCCCGCCGACATGCGGAATGCATGATCCGCCTGGCGGAAGAGGCGATGGGGGCCGGGGGCTATAGCCCGACCCTTTAGAGCGGATTTCGATCTGATTGAATCAGATCCCCGCTCTGGTTTCCTTGTTTTCCGCGATTTCTTAACCAGCGATCGGTTCCGATCGCTTGGAAATCGCTCTAATGCACCGTATCGGGGTTCACAGATTGGGCTTCGGGCGCATGCCGGCTTTCCATGATTTTCGCGGCAACCAGTCCCGCCGCGACCAGGGCGACGAAATCGCTGAAGGCCAGATAAAGAATGTAGCCCCACGGCGCATGGTTGAACACGGCCTGGCCGATATGCAGCCACAGCACCGCCGCCAGCGCGAACAGGACCGTTGCTCTCATCCTGCTGTCTGCGTCCACGAACCGCAGCATCAGCGCGATGATGACGCCGACGACCAGCGCCAGGATCAGGCCGCCGATCAGCGCGCTGGCGTCAGTCACGGGAAATCCGCCATTATTGTAGAAGATCGTTGCGACCGGACCCTTGCCATAGAGGATGGTGCCCTGGGCGGTGGACGGATCGGGAATCACATAGACGCCGGTGCCGGATGGCGTCAGCGCCTGCGCGAGGGCGGCCTGCAGGTTGCTGCCCGCGGCGGCCTCCGCACGGTGAAAGGCGAGGGCGCTGAGCGGCGTCCCCCAGAAGATGAAACCGACAATATAGAGTGTGACGCCGCCGATCAGGCCGCCCAACAGGGTCTTGAACATATGCCCTCCTGTCCTCTCAATGGCTGAGAGGCTGACGGACAAACGCCAAAGCCGCAATATCTTTCCCGACGGGCGATCAGTCGGCCGTGCGGGAAGCCTTTTCGGCGATGCCCGACACGCCCTCTCTCCGGTCGAGTTCGTCCAGCACATCGTCCAGGGAAATGTCGAGATCGGCCAGCAGCACCAGCAGGTGGAACAGCAGGTCTGCGCTTTCGCCTATCGCTCCGTCGCGATCCGACGCCATGGCGGCGATCACCGTCTCCACGGCCTCCTCGCCGACCTTCTGCGCGATCTTGGCCCGGCCGCGTGCGGTCAGCCTCGCCACATAGGACTGGTCGGGATCGGCCTTCCGCCTTTGACGGATGGTTCGTTCAAGGTCGAAAAGGGTCGCGCGCATGGCGCCATGAAGCGCCACGCGCGCGAGCCGTCAAACGAAAATTTACTTGCGCTTGCGCCGGGCAACGAAAACCCGTGCGCCGAGCGCTGCGGCGCCAAGGCCGAACAGCGCCATCTGCTCCGGTTCGGGCACTGGCGTCGGCGCGCCGCCGGACGACGAACCGCCGCCGGAGCTGCTGGAACCGCCGCACTTCTTGCCCCAGCACCACGTCGCTTCCGCCGGAGCCGCCGCACCCATCAGAGCGACCACGCCGGCGGCCAGAAGCAGCTTGTTCACATTCATCATCTTCACCCCGCTGTTGATTAGGTCAGGTGGGCGAAGAGATGCAGGCATCGTGCCATTCGAGCGAATTGCAGGCCTCGCGGGGCCGTCATGGTTAATACCGATCTGCCTTCATTGGTTAATGTAAAGGAAACCGACATTTTCGGAGCAACCGGGTCGATCAGGTGGCCCGAACGGCGATGCCCGCGGCAGCCAGCGCCTGATGCGCTTCAGCAATGCTATGTTGACCGAAGTGAAATATGGAGGCCGCGAGCACCGCGCTGGCATGCCCCTCGACAACGCCTTCGACCAGATGATGCAGGGTGCCCACGCCGCCGCTGGCGATCACGGGTACCGACACCGCGTCGGCGATGGTACGGGTAAGGGCAAGGTCATAGCCCGCCTTGGTGCCGTCCCCATCCATGGACGTGACCAGCAGTTCGCCGGCGCCCAGTTCGGCAAGACGCACCGCATGCTCCAGCGCATCGATGCCGGTGGGCTTGCGGCCGCCATGGGTGAAGATTTCCCAACGGCCGTCGCCCACCCGTCGCGCATCGACCGAGCCGACGATGCACTGGCTGCCGAAGCGGTCGGCAATGTCGGCCACCACCTCCGGCCGGGCGACCGCCGCACTGTTCACCGCGACCTTGTCCGCGCCGGCCAGCAGCAAGGCGCGGGCATCCTCCGGGCTGCGCACGCCGCCACCCACGGTCACCGGCATGAAGCAGACCTCCGCCGTGCGCCGGACCACGTCGATGATCGTGCCGCGCGCCTCATGCGTGGCGGTGATGTCGAGGAAGCAGAGCTCGTCCGCACCCGCCGCGTCATAGATCTTTGCCTGCTCGACCGGATCGCCCGCATCGCGCAGATCGATGAAGTTCACGCCCTTGACCACGCGGCCATTGGCGACGTCCAGGCAGGGGATGACGCGGGTGCGGACAGTCATGCCGCCGCCTGCGCCACCGCCAGCGCGGCCTTCAGGTCCAGCCGCCCGTCATAGAGCGCGCGGCCCGTGATCACGCCCTCAATGCCCTCGTCGGCATGCAGGCTCAGCACGCGAATGTCCGCGATCCCGGCGACGCCGCCGCTGGCGATCACCGGAATGTCGGTGGCGCGGGCCAGATCGACGGTCGCGTCGATATTGCAGCCCTTGAGCAGGCCGTCGCGGCCGACATCGGTGAACAGCAGGCTGGCCACGCCCGCATCCTCGAACCGGCGGGCAAGGTCGACCACCGGCATGTCGGACTTCTCCGCCCAGCCATCGGTCGCGACGAAGCCGTCCCGCGCATCCACCGCCACCACGATCCCGCCGGGGAAGTCCCGCGCGGCCGCCTTGACGAAGTCCGGATCCTTGAGCGCCGCCGTGCCGATGACGATGCGCGATACGCCGAGGTCGAACCAGCGTTCCACCGCCTCCCGATTGCGGATGCCGCCGCCCAGTTGCACATGGCCGGGAAAGGCCGCGACGATCGCCTCGACAGCCTCGGCATTGACAGCGCGGCCCGCAAAGCTGCCGTCCAGGTCCACCACATGCAGATGCTGCGCGCCCGCTTGCGCGAACAGCACCGCCTGGGCGGCTGGATTGTCGCCATAGACGGTGGCGCGGTTCATGTCGCCCTCGGCCAGGCGGACGACCTGGCCGCCCTTGAGGTCGATGGCGGGGAAGACGATCAGGCTCATATTATCCTCGGCGGTTTCAGGGACGCCAATCCAGAAAACGGGACAGGAAGGAAAGGCCATAGCTCTGGCTCTTTTCCGGGTGAAACTGGCAGCCGATGATCGTGTCGCGCGCCACCGCGGCGACCAGCGGCCCGCCATGATCGGTGACGGCGGCGACATCCGCCTGGTCGGCGGCCTCGAAATGATAGCTGTGCAGGAAATAGGCCTCGCCCGCATGTAGCAGCGGCGGCGTGCCGCGCAGCATCACGTCGTTCCAGCCCATGTGCGGCACCTTGATCGCGGGGTCGCTCGGCTCGATCAGCCTGACGGTGCCGGCTATCCAGCCCAGGCCTTCATGGCGGCCGAACTCTTCCCCGGCATCGGCCAGCAACTGCATGCCCACGCACACGCCCAGGAAAGGCACGCCGCGCTTGTGGACGGCTTCGTTCATCGCCTCCACCATGCCGGGGATCGCGACCAGCGCGTCACGGCAGGCGCGGAAGGCGCCGACGCCGGGCAGGACGATGCGATCCGCCCTGGTTACGACTTCCGGATCGGCGGTGATGACGGCGTGATCCGCCCCCGCCTTGCGCAGGGCGTTATGCACCGAATGAAGGTTGCCCGCGCCATAGTCGATCAGGGCAAGCGCGGTCACAGCATCCCCTTGGTCGAGGGAATGGCGTCTGCCTTGCGCGGGTCGATCTCCACCGCCTGCCGCAACGCGCGGGCGAGGCCCTTGAAGCAGCTTTCGACGATATGATGATTGTTGCTGCCGTAGAGATTTTCGATGTGCAGCGTGATCCCGGCCGCCTGGGCGAAGCTGTGGAAGAAATGCTCCACCATCTCGCTGTCCCATTCCCCGATGCTCTGGACGGTGAGGCCCACCTTGAACACCAGCCAGGGGCGGCCGGAAATGTCCAGCGACACGCGGGTCAGCGTCTCGTCCATCGGGGAATAGACGCTGCCGTAGCGGGAAATGCCGCGTTTGTCGCCAAGCGCCTTCGCCACCGCCTCGCCAATGGCGATCGCCGTGTCCTCGGTCGTGTGATGTTGGTCCACATGCAGGTCGCCGACCGTCTTCACGTCCATGTCGATCAGCGAATGACGAGACAGCTGCTCGATCATGTGATCCAGGAAGCCAATGCCCGTCGAAACGGTATAGATGCCGGTGCCGTCCAGGTTGACGGTCACGTCGATCTGCGTTTCCGCAGTATTGCGGTGAATGTCGGCCGTGCGCATGGCTGCGCCCTATAGCGCACTGTGCCCGTCTTGCAATGTGCTCGGGCAATCTTTGGCGCGGACTTGACCCGCGCCGCTGCGCCGTTAGGACATTGGCGCATGAGCGACGACCTGCCCGACAGCCTGATTCCCTATGATGAAATCGTGCAGGAGGCCCTGCGCGCAGTGGTTGGCCGCGTGCTGGGTGAGATCGAGCGGTCCGGTGGCCTGCCGGGGACGCATCATTTCTACATCACCTTCAAGACTCAGGCGGCCGGAGTGGATATTCCCCGCCATCTGGTCGAGCGCTTTCCCGACGAAATGACCATCGTGCTCCAGAACAAATTCTGGGATCTGAAGGTCAGTGACGACGAATTCGGGGTCAGCCTGACCTTCAACCAGGTGGCGGCGCACCTGACGATTCCGTTCGCCGCGATCACCGCCTTCGTCGATCCGGCGGTGAATTTCGCGCTTCAGTTCCAGGCGCAGGCCGACATTGCCCCAGAACCGCATGAAGAGGCGGAAAATGACGCGCCGCAGGTGACGACGGAGGACGGCTCCAACGTCGTGACGGTTGACTTCGGCAAGAAGAAATAAGGCTGGAATAACGGGTCGAGCCTCCCCAGATTGACGGCACTCCGGCGATTTCATGGGAGTGCCCGACTTGAACGACAGCCGCATCGAAACCGACAGCATCGGCGCCATTGACGTGCCGGCCAGCGCCTATTGGGGCGCGCAGACCCAGCGAAGCATCGAGAATTTTCCCTTCGGCGCGGGCGAACGCATGCCGATCGGCATCATCCATGCGCTGGCCATCGTGAAACAGGCGGCGGCGCGGGTGAATCGCGGCCACGGGCTTGAGTCGGGCTTGGCCGATGCCATAGAGGCTGCCGCGGCCGAGGTCGTCGCAGGCAGGCATGACGACCAGTTCCCGCTCGTCATCTGGCAGACCGGCAGCGGTACCCAATCCAACATGAACGTCAATGAGGTGATCGCCGGCATCGCCAACGAGGGCATGACGGGCAGGCGCGGCGGCAAGAGCCCCGTCCACCCCAACGACCATGTGAACATGGGCCAGTCGTCCAATGACAGCTTTCCGACCGCCCTGCACATCGCGGCGGCGCGGGCCGTAACGGCGGAACTGTTTCCGGCGCTCGACCGGCTCCACGCCGCGCTCGACGCCAAGGCGAAGGCCTGGGACGGCATCGTCAAGATCGGCCGCACGCATTTGCAGGACGCGACGCCGCTCACGCTGGGCCAGGAATTTTCCGGCTATGCCCATCAACTCTACCGCGGCCGCAAGCGGATCGAGCCGGCGGTCATGCACGGCATGATGGCGCTGGCGCAGGGCGGCACGGCGGTCGGCACCGGCCTCAATGCGCCCAAGGGCTTCGACGTGGCGGTGGCGAAGGAGATCGCGGCGCTGACCGGCCTGCCGTTCCGGGCCGCCGACAACAAGTTCGAGGCACTCGCCTCCAATGACCCGCTGGTCCATCTGTCCTCTACCCTCGCGACGCTGGCGGTGGCGCTGACCAAGATCGCCAATGACATCCGCCTGCTCGGCAGCGGGCCGCGCTCCGGCCTTGGCGAACTCGACCTGCCGGCCAATGAGCCGGGCAGCTCCATCATGCCGGGCAAGGTCAATCCCACCCAGTGCGAGATGCTGACCATGGTCGCCGCACAGGTGATCGGCAATCACCAGGCGGCGACGGTAGGCGGCCTGCAGGGGCATCTGGAACTCAATGTCTTCAAGCCGATGATCGGCGCTGCGGTGCTGCGGTCGATCCATCTGCTGAGCGTGGGGATGGAGAGCTTTGCCGAACGCTGCATAGATGGCCTGGAGGCGAATGAGAGGCGGATTGCCGAGCTGGTCGACCGCTCGCTCATGCTGGTCACTGCGCTGGCGCCGGAGATTGGCTATGACAATGCCGCCAGGATCGCGAAACATGCGCATGCCGAAGGGCTGACGCTGAGGGAGGCGGGCCTGCAACTGGGGCTGGTCGACGAGGCAAGCTTCGACCGGCTTGTTCGACCGGAAAATATGGTTTGATCCACATCACCATGGTGGAACCCGACGCGCTGCGGTACATTCATGTCCCATGAGGAAAAAATCGTCCGACAAGCCCGTCATCGCTATCCGCTCGCCCCGCAAGGACGGGCTGCTGAGAAAGGTAGCCCGCGTCGGTGCGACCGTCGTTGCTGCGCGTGTGGCCGCCGATACCGGCAAGAAGGGCGTGATCGGCCTGCTGGCGGGCATGGGCGCAAAACGGCTCATCATGCGCCATCCCATGGGCACGCTGTTCGTGACCGGCGCCTATATGGCCGGCAAGGTCTATGAGGCGAAGCGCGAGGCGGATCGCAAGCGCATGGCCAAGGCCCTGCCGGACACCAGCCCGCCGCCCATCCTGATCGAGGAGGCGCGCAAGGCTCGCAAGGGCTGACGGCGCGACAGAGTCCCCCTTGCCAAATCCCGTCCATGGCGCCAAGAGCGGCCATGGCCGACAGCAGCTCCATAGAGACGCCCGATTTCAAGCGCCGCGGCGTCCTGTTCGTTCTTTCCTCTCCGTCCGGCGCCGGTAAATCGACCATCGCGCGCAAATTGCTGGCCGCCGAGCCGGATCTTGCCATGTCCGTGTCGGCGACGACCCGCCCGATGCGGCCGGGAGAGGTCGACGGCAAGGATTATCATTTCGTCGATCTGGAAGAATTCCGGCGCATGACCGCCGATCATGAGTTCCTGGAATGGGCGCATGTCTTCGGCCAGCGCTATGGCACGCCTCGCGCTGCGGTGGAGGCGATGTTGAAGTCGGGCCGCGACGTTCTGTTCGATATCGATTGGCAGGGCGCGCAGCAGCTCCACCAGATTGCGGGCGGGGACGTGGTGCGGGTGTTCATCCTGCCGCCGTCGATGGAGGAACTGGAGCGTCGCCTGCGCGGACGGGCGACCGACAGCAATGAGGTGATCGAGGGTCGCATGTCCCGCGCCGCTGGAGAGATCGCGCATTGGGACGGCTATGATTATGTCCTGTGCAATGTGGATGCGGACGATTGTTTCCAGCGCGTCCAGACCATCCTGCATGCCGAGCGCATGAAGCGCAGCCGGCAGACGGGCCTCATCGGCTTCATCCGCAGGCTGAGCCGCTATCACCAGGAAGATTGAGGGAAGCCAGGCCAGGCCTATCCCTCAAAACCCGCTGGTTCAGCCCAATCGGGATGGACCCAGGCCATCGCCTTGAACAGCGTTCCCATTGCATCGTCGGCGGTCAGCCGCAGGCGCGCTGCCTCCACCTCTTCCGCGCGGGCCGGCGTCGTGCGGGCCAGTTGATCGGCGCGGGCGTCGATGCCGAGCTGACGCAGGAAGGCGCCCTGACCGACCGGTCCCAGCACCCGCAGCCCTGCCTGTCGCGCCATGTTGCCGATCATGGTGAAGTCGACATGGGTGGTGAGGTCGCTTTCGCCCGGCTCGATGAAAGGGTCCGCGAAACGGTGCGCGCGCACCGCCTGCAACGTATCCCCCAGCGCCGGCCCCTCATAGCCATAGTCTATGATGATAGCTGCGCCGCCCTGCCGCGCGATCCTGTGTGCGAGTTCCAGCGCGATCGCCGTGCCCGCCAGCGGCATCTCCAGTATCGCACCTTCCGGCGCTTCGGTGGCAAGGGGCGGGATGCCCGATTCGACGCGGCGATAGCCGGTGACGGGCGCGAAGCGATCGGGCTGGTCCGGATCGGGGCAGATCACCACCCGTTCGCGCCATTCCCCGCCGCTGCGCACGATCTGCCGCACGGGCAAGGCGTCGAAAAATTCGTTCGCGACGACCAGCAACGGACCCTGTTCTGGCAGGCCGGAGACGGCATCGTGATGCAGGACATTGGGGATCAGCGTCCTTTGCCGTTCACGCAGGCTGGGGCTGGTCTCCACGAAATGGACCCGGGGGACGAAGGATATGCTGGCCATCGCCCGTAGCGCGTCGGAGGCGAGCGTAGCGCGACCGGGGCCGAGTTCGACATAGCCGATATCCGGCCGGCTGCCCGACCGCATCCAGACGTCCGCCAGGCACAGCCCCACCAGTTCTCCGAACATCTGGCTGATTTCCGGCGCGGTGGTGAAGTCGCCAGCGGCGCCCAGCGGGTCGCGCGTGCCGTAATAATGCTGGTTCGCCTCCGCCATATAATGGGCGATGGAAATCGGTCCGCCTGACGCGATCTGGCGCGCCAGGCGTTCCGACAGGCTCAGCTCAACTGACACTCGCGCTGCCCGCTATCGGTTCCACGCGTATGCGGCGGCTCCGGGCGGTGAAGATCAGGTACAGGCCGCCCAGGATCATCGGCACGCACAGCCACTGGCCCATGTGCAGGCCGGTGCGGGCCGCGAATTCCATGAGCTGCGCGTCGGCTTCACGGAAATATTCGACCCCGAAGCGGAAGATGCCATAGCAGAGCAGGAAGATGCCCACCAACATGCCGGGCTTGTAGCGCGCGCGGGTTTTCCAGAAGGCAAAGGCAAGGATCAGGAACAGCACGATGCCCTCCAGGAAAGCCTCGTAGAGCTGGCTGGGATGGCGGGGGAAGGGGCCGCCGGTCGGGAAGACGATCGCCCAGGGCACGTCGGTTTCCTTGCCCCACAGTTCCCCGTTCACGAAATTGGCGAGCCGGCCGAAGAACAGGCCGAACGGTACGCAGCAGGCAACGAAATCATGGATGCGCAGCCAGGAGAGCTTTTCCTTGCGCGCCATGTAGAGAATGCCGAGCGACACGCCGACCGCGCCGCCGTGAAAGGACATGCCGCCGTTCCACAGCTTGAAGATGTCGAGCGGATGGCGAAGGATCTCGGGCTGGTAGAAGAACACATAGGCCAGCCGCCCGCCGATGATGATGCCCAGCGTCGCATAGAAGATCATGTCGTCCGCATGGCGGCGCGCCATGGGGGAACCGGGCTGGGCAATCAGCTTCAGCAGGTACCAGTAGCCGATCAATATGCCCGCCAGATAGGCGAGGCTGTACCATTTCAGCGTGAAGAAGCCGAGGTCGAGGGCAACCGGGCTGAGGCCGAGCTGGTCGAAGTGGATGGCCCCCGAAGCGGCGGCGGCAAGGTCAAGGATCAAGTTGGCGTTCCCCTTGGGAAATTCGGTCCCCGCCATAGAGCAAGGTGGGGGACTGAGGGAAGGGAGGAAGTTGATCGACCTGCTTCAGGAAGGCTGCATGTCGACCGCAGCCATGATGGGGCGCAACCGCAATGACATGTCCCGTCGCATCCCGGATGCAGAAAGGGAGCCGACGCGCAGTCCAATGCGCCGGCTCCCTCTGCGTTGATGCCCTGCGACCCAAGGCTCTCAACGACTGCACCGCCAAGACGGCGCAGCGATGTGTTACCCGTGCAGCTTCAGCGCCGTTTCCGCTATGCGGCGGCCCTGGTAGCGCGCGCCTTCCAGTTCTTCTTCGCCCGGCTGGCGGCTGCCGTCGCCACCGGTCAGCGTGGTCGCGCCATAGGGCGCACCCCCGCGTACCTTGTCGACGCCCATCTGCGCGGCAAAGCCATAGTCGAGGCCGACGATGACCATGCCGAAATGCAGCAGGTTGGTGATGATCGAGAACAGCGTGGTTTCCTGTCCGCCATGCTGGCTTGCCGTAGAGGTGAAGGCGCCGCCCACCTTGCCGTTCAGCGCACCGCGCGCCCAAAGGCCGCCGGCCTGGTCCAGAAACGCCGCCATCTGGCTCGACATGCGGCCGAAACGGGTGCCGGTGCCGACGATGATCGCGTCATAGTCGGCCAGATCGGCGACGCTCGCAATGGGGGCTTCCTGATCGAGCTTGAAATGAGCGGCCTGCGCGACTTCCAGCGGCGCCGTTTCGGGCACGCGCTTGATGTCGACCTGCGCCCCTGCGGCGGCGGCGCCTTCCGCCACGGCCTTCGCCATCGTCTCGATGTGGCCGTAGGAGGAGTAGTAGAGAACCAGAACTTTAGCCATGTGCGTCTCCATTTCATCTAATACATTGTTAATAAAAAGGTTTCAAAACAGTTGGCCGCCTGCGCCGGGGGAGGGGAAGAGCGCAGGCGGCCTTTCGGCCTGCCCAGAGGGAGGAAGGGCGGGCCTTATTCGCTGTCCACCAGGACGATTTCGGCGTCCTCGATGGCGGTGATGACGATGGGCGCGCCGCCGATGATCGCAGCGCCGTCCCGCGCCTCGAAAATCTGGCCGTCAATCTCGATCCGGCCGGTTGCCGGAACCAGATAGAGGTGGCGCCCCTCGGCACTGTCGTAGGTCACGCTCTCGCCCGCCTTGACGGTTCCGCCGAGCAGCCTGACGTCGGCGCGGACGCGCAACGCCTCGCCATCTTCGGCATGGCCGCTTGCCAGAACGACCAGCCCGCCCGATCGGTCGCCCTTCGGAAAAGGCTTGGCGCCCCAGCATGGCTGACCGCCCTTGGAGCGCGGCATGACCCAGATCTGAAAGAGGGTCGTCGTCTCGTCTTCCAGATTATATTCGGCATGGCGGATGCCGGTGCCCGCGCTCATCACCTGGACGTCGCCGGCCTCGGTACGACCTCTGTTGCCCAGGCTGTCCTGATGGGTGATCGCGCCCTTGCGGACATAGGTGATGATCTCCATGTCCGCATGCGGATGCGGCGGAAAACCCGAACGGGGGCGTATTTCATCATCGTTCCAGACGCGGATCGCGCCCCAGTTCATGCGGGCGGGATCATGATAGTCGCCAAAGGAAAAATGGTGACGCGCATTCAGCCAGCCATGATCGGCATGACCGAGAGACGCGAAGGGGCGACGCTCGATCAGGCTCCCTACTGTCATACTCATGATCAATGCCTTTCGATTGCGATGCCGGACGGTTCCGGCTTGCTTAATCCCCATCTAGCGATCAGGATCGTTTCTTGAATAAGCAGCATTGAAACGGATTGTTTCCTTATGCGTCTTCCGGATTTCGAGGCATGGGCGATGTTCGCCGCCGTGGTCGAACATCGCAGCTTCACCGACGCCGCCAAGGCACTGAGCGTGTCCAAGGCCACCGTGTCCAAGGCCGTGACGCGCCTGGAGCAGCATCTGGACACCAGCCTGTTCAGCCGCACCAGCCGTCGCCTCGCGCTGACTGAGAGCGGCAGGCGGCTGGCCGATCATGCGGCGCGCATCCTGTCCGAGGGGCAGGCAGCGGAGGAAGCGGCCAGAGATGAAACGGCCGAACTTTCCGGCATTGTCAGGCTCGGCGCACCGATGACCTTCGGCTTGCTCCGCATCGCACCGCTGGTCGCCGAGTTCACGAAGCAGAACCCGCTGGTCGACATCGACCTCCACCTCTCCGACGCACGCATCGACCTGGTGGAAATGGGCCTGGACGCCACCATCCGCATCGCCGACATGCCCGACAGTTCGCTTCGGGCCCGACGCCTGGCCGATGTCGAACTGCATGTGGTGGCGTCGCCCGCCTATCTGGCGGAACGGGGACGCCCCGCCCATCCGTCCGACCTGGGCAGCCATGATTGCCTCTGCTATTCCAACACGCCGACGCCTGAGGTCTGGCGCTTTTCGGGGCCGGGCCAGCAGAATGTCGTGGTGCAGGTACGCGCCCGCCTGACCGTCAACAGCGGCGAGGCGATGCTGCCGGCCCTGCGTGCCGGGGTCGGCATTGCCCGTCTGCCCGACTTCATCGTCGGGCAAGCGCTGGCCGCTGGTGAACTGGAAGAACTGTTGGTGGACTGGCGGCCGCCGCCGATCGGCATCCATCTGGTGACACCGCCGTCGCGGTTGCGGCCCGCGCGGGTCGATGCGGTGCTGGATTTCCTCACCCGCCATCATGGCTGCTGAGCTCTCGTTTCGAAGACGAATCCATATTGACTCCATCTGAATCATTTCGTGTTCAAAACGTTGAAAACAGATTCAAAATAGCACGACTCGTGGAATTCTGCCGGTTAGCGAAAAATTAACCTTTGTCCTTCAGAAGTTTTTTGGTTAATGAATTGGAGCGGTCGTCGTTCTCTGGGGGTGAACGGAACCGCTACGCAAAGGGGCTTCACATGCGCGTGCTGCTAATCGAAGACGAACCGACGACGGCCAAGGCGATCGAGCTGATGCTCACCACCGAGGGGTTCAACGTCTACACGACCGACCTGGGCGAAGAAGGTCTCGACCTCGGCAAGCTCTACGACTACGACATCATCTGCCTCGACCTGAACCTGCCGGACATGCACGGCTATGACGTGCTCAAGAAGCTCCGTGCGGCGAAGGTGCAGACGCCCGTGCTGATCCTGTCCGGCGTGGCGGAAATGGACAGCAAGGTTCGCTCCTTCGGCTTCGGCGCCGACGATTATGTGACGAAGCCCTTCCATCGCGAGGAACTGATCGCCCGCATCCATGCGGTGGTCCGTCGGTCCAAGGGGCATTCGCAGTCGGTTATCCGCACCGGCAAGCTGGCGGTGAACCTGGACGCCAAGACCGTGGAAGTGGACGGTAACCGCGTCCACCTGACCGGCAAGGAATATGCGATGCTGGAGCTGCTCTCGCTCCGCAAGGGCACGACGCTGACCAAGGAAATGTTCCTGAACCACCTTTATGGCGGCATGGACGAACCCGAACTCAAGATCATCGACGTCTTCATCTGCAAGCTGCGTAAGAAACTGGCGCTGGCCTGCGGCGGGGAAAATTACATCGAGACCGTATGGGGCCGCGGCTATGTGCTGCGCGATCCCGACGAAGCCGAGGAATTCGCGACCAAGGTCGCCTGATCGTACCATAGCGACGGAAGAAAAGGCTGCCGGTTCCAGTGGGATCGGCGGCCTTCTTCATTCATGTGTTCTGCGACGGGCAGAACCTGACGGCTCCGGAAAGATGCGAAATCATCGCCACTTATTATCGGTGTCCGGCCCCTGTGCACGCGTCCGAAAGCCAGGCCGTTTCGTTTCGATCGAGGGACGGAATGCGTCAGGCACATGATATCCTTCGGTCGGCCGATCGATAGTGACGCGGTTTCTGACCGCCTCCGGATTGATCTCGGCCGTCAATTGCACGCCAAAGCTCTGCCCCTTGCGCCACGCGATCCGACCATGGGCAGGCCGGCAGTCGGGCAGGAGGATGACCACGCTCTCTCCCACGGCGAGTTCGCGGTCGCACCGCCCGCCCAGGCCCATTTCCGAAACGTCGCGGACCAATATGTCGATCTCACCATGATCTGGATGACGCATACGTGCCTTCAGCAGTCTGCGCTGGCGATCATGAAGCCGCTTGGAAGCAAAATCGGAATCCGAAACGGACATTCCGTACCGTATCTCTTCAATATGGTGCCGCGACGCACCTTTGGCGACCTTCGGTTCCGTTCGACATGGCCGAAGGAACCCTATGATGTGCAATCTAGACCTTTAGGCGCGCCATGAAAAGCGCGATCATCTTAAACCATTTATATCAAAGGCTTTTGATGCCCGGTTCAGAAAGCGTGAAGGCTGGCGATCCGGTGAGGATCGCCAGCCTTCGATCAGGCGGGGAGGCGGCAATAGGGCTGAAAGCCGGGCGGGGACATGCCGCCTCCGGGCGAGGTCAGTTGGCCGCCTGATCCGAGTTTGTCGAACTGCCTGAACCGGATGCCTGTCCGCTGCCCGACAGCTGCCCAGAAGCATCAACGGATGCCAGGCCGTTTGCGCTGTTCGCCGCGCCGCTGGCGGCGCCCGCAACGCTGCCCGCGGCATTGCCGGCTACAGTACGGGTGTCATTCGCGGCATTGGCGGCGCGGTCGCGCGCTGCCCCTGCGGTGGCGCTGGCACGGTCCCTGGCCTCGCCTGCGGTTGTGGCGGCGCGATCCCGCGCTGCGCCGACGGTGCTGCCGGCCTGGTCGCGCAGGCCACCCACGGCGTTGCGCACGTCGCCGGTGCCAAGCGTGTCGGCCGTCAGGCTGCCGCTTGCCGATCCGCTGGCAGAACCCGAAGCGTTGCCGCTGTGGCTCTTGCCGTGGCGGCTGACCGATCCGGAGGCAGAACCGTTGCCGCTGCCATGGCCGGAACCGCTGGCGCCGACGCGGCCATTCTCCAGGTCGATGCTGCGGTCGAGGCCAACGCCGCCCGAACCGCTCAGCGTACCGCCCAGCGATCCGCCCACGCCGCCCATGCCGCCCAGCGCGCCACCCAGGCCGCCGCCGAGCATGCCGCCGCCACCGCCACCCAGCAACTGGGCAGAGGCGGGCGCGGCGGTGAGAGCAGCGAGAGCGGCGGTAGCAATCAGGAATTGGACTTTCATCGATCGTCTCCTTGTTCGTTGTCGATCCGATGACAGGACAACGGAAGGGCGATCCGCTTTAATCCCCGAATGTCATAAAAATTTTTCAAATATTTGAAAATCAATCATTATTTCTGCAATTGCCGCAAATGACGCTGAGCCCGGCATTGCGCTTTGCTTCCGCGCGCAAGGCCTGCACGCTGCCAGCAGCGAACAGCCGCCCCGCCACCAGCGGCGCCGCGAAGGACGTGCCGCGAACCTTGCCCTTGCCGCCATCGACCCGCGCTGCATTCATATCGGCCCCCGGCGCTGCGAAGTCGACGTGACGCGCTCGCCCGGCCTCGGGCAGGACCCGGCCGCGCCCGTCTATGCCGGTGACGGCGACTACCCCGGCATAGGAGGCGGGATAGGCCGGAGGGGCGGCCGGACCGTCATTGCCCACCGCCGCGACAATGGACAGGCCGTGTTCCCGTGCCAGTCGGATCGCGCCGGCAAGCAGTGGATTGTCCGGCCCCACCAGGCTGACTGTCACCACTTCGGTCCCGCGCGCCACCATCCAGCCCAGCGCCCGCGCGATCGCGAAGGCGCTGCCGCCCGCCGGATCATCGCCATAGACATCCGCCACCAGCAGCGGCGCGCCAGGCGCCGCACCCCTGATGCTGCCTGTCCCGCTGATCAGGGAGGCTACCGCTGTCCCATGTGCGCTGGCGCGAGGAGCGCCGCGGGCGAAGCCCCGCTGCTCGATCACGCCGCTCAGCGCCGGGTGGCGGGCGACGCCGCCGTCGATCAGGCCTGCCACCTTGCCACGCGCCGTCCCGCCCTCAGCCAGTGCGGCTGCGGAAATGCCGATCGAAGGCCCGCTGGGGAAATAGAGATTGTCGGCGCTGGCCTGTGCCTCCGGCGCGAGTGATCGGACCTGTTTCAACGCGCGCGACAGGCTTCGGCCCTGCGGCACGGTCAGACGCGCGATGCTGAGGTCCAGCCCTTCTATGGCCGCATTTTCCACGCCATAGCCGGCTGAACGCAGCGCCTCGACGCTTTCCGTCCGCGCTCCGGTCAGCAATATCACCCCGCGCCGCGCCGGCTGGCGCCGGTCGTCCAGTTCCACCTCATCCGCATGCCGCCGCAGCAGATCGTCGATTCGCGCCGCCCGCGCCGCTACCAGCCGGTCGGCCAGCCGCGCGGGCGACAATTGGTCGAGCCCAGCCTGATCCAGCGCGCCGTCCACCCGGTCCAGCACTTGCGGCACGATGCCGCCCACTGGTCCGCTGACCTGACCCAGGGTGCCGCCGGTCGCGGGTAACAACTGCGCCTGCGCGCCCGGTGCGGTCAGCAGCAGGCCTGCGACGATCCATGGACGCGTGAATTTCATCTCGACCTCTCTACCACCGACCTTTTCACAATCGGACTGCTTTACGGTCCTTTCGCTCTCAAAATGATTCATCGCGAAAAAATTTCCGATACAAGTTCCGTGTTCAGGGATGAAACGTGCGGCGATGGTCGTTTCATCCTTCAGGAAGCTGAATGGAGACCGGATGTCGTTCGAAAGCGATCTGTTGGCGATCCTGCCCCGGCTGCGCCGCTTTGCCGCCAGCCTGTCGCGGGACCGCGCCGATGCGGACGATCTTTGCCAGGCGGCGTTGGAAAAGGCGCTCCGGGCACGCGATCAATGGCAGCCGGGGACAAGACTGGATAGCTGGATGTATCGGATCATGCGCAATCTCTGGATCGATGAGGGCCGCTCCCGGCAGCGCGCCGCCCGCACCTTCGCGCCGGAGGAGGCCGGCGAGCATGTCGGCCATGCGGGCGACCGGGATGTGGAGGCGCATGTCATGCTGTCCGACGTCGACCGCGCCATGCACAGCCTGCCCGAGGAGCAGCGGGAGGCGATCGCGCTCGTACTGGTGGAGGGGCTGTCCTACAAGGAGGCGGCGGAGGTGCTGGACATTCCGATGGGCACGTTGACGTCGCGGCTGGTACGCGGGCGCGGCGCGCTCATCGAACTGCTGGGGGAAGCGGCATGACGGATATCGACGAAACCATGCTGATCGCCCTGGTGGATGGCGAACTGGACGAGGTGAGCCGGCGGCGCATCGAGCGTGCGGTGGCGGAAGACCCGGCTTTGGCGGCCCGGCTGGATATGCATGTCCGCCTGCGGGAGCGGTTGGCGGATCATTATGCGCCGATCGAGGCCGAGCCTGTGCCGGCTGCGATGCGGGCCTTGTTGCAGGCGGAGGCGAAGGTCGTCCCCCTCGCTCGTCCGGTAGCGGCGCGGCGGCACGCCTGGATGACGGGCGGCGCGATTGCTGCGAGCCTGTTGCTGGGTCTTGGCATCGGACATTTTTCCGGCGGCGGCGGCGACAGTCCGGTCGCGGTGGAGCAGGGCACCATGGTCGCGCAGGGCGAACTGGCATCAGCGCTTGAAACCCAACTGGCTTCCGCTCAGGACAGCGTGCCGATTCGCATCGGCCTCAGCTTCCGGCGCAAGGGCGGCGGCTGGTGCCGCAGCTTCGAAGGGCAGGCCATTTCGGGCGTCGCCTGTCGCCAGGAGCAGGGCTGGCAAGTGCAACAGCTTGTGCCGGGTTCGGGGCAGGAGACTGCCTATCGGCAAGCGTCTTCGGGCGATGCGCGCCTCATGGCGACTGTCGATGCCCTGATGGATGGCTCCCCCCTCGATGCCGCGCAGGAGAAAGCGGCCAAGGCCAGGCGCTGGCAATAGGACAGGCCGGGAAAGCTGGTCAGGCCCCGGTCTGCAGAAACCAGCGCCTGTCCTCTTCCAGCCCGATGGCGGTCAACAGGCCGCTGCGGAAGGCGCCGGTGTCGATGCCGATCCGGTTGGGCTGCACGTCCACATCGTCGCTGATGCTGTGGCCATGAACGATCATCTTGCCGAAATGGTGGCGATGGTTCAGGAAATCGCCCCTGATCCATCGCAGATCGGCGGCAATCTGCGCGTCGAGGGCGATCCGCGGCCGAACCCCGGCATGTACGAAGAGATAGTCGCCAAGCGGCAGCATATCGGGGAAAGCGTCGAGAAAATCGACATGATCGCGTGGGACATGCGCCAGCATCCATTGCGCGATCGCCTCGTCGTCCATCCCGGCGCTCTGCCCGGGCTCCAGGCCGTAGCTTGCCAGCGTCTCCACCCCGCCATAACGACGGAAGAGGGCGGCGGCCCGCACATTTCCGCGCGCCGCCGCCACGAACATTTCCTCATGATTGCCCTTGAGGAAATGGACGTCCTCGCCCGCATGCGCCAGGTTCATCGCCCGTTCGACCACTTGCCGCGACTGCGGTCCTCGGTCGACCAGATCGCCCAACAGGATCAGCAGCCGGGGCAAAGGGCGTCTGTCCGCTTCGTCCAGCGCGATCCTGTCGAGCAATTGGGCAAAAAGGTCGTCGCGGCCGTGAACGTCACCTATGGCATAGACGCGCCTGTCCGGGCCCACGCTGGGGGAGGGCGCGTCGTCTGGCGCCTTCCGCCTGCGGAAGGGGATCAGCATGGCGGGCCTGCCTCACACATCATGCCGCCAATGTCGCACAGCGTTACAGGCGCGGCAATGTCACGCCCTGCTGCCCCATATATTTGCCCGCCCGGTCGGCATAGCTGGTCTCGCACGGTTCGTTGCCCTTGAGGAACAGGAACTGGCACGCGCCCTCATTGGCGTAGATCTTGGCGGGAAGCGGCGTCGTGTTGGAAAATTCCAGCGTGACATGCCCTTCCCAGCCGGGTTCCAGCGGTGTCACGTTCACGATGATGCCGCACCGCGCATAGGTGGATTTGCCAAGGCAGATCACCAGCACGTCGCGGGGCACGCGAAAATATTCGACCGTGCGGGCCAGCGCGAAGCTGTTCGGAGGGATGATGCAGACATCGGTCTTGCGGTCGACGAAGCTGTTGGCGGCGAAATCCTTGGGATCGACCACGGCGCTGTCGACATTGGTGAAGATCTTGAACTCGTCCGCCACCCGCGCATCATAGCCGTAGGAGGAAAGGCCATAGCTGATGCAGCCGTCGCGTCGCTGGCTCTCCACGAACGGCTCGATCATGGCGTTGTTTTGCGCCTGTTCGCGAATCCACTTATCCGACAATATCGACATGGCTGTTCAGCTCTTTCCGGGGGTGATGCCCAAATCGGCAGGACCGAAGGCAAGGGGCAGGAGTTCGGCGACGCGATGTTCGACCAGCGCGTCTCCTTCCGGTGCAGCGCAATAGATGGCGAGCGTCCGCCCGGCCATCTGCTCGGCTTCATTCATGACCTGGCGGCATCGGCCGCAGGGGGTGACGATGGCCTCGCCCGATGCGGTGCCGTCCGCGCCCATGGCGCCGCCCACGACCGCGATCGCCTCGACATCGGCAAGGCGGCCCTGGGCATTCGCCGCCGCCAGCGCCACCGTTTCGGCGCATAGTGACAGGCCGTAACTCGCATTCTCGAAATTGCAGCCGGTCACGACCTGCCCGTCGGTCAGCCGCACCGCCGCGCCGACGGCGAAGCGACTATAGGGCGCATGCGCATGGCGCATCGCTTCCCTTGCCGCCTCGATCAGCTTTTCCGTCGCATTCATCGCGCCATCACATCCCATCGCACCGGACCGTCGATGCCGTCGATATGCCGCATATCATTGGCTGTCCACATCACCCATCTGCGCTTCCCGCTATCGGGCGCGAAGAAATTGCGGTCCAGCCACAAAGTCCGGTTGATCCCCGATGCAATGGCATATCGGGCATCGAAATCGTCGCTGACATTCAGCAGGACCGGCGTGCCCGCATGACTTTCGATCAGGTTGATGAGCGTGTTCAGTTCAGAAAGCACCGCATCCTGCCCCGGCCAGGCGTGGCAGCCCGGCTCGAACGCCAGCCTGATGACCGGCGGCAGGGCGGCATTGTCGCGCGGCACCATGGCCATGAAGCCGGTGGCCTGTTCCGAGGCACTGGCGCAGAGGCTGAAATCGAGCGCAGCGCCATAGCGCATCCCTGCCGCGCGCGCGGCGGCCCAGTTCGCCTCGAACGCCGGATCGCGAAAGCGCCCGCCGCGCGAGGCGCGGATATAGGCGAAATCGGTTCCCTGCGCCGCCAGCGTGCCCCAGTCGATCGAGCCATTGTCCGATGATACCGACACGCCCTGCGTCGGGAACGCCTCCCGATCGGGGGCCCATTCGCGCGCGTAGAGCCATCCGCCCAGCGCCATCAGGCCCAGGACGGCAAGAAGCAGGCAGAAACGAGCCATGAAATGGCCGGCGCTGATGATACGGATGCCCCTTACCCCTTGATATGCAGGACGCAGATCAGCGTGAACAGGCGACGGGCCGTGTCGAAGTCGACCTTGATCTTGCCGTCCAGCCGCTCGATCAGTGTCTCGGCGGCAGCATTGTGGATGCCCCGGCGTGCCATGTCCACCGTTTCGATCTGCTGCGGTGAAGCATTGCTGATCGCCTGGTAATAGCTGTCGCAGATCGCGAAATAATCGCGGATCGGGCGGCGGAACCGCCCAAGGCTCAGGATGATCGCCTCCAGCGGGTCGCCATTTTCACGGCGTATCTCTATGACCAGCCGGCCTTCCTCGACGCGCAGATGCACCTTGTAGGGGCCGGCATAGCCGTCCTCATGGCTGCGCTGCGGCTCGAAATAATTATCCTCCAGCAGGTCGAAGATGGCGATGCGCCGCTCCTGCTCCACATCGGCATTGCGCCAGAGGATCGTCCGCTCGTCGAGCGTGATATCGATGATGCGCGGATCGGCCATGAACGCTATGGTCAGTGCGGCGGAGCACAGGGAAATGCAACCGGGAAAAGCAGGGCGCCGGGTTGTCCACAGCTTTTCCCAATCGTTTCAATGTCGGACCTTGCGCGCCGCCGTCAGCGAAGCGATGAGGGGGCAATGGTCGAACTCGTGCAAATCAACCCCGCCGCAGAAACCGGCATCACCGAACTCCCGCGCAACGTCGAGGCGGAGGCCGCGCTGCTGGGCGCGCTCATGATCGACAACCGCATTGCCGAGGATGTGCAGCTCAAGCTGAAGCCAGAGCATTTTTTCGAGCCCTTGCACGGCCGCATCTACGAAGCGGTGATGCGGCTGGTCGAACGCGACATGGTCGCCAACCCCGTGACGCTGAAACCGATGCTGGAGCAGGATCCGGCGCTCAAGGAACTGGGCGGTGTCGGCTATCTGGCGCAATTGACGGGCAATGGCGCCGCGTTGCTGGGTGCGCGCGACTTCGCGGCGCAGATCTATGACCTCGCCCTGCTGCGCCAACTTGTCCATGTCGGGCGCGAACTGGTTGAAAGCGCTCTCGACACCAGCGAGGACGTGAATCCACGCGAACAGATCGAGCAGGCTGAGGTCGCCCTTTACAAGGTTTCCGAAGGGGAGGGGGAAACCGGCTCGGTCAAGAGCTTCGCCACCGCCACGACCATGGCGGTCCAGATCGCGGAGCGGGCGCTCAACAGTGGCGGGCATGTGTCCGGCATCACCACCGGCATCAACAGCCTGAACGAAAAGATCGGCGGCATGCACAATTCGGATCTCATGATCCTTGCGGGTCGTCCGGGCATGGGCAAGACATCGCTGGCGACCAATATCGCCTATAATGCCGCCTCGCGCTGGCTGCGCGACAATGCGGACGGCATTTCGCCGGAAAAGAATATGGGCGCGAAGACCGCCTTTTTCAGCCTGGAAATGTCCGCCGACCAGCTCGCCACGCGCGTGCTGGCGGAACAGTCGGGGATCAGCGGCGAAGCGCTGCGCATGGGCAAGATCAGCCGGTCAGACTTCCAGAATCTTTCGCGGGCAGCGCGCGAGTTGCAGGAATTGCCGCTGTTCATCGACGACACGCCTGGCCTGACCATCGCCGCGCTGCGCACGCGCGCCCGCCGTTTGAAGCGGCGGCATGACATTGGTTTCGTCGTGGTCGACTATCTCCAACTGCTCCAGGGCACGGGTAAGGGCGACAATCGCGTCAACGAAATTTCGGAAATTTCCCGCGGCCTCAAAACCTTGGCCAAGGAACTCAACTGCCCGGTTCTGGCGCTGTCCCAGCTCAGCCGCGCCGTCGAACAGCGCGAGGACAAACGGCCCCAATTGTCCGACCTTCGCGAATCAGGCTCCATCGAACAGGACGCGGACATGGTCTGGTTCGTGTTCCGCGAGGATTATTATGTCGCCGCGAAGGAGCCGGGGAACAAGGAGAGTTCCGAGCATCTGGAATGGGCGCAGGAGATGGAGCGCATCTACGGCCTTGCCGAAGTGATCATCGCCAAGCAGCGCCATGGCTCGACCGGGCGCATCCGCATGAAGTTCGATGCGAAGATCACCCGCTTCTCCGATCTGGCGGAGGGCAGCTACATGGACGATTATGAATAGCGGCGCGATGTGCAGGAAAATGGGCGCAGGAAAATGGTTCAGCCCGAAACGAAGGCCTGAAAGACCAGCGCGAGCCCGATCATGCTGACCAGATAGGCGATCGTCCGCACCACGGGCACGCCCATGCCGTAGAGCGGGAGATACACGGCCCGCGCACCCAGCCAGAGCCAGCCGCCGATCGCCGTCATCCCGCTGGTTTTCCCCGCGATCACCACGCCGATCAGGGTGATGATCGCGATGGGATAGGTTTCCAGGAAATTCGCCTGCGCCCGCACCAGCCGCCCACCGACGGGATCGAGCGGCGGCAATTCCTCATCCCGCGCACCCATATTCCACTTGGTGCCATATTGCCGCGTCTTGATATGCGCCGCCGCGAAGATGTGGACCAGCAGCAGCACGCAACTCCACGCCAATATCTTCAGCTCGACGGCCATATCCTGTCCTCCGCTCGGTCTGTCATGAACGGCGACCATATCGCGCCTGAAGGGCTCGCGCCATCAGTCTCCGTTCCGGCATAAGACGATGGCTCGCTCCGGGGCCGGCTCCGGGGTTGCTGCCCGGCTGTCAGGTCAACCGGGCATGCGCGTCGCGGGCAGGATGTCCTTTTCGGTCAGAACACCGGCTGGTTGGCCGGATCGTCCGGATCGGCGATGGGGGAGGGGATTGGCGTCACCGGCGTGTGAATGCCGCACTCCACCTTGTCCCAACCACGCCAGCGGCCAGCGCGCGGGTCTTCGCCCGGCAGCACCTTGGACGTGCACGGTTCGCAACCGATGGACAGATAGCCTTGCGCCTCCAGCGGGTGGCGCGGCAGCTTTTCCGCCTCGAAATAGGCCTCCAGATCGTCCTTCGTCCAGTCGCCCAGCGGATTGATCTTCAGACGGCCGTCTTCGATCTCGAAACGGGGCAGGTTCTGCCGCGTCACCGACTGAAACGCCTTCCGTCCGGAAATCCAGGCATCCAGGCCATTTTTCGCGCGGCTCATCGGTTCGACCTTGCGGATCTCGCAGCAGCCATCGGGGTCGTAGGACCAGCGCAGGCCCGTCTCGTCCTTCTTCGCCAGCACGTCCGCATCCGGCACGACCGTCCGGCTGTCGGTAAAGCCCAGCGTGCTGATCAGCGTTTCGCGATAATCCAGCGTCTCGCGAAACATCTTGAGCGTGTCGACGAAGATCACCGGCACGGTCCTGTCCGCCTTCGCCACCAGCGACAGCAGAACCGCGCTTTCCGTGCCGAAGGAGGAGACGACGGCGACATTCCCCGCCAGCCCCTCGGCAAAGACGGTCCTGAGCATCGAAAGCGTGTCGACGCCACTGAAGCGCGCATTGAGCGCATCCGCATCCGCCTGGGTAAAGGCGGGGCGGGCATCGATCACGTCAAGCTTGCGGGCAGGTTCAGCCATTTGCAGTCTCCGGGTGCCGCTTCGCCCAGACTGGGCGGCGGCCGTCGATCGTCTTCTGATAGACATCGTCATAACGGCGGAGCGCGCGCTCCACGGCGGCATCGTCCAGCGCCTTGTCGGGCCGGAAGCTGTCGAAGCCGCAGCGGCGCATCGCGACAATCTGGTCCACCAGCACATCGCCCACGGCGCGCAGCTCGCCGATATAGCCGGCCTCGCGCAATATCCGCGCCGCCGAATAGCCGCGCCCGTCGCCGAACGCCGGGAAATTCACCTCCACCAGCGACAGCCTGTCCAGATGGGGCAGCAATTCGCGGGCATCCTCGCCAGCTTCGATCCGGACGGCGGTCGAATTGGACTGGCCGGTGAAGGATTCGACCGTGACGGCCGGTTCCTGGCCGACTTCGCCTTCGCGGAAGGAGAGGAACTCAACCATAGATCGCCTCCTTGAAGGGCTTCATGCCAAGACGGCGATAGGTGTCGAGGAAGCGTTCACCTTCCTCCCGCTGCGCAAGATAGATGTTGGTGACCTTCTCGATCGCGTCGACCACGCCGTCCTCCGAAAAGCCGGGTCCGGTGATCTGCCCGACGCTTGCATCCTCCGCACCCGATCCGCCGAGCGAGAGCTGGAAATTCTCCACGCCCTTCCGGTCCACGCCCAGCACGCCGATATGGCCGGCATGATGATGGCCGCAGGCATTGATGCAGCCGGAAATCTTGACCTTCAGCTCGCCCAGTTCCTTCTGCCGGTCCGCCGCGGCGAACCGTTCCGACAGCTTCTGCGCCAGTGGGATGGAGCGGGCATTGGCAAGGCTGCAATAATCCAGGCCAGGGCAGGCGATGATGTCGGTGATCAGGTCCAGATTGGCCTCCGCCAGCCCGGCCTCGTCCAGCTTCTGCCAGACGGCGTGGAGGTCCGCCTTCTTCACATGCGGCAGGACCAGGTTCTGCGCATGGGTGACGCGCAGTTCGTCGAGCGAATATTGCTCGGCCAGGTCCGCCACCAGGGCGATCTGCTCTGCCGAGGCATCGCCCGGAATGCCGCCGCGCGGCTTCAGGCTGATGTTGACGATGGCATAGCCCGGCTGCTTGTGCGCCGCGACCTGCCGGTCCACCCACAGGGCAAAGGCCGGATCGTTGCGATCGACGCTGTCGTCCAGGCCCGTTTCATAGGCGGGACCAGCGAAATAGGCGCGGATGCGGTCCAGTTCCTCGGTCGGCGGGTTGAGGCCCAGCGTCCGCATATGGGCGAATTCTTCCTCGACCTGCCGCTTATATTCCTCGACACCCAGCTCGTGGACCAGGATCTTGATCCGCGCCTTGTACTTGTTGTCGCGCCGGCCATAGCGGTTATAGACGCGCAGGCACGCCTCCAGATAGGAGACGATCTCCTCCTCGGGCACGAAATCCCTGATGAGCGGGGCAACCATCGGGGTGCGGCCCATGCCGCCGCCGGCATAGACCTCCGCACCGATCCGGCCGTCGCGCGACACCAGCTTCAGGCCGATGTCGTGCAGCCGCATGGCGGAACGGTCTTCCTCGCTTGCGATCACCGCGATCTTGAACTTGCGCGGCAGGTAGGTGAATTCGGGATGGAAGGTCGACCATTGGCGCAGCAGTTCCGCCCAGGGGCGCGGATCGGCCACCTCGTCCGCCGACACCCCGGCATATTGGTCGGAAGAGATGTTGCGGATGCAATTGCCGCTGGTCTGGATGGCATGCATCTCGACCGTCGCCAGTTCGGCAAGGATGTCCGGCGCGTCGGCCAGCTTGATCCAGTTATATTGCAGGTTCTGCCGCGTCGTGAAGTGGCCGTAGCCCCGGTCATATTTCGCCGCGATCTCTCCCAGCTTGCGCATCTGGCGGGCGCTCAGCGTGCCATAGGGAATGGCAACGCGCAGCATATAGGCGTGAAGCTGGAGATAGAGGCCGTTCATCAGCCGCAGCGGCTTGAACTGGTCCTCCGTCAGTTGCCCGGCCAGACGGCGCTGGGTCTGGTCGCGAAATTCCTCGACGCGGGCGTCGACGATGGACTGGTCGTAGCTGTCGTAACGATACATGGTTCAGATCACCCAGTTGCCGGCATCGGCGTCATTCGGTTTCAGCGTCAGGTCGGGGCGCACCGTCGGCCCCAGGGCGCGGATGCGGTCCTTGATATGCGCGGGGCGCACGCCCTCTCCGGTCACGGTCGCATCGATCACATAGGCGCCCACGACCCGCAACGCGGCTTCCTCCGCGCGGGCCAGATCCTCGCCCTTGTCGCTCACGTCGACGGAATCGCCGACCTGCCGCGACCAGCCGTCGCCCGCCCACCAGATCACGTCCCCGGTGCCGAGGTCATTGCCGGTCAAAATCTTCACTTGTCAGTCTCCGCCCCAAATGTCTCCTGCGCGGCCCAGCCGGCCAGCACATCCTGCGCCAGCGCATAGGCCGCAACCTCTCCCACCACAATCAGGGCGGGACTTTTCACCTTTTCCCGCGCCACCATCTCGCCCAGATCGGCAAGCAAGGTGCGCAGCGTCCGCATGTCGGCGCGCGTGCCGTTTTCCAGCACGGCCACGGGAATCGCCGGGGACACGCCATCGGCGATCAGCTTGTCGGCAATGTCCGCCGCCGTCGCCACGCCCATATAGATGACGAGCGTGCGCCCAGCGCCGGCCAGGCCCGACCAATCCTGATCGGTCAGCCCCTTGCATTGCCCCGCAACGAAGCTGACCGCGCTCGCCGCCGCGCGGTGGGTGAGGGGCAGCTGCGCCTGCGCGGCACAGCCGATGGCGGCGCTGATGCCCGGCACGATCTCCACCGGCACCCCGGCGGCGCGGCATGCCTCCATCTCCTCGCCGCCGCGGCCGAAGATGAAGGGGTCGCCGCCCTTCAGCCGGACGACCCGGCGCCCGGCGAGCGCCAGTTCGACCAGCAGGGCATTGATCCCGTCCTGCGGCACCGAATGACGGCTGCGCTGCTTGGCGACCGAGATCAGTTCGGCTTGCGGGGAGGCAAGCGCCAGTATCTCGGCGGAAACCAGCCCGTCATGCACGATCACCTCGGCCTCGCCGATCAACCGCGCAGCGCGCAGCGTCAGCAGTTCCGGATCGCCCGGACCAGCACCGACAAGGGTGACAGTGGCAGTGGGAGTTTCAGCCATGCTGGGCAGATGGCGAAATCGGCCCGTGGTTTCAATTCAGAATGCATTGGCCAGGGCGAAGGAAAATTTGGGAGGGGTCGATCTGACGCCGTCGCCCCGACCCGACGCTCAATCGCCCATCGTGCTGGTGTCGATGTCCTTCAGGCCGACGCCGATGGACGCGCGCGGCTGCTCGATTTCCACCGACACGACCGGATAGGCGCAATAATCCGCCGCATAATAGGCGCTGGGCCGATGGTTCCCGGAAATGCCCACCCCGCCAAAGGGCGCGGAGGAGGATGCTCCGTTGGTGGGGCGGTTCCAGTTGACGATGCCCGCCCGGATATTGGCCCAGAACTGGTTATATTGTTCCGGCGATCCCCCGATCAAAGCCGCGGACAGGCCGTAGCGGGTGTTGTTCGCCTCCCGGATCGCGGATTCGAAATCCGGGACGCGGACGACCTGCAACAAGGGGCCGAACAGTTCGATGTCGGGCCGTTCGGCCATGGCGGTCACGTCGATGATCGCTGGCGTGACGAAGGGCAGCCCCTTGGTCGTGCGGACCATATGCTTGATCGGCTTGCCGCCGTTGCTCATCAGGTAGAGGAAGCTCTCCGTCAGCTGATCGGCCGCCTGATTGTCGATCACCGGGCCCATATAGGGCGCGGGGTCGGCATGGGGATGATCGACGATCAGCCGGTCGGCCAGCTTCTTGACCTCTCCGACCAGCGTGTCGGCCAACTCGTCCTTGACGATCAGCCGGCTCGCCGCGGTGCAGCGCTGCCCGCTCGACAGGAAGGCCGACTGCACGATCAGCGTCGCGGCGCTGGGGACGTCTGCCGTATCCCAGGCGACGATCGGGTTGTTCCCGCCCATTTCCAGCGCCAGTATCTTGCCCGGATTGGCGGCGAACTGCCGGTTGATCGCAATGCCCGTCTGGGCCGACCCGGTGAAGAGGATACCACTCACATCGGGATGGGCGGCCAGCGCCTTGCCCTCATCCGGGCCACCCAGCACCAGCCGGACGGCGTCCTCCGGCACGCCGGCCTCATGGTAGAGGCGCACCAGCATTTCACCTACCGCAGGCGTCTTTTCCGATGGCTTGAAGACGACGGCATTGCCTGCCAGCAGGGCAGGGACGATGTGACCGTTGGGCAGATGCGCCGGGAAATTATAGGGGCCCAGCACCGCCATGACGCCATGGGGCTTGTGCCGCACGGACTGGCGAGCGCCCATTGCCGCCTCCAGCCGCCTTTGTCCGGTGCGTTCGGAAAAGGCGGCGACGGAGATATCGACCTTGTTCATCACCGCCGTCACTTCGGTCCGCGCATCCCACAGGGGCTTGCCGGTCTCGCGCGCGATCAGGTCTGCCAGCGCCTCTTCATTGGCGCGCACGACATTGACGAAGCGGCGCAGCGTTTCGATGCGATAGGCGATGGGCTGGGCGGCCCATCTGGGCCAGGCGGCACAGGCGCGGGCAACCTCCGTCGCCACATCGCTGGCAGTCCCCTGCCACAGAAGTTCGCCAGTGGCGGGTTCGAACGAAGTCAGCGCGGCGGACATGCTGCCGATATGGCAATTAATTCCGCTTTAGGGAAGAGCCTGGCTCCCGATAGAAGCTCCGCTCAAGGCACGCCTGGCGCCTCCCCCAAAGCATCGCCCATGCGCCGGATCGCAGCCACCTTGGCATGCAGCGGCGCCCAGTCATCATCCCTGTCGATGGCGCTCCAGATCGCCTCCACCTCATCGATATGCATGGAGCAGGGCAGCGGATCGGCCCAATAGCCATGATCCTTCGGCCCCTTTGCCTCAAATCCGGCAATGGCCTCGCGAAAAGCGGCCCATTCTTCCCCGGCATAGGGCGCGCCGTCGCGCGGATCGCCGCCGCGCCAGTCGTGGAAGAAGATGTCGATGGGCCTTTGGCTGGCGATCATGCCTCGCACGGCCGCCTCGATCATGGTGGAGGCGTCATCCGTCGGCTCCACGCCCAGCCGCCAGCAGAAGCGGCGCGCCATCGCCTCGGCATAGAGTGCCGGAAAACGCTCCAACTGCTCGACCAGCGGTTCCGCCTCCACCAGCGGACGCAGCGACACGGCAAGCTGCGCCGCGTCCCAATGGATCGCCTCCGCCTGCCGTCCGAAGGCATAGAGGCCGGCATGGTCGAAATAGGCGGCTGTGAATCCCGGCTCCCATAGCGGCGTGAACCGCCACGGGCCATAGTCGAAGCTTTCGCCCGTCACATTGATATTGTCGCTGTTCAGCACGCCATGGACGAAGCCCGCCACCATATAGCTTGCCGCCAGATCGGCCGTGCGCTCCACGACCCGGCCCAGCAATTGCGCCGGCGGATTGTCCCCTGGCACTTCGCCATACAGCTTCGTCAGCGCATAGTCGACCAGCCGCTCCAGCAGCGCCCTGTCGTCGAAATAGGCGGCGCGCTGGAATGACCCGATGCGGATATGCGAGTGGCTGAGCCGCACCATCACCGCGGCACGGGTGGGGGAGGGTTCGTCATGGCGCTCCAGCGCCTCGCCCGTCTCTATGATGGAAAATGTCTTGGAGGTGTTGACGCCCAGCGCTTCGAGCATCTCCGTCGCCAATATTTCCCGCATGCCGCCCTTCAGCGTCAGCCGTCCGTCGCCGAAGCGGCTGTAGGGCGTCCGGCCCGAACCCTTTGTGCCCAGGTCCAGCAGCCGACCCGCCCCGTCGCGCAGTTGCGCGAACAGGAAGCCGCGGCCGTCCCCGATATCGGGATTGTACACGCGGAACTGATGCCCATGATAGCGCAGCGCCAAGGGCTGGGGCAGCGATCCCTCCAAAGGCCGGAATCGCCCGAAATGCGCCAGCCATTCCTCCTCGCCCAGCTCGCCCAGGCCCACCGCATCTGCCCAGCGATCGTTGCGGAAACGCAGGATGGCCTGGGGAAAGTCGGCGGCCGCGACGGGGTCGGCGAAATCGGGCTGCAGCGCGGCGATTTCATTCGCGGGGCTGAATTTGGCGGGTTGCAGGGCAGGGCGCATGCGGCGATATGGGGGATGCAGGGTGGAAGGATCAAGCAGCTTGAGCAGCTATGGCGACGGATACTGGTGGTCCCCCGATGGGCTGAGGCTCCATTATCGCGATTATGCTGGCGGGGATGACGGTCGTCCGCCCTTGCTCTGCCTGCCCGGCCTGACGCGCAACGCCCGCGATTTCGAGCCTCTCGCCGCGCGCCTTGCCGGACAATGGCGTCTCATCTGCCCCGACATGCGCGGCCGCGCCGAAAGCGCGCAGGCGAAGGATCCGATGACCTATGTCCCGCTCACCTATCTGCAGGACATCAGCCGCCTGCTGGCGGATCTGGGCATCACCCGCTTCGTCGCCATCGGCACGTCGCTGGGCGGCATCATCACCATGCTGATTGCGGCTACCCACCGCGAGTGGCTGGCGGGCGCGCTGCTCAACGATGTCGGGCCAACGCTGGAGGAGGCGGGGCTTGCGCGTATCCGCACCCATGTCGGCATCGGCCAGTCCCATCCAAGCTGGGTTCACGCCGCCCGCGCATTGGCGGAATCCAATCGCGACATCTATCCCGGCTATGGCCTCGACCAATGGCTGGCCATGGCCAAGCGGCTCTACCGCCTGAACAGCTCGGGCCGGATCGTCCTTGACTATGACATGCGCATAGCCGAGCCGCTGCGGGTCGCCGGCAGCGAGGCGAGCGTCGACATGTGGCCGGTCATGCAGGCCTTCCGCGGAATCCCGACGCTGGTGCTGCGCGGCGAGCGCTCCGACCTGCTTTCCGCCGCCACTGCCGCCCGAATGGTGGAGGAGATCGGCCCCGGCGCGGAGTGCGCGGTCATCTCCAATGTCGGTCATGCCCCGGTCCTCGATGAGCCTGAATCCGTTGCCGCCATTGATCGGCTGCTGGAGCGGGTCCTGAATGGCTGAAGCGGCTTGAGCTGGATGGAGCGTTTCTCCGCGCGGCAGTCTCGGCAGATCGACGGCCCGCCCCGGTTGCTGCATGTCCACGGCAGCTTCTCCCTTGGCGGCAAGGAGGCGCGCGCCGTGCGCCTGATGAACCTTTGGGGTGATCGCGCCCGTCACAGCATCGTCAGCGCCGCGCCCCGATTGATGAGCGCGCGCGACGCCATCGATCCCGCAACGCCCGTCGATTTCCCGGAGGCGCCACCGCTGGCCGGCAGGCCGAGCATGGCGCGGTTCAGGGCCATTGCGGCTTTCCTTGCGGATTATGACCT
Source organism: Sphingobium sp. R-21 (assembly GCF_049913335.1). Taxonomy (NCBI): domain Bacteria; kingdom Pseudomonadati; phylum Pseudomonadota; class Alphaproteobacteria; order Sphingomonadales; family Sphingobiaceae; genus Sphingobium; species Sphingobium sp. R-21. Next base: position 1,310,335 of record NZ_CP184374.1, on the reverse strand, counting down.
TGTCCTCAGCTATAATTGGGGCGCGATGGATGCGGTGATGGCGCAGCGTATCCATGGCGGCCCGCCGCTGGTTCACCATGAGGACGGCTTCAACGCGGATGAGGCGGGCGGGCTCAAGCCTCAGCGCAACCTCTATCGCCGCCTGGCGCTTCAGCGGGCCCATGCGCTGGTCGTCCCGTCCGTCCGGCTCGACGGCATTGCGCGCGATGTGTGGCGTCAGCCGCCTCGCAAGGTCCATCTAATCCGCAACGGCATAGATACGGCACGCTATGCCCTGCCGCCCCTGCCGAACGCCATTCCAGCCCTCGACCGGACGGCCGGCAAGCTGTTGGTGGGGACGGTGGCCGGCCTGCGCCCGGTCAAGAATATCCGTCGCCTCGTCCGCGCCGTCGCGCCGCATCGCGACCGGCTTCAACTGGTTGTGGTGGGGGAGGGGCCAGAGCGCGAGGCCATATTGGCGGAAGCGAGAAATCATGGCCTGGCCGACATCTGCATGGCCGGGTTCCTGCCGGAACCCTGGCGCTTCATGGGTCTGTTCGACATCTTCGCCTTGTCTTCCGACAGCGAGCAATTTCCGATCTCGCTGGTGGAGGCGATGGCGGCGGGCCTCCCGGTCGCATCTACCGATGTGGGCGACGTCGCGACCATGGTCGCGCCCGAAAATCGCTCGTTCGTCGTTCCGAACGAAACGGCCCTGTCCTCCGCGCTCGGCACGCTCGCCGACGATGCCGACCTGCGGCAACGGCTTGGCGAGGCGAATTGCCACCGCGCCCGGCGCGATTTCGCCGAAACAGCGATGGTGGATGCCTATGCCGCCCTTTATGGCCAGGCACTATCCAGCCCCCATATTTTGCGGTAGGGCGCGCCCAACTATTCGTCATCTGACCGTAAAGCTGCTATAGGGCGGCGTTCATGTGGTCGGGGGCCACGGGATTTTTGCGCGGGAGATTGCGTTGTTCAAGGGGTTGAAGCCCATCGTTTACGGCGGCCGGGAAGTCTGGCCCTTGGTAGAAGGCGGCAAGGGGGTGGCCGTTTCCAACCATGCCAGTTCCGGCGCCTGGGCGGCCGCCGGCGGCATCGGCACGGTGTCGGCCGTCAACGCGGACAGCTATGACAGCTTCGGCAACGTCATTCCCCAGATCTATCACGGCCGCACCCGTCGCGACCGCCATGAAGAACTGATCGCCTATGCCATAGACGGCGCGGTCGAACAGGTGAAGCGCGCCTTCGAAATCGCGGGCGGCAAGGGCGCGATCAATATCAACGTGCTGTGGGAGATGGGCGGCGCGCAGCGCGTCCTCCACGGTGTGCTGGAAAAGACGAAGGGAATGGTCGCGGGCGTGACCTGCGGCGCGGGCATGCCCTACAAGCTGTCGGAGATCGCAGCCTCCTACGGCGTCAACTATCTGCCCATCGTCAGTTCCGGCCGCGCCTTCCGCGCGCTCTGGAAGCGCGCCTATTCGAAGGCGTCGGAATGGCTGGCGGCGGTGGTCTATGAAGACCCGTGGCTGGCGGGCGGCCATAACGGCCTGTCCAACGCCGAAGATCCCAAGGTGCCACAGGATCCCTATCCTCGCGTCCGCGACCTGCGCGCCACCATGCGGGAGGGGGGCATTTCCGACGATGTGCCCATCGTGATGGCCGGCGGGGTGTGGGCGCTCAAGGATTGGAACGACTGGATCGACAATCCGGAACTGGGCGCGATCGCCTTCCAGTTCGGCACCCGGCCGCTGCTGACGCAGGAAAGCCCGATCCCGCAGGCGTGGAAGGAAAGGCTGATGCAGCTCGAACCCGGCGACGTGCTGCTCCATCGCTTCTCTCCCACCGGCTTCTACAGCTCAGCCGTGCGCAACCCCTTTCTGCGCCAGCTTGAAGCCCGTTCCGAACGGCAGATTCCGTTCAGCACCGAACAGGCGGGCGACCATACGCATCAGCTTGATGCTGGCGTGAAGGGCAAGAATTTCTGGGTGACGCGTGGCGACCTGCTGCGCGCTCGCGAATGGGTGGGGCGTGGTTTCACCTCCGCGCTCAAGACGCCGGACAACACGCTGGTCTTCGTCACCGAGGACGAAAGGGCAGAAATCCGCAAGGACCAGACCGATTGCATGGGCTGCCTCAGCCAGTGCGCCTTTTCGAGCTGGATGGATAGCGAGACCAACTCGACCGGCCGCCTGGCCGATCCGCGCAGCTTCTGCATCCAGAAGTCGCTGCAGGAGGCGGTGCATGGCGGCGACCTTGACAAGAACCTGCTCTTCGCCGGCCATGGTGCCTATAAGTTCAAGCAGGATCCCTTCTATTCCAACGGGTTCGTGCCGACCGTGAAGCAGCTTGTCGATCGCATCCTGATGGGCGACTGATGGCGGACATTCAGGGATTGGCGGTGCTGCATTACGACACGCCGCATTTTGATGTCGTGCGTCCGGGACAGTTCGTCCTTTGCGCGGTTTCGGGCGCGCGGATCGATCTGGAAGACCTCAAATATTGGAGCGCGGAGTTTCAGGAGGCCTATCGCGGGCCGGAGGAAGCAACCCGCTCCTTCCTGAAGCATCGTGGCGCGGATTTTCGCTAGGCGCCATAATCAGCCTGATTGCCGTAAACCCTGCCGCGCGGCCTCATTCCGGTTGGGCTCTGGCCCTTCAAGGCCGTGTTTTTTCCTTTTGGCGCGCTAATGGCGCAGCTTGCCGCACTTATCCTGTTCCTTTATCCGCGCTGATGGTTTATCCTCTGTGAACGAAGCGGCAAAGATCGCTCGAACAAGGAAGGATGGTAATGATGTCGCGGATCGACATTTTTGGTGATCGCATTTGTGTCGTGACGAGCCTGCTGATCGTGGGCTGGTTCATCTACAACGTTGCATTCTGATCGGCGTTTCACCCTCATCCTCGAACATATTGCCCTGACTCGTCGGCGGATGCCGGACTTGGTATCGGTGAAACCTGCCGCCTGACTGCCCCTAAGCAAAACTATCTTTCATATATCTACAATAGAAGTAGAGATAATCGCGAGCGCAGTGCTCCGCGGCTTTTGAAGGATGTCAGCTTGCTCCGCGTCACCAACGGCTAAAGCGCACGGTACCGAAGCGACGACGCCAGGTTTCGTGTTCCTCCTCGACAGGAGAAGACGATGACCCAGAATGCCATTCGCACCCGCCGACAGCGCCCGTTCGGCGCCAGCCCGCAGATCCATATCCCGCATTCCTCCTGGAACCGCGCCAATCGTTCAGCCGAAGGCGCGGCTCCGTTCAAGCCGGACGAATTCTGGAGTCGGCTCGGCCTTTGAACGGCGAGTGGGATTTTCCCGCGGATCAGCTTTCGGGAGCGCGGGCATTCATGCTTGCGCTCCCGTCCTCATTTGCCGTCGGGCAATGCCTGTCCTCTTCCCGGCGTCCTGCTCGTTGCCTGCCGGAAGGGAAGGCTGGCTGTCCCGCTACACCCCCGGCCGCCTTGTCAGAATAGGGTTCATGTATGCGCCCTGTCGATCCGTCGACGTTCGAAAATCCCTTTCGCTATTCCATGTCGATGCCGACGACCCAACAAAAAAGCCGCCCGGTGAGGGGCGGCTTCTCTGTTTTGGTCCGGAAAGGGAAACTCAGGCTTCTTCGGCCGGCGCTTCTTCGGCTTCCACGGCGATTTCGCCGGGTTCCGCATTCGGATCATAATCTTCGGTAAAGCCGCTCTCGTCCTTTTCGAACAGATCGGCCATCACGTCGACGCCCTGCGACTGCAGTTCGGCTTCTTCGGGCGAGCGGGCGACGTTCACCGTGATGGTCACGGCGACTTCGGGGTGCAGCGCGACCTTGACGTCGAACACGCCCAGCGTCTTGATCGGGCGTTCCAGCACGACCATCGCCTTGGTGACGTTGGTGATGCCTTCGGCATGCAGCGCTTCGACGACGTCACGGACGGCGACCGAGCCGTAGAGGTGGCCGGCGTTCGACGACTGGCGGATCAGGACGATCTGCTTGCCGTTCACGCCTTCGGCAGCCTTTTCGGCGTCCGTGCGGCGGGCGGCGTTGTCGGCCTCGATCTTCGCGCGGTTGGCTTCGAAGACCTTCTTGTTGGCGTTGTTGGAGCGCAGCGCCTTCTTGTTGGGCAGCAGGTAGTTACGGGCGTAACCGTCCTTCACGGTGACGACGTCACCAATGGCGCCCAGCTTCTCGATCCGTTCGAGGAGAATGATTTCCATGAGTCTTACTCCCTCACTTCACGATGTAGGGCAGCAGGCCCAGGTGACGGGCGCGCTTGATGGCCTGGGCCAGCTCACGCTGCTTCTTGGCGGAAACCGCGGTGATGCGGCTGGGGACGATCTTGCCGCGCTCGGACACGAAGCCCTGCAGCAGACGGACGTCCTTGTAATCGATCTTCGGCGCATCCTTGGCGGCGAAGGGGCAGCTCTTGCGGCGGCGGAAAAACGGGCGTGCCATGATTCAGATCTCCTTATTCGCCGGCGGCTTCTTCGCGCTCGCGGCGCGGGCCACGATCGCCGCGGTCACCACGATCGCCGCGCGGACCGCGCTCGGCGCGTTCCTGCTTGCGCATCATGACCGACGGGCCGGTTTCCAGCTCATCGACCTTGATGGTCATGTAGCGGATGATGTCTTCGTTGATCTGGGTCTGGCGCTCCAGTTCCGCCACGACGCCGGCGGGGGCATCGATGTTCAGCATCACATAATGCGCCTTGCGGTTCTTGGCGATCTTGTAGGCGAGGCTGCGCAGGCCCCAGGTTTCCACCTTGGTCACCTTGCCAGCATTTTCCTCGACGATCTTGGTGGCGGTTTCCGCCAGAGCGTCCACCTGCGCCTGTGCCAGATCCTGGCGCGCAAGGAACACATGCTCGTAAAGAGCCATGGGTATTGCCTCATCTGTTGGCCGATCGCTGACGCCCACCCCATGTGGAACGCCCCTCCGGCTGTCGTCCAATGCATTCATCCGCGCGGCCGCGAGTCACCCCAAGCCGTGCGAAGCGGCGCCTATGACGGAAATGCGGTGGAAAGGCAAGGATGGATTGGCGCAGAAGGATGCGGCAAATACGCCGTTGGCCTTGAGCTTGTCGAAGCCGTCTACTTCCCCTTATCCTTGTCGGCAAGAAACAGAAAGCACTTCGGCGTTCCGTCGAGGCGGTGGCCCGATCGAGCGATAGGAACGAATGCGGGTTGGCAAGGGGGGAATGTAGATGGCGGTCGGGATCGCGGCGCTTTCGCTGATTTTGCTGATGATCGCGGCCTATCGGGGGATGAGCGTCATCGTGATGGCGCCGCTGCTGGCGATGTTGGCCGTGTTCCTGACCGATCCTGCTGCCGTACCCGCGGTCTTTTCCGGCCTGTTCATGGACAAGGTCGGCAGTTTCCTGAAACTTTACTTTCCCGTTTTCCTGCTGGGCGCATTGTTCGGGAAGCTGATCGAGATTTCGGGCTTCTCGCGGGTGATCGTGACGGCCGTGATCCGGCTGGTGGGCGCCGACCGCGCGATCCCGGCGATCATGCTGGTGACCGCGCTGCTGACCTATGGCGGCGTGTCGGTCTTTGTCGCGGTGTTCGCCGTCTATCCCTTCGCCGCGGAGATGTTCCGGCAGGGCGACATTCCCAAGCGGCTCGTGCCCGCGACCATCGGACTTGGCGCCATCACCTTCACCATGGATGCGATGCCGGGAACGCCGCAGATCCAGAACATCATTCCCACCAGCTTCTTCGGCACGACCGCCTGGGCCGCGCCGGTGCTGGGGCTGATCGGATCGGCCTGCATCATGGGGCTGGGCCTTGCCTATCTGGGCTGGCGCCGGCGGACGATGCGCGCGGCGGGGGAGGGCTATGGCGCGCCCGAGACGCTGGTGAACGAACCTGAAGCAGTGGACATGGGCGAGAGGGCCGCGCATCCGCTGATTGCCCTTCTGCCGCTGCTGGTGGTGGGATTGGGCAATCTGACGTTGACCATGCTGATCCCGCGCCTGGTGCCAGGGGCGGATGTCAGCGTGTCGCTGGCCGGCCTGACCGATCCCGTCACCGTTAAGGTGGCGCAGGTCGCCGCCCTCTGGGCCGTGGAGGGCGCATTGCTGCTGGGCATCGCAACGATCCTGCTCTTCGCCTTCGCACCGGTGGCGCGGCGATTTGCCGATGGGGCAAAGGCAGCGGTGGGCGGCGCGCTGCTGGCGGGGATGAACACGGCGGTCGAATATGGCTTCGGCGCGGTGATCGCCGCGCTGCCGGGCTTTCTGATCGTGAAGGAAGCGTTGAAGGCGGTGCCCGACCCGCTGATCAATGAGGCGATCACCGTGACCTCGCTCGCCGGGATCACCGGCTCGGCTTCGGGTGGGCTGTCCATCGCTCTGGCGGCCATGGCGGAACAGTTCGCCGCGGTGGGCGATGCGGCGGGCATCCCGCGCGAGGTGCTGCACAGGGTGGCATCGATGGCCAGCGGCGGCATGGACAGCCTGCCGCATAATGGTGCCATCATAACCTTGCTCGCCGTGACCGGCCTGACCCACCGGCAGGCCTATAAGGACATTTTCGCCTTGACCCTGATCAAGACCTTCACCGTGTTCATGGTGATCGCGGTCTATTATCTGACAGGGTGGGTTTAGACGGACCCCGAAGCATGGCTCCGGGGTCCGGCTTCATTGAGACCGGCGATCGGTTCCGATCGCCTGGAAATCGCTCTAGCGGATCGCGCCGGTGATGACCGAGGCGATGATGCCGCTGGTGACCGCGACCAGAAGGGCGTCATTGCCCGACCGGACCCAGTGATAACCGCGCGGCGGCGTGCGCAGGCGATAGCCGCGATAATTGTCGATCACGCGATAGTTGCTCGCATAACGGCGGTCGAAGCGCTGGCCCTTCGCCCAGCGGCGGTGATTGTCCTTGCGGACCACCGTGGTCCTGGTGACGGTGCGGCCGTGGGGGCCATGCTTCACCACCTGATGCACTTCTCTCTGGGGTGCTGCCTGCGCCTGGCTGGCGACCATGGGGCTCGCGATCATGGTGATGGCGGTCAGGGCCGCCAGAAACTTCCTGAACATGGACTTGCTCCTTCTTCTATCTTGCCGCCGGCTGTCCCGGCGTTGAAGCAGAAGTAGGATTTATTTGTCGCACGCTTGTGCCATCGACCAGCAAGGAGTGTCGGAAATTGTAACAGAAAGGGAATGGGGCTGAACTTCCGTTCAGGATTATTCTGTTGGCCTCGACCTATTCATGGCGCAGCGCGTCTATGGGATTGAGCGCGGCGGCACGGCGCGCCGGGAAATAGCCGAATACAACCCCGATTGCCGCAGAAAAGAGGAAGGCGATCGCATTCACCTTCACGTCGAAGATGAAGGGCACCTGCATCAGCGGTGCTATGGCGACGGAGGCGACAAGCGCAAGGAACAGGCCGATCAACCCGCCCAGGCAGGACAGCACGATCGCCTCCACCAGAAACTGCATCAGCACTTCGCGCGCGACCGCGCCGATGGCAAGGCGGATGCCGATCTCGCGGGTACGTTCGGTGACGGACACCAGCATGATGTTCATGATGCCGATGCCGCCGACCAGCAGGGAAATCGCCGCCACCGCCGCCACGATCTGCGTCAATATGGTGGTGGTGCCGGTCAGCGTGTCGCTGATCTGCTTGGTATCGAAGACGTTGAAATTGTCCTCCGCCCCTGGCTTGATCTTGCGCCGCTCGCGCATGAGCTCCTCCAGGCTCGTCTGGACGACACTGGTGTCATAGGCGTCGTCCACGGCGACCATGATCTGGCTGATGTCGCGGTCGCCGGTGAAACGGCGCTGGACGAACTTGATCGGCATGACGACGACGTCGTCCTGATCACCGAAGCCGCCCTGGCCACGCGTGGCGAGCGCGCCGATCACCTGGCAGGAAACGCCCTTGATCCGCATGCGCTTGCCGACGGGATCATTGCCCTGGAACAGGTTGGTGCGCACCGTGTTGCCGATGATGCAGACGGGCTTTCCCGCCTCTTCCTCCTCCGGCATGAAGAGGCGGCCCGTATCGGCCTTCCAGCTTTGCACCTCGAAATAGGCGGCGGTGGTGCCATAGACGGTGGTGGACCAGTTGCTGCCTTCATAGATTGCCGTGCCGCTCGACTGCACCATCGGCGCGACCGCGCGGACGCCCGTCAGCTGATTTTCGATGGCGGTGAGGTCGGCCGGCTTGAAGTCGGGCGGGCGCGGGCCGCCGCCGCCCCGGCCGAAACCCTGTCCCGGGCGAAGCTGCAGCACATTGGCGCCCAGCGAACTGATCTGCTCGCGTACGGCGGCGGTCGCGCCATTGCCCAGCGTCACCATGGTGACGACCGCCGCCACCCCGATGATGATGCCCAGCGTGGTGAGGAAGCTGCGCAGCTTGTGCCGGTTGATCGCGCGGAAGGCGAGGATGACGGTGGTGCCCAGCATTTTCAGCGCGCGCCCTTGCGCAGTTTCGTCACCCTTGCGGGAATGACAGATAGAGCGAAGCCGGTCACGCCGTGACCCCCTGCTCGACGCGTTCCACCAGCCCGTCCTTGAAATGGACGATGGTCCGCGCAAAGGCGGCCATGTCCGGTTCATGCGTGACCATCAGCACGGTGATGCCGCCATTGCGGTTGAGATCGGTCAGCAGTTCCATGATCTCTACCGATCGTTCGGAATCCAGATTGCCGGTCGGTTCGTCGGCCAGCAGCACGTCGGGCTGGGTCACGATGGCGCGGGCAATGGCGACGCGCTGCTGCTGGCCGCCGGACAGTTCGGCGGGCGTGTGGTCCCACCAGTCCTTGAGGCCTACCTTGTCCAGCGCGGCCATGCCCGCTTCATAACGGGTCTTCTTGTCCTCGCCGCGATAGAGCAGCGGCAGCTCTACATTCTCCAGCGCGGTGGTGCGGGAAAGAAGGTTGAACCCCTGGAACACGAAGCCGAGATAACGGCGGCGCAGCAGCGCGCGTTGATCGCGGTCCAGCGTTTCGACATGGCGGCCCTTGAACAGGAACGATCCGCCGGAAGGCACGTCGAGGCAGCCCAATATGTTCATCGTCGTCGACTTGCCGGAACCGGACGGCCCCATGACCGCCACGAAATCGCCCTGCGTGATGTCGAGGTCGATGCCCTTCAGCGCCTGAAACGCCGTGGGGCCGGATCCGTAGATCTTGGTTACACCGCGAAGGGAGATGATGGGGTCTGTCGCCATGGGCGTCAGGTTCCGCTCTGGCGGCCGGAGCCACGCGGTTCGCGGGTCGGGCCCTGGGGCGCAGCCGGAGCGACGGGGGCGGTTTCCGGCTTCCCGTCGCCCGAATTGCCGAGCTTGCTGACGGTGGCGGGGCTGCCGTCGGTGGACGTGCCACCGTCTGACCTGCGGTTGCGGTCACGCGGCCCCCCGGCCTGCGATCCACCCTGCGGGCCGCCATTGGCCTGATCCTCGGCGGGGGCTTGCTGGCCGCTGGCAAGCTGGCCCGTGATGACGCGCATGCCGGGCTTGAGGTCGCCGCCGGTGATGACGGTACGCGCGCCATCGCTCGCACCGACGGTCACCTGCACCGCCTTGGGGTTGCCGTCCTCGCCGATGACGTAGACGGTCTGGCTGCTGCCCATTCCGAAGCTGACCTGCCGGCTCGCCCCGCCCCGGCGGAAACGGCGGGGACCGGGGATGATCTGGCTGGTGATGCCGCCGTCATTCTTGCCCGCGCTGGGCTTGAAGCGGAGCGCGCTGTTGGGGACGAGCAGCACGTCATGCAGTTCCTGCGTCACGATGTCGGCGGTCGCGGTCATGCCGGGGCGCAATATCTCGTCCTTGTTGTCCACTGACAGCACAGCCGTATAGGCCACCACCGCTCCCGCCGTGCTGCTGGCCGTGCTGCTGCCCGACGAGGAGGACGAACTGCTGCTGGCGCTGTTGGAGCCGACATTGACCCGCGTCACCCTTGCCGGAAAGGTGCGGCCGGGGAAGGCGTCGACGGAGAAATTGGCGCTCTGGCCATCCTTCACCTGTCCGACATCCGCCTCGTCCACCGAAACCTCGACCTCCATCTGTGTCAGGTCTTCCGCAATGGTGAAGAGCACCGGCGCGTTGAGCGAGGCGGCGACGGTCTGGCCCGGCTCTATATCGCGGGACAGCACGACGCCGGTCACCGGCGATACGATCTGCGCGATGGAAAGATTGGTCTGGGCCGTGGAAAGCTGGGCCTGCGAAACGTGCACCTGCGCCTGCGCCGAGCGCAGATTGGCGAGCGCGGAACTGTAGTCCGCGCGGGCGGCGTCCAGTTCCGTCTTGGCGGGAACGCGTCCGCCCGAGAGCCTGAAGACGTTGAGCTGGCGGTCCAGCGTCGCCTTGGCCAGCGCCGCCTGCGCTTCCGCCTGCGCCACGCTGGCCTGCGAGGAAGAAAGCTGCGCGCGGTTCTGGTTGATCGCGTCGACCAGCCGCCGGGTGTCAAGTTCGGCCAGCTTCTGTCCCTTGGTCACGCGATCGTTCACATCGACATAGACCGCCGTGATCTTGCCCGATTGTTCGGAACCGACATCGACCTGGTTGATGGGCTTCAGATTGCCGGTTGCGGAAACGGAGACGGTAAGGTCGCCCTTCCGCACCTCGCGCGTCGCATAGCTCGGCTTGTCGTCCCCCGAAAAGCATCGCGCAAGCAGCAGGACGAGGATCAGCAGGGCGACGCCGACGGCGCCGCGCACCGCCCATTTGCGCCACGGCTTCTGAGGCCGCGCCCCCAGAAAGTCGTTGAGGTCCTGATCGCTGGTCACATCGTTACTCATTGGGGCGATTTTCCATGTTCTGCCAGCCGCCGCCCAGCGCATTGTAGAGCTGGGCAAGGCCAAGGACCTCGTCGGATTGCGCGCTGGCAAGGCTGTTGCGCGCGTTCAAAAGGCTGTTCTCGCTCTGGGACAGCGTCTGGAAGTCGATCAGGCCCGCCTGATACTGGCTGCGCGCCAGGATCGCCGCGTTGTTCGACGCTTCATAGGCGGTCGCGAACTCCGCCTTGCGGGCGCGGGCGCTCGACAGCGATGCCATGGCATTCTCCACATCCTCCAGCGCGGTCAGCACCGTCTGCTTGTAGGCGGCGAAGGCAGCGTCGGTGGCGGCCCGCTGCGAACGCACCTGCGACGCCAGGCGGCCGCCATCGAAGATGACCTGCGCCACATTGGCGAAGACGCCGCCGGTGATGAGGCTGAACAGGTCTTTGAAACTGTTCGAAGTGGTGCCGATATTGCCGCTCAACCCCAGCGAAGGGTAAAGCCGCGCCTGCGCCACGCCGATGCGCGCGGTCGCGGCTGCCAGCGCCCGCTCGGCGGAACGCACGTCGGGGCGCTGGCGCAGCGTGTCCGCTGGAATGCCGGTTGTGATCTGCGTGGAGGCAGCGGGGATCGGGGCAGGGGTTTCAAGGCTCCGGGTCGCCTCGCCAGGAGCCTGGCCCGTGAGCACGGCAATGCGGTTGAGGCTGCCCCGGAGGCTGGCCTCAAGCTGGGGCACGGTCGCGTTGGTCTGCGCCAGTTGCGCCCGCGCCTGCTCCGCGTCGAGCGAGGAGACGAGGCCTGCCTGGAGCCGCCAGTTGGCGATGTCGTAATTGTCGCGCTGGATCGCCTGCGTCTCGCGCGCGACGCGCAACTGCGCCTGCGCCAGGCGCGCCTGCACATAGTTGGTGACGAGTTCGGAAATGATCGTCGCCCGCACATTGGCGAGGTCGTAGCCGGAGGCGGCCAGATCGGCCCGCGCCGCTTCGGCCGACCGGGAAAGCTCGCCGAACAGGTCGACCTGCCAGCTTGCACTGGCGCTGACCGAATAGCTGCTCGACCAGTTTGACCCGCCGCCGCCGATGGGATTGCCGCTGGGGTCCAGCCGCCCGCCCGCGTCACGGCTGCTGTAATTGCGTCCGCCGCTGGCCGAACCGTTCACCTGCGGCAGGAAGGCGGCGCGCGCCTGCCGCAACGACTCCCGCGCCTGGCGAAGGCGCGCCTGCGCCTGCACGATATCCAGATTGCCGGCGATCGCCTGGTCGATAAGGGCACTGAGCGCCGGATCGTCGAGGCGCCTCCACCAGGTGGCAAGCTCCGCCTCGTCGACCGGAGCGGCGGCGCCCTCCATATAGGTGGCCGGCACGCCAAGCGACGCGGGAGCGGGGGCGCGATAGCCGGGACCGGCCGCGCAGCCCGACAGGACCAGCGCGGTTCCCGCGATCCATGCAATGCGATATCGCACCTTTTCCTTAAACTCCGTCATCGTTAAAGGCGGTCCACCAAATAGAACTGCCGAATTGGGCCGGGTGCCTCAACGGTGTTTGTGTCTCAAAGTGTAACGACTTTGAAAAATTGCGCTTTTGCAGGCGCGCGCATGTAGAAGGTGGATGATGAGGGCATTTCTTTTTCCGGGGCAGGGCAGTCAGTCGGTCGGCATGGGCAAGGCGCTGGCAGACGCGAGCCCGGCCGCGAAGGAGCTGTTTCAGGAGGTCGACGACGCTCTGTCGCAGCATTTGTTCCGCATCATGACGGAAGGTCCGGAAAGCGACCTGACGCTCACGGAAAATGCGCAGCCCGCGATCATGGCCAATGCATTGGCGACACTGCGGGTGATGCAGAAGGAAGGCGGTTTCTCCCTGGCCGAAAAGGGCGATTTCGTCGCCGGCCACTCGCTGGGCGAATATAGCGCGCTCTGTGCCGCCGAAGCGTTCGATATCGGCACCACTGCCAGGCTGCTGAAGCTGCGCGGGCAGGCGATGCAGGCCGCTGTGCCGGTTGGCGAGGGCGCCATGGCGGCGCTGCTGGGCGCCGACATCGAAAAGGCGCAGGCGCTGGCGGAGGCCGCCGCCGAAGGCGAGGTCTGCACCGTCGCCAATGACAATGATCCGACGCAGGTGGTGATTTCCGGCCATCGCGGCGCGATCGAGCGCGCCGTCGCCCTGGTGAAGGAGCATGGCATCAAGCGCGGCGTGCTGCTGCCCGTGTCAGCGCCCTTCCACTGCCCGCTGATGCAGCCGGCCGCCGATGTGATGGCGCAGGCGCTGGGCAATGCCCCGATCAACACGCCGCTGCTGCCGGTCTATGCCAATGTGCTCGCAAGCGCGATCGCCGATCCGGAGGAAATCAAGCTGCGCCTCGTCGAGCAGGTGACGGGCCGCGTGCGCTGGCGCGAATCCGTCGCCGCCATGTGGGATGCGGGCGTCACCGAATTCGTCGAGCTGGGCGGCAAGGTGCTGGGTCCGATGGTCAAGCGGATAGCGCCCGACGCCACGGTCCGCAGCATCGTGACGATGGACGATGTAGAGGCGGCATTGGGGGCATTGTGAGCAACGACAAGGGAAGCGATGCGAACGCCGCTCCCATCCTGACCAGCCGCGACGGGGCCGTGCTGACGGTCACGCTGAACATGCCCGATCGGCGCAATCCGATCTCCGATCCGGCGATGGTCGATGCCCTTTGCGCCTTGTTCGAGGAGGCGGAGCGCGACCTGTCGGTGCATGTGGCGATCCTGACAGGCGCGGGAAGCGCCTTTTCCTCAGGCGGGGACCTCAATGCGATGCGCCCCGACGCCGGCGGCCTGCGCGCATCACTGCCGGCGCAGACGCGGCGCAATTACCGGGTGGGAATCCAGCGGCTGCCGCTGTTGTTCCAGGCGCTCGAGCTGCCGGTGATCGCGGCGGTCAACGGCCCGGCCATGGGCGCGGGCTGCGACCTGGCCCTGATGTGCGATGTCAGGATCGCGGCGCAGTCGGCCAGATTCGCCGAGTCCTTCGTCAAGCTGGGCATAATTTCCGGCGATGGCGGCGCGTGGCTGCTGCCGCGCATCATCGGCTTTTCCAAGGCTTCGGAACTGGCGCTGACAGGCGAGACCATCGATGCCGAAGAGGCGCTGCGGATCGGGTTGGTGAGCGAGGTGGTGCCGGATGGCGATCTGCTCGCCGCCGCCCGCAAGGTCGCCGACAGGATCGCGGCCAATCCGCCCCATGCGACGCGGATGACCAAGCGGCTGCTGCGCGCGGCGCAGACGGCGGAATTGAACCAGATCATGGAAATGGCGGGCGCGATGCAGGCGCTGGCCCATGCGACGGCGGATCATGATGAGGCGATCGACGCCTTTTTCGAACGCCGGGCGCCGAACTTCAAGGGAGACTGACATGTTCGATCTGACAGGCATGACCGCGCTGGTGACTGGCGCTTCGGGGGGCATCGGCTCCGCCATTGCAAGGGCCCTCGCGGCGCAGGGCGCCACGCTCGCCCTTTCGGGCAGCAATGAGGAGAAGCTGAAGGCCTTTGCCGCGGAACTGGGCGGCGATCACCGGACGCTGGTCTGCAACCTCGGCGATCCCGCGGCGGTCGACGGACTGGTCGGCCAGGCAGTGGAGGCGCTGGGCGGCAAGATCGACATTCTCGTCAACAATGCCGGCATCACCCGCGACAACCTGATCCTGCGCATGAAGGACGATGAATGGTCCGACGTGATCGCCGTCAATCTGGAGGCTGCCTTCCGTCTGGCCCGCGCCGCCGCCAAGCCGATGATGAAGGCGCGTTTCGGCCGCATCATCTCGATCACCTCGGTCGTGGGGGTCACCGGCAATCCGGGGCAGGCCAACTATGCCGCGTCCAAGGCGGGCATCATCGGCATGTCCAAGTCGCTGGGCCAGGAACTGGCGAGCCGCGGGATCACCGTGAACTGCGTCGCGCCCGGCTTCATCCGATCCGCCATGACCGACGCGCTGAACGATGCGCAGAAGGGCGCGATCCTGGCCAGGATCCCGGCCGGCGATTTGGGCACGGGCGAGGATATCGGCGCGGCCGTCGTCTATCTCGCCAGCAAGGAAGCGGGCTATGTCACCGGCCAGACGCTGCACGTGAACGGCGGCATGGCGATGATCTGAAGGGCACGGAAGCGCAAGACGCGGGCCCATGTCCATCGCCCGGAAATTTTCGGCATTTGCAAAATGGCGGCCTTGTGCCATCGGGACCGGCGAGTCGAATGCAGGTGGGGCGATGCCATCCGATTGTTTCTTGCCTCTTGCCTCTCGTTGGGCTTGCCTCTAGGGCATGCCTTAACAAATATTCAGAACCATCAACGATACCCAGTAAGAAGGACCACTCATGAGTGAGACCGCGGATCGCGTAAAGAAAATCGTCGTCGAGCATCTGGGCGTCGAAGCCGAAAAGGTGACCGAGGATGCAAGCTTCATCGACGATCTGGGCGCTGACAGCCTGGACATCGTTGAGCTGGTGATGGCGTTCGAGGAAGAGTTCGGCGTCGAAATCCCCGACGACGCGGCGGAGAAGATCGCCACCGTCAAGGACGCCATCGATTATATCGACAGCAAGCAGTAAGAACGTCTGGCGGCCTGACCGACATCGGGCGGGCGCAGCGTTTTAAAAGGAAATGGCTCCTCCTGTCCGGCAAAACCGGGTCTTGGGGAGCCTTTTCGTATCTGCTCCCCGTTCACAAGACCGTCTTGAATGGCTAGATGAACGGCGTTGAGCCAAAGAAGAATTTTCGGAGCAAGCATATGCGTCGTGTTGTCGTCACCGGCCTTGGCATGGTCAGCCCGCTTGGCGGGGATGTGGAAACGACCTGGAAGAATATCATCGCTTCCAAATCCGGCGCGGCGACGATCACCCGCTTCGACGCCAGCGAATATAAGTGCCGCATCGCCTGTGAGGTGAAGCCGGCCGATCATGAATATGGCTATGACGCCGGCCTTGATGTCGATCACAAGATCCAGCGGCAGGTCGACCCGTTCATCGTCTTCGGCATTTCCGCCGCCAGCCAGGCGCTGCGCGACGCCGGCCTTGACAATATGAGCGAGGAGGAGCGGCTGCGCGCCGGCTGCTCCATCGGTTCTGGCATTGGCGGCCTGCCGGGCATCGAAAGCGAATCGCTGGTGCTGGCGAACAAGGGACCGGGCAGGGTCAGCCCGCACTTCGTCCATGGACGGCTCATCAACCTGATCTCTGGGCAGGTGTCGATCAAATATGGCCTGATGGGCCCCAATCATGCCGTCGTGACGGCCTGCTCCACTGGCGCCCATTCCATTGGCGATGCCGCGCGCATGATCGCGATGGACGATGCCGACGTGATGCTGGCGGGCGGCGCGGAAAGCGCGATCTGCCCGATCGGCATCGCCGGCTTCGCGCAGGCCCGCGCGCTGTCGACCGCCTTCAACGACGCGCCGGAAAAGGCCTCGCGGCCCTATGACGTCAACCGCGACGGCTTTGTCATGGGCGAGGGCGCCGGCGTCGTCGTTCTGGAAGAATATGAGCGGGCCAAGGCGCGCGGCGCGAAAATCTATGCAGAGGTGATCGGTTATGGCCTGTCGGGCGACGCCTATCACGTCACGGCGCCCCATCCCGAAGGCAGTGGCGGCTATCGCTCGATGGAAATGGCCCTCAAAAAGTCGGGCCTCAGCCTTGCCGACATCGACTATGTAAACGCACACGGCACCTCGACCCCGCTGGGTGACGAGCTGGAACTGGGCGCGGTGAAGCGGCTGTTCGGCGAACATCTGGGCACCATGTCGATGAGCTCGACCAAGTCGGCGATCGGCCACCTGCTGGGCGGCGCGGGCGCGGTGGAGAGCATCTTCTGCATCCTGGCGCTCCGTGACCAGATCGTCCCGCCGACGCTGAACCTCGACGAGCCGAGCGAAAGCTGCAAGGGCGTCGACCTGGTTCCGCATGTCGCCAAGGAGCGCAAGGTGCGCGCGGTGCTGAACAATTCGTTCGGCTTCGGCGGCACCAATGCCTCGCTCATCATGAAGGCGGTCTGAGGCACCCGGGATGCGGCGGCTTGGCTTTGGCATGGTGCTGATCGGCCTGGCCGTCGCCGCTTTCATCGCTTTCCGATTTGTCTATGGCTGGACCGAGGCAGGGCCGGCGACGAAGGACATCACCATCGTCGTGCCCGAAGGTGCGACCATCGCGGACGCGGCCATTCTCCTGAAACAGAAGGGCGCGGTGCGCTCGGCCGACGCGTTCCTGACGCGGGCCAAGGTCTTCGGTCGGGGCAAGTCGATCAAGGCCGGGGAATTCCTGATCCCCCAGGGTGCCAGCAACTCCGACATCTTCCGTATCCTGGGCGGCGGCAAGACGCTGACCCGGCTCGTGACCATACCGGAGGGGATGCCCTCCATATTGGTGCACGAACGGCTGATGGCGAATGAGGAACTGACCGGCGACATATCCGTGCCGGCGGAAGGCAGCGTGCTGCCTGACAGCTATGCCTTCGACAAGGGCGAAAGCCGGGCGGTGGTTCTGAAGCGGATGCAGGACGCGATGAGCAGGACCCTTGCCAAAATGTGGGCCGAAAGGGCGCCGAACACCGCCGCCAGGACACCGAAGGAAGCCATTGTCCTGGCCAGCATCGTCGAGAAGGAAACGGCGGTGCCCGCGGAGCGGCCGACCGTCGCCGGTGTATACGGCAATCGGCTGAAGGCGCGCATGATGTTGCAGGCCGATCCGACGATCATCTATCCGATCACCAGGGGCAAGCCGCTTGGCCGGCGGATCAGAAAGTCGGAAATCGCGGCGGTCAACGATTATAATACATATGCGATGATCGGCCTGCCCAAGGGACCGATCGCCAATCCCGGACGCCTGTCCATCCTGGCGGTCCTGCACCCGGCGGAGACGAAGGCGCTCTACTTCGTCGCGGATGGGAAGGGCGGACATATCTTCGCGGATACGCTGCAGGAGCATAATGAGAATGTCCGCAAATGGTTCGAGATCCGCCGGGCGAGGGGGGAACTCTAGGACGGATCGCCTGATGTTTCGGCGACCTCCTTCATGAAATTGCGGGCCGCCGCATGCGAATTTGCATGAGGGGTCTTTGCCCGGCCTGCGTATTGTCGGCGAGACTATTTTGTTGTGCATCGAGATTTTCCCAACTGCCGGATGAGGCCGGCCGGCCGGAAATCGCCCTGTGGAGTGCAAGTGATGAGCGACCTCGATCAGCTGCTGGGCCAGGTGGCCGCCCGCATGCGGCATATCCCCGCCACCCCCCGTCTGGAAGCACTGGAGGATGCGGTGATGGCCGGTGTCGCCCGGCGCCGCGAACGGGCGGTGGCGCGCCGCAGCCTCGCCCTGGCCGGGATAGTCGCGATCGGCATCGGATGGGCGGGCAGCCTGGTGCCGGGCAGTCCCGCGCAGGCCGCATCACGGCCCGCGATCATCGGCATGTCGGATTACGCGCCATCGCGCCTGCTGGGGCAGTGAGCCATGCGCGGGCGGCACATGAGGGGCGGGGCATGATGGGCTTAGGGTCATGAAGGGAATCGCCCGCTACGGGCTGGTGGCGCTTGTCGCCTTTGCAGCGGCGCTGGCGGCGGTGCTGGTGGCAAGGGTCTGGATAGCACCGGAACCGCGCGTGGAGAGCGAGGTCCACGCCCTGATCCACGAAAAGCTCAGGCTCGATCCGGCGCAGGAGCAGCGCATTCACGCGTTGGAGAGCGATTTTGCCCAACGCCGCGCGTCGTTGGAGGCGGAGATGCGCGCCGACAATGCGCGACTGGCGCAGGCGATCGCGGCGGAACATGGCTATGGCCCGAAGGTGGCGGAAGCCGTCGATCGCTCGCACCATGTCATGGGAATGCTGCAGAAGGAAACGCTGAAGCATATCTTCGCCATGCGTGCCGTGCTGCGACCGGATCAGGCGGCCCAGTTTGATGCCGCTGTCGTCAATGCGCTGACCCGGCCAGCCGCGGTTCCGCCGGATCGGTGAACGCTTCGCTGGCCCGATGCAGCGATGCGGAACTGGCCGCGCTGGCGCTCGCCGGGCAGCAAAGCGCCTATGGCGAATTGATGCGCCGCCATCGGGAAGCTGTGTTCCGGGTGGCGCGGGGGCATGTCGGTGATGCGACAGAGGCGCTCGACATCACGCAGGAGACGTTCATCTCCGCCTTCACCGCCCTTGCCCGCTATGACGGCACGCGACCCTTTCGGCTGTGGATAGCGCGGATTGCCGTCAACAAATGCCGTGATTGGGCGCGGCGCAGGGCGGTGCGGCGCTTCTTCACCTTCGCGCGGCCGATCGAGGAAGCGACCGCCGTCGCGGACGGCCTGCCGACGCCCGAGGAGGCGGTCGGATCGCAAGCGGAACTGGCGCATATCCACGCGGCCATCGCGTCTCTCCCAGGCAATCTCAAGGATGTGCTGGTGCTGCGCACATTAGAGGGGGTGAGCCAGGCGGAGGCCGCGCAGATATTGGGCATCAGCGAGAAGGCGGTCGAAACGCGCCTCTACCGCGCACGCAACAAATTGGCCGAAGGGTTGAGGGATGGAGCGGCTGACCGCGTATAAGGGGGAAACCGCCCTTATTGCAGAGCTTTCCATGTCCTTCTCTCTTCCCGACGTCGATCGCCGCACCCTTGTCCGCAGCCTCTCGGGCCTGGGCGGCGCGCTCGCCCTGGGCCGGGTTTTCCCCGCCTGGGCGCAGAGCGGAACGGCGGGCCTGTCCCCGGCGCCGGGCATGTTGCAGGGCGAGACGATCGCCCTCACCGTGGCGGAGGGGCATTTTTCGGTTGGCGGCCGTTCGGCCCATGCCGTGCTGATCAACGGCACGCTGCCTGCTCCCCTCATCCGCCTTCGGGAAGGGCAGAATGTCCGGCTCTCGGTCACCAACCGGCTGCGGGAGGATACCTCGATCCACTGGCACGGCCTGATCGTGCCCTTTCAGATGGACGGAGTGCCGGGGGTCAGCTTCCCCGGCATTCGCCCCGGCGAGACCTTCACCTATGAATTTCCGGTCCGTCAGTCAGGCACCTATTGGTATCACAGCCATTCCGGCATGCAGGAGGCGGTCGGTCACTATGGTCCGATCGTGATCGATCCGGCCGGGGCCGACCCGGTGGAATTCACGCGCGAGCATGTCATCGTCCTGTCCGACTGGAGCCCGATCCACCCGCATGTCCTGTTAAAGCGCCTCAAACAGGCGGGCGGCTATTTCAACATGCAGAAGCAGACATTGTCGGGACTGCTCGCCGGAAAGGACCAGGGCGCCAAGGATCGCCTTGAATGGGGGGCCATGCGCATGGACCCGACCGACATATCCGACGTCACCGGATCGACCTACAGCTTTCTGGTGAACGGCCATGGCACGGCGGAGAACTGGACGGGCCTGTTCACGCCGGGCGAGCGAGTGCGGCTTCGCATCATCAATGCGGCGGCGATGACCAATTTCAACCTGCGCCTGCCGGGCCTGCCGATGACGGTCGTGCAGTGCGACGGCCAGCATGTGCAGCCGGTCGAAACCGACGAGCTACAGATCGGCATTGCCGAAACCTATGACGTGGTGGTGCAGCCCCCGGAAGCGAAACCCTATGCCCTCGTTGCGGAGGCGATAGACCGTTCGGGCCTGGTGCGGGCGACGCTGGCGCCCCGCATGGGCCTTGCGGCGGATGTGCCGCCGCTGCGCGACCGGCCGCTGCTGGGCATGAAGGACATGGGCATGGACATGTCGGGAATGGACATGGGGCAGGGCGGCGTCATCGACCTCAGCCAGCCCGCCAATGAGAGCATGGCCGGCCATTCGATGAAGATGCGCGACAAATCGGTGGCGCCGCAGGTGAAGATGGGGCCTGGCGTCGCGACGCTCTCGCCCATGCCTGCGGACCGGACCGCCGATCGTCCTACCGGGCTGGAGAGCGTCGATCATCGGGTGCTGACCTATGCCGATCTGAAATCGCTGACGCCCCATGCGGACACGCGCCTGCCGACGCGAACGCTGGACATCCACCTGACCGCGAACATGGAACGCTATATGTGGTCCTTCGACGGGGTGAAACTGTCCGACGGGGCAGCCCCCATTCCCTTCCGTCACATGGAACGGGTGCGGGTCAACCTCATCAACGACACGATGATGCCGCACCCGATCCATCTGCACGGCCATTTCTTCCAGCTGGTGACCGGGGCGGGCGACCATGATCCGCTCAAGCATACGGTGAATGTGCTGCCGGGAGGAAAGGTGAGTTTCGATCTTACCGCGGACGCGCTTGGGGATTGGGCCTTTCACTGCCACATGTTGATGCACATGCACGCAGGGATGATGCGGGTCGTGACCGTCCGGCATGCGGAGGAAGCAGCATGAAGCCGCTGCTTGCCGCCACGGCGCTGCTGCTTGCCGCCGCCGCCTTTCCCGTCCGGGCACAGGACCACGGTCAGATGGATCATGGGCAGATGGATCATGGGCAGATGGACCATGGCGCGATGGAGCAGGAGGATCATTCGGCCCATCAGGCGCCGGCTGCGGACGCCCATGCCGGTCATGACGGGCCCGCGTCCGATGGCGACATTCCCGCGGGCACGGCGCCCTCCGTCCCGGCTGATCATGCCGCCGATGCCTTTTACAACTCCGCCGAAATGGCACGTGCCCGCGCTGCCATGCTGAAGGAAAGCGGCGGCATGGCCTTTTCCCAGCTCATGCTTGATCGGCTGGAATATCGGATGGGCAAGGGCGCGGACGGCTATCATTGGGAGGGGGAAGGCTGGATCGGCGGCGACATCAACCGCTTCGCCTTCAAGACGGAGGGGGAGGGCGCGTTCGGCGGTCCGCTGGAACGCGCGGAAGTGCAGGCGCTCTATAGCCGCGCCATCGACCCCTGGTTCAACCTGGAAGCAGGCGTCCGCCACGATATCCGCCCCGATCCCCGGCGGACCTATGCGGTGGTTGGGATCGAGGGCCTTGCCCCCTATTGGTTCGAGGTGTCGGCCCAGGCCTTCCTGTCGAACAGGGGCGACGCCCATCTGCGGCTGGAGGGCAGCTATGACCAGCGCATTAGCCAGCGGCTGATCCTGCAACCCGCCGCGGAGATCAACGTCGCGGCCCAGGACGTGCCCGAACTCGGCATCGGCTCGGGCGTGTCCGATGTCGAGCTAGGACTGCGGCTGCGCTATGAATTCGCCCGCGAATTCGCGCCCTATGTCGGCGTCAACTGGGAACGAAAGCTGGGCGACACCGCCCGCTTTGCCCGTGCTGATGGAGAGCGGGCTTCGGCCACCAGCCTCGTGATGGGCGTGCGATTCTGGTTCTGATCGCTCCCTGATCGACAACAGGAACCGGCGGTCTCGCCATCCGTTGGAAAGGGCGGGTCTTTCAACGGAAAGGAGTGCCGCATGATCCGTCTGGCCATCATTTCGCTCGTGATCGCCGCCGTGCTCGCCATATTGGGCTTTGGCGGCGCGGCGGGCACGTTCGTGGGTATCGCGAAGTTCCTGTTCGTGCTGGCGATCGCGCTGTTCGTCATCTTCCTTGTCCTTGGCCTGATGGCTGGCAAGGGCATCAAGAATGCGATAGATCGATAACCCATGACGCAGATCGGTGCTGGAGTGGACGAAACCGGGCGGTTGATCCGCGACGAGTCAGGGTTTCTGCTCCAGCGCGATCTGGGCGGCAGCTTCCGCCTTGTCCTGCTGCGCGTCCCCGTCGACCATGTGGAAAAACGCGTGCGGGTGCAGGGCTATTATGCCGGCGACGGCATAGTGGAGGTGGAGGGAGTGGCTGCGGCCTGACGGCGCGCAGCCCTCCATCCGTTTACGGAGTAAACGACTCGCGGGGGTCGGGCGACGTCATGACGTCATGCGTGCTGACGAAACGGGCGCACGCCCCGACACCTCGGTTATTCTCCAGCGGCAGTGCGGTTTCGCAATAGGCGCACTCCGCCATCAGGCGTCCGACCATCCACTGGCTGCGACCGCAACTGGGGCAGTGATTGGCTTCCCCCGGATGATAATGAATGATGTAACCCCTTAAGGCCGGGTCGAAAGACCTGCCGGTGGCGAGGGTGGAAACTGGGCGCATCGTCTCTTCCTCCTCAGACATATATCTCGGCATCGATATGAAATCCGGAATTGCCCCCGAGCTTCACACCAGCATTGATGCAACGACGAACGTCAGAGCGAGCGACCCTTTATCATCTCTGCAAGGCCCGCTCCTTGCACCAGAACGCGACCGCAGCCCAATGTATCCCGCGCTTGATCGCGCCGTCTACAAGAAAGATTCGCCCGGCCTGTGCCATTTCGCGCCTTCGCATTTGACTTGAGGCGCGCAGGCGCTATGGCGGCGCGCATCGGGACATATTCGCTTCGGCCATGAGTGGGGGCGCATCCCGCCACCTTGCCGTCCGGTATTTTCGCCGTCCGGCGAGCTTCTGGTGGAATAGCGTCATCCTGCCTGCTCCTGGCCCGGCAACTGCGAGGAGACGCACGACTCATGACCGCCATCGGACAGGATACACTTGGCACGCGCGACACCTTGAAGGTGGGCGGCAAGGACATTGCCTATTATTCGCTGAAGAAGGCCGCGGCCAAGCTGGGCGACGTCTCGCGCCTGCCCTTCTCGATGAAGGTGCTGCTGGAAAACCTGCTCCGCTTCGAGGACGGCGTCACCGTCACCACCGCCGACATCCAGGCGATCGTCGACTGGCAGAATGACAAGGGCAAGGCCGAACGGGAGATTCAGTATCGCCCCGCCCGCGTGCTGATGCAGGACTTTACCGGCGTTCCCTGCGTCGTCGACCTCGCCGCGATGCGCGACGCGATGACTGCGCTGGGCGCCGACGCCAGCAAGATCAACCCGCAGGTCCCGGTCCACCTCGTCATCGACCACTCGGTCATGGTCGACGAATTCGGTACGCCCAAGGCGTTCGAGCAGAATGTGGAAATTGAATATCAGCGCAATATGGAGCGCTATGACTTCCTGAAATGGGGTTCCAAGTCGCTCGCCAATTTCTATGCCGTGCCCCCGGGCACCGGCATCTGCCATCAGGTGAACCTGGAAAATATCGCGCAGGCGGTCTGGTCGAGCGAAGGCCCTGACGGCGTCACCGTCGCCTATCCCGACACCTGCGTCGGCACTGACAGCCACACCACCATGATCAACGGTCTGGGCGTGCTGGGCTGGGGCGTCGGTGGTATCGAGGCTGAGGCCGCGATGCTGGGCCAGCCCGTCTCCATGCTCATTCCCGAAGTGGTCGGCTTCCGCTTCACCGGTGAATTGAAGGAAGGCGTCACCGCCACGGACCTCGTCCTCACCTGCACCCAGATGCTGCGCGCCCGTGGCGTGGTCGGCCGCTTCGTCGAATATTTCGGCCCCGGCCTTGCCACCCTGTCGCTCGCCGATCGCGCGACGCTGGCCAATATGGCGCCGGAATATGGCGCGACCTGCGGCTTCTTCGGCATTGACGACAAGACGCTGGACTATATGCGTCTCACCGGTCGCACCGAAGAGAATATCGCGCTGGTCGAAGCCTATGCGAAGGAGCAGGGCTTCTGGATCGATCCGGCGGTCGAACCGGTTTTCACCGACACGCTGGAGCTGGACCTCTCGACCGTCGTTCCCAGCCTTGCAGGGCCGAAGCGCCCGCAGGATCGCGTTGCGCTGCCGGACGTGGACGATGTCTTCAACGCCGACATGGAAAAGGTGTACAAGAAGGCCCAGGCTCGCGTTCCGGTGGAAGGCAAGGATTTCGACATTGGCGACGGCGACGTCACCATCGCCGCGATCACCAGCTGCACCAACACCTCGAACCCCGGCGTCCTCGTCGCGGCCGGCCTCGTCGCCAAGAAGGCGAACGAACTGGGCCTGAAGCCCAAGCCCTGGGTAAAGACCTCGCTGGCGCCGGGATCGCAGGTGGTTACCGACTATCTGGAAAAGGCCGGGCTTCAGTCGCATCTCGACGCCATCGGCTTCAACCTGGTCGGCTATGGCTGCACCACCTGCATCGGCAACTCCGGTCCGCTGGCCGAGCCGATCAGCAAGGCGATCAACGAAAACGGCCTGGTCGCCGCCGCCGTCATCTCCGGCAACCGCAATTTCGAAGGCCGCGTGTCTCCCGACGTGCGCGCCAACTTCCTGGCCTCGCCGCCGCTGGTTGTCGCCTATGCGCTGAAGGGTACGGTGGTCGAAGACTTCATCACCACGCCGATCGGCACGGGCAAGGACGGCCAGCAGGTGTTCCTGAAGGACATCTGGCCGACCAATGACGAAGTCGCCTCGACCATGGCGGGCTGCATGGACCGCCAGATGTTCCAGGCGCGCTACGCCAATGTGTACAAGGGCGACGCCCACTGGCAGGCGATCAACGTCACGGGTTCGGCTACCTACAGCTGGCGCGCTGGTTCGACCTATGTCGCCAACCCGCCCTATTTCGAGGGTCTGACCATGACCCCGAAGCCGGTCACCGACATTGTCGAGGCCAAGCCGCTGGCCATTTTCGGGGACTCGATCACCACCGACCATATTTCGCCGGCCGGCTCGATCAAGGCGACCAGCCCCGCGGGCAAGTGGCTGCAAGAGCGTCAGGTGGCGCAGGCCGACTTCAACAGCTACGGCGCCCGCCGCGGCCATCACGAAGTCATGATGCGCGGCACCTTCGCCAATATCCGCATCAAGAACCTGATGCTGGACGGCGTCGAGGGCGGCATGACCCGTTATGAAGGCGAAGTCATGCCGATCTACGACGCGGCGATGAAGCACAAGGCCGACGGCACTCCGCTGGTCGTCATCGGCGGCAAGGAATATGGCACCGGGTCGTCGCGCGACTGGGCGGCGAAGGGCACCAACCTGCTGGGCGTGCGCGCGGTCATCGTGGAAAGCTTCGAGCGCATCCACCGTTCGAACCTGGTCGGCATGGGCGTCCTGCCGCTCCAGTTCAAGGACGGTCAGAACAAGGACACGTTCGGCCTCACCGGCGACGAAACCTTCACCATCCAGAATGTCGCCGGCCTGAAGCCGCGCCAGGATGTGGAAGTGATCGTGAAGCGCGCCGACGGTTCCACCTTCACCTTCACCGCGCTGTGCCGCATCGATACCGTCAACGAACTGGATTATTTCCTGAACGGCGGCATCCTGCAATATGTGCTGCGCAAGCTGGCCGCCTGACCGGCGCACGCATGACTGAAGGAAAAGAGGCTCTCTCCGCAAGGGGGGAGCCTCTTTCCTTGGGAGAGGGGCCTGGAGCGGTTTCCAAGCGACCGAGCCAGACCATCATTATCCATGGGGGATGGATTGCCGATCCTGATTGAAATCGCCGGCTGGGCGGGTGCGCTGTTGATCCTGGGCGCCTATCTGCTCGTATCGAGCGGCCATGCCTCGGGCAGGTCCACCCTCTTCCAGGGGATGAACACGCTGGGTTCCGGGCTGTTCGTCATCAACACCTGGTGGCACGGCGCCATCCCGTCGACGGTCGTCAACATCATCTGGTTCGCGATCGGGACCAGCACATTGATCCGCATCGCCCGCCGATAGCCTTCATTTCAAAAACCCAAGAAAGGCTGGGGTGGCCGGCCATGCCGTCTTTGGCTAGAGCGATTTCCAAGCGATCGGAACCGATCGCTGGTCAAGAAATCGCGGAAAACAAGGAAACCAGAGCGGCGATCTGATTCAATCAGATCGAAATCCGCTCTGGCAGCATGGCGGAAATGAAAACAGCGCTGATTGTCCGACATGTGCCGCGAGAGGGTGCGGCAGGCTATCTCCAGCCGATCGAAGCTGCCGGCTATCGGATCGAGCGGATCGACGTCGCCAGTGCCGACTTTGCCGATGTCGATCTCTGCGCGCCTGACCTGCTCATCATGATGGGCGGTCCGATGGGCGTTTACGAACATGATCTGCACCCCTGGATTCCGCTCCAGATCGCAAAGCTCGCCGCCCGGCTGGAACAGGATCTGCCGACCCTGGGCGTGTGCCTGGGCAGCCAGATGATCGCCGCGGCGCTCGGCGCGTCCGTCTATTCCGGCGGGCGGATGGAACTGGGTTTCGCGCCGGTCATGTTGAACCGGGCGGGAGCCGAATCGCCGCTGCGCCATCTGGACGGGGTTCCCGTTCTGCATTGGCATAGCGACACGTTCAACCTGCCGGCCGGCGTCGAACTGCTGGCCTCCACCGAAAATTACGCGCATCAGGCCTTTCGCCGCGGATCCAAGCTGCTGGCGCTGCAATTCCACGCGGAAATGGGCGAAGATCCGCGTTTCGAGGATTGGCTCACCCATTTCTGGGCCGATCTCGACATAGCGAAGCAATGCGGCATCGCCCTGCGGCAGGACCATGCCGACCATGGCCCGGCGGCCGTCGCAGCCGGTCGCGCGATGATCGCCGAATGGCTGAGCGGGATCGAGAGCCGGGCGTCGTGATCTCCTGACCTGCGATCGGCTTTGATCGCCTGGGAAATCGTCCTAAAACTCGACCTCCAGTTCCTCGACCTCATCCTTCTCCCGGCGGGCGGCGTCGATCCATTCGCGCATCAGCTCCCAATCATTGCTCCAGTTGCAATAGGCCGCCGATTGCGCCGACAGCGCCACCGCGTAGGTCAGGAAGCGCTGCGCCACCGGCGCGAACATGGCGTCGGCCACGCTCGCCCTTTCCCCGAACAGCCAGGGGCCGCCATAGGTGTTCAGGCATTCGGTCCAGATTTCCTCGATCCGTTCGATGTCTTGCTTGGCCCCTGAAAAGACCGGAAATTTGTCGTGCCGTACCTTGAGGTTCATCGGCAGCGCCGATCGCAGGTTGATGAAGCCGGAGTGAATCTCGCCCGAAACCGATCGGCAATGCGCCCGCGCGATCCGCTCTTCGGGATAAAGCCCGGCATGCGGGTAAAGTTCATGCAGATATTCCGCAATTGCGAGCGTGTCCCAGACGCTCGCCCCCTCATGGGTCAGGCGGGGAACCAGAACCGACGGCGACAAAAGCAGCAATTCCGCCCGGTTTTCAGGATCATCGAGCGCGATCGTCTTCTCGACGACTTTCAGGCCCGCCATGCGGCACAACAACCATCCGCGCAGGGACCAGGATGAATAAGTCTTGCTGGAAATGGTCAGTTCGGCGTCGGCCATGGCATTCCTCCCGCTTCATCCCTATGTTCCCATCAATCATGATGCGGTGCAATATGGAAAACCTGTATAACGGTTTTTGCATGGGACCGAATCGGCACCGGAAGAGCTTAGGACGCGTTTGAGCAAGATGATGATGCTATATAGCGGCTATCAGGCCTGGAACGACATGATGGCCCCTGCGCGCTTGGGTGCTCAGATCGCACTTTCCTTCAGGGACAAGATGGGTCCGGTGGCGGATTGGGCCATGCCGCGCCGCATGTTCGCGTTGATGGACGTGTTCCAGGGTGCGAAGCTGACCCATCATCGGCCTGCCTATGGCATAACGCAGGTGCACAGCGGCAATGCCGTCGTGGCCGTGCGGGAAGAGGTGGCGCTGGATCTGCCTTTCGGGAACCTGCTGCATTTCGTGAAGGACGATGTGGAGGCGCCCCAGCCCAAGGTGCTGGTGGTCGCGCCCATGTCGGGCCACTTCGCGACCCTGCTGCGCAACACGGTGCAGACGCTTCTGCGTGATCATGACGTGTACATCACCGATTGGAAGAACGCCCGCGACGTACCGCTCAGCGCCGGAAGGTTCGGCTTCGACGACTATGTCGACTACATAATGATGTTCATGCGGGAAATCGGGCCGGGATCGCATCTGGTTTCGGTCTGCCAGCCCTGCGTGCCGGCCATGGTGGCGGTGTCGATCATGTCGGAGGACAAGGATGCGGCGACGCCGCGGTCCATGACTCTGATGGGCGGGCCGATCGATACCCGCGCCGCTCCGACCGTGGTCAACGAACTCGCCAATGAACAGTCGATCGAATGGTTCGAGGATAATCTGATCAGTCTGGTGCCGATGCGCTATGCCGGGCGCGGCCGGCGCGTCTACCCCGGTTTCCTTCAGCTTTCGGCCTTCATGTCGATGAACATGGACCGGCATGGCTCGGCCCATCGGGAACTTTACCAACTGCTGGCCGATGGCAAGCAGGTCGAAGCGAACAAGATCAAGACCTTTTACGAGGAATATTTCGCCGTGCTCGACATGACGGCGGAATTCTATCTGGAAACGGTCGACAAGGTGTTCCAGCGGACATTGCTGGCCAAGGGCGAGCTCACCTATCGCGGGCGGAAGGTCAATCCCGGCGCGATCCACAAGACCGCGCTGCTGACCGTCGAGGGTGAAAAGGATGATGTCTGCGCCGTGGGCCAGACCGCTGCCGCCCATGTGCTCTGCACCGGCCTGCGCCCGCATATGAAACGCCATCATCTTCAACCCGGCGTCGGCCATTATGGCGTCTTTTCCGGCAGCAAATGGGAAAAGCAGGTTTATCCTCAGGTGCGGAACATGATCCTGGCCATGAACTGAGGGCTGTCGGACGCCGTCTGCGTCCCCTTTTGAGGGAGCATCAAGGGCCTCAGCCCTCGGGGCGGGTCCAGATCCATGTGCCGCCGATCAGGGCCGCGGCCAGCGGGATCAGAAACCAGGGAAAGGGCGATAGCAGCAGCGCCAGCACCGCGCTGAACGCAAAGGCGGCCAATGCCGCCTTCTTTCCCCGCCGGCTGATCGCTCCCTTTTCCCGCCAGCGCCGGATATGCGGGCCAAAATGGCGATGTTCCAGCAACCGGGCCTCCAGCGCCGGGCTGGATCGCGCAAAGCAGAATGCCGCCAGGATCATGAACGGCACGGTCGGCAGGAGAGGCAGGAAGGCGCCGATCGCGCCCAGCCCCAGGGACAGGAAACCGCAGGCAAGGTAGAAGTGCCGCCGCATCAGGCAGCGGGCAGCCGCAGCCGGACCAGCAGGCCGCCCAGATCCTCGCTCTCCTCCAGCGCGACCGACCCGTCATAGATTTCCGCGACGTCCCGCACGATGGCAAGGCCAAGGCCCGTCCCCGGCTTCCCCGAATCCAGCCTGACGCCCCGGTCGAAAATGCGCGTGCGGTCTGCCTGGGGAATACCCGTGCCGTCATCCTCGACCAGGATTTCGACCATGGATCCCTTGCGTCCGACCGTCGCAAACACGCTGCCACCGCCATATTTTGCGGCATTCTCGATCAGATTGCCCAGCATTTCGTCCAGATCCTGCCTTTCGACCCGCACGGCGGCCTCCTTGTCGCCGTCCATGTCGATGCGCACTTCGGGATAAAGCCGCTGGACGGCGCGTTCTACCGCGTCCAGGCTGGCCCATACTTCCGCCCGGCTATGCGCCGCGCCGCGCCGGCCGACCGCTCGCGCCCGCGCCAGATGATGGTCGACCTGGCGGCGCATCGTCGTCGCTTCCCGGATCACGGTGTCGCCCAGGTCGGGCGATTGCGCGGTCGCGGCGTTCATGATCACGGTCAATGGCGTCTTCAGCGCATGGGCAAGGTTGCCCGCATGGGTCCGCGCTTCCTCCGCCTGCCGTTCATTATGGGCGAGCAGCGCGTTGAGCTCCTCCACCATCGGCAGCACCTCGGCGGGCATCGGCTCGGTCACGCGGTTCTTCTCACCCGCGCGCATCCGCACGATCTCGTGGCGAACCTTGCGCAGCGGGCGCAGCCCGTAGATCGTCTGCAGGGTCGCCAGCACGATCAGCCCCAGCGCCAGCAGGGCAAAGCTCTCGAACAGGGTCGAACGCAGCGTCTTTATCTGCGCGTCCAGCCCCTCGCGCGCCTGCGCCACCATGAACATCCATCGCGTGTTTGACCCGGGCAGGATGATGCTGCGTTCCATGACGCGCAGGTCTTCGCCCGGAAACTGGTTGCTGTCATAGATGTGCGGCGCGTCGTCATGATGCTCCGGATTGACCTTCAGCGCCCGGTCCCACAGCGAACGCGACCGCCAGTCCTCATGCCCCTTGCCGCTGATCTGGTAGTAAATGCCGCTATTGGGCTCCAGGAAACGCTGATCGGCGGGCTCGCGGTTGAACAGCACCTCGCCGTCCGGCCCGATCTCCGCCGATGCGATCATGGCGGTCAGGACATAGTTCATCCCGTCGTCGAAATTGCGCGTGATCGCATCGGACAGCACGCGGTCGAGCGCCAGCCCGCCGCCCAGCAGCAGCAGGCTGATCCACAGCGCCGCGATGCCGATCATGCGGCGGCTGAGCGATCCGGTGGAACGGACCTGCGGAGGGGAGGGGGGATCGGTCAAAAAAAGCCGAAACCTTTGTTTCCGTTCGCCCCGCGCTTGTCGAAGGGCTTCATTTTCCTTGAAGAACCAGGCTTCGACAAGCTCAGCCGAAACGGAAGGGCGGGGTTTATCGTCCCGGCTCGTCCAGGCTGTAGCCCAGGCCCCGGATGGTCGTTATGACATCCGCGCCCAGCTTCTTGCGGATGCGGGTCACGAACACCTCGATCGTGTTGGAATCGCGGTCGAAATCCTGGTCGTAGATATGCTCGATCAGCTCGGTGCGGCTGACCACCTTGCCCTTGTGGTGGAGAAGGTAGGACAGCAGCTTATATTCCTGCGCGGTGAGCTTCACCGGCTCGCCCTTCAGCGTCACCTTGCCCGATCGCGTGTCCAGCCGCACGTCGCCCGCCGTCAGCTCGCTCGACGCATTGCCCGATGCGCGACGGATCAGCGCGCGCAGCCGGGCGATCAGTTCCTCGCTCTGGAACGGCTTGGCCAGATAATCGTCGGCGCCTGCGTCCAGTCCGGCCACCTTGTCGGACCAGCTGTCCCGCGCCGTCAGCACCAGTACCGGAAAGCTGCGCCCTTCCTTGCGCCAGCGGTCCAGCACGGTAAGGCCGTCGATGGTGGGCAGGCCCAGGTCCAGGACGACCGCATCATAGCTTTCGGTCGCGCCCAGGAAATGCCCGTCCTCGCCATCGTCGGCCAGATCCACGGCATAGCCCGCCCCCTCCAGCGTGTTCCGGAGCTGTTGCCCCAGGCTAGGTTCATCTTCGACGATCAGCAGACGCATATGGCCCCGTTTCTGTTGTTATGTCCAAAGGACAAGGCGGCCGCGCCTGTCAGCGCGCCCAGCCGATTATATCGCCCGTGCGACCGTCCGCATCAACCCATACCACCTTGCCGTCCTTCACATATTTGAGGCGGTATCGATTGGTGGACGGGTTGAATTCGCTGCCCAGATAGGTGGCGCCGCCCATGGCGGCATCCACCCGGCGCTTGATGACGGAAAACGGCATGACCTGCCCGTCCAGCATCGCGCGGCGCGCGGCATCCTGCTCGTCGCGCTGGCTGCTGGCCTGGGCAGGCGGATTGGCGGCGAAAAGCGCCGCCATGACCCCCATGGCTGCTATCAGTCTTAACCGCTTCATTTCCATGACCTTGGCATAGCGGGCAGCCATTGAACAGGTGGTGAATGACGATGAGGGGGGTCGGGTTCCGGTATATGCCCCCTCCCGCAGGGTGGGAGGGGGCAGGGGGCGGGCGCTACATCAGCGATGATCTTCCAGGATGATCTTCGGCGATGAGGCTATCCCGCGCTTATTTCTCCAGCGCATATTGCACGGTCAGCGTCACCGATGACCCGACCTGTCCGGGTTCCACGGGCGTGGCAGGCGCTGAATCCGCCTTGAACCGCGCCGCCGCCATCATCGGCACGGGCGGCTGCCCGCCGCTGTTGCTCTCCGTCAGCGAAACCAGCCGTGCCGAGCGGTATCCGGCCGCCTGCGCGTAGAAATCCGCCTGCGCCCTGGCGGTCTTGAGTGCGGCCGAGCGTGCCTGCGCCAGCATCGGCGCCGGATCGCTGATCGAGAAGCTGGGCCCGCTCACATTGGTCGCGCCCGCATCGACCATGGTATCGAGCAGCCCGCCCACCTTCCGGATGTCGCGCAGTTTCACCGATAGCTGGTTCGACGCCTCATATCCGATGAAGCGCGGCGCGGAAGCCTGGCCGTCGCGGTTGCTATAGTCATATTGGGCGCTCAGATTGATCCCGCTGGTCTGGATGTCCTTCTTCGGAATGCCCGCCTTCACCAGCGTCGCGATCAGCTTGTCCATCTGCGCCGCATTGTCGCGCATCGCCTGCGCCGCGGTCTGGGCGCGGGTCTGGACCCCGGTGCCCACCGTCGCCATGTCGGGCGCCGCCTCCACGGTTTCGGTGACGTTCAACGTCACCACCGGCGCGGTTTCTGCAATGGTCACGCTGGTCTGCGCAGCGGCCGCGACGGGCAGGGCAGCGGCGGCAACGACAGCAGAGGCCATCAGGGCGAACATGGATTTCACAGGGCTTTCTCCTCAAAAAGCGATGCAGCGACATTGTGACGGCTGCGATGAATGGACGCTGACATGCGCTGAAAGCCGTCAGACAGCTTCCGGTTCCCCCTCTTGCCCCGGCTTTCCAGAACGCCTAGCTGCACGGCCATGGCGGCTCCCATTCTCTCCTTCGAAAATCTTGGCCTCTCACAGGGCACCCATTGGCTTTTCCGCAATCTTGACATTTTCGTCGGGGAACGGGATCGGCTGGCGCTGATCGGCCGCAACGGGGCGGGAAAGACCACGCTGCTCAAGCTGATCGCCGGTCAGATCGAACCGGACGAGGGCACCCGATCCTTCCGGCCCGGCGCCCGCGTCATCATGCTGGAGCAGGATCCGGATGTTTCCGGCTTCGCCACGCTGCGGGACTTCGCGCTGGCCGGCCAGTTCGCCCCGCCCGCCCATGAGGTCGACGCCATCGCCAGCCAGCTCGGCACCGATCTCAACCGTGAAGCCGCCACCGCATCGGGGGGCGAACGCCGCCGCGCCGCCATTGCCCGCGCCCTGGCGAGCGAGCCGGACCTGCTGCTGCTCGACGAACCGACCAACCATCTCGACATCGACGCGATCGACTGGCTGGAAGGGTGGCTCGGCCGCTATAACGGCGCCTTCATCGTCATCAGCCATGACCGCGCCTTCCTCACCCGCCTGACGCGCCAGACGCTCTGGCTCGACAGGGGCGGCATCCGCCGCAATGAAATCGGCTTTGGCGGTTTCGATGAGTGGATGGAGGCCGTCTATGCCGAGGAAGCCCGCGCCGCCGAAAAGCTGGACGCCAAGCTGAAGATCGAGGCGCACTGGCTGGAACGCGGCGTCACCGCCCGGCGCAAGCGCAACCAGGGCCGCCTCGCCAAATTATGGGAAATGCGCGCCCAACGCGCCGCCATGGTGGGTCCGCAGGGCGTCGCGAAAATTGCCGTCGCCAGCGACGACAACAAGACGAAAAGCGTCATCACCGCCGAACATGTCACCAAGCAATTCGGGGATCGCACAGTCATCAAGGACTTCTCGCTGCGCATCCAGCGCGGCGACCGCATCGGCATCGTTGGCGGCAACGGCGCGGGCAAGACCACGCTCCTGAAACTGCTGACCGGCGAACTCGCGCCCGACAGCGGCGAGATTCGCCAGGCCAGGTCGCTCGACATGATCTTCATCGACCAGCAGCGCAGCCTGATGCAGCCCGACCGGCGGGTCCGCGACGTCCTGGCCGAAGGCGGCGACTGGATCGACGTGCGCGGCACGCGCAAGCATGTCCACGGCTATCTCAAGGAATTCCTCTTCGACCCCTCCCTGGCGGAGGCGCGGGTCGGCACCTTGTCGGGCGGCGAACGCTCGCGCCTGCTGTTCGCGCGCGAATTCGCCCGCGAATCGAACCTGCTTGTGCTGGACGAGCCGACCAACGACCTCGACCTCGAGACGCTCGACCTGCTTCAGGAGGTCATTGCCGATTATGAAGGCACCGTGCTGATTGTCAGCCACGATCGCGACTTTCTCGACCGCACCGTGACGGTCACGCTCGGGCTGGACGGTTCCGGCACCATCGACGTGATCGTCGGCGGCTATGCGGACTGGGTCGCCAAGCGCCAGCCGAAGAACGCGCCGAGGACGGAGAAAAAGAGTGCCGCGCCGCCCCCGCCGAAAAGCGCATCGACCAAGCTCAGCTACAAGGACCAGCGCGACTTGGACCTGCTGCCAAAGCGGATCGAGGAGATAGAGGCGGCCATTGCGCGGGACGAGGAAGCGCTGGCCGATCCCAATCTCTACGGCCGCGACCCCGGCAGGTTCGACCTGCTCACCAGGGCGATCGAAAAGGCCCGCGCCGAAAAGGAAGCGGCGGAGGAACGCTGGTTGGAACTGGCGGAAAAGGCTGAAGGGCTGGGCGCCTGACGCGATTTCCAGGAAGCCCTTGCGCCGATCGCCTCATCTGTTAGCCAAGGGCAGCCAGAGGGGAAAGGCGCATGGAACAATCCGCGACGATGCAGGACGAGGATGTGATCGACGGCCATCATGCGGTCCATTATGTCAATCGCGTCGGCTGGCTGCGCGCTGCCGTTCTGGGGGCCAATGACGGCATCGTCTCCACCGCCAGCCTGCTCACCGGCATCGCGGCGTCGGGGGCGGCGCGGAACACCATCCTTCTGTCGGGCATTGCCGCGCTGGTTGCGGGCGCCATGTCGATGGCGGCGGGCGAATATGTGTCCGTCAGCGCCCAGTCCGATACGGAGCGCGCCGACCTGGCCAAGGAGAAGAAGGCGCTGGCCCAGCAGCCCCATGTGGAATGGCAGGAATTGCGCGACATCTATGTCGATCGCGGCCTGACTGCGGAGCTTGCGGGCCAGGTGGCGACGCAGTTGATGAATGTCGACGCGCTCGCCGCCCATGCGCGGGACGAACTGGGCATTTCCGACATCAGCACAGCGCGCCCGGTTCAGGCGGCGCTGACCTCTGCCGCGACTTTCTCCGTCGGCGCGATCGCCCCCGTGCTGGCCGCCGTCGCCAGTCCGGGGCACGCGATCGCCGCTGTCGCCCTCGTATCGCTGCTGTGCCTGGCGGTGCTGGGCTATGTCGGCGCGCGCCTGGGCGGTGGCGGAATAGCGCGGGCAGTGGCGCGCGTCGTCTTCTGGGGTGTTTTCGCGATGCTTGCGACATCCGGGGTAGGCAAGCTTTTCGGCGCGGCCATATGATGGGGGCAAGCCATCCGGTCCGAAGGAGAATATGACATGACAGATATCCAGCAGATTCCGCTCAAGACCATCAAGGGCGCCGACGCCAGCCTGGCCGACTATGCGGGGAAGGTGGTTCTGGTGGTCAACGTCGCCTCCAAATGCGGCCTGACCCCGCAATATGAAGGGCTGGAACAGCTTTATCGCGACTATAAGGACAAGGGGCTGGTCGTCGCCGGATTCCCCGCCAATGATTTCGGTGCCCAGGAACCGGGCAGCAACGAAGAGATCGCGACCTTCTGCACCACCAATTTCGGCGTCGATTTCCCGATGTTCGAAAAGATCGTCGTCACCGGACCGGAAAAGCACCCGCTCTACGCGGCGCTGACCGGCGCGCAGCCCGCAGCGCGGGGGGAAGGCGCCCAGTTTCGCGAAAAGCTGGTCGGCTATGGCATCACGCCCAATCCCGAACCTGAAGTGCTCTGGAATTTCGAGAAATTCCTGATCGCGAAGGACGGCAGCGTGGCGGCCCGCTTCGCACCCACGACCGCGCCCGATGATGCGGATCTGGTGGCGGCGGTAGAGGCCGAACTCGCGAAATAACGCCCAGCGCCGCCCCATGAACCAGACGCTGCTGCCGCAGATCGGCCCGGTGCTTGAGACGCTCAGCATCGTCGGCACTTTCGTCTTCGCGGCATCCGGCGCGCTGGCGGCGGCGCGCCTGCGGCAGACGCTGGTCACCTTCGCCTTCTTCGCACTGGTGACGGGGGTAGGGGGCGGAACGGTTCGCGACCTGTTGATCGGCGCGCCGGTCTTCTGGGTCCGCGACGCCGTGCCCGCGATCGCATGCATGTTGGCCGCGCTGCTCGTCTGGTGCACGCCGCGCCGCTGGTGGAGCGACAGCGCGCTCGACTGGCTGGACGCGGTCGGGCTCGCCGCCTTCGCCGTCTATGGCGCGGCCAAGGCGATGAGCTATGGCGTGCCGCCGCTGGTGGCGGCGATGATGGGCGTCGTTACCGGCTGCGTCGGCGGCATCATGCGCGACCTGCTGGCGGGGGAGCCGTCCATAGTGCTGCGTCCGGAACTTTATGTGACGGCCGCGGCGCTTGCATCGGGGCTGTTCGTCTTCCTGCGCTGGCTGGGACTCGACATTCCCGTGGCCGGTTTGATCGCCGCCTGCCTTGGTTTCCTGTTGCGGGCCGTTGCGATGCGCAGGGGGTTGGCGCTGCCGCACTATCGGTCTCAGGACTGAACCGGCGCCGGCGGGTTCATCCGCCGCGCGCCGGACAGCCATCCTCCGGACAGGTCAGCCATGCGCCTTCCTGCGCCGGGTTTCCCAACCCTTTCTGGCGGCTGCGGAGCGATCGGCCGCCGGTCGCCGCGCCGATGCCGCGCCGCCCTTCTTCCCGCCCTTGCGCGAAGAGACATGGCTGTCGGGCTTCCCCCGGCCGGATCCGGATTTGTTGCCGCCGCCCGATTCCTTGTTGACGGTGGCCCAGGCGCGCCGTTCCGCTTCCTTGCGGGATACGCCGCGATCCTCATAACCCTGTTCGATATGCTCCGCCTTGCGCTTCTGCTTGCCGGTATAGCTGCTCTTGTCACCCTGGGGCATGATCTTCTCCTTCTCCTTGCAACTGTTCCTTGCATGCGGCGTCAACGATCGATGCGGCGCGACGTTCACTTCGCTGCACAGGCGTCACGATAAGGGAACAGAGCGGTTCGGCCGGCGTTCATCAGCACATGGAGCAGCGCAATCTTCTGGAACGGCTGGCGCGGCATCTGGCGGCCGCCAATCCCGCTCTCGGCCCCGATCACTGGCAGGAGCAGGTGGAGGCCGCCGCTGGTCTGCTCGCCATCATCAAGGATCCCGACGATGTCATGTCGCAGGCGGGCGACGACCACGTCTGGCGGGCGATGATCGATGCGGCACTGCGGCAGCGCTGGGCGATCGCATCCGCCCCGGCCGCGGAACCGCCGGGCGGCACCGATGAGGAAGGCGACATCCCGCTGACGCCCGACATCGTCAGCGGCAATCGGGCCGAATGGGTCCATCTGCATGAACCACAGGAGAAGCCGAAATGAAGGGGTTGTTGAAACTGGCATTTCTCACCGGGCTGGGCACCGTGGCCTGGCGAGGTTGGAAGGAATGGCAGGCTGGCCGCAACGCATATGACCATCGCGGGACGGGCTTCTCTTCCGGCCCGGTGCGCGACGCCGGCCCGCACGAACAGCATATCGACGCGCGCGATTGGGACATGGTGGACGAGCAGGTGGATGAAAGCTTCCCTGCCAGCGACCCGCCGGGCAATTATCGCGGGCTGCATTGAGGCGCGATTGAGGCGCAGGGCCGCCGCCCTGTTCGGTCCGCCTATATCGATCCGACCCTTTGCCAATCCATTGCGCCAGGCATGCCCCGCCTCTATTGAGGCGGCTGCCGGTCCCACGCCGGGGCCAACAGGGGAATAACATCAATGCCTTCGGGTCTGATCGCGCTGCTCGATGACGTAGCGGGGATTGCCAAGCTTGCGGCCAGTTCGCTGGATGATGTTGCCGCTGCCGCGGGCAAGGCCGGGTCGAAGGCGGCGGGCGTGGTGATCGACGATACGGCAGTCACGCCGCGCTATGTCATGGGCCTGACGGCGGACCGCGAACTCCCCATCATCTGGAAGATCGCCAAGGGTTCGCTGCGCAACAAGCTGCTGTTCCTGCTTCCCGCCGCCCTGGTGCTGAGCGCCTTCGCGCCCTGGTTGCTGCCTCCCCTGCTGATGCTGGGCGGTGCCTTTCTCTGTTTCGAAGCGGCGGAAAAGCTGCTCGAAGCGGTGCAGGGCGGTCATGACCTGGTCGAAGAAGCGCTGGAAACGCACAGCTCCAGCGAACTGGAGGAGCAGAAGGTTTCCGGCGCGATCCGCACCGACTTCATTCTGTCGGGCGAAATCATGGCCATCGCCCTCGGCACCGTCGCGGCGGAACCGATATGGGAACAGGCGATCATCCTGATCGTCGTCGCCTTCCTGATCACCGCGGGCGTCTATGGCGTTGTCGGCTTCATCGTGAAGATGGACGATATCGGTCTGCATCTGGCGGAGCGGCGTTCGGCTGGCGCGCGGGTGCTGGGGCGGGCGATGGTGAAGGCCATGCCGGTGCTGATGCGGATGTTGAGCGTTGTCGGCACCGCGGCCATGCTCTGGGTCGGCGGCGGGCTGAT
The DNA here is from genome assembly GCF_049913335.1 of Sphingobium sp. R-21. NCBI lineage: Bacteria > Pseudomonadati > Pseudomonadota > Alphaproteobacteria > Sphingomonadales > Sphingobiaceae > Sphingobium > Sphingobium sp. R-21. The sequence goes on along the minus strand of NZ_CP184374.1, from coordinate 1,271,522 downwards.
CGTCCATGGGCTGCACGAATTTCATTGGGATCTCGTTCCCGGCGCCATCCACCATGTCGCGCAAGGCGCGGCCCACGGACTGCCCGCCATCGCTCCGGTGGTGGAATGGGTGGTGAACGCTGTGGGTGCCGGCATTGTCGGGCTGATCGTCGGCGGCATCGTCGTCGCCCTGTTGCACCTCTTCAAAAAGCACTGACCGATGCGTTCACCTTGGCGCCTGGAGGCCGGGGCGCTGACGGCGCTCGCACTGCCGATGATCGCGGGCAACATCGCCTGGGCCGGCATCGCCGCGACCGACCTGCTGCTGCTGGGCCGGCTGGGTGCGGGCGCGGTGGCGTCTGGCGCGCTGGCGATCAACCTGTTCAATGCGTTGCTGATCTTCGGCATGGGGCTGGTGACCGCCGCCGCGCCGTTGATCGCCACGGAGCGGGGGCGTCGGCGGCATTCGGTGCGCGACGTCCGGCGGACCGTGCATCAGACGCTGCGCGCGGCCACCCTGTTCGTGCTGCCCGCCTGGGCGCTGCTGTGGGAAAGCCGATCCATCCTGCTGCTGATGGGGCAGGATGCGGAACTGGCGGCCCAGGCGGGCGAACTGATGCGCGGCCTGCAATGGGCGCTGCTGCCCTTTCTGGGATTCACCACGCTGCGCAACTTCATCTCCGCGCTGGAACGGCCCGTCTGGGGCCTGATCATCATGGTCTGCGCGATCCCGTTCAATGTGCTGGTTGGCTGGACGCTGATCTTCGGCCATTTCGGTTTCCCCGCGCTGGGGATCTTCGGCGCGGGAATCGCCAGCAGCCTGTCCTCCTCCTTCCTGTTCATCGGGCTGCTTGCGGTCATACTGATCGACCGGCGGTTCCGTCGCTACCGCCTGCTGGGGCGATTCTGGACCCGTGACCGGGAACGGCACCGGGCCGTCTGGGCGCTGGGCCTGCCGATCGCGATCACGCTGGGGCTGGAGACGACGGTGTTCAACGCCTCCGCCTTCCTGATGGGATTGATCGACCGCGACTCGCTGGCGGCACACGCCGTCGCGATCCAGATCGCCGCGCTGGTCTTCATGGTGCCCATGGGCATTGGCCAGGCGGCGACCGTGCGCGTGGGCCTCGCTTATGGGAAGGGCGACCTGGCGGGGGTCGGTCGTGCGGGCTGGCTGGCGCTGGCGATCGGGACGGGGTTCGCCCTGATCGCGGCGGCGATGCTCATCGCCTTTCCGCGCCTTTTGATATCCGCTTTCCTGGACCTTGCCGATCCCGCCAACCGGCGGACCGCGACGCTTGCGGTCAGCTTCCTGGGCGTCGCGGCGCTGTTCCAGCTGGTGGACGCGGCCCAGGCCGTGGGGGCAGGGGTGCTAAGGGGCATTCGGGATACGCGCGTGCCGATGATCTTTGCCCTGATCGGCTATTGGGTGATCGGCATCGGAGTCGGCGTCGTCCTGGCCTTTCCGCTGGGGTTGCAGGGCCTTGGCATCTGGCTGGGCCTTGCAAGCGGGCTGGGCGTGGTCGCGCTGTTGCTGGTGGCGCGCTGGGTCTTGCGGGAGAGGCTGCACCTTGTGTCGCACAGGCGAAACGCCTGATCCCGCCTGGCGTGCAAGTTGTATGGCAAGTTGCACGGCGAGGTGATGGTGCGACGCACAAAGCAATTGAACCGGCGCGTCAAATCGGTAATGAAAAGCAGATTATGACCGCTCCTACCATGTTCTTCGAGGCGATTGCGCTTCAGAAATGTCTGATGGCGACCTACAACAAGATGGTCGTGAAGCTGGCCCCGCATATCCTCTATACGCGCCATGACGAGATGTTCATCGACGCGGTCACGATCGAGCGTGACGGCCGCCCCCCCAGGGAACTGAAGCTGGGCACGTTCAAGCTCGCCGGATTGAACGACGTCAGCCTGATCGACGAAAAGTTTGAGGCGATGCACGGCCTCTATGATCAGGGCGACAGCAAATATAAGGGCGTGACCCTGTTCGCTGTCGAGCCGGAGAGCGCAGCGGCCTGAAGCCGCGACGCGGGCATGAAAACGGAAAATGGGGCGGTCCTGCGGGACTGCCCCATTTCCGTTCGGGCCCATTTTCGTTCAGGCCATTTTCGTTCACTGGCATGCGGTAACAGGTTTACAGCGCATAGGGGCCTTCACCGCCGGTGCTTGCCCCGCTTCGCCCCCATGTGCCGTATGTTGGCCGGCCGCCCGCGCCGGACGCTGCCGGGCCTGACGCGATCCTTCTTGAAGCTCGGACGCTGGGGCAGGGCATCGGGCAGTTCGAAGCGCAAGGCCCCGTTGATCGGGTCCGCTTCGGCCAGCCGCAATTGCAGCCGCTGGCCGATCGTATATCGGTCCCCGCTCTCCACGCCCTCCAGCGCCCGCCCCGCCTCGTCAAAGAAGAAGCGCTCGTCGCCCAGGGTCGATACCGGCACCAGCCCGTCGCCGCCCAGCCCCTCGACCGTGGCGAAGAAGCCGAAGCTCTGCACCCCGGTGATCCGCGCCTCCACCAGGTCGCCGACATGCGCCGCCAGGAATGCCGCGACATAGCGATCGATCGTCTCGCGTTCCGCCTCCATGGCGCGGCGCTCATGCTGGCTGATCATCTCGCCGACGCGGGCCATATTCTCCATATCCTCCCCGCTCAACGAGGATCGGTCGGGTATATCCCCCTTGGGCGCGGGCAGCTCCAGCCCATAGGCGCCCACCAGCGCCCGATGCACCAGCAGGTCCGCATAGCGCCGGATCGGTGAGGTGAAATGCGCATAGGACCCCAGGGCCAGCCCGAAATGCCCCTGATTGGCGGGTGCATAATAGGCCTGCGTCTGGGTGCGCAGGATCTGCTCCATGATCTGGGGCTTCTCCTCCGCTTCGCCGACCCGGGCGATCAGCCGGTTGAAGGTGGCGGGCTTCACCACCTGGCCCAGGGCGAATTCGATGTCGAAGGTCGCAAGATAGTCCTTCAGCGCCACCAGCTTGTCCCGGCTCGGCGGTTCATGGACGCGGTACATGACCGGCGCCTTCTTCGCCTCCAGCGCCTTTGCCGCCGCGACATTGGCGGCGACCATATAATCCTCGATCAGCATATGCGCGTCGAGCCGCTCGCGCACCGCGACGCTGACGATCTTGCCATATTCGTCCAGCACCACCCGCCGCTCCGGCAGGTCCAGCGCCAGCGGCTCGCGCTTGTCCCGCGCCTTGCGCAGCAGCGCCCAGCAGGCCCAGAGCGGCTTCAGCGCCGTTTCCAGAAGCGGCTCATCCCGCGTGCCGTCCATCGCCGCCTGCGCGTCCTCATAGGTCAGCACCGCCGCCACCCGGATCACCGCGCGGGAAAAGCGCCAGCTCTTCATCTTGCCCGCGGCATCCAGCACAAAATGACAGGCCAGCGCCGCCCGGTCCTCTCCCGCGCGCAGCGAACACATGTCGGAGGAAAGCTGGTGCGGCAGCATGGGCACCACCAGATCGGGGAAATAGACGCTGTTGCCGCGCTTCCGCGCCTCCCGGTCCAGCGCGCTGCCCGGCCGCACATAATAGCTGACGTCCGCGATCGCGACGATGGCCTTGTAGCCGCCCTCATTGGCCGGATCATCGTCCAGCGCGGCCCAGACCGCATCATCATGGTCCCGCGCGTCGACCGGGTCTATGGCGACGATGGGCAGGTGCCGCAGGTCCTCCCGCTTCTCCTCATGCAGAGGGAGCCTGGAAGCCGCCACCGCCTCTTCCTCGACCCGCTCGGAAAAGACGTGGGGAATGCCGTGCTTGTGGATGGCGATCAGGCTGAAGCTGCGCGGCGCGAAGGGATCGCCCAATATGTCCGTCACCCGCGCCGTGATCCGGGGCGGGCGCCCTACCGGCTCGGCGAGCACCAGATCGCCCTTCTTCGCCGTGCCGGGGTCCGATATCGGCGTGTCCCGCCGAATGCGCTTGTCGACCGGGCGCAGCCACAGCTTGCCGCCGTCCGCCTCCTCGACCACGCCCAGCAATTCCTCGCTCGCCTTGGCAAGCTTCTTCATCGGATGCGCGACCCAGCCGCGCCCCGCTTCCTCGGTTCGCGCCAGGATCCGGTCGCCGATCGTCAGTGCGCCCCTCTTGCCCCGCTCCACGATGCGCAGCCGGGGCGCGGGCTGCCCCTCCGCCTCCCAGCGTTCCGGCGTGGCGATCAGGGTGGTGTCGTCGACATCGACGATGCGCAGCACGGTGACCTTCGGCACGCCGCCCATCTTGTGGAAGGCCCGCGCCGGACCGATGTCGATCAGCCCTTCGTCCGCCATGTCCTTCAGCAGCGCCTTGAGCGCGATCTTCTCCTGCCCCTTGAGACCGAACGCCTTTGCGATCTCCCGCTTTCCGGCCGGCTGGTCGGACGTGGCGATGAAATCCATCACCTGCTCGCGCGTCGGGAAACCGGCGGGCCGGACCTTGGTCCGGGCGGGATCGGATTTCTTCTTCTTTTCGGTGGATGCCATGGACCAGCTATAGGGAGAGCGGTTCCGCCGCGCCAGTGCGGACCGCTTCAAAGTGTGGACCGCTTCAAATCGGGGCGGCAAGATCGGGAAGCGGATTTCGTGGAGTATCCGACCGGGTGGACAGGGAAGGCCTGAAGGGCTGCCTTCTCTCAAGCGCGCCCCGTGCTCCTGCGCAGGCAGGAGCCCAGTCCTGCCCTTGGTGAATCATCGCAACAGCTGAACTGGACTCCTGCCTGCGCAGGAGCACAGGACGCTCAATGGCCAATAACGCCCATCACCGCCAAAGCCCCAGCAACAGCGCCGCCAGTCCGTGCTCGTCGGGTTTTGCGACCCGCGGCGCGCCATAGCCCCGGCACTCCAGGCAATCGGCCCGCACGCCCGCGCCGCTCACCAGCGCGCGCACATCGGCAATGGCCTGCAATGCCCAGTTCCGCTGCACGATCGCCTGCCGCCCCAGCAGGTCGCGTCCGACCATGGCAGACGACGTCCCGGCATCATCCTCATCCTCCCGATCGATGATCGACTGGACGAATTCGGCGAACTTGTCGGGTTCCTTGGCGATGCGATAGGGCTTGGCCTTGGCCGGATCGACCTTTGCCAGCTTCGCCGCCTCGGCAATCGCCTCCTCCAGCCCGCCGAAGCGATCCACCAGCCCGATCTGCCGCGCCGTGCCGCCGTCCCAGACGCGACCCTGCGCGATGGCGTCGATCTGCTGGGGGGTCTTGCGCCGCGATTGCGCGACCAGCCCGACGAAGCGGCCGTAAATATCCTCGACCCCCATCTGCATGATCCGGTCGAATTCCGGCGTCGTGCCGCCGGCAATGTCCGGCTGGCCCGACAGCGGCGTCGTCTTCACCCCGTCCGTGGTGACGCCCATCTTCGCCAGCGTTCCCTCGAAACTGGGTATGATGCCGAACACGCCGATCGATCCGGTGATCGTATCGGGCTCCGCAAAGATCACATCGGCAGGCGTTGACACCCAATAGCCGCCGCTCGCCGCCACATTGCCCATCGACACCACGACGGGCAGCCCCTCGGATTTCGCTTCCATGATGGCGCTGCGGATCTTCTCCGACGCCATGACCGATCCGCCGGGTGAATCGACCCGGACCACCAGCGCCTTCAGATCCTTTTCCGCCAGCGTCTTGCGCAGCAGCGCCGAAATCGTATCGCCCGCCGCCGTGCCCGGCCCGGCCTCGCCATCGACGATGTCGCCGGCAATGGTCAGCACGCCGATATCCCCGCCATTGGCGGGCTTGTGCGCCTTCATGTAGTTGCCAAGGTCGATGGCCGCGAAGTCGCCCGCCTTGTCGTCCGGCGCATCGCCTACGATCTCCGCCACCCGCGCTCCGAACGCCGCTTCATCACCCATCCTGTCGACCAGCCCGGCGCCCATCGCCGCCTTCGCCAGATTGCCGCCAGCGGCCTCGGCCAGGCTCGCGGGATCACGCACATAGGCCGCCAGCCTGGCCTTGGGCCGGGCCTTTGCGACTTCCTGCTGCCAATCTTCCCAAAGCGCGTCCGCCAGCGCCTGGTTGGCCTGTTTCGCTTCGGGGGACTGATCGGTCCGCGTGAAGGGCTCGACGAAGCTCTTGTAGGTGCCGACGCGATAGACATGGGTGTTGACGCCCAGCTTGTCGATCAGCCCCTTGTAATAGAGCCCCGAACCGCCGCGCCCGACGATGGCGACGCCGCCCAGCGGGTCCACCCAGCTTTCGCTCGCATGCGCGGCCAGTTGATAGCTGTCGTCGCTGTAGATGGTCGCATAGGCGAAGACCGGCTTCTTCGCCGCGCGCACCGCGTCCAGCGCCTTGCCGACCCGCGCCAGTGCGACTTGGCCGCCGCCCATGAAGCCGTCCAGGTTCAGCACGACGGCCTTCACCTTCCGGTCGTCCCGCGCGGCATCCAACGCGGCGACGATATCGGCCAGCCCATATTCCTTCGCCCGGTCGTTCCGGCCGGTCAGCAGCGCCATCGGATCGACTTCCGACGGCTGCTCGACGATGGTCCCGTCCAGTTTCAGCAGCAGCGCGCCGCTGCCCACGCTCTGCGCAGGCTTGGGCGACCAGGACAGGGCGGCATAGAGCGCCCCGAAGAACATCAGCAGGAACAGCAGCACCAACCCGTCCTTGATGGCGACCAATATGCGCCACATGCCCTTCACAAATGCCAAGTTGCCGGTTCCTTCCTTCAGCTCCTGCCTGGGCTATCCCATCGACGGACCGACTGCAATGTGGGGGCGTGCGGGGGCCGCGCAAGCTTGCGTCGGATATTTCCGGCGCTATGGGAGGGCGCAATTCTTCGCTTCTCGTGCAGGAGACACGCTTCATGCCCACGCTCGTCCTCATCCGTCATGGCCAGTCGGCCTGGAACCTTGAAAACCGCTTCACCGGCTGGTGGGACGTGGACGTGACCGAAAAGGGCGCGGAAGAAGCCCGCGCCGCGGGCCGCCTGCTCAGGGAAAAGGGGCTGGATTTCGACCAGTGCTACACCTCCGTCCAGACCCGCGCGATCAAGACGCTGAACCTGGTGCTGGAGGAAATGGGCCGCCTGTGGCTGCCGGTCGAGAAGGACTGGCGCCTCAACGAGCGTCATTATGGCGGCCTCACCGGCCTCAACAAGGCGGAGACGGCGGCCAGGCATGGTGACGATCAGGTGAAGATCTGGCGCCGCAGCTTCGACACGCCGCCGCCGCCGCTGGAGGCGGGCAGCGAATTCGACCTGTCGAAGGACCGCCGCTATGCCGGCATCGCCATTCCGTCCACGGAATCGCTCAAGGACACCATCGCCCGCGTCCTGCCCTATTGGGAGGAGCGCATCGCCCCCGACCTCAAGGCCGGCAAGCGCGTCGTCATCTCTGCCCATGGCAATTCGCTCCGCGCTCTGGTGAAGCACCTCTCCAACATTCCGGACGATGAGATCACCGAACTGGAAATCCCCACCGGCCAGCCCATCGTCTACGACCTCGACGACGACCTGGCGGCCAGGGACCGCTATTATCTTTCGGAGCGGTAAAAATCCGACCTGCTCCCGCGCGGGGCGGCTGATGGGGTGGAATGAACCAAAATCCCGCATTGCCCCCCGCCAGTCCTCCCGCTAAGGGGCTTTGCTTTCCGCATTGGCAGGGAAGTGCGAAGCGAATGACCGGGGCAGTCGAAGCCGTGCAAGTCGGTATCATCATGGGCAGCCGATCCGATTGGGAAACGATGCGGCACGCGTCGGAAACGCTCGATGCGCTCGGCGTAACCCATGAATGCAAGGTCGTCTCCGCCCACCGCACGCCCCAGCGTCTCTACGATTATGCCACGGGCGCGGTCGGCCGGGGGCTGAGGGTCATCATCGCCGGCGCGGGCGGCGCAGCGCATCTCCCCGGCATGACCGCCTCGATGACGCGCCTGCCCGTGCTGGGCGTGCCCGTGGAGTCCAAGGCGTTGAAGGGCATGGACAGCCTGCTGTCGATTGTCCAGATGCCGGGCGGCGTTCCCGTCGGCACGCTCGCCATCGGCAAGCCGGGCGCGATCAACGCCGCGCTGTTCGCCGCCTCCATCCTCGCCACGACGGATGCGGCGCTGGCGCAGCGTCTCGACGCCTGGCGCGAGAAGCAGACCAACGACGTAGCGGACACGCCCGAATAAGATGACCACCATCCCGCCCGGCTCCACCATCGGCATCCTCGGCGGCGGCCAGTTGGGCCGCATGATCGCCATCGCCGCCGCGCAGCTTGGCTATCGCACGCACATCTATGCGCCGGAAGGCAGCGGCCCGGCCGCCGATGTCTCGCCGCGCTGGACCCAGGGCGCCTATGAGGATGCCGCCGCGCTGGCGGCCTTCGCCGACAGCGTCGACGTCGTCACCTATGAGTTCGAGAATATCGATCCCTCGGCGGTCGAAGTCCTCGCCACCCACGGCCTCGTCCGCCCCGGCGCCCATGCGCTGCGCGTCGCGCAGGACCGCGTGGCGGAAAAGCGCTTCGTCTGCGATCTGGGCGGCCTGACGGCGCCCTTCGCCCCGGTCGACAGCCTCGACGACCTTGAAGAGGCGCTCGACCAGATCGGCAGCCGCGCGATCCTCAAGACCAACCGCATGGGCTATGACGGCAAGGGGCAGGCGCGCCTCTCCGATCCCGGCGACGCGGTCGGCGCATGGAACGCCATCGGCCGCCAGAGCGCCATATTGGAGGGCTTCGTTACCTTTGCCGAGGAATTCTCCGTCATCCTCGTCCGCAGCGCCCATGGCGACATCCGCTTCTGGGACAGCGCCGCCAATGTCCACAAGGACGGCATTTTGGACAGCTCCACGGTTCCTGCCGGTACGCTGATCGAGGGACAGCTTGCCGAAGCCCGCTCCCTGGCGTCGAAGGTCGCCGAAGCGCTCGACTATGTCGGCGTCCTGACGCTGGAATTCTTCGCCAGCGCCGACGGCCCGGTCTTCAACGAAATGGCCCCGCGCGTCCACAATAGCGGCCACTGGACCATCGAAGGCGCGGTGACCAGCCAGTTCGAAAACCACGTCCGCGCGATCTGCGGCCTGCCGCTGGGCGCCACCGGCCTTGCCGCGGCAAGGGTCGAAATGCGCAACCTGATCGGGGTCGAGGCCAATGACTGGCTTCAGATCCTGTCCGACCCGGCCAACCACCTGCACCTCTATGGCAAGCATGAGGCACGCCCTGGCCGCAAAATGGGCCATGTCACGCGCCTGACCCTCTGATCGACCAGCCGCTCTCGCCCGTGTCTGGCGGGCAAATACCCGCTCCCGTCCCCTGTCAGGGCCCTTCTCTTCTTCCTGAAGGGCGTTAGGTAAGGCCCATGACCAGCTCATCCGAAATCGTCCTCATCCTTGCCCGCGCCGACAATGGCGTGATCGGCAAGGATGGCGACCTGCCCTGGCGCCTGCCCGCCGACCTCCGGCATTTCAAGGCGCTCACCCTCGGTCACCCGATGATCATGGGGCGCAAGACCTTCGACAGCCTGCCTGGCCTCCTTCCCGGCCGCCGCCATATCGTTCTCACCCGCGACCAAAGCTGGACGGGGGAGGGGGCGGAAACCGCCCATGGCCCGCACGAAGCCATCGCCATGGCCGGCGCCTCCACCGCCGCCGTCATCGGCGGCGCGGATATCTACGGTCTCTTCCTCCCGCTCGCGCACCGCATCGAACTTACCGAGGTTCATGTCGATGCGGACGGCGACACCCGCATCGCCTATCCCGACCCCGCTGAATGGCGGGAAAGCGCGCGGCAGGACCATCCGGCCGAAAATGGCCGCCCCGCCTACAGCTTCGTCACTTTCCATCGTAGAGCAGGGGCCGCCGCGCATTGCCAGCGGCCGGACGCGCCCCTATAGCGCCCCCCATGGAGCGGCTGCACAGCAGCGCCCCGATGCCCGCCCATCTGCGCGGCAGCATCATGGCGCTGGGGAATTTCGACGGATTTCACGCTGGGCACCAGGCCGTGGCCCGCCGCGCCATGGAGCTTGCCCGCGCGCAGGGCCGCCCGGCGATCATCGCCACCTTCGATCCGCATCCGATGCGGCTCTTTCGCCCGGAAACACCCTGGTTCCGCCTGACCAGCCTGAACCAGCGCGAACGCCTCTTCGCCCGGGCCGGCGCCGACGCCATGCTGGTGTTCGACTTTACCCGCGAACTGGCCGCGCTGGATCCGCTGTCCTTCGTCCGCCTGCTGGTCGAATGGGGCGTGGCCGGCGTCGTCACCGGCGAGGATTTCACCTTCGGCAAGGATCGCGCCGGTTCCACCCAAACCCTTGCGGAACTGGGTGGCCCCCTTGGCCTCGTCGCCCAGGCCGTGCCGCCCGTCACCGGCACGGACGGCGGGATCATCTCCTCCACCGGCATCCGCAAGGCGCTCCAGTCCGGCGACTGCGCGACCGCCACCCGCCTGCTGACGCGCCCCTTCGCGATTGAAGGCACGGTCCAGCATGGCGACAAGCTCGGGCGCACCATCGGCTTTCCCACCGCCAATATTGACCTCGGCCATTATCTGCGGCCCCGCTACGGCATCTACGCGGTGCGCGGGCTTCTCCCCGACGGCAGGGTGCTGGACGGCGCGGCCAATCTGGGCATCCGCCCCAGCTTCGATCCGCCCAAGGAACTGCTGGAGCCGCATTTCTTCGACTTCGCCGAAAACCTCTATGATCAGGTCATCGAGGTCCAGCTCATCCACTTCCTCCGACCCGAAGCCAGATATGACGGCCTCGACCCGCTGATGGCGGCGATCGCGAAGGATTGCGAGGACGCACGGCAAATCCTTGCGGGAACGCCACACCTCGCCTAATGCCGCGCGGTTGAATTAACGTGCGCGGATCCAAATGACCGACCAGCCTAGCCAAGAAACCAAAGATTATAAGAGCACCGTTTTCCTGCCCGTCACCGACTTTCCGATGAAAGCGGGTCTCGCGCAGAAGGAACCGGCCATTCTCGCGCGCTGGGAGGAAATGGACCTTTACGGCAAGCTGCGCGATCGGCGGAAGGGCCGGACGCGCTTCATCCTCCACGACGGCCCGCCCTATGCCAATGGCGACATTCATATGGGCCATGCGATGAACAAGGTGCTGAAGGACATCATCGTCCGCAGCCAGTCCTTGCTCGGCAAGGACGCGCCCTATGTTCCCGGCTGGGACTGCCACGGCCTTCCGATCGAATGGAAGATCGAGGAGGAATATCGCAAGAAGAAGCAGAACAAGGACGAGGTTGCGCCCCAAGAATTCCGCGCCCAGTGCCGCGCCTATGCGGACAAGTGGGTGGGCGTGCAGAAGGAACAGTTCAAGCGCCTTGGCGTCATGGGCGATTGGGACGATCCCTATCTCACCATGAAGTTCGACGCCGAAGCCACGATCGTCGGCGAACTGCTGAAATTCGCGGAAAGCGGCCAGCTCTATCGCGGCGCCAAGCCCGTCATGTGGTCCCCGGTCGAAAAGACCGCGCTGGCCGAGGCGGAGGTCGAATATGAAGACATCGTCTCGACCCAGATCGACGTGGCGTTCGAGATCGAGAAAGCGCCGAACGCGCCGGAACTGGTCGGTGCTCATGCGGTGATCTGGACGACGACGCCATGGACGATCCCGGTCAATCAGGCTTTGGCTTATGGGCCGGAGGTTGAGTATGTGGCGATCCGAGGGCGCCAGCTTATCCGCAAGGAGGGCGTTGGCACTGTTACGTCCGGCGATGACATGGAAACGCATTGGGACGGCGTTGTTCTCATTGCGGCCAAACTTTTCGATGAGTTTCGTGGTCGTTCGGCATTCTTGCCTGACAATGATCAGTTCAATGAACCCCTCTGGCGCGGCAAAGGCACCGACCTCGCCGGAGCCGTCGCCCGTCACCCGATGCACGCCCTCGGCGGCTTCTTCGCCAAGTCGCGCCCGTTCCTCGCGGGCGACTTCGTCACCACCGATGCGGGCACCGGCCTCGTCCACATGGCGCCCGACCATGGCGAGGACGACTTCGCGCTCTGCAAGGCGAACGGCATCAACCCGGTCTTCGCCGTTGAAAATGACGGCAAATATCGCGAGGACTGGCTCTGGCTCGGCGGCCAGGGCTCCGTCATCAACCCCAAATTCGTCAGCAAGGACGGCCCGATCTGCACCGACCTGCGCGAAGCCGGCGGGCTGCTGGCCGCGTCCGACGATTTCAAGCACAGCTATCCCCATAGCTGGCGCTCCAAGGCGAAGATCATCTTCCGCTGCACCCCCCAATGGTTCATCCCGATGGACCAGCGGCAGGCGGGCGCGGTGGTCGAAGCGGGCGAGGGCATCCTGCCCACCCCGATCGTCACCAACGACCCGACCCTGCGCGAACTGGCGCTCGACGCGATCGAACACACCCGCTGGGTGCCGGAACGCTCGACCAACCGCATCCGCTCGATGGTGGAGGGCCGCCCCGATTGGGTCATCAGCCGCCAGCGCGCATGGGGCGTGCCCATTGCGCTCTATGTTCATCGCAAGACTGGCGAATATCTTGTTGATAAGGCAGTCAATGCCCGCATCATAGAGGCATTCAAGGGCGCAGGTGCCGACGCCTGGTTCGGCGCCGACCATCAGGCGCTGCTCGGCCCCGATTACGACCTCAACGACTATGAGGTGGTGAACGACATTCTCGACGTCTGGTTCGACAGCGGCTCGACCCACAGCTTCGTGGTGGAAGGCCGCTATGGCCCCGATGCCCGCGCCGACCTCTATCTCGAAGGCTCCGACCAGCATCGCGGCTGGTTCCAGTCGTCCCTGCTGGAGAGCAGCGGCACCCGCGGCCGCGCGCCCTATGACGCCGTCCTCACCCACGGCTTCGCGCTGGACGGGCAGGGCCGCAAGATGTCGAAGAGCCTCGGCAATGTGGTCGACCCGCTGAAGATCATCGCCGAAAGCGGCTCCGACATTCTCCGCGTCTGGGTCGCCAGCACCGACTATTTCGACGACGTCCGCATCGGCAAGGAAGTGCTGGCCGGCTCCTCCGACGCCTATCGGAAATTACGCAATACTTTCCGGTACCTGCTCGGCGCTCTTTCCGATTTCTCCGAAGAGGAGAGGTTGCCCGTCGCTCAGATGCCGGAACTGGAGCGCTACATGCTCCATCTGCTGGCAAAGCTCGACGCCGATCTCCGCAGCGTGGTCGACAAGGCGGCCGACAGCGAGAACTGGCTGGAATTCAGCCGCTACACCCGCGCGCTGATGGATTTCGCGAACAGCGACCTCTCGGCCTTCTTCTTCGACATCCGCAAGGACTGCCTCTATTGCGACGCGAAGGCGGACCCGAAGCGCCGCGCCTACCGCACCGTGCTCGACACGCTGTTCCACGCACTGGTCCGCTACGCCGCGCCGATCATCCCCTTCACGGCTGAGGAAGTGTGGCAAAGTCGCTATTCAAACCCCGAAGAAAGCGTCCATTTCCTTGAATGGCCGGAGGTCGATGCCGCCTGGCTCGACCAGGGTCTGGATGACAAATGGGCCGAAATCCGCAACCAGCGCGATCAGGTCAATGAAGCCATAGAGCCGCTGCGCCGCGAAAAGATCATCCGCTCCAGCCTGGAGGCCGATGTCACCATGGGCCAGTTGGTCCCCAGTGACGGTGTGAACTTCGCCGAAATCGCCATCGTTGCCCGTATCGAAACGGGCAAGGGCGACGGCATCATCGTCCAGCCGAGCGAATGGCACAAATGCGGCCGCTGCTGGCGCCTGCTGCCCGAAGTCCAGGAAGACGGCACGCTTTGTCAGCGTTGTGACGAGGTGCTCGCCGGATAAAACTTCCTTCTGTCCTACAGCCGGATTCCTCGGCTATAGCCCTGACGACGCAGGCTGTGGCGAGTGAACAAGACAATAATGGCGTTTTTCTGGGGTTCTATCGTGTCACCTATGTCGCTCAAATCCGTGCCGGTTCAGCGCTGATGGCCGCCGTCAACCACCGCCCCCTGGGCCTGGCCGTCGCGATCGTCACGCTGGTGCTGGACCAGTTGGTCAAATATACCGTCACCTATCCGCTGGCGCTGAAAAGCCGGATGGACGAGGGCATAGAGATCCTGCCGATCTTCCGCCTGCGCTGGCTGGAAAATCGCGGCGTTTCCATGGGCTTCTTCCACGCCGACACCAACCTGATGCGCTGGATACTCGTCGGCATGACCATGCTGATCGCGGGCTTCGTGGCAGTGTGGATGTGGCGCGAAAAGGCGCGTCAGGACGTTGTCGCGCTTGGGCTGGTGCTGGGCGGCGCCATCGGCAATATCGTCGATCGCATGCGCCTTGGCTATGTGGTTGATTATGCCGACCTGCATTTCGGCGAGTGGCGACCTTTCCTGATTTTCAACCTGGCCGACGCGGCCATCACTTTCGGCGTGCTGATCCTGCTTGCGCGGGCGCTTCTGCTGCGCGAGAAGGGCGCAAAGACGGAGTCAATGAACTGATGCGTAAACTGATCCTCGCCGCTGGCCTGATTTCGATGCTGTCCGCTTGCGGCGGTGGCGGCGGCCTCTTCAACCGTTCACGTCCCGACGAATTCGCCGTTTCGCGTCAGGCTCCGCTGGTGATCCCGCCTGACTTCGCGCTGGTTCCGCCCGCGCCCGGCACGCCTGCCGCGGCCTCCGTCGATTCGAGCAAGGCTGCGATGGAGGCGATGTTCGGTGGTCCCGCCGCCCGCAGCCCGGGCGAAAGCGCCACGCTGAACGCCGCCGGGCGCGCCAATGCGGCTGCCGGTATCCGTTCTTCCGTCGGTGATCCTGCAACCGAAGTGGTCGACAAGGGCGCCACTACCCGCGACATCATCGCCGCTCCCGAAGGTGACGGCCAGGACGCGCGCGCGGCCACGCCGCAATAATCGGTCAGCGGGAATTCAGGGCTGGTTCTCGACGAAATCCTTGAACCGGCCCAAAGTCCCGTCCCACTGGCTTTCGACCTTCGCGAGCCAATCCCTGGCCTCTGCAACGCCCTCGGGCCGCAAACGGAACAGCGCCTCCCGTCCCGACCTGGTCCGGTTGACCAGCCCGGCGCCGAGCAGGACGTCCAGATGCTTGGCCACCGCCTGACGGCTGATCGGCAATCCGTGGCCCAACTGACCGATCGAACGCTCTCCCCCATCGGAAAGGCGGCCGATCAGGTCCAGCCGCGTCGCATCGCCCAGGGCCGCAAACAGCCGGGCCGGCGCAGCGTCAACGTTCGGCATAATCGCGAATATTCTTCACCTGCTCAGCCCAGCCGCCGTCATTGTCCCGCATGACGTTGCTCCGGCGTGGTTCGGGTACCCCATCGAACCCACTTTCCCTGACGGTCAGCCGCGTGCCCGCCGCGACCGGCTCCAATATGAACTCGACCAGCGTCCATTCGGCCACGGCTACGCCGCTTTCCATCAATTGCTTGTCGCCTCCGGTCGCCGGCCATTCATAGGCGAATCGCGTCATCGGCTCGATCGCCACGACCCGCGCTTCCCAGCGATAATCCTCATATCCCGGATAGGTCATGTGCCCGGTCGATGCCTGACCCACGACAAAGGGCTGGTCCAGCGCAACCCGGAACCAGCTCCCGAACTTTTTATGATCGATCAGCGCATCCCACACCCTCTCGACGGGCGCAGCGATCTCTATCGTCTTGATGATGGAATCAGGCATATAGGCAACCTCCAGATTGCCTATATAGACTTTCAAGCAGATCATGCAACCTTATGGTTGCTTATTACGCCCGAACTTCGCTCCCTATGCCAGCGCTGTTGTGACGCAGCGCGGTCAGCACCGTGTCGACTATGGCGCTCGCGTCCAGACGCGCGTCGGCATATTGCTTTTCCGGCTTGTCCTGGTCCTGGAAGACGTCAGGCAGCCGCATGGTCCGCAATTTGAGGCCGTTGTCGATCAGTCCCTGGTCGCTGGCCAGCGTCAGTACATGGGCACCAAGGCCGCCAACAGACCCTTCCTCGATGGTCACGGCGACCTCATGCGTGGTCAACAATCTGCGGATCAGCGCTTCGTCCAGCGGCTTGGCAAAGCGCAGATCCGCAACGGTGGCCGACAGCCCCTTGGCCTCCAGCGTTTCCGCGGCCTTCAGCGCTTCCTCCAGCCGGGTACCGAGCGACAGGATCGCTACCTGTCGCCCCTCCCGCACGATCCTGCCCTTGCCGATTTCCAGCCTTTCCGGCGTGGCGGGCAGGGCGACGCCCGTGCCGTTGCCGCGCGGATAGCGCACCGCAATCGGCCCCTCGTCGTACAGGGCGCAGCTATGCACCATATGGACCAGTTCCGCCTCGTCCGCTGCCGCCATCACGACGAAATTGGGCAGGCTGGCGAGATAGGTCACGTCAAAGCTGCCGGCATGGGTCGATCCGTCGGCGCCGACCAAGCCGGCGCGGTCGATCGCGAAGCGCACCGGCAGATTCTGGATCGCCACGTCATGCACGACCTGATCATAGGCGCGCTGCAGGAAGGTCGAATAAATGGCGCAGAAGGGCCGCATGCCCTGCGCGGCAAGCCCGGCTGCGAAGGTTACGGCATGCTGTTCGGCAATGCCGACGTCGAAGGTCCGGTCGGGAAAGGCGGCGCCGAACTTGTCCAGCCCGGTTCCCGAAGGCATGGCCGCCGTGATCGCGCATATCGTCGGGTCGCGTTGCGCCTCAGCGATCAGCGCCTGGGCGAAGACGCCGGTATAGCTCGGCGGGCCGGGGGGAGCCTTGTCCTGCGCGCCCGTGACGACGTCGAACTTCTGAACGCCATGATATTTGTCCGCCGCTGCTTCGGCCGGGGCATAGCCCTTGCCCTTCTGCGTCACGACATGGACAAGGCACGGCCCCTCCGCCGCGTCGCGGACATTTTCCAGCACCGGGATCAACTGGTCGAGATTATGCCCGTCGATCGGCCCGACATAATAGAATCCCAGTTCCTCGAACAGCGTGCCGCCCATCGCCATGCCGCGCGCAAATTCGTCGGTCTTGCGCGCCGCGTTGTGAAGCGGGCGCGGAAGGCGCCGCGCGAGCCGCTTGGCAAGGTCGCGCAGGCCCAAAAACTCCCGGCTCGACACCAGCCGCGCCAGATAGGCGGAAAGGCCGCCGACCGGCGGTGCGATCGACATGTCATTGTCGTTGAGGATCACGATCAGCCGGTTGCCGGCCTCCCGGGCGTTGTTCATCGCCTCATAGGCCATGCCCGCCGACATGGAGCCGTCGCCAATGACGGCGATCGCCTTACCGGGCTGGCCCTTCATCCTGTTCGCCACGGCAAAGCCGAGGGCCGCGCTGATCGAGGTGGAACTGTGCGCCGCGCCGAACGGATCGAACTCGCTCTCCGCCCGCTTGGTGAAGCCGCTGAGGCCGCCGCCCTGCCGCAGCGTGCGGATGCGGTCGCGCCGCCCGGTCAGGATCTTGTGCGGATAGCATTGATGGCCGACGTCCCACACCAGCCTGTCGTTCGGCGTGTCGAACACATAATGGATCGCCGTGGTCAGTTCCACCACGCCAAGGCCGGAGCCCAGATGACCGCCCGTCACACCGACGGCGGAAATCATCTCCTGCCGCAATTCATCGGCCAGTTGCCGAAGCTGACCCGATTGCAGCTTTCGCAGGTCCGCGGGCCAGACGACCTGGTCGAGCAGCGGGGTGGAAGGACGATCGTTCATATAAGACATAGACTCCCGGCCGCGCTAAGCCGTTCCGATCCGAAGCGCAACGCCATCACGCGGCGCATCTGGCGCAGAGGCCCAATATCTCGATGACGGGTCGATCCGGGTGAAAACCCTCGCCGCGGGCGACGGCGCGGACCTTGTCCGTCACCTTGTCGTCGTCGACATGCGCCGCCTGCTTGCAGCGGGTGCAGACGAGGAAGATGCAGTCATGGTGACAGCCCGGATGCGCATTGGCGATATAGGCATTGGCGCTTTCCACCCGCATCGCGATGTTGTTGTTCACGAACAGGTCGAGGATGCGATAGACGCTGTTGGGGGCGACCCGCTTGCCACGCGCCTTGGATACGCTGTCGGCGATGTCATAGGCTGATGCCGGGGTATTTTGCGCTGCCAGAGCGTCGAAAATGGCTGCGCGCATCGGCGTCCATTGCTCCTGGCTCGCCTCCAGCGTGGCGCGGGCTGCATCCGCCAGGCTGTCGCCTGACGGTTCAAGATGGTCATGATGATGATCGGCCATGGGTTCAATCTAAGCCTGGGTTGGTGCGGGGGCAAGTGGCGGCCTGGATCTGTCATCCCCGCCAGTAGATCCAGGCAGTCCATATCCAGCCTGCGATCATCAGCGTTCCGCCGATGGGCGTGACCGCGCCCAGCCATTTCGGCGCGCCGAGTGCCATCGCATAGAGAGAGAACGCGAAGATCGCCGCTCCGCCCAGTTGCAGCGCCGCCGGACCCCGCGCCACCCCCATGATGGCAAGCGCGCCGACCGCATGGATCAGTTGATACAGCCCGCCGGTGCGCAACCATTCCGCTGCCTGAGGATTGGCCGCGCCATGCGCGCCAAAGGCGCCTGCCGCTATCGCCACGGCTGCCGACAATGCCGCCAGAACACCGATCATGCTTCTTCCTCCCCGTCGCCGCGCGCCAGCAGGCGCATTCGCCTGCCCGGCCGATACATTAATTCCTTCGCAGCCATCAGAGTGCCATGCTCGATCTGCAGTTCCATGCGCTGCTCGTCATTGCGGCGATACTGCCGCTCCACCTCCTCCACCTCACCGGCCGGAACGCCGAGCGCTTCCATCGCCTGCACGCCCATGCAGATAGCCGATTCGAACACCTCGCGCACGACCCCGGCCAGATCCATGTCCCTGAGCGCCAGCAATTGCCGGCGGTCGAAGGCGCGTACCAGCAAGGCCGCCTGGGGAAAGGCCTCGGCTATGGGTTCCAGCACCCGCGCGTCGAGCGAAGGATCATCGATGCAGAAGGCGATCAGTCGCGCCTCTTCCCCGCCCGAACGGCGCAGCAGGTCGATGCGCGTGCCGTCGCCATAATAGACCTTCATGTCGAAGCGGCTGGACACCTCGATCTGGGACGGCTTCTTGTCGATCAACACGACGCCGAAGCCATGGCCCATCAGCATCTGGGCGACCGTCTGCCCGAACCGGCCATAGCCCACGATGATTGCGGTGCCGCGCGGCGCGTCTTCGGGAACGGAAAAGTCCCCCTTCACCTTGGGTTTGGCGAATTCCAGCTTGCGGGCGAACAGCATCAGGAAGGGCGTCGTCGCCATGGAGAAGGTGACGATCGCGCTGAACAGGCTGGCGGCCTGGGGCGCGATCAGCAGGGCGCCCTGCGCCTGCGCGAACAGCACGAAGCCGAATTCGCCGCCCTGGCTCAACAGCAGGCCCGAGCCGATGGCCTGGTTCCATTCCATGCCGAACAATCGGGCAAGGCCGGTGATCAACGCGGCCTTGGTCAGCACCAATATCACCGCCATGCCGATGACGAACAGGGGATTGGCCGCCACCGCATGCAGGTCCAGCACCATGCCGACTGCCAGGAAGAACAGGCCGAGCAGGATGGAACGGAAGGGTTCGACATCCGCCTCTATCTCGTGCCGGTAGGGCGAATCCGCCAGCATCACGCCGGCCACGAAGGCGCCGAGCGCGGTGGAAAGGTGCAGCGCGTGCATCAGCGCCGCCGCTGCCAGCACGGTGAACAGGCCGACCACGACGAACAGTTCCCGCTCGCCCAGACGCCCCACCAGGCGGAGCAGCGGGCGCAGGATGAACCGGCCGGCCAGCACCAGCCCGGCGATGGCGGCCACCGTATAGCCGGCCATCATCCATCCCGGCGGACCGCCCATATCGGCCGGATTGCGGGACAGGGCCGCCACGATCGTGATCAGCGGGACGATCGAGAGATCCTGGAACAGCAGGATCGAGAACACCTTTTCACCAAAGGGCGAATTGATCCGCCCGCTGCTTTTGAGGCCCGGCAGCACCTGCGCCGTGGAGGACAGCGCCAGGGGCAGTCCCAGCGCGATGGCCGCGCCCCAGGTGAAGCCCGTGGTGTAGAAGATGATCGCCGTCAGCGCGCAGCCGCACAGCACCACCTGCGCCGCGCCCAGGGCAAAGATGTCGCGCTTCAGCCGCCATAGGCGGGCCGGATGCAATTCGAGCCCGACGAGGAACAACAGCAGCACGATGCCGATCTCGGCTATGGCGAGCTTCGATTCCGCTCCGCCGACAAGCCTCAGTCCCTGCGGCCCCACCAGCGCGCCCGCGACCAGATAACCGAGCACGGCGCCCAATCCCAGGCGGCGGAACAGGATGACGAACAGGACCGCCGCGCCGAGCAGGATAACGCCCTCGGACAATAATATGTCGGTAGCGGACACGGGAACCACGGCGGTCGACGCAAGCTGATCCTGCATCAGGCGTCGGCCATGCGCGCCGCTTCGGCAATGGCTTCGAAGCCCAGCCGGATGGAGGCGTGGCGAGCCGGATAGTCACGGGCAGGGGCAAGGACAGCCAGCCCCGGCCAGAAATCCAGTTCATCGCTCTCCCCCGCCAGATAGGCGGTGAGCCGGTCGCGCGCGTCCGCCAGTTCGTCGGCGGTAAGGCCGATCGCCTGTGCAGCCATCAGTGCCGCGGATGCCTGCCCCAGGGCGCAGGCCTTCACGTCCAGCCCGATGTCGGCGATCCGGCCATTTTCCATCCTGACGTCAGCGGTCACCCGCGACCCGCAGGTGGGCGACCGCTTCTCGACGCTCGCCTGCGCGTCGGGCAGCCGCCTGTGATGGGGTATGTTCGCGGCCAGCCGCAAAATGTCCTTGTTGTAGAGGGGGGCGCTCATGCCGATCCATGTAGGGCAGGAAGCGCGCCGGAGAAAGGGCGGATGGGGCCGCGAATGGCGCGGACGGTGAAAATAGTGTCGCGCGCCGGCGCAGGCAGAAGCGCATCATCGCCCGCCGCCATCAAGGTTGTTGATCGGCGGCGGCGGGCGCGGTCGGAACGATGATGCGCGGCGGGGGCGTGCTCGGCTGCGGTCCGGGAGTTGTCGGCTGCGGCCCTTGCGGCTGGTCGATCGGAAGGCGGATCTGGCCGTTCCCGACATTCACCGTCACCCCCTGCGTGTCCAGGCCCACGCTCATATTGCCCAGCCCCGCCTCCGTAGCGACATTGGCGATGGCGTTGACCAGGTCGCTGTCCTTGCTTTCCTCCGGCGCATCCTCGACCGGCTCGTTGATCGCTCCCGCCATGAAGTTGCGCCAGATGCGGGCCGGCACGCCGCCTCCCGCCGCGCCGCCGGGCAGGGGGCTGTTATCGTCATTGCCGATCCACACCGCCGTCACCAGCCCGCCTGCATAGCCGACGAAGATCGCATCGCGGCTGTCCTGGGTCGTGCCGGTCTTGCCGAAAGTGCTGGTGCGAAGGGCGGCCGCGCTGCCGGTGCCGCGATTGGCAGCGGAAGACAGGAGGTCGCGGATCATTTCCAGCTGGTCGTCGCTGAAATGCTTCTGGCGGCTCAGCAGCCGGTCGAACCAGCCCTGTTCTTCCGGAGGCAGGCCATGGGCCGGCACCGGATATGCGCCCGCCGCCACCGCCGCATAGGCTTCCGTCAATTCGACGAGCGGTATTTCCGACGTGCCGAGCGCCAGGCTCAGATCCTCCGTCAAGGGAGCGGTCACGCCCAGATCGCGCGCCACTTTGATGACATTGTCGACGCCCACCTTCTGCGTCAGCCTGACCGCCGCGACATTGCTCGATGCGGCGAAGGCCTGCCGCAATGTGATGCGCCCGCGATATTTGCCGCCATGATTGGCCGGGCGATAGCTGCCCGTGGTGATTGGCGTGTCCTCGATGAAGTCATCGGGCGTCATGCCGGCGCGGAAGGCGGCCAGATAAACGAACAGCTTGAAGGTCGAACCCGGCTGCCTCCTGGCCTGAACGGCGCGGTTGAAGGCGCTTTCGCCATAGTTCCTGCCGCCGACCATCGCCACCACGCTGCCGTCCGGCTTCATCGCCACCAACGCGGCCTGCGCCTTGCCCAGCGGCGCGCGGCGGATCGCGGCCTCCGCCAGCCTCTGTATGCGCCAGTCCAGCGTAGTCGTCACATTCTGCGCGCCATAGACCGCGCCGGCCCGGTCCCGCGCCTCCGGCAGCACCCAGTCCGCGAAATAGGTACCGCTGGTCGGATCGGGCGCATCTTGCACATTGAGCCGCGCCGGGGGCAGGGCGTCGCGTTCCGCCTTGCTGATATAGCCCGCCTCGACCATGGCCTGCGTCACCAGGGCGGCACGATCGCGCGCGCCCTTCAGGTTGGTGGTCGGGGCAAGCCGGGACGGCGCCTTCAGCAATCCCGCCAGCATCGCGGCCTGGGGGATCGTCAACCGTTCCGGCTGGCGATTGAAATAGTGCAGCGATGCCGCGCGCAGGCCATAGACATTGTCCCCGAAATAGACGTTGGACAGGTATCGCTCCAATATCTGGTCCTTGGTCAGCCATGCCTCCAGCCAGAAGGCGATCAGCGCTTCGCGCGCCTTGCGTCCGAAGGTGCGGTCGCTGGAAAGGAACACCCCCTTGGCAAGCTGCTGCGTGATCGTGCTGCCGCCCTGAGAGGAACCGCTGGACCAGAGATTGTGCCAGGCCGCGCGCGCTATGCCGCGAGGGTCGACGCCCCAATGGTTATAGAATCGTCGGTCCTCGATCGCCATGAAGGCCTGCGGCACATGCTTGGGCAGGGCAGCGATGGTAACCGGCTTGTCGATGATCGCGCCGCGCCGCGCAATCAGATGGCCGTCCGCCGACATCAGGCTGATGCTGGGCGGCGCGATCGGCTTGAGCGATCGCGACATGGGCGCGGTGACCGCAAGCCAGGCGACAAGGATCATCAGCAGCGCCAGCAGCGCCGCGACGACCCACCCGGCTATCTGTACCCGGCGCTTCCACGGCCGGGGCGGCGCGAAGGCGCTGGGCGGGCCGACGCCGAAGGCGCGCTCTGGCAGGGCATCCGGGTCGGGAGTCGTCAGGGGGTCGTTCATTGCTTCGGCCATGCTGTGTTATTTGCTTGATACGGTCAAGCATGTCCCGTGGCGGGACAGGCATGGATTAACCGTAAACAGCGGTCTTTCCGATGGTAAAGAATCCGTTAACCTGAAGGCCATGAGAAGAACTCTGGTCCTGACGAGCGAGTCGACCCGCCACCCGTTCCGCCAACGGTTGCCGCGCCATGTGCTGCGCCCAGCCGTTGCAGAGGCGAGCCGCGATCGCGCGCCGCCGTCCGACGACAATGACTGGAAGCTGTTCATGCTGAGCTTCGGCGCCTTCTTCACGGCTTTCTACAGCTTCATTTTCTAGTTTTTCGGCGATCTGCCACCGGGAAGAGCGTCCGCGCTTCCCGGTGGCAGGTCCGCCCGTATCGCCGTCTCAATCGCACGCCTTGTGCAATGTCCATGCGATCCACGCGCAGGGCAGGCACAGCGCCGCCACCAGCAGCAACTGGTTCACCACCGACAGGCCGGCGATGCTGAGGCTGATCGTCAGCAGCGACCCCAGCACCATCGCCCCTGAATTGACGATGTTGTTGGCCGCGACGGTCCGTGCCGCCTCGCACTTCTCGACGGTCGTGGTGAGGAAGGCGTAGAGCGGCACCACGAACATCCCGCCGAACGTCGCCACGCAAAGCAGGCAGAGCGACAAGGGGATCGCCAGCGGATGATGGAGGAAACCGGACAGGCTGAGCATCCTGCCGTCCGACCCGGCCATCCATAGGTCGCATATGATGTGGAAGGCGATGATGCTGATGCCCATGCCGATGACGGACGCAGGCGCATATCGGGCCGAGACATGGCCGCTCAGCAAGCGATTGATCGCCACCGATCCAATGGCGATGCCGATCGAAAAAATGCCCAGGAACAGGCTGGCTACCGATTTGTCGGCGCTCAGCACATTCTTGACCAGCGGCGGAAACTGGATGAACAGCACGGTGCCGACCGCCCAGAAGAAGCTGATCGCCATGATGGCGAGATAGAGCCGCCGGATGTGCATCGTTCCCCGCACCAGCGTGATCGAGGATCGGATGATGTGGAAGTCGATCGGCTGCCGCTCCAGCAGGGATGGCGCCGCGGGCACGTTGCGCCCTGTCAGCCAGCCGATAATGGCCGTCAGGATGATGCAGGCCGCTGCCGCCTGAACCGGGATGATCCCGGCCAATATCGTCCCGGCAAGGATGGCGATGTAGGTTCCGGCCTCGACCAGTCCGGTTCCGCCCAGCACTTCCTCGTCATGCAGATGCTGGGGAAGGATCGCATATTTGATCGGACCGAAGAAGGTCGAATGGACCCCCATGGCGAACAGCGCGAGCAGAAGGAGAGGGATGGCGAGCAGATGCACGGCCACCCCGCTCCAGATGAGCGCCAGCCCGACCGCGCCGACCGTCATGATGACGATTTCGGCCGCCTTGACGATGCGGATGATCGCGGCCTTGTCGCGCTGGTCGGCAAGCTGGCCGGACAGGGCGGACATCAGGAAGAAGGGGAGGATGAACACGCCGGTCGCCAGCGCGCTGAACCAGGTTTCCGACTTCTCGTCATTGTAGACGGAATAGACGACGAACAGCACCATCGCATTCTTGAACAGGTTGTCGTTGAACGCGCCGAGGAGCTGAGTGATGAAAAGCGGCAGAAAACGTCGCTTGTTGAGGAGCCTTAGAGAGGCTTGCATGGGCGAGGGGGTCTTCTTCGCTGTGGATGAGCGTGGCGGGGTCTAGCGACAGAAGACGGGTGAGCACAAGCCCTCCGCGCCGAATGTCGACGCCCAATCATCCCGCCATGTTGCACGCCTGCTTGTGCGGCGGCCCCGACTGTGGCAGTTCGCCGCCATGCTGACGCTGCCTAATCTGCTGACGCTTTCGCGCATATTGACGGTGCCGCTGCTGGTCGCGCTGCTGTGGCCGGCGGAGGTCGGTGCGCGCTGGACGACCGGCTACATGCTGGCCTTCGCGCTTTACTGCCTGATGGGGATCACCGATTATTTCGACGGCTATCTGGCAAGGGCGCAGGGCGCCGTATCGAAACTGGGCATTTTTCTTGATCCCATAGCGGACAAGATCATGGTCGGCGCGGTGATCCTGATGCTGGCCGCCACCCGCGATATTTCCGGCATCCATATCGCTGCGGCGATGATCATCCTGCTGCGGGAGATCGCGGTGTCGGGCCTGCGCGAGTTTCTTGCCGGACTCCAGGTTTCCGTGCCGGTGTCGCGCCTCGCCAAATGGAAGACGACCTGCCAGCTCATCGCGCTGGGTGCCCTGATTCTCGCCGGCGCAGTGCCGCAATTCCCTTTTGTTCAACTGGTCGGCATCGCCACGCTCTGGGCGGCGGCGATCTTGACCCTCGTTACGGGTTGGGACTATCTGCGCGTCGGCATCAAGCATATGGATTGAACCGTGTCCGACCTGACGCTCGTCTATTTCGCCTGGGTTCGTGAGGCCATTGGCCGCGATGAGGAACAGGTCGAACGGCCTGCCGCCGATGTCACCATCGGTGCGCTCATCGCTACGCTGGCCACGCGGGGGGCAGGCTATGCCGAAGCCTTCGCCCGTCCGGAAAAGCTGCGCGCGGCGCTGGACCAGCATTTCGTGCCGCTGGACAGCGTGATTGGCGAAGCAAAGGAACTGGCCATCTTCCCCCCGGTAACGGGCGGATGAGCCGTATCTCCATCCAGCTTGGCGATTTCGATCCCGGCGCGGAACTCGCCGCGCTGGAGGCTTTTGGTGGTGGCGGCGTCGCCAGCTTCACCGGCATCGTCCGGGGGGATGGCGACCTGGTCGCGCTCGAACTTGAACATTATCCTGCGATGACGACGGTACAGGTCGAACGCATCGTGGCGGAGGCATGCGAGCGCTGGCCTCTGCTTGGCGTGCGAGTGATCCACCGTTTCGGACGGCTGGTTCCGGGCGAGAGGATCGTGTTCGTGGGCACGGCATCCCGTCACCGAACAGCGGCGCTGGAGGCTTGCGCCTTCCTCATCGACTGGCTGAAATCCCGTGCGCCCTTCTGGAAGAAGGAACATTTTGCCGAGCGCACCGCCTGGGTGGATGCCCGCGCCGAGGATGATGAGAAGGCGGAGAGCTGGCAGCGTTGAGCCTGTCATGCACCTGTCTTGTTTTCCGCTATTTCTCGACCAGCGATCGGTTCCGATCCCCTGGAAATCGCTCCAGGATCCGTCCTAGGCAGCCGCGCTGATCTCCTGCAGGTCCGCTGCGTCGCGCAGCAGTTCCGCCAACAGCCGAAACTCCTTGTCGCGCGGGCTGTTCTTCCGCCAAACCAGCGCGATGTCCCGATGCGCGCGTTCCGAACGAAGCGGGCGAGCGGTAATCTGCGTGTGGTTGAGCAAACCGCTGGCTATCGCCATTTCGGGCATGATGGTCATCCCCAGACCGTTGTCGACCATCTGGACCAGCGTATGCAGGGACGTTCCCATCATCATCGCGCTCGCGCGAATTTCCGGCCGGTTGCACGCCGCCAACGCATGGTCCTTCAGGCAGTGCCCGTCCTCCAGCAGCAACAGCTTGGTCTCGTCGATCATCTCGGGTGAGATCCATTCGGGCGGATCGCGCGGGTCGTCGCGGGGAAAGGCGACATAAAGCCGGTCCTGGAACAGAAATTCGCTGTCCAGTTCCCCAGTCGGAAAGGGCAGGGCGAGCAGCACGCAATCCACATTGCCGTGCCGCAGGGACTCGATGGCCGCCTGCGTCGTTTCCTCGCGCAGATAGAGTTTCAGTTCCGGTCGCTCGCCACGCAGCCGGGGCAGCAGCCGGGGGAGCAGGAAGGGGGCGATGGTGGGAATGACGCTCATCCGCAGTTCGCCCGTCAACGGCTTGCCCGACGCCTCGGCGATGGCGGCCAGTTCTTCGGCCTCGCGCAGCACCCGATGCGCCTTTTCAACGATACGATCGCCCAGAGCTGTGAAGCGGACGACCCGCCGCGTCCGCTCGACCAGCGTGATGCCGATCAGCGATTCCAGCTCGCGAATACCGGCGGACAGCGTCGACTGGGTGACGAAGCAGCTATCCGCGGCCTTGCCGAAATGGCCATGCTCCTTCAGCGCGACAAGATATTGAAGCTGCTTGAGGGTGGGCATGTAACTGGACATTGATCGCTTTCCTCGATTGGAAAGCCCAATATAATTAACTCAACCAATATATCCAAGCCATTTGGCCACGCCGAACAGCGATGTGAGGGTCAGGATCGATCCCACGGCGATGAAGAGGGTTCTGGGCGCGACATGCCGGGCCAGCATCGCGCCGAAAGGTGCGGCAATCACGCCACCGATCAAAAGGCCGACCGTGTAGGTGGTGAAGGTTTCCCAGCCCAGATGCAGCAGGAAGGTCAGGCTGATGGCGGTCGTCAGGATGAATTCGACGCTGTTCACCGTGCCGATGGTATGGCGCGGGCTGGATCCCTGGATCAGCAGGTTCGACGTCACCACGGGCCCCCATCCGCCGCCGCCCGTGGCATCCATGAAGCCCCCGACCAGGCCGAGCGGCGCCACCCATTTGGGATTGCGCGCCTGGGGCGGATAATGAAAACCGCGCCATATCAGGTAGACGCCGATCGCCGTCAGATAGGCCTGCACAAAGGGTTTGATCACCGCCCCGTCCACATTGGACAGCAGATAGGCCCCGGCCACGCCCCCGACCACGCCCGGAATGATGAGGCGCGCGAACAGGCGCCAGTCGACATTTCTGTGAAGGATGTGGCTGATGGCCGACACGCCCGTCGTGAAGGTTTCGGCCGCATGGACGCTTGCCGACGCCCTGCTGGGCGGCACGCCCAGCGCCAGGAGGAGCGTGCTGGAAATGACGCCATAGGCCATGCCGAGGGCGCCGTCGATCATCTGGGCGCCGAAACCGATGAGAATGAAGGGCAGGACTTCGCCGAAACGGGCGATCAATATGTCGATCATTCACTGGTCCCTGTTACATTGTCTACCGCTTTGATTGGTATATCACGGGCCGCCAAGAAACTTTCTGTTTTATCGGACGAAGCCGAAATAGCCCACCATCTGGAAAATTCATCCTTTTGCGCTTATGTACCGCCTGGTCGGTTTTCATCAGGGGCGCTTCATGCTGCGCAATCTTATTGCCTATCTGGATTCGGTCAAAGCTCGCGATCCTGCTCCGCGTTCGCGCGCCGAAATTCTGCTCTATCCGGGTGTCTGGTCGCTGGCCTTTCACCGGGTCGCCCATCGGCTTTACCGGGCGCGCCTCTATTTCCTGGCCCGCGCGGTGAACCATTTTTCCCGGTTCCTGACCGGCAACGACATTCACCCCGGCGCGCGCATCGGCAAGCGCTTCTTCATCGATCATGGTTTCACCGTGATCGGGGAGACGGCCGAGATCGGGAATGACGTCACCCTCTACCAGAATGTGACATTGGGGGGGACGGACCCCGCCAATGGCATCGCCGGGAAGCGCCATCCGACGCTGGAAGACGGCGTGATCGTCGGTTCCGGTGCCCAGGTGCTGGGTCCGGTGCGCGTGGGCGCCCGTGC
Organism: Sphingobium sp. R-21; assembly: GCF_049913335.1. Classification (NCBI taxonomy): domain Bacteria; kingdom Pseudomonadati; phylum Pseudomonadota; class Alphaproteobacteria; order Sphingomonadales; family Sphingobiaceae; genus Sphingobium; species Sphingobium sp. R-21. The sequence continues at coordinate 1,243,145 of NZ_CP184374.1, read as the reverse complement.
CCGCGTCGGCGCCAACGCCGTCGTGACCAAGGATGTGAAGGAGGGCGCGACCATGGTCGGCATTCCCGCGCGTCCCATGCTGGTCGACGTGACGGCCTATCAGCGGGAATTCCTGCCCTATGGCACGCCTTGCTCCGACTGCGTCGACCCGGACAAGCAGAAGCTGGAAATGCTCCAGCTTGAAATCGACCAGTTGCAGAAGCGCCTCGCCGACCTGCTGGCTGAACGGAGCAATGCGCCTGCGGATCATCTTGCCGAGCTCAGGGAGCGTGGCCGCGCCTGATGAGCAATGTGACGCCGTTTCCGTCGCAAGCGGCCCGGGGCGCGGCTGGCCCGGCCGGTCAGACCGGGTTCGATCGCCTCGAACTTCAGCGTATCATGGATCTTTACGGCCGCATGGTCGCGGCCGGGCATTGGCGCGATTACGCCATTGACATGGGGCGGGAAGCGGCGATCTTCTCCGCATTCCGCCGGTCCGCCGAGCGACCGGAATTCCGCATCGAAAAGCGGCCCTCGCTGCGTCATCGCCAGGGCATGTGGGCCTTGATCGGGGAGGCAGGCCATGTGTTGAAGCGCGGCGCCGAGCTTCAGGGCATACTCGCGCCCGTGGAACGCCGGCTGCTCAAGATCGTGGGGGATTGATCCGCTGTCTCGTGATGGCGCTGATGGATCGTTCCCTATAAAAATGCGGCTTTTCCCTGGCCCGTCTCTCAGACCCGTTCATCTTTATCGAAACATACGCATCGTTGACGCTACGGCGTTCGACGGCCATGCGCCCGCCGCCGCGACGCCGCCAAATTCGATCTTTTGTCGCGCTGTGCGAGGTGATAGCGCGTTTCCGTAAATCATGAAGGAGGGGCCTGGCCCATGAGTTTGCCGGCATTTTTGGAGGGCCGTTTGTCCCTGCCGCTGATCGGCTCGCCGATGTTCATCATCTCGCAGCCGGCGCTCGTCATCGCCCAGTGCCGCGCCGGGATTGTGGGCGCCTTTCCTTCGCTCAACGCCCGTCCGTCGGGCGTGTTCGAACAATGGCTCCAGCAATTGGGGGAAGCCTTGACGGACAGGGACGCGCCCTTCGCGGTCAACCTGATCGTGCACAAGACCAACAGCCGGCTGGAGGAGGATCTCGCTCTCTGCGTCAAATATCGCGTGCCGATCGTGATCACTTCGCTGGGCGCGCGGGAGGATGTGAACGAGGCCGTACACAGCTACGGCGGCATCGTCCTTCATGACGTCATCAACAATGTCTTCGCGCGCAAGGCGATCGAAAAGGGCGCGGATGGCCTGATCGCCGTGGCTGCGGGGGCAGGCGGCCATGCCGGCACCCTCTCGCCCTTTGCGCTGGTCGAGGAAATCCGCGCCTGGTTCGACGGGCCGCTCGCTCTCTCAGGCGCGATCGCGACCGGCCGCTCGATCGCGGCGGCGCGGATGATGGGGGCTGACTTCGCCTATATGGGGTCATCCTTCATCGCGACCGAGGAAGCCAATGCCGAACTTGCCTACAAGCAGATGATCGTCGACAGCGGGTCGGCCGACATTGTCTATTCCGACTATTTCACCGGCGTGCTCGGCAATTATCTGCGCCCCAGCATCACCGCTGCCGGGCTGGACGCAGACAATCTGCCCAAGGCTTCGCAAATGGATTTTTCCAGCGCTTCAGGTGGCGCAAAGGCGTGGCGCGATGTCTGGGGCGCGGGCCAGGGCATTGGCGCAATCCGCGGCGTCCAGCCTGCCGCCGACTTCATCGCCCAGCTCCGATCCGAATATCAGGCCGCCATCGCCGCCTTCAAAGCATAGCGGGGCCAGGCCCTTCGCAGGAAAAACTAGGCCCCAGGACGTCCCACCCAGCCTTCTGCCTTATGGCCGGATCAGAGGAAGTCCCGCAGTTCCGCGATGAAGCGGTCGAACTGGTCATGATGCAGCCAATGGCCGGCATCCGCGAATTCGACCAGCCGCGCATCCTGGAAATGCGCGGCGCGTCCGTCCTTCACCGGATTGGACGCCCAGCTATCCAGCCCCAGGCACAGGAGCGTCGGACATGCGATTCGCTCCCAGAACTGCGGCAGGCTGATGTCGGACCAGGCCTGCGGCGCGGGGTCATGGAGATAGGGATCGAATTTCCAGCGATAGCTGCCATCCTCGTTGCGATTGACGCCATGGATGGTGAGATGCATCGCCTGCTCGACCGACAGATGGTCGTTGCGCTCCCGCATGCGCGCGACCGCGGCCTCGATGGTCGGGTAATGCCGCCGCGTCTGGCGCGCGCGCCCTCGCCGCTTCTCGATCCACTGCAGCCACTGGTCCGGTTCGGCCTTTTGCGCCTGCTCCTCGATCCGGCCCGGCGACAGGCCCAGCCCTTCAATGGCGACGACCTTGGCGACCCTTTCCGGGAAAAGCCCGGCATAGCGGAGCGCGATCGAGCCGCCCAGCGAATGGCCGACCAATATCACCGGCTCCCGGCCCAGTTGCTCGATCAATTGCGCCAGATCGTAGACATAGTTCGCCGTCATATAGGAACCCTCGGCCGACCAGGCGCTGTCGCCATGGCCACGTAGGTCCGGTGCGATGACATGATAATCCTTCGCCAGCGCCCGCGCCGTCCAGTCCCAGCTGCGGGCGTGGTCGAACCCGCCATGCACCAGGATCAGCGTCGGGGCTGCACTGTTGCCCCAATCCAGATAGTGGAGGCGCATGCGCAGCGACGTGTAGAAATGGGAAGTCGGCGCGGCTTGCCTGTTCATGCGATCCTGCGGAAGAGGGTACGGGGGAGGGACGACGTTCATGTCTCTTTGGCGAACTTCCCGACGCATGCAAGGGGCTAGGGCAAGGAAATCCTTGCTTTACGCCTGTTTCGTCAAGCTTTGGTAAAGATCGCCGCCTACAGGTTGTCGGACGGCGGGGCCAACCGTACGAGCTTCTGGCCGCCCTGCGTCACCGCTGTCACGATGCGCGCCAGCTCCGCCTGCTTGAACGGTTTGTCCAGCCGGGGCCGTCGCGTCATGTTGGGCGGCAATTCGGCAAAGCCGGTGATGATCACCACGGGCAGGCCGGAGAATCGTTCGTCGATCTGATCGGCAAGCTGGGTTCCCGTCATGCCCGGCATGGCATAGTCGGTGATGACCAGGTCGACGCTGCCTTTTTCCAGCACACGCAGCGCGTCCCGTCCCGACGTCGCCTGGAATACGGTATGCCCCAGTTCCTCCAGCATGCCGGCGGTGTTCGTCAGCACCAGGTCATCGTCGTCGACCGCGAGGATCACCAGCGGCTCGGCCAGCGCCAGCATGTCGGGTATGTCCGCGACATCCTCCCTGACCTCGTCGGCCGGCGCCCAGGGCAGCCACAGCGATACCGTGGTCCCCTTGCCCGGCTCGCTGGCGATGGTCAGCAAACCGCCGCATTGTTCGGCAAAGCCATGCACCATCGACAGGCCCAGGCCCGTGCCCTTGCCGACCCCCTTGGTCGTGAAAAACGGTTCGCGCGCGCGTTCCAGCGTGGCTGCGTCCATGCCCTCGCCTTCATCGATCACGGACAGGCGCACATAGCGACCATCCGCCAGGTCGGGGCGCTGCGCCTTCGACAGCGTAGCCTCCACGCCCTCTATGATGATCCTCCCGCCGTCCGGCATGGCGTCGCGGGCGTTGACCGCCAGGTTGAGCAGAGCCAGTTCCAGTTGCGCCGGATCGGCATGGGCGGCGCTCAGTTGCAGGGGAAAGCGGGTCTCTATGGCCACACCGTTGCCCAGGGTCGTCTTCAACAGGTCCGCCATGTCCCGGACCAGCGTCACGCAATCCACGCTTCGCAGCTTCAATTCCTGCTTGCGCGCGAAGGCGAGCATGCGCTGCGTCAGCGTCGCGCCGCGCTCCGCCGCCGTCATCGCATTGTCGATATAGCGGGATATGTCCGCCCCGCTCGCCAGCCGCTGCCGCGCCAGGTCCAGACTGCCGACGATCACGGCCAGCAGATTGTTGAAATCATGGGCGACGCCGCCGGTCAGCTTGCCGATGGCATCCATCTTCTGCGCCTGGAACACCACTTCCCGCGCTTCTTCCAGCGCCAGTTGCGTCTCCCTTCGCTCGGTCAGGTCGCGCGTGATCTTGGCAAAGCCGATCAATTCACCCTGCGCGCTGCGGATCGTATCGATGATGACATGCGCCCAGAATCGGGATCCGTCCTTGCGGATGCGCCACCCCTCGGCCTCGAACCGGCCTTCGCGCGCCGCCGTATCCAGCGCTCTGGAGGGCAGCCCCGCCATGCGGTCCTCCTCCGAATAGAAGCGAGAGAAATTCTGGCCCAATATCTCTTCGGTCTTGTATCCCTTGAAGCGTTCCGCGCCCGGATTCCAGCTCGTGATCGTCCCCACGGGGTCGAGCATGTAGATCGCATAGTCGGTGACGCCCTGCACCAGAAGACGGAAGCGTTCCTCGCTGCGCCGCAATTCCTCCTCGGCGGCGCGGCGCTCCGTCAGGTCGCGGGTGACCTTGGCGAAGCCGATGAGCCGGCCGCCGGGTTCGCGGATGGGATCGATGACGACATGCGCCCAGAAACGCGATCCGTCCTTGCGCACGCGCCATCCCTCCGCCTCGAACCGCCCGGCATGTTCGGCAGTCTCCAGCGCCCGGGCGGGAAGTCCGGCCGCCTGATCCTCCGCCGTGTAGAAGCGGGAAAAATGCTGGCCGATGATCTCTTCGGCATCATAGCCCTTGAAACGCCGCGCGCCGGCGTTCCAACTGGCGACGATGCCGGTTTCCGACAGCATGTAGATGGCATAGTCGGTAACATTCTGGACCAGCAGCTCGAAGCGGTTTCCAGATCCTTCCGGCGCCGCCGTGTGCATTTGGGCATTCCCGTCGAATAGCGTGTCCGTTTCCTGCAACGCGCAGCCGCAGGGGACGTTCCGTTTGCGAAAGAAATTGTCGGCATGGGCGGAACCCGCGCGGCATTGACTTGCCCGTGCCCTACGCGCCAAGGAGGCGCCCATAGCAGCAGGATGGGACGCATATGGGCATGACCGAAGGGGTAACCGTTGTCGGCGAAGCGATGCTGGAGTTGAGCCGCGCTTCGGGGGAGGGCGGCCCGGACGGCGGCTGGAATTTGCGTTATGGCGGCGACGTCATCAATACCGCGATTCATCTGGCCCGCTGCGGCGACCAGGTGCGCTTCGCCAGCGCGATCGGCGCCGATCCCATGAGCGCGGAACTGCGCGCCGCATGGGAGGGGGAGGGGGTCGACACGTCCCTGCTGCTCGCGGCGGAGGGAAGGCTACCCGGCCTCTATGCCATAGAAACCGATGCGCAGGGCGAACGCAGCTTTCACTATTGGCGGGGAGAGGCGGCCGCCAGGCGCATGTTCGACCTGCCGGGAAGCGCCGCCATGATGGAACAGGCGGCCCGGTCGAAACTGCTGTATTTCTCGCTGATCACCCTGGCCATATTGCCCGAAGAGGCGCGCGAGAAGCTGCTGGGCCTGTGCGGCGCGGTCCGCGCCAATGGCGGCAGGGTGGCGTTCGACGGCAATTATCGCGCCCGGCTCTGGCCCGATGCGGACACGGCCCGGCAGTGGCGGGACCGGGCGATCGCCGTCAGCGATATGGGCCTGCCGACCCTCGCTGACGAAGTGGAGATGGGCGAAGTCGACGATGCCGGGGACGCCGCCCGCCGCTGGGGCGCGGATGAAGGCCGGGAGGTCGTTGTGAAGCTCGGCGCGGAGGGATGCCTGGTGGACGGGCGGATCGTTGCTCCCCCGGCAAAGCTGAGCGTCGTCGATTCGAGCGGCGCGGGCGACGCGTTCAACGGCGGCTATCTCCACGCCCGTCTCGCCGGCCGCACCCCCGGCGAAGCGGCGATCGCCGGGCATCGTCTGGCCGGATGGAATATCGGCCGCCGCGGCGCCATACCGGCCCGCGATGCCGAGGCGCCCTATGCCGATCTCTGAAATTCTCCGCCGCGATCGCGTTGACGGCACCAGGATCAAAGGCTAAGCCGCGTTCCACCCGGGCGGGTGTAGCTCAATGGCAGAGCAGAAGCTTCCCAAGCTTACGACGAGGGTTCGATTCCCTTCACCCGCTCCACCTGAAACATAAGTTCGTCATCCATCGGCCTGACTGTGGCTACACACGGCATTGCGCCAGTCGCTTGGGGTGCCAGAAGTTCCCCATGCCTTTGAAAATCATGGAAAACTGCGGCGAACGCGGCCAGATTCTGGGCGAAGGGCTTCGAAAACAACCGGGGAAATACTTTCACGGCTAAAAAGCAGCGAGATGTGCCATCTTGCCGGCTGCATGCCTGATCTCTAGACGATCGGCCCGATAGATGAGGGAAACATGGCAGCACCGAAAAACAGCTTTTCGAGCGAATACTGGAACTTGCATCGCAACAGCCTGTTGTTTTCGTCCGCGCTTTTCATCGTTTCCATCTCTTCAAAGCGCGGGACATTCAGCATCTTCGGCATGGCCTTCGAACAGGTAAGCGTTAGGGCTTTCGCGTTTCTGCTGCTGTGTGCCGCGACTTACGCGATCTTGGCCTTCGTGCTGGAATGGCAGGCAGAGTGCTGGCCCAACGTGAAGTTAGAGCAGACCAAATTGAGGGATGCTCATCGTGTGATCCATGAGTCGACCGCGAAAATGACAGTTTCTATCGAAAGCATCGAAGAGACAATCGGGCTGTATAAAAATGTAAAAGGCCCCAATATTAATGGTGAGTTGCCCTTCACGGCTGCGGTGATCGGTGAAGGCGTAAGCAATACTTTACAGAAGATGCAGCAAAGTGAGGTTCGGGCGCTTAGAGAGCAACCAGCCCACCATAGCTGCTCCGAAAACGAATTGAACCAGATGGCTCACAATAATATCGGCGCGGCAGTAGCATTTGTGGAGATTTTCCAAAGCGACGTATTTCAGCGACAGATTAGGGAGCATCAAGCTTTCCACGATAAGGCGCAGCGGCTGGAAAAGATGCTTGGCGGTATCAAGCATGACGTTGAGCAAGCTAGGGCCGCTCTGAATCGAGTACCTTTGCAGCTGATCGCTCCATTTTCCCTGGAAATGGGACGTATTGTCGTGGTCGCTGCTCTGTTCCCGGTTAGCGTTTACGCGGTAGCTGCAGCACACGCGGCAGGCCAATTGGGGCTCCACTGGTTTAATTCCCCCTTGGTAAATTGGCTAAGAGGTCTCGGATAACAATCGTTCAAACCGTGAACCTCTTTAGCGGACTGTCTAAGCGGTAACGTTGCAGCGCGACTATCGACCCGGGCAGCCGTTGTTCGCGCGGATATCCTCCCGCCGTGCAGGTCTGCCGCATCAAAGCGGCAGGCCGACATAATTTTCGGCGATGGTCGTCTGCGCCGCGACGGACGAGGCGATATAATCCAGATCCGCGAGCTGCATCCGCCTGTCAAACGCGTCATTGTCCGGGAAGCGGTGCATCAGCCGCGTCAGTTGCCAGGAGAAGCGCTCCGCCTTCCAGATCCGGGCAAGGGCGCGGTCCGAATAGCCGGCAATGGCGTCATTGTCGCCGCGCCGGAAATAGGCGACCAGCGCCTCCGACAGATAATGGACGTCGGATGCCGCAAGATTGAGCCCCTTCGCCCCGGTCGGCGGCACGATATGCGCGCTGTCGCCGGCCAGCATGAGGTGGCCGTGACGCATCGGTTCGAACACGAAGGATCGCAGCGGCGCGATCGACTTTTCCAGCGATGGCCCCCGGACGATCTGCGCGCCCGCTTCCGGCCCCAGCCTGACGGCCAGTTCATCCCACAGCCGCTCGTCCGGCCAGTCCTCGACCTTCTCGTCCAGCGGAACCTGGATATAATAGCGGCTGCGCGTCTCCGAACGCATGGACGCCAGTGCGAAGCCGCGATCATGATTGGCGTAGATCAATTCATGATTGCAGGGCGGCACGTCGGCCAGGATACCCAGCCAGCCGAAGGGATAGATTTTTTCGAAGGGCTTTCCCACCGATGCCGGAATGGCGGCACGGGAAGGGCCATGAAATCCGTCGCAGCCGCAGATGAACTGCGCATCGATCCGCCGGGTTGCGCCATTTTCGGTAAAGCTGAGATAGGGCGCGTCCCCCTCCAGGTCGTGGAGCGCCACGTCCCCCGCTTCGTAGATCACGTTGAGGCCGCGTTCGGGCGCCGCGTCCATCAGGTCACGCGTCAATTCCGTCTGTCCATAGACCATCACCTGCCGGCCGGTGAGCGCGGCGACGTCGATGCGGATGAGGCGTTCGCCATCCGCCAGATGGAAGCCGTCATGCGGCAGCCCCTCCCGGTGCATCCGTTCACCCAGGCCCAGCCGGTCCATCAGATCGGTCGTCGTCCGCTCCAGAACCCCGGCGCGAATGCGTCCAAGCACATAATCGGCCGAGGCCCGCTCCACGACGACGACGTCCAGCCCCTCGGCGCGCAGCAAATGGCCCAGCAAAAGGCCGGCCGGTCCCGCGCCGACAATGGCGACTTGCGTTTTCATGGCGTTGTTCCTCTCATGTCTTGTCCGGCTTCTTCTGGCGCGGAAGGGCCTTGCCGGCCATGGCTAAGCCAGCATATAGATTGGACGATCCAACAGCTTTTGGGCGTCATGAGCACAGCCGTTCCGACCTTCTACCTCTATGGTGAGCCGCAAAGGGCAGTCGAAGCCGGCTTTGTCCATGTGGAAAGCCTCGACGATCGATCGCGGCCCAGCGAATGGACGATCCAGCCGCACATCCATCGCGATCTCAACCATGTCATCCTGATCTGCGAAGGCGGCGGGGCCATGCGCGCCGACGGTGACACGGTGTCGTTCGATGCCCCCTGTCTGCTGCTCGTCCCCGCCGGGATAATCCACGGCTTTACCTGGCTTCGCGAATCTCTCGGCTGGGTGACGACGATTTCCGACAGCTATCTGCAACATCTCCTCAGTCGCGACGAGGACCTTCAACCGCTGTTCCGCGCTCCACATGCGGTCTCGCTGCCGCCAGCCGATTTCGCGGAGGCGGAGGCGGCCATCCAGCGCATGGCGAGGGAACTTGCCTGGTCAGGCCCCGGCCAGCGCGGCGCGGTGGAAGCGCTGCTTCTCGGCCTGCTGGTTCAGGCGCTTCGCCATGCGGCCCCCGGCGATGCTGGTGCCGCCAGCAGCGGCAGGCAGGCCCGGCTCGTGGCCCGCCTGCGCGAACGCATCGAACAGCGCTTTCGGGAACGGGATCCGGTTGCCGCCCATGCCCTCGCGCTCGGCGTCAGCGAAACGACGCTGCGCCAGGCCTGCTCCCATGTCGCGGGCATGTCTCCGGCCGCCATGGTCGATGAACGCGCCCTGTTGGAGGCGCGCCGCCTGCTCATCTATTCCAATCTTTCGATCGCGGAAATTGCCTATGCGATCGGCTTTGACGACCCGGCCTATTTCTCCCGCTTCTTCACCCGCCATGTGGGGCGCCCGCCCAGCGACTGGCGAGCCGGTGGAGGCGGGGCCAGCCGGTCGTCATGAAACGTCCAGCGGTTCGCCTTCCCAGATTTCCGTATCGACCTGCGCCTGGGCGGATTGCGGATAGCGCGGGCCGGAAACTGCGCCTCGGCTGAACAGGGCATCCGCCTGCGCCAGCGCGTCCGCTGATATGGACATGGACAATGTCGCCATATTCTCCGCCAGATGGTCGGGACTGGCGGTCCCCGGAATAGGCAGGACATGGTCCCCACGCGCCAGCAGCCACGCAAGGCTGAGTTGAGATGTCGTGCAGCCCGCCGATCGCGCAATGGCCGCGAGTTTGCCGGCCAGAAGCAGATTGGCCTCGACATGAGGCGACCTGAAACGCGGCAGCGTGGCCCGCAGGTCGGGCGGTTCCACTGCGGAGGGCGGCAGGGACCCCGTCAGCATCCCCCGTCCAAGCGGCGAGAACGCAACAAAGGCGGTTCCCAGCTCCCTGCACGCATCCAGGACCGCAATTTCGGCATTGCGGGTGAGCAGCGAATATTCCGTCTGCATCGCGGCGATCGGATGCACGGCATGGGCGCGCCGCAATGTCGCCGCCGACATTTCGGACAGGCCGATCGCCCCGATCTTCCCGGCCTCGACCGCCCGTGCCAGGGCGCCGACCGAGTCCTCTATCGGCACCTTGGGGTCCAGCCGGTGCAGATAGTACAGGTCGATATGGTCGGTGTTCAGCCGCCGCAGCGAATCCTCAAGAACACGGCCAATGGCCTCCGGCGACCCGTCCAGACCACGTTTCCCGTCGATCTCCGCGAGCACGCACTTGCTGGCCAGGGTGAATTCGGAACGGCGATGCATGATCGCGCGCCCCAGCAATTGCTCATTGGCGCCAAAACCATAGAGCGCGGCCGTGTCGAAGAATGTGACGCCCAGGTCCAGCGCGCGAAGCAACAGGCGCTCGGCATCGGCCGGTTCGGGCTTGGGCAGATAGGCGTGCGACAGGCTCATGCAGCCCAGCCCGATCGCGGACACGCTGGCTGAACCGACCCTGCGCTGCGGCAACTGGACCACGGACCTTCCTCCTTCCTCGGGAGCAGGGACAATGCCCCGCTCCCCGCTCATCCTATGCGAGCTGCTTTTCCAGTTCGCCCAGTACGCGATAGCAGTCAAACACCTTGGCGACGCTGGAATTGGGTTCGCGGCCTTCGCGGATCGCGCTGACGAACTCGCGGTCCTGCAATTCGATGCCGTTCATCGACACGGCGACCTTGCTGACGTCGATCGGTTCTTCCTTGCCGTTCACCAGATCGTCATACCGCGCGATATAGGTGCCATTGTCGCCAATATAGCGGAAGAAGGTGCCGAGCGGCCCGTCATTGTTGAAGCTCAGCGACAGGGTGCAGATCGCGCCGGTTTCGCTCTTGAGCTGGATCGACATGTCCATGGCGATGCCCAGTTCGGGATGGATCGGCCCCTGCATGGCATGGGCATCGACGATCCGCCCGGCCTGATAGGCAAAGAGGTCCACGGTATGCGCGGCATGATGCCACAGCAGATGGTCGGTCCAGCTGCGCGGCTCGCCCTTGGCATTGATGTTCCTGCGGCGGAAGAAATAGGTCTGGACGTCCATCTGCTGGATGTTCAGCTCGCCCGCGCTGATCAGATTATGGACATATTGGTGCGACGGATTGAAACGGCGGGTATGACCGACCATGCACACCAGGCCGGTTTCCTGCTGCTTCGCGAGCACGGCCTGCGCATCGGCCCAGCTGTCGGCCAGCGGGATTTCGACCTGGACATGCTTGCCCGCATTCATGCAGGCGATCGCCTGGTCCGCATGCATCTGCGTCGGGGTGCACAGGATCACCGCGTCGACATCGTCGCGGGCCAGCGTTTCATCAAGGTTGGTGGTGGCATGGCCGATGCCATATTTGGCGGCGATCGCCTGGGTCGGTTCCAGATTGCGGCCGACCAGCGAGGTGACGGTCACGCCGTCGATATTCCTGAGGCCATCGAGATGCTTTTCGCCGAACGCTCCGGCGCCCGCCAGGGCAATACGCATATCCGTCATTCCTTCTTCACTTGGTTCGTTTCACCCGCTCTCCAGCCGGCGAAAACTCTCATCCATATTCTCGTGCGCGCTGCGAAGCCTGGTGACGGACTCGACATAGGCCGGGTCTCTCGTATCCAGCAGAACGGCGGGCCATTGGGCCTGATGTTCCGCCACCGCCGTCCGAAATCGCGACACCGCCTTGCGGAAGCCGTCGAACTGCGGCGTATCGCAACCTGGCTGGCCCGCACTCACCAGCGGAATGAGAGCCCCGATCTGCTCTGCCATCCGCCGTCGCAGTCGCACCACTTCCTGCCGCCACCCATCCGTCCCGGCGCTTGAAGCCGCGGCGATCTGACGGTGAAGGAGCTGTACCTCGGCAAGCACCTGCCCGATGTCGAAGAAACGGCCGGTCACCCGATCGTTCCCACGCAACCCCGTAATGCCTGTGTCATATGACCCTCCCTTGACGCCCGTCTCCCTCTTGCCGGGGATTTTCGGGCGATGTGCCTCATGTCGGAGCGATAGGCGGTCCTCCTTCGCTGCCGGTCATGTCATATCCTTCGCCATTATCCGGCCGCAGCACAAGATGGCCGATCGCGGTGTTGGAACAGGGCACATGATAATGGCGGTGGAGCGCGCGGGTCTTGCTGCCCAATGCGCCGCGCATGATGAGCCACATCACCATCTCGATGCCCTCGCTGCCTGTTTCGCGCAGATATTCGATGTGCGGGATGCGGCGCAGATGGTCGCTCTCCCCGATCAGGCCGTCAAGGAAGCGATTGTCCCATTCCCTGTTGATGAGGCCCGCGCGCGCCCCCTGAAGCTGGTGGCTCATGCCGCCCGTGCCCCATATCTGCACGTTCAGGTCCTCGGGGAAGCTCGCCACCGCCCTGGCGATCGCCTCGCCCAGCGCCCAGCAGCGATTGCCCGACGGCGGCGGATAGGTGACGACATTCACCGCCAGCGGAACGACCTTGCACGGCCAGGCGTCGGGCTTGCCGAACATCATGGAAAGCGGGACGGTCAGGCCGTGGTCGACATCCATCTCGTTGATGATGGTCATGTCGAACTCGTCCAGGATCAGGCTCTGGGCGATATGCCAGGCGAGGTCGGGATGCCCCTCCACATCGGGGACGGCGCGCGGCCCCCAACCCTCGTCGGCGGGCTTGTAGCGTTCGCCGCAGCCGATGGCGAAGGTCGGGATGATCTTCATGTCGAAGGCCGACGCATGATCGTTGTAGACCAGGATCACGACGTCGGGTTTCTCCGCCTTCTCCCATTCGCGGGTCCAGTCATAGCCGGCGAAGATGGGCCCGAAATACTCGTCCCGATCCTTGCCGAAATCCGACGCGACGCCCAGCAGCGGCACATGGCTTGATGCGACGCCTGCGGTAATGCGGGCCATCAGCGTTTCTCCTTGATGGACCGAAGCCCTTCGGGGGAGCGGCCCCCTTTGTTCATCATCTCCCGATATTCGGGAAAGCTCATGTCGGTCATCGTGCTGACCGCCTCGGCAAAGGGCAGGCCGTCCGTCGAGAACAGCTTGGACAGGAAATAGATGTTCCCGCCCAGGTCCAGGCACGCATTATAGTCGCGCGCCAGCAACGCCTGCTTCTGCGCCTCGGTCAGCGGCCATTCGTCCATATAGGCGCGCTCGTCCGCCTTGAACCGCTCGCGATTCTCCGCCTTCATCAGGCTCATGGCGAACTGGTTCATGTGATAGCCCTGCCGCGCGCGCTTCGCGGTAAAGACGCGCGTGCCCGGAATATCCTCGAACTCGGCGAGATATTCATGAATGTCCTGATGCGCGGGGCGTTCGGTCGTCATAGTCCCCGCTCCCTCAGCATCGCGTCCAGCCGCGGGAAGACGCGGCGGGCATTGCCCTCGAAGATGGCGTGCTTTTCCTCCGCGCTGATGTCGAGCGCGTCGACATAGCGCTTGGTGTCGTCGAAATAATGACCTGTGGTCGGGTCGATCCCGCGCACGGCACCGACCATTTCGGATCCGAACAGGATATTCTTGTTGTCGATCACATCTGCCAGCAGGTCGATGCCCGGCTGGTGATAGACGCAGGTGTCGAAGAAGATGTTGTTCATCAGATGCGTGTCGAGGCTGGGCTTCTTGAGCATATCGGCCAGCCCGCGATAGCGCCCCCAATGATAGGGCACGGCGCCCCCGCCATGCGGAATGATGAAGCGGAGGGTGGGGAAATCAGCGAACAGGTCTCCCTCCAGCAACTGCATGAAGGCGATCGTGTCGGCCGCGATATAATAGCCGCCGGTCGCATGCATCGCCGGGTTGCAGCTCCCTGAAACATGGATCATCGCCGGCACGTCCAGCTCCACCATCTTCTCGTAGAACGGGTACCAGTAACGGTCGGTGAGCGGCGGATGCCGGAAATGCCCGCCGCCCGGATCGGGATTGAGGTTGCAGCCGATGAAGCCCATGTCGACGCAACGTTCCAGTTCCGCGATGCTGTTCGCCATGTCGGCCTGCGGCGACTGCGGCAACATGCACACGCCGGCAAATGTGTCGGGGAACATGGCCACGACCCTGGCGATCAGGTCGTTGCAGCGGATCGCCCATTCCCTGGCGACTTCCGCATCCCCGAAATGGGGCGCCATGGCCGATGCGCGGGGGGAGAAGATGGTCAGGTCAGCGCCGCGTTCCCTGATCAGGCGCAGCTGGTTGGACTCGATGGTGTCGCGGATCTCGTCGTCGGAAATTTCCGGATAGGCGGGGGCGGGCACGCCTGCCTTGTACGCCGCCTTCTGTTCCTCGCGCCAGGCGTCATGCCCCTTGGGCAATACGGTATAATGGCCGTGACAGTCGATGATCAGGCTCATGCGGCATCCGCCTTTCGTGCATTTGATTGAATGATCTGGCTGATCTTCGCGCCCAGCCCCTTGCCCGGCGCTTTCACGCCCAGCGCGCCGATCGCGTGCTGCCGTTCCACCGTGCCCCGGCTCATCGCGGCGCCGGTGCCCAGCCCGTCGAGCGTGCGGACCACCTCTTCCATTTCGGCGGCGCGGCGCAGGCCATGGATCATCATGCGGTCCAGATTATAGTCCGCCCGGTCGCCCCATGATTGCGCCTTGTCGCTGGCGTCCAGGGAAGCGAGCACTTCCTCGCGCACGCCCGCTGCCTCGGCCGCCAGCACGCATTCGGCGGTCAGCGCCTCCAGCCCCTTCACCATGACGGATCGGATCATCTTGATGGAGGAAGCGCGGCCGACGTTTTCGCCGACGACATTGATGTTCGAAAAGCCAAGGGCCGCCAGCCGGGACGCGGCCTGCGCGGCCATGGACCCGCTCAGCAGCAGCGGAACGGACAGGCGCGCCGGGTTGACCGGCGCCATCACCGCCACGTCGACATAATGGCCGCCCGCCGCCTCGACCAGGCGCGCGGCCTGCTCCTTCGTCTGGGGGGCGACGCTGTTCATGTCGCAATAGATCGATCCAGCGCGCAGCCATGCCGCCGCCGCCTCCGCCACGGCCAGCGCCTGGTCCGCCGTCACCAGCGACACCACCAGGTCGACGCCGGACAAGGCCTGCTCCAGCAACGGCGCATATGTCACGCCGGCTGCGGCATAGGCCTTCCGCATCGCCTGCGCGTCGGCGGGATCATCCGTCTTGCGGTCGAACACATGCGCGCGCGCGCCCCATTTGCCCGCCCCGGCAAAGGTGGACCCTGCCTCGCCAAATCCGATCAGACCCAGTTCCTGCTCCATCCTGCGGGGCATGGCGCATAGCCCGGCGGTCCGCCAATCGAATCCATGCGCCTCTTATAAGAATTTACGAATATATGTTGCCGGCCTCGGTTTCCACGGCGTCCAGGAAGCGGGCCTGCAGGCGCGTCGGACGCCAGCCCGCCCGAATGGTGACGCCGATGGTCCGGCTGACCGAACCGGGTGCCGGACCGATGCCGGCGACAATCCCCACCTCCAGTTCCAGCGCGAGCTGGTCGACCGACAGCAGCGTCAGATAATCGCCTCCCAGCAGCAACTGCCGGATCGTCATCACCGAACCGCACTCGATCGGCACGGCCGGCAACGCTCCGCCCAGCGCGGCGAACATGCGTTGCCACAATTGCCGCAGCGGTGCGCCCTCGGGCGGCAATATCCAGGGAAAACGGCGCAGGTCATCGGGGGTCCACCCGCCTGCCAGCGGATGTCCCGCCCGCCCGATGATGATCGGCCGATCCTCGAACAGCGGCCTTTGCACCAGATCCTGCCCGATCGAAGGGTCGCGCAGCGCGCCGATCATCATGTCGATCTCTCCGTCGCGCAACGGCCCGACAAGCTCCGCATGGGAGCCTTCATGGACGCTGATGTCGACATGCGGGAAGCTTGCGCGGAAACTCGCGATCGCGGCTGGCAGAAGGCGCGCGCGCGACAGCGGCATGGCGCCGACGATGATCCGCCCGCCTTCCTGCCCGCCTATGTCGGCCATGTCTTCCAGCCCGGACCGCAGCTCCGCCAGCGCCAGCCGCAACCGTCGCGCCAGCGCCGCGCCCTGCCGCGTCAGCACCAGTCCTCGACCCCGCCGCTCGGCCAGCCTGTAACCCATGGCCAGGCCCAGATCGCTTACCGCCCGGTGCAGCGAAGGTTCGGTCACGCCCGCTTCGGCCGCCGCCGCCGGGTAGCTGCCCGCCCGCGCCAGCGTCACGAATGCGCGGATCTGCGCCGCCGTGACCCGGCTGCTGCCGATCAGGCGCAATGCCGCGTCCACGCGCGGCGCCAGCGCCAGCGCCGCCTCGGTCGGGGCCATGCCGCCCGGCTGCCGTTCGAACAGCGGCAGTCCCAGTTGCGCCTCCAGCTTCGCGATGCCCTGGGTCACGGCGGGTTGCGTCAGATTGACCGCGCGGGCGCCCAGTGAGACGCTCCCCCGCTCGACGACGGCGGCCATGGCCGCAAGATGACGGATATTGAACTGGTCAGGAGCCATGGTGGATAATTAGCAAAAATTTATGGCCGGCGCATAGATCGGATTTGTCCCCATTCACCGCCTCGTTCATGGAAATGCGAATTGCATTGCATGGGGAGCAGGATCATGTCCGGCGTCGTTGTCCAGAATATCGAGCGGGCGGACCTCTCCGTCATTGACGGCCTCGCCCGATGCGGCGTCGCCACCGTGCACGAGGCGCAGGGCCGCACCGGCCTGCTGGCGCCCTATATGCGCCCCATCTACCCCGGCGCGCGGATCGCGGGCAGCGCGGTCACCATTTCGGCACCGCCGGGCGACAACTGGATGGTCCATGTCGCCATCGAGCAGTTGAAGGAAGGCGACGTCCTCCTCCTCGCGCCCACCAGTCCCTGTACCGACGGCTATTTCGGCGATCTCCTCGCAACCTCGGCACTGGCGCGGGGTTGCCGCGGGCTGATCATCGACGCCGGGGTGCGTGACGTGCGCGATCTGAAGCAGATGGACTTCCCCGTCTGGTCGAAGGCGGTACACGCCCAGGGCACGATCAAGGCGACGCTCGGCAGCGTGAACGTGCCCGTCGTCTGCGCCAACGCCCTGGTCAATCCGGGCGATGTCGTGATCGCGGACGATGACGGCGTCTGCATCGTGCCGCGCGCGAATGCCGCAGCGGTGCTGGAAAAGGCGCAGGCGCGCGAGGCGGCGGAGGAGGCGAAGCGCGTGCGGCTGGCGGCCGGGGAACTGGGTCTCGACATCTACAACATGCGGCCGCGCCTGGAAGAAATGGGGCTGAAATATGTCTGATCCCCATCGGTCCGCCCGCGTGATGTGGATGCGCGGCGGCACGTCCAAGGGCGGCTATTTCCTGAGCGAAGACCTGCCCACCGACGTCGCCGCGCGCGACGCCTTCCTGTTGCGGATCATGGGTTCGCCCGACCCGCGCCAGATCGACGGCATGGGCGGCGCCGATCCGCTGACCAGCAAGGTTGCGGTGGTGAAGAAGTCGGAGCGGGAGGGTGTCGACGTCGATTACCTCTTCCTTCAGGTCTTCGTGGACCAGGCCATCGTCAGCGACGCGCAGAATTGCGGCAACATCCTTGCGGGCGTCGGCCCCTTCGCCATCGAGCGCGGTCTCGTCGACGCGCTGGACGATGAAACCCGCGTCGCCATATTCATGGAGAATACGGGGCAGATCGCCATTGCCACGGTGAGCACACCCGGCGGCAAGCCGTGCTATGACGGTGCAGCCAGGATCGACGGCGTGCCCGGCTCCGCAGCGCCCGTCCCACTGGAGTTTCGCGACACGGCCGGCTCATCCTGCGGCGCGCTGCTACCCACCGGCAATGCCTTCGATGTGGTGGAGGGCGTGCGCGTCACATTGATCGACAACGGCATGCCCTGCGTCGTGATGAAGGCGCAGGACGTCGGCATCAGCGGCTATGAGGACCGCGAGACGCTGGACAATGACGCCGCGCTCAAATCACGGATAGAGGCGATCCGCCTGGCCGTGGGCGAGCGGATGAACCTGGGCGACGTCCGGGAAAAATCGGTCCCCAAGATGATGTTGGTCGCGACGCCCCGCAGCGGTGGCGCGGTCACGGTGCGCAGCTTCATCCCGCATCGCGCCCATGCCTCGATCGGCGTGTTGGGCGCGGTCAGCGTTACCACGGCCTGCCTGATAGAGGGTTCTCCTGCCGCCGAGGTTGCAAGCGTTCCTTCCGGCCCGCGCAAGATATTGTCGGTCGAACATCCGACCGGCGAAACCACCTGCGTGATGGAACTGGACGAAAGCGGCGCCGTCACCAGCGCGGCCATGCTGCGCACCGCTCGCAAGTTGATGGATGGAGAAGTTTTCGCATGAGCGCCCCAGAAAGCAACCGGATCGTTTCCTGGCACGCAAACCCCTCTGTCCCCAGCTTCATCCCGCCGGCGGGGGCGGTCGACGCGCATTGCCATGTCTTCGGCCCGATGGCGCAGTTCCCCTTCAGTCCCAAGGCCAAATATCTTCCTGAAGATGCCGGCCCGGACATGCTGTTCGCGCTGCGCGACCGGCTGGGTTTCGCGCGCAACGTCATCGTACAGGCAAGCTGCCATGGCACCGACAACAGCGCGACCCTGAACGGCATCGCAAGGTCGGCCGGCATGGCGCGCGGCGTCGCCGTGGTCGATCCCGCCATCACCGACGCCGAACTCGAACGACTGCACGAAGGCGGTATGCGGGGCGTGCGCTTCAATTTCCTCAAGCGGCTGGTCGACGACGCGCCCAAGGACAAGTTCCTGGAAATCGCAAAGCGTATCCAGTCGCTCGGCTGGCATGTGGTGGTCTATTTCGAAGCGGACATATTGGAGGAAATGCGTCCTTTCCTGGACGCGATTCCGACCCTGATCGTGATCGATCATATGGGACGGCCCGACGTCAGCCAGGGCCCGGACGGCATGGACATGAAGGCGTTCCGCCGCCTGCTCGACAGTCGTGATGATATATGGACCAAGGTGACCTGCCCTGACCGGCTCGATCCCAAGGGTGCGCCCTGGGACGATTTTGCCCGCTCCGTCGCGCCGCTGGTGGCGGACTATCAGGATCGGGTGCTGTGGGGCACCGACTGGCCGCATCCCAATATGGAAAAGGCCATTCCCGACGATGGCGCGCTGGTCGACATGATCCCCCGCATAGCCCCGACCGTAGAGTTGCAGCGCAAGCTGCTCGTCGACAATCCCATGCGCCTTTACTGGCCGGAAGGCTGACGGCGATTTTCCCCGGTCAAGCTGCGTGGTTTGATTGCAGTCTCGGCTTGCGGAGGATCAGATGTTCGCGGCTCTTACGGCTCGTAATCGCGGCATGGGAAGATCGCCATCGGCTGTTTGCGATATCCAGTCGATGAACCCGCCGATGCGTTTCGCGACCTTTGCGCCGTGGCCCTGGTGAATATCGGCAAGCCGATGGGCCAGATATGGGTTGGAAAAGCGATCAAGCGTCGTTGCGACATAGTCCCTGGCCTCATCACCCATTCCGTGCCGTGCGAAGCCGGGGATCACTTCGTCGTTGAAAACATCGCGTAGCGCAGCGGCTTCGTCCGGGTCGTGCATGGCATCGAGAACCGTCATCTCCCGCCGGGCGCCTGCTCGCGCCCAACGGTTGGCAAGCCAGCTATGGCCGAGATTCAGAATGTGCAACTTCAGGCGTTCGAACCGTTCCAGTTCATCGGTGATCACGATTGCGGGATGGCTGAAGGGCAGGGCAAGGCCAGGCCGGCTCCCGATCGCCCATAGTGCATAGGGTTCGGCAATCGCGCCCAGCGGTTCCAGCGGCTCGCTGACGATGCGGTCGACGAGCGTATCGGGCCAAAGGCAATCTGCATCGAGCCACCGAAGAAAGTCGGCAGGCAAAGCCAATGCGCGGGCCAGTTCGGCCACAGAGCGATGCAGCGCCTGGCCATTCGATGGAACCAGTTCGCAAGGCAGGATGGTGATGCCCCCCTTCGCAGCGGCCCAGCGGCGGTACAGCAGCGCCAGCAGCAGCAGGGCAAAACCGCCGCGAGGCGGTTCATCGCCCACCAGGGCGGTCGCAGCGGTTTCGGCGTCGCCCGGCACAACATAGCCGCTGTCGCCGGTGTTCGAGACTACATGTGTCGCTTTGGTTGTGAAAAGGTCGCGGATTTTCGTCCAATCCGTCGCAACTGCATAGCCCGCAACCACACTGCGCACCCGCGTCGTACCCTCGACCGGGCTACCGTCGATCAGCCCGCGTATGATCACGTCGAAACCGGCCGGGTCGCCAAAGGCCGTGACGCGGCTGGTGCGGGCAGCGTCGCGCGTGGTCTTGACCACGACAATGGGGGGCACGTCCGCGCCAGCGAGGCGCGCTTCATGCGCGAACAGGTCGACATGCGCCTGCAGGAATCGGCTTGTTCCAAACTGGATGATCACGCCGTCTCATTGCATGAAAGAAAATGAAATAACATATATAAAAATAGACATGAGATTCTTCAGCCTGAAAAGGAGGGGAATGGAAAGGCTCCATCCATAATTACTCATACATAAAATCACTCTTCGGCGAATTATCACGCCTTTGACCAGGGCAGCTTGTGAAGCCGGCTTACGCATCATCGCTCCGGCAAGTCAGGATAAACCTTGTGCCGGTTAAGGCGTGCGCATCCATGGAAAATCCGAACCCGGCGCCAGCGCATGGTCATAGAGCGCTTGCCTTCTTCAATATTGTATGACTAATAAGCATGCCTTGATCGAACGCGGTCTTTGGATCGCGCTTGAATGGGCAGCGCGGTGGAAGCCAGCCATCGGCATTGTTCTGGCAACGGATTCCGTCGCGCGACGATCGATAATCAAAAGGGGTGAAGGAATGCTGCGTTCGCTTTATTGGGCCAGTGCCGGATTGGCCATGATCGCCGCAGGGCCGGCATTCGCGGACGATCTTGCCGCAACCGGCGGATGGAGCGCCAATACCAAGGGTCAGGCTGCAACCCCACCGATGGGCTGGAACAGCTGGAACGCTTTTCATGGCGACATTGACGAGGAAAAGGTTCTCGCATCGGCGAACGTCATCGTTAACAGCGGACTTGCCGCCAAGGGCTTCAAGAGCATCAATATCGACGACGGCTGGTGGTGGAAGCGCGATATGGCGACAGGTCGCGTGATAATCCGCACAAAGACATTCCCGTCGGCGGCGATGCCGGACGGCTCCACCAGCTTCAGGCCGTTGACCGACCGGCTGCACGCAATGGGACTTCGGGCGGGGATTTATTCGGATATCGGGCGCAACACCTGCGGGCAGGTCTTTGGCAACGGTTCGAGCACGAACCCGGAGGGGTCTGTGGCCGAGCGCGAAGTCGGGCTTTACGGCCATGTGGATCAGGACATCGGGATCTTCTTCAAGGAATGGGGTTTCGACTACATCAAGGTCGATGGTTGCGGCATCCGCGCCCTGCCGGCTTCCAGTCCGTTGGTGAAGAACGGCACCTATCGCGCCTTTCCGCCCTTGATCGACTTCGATTCCATCCAGCGCACCGATGTCAAGGCGGTCCGCGGGTTGTTCGAGGAGGTTGCGCAGGCGCTGGACCGGCATAATCCGGACGGGCAATATACCTTCTCGCTGTGCATCTGGGGATCGGCGGACGTCCGCAGCTGGGCCGCCAAGGTCGGCAACCTGTCGCGAACGAGCGAGGATATCACCCCCCAGTGGAGCCGTATGCTTCACAACATGGACACGGCGGCGCGGCGCGAGCTTTATGCGCACCCTGGGTCTTGGAACGATCCCGACATGCTGTTTATCGGCAGCGGCGAGTTCGACGCCGCCCATATGACCGAAGCGCGCAGCCATTTCAGCATGTGGGCCATGCTCAACGCGCCGCTGATCATCGGATTCGATCTTCGCAAGGCCAATGCCGAACAGCTTGCCGTCCTGGGCAACAGCGCGATCATCGCGCTCAACCAGGATCCTGGCGGACATCAGGCCGTCCTGGCTTATGATTCCAACGATCTGCAAATCTACGTCAAGACGCTGGCGAACGGCGACAAGGCGGTTGCCCTCCTCAATCGGACCAGCGCCCCGATCGAAGCGGACCTGACGGCTGCACAGCTTAAGCTGGCCTCCGACGCGCAGATCGGCATGACCGATCTGTGGAGCGGCAAGACCATGCAGTTCGTCGGAGAGACCAAGCTGCCGGTGAGCCCCCGAGAGACGCTGGTCTATCGCGTCTCGGGCCGGCATTTGCTCCCCAATGGATCTTATCTGTCGGAGCTGCCCGGCAACGTCTATCCGGCGGTCGATGGCGTCACGGCGCGCCAGCTCGATCCCATGATTCATCGCGGGCTGGGGCCGTGGACTGGCACGCGGGGCGGGGGCGAACCGCCGCGTTACGCCGGTTGGGGCGGCGCTCGCGCCGATCGCGCTCCATGGGGCCAGGAACTGAGCATTTCCGGCACCAAATTTCCGTACGGTATCGGAATCATGGCCAATTCCCGGATCGAGGTGCGCAATCCGGGCAAGCGAAAGCTGGTTGCACAGGTAGGGATCGACGATTCAGGTGATGCCGGCGGGCGCCGGGTTCGGTTTGAAATTTATGGTGACCGAAAGCTCCTGTCCCAATCAGCATGGCAGGCTGCGGGAACAGCTCCAGCATCGATTGAGGCATCGGTTGCCGGTTATCGCATCATTGAACTGGTTGCCCGGACTGACCGGCCCGGCGGTGGTGATTTCCCGGTAAGCTGGGGCAGCGCGGCCCTGACTGACTGAGGGATGGCATAGCCGCGTCCTGCCGGGTCAGGGTTGGTCGTCATCCCTGAACCGGCAGGCGTGATATGCGCCCATCCCGATTTCAGCAGCTCCGCCTTACATCAATGAACGGGGCGTTCCCGTAGACCGATAGAGGGAGGAGGCGGACAGCCAATTAGGCCATCCGCCGGGAATGATTTCGATCACGAGGCCGGATGGATCACTTCTTGCCGGCACCCTCCAGCAGGGCGTCGAGACCTTGCTGGTCCTTGATCTCGGTCGTCCAGCGGTTGATGAGGTCACCTGTATCCCACAGGAAGGGACGAAGGCCGTTCTCCAATGCCTTTTGGGTCACATATTTCATCCAATGTGCCCGCGAGGCCAGGTGCTTTTCCAGATCCAGCGGCGTCGTGCGCCGTGGCGCGCCATATTCGCCCAGCATGACCTGTATGCCCTTGCTTACGAACATCTGGTTGGCAAGCGCCATATGGTCGTCGACAGTGGGCTCTTCACCCCAGGTGGCGTTGCGATCCGGCTCGATCGTCGAATGGAAGTCCTTACCCCAATAATAGAACATCCGACCCCATGACGCGTCCTCGGACAGGATGCAGAAATTGGGAGGACTGTAGAAATGGGGTTCCACCATCAACCGGTCGCTCACAGTGTCGGTCGGCATATGCGTCCACAAGGTCTTGGAAAGGTCCATGTTGACGTTGGGAAGCTGTAGTACCAGCACGCGATAGGCGTTCCTTCCGCCGGTGGAGCGGACCGCGTCGATGAAGCTTTGGTGATAACTGTATAGAACGTCCATCTGCGTGGCCGTGTCGCAGTTCGGCTCGTTCGCGCTGGCGAAGATCAGCCGCTCGTCAAAGTCACGCATATGCGTGGCGATCTGCTCCCAGAACGCCTTTTGTTTCGCGTTGACGGCATCCTTCTTTTCAACCGTGACGTTGTTTTCGAGCCAGCCGCCGTCCCAGTGGATGTTGAGCATGACGTACAAGTCGGCGTTGATGCAATATTGCACCACTTCCCTGACGCGATCGAGCCAGCTCGCCTTGATCTTCGCCGTGGCCTGGTCTGCATATTGATCCCACGCGCAGGGCAGGCGGATCGCATCGAAGCCGGATGCCTTGGCCTTGTCGACAAATGCCTGGGTGATCATTGGATTGCCCCAGAAGGTTTCCCCGCCCGTGGCTTCCAGCGTGTTGCCGATGTTCAGCCCGAGCTTGAACTTTGCGGCGACCTCTGCGGCGGTTCCCATGCCGGTCGAGATCGCGGAGATCGGGTTCACATTGTAGCTGGGGTAGAGGCTGGGCGGAGGGGGTGGTGGAGGCGGCGGCGGAGGAGGAGGTGGCGACGGCGGTGGTGGTGGGGGCGGGGCCAAGCCTGATTCGCTGCTGCCGCCGCAACCCGCGGTTGCCAAGGCAAGGGCTGACACGACTAGCTCACGACGCCGCAGTTTCACACGCTCTCTCCATGGTTTAGCTCATGATGGAACGCCGCCTTTCCGGTTGATGGCGTCCCGATTTTATGCCCTATCGCTCCAAAACCGTCAGAGCGGGGATTTTGCGTATATAAAAATAATAGTTCACAATTGCAAAAGAAACTCATACAAATTATGCTTTGGAGGATGATCGCGGAGGTCCTCGCATCGCGATGCCAGCGGGATACCGAAAGATGCATTGCTACATTTCTCGCGATCTGCAATGATTACTCAGACAATAATGCAAATCCGGCCGAGGAGCATGTGCAATTCGCGCTGCCGCCAGAATTTCCCGGGTCGCCATTGGTGGGATCGCAAATTGCAGGGATGGGTGATCGCCGCGATTAGCCGGGTGGAGAGAAGGGTGCCGAGTGGAGCATTGTGCCGAACATCGTGGTCGCTATCGATCTTGGGATCCAGCGCGATTGCTGCACAGCAGTGCAAAATTTAAAAATCAACTTGCATATATGCAAAAACCTTCCCTAGTTGTGAATCATGGGAAAGGATAAGAATTTGTGGGGCAATGCGCGGCTTGCGCCAATCGGCTTTGGTGGGGCGGTCATCGGCAATCTCTACCGGGCTGTGCGCGACATTGACTCGGTCCACGCGGTGCACCGTGCATGGCGAAGCGGCGTTCGGTATTTCGACACGGCGCCCTATTACGGCATGGGTTTGTCGGAGCAGCGTCTAAGAGTGGCCCTTTGCGATCTGCCGCGCGATCAGTTCGTCATTTCGACCAAGGTCGGACGCCTGCTCGACCCGACAAGCGAAAGCCTGCACCCCATGCGCGACGGATTTGCCGACCCGCTGCCGAACAAGGTGCACTTCGATTACAGCTATGATGGGGTGATGCGCTCGTTTGAAGCGAGCCTGCGCCGGCTGGGGTTGGATCGCATTGAACTGCTCTACGCGCATGATCTGGGATCGTTGACGCACGGAGCGATGCATTCGCACCATTTCGCGCAGTTCGCGGAGGGCGGTTACCGGGCCATGGACGAACTGCGCGCCAGCGGGGCGGTGGACGCGATCGGGCTTGGCGTCAATGAGACCGCGGTGATCGACCAGGCCATGGCGGTCGGACGCTTCGATTGCTTCCTGCTGGCCGGGCGTTACACCTTGCTGGAACAGGAACCGCTGAACGGATTTTTCGATCGTGTCGCAGCCCATGGGGCGCGGATCGTGGCCGGCGGCGTCTACAACAGCGGTATTCTGGCGACTGGAACGCGCTCGGGCCAACCCGTCTATTTCGACTATGCGCCTGCGCCGCCCGAGATAATCGCGCGGGTCGGTCGGATCGAGGCGCTCTGCTATGAGGCCGGAGTGCCCCTGGCTGCCGCGGCGCTGCAATTCACCCGCGCGCATCCTGTTATCGCGTCGGTTCTGGTAGGGCTTGGCAGCGCCGATCTGGTCGACCGCACGCTGGCCCTCGCGAGCGCCCCGATCCCGTCATCTTTCTGGACGGCGCTGAAGGATGAAGGAGTTATTCCGGACAACGCGCCGGTCCCTGTTGTCCAAGAGTTGCAAGGCTGACGCGGATGATCGATGCGCATCAGCACTTCTGGCAGTTGGCCAATCCGTTCACTGACTGGCCAACCCCCGACCTGGCGTTGATCCACCGGGATTTCCTTCCTGCCGACCTCGCGTCGCTGCTGGCTGATGCCGGCGTGACCGGAACCGTTCTCGTCCAGGCGGCTCCGGCGGTCGAGGAAACCCGCTTCATCCTGAAACTTGCCGAGCGGGCCGCCCATGTCAAAGCGGTGGTCGGCTGGATCGACTTTGCCGCGGCGGATGCGCTGGACCAGCTATCCGCGCTGGTTCGCCGTCCCCTGCTCAAGGGATTGCGCCCGATGATCCAGGGCGAGCCTGAACCGGGCTGGATATTGCAGTCGGCGTTCCGCCCCTTGCTGGAAGCGATGGCCTTCGCCGGGCTGCGCTTCGATGCGCTGGTGCTTCAGCACCAGATCGACGATATTGTCGCGCTCGCCGCGCAGCATCCCGATTTGCTTATCGTGCTCGATCATTGCGGCAAACCGGCCATCGCTTCCGGCGACAGCGCTGCATGGCGGAATTCCATCGCGCGGCTGGCGGCGCAACCGAACGTCTATTGCAAGGTTTCGGGCCTGTGGACCGAGGCAGGCGATGATTGGTCGGCGGCGACGATTGCCCCTTATGTCGAGGCGGTTCGCGCCGCCTTCGGTACGCAGCGGCTGATGTGGGGCAGCGACTGGCCGGTATTGAATCTGGCTGGGGGATATCGGGACTGGCTCGACCAGGCCCTGGCCCTGTTCGATGATCTCGACCCTGGCGAACGCGCCGCCGTGTTCGGCGGCAACGCGGCACGCTTCTATGGATTTTCTTATGACTGATCGCGTCCGGGTCATTGCCCTGCACCCCGCCGACAATGTGGTTATCTGCGTCGCTCCCATCGATGCAGGGGAGCAGGTGGAAATCGATGGGGCACCAGTGATCGCGGCAGGCGCGGTCGGCCTGGGGCACAAGCTGGCGCGCCGCGATTTGGCGAGCGGCGACAAGGTGATGCGCTATGGCATCCCGATCGGCACCATGACCAGCCCTGCAGCAAGAGGAGAACATGTGCACCGGCACAACCTGCGCAGCGACTATATTCCGTCGCACGAACGCGACGTGCTGCGGGACGGAGATCCGACATGAACGATGCTCCTGTCCTTTGGAATGGCTATCTTCGGCCCGACGGGCGCAAGGGCATTCGCAACGTCGTGCTGGTCGCCTATCTGGTCGAGTGCGCGCATCATGTCGCGCGCCGGATCGTGACGGAGGTGGCGGACGATAATGTCCAGCTGATCGGTTTTCCCGGCTGCTTCCCCAATGCCTATGCCGATACGATGATGACCCGACTGGCGACCCATCCCAATGTGGGCGGGGTCTTGTTGCTCTCGCTGGGCTGCGAGGGGTTCGACCGCGAAGGGTTGGCGGAACGGATTGCCCGATCCGGCCGCCCTGTGGAGACGCTGGTCATCCAGCAGCAGGGCGGCACGCGCAAGACGATCGAAGCCGGCGTGGCCAAGGCACGCGAACTGCTCGCCGTCAGCGCCGAAAGCACGCCACGGGTGCAAATGGGGATTGCCGATCTCGTCGTCGGGACGATTTGCGGCGGGTCCGACGGGACCAGTGGCATCACCGCCAATCCGGCCGTTGGTCGAACCTTCGACCGGCTGATCGCGGAACAGGGAACCTGCATCTTCGAGGAAACCGGTGAACTCATCGGTTGCGAACAGATCATGGCCGAACGAGCGATCACGCCCGAACTTGGTGTCTTGATCGAACAGGTAGTGGAAAAGGCCGAGCGCTATTATACCGTCCTTGGTTATGGCAGCTTTTCGCCCGGCAACGCCGAAGGCGGGCTGACGACGCAGGAGGAAAAGTCGCTCGGAGCCTATTCCAAGTCCGGGAACAGCCCGATTTCGGGCTTGCTCAAACCCGGCGATCATCCTTCCGGACCTGGGCTTTACCTGCTGGACGTGGTGCCTGATGGCGAAGTCCGTTTCGGCTTTCCCAATATTTCGGACAATGCCGAAATCGTCGAACTGATTGCCTGCGGTTGCCATCTGGTCCTGTTCACCACCGGGCGCGGTTCCGTGGTCGGATCGGCGATCAGTCCGGTCATCAAGATCTGCGCCAACCCCGAAACCTATGCCCGCATGTCGAGCGACATGGATGTGGACGCAGGGCGCATCCTGGCGGGTGCGGCCGATCTGGATCAGGTCGCCGACGAGATCTACGACGCTGTGGTCGATGTCGCAGGAGGCAGGCAAAGCCTTTCAGAAGAACTCGGCCACCAGGAATTCATCCTGACCTACAAGCAGTTCGAGGCGGCAGGTCCGGCCTGCCTGCCGAACAGGAGTCGAACATGACCCCCAGTCCCTTCGGCCTCACTGGCAAGAGGGCGCTGGTGACGGGCGCCGGGCAGGGGATCGGCAAAGCCTGCGCCGAATTGCTGGCAACGCAGGGCGCGGATGTCCTGGCGATCGACCGCAATGCCGAAACATTGGCGGCGCTGGCGGGATGCCGCACCCGCCTTGTCGATGTGACCGACCCTGAATCAATCGCCGCGCTTTTCGCGCAGGAGGGTGCGGCCTGGGACATTCTGGTCAATTGCGTCGGCAAGGTTCATGGCGGCACGCTGCTTGACAGTACCGAGGCCGATCTTGACGAAGCCTATGCGATCAACGTGGCGGCGATGGTCCGGGTGATCCGCGCCGTCCTGCCTGGCATGATCGGTGCGGGGGGTGGTTCGATCGTCAATATCGCCTCGGTCGCCGGCGCGATCATCGGCGTGCCCGATCGCTTCGTTTACAACACGACGAAGGCCGCCGTCGTCGGCCTGACCAAAGCCATCGCCGTGGACCATGTTGCCGAGGGCATTCGCTGCAATGCGGTTTGTCCAGGCACGGTCCGTTCGCCCTCGCTGGAGGAGCGGCTGCGCGTGACGGGTGATTTCGACGCGGCGCTTGCCCGGTTTTCAGCGCGGCAGCCAGTTGGGCGATTGGGCAAGCCGGAGGAAGTGGCGGCGGTCGTCCTGTGGCTGGCCAGCGATGCGGCGGCTTTCGTGACCGGGCAATGCCATGTCATCGACGGAGGCTGGTCCAACGCCTGACGGCAGGTGATCAAAGGAAAAGCAAAAAGGGGAGGGTGCGCAGTGTCATCCATGCATTACGAAGCAGCAGAGCCGTCAAAGAGCCATGCCGATGGCCGGGCAACCCTGGTAGAGCGCCGCTTCCTGGTGGCTTTCGCGGTGGTTACCAGCCTGTTCTTCATGTGGGCAATAGCCAATAATTTCAATGATATCCTGATCAAGCAGTTCCAGAAGGCGCTGGAACTGTCGCGGATGGAGTCGGGCCTGGTCCAGACGGCCTTCTACTTCGGCTATTTCACCTTCGCCCTTCCTGCCGGATGGTTCATTGCCCGGCACGGCTACAAGGCAGGCATCATCGCGGGGCTTGGCCTTTACGCGGCCGGCGCGCTGCTGTTCTGGCCGGCGGCCGGAGTGCGCGCCTTCGGCTTTTTCCTTGTGGCGCTCTACATCATTGCCGCGGGTCTCGCCTTTCTGGAAACCGCGGCCAATCCGCTGATCGCTGCCATGGGTCGGGAGGAGAGCGCGGCGCAGCGCCTGACTTTTGCACAAAGCTTCAACGGGCTCGGCGGTGTGATCGCGCCCTTCCTGGGCGGCGCCCTGATCTTTTCGGGCATCGAGCACAGCGCCGCCGAATTGTCGGCCATGCAACCCGCGCAGATCGAAGCCTATCGTGCGGCCGAAGCCCTTGCGGTACGGCTGCCCTATCTTGCGCTGGCTGCCGTTGTCCTCACCCTTGCCGCGATCGTGGCGCTAACGCGTTTTCCCGTGATCGCCGAAGGGCAGGGTACCGATCAATCCGGTGGCGGACTGGGCGCTGCGCTGCGCCGCCCACGCCTGCGGGCGGCGATCCTGGCCCAGTTCTTCTATGTCGGCGCACAGGTGACGGTGTGGAGCTATTTCATCAATTTCGCTCAGGACCAGACCGACATTGGTGAGAAACTGGCCGCGCAATGGCTGGGCATCAGTCTGTTTCTGTTCATGGTCGGGCGGTTCGCCGGCGCGGGGCTCATGCGCTATGTCCCCGCACCGCGACTGCTGACGGGCTACGCATTGATCGCGGCGGTACTGTGCGGCGTCGCGATGAGCGCGGGAGGAATGATCGCGGTCGTCGCGTTGGGACTGACCAGCCTGTTCATGTCGATCATGTTCCCGACCATCTTCACGCTCGGCCTTGCCGGACTGGGGCCGAGCAAGCGAATTGCCTCTTCGCTGATCGTCATGGCGATTATCGGCGGAGCCATCTTCCCGCCGCTGACCGGCCTTATGGCGGAGCGGCTTCATTCGCTGGCAATGGCGATGTTCGTGCCGCTGGTCTGTTTCCTGGTGATCGCCTGGTTCGGCCGCCGGATCACCCGTAACATGGTGATGGGAGGAGCCTGATGGCACGGCAGGTCTATGTGCTCGATCTCAGCGACGAGGCGCTGGCGGAAGAATATGAGCGGTGGCATCGGCCGGGCAACGTGCCCGCGCGGGTGTTGCAGGACATCCTTGATGCCGGCAATACGCTGATGGAGATTTATCGTACCGGCGACAGGCTGGTGATGATTACGGAGACCGCGGGCGACGTGGAGCCTCAGGATCGGACTGGCAGCGCGGAATCCCAGGCCTGGGAGGCGCAGATGGACCGGTTCCAGAAGCCGGTGCCGTCAGCCGGCAATGGCGTGAAATGGCAGCCTGCCGAACGCATTTTCATGCTGGCTGAACATCTGCGGAAGGATGTTTGACGCGATGGTTTCCGCTGGGGAAGCGCGCAAGCACGGTTAGGACGGATCGACATTCAGCCCTGACGGCCTGCAAATGTTGGCCTTTCGTGCTTCCGGTGCTCACCTACTGGAAGTACGCTGCGCGCCGGGTCACGAAAAACCACCATTTTCGGCTCGTCATCATCTGAATGTCGATCCGTCCTAGGGCTGGTAGCCCAGCCGATCGGAAATCCGCTCCGTCGTGCGGCGCAGCATGTCGCGCGCCGCGTCCATTTCGACCTTCTGCGACCCGTCGATCAATGAGAGGAACGGAATGGTCAGGGCCGCAACCACATCCTTGTCGAAACCGAAGATGGGGAAGCTGATGTCGGTGACGCCGTAGGTTATCGGGCTGGGCCGACTGTCGAAACCGGCCAGGCGGATCGCCTCCCGCCGCTCCGCCAGCCATTCGCGGTCGACCGTCACATGCCGTTCTTCCTCAACCTCGCGCACGATCCGGTCGACCCGTGCCTGGTTGGAATAGGCCAGGATCACCTGGCCCGAACAACTTTTGAGGATGTCGACGATCGTACCGACCTTCAGGGAAAATCCCCGCGTGCCAGGCTGCTCCTCACGCGCGACGACCATCCCGTGGCCCGTGGCGGGCACCACCAGATGGCAGGATTGGCCCGTTTCCAGCGCCAGCCCCTGCATTTCAGGTAAAGCGGCCCGCACCAGATCCTGCGATGGCGTGGCCCGGAACGCAACGTCCAGAAGCTTGTAGCTCACCGTGTATCGGTCTGTTGTCTGGGACTTACGCAAATATCCCAGATTCTCCATCACGACGATGATCCGGAAAAGCTCGCCCACCGTTCGCCCCAGATCGGCGGCGATTTCGCTGACCAGCGCCCCTTTGGGGTGGGTGGCGAGGTATTCGAGAACCTCAAAGGTCTTTTCGACTGCTGGTGCCGCGTAGGCGCGCTTGAGTTCGGATCGCGGCACGTTCGTTCATCCCCCTGGCATTCGATGGCGGCACCGTCATCCGATTTCGTCAATCGAAGGTTCAATTGCAACTTGAAAATATGTTTGTAAATATGCAAACAAGTGCAGACGATCACCTCATAGAGGTGCGCATCAGGGGAGAATCGGATGTCGGGCTTTACCAAGCGCCAATTACTTGGGGCACCGTTGGCGGCTGCCTTGAGTTCGGCGCTCGCTCCTGCGAGCGCCAGTGCGCGGCAGGGCGTGGCCAGGATCGCCGGCGGCCGTTTTGATTCGTCGGTCGCAAGTCTGAACAATTATGAAGTCCCTTCCTGGTTCGCCGACGCCAAATTCGGGATCTGGGCACATTGGGGTCCCCAGGCGGTTCCGGGGCAGGGCGACTGGTATGCGCGCTTCATGTATGTTCCCGGCCATCCGCATTACGACCATCACCTCAAGGCCTACGGTCATCCTTCGGAAAAGGGCTATAAGGACATCATTCCGCTCTGGATGGCGGAGAGGTTCGATCCCGATGCGCTGATGACGAAATACAAGGCGGCGGGAGCCAAATATTTCGTCTCCATGGGTGTTCATCACGACAATTTCGACCTGTGGCGCTCGCGCCATCACCGCTGGAATGCGGCGGAGATGGGGCCGAAACGCGACATTGTCGGTGCATGGCAGGCGGCGGCAAAGCGCCAGGGGCTGCGCTTTGGCGTGTCCGAGCATCTGGGGGCAAGCTATACCTGGTGGCATCCCAGCCACCTATATGATCAGTTCTGGCCTATGCTGGGCCGATCCTATGACGGTAGCGACGCCCGCTTTGCCGACCTCTACCACGACAACCGGGGTGAACCGTTCATCAATACCCCGGAGTCCTGGTATACCAAGAATCCGGCCTTTCACCGCCACTGGTTCGACCGGATCAGCGATCTGATCGACAGCTACCAGCCCGACCTGTTGTACAGCGACGGCGGCCTGCCGTTCGGGGAGACCGGGCGCAGCCTGCTCGCCCATTTCTATAACAGCAGCATAGCGCGGACCGGCAAGCTCGAAGCGGTCTATAATTGCAAGCAGACCGGCTCCGGTGAATTCCATCGCAACGCGGTGGTGCAGGACGTAGAGCGCGGGGTGCTCAAGGGCATTCAGGATCGGCCCTGGCAGACCGATACGTCCAACGCGGACTGGTTCTTCAGCGAGAACTTTCCCCATAAATCGACAGCGACGGTCATCGGCCTGCTGGCTGACATCGTCAGCAAGAACGGCAATCTCTTGCTGAACGTCACGCTCTATCCCGATGGCAGCCTGCCGCCGGAATCCGACCAGTTGCTGGTCGAACTGGCCGCATGGATGAAGGTCAACGCCGCCGCTATCCATGGCACGCGCCCGTGGAAGATCCACGGCGAGGGGCCGACCGAAACGCAGGACGGGATGTTTCGGGAAGACGTGGCCTATACGGCGCAGGACATACGGTTCACCGCAGGTGGTGGGGCCCTCTATGCGATCACTCTGGGCGAACCGCGCGGTCGCGTTTCGATCGCGTCGCTGGCCGCCGGCAATCCCCATGACCAGCGTCGGATCAGGCGCGTCACATTGCTGGGCAATCCTGCGCAACTCCATTTCCAACAGGACAGCGCGGCCCTGACGGTGACGCTGCCGGACCGACTGCCGAGCCGCCTGGCAAGCGCCCTGCGGATCGATTTCGCATGATAGGAAGGAAAGTTCAGTGAAGATGGGTGGTGAAGGGTCTTGTCCGGGACGCGGCCATTGAAGGCGATTCTGTGCGACGCGCCATTCGCGCTTTCGGTGATAGAACGAGCCCGGCCTCAGCCCGGTCCGGGTGAAGTTCTGCTGAAGATCGCGCGGGTCGGTTTGTGCGGTACCGATTATCATATTTATTCGGGGACCCAGCCTTACCTCTCCTACCCGCGGGTGATGGGGCACGAGATTTCAGGCACGGTTGCCGCGACCGGGGAAGATTCCGCCTTCGGCATTGGTCAGTTGGTGACCGTCAATCCCTATCTGGCCTGCGGCGAATGCCGTGCCTGCCGCCGCGGCAAGCCCAATTGCTGCAGCAACATCTCCGTTCTTGGCGTGCACCAGGACGGTGCAATGAGCGAATATGTGCTTGTGCCGGAAAGGGCACTGATAGACGCTACCGGGCTGTCGCCCGACCACGCTGCGATGGTTGAGTTCCTCGCGATTGGCGCTCATGCAGTGTCTCGCGCGGCTGTGCGCCGCGACGATCGTGTGCTGGTTGTCGGGGCAGGACCGATCGGCGTCGCAGTGGCGCTGTTCGCGAAGCTCGACGGTGCGGATGTGACCTTGATCGACACGCGGCAGGCCCGGCTTGATCATGCGCGCGAGAAGGTTGGCATTGCTCACACATTGTTGGTTTCCGATCAGTTGAAAGCTGATCTGGCGGCGGCAACGGACGGAGAATTCTTTGACTGCGTTTTCGATGCGACGGGTAACATCCAGGCGATGTCCGCAGGACTTGCCTATGTTGCGCACGGCGGCACTTATGTGCTGGTGAGCGTCGTCAAGGATGACCTGATTTTCCCGGATCCCGAATTTCACAAGCGTGAAACGACCTTGCTGAGCAGCCGAAACGCCACTGCGGGTGATTTTGACAGAGTAATAGCTGCCATATGCAGTGGAAAGTTGCCGATGCGTGCTCTTCATACGCACAGCGTGGCGATAAACGACCTGCCGCGCGATCTGCCCAACCTAATCGATCAGGCTGATTCCGTCCTCAAGGCAATTGTGGTCATGTGAGTCATAAATATTTGATTTATCGACAATTTAATCAGTCTGATGGTTCGAATTACAACGCTTTAAACGCCAGGAGGGTAGAAATGTCTGAGGATTATTTTTCTTGCAGAGCCTTGCGCTAAACGACCAATTTGGTTACCCATTCAATTACTCGGACAAAATGATTCGAGGGTTCGTCTGGCGTGATATCGGCTTGATCCGATGCGCGATTGTCTAACGGATTTTATAACTGATGGCTCGGTTGGGGGCCAACCTCGTGGAGGGGGCATGATGGGAAAAGTTTCCATGCATTCAAATGGGATGCTGTTTGCGGGCGCGTCGTCGCTCGCGCTGGCCATTTGTGCGACAAGTACGCCGGCATTCGCGCAAAGCACGGACGCGGCAACCAGCAAAAAAGCCGAAGATTCGGGCTCGGACTCCACGATCATCGTGACCGGCTTGCGCGGAGCGTTGCAGACGGCCGCCGTGCGCAAGAAGAATGCGGACACCGTGATGGACTCCATCACGGCGACGGATATCGGTGCCTTCCCCGACAAGTCGGTTGCGGAGGCTTTGCAGCGCGTGCCCGGCATCACGGTCAACCGTTTCGCAGTGAGCAGTGACACCGCGCACTTCTCTGCCGAACCTAACGGCGTGATCATCCGCGGCCTCCCGCAGGTCCGCAACGAGTTCAACGGCCGCGACACCTTCTCTGCGAACAGTAGTCGAGGCCTGTCGTGGAGTGACGTTCCGGCGGAGTTGCTGGGCGGCGTCGACATCTACAAGAACCAGACGGCGGACCTGATCGAGGGCGGTATCGCCGGTTCGGTCAACTTGCGTACGCGCGTTCCCTTCGACGCGAAGGGGGAACTGATACAGATCGGTGCCAAGGCCAATTATGGAGACGCGGCCAAGAAATGGTCACCGGATCTCAACGCATATTACAGCAATCGCTGGAACACCGGAATCGGTGAAATCGGTATTATGGGGCATGTCGCCTACTCGCACGTCAATACTGCATCTCTGGGTCTGCAGTCCTACCGCGCGGGCGTTTTTACTGGAGGTATGATTTCCGGCAGCCAGGACGTCAACGCCCAGTTTGGACCAGGTGCTGTCGTCATTCCGACTGGCGTAAATATGCTGGACACCACATATGAGCGTAAGCGGACGGGTGTTGCTGCGGCCGCGCAATGGCGAAGCAACGACCAGAAATGGCTGGCGACTTTCCAGTATATTCGCTCGAACTATAACAATGTGATGCGCGAGCATGGCGTTGGCGTCAACATGTTCGGAATTCCCAGCTCCGATCCGAATTACCGTTTCCAGCCGGGCTACAGCGACATTCCGGTGCCAGCCCCGGGGACCGACCCGTTTACCTTCGGGCAGGATGGCTTCATTGATCGCGGCACATTCAACATGGCTGGCGGCTGGTGGGGTCCTCCGGCGGATGAAGCCAACATGGCACTCAACTCGGATGGCACCGCCATGATCCGTAGCTGTTATGGGTGGAACACCTACCCTGAGGGCTATTGCTCGGCATCTGACCAGCACGGTGTAGGCGTCAATGCAAGCAACCGCTATTCCAAAGGTCAGAATATGACCCAGGAAGGCGGGTTCAACCTCAAATATGAGGCGACCGATAATCTTCGGTTCAATTTCGACGCACAATATGTCGATTCGACTATCAAGTTGTACGATGCTGCACTGACTTTGTCGTCATGGGCAGATGTCGAACTTGACAACCTCGGTACGCACCCGCGTATTTTGGCATTCAACGCGCCAACGAACATCGCCCAATCTCCGGGCGGACTTTCGAATCCAAACAACTATTATATCCACGACCTTGCGGACAATGTTCAGGATAGTTCGGGTCAGGAAGTGGCCATGCGCTTCGACGGCGAATGGAATACTCCGTTCGACTGGGCAGATACCGTCAAGTTCGGCGTACGCTATGCCGATCGCGATCAGCGGGTGCAAGGCAGCTCCTATAACTGGGCCAACATTGCCAATACCTGGACGCAAGGCTGCCAGTACATCTACTTCAACGCGGATTCGAAGCCGGGATCGTGCACCAGCAATGGCGTTACGACGACGTTCAACGGCTACCCCGCGAATTTCTACAAGGTGGGAGAGTTTGGCAATCCGTTCTTCGGCGGCTCGCTTGGCATGTTCCCACATGTTCCTTTCTCGTTCCTTGCCAATCACCAGCTTGACCTGTTCAGCCGCGACAAGATTTCAAATCCTGATCCAGTTACCGGCGCGGGTGGTATCGGTTCCTTTATCCCGGTCTGTAGCCGTAATGGTCAGCCAGGCACTGGCGTTCCGACGGAAATGCCCAACAGCTGTTTCGCGCAAAACGAAATCGCCGACGTGTCGGAAACGACCCGCTCTGCTTATCTGATGGTGAAGTTTGGCGGAAACGACACCTTGCACATTGGTGGGGTAAGGGTTAGCGGCAATATTGGCGTGCGTTACATCAACACGCGTGTAAAGAGCTTGGGCTTTGAGCAGTATCCGCGGCTTCAGGCCAGCCCGGAAACTGCCTGTCCGTCCACTCCGCTCGTTCCGGGCGGGTTGACCGGCAATGCGTCGCCGCCGCCGCCGCCGCAACCAGGCCAGCCTGTCCAGGTACCCTATAGCTCCATCTGCTATATGTCTCCTGAAGATGTCCAGTTTGCCATGGGTGACGGGACAGGCAAGCCCATCAACATCAAGGTGTCGCAGAATCATATCCTGCCCAGCTTCAACCTGCGCTTTGATTTCTCGCCCAAATGGGTGATGCGTCTTGCCGCGTCGAAGGCAATGTCACGACCCGATATGGGACTGTTGAGAAGCTATCTGAGTGTCAGTCAGAACTTGCCGGGCACTTCGCCTGATGATCCGCGGTGGATCAAGGACGCGCAGGGCAATATCATAGGCGCGGCACCTGAATATATGGCCAGCGCGTTCAATGCGCGTCTGAAGCCAACGACTGCATGGCAATTCGACGTGTCGCTTGAGCATTATTTTGCCAATGCCGGCATGTTCAGTCTCGCGCTGTTCCACAAGCAGTTTTACGACTATATCCAGTTCGGGCGCTTCTTTGCGGAAGTTACCAATAACGGCGTGACCCGGACGGTTCAGGTCAGTGGCCCTGCAAACGGCAAGGGTGCGAAGATCCAGGGCGCCGAGGTCGCTTATAACCGCTTCTTCGACTTCTTGCCTGAACCGTTCAATCACTTCGGCATACAGGCCAACTACACCTTCATCCGTAACAAGGGTGTGCCGAATTCGAACCTGGCGTCCATGTGGCCGGGGGTTTACACGCCCAGCACGATCAATCCGGGATCGCTCGAAGGGCTGTCGAAGCATTCCTTCAACCTCGTCGGCCTGTTTGAGAAGGGGCCGTTCGGCGCAAGGCTCGCGTACAACTGGCGGAGTCGATATCTTATCACCGCCGCCGACTGCTGCGTTGGCTTGCCGGTCTGGTCGAAGGCCTTGGGCTATCTCGATGGATCGATCCGCTACAGCGTGAACAAGAATATCGAACTGAGCATCGAAGGTAGCAATCTGCTCAATACCAAGACTGTAACCGAGCAGCAGATGTCCGATTCCCAGAGCCCTGAAGGCAAGATGATCCTGATGCAGAATAGCTGGTTCCGGCAGGATCGCAGGTTCACCTTCGGCGTGCGCTGGAAGATGGGCGGCTAAGACAAGCGGAGCGGGAATAGGGGGCGCTCCTGCGGGTGACGCCCCCTTTCTTTTTTGGCCATGAATTTGTAGCCAGAGATTTCACAACGGCCTCATGCGGACGGATGGTTTAGGATGGGCGAACCTCTGGATATCGTGATTTTGGGCGGTGGGACGGCTGGTTGGATGGCGGCAACCGCTCTCGTGACATTTCTGCCTTCGTCCCGTTGCCGCGTGCGTTTGGTTGAATCGGAGGAAATCGGAATTGTTGGCGTCGGCGAGGCGACGCTGCCGCAAATGAAGAATTTCAACGACGCGATTGGCGTCAATGAAGCGGAAATGATGCGGGCCACCAAGGGCGCGTTCAAACTTGGCATCGAATTTGTCGACTGGGGTACGAAGGGTTCGCGTTATATCCATCCCTTTGGCGCGCACGGAACGGCCGATACGGCCCACGTCTTTCATCATCGATGGGTAAGAGCCCTGCGCAGCGGCTGGGAATCCGATATTCAGGAATATTCGTTCGCCGTGCAAGCAGCGCGAATGCGCCGATTCAACTTTCCGAGCACGGATCAGGCGGCGATCGAGTCGACCTTTTCCTACGCCTACCATTTCGACGCCAGTCTTTATTCCGTGTTTCTTCGTGGACTTGCCGAACAGCGCGGGGTAATCCGCACCGAAGGCAAGGTTCGGGAAATCGTTCGCGATCCGCAAAGCGGCGATGTCCGTTCGCTGACACTAGAATCCGGAGAGTCGATTACTGGCGACCTGTTTATCGATTGTTCCGGCTTTCGTTCACTGCTGCTGGACAAGACTCTTGGGGTGGCGTGGGAAGACTGGTCCAAGTGGTTGCCATGCGATCGTGCCTTTGCCGTTCCCAGCGAGCGCGGCGAGTTTACTCCGTTCACGCGTTCCACGGCAATGGAGGCCGGCTGGCGCTGGCGCATCCCCTTGCAGCATCGTACCGGCAATGGTTATGTCTGCTCATCGTCCTTCATCAAGGAGGAGGACGCGGCCGCTTCGCTGCTACGCAGCCTGGACGCCAAACCTCTGGCAGAGCCGCGCATGCTCAGGTTCCAGGCGGGCAGGCGCGTCGTCAGCTGGGAAAAGAACTGCGTTGCCATCGGCCTTGCCAGCGGATTCCTGGAACCGTTGGAATCCACCAGCATCTACCTTATTCAGGTCGCGGTCCTCCAGCTTCTGCCATTACTCCCGATAAAGCGGATCGACCCGCGGCTGCGGGATGAATTCAACCGCCTGATCGACATGGAGTATGAACGGATCCGGGATTTCCTGATCCTGCACTATAAGCTCAACACGCGCGATGACGCCGAAATCTGGCGCTATTGCGCCGCCATGGAGGTTCCTGACAGCCTAAACCACAAGATCGAGATCTTCCGCCACAGCGGGATCATAAAGCGCTATCATGGGCTGTTTTCGCCGCCGAGTTGGCTGAGCGTGTTCGTTGGTCAGGGTCTTGTTCCTGAGGGCTATAGCCGGCTGGCAGATACAGAGCCGGAGGATGACATGATCGCCGGTCTGGATGCCTTGCGCACCATGATCCGTGACAAGGTCGGGCAAATGCCCAGCCACGATGATTTCATCGCCGATTATTGCGCGCCGGAATCCCCGCTGGCTGCGGTTACCGAGGAGGTCAGACCGTGAGGCCGGTAAACGATGTGGTGGTGATCGGCCGCGATGCTCCCGTCTGGATGGCTGCCGCGGCAATTGTTCGCTCGCTGGGCGCCGCAGGGGTCAAGGTGCGGGTGATCGAATTGCCCAGCCTGTTGAAAGCGACCGATTGCTATTCCGCGCTTCCCGCTCTGGACGGCTATCATTTGCGTGTCGGTCTGAACGATCGGCTCGTGTGGACAACGTGCAAGGCCGTGCCTGTGGCGGGCCAGCGTTTCAATGGCTGGGGCGGCGCTGGCGCCCCGTTTCTCCACGGCTATGATCGTGAAATCGCTGATGCGCCCCTCGAGTTTACGCATTTCTGGACCAAGGCCCGCCAGGATGGACTGCGGTCCGAGTTCGAGGCTTTCTCGCTCGCTGCCATGGCAGCGCGGGCTGGCCGTGTCCCTGTCCCGCAGGACGGCGCCTCCCTCCGCGCGACATTCGGCTATAACATCGATGCCCGCTCCTATGCCGTGCTGCTGCGGCATTGCACGCTCGGGCTGGGCATTGCAGTGAAGGAGGCCACGCTTGCGGACGTCGAGGTCGACGGGGACCGGATCACGGCTGTCGTGCTTGATGACGGTGAACGGGTGGAGGCCGACCTGTTTGTCGATGCCTCCGGACCGGAAGGGCTGCTGATCGGTCGCTTGCCGGACACCGAACTGGAGTCCTGGCGTGAATGGCTGCCATGCGACCGCGTCATGGTCGCGTCGGCCAGAGCACTTCAGCCGCTACCCTCGTTCAGCCAGATTTCGGCATTCGCGCAGGGGTGGATCGGGCTCTTTCCGATGCAGAATCGCACGAGCGTCGTTGCCGTATATGACAGCCGCCAAATATCCGACCAGGAAATGGCGCAAAGCCTGCCAAGCCTCGCGCGGGCGCCGGTCAACAGCGAGGTGGCAGTGTCGCCGCTCAACCAGGGCATTCGTCGTCGCTGTTGGGTAGGGAACTGCGTAGCGATCGGCGAAGCCGCCTTTTCACTTGAGCCGCTTGATGCCGTGCAGTTGCATATGGCTCATAATTGCATCTCGCAACTGATGGCGCTGTTTCCAGTCGAAGCGGGGCAGTTTCCCGAAGCGCAGACCTATGACGACATCATTCGTTGTGTCGCTTCCAATCTGCGCGATTTCCAGATCTTGCATTACAAGCTCAATCACCGGATTGGAGAGTTGTTCTGGGACCGTTGTCGCGAAACGGTCGTACCTGAAACTTTGCAACGCAAACTCGATATCTTCGCCGCGCGAGGGCATGTTCCGCTCAATGATTTCGAGACGTTTCAGACGAGTAGCTGGGCCAGTTCGTTCATCGGCCACGGGTTGATGCCGCAAAGCTTCGATCCCCGGCTTGATGCAATCGAAGAGAGCGAGCAGATTGCCGAAGTACACCTGCGAATGAAAGCTGTCATCAGCCAGGTCGAAGCTTTTCCATCAGTGGAAGATTTTATCGCACCGACACAACAGCAAGGTCAGGCGCGAGCTGCTCCTTTGCGACAGGAACAGTTGTGAACATCCGCAGCGTGTCCGCCTTCGAAGTCGTTCGTCGCCCCGGTGCGTCAAAATGTTCGGGCGTGCGCCGGCTTGATGCTCCCCGACGAGCGGATCATAGAAAGGGGTGGAGGCGAGGTGCTTTGCCCGAAGGCACTCGATCCAAGTCCTCCGCATGCGATCTGGTCGGACTGACCAGATCGCATGCGGGCTTCGGGGTTGCGGTTGATCGTAGCCGATCAGCTCCGTTTGAGTACACCTGTGAAGTGATGGATGCTGTCGCCGGTGCGAACGGTAATCGTGATCGGAAGATCGGCATCGGCCGTGGACTTCTTGTTCCGTTTCGGCATCTCGAACACCAAATATCCTCCCGAAGCAGCCTGAGGAGCCACCTGGTCTGGCATCAGCAGCTGATAAAGGGCGTCCAGTGTCTTGCCGCCGGGTTGCAGATATTCGTCATCGAGATTGCGCCTGAGCGATTCGAAATCGGTCTGGCGCGTTCCGATATTTGGAGCCGCCGCGGGAGAGTTGCCGGGCATCCCCGATTGGGTTTGTCCCATCAGCGACGACAGCGTGCTGTTGTTCTGTGCGGTGACGGCTGCTGCGCGGTTCTGCTCCCGCTTGATGAGGCCATAGCCACGATCAAACTCCGCGAGCGGGACCTTCTTGAGTTCGGAACCATCGGCCAGGGTGAGAGTCACATCGTCCGGGCCGAATTCAAACGGCTCGGTTCCGAGGTTCATGACGAGAACCCGGATGGTTCCCCGTTTGTCGGCTGCAAGGCCGGGGGCGACAATTCGTACAAGGGCGCGATCGGTCTTGTCATCCACCGCGTGGAGGCCGGCGTGGCCCTTCACCGTAGCGCCATTCGCAGGCTGCAGGTTCACCATGTAGCCATTGGCCAGCGCCGCGCCAGAAACCGAAAGTGCCGCCGCAGCCAAAAAGAGTTTTCGCAAACGCATGAACTTGCTTCCTTCGGTTGTGCAATATGGGGTGCTGCTGTTACAGGTACAAAAATCAGACAATTGCGTCAATGATCCGGCTCGCCAGTGGAACTGCCGAATAATCTGCCTGGACCGCTGAGAAAATGAGAGAGGAAACAGAACCGATGACATGGAAAATCCTTACCGCAGCAGCCTTCGTGGCGGCCATGGTTGAAC
Source organism: Sphingobium sp. R-21 (assembly GCF_049913335.1). Lineage (NCBI taxonomy): Bacteria > Pseudomonadati > Pseudomonadota > Alphaproteobacteria > Sphingomonadales > Sphingobiaceae > Sphingobium > Sphingobium sp. R-21. The sequence continues at coordinate 1,201,048 of NZ_CP184374.1, read as the reverse complement.
CAGCGATCGCCCAGACCATACCTACGGGGCCGTTGCCGGGAACGGTGGACAGCACTGCGGCCGCCCGCAACGACAGGGCTCAGGTCGAAGGATATAACCGGATCGTCAATGAAGGCGTAAAGGTTTCCAGTCCAGGCGACCGTCGCGCGGCAAAGAGGAAAAACGGCCCGATTCTCGCTACTCCGGCCGATTTCGTCCCTGGGGCCGCCGTGCGGGACAAAAATGGCGTCCAGGTCGCAACCATCAAGGAACTCGATGAGGATGGCGCTGTTGTCAGCGCCGATAACAGGTTGGCCAAGCTGCCCATCAATTCTTTTGGCAAGGATTCCGCCGGGTTGATGATCGGCATCTCGGCCGACGAATTCCGGGCCGCCATTGCAAATACCTCGGTTCCCGCTGTGCAGGAATCCAAGATCGTCGACGCAACGGCCGCGGACATGACGCCGGGTGCCGTCATTCGTGACAGCGAGGGCGTGCCGATTGGCACGGTCGAAAAAGTGCTCGACACCGGCGTTGTCGTGGTCACCGATGGGAAGAAGGTCAAAATGGCGCTCAACTCCTTCGCGAAGGACGAGAAGGGCTTGATGATCGGCATTACGGCCAGCGAACTGAAGGCGGCCATCAACAAATAGCATCACTCGCCGGCAGCGTTGCCCAAATTGGAACGATGGATTTGGAGGGGTATTGCCCTGGCGTTGTGGTTGCGCCTCCAATCCGTGGCGGCGGCGACTGCCTTATGGGATTTGCTGATGACCCTGGACCATTTTCGTTTGTCGGATGGACAGGCGAAGGTGGGGCGGACGCGGCACCGAAAATCAGCGTCAGGACAAGTTGTGCGTCGCTCAGTTGCCATCGGGCGGCGAAAGTTTTTGCGTTCGAAATAAGGTGTTTGGTCAGGCGATGGCGGCGACCGTCGCGGGCGAAGCAGGGAGCAAGAGTTTCAACCATGTTACGAAGTTTGAGGCTGCTGCTTTGCGTTGTCGCTGCAACCATGTCGTTCGTATGTCCGATGGCCTTTGCCAAGGAAGCGAAGACGGTAATCGCCATTCCGGAAGGACGGACACGGACCATCTTTAATGCCGATTGGCATTTCGCTTTGGGATCGCACTGGGGGGCAGAGGCGGCCAATTTCGATGATGCAGCATGGGCACGGATTGGATTGCCGCACAGCTTCAGCATGCCTTATTTTCGGGCGCCCGACTTCTACACCGGCGACGGATGGTACCGCAAATCCTTCCACCTCGCCAAGATTCCCGTGGGACGGCGCCTGGAATTGGAGTTCGAGGGCGCCTTTCAGGACGCGCGGATTTATGTGAACGGCGTCGAAATCGCGCGGCACAAGGGCGGCTATACCGGTTTTCCGGTAGACATCACCAAGGCGGTGCGCCCAGGACGCAATGTAATCGCGGTATTGGTCAACAACGAATGGCAGCCAACATTACCGCCCAGGGCGGGTGAGCATGTGTTCAGCGGCGGCCTCTATCGCGACGTCTGGCTGGTCACGACCGACGAATTGCATGTGCCCTGGACCGGAACGAGGATCACCACACCGGAACTGTCGGAGTCGTCCGGCCGGGTCGCGGCCGAGACCGAGGTTCGCAATGCTGGAGCGACGTCTGCCGACGTCACGGTGCGGACGAGCGTGGTCGACGGCCATGGTCGAGCCATATCGACATTGCCCGACCAGCGGTTGACGGTAGCCCCGGGCAGCACGGCGATCGCTCGGCAATTGTCCGCGCCCATAGCGTGGCCTGGCTTGTGGAGCCCGGAAAGTCCCGTGCTGTACCGGGCGATCACCAGCCTGATCGTGAATGGCCGCGAACGGGATCGGTTCGACACCGAATTCGGCTTCCGCTGGTTTGAATGGACCGCGGATCGCGGCTTCTTCCTGAACGGCAAGCACCGTTACTTCCGCGGCGCCAACGTTCATCAGGATCAGGCGGGCTGGGGGGATGCGGTCACCAACGGTGCGATCGAACGCGATGTCAAAATGATCAAGGATGCGGGGTTCGATTTTATCCGCGGCTCACATTATCCGCACGATCCCCATTTTGCTGAGGCCACCGATCGCCTTGGCGTGATGTTCCTGTCGGAAATGAATTTCTGGGGAACGGCGGGGTTCCGCAATCCGTGGGGTGCTTCCGCCTATCCGACTGATCCCGCTCATCGCGCAGAGTTCGACGCGAACGCCAAGCAGCAATTGACCGAGATGATCCGCATCAACCGCAATCGGCCTTCGATCGTGGTTTGGGGGATGGACAACGAAGCGTTCTTCACTGCGCCCGAAACCATGCCGGACGTGCGGCGGCTGCTTTCGGAAATGGTCGCGCTGACGCATCAGCTTGATCCGACCCGCCCTGCCGCGATCGATGGCGCGCAGCGCGGCGACATCGACAAGCTGGGCGACATTGCCGGCTATAATGGCGACGGCGCCAGCCTGTTTGCCGATCCCGGCATTCCCAATTTCGTCGCCGAATATGGCACCACCATGACCAATCGGCCGGGTAAATATGAACCGGGCTGGGACGATCTGGTCAATACCCGCGGCGCGGACAAGACCAAGGAAGGTTCGTGGCGGCTGCCCTGGCGGTCGGGCGAGGTGATTTGGGCGGGTTTCGATCACGGCTCGATCGCGGGTAAACGGTTCGGCGGCATGGGTATGATCGATTATTTCCGCCTGCCCAAGCGGCAATATTACTGGTATCGTAACGCCTATGCCGGAGTGCCACCGCCGGTCTGGCCCGTTGCCGGGGAACCGGCGGCCTTGCGGATCACGACCAGCGCCCCCACCATCACGCACGGCGACGGCACCGACGACGTGCAGGTGATCGTCAGCGTGGTCGACAGCCAGGGACGGCGGCTGAGCAACAGCCCGCCGGTCCGGCTGAGCATAGAGGCCGGGCCGGGCGAGTTGCCCACCGGGCGCAGCATCGACTTTGCTCCCGATAGCGACATCGAGATCCGCGATGGCGAGGCGGCGATCGCCTTGCGCAGCTGGCAGGCAGGGATTACCCGGCTGCGCGCAACTTCGCCGGGGCTCAAGGACGGGCTGGCGACAGTGCGAACGCTGAAGGGCCCGCCATTCGTGCCCGGAAAGACCGCGCTTGCCGCGCCGCGCCCCTACACGGCCTTTGTCAGGCAGCAGCGCGAACGCCCAGGAGATGGCGAATTCGGGCTCAACAACCCGACCTTCGCCAGCAGCAGTGCGCCGGCCCACAGCTCGCGCCTGGCAAATGACGGCGATCCGTCAACCTATTGGAGCCCGGCACCGGGCGATGGCGAAATGACCCTCGCTATCGACCTGGAACGGGTGGTTGAGGTGCATTCCCTGACCATCACCTTCCCGCAATCGGCGCCCTATGGCTTCATGGCTGAAATTCTCGATGAGCAGGGGCAGTGGCGCAAGCTTGCCGAGAATTTCCCGGGCATGGAAGACGCGATCACGCGGAAGCTCGAAACCGAGCCCGTCATTGGACGACGCGTGCGCATCCGCTTCTGGCCGCCCAAGGACGCGATAGTCGGGATCTCTGAATTGCGGGTCACTGGCGCCCTGCAGAACTGACAAGAACAAGGGGAATGTGGATGATGAAAATGGTCAACCGGCGCGCGCTGCAGCCGTCTCTGGCTCTGGCTTTGGCCGCGGCGCTGCTTGCCGGCACGCCGGCACAGGCGGACCGGCGAGTGGCGGCCGATATGAGCGCAATCGCGGGCGACACCAACCAGATGTGGCGCGACAGCGTGGGCGCGGACCATGGCGGACTGTTGTTGCGGCGTGAAAATGTCGATCAGTTGGAACTGACTCAGCGCGAGATCGGATTCCGCTATATCCGCTTCCACGCGATCTTCCTGCATGACACCGATCCCTATCGCGAGATCGATGGACGACCCTATTATAATTTCGACCGGGTGGCACAGGTCTATGCCAACGCGCTCAAAGCGGGGATCAAGCCGTTCGTCGAGGTCGGCTTCATGCCGACCGACCTCGCCAGCGACAGCCGCACGATCTTTCACTGGAAGGGCAACGGTTCGCCGCCCAAGGACTGGCAGAAGTGGTCGGATTTCATCACCGCATTCACCAGGGACATGGAAGCACGGTTCGGCCGCGAGGAAGTGCGCAGCTGGCGTTTTGAGGTGTGGAATGAGCCGAACCTCGATGGCTTCTGGACCAAAGGGGATCAGGCCAGTTATTTCAAACTCTACGACACGACCGTCCGCGCGATCAAAGGCGTCGATCCCGAATTGAAGGTGGGCGGCCCGGCGACTGCCGGGGCAGCCTGGGTTCCTGAGTTCCTTGCGCACGCCAGGCAGGTCGGTTCACCCGTCGATTTCGTGACGACCCATACCTATGGCGTTGCCGGGGGCTTCTTCGATGAGAAGGGTGAGGGCGACAACCGGCTCGTGCTCGATCGCCGTGCGGTCATCAACGATGTCGACAAGGTGCGCGGGGAGATCGACCGTTCGCCCTTTCCCGGCTTGCCTCTCTACATCACCGAATGGAGCACCAGCTACAATCCGCGTGACCCGATACACGATACCTATCTCAACGCGGCGTTCATTCTCAACAAGCTGAAGGGCACCGAGAAGACGGCGCAGTCGATGAGCTATTGGGTCTATAGCGACCTGTTCGAGGAAGCAGGGCCGCCGCCGACACCCTTTCATGGGGGCTTCGGATTGCTCACGCGCGAGGGTGTGCGCAAGCCCTCCTACTTCGCCTATCGCTACCTTTCGCAGCTGGGCAAATCCGAGTTGCGGAACGGCGATGAGGAAAGCTGGCTGACCCGTGATGGCGACAATTTCTCCGGACTGATCTGGAACTACACGATCCCCGATCAAAAGCTGTCCAACCGGCCTTACTATACGCGGATTCATCCTGCGCAGAAGCTGGAGCCGGTGCGCCTGTCGCTGGCAGCAGTAAAGCCGGGCTCCTATCGCTTGCGCGTGTACCGAACCGGATACCGGGCTAACGACGCCTACACCACCTATATGGAATGGGGACGGCCGGACAAGCTGACCGACCAGCAACTGGCCCGCCTGCAAGCTCAGACCCGAGACACGCCGGAATTGGACCGGACCGTCAAGGTCGGCGTCGATGGTCGGTTCGAGCAAAAGCTTGATATCCGGACGAACGACATGTTGCTGGTGAAACTCGACCGGCAGTAACCGCCCTGGCTTAAGGCAAAGGGGCAAACAGAGAAAAGTCTGGCAGGGGATGCGCCTTCAGTTCCGGCGCATCGCCAATCGCATGGATCGATGCGTTCGAGCCATCGAACGCAGGCCATTTAGGGAGTCCCTTGCGGCCCGGCTTGCCGGTGCTGGCAAAGGCAATGACGGTTTCGGCGAGCTGGTCCGCAAGTTTTCGATCCTTCTCGCTCCACGCGCGCGGATCGACCGAGAGGTTGTCGAACAGATACTGGATTTCGGTGCCGTGCCCCGCACCGCAAGCATAATAGCATGGGCCAGCCGCTTTGGTTGGCTGGTGCGCGAAATAGTAGACATAGGGTGCGGAGCGTCCGTACCGGGCCTGCAACCGCGCCCAGTGCACCATCCGCCAACCCCACCAGTCATTGACGAACCGGACCATCGATTCCCGCGCCTGCGCATCGGTCGTGGCGGGGTAGGCGGCCAGCATCGCGGGTGAAGGGGACTGGGGCAAAAGCTCGCCCATCAACCCGGCGCTATTCCTGGCGTCGAAAGTGGTTCCGCCGGTCAGGTCTTTGCTTTCTTCCGCATTCCAACCGACCAGGAGCGGCACGTCGTTCTGCACACCGTCGCGGTAGGTCGTGGTCATGTCGGAACGGAGCAGGTGCCCGTCAATGTGGACGTTCGGTTGCCAGATGTGCTGTTGCAACTGTTCCACGCTCATCGCGCGCAAGGCTGTCAGATTGGTGGCCCCAGCCGTCCTGGCGAACACCTCGCCATTTGCTTCGGCGGTACGATTGTCGGTAAAGCGATGACTGTCCTCCGGGTTGATCGGCAGTGCATCGTTCCCGCTTTGGGCGATGGCCCTGTGGAACAGGCCTTTGGCAAGCGGCGAAGCGACCAGCACGGCGACCGATTCTCCGCCGGACGAACTGCCCATGATCGTCACCCGGCCCGGATCGCCGCCAAAGGCAGCGATATTGTCCTTCACCCAGCGCAAGGCGGCGATCTGATCGTGGATGCCCTGATTGCCCGAGACATTATCTGGCGATTCGCGCCTGAGCTCAGGGTGGGCAAAGAAACCGAAAACGCCGACCCGATAATTCAGGCTGACCACGATGGCACCGCGCTTTGCCAGATTGGCGCCATGCTGGTTGGGCTGGGTGGGTGTGCCGCCTTTCATGGCGCCACCGTGGATCCACACGATGACAGGCAGGTCTTTCGCCTCACGCGGCGCCCAGACGTTCAGGTAAAGGCAGTCTTCGCTCTTGGGGTTGGAAACCCAGGTCACGGTCTGTGCACAGGCGGGTGAAAAGGCGCGCGTCTCACGCTGGCCTGTCCATGGCACGACCGGTTGGGGCCTTCGCCAGCGCAAATCGTCCAAGGGAGGCGCGGCGAAGGGCACGCCCAGATATTCGTCAACACCCGCCTGCCGCGTTCCGACAATGGCCCCGCCGCTGACCTCAAGCGGCGGGGTTGCGGTTTGCGCGAGAGCGGAGCCGGGCCAGGCCGGCACAAGCAGTTCCGCCACCAGCAGGGCCTTCAATTTGCGCATGGCGCTGCTCCCCTGATCTGGCGTTCCGGACTATTTCTGGTCGATCTTCAGCGAGAAACCCGAGGCCGGGAGACCTGCGGGGTTATAGAGGTTGACGATAGGACTGGCCTGCCAGAGGTAGCGCACCTCGACCGCCTCCGGGTCGGCGGGCAGGGTCACCGTGTCGCCCGCAACCTCGCCGTGGACGAAGCGGCACTGCACGGCGGCATTACACAGTTCGAAACCGATCGCGCCGGCTCCGGCCATGGCGACCAGAGGTCCATGGCCAAAGCGCACCTCGATGCCCTTGGCGGTGCGCGATATGCCTGTCGGCGAAGGCCCCCGATCCTCGACCGCTTCGCCAAGCGCCAGATGGCGTGCAGCCAAGGCAAGCCTGCGCCCGACGTCCTGCTTGTTGGTCGGGTGGATATCCGCGACCTGGCCGATATCGACCGCGCTGGCCATGCCGACCTGGGGATCGGCGTCGGCAACCTGACGCTGAACGTCGCGCAATTGGCCCCATGGGTCGTCCGTTGGGGTGGAAACCAGCGGCCCCCAATTGGCGAGTTGAACCATGATGAAGGGCGTCGCGCCAAATCGCTTGCGCCAATCGGCAATCATCAGCGGCATGAGCTTGGCATAGCCCTTGGCATCGCCGGCATTGGCCTCCCCCTGATACCATGCGAAGCCCTTGACCGGGTAGTTGTGGAGCGGGGCGATCATGCCGTTGAACAGCGTGGTTCGTCCGGCGCCGCCCGTCCACGGCGCAGAGGGAAGCGCGCCAATCTGGTTTATCGGAGCGCCGGCTGCAAAACTCCATTTTTCCAGCGGGATGCTGGTTCCATCCGCCAGAGTGAGATTGCGTGGACCATCGCCCCACAGACCGCCGCCGCCGCCGCTGTCGACCACCGTAATGTCGATCAGATTTTTGCCCGGCTTGAGCGTGCCGCGCGGAACGGGGTAGTTGCGCAGGGTCGTCCATCCGCGCTCCACTCCCACGCTTTTGCCGTTGACCCGCGTGAAATCCGCGTCGTCTATGGCGCCGAGCGAAAGTTTCGCGCCTTGCTTCGCCTGCGCCGCGGTCAGGGTGATCGTGGCGCGATAATAGCCAATCCCGTCGAAGTTCGCGAGCGACGGCACCCCCCAGCTTTCCCACAAGCGCAGGCCCGGCACATCCTGCCATTTCGCGTCGGCGGGCGCGGTCTCCCTTTCGCCCAGCGCATTGCGGGTCATGCTGGTCCACTGTGCTGATGCCGCCTGCGGATCGCGGGCGTAGGTATCGAGCAGCGCAAGTTCGCCGGTGTAGCGAGGGATCGTTTGCAAGGCCTCACGGCTGATCCACTCCTCGATCGGCGATCCGCCCCAACTGGCGGCGACAAGGCCGATCGGTATTTGCTGGTGAAGCTGCAATTCGCGCCCCATGATGAAGCAGGCGGCCGAGAAATCGGCAGCCGAGGCGGGTGTTGAGACCTGCCAGGGGGTGGGGGCGGCAAACCGGTCCTGCGGCCGCGGGCTGGATTGCCGCGGAACGTTCAGCAGGCGTAGCATCGTGTTGCCTGCGCTGGCCACTTCGGCGTCCGAATTGGTCACGTGGCGCAGCGTGAATTCCATGTTCGACTGGCCCGAACAGAGCCAGACATCACCGACCATGATGTCGTCCAGGCTGATGACCTCGGTGCCGCTGCGCAGTGTGACGGCATAGGGACCACCAGCCCCGCGCGGTGGAAGGGTGATGCGCCAACGCCCTTGCGGATCGGCATTGGCCGAATAGTTTTCGGCTCCGATCGCAACCGTCACCTTGCTGCCAGGCGCGGCCTGGCCGCTGATAGGGATCGGACGATCGCGCTGAATGACCGCGTGGGAGGAAAGGGGCGTATCGAGTTCCAACGTCTGTGCGGATGCGATTGCAGGCATTGCAGATGCAGACAGCAGGAACAGGGCAGGGATCAGCTTCATTTCGGGCCTTTCAAGTTCGGGCGGAGATTCCGGAAGGCAGAACGGCTCTCTCGTCTGGCCGTCCTCCGCCGCCGCGACATGGCAGCACGCCCTGACAGCTGGATCGCCCCATGCATTTTCCGGATCGATGCCCCTTCCTCTCGGTTGATGTCATGGCTAACGAAGGATAATAAATCAGACAATAGAGATTCGAGGGAGGAGATGACTTGTTCAGTCTTGAACGGCGCAACCTGCTTGCCGGAGGCCTCGGCCTTGGCGCTATGATGTCGGCTTCGGCCCCGGCGGCAACCTTCCAGCCGAACTGGACGTCGCTGGTCGAGGGCTGGGAAACCCCGCAATGGTTCCGTGATGCCAAGTTCGGCATATGGGCTCATTGGGGACCGCAATGCCAGCCGGAGGCGGGCGACTGGTACGGCCGGTTGATGTATCTTCCTGGCAGCGGCACCTACCAGCATCACCTCTCCAATTACGGCCATCCTGCCGACACGGGGTTCATGGAGATCATCAATCGCTGGAAGGCGGAGGCCTGGGATCCGGCCGCTCTTCTGAAGCGCTACAAGCAGGTGGGCGCCAGATACTTCATGGCGATGGCCGGCCACCACGACAATTTCGACCTTTACGACAGCAGTCATCACTCGTGGAACGCGACGCGCGTGGGGCCGAAGCGGGATATTGTAGCCGGGTGGGAAAAGGCGGCCCGCGCCGAAGGTCTGCCCTTTGGTGTCAGCAATCATATCGCCCATGCCTGGCACTGGTATCAGCCCGCCTATGGCTATGATCCCGAAGGCCCGCGCGCGGGACAGCGCTATGATGCTTTCCGCCTGCGCAAGGAGGACGGCCAGGGCAAGTGGTGGGAAGGGCTCGACCCGCAGGAGCTTTATGTCGGGCCAGCTTTTGTCGCTCCGGACGGCATTGCCAGCAACAAGGCGATGGAATCCTGGCACGACGTCCATGACGGGCGCTGGCTGGAACAGGCGGCGGCAAAGAACCCCGCCTTCGTCCGCAACTGGTTGCTGCGCCAGAACGAACTGGTCGACCGGTACAAGCCCGACATGGTCTATTTCGACAACACGCGGATACCTTTCGGTTCAGTGGGCCTGGAAGCCGTGGCTCATTACTATAATCGTGCGATCGAATGGCACGGCAGCCCGAACGTAGTGCTGACGTCGAAGATTCTGACCGACTATATGCAGGGCGGCCTGATGAACGATGTCGAACGCGGCTTCTCTCCGGTCATGCGCGAGCAGCCCTGGCAGACCTGCACCTGCATCGGTGACTGGCATTACAACCGCGGACGGTTCGACCATAAGAGCTACGTACCGGCGCAAAAGGTCATCCAACGCCTGAGCGACATCGTGTCGAAGAACGGCAACCTGCTGCTGTCTGTGCCTGTGCGCGGTGACGGAACGATCGACAGCGAGGAGGAGAAGATCCTCGACGGCATTGCCGCCTGGCTGAAGGTCAATGGCGATGCGGCGATCTTCGGCAGCCGTCCCTGGCGCAGCTTCGGCGAAGGGCCGACCAGCGTACCCGGCGGACGGATGGATGAAGGCAGCGCGAGCGACTTCACCGAGCGGGACGTGCGCTTCACCACCAACAAGGGCGCGCTTTATGCCATCATGCTGCTGTGGCCGACCGGCACGGCGCGGATCGAGTCCCTTGGCAGGCGCGCGCTGGGTGGTGCGACCATAGCGAAGGCCGAACTGGTGGGCGGCGGAAAGCTGGCGTGGAAGCAGAACGACGATGCGCTGGAGATCAACTTCCCCAAGCCAGCGCGGGGGCAGATGGCGCCGGTGGTGAAGCTGCAAGGGGCGGGGCTGCTCTCTGCATCCTGACCGCAATGAAAAAGGCCGGCCCTGACAGGATCAGGGCCGGCCTTTTGCATGTCGACGGGGATGTGTCCGGTCGCCTTACCGCATGGTGATGGTGATCGGATTGCCGTCGTAGACGATTGAATATTTGCCGTTCTCCGCGAAGTCGATCGGCTGCCGCGTCGCCTTGTCGTAGAAGCGAACCGAGATTGCGCGCTTCCCCGGCATGCCGGAGAATTCGCCTTCGCGCTTGCCGATGGTCAAGCTGTGCGCGGCGTCGTTCCACTGGATCGCGACACGCGAGAAAGCGCCCTTGCGGTAGCCTTCGCTGGTGCCATCGTCTTCGTAGAGCGAATAGCTCCCGTCCGCACCTGTAAAGACGTGCAGCACGATGGGGCCATCCGGCTCTTCGCCCGTGTGTTGGATCGCCGGCCCGGTCGGCACGATGGATCCGGCACGAACGAACAAAGGCATGCGCTCATAGGGCGCAGCGGCGTCGATCTCTTGCCCGCCGGTATGGAAGGCACCGCTATTGAAGTCGTACCAGCCCGAACCGGCGGGCAAGTAGACCTTGCGGCTACGCGCCTTGAAATCGGTGACCGGAGCGACGAGGAATGCCGGGCCGAACATATATTGATCGTCGATGTTCCAGACCTTGCGGTCAGACCCGAAATCCTGGACCAGACCGCGCATGATCGATCCATCCTTGAACCAGGTATCGGCTGCGGTGGTGTAGATGTAGGGCAGCAGCCGGTAGCGCAGCTTGTCGTACCAGATCATCGATTCCTGCATCGCCGGATCCTTGTCCGAGATCAGGTAGATTTCCCGGAACGGCGTTTCCCCGTGGCTGCGGAACAGTGGCGAGAAGGCGCCGAACTGGAACCAACGCAGGTTGAGTTCGCGCCATTCCGCCAGATGCGCGGGGTCCTGGTTGGTATAGCGGTCTTCAACCGCAAAGCCGCCAATATCATGCGTCCAGTTGGGCAGGCCGGACATCGAGACGTTAACGCCAGCCGAAATCTGCTCGCGCAGATTGTCCCATCGGGCGGCCACATCGCCCGACCAGATCGCCGCGCTGGCGCGTTGCAGGCCACCAAAACCCGAACGGGTCAGGATGAAGGGGCGAACGTCCGGCCGTGCCTCGCGCAGCCCCTCGGCAACGCCGTCGACATGGACAAGCGGATAGCTGTTGAACAGCGGTTCCGCAGCGCCGATCGCCGTCGGCCCCATGGTCTTGATGCGCTGCTCGATCGACAGGTTGGAGTGGATATCCGGTTCGGTCGCGTCGAGCCACCAGGCGTCGAAGCCCTTCGATACAAGCTCGCGTTTGATCTGGTCGAAGTACATCTTGCGCGCGCCGGGCGAATAGGCATCGTAGTCGGTGTTGAGATATCCCGGCCCGACCCAGTCGAGATTCTTCATTTCAAGATTGCCATGATAGAGCCAGCCGTTCCTGTCCAGCTCCTTGGCATTTTCGGTGTTGGGATAGAATTTGGGCCAGACTGAAATCATGACCCGCGCATCGAGCGCGTGAATTTCATCGACCATGCCCTTGGGATCGGGGAATCGCTTGGGATCGAACCTGTGACTGCCCCATTGGTCCTGCGGCCAGTAGAACCAGTCCTGCACGATATTGTCGATCGGGATCTCGCGTTTGCGATATTCACGCAGCACGCCAAGCAGTTCGTCCTGGGTTTCGTAACGCTGCCGGCTTTGCCAGAAGCCATAGGCCCATTGGGGCAGCAGCGTCGCCTTGCCGGTCAGCTTCCGGTAGCCTGCAATGGACTTGTCGATCGTGCCGCCACCAACGAAATAATAGTTCACCGCCTTTCCAGTATCCGATGTCATCCACAGCGAATGCCGGTCCTTCTGGGGCAGGGGATTGTTGTGCAGGAACGCCATATATCCGGCGTTGGGGGTCCATTCGATGCGGATCTTGATCGGCTTTCCGGCAGTCATCGGCAGTTTGAAATTATGATACCAGGGGTTCCAGTTCTGACGCCAGTGATCCATGATCAGCTTGCCGTCGGCATAGACCTTGAAATAGCTTGATCCATATATCTGGAATCGGTGCTCGCCGGTCGTGTCCGCCGTCACGTCGCCCGTCCAGACCACCTGCTGTTCCTGGGTCACGACGCCTGCGGTGTTCTGCCCGCTGTCGGCTGACGCCTTGGTCGTGGCCTTTGCCGCCGTCGGCCATTTCGCCTGGTCCTCGATATATTGATAGTCGATGACATCTTCCTGACGCAGCGCGGCGCGCGACTTGCCCAGGAAATATTCGGCCTTCCAGCCCGGCTTGCCGTCGCTCGTGACCTTCAGATCCTTGCCGACGAATTCATAGGGGCGTGGATTGCCGAAGCGGGTGATGCCGTCATTGTCCCACAGCAGGCCGTATCCCCGCGTCGAAACGACATAAGGCACGGCTATCGCCATATTGTGCTGGGCGAGTTCCACGTCCTCGCCATTATAGTTCATCTGGCCGTTCTGGTGCTGGCCCAGGCCATAAAAGCCCTCGTCGGTGCCGGGATTGAACTGCTGGGACACGGTGAACCAGCGCTTGCCTTCCACGTCACGCGGGCGAAACGCACTACGCCCCGATTCCGTCAGGACAGCTTTGCCCGCGCGATCCAGAAAGCTGACCTGTCCACTGGCCAGATTGATCACCGCGCTCGCGCCGGGCAGCTTCAGCGTGACGCTGCCTTTGGACTGGGTGACCACCGGCTTTCCCGCTGGTTTGGCATTGACCATGAGGCTTTCGGGGACCTCGTTGAAATCGCCGGTGGGTACCGCAGTGACGCGGAAGCTGTCATCGCCATAGGCGATCACGCGGACCCGCTTGGCGGCACCGGCGTCAGGAGTGACCACAACGCCGTTGTCGATGGGTTGATAGCTGCCGGCGATGGCCGAGGTGCTCGCGGTGGCGAGCAGCGCAAACAGCGCGATACGGGAAAGGGACATGGCTGTATTGCTCCGGCTGATCAGTTGGGATTGCCGACGGGTATCGGCGGCGTGCCTTTGACGGCAGCGAACGTGATGCGCAGCACCTGCTCGCGATCGGTGAAGTTGAGGCCGTAATCGATCGAATCGCCGTTCCAGACGCGACGGAAAATCCATTTGCCGTTGTCGTAACGACCTTCTTCGACGCGCAGCATCATCATCGATTCAAACGGCGCCGGTTTGGAAAGGCCGAAATAGACGCGCGCCTTGAAGCCGGTGACGAGGAACTCGTTTTCGGCGATCTGGGCAACTGCGAGACCGCCGACCGGCTCGGCATTGCCGGTGGGCTTGTCCGTGCCGAACTGCCACTGACCGAAGGTAACGGTCATGTTGTACTTGCCCATGTCGACCTTCTGGCTGTGCTCGGCTTTCGGGTCGGTCGGTTCAGCCACGCCCCAGGTCTTGCCCTGCGCTGCCCAGGCGGCCCATTCCCGCTGCATCGGCGCGAACAGCCGATAGTTACGGGCGAATAATTCCATCGTCGCGTCGTCGAGATCCTTGGCGCCGAGCGGATAATTATAATAGCCTGTGTAGTCCATGCCGAACGGGGCGAAGCCAATCGAACCGCGGCCGACGACCGGGAAGAAAAACCTCGCAAAATCCCGGTCGTTCCCGGTTTCCGGGACGATCAGCGCGTTGTCAGGCCGGTCGTAATAGTCGAGATACGCCATGTAGGCCGCGTGGTCGCGAGTGTAGATATCCGGCGCCACGATATCGATCGCCGGAGCGGCGGCCTTGTACACGTCGATGACAAAGTGCACCGGGCCTCCGCTCGAATAGGTGGTCGCAGGCTGGCGGCCGAAGGCGCCGGCCAGCGCCGCGTTCACGTACATCGGCAGGGGCTTCACGGCCTTGCCGGCAGCGGCGATCTCGTCGATGTAGCTGGCGATCGACCAGGCGTGGAAGAATTCGTCGGCGTCGCCGCCGAAAACCTGACGCCATGTGCCGGGCTGCTTCTTCATCTGCTTGAGTAGTGGGGCGGGCACCTGCCCCTCGAAAAGCTTTTGCGCGACCGGGGAAAAATCGCGGACCGATCCATAGGAACCGACCTCATTTTCCGGCTGAACCATAATCACGGTGTTCTGCGGGTCGTTCTTCTTGAGATATTCCATCAGCTTCACGAAGGCCCGCTTGTCGGCCTCCAGCGTCGATCGATAGTGCGGCGAGAGGGCGTAATGGACCTCGCCTTTGGCATTGATCATGTGCGGGAAGCGCTTCTGGTCGAGCTTGACCCAGGCCGGCGCGTAAGCCGGCGCGGTGTTCTTCCAGGTTCCGAACCACAGCAGGACGAGCCGAACATTGTTTGCCCTGGCCTGGGGCAGGAGGGCGTCGAGAAAGGAGAAGTCGAATTTCCCCTCCACAGGTTCGATCTGTTCCCATCCGACCGGGACTTCGACCGTATTGGCGTGCATCTTTCGGATCGCAGGCCAGACCTCGGGAAGCATGTCGGGGTAGTTGGCCGAATTGTTGACCTGTGCTCCCAGCATCAGGAATGGCTTGCCGTCCACAATGAGCGCATGATTGCCGCCCCTGCTTTCCAGGCGCGGGATCGGATGCTCTGTCTGGGCCGCGACCGGCGCCGCGAGCAGCGCAAGCAGCAGCGCAAGGCATTTCTTCACGCTTTGCATGACATTTTCCCTTTCCAGGCGTCGTCAGTTTTGCGGCGGGCAGAAGCCGCCGGGCGCCTGTGTCGTCAATTCCACATTGGCGATCGATACGGTCAGCGGGCCGGTCGCGGACAGGCTCCATGCGGGGTGGACATGCGCCATGTCGCCGCCGCCGCGCTGGGCGAAGCATTTGAGCGGGATGCGCACCGTTTTCCATCCCCCGGCCGTGCGGAACAAGTCGGTTGCATTGATCGTGCCCCAACCCATTGTAAGCGTGACCGGGCCGCTTGCGGGGCGATCGACCCGGTAGACCATCTGCAACATCATTTCGGCATTGGTTTCAAAGCCAAGGTCGATATCCTCGCCGTCGATCGTCGCCTTCCCATTGGCCGCCGATCGCCAGCCCAATTGCATCGCGCCCTCCTGGCGCATCGCCGAATCCACCGCTGTGCGGGTGATCGCGGGATCGATCTGCAGCGTAAATGGCTTTTGGACGTGCCCATCGATATAATAGCGGCTCTTGTTGATCGGGGTGCCATCGATTCCGGGAACCTCGTCGAGCGATCCCACCTTGCCCGGCTTCGCGTAACTCAGCCCATATCCGAAGGGGAACAGCGGGTCGTAGCCCGGTTGGCCCCGGTTGAGGAGAAACTGCGCTGCTGTCCTGGGCCAGCTGAAGGAAAGCCGGCCGGTAAAGTCCTGGCGTGGCCGACCCTCGGCATCGCCGAGCAGCACATCGGCTATCCCGCCCCCCTCGCTTCCGGGCAGCCAGGCGGCAACAAAGGCGTCGGACTGGTTCAGTTCCGGATTGACCCACATCGGACGGCCGGACAGGAATACGGAGACAACCGGGATACCGGCAGCCTTCAACTTCTTGAGCAGCGCGAGGGCTTTCTTGTCGCCAGGCTCGAATTCCAGGGAGCGGATATCGCCGCTGCCCTCGGCATAGGGCTTCTCGCCGAACACGACGATCGCCAGGTCGGGCCTGGTGGCATAGCTTCCGTCCGCGCTGAAGGTCGCGCTGCCGCCGCTCGCTTTCATGGCTTCCGCGATCCCGGAAAAGATCGACTGGGCATTGGGGAAATCGGCATTGGTGTTGCCGTCCCCCTGCCAGGAAAGCGTCCAGCCCCCGGATTGTTGGCCAATGTCGTTCCCGGCGCTTCCCGCGACCAGGATATTCGCGGCTGCTTTCACCGGCAGCACGCCATCATTCTTCAGGAGAACGAGCGATTTGCGGACCGCTTCCCGCGCCAGTGCCCGGTGTTCCGGCGACCCGATCATATCGCTGCGTTGTTCGAACGGTCGGGCCGGGTTGAAGAGTCCGGCCTTGAACTTGACGCGCAGGATCCGCCTGACGGCATCGTCGATCCGGGCCATCGGGATCACCCCTGCGCGCACCTGCTTCACGGTATTATCGAACAGCCCCTTCCAGCTGTCGGGTGCCATTGCCATGTCGAGCCCGGCATTGAAGGAGGCCGGGCAGTCTGTCGCGGTACAGCCGGGAATCTGGGCATGTCCGTTCCAATCTCCGACAATGAAACCGTCAAAGCCCATCCGTTTCTTGAGAACATCGGTCAGCAGGGACTTGTTGCCGTGCATCTTGACGCCTTGCCAGCTGTTGAAGCTCGCCATGATGGTGTGCGTTCCGGCGTTGATCGCCGGAGGATAGCCCGCCGCATGAATGGCGATCAGCTGGCCTTCAGGGATATCGGTGTCGCCCTGGTCGATACCGTTGGTGGTACCGCCGTCGCCCAGAAAATGCTTGGCGCTGGCGGAGACATTTCCGGTCTGGATGGAGCCCGTTCCCGGCTTGCCTTGCAGTCCCTCGATCATGCGACCCGCATAGGCGGCGACGAGAGAAGGATCCTCCGAATAGCTTTCGTAGGTCCGACCCCAGCGATCATTCTGCGCGACCGCCAGCGTTGGAGCAAAGGCCCAGTCGATCCCGGCCGCCGTGATCTCATTTGCAGTGGCGTCCCCGATGCGACGGATCAGGTCAGGGTCGTTCGCGGCGCCCAGCGCTATATTGTGGGGAAACAGCGTTGCCCCGACCACATTGTTGTTGCCATGCACCGCGTCGATCCCGAACATGATCGGGATGGGCACGTGACCCGGACGCTTCTGCATTGCGATCTGGTTGAAGGCGTGCACAGTCGCGATCCACGGCCCGGCAGGAGAACGGTCAGGCGCGCCGATCGGTGGTGAACTGCCGCCAGCAAGGATCGAACCGAGCGGGTATTTGACAAGATCCTCCGGCTGGATCGCCGACGTATCGGCCTGGATCATCTGTCCGACTTTTTCTTCCAGCGACAGCTTGGCCAGCAGTGCGGTAATCTTCGCTTCCGTCCGGTCGTCGATCAGGCCCGCGCTGCGGGCCTGCGGCCATTTGGCAGGATCGGCCACGCCCCGTGTTTCGGCTTGGGCAGGCAGAGCGTTAGTCGCCGCCAACAAAAATGGCAGCGTCAGGCCTGACATTGCGGCCCGCTTGTGGCTAACTCTCATTTCAGACAATTCCTCCCAAACAACCATTTCTATTTGTCATACAAAATAGATGCCCGCCTATCAAGATCGGGTCGCAAGCAGGATGAAGATTTTGCTCGCGCGTTGCGCAATGCGGCAATTTGACCCTTGATCCGGAGGCACCATCAACGAAATAGCCCGACGTTGCTGCTAGGACGGGCGCACCTGCCCAAGCTTTGGGGCGGGATCAGTCGATTGGACGGATCCGAATTGCCGCACCACCACCGTCGGTCATTGTGATGGTCAGGGAATCGCCGCTGGCGACGGTGATGGATTTCGAAGTCACTTCGTTGGGCGTCGCGCCGTCCTGCCAGATTTGCGCCTCGAACCGGCCCGTGCCGAGCAGGGTGAGCGGGACGATCACGTTTCGTGCACCGCCGGCGTTCATCGCGCCGATGAACCAATCACGCCCCTTGCGTCGCGCGAGAACGATGTGGCTGTCGGGCGTGCCGTCGATGAAGCGGGTCTCGTCCCAGGCCGTCGGGACGATCCTGATGAAGTCGAACCCGCTCGCATTGGCGTATGCTTCCGGCGCGTCGGACACCATCTGGAGCGGGCTGTCGTAGACCACATACATGGCGAGCGCCTGACCCCGGCTGTTCTGGCTTACCGGCATTGATCCGTCGCTGGGTCCGGCGGCTTTCCCGCCGTTGCGGAAGCCGCCGGGGGTGTAGTCCATGGGACCCGCGAGCATGCGCGTATAGGCCAGCTTGACATTGTGCGCCGGCGTGACGGCGCCCCAGCCAATCTTGTCATACTCCGCACCCATCACCCCTTCCTGGGTGATATAGTTGGGATAGGTCCGCTGCATCCCTGCAGGCAGGAAAGCGGCATGCATGTCGAGCAGGAGTCTGCGCTTGGCGGTCTCGCGCGCCGCGCGCGTGTAGAATTCGACCATCTGCTGATCCTGCCGGTCCATGAAGTCGACCTTGATCCCCTTTATGCCCCAATTCCTGTAGTGGTCGAGCACCTCTTCCATCCGCGGTTCGAGATGTTCCCAGTGAACCCACAGCAGCAGGTCGACGCCCTTGCCCTCGGCATATTTGACGAGCGCTGGTATATCGATCCCGGGTTCGGCGCGCAGGATGTCGGTGTCCTTGTTGGCGGCGCAGCAGCCGCCGGAATTCAGGGCCCAGCCGGCGTCGATCAGGAAATAAGGCAGCCCGGAATCCGCAGCGAAGTCGATGAACTTGCGATAGCGTTCCATGGTGGGCTTTTCGCTTTGCGTTGGGCCTGACCACCAGTCCCAGGCGGCCTTGCCGGGCTTCACCCACGAAAAATCTCCGCTCGGCTGGTGCGCCAGGTTGCCGACGAGCTCAGAGGATATGAGGTCGCCGGCCCGGTCGCCCAGCATCATCACCCGCCAGGCCGTTTCAACGCCATTGCTTGACTGAACGGCAACCGAAGGACGGTCCTTGCGCGGGGTCAACTCCACTTGCAGCCTATCTCCGGAACGGCGCAGGGTTGAACCGGTATATCCTTCTATCCCCGACTGCAGAATGGCGAAATGATTGCGGCCCGAAGGCGTGGCGCAGGTTGCCAGATGGTCATAGAGCTTGTTGGGGTCGAGTGCGGAGACCGGGATGTCTTGCCATTCCCGCTCATGCGAGCCGCTGGTTTCGGTGAAAAGACAATGCGTACCGGCGGGCAGGCGATAGCCGGTTCGCTCGCCGGCGATGGCGACCGGTCTGCCGGTGGGGATGACATAGCGAAACGCAACGCCGTCATTATAGGCGCGCGCCTCTATTTCGAGGACGCGTCCGCCTGCGCCGGTTTCCTGGAAGCGGATGGTCGCACCATTGTAGTGATCGGTCGCCTGGCTGGCCTTGGTCGCAATCAATGGCAAGGTGCGATTGACCGAGCGACGTTGAACCTTCATCGATTCAAGGGCTCGGTATGGTGGCGCGTCGGCCAGGACAATGCCGAGCGGGGCCTCGTTGGCGATGGTTTCGCCGTTGCGCGTGATCGAATAGGTCGTGCCGTCCGTAGCGATACGCATTTCAACGGATCTGTCGGGCGAGGTGATGGCGATCGCCGATGTGGCTGCGAGGGCGAGAGCGAGCACTGTCTGATCTCCATTTACGATTCATTCCTATCGGGATGGATTTGCTGCGCGCCGCACCAGCGGCTCCATCGCAATCCATCTGTCCGTGGATATGTCAGACATAAAATTCAGGCAATCGTGAATTTTTCTTACGGCCTTTAAGGCAGTCGGGCTATTCTGGCCGCATGACCCGTTCGACCGCGCAATCATGGGGCCAGTGGATCGCATATTTAACTGTTATAGCACATATAAAAATTCATTTTTACCAGCCGAATCATAATTGTCTGATTGAAGGGGAATTCTGTCGATCCCTTGCATAGAATAGCGAATGTTCTAAGAGTTATTCCATTATTGGGTGAAAGCGCGTAACCGGCTGGTCAGCAGGGCTTCTGTGGACGTTGTGTTCTGTGCGGTGGAAAGGTAATTAATGAAAAAAATCGCCGCCCGGAAGGATGCCGTCAATGACGGCAAGAGATTACGCATACATGGTACGATCGCGCGCGACATCGGCATCGCTATTGTATCGGGCCGCTATAAGCCGGGAGAATTGTTGCTGGGCGAAGTCGACGCCAGCGAGCGATTGAAGATTTCGCGGACGGCCTATCGCGAATCACTGCGGATCCTGTCGGCCAAGGGCCTGGTCGAATCCCGCCCGAAGACCGGAACCAAGGTCTGTGCGCACGACAAATGGCACTTGCTGGACCCCGATGTGCTGCAATGGATGTTCGAGTTCGAACCGAGCGATTTCCTGCTTGAGAGCCTTTTCGAACTGCGCCGCTTTGTCGAACCTGAGGCTGCAGCCTTGGCCGCCATACGGCGGAACGGCGAACAGGTCGCTCGGATGGAGACGGCGATCAACAACATGGCCAAGCACACTCTTGGAACGGAGGCGGGTCGTGAGGCGGACAAGGATTTCCATTCTGCCTTGCTCGAGGCCACCGGAAATCCGTTCATCATGACGCTTACTGGCGGAGTCAGCGCGGCCGTTGCCTGGACGACCGTTTTCAAGCATCGCGTGGCGCCGCTGCGCCGCGATGCCATTCCCGATCACCGCCGGGTTTTCGAATGCGTCAAGGCCGGTGATCCGGACGCTGCACGCAAGGCCATGGCTGATCTGGTTCATCTGGCCCTGCTTGATACCAAGCCGGTGGCGACCCAAACCCGATAAATCAGCACGCGGCCGGAACTGGTGTTGGAAATTTGCTGTCAGCCGGCAGCAAAGCCATGCCCTTTTGCGACGTCATCGCAGTCAGATTGACTTGTCTGACTTAATCCTTCAAATGATGGGCGAGTGACGCTGTCAACCTGTGGGGGAAAGCCGGATTTCGTTCCAGCCAGCTCGGCTGCATAATCTGGTTGATGGCTGCTGCGGAGCGTCGCGGCGATGGCCTCTGCTCCCCCGAAGGCCACAGCCTGCCTCCATGCAAGAAAATGGAAGATGGGAGAATGGGAATGAAGTGGTTGCATCGCGTGACGATGGGGGCCGCTGCCTTGATGGTTGCCTCGGGCGTTGGCGCACAGGTGGCGGTTAACGTGTCGGTGGATACGACCAAAGCCGGACCGAAGATCGAGCGCGCGGTTTACGGTCAGTTTGCAGAGCATCTGGGCCGGGGGATCTATGAAGGCATCTGGGTCGGCCCTGACTCGAGCATTCCCAATATCAACGGTTACCGCAAGGATGTGGTTGACGCCCTGCGCAGGATCAAGGTGCCCGTGATCCGTTGGCCCGGCGGTTGCTTTGCGGATGATTATGACTGGCGCGACGGCATCGGGCCGACCGCGCAGCGGCCTGAGCGGATGAACAAGTTCTGGGGCGGTGTGCCGGAGAGCAATGCGTTCGGCACGCACGAGTTCATGAACTTTTCCGAATTGATCGGCGCGGATGCCTATGTTGCCGCGAACATGGGTTCTGCCACGCCGCGCGACACCGCGCAGTGGATGGAATATATGACCGCCGGCGGAACCTCCACTCTTGCCAGGGAGCGCCGCGCCAATGGCCGGGACAAGCCCTGGACAGTGAAGTATATCGGCGTCGGCAATGAAAGCTGGGGCTGCGGAGGGGAAATGCGTGCCGAATTTGCCGCAGACCTGAGTCGCCAGTTCGGTTCCTATGCGCGCCTTCACGCACCCGGAACCTTCCGCGTGGCGAGTGGCGGTAGCGCTGATGATTTCAACTGGACCGACGTCATGATGGAACGGGCCGGCAAGATCTTCGATGGGATCGGCCTCCATTATTATACGATCCCGGGAGACTGGGCGAAGAAGGGTCAGGCGACCGGCTTCACCGAACGGGAATGGGCCGTGACCTTGCGCAACGCGATGGCTCTGGATGGCATGATTGCGAAGCACGAAGCCATCATGGACAAGCATGATCCGAAGAAGCGCGTTGCCCTGGTGGTTGACGAGTGGGGCACCTGGTACGATCAGGAGTCGGGATCGACGCCGGGCTTCCTCTACCAGCAGAACACGATTCGCGATGCTGAGGTGGCGGCGCTGACGCTCAACATCTTCCATCGTCATACCGAACGTGTGAAGATGGCCAATATCGCCCAGATGGTGAACGTGTTGCAGGCGATGATCCTGACGGACAAGGGCCGGATGACCCTGACGCCGACCTATCATCTGTTCGACCTTTATCTTCCATTCCAGGGAGCGATCCCGTTCCCTGCGACGGTAAGCGGCCCCCATTATGTGCTGGGTAATGTCGATCTGCCGATGGTCGACGCTTCCGCGGCGAAGGATGCAAACGGCAAGATGTGGCTGGCGCTGGTCAATCTCGATCCGAACAAGTCGGCACGGGTCACCACCAATCTCACCGGCAAGGGGCAGGGCCGGGTGTTGAAGGGCGCGGCAATGGATTCGCACAACAGCTTCGACAAGCCTGAAACCGTAAAGCCGGTCGCCTATTCCGGGCGCATGGTGAACGGCAAACTTGTCTTCGATCTGCCTGCAAAGGCTGTTGCGGTGGTCGCGATCGACTGAACTCGCCCATGCACTGCGGTCGGCGTTCGTCCAGCGGGGACGAGCGCCGACCGCCGGGCCAGAGCATTTCCACTATGAGTGGAAATGCTCTGGCCTTCTGGTGCCAAATTTTCGAAGCCGTTGACCGTAAACGGTCACCTTGAAAATATTCCAAGTCCGCCACCGCGCAGGCGGCATCATCGCGCGCCAACTGTCGCCGGTTGCGACAGGCCGCCTATCAGGCCCGGTCGGCTTTCTACCAGCAGCGTGACGACATGTTCCTCGCTGCTGGCGGGCACTGCCACGGCCAGCGGAGCCTCCGCGAAGTCAGGCTTCTCCGCGACCTTGCGCCCGTCCAGCCAGATTTCCGCGCGCCCGACAATCCCGCCGAAGCGCAATATTCCGCCATTGGCCTGTACGCGGCGTCGGGCGACGAAGGTGGCGCGCAGCGAGATCCAGTTGCCTTCGCCCTGCGCTGCTTCGATCTGGCCCGTGCCGAGCCATAGCCAGCTGTTCATGTCGGAATCTATCGGTTTCCGCATCGGATCCGGCTTGTCCGGGGACGCCGGGGATTGCCGCCAGCCTTCAAGCGTCTGCACCGAAGGGGTTGGGGCAACTTGCGCGCGCGGGGTGGTTGCGACGCGCGCGATGCTCACCTGTCCGGTTCTGAGGCCCTCCGCCTGGGCAGTCAGGCGAAGCGGCCCCGCTCCGGAATCGGCGCGCACGATGACTTGTGCAAGCCCGTTGAACAACTTGCGGCTATCGCCCTTTTCGGGCTCATGGCTGTTCGGATCACCATTGCCCAGACCGATGATGGCGCCGCCCGAGATGGTGAATCGGACGGGAAGTTGCGCGGTCGGGACATGGCGGCCGCGGGCATCGACCGCATCGACGGTGATCGGCTGGACATCCTCGCCGTCGCCCGCCATGACGGTTCGGTCCGGCGTAAGGCGCAGGGCAACGGGTGCGCCGGTGGTCTCGACAAGGGCGTGGGCTACCCGCCTTCCGCCGCGATAGCCCACCGCTTCAAGGCGGCCTGGCGCCCAGGGAACCTGCCAGCGCGGCATTTCGAAACGATCGACGGCCTTTTCGCCGAGCGGCCGGCCGTTGAGGAAAAGGGCGACGCGTTCGACATTGGTCATGGCCATTACTGTGATCGGCTCGCCTTCGCGCCCGGCCCAGTTCCAGTGGGGGGCAAGGTCGAGCAGCGGCCGGTCGTCGACCCATTGGGCCCTGTGCAGCCAATATGCGGTCTTGGGAAAGCCGCACAGATCCATGATCCCGAAAAAAGAGGACGCTGAAGGCCATTCATAGGGGGTGGGCTCGCCCCGATAATCGAAGCCGGTCCAGACGAAAGCTCCCGCCACGAACGGCCTCGTCGCGACCGCCTTCCATGCCTCGCGATGCGTACTGCCCCAGCTGGAACGCTCATCGTCATAGGATGCGAAGACATGATGGTCAGGATCATTCTGGAAGGCGCCGCGCGTCATGAAGGCGCTGGTGTCTTCCGAACTGGTGATCGGTAAGTCCGGATGCGCCGCATGGAAACGGTCATACAGGCCGGGCTGGTAATTGAAGCCCACCACGTCGACCGCCTGGCTGACATTATGCGGTGTGAACAGGCCGGCGTTCATGGCCGCGGTAACCGGACGGCTGGGGTCGAGCGCCTTGACCTCGCTGGCCATCCGGCGGACCATTTCATATCCGGCCTCGCTGCCCTGCATCGGCTCTTCGTTGAACACCGACCACATGATCACGCTGGGCCGGTTGCGATCGCGCCGTACCAGCCATTGCAACTGTTCGATATAGTCTGGGCTGGTGTTGAAATTGCGGTTCTCGTTCATGACTAGCATGCCAAGCCGGTCGCAGGCGTCGAGCAGTTCGACCGGCGGTGCATTGTGCGAACAACGGATCGCATTGGAACCCATGTCCTTCAGCCTGCGGATCCTCCATTCCCACAGCGCATCGGGCATCGCGACCCCGACCCCGGCATGGTCCTGGTGATTGCAGCTTCCTTTGATCTTGAGCGGCTGGTCATTCAGGAAGAAGCCCTTGTCGGCATCGAAACGGAAGGTGCGGAATCCGATCCGCAGCACGCGTTGGTCCTCCGCATCCGTCGGACCCGCAAGGGAAAGCCGCAGGGTGTAGAGATTGGGATCATCGACGGACCAGAGGCGAGGGGAGGGGACCGCCAGTTCGAGTTTCGCCTCGGCGCTGCCTAGCGGAGGGACCTTGGCTTCGACCGTGCCCTTGGCGACGGTGCGACCCTCGGCATCGCTCAGCACCGCGTTGAGCGTCGCCATGGCCTCGGTCTTGAGAATGCTGGCCAGCGAAGCGGTGACTGGCACGGTCCATCGGCCATCGATGCCGCGCCGGGGATCGGCATGGACGCCGTCGGTGCGGATATGGACCGGCGGTCGCGTGGCAAGCCAGGCGTGGCGGTAAAGGCCCGCCCCTTCATACCACCAGCCTTCCATCTTTTCCGCGTCGACCCGGATCGCGATGATATTGAGATCATCGCCGAAACGCGCGGTCGGGGTCAGGTCGATATAGATGGAATTATACCCGCTCCAATTGTGGGCGGCGACCGATCCGTTGATCCAGATCGTGGCATTTGTCGCGATTGCGCCAAATTGCAGTTCAAGATATTTGCCGCGATCCGCCGGGTCGAGCCGCACCGCCCGCCGGTACCAGGCATAGCCGCGCTGGCGATAGCCTTGCGAGGGGTTGGCATCGCGGTCGAACGGCATGTCGACGGCCCAGTCGTGCGGCAGGTTGACAAGCGGCCAGTCCGAATCGTCGAAATTGACCGCTGCGGCGCCCTGAGCCTGACCCGCCTTGGCATTGGCATAGCTCCAGCCATGGCCTTTTATCGCGGGAAAGGGGATATCGCCCTGGTGAAACTGCCAGGCCCGGTCCAGCAGCAGGCGTCCGGGTTCTTCCGGCTCAGGGGGCAGGGACATCGTGGCGCGCGGGGGCGGCATCGGCAGTTGGAGACCGGCCGGCTCGGCGGGGATCCGCGCACCGACCTTCGCGAGCGGGGCCGAGGCAGCCACGCAGCCGATCGAGGCCAGAAATTCACGACGTTCCATCGGGCGATAGTTCCCTTGTCGATTGTGGGCTGGCCTGCCTTTTCCGGGCAGGGTTATGTCGAAGATGCTGGGATCAGGCCGTGGCTGGCGGCAAAAGCCGTGAACAGCTTGGGCCAGATGGAGGCTGGCTGGGAGGGGGGCAGGCGGACGCCGAAGCCATGCCCACCTGCTTCGAAGACATGTAGCGTCACGGGCCGCCTGGCGGCCCGCATCGCGTCATACATGGCCAGGCTGTTCGCCGAGGGAACGGCGTCGTCGTCGATCGTGCTGAGCAGGAAAACGGGCGGCGTATCGGCTGTCACGCGCCGGTTGACGGAGGCCGCGGCCAAAGCTGCGGGGGACGCCCCCGCGCCCAGAAGGTTGTCGCGCGAGCCGGCGTGGGTGAAATCGGAATCGAGGCTGATGACGGGATAGATCAGTCCGGCCACATCTGGTCGCGCCGGCAACCTGTCGGCGGCATCGACGGGGGCATAGATGGCCTCGTCGAACCGGGTCGCCAGCGAGCCTGCAAGGTGACCGCCGGCGGAAAAACCCAGCACGCCGACGCGGCCTGGATCAATACCGAAGCGGCTTGCATTGTGGCGGATGATGCGCATGGCGCGCTGCGCATCCTGCAAGGGCACGAGGCCCCGATCATGCCAGCCTTCGCCCGGAAGGCGGTAGGAGAGGATGAAAGCGGTAACGCCCAGGGCGTTGAGCCATTCCGCCTGGCTGACGCCTTCATTGTCATAGGACAGGAAAGCATATGAGCCGCCCGGCACCAGCAGCACCGCGGCGCCATTTGGCCGGGATGGACGCCATATCTCTATGGTCGGTCGGGCGATGCCGCGTATCCAGCGATCGGGTTTGGCTGGATTACGCGCCTGATCGTCGATCCGGTGCTCGATGGGCATTGCGGGGTTGTAACCGGGGGGCAGGTCGGGCCAGAGTTCCACCGCTTCGGACGTGCGGGACTTGGCGGCCTGTGCAAGGGTCGGGGCCATTGCAAGGGCAGCGCCGGCGCCCATGAATGTACGGCGGCCCAGCTTCACGCGTCGATCTTTCGGGCATTGGTCATGGCGATGGTGTCGGTCATAATTCCTCCCTGGCTGTTCAATTTTGTATGAGTATAAGGTAAGCGCCGTAGCGGTCAACGCGCTCCGCAGCGCTGGGGCCGGACAAGGTTCGTTATCGCCGAGAGGTGATCTGTTGGGAGGATTTCAATGCGGACAGGACAGGCTCTTTTGCGGGTCGGGTCGTTTCTGGCAGGCGCGTGCCTTTTCGCTGCGCAGGCTCAGGCGCAGGTTGACGCCGGCCCCTGGCCCGGCGGCAGGAAGACCGCCGTGGTCCTGACCTACGACGACTCGCTTGCCTCGCAACTTGAAATCGCCTTGCCCGCGCTGGATGCGGTGGCTCTGAAGGGCACATTCTTTCTGATCGGCAGCCAGATCCGTCCGGAGCAGGTCGAACGATGGCGGGCTGCCGCTGCCGAAGGGCACGAGCTTGGCAACCATACGGTTCGCCATGCCTGTCCGCAGGCCAGCTATCCCCCCGCGCGCAGGCTCGACACCAGCGACTCCTATGACGTGGAAATGATGATCGCCGAAATCCGCACGATGAACAGCATGCTGACGGCGATCGACGGAAAGCTCCGGCACGGCCTGGCAACGCCCTGCGGACAACATCTGGCGGGGGGCGTGGACTATCTTCCCGCGCTTCGTGCCAGCGGCCTCGTCCGCTATACCCGCAGCGCTGGGTCGTCGGACAAAAGGGAACTGGACCCGATGGACCTGCCGTGCATCTGGTTCGATGAAAAGGCCAGCGGCACCGACATGATCGCCGCGGTCCACCAGGCCGAGCGCACAGGGGGGCTGCTGATAATCGGATTTCACGGTGTGGGCGGCGATTATCTCAAGGTGAACGCCGAAGCGCATGCGCAGCTCCTCGCCTATCTGAAGGCAAATTCGAAAACCATATGGGTCGCGCCGCTCATGACGGTCATGGAATATGCCGCCCGCTGAGGAAGAATAGGCAAGATCCTGTCCAGCGCCGTCCTTGGAGCTAGCTGGACGGTTCGAGAATGAATATCGCAGTGTCGCGCGGCGCCAATGTGACTTTCAGTTCAGCCGCAGTGTCGCCGCGCACCGCGCCGGTCCAGGCATCGACGATCCGCATCGTCCGTCCACCAAGATTGGCCGAACGCTGCGAATGGTCGTCGGCCAATGGTTCCGCCTTCCAGTCGATGGCATGGCTACGCGCCGTGGACGTGCGATTGAGAATGGCCACCGCCCAACGATCGCCCGAAAGCGGGCGGGCCCAGATTTCGACTTCCGGCGTCTTGAACCAGGGGAAGCCCTGAATGCCCAGTGCGTCCTGATCGATGGCGACGATGCGCGGATTGGTCAGGATCTTGGCGATCTCGGGCTTCATCCCGACAATATCGGTTCCCGCGATCAGGGGGGCCGCCAGCATCGCCCACAGCGTGAAATGCGATCGGTTTTCCGACAGGCTGGGAAGATTGCCGACCTCCATCATGTCGGGGTCGTTCCAGTGTCCGGGGCCAGCGGCCTTGCGCAGTGCCGCCTGCTTGTCGAGAATCTCGAGCACGCCAAGGCTGCTCCAACTGCCATGACTGACCTGGCACGACCAGCAATTGGTGATGTCGCCGGTGGTGCGCCAAAGGTGGCCGACATTCTGCGCCCATTCCCACGGCTTGTTGTCGCCCCATTCGCAGATCGAGAAAACCACCGGGCGACCGGCGCGGTACAGGGCATCGCGCATCGTGGCATAGGCCTCGCGCGGGTTGCGCTGATCAGGACCGGTGCCGGTGTTGCACCAGTCATATTTCAGATAATCGACCCCCCAGCGGGCATATTGCAGAGCGTCCTGATATTCATGCCCCTGACTGCCGGGGCGGCCGCCGCAGGTCTTCGCTCCCGCGTCGGAATAAAGGCCGAACTTCAGGCCGCGGGCGTGGACATAATCCGCCAGAGCCTTCATGCCGGAGGGGAAACGCACAGGATCGGCCTGGATGAAGCCGTCCCTGTCCCGTTCACCTTGCCAGCAATCGTCGATGTTCACATAGACATAGCCCGCATCGCGCATTCCGTTGGCGACCATGGCGTCGGCGGTCCTGCGGATCAGGGTTTCATCTATGTTGCAGCCATGGTGGTTCCAACTGTTCCATCCCATCGGTGGCGTAGGGGCCAGATCAGGAAACTTCTGCGCCAGGGCCGGGCTCGCGGCGAGCGCCAGCCCGCCGAAGGTCGCCATCAGCTTCTTGAGGATCATGTCCATTCATCCCGTTGAAACACGGATCAGTTGTCAGTTGTCGAAGCGCAGCACCGTGGCGCGGCCGTCATAGCTGATCGAGCGCGTTGCCGGAGCGGCGGCGATGCCGCCGCCATGCCCGTTGCCGATGACCACGACGTTCAGCTGGCGCTGCCGGACCATGCCCGGGAAGCTGCCCTGCCGCGCACCGATCGACAGCGTGCGTCGGGCATCGTCCCACCGCAGCGCATAGCGCGCGAACTGGCCGCGTTCATAGGCGTAGGTCTCATTGTCGTCTTCGTATATCGTGAACGTGCCGTCGGCGCCGGGATAGACCCGGATTTCCAGCGGTGCGTCGGGTTTCTCCGTGGCATATTGCACGACCGGACCCATGGGGATGATCGAACCGGCCCTGACGTAGAGCGGCAGAATGTCCAGCGATGCGTCCCGTTCAACGGTCCGCCCACCTTGCAGGCGCTGGTTGTTCCAGAAATCATACCAATCCCCGCCCTGGGGCAGGTAGGTTGTCATCTTCAGGTCGTGCGACGGCGTGGCCGCAGCAAGCGCCTTGAGCTCGGTCGGCGTGCGCCAGCCGAAGCGCAGGCTCCGGCCGCCGCCGGCCTGGTAATATTCGATCCGCACCGCCACCCGCTGCCCCTTGTGCAGCGTGCGCCTGGTCGAGGCATAGCGGGCGCCCGATTCCTTCCAGTCCTCGACGACCTTCTCGCCGTCCAGGAACAGGCGGTAGCCATCGTCGCCCGCCACGCCGATTTCATATTCGCCCTCTTCGGGGGCGATCAGTTCCCCCTCCCAGCGCGCCGAAAAGTCGTTGAGCGATTTCAGCCCGGCCGGCATGTCCGCCAGCGGCGGTCCCGGCCAGTTATAATCCATCTTCGTGTCGACCAGCTTCGGTCCCGCCGGCGTGGCAAGATCGCGGCCCTGGAAATATTGCACCGAAAGGCCCGGCCGGCCATCGGCCGTGCGCAGGACAGTGGCCGGCACGGTTTCAGCCGGCGGTTGCACCAGAT
The DNA here is from genome assembly GCF_049913335.1 of Sphingobium sp. R-21. Lineage (NCBI taxonomy): Bacteria > Pseudomonadati > Pseudomonadota > Alphaproteobacteria > Sphingomonadales > Sphingobiaceae > Sphingobium > Sphingobium sp. R-21. The sequence goes on along the minus strand of NZ_CP184374.1, from coordinate 1,171,110 downwards.
TGTACATTGGCCGGCTGACCGGATGGACAAGCATCGACGAGCCGAACATGAAGCTGTCGTTGATGTCGTAGGTGGCCTTGTCCGCGGCGAAATCCATCTGCAGCGGACGCATCAGGGTATAGCTGTCGTAGGTGACCTTCGCGCTCAGGCTGTAGATGTAGGGCAGCAGTCGATATCGCAGATGGACGGCGTTCAGCAGCGACTGATACATCGCCGGATCCTTGTCCTTGAAGATATAGGGCTCGCGCTCGATGCTGGTGCCGTGGACCCGCATCAGCGGATTGAACGCCGCATATTGGAACCATCGGGCGAACAGTTCGCGATAGGCCGGATTATTCTCCCCGCCGGGAAAGTCGTCCACGAAGAAGCCGCCGGTATCCTGCGTCCAGTAAGGGTTGCCGGTAACCGTCACGTTGACGCCGCCCGCGATCTGCTTCCTGAACGTTGCCCAGCTCGCGATCGTGTCGCCCGACCAGGATGAGGCGCCCGTCCGTTGCGCGCCTGCCCAGGCGGACCGGGTCAGCGTAAGCACGCGCTTGTTGCTCGTCGCGCGCTGGCCGTCATACACCCCCTCGGTCGTCAGCAATGTGTAGGGGTTCAGGTAGCGCGAAAAATCTCCCATCGCGTTGCGGCCAAGTGCCTTGATATCCCGCACATTCTCCTGGGGATCCCACATCGCCGATGTCACCTCGACCTCGGTGCCGTCCATCCACAGCGCATCCACGCCCTTGTCGAGCAGACCCGACTTCACATATTTGAAATAGATCTCGCGGCCCTTGGCGCTGTAGGCGTCGTAGACCCGCGCCTTCTTGGATATCCAGTGCAGCGGGGCGAAGCGCAGGCCCGACTGGTCGAGTTCATGGGCCAGGGCGGTGTCGTTGCCCACCGATGGCCAGATGGAGATCATCAGCTTCAGGTTGAGGTCGTGCAACGTCTTGGTCATCGCCTGCGGATCGGGATAGCGCTCGCGATCCCAGATCATGCCCGACCAGCTGCCATCCTTGTCACTGCCCCAATATTGCCAGTCCTGGACGATGTAGTCGAGCGGGAACCCCTCGCGTCGAAAGTTGCGCGCCACTTCGATCAGCCGGTCCTGGGTGGGATAGCGTTCCTTCGACATGAACAGGCCGAAAGCCTGCTTGGGATACATCGGAGCCTTCCCGGTCAGGCGGCGATAGGCGCCGACCACCGCATCCATGTTGCCGCCCGCCATCAGATAATAATCGACGCCGCCTGGCGCGTCCTCGGCCCACAGCTTCGCGCCGTCGGCACCGTCGGAAAAGCGCATCTGCGAATAGGTGTCCCACAAAACGCCATAGCCTTCTGTCGACATCATGACCGGAATGATGATGCCGATATTGGTCTGGACCAGCAGCAAGTCCTTGCCCCGCCGGTTGACCTGTTCATCGTCGGTGAAACCGAACCCGTAAATCGCCTCATCGGGCTTCAGCGTGAAGCGGTTCTCCACTTCATAGGTCGGTGCGCCGGAAATGGTCCTGGGGCTCACTGACTGCGGCGCGCCGGCCTTTTCCCGCGTCAGCAGTTTGCCGGAGGCATCGAAGAAGCTGATGGCGCCATCGCTCTTGTCGATCATCACGCGCAGCTTTTCGCCGCTCATCGTCAGCGCGGCGGCAGTTTCCTTGATCGAAAATCCTGTTGTTGCGGGCGGGCCGAGTACGACGAGACTGGGCTGGTTCCAGTAGGAATGTCCCAGGCTGGCGTTCACGCGGACAATGTCGGGGGCATAGAACAGGACCGTCTTCACGGTCCCGTCGAGCTGATATTGCACACCGTTCGTCAGTCGGACGAACCGAAAACCCGGCTGGGCAGAAACGACGGAGTCCGCAATCTGGCCGGTCGCGGAAAGCCCGCTGCGGGGCGTATCTGCCATGGCGGGCACCGCTTGAAGCGCTGTCAACGCCAAGGCCGCAGGGCCGAAATAGGGTATGATGTTCATCCTCGCCCTCGGAAATTGTCTGAGTAGATCGCCTGTGCCACGTCGCGAGACGTTATTCAAGCATCACGCGATCTCCCCCATATCGTCGTCGATCAATATAGGCTGGCGCGGGACATCCGGTCTCTTTCGGCCAGGCGTTCGAAGCGATCGCAAACACGCCCTGAACGGCTTAAAGGATGCGCATGGCGGGGGGTATCCACGCCCCGATCATCCTGTGGTGAATGCCTTGCTTCGCCGCCAACTCGGCTAAGGTCAGTTCACCCCGAATGGCCTCGTTCGGCGTGGGCCAGCCATTCGTAGGCGACCGCCTTGAAGTTGTTGGACGCCGCCACCGTCGCCGCGATCCGGTCCAGTTTGACCCGCTCGGCCGGGCGTTCGCCTCGCGTCAGCAGCTTGCGGGCGGCGTCGCGTCGTTCGCGTGCATCGCGGGCCCCCGTGTCAGGCCACACGCCGAAGGCGAGGGTCTTCTGCTTGCCGAGATAGCGGTAGTTCATCCGCCAGTAGCGCCCACCCTTGGGCGTCACATAGAGGAACAACCCGTCGACGTCGGTGAGCTTGTCACGCCCCTTGGCGGCTTTGATAGCACCGCCGAAAGCGCTATGATGGTGTCTCCCCATCAAGGAGCGGTGGACACCGTCAAATGTATCATCGGATTATTGGTATGCGGTGATATCCAGCTACTCCGTATGATCGGAGTATGTCACAGAAAACCCGCATAAACAGCCATTTACGAGACGCAATGGCACCTTCCGAGAAGGGAATATGGTGACCCCTACGGGAATCGAACCCGTGTTTCAGCCGTGAGAGGGCCGCGTCCTGACCGCTAGACGAAGGGGCCACAAGCCGCTCAGGCAGCGAGTGAGGTGCCGCGTTTAGGATCGCGTGCCGACGCCGTCAAGGGAAACTCGCACGACTTATTGCGGCACATAAAAAACCACCCCATGCGATTCGCACGGGGTGGCCAAGGTTCAGGGAGGAGACGCCTCCAAAGGGGGAGGCGCCCATACGACACACCCGAAAGGGGGGCAGGTGCGCCGTATGTTCAGTAAATAGAGAAAGTCGCGCGGTGTTTCAAGTGGCACCGTGCAACCTTTTTCCTTAAATATCTGTCACAAATGCGTAATTTGCTTAAGCGTTCGCTGCTTCCGGCGCGGAGGGCACGGCAATCGGGCCCTTCCCCTGCGCGACCTGCGCCTCGAACAGTTCACGCATGAGCTGAAGCGAAAAGAGGTGCGCATAGATCAGCGGCAACATACCGTTCTGACTGATCTTGCGAAGCTGGTCGCCCCGCATGTCGCGCAGCTTTTCCTCGTTTACCATGCGAAAACCGCGATAAACGAAGGGCTGCTCATTGCCGGGCACCTGAATGGCGACTTCGCCGTCCATTAGCAGGTCGAGATCCTTGAGGTCCTTAATGAACTGACCGGTGCGCGCCGCAGCTTGCTCGAAATCCTCGCAGAATTTCAGCACGCCCTGTGTGAGTTCGCTGGGCTTGCCGTCTTCGAACAGGGGCTGGCCCTCCTCGAATGTGCCCAGCGCGTCGCTCGTCGGATCGAAGCAGAGCGAGAGTTCGTCGCTGTCGGGGCGCAGCTTGGCCAGCATCCAGGGATAGCGGCGGACATAAGCGGGCACATAGGCCGGTCCGCGCAGCTTGCCTTCGTCGTCGAGGAAGGTGTTGACGCCTTCGCTGAGGCCCATCAGCGCCAGTGGAATCGACTCGTCACCGGCGGAAAAAATGATTGGCACGAAGCGTTGGGCGGCGACAAATTCGTCGACAGTCAGCGGGATGGCATGCTGCGTCGTCAGGAACGGCGCCGAATCGACCGTGCGGCTGCGCCAGGCGACGTGATCGACGCTGCTCAGCGGAATGAGGTCGTTGTAGAAGACGGGAAGACCGTTCGCGGGCGCGCTTGCCATGATGTGCTAGTCCATTTCCAACAAAAAGCGGCGCATATTTCCTTGCGCCGCGAGCTTGATACTGGGCCGAGTGGGATAAAGCCGTTGAGCGTGGGAGGCAATCGCTTTGTCGATGCCCCGTGCTCTGGCGGAGGCGTCTTCAGCCTTCGTCCGGTCGAGGGATCAGCTTGTCCGGGTTCATGATGCCCTGCGGGTCGAAAGCAGCCTTGATCGCCCGTAGCGCGTGCAGGCGCGCGGGACTGGCAAGGCGGCCCAGTTCCGCGCGCTTCATCTGGCCGATGCCGTGCTCGGCGGATATGGAGCCGCCCGCGGCGACGACCGCGTCGTGGACGAAAGCGTTGATCGCCAGCCCCTGAGCCGCGATCCAGGCCGGCCCGTCGGTCGTGCCCCTTGGCGCGCGGACGTGGAAATGGACGTTGCCATCGCCCAGATGCCCGAAGGAGGAAGCTGTCGTGCCCGGAAAAGCCCTTTCCGCCGCCGCCGCCGCATCCACCATGAAGGCGGGCATGCGGGCGACCGGGACGCTGATGTCATATTGAAGTGCCGGTCCCTGCGCCCGTTCCGATTCCGATAGCGATTCGCGAATACGCCAGAAGGCGTCCGCCTGCGCTTCATTGGCGGCAATCGCTGCATCGACGGCAATGCCCTGTTCCAGCGCGGTGGCCAGAGCGCCTTCCAATCGTTCGGCTGGGCCGGGATCACGCAGATCGCCATGGTCTATCTCGATCAATACATGCCAGGGCGTGCGCGTCGCGATCGGGCAACGGGTGCCGGGAATGTGCGAGAGGACATGGCCCAGTCCGTCGTCGGCAATCACCTCGAACCCCTCGACGCTGTCGCCCAGATGCGCTTCGCAAAGCCGGAGCAGAGCCAGTGCGTCAGTGGGCGAGGGGACTCCGATCCAGGCTACGGCGCGCGCGGCGATCGCGGGCACGAGGCGCAGCGAAGCGGCAGTGATGATCCCCAGGGTCCCCTCGGCGCCGATCAGCAATTGCTTGATGTCATAGCCGCGATTGTCCTTCTTGAGCGCGTCCAGGCCATAGAAGATGCTGCCGTCAGGCAGGACAGCCTCCAATCCTTCCACCAGAGCGCGCATGGTGCCGTGGCGCAGCACCTGCGTGCCGCCGGCGTTGGTGGAAATGAGGCCGCCGATCGTGGCCGAACCCTTGGCCCCAAGGCTCAGGGGAAAGCGGCGACCAGCCGCGGCGGCGGCATCGTGGAGGTTCGAGAGGATGACGCCCGCTTCGCAGACAGCCAGATTGTCTTGCGGGGACAGGCTGCGGATATGGTTCATCCGGCGCAGCGACAGGACCAGGGCGGAACCGTCTGGCGGAGGCGTGGCGCCGCCCACCATGGAAGTGTTGCCGCCTTGCGGGACAAGGGGCACGGAAAGATTGGCGGCAAGCTGGACGGCGGCCGCGACCTGCCGTGTCGTTTCAGGCTGAAGAATGGCGGCCGCTGCGCCATGATAGCGACCGCGCCAGTCGCTGAGCCACGGGGCGATATCGTCCGCATCGGTCACGACACGCTTTTCCCCCAACAGGGTCGTGAATTGCGCGATAACATCTTGTCCTATCATGGGACCGTCCTATGCCTTGGAATTCATCGGCGGTTCAACCTCTGGCACATAGCGTCTCCGTCCCAAAAGGGGTTCGACTTGTTTCATTCTGTCCTGCTGCTGTTGATGGCGCCGGCCGCCGAGCCCGTGCAATGGGCGCAACTGACGATCGAGCAACGCGTCATCATCCGCGTGCCGATGGCGAAGAGGGGCAGGGCGCCCGCTCGTCCCGCGCCGCAGGCGAGGAACGACTGGAAGGAGAAGAAGGGGCCGCGGTGCATCGCGCTGCGCTCGATTCGGTCGGCAAGCATATTGATGGACAACGCCATAGACCTCCTGCTGGCGGACAACCACCGCTATCGCGCAAGGCTGGAGCGGGGGTGCAACAGCATGGGTTTCTATTCCGGCTTCTATGTCGAGCCCGATGAGGACGGCTCGCTCTGTTCCGGACGGGACGAGTTGCAGGCGCGTAGCGGGGCGAGTTGCGCGATCGACAGTTTCCGCCGGCTGGAGCAGGCCGATCCCGACGATTAACGCCATATCTTCGCGATTTTCTTGACAAGAGGCCGATATTTTCGCAAGGCGCGCCCGATTTCCCCTGCGCTTTTCGCGCGGGTGGAGAGCCTCCTGTCCCGGACCCCTGAATGACCTTTGCCGATCTCGGCCTTTCCGACGAATTATTGAAGGCCGTTATCGAGGCCGGATATGACACGCCCACGCCCATCCAGGCCCAAGCGATCCCTCCCGTGCTGATGATGAAGGACATCATCGGCATCGCGCAGACGGGGACGGGCAAGACGGCCAGTTTCGTGCTGCCGATGATCGACATCCTTGCCCATGGTCGTGCCCGGGCGCTGATGCCGCGATCGTTGATCCTGGAGCCGACGCGGGAACTCGCGGCACAGGTGGCGGAGAATTTCGAGAAATACGGCAAATATCACAAGCTCTCCATGGCGCTGCTGATCGGCGGCGTGCAGATGGGGGACCAGGTCAAGGCGCTGGAAAAGGGCGTGGATGTCCTGATCGCGACGCCCGGCCGCCTGATGGACCTGTTCCAGCGCGGCAAGATCCTGCTCAACGGTTGCAGCATGCTGGTGATCGACGAAGCCGACCGGATGCTCGACATGGGCTTCATTCCCGATATCGAGGAAATCTGTACCAAGCTGCCGGCGCAGCGGCAGACGCTGCTGTTTTCCGCGACAATGCCGGCGCCGATCAAGAAGCTGGCCGATCGCTTCCTCAGCAATCCCAAGTCGATTGAGGTGGCGCGGCCCGCCACCGCCTCCACCAACATCACCCAGCGGCTGGTGAAGGTGGATTCGCGCAAGAAGCGCGAGGCCCTGCGCGCGATGCTGGATGCAGAGGACGTGCTGAGCGCGGTGATCTTCTGCAACCGGAAGACGACGGTGCGGGAACTCAATAAGAGCCTTCAGCGCCACGGCTACAAATCGGGCGAGATCCATGGCGACATCGACCAGTCGGCACGCATCGCTGAACTGGAGCGATTCCGGGCCGGGACGGTCAATATCCTGGTGGCGTCGGACGTGGCGGCCCGCGGGCTGGACATCAAGGGCGTGAGCCATGTGTTCAACTTCGATGCGCCCTGGCATCCGGACGATTATGTCCACCGCATCGGGCGCACCGGGCGTGCGGGGGCGAAGGGCGTCGCCTACACCTTCGTGACGTCGGATGATGCAGAGGCGATCGACAACATCCAGAAGCTGATCAAGCAGAAGATTGAGACGATCGACGCGCCTGCCGCCGCTGCTCCTGCCGCAAAGGCGAAGGAAGAGCCGCGCCGTCCCGAAAAGGATCGCAGGCCAGACAAGCGCCGCGACGACCGTCGGGAGGAACCGCGTGCCGCAAGGTCTGTCGATAATGGCGCCCGGCCGCGGCGGCCCGAACCCGTGGACGATGGCCCCGACGAGGGCTGGAACGGACCGGTCCCGGAATTTCTTTCAGTGGGATTCGGCATTTAAGGGCGCCATTGCGGGCTGGCTCGAACTGCATACTGCTTTCATCTGCGGATCTCGGCCCATCGACGGGTATTTTAGCAGGCCCCTTTAACCCACTTGGCGTTTCGCCAGCTTCCTTGCCAGCGTTCGCCGATGCATACCCAGGCGCCTTGCCGCTTCGGAGATATTGAAGTCGCTGTCCTTCAAGACTTCGTGGATATGTTCCCATTCCAGCGTCTTGATCGATGTCGGGCGCGGCGCCAGCGGTGTGGATGGATCGCCGGCAGAGCGGGCGAAGGCGGCCTCTATATCGTCGGTGTTGGAGGGTTTGGCGAGATAGTTGGACGCGCCCAGCTTGATCGCCTCTACCGCCGTCGCGATGCTGGCAAAGCCGGTCAGTACAACAATCACCATCGCCGGATCATGGGCATGCAATGTTTGCACGCATAGGAGGCCGGACTCCGCGCCCAGCTTCAGGTCAACCACCGCGAAGCCAGGTCTGCTGCCAGCCAATATCGTTTCCAGCGCCGCATGGCTGTCCGCCGTCAGCACGCCATAGCCCCGCCGTTCGAAGGAACGTTTCAGAGTCTTGGCGAACGCCGCATCATCTTCGACAATCACCAGCAGGCGATCCGTCATGGTGCCGTCTCCTCCTCCAGCGCCACTGTGCCCAGCGGCAGCCGTAGCAGGATGAGCGCTCCGCCATCCGCGCCGTTGCTCGCGCTGACGCTTCCGCCGAGCTTGCGCACGACATTGACCACAAGGAAGAGGCCCAGGCCATGGCCCTGCTTGCCCTTGCTCGACCGATAGGGCTTGCCGAAATCTTCCAGCATGGCATCGGAAAAGCCGCCGCCATTGTCGCGCACCGCGATATTGAGCGAGCTGCTGTCCCGTCCGATCAGCAGGTCGATATAGCTCGCCCCGGCTTCCCGCGCATTGTCAAGCAGGTTGCCGATGGCCTGGCGGATGACCGGATCAGCGATGATCCGCGGATAGTCATGCGGTCCGAAATCGCAGCGCAGGGGCATGCCGGGATTGGCCCTGCGCCATTCCGTGGCGATGCCTTCGATGAAATCGGGCACATTGGTCACCGCCGGCGCCTCACCCCGCGCCTCGCCCGAGGAAAGGAGTATGCCCGTAACGATTTCCTTGCAGCGCTGGACCGCCGCCTGCATTTCCTCGACCTCTTCGATCAGCGAGGGATGGACCGTGATCTCCGGCATATGCTTCCAGTCGCCCAGCACGACCGCAAGCTGGGAGAGGGGGGTGCCCAGCTCATGCGCCGCGCCGGATGCAAGCAGGCCCATGCGAACGATATGCTCCTCCTCCGCCGCCTGTTGCCTCAGCCTGGCGAGATAGGCGTCCCGCGCCTGGAGATTGCGGGTTACCGGCAGCACGAAGAGCACCAGCAGCACCGCGATCATGGTCAAACAGACCCAGGTGCCGACGATATGCAGGTCGAACAAATGCCCTTCCAGCGCGCCGTGCAGGTCAAGCGGCCGATAGTGCAGCGCCAGCAGCCCCGCGCATAGTGCCGATACGAAGACGATGCCCCAGATGCTCCAGCGGTCCAGCAGCACCGCGCCCAGTGCTACCTGCACCAGATAAAGCGAGATGAACGGGTTGGTCGCCCCCCCCGAAAGATAGAGCTGCGCCGTCAGCAGCAGCACGTCGAACAGCAGCGACAGGAACAGTTCTGCGTGGGAAACGTCCGTCCGCTTGCGCAGCGCGCCGAAACTGAGGCCATTCATCAATATCGCCATGCCGGCGATCAGCAGCATCGGTGCGATCGGCAGGCGGATGTCCATGACAAAATGCACGGCGAGGATGGTGATCAACTGCCCCGCAATAGCCAGCCATCGCAATTGCACCAGCAGCGCCAGATTCTTGCGACCCGCCGCGTGGGCGGGCCACTGGCTGGGCTGCCAGAGGGTGCTGATCGGCAGGTTCCGGTTCATTCCCGACGGTCTTTTCGCTCCTGGCGCATAACGAAGATGTACCCGCCCGCGACCATCGCCGCCAGCGCGAACCATGTGATCGCATATTGCAGATGATTGTTCGGAAATGCGACGACGGTCAGGCCGCCGACAGGGAAGGCGTCGGGATCGGCGGCGGCATCGGCGTCGATGAAATAATTGGCCAATGGTCCCCTGATCCCGCGTGCCGCAGCAATGGCCGCGACGTCGCGGGAAAACCAGCGGTCGCTTGCCGGGTCGTTGGAGCGCAGGAAACCGCCGCCCGGCTCGCTGAGCCGCAGCAGGCCGGAAACCGTCACTTCTCCCGAAGGACGCATATAGTCGCGTCGGCGGTCGGGCGGCACGAATCCACGATTGATGATGACCGTGAACCCCTCATCGGTGACGAGCGGCGTCAGCACCCAGAAACCCGCCCCCCGCACCGTGACGGCCTGCACCAGGGCAACGCTGTCGTGCATGAAGTGGCCGGAAATCCGTACCCGGCGATATTCGTCGACCCTTGCGGTCGTGCGGGGAGCGGGGATGGCGGGGGCATGAATGCGCGCGTCGACACGGGTGATCAGGTCGCGTTTCCAGGCGAGGCGCTGAACCTGCCAGGCGCCGAGGGCACAAAATCCTGCAAAAAAGAAAAGGGCGATCAGCGTCAGGCCGATCAGAAAGGCCGGGGAGCGCCTGGAGCGCTCCCCGTCTTGGGCCGTTGTCACGGCATCTCGCTCATATTCTGCATGACGCGCATTTCCTGGGTCGGACCCATGTCCATCTCCATCTGCGCATGTGGCATCATGTTCGCGTTCAGATGATACATGACCCACAAGGATCCCGACAGGACGATGACGACCAGCACCACGGTCAACATCATGGCCATGAACGACCAGCCCCCTTCGACGCGGGTGTTCATGTGCAGGAAGTAGATCATGTGGACGACGACCTGTACCGCGGCGAAGCCCATGATGACGATGCCGGTCAGTTGCGGATCGTGCAGCGCGCCGCTCATCACCAGCCAGAATGGAATGGCCGTCAGGATCACCGACAGGCCGAACCCGATCATGTAGCTGCCGAAGCTGCCGTGCGAATGGGCGTCATGATGATCGTCATGATGGTGGTCATGGCCACCGTGCGGATGGACGGCGTCGTTCACCGGAGCACTCCCATCAAATAGACAAAGGTGAAGACGCCGATCCAGATGACGTCGAGAAAGTGCCAGAACATCGACAGGCACATCAGCCGCCGCTTGTTGGCCGGGATCAGGCCCTTCCTCGCGACCTGCACCATCAGCGTGATCAGCCAGACCGAACCGAAGGTGACGTGCAGGCCGTGGGTGCCGACCAGCGTGAAGAAGGAGGACAGGAACGCCGAACGCCACGGCCCCGCGCCCTCATGGATGAGGTGCGAGAATTCGTAGAGTTCGATGAACAGGAACGCCCCGCCGAACAGCAGCGTGACGAACAGCCAGCCCTGCGTCGCGCTGACCCGGTTCTTCTCCATGGCCAGCATGGCAAAGCCGTAGGTGATCGAGGAAAAGAGCAGCATAGCGGTGTTGAGCGCGACGAGCGGAAGGTCGAACAGGTCCTTTGGTCCCGGTCCGCCGGCAAAGCTGCCGCCCAGCACCGCATAGGTGGCGAAGAGGATGGCGAAGATGAGACAGTCGCTCATCAGATACATCCAGAAGCCCAGCATGGTGCTGTGGCCTTCATGGAGGAGCGGTTCCTCAGGCAGGTGATAGGCCCGTGGTTCCATCGTTGCAGTGGCGCTGCTCATGCGTGTCAGACTCCCGCCGCGAGGATTTGCGTGCGCTCTTCCTCGGTGCGCGTCACATCCTCCGCCGGGATGTAGAAGTCGCGCTTGTAGTTGAAGGTGTGGCCGATGGCGACCGCGACGATCCCGATGAAACTCAGTGCCGCGAGCCACCAGATGTACCAGATGAGGGCGAAGCCGCACAGCGTCGCCAGCCCGGCCAGGATCACGCCTGCACCCGTGCTGCTCGGCATGTGGATCGGCTTGTAGCCGCTCAGCGGGCGCTGATAGCCGTTCTTCTTCATGTCCGCCCAGGTGTCGCCGTCATACACGATAGGCGTGAAGGCGAAATTATACTCTGGCGGGGGTGAGCTGGTCGCCCATTCAAGGGTACGGCCGTCCCAGGGATCGCCGGTCGGATCGCGAAGCTCCTCGCGTTTCCAGATGGACACGGCGAACTGGATCAGCATGGCGCCGATGCCCATCGCGATGATGCCGGCGCCGATCGCGGCGATGACGAACCAGGGCTGCAGCGAGGGGTCGTCCAGCACGCGCAGACGGCGCGTGACGCCCATCAGGCCCAGCACGTAAAGCGGGCCGAAAGCCAGCCAGAAGCCGATGTTCCAGCACCAGAAGCTGACCTTGCCCCAGAAGACGTTCAACTTGAACCCGAAGGCCTTGGGCCACCAGTAGTTGATCGCCGCGAACAGGCCGAACAACACGCCGCCGATGATCACATTGTGGAAATGCGCGATCAGGAACAGCGAGTTGTGGAGCACGAAGTCCGCAGGTGGGACCGCCAGCAACACGCCGGTCATGCCGCCGACCGTGAAGGTCAGCATGAATGCGACGGCCCACATCATCGGCAGTTCGAAACGGATCTTGCCGCGATACATGGTGAACAGCCAGTTGAACAGCTTGGCGCCCGTCGGGATCGAGATGATCATCGTCGTGATGCCGAAGAAGCTGTTGACGCTGGCGCCCGAACCCATGGTGAAGAAGTGGTGCAGCCACACCAGATAGGACAGCACCATGATGGTGCAGGTCGCATAGACCATGGAGGTGTAGCCGAAGAGCCGCTTGCCGCAGAAGGTCGAGACCACTTCGGAGAAGACGCCGAACAGCGGCAGGATGAGGATGTAGACTTCCGGATGGCCCCAGATCCAGATGAGGTTGACGTACATCATCGGATTGCCGCCAAAATCATTGGTGAAGAAGGCGGTGCCGGCATAGCGGTCCAGCGATAGCAGGACGAGCGTGGCGGTCAGGATCGGGAAGGAGGCGACGATCAGGACGTTGGCGCAGAGCGAGGTCCAGGTGAACACCGGCATCTTCATCAGCGACATGCCCGGCGCGCGCATCTTGACGATGGTCGCGATCAGGTTGATGCCCGATAATGTCGTGCCGACGCCCGCCACCTGCAGCGCCCAGATATAATAGTCGACGCCCGTCGCCGGGCTGTATGCGATGCCCGACAGCGGCGGATAGGCAAGCCAACCGGTCTGCGCGAATTCGCCCAGGAACAGCGACATCATGACCAGCACCGCGCCGCCTGTCGTCATCCAGAAGGAAAAATTGTTGAGGAAGGGGAAGCTGACGTCGCGCGCGCCGATCTGAAGCGGGACGATATAGTTCATGAGGCCGGTGATGAACGGCATCGCCACGAAGAAGATCATGATCACACCGTGGGCGGTGAACACCTGGTCGTAGTGATGGGCATTCAGATAGCCTTCGGAGCCATTGAAGGCCCATGCCTGCTGGATGCGCATCATGATCGCGTCGGCAAAGCCGCGCAGGAACATGACGAGGCCCAGCACCATGTACATGATGCCGATCTTCTTGTGATCGACGCTGGTGAACCATTCCTTCCAGAGATAGCCCCAGAGCCTGAAATAGGTGAGCGCCGCGATCAGCGCCGCGCCGCCCAGCACCACCGCGACGAAAGTCGCGACGACGATGGGCTCATGCCATGGGAAGCTGTCCCATGTCAGACGACCGAAGATCATCTGTGCTGTTGTCATTGTGCCAGTCATGGGCCTTACCGATGCTGCGCGTGCGCATCAGCGCCGCTGTGGGAAGAGTGATCGCCCGGAATCCGAGAGGCGCCCTTTGCGCCGTCGGCGGCCGGAGCGTCGGGAGCCGTCTCCTGCCCCCTGTTCTGGTCCGACTGTTCGATCACATGGCTGTCGGGAAAGTCGTAGCGCAGGCCGTTCGTGTCGCGCGCCGATTCCTTGCCTGCGCCGCCCATCATGTTGACGTGCATCAACTCGCTCATGCAGCGCTGGCCGGGGCGCGGGCAAAGATTGACCACGGCGTCGAACAGCTTGGGATCGACGGCCGAGAAATAGGCGACCGGCGCCTTCTCGCTGGGCTTGGCCAGGGTCAGATAGACGTTGCGGTCAAGGCTGGCACGGCTTGCCTTTACCCTGGCGGCCCAGGCGTCGAATGCGGCCCTGTCCAGCGCCCTGTAGGCGAAGCGCATGTGGGTGAAACCGGCGCCCGAATAGTTGGCGGATATGCCGGTGCCCGCCACCGGACGGTTTGCAACCGCGTGCAACTGCGTCTTCATGCCGGGCATGGCATAGATCTGGCCCGCGAGTTCAGGCACGTAGAAGCTGTTCATCACGGTGGAGGCGGTGATGTCGAACCGCACCGGGACATTCACGGGCAGCGCCAGCTCGTTGACCGTGGCGATGCCTAGTTCGGGGTAGATGAACAGCCATTTCCAATCGAGCGCGACGACCTCGACCGTCAGCGGCTTCACCTTGGGATCGATCGCGGTCCTGGCGTCGATGCGCTCCAGCGGCCGATAGGGGTCGAGCTTGTGCGTGCTGACCCAGGTCAACGCGCCCAGGCAGATGATGATCAGCAGGGGCGCCGACCAGATCAGCAGTTCCAGCTTGGTGGAATGGTCCCAATCCGGATCATAATCCTTGTCCGCCGCCTGGTTCGCTGCGCGGTAGCGCCAAGCGAAGAAGACGACCAGCGCCATGACAGGGACGACGATCAGCAGCATCAGCGCGGTCGAAATCAGGATCAGATCGCGCTGCTGCACCGCAATATCGCCCGACGGGTTCATCACGACCCAGTTGCAGCCCGTGAGCGGCAGCGCCAGAATCGGAGCGGACCAACGGAAAATCCAGGCCCGATCAAGGGAGAGGGGGTTTGGCATGATCGGGCGCCTATCGTTTCCGCAAGGAGTCGAACAGTGGGCAATTTGTCCCATAGTGCGCAGATGCAAAAAATGCTTGAAGCATGGGATACTGCTTAGATTCCGTGGGTTTTCTGCTATGTTGGCTATCCGTAGCCGCCGGCAGAACAAAAGATGGTTCCGGTGGCTTAGCCAAGGAGCGGATGCCGATGAGTTCACAGGCCATGACCTTCACCTCCCGATCGCTGGAGGATGATGCGCGCCTGATCAATGCGCGGGACCACAAGATCGCGCCGGGTGATATTTCCATTGGTGTGATCATTGGTCGCACCTCCGAATTTTTCGATTTCTTCGTTTACGCCATCGCCTCGGTCATCGTGTTTCCGAGCCTGGTGTTCCCCTATGTGGATGCCCTGACCGGCACCCTCTATTCCTTCGCGATCTTTGCCGTCGCCTTCATCACGCGGCCGATCGGTTCGCTGATCTTCATGGCGATCGATCGTCGCTACGGCCGTGGAACGAAGCTGACCGTCGCGCTGTTCCTGCTCGGCGGTTCGACCGCGTCCATCGCGTTCATGCCCGGTTATGCGACCATTGGCCATTATGCTGCGTTAGTGCTGATCATCTTGCGAGCCGCACAGGGCATTGCGCTTGGCGGCACCTGGGATGGTCTGGCTTCGCTGCTGTCGCTGAACGCGCCGCAGCATCAGCGCGGCTGGTACGCGATGGTGCCCCAACTCGGTGCGCCGCTGGCCTTGCTGGTGGCGAGCGGGCTGTTCGCCTTCTTCCTGCTTACCCTGACGCGCGCGGACTTCCTTGACTGGGGCTGGCGCTATCCTTTCTTCGTCGCCTTTGCCATCAATGTCGTCGCGCTGTTCGCCCGGCTGCGCATCGTGGTGACGCATGAATTCGAGCGCCTGTTCGAGCAGAAGGACCTTCAACCGTCCGAAATCCTGCCGACTGTCAAGGCGGAAGGGCGCAACATCATCATCGGCGCCTTCGCTCCGCTGGCCAGTTTCGCCCTTTTCCACATGGTGACGGTGTTCCCGTTGAGCTGGGTCGCGCTCTTCACCAACCAGCCGCTGGAACGGTTCCTGATCATCGAGATGATTGGCGCGTCCGTGGGCTTGCTGGCGATCGTCGTGTCCGGCTTCATCGCCGACCAGATCGGCCGCCGCTCGCTGCTGGCATGGTCGGCGCTTGGGATCGCGATCTTCAGCGTCATGGCGCCGCTGCTGCTGAACGGCGGCGACCTGGGTGAGGTAGCCTTCATGATCCTGGGCTTCATGCTGCTCGGCCTCGCTTTCGGCCAGTCGTCCGGCGTGGTCGCGTCCAATTTCGCAACGGAGGCGCGCTATACCGGATCGGCGCTGACGTCCGACCTGGCCTGGCTGGTCGGCGCCGGTTTCGCGCCTTTGGTGGCCTTGCTGCTATCGGTGAAATTCGGGCTGGCCGCATCGGGCATCTACCTGCTGTCCGGCGCGGTGGCGACGATGGTAGCCCTTTACATCAATAAGGAACTGGCGGGGCGCGATCGCTAAGACGGCGACGCCATCCATGAAAAGGGGCCAGGAAAGGAAGCTTTCTCTGGCCCTTTTCATATTCGCCGGAATTGCGCAGAGGCAGCGGTCCTGTTCAAGGGCGCCGACATTTCCATCGGCGCGCATTCACATGTTTCGGACGGAATCCCGCATGCGCGCCAACGCCTTCCGGTCGAACCAGCCTGTCGGAAGGGAGCGGGGCCGGAACTGCGGCAACCATTGGGCATATAGGCTGTCCATACGCCCCGGCAGTCCCGAAACGCCTTCGCGGGCCATGATGTCCGAAACGATCCGGTTCTGATAAAAACGAACCGAATAATTGATCATCCGTCGATATTGCATGCGCAGGGTGGAAGGCCTCATCAGGCTGACAGGCTCGCAGCGGAAACCCGCCTCCTCGCAGGCCAGGATGCGCTCCCGCCGCCAATCGGCATCATATCCCAGATTGGTGTGTGCCCATGCCGCCACCAGACCGTCGTCGCCGATCAGGTCCTCGGGCAGCCGCAGCCGCGTCGAACGGATCGCCGCGACGAAACGCCCCGACAGGGCGTAGAGATCGCCGAACAATCCCCGTTCCTCGCGCAACCGCTGGCGATAGGATTGTGCGGAACGCCCGTTCATCGGCATTCCAGCGGCCGCATTCGCCTCAGGCTGCGCGGCGAGATCGGACACCAGCGCGTCGATCGATCCGGCCTCGATCTCCGCATCGCCGTCCATGAAGATGACCGCATCCTCTCCGCCGCCCAGCAGGTGATGGACGAAATGGTTCCAGGTTCTTGCCTTGCCCCCAGCCGCCAGATCGTGAACGATGACATGGGCCCGTCCGCCGGATGCTTCCCGCGCTCGCGCCGCAGTATGATCGCTCGACCCGTTCACCAGAACATGGAACACGGTGTCCGCCCGATCGAGCGGCAGGGAAGCGAGGCAGAGCCCAATCCGCCGTTCCTCCTGATGCGCGAAGATGCCGACCGCGACGTTCATGATTCCTGGCGGAAATCCCAGCTTGGCTGGCCATGCCGGGTGACGTCCAGCCCCTCCGCCTCTTCGCGCGCGCTGATCCGGGCGGGACTGACCACAGACAGCATCAGTGCAATGATCGCCGTGCCCGCCATTGCCCAAAGCGCCACCGCCAAGATGCCGATCGACTGAGCCACGAAGGCGCCGCCAAGGCTGATGCCCGTTGCGAAACCGACTCCGCCCAAAGCGGGCAGCACGAAGAAGAGCAGCAGCAGCACGCCCGTCAGCCCGCCCAGTCCGTGGATCACGAAAATGTCGGCCGCATCGTCGATGTGCCGGCCCAGCAAGGCCTTGGCCAGACGGCAGATGATGGCGGCGATCATCCCGATCGCCATTGCCCCGCCCGGCCCGACCAGGGGAGCGCAGGCGGAGATCGCCACCAGCCCTGCCAACAGGCCCGAAACCAGCCCATTGGCGGTGACGCGTCCCTTGTCGATCCGTTCTACCAGCATCCATCCGAAGAGGCCCGCGCAAGCGGCGAAATGGCCGTTCAAAACAGCCGTCGCCGCATTGTCCGTCGCGCCGAACGACCATCCGCCCAATATGCCGGCCCAGCCGATCCACAACAGCAGGCCGCCTGAAATGCCCAGCACCGGGGCATGTCCCGAAGAGGGGGCGCGCCGTTTGCCGACGACGAGCGCCAGCGCCAGCGCGGAAAATCCGGCGGTCAGATGAACGACGAGCGCACCAGCGAAATCCATGACGCCCAGATTGGCGAGCCACCCGCCGCCCCAGACCCAGTGCACCACCGGCGCATAGACCAGCAACAGCCACAGCAGCGTGAACATTGCCATCCATCCCAGCCGCACCCGCCCGGCCACCGCGCCGGGTAGCAGGCCTGCGGCAAGCATCGCCAGCGCCATCTGGAACAGCACGAAAGTCGATTCCGGCACGGTCAACCCGTCGCGGAGCGCACCCAGATTGGCCAGCAACAGATGCGCCCTTCCGCCCAGCCATCCGCTGCCCGGCGCATAGGCCAGGCTGTAGCCGACAAGCGCCCACAGCAGCGAAACGCTGGCGGCAACCACCAATCCCTGCACGCCTGTCGTCAGGGCGCTACGCATGGGAGCCAGCCCCGCATGGCGCAGCGCCAATCCCGGCAGTGCCGCCAGCAGCACCAGCAGGGCGCACAGCATCATCCAGGCCGTATCGCCGCTGTCCGCCACGGCGACTTGCGCAAAAGCGGGCTGGGGCGTCACCATGATCAGGAACAGGGTAATGGCGGGCAGGCGATGCATAAGGAAATCCGGCGGTCCATATCCTGCCCGCCCTACCGCATCTGAGGTAAAGACTTGCCTAACCCTGGCTATTTCCTGGACGTTCCGGAGTTTATGAAGCCTAATAGGCCTCCCCGCCGCAACTGATCCGGCCCGTTCCGCGATTGTCGACGCTGCAGGCGGCTTTGCCCGCCACCGTCACGTCGCCTGATCCGGACGCCGACACTTTGGCCGATACCTCCGCCGTTAGCGCCACATTTCCCGGGCCGTCATTCGCCACGGTGGCCTGGCGGACCCGCAGGCCTTCCGCCATCACCGCTCCGGGACCGGTGACCCGGATGGACGCGACGCCGGTCCGACCGGAGAGGGTCGCCCGGCCGGCTCCGGCCACGCCCAGGCTGAGTTGATCAAGATCCACCGCCGCGACGCTGATGTCCCCATTGCCGCCCAGCACGATCTCCCCGCGCAGCCCTTTCATCCGGCTGACCGACACCGATCCGCCGCCGGTCAGCACCACGCGGCCGAGATCTCCCGTCGATAGGCGCAACACCGCGCGCCCGCCGGATTTTTCGCCCGGCCGGGGCCGCTCCATGGTGATGGAGAGCAGGCGGCCGGACACGTCCACCTTCAGCCGGTCCAGCATTCCCTGATCGCCCTCCGCCCGGGCCGAAGCGCCCGCGCCAGTCGTGATCACCACCTCAACCGGTGCATCGACGCGGATGACGTCGAAGCTGGTGATGGTGAAGCCGCGCGTGGCGGCCATGGCCGGAGCGATCCATGCCATCATGGCGCCTGACAGGAGCAGCAAACGAGGCAGCGGCATGACGATCTCCCAATCTTTGCGGTGATTCTGATAGGGACGGGCCGTAGCGGTTCCAAGCCCCTTGTTCGTCGCACCGGATCAGGCAAGATCGTCCGGGTTTCGAAAAGGGCATGTGGCTGATGCGCAAGTGGATTTCCGTTCTTCTGCTGGGTTTGATCAGCACTGCGGGCGTTGCCGCGCCGGATGATCGGGGCCAGGCCTGGTGGAACCATGTTCGCACGCTCGCCGACGATGGCTTTGAGGGGCGGGGCACTGGCAGGCCGGGCTATGACAGGGCGGCTGACTATGTGATCGGTCGGCTTCGGGCGCTGGGGCTGAAGCCTGCGGGAACCCACGGTTACAAACAGCCCATTGCCTTTACCGAGCAGGTGATCCTGTCGAAGGAGAGCCACGCTTCGCTGAAGGGAGCAGGTGGAGAGACTGCGCTGTCGGTGCCGGCTGACATCATTTTTTCCGGAGGAGGCGGCCCGGTCCCGGAAACCGTGACTGCGCCTCTGGTCTTCGCCGGCTATGGCCTGCACCTGCCGGAGGTGGGGCATGATGATTTTGCGGGCCTGGACCTCAAAGGCAAGATCGTGGTGGTCATATCGGGCGGCCCGGTCGGCATCTCCGGTGCGCTCAAGTCCCATGCGCGTTCGGAGCGGGCGGCATGGTTGGCAAAGCAGGGCGCGCTGGGGCTGGTCCAGCTTGTGACGCCCAGGCAGGTCGAGATTCCCTGGGACAGGCGCGTGGCGCTGGCCAGCCAACCGGCCCTGTACTTCCGCGACGCGGCCCTGCGGGAGACCCTGACGCCCTTCCTGGTCGCTCAGTTCGACCCGGCGAAATCCGCGATGCTCTTTGCCGGTTCGGGCCATGATTTCGATCAGATCGCTGCGGCTGCCGACAGT
Organism: Sphingobium sp. R-21; assembly: GCF_049913335.1. Classification (NCBI taxonomy): domain Bacteria; kingdom Pseudomonadati; phylum Pseudomonadota; class Alphaproteobacteria; order Sphingomonadales; family Sphingobiaceae; genus Sphingobium; species Sphingobium sp. R-21. The sequence goes on along the minus strand of NZ_CP184374.1, from coordinate 1,151,377 downwards.
TCCGGTCCGGTCCCGGCCTTCCCGCTTGCGCAGCATCTGGACGCCAGGGTGGCGGCGAAGCGAGCGGACCTCTCCTCGCCCAATATCCTGGCAGTCATGCCCGGCGCGGACCCGCGGCTCAAAAAGGAATATGTCGTCCTGTCCGCCCATCTCGACGGATATGGCATCGGCACGCCGATCAACGGGGATGCGATCTACAATGGCGCGCTCGACAATGCATCTGGCGTGGCAAGCCTGCTGGAAATTGCGCGGACGCTGGTCGGCGGGAAGGTGAAGCCGCGCCGATCCATCCTTTTCGCGATCGTCACTGCCGAGGAGAAGGGCCTGCTCGGCTCCAGCTATTTCGTGCGGCGTCCGACAGTGCGGCAAAGGGCGATGGTGGCTGACCTGAATTTCGACATGGCGCTGCCGATCTTCCCGCTCACCAGCGTGACCCCGATCGGCTATGACCAGAGCAGCCTGGGCAAGGACGCCGAAGCGGTGAGCATGGCAATGAACCTGCCAATCACGCCCGATCCCTTCCCTGATCGGAACGTCTTCGTCCGCTCCGACCAATATAGCTTCATCCGGATGGGTATCCCCGCGCTGTTCTTCAAATATGGGTTCAAGGCGGGCACGCCCGAGGCGGTGGTCGAACGGGCATGGCGCGCCAATATCTACCATTCGCCCAGGGACGATGCGAACCAGCCGGTGATGCCGGCCGAAGCGGCCAGGCTCAACGATTATGTCGCCGCCGTCGCGCTGCGTATCGCCAATGCTGATCGGCGACCGGCCTGGAACGAAGACAGCTTCTTCCGCCGCTTCGGCAAATAGAGCGCTGCTGCTTGATCCGAGGAGGGCAGGGGCCTAAACACCGGGCCATGACCCATGCCTCCTATCCGGCGCTTCGCCTGCGCCGCACCCGTGCCTCCGCCTGGAGCCGGGCAATGCACGCCGAGAACCGCCTGACGCCCACCGACTTCATCTGGCCCCTGTTCGTCACCGAGGGACAGGGGGTGGAGGAACCGATCGGGTCGCTTCCCGGCGTTTCGCGCTGGTCGGTGGACCTGATGGTCGAGCGCGCGAGAGACGCGCAGGCGGCGGGCATTCCCTGCCTCGCGCTTTTCCCCAATACGCAGCCGGAGCGTCGCAGCGACGATGGGGAGGAGGCGCTCAATCCCGATAATCTGATGTGTCGTGCCATTCGCGCCATAAAGGATGCGGTGCCCGACATCGGCGTCCTTACTGACGTGGCCCTCGACCCCTATACCGCGCACGGGCAGGACGGGCTGCTGGACGAAGCGGGCTATGTCGTCAATGACGCCACCATCGACGTGCTGATCGGCCAGGCGCTGAACCAGGCCGCGGCAGGCGCGGACATCATCGCGCCCAGCGACATGATGGACGGCCGCGTCGGCGCCATCCGCGAGGCGCTGGAGGAGGAAGGCCACGCCAATGTGCAGATCATGGCCTATGCCGCCAAATATGCGAGCGCCTTCTACGGTCCGTTTCGCGATGCGGTGGGCTCCGGCGGGCTGCTGAAGGGCAACAAGAAGACCTACCAGATGGACCCCGCCAACAGTGCGGAAGCGCTGCGCGAGGTTGCGCTGGACATTGCGGAAGGCGCCGACAGCGTGATGGTGAAGCCGGGCCTGCCCTATCTGGACATCATCCGCCAGGTGAAGGATCGGTTCGAAGTACCGGTCTTCGCCTATCAGGTGTCGGGCGAATATGCGATGCTGGAGGCCGCCGCCGCCGTGGGGGCGGGGGACCGCGATGCGCTGGTGCTGGAAACCTTGCTGGCGTTCAAGCGTGCCGGCTGCTCAGGCGTCCTGACCTATCATGCGCTCCACGCGGCGCGGCTGCTGGGAGCCTGAAATGGCCGATCATCCCCGCCATGAACATCCCGAAGTTTCTATCATCCCCTTCAACGGCAAGACGCCCAGGATCCACCCCAGCGCCTTCATCGCGCCGGGATGCCGGATCATCGGAGACGTGGAGATCGGCCCGGACGTCAGCATCTGGTATAATTGCGTGATCCGGGCGGATGTGAACTTCGTCCATATCGGCGCCCGCACCAATATCCAGGACGGTTCGGTCGTGCATTGCGACAGCCCCGGCGATCATATCGACGGGCGGCCGTCCGAGGGTTGGCCGACGATCATCGGGGAGGATGTGCTGATCGGCCATATGGCGATGGTTCATGGTTGCGTGCTGAAGGACCGCGCCTTTGTGGGGCTGGGCGCCATCGTCATGAGCGGCGGTACGGTGGAGAGCGACGCCATGCTCGCGGCGGGCGCGCTGCTCTCGCCGGGCAAGACGGTGCCTCACCGCCAGCTTTGGGCCGGCCGCCCGGCCAAATATATGCGCGACCTGTCCGACGAAGTGCTGATCGATATGCGTGAGGGCGTCGAACATTATGTGCATAATGGCAAGGCGCATAAAGGCGCGGTCAAGGCGGCGTTCTCGGGAGAATGAGGCGCGCCTGCCGCGGAGGCGGGCCTGCCTTGCGCATTTACGGTTGAGCCAGTAGCCCCTTGAGCGCATCAAGCCGGTCATTCTGGCTGTCGACAATCGTCAGCACCGATGCGCGCGCAGCATCGATCGTTTCGATGCCGCCGCTGACCTTCCCTTCCGCCGCCGCATTACTGCGCTCGACATAGAGCACGTCCAGGCTGGCAAGCGCCGAAACGCTGTCGTTACGCGCCGATTCCAATGCGCTGAGCGCGGTCTGTGCCGCCACCCAGGCCTCGCTGGAAACCGCCGATCCCGAAGCAGCCCGCGCTGCCTTGTCCGCTGTTGGCCAGGCCTTGTCGAATGCGGTGCCGCCCGCCTGCGCCTGCGCGGTCAGCCGGTCGACACTCTGGACAAGCTCCGGTTCAGGCGCGACCGGGGAGGGCTGCGCCGCCGCCTCGGCAATGGGCGCATCCTCTATGGCGCGCTTGGCGAGCGAGGGGTAGCCCTGGAAGCTGCTGGCGCAACCAGAGAGAAACAGTGCCAGGGATGGAAGCAGCCGACGCAGATTCATGCTTCGCATCTAGGATGAGCCGTGCCGGGAGGCAAGCTTAGCGAGGCAGGGCGGCGGCTTCCCGCGCAAGCGCCTCGATCTTCGCCGGATCAACCGGCCCCTTGGGCACGACCCAGCTTCCGCCCACGCATTTGATGAAGGGCTCTGCCAGCCATTTGGGCGCGCTTTCCGCCGTGATGCCGCCGGTCGGGCAGAAGCGCGCCTGATGCAGCGGCGCCGCCAGCGCCTTGAGGGCCGGCAAACCGCCCGATGTTTCCGCGGGAAAGAATTTGAAGTGCGACAAGCCCATGTCCATGCCGCGCATGATATCGCCTGCCGTCGCCGTGCCGGGCAGGAACGGAATGCCCGCCGCGATGGCCGCCTTCCCGAGGGGTTCGGTCAGGCCGGGGCTGACGATGAAGCGCGCGCCCGCCTCCATTGCTTCATCCAGTTGCGCCGGATTGAGGACAGTGCCCGCACCGACGACGGCACCCTCGACCTGCGCCATTTCACGAATCACGTCCAGCGCCGCTGGCGTTCGCAGCGTCACTTCCAGCGCGGGCAGTCCGCCCTTCACCAGCGCCCGTGCGATAGGCAGGGCATCCTCGACCCGGTCGACCACCAGCACCGGGATCACCGGCGCCAGTTCCATCACCTGTTCAACGCTCAAGGCCATTATTTCTTCTCCCGAAAGGCTGCAGCCGCACCGTACAGCCCGATTTCGTCATGCAGGGCGAAGCGGATCGGCACCGACTTCATCAGGCTTTCAAATCGCCCCTTGGCAGTGAAGCGCTGATGGAAACTGGATTGCGGCAATATGTCCTTCATCCGCTGGGTCAGTCCACCCGCCAGCACCACCGTATGCGGTCCCTGCGCCAGCGCCAGGTCGCCCGCGACCGAGCCGTAGGACATGCAGAACCGTTCCAGCGCCCTGCGCGCGAATTCGTCGGTTCCCTCAATGGCGGCCTGCCACAGCTCGGCATCCTCCATCAGAACGACCCGGTCGTGGCCGATGGTCGCCATCGCCTTGTAGATGTTGTTGAGGCCCGGTCCCGACACGATACGTTCGGTCGATACGCGCAGGAACTTGTCGCGCAGATAGGCGAGGATCTTTTCCTCCAGCGGGTCGAGCGGGGCGAAGTCCAGATGTCCGCCCTCCGTCGCGATGACATGCGGCTCGCCATCGTCAAAGGCGATCATCGCCACGCCCAGCCCGGTGCCGGGGCCAAGGATCGTCACTCCGCCATCGCGTGGAAAGGGCCTGTCTTCGCCGAACAGCAGCGGCAGATTTTCCTTGGGCAGGCGCGCCACGGCGTGGGCGACCGCCTCGAAATCGTTGACCAGCCGCAAATGCCGGAGGCCCAGTTCCTCGTCCAGCGTATCGGGCCGGATGACCCATGCGCTGTTGGTGAGCTTGATGACCTCGCGCCCGATCGCGGTCGCGAAGGCTATGGAAGCGGAGCTTGGCAGATTACCGCCCTCGTCCTTGACGAAGGCCGCCCAGCAGGCCTGGAGGCTCGGATAGTCGGCTACCTTATATTTGCGCACCTTTCCCAATGTGGGCACATTGCGGGCATCGAGCCGCGCGCGGGCGAAACGGGCGTTGGTGCCGCCAATGTCGGCGGCGATGATGTCGGTCATATCACTCTCCTCCCGTTCGGGCTGAACATGTCAGCGCCCTGCATTTCTCTTCAAGAGAATGAGCAGCCCTTCGACAGGCTCCGGGCGAACGGGAATAATTCAGTTTAAACTTCGGTTTCCATGGCTGCCAGTATGGGCGATGCGCCCGCTTCGGCAAGATCGCTATGGTGGCGGAACAGCGCGAACAATTCGCGGCCGGTGTCATAGGGGGCGGGGGGAGGCGTCGGCATTTCGCGCCCGTCCCATTCGGCCGTGTCGACCAGCGCCTCGATCTGGCCGTTCTCGGCACAGACCCGCACCAGATCGCCGTCGCGCAGTTTGGCGATGGGGCCACCGCCCAACGCCTCCGGCGACAAATGGATCGCCGCGGGCACCTTGCCCGAAGCGCCTGACATGCGCCCGTCCGTCACCAGGGCGACGCGGAAACCTCGATCCTGCAACACGCCCAGCGCAGGGGTCAGCTTGTGCAATTCCGGCATGCCGTTTGCCCTTGGCCCCTGGAATCGCACCACGACGATCACATCGCGTTCCAGTTCACCGGCCTTGAAGGCGCGCAGCACATCGTCCTGATCGTGGAAGACGGCCGCCGGAGCCTCGATGGTCCAGCGCTCCTTGTCGACCGCGCTCACCTTCATGACGCAGCGCCCCAGATTGCCGGCCAGAAGCCGCATGCCGCCGTCCGGATTGAACGCATCGGACACCGGCCGGAGGATCGACAGATCCCGCGATTCGGGCACATCCTTCCAGACCAGCGCTTCATTCTCCAGCACCGGCTCCTTGCCGTAATCCGCCAGGCCTTGCCGCGCTACGGTCAGGATGTCGCCGTGCAGCAGTCCGTTGCCGAGCAGTTCGCGGATCACGTAACTGATGCCGCCCGCCGCATGGAAATTGTTCACATCGCCCGATCCGTTGGGATAGACCCGCGCCAGCAGCGGCACGACGTCGGAAATCTCCGCGAAATCCGTCCAGTCGATGACAATGCCCGCAGCCCTTGCGATGGCCGGCAGGTGGATCGCGTGATTTGTCGATCCGCCGGTAGCCATCAGGCCGATGATCGCGTTGACGATCGCCTTTTCATCGACGCAATGTCCCAATGGTCGATAATCATCATTGGGCTGTCCCTCCTTGGTCCAACCGATGCGCGACAATTGATGCACCGCGGCCCGCGTCAGCTCCTGTCGCAACTTAGTACCCGGATGGATGAAGGATGCGGCTGGCATGTGCAGTCCCATCATCTCCATCATCATCTGGTTACTGTTCGCCGTCCCGTAAAAGGTGCAGGTGCCCGCGCCATGATAGCTGGCGCTTTCGGATTCCAGCAATTCCTCCTTGCCTACCTTGCCCTCGGCATAGAGCTGGCGGATGCGCACTTTCTCCTTGTTGGCGAGGCCGGAAGGCATCGGCCCCGCCGGAACCAGAATGGTCGGCAGGTGCCCGAAACGGAGCGCGCCGATCAGCAGGCCCGGCACGATCTTGTCGCAGATGCCCAGAAGCAGCGCGCCTTCGAACATCGCATGGGACAGGGCGATGGCGGTTCCCAGCGCGATGGTGTCGCGGGAAAAGAGCGACAGGTCCATGCCTGCCTGCCCCTGCGTCACCCCGTCGCACATGGCCGGAACGCCGCCTGCGACCTGCGCGGTGCAGCCGACCTCCCGCGCCGCCAGCTTGATTTGCTCGGGGTAGCGGCCATAGGGCTGATGCGCGGAGAGCATGTCGTTATAGGCAGTGACTATTCCGATGTTCATCGCTCCGCCCGTGCGGATGACAGCCTTGTCTTCGCCGCTTGCGGCAAAGCCATGAGCCAGGTTTCCACAGGAAAGCTGGTCACGATTGGTGCCCGCGTCACGGCCGCGCTCGATCAGGTCCAGATATTTCCGGCGCGACGCTGCGCTGCGCTTCGTGATGCGCTCGGTGACCTCGGTGATCACCGGATGAAGATCAGTCATTCCAACTTGCTCCGTCTCGTTCGATTAGGGCAATGGCTGAGGATGGCCCCCAGTTCCCGGAAGAATAGGGGGAGGGCTTTACGCCCGCTTCCTTCCACCCGTCGATGATCGAATCGATCCACGTCCATTGCGCCTCGACCTCGTCCCGGCGCACGAACAGCGTCGCGTCGCCGACCAACAGGTCCAGGATCAGCCGCTCATAGGCGATGCGGCGGCGTTGCCCGGCAAAGGCGGCGGTCAGCGACACGTCCAGCGTCACCTCCTCCAGATGCACGTCGCGCTCCAGCCCCGGTCTTTTGCTCATGATCAGCAGGCGGATATATTCCTCCGGCTGCAGGCGGATGATGAGCGTGTTCGGTTCCAGGCCGGTTCCGCCGTTGCGCCCGAAAATGGAATGGCGCACCGGCTTGAACTGGATCAATATTTCCGACTGGCGCGTCGGCATGCGCTTGCCCGTGCGCAGGTAGAAGGGGACGCCCTGCCAGCGCCAATTGTCGATATAGGCCTTCAGCGCGACGAAGGTTTCCGTGTCGGACGGCTTGCCCAATTCGTCAGCATAGCCGGTGACGATCTGCCCGCCGACCGCGCCCGGCGTATACTGGCCGCGCACGCTATGGGTCTTGACCGTCTCGGCGGTCATGGGGCGGAGCGAACGCAACGCCTTCACCTTTTCGTCGCGCACGGCCGTGGGGTCCATACGCGCCGGCGGTTCCATGGCGATGATCGACAGGATCTGGAGGACGTGGTTCTGCACCATGTCACGCAACGCGCCCACGCCGTCATAATAGGAAACCCGGCCTTCCAGCCCCACCGTCTCACCCACGGTAATCTGCACATGGTCGATGGCCGTGGCGTTCCACAGCGGTTCGAACATGACATTGCCGAAGCGCAAGGCGAGCAGGTTCTGGACCGTTTCCTTGCCCAGATAGTGGTCGACGCGGAAAATCTGTTCCTCGGCGAACAGGGCGCCGATGCCGTCATTCACTTGCTTGGATGATGCCAGATCCTTGCCGATCGGCTTTTCCATGGCGATTCGCGTGCGGGGGGTGATCAGGCCTGCTTCGGCCAGTCCCTGGGCGGTCGGCGCGAAGAGAGACGGGGGCGTCGAGAGATAAACGGACAGGCCCTTGTCCAGCCGCCCGTCGAGCCGCTCTGCCAACGCCTTGAACTGGGCTCCATTGCCCGCCTCCACCGGTTGATAGACGATGATGTCGCGCAACTGCTTCGCGACTTCCGCATCATAGCGGTCAGCGGCAAGGAATTTCCGCAGCGCCTTGTCGATATCGTCGCGAAACTGGTCATCGGTCAGTTCTGACCGGCCCGACGCGATGATCAGGAAATCCTCCGGCAGCAGGGCGTCGGCCAGCAGATTGTACAGCGACGGGAAGATCATCCTGTGCGCCAGGTCGCCCGTGGCTCCGAACAACAGGAATGTGGCAGACGGTTCGGTCAAAGGTCTTCCCTTTTCCGTTAGTGTTTCAGGTCTGCACGAAAGCGCCCTTACACTTGGCCGCCCTCGTTACGCAAGCAGGCTATCCCGGCAAGGGTCATCTCGCAACCGCGAGAGGATGGAGGGAGTGTTTTTTGGCTGGACGCTGGCCGCCGATTTTGCCATTGGCGCTCCACCCTTGGCGTTTTCGAGGAAGATGGATCATCTTTCTCGCGGAACGCGTTTGAAGGGCATGCGGGCGTGGTGAAACTGGTAGACGCGCCGGACTCAAAATCCGGTTCCGAAAGGAGTGTCGGTTCGATTCCGACCGCCCGCACCATCTTTTTCGGATCCTGGCATCCGGCTGCCGGCCCGATGCAGGTTGCCTTCGTCATGGCTGGCTGATTTTCTGCCTTGACCGGGCAGGTCAATCCCTTGCTGCGCCCTGTTCCCTGAACCAGGGGATCATCCGGGTGATGGCATCCTCGACCCGGTCTGTGGATACCGCGAAGCTGAAACGGATGTGCCGGTGCCCGTCGACCGGATCGAAATCGATTCCGGGCGCTGTCGCTACCCCGGTTTCGCGCAGCAGTTTCTGGCAGAAGGACAGGCTGTCGTTCGTGAGATGGCCGACATCCGCATAAATGTAGAAGGCGCCGTCCGGGGGAGCGATCTCCTTCAATCCCAGGGCGGGCAGGGCAGCGAGCAGCAATTCGCGATTGCGCCGGTAGGTCGCGACATGCACCTCCAGTTCATCGATGCAGTCAAAGGCCTTCAATCCGGCATGCTGGGCCAGGGAAGGGGGCGTCAGGAACAGATTTCCCATGCGCGCCCGCGCTGTTTCTATCAGATCGGGAGGAAAGACCACCCAGCCCAGCCGCCACCCGGCCATGGAAAAATATTTGGAAAAGCTGTTCACGATGATGGCATCCGGCGTGAATTCCAGCATCGAGCGTGCAGGTTCGCCATAGTTCAGCCCGTGGTAGATCTCGTCCGAAATGATGCGAATAGCGCGCGCCCGGCAAATCTCGGCTATCCGCGCCATTTCATCGGCAGGAATGATGGTCCCGGTGGGATTGGCCGGGCTGGCGATAATCGTTCCGTCCACCCCCGAATCCAGCGCCTCCAGCGCCGCCGCGCTGATCTGATATCGTTCGGCGGATCCGCAGTCGATCTCCAGCGGCTCCAGGTAGAGCGCCTTCAACGTGTTGCGATATGCGACATAGCCGGGCCGCGCCGTCGCGATCCGCGCACCGGGTGCGAACAGGCTGGTCAGCGCCAGCACCAGCCCCGGCGACGCTCCGCACGTCAGCAGGATCTGTTCCGCTTCCACCGCCACGCCATAATATTCGCGATAGTGCCGTGCGATCCGCTCCTTCAGCGCCTGGCTTTCCCAATAGCCCATGGGATCGTTGTCGAGCACGGCATGGGCTGCGGCAATGGCAGCCGAGGGCGCACCCGTGGAAGGCTGCCCGAACTCCATGTGCAGGATGGATCGCCCTTCGGCCTCCAGCCTGTGGGCTTCGCGGCTGATGGCGATGGCGTGGAAAGGGTCGACCTGGGCAATCATGCGCTGCCTCTTATCCGCTCGGCAACCTTGTCACAATTGTTGCGTTGGCGATGGATGAATGAAACCATGCTCGATGCGCTACAATATTATGGCGCAGGCGCCGCCACCATTGCCGCCTTCATCGTCTCCCTCAATCTTGGTCGCCGCGTCACGGGCTGGGCGTTCGTCCTGTTCGTGACGTCCTCCATCGCCCTGATCGGCTGGGGCTTTCTCTCGGAGGACAGCGAAGGCATAGGCTTTCAGAATATAGCGCTGCTCCTGATCAACCTCGTTGGCGTCTGGCGTTATCTCATCTCCCGGCACAAGCCGCGCGACTGAATGTCAGGCCGAAATCCAAACCTCCACCGAAACGGCATGCTGGCATAGCGCGAGCCTGATCGGCAGTTCCTCGACGGGGCCGCCCGCCAGCGCCCGGTCATAGACCGCCCTCTTTGCCGGCCCGCCAATCTGGAGGAAGATATGTCGGCTGGCGAGAATGGCTCTTGCGCTTAACGACATCCGCTGGTGGGGGGCATCGGGCGGCATGACCGCCAGCGTCAGGGCGTCGGTGGAAAGCCCCTCCGCCAGTTCCTTCGCATTGGGAAACAAGGAAGCGGTATGCCCATCCTCACCCATGCCCAGCAGTACGATGTCGAGCGGCCAGGGCAAGCTTGCAAAGGCGGTCTCGCATTCCGCCTGTCCCGCATAGGCGTCCGCCGCATTGTTCTTCATCGGCACGACACGCGCCGCCGCAGCCTTTCCCCGCAACAGCGTTTCGCGGATCAACCGCTCATTGCTGTCCGCATGGTCAGGAGCGACCCAGCGTTCGTCGACCAGCGTCACGATCACCTTGCCCCAATCCAGGGTCGTGTCGGAAAGAGCCTCCAGCACGGGTCGGGGCGACCGTCCGCCTGACAGCGCGATGGTCGCAACGCCCCGCGTGGCTATGGCATCGTCCAGAAGCGCGACGATCCGCCGCGCCATGTCCGTTGCAGCCAGCGCGCCTTCAATGAAAAGATGTTCGGTAGGCATGTCGTTCGATCTCGGTGGACAGGAAGGCGCAGGCAGAACTCGGCGTTCACTCGCCGCGAATTTCGGTCAGCTTGCGCTCCCAGGCGAGGGCGTGGGTGACGATCTGGTCGAGATCGGCGAACCGGGGCGTCCAGGGAAACTCGGCCATGATCGCCCGATTGTCGGAGATCAGCGCATCCGGGTCGCCCGCCCGGCGTCCTTCCATCCGCCGGTCGATCTTGAGGTTCGTCACCCGGTCGACCGCGTCCAGCACCTCCAGCACCGAGAAGCCGCGCCCATAGCCGCAGTTGAGCAGGTAATTCTGCTCCGGTCTGGCCATCAACGCCTCCAATGCCAGGACATGCGCCGCCGCCAGATCGGTGACATGGATATAGTCGCGCACGCCGGTCCCGTCGGGCGTATCAAAGTCCGTTCCGAACACCGAAACATGGCTGCGCTTGCCCAGCGCGGCCTCGACCGCCACCTTGATCAGATGCGTTGCCCCCGCGGTCGATTGCCCGGTGCGCCCTTCGGGATCGGCCCCGGCCACATTGAAATAGCGCAGGGCGCAGAAGTTCACCGCATGCGCCGCGCTGACGTCGCGCAGCATATATTCGGTCATCAGCTTCGACATGCCATAGGGGTTGATCGGTCGCTGCGGCGTGCTTTCCTTGACGGGGCTTTCTTCCGGAATGCCATAGGTCGCCGCCGTCGAGGAAAAGATGAAATGCGGCACGCCCACCGCGACCACGCTCTCGATCAGGTCGCGGGTCTTGGCGCTGTTGTTATGATAATATTTGAGCGGGTTCTCGACCGATTCAGGCACCACCACCGATCCGGCAAAGTGCATCACCGCCTTTATGCCATGGTCCCGCAGCGTCTGCCGGACCAGCGGCTGGTCGGAAATGTCGCCCTCGACGAAGGTCACATCGTCGGGCACCGCCCAGCGGAATCCCGTCACCAGATTGTCGATCACGACCACGCCATAGCCAGCGTCCCGCAGCGCCAATACGGCATGGCTACCGATATAGCCCGCTCCGCCCGTGACCAGAACCGTCGGCATTTCGCTCATAAAAATAAGGTCTCCCCGGAGATATCCGGGAAGACCTAAACTAGTGGGGCAACGATTTACAGCCCATTCACGCTGCGGCGCGAGATGAAGCGGGGCGATAGAAGGTCGCGCCGCTTGCCGCCATGTCCAGCAACTGCGCGGTCGGCGCGAAGCGGTCGCCATGCATGGCGGCCAGTCGCTCCAGAACGGCCACGACATGGCCGATGCCGACCGTGTCCATATGGCTGAACGGCCCGCCGGTATAGGGCGCGAAGCCCCAGCCGAAGATCGCGCCGATATCACCATCCTCCGGCGTTTCCAGCACGCCTTCCTCAAAGCAGCGCGCACATTCGATGAGCTGGCGATAGAGCAGGCGCTCCTTGACTGCCTCCACATCGGGCTGCACGGCGGCGCGGGGGAACATATCCTCCAGACCGGCCCAGAGATGCTTCTTCTGCCCTTCGGGATAGTCATACCAGCCCTTGGCGCTTTTCCGCCCCAGTCGGCCGAGCTCGACCATGCGCGCCATCACTGCGTCGGACGGCTGCGCGACATAGGCATCGCCCAGTTCCTTCTGCGCGGCGACCACGATCTTGTGGCCCAGCTCGATGGAAACTTCGTCCCCCACCGCGAGCGGCCCCACCGGCATGCCCAGTTGCCGCCCGGCATTTTCGATCAGCGCGGGGTTGATCCCCTCGGCCACCATCTCCACGCCTTCCTGCACATAGGTGCCGAAGCAGCGCGAGGTGTAGAAGCCGCGCGAGTCATTGACGACAATCGGCGTCTTCTTGATCTGGGCGACGAAGTCGAGCGCCTTGGCGATGGCGGCAGGCCCGGTTTCCTTGCCAAGGATGATCTCCACCAGCGGCATCTTCTCGACCGGTGAGAAGAAGTGGATGCCGATGAAATTCTCCGGCTTCGACCATGCCTTCGCCAGCCTGGTGATCGGCAGGGTGGAAGTGTTGGAGCCAAAGATCGTATCCGCGCCCAGCACCTCCTCGACCTTCTTGGTCACTTCAGCCTTGATCGCGACATCCTCAAACACCGCCTCAATCACAAAGTCCGCTCCCGCGAGCGCGGCATAGTCTGTCGTGGGCGTCACGCGGGCCAGCGTCTCCGCCATCTTTTCCGGCGTCATGCCCTTGCCCAGGCGCTTCTTCAGCACATCCTCGACATGCGCCTTGCCCTTTTCCGCAAAGGCCTGATCACGGTCGAACAGCACGACCTCGATGCCCGCCTGCGCGGCAACGGTGGCTATCCCTGCACCCATCATGCCCGCGCCCAGCATGGCGAGTTTCCTCGTCGGCGCCTTGGGCTGGTCCTTCGGGCGCCGCGCGCCACGCTCGGCTGCCTGCTTGTTGACGAACAGGCTGCGGATCATGTTCGCCGCCTGCGGATCGGCGGCGACCTTGGCGAAATATTTGCTTTCGACCCGGATCGCCCGATCGATTGGCAGGAAGGCCCCTTCATAGACGGCGGAGAGCAGCGCGATCGGCGCGTTCATGTTACGCTGCGTCTGCTTGAGCGTCATCGGCAGGGCACCCGCCATGGTCTGCACGAAGGCCGGATTGAACCCGCCCGCGCCGCCGGGGAATTTGAATCCCTTGACGTCCCATGGCTGAACCGAGGCGCTGGGATTGGCCTTCACCCATTCGCGCGCGGCCTGCACCGCCGTGCCCTGCGGCACGACCTGATCGACGACCTTCATCATCGCGGCGTCAGCCGGGCGGAACAGCTTGCCCTGCAACATGTACATCAGCGACGCCTGCACGCCCATGATGCGCGGCAAGCGCTGCGACCCGCCACCACCCGGGAACAGGCCGATCAGGATTTCCGGCAACCCAAGCTGCGTCCTGGGACTGTCGCCCACGACACGGCGATGGCAGGCGAGCGCCAGTTCGAACCCGCCGCCGACGCATGTGCCCTCAATGGCGCAGGCTACCGGCTTGCCGCATGTCTCCAGCCGCCGGAACAACTGGTTCAGGACAAAGACCTTGTCGAAGATTTCAGCGGGAGAGGGGCGTCTGCCGCTTTCGCTGACCAGCATGGATCCGAAATATTTCAGGTCCATGCCCGCCATGAAGCCGCTGTCCTTGCCGGATGCGATGACGGCGCCCTTGATCGCCTCTTCAGAGGAGATGCGCGTGATCGCCTCTTCCAGATCGGCTAGGAATTCCGGGCCGATGACGTTCATCGACTGATCGGGAACATCGATCGTCAGGGTGGCAATGCCATCCGCGTCAATGTCGAAAGTGATGGTCTGCATTGGAGGCAACCTTTCCTATCTCCGTTCGTGCCGCTCGGACGCCGGGCCTGTCGAAGACTGGTATCGAAGCATTTAATCCTTCGACCTGCCATTCTGACAGGCTCGATGGTCACTCGGCACGGACGGTTCCTATGTTCAAACGCGTTCGATGATGATGCCGGTGCCCATGCCTGCGCCGACGCACAGGTTGATGAGCGCGGTGCCCTTGCCGCTGCGCTCCAGTTCATCCAGCGCCGTGCCGAGCACCATCGCTCCGGTAGCGCCCAATGGATGGCCCATCGCGATCGCGCCGCCATTGACGTTGATCTGGCCATGGTCGAGGTCCATCGCCTGCATGTAGCGCAACACCACGCTGGCAAAGGCCTCGTTCAACTCCCACAGATCGATGTCGGACTTGCTCATGCCCGCCCGGTTCAGCAGCTTGCCCGCGACGAATTCCGGCCCGGTCAGCATGATCAGTGGTTCCGAGCCGATAGAGGCCATAGCCTTTATCCTGGCGCGGGCCTTCAGCCCATATTTCTCGCCCATCGCCTTGTTGCCGACTAGCACCGCGGCCGCGCCGTCGACGATGCCGCTGCTGTTGCCGGCATGGTGGACGTGATTGACCTTCTCCAGCTCCGGATAGCGCAGCAGCGCCACGGTGTCGAAGCCTGGCATTTCCTCGCCCAGTGCCGCAAAGCTGGGCTTGAGCGCGGCCAGCGACTGCATCGTTGCGTCCGGCCGCATATGTTCGTCATGGTCGAGCACGACCTGGCCGATCACGTCCTTGACCGGCACGATCGACCTGGCGAAGCGCTTCTCATCCCAGGCCGCCTTGGCGCGGCGCTGGCTTTCGACGGCATAGGCGTCGACATCGTCCCGGCTGATCCCGAACTTGGTCGCGATCACGTCGGCGCCGATGCCCTGCGGCGCGAAATAGGTCTTGTATGCGACCGCGGGGTCCATCGCCCAGGCGCCGCCATCCGACGCCATCGGCACTCGGCTCATCGACTCCACCCCGCCACCGATGGCAAGTCCTGCCTCGCCGGAATAGACCTTCGCGGCCGCCATGTTCACGGCCTCCAGGCCCGAAGCGCAGAAGCGATTGATCTGCACGCCCGGCACGGTCTGGGCATAATCGGCATTCAGCACCGCGACGCGGGCAATGTCCGCGCCCTGCTCGCCCACCGGGGTGACGCAGCCCAGGATGACGTCATCGACATCCGCGGTATCGATTTCCGTTCGGTCCCGTACCGCTTCCAGCATCTGCGTCGCCAGCTGGATGGGGGTGATTTCGTGCAGCGACCCGTCGGCCTTGCCCCGGCCTCGGGGCGTCCTGACGGCATCATAGATATAGGCTTCCATGCTATTCGTTCCTCTCCGCTGGGCGCCGGATGTTCGCTGCGAATGTATTTACGTTTACGTAAAGTGCAAGTCTCAATCGCCACCCCGCCCGACCGTAACGTCATCGGGCTGCGACGGTTGCTCTGCATCAACCGGCTGATCGCTTCGTCATTTTACCGATTCGCGGATTTGACCCGTTGGCCTTATTCCGCTTCATGGAGGGCGTGTCAGAATCGGACCCTTCCCAAGCGCCTTCGCCCTTGTCGATCCCGATCTTCCGGGCGATCTGGTGGGCCAGCCTCGCTTCCAACTTCGGCGGGCTGATCCAGTCGGTCGGCGCGCAGTGGATGATGACCTCATTGTCCGCCTCGCCCCAGATGATAGCTCTGGTTCCGGCCGCGACGACATTGCCGATCATGTTGCTCTCGCTTTGGGCAGGCGCCGTGGCGGACAATAGTGACCGGCGCGTGGTGATGCTGCTGTGCCAGCTTTTCATGCTCCTCGTTTCCGCCCTGCTGGCTCTGTTCGCCTGGATGGGGTGGGTGACACCATGGGCGCTGCTGGGCTTCACTTTCCTTGTCGGCTGCGCCACCGCGATCAACGGGCCGGCCTGGCAGGCGTCAGTGGGGGACATGGTGCCCAGGGCGGCCCTGCCCAACGCCGTTTCGCTCAATTCCATGGGTTTCAACATGGCGCGCAGCATCGGGCCGGCGCTGGGAGGGGTGATCGTGGCGGCGGCCGGTGCGGCGGCGGCCTTCCTGGTCAACGCGATCAGCTATGTGGGCCTGGTTGCGGTGCTTGCCCGCTGGCGTCCTGAACGGCCACCTCAGCTCCTTCCGCGCGAACGCATCGGTCTCGCGATGCGGGCCGGAGTCCGCTATGTCGCCATGTCGCCCAATATCCAGATCGTCCTGCTGCGAAGCGCGGCGTTCGGCATCGGGGCAAGCGCGGTGTCGGCGATGATGCCGCTGGTTGCGCGTGACCTGCTGGGTGGTGGAGCATTGACCTTCGGCGCGCTCAGTGGGGCCTTCGGCATCGGTGCGGTGCTGGGGGCGTTGTCGACGGGGCAGTTGCGACGCCGTTTTTCGGTCGAGGCCATTGTCCGCTCGGCTGCCATCGCCCTGGCGGCCGGGACGATGCTGATGGCCGTCAGCCATTGGCTGGTCCTGGCGCTGGCGGGTTTGCTGCTGGCGGGCGCCGGCTGGGTGGTCGCCCTTTCGACCTTCAACGTTTCCGTCCAGATGTCGGCGCCCCGCTGGGTCGTGGCGCGCGCCGTGGCTCTCTATCAGATGGTGGCCTTCGGCGGCATGGCCGGCGGCGCATGGCTGTTCGGCACGCTGGCGGAGGATCATGGTGTGCTCGTAGCGCTCTACGGCGCGGCGGCTGTCCAGTTCGCCTCGGCCATGATCGGATATATCCGGCCGCTCGCGCAAATAGGCGAACAGAATCTCGATCTTCAAAATCTGTGGCGGGAACCGCAGACGATGGTTCCGATCGAGCCCCGGAGCGGTCCTGTCGTCGTCACCATAGAATATCGCATAGCTGCCGGATCGGTGGTGCCCTTCCTTGCAGCGATGAGCGAACGTCGCCGCATACGCCGTCGCGATGGCGCCCATGGATGGTCGCTGCTGCGCGATCTGGGCGATCCGGAACTGTGGCTGGAGCGCTATCATGTGTCCACCTGGCTGGACTATGTCCGCCACAACAGTCGCCGGACGGTGGCCGACAGGGCGAACAGCGAAGCGATCCACGCCCTGCACTGTGGGGCCAATCCGCCGATCGTGCATCGCATGCTGGAACGTCAGACGGGTTCGCTACCGCTTGGGCGTTCGGCCGATCCGCGGGAAATGGGCGATCCCATGACCGATCCCACCCGTTCCAGCTGATCTACGATTTCGGCTCCGTCCGTGGCTCAGGATCCAGATCCTCGGGCGTGTCGATGTCCCGCAGGTTGGCACCCATGGTTTCGATCTGCACACCGTGGCTGAGCAGCGCCCTTGCCCCCTGGTCGCCGCGCAAGGCCAGAAGTTCGGGAAAATGCTTGCGCCCGATGAATGCGGGGGGCGAGGATGAAAAGCCGTCGGTGCTCGCGACGACGGATCGGATGTCCTCGGCCGCGAGGCAGATCCGGTTGTAATGCGTCTGGGGCACGTCGGGCATGTCCGCCAGACAGACCAATATGCCGCGGCATTTCCGTATCGGCATGACATGTTCGACGGCGCGGATGATGCTGCCCGACATGCCGTCTTCCGGACGGTCATTGACGATGATGGTATAGCCGCGCCGTTCCAGCCGGCGATGCAGGACCGGGGCCTGGCTTATGGGACGCACCACCGCCACCAATTCCCCAAAGATCATGGAGGCGATGGTTTCCAGCGCATGGACGAAGACGGCCTTTCCGCGCAGGTCGGCCATCAGCTTGTCTTCTTCCCCGAAACGGGAGGAAGTGCCCGCTGCAAGGAGGACGGCGGCGATCTGTTCGGTCCGCATGGTTCCGCTGCGATGATGTGTTGCGACCCCGGTTCACCCGGTTTGGTCAGCATGTGCCACCGACGGCATGGCATGTCCAGCTTGGCAAAGGGGGCTGGCGTTCGTGCGAATCAGTCGCCATATGCCGCTGAGCAACAGAGGAGTGGTGCCGTCCATGGAATATGATCCCGACGCGGAAACTGCGGGCGAGTCGGTCAAGATCCCGGTTCCCGCGAACGTGGCCGATGCTATCCGGACATTGATCCGCTGGTCTGGCGACGATCCGGAGCGGGAAGGACTGATCGAGACGCCTGAACGCGTGGCACGCGCGTGGAAGGAATATTGCCGGGGTTATGAAGATGATCCGGCCTATCATCTTTCGCGCATCTTCCATGAGGTTGGCGGTTATGACGATGTCGTCCTGTTGAAGGACATTCCGTTCCAGTCGCATTGCGAGCATCACATGGCGCCCATCGTGGGTGTTGCGCATATCGCCTATCTGCCTGGCCAATATGTCGTGGGGATATCGAAGCTGGCGCGCGTGCTGCACGCGTTCGCCCATCGCCTTCAGGTGCAGGAGCGACTGACTTCGGAGGTCGCCAATTGTATCTGGGAGAATCTGAAGCCCCAGGGCGTCGCCGTTGTGGTCGAAGCGACGCATGGTTGCATGACCGGTCGGGGCGTTCGCACGCCCAACGTCGTCATGAAGACCAGCCGCATGCTGGGCGTGTTCCGCGATGATGAGAAGAGCCGTGAAGAAGTGCTCAAGCTGATTGCATCGTGACCGAGCCGGAAGTTCCTGCCTATCGGCCCCTTGGGGGCTCCCGGCAGCGCGAGGAACAGGCCGGTGCGCGTCCGCTGGCGCAAAAGCGGCTCGTGCTGGTGACGGGCGGCCATCGGCGGCTGGGCGGCATCATCTCCGCCGCATTCGCGCAGGCCGGCTATTCGCTGGCGATCCACGGCAGTCACGATACCCGGCTGGATTCCCATCTGGCGCTGACGCTGGAGGATAATGCGACTGAATGGGACGGCTTCACCGTCGATTTCGCCGATCCGGAAGGGGCGGAGGAGTTGGTGGCGCTGGTGGCTGAGCGCTTTGGCAGGCCGCCGGACGTGCTCGTCAACAGTGCGGCGATATTCGGACAGGACCGGCTCGACAGTGTCAATGCCGGCGACCTGATGCGCCATTATGCCGTCAACTGCGCCGCGCCCACGCTGCTCACCAAAGCCTTTGCCACGGTTCCTGCGGGAACGGGCGATCGGTGCATCGTCAACATCCTCGACCAGCGGATCGACCACCCGCATGGTGACCAACTCGCCTATACGCTTTCGAAAATGGCCCTGGCGGGACTGACGCGGCTCTCCGCCTCCACACTGGCGCCGCAGATCAGGGTCAATGCCGTCGCGCCGGGTCTTACCATCGCGACGCCGGATTATGACCACGATCAGATGGAAAGACTGTCGACCCTGATGCCGCTGGCGCGTTTGCCGCAGGCGGAGGAGATCGCCCAGGCCGTGCTCTATCTGGCGGGTGCCAGCGCCGTGACGGGCCAGACGCTCTACATCGACGGTGGCGCGCATTTGCGAAGCTATGACCGGGATTTCATGCATCTGTGCCGATAGCGGCTGCGAAGATGCGGCTCCTCAAGGACTGGCCAAGCGCCGTCTCGCTGCATAGAGCGGATCGCAATGGGTCAATGAAGGGAAACTGCAATGGCATTCGAAACGATCCTGGTCGAACAACGGGATGCGGTGACTTTGGTCACGCTCAACCGCCCGCAGGCGCTGAACGCGCTGAACAGCCAGGTGCTGAAGGATCTTGGCGCAGCCTTTGCCGCCTATGATGCCGATCCGGCACAGCGTTGCCTTGTCCTGACCGGCAGCGAAAAGGCCTTCGCCGCGGGCGCCGACATCAAGGAGATGGTGGAGAAGGAAGCAGCGGACTTCTTCCTGGAGGATTTCTTCTCCGGCTGGCAGAGCAAGGTCGTCGCGACCCGCAAGCCGTGGATTGCTGCTGTTGCCGGTTTCGCGCTGGGCGGCGGGTGCGAACTGGCGATGATGGCGGACTTCATCCTGGCGGCCGACACGGCGAAATTCGGTCAACCCGAGATCAAGCTGGGCGTAGCGCCGGGCATGGGCGGGTCGCAGCGCCTGACCCGTGCCGTGGGCAAGGCGAAGGCGATGGAAATGTGCCTGACGGGCCGCATGATGGGCGCGGAAGAGGCGGAAAGCGCCGGGCTGGTCGCTCGGATCGTTCCCGCCGCCGAACTGCTCGACGATGCGCTCAAGACCGCCGCGACCATCGCCGGCATGCCGCCCATGGCCGCGATGGTGAACAAGGAAATGGTCAATCTGACATTTGAGACCGGGCTGGCCCAGGGGATATTGACCGAGCGTCGCCTGTTCCAGATCCTGACCGCGACCGAGGACAAGAAGGAAGGCATGGAAGCCTTCGTCGGAAAACGCGCGGGCGTCTGGAAGGGGCGCTGATCGGCGGGAGGGCGCGCCCTGGAAGCGCGCCTTCGCTAGAGCGATTTCCAAGCGATCGGAACCGATCGCTGGTTAAGAAATCGCGGAAAACAAGGAATCAGAGCGGCGATCTGATTCAATCAGATCGAAACCCGCTCTAAAATCGCTGAGGGAGGGGTAGGCCGCTTACTTCCCCTCCAGCATCTCGATCATCAGCGAAAAGTCCCGCGCCGCTTCACCGCGATTGGCGAGCAATTGATAGAGCGACTCGGCCGCATTTCCCATCGGGACGCTCGCCCCCACCGAAGCTGCCGCTTCACTCGCCAGCTTTAGATCCTTCAGCATCAGCCCGACGGCGAAGCCGCCCTGATAGCCATTGTCTGACGGGCTTTGTGGTCCGACACCGGGCACCGGGCAATAGCTGGTCATCGACCAGCTCTGCCCAGACGACACGCTGGAGATATCGTAGAAGGTTTGCGGATCCAGGCCGAGCTTCTTCGCCATGGCAAAGGTTTCGCAAGTCGCGACCATCGTCGCGCCCAGCAGCATGTTGTTGCAGATCTTGGCGGCCTGGCCATTGCCGGCGCCGCCGGCGTGGATCACCGCCTTGCCCATGGCGGACAGGATCGGCTTGGCTCGGCCGAACGCCTGATCGGTGCCACCGACCATGAAGGTCAGCGTGCCGCCATTGGCTGCCGCGATACCGCCTGAAACCGGGGCATCGACCATTTCGAACCCTTTCTTGGCGGCAGCCTCCTCCACGCGCCGCGCCGTCGCGACATCGATGGTCGAACAGTCGAGGAACAGCGCATCCGCCTTCGCCGCGTCGAAGACGTCGCCCGTGTAGACGCCCTCCACATGCTTGCCCGCGGGAAGCATGGTCACGACGGCATCGGCGCCCGCAACCGCCTCCGCCGCGCTGGCGCAGCGCACCGCGCCGGCTTCGGCCGCCTTGGCCAGCGCCTCTTCCGACAGGTCGAAGGCCCGCACGGCAAAGCCGTTCTTCAGCAGGTTGACGGCCATGCCGCCGCCCATGTTGCCCAGGCCGATAAAGGCGATTGTCTGGCTCATTTCAGGCACTCCTCCTGTCTTGGAGCGCGCTGCGTCAAGCCCGACGCAACTGTGCGCTCCCGTTCTTCCTTGCCGCATCCGACCTTGCAGAGGGCCTTTCGTCGCCATTCTGCGCGATGCGCCAGATTCCTAAGTTTCCGCGACTTCCTGACCAGCGACCGGTTGCAATCGCCTGCACATCGCCTCTAACCGTCCAGTTGCGGCAGCGGCGTCCATTCCTTTTCCGGGGGCAGGGGCGCGAACAGGCTGTCGACAAGTTCTTCCGTCACATCCTGCGGCCGGGCCGGGCTCCATTTCGGCGCATTATCCTTGTCGAAGATGACGGCCCGCACGCCTTCAATGAAATCAGGACGGCGGATGACATGATAGCCGATGCGATATTCATTGCGCATATTGTCCGCAAAATCGGTGAAGGCCGCGCCCTCCACCATCTGCCGGAGCGCGACCTTGACCGTCTGTGGGGACTTGGTGGCGAGGGTGGCTGACTGCTCCCGCGCCCAATCCGATCCGTCCGCTTCCAACGCAGCCAATATGTCCTCGAACCGATCGGATGCGAAGAGGCGGCCTATCTCTTCCCGATGCGCTTCCCAGGTTGAGGGAGGCGGCACGTCGGCCATTTCATCCAGGATTTTCGCCAATGCATGGGGGCTGGCAATGATCCGGGCCTTCACCGCTTCCAGCTTATCCGACGCCATATAGTGGGTGGCGATGCCGATGGCGGCGCAATCCGCGCCCTTGATCCGCGCACCGGTCGTGGCAAGCCAGACCCCGGTCCGTCCCGGCATGCGCGGCAGGAACCAGCCGCCGCCCACGTCGGGGAACAGGCCGATGCCCGTTTCCGGCATGGCGTAGGTCGTCCGCTCCGTCGCAACGCGATAGCGCGCCGGATCGGAAATCCCGACGCCGCCGCCCATGACAATACCGTCGATGAAGGCGATGACCGGCTTTTCATAGACGAACAGCAGATGGTTCATGCGATATTCGGTGAAGAAGAAGCGCTCGGCTTCGGAACAGTCGCCCTTGGCGCTGTTGGCGATCATGGCGATGTCGCCGCCAGCACAGAAACCGCGCGAGAGCCGGGGATCACCATCGGGCGAGGGCGCATGGTCGAGCATGACGGCAACGACCGAATGATCCGTTCTCCATGCCAACAGGGCATTGATGATGGCGCTGCACATCTGCGTGTTCAGCGCATGGATTGCCTTCGGCCGGTTCAGCCTGATGCGTCCCACGCCATTGTCGACGGAAATCAGAACTTCATCAGTCATAAAATCTCCCGCGCTCATTGTCGCAGCATGTCGCGGGCGATGATCATGCGCATCACCTGGTTTGTGCCTTCCAGGATCGAATGCACGCGCAGGTCACGCCAGAAACGTTCAATGGGATAGTCCATCAGATAGCCATAGCCGCCATGCAGTTGCAGCGCTCGGTCGACCACGGAGGATCCGGTGTCGGTCGCCATCCGCTTGGCCATGGCGGCGAAGCGTGTCTTGTCCGGCGCATTCTCCGTCACCTTGACGGCCGCCGCATAGAGCAGGGTGCGCGCAGCCTGCAATTCCGTTTCCATGTCTGCCAGCATGAATTGGGTGTTCTGGAAATCGGCTATGCTCTGGCCGAACTGCTTGCGCTCCTTGGTGTAGGCAAGGGTTTCGTCGATGCAGCGCTGGGCGCCGCCGAGCGAGCAGGCCCCGATGTTGAGCCGGCCGCCGTCGAGCCCCATCATCGCTATGCGGAAACCTTCGCCCTCACCACCGACCAGATTTTCCACCGGCACCCGCACGCCATCGAAATTGACCTGGGCGGTCGGCTGCGAATGCCAGCCCAGCTTGCGCTCCAGCGCGCCGAAGCTGACCCCGGGCATGTCCTTTTCGATGACGAGGCAACTGATGCCCTTCGGCCCTTCGTCGCCGGTGCGGACCATGACGACATAGATTTCATTTTCTCCGCCGCCGGAGATGAACTGCTTGGAGCCGGTGACGACATAATGATCGCCGTCCCTTGCCGCCCGCGTCTTGAGCGCCGCCGCGTCGGACCCCGAGCCCGCTTCGGTCAGGCAATAGCTGCCGATCCGCTCCATCGGTACCATGGAGGGCAGATATTTGTCCTTCACCGCCTTGCTGCCGAAACGGTCGATCATCCAGGAAGCCATGTTGTGGATCGAAATGAAGGCGCTGGTCGACGGGCAGCCATAGGCCATCGCCTCCATGATCAGCGCCGCCTCCAACCGTCCAAGGCCGATGCCGCCGGATTCTTCCGATACATAAATGC
This sequence comes from Sphingobium sp. R-21, assembly GCF_049913335.1. NCBI lineage: Bacteria > Pseudomonadati > Pseudomonadota > Alphaproteobacteria > Sphingomonadales > Sphingobiaceae > Sphingobium > Sphingobium sp. R-21. Next base: position 1,127,898 of record NZ_CP184374.1, on the reverse strand, counting down.
CGCCAAAACCCAGCTCCGCCGCAGCGCGGATGGTGTCGCGGGGAAAGATATGCTTTTCGTCCCACTCCGCCGCAAAGGGCGTGATCGCATCAGCGGTGAACCGGCGCGCCATCTCCTGAATGGCCAACTGGTCCTCGGTGAGATCGAACTGGCTCACAAACTCTCCTGACGTGCGATTTGAACTTCCCTCTAGATATGATGCGGAATTGCACGCAACAACGCAGTTTTGCATAGCATCCCCGCGATTTTGCAGTTAGCGGGCGATGAATGTTCGATTGGGACGATCTCAGGGTATTTCTGGCCGTGGCGCGTACGCGCAAGATCGCGCCGGCAGCGCGGTCCCTGGGCATTGATGCGACGACGATCGCCCGGCGGCTCGCCCGTCTGGAGCGCGCTCTGGGGCCTGAACTGTTCGAAATGGGGGCGGGCGAGCGCATATTGACCGCGCACGGACAGGCGCTGCTGCGCCACGCCGAGAATGTGGAAAGCGCGGCGCTCGCGGCCATGGAGGAGGCGACGGGGCGAGGGCATCATCTGGGCGGCCAGGTGCGGCTGTCCGTGGCGGAGGGGTTTGGCACCTGGGTGCTGGCGCCGGGCCTTGCGGATTTCAACCGGCGCCATCCGGGCATCCGGCTCGATCTCATCACGGCATCGGGATTTCTCAATCCGTCGAAGCGCGAAGCCGACATGGCGGTCATGCTGGCGCGTCCGCAGCGTGGCCGGCTGTCGGTTCGGCGGATGGGCGACTATCGCCTGCATCTCTATGCGTCTCCCGCTTATCTGGCTAAGGCCGGAACGCCGCGCAATCCCGCTGACCTGCGCGCTCATGTGCTGGTCGGCTATGTGCCTGAATTCATCTTTTCGCCCGAACTCGACTATCTGGATGAGGTGGAAGCGGGGCTGGAGGCCAGTCTGCGCGCCACCAGCATCAACATGCAGCATCGCATGATCGCCGAAGGCGCCGGCATCGGCGTATTGCCCGATTTCATCGCCGCCCATGATTCCGCTCTGGCGCCGGTCATCGCCGATCAGGTGGAGATCATGCGCAGTTTCTGGCTGGTCACCCATGGCGACCTCAAGAAACTGCCGCGCATTGCGGCCGTCGCGCAATGGTTGCAGGATCGTATCGAAACCTTGAAAGCATGAGGGCGCTTTGCCAACCGGCTGCCTAAAATTCATCGACGACGCTTGTTCGGCTCGCTAAGGGAGTCCCATGATACGAACATGGTCGCGTTTCGCTCATGCAACATAAACCAAGGTGGAGTCGGGCAGTTGCCCTGCCCAACAGCGACTTTCGCACGCGGGCGGCCGAATATCTGGATTTCCTGGCCGCTTGGGTGAAGAAACCGCGCCAGACCGCCTCCGTCGTTCCCAGCAGCCGATATCTCGCCAGATTGATGGTGGAACATATCGATCCGGAGGATGGTCGCGTGATCGAGCTGGGCGGCGGCACGGGCGTTTTCACGCGCGCCATATTGGGCACTGGCCTGCCGCCTGAAAAGCTGGAGGTCGTGGAGATCAATCCCGCCTTCGCACGCGGGCTAAGGCGTCACTTTCCGCATGTTTCGGTGCTGGAAACGCCCGCCCAGATCGTTTCCACGGCAACCGCGGGAGAGGCGGGGGAATATCAGTCGGTGATCAGCGGTCTGCCGTTGCTGGCCATGGACCGCCAGATGCACGCCGACATCCTGTCCGAAAGTTTTCGCATGCTTCGTCCGGGCGGGGCCTTCATCCAGTTCACCTATTCCTTGCGCCCGCCGGTGCATCGGGAAATACTGGATGCGCTCGGACTGGACGTGGTCCGGATCGGGCAGACGGTTCGCAACTTCCCACCCGCCACCGTTTTCCGCTTTTTCCGCAAAGGCGAATAGACGGCGGTTGCGCCCGGGGCGCGGCACCCTATCTTTGCGCTTCAAAGAATAGGGGGGCATTGCCGCGCATGGCGTCCATCATCACCGTTTCCGGTCTGACCAAGAGCTATGCTTCGGGTTTTCAGGCGCTCAAGGGCGTCGACCTGGAGATAGAGGAGGGCGAGATATTCGCGCTGCTTGGGCCGAACGGCGCCGGCAAGACGACCATGATCTCCATCATCTGCGGCAATGTAAGGCCGACCGGCGGCACCGTCACCGTAGCCGGGCACGACATCATCCGCGCCTATCGCGGTTCGCGATCGGCCATCGGGCTGGTGCCGCAGGAACTGCACACCGATGCTTTTGAGCGGGTGATCGACACCGTCACCTTCTCCCGCGGCCTGTTCGGCAAGCCGCGCAACGACGCCTATATCGAGAAGGTGCTGCGCGACCTCTCGCTCTGGGACAAGCGCCACAGCAAGATCCTGGAACTGTCCGGCGGCATGAAGCGCCGCGTGATGATCGCCAAGGCGCTCTCGCATGAACCGCGCGTGCTGTTCCTGGATGAACCGACCGCGGGTGTCGACGTCGAATTGCGGCGGGACATGTGGAAGTTGATCGGGGAACTGCGCCAGACGGGCGTCACCATCATCCTTACCACCCATTATATCGAGGAGGCGGAGGAGATGGCCGATCGCGTCGGCGTCATCAACAAGGGCGAACTGGTTCTGGTCGAGGAGAAGACCGCTCTCATGAAGAAGCTCGGCAAGAAGACGCTGACGATCGTGCTGGCGGAACCGCTGTCCGTCGTCCCGCCGGAGCTTGGCGAATGGCAGGTCACACTGAAGGCGGACGGCCATGAGATCGAATATATATTCGATACCCAGGCGGAGCGAACCGGCGTGTCGTCCCTTTTGCGCAGGCTGGGTGACATGGGTCTGGGCTACAAGGATCTCAACACCGAACAGAGCAGCCTGGAGGATATATTCGTCAGTCTGGTCCATCAGGAGCAGGCGGCATGAGTGGTTTCAATTCCCAAGGGGCAAGTCGATTCAACCACCGTGCCATCTGGGCGATCTACAAGTTCGAATTGCACCGTTTCCGCCGCACATTGCTGACCGGACTGCTGGTGCCGGTGATCACCACCTCGCTCTATTTCGTGGTGTTCGGCGGCGCGATCGGTTCGCGCATGACGCAGATCGATGGCATTCCCTACGCGGCTTTCATCGTGCCCGGTCTGATCATGATGTCGATGTTCACCGAGAGCATCTTCAACGCGAGCTTCGGCATCTACATGCCGAAATTCACTGGCACCATCTATGAACTGTTGTCGGCTCCCGTTTCGGCGGTGGAGACGATCATCGCCTATGTCGGCGCGGCGGCTACCAAGTCGCTGATCGTGGGCACCATCATCTTCGTCACCGCCCATCTGTTCGTCGACATCCATGTCGCCCACCCGGTCGCGATGGTCGCCTTCATGATGCTGATCGCCATCAGCTTCTGCCTGTTCGGTTTCATCCTGGGCATATGGGCGCAGAGTTTCGAGCAGTTGCAGGTCATCCCCCTGCTGCTGATCATGCCGATGACCTTCCTGGGCGGCGCCTTCTATTCTATCCATATGCTGGCGGAGCCGTGGCGAACGATCACGCTGTTCAACCCGATCGTCTACCTCATCTCCGGTTTCCGCTGGACCTTCTTCGGACGGGGTGATGTCGGCATCGAGTTCAGCCTGCTGTTCGTCGCCGGCATGCTGGCGTTGTGCCTGGCCGCGATCGGCTGGATGTTCCGGACGGGCTATCGCCTCAAGAAATAGCGAGCGGGCAGGCTCCCCTCTGACGCCGCTGCCCGGATTCGGGATCGATGGCAGGACGGTTCAGCTCAACCGGTCGATCGCCTCTGCATCCAGGCCGCCGGGAATGATCATGATCGGGCAGGGCAGCTTGCCCGCATCTGCACCCGCGAAGTGGGAGACCAGGACGCCCGGATGGCCACTGGCGGCCGCGCCCAGCACCAGTGCCGCGACATCGTCCATTTCATCCAGCGTGCGGCGTACGATCGTCACCGGATCCCCCTGGCGCACGGTGATGCTGGGACGGATGCCGGATTCGTCGGTCAGCGTGCCAGCGGCGCTTGTCACCAGGGCTTCGGCGCGCTGAAGTGCCTCATCCTCCATGGTTGCCTGCACGCCGCCCCACTGGACGAACTCGGCAGGGGGAATGAGGGCCAGGATGCGAACCGCACCGGCCGTCTTGGCGGCCCGTCGCGCGGCGAAACGGAGCGCCGTCTCTGCCTCTGGTGATTCGTCCACCACAACCAGATATGTCCGCATCTGCTGCGTCCCTACAGAGTAACGACCATTTGGTCTTCTTCAGAACCGGCGCGCGCTGAACCCATATGGTTAGCTGTGAACCAGTGTGGTGAAATGTGGCGGATTATGGGCGGCTGCGCAAGGCTTGCCCTTGACCGTTCCGGCCAAAGCGCCGAAACGAAGCCCATCAGCCCCACGCCGGATAAGATGAGAGGCCTTCCACCCATGAGTAAGACGATCCAGATGCCCGCCCTTTCCCCGACGATGGAAGAAGGGACGCTGGCGAAATGGCTGGTGAAGGAGGGGGATACGGTATCCTCCGGCGACCTGCTCGCGGAGATCGAGACTGACAAGGCGACCATGGAATTCGAAGCGGTCGATGAGGGCGTCGTTGCGAAGATACTGGTTGCCGAAGGATCGGAAGGTGTGAAGGTCGGCACCGTCATCGCCATCATCGCGGAAGAGGGCGAGGATGTGTCTCAGGCAGCAGCAGGAAATGCCGCTCCCAAGGCGGCGCCCGCGGAGCGTGCCGCCCCGCAGGCCCAGCCGGTCGCCGCGCAGGCACCTGCGCCCGCGCCAAAGGCGGAACCGGCGCAAGCCGGGGCCGGGAAGGACCGCGTGAAGGCCAGCCCGCTGGCCCGCCGCCTGGCCGAAGCCAAGGGCCTCGACCTTGCTGGCCTTACCGGTACGGGCCCCAATGGTCGTATCGTGAAGGCGGACCTTGAAGGCGCTGCACCTGCAGCAAAGACGCCTGCTCCCGCATCCGTCGCAGCGCCTGCGGCTGCATCTGTGGCTGCTCCTGCCGCTGCGCAGGATTTCGGCATCCCGCATGAAGTCATCAAGCTCAGCGGCATGCGCAAGACGATCGCGCGGCGCCTGACGGAATCCAAGCAGCAGGTGCCCCATATTTACCTGACCGTGGATGTTCAGCTCGACAAATTGTTGAAGTTGCGCGGCGAACTCAACGCCGGCCTGGCCTCGCGAGGCGTCAAGCTGTCGGTCAACGATCTTCTGATCAAGGCGCTTGGCGTGGCGCTGATCCAGGTGCCGGAATGCAATGTGCAGTTCGCCGGCGATCAGATGCTGCAATTCCAGCGGGCGGACATTTCGGTCGCCGTGTCCATCCCAGGCGGACTGATTACCCCGATCGTGACCGAGGCCGACAGCAAGGGCGTTGCCGCCATCTCGACCGCGATGAAGGACCTTGCCAGCCGCGCCAAGGACGGCAAGCTGAAGCCGGAGGAATATCAGGGCGGCACCGCCTCGCTCTCCAATATGGGCATGTTCGGCATCAAGCAGTTCGAGGCCGTGATCAATCCGCCGCAGGGCATGATCCTGGCCATTGGCGCCGGCGAAAAGCGGCCCTTCGTCATCGACGACTCCCTGCAGATCGCGACTGTCATGTCCGCCACCGGCAGCTTCGACCATCGCGCCATTGACGGGGCCGACGGCGCCCGCCTGATGCAGGTGTTCAAGGAGTTGGTCGAAAATCCGATTGGCATGCTGGCCTGATGTCCCCGCTAGATGAGCAGCCACCGACGGAAAGTCCGGCGGTGCGGGTCATCGCCATGCCCGCCGATACCAATCCCTATGGGGATATTTTCGGCGGCTGGCTGATGAGCCTGATGGACTCGGCGGCGGGTTCCGTCGCTGCCCGCCATAGCCATGGCCGCGCGGTTACCATCGCGGTCGAGGGCATGACCTTCCTGCGTCCGGTGGTGGTCGGCGACGAGGTTTCCGTGTTCGCAAAGCTTATTTCGGTGGGCCGTACCTCCATGAAGATCGAGGTCGAAGCCTGGCGACGGACCCGTCATGACGACCGTTCCTATCGCGTGACCAAGGCGACCTTCACCTTCGTGGCGATCGGAGAAGATCGCCAGCCCCGTTCCGTGCCCGCCTTCCCGGCGGCGTAAAAAACAAAAAAGAAAAGCGAGATAGATCATGGCTGAAAATTATGATGTTATCGTTCTGGGTTCCGGCCCCGGCGGCTATGTCGCCGCCATTCGCGCCGCCCAGCTGGGCCTGAAGACCGCGATCGTCGAGCGCGAAAATCTCGGCGGCATCTGTCTGAACTGGGGCTGCATCCCGACGAAGGCCTTGCTCCGGTCGGCAGAAATCTTCCACTATATGCAGCATGCCGGCGACTATGGCCTGGCGGCGGAGAAGATCAGCGCCGACATCGCAGCGGTGGTGAAGCGCTCGCGCGGCGTTGCCAAGCAGCTCAATCAGGGCGTCACGCACCTGATGAAGAAGAACAAGATCACCATCCATATGGGTGAGGGCAAGCTGACCGGGAAAGGCAAGCTCAGCGTCACGCGCGACGGCAAGACCGAGGAACTGACGGCGAAGAACATCATCCTCGCCACCGGCGCGCGGGCGCGCGACCTGCCCGGCACGCCTGCTGACGGCAAGAGGGTCTGGACCTATCGCCATGCCATGACGCCGCCGGAGATGCCCAGCAAGCTGCTGGTCATCGGATCGGGTGCGATCGGCATCGAATTCGCCAGCTTCTACAATGACATGGGCGCCGACGTGACCGTGGTCGAGATGATGGACCGCATCGTGCCGGTAGAGGATGCCGATGTGTCCGCCTTCCTCGAAAAGGCGCTGAAGAAGCAGGGCATGACCATCCTGACCGGCGCCGGCGTCAGCGATATCAAGGTCAGCGCGAACGGCGTGAAGGCGAAGCTGAAGGACAAGACGGGCAAGGAGACGGCTGCCGAATTCAGCCATATGATCGTCGCCATCGGCATCGTTCCCAATACCGAGAATATCGGCCTCAAGGAACTGGGCGTCGCCATGGACGAGCGCGGTTTCCTGAAGACCGACGAAATGTGCCGCACCAATGTCGAGGGATTGTGGGCGATCGGCGACATCACCGCGCCGCCGTGGCTGGCGCACAAGGCGAGCCATGAGGGCGTGATCACGGCCGAAGCCATTGCCGGCAAGCATCCACATGCCATGGACCCCCGCAACATCCCTGGCTGCACCTATTGCCATCCGCAGATCGCCAGCGTCGGCCTGACCGAAGCGAAGGCCAAGGAAGCCGGTTATGAGGTGAAGGTCGGCATGTTCCCCTTCATCGGCAATGGCAAGGCCATTGCGCTTGGCGAGGCCGAAGGTTTCACCAAGACGGTCTTCGACGCCAAGACCGGCGAATTGCTGGGCGCGCACATGGTCGGTGCCGAAGTGACCGAGATGATCCAGGGCTACACGATCGGCAAGACGCTGGAGACGACGGAAGCGGAATTGATGCATACGGTCTTCCCGCATCCGACGATCTCGGAATCGATGCATGAGAGCGTGCTCGCCGCTTATGGGCGCGCGCTCCATATCTGATCGGCGTAAAGCCGTGGAGAAAGGCGCGGGGGCTTTGGCCCTCGCGCTTTTTTGCGTTTTGGGGATTGCCCTTCTCCAGCGGCAGGGATGGCTGGATGGGTTGAACTTCGGACTCATGGGCGCTGCGGGACGTGCGCGAGACAGTGGCGTCGGCGTCATGATCACCTGGATCATGCAATTTGCTTCGGCCGTGGGCGGAACGGCCGGGCGCTTCGCATTGCTGGCTGCCTGCTGCGTGGCGCTATGGCGCATGGCGTGGGCGCGCGCCCTGTGGTTGCTTTGCGCGGTTGTGGGCGGGACGCTGCTGAATCTTGCGGCCAAGCAGATATTTGCCGCGCCCCGGCCCGATCTGTTGCCGCACCTCGACCTTGTGCACAGCTACAGTTTTCCGAGCGGCCATGCGGCGGGGAATATGATCTTCTTCGGGGCACTGGCGATCCTGGGCGGGCGGCGCTCTGTCTATGTCCTGATGGCGACGGCAATCGCGCTGATCGGGATCAGCCGGGTGTGGCTGGGCGTCCATTGGCCCAGCGACGTGCTGGCCGGATGGATCGAAGGGCTGGGCTGGCTGGCGCTGTGTCGCGTCTGGCTACCAGCGGGGGGAGGGCAGGAGGAGTCGGCGGATCGGGTCATGATGCGGGGGCATTCCGTCGGCGGTGACGAAGCCATGGACCCAGAAGCTGTCGAACACCGTAGCAGCGGCAATGCACAGTAGCAGCAATGCCGATCCGCCGAACAGCACGCCGGCACCGCGAAAGGGCGCGGCGGGCATGAGGACGAGTAGCGCGAGAGGCAGGATGGGCAGGAAATAGCGTCCCTGCGTGCCCTGAATATAGTCCGCGCCGAGCGGCGTGCCCGTGAGGTACATGGCGGTTTCTATCAGCAGCGCAACCCCGGCGGCGACGGCGAGCCACCAGAGCCTTTGTCGCCAGGAAAGACCTGTGCCCGCCCCGCTGCAAACCGCGCCGGCCAGCATCGCGAGTGCCAGCGGATAGGCCAGCAAAGGCAGCAGGATAGCGTTCCAGCCAAAGCGGCCCACGATCTGAAACGCATAGACCGGCGCGCGTTCTGTCACGCTGGTCGCCAGGACATGAAGATAGGCCAGCGGGTCGTGCAGGATCACGGCAAATTGCCGGGCGAGCGGGGCTGTCGTGACCATTTCCCCCGTTTTGCGCGACATAATATGGTAGAGCGCCTGGCTCCCGCCGGAGAACTTCATCCACATAAGGAAGGCGAGCGCACCGGCCGCCATCGCGGCAAGAAGGCAATAAGGGCGAAGATCACGGCAGCTCTCTGGCCTGCGCAATCCAGCCGCCATCAACGGCAAGTAGACGCCCTTCGCCAACGCCAGCAAAGGTGCCAATAGAAGGAGGGCGAGGCCGCGCTTGGCCGTAAATCCCATAAAGCCCGCCCGCAGCGCCAAGGCGAGGCCCAGAAGGCCCGTGCCGTTGATGATCGCATCGGGGGAGAGCGAACCATTTTGATAACAGAAGGTCGGCAGCAACGCCGTGCCGAGCATGGCAAAGCGACCGAAGGGCATGAGGCGGAGCGCAACAGCAAGCGCGATCAGCGCAAACAGCGCATTCACGATCCGGCCGCTGTAGAATGCACCCAAAGGGGGCAGGCCCAAAGCCTCACCGATTGTCAGCCCGATGGCACCCGGCAGATAGAGGGTGGGCGCATAATTTGCCACATTGGGGAAATCGGCAAAGCTGCGCTCGTCGCTACGGGTTTTCCCCTCATTCCATGCCGTTTTCAGCATCGAAGGATGGAACAGGCGAACACCGGAGGAGGCTTGCACCGTAAAATGGACATCGTGCAGATCGATGGCCGAGCGACGAAGGTTCGCGCCGATCATCTCGCCACGCCTTTGGGCCAGTATGCCGCCCTCGGAAAGGAACAGCGCCTTCACATAATGCTGGTTCTCATCAGGAGCCTGAAAGGGCGGCGTGACGCAGGCAAAGAAGAGCGTCGAGATGCAGATCAACGCATAGAGCCGCTTTTCCAGGCCGGTCCATGGCGCGTGGTCCACCGTCACCGAACCTGCCAAGCTGGATATTCGTCCGTCCCGTCGCATCGATTGCCCCCTCGCCCCGGGGAGGCCTAGCAGCAAGCCCTTAATATTTCGCGCCGATGGCTGATCTGCATCGACAATTTGAGTAGCGCCCGCGTCAGGGCGGGATCAGTCTTCTTCGCGGATTTCCCGTTTTGCGGGCGGGTGCAGTCGCAGACGGCTGACGCGGCGTCCGTCGCTGTCCAGGATTTCGAGCTTCCAGCCGCTTTGGTCATGCTCGATGATTTCGCCCGGCTCAGGAACGCGACCGGCGATCACGAAGGCAAGGCCGCCCAGCGTATCGACATCCTCCTCGATGTCCGCCAGCCTTTCGTCGATTTCCTTCGCGACATCCTCCAGCTCGGCGCGCGCATCGGCTTCCCAGAGGCCGCCTTCCAGCGGCACCAGCATCGCTTCGGGTTCCTCATCATGCTCGTCCTCCACCTCGCCGACGATTTCCTCGACCAGATCCTCGAAGGTGAGCAGCCCTTCCGTGCCGGAATATTCGTCGAGCACGATGGCGAGATGGGTGCGCTTGGCCCGCATTTCCGCGAGCAGGTCGAGCGCGCCCATGCTTTCCGGGACATAAAGCGGCTGGCGGATCAGCGGCTCGAGCGTGTCGGGCACCGGCGCCTTGCCCGCCAATATGGCGAAGGCGTCGCGAATGTGGATCATGCCGACGATGGTGTCCAGATTTTCGCGATAGACCGGAATGCGGCTGTGTCCCGCTTCAGCGAACAGCGCGGCGAGATCGGTGAAACTGGCCTTTTCCTCGATCGCGACGATGTCGGCGCGGGGGACAGCCACGTCATCGACCGTATGTTCGGAAAAATGCAGGAGGTTGCGGACCATCTGGCGTTCGATGGCGGACAGGTCGCCCTTGGCAGGAGGGGCGGCGCCTTCCTCCTGCTCCTCCTCATCATATTCGTCGAGCGCATCCTCCAGCTCGCGGCGGAGGCTGTGGCTTTCCTCATCGCCAAAGAGCAGCGACTTCAGGCCGCTCCATAAACCGCCCTCGTGGCTGCTACTGTCCGATTCCTTCGAACCGTTGCCGTCCTTGGGACCGCCTTCCGCCATTGTACTTCCTGTTCCCTTGTTCAAAGCATCGCGTGTAAAGACCTTGTCCTGACCCTCAAAGGGCAGACGGCCTTCCGCTAAAGCCGATGCCGTGCAATATCAACGGTCCCCATAGGGATCGGAAATGCCCAGACTGATCAGCGACTGGGTTTCCAGCGCTTCCATCGCTTCGGCCTCGGCATCCTCCATATGATCATATCCCAGCAAATGAAAAGTCCCATGGACGATCAGATGCGCGGCATGATCGGCGATGGAGATGCCTTTCTCGGCGGCTTCCCTGGCGCAGACCCCTTCCGCCAGCACGATATCGCCCAGCAGCACCTCGCCATCGTCAGTGTTGGCCGTGCCCTCCAGAAGGTCGGCCTGAACCATGGGGAAAGACAGGACGTTGGTCGGCCGGTCCTTGTCCCGATAGGCGCGATTGAGACCATGCACCTCTTCATCATCGGTCAGCTTTACCGCGACCTCGTAAAAGGCCTCGTCCGTCGCGAAGGACGCATAGGGGCTGTGGACGATCGCAGCCGTCACAGCGCGCTGGGCCAGGATTTCCCAGTCGGTATCGGGCCAGCCCTCTTCGTGTAGGACGGCGACTTCAATCATTTCGGGCACTCCACGCCATGCGGATTTCAGGCATCGGGCCCCTCATAGGCCTGGACAATGCGGCCGACGACGGGATGACGCACCACGTCGCTGATGCCGAAAGGCACGACGGAGATGCCATCCACCCCCTCCAGTCGCGCAACGGCGTCCGCCAGGCCGGAAATGCCGGGCTGCGGCAGATCGACCTGACGGGGGTCGCCGCAGATGACCATGCGGCTGCCTTCGCCAAAACGCGTCAGGAACATCTTCATCTGGGCGACGGTGGTGTTCTGCGCTTCGTCCAGCACGATGAATGCATTGGACAGGGTGCGGCCACGCATGAAAGCGAGAGGCGCGATCTCGATCTCGCCCGATGCAATGCGGCGTTCGACCTGCTCGGCCGGCAGCGTGTCATAGAGAGCATCATAGATGGGGCGAAGATAGGGGTCGACCTTCTCCTTCATGTCGCCAGGCAGGAAGCCGAGCCGTTCACCCGCTTCAACGGCCGGGCGGGAGAGGATCAGGCGATCGACGCTGCCGGTAATGAGCTGGCTCACCGCCTGCGCGACCGCGAGATAGGTCTTGCCCGTGCCTGCCGGGCCCAGCGCGAAGATGATGTCGTTGCGGGTGAGCGCTTCCATATAGGTCACCTGCGTCGCGGAACGCGGGACGATGGTCTTCTTGCGCGTCCGGATCATGACCTTGGGCGGTTCGGCCACGTCGTGGCGAATGATGCCGTCCAGCGTCGGCTCGGCGGACATGGCGATCACGGCTTCCACCGCACCGGCATCGATTTCCTGGCCGGCGACGATGCGGTTGTACAGGCCGGTCATCACGTCGCGCGCGCGCGCCGCAGCCTCGGCGTCCCCCTCGATCTGGAGCTTGTTGCCGCGGGCCGCGATGTAGACGCCCAGGCGGTTTTCGATGGCTACCAGATTCTGGTCATATTGGCCGAAAAGAGCACCCAGCAGGTGCGGCCGGTCGAAAGTGACTTCAAGTCGTGCGCGCTCGGCGACTTCGGCCCGGTGGGTATGATTGGGTTTTTTCGACATTCAGCAGCCTCCCTTTTCATCAGTCACACTCGCGTAGGCGAGTATCCATCTCCCGTCGGCTAAGCCTGGTGGACAGGGCTGGAGATGGGTTCCCGTTGTCACGGGAACGACTGTAAGTAGGTTCAAGCGGCCTTCCTCCTGCTGGGTTGTCCGGCCAGACTGTTCGGGCCGGCGCTGATGATATCGACTTCCGCCATATCGCCGATGGAAAGTTCCGGCGCGGTGACGTGGACGGACTGAAGCCAGGGCGTCTTGCCGATAAGCTGGCCCGGATGACGGCCCTTGCGCTCCAGCAAGATGTCGGTGCGGCGGCCGACCGTGGCCGCGTTGAACTCGACCTGATGACGGTTGATCAGCGCCTGAAGGCGGGCAAGCCGTTCATCCATTACCTCCGCTGCGATCTGCCCGTCCATGTCGGCGGCAGGCGTACCGGGGCGCGAACTATATTTGAAGCTGTAGCATTGCGCATAGCGGACCTGTTCCACGATCCTCAGCGTATCCTCGAACTCGGCCTCGGTCTCGCCGGGGAAGCCGACGATGAAGTCGCCGGAAAGCGCTATGTCCGGTCGTGCCGCCCGCACGCGATCGATGATGCGCAGATAGCTGTCTGCGCTATGGCTGCGGTTCATCGCCTTCAGCACGCGGTCGTTGCCCGACTGCACGGGCAGGTGGAGAAAGGGCATCAGCTTGGGTTCGTCGCCATGGGCAGCGATCAGTCCGTCGCTCATGTCGTTGGGATGGCTGGTGGTGTAGCGGATCCGTTTCAGCGCATCGATCCTGGCCAGTTCGCGGACGAGGCCGTCCATGCCCTGGGCCCGTCCCTTGTCGTCCTCGCCGGTCCAGGCGTTGACGTTCTGGCCTAGCAAGGTGATCTCCCGCACGCCGCCGTCAACCAGCGCCTTCGCCTCGTCCAGGATCGCCGACCAGCTTCGGCTTATCTCCGCGCCACGCGTATAGGGTACCACGCAATAGGTGCAGAATTTGTCGCAGCCCTCCATGATCGTCAGGAAGGCGGTGGGCCGCGCCTGTTTGGTGCGCGCGGGGAGGGCGCCGAACTTGGACGCCAGCGGCATGTCCGTGTCGACGGCCTGCTCGCCGCGCCGCGCCTGATCGATCAGGTCTGGCAGCCGATGATAGGCCTGGGGGCCGACGACGATGTCGACATTGCGGGCACGACGCTGGATTTCGCCGCCCTCCGCCTGCGCGACGCAGCCGGCGACGGCGATCATTGGGCGGCTGCCGTCCTCGCGGATCATGCGGCCGATATCCGAATAGACCTTGTCCACCGCCTTTTCGCGGATGTGGCAGGTGTTGAGAATGACCAGATCCGCTTCTACGCCTTCGGCTGCTGCGGTCATGCCGCGCTCTCCCAGCATTTCTGCCATGCGCTCGCCATCATAGACGTTCATCTGGCAGCCGAAGGATTTGACGTGGAATGTCGCTGGAGTCTTTTGGGCGTCGTACCGATTCATGCGATCCAGCTATACAAGGGGTGCGGCTCAAGTAAAAGGCGCCAGGTGCGCGATGATGCTGCTGGCTATTCTTTCCTGTGCCATGGCGGCCAAGGCCTTGCGATCGGGGCAGATTGCCGGATCGAACGGCTCCAGGAAGCGCAGTGTGACGTCAAGCTTGCCGCTGCGTTCCATTAGTCTCTTGACGTTCGCCCCGGCCGGCTCGTTGCCATGCCAGCTGATCTCGGCGGTCGCCGGGCCATAGTCGATATGGACCGGCTGAATCCGGACTGATCGCGGAGGGGGAAGGAGCACAGCCAGCAGGGCGGGCTTGAACGGCAGGAGGCCGCTGCCGTTGCTGGTCGTGCCTTCCGGGAAAAGCGCAACCGGTTGATGCCCCGCCAAGGCCGCCCGCAGGGTGTCGAGCTGGGAGGAAAGCGCTCCCCGCCTGTCGCGGGCGACAAAAAGCGTATTGTTCTGCGCTGCCAACCAACCGATGACCGGCCAGCGCGCTATGCCGTCATGCGCGACGAAGGCCGCGCCCGTGGCGCCGCCCAGGACCAATATGTCCACCCAACTCACATGATTGGCGATGATGAAGCTGTCGCCCTGAAAGGGATGACCATCGATCCGCACGCGGGCTCCGACGGCGCGGCCCGCCAACGCCAGAAAGCGCGGCGGCCAGGGTGACCGGCGGCCAATCGCGCGCCAGAACAGATGTGGGATCAGGCAGAGCAGCAGGCTCGCGGCCAGGGCCGCCAGGCGCATGATGCGGCGGAATGCAGCCAAGCTGCCTCAGCTCTTGCGGTCGAGCGCGACGCCGTACAGTTCCATCCGATGGTCGACCAGGCGAAAGCCGAGCTTTTCCGCGATCTGCTTCTGAAGCTGCTCCAGTTCAGGATCGACGAATTCGATGACATTGCCGGTTTCGACATCGATCAGATGGTCGTGATGGGATTCGGGCGCAGCCTCATAGCGGGCGCGGCCATCCCCGAAATCGTGCCGGTCCAATATGCCCGCTTCCTCGAACAGGCGGACGGTGCGATAGACGGTCGCGATGGAGATGCCCGGATCGATCGCTGCGGAGCGCCTGTGCAACTCCTCCACATCCGGATGATCGCTCGCGTCGCTCAGCACCTGGGCAATGACGCGGCGCTGTTCGGTGATGCGCAGGCCCTTTTCATGGCAAAGGGCTTCGACGTCGATCTTGCGGTTCATGCAGGCTCACTTGGCTGGAATTCACGTGGACCGGAAAGAGCCTAGCGGCTTTCCTCCCACTATAAAAGGGGCGCGCCATCGGGCGCTCCCCTTTTTCCTTGGGCTTTACCTGTGTTTGCGCGCTTATTTGGGTGCGCGGACGCGACGGCGCTTGGTGCCGAGGCCGATTTTCTTGGCAAGGCTGCGGCGCTGTTCGGCATAGTTGGGAGCGACCATCGGATAGTCCGCCGGCAGGCTCCATTTCGCGCGATAATCTTCCGGCGTCATTTGATAATGAGTCATCAGGTGGCGCTTCAGCATCTTGAGCTTCTTGCCGTCTTCCAGGCAGATGATGTAGTCGGGCTTGATCGAAGATCGGACCGACACCGCCGGTTCCGGCTTCACTTCAGGCACCGCAGCCGGCGAAGCAAGGCCGGAAAGCGCGGCATGCACATTCTGGATCAGGGTAGATACGTCGGAGACGGCGACGCTGTTGTTCGAGACATGGGCCGCGACAATATCCGACGTCAAAGTAATGAGCAGTTCGCTCTGCGCTGATTCGATTTCCATTTCTTTTCCCTGCGAAGGCTATTGGTTGCGCGACCCGCCCGAGGAAAATCATTTCAGGAGCGGTATGGGTCAGCTATACCGATGATTTACGTTTTGCAAGGGCGGATGAAAATCACCTGAGCATATCGATACGAAAGCTCAGTGCATCATGAAGTTGTCCATCGTTGCCGCGATAGTAACCGGGGCGGCGATGTACATATTCAAATCCGGCTTTTTCATACAGGCTTATTGCCGTATTCGACGCGCGCACTTCCAGATTCATCGACGTAATGCCCCGCTTGCGCGCCGTTCTGAGGCTATCGCGCAGCAGTGCCTCGCCAATGCCTCTTCCGCGCCAGAGCGGGCTGACGGCCAGCAACAATAATTCGCATTCGTCGAGCACCGAGCGCACGAGGGCAAAGCCGACCGGCGCGGCATCGATCCGGGCGATGGTGAGCCATGTTCCGGGCATCGTCATCACCCCGGCGAGTTGCGGCAGCGTCCATGCTTCGCCAAAAGCCGGGTCGAAGGCGCGCGCCATGATTTCCATGGCGTCGCTCATGGCGTTCCGTTCGCCATCCTCATAGGAATGGAGCGTCAGGCCTGGGGTCATGGTGCGGCCCGTTCCGCCATAGGCCGTGCATCGGCCCCACGGCAATAAATGGGGGAGGGCGGCAGGGGAGCCAATCCTGCCACCAATGGATAGTCGGCGGCATCGGGATAAAGGCTGACCGCCATGCCATGGCCGCGCGCGGTCACCAATGTTTCGGCGCCGGTGCCGTAGACGGTGGAATGCTCCAATTGGTGCGCCAGTTCGGCAATGGGCGTGGAAGCCGCCTTGCCGAGCGGTTCAAGCCCATCTGCGGAAAAGGTCTGCCAGAACAATTCGCCATGGCCGCCCGTGATGGTGACGGCCACAGGTCCGCTTTGATGATATGCGGCGGCGGCCTTCGCAGCGATGATCCCGAGAGCGCTGTAGCCATGCAGCGGAATGCCCCAGGCCAGCGCCAGCGCCCGCGCCGCGGCGACGCCGATCCGCACACCCGTAAAGCTGCCGGGGCCGACATCGACGGCGATCGCATCGGCACGGCCGCCGTCTGGCAAGGCGGCAATGGCGGGCAGCAGGGCCTCCGCGTGCCCGCGTCCGACGATCTCATGAAAATGACCGAGGGGCACATCATCATCGAGCAACGCCACGGACAGCGCCTGTGTCGCGGTGTCGATGACCAATATGCGCAAAGAAAACCCCTGTAGACCGCTCGCCTGATGCGATGCCCGGCTATGCGGTTAATCGATCGGCGCGGCTTTGCCAATCATTCCCGGCAAACTGTTTTTTCGCTCAGACAGCGCGAACTTCCGTCACTTCGGGCACATAATGCTTGAGCAGCTGTTCGATGCCGTTCTTCAACGTCGCTGTGGAGGAAGGGCAGCCCGAACAGGCACCCTGCATGCGCAGATAGACGGTGCCCTTGTCGAACCCGCGATAGATGATGTCACCGCCGTCATTGGCCACTGCTGGACGAACGCGCGTGTCGATCAACTCGCGAATCTGCGCGATGATCTCCTCATCTTCCGGATCGTCGGCGAATTCTTCTTCTTCCGGCACGAAAATCTCGCCGGCGGAGCCGGGCGCGAACAACGGCATGTTGGCAGTGAAATGTTCGAGCAGGACGGAAAGAATGTCGGGTTTCACGTCGCTCCACTGCGCGCCGGGCGCGATGGTGACGGAAATGAAGTCTCCCCCGAAGAAGACGCCTGTCACGTCGCCCAGCCCGAACAGCGCGTCGGCCAGCGGCGATGCCTCCGCCTCTTCCGGTGTGGCGAAATCACGGGTGCCCATGCCCATGACCACGCGGCCGGGAATGAACTTGACGGTGGCCGGATTGGGCGTCGCTTCTGTCTCGATCAACATGCCCGCTATGTGGAGAGAAGACTGCGCAAGATCAAGCTTTCGTGCTAAATTGCGTCTCGCAAAACGCTTGGCGCCGTCGATTGAGCCCCGCCTGATGTCGAAGGGAGAGAGAAGATGAGCAACGAGACCGATATCCGCCACCGCTTCTGGACGGAATTGTCGCAAAGCCCGTTCCTGATGGTCGGCCTGAGAGGATCACCGGATCACAGCATGCCCATGACGGCGCAGCTCGATCCCGGCGCAAATCATTGCTTCTGGTTCTATACGACGCGGGAGAATCGGTTGGCCAAGGGCGGGCCGGCCATGGCGCAGTTCGCGGGCAAGGGGCATTTCCTGTTCGCCTGCGTCGACGGCACCCTGGTTGAGGAGGCGGACCCGGCGGTAATAGATCGCTATTGGACCAATGATGTCGCGAGCTGGTATCCCGGCGGGAGGCAGGACCCGCATCTGATGATGCTGCGCTTCGATCTTGGCCGCGCGGAAATCTGGCGAGCGGACATGTCGTTGGGCGGCATGTTCCGGCAGATGTTCGGCGGAGACGTGCGCGAGGAGATGCGAAGCAAGCATGTCGAGGTGACGCTTTAGGGGAGGCGAAAGGCGCCGCTTGCTTTTTCCCGACATTCCCGCCATATGCGCTGCAACGCAGCAGCGGGCTTCATGCCCCCATCAGCGATTGGCAGCGTGATCGCTTCGGCCCGGACGGGTATCGGGGCCGGCCAATGAAAGTCTGCGCCAAGCTTTGAGGCTTCCCTTTTCACGCGGGTCGTTTCGTAACCCGCCTTGCGTCCCGGCCCTGCCGGCAGGCGCCGGGGCTCATTTGTGAGTTATCATTCATGCAATTTACCGACCTTGGCCTTGCCGAGCCGATCCTGAAGGCGCTCGCCGCCAAGAAATATGGTTCGCCAACGCCCATCCAGGCGCAAGCCATTCCCGTGTTGCTCAAGGGCAAGGATCTGTGCGGCATCGCGCAGACCGGCACCGGCAAGACCGCCGCCTTCGCGCTGCCCAGCCTTGATCACTTCGCCCGCAATCCCAAGCCGACACCGCTGCAGGGTTGCCGCATGCTCGTATTGTCGCCGACGCGTGAACTGGCGGCGCAGATCGCGCAGAGTTTCCGTGACTATGGCCGCTTCCTGAAGCTGTCCGTGGAGGTCGTGTTTGGCGGCGTGCCGATCAACCGGCAGATCCGGGCGTTGGGACGGGGCGTCGATATCGTCGTCGCGACGCCGGGCCGTTTGCTCGATCTGATCGACCAGCGCGCCTTCACGATCAAGGATACCGAGATTTTCGTCCTCGATGAAGCCGACCAGATGATGGACATGGGCTTCATCCACCCGTTGAAGCGCATCGCCAAACTGCTGCCGAAGGAGCGGCAGAACCTGTTCTTCTCCGCCACCATGCCGGGTGAGATCGAGGCGCTGGCCAGTCAGTTCCTGCACGATCCGGTGAAGGTCAGCGTTGCCCCGCAATCAACGACGGCCGAGCGGGTCCGGCAGCAGGCGACCTTTGTCAATCAGGTGGAGAAGCAGGCGCTGCTCAACCTGACGATCCAGAATGAGGATATTGATCGCGCGCTCATCTTCACCCGGACCAAGCATGGCGCCGACCGGGTCGTGCGCTTTCTGGAAGGCGCAGGCATTCAGGCAGTCGCGATCCATGGCAACAAGAGCCAGGCGCAGCGCACCACCGCGCTCCAGGCCTTCCGCCATGGCCATGTGAAGCTGCTGGTAGCGACCGATATCGCGGCGCGCGGCATCGACGTGTCGGGCGTCAGCCATGTCATCAATTTCGAGCTGCCCAATGTGCCGGAGCAATATGTTCACCGTATCGGCCGCACGGCGCGGGCGGGCGCGGATGGCGTCGCAATCAGCTTCGTGGCGGACGACGAGCGGCCTTATCTGAAGGCCATCGAGCGCACGACCAAGGTGAAGCTGGACGTCGTGCCGCTGCCGGAGAATTTCGTCGAGGCGGTGCGCAATCTTCCCAAGGCCGCGCCGCAGCGCAAGGGGCGCGAGCAGACGCCGGAGCAGAAAGTGCGCCGCGCCGACGGCCAGCGTCGTTATCAGGACCAGCAGAAGCAGCAGCGCGGCAATGCCGAGCGGGCGCATCGGCCGGACGGCGAAGCCGCGAACCCGGCAAAGAAGAATTTCCGGCGGCGTCGCGGGGGCGGCGGTGTCGGCACCCATAAGGGCGCGGTTCAGAAGACCGGCGGGCGGTGAATGGCGGCCCGACTGCGGGTTTAATGATATCCGATGTGCTCCTGCCCAGGTAGGAGCCCGGTTCGCGCGATAGGATTGCAGATCGGCGGCGGGGGACCAGGTGCTCGCCGCCGCAGAACCTCCGGATGCCCAATCCGGAGGGATTTTGCGCAGCAGTCCGCGCGCTTCGTGCTTTGTCAGTGGCCATTCAGGAAAATCTCTTTAGGCTGCGCGGCCATGAGCTTTCCTTTCCGGCGTTCTGCCGCTTCGCTGTCCGTCCTTGCCCTTCTGCTTTCGGGCATTACCGCGCCTCTCTCGGCGAAAAGCGATCCAGCCGCCACGCCGGTCGCGCCGGGTTCCAGCCATGCACAGGTCAGGCCATGGCTCTATGAGAACAGCGACGTGCCCATCGATCCGGCGTGGCGCTTTGGCACATTGTCCAACGGCTTGCGCTACGCTGTCCGCCGCAACGGCGTGCCGCCGGGGCAGGTGTCGGTCAGGCTGCGGATCGACGCCGGCTCTCTGATGGAGCATCCCGATGAACTGGGATACGCCCATTTCATGGAGCATCTGACCTTCCGCGGTTCCCGCCATGTGCCGGACGGCGAATCCAAGCGCATCTGGCAGCGGCTGGGCGTCACCTTCGGCAGCGACAGCAATGCGCAGACGACCGCCACGGGAACGACCTATGCGCTCGACCTGCCGCAGACGACCCCGGCCAGCCTCGGCGAAAGCATGAAGATCCTGGCCGGCATGATGACCGATCCCAATATCGTCGACAGCGCCGTTGATGCAGAGCGGGCCGTCGTGCTGGCGGAAAAGCGGGAAAGCGACGGGCCGCAGATGCGGATTTCCGACGCCACCCGGCGGCATTTCTTCGCTGGCCAGCCGCTGGCCGATCATAGCCCGATCGGCACGGTCGCGACGCTGAATGCTGTCACGGCCGCGAAGATGGAGGCTTTCCACCAGCGTTGGTACCGACCGGAAAATGCCGTGATCTCGATTGCCGGCGATATTGATCCGGCCGTGGCGGAGCAATTGATCAAGGATAATTTCGGTCCCTGGACCGTCCCGGGCAAGGGGGCACCGCTACCCGATTTCGGCGAACCCGATCCCAAGGCGCCTGCGACCCGGGTGACGGTGGAGCCGGGCGCGCCGACGGGCCTGACCATGGCCTGGCTGCGTCCCTGGAAGCCGCATGCCGACACCATCGTCTACAATCAGGACAAGCTGACCGACATGCTGGCGCTGCAGATCATCAGCCGCCGTCTGGAACAGGCTGCGCGCAGTGGTGGCAGCTTTCTTCAGGCGAGTGTGGATCAGCAGGATATCAGCCGTTCCGCCGACGGCACCTTCGTCACCATCGTGCCGGCGGGAGAGAATTGGGAAAAGGCGCTGGGCGATGTCCGCGCGATCATAGAGGATGCGAAGGACACCCCGCCGAGCCAGATCGAAATCGACCGCGAATATGCCCAGATGGACACCGCGCTCGCCATTCAGGTCGAAAATGCGGATACGGAGGCCGGTGCCAAGCAGGCGAGCGACCTGGTAAGCGCGGTCGACATCCGCGAAACCACCGTCAGCCCGCAGGCGGCACTGGAAATCTTCCGTTCCGGCAAAGCGGGCATGACGCCGCAGAAGATATTGGATTCCACCCGGCGGCTGTTTTCCGCAGGCGTTTTTCGCGCGCAGTTGATCACCGGCAAGGTGCAGCCGGGGGTCGACGCCCGCCTGGCGGCCGCCGTCGCCGCGCCAGTCAAGGCTGCGACCAACGCCAGACTGGCGGACAAGGTCGTGACCATGGCGGACCTGCCCAAGCTTGGCGCGCCGGGCAGAGTCGTCTCTCGCACGCCCATCGGTCTGCCGGGAATGGAGAGCATCACCTTTTCCAACGGCGTCAAGCTGACCCTGTTCGCCAATGATGCGGAGACGGAGAAGGTGCGGATCAACGTCCGCTTCGGCCATGGCCAGCAGGCCTTTTCTCCTACCAGGCCAGTGCCGGGCTGGGCAGCCGACTATGCGCTGGTGGCGAGCGGGATCGGAAAGCTAGGTCAACGGGAACTGGACGATCTGACCAACGGGCGCCGCATGGGCATGGACTTCTCCATCGACGACGACGCCTTTGAAATGCAGGCGGTGACGCGGCCGGCGGACTATAAGGATCAGTTGCTGCTGTTCGCGACCAAATTGTTCGCGCCGGGATGGGATCCGGCGCCCATCGCGCGTGTGAAGACGGGGGCCGGGGTTGCCTATGATGCGATGGAACGGGCACCGGATTCGGTTCTGGCGCGTGACCTCAACTGGTTGCTGCACGACAAGGATGTGCGGTTCCGCACGCCATCACGCAATGAGATCGATGCACTGACACCGCAGGCCTTTCGCGCGACCTGGGAGCCGTTGCTGGCTTCCGGGCCCATCGAGATTCAGATATTCGGACAGGTGAAGGCCGATGACGCCATTGCGGCCGTGGCCGCGACCTTTGGTGCCTTGCCGCAGCGGACCGATGTACCTGTTCCCGCCGCGAACAAGGTCATGCGCTTTCCCGCGCATGTAGAGGCGCCGGTGGTCCTGCGCCACAAGGGTGATAAGGAGCAGGCGGCGGCTGTCATGGCCTGGCCGACCGCAGGCGGTTTCGCGCTGACCAAGGAAGCGCGGCAGCTGGAAATCCTGACCCAGATTTTCAATGATCGGCTGTTCGACAAGCTGCGCTCTACCGAAGGGGCGGCCTATTCACCCAGTGTCCAGAACAACTGGCCATTTTCCTATGAAAGCGGCGGCTATATTCTGGTGACGAGCCAGGTCCGCCCGGATCGGGTCAATTATTTCTACGGCGTGGTGAAGGATACGGCGGCGGATCTGGCCAAGAATCCGGTAAGCGATGATGAATTGCAACGGGCGGTCGCGCCGATGCGGCAACTGCTGATGCGGGCCGGGACAGGCAATGCCTTCTGGATGAACCAGATGGAGGGAGCGACCCATGATCCGCGTTATGTCCAGGCCATGCAGACCATGGCGCAGGACATGCTGACGGTCACTCCGGCCGACATTCGGGCCCTTGCTGCCAAATATCTGGTATCCGCCAGAAGCTGGTCTGCGGTCGTGTTGCCCGAAGGTGTTGCCGCCAGATGATGGATCAGGCCGGCGGGCGACCCCGTTCCAGCAACTGGCTGTAGAGCCGGACATATTCCATGTGGATCGCCCGAATTTCCGGATTGCGCGAGCCGGCGGCCAGCCGTCGGTTGCGATCCAGCCGCGCTTCGAAATAGCTGCGGTTGAACGTCATATCCATGTTCATCTCATGCCTCCCGGAACGATTTCGAGGCGAGAATGTTCATGGGCTGACAAAGTTGCCGCTTCGCGTGCAGCTATCTGCTGCAATGCGGTAGAAGGAGGGGAACCGAGGGCGGGTCGATTGGTCGTCGGTGCTGGCGCGGACATCGACCTGGTTGAGCCAGATGGCCTTCCTGAAATCCTATAGCCCGCGATTTCTCGACCAGCGATCGGTCCGGTCGTTTGGAAATCCTTCTACTTCATGGCTCGCAGGGCAGCGACGATCATGAATGCCGCGCATCGCGCCGTGCGTTCGTCGTTGATCGAAGGTCTCGACAGGCTGCGATGACCAAGGCCGAAAAGACAGGCAAGGATCATTTCCTCGGCGCTCTTCAACGCTTCCCCTGACAGGCCGGGGTTGGCCAGGCAGGCAAAATCGCTGAGGGATTTGCGCAAGCCGTTGCACATGTCGGCTATCATGTCTGCGACCCGCCCGTTGCGAAAACCTTCAGCCAGAATGTCGAAGGACAGGGCTTCGTGCGGGTTGTCCATGACATCCAGCATCAGCAGTTCGAATGTCTGCTCCACGCTGATATCGCCTGCATCAAGCCGATCCTGCAGGTGTTGGATCGTCCTTTCCCGCTCTTGCGCGTCAGCTTGGACGATCGCCTCGATAATATCTTCCTTGCCTTTGAACAGGCGGTAGATCTGGCCGACCGACACTTGGGCGGCGGAGGCCAGTTCGGCCATGGCGGTCTGGTGAAAACCATTGGCGGCGAACAGGTTTCGAGCCGCGCCCAATATGCGGTTTCTCGCATTCTGTTCATGTTGCGGCGCAACCAAAAACTTTCCCCCAGGCTTTTTTACTCTTGAACAAATTGTGGCATGTTCCTACCTGCGCCGCAACCGGAATGAACGTTCATTCCGGTAGAATGCCATTGTTGAAGACGGAGCACGGCCGATGCAAAAGGGGATATTCGTCGGATTGCTGGCCTGTGCATCCGCTCTGGCTCTGGGTGGTTGCGGGGAACAGTCACCGCCTGCGCCGCCGCCTCCCTCCGTGGGCATTGTGGAACTCACGGTGCAGAACGCGCCCCTGATGACCGAACTTCCTGGCCGTATCGCCGCGCTGGAGACGGCCGAAGTTCGCCCGCAAATCAATGGGATAATCCGCCGTCGGTTGTTCGCGGAGGGCGCGCAGGTGCGCGCCGGCCAGATGCTTTACGAGATCGAGGATGCGCCCTATCGAGCCGCTCTGGGTCAGGCTCAGGGCGCGCTGGCGCGGGCGCAGGCATCCATTCGCGCAACCGCCCTTCAGGCGCAGCGCTACCGGGATCTTGTCGGCATCAACGCGGTCAGCAGGCAGGAGGCCGACAATGCCGCGGCATCCGCTCAGCAGGCCCGCGCCGATGTTGCGGCGCAGCAGGCGGCTGTCCAGGCAGCGCGGGTGAACCAGGATTTCACGCGCATCAGGGCTCCGATATCGGGACGTATCGGGCGCTCCCTTTTCACGCCTGGCGCCCTGGTGCAGGCGGGGCAGGCCGATCCCCTGGCCACGATTCAGCGCACCGACATCGTCTATGTCGACGTCACGCAATCGGCCGCGCAGATCATCGACCTCAAGCAGGCGATGAAGGCCGGTGGAGTCGGCGTTGCCGCTGGCGCGCGCGTGCAATTGCTGCTGCCCAATGGCAGCACTTATCCGATCGAGGGGCGTCTGCAATTTTCCGAGGTGACGGTCGATCCCAGCTCGGGCGCCGTGACGTTGCGTGCGACCTTCGCCAATCCGGACGGGCTGTTGTTGCCGGGCATGTATGTCCGCGCCCGGCTGGTCGAAGGAGAGCGGAGCCAGGTGGTCCTGGCGCCGCAGCAGGGCATTTCCCGCGACGCGCGGGGCCGGGCGACCGCCATGGTCGTGGGCACGAACAACAAGGCTGAACTGCGTCAGGTCGAAACCGACCGGGCCGTGGGCGACAAATGGATCGTCACCAAAGGCCTGAAGGCTGGAGACAGGCTGATCGTGGAAGGCCTGGTCAACCTGCGGCCCGGAACGGTCGTGAAACCGGGCCCGGCTCAGCAGGTCACCGTCGCCCAGAAGCAGGCAAATGCTGGCAGGGCGAACTGACCCATGTCCCGCTATTTCATCGACAGGCCCATTTTCGCCTGGGTCATCGCCATCGTCATCATGCTGGCCGGCATGCTGGCCATACGCTCGCTGGCCGTGGCGCAATTTCCGCAGATCGCGCCGCCCGCGGTGACGATCGCCACCAGCTATCCGGGCGCGAATGCCGAAACGCTGGAAAGCACGACCACCCAGATCATCGAGCAGCAGCTGAAGGGCATCGATAACCTTCGCTATTTTTCGTCGAGCAGCGATTCCGCAGGCAATCTGAACATCACCCTGACCTTCGAGCAGGGGACCGATGCCGACATCGCGCAGGTCCAGGTGCAGAACAAATTGGCCCAGGCCACGCCCCTGCTGCCCCAGGAAGTGCAGCAGCAGGGATTGCGCGTGACCAAGTCCGCCTCGACCTTCCTGACGATCATGGCCGTCTATTCCGATGACGGCATTCACGACCAGCAGGATGCTGGCGACTTCATCGCCTCCACGTTGCAGGATCCCATCAGCCGCGTTCCCGGCGTGGGCGACACCCAGTTGATCGGTGCGCAATATGCCATGCGTATCTGGCTGGACCCTTATAAGATGGCCAATCTGGGCGTCACCACCGGCGACGTCAAATCCGCCATCAGGGCCCAGAACGCCCAGGTTTCGGCTGGTCAGATCGGCGGCACGCCGTCGCCCAGGGGGCAGGCGCTGAACGCGACCGTCACCGCGCAGTCGCGGCTCAGAACGCCCGAAGAATTCCGGCAAATCCGGCTGCGCAGCAACAGCAATGGATCGGTCGTCTATCTGGCGGATGTCGCCAGGGTCGAACTGGGTGCGGAAAGCTACAGCTTCAGCGCGAAGTTCAACGGGCATCCCGCCGCCGGCTTTGGCGTGAGATTGGCGCCGGGTGCCAATGCGCTCGATACCGTCGAAGGCGTGAAGAGCCGGGTCAAGGAATTGTCCAAGACCTTCCCAAGCTGGGTCAAATATGACTTCCCGGTCGACAATTCCACCTTCGTGAAGCTGTCGGTGGAGCAGGTCATCCATACGCTGTTTGAAGCCACGCTGCTTGTCTTCGTGGTGATGTTCCTGTTCCTGCAGAACTGGCGTGCCACGCTGATCCCCACCATCGCCGTCCCGGTCGTGCTGCTGGGATCGCTGGCGGTCCTCTATGCGGCAGGTTTCACCATCAACACCCTGACGCTGTTTGGCATGGTACTGGCGATCGGGCTGCTGGTGGATGATGCGATCGTCGTGGTCGAGAATGTGGAGCGCATCATCCAGGAGGAGGGGCTGAGCCCAAGGGAAGCCGCCAAGAAATCCATGGATGAGATCAGCGGCGCGCTGATCGGCATTGGCCTGGTGCTGTCGGCGGTATTCCTCCCCATGGCGTTTTTTGGCGGCTCGACGGGGGTAATCTTCCGCCAGTTCTCCATCACCATCGTGTCGGCGATGGTATTGTCGGTGTTGGTCGCGCTGATACTGACGCCTGCGCTTTGCGCGACGATTCTGCGGCCCAAGGGACACAGCCATATCTGGACGGGCCCTTTGGGATCGCGGTTCGGCCGGTTTTTCGACTGGTTCAACGGTAGCTTCGACCGCAATGTCGTGCGCTATGGCGCCACTGTGCAAAAGGTCGAACGGCGCTGGGGCCGGACGATGCTGGTTTATGCGTTGATCGTCGTCGGCATGGGGATCATCTTCCTGCGTCTGCCCGGCGGCTTTCTGCCGGACGAGGATCAGGGGATCATCATTACCCAGGTATCGCTGCCGGCCGGGTCCACGCTGGGGGAAACCGAAAGAACCCTGCTGAAGGTGCGCGATCATTTCGTGAAAGCCGAGGGGAATAATGTCGCGGCCGTGTTCACCATTTCCGGCTTTGGCTTTGTGGGGCAGGGACAGAATGTCGGGCTCGCCTTCGTCCGGATGAAGGATTGGTCGAAGCGGAAGGGCGCCGATAACAAGGTGTCCGCCATCGCTCTGCGCGCCAATGCCGCCTTCCGCAAGTTGACCGCCGGCATGGTGATCGCCTTCGTACCGCCCGCCGTTCAGGAACTGGGCAATGCCACCGGCTTCGACTTCCAGCTCGTCGATCGGGCCGAGCTCGGCCACGACAAGATGCTGGAGGCGCGCAACCAATTGTTGGGCATGGCGATGGCGGACAAGCGGCTGGCGCAGGTCCGGCCAAATGGACTGGAAGATACACCGCAGCTCAAGCTGAATGTCGATCAGGCGGCAGCCGGCGCGTTGGGCATTGCGCAGTCCGACGTCAACGACACCATCAGCACGGCGATGGGCAGCAGCTACGTCAACGACTTCATCGACCGCAACCGGGTGAAACGCGTTTATGTGCAGGCCGACGCACCCTTCCGCACCACGCCGGATGCGATCGGCGTGCTGCACGTGCGCGGCAGCAGCGGCGTGATGGCGCCGATTTCTGCCTTCGCGACCACCGAATGGACCCATGGTCCCGCCAAGCTGGAACGTTACAACGGCGTGCCGTCGATGCAGATCATGGGGGCGCCGGCACCCGGCGTTTCCACCGGCGAGGCCATGAGGGCGATGGAGGAGATGGCAGCAAAGCTACCGGCTGGCGTGGGCTATGAATGGAACGGGATTTCCTATGAGGAAAAGACATCGGGCGGGCAGGCGCCGGCGCTCTATGCGCTGTCCATGCTGATCGTCTTCCTGTGCCTCGCTGCTCTCTATGAAAGCTGGTCGGTGCCGATCGCGGTGATGCTGGTGGTGCCGCTTGGCGTGTTCGGGGCGGTTGTCGCGGCGACCCTGGTGGGCCTCAACAACGACATCTATCTGCAGGTCGGCCTGATCACGACCATTGGCGTGTCGGCCAAGAATGCCATCCTGATCGTCGAGTTTGCCGAGGAAAAGATGCGTGAGGGGCTATCACCCGCGCAGGCGGCGCTGGAAGCCGGCAAGCTGCGCCTGCGGCCGATCCTGATGACCAGCTTTGCCTTCGTCTTCGGCGTGCTGCCGCTGGCGGTGGCGAAGGGCGCGGGCGCCGGTGGTCAGAACGCCATCGGCTGGGCGGTAGTCGGGGGCATGCTGGCCGCCACGATATTGGCGATATTCTTCGTGCCGGTCTTCTTCACGGTCGTGAAGCGGCTGTTCCGCGAACATCATGGCAAGGACGGGGAAGGGCAAGCGGGCAACGCTCTGCCCGGCTCGCAGGAGGCACCATGACGATGAACAAGATCAAGCCGTTCTCGGCGGCTGTGCTGGTGCTGACGCTGGCGGCCTGCGACATGGCGCCCAAATATGTGCGTCCCGCCTTGCCTGTGCCGCAGGAAAGCCCGCAGGGGTCGGCCTATCCGGCCGGGCCGGGGCAGGCGATCGTCCCGGCGGATACGGCCTGGAAGGATTTCTTCGTCGATCCGCGGCTGACACGGGTCATCGAGACGTCGCTGGCCAATAATCGCGACCTGCGCATTGCCCTGGCCAATGTCGAGCAGGCGCGGGCGCAATATCGGGTACAGCGCGCAAATATATTCCCCAGGGTGACCGCCAACGGCAGCGCGACCTATCAGGACACGCCCTTCTCTCAGGTCGGGACGGGCCGAATGGACATTTACTCGGCGTCCGTCGGTGTTTCGGCATGGGAAATCGACCTGTTCGGACGACTGCGCAATCTCAGCGAGGCGGCGCAGGAGCAATATTTCGCATCAATGGAAAACCGCAATGCCGCGCAGACGGCGCTGATCGCGGAGGTTGCGAACGCCTGGCTGACCATGGCGGCCGATCAGGAGCGGTTGAGGATCGCGCGCGATCTGGAGAAGGCGTTCGGTCAGACGCTGGACCTGACCCGGGCGCGCTTTGCCAAGGGCATAGCGTCCGAACTGGAGGTGCGGCAGGCGCAGACCAGCCATGATCAGGCGCGATCCGACATCGCCCAGGCGACCACATTGGTCGCCCAGGATCAGAACGCGCTGAACCTGCTGGCCGGTACGACGGTCGCAGAAGGGTATCTGCCGGCGGCGATGCCTGAAGGCGACATCACTCTTTCCAACCTGCCCGCCGACTTGCCTTCCGCAGCCTTGCTCCGCCGCCCGGATATCATGGCGGCAGAGCATCAATTGTTGGCGGCGAACGCCAATATCGGCGCGGCACGCGCGGCCTTCTTCCCGAACATCTCGCTCACCGCCGCCTTCGGCACGTTGAGCCTTGGTCTCTCCAACCTGTTCAAGTCGGGCAGCGAGACCTGGTCGGTGGTCCCTTCCGCCAGCCTGCCGATCTTCGATTTCGGCCGTAACCGGGGCAATCTGCGCTATGCGCGAGCAACCTATGACGCCATGGTCGCGACCTATGAGAAGAGCGTGCAGACC
Source organism: Sphingobium sp. R-21 (assembly GCF_049913335.1). Lineage (NCBI taxonomy): Bacteria > Pseudomonadati > Pseudomonadota > Alphaproteobacteria > Sphingomonadales > Sphingobiaceae > Sphingobium > Sphingobium sp. R-21. The sequence continues at coordinate 1,098,616 of NZ_CP184374.1, read as the reverse complement.
GGCTTTCGGGAAGTGGCCGATGCGCTGGCGCGCCGCGGCACGATGACCGAGCAGCTGGAGGCGCAGAGTTCGTTGCGGGACGCGGCGCGGGTCGGCTATCGCCTGTCCGAAGCGCGCTTTCGGGCGGGCGTCGACCCGTTCCTGACCACATTGGACGCTCAGCGCACGCTCTATAATGCCGAACAGAGCCTGCTCGCGACCCGCCTGACCCGCGCTGTGAACATGATCGAACTTTATCGCGCCATGGGCGGCGGCCTGAAATAATCTTTGGCCGCAAGCAGCGGGAAGGCAGTCCGGCAGGTCATGCCCCATGCAGGTTCGGGCAAGGATTTGGAAGGGAAGGCATGACCTACGCCTGTCGCATGATGACCTCTCCGGTCGGCGAATTGACGCTGGTGGCGAACGAAGCGGGCCTGATGGCGGTGCTGTGGCAGGACGATGATCCCCGCAGGGTCCGCTTGAGCCAGCGGGTTGAGCATCGCGACCATCCGGTGTTGGACGAAGCCGCGCTCCAACTGGCGGAATATTTCGCCGGGCAGCGGGAAGCGTTCGATCTGCCGCTTCATTTCGTCGGAACGGATTTTCAGAAGAGCGTTTGGACTGCGCTGCTGACAATCCCTTTCGGGGAGACGCGAAGCTATGCCGACATTGCCCGCCAGATCGGGAAACCGTCCGCCTGCCGGGCCGTGGGTGCCGCCAATGGCCGTAACCCGCTTTCCATCATTGTCCCGTGCCATAGGGTGGTGGGTGCCAACGGCGCTTTGACAGGCTTTGCAGGTGGTTTGAAGACCAAGAGCCATCTGCTTGGCTTGGAACGGAAATTTATCTGATTTCCATTCGCAAATGGCGCACCCAAGAGGATTCGAACCTCTGGCCTTTGCCTTCGGAGGGCAACGCTCTATCCAGCTGAGCTATGGGTGCGTATTGCTGGTACGAAGGGGCGCTTAGCAAAGCCCAATCGCTCACGCCAGCATCTAAATCGCCTCAGGCCAAAGTTATTTCGTCATTTTCTCCATTGGCTGGAATTTTCCCAGGCCGCAGCTTGGTCCCCGCTGAAGGCCGCCAGTCTGATAGAGCACGGTGATGATGTCCACCGAGCAGAGCTGGGACAGGCTGGTCTTGTACATGAACCGTTTCTCGGAACCCAGGCTTGGGCAGCTCATGGGCAGGGTGTTTCGATAGACCTTGTTGCCGTTCATGATGAAGTCGATGGTCCGGTCGTCGCGAACCTCGGTGGAGCGGATCGCGGTCAGTTGGACGCAGTCGACCGCCTTTCCTGCAGGAACCAGGTTGTCGGGAGCTTTGCGGGCGAGTGCAGGGCCTGCGACGCAGACGAGCGCCGCCGCCAGGGCGAGTTTGCGGATGAGGGGGGCAGACATATCGTCTCTCCTGTTGACTGTCTGGATGACGTCGCGGAAACGCATCATCCGTCCTGTGGCTCCTTCTACCGCGCGGCGCCTGAACCGCACAATAATCAAGGATTGGCGTCGGGCGCGGGCGTCTTGGGCTTGAAACGGCAGAGATCGGCCACGATGCAGCGCCAGCATTCGGGTTTCCGAGCCTTGCAGACATAGCGGCCGTGCAGGATCAACCAGTGGTGGGCATCGCGGCGGAAGGGGCCGGGAACCCGCTTGTCGAGCTTCAGCTCGACGGCGAGCGGCGTCTTGCCCGGTGCCAGGCCAGTGCGGTTGCCGACGCGGAAGATATGGGTGTCGACCGCGAATGCCTCCTGCCCGAAGGCGGTGTTGACCACGACATTGGCGGTCTTGCGCCCGACGCCGGGCAGGGTGGTCAGGACGTCGCGGTCGTGCGGCACCTCTCCCCCGAAATCGCGCACCAGGATTTCGGACAGGGCGATGACGTTCTTCGCCTTGGCGTTGAACAGGCCGATCGTCTTGATATGCTGCTTCAGGCCCTTCTCGCCCAGGTCCACCATCTCCTGCGGTGTGTGGACCTGGCGGAAGAGTGCCCGCGTCGCCTTGTTGACGCCCACGTCCGTCGCCTGCGCGGAAAGGACGACAGCGACCAGCAACTGATAGTCATTGCCATATTCCAGCTCCGTTCTGGGCGCTGGATTGGCTTCAGCGAGGCGGCTGAAAAAATCGAAGATCTGCTCCTTCTTCATCAGCGCTTACAAACCCAGCACGCCCTTCATGCCATAGCGTCCCGTGGGCCGGCCGATCAGCCATTGCGCGCCCTTCACCGCGCCCCTGGCGAAGATGGTGCGGCTTTCGGCGCGATGACCGATTTCGATCCGCTCGCCCTCTGTCGCCAGGATGACCTGATGATCACCCGCCACCGAACCGCCGCGTAACGCGGCAAAGCCGATCGCACCCTTTGCCCGTGCTCCCGTGATGCCGTCACGACCGCGCTCGCTATGATCCGCCAGAGCAATGCCGCGCCCTCGCGCCGCAGCCTCGCCCAGAAGCAGGGCAGTGCCGGACGGTGCGTCGACCTTGTGGCGGTGATGCATTTCCACAATTTCTATGTCCCAATCGTCGCCCAGGCGCGCCGCCGCCTGTTCCACCAGCGCCGCCAGCAGATTGACGCCCAGCGAGGTATTGCCGGTCTGGAGGATCGGAATCTGTGCCGATGCGTCGTCGATCAGCGCATGATGCGCAGGTTCCAGCCCGGTGGTACCGATTAGGATCGGCTTCTTCGCCGCGATGCAGGCATTCAGATGGGCCGAAAGCGCGGCGGCCACCGAAAAGTCGATCAGCACGTCGCTTTTTTCAGCCAGCGCGATCGGATCGGTGCCGATGGGGATACCGGGAGCCAGTTCACCTTCGCCTTCGCGGTCCGTGCCTCCTGCAACTTCCAGGCCGGACTCCAGCGCGATCTGCGCGATGGCGCGGCCCATGCGCCCTGCCGCTCCGTAAATGCCGATCCGTGTCATCAATCTCATCCCCAATCTGGTCGCACGGCCGATGCCAGAACGGGGTGGCCTTGTCATCCCCGTGCCGCAAAAGCGGCTCCATGGAAATCGGCGAATGCGTTGTAGTGGCGGACAGACTGGGCTCGCGAAATATTGCCGGAACAGCGCTCCATGAGGCATAGGCCCTTCACGCCGCCATCGCACGGGACCATGACATGGACGACATTCGCAACATCGTGATCCTGACTGGAGCGGGGATTTCGGCCGAAAGCGGCCTTGCCACCTTTCGCGGACCCGACGGATTGTGGGAAGGGCATCGGGTCGAGGACGTCTGCACCCCTGAAGCCCTCGAGCGGAACGCCGCCCTGGTGCATCGCTTCTATGATGAGCGGCGAGCCAGGCTGGCCGAGGTGGAGCCCAACGCCGCGCATGAGGCGCTGGCGGCGCTTGATGCGGAATGGCCGGGCGAGTTGCTGATCGTTACCCAGAATGTCGACGATCTGCACGAGCGGGCAGGGGTGCAGCGGCTGGTTCACATGCATGGGGAGTTGCTGTCCGTCCTTTGCGCGGCTTGTGGCAAGGCCATGCGATGGACACATTCCTTGCCGCCGGGATCGATTTGCGACGGATGCGGAGGTCGAGCGTTGCGGCCCGATATCGTGTTCTTCGGAGAAATGCCGTACCAAATGGATCTGATCGACGACGCACTGCGACAAGCCGACCTGTTCGTTTCGGTCGGCACTTCCGGAGCGGTCTATCCGGCTGCCGGATTCGTGCAGACCGCGCGCCATGTGGGCGCCCGGACGCTCGAGTTGAACCTGGAGCCGTCGGCCGGCAGCTTTTATTTCGAGGAAAGCCGGATGGGCGCTGCGAGCGTCCTGGTGCCTGCGCTGGTGCGCGAACTGCTGGCTTGATCCGGAGCGATTGGGCCGCCGCGCATGGTCCGAAGATTCGCGCCCTTATTTGTTGGCGCCATCCGCCGCAATGTCTTCCTCATCCTGATACAACAGCATGACGGAGCCGTCCTGACCGTCGACCACGCGGATCGGCAGGCTCGATCGGAGTGCCGAGAGGAATGCCTTGCTGTCGGTGATGCGGAAGCGTCCGCCGACGCGGAGAGAGGAAACCCGCGTGTCGCCTATCAGGATCGGCGCCACGCGGTAGCGGTTGAATTCGTTGGCCGCCTGTTCGATCGTCTCTCCGTCCAGTTCCACCATATGCTCGCGCCAGGCAGTGCGCTGATCGATCAGACGCGGATGCAGATGGGTGAGCGATACGCTGCGCGGCTGGATCACGGCACCGCTTCCGGCGCTGATCTGCTGGCCCGGCGTGTTGCCCGTATAGGCCGTGACAGTGCCTTGCGTGACTGTCAGTTCCACCACCGCCGGACGAAGCCGCACGTTGAAGGCCGTGCCCACGGCTCTGATGACGGCGGAACGGACCTCCACGTCGAAGGGACGGGAACGGTCGTGTGAGACGTCGAAAGAAGCTTCGCCTTTCAATATGCGGACCTTGCGACCACGGTCGGTGAAACGCACTTCGGCGGCGCTGTCGCTGTTGAGGTGCAGGGTAGAGCCATCGTTGAGCGCGATGTCGCTGATCTGCCCTATCCTTGTTTCATAATGGTCCACGCCGCTGAATGTGCGAATAGTGACGATGGCGGCAATGATGAACAGCATCACCGCAATGGCGGCGGCGACCATGATGTTGCGCGAGAGGCGGCGCTGCTGCTCCTCGCTGACAATGGCCTCCAGCGGGGGCAGGTTGACTTCGGCGGCGGCGCTCTTCAGTCGCTCGGCCGCCTCCCAGGCGGCTTCGGCGCGGGCGAATGCCACGGCGTGGCGGGCATCGGCTGCGATCCAGCGGCAGACTTCAATTTCGGTTTCGGTTCCGTGGGCGCTGTTAAGCCTTGCCAGCAGGCGCGCGGCTTCCGCCTCGATCTCGTCCCTGCTTTCGCAGCCCGATTCTGGTCCCGACGCCCGCACGTTCGAAATCCGTTTCCTCACGTTCCGCCCAGGCCCGCATAACTATTGTGATCGCTTTGGCCAGATGTTTTTCAACAGTAGAAACGGACAGGGACATTTCGCCCGCTATTTCCAGCATCGATTTTTCGTGGATGCGGCGGAGAATGAAGACCCGGCGGCATTGCGGGGGAAGCGCGTCGACCATCGCCTCGACCTGGCGCAGGGCTTCACGGGCGTGGAGTTGCGCTTCCACATCATTTTGGCCCTGCAGCAGCTCCAGATCGGCGATGGTTTCGAAACTCACCACCTTGTTCCGCCGGGCCGTATCGATCACCAGATTGCGGGCAATGGTGAAAAGATAGGCGCGACCCGTGGTCACATTTTCCCAGTTGTCGGTAGCGTAGGCGCGGGCAAGAACCTCCGCGACCATATCCTCCAGTTCCTGATTGGCGGGCAGGATCCTCCGGAGACGCCCCCTGAGAGCAGCTTCCTGTGGCAGGATCACTGCCTTGAACCATTCCAGCTTAGCGCGAACCCCTTGCACGATGACCCCCTTGTTGTCAGCCGCGCCTCTCCCGCATTCATCTGTTTGTCATAGTTCAATCATGGATGCAGGGGCCTGTCCAGCGCCTGCGCAACCATTATTTCCCTTGTCTGTGGAAAACCCGCCCGCTGTGGCCAAAATATCGGTCAGCCGGGAGGAAGTTCGGGGGGCGTCCGGTCAGGCTGGTCGAAATCGGGACTATCGGGCAGGATTTCGGGCGGCTGGCCGGCCGGCGTCTCTTGCGGCGCGTCGGGGGCGGGGGCTTCGGGCGGCGATTGGGGGTTGATCCGGTCGGGGGGCGGCAATATGTCCGGCGCAGTATCGGGTCTGGTGGCCATCGTTTTTCTCCTTGGCATGGCTACGCGCGGGCGTGCAAATGGGTTCCGTTTGGACTTATCCACCGGTTATCCACAGGCTGGACCGCTTGCCCTTGCTTCATGGGCAGCTTTTCTCTATGCCGCGCCGACCGGCGACCGATGCGGGCGTGGCGAAATTGGTAGACGCGCCAGATTTAGGTTCTGGTATCGCAAGATGTGGGGGTTCGAGTCCCTTCGCCCGCACCAGTGCGCCAGACTCATGGATGCGCAGGCGCCAACGAAATTCAGCTGAAGAAAGCGTTTGAGAGAAGAGATGCAGACTGTCGAGACGTTGAACGAGGGCCTGAAGCGCGCCTACACCGTGACCATCACGTCGAAGGATATCGACGCCCGCGTGGAAAAGGAAGTGGCCGCCATCGCGCCGCAGGTGCGCATGCCCGGCTTCCGCCCCGGCAAGGTGCCCGCCAATCTCGTCAAGAAGATGCACGGCGAGTCGTTGCAGCGTGACGCGCTCAACAGCTCCATCCAGGACAGCATCCAGAAGCTGATCGCTGACCAGAAGCTGCGCCCCGCGATGCAGCCTTCGGTCGAGCTGGACGAGAATTTCGAGTTCGGCAAGGACGCCGAGGTCAAGGTCGCTCTGGAAGTGCTGCCTGAAATTACCGCGCCGAGCATCGAAGGTCTGAAGCTGGAGCGTCTGACCGTCGAAGTCGCCGACGCGCAGGTCGATGAGGCCGCCGGCCGCATCGCGACCCAGCAGGGCGCTCTGGAAGAGCATTCCGCCAGCCACAAGGCCAAGGATGGCGACACGCTGACCATCGATTTCGTCGGCAAGATCGGCGACGAAGCCTTTGAAGGCGGTTCGGCCGAGGATGTGAAGCTGAAGATCGGTTCGGGCCAGTTCATCCCGGGCTTCGAGGAGCAGCTGACCGGCGTCAAGAAGGGCGACGAGAAGACGATCACCGTCACCTTCCCCGAAGATTATGGCGCTGCGCACCTTGCGGGCAAGGAAGCGACCTTCGACATCACCGTCAAGGCGATTCTGAACGCTGACAAGCCCAAGCTGGACGATGATTTCGCCAAGTCGCTGGGACTGGAAGGTCTGGACAAGCTCAAGGAGCTGCTGAAGGGCCAGATCGAGCAGGAACATAACGGCCTGACCCGTACCTATATGAAGCGCAAGTTGCTCGACCAGTTGGCCGCTTCGCATGATTTCGACGTGCCGCCCAGCATGGTCGAGGCCGAATTCAACCAGATCTGGGCCCAGCTTCAGCATGAAGCGAGCCATGAGGAAGATCCCGAAGCGGCCCTCAAGGAGATGGAAGCGGAGAAGGAAGACTATCGCGCGATCGCGGTGCGTCGTGTCCGCCTCGGCCTGCTTCTTTCGGAAATCGGCCAGGCGAACGGCGTGGTCGTCAGCGAGCAGGAAATGAATCGCCTGATCATGCAGGCCGCGCAGCAGTACGGCCCACAGGATCGCGAGCGTTTTGTCCAATATGTCCGTCAGGACCCCATGGCGGCCGCGCAGCTTCGCGCGCCGCTCTATGAGGACAAGGTCGTCGATTTCCTCTTCGAAAAGGCTGAAATCACTGATCGTGCCGTCAGCCGCGAGGAACTGGAAGCAGCGATCGAGGCGGAGGATGGCGATCTGAAGCCGCATGTCCATGGTCCGGGCTGTGGCCATGATCACGATCATGACGAGAAGCCCAAGGCGAAGAAGGCTGCACCGAAGAAGAAGGCTGCCGATGCCGAGGCCGCGGCGCCCGTAGAGGCTGCTGCCGAAGAGGCTCCCGCCAAGAAGGCGCCGGCGAAGAAGGCCGCTGCCAAGAAGGATGAGGCCGTCGCTGAAGAGGCCGCAGCCGAGGAAAAGCCCAAGGCCAAGAAGGCTCCGGCCAAGAAGGCCGCCGCCAAGGCTGAGTGAGCTCTGCCGATATGGATGGACAAGCGCCCGGCTTCGCAAGGAAGCCCGGGCGCTTTTCATTTCGGACGCGGCATGGCAGAGGAAATCCCAAGCGGTTCCGCCATCTCCGCGAAGATGGGGTAAGTCGCCTTTGCGAGAGCATGGATCGTCTCTGGGCAATGTGCGGGGCAAGAAGGTTTGTGGGGCGATGAAGGAATTTCCGGCAGCAGGAAGCGAAGCGGGCGTAGCCATGCCGCGGGTCGCGGTCATCCTGCCCTGTTATAACGAGGCCGGCGCCATTGTTCGGACGGTGGAGGATTTCCGCCAGGCGCTCCCTTCTGCCGAGGTTTATGTCTTCGACAACAACAGCACGGACGGCAGTCGCGAACTGGCGGCCGGGGCAGGGGCGATCGTCCGGCGCGTGGCGCAGCAGGGCAAGGGCCATGTGGTCCGGCGCATGTTCGCGGATGTGGACGCCGATATCTACATCATGGCTGATGGCGACGCGACCTATGAAGCGGCTGCCGCGCCGAAGATGGTGGCGGCAATGCTCGAAGACAATCTCGACATGGTCGTGGGAGCAAGGCGCAGCGAGATTGAGGAGGCCTATCGGCGCGGGCACCGCTTCGGCAACTGGGCGCTCACCAGCCTGCTCAAGCGGCTGTTCGGGCGGAGTTTTACCGACATATTGTCCGGATATCGCGTCTTTTCCCGGCGGTTCGTCAAGAGCTTTCCTGTCCTTTCCGCCGGTTTCGAGATCGAGACGGAGATCAGCGTGCACGCGCTGGAACTCGCCATGCCGGTGTCGGAGGTGGTCACGGCCTATGGCGCACGGCCGGAAGGATCGGTGAGCAAGCTCAGTACATATCGGGACGGCTGGCGCATTTTGCGGACGATCATCACGCTCTATCGCATCGAACGGCCAATCCTCTTCTTTGGCATCATCGCCGCGCTGCTGGCATTGACAGGGCTGGTCCTCGCGGCCCCGCTGATCGTCACCTATATGAAGACGGGGCTTGTGCCGCGCTTCCCGACCGCCATATTGGTGACGGGCCTCATGATCCTCGCCACGCTTTCGGGCATGTGCGGCCTCATATTGGATACGGTGGTGCGCGGCCGTCGAGAGATTCGCCGGCTTGCCTATCTCGCCTTCAAGGCGCCTTCCGACTTCGCCCGGCGCGACTGATTGCGCCCCGTTCAGCCAAGCAATCCGACCGCGTTTCACGCGACCCCTTGAACAGTCCGTCTTTTGTGCCGATGTAGAGCACGGGCAAAAGCAACACACCCTGAAAGAGCAAAATGACCGATATCATGTCCGATCCCATGGCCGCTCTGGTCCCCATCGTCATCGAACAATCGAACCGGGGCGAGCGCAGCTTCGACATCTATTCGCGCCTCCTCCGCGAGCGGATCATCTTCGTGACCGGGCAGGTCGAGGATCATATGGCCTCGCTGATCGTCGCTCAGTTGCTGTTCCTTGAGTCGGAAAATCCGAAGAAGGACATCTGGATGTACATCAACTCGCCCGGCGGCGTGGTGACGTCCGGCATGGCGATCCACGACACGATGAAATATATCCGTCCCCAGGTCGGTACCGTCTGCATCGGCCAGGCGGCCTCCATGGGCAGTTTCCTGCTTGCCGCTGGCGAGCCGGGCAAGCGCATCGCGCTTAGCAACGCCCGCATCATGGTGCACCAGCCATCGGGCGGCGCCCAGGGCATGGCGTCCGACATCGAGATTCAGGCAAAGGAAATCCTGCGCATCCGCAGCCGCCTCAACAACCTCTACGTCCAATATACGGGGCGTTCGCTGGAGGAAGTGGAGCGCGCCATGGACCGTGACACCTTCCTGGAGGCAGAAGAGGCCAAGGCGTTCGGGCTCGTGGACGAGGTGTTCGACCGCCGCCCGGCCTTGGCGGAAACTACCGAGGGCTAAACCCATATTTGCCGCACGCGCCCTTTTCTCCCCTTGTGAAACGGGCGCGTCGCGGTCTAGGATGATCCTAGGACCACCATATCCCTCACCACAGGCGGCAGTTCGCCTGACAGAGGGAAGAGAGAATGGCGAATGACTAAGCTTACGGGCTCCGATTCTAAAAGCACGCTTTACTGCTCCTTCTGCGGCAAGTCGCAGCATGAGGTGCGTAAGCTGATTGCGGGGCCGACCGTGTTCATCTGCGATGAGTGCGTGGAACTGTGCAACGACATCATCCGCGAGGAAACCAAGGGCGGTCTCGTCGGCAAGAAGGATGGCGGCGTGCCGACCCCGCAGGAAATCTGCGATGTGCTGGACGATTATGTGATCGGCCAGAACCGGGCGAAACGCGTCCTCTCCGTCGCTGTTCACAATCATTACAAGCGCCTCAACCACGGCACGAAGCCGGGTGAGGTGGAACTGGCCAAGTCGAATATCCTGCTTGTCGGCCCTACCGGCTGCGGCAAGACGCTGCTGGCCCAGACCCTGGCCAAGACATTTGACGTGCCCTTCACCATGGCTGACGCCACCACGCTGACTGAAGCCGGCTATGTGGGCGAGGATGTGGAGAACATCATCCTCAAGCTGCTCCAGGCATCCGACTATAATGTCGAGAAGGCGCAGCGGGGCATCGTCTATATCGACGAGATCGACAAGATCAGCCGGAAGGCGGAGAACCCCTCGATCACGCGCGACGTGTCGGGCGAAGGTGTGCAGCAGGCGCTGTTGAAGCTGATGGAAGGCACGACTGCCTCGGTTCCGCCGCAGGGCGGCCGCAAGCATCCGCAGCAGGAATTCCTGCAGGTCGACACTACGAACATCCTGTTCATCTGCGGCGGGGCGTTCGCAGGCCTGGAAAAGATCATCGGCGACCGTCTGGAAGCCAAGTCGATCGGCTTCGGTGCCCATGTCGCTGCTCCCGAAGAACGCAAGACCGGCGAATTGCTGCGTCAGAGCGAACCAGAAGATTTGCTGAAATTCGGCCTCATCCCGGAGTTTGTCGGCCGTCTGCCTGTGATCGCGACGCTGGAGGATCTGGATGTGGCCGCGCTGGTCAAGATCCTGGTCGAGCCGAAAAATGCTTTGGTGAAGCAATATGCCAAGCTTTTCGACATGGAGAATGTCGAACTCAGCTTCACCGACGATGCTTTGACTGCGATCGCCAGAAAGGCGATCGAGCGGAAGACCGGTGCGCGCGGACTGCGGTCCATTCTTGAGGCGATCCTGCTCGACACGATGTTCGACCTGCCCTCGATGGAAGGCGTGGGCGAAGTGGTGGTCGACAAGGATGTGGTCGCCGGCAACAAGGAACCGATTCGCGTATTCAGCGAGAAGGATAAAAGGGCCGAAGACGCGGCCTGAATAACCTTGCTCACAGGATGAAATGAAAAGGACCGGCGAATTTTCACCGGTCCTTTTTTAATGCCGCAAGTGCATTGAAATTTTTGTTGCGTTGCAAAATTGCACCGGCGCCTGATTGGGCGACCAATATCCAGAAAAATATCTAATCTCAATGGGTTACCAGAAGGCCCATTGATCGTCCCAAGCGAATTTACGCCAGCGAGCGTTCGCGTCATTCCCACGTTATTATATTGTCGTAAAACTGTAATGGGAACATCACAGGGTCGTCGCCGTGCGTCGCTACGTGATGGCGCACTCAATGATGTGAGTAACTTAAGGGCTTGTCAGGTCGGGGTGGCCGGGGTCCCAAAGGGGAATATTGATGAGGGATCTGAAGATTTTTCTCGCCGCGTCTGTTGCGGCTATCGGTGTTGCAGGTGCTCTGGCGGTGCCGGCTTCTGCGCAGGAAACGACTTCAACAATCCGTGGCAATGTGACCAGTGCTGGCCGGCCGGTTGCAGGTGCGCAGGTCAAGGTGACGCATCTACCGACCGGAACGGTTTCCAACGCTGTTACCGATTCGTCCGGCGGTTTCACGGCGGCGGGGTTGCGCGTCGGTGGTCCCTACACGGTTGAAGTGATCGCATCTGGTTACACCAACTCCACGGTCACGGATATTCAGACCGCTGTCGGTCAGACTTTCGCCTTGCCGATCGAACTGGCGCAGGATGGGGAAGCGATCGTGGTGACCGCCGCGCGAGTGCGGGGCGCCGGCAACATTTCAGCAGGTCCGGCAAATGTCATGACGGCCGAGCAAATCAGCAGGATTGCATCGGTCAATCGCGACATTCGCGATATCGCCGCACGAGATCCGTTCGCAACGCTGGATACCAGCCAGACTACAGGCCGGCAGGTGTCGTTCGCCGGCCAGAACCCCCGGTTCAATCGCTTCACCGTCGATGGCGTGCCGATCACCGACAGCTTCGGCCTCAATCCCGATGCACTGCCCTCCCGCCGCGGTCCGGTGCCGCTAGACTCCATCGCCCAGTTCGAGACGAAGGTCGCACCCTACGATATTCGCGAGGGCTTTTTCCAGGGCGGTGTGTCCAACGCGATCTTGAAGTCGGGCACCAACGAATTCCACGGTACGGCCTTCTACACCTTCAGTTCGGATGAACTGACAGGAAAGAAGACCAAATCCTATATTCTCAATCCGACGGGACGGATCGCTCAACCCGACTTCACGAGCAAGGATTTCGGTGCCGAGATTTCCGGCCCGATCATCACGGACAAGCTGTTTTTCATGATCGCGGCGGAGCGCGTGCGCGCCGCCCGGCCCGTCGCCTTCGGCACGCAGGAGGACAATGCGGGCACGCCCGTGATCGGCGCCAGTGATGCCGATCTGGCGAGGATTACCCAGATCGCCAAGGACAGATATGGCTATGACCCTGGTGGTATCCTGCGGTCGGATGGCGACAAGGATGACCGTATCGTTGCGAAGATCGATGCCAATCTTTCAGATACGCAGCGTGTCTCGCTGACCGGTCTGTACACAAAGGACGAACTGAACGTCAGCACGACGACCGGAACGCGCGACCTGGGGCTGGAGTCCAACGCCTACAAGAAGCCGAACAAGATGAAGGCGGGCATCGTCAACTGGAATGCCGACTGGACCGATCGCTTTTCAACTGAGGCGCGTGCGCTTTACAAGACCTATGACAGCGGCCAGTTTCCGCTGATGGGCAGGAGCGCGCAGATGTCGATCTGCGCGGCACCGACGTCGGATCGCAGCACCAGCGGGGCGGTCACGACCAATGTCAGCACGGTCTGCCCCACCGGCACGCCGCAGTTTGTTTTGGGCGCGGGAGGTCCGAGCCAGTCAAACATCCTCAAAATCCGCACCTGGGGTGGATCGGTCTCGGCCAAGCTGAAGGCCGGCGACCACAATTTCCGCCTGCTGGCGGAATGGAACCACACCAAGTCGTTCAACCTGTTCGTGAACCCCTCGGCGGGCACCTATTATTTCGACAGCATCCAGGATTTCGCCAACGGCACGGCGCAGTCGTTCAGCTACAACAATGCCGGATCCCTCAATCCCTCAGATGCCGCCGCCAGCTTTTCCTATGACGCCTACACCTTCGGGTTGCAGGATGATTGGCGGGTGAACAGCCAACTGACGGTCGGGCTGGGCTTGCGTTATGACCTGTTCGGCATGGACAGCAAGCCGGCGGTGAATCCGAACTTCTCGCGTCGCTATGGCTTCACCAACGCGAGCAACATTGGCGGCATCGGTTTGCTCCAGCCCCGCTTCGGTTTCACTTACAAGCCAACGCAGCGCCTGACCGTCCGTGGAGGCGGCGGCATCTTTGGTGGTGGATCGCCGGACGTCTATATCGGGAACAGCTTTTCCAACACCGGCGTCATCAACACCTCGATCCAGGCTCGCCAGACAGATGGCGGTGTCTACCAACTGAACAGCGCAACCAATCCATCCGCGGCATCGATCCTGACCAGCCCGTCCTTCACGACCGTTCCGGCTGCGGCCGACGTGGCGGTTCAGGCTGCAGCGGCAGGGCTTTCAACCAATCCAAACGCAACCACCTCGCTCAATGCGATAGATCCAAACTTCAAGGCGCCCAATCAATATCGCGGAACCCTTTCCGTCGATTATGAAGCCAATCTTGGCGCTCTGGGAGACGGCTGGCGGTTTGGCGCAGACCTGCTTTATTCGAAGGTGCGCAGTCAGGTAATGGTTGTCGACTTGCGATCTGTGCCCATCCCGGGTTCGCTCACGCCGGACGGGCGCCAGCGCTACCGGAACCTCATTCTCGCAGCCAATGGCCAGCCGCTGAATGACACGGGTCAGGACCTGCTGCTGACCAACACCAAATATGGTCGTGGCTGGATCGGCGTGCTGCGCGCGGAAAAGAGCTGGGATTGGGGTCTGACCCTTGGTGGTGCCTACACCTATCAGGATGTGCGCGACGCAGGGGCGCTGACTTCCTCTCAGGCCGGTTCGATCTATGGCAACGGCGCGAACTATGACGCCAACTTCGGCGGTCGAGGGCATTCGAACGATGAGGTGCGTTGGGCCTTCCGCTACAACGCCTCTTTCGAAAGGGCGTTCTTCGGGGACTATAAGACGCGGATAGACATTTTCGGGACAACGCGGGCGGGCGCGCCCTACAGCTACACCATGCAGGATCTGTCGGGGCAGCGTTCCGGCGTGTTCGGCACGGCCGGCAGCGCGCTGCGCTATCTATTCTATGTGCCCACGGTGAACGATCCGAAGGTCATCTATGACAGCGAGGCAACGCGCGACCGTATCAACGCGATCATCGAAAACTCCGGCCTGAAGAACTATCGGGGGCAGATCGCGCCACGCAACGCTTTCCGGTCGAAGGCCTTCACGCGCGTTGACCTGCATCTGGAGCAGGAGGTGCCTCTGCCGCTTGGTACGCGCTTCTCGTTATTTGCGGATGTCGAGAATTTCACCAATTTGTTGAACCATAAATGGGGTCAGCAATTGCGGTCGAGCTTCCCGTTCCGAAAGGTCGTCTCAAAGGTGAGTTGTGTCAGCGCGGGCACCAACACCTGTGCGCAATATAAATATGAGCAGCCGTCCTCTGATACGGTTCTGGCGGATGAACTGGTGACGACCAACGGATCTTCGCTTTATGCGATCCGCGTTGGCGCCCGCATCAGCTTCTGATCCTCTTCATTCTGTCAAGGAAAGGGCGCGGAGTGATCCGCGCCCTCTTCATTTCAGGCAGCTATCCAGCCCGTCACGCTGCACGATGCCGATGCGGGCGGAAATGCTGTTGCCGTAGCGGCGGGTGAAGCCGTGCGGGTCTATGGCTTCGCGCTTCTTGGGAAGCGGCAGGACGGCGGCCAGGCGGGCGGCTTCGGGCCGGGTCAGATGCTGGGCGCCATGGTGGAAATAGCGGATGGCACCCGCCTGCGCGCCATATGTGCCGATGCCGGTTTCCGCGACGTTGAGATAGACTTCCATGATCCGCCGCTTGCCCCAGATCGCTTCGATGAGGAGGGTGAACCAGGCTTCCAGCCCCTTGCGGATGAAACCGCCGCCCTGGAAAAGAAACACATTCTTTGCCGTCTGTTGGCTGATGGTCGAGCCGCCGCGTATGCGCCCGCCGCTGGCATTGTGGCGCATCGCCTGGGCAATGGCGACCGCGTCGAAGCCGTGATGGCTGCAAAAGCGGCTATCCTCTGCGGCGATGGCGGCGCGCGCCATGTTCGGATCCATCTTGTCCAGGCTCATCCAGTCCTTGGTGATGCCGTTGGGGTCCAGCAGCATTGTCCAGGTCACGGGCGGGGGGATGAAGCGATAGATCACCACCATCAGCAGTGAGAGTGCGACGAAACCACCGACGATCTTGAGGATGATCCGGATCCAGCGGGAGCGGCGGCGAGGGGAAGCGGACTTGGAGTTCATATTGCCGTGGTAACGCCGTTGCGCGGCGGTGCAAGATGGAGCGGGATGGCTCGCAATTGCACCATGAGGGAAAATTTCGGACGTGAGCGCGCCCTCCACCGGACTGTTTTTGCCGGGGTGACGGCGCGAAACGAGCAGGCACGAAAAAGCCCCGGATGTTCATCCGGGGCTTTGTCCTTTACCCAATCCGATCAGATGGTGGCGAGGCGGGAAATCTTGCCCAGCTTGTCGCCTGCAATCCGCATCATGGCCTTTTGCAGTTTCTCGAACGCGCGCACCTCAATCTGGCGAACACGCTCGCGGCTGACGCCATAGACCTGCGAAAGTTCCTCCAGCGTCTTGGGTTCCTCCGCCAGGCGGCGCTCGGCCAGAATATGCTTCTCCCGGTCGTTCAGGTCATCCATCGCTTCGACCAGCATGTCGTGGCGCAGTTCGCTTTCCTGCTGGTCGGCGACCCGTTCGTCCTGAAGCGGATCGGTGTCGGCCAGCCAATCCTGCCACTGGCCCTCGCCATCTTCGCGCATCGGGACGTTGAGCGACGTGTCGCCGCCCATCGCCATGCGACGATTCATGGAGATGACATCCTCCTCCGTCACGCCCAGATCGGTGGCGATCTTCTTGACGTCGTCGGGATGCAGGTCGCCATCCTCGAAGGCTTCGATATTGTTCTTCATCCGGCGCAGGTTGAAGAACAGCTTCTTCTGCGCGGCGGTGGTGCCCATCTTCACCAGGCTCCACGACCGCAGGATGAATTCCTGGATCGAAGCGCGAATCCACCACATGGCGTAGGTCGCCAGACGGAAGCCGCGATCCGGCTCGAATTTCTTCACGCCCTGCATCAGGCCGATATTGCCCTCGCTGATCAGTTCGCTGACGGGCAGGCCATAGCCGCGATAACCCATGGCGATCTTCGCCACGAGGCGCAGATGCGAGGTCACCAGTTGCGCCGCCGCTTCCGAATCAGCATGTTCGGCATAGCGTTTTGCGAGCATATATTCCTGCTCGGGCGTCAGGATCGGAAATTTGCGGATCTCCGACAGATAGCGGTTGAGGCTGGCTTCACCGCCCAGCGCAGGAACCGCGGGGACATTGGTCTTTCCGGCCATGTCGTCACCTTTCCCTTTCATGCGCGGCGGGACCCAGAAGAGGCGTCCAAGGCGCCGTCGCAAACTTGTTCAAATCTATACGTGAAGCTCGCTTAACAGTTCCTGCATATCGACAGGGAGTTTGCTGTCGAAGCTGAGTGCCTCACCCGTTAATGGATGTATGAACCCCAGCCTTTTTGCGTGCAATGCCTGCCTTTTGAAACCCAGCGTTTCCAGTATCGATTTGAAACCTTTTCTTTCTCTACCGTAAACCGGGTCACCGATCAAGGGGTTGCCGATATGCGCCATATGAACGCGCACCTGATGCGTTCTCCCGGTCTCCAGCCTGCATTCCACCAGGGCGGCGGCGCGCAGCTTCTGCAATGTCCGGTAATGGGTCACGGCATGTTTGCCGCGTCCTTCCCGATGAACCGCCATCTTCTTTCGATCGGCGTCGGAACGGCCGATCCATGTGTCGATCGTGCCCGACAATGGTTGAGGTACGCCATAGACGATCGCAGCGTATAGCCGGTCGATCGAATGCGCCTTGAACTGCTGCGCCAACCCCTCATGAGCGCGATCGGATTTGGCTACGACCAGCAGGCCCGACGTGTCCTTGTCGATGCGGTGGACGATGCCTGGGCGCGCCACCCCGCCGATCCCGGACAGCCGACCCTGACAATGATGAAGCAGCGCATTGACCAGGGTTCCGTCCAGGTTGCCCGCAGCCGGATGGACCACCAGGCCGGCAGGCTTGTCGATGACGATCAGATCGGCATCTTCATGGATGATGTCGAGCGGTATGTCCTGTGCAGCGGCCTCAGCCGCGATCGGCGGGGGCAGGACGATGGCGAAGGCCTGTCCGGTTGTGACCTTCATTGATGGGTTTGGCATTGATGGATTTGGCATTGATGGATTTGGGAACCGGCCTGCGTTCGCATGCCGACCTTCCGTCACATGGCCCTCCAGGATCAGCGCCTTCAAGCGCTCGCGCGAAAGGTCGGGAACCAGTTCGGCAAGGGCCTTGTCGAGCCGCATGCCATCCTGCGCCTCGCTTATGGTCGCTTCAATGATGGAAACCCCCGAACCCATTGGGTAGGAACGTAGGAATGAAGGTTGCGATTTCAAGGGGTCTGCTGGAACAAATCATGTCCGAAGCGGCGGCGGACAGGCGGGAGGTCTGCGGCTTGCTCCTGGGGACGCGGGAACGGATCGAGGCAGTTCGGCCCGCGGCCAATGTCGCGGCCGACCCGGAACGCCATTTCGAACTCGATCCCGTGGTGCTGATCGCGGCTCATCGTGCGGCGCGTGCCGGCGGGGCGCGGATTCTGGGGCATTACCATTCGCATCCAGCCGGTCAGGCCGTGCCCTCCCGGACAGATGCAGCCTGCGCGGCGCCCGACAACAGCCTCTGGTTGATCGTGGGAGAGGGGATGGCCCGCCTGTGGATTGCCAGGGCGGGGCAAGACGGACGGGTGCAATTTGTCGAGGCTTTGCTCGACATCATGTGAGGGAGGGTTGCATCGCGCGGCGGGGCAGCGCATTAGCCGTTCATTCCTTCCTGTTCATTTTTCCGGCGGCAGCGAACCTTCATGACCAATCCGATCGACAGCATCGATTTTGCCAGCCTGCTCTGCTCGCGCCTGTGCCATGATCTGCTGAGTCCGGTCGGCGCGCTCAACAACGGGCTTGAACTGATGGCGGATGAGACGGATCCGGAAATGCGCCAGCGTTGCCTGGACCTGCTGGCTGACAGTGCCAAAACCTCTGCGAACAAGCTGAAATTCTTCCGCCTGGCATTCGGTTCTGCCGGCGGCTTTGGCGATGCCGTGCCGACGCATGAGGCGCGGGTGGCCATAGAGGGCATGTTCGCGGCTTCGGGACGGGTGAAGATCGGCTGGCTGGTCGAGGATGACATGCTGGAAAAGCTGCCCGTGAAGGTGCTGCTGAACTTGGCGCTGATCGCGGGCGATGCGCTGGTGCGCGGCGGTCAGCTCGACATCGGGGCGGAAAAGAGGCCAGGCGTGACAGAGATCGTCGTGCGGGCGGAAGGACCGAAGCTGGTGCTTGATCCCGACCTGCGCGCCGCTCTGGCGGGCACTTTGCCGCTGGAGGGGCTTGCGTCGCGCACATCTGCGGCTTGGATGGTGCGAACTTTGGTGACGAGCGTCGGTGGCGAGATCGCATTGTCGCCCGCCGGCGAGCCGATATTGCTGTTCGGCGCATCCATTCCTGAAGTCCGTTAAGCGCTGTCCTGCATTTCCCTGACCAGAAGGTCGATAAGGTCGGCGGCTGGCATGGCGCGAGCCAGTGGCGCACCCTGGCCTGCCCATTGCGCGCCGAAGCCGCCTTCGCCCCTGGCCCTCGCGGCAGCATTGAGCGCTTTGCCGGCATCATAGGCAATGGGATAGGCGGGGGGCTGCGCTGCTGCCTCGGCACCCCAGGCGGTGAAGCGATTGGCGAGGCAGCGGGCCGGGCGACCCGAAATGACGCGGGTCATCACAGTGTGATGGGCGGCGGCACTGGCGAGTGCGGCGCGATAGGCTTCGTCGGCGCTGCTTTCGGGGCAGGCGATGAAGGCAGTGCCAAGTTGCGCTGCGACTGCGCCAAGCGCGAGTGCGGCGCGGATGCTCTGTCCGTCCATGATGCCGCCCGCCGCAATTATGGGTAGGTTGCATCGGGTGGCGAGCAGACGGGTGAGGGCGAAGGTGCCGAGCTGGTCGTCAAGGGCTTCCGGATCAAAGGCACCCCTATGGCCGCCAGCTTCATAGCCCTGGGCGACTATGGCGTCGACGCCTGCTTGCTCTGCGGCACGCGCCTCCACCTCATTGGTCGCCGTGGCAAGCAGCAGACATCCCGCCTGTTTGAGCACGGCGATGGCGGCCGGACTGGGCAATCCGAAATGGAAGCTGACAACCGCCGGGGCGAGGTCGATCAACATCGCAAGCATCGCATCATCTTCGACGAAGCTGCGGTAGATTTCGCGCAGCGCCGCTGGAGGGCTGGCGTCATAGGCGCGGAACATCGGCGTCAGGGCAGTGAGCCAGGCCGCTTCCCTGACGGGGTCATTGCGGGCAGGCGCATGTGCGAAGAGGTTGACGTTGAACGGGCGACCGGTCTGTGCGCGGACAGCCTCTATCATCGAACGGCCGCCTTCGGCGTCGGCCGCACCCACGGCGATGGAACCAAGCGCGCCGGCGTTGGAGACAGCCGCCGCCATGGCAGGCGTCGACACACCGGCCATGGGTGCCTGGATAATCGGATGGGACAGGCCTAGCGACTCGATGAGCGACATGGACCGATTGTCGGATTTCTACTGGAGGCAGGCAATGGGCGGATTCGAGGGTAGATTCGGGCTGAAGCTGAACTTGCCGATAGGCTCATCAGGCGCGCTGCGCCTCTGCCAAGGCGTCTGATGAGATGGGCGGCCTATGAGAGTCCGTCCCGGCTGCGCAATAATCGCAACCTGTGAACTGGGCTCCTGCCTTCGCCTGAGCACGGCTTATCCACAGCGGATATCGGCGTAATTATCCCCGCCCAATCGGAAGGGGCCCGGCCGCTTGCGCGACCGAGCCCCTTTCCTCGACAGTTCCGAACGGATCAGGCCTGAATTGCTCAGGCCTGAACTGATCAGGCGCTGTAATACATGTCGAATTCGACCGGCGAGGGAGCCATTTCCCAGCGGTACACTTCGGGCCACTTGAGTTCGAGATAGGCCTCGATCTGGTCCTTGGTGAACACGTCGCCCTTCAGCAGGAAGTCGTGGTCGGCAGCCAGCGAGTTCAGCGCTTCACGCAGCGAACCGCAAACGGTCGGCACCTGGCTCAGTTCTTCCGGCGGCAGATCGTACAGGTTCTTGTCCATCGCGGCGCCCGGATGGATCTTGTTCTCGATGCCGTCGAGGCCAGCCATCAGCAGCGCCGAATAGCACAGATAGGGGTTGGCCATCGCGTCGGGGAAGCGGAATTCCACGCGCTTCGCCTTGGCGCCCGCGCCGTAGGGAATGCGGCAGGAGGCCGAACGGTTACGAGCCGAATAGGCCAGCAGAACCGGCGCTTCGAAGCCCGGCACCAGACGCTTGTAGCTGTTGGTGGTCGGGTTGGTGAAGGCATTCAGCGCCTTGGCGTGCTTGATGACGCCGCCAATGAAATAGAGGCAGGTGTCTGACAGGCCCGCATAGCCTTCGCCTGCGAAGAGGGGCTTGCCGCCTTCCCAGATCGACATGTGGGTGTGCATGCCCGATCCGTTGTCCTGGGCGATCGGCTTCGGCATAAAGGTCGCGGTCTTGCCATAGGCCTGGGCGACCATCTGCACGACATATTTGTAGATCTGCATGCGGTCGGCGGTCTGGACCAGCGTACCGAAGGTCAGGCCGAGTTCGTGCTGGGCAGCGGCCACCTCGTGGTGGTGCTTGTCGCAGGGCAGGCCCATTTCGAGCATGGTCGAAACCATTTCGGCGCGAATGTCGGTGCAGGGATCGACCGGCGCGACGGGGAAATAGCCGCCCTTGGCGCGCGGACGGTGGGCGAGGTTGCCGCCCTCATATTCCTTGCCAGTGTTGGTCGGCAGTTCGATATCGTCGATCTTGAAGAAGGATTCGCTATAGTCCGAGTTGAAGCGGACGTCGTCGAACATGAAGAATTCGGCTTCCGGACCGACATAGACGGTGTCGCCGAAGCCGGCCGACTTGACGAAGGCTTCCGCGCGCTTCGCGGTCGAACGCGGGTCGCGGCTGTACAGTTCGCCGGTGTCGGGTTCGACGATGTCGCAGAACAGGATCAGCATCGGCGTGGCGCTGAACGGATCGACATAGACGGCGTCCAGGTCGGGCTTCAGGATCATGTCCGACTCGTTGATTGCCTTCCAGCCTTCGATCGACGAACCGTCGAACATCAGGCCCTGGGTCAGTTCATCCTCGCCCAGCACCGAAGACACCATGGTCAGGTGCTGCCACTTGCCCTTGGGATCGGTGAAGCGGACATCGACCCATTCGATCTCCTTTTCCTCGATCATTTTCAGGATGTCTTTAGGCGTGTTAGCCATGTGAACCTTGCCCTTCTTTCATGATACCCCCCCGAAGGGGTAGGTTGATGTGGTCAGCCGCCAGGCCCCTGTAAGCCGGCGAGAAGTCGGTAAAATCAGATGGCGTCGCTGTCGCGCTCACCGGTGCGGATGCGGACCGCGCCTTCGATGTTGGAAATGAAGATCTTGCCATCGCCGATGCGCCCGGTCTGTGCGGCAGCCGAGATCGCTTCCACCACCCGTTCGGCCAGCGAATCGTCGACGACGACCTCCAACTTCACCTTGGGCAGGAAATCGACCACATATTCAGCGCCGCGATACAGTTCCGTATGGCCTTTCTGACGGCCAAACCCTTTGGCTTCGGTAACGGTGATGCCCGAAACGCCCACTTCGTGAAGAGCTTCCTTCACTTCGTCGAGCTTGAACGGTTTGATGATCGCTTCGATCTTCTTCATCTCTAGGTATCCCAACTCAAACGCGCGCCAGATGACGGGTTTCATCCCGCCCTTCGTCCTGATCGAGCGACGGTCTTCATGCCCCCCTAAGGCACGCGCCGCCTCTCTTCCTAATCAACTACCGTGCCAATTAGCGAATCGCCGGAAACTGCTTTCCGCGATGCAGCAACTTTTGTCCATATTGCCCGAAATACGGGCAATATCATGACGTCATGCCCATTTTTTAGGCATATCCTGGAGTCAGAGCCGATAGGGCGGCGCGTCGAGACCCGCAGGGCTCTTGGTAAAGATCTCGCAGCCGGTTTCGGTAATGCCGATGCTATGCTCGAACTGCGCGGAAAGCGTGCGATCGCGTGTCACGGCCGTCCACCCGTCCTCCAGCATCTTCACGCCCGGCTTGCCGATGTTGATCATCGGTTCGATGGTGAAGAACATGCCAGGCTTGAGCTCCGGCCCGGTGCCCGGGCGGCCGACATGGACCACCTCCGGACTGTCATGAAACACGCGGCCCAGACCATGGCCGCAGAAATCGCGCACGACGCCATAGCGGTGCTTTTCCGCGTGGCGCTGGATGGCATGACCGATGTCGCCCAGAGTGTTGCCGGGTCGCGCCTGTTCGATCCCCAGCATCAGGCATTCATAGGTAACTTCGACCAACCGCCGCGCCTTGATGGGGGCTTCACCGCAAATGTACATGCGGCTGCTGTCGCCGTGCCAGCCGTCGACCAGCGGTGTCACGTCTATGTTCAGGATATCGCCTTCCTTGAGCTTCTGCTCGCCCGGAATGCCGTGACAGATGACATTGTTGAGCGAGATGCAGCAACTGTGGGTATATCCGCGATAGCCCAGGGTCGCGGGCACGCCGCCGCCGTCCAGTGTCATGCGGCGAACAATATCGTCCAGTTCGCCGGTGGTGACGCCCGGCACGACATGGGGGGCCAGCGCGTCCAATATTTCCGCCGCCAATCGCCCCGCCTTGCGCATGCCATCGAAACCGGCCGCGTCGTAGAGCTTGATCGCGGTCGAGCGGGAAATCGGCGCGTCCGCCGTCATCGTCATATATTCGGTCATGGGGTGATTATAGGCGGTGAAGCCGCATAATGCGAGGGGGCGGCTAGGCATGGCGCACGGCAGAGGCTATGGCCTGCCCATGGCCGACCCAACCCGCATATGGACCGCCGCACTGATCGTGATCGGCGACGAGATTCTCTCGGGAAGGACGCAGGACAAGAATGTGTCGCAGATTGCGACATGGCTCAATGTGCAGGGCATTCGCCTGCGCGAAGTCCGCGTCGTCGCGGACGAGAGCGACGCGATCGTCGAGGCTGTGAACACGCTTCGGGCGCGGAACGATTATCTGTTCACGACCGGCGGCATCGGGCCGACCCACGACGATATCACCGTGGATGCCATCGCTGCGGCACTCGGGGTGCCTGTGGAAATCCATCCCGAGGCGCGAGCAATGCTCTCAAACTACTATGAAACGCGCGGCGGCCTGACCGAGGCGCGTCTGCGCATGGCCCGCGCGCCGGCCGGATCGAGCCTGATCGAAAACCGCATGTCCGGCGCTCCGGGCATCCGGCATGGCAACATCTTCATCATGGCCGGCGTTCCGCATATCACGGCGGGGATGCTGGACAGCCTGACGGGAACGCTGGAAGGTGGTTTGCCTGTGCTGTCCACCACCATAGGCTGCTGGGTGGCGGAAAGCGAGATCGCAGACCTCCTCGGCGCTACAGAGCGGGCGCATGAAGGGTGCCAGATCGGCAGCTATCCCTTTTTCCGCGAAGGACGGACAGGCGCGAATTTCGTGATCCGATCTGTCAATGCGGAGGATCTGGGCCAGTGCGTGGCGGATCTGGTTGCCGGGCTGGAACGCGGCGGCTGGCCTGTAGTCGCCGGGGGTATTTAAGCGTCCCTTCGGTTGCTTTCCGAAGGGGAGCATTCCTGGTCTGGGCGGGTCAGGCGCCCGCCCCAGCGGTGATCGATCGAATAATATTCCACATTGGACATGCTTTCGACGCCGCCTGCGATCACCATGTCGGCCGCGCCGGTCCGGATACGCATGGCAGCGTCGATCACCGCCTGGAGGCCGGAACCGCAGCGGCGGTCGAGCTGAACGCCGGGGATGGATTCCGGCAGTCCCGCCGCCAGAGCTGACCAGCGGCTGATGCAGGGCGCCTCGCCATTGCCATAGCCCTGGCCGAACGCGACATCGTCGATTCGTTCAGGGTCGATCTTCGTTCGTTCCACCAGCGCCTTGATGATGGCACCCAGATCGCCCGCCGTCATCGACTTGAGGGAACCGTCCATTTGCACGTTGCGGTCCGCCATATCCCGGGCAGTTTCAGATGTATGATATTTTGAGCGGCGCGTTTTCATGTTTCGCTTGCGCCTCGGCTCAGCCCGAATTCCTGAACGATCCGCTTCCAGATCCGCGTCCATATGTGTGCGAAGAGCGGCAAGTCGCGTTGCATCCATGCTGCGCAGCGTTATGCTGCGCTGCGTCAATTGCCGGCTGGATCCGGCCATTGGGCAACAGGCTAGGTCGCCTGACGCTCAGCCTATGATGAGGGATGAAGATCGCCACGTCGGGGTTTCCCGTAATGGCCTCGTGCGTCCTTTCATGATCGGTTGGCGGTTGTTCGAAAGCCGTTTGAAGAAGGAGAATAGTGATGCGGATCGTTATGACCGGCTCGGGCTATGTCGGCCTGGTATCCGGCGCCTGTCTCGCGGACTTCGGCCATGATGTCATCTGTGTGGACAAGGATGTGCGCAAGATCGAGTTATTGCAGGGTGGTGGCGTGCCGATTTATGAGCCAGGCCTTGCCGATCTGATCGCGCGCAATGTGAAGGCGGGTCGCCTGACTTTCACGACTGATCTTGCCGGATCGGTCAGCCAGGCCGACGTGGTGTTCATCGCCGTGGGCACGCCCGCCCGGCGGGGTGATGGTCATGCCGACCTCAGCTATGTTTACGCCGCTGCGCAGGAAATCGCGTCCAATCTGAGCGGCTTTACCGTAATCGTTACCAAGTCCACGGTTCCGGTTGGTACGGGCGATGAGGTTGACCGCATCGTCCGCGAAACCAATCCCGATGCGCAGTTCGCCGTCGCCTCCAATCCCGAATTCCTGCGCGAAGGCGCGGCGATCCAGGATTTCAAGCGCCCTGACCGCATTGTCGTCGGCATAGAGGACGAACGTGCTCGTCCGGTTATGGAGGAGGTCTATCGCCCCCTCTATCTCAATCAGGCGCCGATCCAGTTCACCGGCCGCCGGACAAGCGAGCTCATCAAATATGCCGCCAACGCCTTCCTGGCGATGAAGATCACCTATATCAACGAAATCGCCGAACTATGCGAAAATGTCGGCGCGGACGTTCAGCAGGTGGCACGCGGCATCGGTCTGGATAACCGGATTGGTTCGAAATTCCTTCATGCAGGCCCCGGCTATGGCGGCTCCTGCTTCCCGAAGGATACGCTGGCGTTGGTCAAGACGGCGGAGGATGCCGGCGCGCCGATCCGGTTGATCGAGACGACCGTGGCAATCAACGAAAGTCGCAAGCGGGCCATGGCGCGCAAGGTCGTAGCCGTTTGCAACGGATCGGTGCGCGGCAAGACGATCGCTGTGCTGGGACTGACGTTCAAGCCCAATACGGATGACATGCGCGACGCGCCGTCGATCGCGATCATCCAGGCCCTGCAGGACGGCGGCGCGCAGGTGCGGGCCTATGATCCTGAGGGGATGGATGCAGCCCGCATGATGATAACGGATGTCGACTTCTGCGATAATCCCTATGTCGCCGCGCAAGGGGCGGCCGCTGTCGTGATCGTTACCGAGTGGGATGCGCTGCGGGCGCTGGATCTGCCGCGTCTCAAGGGTGTCATGAGCGGCGACGGTCTGGTCGACCTGCGGAATATCTATCGTCCCGCCGATGCGGAGGCGGCCGGCTTTGTCTATGTCAGCGTTGGTCGCGGTGCCACTCCCGAAATAGAGGAACTGGTGCAGGCAGCAGAATAGGCTGCGGCGCACATTCCATTCCCCTGTAGGGAAGCATGGAGAAGAAGCGCTCCCGGCTTTGCGTCGGGGGCGTTATTCGTTTTCGCGAAGTCTCCGCGAAAAAAGATATCATATCGATTCTGAAAATATCGCCGATTTGGGCGATCTTCAGGCATGTTGTTCAACAACTCGTCGCAAATTTCCAAAGGATACGACGAGTCGTCGTTGACCCGAGGTTTTTGTTAACCTTCTTGGGAGACCCTATAGGGGTAACTTTGGGGGTCGCAAACCATGCCTGTCAAAATGACTGGCTCCGTTATCGGAGCCGGAATGCTTTGTATTTTCGCAGCGGGAGCCGCTACGATCATGACAACAACGTCGACATTAACCATGACGTCGACCACAACCACCAGCTCGCAGCTTCTTGCAGCCACGAGTTCGACGACCACAACGTCGACGACGAACAGTGGTTCCACGACGACGAACACTGTTTCGGATTTTTCCACCTTTGATTTCGCCAATGGGACGAGGATGCCGGAAAAGGCGACGCTTTCCCTGGGCGATGCCAGTTTTCGTCCGGGCAGCAGCGTAGCCTATGTTCCAGTGTCGCTCGACCGGCCAACACCCAATACGGTGATTGCGCGGATCACCACCGTCAACGGATCGGGTACCTATCGCGCACTGTCGGGCTATAATTACCAGACGGTCGACACTGTGGTGATCTTCCGTCCGGGCGATCCATTGGTGCAGACGGTCGCGGTTCCCATCATCGGCGCCACGGAAGGCCAGCAGTTCCAGGTAAAATTGCGGGAGGCGCCCTGGGGCGGGCTTCAGGGGCAATCGACCGCGACGGTCACGGCCAGCAGCACGGCGACGGTAACGGCCAAGGCGGCGGGAACCTTCCGGGCACCGCGCACCTTCGCGGCGACCGGCACGCTTCAGTTCGAATTGCTCAAGGGCACGCACAAACGATCGCCCGATGGCGGTTGGGATCGCTGGGCGACCTCCCTTGCCAATGGCCGGACCCAGGTCGCCAACGGGGAAACCGGTCTCTATCTCGATTCCAGTATTTTCCCTGGTATCGAGGGGCCAGTCTATTGGAGCGCCTATGGCCTCGTCCTCCACACGCAGAAGCTGAAGACGCCGATCAGCTATGGCGGGCAGAACTGGTATTATGGATCGTCGGTGCTCGATGGCCGCAACTTCCTGGCGACTCAGATCGGCTACGGCCAATATGAATGGGAAGCGAAGATGCCCAACCGGCGCGGATCATGGCCGGCATTCTGGCTCGTATCCACCAGCGGCTGGCCGCCCGAGATCGATATTTACGAGGGGTTCGGCTATCAGAGCTACTGGGATTTCGATCGCCATGTAGCCCACACCCTTCATGTCGGCACCAACAGTACCCGATATGACCAGCGGGGCATCACGATCCAGACGCAGCAGGCCTATGGCCTCAGCGGCTATTCGCAGGGCTTCCATCGTTTCGCCGTGGACATCCAGCGCGACTACATCACCTGGTTCGTGGATGGCGTCGAAACCTATCAGTCGGTCAATCCCTTCCAGGGTTTCCGCTTTTATCCGATCATGGATGTCGCGGTGAAGACCAGCGGCGCCTATGATGACGGATCGGGCGACATGGTCATCAAGAGCTTCAGGATCTACAGCGCGCCATAATGGCCCGCCCCGCGACGGGAGCGCCCGCGGCCCGCGAGGGCATAGAGGCGCCCCCAGCTCTTGACCCACTGCCCGGCGATGTCCACCCGACGCGCGCCGGGCAGCAGCAGGGTGGCCAGACCAGCGGTTCGCAATCCCAATATCGCGATGGATCGGACCAGCAATCTGGCGGTGCCGGTCCAGCCGGGCAGGGCCTTTTGCCGAGCCAGCGTTTCCGTGCAGCCGATGCGCCACATCCGTTTCAGCACCCAGGATAGCCGTGCCCGCTCAACCGGCACCCATTCGCTGACCCGGGCGTCGGGCGACCAGCCGAAGCGCGCTCCAGCCTCATGCAGTCGCGTCAGGAAATCCAGATCCTCTCCGCCGCTGCGGTTGAAGCGCGCATCGAAGAAGGGGCGTGCGATCATCTCGAAAGCCCGGCGGGTTACCAGCAGGTTGTTGCTTGCCCACAGCATGCCGGTCGCGCCCCATGGGCGTTGCTCGGCACGGAAAACCAGTGTTTCCCTGGCCCAGCGCGGCGCTGTCCCAACGAAGCAGCTATCCACCGGTCCGGCGACCACGTCGGCGCCCACCTGCGCCTGACAGATGAGGAGTGCATCAAGCCAGCCCGGCTGGGGCCACTCGTCATCGTCGATCATCGCCAGGAAGCGCATCGCCGGATCCTCCAGGGCGGCGTCGGCGATGGCGTTGCGGACCGCGCAAAGCCCCGGCTGCGCGACCGTCAGGAGCGTCATGGGCAGGCCATATCCATCGGCCAGCAGGGCGCGGACGACGGCGGACCCTTCCTGCCGAACCGGATCATTATCGGCCACCAGCACCATCACGTCGTGGCGATCGACCACGCCCGGCAGGGTCTCCAGCAGGTGGCGGAGTTGGTCCGGTCGACGGAAGGTGGGAATGGCGATCCAGATCGACGCCATCAGGCGGCTGCCTCGACCGTGGGCTTGCGGCTGCGCCCGCCACGCTGGAGCCATTTGATGAGTTGATGCCCGCGCACCTCCACAAGCGCATAGCTCGCCCAGCAGAGCAGCCAGGTCGCCACCAGCATGGCGATGATGATCAGCCCGTCGAATTCAGTGATGCCATGCCTGTGTGCGATCCCCATGCCGCGGGCGAAAACGTCACGCACCAGCGGATGCCAGAGGTAGATGGAATAGCTGATGAGGCCCAGATGGAAGCTCACCGGATTGGCCATCACCGCCCGCGCCGCCGTGCCGTTATAATAGCAGCTCAGCACCAGGGTCGGCATCAGGCATACCACCAGCAGATCGACTTTCCCCGGCAGCAGCAGCGCCAGCGCGATCAGGCCGCAGATCATGGCGAAGGCGCCGGTTCGGTCGATCAACCGCCTGCACCAGCCCTTCTCCGCACAGCGATAACTCAGCACGCCCAGCGAGAAACCGGCCAGACAGCGCAGGAGCGTCAGCACCGTGTCGCTGTCATTGACGTCCAGCGGACCGCTGGAACCTCTGCCGGACAGTGCCACCAGGCCCAATATCCCGACGCACAGCAATGCCTGGATCCACGCCGCCCGCGAAAAGGCGATGATCGCGATCAGCGGATAGATGAGGTATGCCGCGACCTCTGTGCTGACGGACCAACTGTTGCCCGCGATCGGTTCTGTTCCCCAACCCCAGCTCTGCACCATCAGCAGGTTGGAAAGAATGTTCGGTGCGTCGAGCGCGATCGCCTGGTTGCCGGAGATGTTCAGGACGATCCGCGCCATGAACACCAGCGTCACGATCAGGTGCAGCGGCCAGACCCGCGCCATGCGATTGACGAGGAAGTCGATATAGCTCGACCATCCAGGATGATTCACCACCCGGTCGTGATAGCCGAAGGAAATGACGAAGCCGCTGAGGATGAAGAAGAGATCGACCGCCAGATAGGCGCGCGAGAATAGCGGCAGGCGAAAGGCCTCGAACGCCGGATTGTGCGGAATATGGTAAAGCAAAACGGATACGGCCGCCACGCCGCGAAGGCCGGTCAGCGAGGAAATCCTCATGCTCCCGCGCTCCTCAGGACGGGGGCCGCGTCGAAAGCGGCGGCAATGGCATCCCACATCGGCTTGCGATGCATCCCTGAATCGAGGGGCAAGCCGCGCGACAATTGGCCGTCGGGCCATTTATAGTCCTTGAAATTCGACAGCCAGCTATAGCGGTCCGACAACCCCCAGCAGAGCACCGAGCGCATCGCTGGATTGTCCAATGCCACATCCAGAAAAGCTTTGGCGAACGAGGCGACTTCCTTGTCCCGCTTGTCGGGATTGGGCGGGCCGCCCTTGTCCGCCACGTCGAATTCCGTGATGGAGAGGACCAGTCCATAGCCGCGAAGCTGATCCAGAAAGCGCGCGAATACCGTCTGGCTGAAGCCTTCCTTATATGGCTTGAGATGCCCCTGAATGCCGATTGCATCCACGGGCACTTTGCGCGCCATCAGTCGGTCGAGCAGCTTCAGCATGGCGGTTCGGCGCCTCTCGCAGCGTGGAGAGTCCTGCTCCAGTCCGAAATCCGTCAGGAACCGCAGGGGCCGGGGATCGATCTCCCGCGCGCGGTGGAAGGCAATGTCGATATACTCTTCGCCCAATGCCTGCATCCACATGCTTTTTGCGCGGATGCCATCAGCGCGGCCATCATTGGGCTCAATGGCTTCATTGACGACGTCCCATTCGTCGATCTTGCCAGCGTAGCGGCGCATGGCCGTGTCGATATAGCTGGTCATCAGGGTCTGTCGCTCGGCCTGGTCGGCGGCTTGCAGAGCAGGCTCCAGCCAAGGCGGCTGCGCCGCGTACCATACCAGTGCGTGGCCCCTGGCCAGCATGCCATGCTGCTGGGCGAATGCGATGATCTGGTCAGCGCCGCTGAAATCATATTGGCCGGGCTTGGGCTCGGTCGTGCCGCGCTTCAGTTCATATTCCTCCACCACCATGTCGCATTCGCGGGCGACGGCGGCGGTGAAGTCCGGGTCTTCCCGCAACTGGCGTGACTTGATCGCGGCGCCGAAATAGCGGCCAGACCTGCGGGCATGGGCGGCAAGCCCGGCCGTGCCGCCGACTTGCGCGGCGCTCGGTGGAATCGGAGAACAGGCGGAGAGCATTGCTGCGCCAGCCAGGAATTCACGCCTTCTCATAACCTTTGTCCCTTGCCGGCCAATATGTGGGAAAGGTCGATCCAACGATCGGAAATGCGGCGATAGACCGGGTCCGGCATCACGATCTGCAACAGCACCGTCGCGGCCAGCCGAGGCCCGAATGCGCCGCGGCATACAGCACCCAGATAATAGCGCATCGCCTGCCGCCTGCTGGTCGGCCAGATGCTCTTCGCTGCATGCCAGCCCATATAGGCGGAGAAGGCGCGAGGGCTGATATGAGGGCGAAGGTCCCTCAGCCAGGTCAGGCTGCCGATACTGCCGCGGACGTGGGAAAGCCGGTCGTCGGCATGGCGATCCGCCCATATGGTGCCGGGTCGTTCCGTCATCAGAAAACGCGCCCCAGCCAGCGACAGGCGCAAGGCAAAATCTGTATCGTCGCCGAATTTCACATCTTCGCGATAGCGGACCTTCTCCGCGAGCGTTCGGCTGAGCGCCATGCTGCTGGTCTGGATGAAGCCGCGATCGCACATCAGATAGCGATCCATGGTCTCGTCATGGGCGATGGCGCGCGGCGGCTTCAGGAAATTGCGTCCCTGGCCGCGATCGGCGAGCACCTGACCATAGGCGACGACATCCCCGCTTTCCTGCAGCAACGGCAGGAGGTCGGCCAGATGGTGGGGCAGGAAACGATCGTCGCAATCCAGAAACGCGATGTAGCGCCCACGGGCATGGTCGATGCCCTTGTTGCGTGCCGCCGCCGCGCCGCGATTTTCCTGCACGATGACCTTGAGGCGCGGATCGTTGATCGCGCCCAGGGCAACCTCTGTCCCGTCGGTGGAACCGTCCACCACCACGATTACCTCGATGATCGCGATGGTCTGTTCCAAAGCGGACATGACGGCGGCGACAGCGGAATCGCGCCGCTGATAAGTGGGGATCACCACGGAAAACAGCGGTGCAGCGATGGCCGCCTTCAGCCTGGATGGAGGTTGCCAGGCGGTCATCACGAACTGGCTCCACTTGCGACGGTCTCAGCCTTGCCAAAGCGCAGGACGAAGCCGTTGACCAGCGAACGATAAAAGGGCTTGGGCAGATAGGATCGCAGCACCTGCCGGGCGATCACGCGGGGAGGGACGCCGCCGGCCACCATGCCGACGGCCAGATCCTTGATTGCCACCACCGGCCTGACTGGCGCCATATGATAGGCGAGCACCGTTGCGCGATAGCCGCGTCGCGCGCGGGTGGTGAGCATGTGGCCGCAGCGATCGAGCCAGTCGAGCGAGGTTTCATAGCCCTTCACATAGGATGTCCGCCCCGCCTCCGTGGCGTCGAGCCAGATGGTCAGCGGCTGGTCGATCATCCGGAAGCGCGCGCCGGCGCCCTGGAGGCGAACGCAGAAATCAAGATCCTGACCCTTTTTCAGCGCAGGGTCGAACAGGACCTGCTGCGCCATGCCGGTTGGCACGACCATGGTGCTGGTCTGCATGAACTGGTTGGCGCAGAACAGATATTCCCCGACATCCTCGCCTTCCCGAATGCCGCGATCGGGCCTGATCCAGTAGCGGTCGACCCCCCGGTCCACCTTCATCCGGGAATAGAGCACCGTTCGCCCGTCATCTCCCGCCAATGCCTTCGCCATGATGGAAAGCTTGCCGGGAAGGAACAGGTCGTCGGAATCCAGAAACGCGATATAGCGTCCGTCCGATGCCATGATCCCCGCGTTGCGGGCCGCGCCGCCACCCGCATTGTCCTGCCGGATATAGCGGACGCGGGGATCGCCTATGGCATCGATCACGGGACGGGGATTGTCTCTTGAACCGTCGTCGATCACGACGATCTCGAAATCCTGCCAATCCTGCGTCAGCACCGACCGGATGGTGTCACCGACGATCTCCGCACGATTGTAGAGCGGGATCACGACGGAGAAAAAGGGTTGCTTGCCCAGCGCGGCCTTGGTCATGCGCCATGCACCTTTCGATATTCTTCATAATGGATTCCGGCGAGCCCAGCGATCTTGCCCGCCGCGCGATAGAGCTTGCCAAGCCGTTCGACCCGCTTGCCCCGGTCAAGCGTGGCAATGGCGCCCAGCGACCCGACAATGAAACCTGCAACAATGCGTGGCGCTTCGTTCAGCAGCGTGCGCAGCCGCCCCTTGTGGAACCGCTCCACCATCATGTCGGTCATGCCGACCCGATAGCCGCGCATCAGCAGCCATTTGGCGGTGACGCGGCTGGCGGGGATGAGTTCGGTGACGACCGCCTCCTCCGACCAGGCGAAACGGACGCCGGCGCGCTGCATGCGGGTAAACAGCTGCTTGTCCGATCCCCCGGTGAGCGCCATGCGCTCGTCAAAGGGACGCTCCCCCATGGCGCGCAGGGCCGTGACGGCGATCAGCACATTGGCGGTGCTGTCCACCAATGCGACCGGCCCGGACTGCCCGCGCTGTTTGGGTGCAAGCAGGGGATGGTGGGCGGCCCAGGGCGCGATGGCGCTGTCCATCTCGCGCAGCACCGCGCCGCCCACTACGTCCGCCTCCCAGCGCTGCGCGGTTTCCGCCATGGCGTCGATCCAGCCAGGGGAGGCGGCCTCATCATCGTCCAGCATGGCGATATGGGTCGCGCCTGGCCGGGCCAGCGCTGCGGCGACGAGCGCGTTGCGCACGAGTGGAATGCCGCGTTCGGTAACCAGCAGGGCCTTGATCGGCCAGCGATAGCCCTTGGAGGCAAGCTTCTCGACCATGGCCATCCCTTCCTGTCGAATGGCGTCATTATCCGCCACAAGCACTTCCAGCTTGTGCCGGGTTTGTTGGGCAGCCAGGGATTCCAGGGTTCGCTGCAATCCCTGGGGTCGGTTGCAGGTGGCGATGCACAGGATGATGTCAGCCATGAACGCGCTCCTGCGGGAGATGATACCGCCGCGTCCATTGCGGACGCGGTTTGGCCTTGAAGGTGGCGTGCGCGGCCGCGATGGCCGCAAGGAAGATCACCCAGACTTGGCGATCCTTGTCGAAAAAGCTGGTTTCCAGAAGATTCTGGTACATGACGAAAACCCAGATGGCGAAGGCTGGCACCATCAGCGCCTGATTCTCCTTGGTCGAGCCGGTGAGGAACCAGTAGACCGGCAAAGCAAGAAAGCTGACCAGCAGCATGGCGAGGCCCAACGGTCCGGTGGTCACCCAGATTTCCAGATAGCCATCATGCGAATGGGCGGTCAGCATCTGGAATTGCTGATTCAAATAATCATGCGCCGGGCTGTTGGTGCCGACCTGCCAGAAGCCGCCGAAACCAGCGCCCAGATAGGGGTGGTCGGCCAGATAATCGAAGACCACCCGCCAGATCGAAACCCGGCCGGTAAAGCTGGTGGGGTCCGCGAACAGCCGTTCGATAGTCGGCTGATAGGCGATGTAGAGGCCAAGAAACCCCACCATGCCGAAGCCCAGCATCAACAGCAATATCGCGCGCTTTTGCGTATTGTCGCTCAGCGCCCGATAGATATTGCTGATAGCCAGCATGCCGACGCACAGCGCCAGCGAGGTCTTGCTCTTGGTCCCGATCACGAAAACGAAGGCCATGACCGCGAACAGTGCATAATACCATTTGCGCCGGTCGATCCATGC
Source organism: Sphingobium sp. R-21 (assembly GCF_049913335.1). NCBI lineage: Bacteria > Pseudomonadati > Pseudomonadota > Alphaproteobacteria > Sphingomonadales > Sphingobiaceae > Sphingobium > Sphingobium sp. R-21. The sequence continues at coordinate 1,064,302 of NZ_CP184374.1, read as the reverse complement.
ATTGCCGCAGACTATGAAGGTCAGAGCCATGACGGCGCCGGCGATATTCTTGTGGAAGAAGAAACCGCGCCATGCACCGATCAGCGCCTTGTCACTTTCGGTCGGAGGATGGACGGCTGCGGGTGTCAGCGGCAGAGATATCCAGCAGATGAGAAGCGAAACGATCAGCGCGGCCCGGAGAGCGTCGAAAAGCCGCTCCGGCCCGATCAGGGACAGCGCGCAGAAGGTGATATATATCACGATGAGCTGCTGCATCGCCCGCTTGAAGGATACGAACGGGTCCACGCCCCAGGTGCAGGAAATGAAGAACCAGGCCAGCATGATCGCCAGCGGCCAGAAGGTGAACCTATATTGAAGAGGATGCTTGCGGATGATCTGCACGCCAGTCAGCAGCAAGGCGAAGCCGATGAACAACAACTGCTTGAACAGGTCCGACCCGTCATTCTCCTGCGCCATCGCCACGAGTTCGTCCTGGGTGCGGGAGGCGAAGGGCTGTTGCCCGATGAAGACCATCATGAGGAAGACGAAATAGAAGATCTGGGTGATCCAGATCATGCGTATACTCTGACCCCCGCCGGTCTGCACGGGCGGGGCGGCTATGCCGCTGCGATGCCAGCTTGTTGCCATGATCAACCAGCTCCCTGCTGATCACGCCGCCATTTTCGATCGAGCCGCCAGATGCCGAGCATCATCACAAGCTGCGACAGTACGACGCCGCCGATCGAGAAGACCGGTGCGGTGCCCAGCACGATCAGCGTCACGGCGATCAGCCCGACACCGCAACTGCGCATGCTTTGCGCGGCGAGCGGGCGGAACGCCTTGCGTGCCTGGGTCATCACGCTCATCGGCGTCTGCACGCATTGAACGAGGGACAGGAGCGCGCACAGGCCCACGGCGATCATCACGAGCCGGTGATCCAGCGTCGGTTTCAGGATCAGGCCGGGAAAGGCATAGAGGGCGATGGCCGCCACCGCGCAGGTCGCCAGCCACAGCAGGACCAATGCCGCCATGAAGACCCGTTCCGACCTGATCGCCGCGCCGTGATCGCCGCGCGCCACGGCGCGGGTCAGGCGGGGACGCTCCAATTGGGTGAGGGCGGTGATGCAGACGTTGACCGGCCGGAAGAACAGCATGCCCACGGCGATCGGCGCAAAGGCCGTCGGCCCGGCAAGCAGCGTCACGATATAGCTGTGCGAATTGGAGGTCGCCTCCGTCGAGAGCACCCCGACCAGCGTCCAGGCCGACTGCTCCTTCCATACCGGGCGATAGGCGCCCAGAGCGTGGCCGGGCGCCATGGCGAAATGTCGCCGCAGATAGGCAAGGCCGAAGGGGAGAAGGCCGATGAGGCTGGCCGCCACCAGCATGCCGCCAATGGCCGACATGTCCGCGCCGGTTCGCATCGCAATCAGCAGTCCGGCGAGGATCGTCCCCGCATAAGCGAGATCCGATCGCGCGGCCCGTGCGGGCGTGTGATGCGCATAGGCATTGGAACGCCCGAACCAGCGGATCAGCGAAAGCATGCCGGCAAGGCCGAACAGCAGGGCTGCCGACGGGGAGGCTGTCGCCCATGCGATCGCTGCGCAGATCAGCCCCTGGCTGGCCGCCAGCATCAGGTTGACCGGGAAGAAGAAGTCGAAGCTCCGCGCATCGACATCGTCTCCCTGGTTCACCACGATGGTGTAGGGCGTCGACACCAGTGCATTGGACAAGCCATAGCCGAACTGGATGATCACCAGCAGGAAGGCCAGCGTGCCGATGGCCGCCGTCTCCAGATGATGGATGGAAAAGAGCTGGATCAGCAGGTGACTGACCGAGACGATCGCGGACGACAGGCTGGCCAGACCGAAGCGGCCGAACAGGCTGCCCAGGCGCTGGACGCGCCCTGTCGCAATATTTTCAGCCGCCCGGGCTTCAGCCATGGCGATGTTTCCAGATCAACCAGAGAGCGTGCGGATTCGTCGTGATATAGCGCCAGGCCAGTTCCCTTGGCCGCGTTGCCATGCGGTGCAGCCATTCGAAACCGGCCTTCTGCATCCAGATCGGCGCGCGCGGATAGTCGCCGGTGATGTAGTTGAACAGGCCCCCGCAAGTGATGATCCAGCCCGCCTTGATCCGCTCGCGATTGCGCACGCAAAATGCCTGCTCGCGCGGCTTGCCGGTGCCGACCCAAAGGACGTCGGGCGCAACCGCGTTGATCGCGTCGATTACCGCATCTTCCTCTTCGGGTTTCCAGAAGCCATTGCGTCGCCCGGCGAGGCGAAGGCTCGGCGCCAGCCTGAGGATTTCCTTCGCGCAGGCTGCGTTCACCGTCTCTTCGCCGCCCAGGAGGTAATAGCTGACCTGGGCCTCCGCCGCCGGTTTCAGGCTGTCGATGAACATGTCCGTCGTGCTCGAACGATCCGCGATAGGCGGCCCGCCGAACCAGCGGGAAGCCGCAACGACGATCTGTCCGTCAGCGTGGATCAGGTCCGCCTGCGCCAAGTTCGCCCGAAAATCGGGATCGGTGGCGTTCATCGACAGGCCCTGACCATTGGCGTCGAACACCAGAAGGGGCGATTGCTCCAGACCTTTGCGCAAGGGCGCTTCCACCAGCATCTTGGCGATCAGCGCATCCAGCGACAGGGTGGACACGGGCAATCCGCCGACATGGGCGACGGGAGCCCCAGCTCCTATGCCGGGACCAATGCCGGGGGAGGGAAGGGACTGGCGATGCGCCAGCGCCTGGTCGGCACTCATGCGATCACCGTTCCGGCGATCGGCACGCTATGACGGTCAAGATCGTCGATGACCCGGCGCATGTCGGCGATGGCGGTATCGCCCCGCCGCGCAACGATGACGACAGCGTCAAATCCCGCCAAGATGCTGCCATAGGGGGTCTGATCGCCCTTGCGCTCGGCAAGGTAGAACAGCATCGACGTATCGCGCAGGCCCCAGCCATTGGCCGTTTCCGCCAGGGGGCCGCGCGTCACCAGGCTCGCCGCGCTGCCCGACGCGCGGCCCGCAGTCATCAGCCAGAGGCCCTCTACCGCTGTTTTGGCCGCCGGCAGCAATGCGGCGCTGCCCATCAGCTGTTCGGCCAATCCGGCCTTGTTGGCGATGCGGAACAGCCGGTCGAGCGAAGGCCGACCCATGTCGACGTCGATCAACATCGTCTGCCCGTCCATCTGGGCCAGCACGACGGCAAGGTTCGCCGCCATGATGGCCGCTTCGTCGCCGGCATCTATGGCCAGCACGGCCAGCCGGAGCGCGGCGGGATCACCTTCCTTGGCGACGGCGCGGATCTTTGCGCGGACCGTCCGTACCTTGGCGGCATAGGGATCGGCGGGATCGAAGGCCGCGACGACCAGCGGATCGACCCGCTGGTCGTTCTCCGACAGCAGGGCGAAGCCGCCCTGCAAGGCCGCGAGCATGCCGGCGTCGTCCGGATTAAGCAGCCCCAGGTCCACCGCCGCGTCATGCAACGCCAAGCCCTGCGACCGGGCATGGGCCTCAACCTGATGTACCTCGGTCTCTGCGAGGAACCCATGCTCTACCGCCAGCCGGGCGAAATTATGGCTGTCCCGGGCACGGGGACGGAGCGTGGAACCGCTGCCTGCCGGACCGCCCGACGCCAGTTGATGCGGGGCGCCCGCCGTGGAACGCAGTCTCATGCGGCCTCCTGTTGCTTGAAGAATTTGGCCTGGCGCGCAGTGACTGGCACCAATTCGGTGATGACTTCGACCTCGGTCGCGCGGGTCACGCCGCCGGCAGAGCGAACGCGGGGATGAATGATTTCCATCATGATCACGGCAGCCACGCCGCCGATGAGGCCAAGCGCGATCCCGCCGATCAGCCACAGGATGACATTAGGCTTGGCAGGCAGCAGCGGCACTGTCGCCTCGTCCAGCGGACTGGCATTGGGCTGCGAGATCTGGCTCTTGAGCACCGCTTCATTGAAGCGCTGGCGCACCGTATCATAAGTCTGCCGGGCCGCGTCGACGTCCCGCTGGAGCACCATGAGCTGGTCCTGCACGTCCGACATGCGGATCATGCGGTCCTCCTGGCCAGCCATGTTGGACTTGAGATCGCCCTCCCGTCGGCTGGCTGCCACGCTGTTGGCGTTGACCGCGCCAGCCTGGCTGGCGCGGGCTGCGGCCAGCTTTGACTGAAGCTCGGACAATTGTGCCGCCGCCGCCGCCATGGTCGGGTGGTTGGGCCCCAGCGTTTTTTGCAGCTCGGACACCTTGGCGGATTGCTCCGCGACCTGCTCCTGCAAATTCTGGACGATCAGCGATCCTTCGATGTCCGATACGCTGCCCGCGCCAGCCTTGGACCGGGCTGCGGCCGCTTCCGCCTGCGCCTGGGTAAGCTGGTAGGACATGTTCTTGAGCTTCTCGGCCTCAAGGTCCATGCGGTTGATGCCGATGATGTCGTGCGCCCGCTGGAAATCGGACAGCTTCTTTTGCGCGATTTCATAGCGACGGCGCACTTCTTCCGTCTGCTCGTCGAACCATCGGGCCGATCCGCGTGCGGGAGAGGCGCGCAGTTCCACCTGTTCGCGCATGTATATCTTGGCGATCAGGTTCGCGACCTTGGCGGCGACCTGCGGATCGGCGTCCAGATACTGGATCTGGAGCACGTTGCTCTGCCGGCCGGTGGTGATGGTCATTTTCTTCGCGACCAGGTCGGCCGCCGCCTGCACCCGTGCATCTGCGGGCATGTCAGTCGGCATCGCATCGACGAAGCCCGCTTCGCGCGCCACGGCATTCATCACCTTGCCGCTGCGGATGATGTCCGTCTGCGTACCCAGGATGGCATCCGTATCCGGCTTTGGACCCTGCACCGTATTGGTGTCGGTCGGATCGGTTTGCGAAAGGTCCAGCAACAGCGACGCTGTTCCCATATATTGGCGCGGTTGCAGAAAGGCGGCGATCGCGACGAGCAGGAACAATATGCCCCCGATCATCGCCGCCGTGCGCCAGCGCGCCTGAAGCGCCGCCAGCAAGTCCATCGGGTTCATGGTCATAGCCCATCCACTCCCTTGAGCAGTGCACGCATTTCCTCCGCGGGCGATTGCACGGGCGGTGCGCTTTGCACCGGCTGTTTCGCCATCAGCAGCAGGAATTGCGGCGCCAGCGTGTCTTCGAACATCCAAAGCTCGCCATTGGGCGTCGCCACCAGGGCGGGTTGGAGCCGGATCATGGCATCGCGGGCCTGGCTTTCATTGACCGGCCCGCCGCCCAGCACCTCATGGCCGAGCTTCACGAGCCGCTCATAGCTGATGGCGGACATTTGCGATGCGACCACCGCCGCAAGAGCGATCATCCGGCGGGCCGAACCGGCTTCCCACAGGATGCGCCGGAATAGCGCGTGGGTCTGTCTGCTCATTTCCTCCCAATCTTCCAGGGCGGAAACCAGCCCCTGTTCGACGTCGGAAAGCAGCATCCGCTCGCGCCCCGCTGCCTCCGTCACCAGGGCCGCGGACATTCCGAAGAGCCGTGCATGATAGGGTGACCCCATCGCGGCGCTCGCCAGAGCGTCGAGTGCATCCTCGTCGATGGAAAGCCGGGCATTGCCTGCGCAGGACAGCAGCAGCCGTTCCAGCTCCGGCTTGGGGATTGGCGCAACCCGCTGCGGCACCAGGTGGCGGCGGAGCGAGGGATGGGCAGCGATCAGCCCCTCTATGTCGCTGGCGATGCCGACCAGCACGACCTGGACGGGAGAATGGATGTCGGTCAGCAGCTTCAGCAGCGTCGCGACATCCTGCTTGGCCGTTTCGGACTGCACCCGGTCATATTCGTCGATGATAAGGATGGAACGTTCACGCACTTCCTCCACCAGCAGGGCGGAAAGGCGCGACACGTCCAGCGGCTCGCCCATCATCCTGCGTGCCCGTTCCTGTCCCGCGCCGCTCATCGGCAATTCGGTCAGGAAGGGACGGAAGAGAGAGTCGAAATCCGCTTCTCCATTGGCTGAGGCGTAAAGCGCGACGCATCCGGCTTCATCCGCCAGATCGCCGAACACGCGGGCGAGCGAGGTCTTGCCCGAACCGCGCGTGCCGAAGATCACGGCATGCTTGCGTTGCACGACGATCGCCTCGACCAGCTTTTCCAGTTCGCTGTTGCGCCCCGCCAGCCCATGGCGGTCCGTCACGGGCATGGCGGTGTTGAACGCGGCATAGATGCTGTCGCGGCGCAGACTGATGGGCTTGATGGGCGCAGCCATCGCGCTCATGGAAAGAGGCCTGTGGGTCGGTTCCTCCAATTGCGCTTCCAGCGCGTCATGTCGGAAGCCTGGCAATGCCGGTACGTCCAGGTGCAGCGGCACGTCGTCGGGGATGGTGCGTTCGTTGCGCCTTTCCCCACTTCGGGCGAGCGACAGGAAACGATCGAAAATGCCGGATTTCTGGCCAGGCCGTGTTTGTGCGAAGCCTTGATCGAGGGTCGTCAAAACAGCTTCTCCCGGATGATGAGGACGTCCTCAGGCTTCACTGGATCATCCAGCTTGGCCTGTATTTCCTTCCCCTCCCGCCGGACTTTTATCCTTTTCGTGGAACCTGCCAGTGTCGGTCCGCCGGCGAGCGCCAATGCCTGCCGGAAACTTTGCCCCGGCACGTAGGAAAAGGCTCCGGGCTGCTGGACCTGGCCATAGACATAGATTTTTTCCGCAGGCGGCACGAAGAGCGTGTCGCCGGCCTTCAGCGGCCGCATCGCGCCTGCGCCCATGTCGGCCAGCGAAATGCGCACTGGCCCGCTGCCGTCGGCGGGCGTCAGGATCACGGCATTGGCGCCGTCCTTGGTCGATCCTCCCGCCTTGGCGAGCATCGATGCTACCGTGTAATCCCGGTCAAGCGGGTAATTGCCCGCCTGCGGCACATTGCCGAGCACCGTGACGAACCGGCTCACATAAGTGCTGACATCGACGCTGACGGACGGCTTGGTCAGATAGCCGCCGCTGGCATAGCCGGCCGCAATATCCTGCGCCAGTTGCGAGGTAGTCTTGCCCCTTGCCGGCACCGGGCCGATGAGCGCGAGAAGGACGGTGCCATCCTCCTTGATCCGGGTGGTCGTCGACAGATCCGGCTGGCCGAAGACGGAAATCTTCAGTTCGTCGTTCGGACCGAGTTGATAGCCCGAGCCAACCGCAGACGCCGCCGTGTTTTCGGCAGCGGTCTGGGCAATCGCCGTCATCGGACCCGCAATGATCAGCGGGATTAGTATGGATTTAACGAGAGTATCGGCTTTCACAGCTCATGCTCCCAATATATTGGTGTTCTAGAAATGCAGAGCAGCGCTCAATGTTATTTGCGTGCCGCTATAGTTCGAGACACTGGTGTCTGTTCTGCGAGTATAATGCTGGGCATCCAGCGTAAGATCGAAGCGATCGGAAAGTTTCCTCCTCAACAGGCCGCCAAAACGACGATTACGATCGGCCGTGATTGAATAGGGACGAAGTGCAGCATCCTGCCGGAACTTTCTGCGGTCCCATTCCGCATACAGACCGCCCGACGTCAATTCGGAGATCGAAAATTCGCCCTGGATGCGATAACTGCTATCAATGGTGAAGCCGGCGGCGATCAGGCTGTCGTTTATGATCGCACGCTCCGTCGTCGCCGTCAGCTTCAGGCGGGGAATGGCCTGTGTAGAGAGGCTGACTTTCCACCCCAGACCGTCATAGCTGCCCACGGCCGCGCTATCGCTGCTGACGTCGAGCCAGCGGACATCCGCGTCGATCTGCGTGATCGGCGTCACCGCGCGCTGGAATCTCAAGCCATAGCTGTTGATGCGATTTTCGATGCCCAGCGCGTTGCGCTTGCTGTTCACTCGCTCATAATAGGCGGTCAGCGTACCAAAACTGGGCATGGCATAGCCGACACCGCCCCGGAACGTATCGCTGGTCTGGTCGGCATAGTCGAACTCTGCGGCGTTGCGGGTCGTGTCATGCTCATAGCTTGCCACCGGGAAAAGTCCTGGCCGCTCGCACGTGAAATCCGCACCGATCGTGGAGAATTTCTGAAGATTTTCCGTCACCGCATTGATGTCGCCATAATCGGCGCGCTGCTGGCGATAGGCGGCCCTTGGGGTGATCAGGCAGGTAGCGCCGAAGCGGATATTGGCCTTTGCCTCCGTATCCAGACGCAGCTTGCTCCGCTGCTCTTCGGAAATGAAACGGTCATATCCGATCTTGCCGCGCAGGAGGATGTCGTGTCGTCCGATCGGCATGCCATAGGCCGCCTCCAGAGAGGGCGTGACGATCAGATCGGCGGTGGGCTTTTCGATGTTATCGTTCACGCGATAGATATTGTCGTCATAAAGTAGATCCAGGCCAGCCGTAAGGTGTAGGCCGTAATCACTTATTCTTTTTTCCTCCGCTGCATTTTCAATGCGCTTTGGCTCGGTTGTGTTGTCATTTTCCTGTGCACGCGAAACTGCAGGCGAGGCCGTGAGCATTGCGGCACCACTTATGGCTGCCGCAAAACAGGTGCGCGACCATGAATTCTGTCGATCGCTGGGCGCAGAATTCCGGCCCCGCAATCGCGGATTATTATATTTGTCCAAAACCAATCGACCCTTATTGCATTGCAGCAATCAGGGCATGCTAGAAGTATTTTTGCGTAAAACCACTGCCGGAAAAACAGCTTGTCGCGTCAAAACAACGGCTCGGTTCATCGCAAAGAAGGCGCGTCGGGACCAGTCCCGGCGCGCCCTGCTGCTGTTAATCTGGGAGAAAGCTTGAGCCGGATGAATCCGGTCAGAAGATCAGCCAGGCAATTGCCGATAAAGCACCGACAAAGGTCAGTATGCCGGCCCAGCGCGATAGCAGTTGCACGCCGCTCTCGGCGCGATCGACGAAAGTCGTGCTGCCGGCATGCACCGGAATCTCGCGGCGTACCTCCGCCGTTTCGATCAAAGAGGGTGCCGCTGCAACTGCTGCAAATTCTTCCGCCACGTCGATATTCCGCCGCCCATTGGTGATGACGTTAATATCCGATTTTGCGGTTAACAAATAGTTCGGACGATGGCGGCTTGGCCATCAGTTCGTCGCATATGGAGGCGAATCAGGTTCGAAATCCTGATCTGGGATAAGATAATTTGCGACGAACCGATTTTATGAGCAGTTTGTCGCAAATCTCGATTTTTCAGAGGAACCTTTTCCGCCGATCTGCGTGTTGGCGCTTCCTCGATTCGCCATCGATGTCAGGGTGCTGAACTGTATCACATACTAATAGGCGTTTTTGTGAACCAGCACGTTGAGCGTACCGAACAGGATCGCAATATCGCGCATCAGGCTCCAGCCGTGCAGATATTCCAGGTCGGCCTCGACCCTGTTCAATATGTCGCGGCGCGTTTCAGTAGCGCCGCGAAAGCCGCGGATCTGCGCCAGCCCGGTAATTCCCGGCTTCAGCGCATGGCGGTGCCAATATTGCCGGTCTACCTGCCAGAACAGTTGCTCCTCTGCCGTTGATCCCAAGGCGTGGGGGCGTGGCCCCACCAGGCTCATCTCGCCCAGCAGGACGTTGATGAGCTGCGGCAGTTCATCGATGCTGGTCTTGCGGATGAATGCCCCTACACGCGTGATGCGATTATCATCCCGCTGCGTGGAGGTTGCGCCAGCGCCGTCGCACTGCTCCACCTTCATGCTCCGGAACTTGAGTATGTGGAACAGCATGTTGCCGCGCCCGATCCGTTCCTGCTTGAAGAAAATGGGGCCAGGCGAATCCAGTTTGATAAGGATCGCGACCACCGCCATCAGCGGCGCGATCAGGATGAGCACCGGGACCGTCAATGCGATGTCCAGCAGACGCTTCTTCGCGCGGTTGGCAAGGTTCAGCGGACCGCGCGACACCACGAGCGTCGGGCTGCCGCCATAGGATTGAACGGCAAGCGGAGCCATCGGGTCCAGTTCCGGCACGATGATCTCGCCCAATATGTTGCCGCCCTTCAGCATCTGCGCCCAATCCGCCTTGCGGTCGGCGGGGCAGGATATCACCGCGCGATCATAATCGCGGAGCAGGGTGCCCAGGCGGTGCAGCATATATGGATCGTCCAGATCGGCCTTCAGTCCGACGGCTGATGCATCGACGATCACCATGCCGCTGACGTCGTCCGGAATGGTGCCGTCGTCGATGATCAGAAGTTGGGCGAACAGTCCGTCCGCAAAATTGCGGCGGACCATTTGCACGATCATGAACCGTTGCAGCACCAGCAGGCTTCCGCTGCACAATATCCCTGCCGAAACGCCAAGCCGCGACAGATGGCCGGTCGCCTTGAGCGAGAACACGACGAGCAGGAAGATCAGCAAAGTGCCAGCCAAGGCCATTGTTGCGCTGCGGCATGATTGGGTCATGCGCATCAGGCAATGGGGGTTATATGCCTGGTTGTGAAAAGCCAGGACGGCATAAACGATCATGCCGCCCGCCAGCGGTTGCCACTGCCCGTTGGCCAGCCATTGCAGCCCTGCCGCGCGCAGGCCAAGGGCGAAGCCCGTTGCAAGCGCAGCCATGTCGGCAACCAGCAGCAACAAACAAAGCCAGAGCCGCGCATTCCGCTGACCTGCGGCCGTGGCGGGCTGGCGACTGGGGATACCTTTGATCGCCAGATCAATTTTCGACATCTGCAACCCTTTTTTATGTCCTGACGTCAAACCGTGCACCGCCGTGCGGCAGCGTGTTAACCATCAGACATCCGCAGTGTTTTGATTTATGTTGCGCAGCAGCAGGGCATAAATGTTTTGGGCTGACAATCGGGCTTTAGGTGCGCGGACCCGCTTTTCCGATGATCCGTTGGTCCTGAAGGATGCTCTGCCCCAGATTTGCGACGACCCGAAATGCAGGGCGATGCCATGGCTTGCAGCCGGAGGCGCGCAGCGCATCGCCAAACCCGAATCAGCGGCAGTTTCAAGCTATTGTCCACCACCCCAGCAGAAGCAGAGTAGCAATCAGTGCCAAAGGGCCGGCCCATCGCGAAATGCGCTGGATCCCGGCTTCCATCCGTTCGTGCGGAAAATGCCAGCGGGAGGGCCTTGCCTCGCCGTTGATGCTTTCCCCGTGCACAGGATCATGCTGAGGCGCGACGGAGGCCTTCTTTCCGTCCTGGCCCTGTTCGTGTGATTTCGATGAAAGGTCGATCATGTCGCTGTCCAACCGTGCATGATGCGGCCTGCCGACAGAATAGCCCGGTTGGCCGAAAAAGAAAGCAGATTCGCATTCTGGGCAACTCGCAAGATCATCTGCGACGCATCTGCGCTCTTGGATGAAACCGCTGCGGTGATTATCCTCCCTCTCATGAAACAGGACCGACAAATCGATGCGATCGACCGCAAGATTATCGCGGCGCTGCAGGAGGACGCCACCCTTAGCCATTCCGACCTGGCGGAACGGGTTGGGGCCTCCAGCGCTTCCTGCTGGCGCCGGATCAAGGCGCTGGAGATTGCGGGTGTCTTCGCCGCTACCGTCAGGCTTGTGGATCCTGAAAAGATCGGCCGTGGCGTTAATGTCCTTTGCCACATCCGCATGCGCAGCCACGCGCAGGATGCGCGCCGCGCATTCGAGCAATTCGTTGAGAGCCGGCCAGAAATCGTCGAATGTTTTTCGATGTCTGGCGAATGGGATTATCTGATACGCGTCGTCGTGGCGGACGTCGCGGACTATAATCGCTTCCTGATGATGACCCTGTTGGGACATCCATCGGTCGCGGGCGCAGCTTCCCATTTCGCGCTGTCCATGACCAAGTTCACCACGGCATTGCCAGTCTGAAGCGGTTTTCAGTCAGATTGAACGGGATCGATCAATCGGTTGCTTTGCTTTATCGTGAACACTTGACTGGAGCGAGCAACCTGCGCCGCGATTTAACGCGGCGCGCCAAATCGGGCCGTGGTAGGGCGTGGAAATCAAGTTGTGGCAAGGAGGTCTGGTGGACGCACTAGGGCTCGAACCTAGGACCCGCTGATTAAGAGTCAGCTGCTCTACCAACTGAGCTATGCGTCCATGCCCGCGTTCGGCCTAAGCCTTGATCGTCGGGAATTTGGTGGACGCACTAGGGCTCGAACCTAGGACCCGCTGATTAAGAGTCAGCTGCTCTACCAACTGAGCTATGCGTCCACATCCGCTTTCAGCTAGTCCCGGACGGGCCGTCGCTTTGGCGTGGCCGGGCTGGTAGCAGCCGCATGGGACTTTGCAAACAGGAAATCGTGTCCTTCGGCATATTTTTGCGGGAGCGCTGGCTTTCAGCTCCAGCTTCCCGGACGATGAGGGCGCTTACCCGACCGGTCGATCGCCATGATGATGCCGACGCACAGCATGACTGTCAGCATCGATGACCCGCCATAGGACATGAACGGCAGGGGAATGCCCACCACCGGCGCCAGGCCCATCACCATCATCAGGTTGATCGCAACGTAGAAGAAGATCGTCGTGGTCAGCCCGGCCGCCACCAGCCGCGCATATCGGTCCTGCGCGCGCAGCGACACGCCTATGCCCCAGCGGAACAGCAGCATGAACGCGCCTATGAGCAGCACCCCGCCCAGCATTCCCCATTCCTCCGCCATGGTGGCGAAGACGAAATCGGTGTGCCCTTCGGGCAGATAGTCCAGATGGCTTTGCGTACCTTTCAGGAAGCCCTTGCCGAATATCCCGCCCGACCCGATGGCGATCTTCGACTGGCTGATATGATAGCCTGCACCCAGCGGATCGCTTTCGGGGTCAAGAAAGATGAGGACGCGGTTCTTCTGGTAATCGTGCAGGAAACTGAAGGCTATGGGCACGACGGCGGCCAGCGTCAGTCCCGATCCCACGAAAAGGCGCAGAGGCAATCCTGCAAGGAACATCACGGTGACCCCGCCCGCGGCGATCATGGTCGCGGTGCCGAGGTCGGGTTGAATCAGCACCAGCGACCAGGGCAGGCCGATCAACACCAGCGCGGGCCAGATGGCATTCCAGCGCCTTATCTCGCCCACTGGAAGCAGCGCATAGAAACGCGCGACCGCCAGCACGATGATCGGCTTCATGAATTCGGAGGGCTGGAGTTGCATGAAGCCCAGGTTGATCCATCTCTGGCTTCCCCCCGCGACTCCTCCGATCAGTTCGACGAGGAACAGGAAGACCAGAACGGTGCCATAGGCGGGAAAGGCAAGGCGGGCGAAGGTTTCCATGGATATCCGGCTCAACACCAGCGCCATGCCTGAAAAGATGACGAAACGAACACCCTGATTGATCGCCCAAGGGGTGATGCTGCCGCCGGCGGCGCTGTAGAGCACCAATGTCCCAAAGCCGGCGATCGCGAGCAATATGCCCAGCACTCGCCACGGGAATTGGGTCAGGGGCTCAGGTACGATGCTCATGGCGCGCTGTCTGCCGGAGGAGGAACGTCATCCGCGTCGGCTGCCGGCGCCGCCGTTGAAGCCGGGGGGCGGGGAGACGCAGTTGCCGCACCGTTGCCCTCGGCTGCGTTCATTGCATTGGCTGCTTCGGCGGGGGGGGGCTGCCCCTTCTCGATCGCTTTCGCCAGCTTGTAGGCCGCCATCTGCCGGGCCATCCGTTCGGCCGGCGGACCGCCCCAATCCTTCTCTATGGTTTCCAGCTTCTCCATCGCCTTTGCGGGGTCAAAGAGGAAGGTCATGGTGTCCGCCGCGATCATGGGCGCGTCCTCGATCCGGTTGATGTGTCCGCCATGCTCGATGATGCAGGCGATGGCATAGCGTGGATTGTCGAACGGAGCGAAGCCCTGGAACAGCGCGTGGTCGCGCAGCTTGAAGGGCAGCGAGGCGTTGCTGCGCACGCCGCCGCCGCGTTCAGCCATGGTGATGCGGCGGACCTGCGCCGTTCCGGTCTTGCCTGCCATCATCACGCCGGGCAGGGGGATGCGGGCCGCGCCGCCCGTTCCGCCGCCGTTCACCACCGCGCTCATCGCGTCGCGGATGGTCACCAGATGTTCCTCATTCACGCCCACAGGGGCTGGCGCGGGTCGGTGCGCGCCGAAGATGAAGTTGGGCATCAATTGCCGGCCCGTCGCCAATCGCGCGGCCATCACCGCCATCTGCAACGGATTGATGAGCATGTAGCCCTGACCGATGGTGGCGTTGACCGTGTCGTACACCTGCCATTTCTGATTATATTTTTTGAGCTTCCACGCCGGATCGGGGACCGTGCCGAAACTCTGGCTGGGGAAGGGAAGGTCGAACTTCTGCCCCATGCCGACGCGCCGCGCCATGCTGGCGATCCGGTCCATGCCGATCCGCTGCGCCATCTGGTAGAAATAGATATCGCAGCTTTGCGCGATCGCCCCGCGCATGTTGAGCGAACCGTGCCCGCGACGCTTATGGCAGTGGAACAGCGTGTTGCCGACCCGGATCGCACCGGGGCAGTTCACTGTGTCCATGGGTGAAATCCCCGCCTCCAGCAACGCGAGCGCCACCATCGGCTTGACCGTCGATCCTGGCGGGTAAAGCCCCTGCAGCGTCTTGTTGCGGAGCGGGACATGGTCATCCTTTGACAGCATGTCCCATTCCAGATGGCTGATGCCGTCCGAAAAGCTGTTCGGATCGAAGCTTGGCATCGACGCCATCGCCAGCACGTCGCCATTGTGGCAGTCGATCACCACCACGGAACCGCTTTGCGTCGCCAGCCGGCGCCCGGCATATTCCTGAAGGCCCGCGTCTATGGTGAGCTTGATCGCATTGCCGGGCGTGTCGGGCCGGGTGGTGAGTTCCCGCACGATCTTGCCCCGCGCCGTTACTTCTACGCGCTTGGCGCCCGGCTTGCCCGTCAATTCGCTATCGAATGCGCGCTCCAGCCCGTCCTTGCCGACCTTGAAGCCCGGCGTGATCAACAGTGGGTTCTTGCGCTCTTCATATTCCTTGGCCGACGCCGCGCCGACATAGCCGAGCAGATGCCCCACGGTCGCGCCCGCCGGATAATTGCGGGAAAAGCCCTGGCTTGGCGACACGCCGGGCAGGTCGGGCAGCCGAACGCTGACCGCCGCGAATTGGTCGTAGCTCAGCTTTTCCGCCACCTGGACCGGGCGAAACCCCGCCGATTTGTCGAGTTCCTCCTTGATCCGCTCAACCTCATCATCGCCCAGCGCCAGCAGATGGGCCAGGCTGCGGATCGTATTCTCCGCATCTGTCACCCGTTCCGGGATCAGGTCGACGCGAAAGTCGGTGCGGTTATTGGCGAGGGGGCGTCCATTGCGATCGATGATCCACCCGCGCCGGGGAGGGATCAGCGTCAGGTTGACGCGGTTGCTTTCCGAAAGGAGGTTGTATTTCTCATTCTCCGCAACGCTTATCCAGCCCATCCGTCCCACAAGCAGCGCGCCGATCGCCCCCTGCAAACCGCCCACCACCATCGCCCGGCGCGTGAAGGTGAAGGACAGGGAGGCTTCGGTAACGGTCTTCTTCTTGAGAAAAGGCAGCTTCATGCCATCACGCGCCAGCGGTCGATCCGGGCGCATTGCCGAACGACGAAGGGAAAGAGCAGGACAGTCCAGACCATTTGCGGTGCGACCAGCAGCAGTTTGATGTCTCCTCCGCCGGTGATCCGCGCGAAGAAGACGCCGCCGGCGATGCAGAAGATAATGGCGATGGCCGCGATTAACCAGTCCTGCCGATAGCTGCGCCAGACCATGCGATGTTCGATGGCGTCGATGCCAATCAGCATTATGGTCCACAGGCACATGGCCGAACCGATGGGTTGGCCGCTGGCGATATCGTCGAACAGGCCGAGCGGGACGCCGATCCAGGTGCGCCACAATTCGGGGCGCAACAACCGCCAGGAAAGCAGCAGCAGCAGACCGAAAGGAGGCATGACGGGCGATTGCGCGATCACCGGCAAAGCCGTCGCCAGCGATCCCAGCATGACCGTGATCACCGGAGTCCCCGCCAGCCGAAAGCGCGAGGGATGACGGCCAAGGCGCGGCACATGCTGCAAATGGGGATCGATCATGGGGCGGCTGCGTTCTGCGTGGCCTCCGGCACGACTGGAGCAGTCGTAGCACCGCCCTCCGGCCGGGTGACGGCTTCCTCGAAGGAGCGCTCCACCACCACCGCGTCGACCTTGGACGGGTTGGCGAGCGGCACGCCATAAGCGATCTCCCCCGCGATGCGGACGATTACCGCCACGGGAATGTTGGGCTGATAAACTCCGCCCACCCCGGATGTCACAAGCAGGTCACCTGGCTTGAATGGGTTACGCCCCGCAGCCAGCGCGCGAATCTCCAAAGTGCCGTCGCCCAGTCCCGTCGAGATGGCGGGCACGCTGTCATTGGCCCGCCGCACCGGCACGATGTTGCTTGTATCCGTCAGCAGCAACACTTCGGCCGTATTGGGCGTGGTGGTGTGGATGCGTCCGATCAGCCCCTCCGGCGCGCGCACCGGCATTCCCGGTCGAACACCCTGCCAGCGTCCGGCGTTGAGCCGCGCCAGCCGCCGCGTGCTGGTGGAGGAAGAGGCGATCAGCCGCGCCGTCAGCAATTCGCTGCCATCATCCTCGACCAGCTTCAGCAGCTTTTTCAGGCGCAGATTTTCCTGCGCCACCGCCTTTGCTTCTATGATGCGGTTGCGATCGTTCTCGACCTGCCGGCGCAGCGCCACATTCTGGGAACCCGCGTGCCAGTAGCTGGCCAGCACCTCGTCGACTGATGAAACGCCGCTCACCATATTCTTGAGCGTGACCGACGCCGGACGAGTGACCTCCGCCGTCGCGATGCGGATCGCGGCGAAGCCCGTCGGATCGAAAATGGCGACAACCACCAGAAGCAGGCCGACGGCGGCGCCCGTCATCGCCACGACATAGGAGGCGAAGAGGCTATATTGCGCCTTCCGGTTATGCCCGGGGCGTCGGCTGGGTGGCCGCGCCATGCTGCCCCCTTCAAGCGGTCTGGAGAACGCCCCGGAAGATCGGGTCCTCCATCGCCCGGCCAGTGCCGATGGCGACGCAGGTCAGCGGATCTTCAGCGATAGTGACCGGCAGGCCGGTTTCGTCACGCAGTTCATCGTCGAGCCCCTTGAGCAGCGCGCCCCCGCCGGTCAGGACGATGCCCTGGTCGACGATATCCGCAGCCAGTTCCGGCGCGGTATTTTCCAGCGCAATGCGGACGCCTTCGACGATGGTGCTGATCGGTTCGGCCAGCGCGTCCGCGATCTGTCCCTGATTGATCGAGATTTCCTTGGGCACGCCGTTCACCAGGTCACGGCCCTTGATATGGATCGTCTCGCCAACACCGTCTTCGGGTGGTTGCGCGACGCCGAACTGCTTCTTGATCCGCTCGGCTGTCGCCTCGCCGATGAGCAGATTATGGTGGCGGCGAACGAAGGAAACGATCGCTTCGTCCATCTTGTCGCCGCCCACGCGAACGGAGGTGGTATAGGCCAGGCCGCGCAGAGAAAGTACGGCGACTTCCGTCGTGCCGCCGCCAATGTCGACCACCATCGAACCAATGGGTTCCGTCACGGGCATGTCGGCACCGATGGCGGCGGCCATAGGTTCCTCGATCAGGAACACCTGGCTGGCGCCGGCATTGCTCGCCGCGTCGCGAATCGCGCGGCGCTCGACGCTGGTCGATCCCGACGGCACGCAGATCACGATCTCGGGGAAGCGCCACGGCCGCGACTTGCCGCCATGCACCTTGGTGATGAAATGCTTGATCATCTGCTCGGCCACGTCGATGTCCGCGATCACGCCGTCCCGCAGGGGGCGGATCGCTTCGATCGAATCGGGTGTCTTGCCCATCATCAGCTTGGCGTCGTCACCGACGGCCTTCACCCGCTTCACGCCGTTCAGCGTCTCTACCGCCACGACCGAGGGTTCATTGAGCACGATGCCGCGCCCCCGCACATAGACCACGGTGTTCGCCGTGCCGAGATCGATGGCCATGTCCTGAGAGGAAAGTTTGAAGAGACGCGAGAAGATCGACATGCCTGTTCCTGTGCAGCCCGCATGCCCCGGCGAAGCGAACCGGGACAGTCGGAAAGTTCGCCCCGCAATTCACATGCCCTGCAGTCGATTTTGGTTGACCAAAATTTATGGGGCTTGCGTCTCGCGGAAAGCGCTCGCTTGGGCTAGTCACTAATCAATGTCAATACGCCGTCTGCCCGAACATCTGGTCAATCGCATCGCCGCGGGCGAAGTGGTCGAAAGGCCTGCCAGCGCGCTCAAGGAAATCGTGGAAAATGCGTTGGATGCGGGATCGCGCCGGATCGCCATTCGCATCTCCAGCGGCGGGCTCGACCGGATAGAGGTAAGCGATGACGGCTGCGGCATGGCTCCCGACGAAATCGCGCTGGCGCTGGAGCGCCATGCGACGTCGAAATTGCCCGACGACGCGATCGAGAATGTCGCGACGCTCGGTTTCCGGGGCGAAGCCTTGCCTTCCATCGCCAGTGTCGCCCGTCTCTCCATCGACAGCCGTCCGCAGGGGCAGGACGGTTGGAACCGCACCGTCGACAATGGCGCTGTTGTGAACGAAGGGCCTGCCGCGCTGCCTCCAGGCACGCGCGTCACGGTCGAGCAGCTTTTCGCCCGCGTTCCCGCTCGCCGCAAGTTCCTGCGTTCGGCCAAGGCGGAATATGCCGCATGCCTCGACGTCGTTCGCCGCCTTGCCATGGCGCATCCGTCTGTCGCCTTCAGCATGGAGCATGACGGACGGCGCGTGCTGGGCGTGCAGGGGGGCGAGGCGCGGGAGGATCGCGTTGCCGCACTCACCGACCGGGCGCTGGCCGACAATCATGTCATCGTCTCGCTGGAAAGGGAGGGGGTGCGCCTGTCCGGCGTGGCCTCGCTGCCGACCTATAATCGCGGGGTGGGCGATCATCAGTTCCTGTTCGTGAATGGCCGTCCGGTGCGCGACCGGCTGCTCGTCGGGGCGGTCAGGGGTGCCTATGCCGATATGCTGGCGCGGGACCGGCATCCTGTCGTCGCGCTTTTCCTGGATGTCCCGCCGCTTGAAGTGGACGTCAACGTTCATCCCGCCAAAACCGAAGTGCGCTTTCGCGACCCGGCGCTGATCCGGGGTATGATCGTGTCCGGATTGCGCAGGGCACTGGATGCGGAGGGCTTTCGCGCCGTCCAGCATGCCGACCCGGCGGCCCTCTCCGCGTGGAAGCCGGAGCCGATCTCGCCCACACCCATCGGCGCGATGCCGATCTTCGAGGCGGTCGGCACGACCACGCCGACCTATTCGGTGGCGGAACGTCGCCCCACTTTCCTGACGCCGCCGCCCCAGGCACGTGCGGAACCCGCCGCCGCGCCAGCGCCGGAAAGCGCGAGCTTTCCCCTTGGCGTTGCTCGTGGACAGGTTGCCCGCACCTATATCGTCGCGGAGGCGGAAGATGGCCTCGTCATCGTTGACCAGCATGCCGCGCACGAAAGGCTCACGCTGGAGCGGATGCGCCGCGCCATGGAGGGGCAGGGCGTCGCCGCGCAGGCGCTGCTGCTGCCCGAAGTGGTCGAACTGGACGAGCCGGCATGCGACCGGCTGGAGGCGCGGATCGAGGAGCTCAAGGAATTCGGGCTGGAGTTGGAGCGGTTCGGTCCCGCGGCCATTCTGGTCCGCGCCACGCCTGCCATGTTGGGGCAGGGGGATGTGCAGGGTCTGGTGTCTGATCTAGCCGATGATCTGGCTGCCTATGACAGCGCCCTTGCCCTGAAGGAACGGCTGGATCTGGTCGCTGCAACCATGGCCTGTCACGGCTCCGTGCGCGCCGGCCGCATGCTGAGCGTGACCGAAATGAACGCTCTGCTGCGCGAGATGGAGATCACCCCACGCAGCGGCCAATGCAATCACGGCCGCCCGACCTGGGTGAAACTCGGCCATGGCGACATAGAAAAGCTCTTCGGCAGGAAATAGTGCCGATATTCTTCCAGAAGGACTTGCCCTGGCACTCGCCCCTTGCGCCCGCCGCCGGTTGAGGCAAGTTTCAAGCATTGCTTGGCCAGGGACAACGGAAATGAAGCGACTCCTCCTACTCCTGACGGTCCTGCCTCTGAGTGCGCAGGCTGCCCCAGGCACCTGCGCCAACCCGCTGCCCCTGGCCGAGCCATGGACAAGCTGGCCGCAAAGCGGCGACGTCATGGCCGGAGCCACGGTTTCCACAGCGCCGCGCATCATCCTCGGCAAGCCGGTGACTGCAACGCTCCGCCCCGGCGCGCAGGTTCAGTTCGCCGTTCGATCCGGCAAGTCCGCTGCGAAAAGCTATGGCGGCCTGTTTACACTGGCGGTCAAGGACGCCGCGCGTATCGGTGTGGCCCTGTCCACCGCCGGATGGGTGGATGTCGCAACCGGAACGACCGTGCGCGCATCCGTCGGCCACGGCCATGGTCCGGACTGTTCCGGTATCCGCAAGATCGTATGGTTCGACCTTCCGCCTGGCCTGCATATCATCCAGCTAAGCGGCGCGATGGCATCCTCTATCCGCATCATGGCCGCCGACTCCCGCGCCAACCAACCGCGCTAGGTAAAAGATGTTTCCTGCCGATCCGAAACCTGCGGGTGGGGAGAGCCGGGCAATCCAGACCCGGCGGCAATCATTCGGAATCAGGCCGATCGCGTCCGGAACATGGCAATGGGCTTCATCGACAGAACCGGTTCGTCGCGCTGGTTGAACAGGGTGATGTGGGTCTTCACTATTCCCATTTCCGGCCTGCTGCGCGAAGCCTTGAGATCGATCACCTCCGAAACGCCGCGCAGCGTATCGCCTGGCCGAACCGGCTGTAACCAGCGCAACTCGTCCACGCCCAGCGCGCCCAGACTGGCCGCCTGAACGCCGGGATTGCGCTGCCACATCGCCACCATCATCTTCATCGACAGGGCCGTCGTATGCCAGCCGCTGGAGGCGAGGCTGCCGAAGTGGGTTGCTGCCGCAGCTTCATCGGACAGGTGAAAGGGCTGGGGATCGAATTCGCGCGCGAAGGCAATGATCTCCTCCCGGCTGATGGTGACCGGCCCGAACTCGTTTCGGTCGCCCAGCTTCACATCTTCGAAATAGACGATCTCACTCATACCCGTTTCCTTCCGCAACGGGTGTACAGATAGTTTCCGTTTACGAAAACGTCAATTCTTGACGAGTCCGGCCAAGACCGCCTGATCCCCGTCACTCGGACGTGCTGTGATGCCCAGCAGGCGTGCCAGGACCGGGTAGACATCGACATTGGTGAAGTCGGCGGGCATCCTGAACGCCGTGTCGAAGGCGGGCCCGCTGGCGATGAACAGCGCTTGCATCTCCGGTGCCCGGTCGTCCCAACCATGATCCCCGCCGATGAAAGGCTTGGCCGGCGCAGCTTGCTGTATGGTCCAGCCGGTTTCGGCGAGGCAGAAATAGGGCGGAATGCGCCGATGCGTTCCATAGTGGAAGCGCGTCGGCATCGCGCCCTTGCGCCAGCATTGCATATGCGGCTGTGGCTTCAGCAGTGCAGCCTCCAGCGCTGCTTCATGACCCGGTTGCGCGCTGAGGCTGGCATAAGGTCCGCTTTCCACGATGCGATAGTCCGCCGGGTTCGCAATCTTGTCCAACGCGACGACCCTTTTGCTCGATTTCTGCGCCATGCCATGATCGGAAAGGATGAGAAGATTGGCTGATTGTCCCAGCGTCCTCAACCCGTTCACCAATTGGCCGATCTCGCCATCGACCTCCGCCACCGCCTGCGTCGTCTCCGCCGCATCTGGCCCAGCCGCGTGCCCGGCAGTATCTACTGCGTCGAAATAGAGCGTGAGGAAGCGTGGCCGGATCGCAGCGGGACGCCGCAACAGGTCCAGAACGCCATTCACCCGCTGCGTCCCGGAAATGGCCTGGTTGAATTGCGCCCAGTCGCTGGGCCGTGTGCCGCCGCTGATCTTGTGCGGCCATTCCGTCGCTTCGGTCCCGCCCCATGCTACATTGGAACCAGGCCAGAACAGTGTCCCTGTCCGAACGCCGGCCTTTTCGGCCGTGACCCAGATCGGTTCGGCTTCGTTCCACCAGAAGGGATCGTCCGTCGCCATCGTGAAGGTTTCACCGGGACGCGAGGTATCCTCCATCTTGTTGGCGACGATGCCGCTGCGGTCGGGCCGGTCCCCGGTCACGATGGCCCAATGGTTCGGAAAGGTCTTGGTCGGAAAGGAAGGCCGCATGGCTGCCGAGACCCCGGCGGCCGCGAGAGCCGATAGATGCGGCGTCACGCCCCGCTTCAGATAATCGGGCCTGAAGCCGTCAATCGACACCAATATCGTCACTGGCTCCCGTCGCTCGACCTGCGCGGCAGCGGATACCGGCCGTTCGCGAGCCGGCGTGCAGCCGGCCAGCGTTGAGAGGATGAGGAGGCTGGCGAGCGAAGAACGGCGTGAAAACATGTCCCGCCTTACCAGACGGACCATGACGGTAAAGTGACGAGCGCCCTATGCGTCCCCAATATGCGGCGCCATCGCCATCCATGCGCTCCGCTTCGCTTCCCGCGACATGCTGGCAAAGGCGCCGCTGGAGGAGGGAAGGTCGATCAGCGCCAACCCCGGCCGCATCCCGATCTGCCGTCGCCCGTGCAGGGCCGCCGTCCTGCCGTTGAACGCCACCGCCTCCAGTGCTGGAAGCCTGTCGATGAAAGCGGCCAGGTCACGCAGTTCCGCGCCCCGGATCGCGCTGTCCAGGCTTCCCTCCCGGTCGGCGCTCTCGATCACGTCCCACAGGCCCACGCGCCGGGCCTTCAATCGTTTCAGCCGCATGGCGTAGGGCTGGCCGCGCAGATCCTCGCCCAATACGTCGCCCATCAGCGCCCAGAAGGCATTGCCACGATGAGCATAATATTCGCCCTGCCTGATCGAAGCATCGCCCGGCAGGCTTCCCAGTATCAGCAGCCGCGTGCTTTCATCGACGCTGGGCGGAAAGGCCGCCTTGCGCCTGGCGGGCATTTGTCCCGGCCGCAGCATCAGTCGTCAGACATTGAAGCGGAACAGCATGATGTCGCCATCCTGCGTCACATATTCCTTGCCTTCGGAGCGCCACTTGCCCGCTTCCTTTGCCCCGGCCTCCCCGTTGAACTGGACATAGTCCGCATAGGCCATGGTTTCGGCGCGGATGAATCCCTTTTCGAAATCGGTATGGATCGCGCCGGCCGCCTGGGGCGCTTTCGATCCCTTGGCCACAGTCCAGGCGCGTGCCTCCTTGGGGCCCACGGTGAAGAAGGTGATGAGGCCCAGCAGTTCGTAACCCGCGCGGATGATGCGCGCCAGGCCCGCTTCCTCCAGCCCCAGGGCTTCCAGATATTCAGCGCGCTCCTCCACCGGCATGGTGATGAGTTCCGCTTCGATCGCGGCCGATACGATCACCGCCTTCGCGCCTTCGGCGGCAGCCTTCTCGAACACCCGCGCCGAATGGGCATTGCCTGCGGCCGCGCTCTCCTCCTCGACATTGCAGACATAGAGGACGGGCTTGGCGGTCAACAGTTGCGCCTGGCGAAAGATGCGCTCCTCCTCATCGTCGGCCGGCTGGGTCAGCCGCGCCGGCTTGCCGTCCCGCAGCAGGTCCAGCGCCTTGCCCAGCACGGAAGCCGCCGCCTTTGCCTCCTTGTCGCCCTGCGCAGCCTTCTTGGCGAAATTGGGGACGCGCTTCTCCAGGCTCTCCAGATCAGACAGCATCAACTCGGTCTCGACCGTATCGGCATCGGCGATCGGATCGACCTTCCCCTCGACATGGGTGATGTCGTCATCCTCGAAGCAGCGCAGCACATGGACGATGGCGTCGACCTCGCGGATATTGGCCAGGAACTGGTTGCCCAGCCCTTCGCCCTTGGACGCACCGCGCACCAGACCGGCAATATCGACGAAGGCGAGCTGCGTCTCGATGATCTTGGCCGAACCGCCGATCTTCGCGATGGTCTGCAGGCGCTGGTCGGGTACCGCGACCTGACCGACATTGGGCTCGATCGTGCAGAAGGGATAGTTCGCGGCCTGCGCAGCCTGCGTCTCCGTCAGCGCATTGAAGAGGGTGGACTTGCCCACATTGGGAAGCCCGACGATACCGCAACGAAAACCCATGATAATGCCTTCACGTCAAAACCGATGGCCGCGCCGATAGCGCTTTCGCCGCGGCTTGGCCAGAGCGCGTGCAGAGCCTGTGACGATGTCAGCGGCGGAAGAACAGCGTGACGGACGCGACGTGATTGATGCGCCGGTTGCCGCCTCGCTGGTCGATCAACTGGTTGAGATAGCCGATCTCCGCCGTCGATGCGCCGCCCAGTCCAATCTCGGCCCCGGCAAAGCTGCGCAACTGGTCGAACCCGCCCTTAGCGCCCCAGTCCGTGCTGTTGAGCGCCACAAAGCCCTCGCCATAGATGAGCGCGTTGACAGCCGTCCTGCCCAGCGGCTTTTCGTAACGCAGCATCTCCCGCAGGCGCCACCCCATGTCTCCGCCGTCGGAGCGCCAGCGCTGTTCCAGCCGCGTGCGTGATGAAAGTTCCCCGCCCCAGGGCTTGCCGATCGCCCAATTGGCCTGCTGGAAGCTGCGCTCCTCATTCACGTCACGACCGTCCCTTACCGGCAGCACGACATGGGCATAGCCCTGATAAACGGTGACGCTGGACGAGAGCTTCCAGCCCAGGGCGCCGCGCAGGAGGGTCTGATCGGCCCGCGATATGCCGTCCCCGATGCGCGGCTGAATCTCCGCAAAATAGACGAGTTTCCCGGATATCGGCCCCATGGCGGTGAGGTTCAGCCAGAACTGCTCATCCTGAACGGTCCGGGCGTTGGCGGGCATGGCGGTGGCGAACAGGGCCGAGAAGAGAGAAGGGAGCAGGCGCCGCATCAAATCCTCGAAAAAAGGAAACATGCCGCTCCTGGTGGATATTCCCGCAAAGGCAGGGACACGAAGAGCGCCGGTCATTGCCCGCGCTCTAATGGCCCATTATTTCTCCGTGATTTCCAGAAGGTAAGCTTTGGCGGCTGGCCTCAGGTAATGACGCTCGGCCGCTCCATGCCGGTGAAGCCCGATATATCGGCAACCTCCTGTGCTGCCTTCACCAGCGGCGCGAGCGCTTCGCCCGTCTCCAGCGCCAGATCGCCGTCCTTGCCCACAAAGCGTTCTATATAGACGCGCAGGGTGGCGCCCTCGGTCCCCGTTCCGGACAGGCGGAACACCACCCGCGAGCCATCGTCGAACAGGACGCGCACGCCCTGGTTGCGGCTGACGGACTGGTCGGTAGGATCGCTATAGGCAAAGTCGTCGGCGCTCATCACCGTGCCGCCGCTGTTCGTCGTGCCCGGCAGCGTTCCCAGCCCGTCCCGCAGCGCCACCATCAGCGCGTCGGCCCTGTCCTTCGCGATCGCTTCATAATCATGTCGCGCATAATAGTTGCGGCCAAAGGCGGCCCAATGCTCCGCCATGATCTGGGCGACGCTCTGTCGCCGGGCGGCCAGGATGTTGAGCCACAGCAGCACCGCCCAGATGCCGTCCTTCTCACGCACATGATCGGAGCCGGTGCCGGCGCTTTCCTCGCCGCAGATGGTGGCCATGCCGGCATCCAGCAGATTGCCGAAAAATTTCCACCCAGTCGGCGTCTCATAGAGCGGGATACCCAGCTTTTCCGCGACGCGATCGGCCGCGCCGCTGGTCGGCATGGACCGTGCAATGCCCTTGAGGCCCGTCGCATAGCCGGGTGCCAGATGCGCATTGGCCGCCAGCACGGCGAGCGAATCCGAAGGCGTGACGTAGCAATGTCGCCCGATGATCAGGTTGCGGTCGCCGTCACCATCCGAAGCCGCGCCGAAATCCGGTGCGTCCGGCCCCATCATCCGGTCGTACAATTCCCTGGCGTGAACCAGATTGGGATCGGGATGATGATGGCCGAAGTCGGGAAGGGGGGTTGCGTTGCGCACCGTGCCCGCTGGCGCGCCGAGCCGCTTCTCGAAAATCTCCACCGCATAGGGGCCCGTCACCGCGCTCATCGAGTCGAAGGAGAGGGTGAAGCCTTCCGCAATCATTGCCCGGATCGCGCCAAAGTCGAACAGCTTTTCCATCAGATCGGCATAGCTGGCGACCGGATCGACCACCTCGACCGTCATGCCGCCCAGGGTGGCGATGCCCAACGTATCGATGTCGACATCGTCCGCCTCCCATATCCGATAGCTGTCTATGGCAAGCGTTCGGGCATGAATGGCGTCGGTCACCTTTTCAGGCGCCGGGCCGCCGTTCGAGACATTATATTTGATCCCGAAATCCTCGTCCGGCCCGCCGGGATTATGGCTGGCCGACAGCACCAATCCGCCAAAAGCGCCCGACGAGCGGATCAGATGCGACGCCGCCGGGGTCGAAAGGATGCCGCCGCGTCCCACCAGCACCCGGCCGAACCCGTTGGCCGCAGCCATCTTCAGGACGATCTGGATGACCTCTCGATTGAGGTAGCGGCCATCGCCGCCGACGACCAGAGCGTGGCCTTCGAAACCTTCCAGGCTATCGAACACCGACTGGACGAAATTTTCCGCATAATGAGGCTGCTGGAAAATCCGCACTTTCTTGCGCAGGCCGGATGTGCCCGGCTTCTGATCGCTGAAAGGCTTCGTCGCGATGGTCTGTATCACCCGGATCCCCTTGGAGAGTGGAAAGTCAGGCTTACTCTATGGCGCGGGAGTGCGACATTCCGCAATCCACTCCGGCCATTTTACCGCGAGGGCAGGGCGGGCGGGCGCGCATCGCTGCCATTCGCCGCTCTGGTTCGGGACTGCGGAAGGGCAGGGCGGTGCCTAATCCGCCAATCGCAGCGCGACTTCATTCATGAACCGCGCATCGTCTCCCTGCGCCAGCCATGCCGCCTCGGCCCCGATCGCGCCCAGCATGTCGGCCAGCGCATCCATTTCGCTCTTGTGATAGTTGCCTAGCACATAGCCGTGCACCCGGTCCTTGTGACCCGGATGGCCAATGCCGATCCGCACGCGCCGAAACTCCGCCCCGATATGCGCGTCGGTCGAGCGCAGGCCATTGTGTCCCGCATTGCCACCGCCGCGCTTCACCTTGACCTTCATCGGCGCCAGATCGAGTTCGTCGTGAAAGACGGTCACATCCTGCGGCGCCAGCTTGTAGAAGCGCATCGCCTCGCCTACCGATCGCCCGCTCTCGTTCATGAAGGTCGCGGGTTTCAGCAGGATGATCTTCTCCGATCCGATGCGTCCTTCCTGCACCCAGCCCTGGAACTGCTTCTTCGGCGGCGAAAACCGATGCATGTCCGCGATCAGGTCGATTGCCATGAAGCCGACATTGTGCCGGTTCATCGCATATTGGGTGCCAGGATTGCCGAGGCCCACCCAGATCTGCATCGCCTGTCTTCTCCCAAGAAAAATCCCGCCCGCCGGTTAGGCGAGCGGGACCGTGATTTCCAGCCCGGAAAGGCTTGGCCGTAAAGCGATCAGGCGCCTTCGGCGGGGGTTTCGTTGTCGCCTTCGGCGCTCTTGAGAGCCGATGGCGCAACGATGGTCGCGACGGTGAAGTCGGTCTCGTCATGCGCGGCCTTGGCGCCCTTGGGCAGCTTCACGGCGCTGATGTGGATCGATTCGCCCACGTCGAGACCGGTCAGGTCGACAACGACGTCATCGGGAATTTCGGCCGCATCGACGATCAGTTCGATCTCATGCGCGACGATGTTGAGCACGCCGCCCCGCTTCAGGCCCGGCGAAGCCTCTTCATTCTTGAAGATGACCGGCACATTGACGTGAACGGTGGCATGTTCCGAAACGCGCAGGAAGTCGGCGTGCAGCGGACGGTCGGTCACGGGATGGAATGCAACGTCCTTCGGCAGGGTGCGGACGGACTTGCCGCCGACCTCGACCATGACGACCGAATTGAAGAAGTGGCCGGTGCCGAGCAGCTTGTTGAGGAGCTTTTCCTCGACATGGATCGACTGCGGTTCTTCATTGTTACCATAGATGACGGCGGGTACGCGGCCCTCACGGCGGAGAGCGCGGGAGGCTCCCTTGCCTGCCCGATCGCGTGCCTCTGCCGACAGCGTAAGCTGCTCGCTCATTGCGTGTCTCCAAAAGCAAATTGATGTAGGTGCCCGCCACGCCTCCAGGGATGACCATGCCGGGACCGCGGCCCAATAGCAGAAACATGTGGGAAAGCAAGGGCCGGCACTACTGCACCCGCGTCACCCTGTACCCATCGGTCCGCAACAGGTCGACCAGATTGTCCTTGCCTGCTAGATGCCCCGCACCCACGGCGATGAAGGGACGGCCCTTTAATGTGGCTACCGACTTCACCCAGTTGCGGTTGCGATCGACGAGCACGGCTTGTTCGACCACCGGATCGGGTTCCTCGTTCAGCCTGTCGACCTTCGCCAGCGCCGGCACATCACCCATGATCCAGGCATGGAGGATGCGGTCGAAGAGCGGCCGCATCTCCTTCGCCTCCCGAACCGTGTCGACCAGCAGTCGCTGCTGCGCATCAGCAGGGAGCGTGTCGAAGGCCCGGAATTGCCGCTCGACCGTCTCCAGCCCGCTTATCGGCTTGCCCGCTCCTTCGAACGCCGCAATCAGCACCGGTTCCACGCCATGATCCTGGCTGACATGCAGGGACTGCTGCGCCGCTGCCGATAGGAGCATAGCCGCCGCCCAATTTTCATAGGCCGAGAGGGTCTGGGTACTGGTGCCGCCATCTTTGACGATTGTCTCCAGCGTGGCCCGGTCCTGTTCCGGAACGCGGTTCTCCAACAGTGGCAGTCCCTGGCTCCGCCCCATCTTCTCGAACTGCGCCAGGGTTCGCGCCCGATCGCGTATCTCGGCTGATTCCAGCACCAGCCTGTCGGCCTGTCCGATGGCGTCCCGGATCCGCTGCGTCTGCCATTCGACACCCGCGGGGAGCACATGGATGGTGCCGAACAGCCAGCCGTCGATGCCTTTGCCCTCCACCCGCCAAAGCGCAGGCCCTCCGCCTGGCGGCGGGGCAGGGGGATTTTCCCCACATGCCGACAACAGGCACAGGGCGGCCAGCCCCAGCCAGCATGCCAGAACGCGGATCATCCTATTGCGTCACCCGCGCCGAAGCGACTCCCAGCGCTTTCAACTGCTCCTGCACGCTGCCCTTGCCCGCCAGATGTCCGGCGCCCACGGCAATGAAGACCGTACCCGGCTGATCGAGCCGCTGCCTGATCCACTTGGCCCAATTGGCATTACGCTGGATCAACAGCACGCGGGCCAGTTCCGGCGTCGCCTCCAGCGATTCGTTCATTTCTGCGGCCAGCTTGTCCGGTTCCCCGCCCTGCCAGTGCGCGACAAGGCTGGCGAATTCCCGGTCCATGTCCGGCAGGCCCTCGACGGTGGCTGTCAGGAACTTGACCTGTTGTTCCATCGGCAGGCCGGCGAAATAGCCCAGTTGCTGCTCCACCGTTTCCAGCGCGCCGACCTTCTTGCCGGACGCTTTGGCCGCCGCCGTCAGTACCTTTTCCGCACCGAGATCAGATTTATAGCCCAGCGCTTCCAGCGGTTTGACTGAAAGGGCCATGCCGGCCATCCAGGGATTGAACATCTCGAACGCCTGCCAGGGAAGCCCGTTCGTGCTCATTGCGGCCTGATAGCTGGCGCGATCCGCGGTGCCCAGTCGATCCGACAGCTTCACGCCATCCCGCGCCAGCGCAGCACCGGCCATGGTGGACGCCAGCCCATTGGGATCTTCCGGCTCGACGATCTCCAGGACCAGTTCGTCCGATCGATCGAAGGCGGATTTGACGCCGCCTTTGAACCAGTCGACGCCCGGCTTCATTACATGAACGGTACCGAACAGATAGATGGTTGTGTCGGCATCCTTCACCTCCCACAAGGCCGGCGTCACATAAGTGGAGCGCGCCGTGGCATCGCGGGCCGAGACGGGCTGTTCGAGCGCGCATCCGCCAAGCAGCATCATGGCGGGCGCCAGCCAACGGAAAGAGAGCCATTTCATCGGAGTTGCGGGTCCGTTTCCTGAAGGGTTTTTACTTCCATGCGTGCCGCCGCCCGCCAGGGCAAGCGGATTTACGGTTAAGGCCGCCCTCTTTTCCTTGACCCTGCGTCCTTGCTGCGCCAAGGCGCGCCGCAATCAAACCGTCATTTTTATAGCCATGATTTCTGGGGACCGCCGGTGGCGACAAGCAAAGCGCTTTCCTTTCAGGACCTGATCCTGACCCTGCACGCCTATTGGGGACGGCAGGGCTGCGTGATCCTGCAACCCTATGACATGGAAGTAGGCGCGGGGACTTTTCACCCGGCGACCACGCTGCGCAGCCTTGGCCCCGATGCATGGAACGCCGCCTATGTCCAGCCCAGCCGGCGCCCGACCGACGGCCGCTATGGCGAGAACCCCAACCGGCTCCAGCATTATTACCAGTATCAGGTGATCATGAAGCCGAGCCCGGCCAACCTTCAGGAACTCTATCTGGGATCGCTGGCGGAAATCGGCATCGATCCGCTGGTCCACGACATCCGCTTTGTCGAGGATGATTGGGAAAGCCCCACCTTGGGCGCCTGGGGTCTTGGCTGGGAGGTGTGGTGCGACGGCATGGAAGTCACCCAGTTTACCTATTTCCAGCAGATGGGCGGTTTCGACTGCAAGCCGGTGGCGGGCGAGCTGACCTATGGTCTTGAACGTCTGGCCATGTACATTCAGGGCGTCGACAGTGTGTACGACCTGCGCTTCAACGACGCGGGCGTCACCTATGGCGACGTGTTCCTCGCCAATGAGCAGCAGATGTCGAAATGGAATTTCGAGATCGCCGATACGGAAAAGCTGTTCCGCTGGTTCAAGGATGCAGAGGCCGAGTGCAAGGCGTCGCTGGAGGCTGGCGTTCCGCTCGCCGCCTATGACCAGGCGATCAAGGCGAGCCACGTCTTCAACCTGCTTCAGGCGCGCGGCGTCATCTCGGTGCAGGAACGCGCCAGCTATATCGGCCGCGTGCGCGATCTTGCGAAGGGTGCCTGCGAAAAGTGGATGGAAGTGAACGGGTGGGCCGCGTGATGACCGATTTCCTGCTCGAACTGCGTTGCGAGGAAATTCCGGCGCGGATGCAGTTGAAGGCGTCGGACGACCTCGCCCGCCTCTTCACCGAGGAACTGGCGAAGGCCGGGTTGAAGCCCGAAAGTATCGACAGCTTCGTCACGCCGCGCCGCCTTGCGCTGATCGCTCGCAACCTGCCGCTGGAAACGGCGGCTGTCAGCGAGGAGTTCAAAGGCCCGCGCACCGCTGCTCCGGCACAGGCGCTGGAAGGTTTCCTCCGCAAGACCGGCCTCGCCCAGGACCAGCTTGAGGACCGCGACGGCGTGTGGTTCGCAACCGTCAACAAAGCCGGCCGCGCAACAGCAGAGGTGCTGGCCGAAGCGATTCCCACCATCATCCGCGCCTTTCCCTGGCCCAAGTCCATGCGCTGGGGCACCGCCTCGCAGACCACCGAAAGCCTGCGCTGGGTCCGCCCGCTGCAAGGCATCGTCGCGATCCTTGGCGAGGATCTTGTGGATATGGAGATAGAAGGCGTCCGCAGCGGCTACGCCACGCTCGGCCATCGCTTCCATCATCCTGGTGAGATCACCATAGGCAGCGCGCATGACTATGTCGAAAAGCTGCGCGCCTGCCATGTGATCGTCAGCCACCAGGAACGCCAGTTGATCATCGAGGCGAAGGCCGCCGACGCCGCTGCCGCCCATGGCTATAGCGTGATCGAGGACAAAGGCCTCGTTGCCGAAAATGCAGGGCTCACCGAATGGCCGGTGCCGCTGCTGGGCGATTTCGACGCGGCTTTCCTTGAGGTTCCACCTGAAGTCATTCAGCTAACCCTTCGTATCAACCAGAAATATTTTGTCCTGCGTGATGCGTCGGGCCAGCTCGCGCCTGCCTTCATCTGCACCGCCAATATCGAGGCGAAGGATGGCGGCGCGGCGATCATCGCGGGTAATCGCAAGGTCCTTGCCGCGCGTCTGTCCGATGCACGCTTCTTCTGGGACCAGGATCGCAAGACGAAGCTGGAGGATCACGCCAGGAAGCTGGAACGCATCACCTTTCACGAAAAGCTCGGCACTGTGGCCGACAAGGTGGAACGGGTCGCAAAGCTTGCCCGCTGGCTGGTGGAAGAGGGGATCGTCAAGGGCGCGGACGCCGATCTGGCCGAGCAGGCGGCGCGCCTTGCAAAAGCAGACCTTGTCACCGAGATGGTGGGCGAATTCCCTGAACTGCAGGGCGTGATGGGCGGCTATTACGCGCGGGCCGAAGGGTTGCCTGATGCGGTGGCGGATGCCATCCGCGATCATTACAAGCCGATCGGGCAGGGCGATGAAATCCCCTGTGCGGCTACGACGGTCGCGGTTTCCCTTGCCGACAAGCTGGATACGCTGGTCGCCTTCTTCGCGGCCGGCATGTTCCCGACAGGGTCGAAGGATCCTTTCGCCCTGCGCCGCTCGGCGCTCGCGATCCTCAGCCTGCTGACGGAAAACGGCCTGCGCATGCCGCTGGCGTCGGCCATCTCCTACAGCTTCGATCTCATTCGCCGCTCCTTTCTGAACACGCAGTTGATGACCGAACTTTCCAAGCTTCGGGGCAAGGATATTGCGGGGAATCAGGAGCATCTGGACCGCCTGATGGTCAGCATCATGGCCGGCTTCAATCCAGATCGGGCCTGGACGGATATGGAACGTGACGCGGCGACGGCACTTGTCGGCGAACTGCTCGACTTTTTCGCCGATCGGCTCAAGGTGCAGCAGCGCGAAGCCGGCGTCCGTCATGATCTGATCGATGCGGTGTTTGCCCTGGGCGGCGAGGATGACCTTGTCCGCCTGCTGGCCCGCGTTACCGCTCTCCAATCGCTGGTTGCTACCGATGACGGCACCAACTTGCTCGCGGGATACAAGCGCGCCGCGAACATCCTGAAAAAGGAAGGCGTCAAGACCGCCGACAAGGTTGAACTCACCTATGTCCCCGAGCAGGCGGAGGCGGGCCTGATCGCCGCGCTTGATATCGCCGAACCGCGTGCCACGGCTGCGGTCAGGGCTGAGGATTTCGAAGGGGCCATGGCCGCACTTGCAACATTGCGAGCGCCAATCGACGCATTTTTCGAGGCCGTTACGGTCAATGACGTCGATCCGGCCAAGCGCTCTGCGCGCCTGGCGCTGCTTGCAAGAGTGCGCGAGGCGGTTCATGCGGTCGCGGACTTTTCGAAAATTACGGGCTGAAACCGAAAGATACCCGGACAACCGGGAAAATCAGTGAAGTAAGAGAGCAATTATCGTAAAAGCAGGTGCGTTTGTCGCCTGCTTGTTGTTTAAATTTTGTTGCATCGCACAAATACACGGCAATCAGTGCAGGAGAGCCGCGATTATGTTGACAATGGAAGAGGCCAGCATGAGCACGACCGCTACCCGTTATGTTTATCGTTTCGGCGGTGGCGTCGATGACGGCGGCAAAGGTGACAAGAACCTTCTTGGTGGCAAGGGCGCAAATCTGGACGGCATGGCCGCCATTGGCCTGCCGGTGCCTCCAGGCTTCACCATCACGACCGAAATGTGCACCCGCTATTATCAGGACGGCGGCGTCTATCCTGAAAGCCTGAAGGCCGAAGTCGCCAACGGAATTGTGCATATCGAGGGCATCACCGGCAAGAAATTTGGCGACAAGGCCGACCCGCTGCTCGTGTCCGTCCGCTCCGGCGCGCGCATTTCGATGCCCGGCATGATGGACACGGTGCTGAACCTTGGTCTCAATGATGAAACCGTGCTTGGTCTGGCTGCTACCTCGGGCGACGAGCGGTTCGCCTGGGACAGCTACCGACGGTTCATCCAGATGTATTCCGACGTGGTCCTGGAACTCGACCATGGCGCCTTCGAAGAGGCGCTGGAGATCGCCAAGGAAGACCAGGGATACACGCTCGACACCGAAATGACCGCCGACGATTGGAAGGCGCTCGTTGCGGAATATAAAGGTCTTGTTTCAAAGCTTTGGAACAAGCCTTTCCCGCAGGATGTCAATGACCAGCTATGGGGCGCGATCAGCGCCGTGTTCGGATCGTGGCAGGCTGATCGCGCCAAGGTCTATCGCCGCCTGAACTCGATCCCGCATGATTGGGGCACCGCCGTCAATGTGCAGGCGATGGTGTTCGGCAATATGGGCGATAGCTCGGCCACCGGCGTTGCCTTCACCCGCGACCCGGCCACTGGTGAGAATGCCTATTATGGCGAATATCTGATCAACGCCCAGGGCGAGGACGTGGTGGCGGGCATCCGCACGCCGCAATATCTCACCAAGCAGGCGCGCGAACGGGCAGGGGCCAAGCCGCTGTCGATGGAAGAGGCGATGCCGGAAACCTATGCCGAGCTGGCGCGGGTGTTCCATATCCTCGAAACCCATTATCGCGACATGCAGGACATCGAATTCACGGTGCAGCAGGGCAAGCTCTGGATGCTCCAGACCCGATCGGGCAAGCGCACCGCCAAGGCTGCGCTCAAGATCGCGGTGGACATGGCGAGTGAGGGTCTGATCACGGAGGAAGAAGCCGTGGCCCGCGTTGATCCCGCCGCGCTCGACCAGCTCCTGCACCCGACGCTCGACCCCAAGGCGCCTCGCGATGTGCTGACCAAGGGCCTGCCTGCTTCTCCGGGCGCGGCGTCGGGCGCGATCGTGTTTGACGCCGATACCGCCGAGCGCCGGAATGAACTGGGTGATTCCGTCATCCTCGTCCGCGTCGAAACCAGCCCTGAGGACATTCATGGCATGCATGCGGCCAAGGGCATCCTGACCGCGCGCGGCGGCATGACCAGCCACGCCGCCGTGGTCGCGCGCGGCATGGGCCGTCCCTGCGTCTCCGGTGCGGGCAGCCTGTCGATCGACAATGCCGCCAGGACTTTGCGCATCGATGGCCGGACGCTGAAGGAAGGCGACATCCTCACCATCGATGGTTCAACAGGCGAAGTGATGGCCGGTGAGGTCCCGACCGTGCAGCCCGAACTGGCAGGTGATTTCGGCACGCTGATGGGCTGGGCCGACAAGGTTCGTCGCCTCAAGGTCCGCGCGAATGCCGAAACTCCGCTGGATTGTCAGACAGCCCGGGATTTTGGCGCGGAAGGCGTCGGTCTCTGCCGCACCGAGCATATGTTCTTCGACGCCGCCCGCATCACCGCGGTCCGCGAGATGATCCTCGCCGACACGGAAAAGGGACGCCGGATTGCGCTGGAAAAGCTGTTGCCGGAACAGCGCGACGATTTCGCGCAGATTTTCATGGTGATGGCCGGTCTGCCCGTTACCATCCGCCTGCTCGACCCGCCGTTGCATGAATTCCTGCCGCATGGCGAAGCTGAGTTCGAGGAAGTGGCGAAGGCGGCTGGCGTGGGTGTGGAAGCGCTGAAACGCCGTGCCGCAGAATTGCATGAATTCAACCCGATGCTGGGCCATCGTGGTTGCCGTCTGGGCGTCACTTATCCCGAAATTTATGAGATGCAGGCCCGCGCCATCTTCGAAGCCGCGCTGATCATCAAGCAGCGTAGCGGCGACGCCCCGATCCCGGAGATCATGATCCCGCTCGTGGCCACGAAGAAGGAACTGGAATTGATGAAGGCGATCGTCGACAGCGTCGCCAAGCAGGTTTTCGAGGAACAGGGCGCCAGCGTCGAATATCTGGTCGGCACCATGATCGAGCTGCCCCGCGCTGCACTCAAGGCCGGCGAGATCGCTGAAGTCGGCGAATTCTTCTCCTTCGGCACCAACGACCTGACGCAGACCACGATCGGCATCAGCCGCGATGACGCCGGGCGTTTCCTGACGCAATATGTCGACAAGGGCATATTCGCCCGCGACCCCTTCGTCAGCATCGACGTGGAGGGCGTGGGCGAATTGATCGAGCTTGCCGCCGAGCGCGGCCGCGCCACCCGCGACGGCATCAAGCTCGGCATCTGCGGCGAACATGGCGGCGATCCGGCGTCTATCGCCTTTTGCGAAAAGACGGGTCTCGATTACGTATCGGCCTCGCCTTATCGTGTGCCGATTGCCCGCCTTGCTGCCGCTCAGGCAGCGCTGGCGAACCGGAAGTGACAGGAAAGGGGGCGGTTTTTCGCCCCCTTTCCTTTTAAACTGGCGTGGCGCGATGATCATGGTCCCGTGCACGGCCATGTTCGGTGCGTCCATCTAATAATCGGGCCTGTTCCCGCCATTCCTCACGGGAAATAACGCCGGGTTTGAGGCCGAGGCGTGTTTCCAGCGCGGCTTCTTGCTCTGCGCTGATTGCCGCGATCTGGTCATAGCGGTGGTAGCCGGCTTTATTGAGCGCGATTTCGTCCTGTGGCGTAATGCCGCTTATGCGGCTGAAATCGTCCCGGTCATGCGCGCGCTCAATGGTACCGACGGCAGTGCTTCCATGAACAGGAACGGATTGCCGTTCCAGTTCCGCAATCCTCTGCTGCGCAGCGGTCAGCCGGACATCCCGGTCTTTGGCCGTCTGGGCATGGGCAAGCTGTTCATCGCGCCACCAGCGCTTGTACTTGCCACGCCCGCTCATGATAAGGCCCAGCAGGAGCCCGATCAGCAGCGCAATCGCCAGCAGCGCGATTTCGTTGGGGGTAAAGGTCATTTCAGCATCCTTTCCTGCCCGTCGAACGACCGGCGCCGAACAAGGTTGCGGTTGGACATCTCCAATCGGGCAGCCTGCCAAAAAAGTGCAAAAAGAGCTTGCCCAAATGTCTGGTCGCTTCTATCTGCGCCACTCCAACGCACCCGTAGCTCAGCTGGATAGAGCATCAGACTACGAATCTGAGGGTCGGACGTTCGAATCGTTCCGGGTGCGCCATTTCCCTTGTAATCATCATTACCGCTGGCATCCGGCATGAGTTCGCCGGCACTATGCGTGCTCTGCTGCGGCATCATTTTTTTAATTGGCGACGGGCGTGTTTTGGGCTTGCCAGACTGTCCGGCCCCTTCTATCTGCCCATCCACAACGCACCCGTAGCTCAGCTGGATAGAGCATCAGACTACGAATCTGAGGGTCGGACGTTCGAATCGTTCCGGGTGCGCCATTTCCCTTGAAACGTTAAAGCAGGCGCATTCCCGTCAGGCGTTTGCGATCCGGATCAGGCCTTCCAAGTCGGCATGATCTTCCAACTGCATTGCAATCTGGTCCAGGGCATCATTTACAGATGCCTGATAATCGCCGGACGCAGCCTTGTGACCCAATCGCGCGAGAAAGGCGGAGCGCAGCGCGGTGCTGGCGAACAGGCCGTGGATATAGCTCCCCATCACCGTGCCATCGCCGTTTGATGCGCCGTCCGGACGATCGCCCTCCAGCAGCGCGAACGGGTGCAAGCAATCGGGGCCGTCGGTGCGTCCGACATGCATCTCATAGCCAGAAAAGGCCTGCCCCAGCGCGACTCCGTTCGTTCTTTCCAATATCTTGATCGCTGTGAGCCGGGTTTCCACGTTCAGCAGGCCAAGCCCTTCGACGCTGCCGGGCGATCCCTCGATCCCGTCCGGGTCTTCAATCCTGCGGCCCAGCATCTGGTAACCCCCGCAAATCCCCAATATCGGTCGCCCGCGCCGATGATGGGCGCGAATGTCGATGTCCCATCCCTGATCGCGAACCGCCTGCAGATCGGTGATCGTCGCCTTGGAACCCGGCAGGATGATGAGCGTGGCCTCAGCCGGAATGGGCTGTCCCGGCGGCACCATCATGACCTCCACCCCCGGCTCCAGTTTCAGGGGATCCAGATCGTCGAAGTTGGCGATCCGCGGCAGGATGGGGCAAGCGATCAGCAGCTTTTCGTCCAGTCCCCCCCGCCGGCGTTCGAGCACCACCGCATCCTCGCTGGGCAGGCGGCTGGCCTCGCCAAGCCAGGGAATGACGCCAAAGCCCTGCCAGCCGGTCAAATGCTCGATATGGCGATAGCCATCCTCGAACAGCGCCGGATCGCCCCGGAACTTGTTTATCAGAAAACCTCGGATCATAGCCGCATCGGCGGGATCGATCACGGCCTTGGTTCCGGCGATGGCGGCGATCACGCCGCCGCGGTCGATGTCCCCGACCAGGATCACCGGCACATCGGCTGCCCGGGCGAAGCCCATATTGGCGATGTCGCCCGCCCGTAGGTTCACTTCAGCCGGTGATCCGGCGCCCTCCACGACGACGACGTCGCATTGCGCCTGCAACCGATGATAGCTGGCGAGCACGGCCTCCAGCAATTCTCCGCGCGCCGACCGGAAATTCCCGCTGCCGAGCTTGCCGCGAACCTGGCCGTGGACGACAAGCTGCGACGTCCGGTCGGCCTGAGGCTTCAACAGTACCGGGTTCATGTCCGTATGCGGCTCGACGCCCGCGGCCATGGCCTGAAGCGCCTGCGCGCGCCCGATCTCTCCGCCATCACTGGTGACGGCAGCATTGTTGGACATGTTTTGCGGCTTGAAAGGCCGGACGCTATATCCACGCCGAACCAGTGCCCGGCAAAGGCCGGCCACCAGCAAGGATTTGCCGACGTCCGAGCCTGTTCCCTGAAGCATGATTGCAGCCATGGAGTCGCTCCTGCATGGAGCAGGCGGCAGATACAAGTCTACAGAGAGTTAAAGGGCGCTGCGTCGCAGTTCTACCGCATCCAATATCATGCCGCCGGCCATGAACACGCTGCCGGTGCAGGCCAGGGCAAGCAGATGTCCACCCGTGCCCGGATATTGCTGCATATAGACGAATCCGCGCTCGGTCGCGCCCAGGGCCAGGGCGTAGATC
This sequence comes from Sphingobium sp. R-21, assembly GCF_049913335.1. Classification (NCBI taxonomy): domain Bacteria; kingdom Pseudomonadati; phylum Pseudomonadota; class Alphaproteobacteria; order Sphingomonadales; family Sphingobiaceae; genus Sphingobium; species Sphingobium sp. R-21. The sequence continues at coordinate 1,025,670 of NZ_CP184374.1, read as the reverse complement.
ACCAGAAACGCCTCGAACTTCGTCTTGATCGTGAAGAGGCGCTTGATCCGTTCCATTTGGTCCCACCCGGCCTGCTTGCCGTCAGGGAACTAGATCGCCCGAAAGTTGCAAATGGTCAACAAGGGTTAACCATGATTGTTCGATGCGGGCGATCAAACGGGTATCGACAAGATCGTCGGGCACAATGGTTTCGGGCCAGTAATTTCGGACGATGTCGGCAATGCCGTCCAGCTTTGCCTCATCGACCAGGAAGCGGGGATCGATATTCGCCGGATCGGCCACCACGCGCAGGCGAAGGCAGGCGGGACCGCCGCCATTGGCCATGGACTGCCGCACGTCGACGGGGACGAGCCTGCGGATCGGACCGTTGCCCGCCACCATCTGTTCCAGCCATGCCCAGATGGCCGGCATGTCTCGCGCCTCGGTCGGCAGGATCAGCGCCATGCCTGCCCCGGGCGAAGACGAGCCGCCGTCATCGGGCAGGGTCACGAGTTGCGCATTGAAGATATAGCTGCGGATTGCGTCGGAGAGGCTTATGGCACTGGCTGGAACCTCCACGATTTCAACCGACGGCAGCTTGGCGCGGAGATCGGCGTAGAAACGCTCCTTGTCGGCAAAGGCGTGCTCATGGGTGAAAAGCACGCGCTCGTTGGCGACGGCGACGACATCATTGTGGAACGCGCCCGCCGCGATCGCTTCTTCCGACTGCATGACGAACAGGGTGCGATCCGGATCCAGCCGATGCAGCCGGGCGACAGCCTTGCTTGCCTCTATATGCTGGCGAGCGGGAAAGGGGCCGCCCGATTGGCCATAGACGAATATTTCCACTCCCGCTTCGCCATGGCTGTTACACAGGCGCATATGATTGGCCGCGCCCTCGTCGCCAAAGGGGGCGGGGACGGGGCCATGGACGGCAAAGGCCCGGCGGTCGGAAAAGACGAGTCGCAACTGAGCGAGCGTTTGCGGCCATTCATGGCTGCGATGTGGCATGGTGACGAGATTGGCGACGGTCAGATGCGTGCGCCCATCCGCCGTATCGGGAGCGGGTGAGACGGTCGCGGCATTGGCCGCCCACATGGAGGATGCCGACATCGCGGCCGCCCGGATATGCGCCTCCGCATTGCCGACATCAGTCCCCAGCGCCGACAGCCAGGCGCCATCCGGGCGCCATTGGGGCAGGAATAGGCCCTGCGTCAGTCCAAGCCGCAGGTTGGACCGCATCTTTTCTATGCCCTGCAACGCCGCCGCCCTGGGATAGGAGATCGCTCCCGCATTGCGCGCCGACGCTAGATTACCTGGGCTGAGGCCGGCATAATTGTGGCTGGGACCGACCAGGCCGTCGAAATTGATCTCTCTTGCCCTCATGCCCGTTCCGCCATGGTGAATGACTGGCCCGGCTCCAGCCCCAGCAGTTCCGCAGACGCCCGGTCGAGCGAGATGCCGCCATCGTCGCACTCCATCACGAAGGCGTAGGTGCAGCGGAAATCCGCGAGCCGTCCGGTGGTCACCAGCATCTTTTCTCCGCCCTTCTCATGCACGGCCCCCAATCGCGCATCAGACGCGTGGGCTATGGTGCGCAGCGCGTTGATCTGCCCCACCATCGTCGGGCCGCCATCGAATATGTCGACATAACCCGGATTGGTGAAACCTTCCGTCTCCAGCATGCGCATGGCCGCGCGGCCATTGGGATGGGGCATACCGATGACGCCGCGGGCACTGTCGGTCAGCATGGCGGTGTAGATCGGCGTCTTGGGCATCAGGTCGGCAATGAACTGGTTACCGTTCACTGCATTGAACTCGTCCGCTTCCTGAAAGCTCATGCCGAAAAAGCGACCCGCGAGACCATCCCAGAAGGGGGAACCGCCCGCCTCGTCGATGACCCCCCGCAGTTCCGCGATGATCCGTTCCCCAAAGCGCGCCCGATGGTTGCGGATGTAGAGATAGCGGCTGCGCGCCAGCAGCAGGCCAAGGCCCTCGGCGCGCTCGCGGGGGTGCAGGAAGAGGCCGCCAACCTCCGTCGACCCTTCCAGATCGGTGACGAGCGAGAGCATTTCCGCCCTGAAGGTGCGCGACAGTTCCCGGCTATGTTGGGTCAAAACGCCCAGCCGATAGGAATAGAAGGGCCAGCTTTGCCCTACCTTGCTGAAAATCTGGCAAGTGCCGCGGACCTGCCCCGTCTGGCCGTTTTCCAGCACCATGACGATCAGTTCGTCCTCAACCCCCTCGCTTTGCCGGGCCAGCGCCTGTTCCGTACGCTCCAGCTTCGCGACCAGCGACTTTCGGTCGGGCGGCAGATTGGTGAAGCCGCCGCCGGTCAGCTTCGCCATTTCATAGAGGGTCTGCAGATCGTCGGCGCGCGCCGTACGCATGAAAAAACTCACGCCTTCACCCCCGTCCTGAAATGCCCTTGTGCAATACGCAGCAACGTCAGCGCCGATAATTGCGCCCGTTCGGCCAGGCTGTCGACGATCAGATATTCCTTATCGCTGTGAATATCGCCGCCGCGTACACCCATGGTGTCGACCACGGGCACGCCGCAGGCCGCAATATTATTCCCATCGCACACCCCGCCGGTATCGCGCCAGGCAATGGAAATACCCAGATCGGCACCGCATTGCCGGACCAGTCCGAAAAGGGCTTCCGCCTGCGCATCCATCGGCTTGGGCGGCCGGCCGAAGCCGCCATGCAGGTGGAGCATGACTTCGTGCTCCCGCGCGATCATCGCCATGACGTCTTTCAGCAGCAGGTCGGCAGCCTGTTGGTCCGCGAAGGTCTTTGGCCGGAAATTGACGTGCAGAACCGCATGATCGGGCACGACATTATTGGGACTGCCACCCTCGATCCGTGCGGGATTGCAGGAAAAGCCGGCACCGCTCGCCGCCTTCAGCCGCAGCGCCAGGTCGGCCGCGGCGACGATGGCGTTGCGGCCCTCCTGTGGATTGCGGCCAGCGTGCGCGCTGCGCCCGGTGATGACAATAGCAAAATTGCCGCTACCGGCGCGTGCCCCCGCCAGCGTGCCGTCAGGCAATGCCGGTTCATAGGTGAGGGCGGCGAGCTTGCCCGTTGCAACCTGCTGCAACAACGCCGCCGATGAAGGGCTGCCGACCTCCTCATCGCTGTTGATGATGACGTCATAGCCCAACTGCATTACATCCGGTGCGGTTTCCACGGCACGCAAGGCTGCCAGCATGACGGCCAGCCCGCCCTTCATATCCGCCACGCCCGGTCCATTCAGCGTGACCGGATCGATCCATCGCAACGCCTGAAAGCTGTGGTCGGCGGGAAACACCGTATCCATATGGCCGGTGAGCAGGATCTGCACCGGGGCTTCAGGCCTCACCGACAGGCGCAGGTGGCTGCCATGCGCGACCATGGCCAGAGCGCCGTCGGGCCGGACTGTCTCCACCGGCGCTGGATCGACAAGGGAAATGGCGCCAGGAAGGCTGGCAAAGGCGTCGGCGAGCATGGTTGCCATGGCGGCAAGCCCGGGAAGATTGCGCGACCCGCTGTTTACCGCCGCCCATTTTTCAGTCTGGGCGAGCATGGGCGCATCTGCCGCGCTTTCCATGACGCTCTGTTCGAACGACGAAAGACCTCTCATCCTGCGAACCCTATCAGAGCGGAGGGCGCCCCTCCACCCCGCTTCTAAAAGTCGTAGGTAAGGGTCAGGCGGCTCATCGTGTCGGAATCCCGAGCCGACAGCAGCGTTTCCGATTCATATTGCACATTGTAGGAAAAGGCGGCCGACCAGCGTGTTCCGACCTTCGTCACCAGCGAAGTCAGCGAATTGAGCGTGTAGACGTCACTTTCCGCATAGCCGGACGCTGTCTGCTTGAATGTCAGCACCGGCGTCAGTCGCCAGGCGACATCCATCGATGCACGGGCGCCCAACTTGGTTTCCTGTTCACCTGCCACATATCGCGCATGCCGAATCGACGGGCCGGCATCCAGCGCCAGATCGACCGGATCGCTGACAATCAGCTTGTAACCGATACCCGCCGACGCGGTGTATCGCGCGTCATAGCCGATCGACGTGTCCCGTTCGAATTGAGTCAAGCCATAGGCAAAGCCTCTGGGATCGAACTCATAACGCGGCTCATAGCTGGCGGTGTAGCGTTCGCGCGACGTGATCCCGTTGGCGCGACGGTAATCGACGCTGGCGGCCAGCTTGTGCGACCACTGGATTCCGTTGCGTTTGACTGCGGCACTGGCGCTGATGCCGATCTCTCTTGTGGAGCCGGTGGAACGGAATCCGCCCGCTTCGAACTTGCCGGTCCACAAATCGGTAAAGCGCGCTTCTCGGATCACGGCTTCGTGCGTGGCCTTGGTCCGCGCCTTCCAACTGTTGACCATTCGCTGGATTTCGTCGGCGGAACCGGGGTTGGTCTGCTTGGCGATCTTGGCGACGGTCGCGATCTCGGTCTCATTGCCGTTGGCAATCGCGGCTTCCATCATTTCCCGGACCGACGGCGGTAGAAGCACGGGATAATCGGCCAGCGCCGGCGTGGAGAGGAGGAGAGGGAGAGGGGCCAGCCAATAACGCATGCGCCCCTTCATACCGAGACGGCAGAGGATTTTAATCCCTGTTTTCAGATCAGATCCCTGAATTCCTGAAGAATATCCCGATACAGCTTGCGCTTGAAGGGCACGATCAGGTCCGGCAGGCTGTCCGGATCGGTCCATTTCCATTCGCGAAATTCCGGATGCGCCGTCTGGATATCGATATCCTCGTCCGAACCCAGGAAGCGGGCGAGAAACCAATATTGCCGCTGGCCACGATATTTGCCGCCCCACAGCTTGCCGACCAATTCGGGCGGAAGGTCATAAAAATGCTCTTCGCGCGCCTTGGCTATGATCTCGACATGATCGCGGACGATGCCGGTTTCTTCGTTCAGTTCGCGAAGGGCAGCGGTCTTCATGTCTTCACCGTCATCGATGCCACCCTGCGGCATCTGCCAGGCCTCCACCGCATTGTCGATTCGCTGGCCGACGAACACCTTGCCCTCCATGTTGACGAGCATGATACCCACACATGGCCGATAGGCGAGTTCTGATTCATTTGGCATCGACGCCATCATAGTCCCTGGTCGTTAATCCCGAAAAGCCGGATCCGGCTCGTTGATTGTGCAGTGCAAGAATAGGCGGCAAGCGGCCGCACGTCCATGCCGGAAAAAACCCGACGCGGCGATTTGTGCTTTGCTTCGCTTCAAATGGGCGAGGGCTTGGAACAGCAGGCGGGTCATGGCATGGCCGCGTGCATGTCGGATCCCGTCATCCTCTGGTTTCGCCAGGACCTGCGTCTTGCCGATCAGGCCGCACTGGCGGCCGCCGTGCGTGATGGGCCGGTGATTCCCGTCTATGTGCTGGACGATCACGCGCCGCGCCAATGGAAAATGGGCGGCGCATCGCGCTGGTGGCTGCATCACAGCCTGGAAAGCCTGGACAATGATCTTCGGGAAAAGGGATCGCGCCTGATCCTGAGGCAGGGCAGAAGCATCGATCAGATTATCCAGTTCGCAGAAGAAACGGGCGCCCGCCGTGTCCACGCACTGCATCATTATGAGCCTTGGTGGCGCAATGCGGAGAAGGCGATCGCCAAAAAGCTGGACCTCTGCCTGCATGACGGCGCATTGCTGCTTCCGCCCGGCGCTGTGCGGACCGGCACGGGGACCAGTTACCGCATCTACACGCCGTTTGCCCGCGCCGTGATGGAGCATATGCCGCCGGCCGGGCCGGTTCGGGCACCTTCGCGGATCGATGGGCCACGACATTGGCCCCAGGGTGATTCGCTGGAGCAGTGGGCGCTTCTACCCACGAAGCCTGACTGGGCTGCCGCCTTTTCGCAGGATTGGACGCCGGGGGAGGCTGGCGCGCGGGCCAATGTCGCCGCATTCCTGGATGAGGTGGCCCAATATGACCATGCCAGAAACCTGCCGTCGCGGGAGGGAAGTTCGCGCCTGTCGCCTCATCTTCATTTCGGGGAAGTCTCACCCGCCCATGTCTGGCACCGGGTTGCCGAAGCGCCCGGCGATGCGACGACTTTCCTCAAGGAACTGATCTGGCGCGACTATGCCCATAACCAGATCTGGGCCATGCCCACCTATGGTTCGGAAAATGCGAGGCCAGCTTTCAATCACCTGCCCTGGCGCGATCTCCGCGAGGCGGGAGGCGACTTCAGCGCCTGGAAGACCGGGCGCACCGGCTATCCCATCGTCGATGCGGGCATGCGGCAGCTTTGGGCCACCGGCTGGATGCATAATCGCGTCCGCATGATCACGGCCAGCTTTCTGATCAAGCATCTGCTGATCGACTGGCGGCATGGCGCGCGCTGGTTCTGGGACACGCTGGTCGATGCGAGCTACGCCAACAACAGCGTCAATTGGCAGTGGGTTGCAGGCAGCGGCGTGGATGCCAATATATTTTCCCGGATCATGGCGCCCTTGACCCAGTCGGAGAAGTTCGATGCCGCGGCCTATATCAGGACCTGGGTGCCGGAACTGGCGCATCTGGAAGATGACATCATTCACGATCCCGACGCCCATGATGCCAGACCGCCCGATTATCCGGCCAAGTGCATCGGTCATCGGGAGGGGCGCGAAAGGGCGCTCGCCGCCTGGCGCGGGATCAAGCCATGATTGCGACGCAGTAGACCATTGGGCAGAGTGAAGGCATGAACGTCATGGAACCCCGCCGCGGCCGGGCGGCAGTGCCGATCAAGCGGCCGCTGGAGCGCCGTGCTCACGGCTGGCCGGATCATCTCGTCGCGCGGCAGTTTCACAAACTGCTCGACCGCATTGATTTGGGGCTGGAGCAGGGGGCTCTGCATGCTATTCTGCCCGACGGCAGCCAGCGCCTGCTGGGTGGTCGTGCGCCGGGACCGGAATGCGAGGTCCATCTTCGGCTCTGGCGTGCGTTGCTTCGTCTGGCCGCGGGAGGATCGGCGGGCTGGTACCGTGCCTGGGCGCGAGGGGAGTGGACCAGCCCCGACCCGGTTTCGCTGTTCGCCCTGTTCATGGCCAACGCCGCCAGTCTGGGCAATGTCGCCCGGCCGCATGGACCAGCGCGCTGGATCGGCCGATCGCTCCATTGGGCAAGGCGCAACAGCCGCAAGGGATCGCGGCGCAACATCGCCTATCATTATGATCTGGGGAATGACTTTTACCAGCTATGGCTGGACAAGGGCATGCATTATTCCAGCGCCCTGTTTCGCGACCCTGATGATCGGATCGAAAGCCTGGAACGGGCGCAACATCGAAAGGTTGATGCCATTCTCGACAGGCTCGACCTTCGTGAAGGTGATGCGCTGCTGGAAATCGGCTGTGGCTGGGGTGGCTTGGCCGAACAGGCGATGGCGCGTTGTCCGATCCGCTATGATGGCCTCACCCTTTCGGTTGAGCAGGCCGATTTCGCGCGTGACCGCCTGGGGTCGGGCGCGAACATCATATTGCGCGACTATCGCGATGCCCAGGGCCAATATGACGCCATCGCCAGCGTGGAAATGGTGGAGGCGGTAGGGCAACGCTACTGGCCTGCCTATGTTGAGGCGATCGAGCGGCTGCTCAAACCGGGCGGCCGGGCAGCGATCCAGTATATATTGATCGATGATGCGATATTCGAAGGCTATGCCAGAGGCGCGGATTTCATCCAGACCTATATTTTCCCCGGCGGCATGCTCATGTCGGAAAGCCGGTTTCGGGCGCTGGCCGAAGCGAAAGGCCTGGTGTGGCGCGATGTACGCCGTTTTGGCCTGCATTATGCTGAAACGCTGCGGCGCTGGCGCGAACGCTTTGATCGAGCTGTGGACAAAGGCTGGTTGCCGCCCGGTTTCGACCAGCATTTCGTCGACCTCTGGCGCTATTATCTGATGTATTGCGAGGGCGGCTTTCGCGGTGGAACTATCGACGTGGCGCAGGTTACGCTGGTGAAACCGGATGGTGAAACCGGATGAGGTGAGGATTGGCGGATAGCCGGTGCTGTCCGCCGGACATGGCGCGTTACGGCAGAACCATGGCCCAATCCTGCCGGCCCGCCCTCAATCCATGCGGGTCCGAAAACCGCCCGGTGTATCGGCAATCACCAGATCGACGATAGCCTGTCCCACCAGTTCAGGCGCCTTGAGCGCCGACGGATCTTCGCCGGGGAACGCACGTGCCCGCATGGCGGTGCGGGTGGCGCCAGGATCCACGATATGGGTGCGAATGGCAGAGATGTTCTTCACCTCCTCGCCATAGGCTCCCACCAGCGTTTCGAGCGCCGCCTTCGAAGCACCATAGGCGCCCCAATAAGCCCGCGGTTGTGCCCCTACCGAAGAGGTGATCGCCACCACGCGTGCATCGCCGCTCGCCCTCAGCATGCCGTCGAAAGCAGCGATCAAGGCCTGAGGCGCCGCGACGTTGAGCGTGAGCAACCGGGCAAATTCCTTGGCGTCGATGGCCGGGACCGAAGCCAGGCTGCCCAGCGTCGCGGCATTCAGCACCAATATGTCGAGCGCCTGCCACCGGCCGGAAATCGCTTGCGCCAGCCGCCCGATGCTTTCGCCGTCGATCAGGTCGAGGGGCGCGATCGTCGCGCTGCCCCCCGCCCGATGAATGCGCTCCTCCACCTCTTCCAGTCCGCCCGTGGTGCGCGCGGTCAGGATGACATGGGCGCCCGCGGCGGCAAGCGCCTCCGCAGTGGCGGCGCCGATGCCGCGGCTTGCGCCCGTGATGAGGGCGAGCTTACCGGAAAGGGACTGGGACGACATGAATATCCCTCTTGGAATCAGGAAGAAGCGAGCCCCGGAGTGGTAAAGCGCCGGGTCATCGGTATCGAGGTGGGAAAGACGATCAGACCACGCGCTCGGCCAGCAGTTCGAGCTGGTTCTGCACCACAGCCTCATCCTGGTCGGTCAGCGTCGTGGGATAGTCGCCGGTGAAGCAGGCATCGCAATATTGCGGCCGGATGTCGGCGCGCTTCGCTTCACCCAGCGCCTTGTACAAACCATCGATGGATATGAACGACAGGCTGTCGGCATGGATGAAGTCCTGCATCCCGCCGATATCCAGGCGATGCGCCAGCAACTTGGTGCGCTCTGGCGTATCGACGCCATAGAAGCAGCTATGCTTCGTCGGCGGGCTGGCGATGCGCATGTGCACTTCCTTGGCGCCTGCTTCACGCATCATTTGAACGATTTTCAGCGAGGTAGTTCCGCGCACGATGGAATCATCGATCAGGACGATGCGCTTGCCCTCGATCAGCGCGCGATTGGCATTATGCTTCAGCTTTACGCCAAGGTGCCGGACCTTGTCGCCCGGCTGGATGAAGGTGCGGCCGATATAATGTGAACGGATGATGCCCAGCTCGAAAGGAATGCTCGATTGCTGGGCATAGCCGATCGCCGCCGGCACACCGCTGTCGGGCACGGGAATGACGAAGTCCGCCTCGACCGGATTTTCGATGGCGAGCTGCGCGCCGATGGCCTTGCGGACTGAATAGACGCTGGACCCGTCGACGACGGAATCGGGGCGGCTGAAATAGACATGTTCGAATATGCAGGGGCGTGCATGCGTGTCGCCAAAGGGACGATGGCTGCGTACTTCGCCGTCATGGGTGACGATGACGAGTTCGCCTGGGTCGATCGAACGGACATGTTCCGCGCCCACGACGTCGAACGCCACGGTTTCCGAAGCGAAGATGATCGACTCGCCCAGCTTGCCCATAACCAGCGGACGGATGCCCAGCGGGTCACGGCAGGCGACCATGCCTTCGGGCGTCATCACGATCAGCGAATAGGCGCCCTCGACCTGCTTCAGCGCGTCGATGAACTTGTCGAGCAGCGTCCGGTAAGTGGACGTCGCCACCAGATGGATGATGACCTCCGTATCGGAGGTGGACTGAAAGATGGAACCTCGGCGGATCAATTCGCGACGCAGTTTCATGGCATTGGAGATATTGCCGTTGTGCGCGACGGCGAAACCCCCTGAACTCAATTCCGCGTAAAGCGGCTGGACATTGCGGAGCGATGTCTCGCCTGTAGTGGAATAGCGGACATGGCCGCAGGCGGCGGTACCGGGAAGGGCCCGAATCACTTCGTCCCGATCGAAATTGCCGGCCACATGTCCCATTGCCCGATGGGTATGGAAATCATGGCCGTCCCAGCTGGTTATGCCTGCGGCTTCCTGACCACGATGCTGGAGGGCATGAAGGCCAAGGGCGACCATGGCAGAAGCGGTTTCAGCGTTGAAGACGCCGAAAATGCCGCATTCCTCACGCAGTTTGTCGTCGTCGAACGGGTTGGTCGTAAACATGGGTTCTTGATGGTCCACTGCCGATCCTGTCCGCACCTGTCGGGCGGCTTTCGCGCGCATATAGTGCGTCAGGGACAGTTTGTCGCCTGCCTGTCACAAAAAAGGGGGGAGGTGGTTCCGGCCGGCCGCCGTTTTCGGGCGATGAAATTGGGAAAAAGGCCTACTGGCCTTGAGCCCACGGGGAAGCTAATAGCCTCGTCTCATGCATCGTTTCGCCAATCCTGCACGCTTCCTCAAAATTGCCCGGCCGTTGACCGCCTGGCTGTTCTGGCCGGGGCTTATCCTGTTGCTGACAGGCGCGGCATGCGGCCTGTTCGTGACGCCCGCGGACTATCTGCAGGGCGATACGGTGCGCATTCTCTATATTCATGTGCCTGCAGCATGGCTGGGGATGGGTGGATGGACCGGGATCGCCATCGCGGCCCTCATGCAACTCGTCTGGCGTCATCCTCTGGCGTCGATCGCGGGCCGCGCCATCGCCATGCCCGGCGCATTCTTCACGGCGATCTGTCTCATCACCGGATCGATCTGGGGGCGGCCGACCTGGGGAACCTGGTGGGAATGGGACGGGCGGATGACATCCATGCTCGTGCTGTTGTTCCTTTATCTGGGCTATATCGCGCTCGCCAACGCCAGCGCGCGACAGGGCAACGGCGGAGTGAGCCCGGTGACCGCCATTTTCGGGCTCGTCGGCGCGATCAATATCCCGATCATCAACCGCTCGGTCGTGTGGTGGAACAGCCTGCATCAGGGGCCCAGCATCACGTTGCGGGGATCAAGCATCGATGGAGCGCTTCTCTGGCCGCTCGGCTTTACCTTGATCGGATTCACCTTGCTTTTCGCCGCGATCGTGTTGATGCGCATGCGCGCCATATTGGCGCAGAACAAGATCGAAGCGCGCATGCAAAGGCTGGCGCGGGGGTGAGGATATGAACCAGTGGGCTTTCGTGATCGGCGCCTATGCGCTCACCTTTCTGGGTACGGGCTTAATCAGCCTGCTCAGCTGGCGGGCGATGCAGGGCGCTGAAAGCAGGGCATCGGCGGACAGGCCATGAAGGCAAAGCATCAAAGGCTGGTCCTTGCCGTGGTGGCGCTCGTCGCGCTCATTGGTGCGGGTCTGCTCGCCGCTTCCGCGCTGAAGGATGAGGCGGCCTATTTCTACGCGCCCTACGACGTGAAGACGAAGGGTGTCGAGCCGGGCAAGGCGATCAGGCTGGGCGGAATGGTGGTGAAGGGGAGCCTGAAGCGCGCCAGCGACGGCGTCACCATCCGTTTCAACGTCACCGATGGCAAGTCCACCGTTCCCGCGAGCTTCAAGGGAATCACCCCCGACCTTTTCCGCGAAGGATCCGGCGTCGTCGCTGAAGGAGCGTTCGATGCCGCCGGCACTTTCCAGGCGACAAACCTGCTGGCCAAGCATGACGAACGTTACATGCCTCGTGAGCTGGAAGGCATGAGCTATGATGAGAAGACCCACAAGATGAAGGTGGATCGGTGAAGCGAGGCGCACATGATCGCTGAATCCGGCCTGGCCGCATTATGGTTGGCCGCATCGTTGGCGCTGCTGCAACTGGCTCTCGCGGCGATCGGCCTGGCAGGGGGCAAGAGCGATCTGCTCGGCGCGGTCCGTCCCGTGGCGGTGGCGCAGGGCGTGCTGACGGCACTGGCGTTCGCCCTGCTGATAACCCTGTTCCTGCGGTCCGACATGTCGGTCCTGCTGGTCGCCAGCAACAGTCATTCCATGAAACCATGGCTGTACAAATTCGCCGGGACCTGGGGCAATCATGAAGGGTCGATGCTGCTGTGGGTCACGGTGATGGGAGTCGCTGGTTCGGCCGTCGCCCTGTTTGAGCGCGCCTTGCGACGCGACACGCATATGGCGACGTTGGGCGGGCAGGCTGCGATCAGCCTCGGCTTCTATGCATTTCTGCTTTTCGCCTCCAATCCCTTTGCGCGGATCGATCCGCCTGCCCCGGATGGGCAGGGGTTGAACCCGCTGTTGCAGGACCCCGGCCTAGCGTTTCACCCACCGACGCTTTATCTCGGCTATGTCGGCTTGTCCGTCGCCTTCTCCTTTGCGGTCGGCGCCTTGTTGACCCGGCAGGTCGACGCGGCCTTTGCGCGCGCAATGCGGCCCTGGGTGCTGGGCGCATGGATATTGCTGACGCTTGGTATCACGGCAGGCAGCTATTGGGCCTATTATGAGCTGGGCTGGGGTGGCTGGTGGTTCTGGGATCCCGTGGAAAACGCCTCGCTCATGCCGTGGCTGGCGGCGACAGCGCTGCTGCATAGCGTAACGGTGCTGGCAACTCGGGACGCGCTACGGGCCTGGACAGTGATGCTGGCGGTGATCGCCTTCTCCATGTCGATGGTGGGCACGTTCCTCGTCCGGTCGGGCATTTTGACCAGCGTTCATGCCTTTGCCGTCGATCCGGAGCGCGGAACCTTCATCCTGGCGCTTTTGGGCATCTACATTGGTGGTGCGCTGGCGCTGTTCGGCTGGCGCGTGGGCGCAGTCCGCGAGGGTGCGCCGTTCGAACTGGTCAGCCGGGAAACCATGCTGGTCGTCAACAACCTGCTGCTGTCCGTGATTTTAGGGCTGGTGCTGGTCGGCACGCTCTATCCGCTGCTGACTGAGGCCTTTGGGCACAAGGTGTCGGTGGGCGCACCCTATTTCGACCGTATCGCCGGACCCGTGGCGTTGGTGCTGATGATCGCCATGGTGCTGGGGCCGCTGACTCGCTGGCGGCGTGACCGGATGCGGGAGGTGATCCGCCGCATTACCGTTCCAATGGTGGCGGCCGGGCTGGTGTTCCTCGCCCTGGCGGTATTTGCCTGGGGCCGGATCGGCATATTGCCCTTTCTTGGTCTGGTGATCGCTCTGGTCGTCGCGGTGGGCAGCGTCGCACCGCTTTGGAAGCGCAATCTGTGGCGGACGCCACTTTTCACCTGGGGCATGGTGATCGCGCATCTGGGCTGTGCGGTCAGCCTCGCCGGCATGGCTTGCGATTCGGCGTTCACCGTGGAAAAGCTGGTCGCTGCCCGGCCGGGCGATAGGGTGGAGACCGCGGGCTGGACGCTTCGCTTCAGGCAGATCCTGCCGATCGCGGGCGATAACTGGACCGCGCTCCAGGCGGATATGGAAGCCAGTCGAGGCGGTGGGGAGCCGGTCCTCATCCATCCGCAGTCGCGCTTCTTTGCTTCGCCACCGACCACCACGACGGAGGCGGCTCTGCTCACGCGCTGGGACGGGCAGCTTTATGTCGTATTGGGGCAGGAGGCGGACGAAGGCCGTTGGCAGCTTCGCGTCTGGTGGAAGCCGTTCGTGACGCTGATCTGGTTCGGTGGCTTCCTGATCGCCCTTGGCGGAGCGCTGGCGCTGGTCGGACGCGAACGACGCGGATGGCTGCTCAAATGGCGCGCGCGCAAGGCTACGGAGAATGCCGCATGAAAAAGCTGCTGATCTGGCTGCCGCTGGCGCTGTTTCTTGGGTTTTTCGGGCTATTTGCAAGCGGGCTGCTGCGCCCGGACGATCGGATCATCAGCTCGAAACTGGTGGGCAAGCCATTGCCTGCGTTCGCCCTGCCTGCCGCCGCGAGCGACCGTCCGCCGCTGCAAAGTGGGGAGTTTGCGACCGGCAAGCCGCGCCTGCTCAACATCTTCGCGAGCTGGTGCGTGCCTTGCGCCGCCGAAGCGCCGCAGTTGCTGGCGCTCAAGCGGGCTGGTGTGGAAATAGACGCCATCGCCATCCGCGACGCCCGGCCCGATGTCGATGCCTTCCTCAACCGTTACGGCAATCCCTATTCCCGCATTGGGCTGGATGCACGCAGCGAGGTGCAGATCGCCATGGGATCGTCCGGCGTTCCCGAAAGCTTCATCATCGATGGCAAAGGGCGCATCGCATATCAGCATGTGGGCGACATTCGCGAGGATGACGTTCCGATGATCCTCGACCGGCTGAGGAATGCCCAATGAGGATGCTGATCGTCCTCCTGGCGCTGCTGCTGAATGCGCCTGCCCTTGCGCAGTCGGCGCTGCCGCCCGCGCCCTATGCCGACCGGCAGATCGAAGATCCGGCGCTGGAGAGAAAGGCGCGGACGCTGATGGAAACGATTCGCTGCCTTACCTGTCAGAGCCAGTCCATAGCGGACAGCAACGCCAGCATGGCCGGTGACATGCGTTCCCAGATCCGCGAACGCATCATGGCCGGCGAGGAGCCGGAACATATCCGCGCCTGGCTGATCGAACGCTATGGCGACTGGGTGAGCTATGAGCCGACGGCCGATCCGATCCTCTGGCCGCTCTGGGCCGCGCCGCTGATTCTCCTGGGATTGGGGCTGCTGCTGCTGCGCGGGCGGATCAGGCGGAGACGCCGGTCATGATCGGCTGGATCATCGCCATTGGGTTGTTGGCCCTGGTCAGCATCGCGCTGGTCGCAATCGGCCGCATACCGCGGACAGCTTGGGAAATTACGGCCGCTGCGCTGTTGTTGGGACTGGCCGGCTATGCCTGGCAGGGGCGTCCGGGGCTGGCGGGTTCGCCTCGGCAGCCGGCAGCAGGGGGCGCTGTCGCCTTCGACGAAAGACTCGCCGAGCAGCGCCGCGGCCTTGCCGAGCGCTATGGCAAGGCAGGCCCGTGGCTCATGGTCTCGGACGGTCTCGGGCGGCAGGGGAAAACGAAGGAAGCGGCCAATGTGTTGCTGTCCGGCCTGCGCGAGGCGCCAGACGACCCCAATCTTTGGCTGGGATTCGGCAATGCGCTGGTCGCGCATGCGGGCGGCGTGCTCTCTCCCGCTGCCGATTTTGCCTATCGCCGGTCGATGGCGATTGATCCTGAAGGGCCAGCGCCGCGTTATTTCTACGGATTGGCGCTGGCCCGCGCGGGCCAGCTCAAGGAAGCCCGGGCGCTTTGGGCGCCACTTGCCGCCAGCGCGCCTGAAGACAGCGAGGTCAAGAAGGAACTCGAAGCCAATATTGCGCGTATCGATGCCATGCTGGCGTCTGGAAGCCAGTAGCCGGTCGCGGCGTCTGCGGCATCATTGCCACCATCCCGCAGCCGTGATAGGGCGCGGCGGTTTGCGGGGGCTTATGGAATGACAAGACGGGCCGCTTCCCCGTTCGGGTATCCAAAGATCATGACAATTCGGCATTTTCTTCATGGCTGACGAGATCGCGGGCGCCGCGCGCGCCGATGACGAAAGCGCCCAGGATCACGGCCATGCCGGGCAAAAAGCGACAATGAAGCTGGTCGTCGGCGCGATCGGCATCGTGTTCGGCGACATCGGCACCAGTCCGCTCTACGCATTCCGGGAAACCTTTGCCGGGCATCATCATCTGGATCTCGATCCAGACCATATATTGGGTGTCATCAGCCTCATGTTCTGGTCGATGATGCTGGTTGTGACGCTCAAATATGTGACCGTCATCATGCGTGCCGACAACAAGGGGGAAGGGGGCAGCCTGGCCCTGCTTGCCCTCATCAACGGTCAAACCAGGACTCAGCGATGGTCCCGCGGTATCGTCCTGCTGGGCGTCTTTGCGACGTCACTGTTCTACGGCGATTCGATGATAACACCGGCGGTGTCGGTGCTGTCCGCGGTCGAAGGGCTGGCGGTTTACAACAGCAACCTTGCACCCCTCATTCTGCCGGCCGCGATCATCATCCTTCTCGGCCTGTTCTGGATACAGGGATTGGGGACGAACCGCGTGGCATCGCTGTTCGGGCCGATCATGATGTTCTATTTCGTCACCATCGCGGTCCTGGGCATCATCAGCATCGTCAGGACACCGGGCATTCTCTATGCCTTCAATCCCTATTGGGCGGTCATGTTCTTCGTCACCGACCCGCTGCCCGCATTCCTGGCATTGGGTGCTGTCGTGCTGGCGGTTACGGGCGCCGAAGCACTTTACGCAGATATGGGCCATTTCGGGCGCAGCCCGATCCGCGTGTCGTGGCTGGCCTTCGTGCTTCCGGCGCTGATGATGAACTATATGGGGCAGGGCGCGCTGCTGTTCCGCGAGGGTACGGCAGCTCTTCATAGCCCCTTCTATTATCTGGCGCCGCAATGGGCGCAATTGCCGCTGGTCGGTCTGGCGACGCTTGCGGCGATCATCGCCAGCCAGGCGGTGATCTCCGGCGCTTTCTCCGTCACGCAGCAGGCGATCCAGCTTGGTTTCATGCCGCGTTTGCGGATCGCGCACACCAATGCCTCGACTGCCGGGCAGATCTACATACCCCTGATCAATTGGGGGCTGATGGTCATGGTGATCCTGCTGGTGCTGGTGTTCCAGACCTCGTCCAATCTTACCGCAGCCTATGGCATCGCGGTCACGGGCGCGATGTTCATCGACAATGTTCTGCTGACGGTGCTGCTCTATCGCCTGTGGAAATGGCCGTGGTATTATTCTGCGCCGCTGTTGACCGTGCTGTTCCTGGTGGACGGCGCCTATCTTGCGGCCAACTTCACGAAGGTGCCGGCCGGCGGCTGGTTCCCGCTGTTAATTGGTTTCGTGATCTTCACCCTGCTCACCACCTGGTCGCGTGGGCGCCGGCTGGTGCAGGATCGTTTGCGCGAAGCCGCCATGCCTATCCCGGTCTTCGTCGCTTCCGCTGCGAACAGCGCGGTTCGCGTGCCTGGGACGGCGGTGTTCATGACCTCCACGCCTGACGGTGTGCCCCACGCCCTGTTGCACAATCTCAAGCACAACAAGGTGCTGCATGAGCGCGTCATCCTTCTGACCGTCAAGATCAGGGACGTGCCAGCCGTCGAGGATGACGGACGCTGCAAGCTGGAGGATCTGGGTCGCGGATTCTTCCGGCTGGTCCTGCAATATGGCTTCATGCAGGAACCCGACGTTCCCGCTGCGCTCAAGAATGTCACGGGCTGCGGTCAGGCGTTCAGGATGATGGACACCAGCTTCTTCCTGGCCCGCCAGACTCTGCTGCCGTCGGCCAAGCCCGGCATGCCGCTATGGCGTGAGAAGATTTTCGCGTGGATGCTGCGCAATGCGGAAAGTGCGATGGAATTTTTCCGCCTGCCGACCAATCGCGTGGTCGAATTGGGTAGTCAGGTCGAAATCTGAAAAAAGGCGCGGCAGAACTGCCGCGCCCCATCGTTCAAAGCGGCGTATCAGGCCGCGTCGCGGTCGGCATTGATTTCAACGAGCTGACCGCCGTTGATCGCAATCTTCTTCGGCTTCATGGCCTCTGGCACTTCGCGGACGAGTTCGATCGTCAGCAGACCATCAGCCAGATCGGCCTTTTCGACCCGCACGAAATCAGCGAGTTCAAAGCGGCGCTCGAAGCTGCGATTGGCGATGCCGACATGCAGGAAACGCGAGCGGTCGCCGCCCTGCGAATCTTCCTTGCGCCCGGTGACCTGAAGCAGGTTCTGCTGGGCAGTGATGTCGATCTCGTCCGTACGGAAGCCTGCGACGGCCAGCGTGACGCGATAGCGATCTTCGGAAATCCGTTCGATGTTGAACGGGGGATAATTGTCGCCCTGGCTCAACCTGGCGTTGTTTTCGATAAGGTCGAAAAGGCGGTCGAAGCCGACGGTCGAGCGACGATAGGGGGTAAGGTCAAAACCACGCATTGTCATAATCTCCCAAAGAGCAAAATGAACATGCCGGACCCAGAACAAGGCATCCGGCGGTACCATGTCCAACCCCATGTGGCGGCCGGACGGATGGGATATGGTTTGGGAGAAAAGGGTTTCAAGTGGTCGGATAACGGGATTTTCGATGGCAGGACGAAGGTCATGTCAGGCCGCAATCCTCGTTATGCCTGCGTCAGAAAGCGTCCGGATGGCGGGCAGTTCATGTTTGAAAATAAAAGTACCCGGGCCGCGCTGCCACGACCCGGGTACTGATGGACGATTTCTCGTCTCCCCCTTGGCCTGCCTCAACCACTTCTCAGCCCCCTAAGCTTGAAGCGGGATGCAGTATCCCTGAACCACGGCCATTTACCTGTGCTTCACAGCATGTGCTATGGATAGAGCAGGCCGCTGTCACGGGCTATTTCCGGGCGCCGATATTTTCCCTGAGAGGCTGTGGCCCCATTGCAACAATTCGGCAATGCTTGCCGTCGGTCGAGAGCATGCTAGATGGTCTGCCTGTCCCCATCGAGAGGCCATTCGCGCCATCATGATTCTGACCCGATACGAACGCATGATTGCCAAGCGATATCTGCTGCCCGGAAAGGGGGAAGGTTTCATCTTCCTCGTCGCCGGCATCAGCCTGGTAGCGGTGATGCTGGGCGTTGCGGCGCTGATCATCGTGATGAGCGTGATGAACGGTTTTCGCGCGGAACTTTTCGACAAGATTGTCGGCCTCAACGGCCATGCCGTCGTCCAGGGCTATGGCGGGCGGTTGCCTGACTGGAAGGCCATATTGAAGGAAGCGAAGGCGACGCCCGGCGTCACCAGCGCCACGCCCCTGATCGAGCAGCCGCTGCTCGGCAGCTTTCAGGGGCGGGTCGAAGCGGTGCTGGTGCGGGGCATGACCGTGAACGACATCCGCAATAATGCAACACTCAAGGCAAAGGTCGTCGCGGGCAGCCTGAGCGCGCTCACGCCCAATAGCGGCAAGGTGGCGATTGGATCGCGCCTAGCCGAAAATCTGGGCATCCAGTTGGGCGACAATATCACCATCATCAATCCGGCAGGCCGTTCGACGCCCTTCGGCACCGTACCGCGACAGGTTTCCTATCAGGTGGCCGCCATTTTCGAGGTCGGCATCTACGATTATGACAAGGCCTTTGTCGTCATGCCGGTGGAGGATGCGCAGACATTGCTGCTGCTGGGTGACGTTGTCAGCATGATCGAGGTCGAGACGGTGAACGCCGATCAGGTGGCCGCCATATTGGAGCCGCTGGCAGGAAAGGTCGCCGGTCGCGCAATCATCACCGACTGGCGGCAGATGAATGCGTCCCTGTTCGAAGCGCTTGCGGTGGAGCGCGTCGCGATGTTCGTCGTGCTTTCCATCATCGTGCTGGTGGCCGTGTTCAACATCCTCTCCTCCTTGATCATGCTGGTGCGCGCCAAGACGCGCGATATCGCGATCCTGCGTACGATGGGTGCCAGCCGCGGAGGCCTGGTGAAGATCTTCATGACCGTCGGCGTGACGATCGGCGCGCTGGGCATGGCGGCCGGGATGGTGCTGGGATTCACCTTCCTGTTCTTCCGTCAGAGCGTGGTGAACGCCATCCAGTTCCTTACGGGACAGAATCTCTGGGATCCCTCGATCCGCTTTCTCACCGAATTGCCTGCCAAGCCCGATCCTGTGGAGATTGCCACCATCTGTCTAATGGCGCTGATCTTCAGCTTCCTGGCGACGCTTTACCCAGCGTTCAAGGCGGCCAACACCGATCCTGTGCAGGTACTGCGTTATGAATGAAATATTGCAGGTCGCCGGCCTGAAGCGCAGCTTCACCCAGGGCGGCGTTACGATTGAAGTGCTGCGGGGCGTCAACCTGTCTGTAGGGCAGGGTGAGATCGTCGCGCTGCTCGGCCCGTCGGGATCGGGAAAGTCGACGCTGCTCCAGGCGGTCGGACTGTTGGAGGGCGGATTTGACGGGTCGATCCGCATTGCGGGAGAGGAAGCGGCGAAGCTGGACAATGACGGGCGGACGCGGCTGCGGAGGGATGCGCTTGGTTTCGTTTACCAGTTCCACCATCTGCTGCCGGACTTCAACGCAGTGGAGAATGTCATATTGCCGCAGGTGATCCGCGATGCGGAGATGGCGGTAGCCCGCGTCCGCGCAGAATCGCTGCTCGGTTCATTGGGGCTGGGCCATCGGCTGGAGCATCGCCCGAGCCAACTTTCGGGCGGGGAGCAGCAGCGGGTGGCCGTGGCGCGGGCGCTGGCAAATCGGCCAGCACTGGTCCTGGCGGATGAGCCCACCGGCAACCTGGACGAGCGGACCGCCGATGTCGTGCTTGCCGAATTCCTGCGGCTGGTGCGCGAGGAAGGCTCCGCAGCGCTGGTGGCAACGCATAATGAACGACTGGCGGAGAAAATGGACCGGGTCGTGCGTCTTCACGAAGGGCAGCTGGAGGAAAGCTCAGGCGTGATGTGACGCCGCATCGCGGATCGTCGCGATGACGATCTGATCGCGTCCCTGGTTCTTGGCGCGAAGCAATGCTGCATCCGCCGTCCGGACCAGCGTTTCCGCACGGCCATGTTCGGGGAAGACCGCAAGGCCGAAGGAGGCGGTGACCGGCCCCAGTTCTTCGCCCTCATGATGGACGCGCAGCGCCTGCAATTTCTGCTGCACCTGCAGGGCGCGGTCGATGGCCTGATCCTGCGCGAAGCCGGGCATCAGCAGCACAAATTCCTCTCCACCCAGGCGGAAGGCGCAATCCTTCTCCCGCAAGGCGTCGTTCAGCACGCCGCCCACGGCGCGAAGTACGGCGTCGCCCGCATCATGGCCATGCGCATCGTTGAACCGCTTGAAATGGTCTATGTCCACCATCAGGCAGGCCAGCGGTGACAGGGAATTTTCGGCGTGGGCCACCTGCTCCTTGAACACCGCATCGAACCGGCGGCGGTTCGCAAGGCCGGTCAACGGATCCGCCATCGCCATCTGCCGCAATGCATCGCGAAGCCGCAGATTGGCGAGTGCCAGGCCGATATTTTCCGCCAGCATTTCCAGATATTTTTCGGTGCGCCCGATCTGTTCGGCTGTCCGATCCTCGGGTTCCTCGACATAGAGTAGCCCGATGCTTTCACCCTGCGCCGACAGCGGGATGCAGATTGTGCGTATCTGCGGAGCCGCGTCGAAATGTTCGCAGGGAATGTCGATCAGCTCGCCGGTCGGTTTGTGTATCTGCCCGCGCCGCAGCGCCCAGCAGGTCGTCGGCGCGAATTCCTGGCCCGACTCACGGGGCGTCAACCAGTCGCACGCCTGCACCATCATGTTGCGTCGCGCGTCGTGAATGTAGAGCCGTCCGGCGAAACCGGGGGCGATCTCCGGGGCGAAACGCCGGACAACCTCGACCAGGTCGCCGGTGCAGTCACAGCCCTGGAGGCGTTGGGTCATGCGTGAGAGCTGGTCGCGCGTGATCCGGTCGGCATCCCGTTCCTGCTCCAGTCTTTGCCTTTCCAGGCCGTTTTCGCGAAAGATGCGGATAGCCTGGGCCATGTCGCCGATCTCGTCCACCTGAGGAAAGTCCGGCGGAACGGCGGCATAATCCTGCGCGGCGAGGCGCGTGACGACATCGCTCAACCGCACCACCGGCCGCAATATGCGCTGTTTCAGGATGAAGTAGAGCACGCACAGGAACAGCAGGGCGGTTGCACCCATCATGATTTCCGACACGAACCGCCATCGGCGGGCCGCTTCGGTAGCCTGACTGACGATATTCTCTGTCCGCTGGTCCAGCATATACTGGAACTTGCCAATCTGGGCGGCAATCCGATCCAGCTCGCGGCCATATTCGTCACCGAAGAGGATGGTGCGCGCGGTTTCCCCGTCGCCCCTCTGGGCAGCGCTGATCGCCGATTCCTGCTCAGCCGTCAGCGCATCGGCCCAATGCAATCCCTGCTGCAATGCTGCGAGTTCGCTGACGCTGGCCCCGCGATCGCGCAGATGGGCGATTCGTTGCTCGACAGAACGGAGCATCGCCTTCTCCCGTTGATAGGCGATGATATGCGACGGATCGCCCGCAATCACATAGGCACGGGCCTGTTCGGTTTGCCTGTAGGCGTCTTCCGCCAGCGTGGCGGTCAACTGGTCGAAAATAGCGCGCTGTTCGACGGCAGCCCGTTCCTTCTCCTCCGCGCTGGACGCCATCAGCATGACCGCACCCGAAGCCAGGGTGAGGGCCACGGTGGCGCCATAAGCATAATTGGTGATGGTAGACAGGCGCATGATCATCCCGAGCGATAGCGTTTGCCGGGCGGATGAGATCACCGGCCGGCTCGGACGATCTTGCGACTCAAAAGTTGGAGATATGTTAACCATCGGGCCAGGACGGCGTGATTTACCCACGACTTTCTGCATCTGGGGGCTGGTGCCGAATCGACGGCAATGCCTAAATGAGCGCATGCCTCATGCCGGTTTCGTTCCCCTTCGCGTCTTTTCATCTTTCACCATGCTGGAAGGGGCGATCGATCCCAAGAAGATCGCCAAACAGGCAAAGGCACTGGGCTTTCCGGCCGCCGCGATCACGGACCGCAACGGCCTTTATGGCTCCATGGCCTTTTCCGACGCCTGCAAGGACGAAGGGGTGCAACCGATCATCGGCGCCATGGTCGGCATTTCGCGGCCCGATCGGCCGGCCAATGCGGCGCCGGTTCACGACTGGATCGCGCTTTATGCGCAGGATACGGCCGGCTATGACAATCTCTGCGCGCTTGTGTCGATGGCGCATCTTGACCGTCCGGTTGAGGAAGTGCCGCATATCAGCCTCGACATGCTGGCGGGGCGTACCGAGGGCCTGATCGCCCTGACGGCTGGAGCGGAAGGCGCGCTGGCACGGCTCTTTGCCGAGGATCAACCGGTTGCGGCGCTCGCCTATGCCAAGCGGTTGGAAGCGCTGTTCCCGGACCGGCTCTATATTGAGATATGTCGCCGCTTCGACCCGGTCGAGGGAAAGGCGGAACATGAACTGCTCGACCTTGCCTATGCCCGCAACCTGCCGCTGGTCGCGACCAACCCGACCTGCTTTGCCGAGCCGCACTTCCATGAAGCGCATGATGTGATGCTTTGCATCGCCGACAGCGCCTATGTCGAGACGCCCGACCGACGGACCAGTTCGCCCGACGCCTGGATGAAGCCGGCGGCGGAAATGAAGCGGCTGTTCGAGGATCTGCCCGAAGCACTCGCCAACACGCTGGTGGTCGCACAGCGCTGCGCCGTCGCGGCACCCAAGCGCAAGCCCATATTGCCCAGCCTGGCCGGAGACATAGAAGGCGAAGCGAAGATGCTGCGCGAGCAGGCGACGGCGGGGCTGGAGGCGCGGCTCGCAAAGGCCGGCATCATCGGGGAGGAAGCGCGAAAGCCCTATTTCGACCGGCTTCAGTTCGAAACCGACATCATCATCCAGATGGGCTTCCCCGGCTATTTCCTGATCGTGGCCGACTTCATCAAATGGGCGAAAGATCATGACATTCCGGTGGGGCCGGGACGTGGTTCGGGTGCGGGGTCGGTCGTCGCCTGGGCGCTGACGATCACGGATCTCGATCCGCTGCAACTGGGGTTGCTGTTCGAACGCTTCCTGAACCCGGAACGCGTTTCCATGCCGGACTTCGACATCGACTTCTGCGAAACGCGGCGGGGCGAGGTAATCCGCTACGTCCAGCAGAAATATGGCGCGGACCATGTCGCACAGATCATCACCTTCGGAAAGCTGAAGGCGCGCGCCGTTCTGAAGGATACCGGGCGCGTCCTGCAGATGAGCTACGGCCAGGTCGACCGTCTGGCCAAGCTGGTGCCCAACCATCCGACCGACCCCTGGACGCTGGAGCGCTCCCTGAACGGCGTTGCGGAGTTCAGGGCGGAATATGACAATGACGCGCAGGTCAAACGGCTGATCGATTACGCAATGAAGCTGGAGGGGTTCCCCCGCCACAGTTCGACCCATGCGGCCGGTGTGGTGATCGGCGACAGGCCATTGTCCCAGCTTGTGCCGCTTTACCGAGATCCCCGATCGGACATGCCGGTGACGCAGTTCGACATGAAATATGTCGAGGGCGCGGGGCTGGTGAAATTCGACTTTCTGGGCCTCAAGACGCTGTCCGTCCTGCAGAAGGCGGTACAACTGCTCGCGGGCCGAGGTGTGGCGATCGACCTTGATGCGCTCGGCTGGGATGATCCGGCCGTCTATGAACTGCTTCAGCGGGGCGACACGGTCGGCGTGTTCCAGTTGGAATCGGAGGGCATGCGCAAGACGCTGGCCGCTGTGCGCCCGACCAATTTCGGTGACATCATCGCGCTTGTTTCGCTCTACCGCCCTGGGCCGATGGACAATATCCCGATGTTCGGCCGTCGCAAGAACGGGCAGGAACAGATTGAATATCCCCACATCCTGCTGAAACCGATTCTCGAAGAAACCTATGGCATCTTCGTCTATCAGGAGCAGGTGATGCAGGCCGCGCAGATCCTGGCAGGCTATTCGTTGGGCGACGCCGACCTTCTCCGCCGCGCCATGGGCAAGAAGATCAAGGCGGAGATGGACGCGCAGCGCGCGCGCTTCGTCGAAGGATGCGCACAGAGCGACATCGCGGCCGCGAAGGCAAATGAGCTTTTCGACCTGATCGACAAGTTTGCGGGCTATGGTTTCAACAAGTCGCATGCCGCCGCCTATGCGCTGCTCGCCTATCAGACGGCTTGGCTGAAGGCGCATTTTCCGGCGGAATTCTACGCCGCCTCCATGGCCTTCGACATCCATCTGACGGATAAGCTGACCGTTTTCGTCGATGACATGCGGCGCATGAGGCTGAACTGTCTTGCGCCGGACATCAACCGCAGCCTTGCGGATTTCTCGGTCGAAGCGGTGGAATATGACGGTGACGATCCGCGCCTGGGCTTTGCCGTGCGTTATGCGCTCGGCGGCCTGAAAGGCGTAGGTGAGAAGGCGATGGAGCAACTCGTGGCGGAGCGGGACGCTGGCGGACCGTTCAAGTCCCTGGACGATTTTGCCGATCGGATCGAACCGCGGCTGCTCAATCGACGACAGTTGGAAAGTCTGGCGGCCGCGGGCGCATTTGATGGCGTGCATGCCGACAGGGCGGGTGTCCATGCGGCGGCGGAGACTATCCTCAGTGTTGCCTCCAGCGCTGCGGAGGCGAGGGAAAGCGGGCAGGGCGGCCTGTTTGGAGATGTCGAAACGCCGCATGCCGACGTCCGCATTCCGCCGCATCAGACCTGGTCAACGGCGGATCGCATGGCGCAGGAAAAGGAGGCATTCGGCTTTTATTTCTCCGCGCATCCGGTCGACCGCTACCGGCATCTGGCGGAAGCCCGTGGCGCGAAAAGCTATGGCGCCATATGCACCGAACCTGTGGCGGAGGGCGGGCGCGCCAATGGCGTGATGGCGGCGATGGTCGAGGATGTCCGCTGGCGCGAAACCAAGCGGGGCGCACGCTATGCTTCCGCCACATTTTCCGACAGCAGCGGTCAGTTTCAGGCAAGCTGCTTCGATGAAGATGCGTGCAGGGCGATCGAGGATATGGCGCGCGAAGGCGATTGCGCGCTGTTGATGGTGGAATTGGACCGTATGCCGGGCGAAGAAACGCCGCGCGTTACGATCCGGGGGATCGAACCCTTCCGCCAACTGGCCAACAGTTCGCGGATGGAACTGGTGGTCGATGTGAGCGACGCAGCGGCGATCGGCACGCTCGCGCAGCTTCTTGCACGGGCCAAGGGAGGACGAAGTGAAGTCTTCCTGCGGGCGCCCGTGGGTGGGGGCAGAGCGGTGCGACTGTTCCTGGGCGACGATTATCTGATCGGCGCCGATCAGGTCGACAGCATCGCGACCATAGCAGGTTTGCGCATCGGATCGTTCGAACGCATGGAGCCCAAGGCCGATGGTTATCGCGCCCGCAACCGCCGTTCGGGTTTGCGACTGGTCGCTGGATAGGCGACAGTTCGGGGTGGCGTCCCGCAGTGAAATCTGACGGTTGTCAAAAAAGGCTCATCTGATCGCCCTCCGGCGGTCGGAACAGGTCGGTACGCAACGTCACCCGCTCGCCGGTAAAGCCCGCTCGCCGTCGCGCCTTCTGGAAACGGGCGCGGATCAGGTCGGCCCACACGCCGCCTCCCCGCATTCGGCTGCCAAAGTTCGGGTCATTGTCCCGGCCGCCCCTTATGTCGCGAATGATCGCCATTACTTTGGCGGCGCGGTCGGGATAATGTTCCTCCAGCCAGGCGCGAAATAGAGGTGCGACTTCATGCGGCAGGCGGACGGAAATATAGGTGGCGTCCAGCGCACCGGCAGAGGCGACGCGCTCGACAATATCCTCTATCTCATGATCGGTGATCGCAGGGATGATCGGGGATATGCTGGCCACGACCGGAATGCCCGACTGCGCCAGCGTCCGGATAGCCTCCATGCGCCGGAGCGGATGCGGCGCTCGCGGCTCCAATGTTCGGGCCGTGAGCGGGTTCAGCGAGGTCACCGAAATCATCACCGCGACCAGCCGCTCCTGCGCCAACCGGGTCAACAGATCCAGATCGCGCACTATGCGGTCGGATTTGGTAGTGATATAGACTGGGTGTCGACATTCCCATAATATTTCAAGGCATTGCCTGGTAATCTTCCAATCTCGTTCGATCGGCTGATAAGGATCTGTGTTGGTGCCCATCGCGATCGGGCTGACCAGATGAGACTTTCTGGAAAGCTCCTTGCGGAGAAGTGCCGCAGCATCGGGTTTGGCAAACAGGCGGGTTTCGAAATCGAGGCCCGGGGACAGGTCGTGATAGGCATGGGTCGGACGGGCAAAGCAGTAGATGCAACCATGTTCGCAGCCCCGATAGGCGTTGATCGATTGGCTGAAGGCGATATCGGGAGAATTGTTCCGGCTGATGATGGTGCGAGCGCGTTCGATGGTCACCTCTGTGCGTCGCCTTGGCGGAGCGCCGTCAATCTCGGTCAGGGCATCCAGCCAATCGCCGTCCTCCTTCCGCTCGGGCATGTTGAAGCGACGGCTTTCGCCGTTCGCCGTCGCACCTCTGCCTTTCTCCGTCGCCATGGCTCAATTAGAACATAAAGAGAACATATTGACAAGGCCCCACCCGAAGGTTCATCTAAACCCTTTGAAAAATGGGGGCATCATGCGGAAGATCATCGTCGCGGCAAGTTTGTGGATGGCGGCGCTGGCGTCGCCTTGTCTGGCGGCCGACAAGGAAGCCTGCGGCACAGGACTGATATGCGCGAGTGATCCGCAGACAGTGGTGCAGGCGTTGCAGGCCGCTGGATACAAGGCGTTGCTGAGCAAGAGCAAGCAGACCGGCAATCCGAAGATCGAAAGCGCGGCGAGCGGCTATGATTATTCGATCTTCTTCTACGAATGCGAGCAGACGCGCCATTGCGGCTCGCTGCAATTTCAGGTGAGCTTCGAGGATGACGGCGGCAATACGCCTGAGCTTGCCAATAAATGGAACAAGGACAAGAGATTCGCGCAGATGTCGGTCTGGGACGACGGGTCTCTGGCGGTTGCCTATGATGTGACGACGGTAGGCGGCCTCAATCAGAAGAATTTCGAGGATGTGATCGATTGGTGGACGGTCATGCTGGGCGAGGCGAGCAAATTCTTCAAGGAAAACCCCGCGCCTGATAAATGAGGCCGCAGTCTGCGGCGATATGTCAGCGCTCGGTCAGGCGCGGCATGAGTTCCACGAAATTGCAGGGCCGGAAACGACTGTCCAATTGGCTGACGAGTATGCCATCCCAGGCATCCTTCACCGCGCCGGTGGATCCGGGCAGAGCGAAGATATAGGTACCCCGAGCCACGCAGGCGGTCGCCCGCGACTGGATGGTCGATGTGCCGATGCTCTGATAGCTGAGCCAGCGGAACAGTTCGCCAAAGCCCGGAATCTCCTTGTCCTGCACCTGTGCCAGCGCTTCGGGGGTAATGTCGCGGCCCGTCACGCCCGTTCCCCCGGTTGTGATGATGCAATCGATCTGCGGATCGTCTATCCAGGCATGCAGGCGCGCAACGATGGCCGAGCGTTCGTCCTTCTCTATATGGCGGTCCGCCAGGATATGACCAGCGCCTGTGATGCGTTCCGCCAGTGTGTCGCCGGAACGGTCGTCGGCAACCGTGCGGCTGTCCGACACTGTCAACAATGCGATCCTGACCGGCAGGAAGGCCCGGCTTTCATCGATCGGCATCAGTCGGAACCGCCCGCGATGCTGGAGGCGATGCTGGCGCTCGCCATCGGCCTCTTCGGCGTCAGGCGCACCAGGCGCGACCCCTTGGTCCCCGGAAATGTCGGCCATAGGCCCTGCGCGATGCCGGCCAGGGAGTCCGCACTGCCCTTCGCCTGAATCTGATACATCCAGTAATTGCGCATCACGATGTTCACATAGGCGCGCGTCTCGTAATAAGGCAGGGATTCGATGAACAGCAGCGGATCGCCATTATCCTTCACTTCGCTGTTCCACCGTTCGACAGGTGCCGGACCGGCATTATAGGCGGCCATAACCTTGGGCAGCAGCCCGCCGGTCGCGCTCATGTCGCGCAGGTTTTCAAGATAGCGCTGGCCATATTCCATATTGGTCGACGGCACGAACAATTGGTCGGACGCGGAAAGACCCATCAGGTTGCCTGTGCTGGGCAGTACCTGCATCAGCCCTCTGGCGCCCGCGCTGCTCACGACATCCCGCCGGAACCCCGATTCCTGAAGCGTATGGGCATAGATGAGCGCCGGGTCGACGCGCCACCCGCCATCGGGCCGCCAATTGGGTGCGGGAAAGCGCGCGAAACTGCCAGGCTGCTTGCCGGCTGGTCCGTTATGGGCCAGCCAGAGCTGCGTTTCGGGCATGTTGAGCGTGCTCGCCAGCCGGATCAACGCCTCATACTGGCCGGTACCGCCGATCTTCGCCTGATAACGGAGGATCTGGTCGGCCCGTGCCGTTTCCCCAATTGCGGAAAGAGCGATCGCAGCCCGGACATTCGGACTATCCTTGAGTTGCTGCCATTCAGCAACGCCGAAGCGGGGGGCGGAGGGCGCGCCGCCCAGCGGTTCCGCCAGCGTTTCCCGGGCCAAGAGGCCATAGAAGCTTTCTTCAGAACGGGCTGCGGTTTTCAGCAGGTTTTCGACGCGCTCTGGCTCCCCGCAGACCATATAGGCACGTGCAGCCCAATAAGCGCCGGCTGCGCGCATGTCGCTGTTGCTGGCAAGCGCAGCGACATTGCCAAAGGCGGAGGCAGCAGCGCGACAGTCATTCTGTCGCCAGGCTGCAAGTCCTGTCGTCCAATGGGCCTGGACTGTCCAATCACCGCCGCTCCGGCTTTCGAGAGCCTTTGCCGCCATGCGCCGCGCGTTCGCATCATCGCTTTCGATATAATAGGCCCAGGCGACGCGCTGTCGCACTTCGGTCAGGCCCTCCGGCGTCAGCCCGGCCTCCCCGGCACCGAGCACAGCTTCGGCGCCGGCTGGATCGTCATTCTTGATGAACGTCTGAATCTGGCCGACCAGCGCCTGGGCTAGAGGATCTGTCTTCACCGCGGCGACATATTCGCGGCGCGGCGCAGCGCCCAGCCAGACCATTTTCTGAACCTGGGGCAGGGTAGGCAGGATCGTGGCGCCGCGCTTTTGCGCGAGGCGGGAAAGCTGATCAGCCTTGTCCAGCCACGGCGCCTTGTTGATGAGGTCGAGCAATTCGAACAGTTCGACCCTGGGCGAATTCTTTGCGAGATAAAGCTCGGCCAAGGCCACCGGACGGAATGCATCCTGCGCATCGAGCGCCGCGATCATCGCCTTCGCATCGATCCACCGCTGGTCCCGCAAAGCCGCGTAGATGGAACTATACCGGCCTTTGTCCCCATCGCTCAATTGCAGGGGCGAGGACGACATATCCCTGTATGTCGCTGGAATGGAGTCAGCCGTATCGGCCTGTGCCGGCATCACTGTAGCTGCCGTGAAGGCCAGCGCTGCGACGCATGACGAAAAGGCGGTGGCGCGGATCACTTAGTCATTTCCTCGATCAGACCTTGCATGACACGCCAGCATTCTGCCTTTGCCGCGGGCTGGCCAAGCAGCAAACGCGGGTGAAATGTGGCGAAGGCGGGTAAAGTGCCGCCATCATGGTTAAATTTCCGTAAACCTGAATCGGCCGTGGGCATCAGCGTGCGGATCGTCCGATCGCCCAACAACAGCAATCTTTGCGGTGAAGCAAACATCACATGTGTGCGCATGCGCGTTGCGGCCAATGCAAGATCCGTCGCCTCTACCATCGCACCTGGCGGGCGGGACAGGAAAAGGGAGGCCAGATGGACGTCCTGCCGATCGAGGCCAATCGCCCGCAACATGGCGTCGAACAATTGTCCCGCACGATCGCTGAACAGGACTCCTGCCTCTAAATCGGCGGGATCGGGCATGTCGGTAATGACCATGAGCGGCGCATTGACAGGCCCCGCAGGCATGATGGCAGCGCCCGGCCAGCGCCGCTCCGGCTGCGCAGCGTCTTCCGCCAGCCAGGTTATGAAGGCTTCGAAAGACTGGGGCCGGGTCAAGGTGGCACCATCATCCGCAGCGGAAATCCGCGGGCGCGCCGCGTCCTGAACAGGGCGCAGCCAATTCATCGGCTCCTCCCCGACGGCGCAATCAACGCCGGCCAGACTCCACCATGCCATATAGGCATTGGCGGTTTCCGCCAGATTTTCCATCAATAATCCCCGCATCGATTGTCTTGGGCCAGAGGTTGACGCCGTGGTCAAGTTTCTTCATCGCCCTGAATGGCAAAACGTTTGGGTAGCGCGGCGACCGGATCGGGAAGGAAAGCCGGCGCTGTCGACGGAATGGAGGGAATATGAGCGAACGGGATTCGATGCCCTATGACATCGTCATCGTCGGTGGCGGGCCGGCGGGCCTGTCTTCGGCCATCAGGCTGAAGCAACTCGCGAACGAGGCGGGGCAGGAACTGTCGGTATGCGTGCTGGAAAAGGGCTCGGAAATCGGCGCCCATATCCTGTCGGGCGCGGTCGTCGATCCCAAGGCGCTGGATGAACTATTCCCTGAATGGCGCGACATG
Organism: Sphingobium sp. R-21; assembly: GCF_049913335.1. Classification (NCBI taxonomy): domain Bacteria; kingdom Pseudomonadati; phylum Pseudomonadota; class Alphaproteobacteria; order Sphingomonadales; family Sphingobiaceae; genus Sphingobium; species Sphingobium sp. R-21. Next base: position 994,683 of record NZ_CP184374.1, on the reverse strand, counting down.
GGCTGCCCGATGGCAGAGGTGCCGGTCACGGACAATCAGCACTGGTTCCTCAGCAAGGGCGGCAAGGTCAGTATGCCGCACATCATGACGCCGGGCTGGATGCACAACAAGGGCACCTATACCGGATCTCTGGGCAATCTCTGCCGCTGGCTGGCCGAACAGGCCGAGGGGCTGGGCGTCGAAACCTTCCCCGGCTTCGCGGCCGCGGAAATCCTCTACAATGAGGACGGGTCAGTCAAAGGCGTGGCGACCGGCGACATGGGCGTCGACCGGGAGGGCAACCGCAAGCCCGACTATCAGCCTGGGTTGGAATTGCATGCGCGCTACACCTTCTTTGCGGAAGGCGCGCGTGGCCATCTCACCAAGATCCTGAAGCGCCAGTTCGCGCTCGACGCCGACAGCGAGCCGCAGGTCTATGGCCTGGGAATGAAGGAATTGTGGGACATCGACCCCGCCAAGCACAAGCCAGGCCTGGTGATCCATACGCAGGGATGGCCGCTGACCGACGCCTATGGGGGCGGCTTCCTCTATCATCAGGCCAATGGGCAGGTGGCGCTCGGCTTTGTGGTGGGCCTTGGCTATCGCAACCCCTATCTGTATCCCTTCGAGGAATTCCAGCGCTGGAAGCAGCATCCGGAAATCCGCAAATATCTGGAGGGCGGCCGTCGCGTCTCCTATGGCGCGCGGGCGATCAACGAGGGCGGTTGGCAGTCTATTCCCAAGCTCGCCTTCCCGGGCGGCGCGCTGATCGGTTGTTCGGCAGGCTTCGTCAACGTCCCTCGCATCAAGGGCACGCACACCGCGATGAAGTCGGGCATGCTGGCGGCCGAAGCGGCGTTCGCTGCTATTCAGGGTGAGCGGTCGAGCGACGTGCTGGACGATTATGAGGCGAATCTTCGGTCGAGCTGGATCGCGACCGAGCTGCAACTGGTGAAGAACGCCGAGCCTTTGCTGTCGAAGTTCGGCAACACCATCGGTACCGCGCTGGCGGGCATCGACATGTGGATGCGTACGCTGAAGATCGGCCTGCCCTTTACGATGAAGCACAAGCCCGATGCCGAGAAGCTTTGGCGCAAGGATGCGTCGATGAAGATAGACTATCCCAAGCCCGATGGGGTGATCAGCTTCGACCGGCTGTCGTCGGTGTTCCTGTCGAACACCAATCATGAGGAGGATCAGCCGGTTCATCTGCAGCTCAAGGATCCGGCGATTCCGATTTCCTACAACCTGCCCCTTTATGACGAACCGGCGCAACGCTATTGTCCCGCGGGCGTCTATGAAGTGGTCGGGGTGGACGAGGGTAATCCGCGCTTCCAGATCAACGCGCAGAATTGCGTTCACTGCAAGACCTGCGATATCAAGGATCCGACCCAGAACATCAACTGGGTCGTGCCAGAGGGCGGTGGAGGGCCGAACTATCCGAATATGTAGGCGTCTGTTTGCTTCGATGATGCTGGTGCTGCCCGCCGCGGCGGGTGCATCGGTGGATCCCGGCAGCGCATTGCATGCCTATATGCGGGGGCGGCTGGCCGATGAGGATGGCGCTCCCGGCCTTGCGCTCAAGAGCTATCGGCAGGCGCTGGCCAGTGACCCGGCCAGCCTGGAGGTCGCAAGGCGCTCCTATTTCCAGGCGGTGATAAGCGGCGACATGGCGCTGGCGCTGCGTTCCGCCGCCGTGCTGGAGAGCGAGGGCATTCTCCCTCGCGACGGCACCCTGCTTCGGATTGCGGACGCGCTGAACCGCAAGGATTGGCCAGGCGCCCGTCTGTTGGTCGACCATATGGTTGCGGAGGGCAATTTCGCCTTTCTCGCGCCGATCATGCGCAGTTGGATTTCGGTGGGGGAAGGGCGTTATGCCGCGCCTGTCATCGATCCTGATGACCGCTTCGCTTCGCTGGCAAGGCGTTATCTGGGCGAGCATCTGGCGCTGCAGGCCCTGGGCAGGGGCGATCTTCAGGCCGCCCAGCCGGCGATCAATCGGGCCCTCGCGCTTCGGACTGCGGACACGGACGAAATGCGGCTGCTTTTCGCCGGGCAGTTGGCGGCGCGAGGCGCGAAGGCGGAGGCGCTTGCGCTTCTGCCTGAAACCCAGGCCAATTTCACGCGGGCGCGCGACGACATCGCCAGCGGCAGGGCTCTCTCGCCCTATGGCAGGGCGCTGACGGCGGGGCAGGGTTTTGCCCGGCTGCTTGCCCGGTTAGCTGCCGATATATCCTCGGATGGCAGTACGGGGTCGCTGGGGATCAGGCTTGCGCGAATCGCCGCCTTTGCCGATCCCAACGGGGCTGCGCCGCGCATCGTCGCCGCAGATCTGCTGAGCCGCGGCGGCTATGTGGCCTATGCCGTCGAGGAAGCCCGGATGGTTCCCGGTGCCGGCTGGTATGGTGCGCTGGCCCAGGCTGAACTGGTCGAGGCGTTGGCGGCGGCGGGCCAGCGGCCGGAGGCGATAGCGCTTGCTCGCAAACTGGCGGCCGTGCCCCATGCGGAGCCGGAGCGCCACGTTCGGTTGGGTCAGTTGCTGATGCAGGAAAAGGACTACCGGGCGGCCGCAGAGGCCTTCCGCACGGCGCAGGCCGGCTATTCGAACGACGCCGTTCCCTGGACGCTGCTGTTGTTCGAAGGCAGCGCGCTGGAACAGGGCGCGCGCTGGGACGAGGCGCGTGCCGTGCTGGAGCGGGCCGCGAGATTGGCGCCCGATGAACCCGCTGTGCTCAACTATCTGGGCTATGCGCAGATCGAGCGGCGGCAGAATATGGACGCGGCGCTGGCGCTGCTGAAGAAAGCGAGCGCGCTGAAGCCGGAGGATGCATCGATCACTGATTCCCTGGGCTGGGCGCAGTTCGTGACGGGTGACATCGATGCCGCGGTGCCAGTTCTGGAGCGGGCAGCGGCCGGAGCGCCGTCGGACGCTACCATCAACGAACATCTGGGTGATGCGCTTTGGGCCGCGGGACGCCGATATGAGGCCCGCTATGCCTGGCGCGCGGCAGCCATCTTCGCTGAGGGAGAGACGGCGCGGCGCCTGGCTGCCAAGACGAGAGAGGGGATGAAGCCCGAATATGCCGCACGCTGAAGCGGAAAATTTTGCCGGCTGCCCGTTTGAGGCCGGCGAACTGGTTGAAACCGCATTCGCCAAGATCAATCTGGCGCTGCATGTCCGCGGGAAACGGGCAGACGGTTATCATGCGCTGGAAAGCCTGTTCGTCTTCACCGAATTGGGTGACCGGCTGACCGGCCGCATACGCGCCGATGGTCAAGTCAGCCTTGAAATAGACGGACCCTTTGGATCGCTGCTGGATGCCGGCCCGGATAATCTGGTGATCCGCGCCGCCCGCGCGTTGCAGGCGCATCTGGGGGAAGATCTTGGCGCTGATCTGAAATTGACCAAGATTTTGCCCGTCGCATCGGGAATTGGCGGAGGTTCGGCCGATGCCGCGGCTACACTGCGGTTGCTGACGCGGCTCTGGAACGCTCCCATGCCGCCGGAGGTCCTGGAGCGCATCGCCTTGTCCCTTGGGTCGGATGTACCAGCATGTATCGGCAGCATCCCGCAAATGGTGCGCGGAAGGGGCGAGATATTGCAACCGCAAGCCGTCGAAAACCTCTCCGCGATGCCGATCCTGCTCGTCAATCCCGGCGTCGCCCTGTCGACCGCGCAGGTCTTCGGTCGCTGGGATCAGCGTGATCGAGGACCGCTTGAGGCAATGGGGCTGGAGCAGCTTGTGAGCGAGGGACGCAATGATCTGGAGCAGCCTGCCATTGCCATGGAGCCGGTCATCGCGGATGTGCTGGCGGCGCTGGGTGCCTGCGCCGGATTGCGCCTTGCCCGGATGTCCGGATCGGGCGCGACATGTTTTGCCCTGTTCGATACGGATCGGCGGATGGCGGAGGCGGCGACCGCCCTGCGTGCCGCTCAAAGCGGATGGTGGATTGCGGAGACAAGGATCAGGGCGGCATGAGCGAGGCCTTCACACAGATCGACGGCGGCGACCTCAACATCCTGATCATTGCTGATCATGCGTCGGCTCACGTCCCAACGGACATCGATCTGGGAATTGATGCCGCCTTGCTGAGAGATCATATCGCGATCGACATCGGCGTGGCGGAGGTCAGCGCGCTGCTGGCGAGGGAATTGGGCTGCAGGGCGGTGCTGGGTGGCGTTTCGCGCCTCGTCATCGACCTTAATCGGGAAGAGGATGCGCCCGGCCTGCTGCCCGTCATGAGCGACGGCCACGTCATTCCGGGAAACCGTCATGCCGACCTGGCCGAACGGATGATACGCTTCCATCATCCCTATCACCATCATGTGGCGCGGCTGCTCGACGGCATGGCTTCGCCGTTCATCCTGTCGGTCCACAGTTTCACGCCCGGCCTTGCCAGCGATCCGAGCCAGAAGCGCCCCTGGGATATCGGCGTCCTCTATAACCAGGACGGCAGGGCAGCGCGGATCGCCATTCCCATGCTGGAGGAGGCGGGTCTGAAGGTAGGGGATCAGTTGCCCTATTCGGGCAAGGTGCTGAATGCCACGATGAACCGCCATGCGGAGGGGAACGGCATTCCCTATCTGGGGATAGAAATGCGACAGGATCTGGTCGGCGATGCTGAGGGGCAAAGGCGATTTGCCGGCATATTGGGGCCCGTGGTCCTGGAATGCCGCAGGCGTTTGGCCTGATGGCCGGCGCGCAGGAATGACAAGGCCCGGCGTCCTAGTTGGCAGTTTCTTCCTGTGCCTGGCGCTGGCCGGATGCGGCCGTCGTTCAGGGGCTGGGGAACAGGCTGGCGAAGGACAGGAAAGGATTTCCTGCGCAATCGGTCCAGGCGTAGGGTGGACAGAGGATTGCCTGGTCGAACAGGATCGCGATCTGCTGACCGTGCGTCACGTGGATGGCGGCTTCCGGCGCTTCCAGATAGTCCATGACGGGCGCGGGGTCGTGCCCGCGGATGGAGCCGAGCAGGCCGCGATTGTGGTCGTCGGCAAGGGCATGATCGAGTTGAGCGTCGGACAGGATCGCTATCGCCTTCCCGCGCGCCTTTCCGAAAGGAAGAGTTAATGCAGAGCCATGCGATCCTGACGGCAGCCGAGATGCGGCAGGCGGAACAGGCCGTCATCGCCGCCGGCGTCCCCGAATATACGCTGATGGAGCGCGCAGGGGCCGCAACTGCAGAGATTATCTGGCGTGCAGGTGGCAAACGCGATCTGCTGGTTCTCTGCGGTCCCGGCAATAATGGTGGCGACGGGTTCGTGATCGCGCGACTCCTTCGGGCGCGTGGCGTGCCGGTGCGCGTTGCTGCTCTTGGCGAAAGCCGGACGGAATCGGGCATGAAGGCGCGCACGGCATGGGGTGGTCCCGTTGAAGCCTTGGTTGATGCCGCGCCGGCGACGCAGATCGTGGACGCATTATTCGGGACAGGCCTGTCGCGTGGATTGGACGCGAAGGTCGCGACGACACTGTGCGCCCTAACCGATCAGGCGAGCTTCAGCTATGCCGTGGACCTGCCGAGCGGCGTGGAGACGGATGGCGGCGCACTTCTGTCCCATGTACCCGTCATGGGGGTCTGTATCGCACTGGGTGCGCTCAAGCCCGCGCATCTGTTGCAGCCGGCGGCCGGATGCTGGCGGCGGCTGGTCTGCGCTGACATCGGCATCGACGTCTCCGGTGCGAAGATGCACCGGCTGGCGCGGCCGCAACTGGATCCGCCGGGCGCTGCCGCGCATAAATATAGCCGTGGGCTGGTGGCAATTGTCGGCGGCGAAATGGCCGGCGCAGGACTGCTCGCGAGCGAGGCGGCTGCGCGCGCGGGGGCGGGCATGGTCCGTCACTTGGTTCAGGAAGTGGCCCATGGCGGTCCGGCCGCCATCATCGCACAGCATACCCGTGAGGCGGACGATGTGGCGAATGCTCTGGATGACGGCCGGTTCAGGGCCGTCCTGGCAGGGCCGGGGCTGGGGCGCGGGAGCGTGGCTGCCGATCGGTTGAAGGCAGCACTTGCCGCTGGGCATCCCCTCATTCTGGATGCCGACGCATTGGTCCTGCTCGCGGAACAGGGGTTGGACGCCATCCCGCCGAATTCGATCCTGACACCCCATGAGGGGGAATTTGTCCGCCTGTTCGGCGACTTGCCGGGCAGCAAGGTGGAGCGCGCGTTGGCGGCGGCGAAGCGGGCGCGCTCCACGTTGATCTACAAGGGCAGCGATAGTGTCATCGCAGCGCCCGACGGTCGCGCCGTTCTTTCGCCACCGGGTTCCTCCTGGCTATCGACGGCGGGGACGGGAGACGTTCTGGCGGGACTGGTCGCCGCTCGGCTCGCCGTCACGGGAGACGGATTCCGGGCGGCGTGCGAAGCGCTGTGGCTGCATGGTGAGGCGGCAAGGCGGGCGGGAGCGGCCTTCATCGCGGACGATTTGCTTGTGGAACTGCCAGCGGCTATCGCATCCCGCCTGTGACCGATCCTGATACCGAAATCATCGTCCGCGTCGCCGCCAAGGGCGATGGCGTGACCGCCCATGGCCGCCATGTTCCGCTTGCTGCGCCGGGCGACCGGATAGCGGAGGATGGCCGCGTGCTGCGAGGGCCGCATCATGTCGACGCGCCATGCGTGCACTTTCCGGCCTGTGGCGGATGCGAGTTGCAGCATATTGACGATGCAAGCTACGCGGAGTTCGTGACCGCGCGCGTTACGGGAGCCCTGGCGGGACAGGGCGTGACAGCCGACCTGCTCCTGCCGCCGCATATCTCCCCGCCGAAGGTTCGCCGCCGCGCATCGCTGCGGGCGAGCAGACAGGGACGCAAGGTCGTCGTCGGCTTTGCTGAATCGGGCAGTCACAGGTTGATCGACCTCACGATGTGCGAAGTCCTTGATCCCCGGCTGTTCGCGCTGACGGGGCCGCTGAAGAATCTGTGCGCAGTCATCCTGCCGGAAAAGCAGGCCGCACATGTGCGGATGTCGCTGACCGATCAGGGCGTCGACCTTTTGCTGGAAGGCGTGCGGATTGAAGGGCTTGCCGCCGATGAGGCGCTTCTGGCCTTTGCGCAGAACCATCGACTCGCTCGCGTGACCATCGATGAGGGGGACGGGCCGCAGACCCGATGGGAGCCGGATTCGGTCACGGTCAGCTTTGGCGGCGTGCCGGTCGCCTTTCCGCCTTTCGCCTTTCTTCAGGCAACACCTGATGGTGAGGCTGCGCTTGCGCAGGAAGCGGGGGCAGCCATGCCGGCGGAGGGAGCCATTGCCGACCTCTTCTGTGGCCTTGGCACATTCGCCCTGGCATTGGGGGACGGGCGCCCGGTCTATGCGGCGGAGGCTGCGCGCGACCTTGTCCTCTCCCTCAAATCGGCGGCAAATCGTGCGCAGCGCCGGATGGTGGCCGATCATCGCGATCTGTTCAGGCGGCCGTTGACGACTGCGGAGATCGACCGCTTTGCCGGGGTCGTCATCGATCCGCCGCGCGCTGGCGCCAGGGAACAGGTGATGCAGCTTGCCGCGTCGCGCGTGCCGGTCATCGCCTATATCTCCTGCAATCCTGCCAGTTTCGCGCGGGATGCGGCGCATCTGGTTGCGGGCGGCTACCGACTGGAAAGAGTGCGTCCGGTGGGGCAGTTCCGCTGGTCCACTCATGTGGAGCTGGTCGGCATCTTCCGGCGCTGAAAGCATTAGCCCCTCGCCGCGGGGGAGTGCGGCGAGGGGCCTTGCATCCTCTCCTTTAGGGGGAGGCCTTCGCCTCTACCCGAGCTTGATGACAGTTGCGCGACGACGGGCCGGAACCGCATCGACATAGAGGCTGGCCATCGGCTCATCCTCCACTTCGACGACCGCTTCCGACGTGAAGCCGTTGAAGCCGGTGCGCATCGCAGCGCCATAGGCGCCGAGCATGCCGATCTCTATATAATCGCCCGCCTGCACGTCGTCCGGTAGCATGAAGGGGCCGACCATATGGTCCATATCGTCGCAGGTGGGACCATAGAAGGAGAAGCCGGTCAACTCCGCCTCGCTCTCTTCCCCACGCAGCAAGGCCACCGGGAAGCGCCAGCCGATATGAGCCGCGTCGAACAGGGCGCCATAGGCACCGTCATTGATATAGAGTTCGTTGCCCCGACGCCGTTCGACGCGCACGACGACCGAGCTGTATTCGGCGGACAGGGCGCGGCCGGGTTCGCACCACAGTTCGGCCGAATAGCTGATCGGCAGGCTTTCGAACCCGCGGTGGATCGCGTCGAAATAATTTTCGAGCGCGACCGGCTCCATGCCCGGATAGATGGACGGGAAACCGCCGCCGACATCGATGATGTCGACCGTGACCGCCGCATCGACAATGGCGGCGCGCACGCGCTCTATGGCGTCGCTATAGGCCTGCGGGCTCATCGCCTGGCTGCCGACATGGAAGCAGATGCCCAGCGCATCGGCCGCCTGACGCGTCGCCAACAGTAGTTCGCGGGTCTCGCCCAGCTCGGCGCCGAATTTCGACGCAAGGCTGAGTTCGGAATGTTCGGAAGAAACGCGCAGCCGCACGCACAGCTCAAGATCGGTCGCATCGTTCGTGGCGCGCATGATCTTCGCCAGCTCGTCCAGCGTGTCGAGCGAGAAGGTGCGCACGCCATGGACGTGGTATGCCTCCGCAATCGCTTCCTCTGCCTTCACTGGGTGCATGAAGCACAGCTTGCCTTCGCCTTGCAGCGTCTCCGCCACCAGGCGCACCTCCGCGATGGACGCCACGTCGAAATGCGTGATGCCCGAAGCGAAGAGAGTGCGGATCAGATCAGGAGACGGATTCGCCTTGACCGCATAGAGCGAGCGTCCCGGAAACTTCTCAGAGAAGAAGCGGGCGGCCCGGGCCGCAGCCTGGGGACGAATCAGCGTTACCGGTGCTGCCGGTTTGAGGGCGGTCGCTACCCCCAGCGCGCTATGATGCTTGTGCAACTCAAGGGACCTCCAGTGTAGTCGTTGGCAAAGAAGCTGCCTTGCGGTGGAAGTCCCATGGGGCAGCGGAAGGGCGATATATGCGGCAGGGGTCCCGCTGTAAAGCGCGTGTGTAAAATTTGTTGCGCTGGCGGCTATGAGATGTGCGTCAGGAGAGACGGGACTTGAAATCCTGGTAGGAAAACTGCCGGATTTGCCTGAGTTCGTCGGTTTCGGAGTTCCAGAGCCAGATGGCGGGCAACGGCACGCCATTGAATGTGTTGGTCTTTACCATGGAATAATGGGCCTGATCGAGGAAGGCGATCCGTCGTCCCGGAGTCGCGCCGCTGGGCACGCGATAGTCGCCGATGATGTCCCCGGCGAGGCAGGATGGACCGCCGAGTCGCGTGACGGGCCCATCGGATTGCTCATGCAGCATGGCCGGGCGGTAGGGCGCCTCGATCACGTCGGGCATGTGGCAGGTGGCGGAGATGTCCGTGATCGCGACGGGCATGCCGTTGTCGATCACGTCGAGGATTTCACCGACCAATATGCCCGCGTCCAGCGCCATCGCCTCGCCAGGCTCGATATAGAGTTCAAGGCCGGTTCGGGCCTTTGTCGCCTGGAGGAAGGCGATCAGTTCGTCGATCTGGTAATCGGCGCGCGTCACATGGTGCCCGCCGCCGAAGTTCAGCCATTTGAGGCCGCCGACATGGGGCATGATGCGCGATTCGATGGCGGCCCAGGTACGCTGGAGCGGCAGAAAATCCTGCTCGCACAGATTGTGGACATGAAGTCCGTCGACGCCCACCAGATGTTCGGCACGCAGTTGGTCGATGGGAAAGCCGAGGCGGCTATGGGGTTGGGACGGGTCATATTTGGGCACCTCGCCCTCCGCATGGAGGGGGTTGAGGCGCAGGCCGATGTCGAAGTTCACACCGTTCATTCGAGCATCGTCGATGATCGGGCGCAGGCGTGCGATCTGGCCGGGGCTGTTGAAGATGACATGGTCCGAAATGCGGAGGATTTCGGCCAGATCTTCGGGTTTGTAGGCAGCGCAGTAAGTGGCGACTTCGCCGCGATATTCTTCCCGGCCCAGGCGCGCTTCATAAATGCCGGAGGCGCAGACGCCGTCGAGATATTCGCCGATCACGGACCCAAGCGACCACATGGAAAAGGCCTTGAGCGCGCCCAGCACCCTGATGCCTGCGCGGTCGCGAATGTCGCGCAGGACCGAGAGGTTGCGGCGCACCGCAGCCTCGTCCACCACGAAGGCGGGCGAAGGGACGCGGTGCAGGTCGAAATGGGCGAAGGCGGCGGGATCGCCGGCTTTGGTTTCCATCTACGTTCCATTCGATGCCGTGTTCCTGCGCAGGCAGGAACCCAGTTCAGACGGCGGGACTGGGCTCCTGCCTTCGCAGGAGCATGTTGATTTAAAAGTCCAGCGGCGCGGCCAGTTCCTTCACCTGCCAGGGCAGGCCGTGCGCGTTCAGCATGTCCATGAAGGGATCGGGATCGAACTGTTCGATGTTGAACACGCCGCCACCTTCGGATTGCGGGGCCTTCCACGCGCCGGTGAGCATCAGCGCGGCACCGATCATCGCCGGGACGCCGGTGGTGTAGCTGACCGCCTGGTTGCCGGTTTCGGCATAGGCGTCCTCATGGTCGCAGACATTGTAGACATAGACCGTCTTCTGGCTTCCGTCCTTCAAGCCGGTGGCGATGTCGCCGATGTTCGTCTTGCCCTTTGTGGTCGGACCCAGGCTGGACGGCTCGGGCAGAACGGCCTTCAGGAACTGGAGCGGGATGATCTCCTGACCGTTGTACATCACGGGATCGATGCGGGTCATGCCGACATTCTGGAGCACTTCCAGATGCTTCAGATAGGCGTCGCCAAAGGTCATCCAGAAGCGGATGCGCTTGATTTCGGGATAGTGTTTGGCGAGGCTTTCCAGTTCCTCATGATACATGAGGTACATGTTCTTTTCGCCGACCTGATCGAAGTCGAAGACCTGCTTGTGCTTGAGCGCCGGGCCTTCGACCCATTTGCCGCCCTCCCAGTGGCGCGACGGCGCGGTGACTTCGCGGATGTTGATTTCCGGATTGAAGTTGGTGGCGAAATGCTGGCCGTGGTCGCCGCCATTGCAGTCGAGAATGTCGAGCGTGTCGATCCGGTCGAGCAGATGCTTCTTGATGTAGGACGCAAAGACGCTGGTCACGCCGGGGTCGAAGCCCGAACCCAGCAGGGCCGTGATGCCGGCTTCCTTGAAACGCTCCTGATAGGCCCATTGCCAGCTATATTCGAACTTGGGCGTGTCGCGCGGTTCGTAGTTGGCGGTGTCGAGATAGTCGGTCTTGGTCGCGAGGCAGGCGTCCATGATCGCCAGGTCCTGATAGGGCAAAGCGAGGTTGACGACCAGCCTGGGCTGCACCTTCTCGATAAGGGCAATGGTTTCCTCGACATTATCAGCGTCGACCTGCGCCACGTCGATGGTGACGCCGGTGCGGGCCTTGACCGATTCGGCGACCTTTTCGCAAGAGACGATGCGGCGGCTGGCGAGCGTGATGTGGCTGAAGATATCAGGGTTCATCGCCATCTTGTGAACCGCGACAGACCCGACGCCGCCCGCGCCAATGACCAGAACCTTGCTCAATTCAACTGCTCCATAGCTGTGCCGCGCCTGACGCGCGAAAGCGCCCATATAGGGGCTGTGCGTGACAGCGCAAAGTCAGTCTGTTCAGAAGCTGGCGCCGTCGACTTTTTTGATTTTGAGCGCGTCGATATCGACGTCCGGCACGCAGCGCAGGTTGATGGCGCGCATCGGGCCATTGGGCGACTTGCCGAGCGCGAAGGGCTGCGTGCCGCAGGTGGCGCAGAATTGATGGGTGATGTTGTGCTTGTAGAATTGATAGTCGGTGAGCTTGTCCGCGCCGCTGTCGAGGGTGAACTGGTCGGCGGGTACGAAGGTCAGCACGAAGCCTTTGCGGCTGCAATGGGAGCAGTTGCAGGTCATGGCTTCGGTCGGCGCGTCGGCGGCGACGGTGAAGGTGACTGCGCCGCAGTGGCAGCTTCCGGTGTAGGGCATGGGGACTCTCCTTTTGAGGGGAGTTTATGGCGTTGAGATGTTTAAGGGAATGACGGAGTTGGGTGGCAAAGTCGCTGTTCGACTATGGGAGCTTACGAACGCTCCCCAGATAGTCACGCTTGCCAATCGGGACGCCGCTCATGCGAAGAATGTCATAGGCTGTGGTCACGTGAAAATAGAAATTGGGTTGGGAAAAGCTCATGAAGAAGTCCCTTCCTATGAAATTCCAGAGCAGCTTGTCCCCGATCGTGAATGTCGTCGGTTTGTCGCTCAACTTGTCCAAGTCGGCGACGCTGAGCGCCTCAAGCGCCTTCATCGCTTCGCCGACCCTGGCCTTTAGGCCGTCGAAGCTGTCGGGCGGCGGCGTAGTATCCGGCGAAAAATTCCCATGCTGGACGCCATGGATCGCGCCGATTGAATGGACCGTGCAGCTTTTTACCTGATAGGCAAAGTCGAACATGTCAGGGGCAAGCCTCGCATGGATCAATTGCCCAGCCGGGAGCCCCTGCTCATTGCAATAGGCTTCCGCTTTTTCAAGCAGTCCCAGGACCGACTTCAACAGTTGAAGGCAACCCGGCACGAAGGCATCGTAGAGCGTCATTGTCTATCTCGTCCTTTGCGGAAGGCATGAAACAGGATGGACTATGTGATGGCGCATCTCACCGAGGTCCGCAATTGGTCGCTTTCATCCAACTGCGCCTGACTTCGCTTCGCTCAGCAAGGCTTCAATCCTTCTCCCGCCGAGTGAGAAGGATATGGGGCGTCAGCTTACCAGCCGCCTCAACCCCGCCACCGTATCCGCTTCCGCCGCAGGCTTGTCCCGCCTGATCCGGGCGATGCGGGGGAAGCGCATCGCCAGGCCCGATTTGTGGCGTTTGCTCTCATGGATGCTGTCGAAGGCGACCTCCAGCACCAGCGATTTCTCCACCTCGCGCACCGGGCCGAAGCGGTTTGTCGTGTTGGTGCGCACGAAGCGGTCGAGCCATTTCAGCTCCTCGTCGGTGAAGCCGCTATAGGCCTTCCCAACCGGCAGCAGTTCGCCATCCTCCGTCCAGCAGCCAAAGGTATAGTCCGAATAGAAGGATGAACGTTTACCGTGGCCGCGCTGGGCATACATCATCACGCAATCGGCGGTCAGGGGATCGCGTTTCCATTTATACCAGAGCGCGGCCTTCCGCCCGGCGACATAGGGGCTGTCGCGGCGTTTGAGCATCACGCCTTCGATGGCGGCGTCGCGGGCGCCTGCGCGGATGTCGGCTAGCTGGAGGAAATCCTGCGCTTCTATGAGGACGGAGATGTCGAAGCGGTGGGGGGGCAGCCGGGGGACGATGGTTTCGAGCCTTGCGCGGCGCTGAGCCCAAGGAAGGGCGCGCAGGTCTTCGTCGGCGTCGAGCAATATGTCGTAGAGACGGACGAAGGCGGGATAGTCCTCCATCATCTTCGTCGTGACGGCCTTGCGGCCCAGGCGTTGCTGGAGCGCGTTGAAGCTGGCGGCCTCGCCACCCTGAAATTCGCCTTTGACGAGCAGTTCGCCGTCGAGGACCGCGTGATGGTGGAAGGCTTCGGCTATGTCGGGGAAACTGCCCGTGATGTCGTCGCCTGCGCGGCTGTAGAGGCGCGTCTGCGCGCCCGTGCCGACGATCTGGACGCGAATGCCGTCCCACTTCCATTCGGCGGCATAGTCGGAGAGGTCGACGCTCTCCACCTCCAGCGGGTGGGCGAGCATGAAGGGACGGAAGAAGGGCGTGCCGGCGGGGTCGGGGCGATCGGATCGGCCCTCCGCCCAGGCGAACAGTTCGGCATAGGGCGGCGCCAGGGCGTGCCAGCATTCTTCCACATCGTCGACATCCAGGCCGAAGGCCTGGGCGAAGCCGGTCTTGGCGAGGCGGGCCGAAATGCCTACGCGCAGGCCCCCGGTCGCCAGTTTGAGGAGAGCGAAGCGTCCCGGGGCGTCGAGATGGTCCATCATCTTCGCCAATGTCGCGGGCGCGGCGGCCCGGCTGGTGTCATGGAGGCGGTCGACCATGGCGGAAAGGGTGAGGGAGCCGTCATCCACCTCCTGCGGCTGGTCCTGCGCCTTGGGCCAGAGGAGGGCCACGGTTTCGGCGAGGTCGCCGACATAGTCGCGGCTCATGTCGAACAGCACCGGATCGACGCGGGCGCGGGTCATTTCCGCTATGGTAGAGGCCTTGACGGTTTTCAGGTCCAGATTGCCGGTGAGGGCGGCGAGCGCCCAGCCACGGTCCGGGTCGGGGGCATCGCGCATATAGCTGGCGATCAGGTTCAGCTTGCCGTTGCGGGAGCGGGTGTAGACGAGGCCGTCGAGGAGTTGGGAAAATTGTCTCATCTCACCAGCCGCGCACCTTTCTCTGGAAGATTGGCGATGGCGTCGAAGGGGGCAGTCCAGAGGAGGAGATCGCCGGGCGCATCACCCCTCATCCTCATCTTCGCGGCCGACCAGCGCGAGGGCGCGGGCGCGCATCTGGTGGGTCATGCACCAATGGAGCAGGGCTTCCTCCCGGCCATGGGTGATCCAGGTTTCTGCGGGGGCGACTTCGCGGATGGTGTCGGTCAACTCGTCCCAGTCGGCATGGTCGGAAATCACCAGCGGCAATTCCACATTGCGCTGCCGGGCGCGCTGGCGGACGCGCATCCAGCCTGACGCCATGGCGGTGATGGGGTCGGGCAGGCGGCGGCTCCAGCGGTCATTGAGGGCGGAGGGTGGTGACAGGATGATGCGGCCGCGCATTTCTCCGGCGGGGAGGCCGGTTGCCGGGCGGAGATCGCCCAGGGGGACGCCGAACTGTTCGTAAAGGGCGCACATCCGCTCCAGCGCGCCATGGATGTGGATCGGGTCGTGATGCCCCCTGGCGCGCAGTTCGCAGATCAGGCGCTGCGCCTTGCCAAGGGCATATGCGCCGACCAGGATGCAGCGTTCCGGATTGGCGTGCAGGGCCGCAAGCAGCCGGTCGACCTCGCTGCCCGTATCGGGATGGCGGAAGACGGGAAGGCCGAATGTCGCTTCGGTGACGAAGATGTCGCAGGGCACGGGTTCGAACGCCTTGCAGGTGGGATCGGGGCGGCGCTTGTAATCGCCGGTGACGACGATGCGTTCGCCCGCATGGGACAACAGGATCTGCGCCGAACCCAGCACATGGCCGGCGGGCACATAGCTGATCGTGACCCCGTTCATGCGGATCTCTTCGCCATAGGAGACCGCCGTGCCCGATGCAGTGCCGTAGCGCAGGGCCATGATCGCCAGGGTTTCCCGCGTCGCCCAGACATGGCCGTGCCCGCCGCGCGCATGATCGGCATGGCCATGGGTGACGAGTGCGCGTTCCTGCGGGACGGAAGGATCGATCCAGGCATCCGCGGGGCGGACATAGATGCCGGTGGGGTGTGGTTCGATCCAGTGAGGCATTGCTGAGGAAGAAGGTGGAACGCGCCGCTTGGTTCCGCAAGGGCTTCATATTGTCGTAACCGGATCGTCACGGGGACGACATGCCATTGCCCTAAGCGCGCCGGGACGACCGATGGCGAGGAGGCGCGGCACATGGCATCTACGGCTCACCAGAATGTAATCCGCGCGGTGCACCGGCATCGGCATCTGTCAAGGCAGGGGTTGTTGGAGCGGGCCTTCACCTTCGCCTTCCGGGGCCTTGTCTACGCGCAGATCTGGGAAGATCCGCAGGTCGACATGGAAGCGCTGGCGATCGGGCCGGACAGCCATGTCGTCACCATCGCTTCGGGCGGGTGCAATGTCCTGAGCTATCTGACGGCCAATCCCGCGAGGATCACCGCGGTCGACCTTAACACCGCGCATATCGCGCTCAACCGGTTGAAGCTGGCGGCGGCGCAGGCGCTGCCCGACCATGAGGCGTTCCATCGCTTCTTCGCCAGGGCGGACAGCAAGGAGAATGTGGCGGCTTATCGCGCCTTCGTCGCGCCTGTGCTGGACGATGCGACGCGGCGCTACTGGGAAGGGCGGGATTTCATCGGGCGGCGGCGGATCGGCGGCTTTGCGCGGGGGATCTACCGGCATGGGCTGCTCGGGCGCTTCATCGGTGCAGCACATCTGCTGGCGCGGTTGCATGGCGTCGATCCGCGCCGGATGCTGGACGCGAAGTCGCGCGAGGAGCAGCGGGCGATCTTCGAAACAGAATTGGCGCCGGTGTTCGACAGCGCGTTCATGCGGTGGCTGACGAGCCAGCCTGCTTCGCTCTTCGGCCTTGGCATTCCGCCCGCGCAATATGAGGCGCTGGCCGGGGACGAGCGGATGGACAGCGTGCTGAAGGCGCGGCTGGAGAAGCTGGCCTGCGGTTTCGACCTCAAGGACAATTATTTTGCGGTGCAGGCCTTTGGACGCGGTTATGCCGGCGGGACTGGCCCCTTGCCGCCCTATTTGCAGGCGGCGAACCATGCAGCCGTGGTGGAGCGCGCCGGGCGGGCGGACGTCCGGCATGGGAATTTCACCGACTTCCTGGCGTCGCAACAAGCCGGGTCGGCGGATCGCTACATCCTGCTCGACGCGCAGGACTGGATGGATGATGCGCAGTTGAATGCGCTCTGGGCGCAGATCACGCGGACGGCCAGGCCCGGTGCGCGGGTGCTGTTCCGGACGGCGGGCGAGCCGAGCATCCTGCCGGGCCGGGTCGATGACGCGCTGCTGGCGCGCTGGGTCTATCGGGCCGGGGAATCACGCGACTATACGGCGCGGGATCGTTCGGCCATCTATGGCGGCGTCCACCTCTATGTGCTGGGCGACGCGTGATGACGGGCGGGCATGGGGGGCTGATGGACAGCGTCTATCGGCGCCAGCGGCATATTTATGACCTTTCCCGCAAATTCTACCTGCTGGGGCGCGATGGTCTGATTGCCGATCTGACCCCGCCGACCGGTGGGGCGGTGCTGGAGATTGGTTGCGGCACCGGGCGCAACCTGATCGCCGTGGGCAAGGCCTGGCCGGAAGCGCGGCTTTACGGGGTCGACATATCCGAAGCGATGCTGAAGACGGCGCGGAAGGCCGTGATGAAGGCGGGGCTGGCGGATCGCGTCGTGCTGGCGCGGGGCGATGCCTGCGCTTTCGATGCAGGGGCGCTGTTCGGGCGGGAGCGGTTCGAGCGGGTGTTCATCAGCTATGCGCTGTCGATGATACCGGATTGGGAAAGCGCTTTGCGGCAGGCCGCAGGGTGCGTGGCGCCGGGCGGCAAGCTGGAGTTTGTCGATTTCGGGCAACAGGATGGTCTGCCGGGCTTCTGGAGGCGGGCCCTGTTCGGATGGCTCGCCCGATTCCATGTGTCGCCGCGGGCGGGACTGGGGCAGGCGATCGGAAGAGTGGCGGCGGACCTGGGCGGCTTTCCGCATAGCCGGAGCCTGTATCGGGGCTATGCGGTCAGGGGCGGGTTGATCCGGCTGTGAATCTTGGAAGGCGACCGTTCAGGCCGCCTTCCTGAATTCCAGTTCCAGACGATCCCAGATTTCCACCAGGGCATCGACCAGTTCGCGCATCATCGCTTCGCTGTGCGCCGGTCCCGGCGTGAAGCGCAGGCGTTCCGTGCCGCGCGGCACGGTGGGGTAATTGATCGGCTGCACATAGGCGCCATATTCCGCGAGCAAAATGTCGCTGATCCGCTTCGCCTTGACCGGATCGCCCACCATCAGCGGGACGATGTGCGTCACCGATGGCATGACCGGCAGGCCGGCTTCGGCCATCAGGCGCTTCAGGGTCGCGGCGGACGCCTGCTGGCCTTCGCGTTCCTCGCTCGACTGCTTGAGGTGGCGCACGCTGGCCAGCACGCCGGCCACGAGTACCGGGGAGAGGGAGGTGGTGAAGATGAAGCCCGGCGCATAGCTGCGGATCACGTCCACGATCATCTGGTCGGCGGCGATATAGCCGCCCATGACGCCGAACGCCTTGCCCAGCGTGCCTTCGATGATGGTCAGACGATGTGCGACATCATCGCGTTCTGAAATGCCGCCGCCGCGCGGGCCGTACATGCCGACTGCATGAACCTCGTCCAGATAGGTGAGCGCGTTGAATTCGTCCGCCAGGTCGCAGATCGCCGCTATCGGGGCGACGTCGCCGTCCATCGAATAGACGCTTTCAAAGGCAATCAGCTTGGGCACGTCGGGATCTTCGGCGGCGAGAAGTTCGCGCAGATGGTCGACGTCATTATGGCGGAAGACGCGCTTTTCGCAGCCCGAATTGCGGATGCCCGCGATCATCGAGGCGTGGTTCAGTTCGTCGGAGAAGATGATGCAGCCGGGCAGGATCCGGGCGAGGGTAGAGAGCGTCGCTTCATTCGAGACATAGCCCGAAGTGAACAGCAGCGCGCCTTCCTTGCCGTGCAGGTCGGCGAGTTCCGCCTCCAGATCCACATGATAATGGGTGTTGCCGCCGATATTGCGGGTGCCGCCGGAGCCTGCGCCGACATCGTGCAGCGCCTCTTCCATCGCGGCGACGACCTTGGGATGCTGGCCCATGGCGAGATAGTCGTTGGAACACCAGACGGTGATGGGCTTTGGCCCATTATGGCCGTGGAAGCAGCGGGCGTTGGGGAAGGCGCCCTTGTTGCGCAGGATGTCGATGAAAACGCGATAACGGCCTTCGCTATGCAGCCGGTCGATCGCCTGCGTGAAGATGTGCTTGTAGTTCACCTGAAAGCCCAGTCCCTATTCCCGCTTCCCCTCTTTCGAGGGGCATTTACCTGCTGTGTCCGCCCATTACCAGTGATAAACGTTCGCAGCCTTAGGGAGAATTACCTATCACACTGATAGAAAGGCTTGCGATTGGACCAAAGGTCCACCCGTTTCAAAGGCCCTCCATCCGCTGCAGCCCATAGCCGGCAAGCGCGGCGCGCAGAGGTTCGACGCCCTGGTCCAGCCGCGTGAACAGCGCTGTTCCGGGGGACGGGGCGGACGGCCATTCCTGCCCCACTGTCAGGTAGGCGATGCGGCGCGCAATGCCCTCACCCCCATGCACGAAGCGGAGCGGGCGCGGCGATGCGGCGGCCAGTTCGGCCTCTACCAGCGGAAAATGCGTGCAGGCGAGGACCACTATGTCCATCCTGTCGCCGCCGGGCTGATCGAGCAGGCCGGCCAGCGCGTCGCGCGCTATGGCAGGATCGAGCGGTTCGCCGCGCAATTTCGCCTCGGCAAGCTGGACCAGCGCGGCCGACCCATGGCGCAGGACCGTGCAATCGGCGCCATGTTCGGCCGCGAGCCGGTCGACATAGGGCTGGCGCACCGTGGCGTCCGTGCCAAGCACGCCGAAGACGCGGCTTTGGGACAGCAGGGCGGCGGGCTTGATCGCCGGCACCGTGCCGACGACGGGAATGTCGAGCGCCGCGCGCACCGCCGGCAGCGCGATGGTGGAGGCGGTGTTGCAGGCGATGACGGCCAGTCGCGGGCGGTATCGTTCCACCAGCCGGCCCAGCAGGGCGGGAACGCGGGCGGCGATTTCCGCCTCGCTCTTGGTTCCATAGGGGAAGCCTGCACTGTCGGCCGCATAGACGACCGGCGCGTTGGGCAGTGCGGCGCGTGCCGGGCCAAGGATGGAAAGCCCGCCGACGCCGGAATCGAAGAACAGCAGGGGTGCATGGGGTGCGACGGTCATTATGCCCGATATGTCGCGACGTCCGGCATTCCTGTCAACGGGCGGCCTGTCAACGGCTGGGCTGTCAACGGGCGGCCTTTCATCGGGCGGCTGCCCAGGCCGGGTTCCGGTGTGTGCAAGGCGCCCCTCCAAGGGTTGCCCGGCGCGCCGGGAACGCTATGGTCGCGCCGCAACCATAATGGCGAGATCATGACTCCTCCCTGGCTACTTCCCGCATTCGTCCTGCTGATCGGTTATCTGCTGGGTTCCATTCCCTTCGGCCTGCTGCTGACGCGCGTCACCGGCGCGGGCGACCTGCGCAAGATCGGGTCGGGGAATATCGGCGCGACCAATGTGCTGCGGACCGGGCGCAAGGGGCTGGCGGCGGCGACGCTGCTGCTCGACCTGCTGAAGGGCGCGGCGGCGGTGCTGATCGGTTCGGCGCTGATCGAGGGCGGTGGGCCGATGGCGGGCGCCATGGCCTTTATCGGCCATTGCTATCCGGTCTGGCTCCGTTTTGCCGGTGGCAAGGGCGTGGCGACGATGATGGGCGTGGTGACGGCGCTGTACTGGCCGGCGGGAATCGTCTTCGCGGTCGTGTGGCTGGGGGCGCTGTTCGGGACGAAATGGTCCTCCGTCGGCGGCATGTCGGCGGCGGTGAGCGCGCCCGTCGCCATGTGGTGCCTTGGCCGGATCGACCTGGTCCCCGTCGCGCTGGCGCTCGCGCTGATCGTGCTATGGCGGCACCGGGCGAATATCGCGCGGCTTGCCAGGGGGACGGAGCCGAAGGTCGGTGCTTCGAAAAAGGCTGCGGGCGGGGAATGAGCGAGCAGGAGCGGTTCAACCGCCTGCGCCTGATCCGTTCGCCGCGCATCGGCCTCGTGACATTCCGCCAGTTGATGGCGCGCTTCGGCACGGCGGGCGAGGCCTTGCGCGCCGTGCCGGACATGGCGGCGCGGGGCGGGGGCAAGGCGAGCATCATCGACGCGCAGATCGTCGAACAGGAAATTGCGCGCAGCCGGGCGGCTGGCGCGCGCTATCTCATCATCGGCGATGCCGATTATCCCTTCCTGCTGGACCAGATGGAAGGCGCGCCGCCGGCGCTGATCGTGCGCGGGCATGTGTCGCTGGCGGGGCGCGAATGCGTGGCGATGGTGGGCGCGCGCAATGCCTCCGCCGCGGCATGCCGTTTCGCCCGAACGCTGGCGCAGGAACTGGGGCAGCGAGGCGCCGTGGTGGTTTCGGGGCTGGCGCGGGGAATTGACACCGCCGCGCATCAGGGCGCGCTGGAAAGCGGCACCATCGCCGTCATCGCCTGCGGCATCGACATCGCCTTTCCGCCTGAAAATGCCGAGTTGCAGGAGCGGTTGGCGGAGGAAGGATTGCTGGTCACCGAGCATCCGCCGGGCACGCAGCCCCTGGCGCGGCAGTTTCCGGCGCGCAACAGGATCATCGCCGGGCTGGCGAGGGGCACCGTTGTCGTCGAGGCGGCGCCCAGGTCCGGCTCGCTGATCACGGCGCGGCTGGCGGGCGAGGCGGGGCGGGAGGTCATGGCCGTGCCCGGTTCCCCGCTCGATCCCCGCGCCCAGGGATGCAACCAGCTGATTCGGGAGGGCGCGGTGCTGATCCAGAGCGCCGCCGACGTGATCGAGGCGATCGGCGCCATCGATCCGCGCATGGTTCGCCAGCCGGGAAGCGATTTTTCGGGCGAGCCGCCGTCGGGCGACGTGGCCGATCGGGAGCGGGCGTCGATCGTCGCGCTGCTGGGTCCGGCGCCCGTGCCGGTGGACGAACTGATCCGCTTGTCCGGCCTTGGCCCCGCGGTCGTGCAGACGGTGCTGCTGGAACTGGAGCTTGCGGCGCGGCTGGAGCGGCATGCGGGGGGAAAGGTCAGCCTGTCCTGAGCGCGAGCGTTATGCCGCATGTTCGGATGCCCGCTGCATCGCGGCGGGTTGACGGGGGGACAAAACAGCTTTCAGACTCGCGCGTGTACGTGAGAGACAATTTGAACCGGGGCATGAATGCAACTTGTCATCGTTGAATCGCCGGCCAAGGCGAAGACCATCGAAAAATATCTGGGCGGCGATTTCCACGTGCTGGCCAGCTATGGGCATATTCGCGACCTGCCGCCGAAGGACGGGTCGGTGGACCCCGACAACGGCTTTGCCATGAGTTGGGAAAATTATGGCGACAAGGGCAAGCAGCTGAAAGCCATAACCGATGAAGCCAGGAAGGCGACGCGCCTGATCCTGGCGACTGACCCTGATCGCGAAGGGGAGGCCATCAGCTGGCATGTGCAGGAGGTGCTGCGCGCCAAGAAGGCGCTGCCTCAGAAGGTCGACCGCGTCACCTTCAACGCAATCACCAAGCAGGCGGTGACGGACGCGATGGCGCAGCCGCGCGCGTTGGACGAGGATCTGATCGACGCCTATCGGGCGCGGCGGGCGCTGGATTATTTGGTGGGCTTTACCCTGTCGCCGGTGCTGTGGCGCAAGTTGCCGGGCGCCAAGTCGGCGGGGCGCGTGCAGTCGGTGGCGTTGCGGCTGGTGGTCGAGCGCGAGCGCGAGATCGAGAGTTTCGTGCCGCAGGAATATTGGTCCGTCGCGGCCGAGATGGAGCAGGGTGGACAGGGCTTCACCGCCCGGCTGGTCAGGTGGCGCGGGGAGAAGATCGACCGGCTGACCATCGGCAGGGAAGGCGACGCCATGGCCGCGAAGGCGGATGTGGAGGCGGGGCGATTCACCGTCGAGAAGGTCGAGACCAGGCCGGTTTCGCGCAACCCTCCGCCGCCGTTCACGACCTCGACGCTCCAGCAGGAGGCGGCGCGCAAGCTCGGCTTCTCGGCCAGCCATACGATGCGGGTCGCGCAGCAGCTCTATGAGGACGGCGCGATCACCTATATGCGTACCGACGGCGTGCAGATGGACGGCAGCGCCATTTCCGCCGCGCGCAAGGCGATCGCGGAGCGCTATGACGGCGGCTATCTGCCCGAAAAGCCGCGCCAATATCAGACCAAGGCCAAGAATGCCCAGGAAGCGCACGAAGCCATCCGTCCGACCGAATTTGGTCGTGAAAAGGTCGGTTCGGGCGATCATGCGCGGCTTTACGACCTGATCTTCAAGCGGGCGCTGGCAAGCCAGATGGCTTCGGCGCGCATGGAGCGGACCACCGTCGATCTGGTGGATGCGACCGGGCAACATGGGCTGCGCGCCACGGGTCAGGTGGTGATCTTCCCGGGATTCCTGGCGCTCTATGAAGAGGGCCGTGACGATCCTGAGCGCGGCTCCGGCAAACAGGCCTCCGCCGATGCCGAGGAGGATGACAGCAAGCTGCTGCCGCGCATGGTCGCGGGCGACGCTCCGGCGAAGAAGAAGGTGACGGCGGAGCAGCATTTCACCCAGCCGCCGCCGCGTTATTCGGAAGCGTCGCTGGTCAAGAAGCTGGAGGAACTGGGGATCGGGCGTCCGTCCACCTATGCCTCCACGCTTCAGGTGCTCAAGGACCGCGACTATGTGCGGGTGGAGAAGAACCGCTTCTTCGCCGAGGAGAGCGGGCGGCTGGTGACGGCCTTCCTCGAGCGTTTCTTCGAACGCTATGTCTCCTATGACTTCACCGCGGGGCTGGAAGAAGAACTGGACGATATTTCCGGCGGCCGCGCCCAGTGGCAGGCGGTGCTGGAAGCCTTCTGGCGCGACTTCAAGCCGAAGACCGCCGAGGTGATGGAGCAGAAGCCGTCCGACATCACGGCGGAGCTGGACAAGTTCCTGGAGCCGATGCTGTTTCCGCCCAGGGCCGACGGCAGCAATCCGCGCGCCTGCCCCATGTGCGGCGACGGGCAGTTGGCGCTGCGTGGCGGACGCTTCGGGGCGTTCATTGCCTGCTCCAACTATCCTGAGTGCAAATATACGCGGAAGTTCGGCCAGCCGGGCGGCAAGGAAGGCGACGAGGATACGGGTCCGGAGGTGCTGGGCAAGCATCCGGAAACCGGGCAGGACATCGTCCGGAAATCCGGGCGTTTCGGCCCCTATATCGAGATGGGCGAGGGGAAGGAGGCCAAGCGCGGTTCCATTCCCAAGGACCTGCCCGATGGCGAGATGACGCTGGATTGGGCCGTGAAGCTGTTGAGCCTGCCCCGCGAGGTCGGGCTGCATCCGGAGACGGGCAAGCCGATCGTGGCCAATATCGGGCGTTTCGGGCCCTATTTGCTGCATGACGGCAAATATGGCCGCCTGTCATCGACCGCCGAGATTTTCGAGGTGGGGATGAACAGCGCCGTCGCCAAGCTGGCCGACGCGGCGAACAAGGGCGGGCGGGGGGCTTCCTCGCGGGAGCCGTTGAAGGTGCTTGGCAAGCATCCGCGCACGGAGGTCGAGATCAAGCTGATGGCGGGGCGCTATGGCCCTTATGTGACCGACGGCACGACCAATGCGACCTTGCCCAAGACGATCGAGCAGGAAGCCTTGACGCTGGAGGAGGCGGCGCAGCTGATCGACGCGCGGGCTGCGGCGGCGCCGGCGAAGAAGGGGAAGAAGGCTCCGGCGAAAAAGGGTGCGGCCAAGAAGCCTGCTGCGAAAAAGGCGCCTGCGAAGAAGAAGGTGGCGGCGGAATAGCCACCCTTCAAGCGAGGCGCGACGTGCTCCTGCCTGCGCAGGAGCACGTCGCATTATTGGATGGATTCACTCCACCCAATCCAGACCGATGTCGCGGTAGATGAAGCGGTCATCCTCCCAATCCTCCTTCACCTTGACGTGGAGGTAGAGATGGACCTTGACGCCCAGCAGGCTGGCGAGTTCGGCGCGCGCCTTTGATCCGATTTCCTTGAGGCGCTGACCGCCCTTGCCCAGCACGATCGCGCGCTGGCTGGGGCGGCCGACCAGTATCTGCTGGTGGATTTCGACGGAACCGTCCTCGCGCTCGCTATATTTTTCGGTGTCCACTGCGGCGGCATAGGGCAGTTCGGCATGGAGTTGGTGATAGAGCTGTTCGCGGGTGATCTCGGCGGCCAGCATGCGATCGGTGGCGTCGGAAACCTGATCCTCAGGGAAATGCCAGGGGCCTTCCGGCATGGCCCTGGCAAAGGCGGCCTTGAGTTCGGGAAGGCCATCGCCGGTGGCGGCGCTGACGAAAAATGTCTCGGCGATATCGAGCTGCTCGTAGAGCTTCTGGGTGTGGACCAGCAGCTTTTCCTTGATGGCGATATCGACCTTGTTGAGGATCAGCCATTTCTTTTCCGGGCGGGCGGCGAGGGCGGAAATGATCGGTTCCATCTTGGCGCCCAGCCCGGCCTTGCCGTCGACGACCAGCGCGATCAGGTCAGCGCCCTGCGCGCCGCCCCAGGCGGCCTGCACCATGGCGCGGTCCAGCCGGCGTCGGGGGGCGAAGATGCCGGGCGTGTCGACCAGCACCATCTGCGCGTCGCCCTCGATCGCGACGCCCATGACGCGGGTTCGGGTGGTCTGCGCCTTGGGGCTGGTAATCGCCACCTTCTGGCCGACAAGGGCATTTACCAGCGTCGATTTGCCCGCATTGGGGGCGCCGACGATGGCGATTACGCCGCAGCGTTGATTGTCGAGATCGATCGTCAAACAAGAACTCCGTTCACCCGGCGCCTTTCGCCGGGCTTCTTTCCTACCGTAAAATCAGGCTTTGGGACAGGATCAGCCGCCCAGCTTTTCCAACAGGGCCTTTGCCGCCGCCGTTTCCGCTTCCTGCTTGGAACCGCCCGATGCGCTTGCCTCGCCCGCGCCCCTGATGCTGACGGTGACCGTGAATTTCAGGGCGTGGTGCGGGCCGGAGCGGTCGGTCATCGCATATTCCGGCGGCTTGCGCTTGTTGGCGGCCGCCCATTCCTGAAGAGCGGATTTGGGGTGTTTGGGCGCGCTCGCCTGGGTATCGACGCGGTCGGCCCAGAGGCGGCGAACCAAGGCGCGGACTTCCTCCAGCCCGCCTTCCAAATAGAGCGCGCCGATCAGCGCCTCCATGACGTCGCCCAGGACATTGTCGCTGTCCGCCGCGCCATCGTCGCGGGCCTGCTTTCCCAGCACCAGATGAGCGGGAACCCCGGCGCTGCGGGCGACGTCGGCACAGGTCTCGCCCGATACCAGGGCGTTGAAGCGGCGGGAGAGCTTGCCTTCCGGTTCGCCGGAAAAGCGGTCATAGAGCCATTCCGCGACCAGCAGGCCGAGTATGCGGTCGCCAAGAAATTCCAGCCGTTCGTAATTCACCGCACTGGCGCTGCCATGGGTCAGCGCCTGATCGAAGGCGGCCGGATCCCGCGGCGTGCGGCCGATCAGGGTCTTGAGCCAGCCTTCGGTGTCCGGTTTCGTCAAAAGCCTTCCCCGATCCGGCTCCAGCGCGCGGCGGTGAACCATGTCCAGGGCAGCAGCCAGTTCGCGCTGCCGTCGGTCGAGAAGACGGAGACCATCGCCTTCCCCACCAGATTTTCCTCCGGCACCAGGCCGATGCCGCCACCTTCGACCGCCGGGAAGCGGCTGTCCGCGCTGCGATCCCGATTGTCGCCCATCATGAAGAGATGGCCTTCCGGCACGACCACCGTGTCGCGGTCGTCGGCCGCGCCGTCCGGTACCAGGTCAAGCACATTGTAGCTTTTGCCGCCCGGCAGCGTCTCCCGATATTGGGGATAGCGGCACTGGCGCCCGCCATCGGGTGCGGCTTCCTCGAACTTCGGGCGGTAGCAGGGGGAGGGGCTGCCTTCCTTTTCCGCCGCGTCGACCATATTGGGGGTGACGGGTATGACGAGGTCGGCCACCTTCTGCTTGGGAATCGCCTGGCCGTTCAGATAGACGGTGCCGCCGCGTACCGAGATCATGTCGCCGGGCAGACCGATGACGCGCTTGATATAGTCGTTCTTCTGGTTTGGCGGCGCCTTGAACACCACCACGTCGCCGCGATGGGGCGTGGATGCGAAGATGCGGCCGGGGATCAGCGGGATGCCGAAGGGCAGGGAATAGCGCGAATAGCCATAGGGCCATTTCGCCACCAGCAGATAATCCCCGATCAGCAGGCGCGGCTGCATCGATTCCGACGGGATGTTGAAGGGCGATACGATGAAGCTGCGAAGGACGAAGACGAACACCGCCAGCTTTGCGAGAAACCAGAGGAAATCCCGCGTTTCGGATTTTGCGCTCATGCTTTGGTCGTCTTTTCCTTCATTTCGCCCTGAAAACAGGCCGTCGCGGCTTTTGCGGGTTAGTAAAGCCGCCGTCAAGCGCGCTAGAGCGCGTCGCGTCAAATCCGACTCATCCAGCGCGTTCTATTCTTTTGATGTCGCATCGTTTTTGCGCAAAACCGGTTCCCGCTTCTGCGCACGATGCTCCAGGATGGATCGCCATTCAGCGCTGACGGCCCGCACATGATGATTTGCCGCGCTTCCGATGTTCCTATGCTGCACGAAAAACCGCCATTTTTCGGTTCGTCATCCTATGAAAGGCAACCCTTTTCGACGACCGGGCGATCGTCACCCGATAGACCCTTGCCGCCTGATTTTTCCTGCTTGACGGTGCAATAGCGGAACGACTTGGCTAGGATGGCAAGAATCGACAGGTGCAGCGTCGGTGTCGACCAACAGCGAAACAAGAGGATATTCCCAATGCCCAGCCCTGCACTGGCAGCGCTTTCGGCTCTTCCCCAGGCTGATCTGAAGTCCATCTTCACGACCGATCCCGACCGGTTGAGCAAATTCACCCTGACGCACGGGCCGATCCGCTTCGACTGGTCGAAGACGCACCTGACCGACGAATTGTTCGACGGTTTCCTGAAGCTGGCGGAGGAACAGGGCTTTGCCGCGCAGCGTGACGCCCTGTTCGCGGGCGAGGCGGTGAACAACACGGAAGGGCGCGCCGCCGAACATCCCGCCGAGCGGGGCGAGGGCAATGCGGACAGCGTGGCGCGGGCCAAGATGTTCCATGCGCGGATGCGCGCGCTGATCGATGCGATCGAGGGCGAGGCGCTGGGGCCGATCCGGCACATCCTGCACATCGGCATCGGCGGATCGGCGCTGGGCCCCGACCTGATCATCGACGCCTTGGGCGGGGACGGCGCGCGCTACGATGTCGCGATCGTCTCCAATGTGGACGGCACCGCCATGGAACGGGCGATTTCGCGTTTCGACCCGGAAGCGACGCTGATCGCTGTGGCCTCCAAGACCTTCACCACGACCGAAACCATGCTGAACGCGGCGAGCGCGATCAACTGGATGGTCGAGGCAGGCGTGGAAGACCCTTATGGCCGGGTGATCGCGCTGACGGCGGCGCCGGACCGGGCGATCGAATGGGGCGTGGACGAAACCCGCGTGCTGCCCTTTGCCGAAAGCGTGGGCGGGCGTTATTCGCTGTGGTCGTCCATCGGTTTTCCGGCGGCGCTGGCGTTGGGCTGGGACGCTTTCGAGAGCCTGCTGGAAGGGGCGGCGGCGATGGACCGGCATTTCCGCCTGTCCGATCCCAAGGCCAATGCGCCTTTGATCGCGGCCTTTGTCGACCAATATTATGCACGGGTGCTGGGTTGCCAGACGCGCGCGCTGTTCGCCTATGACGAGCGGTTGCGGCTGCTGCCCTCCTATCTCCAGCAACTGGAAATGGAGAGCAACGGCAAGAGCGTGATGCGGGACGGCCAGCCGGTGGACGGTCCCACGGCGCCGATCACCTGGGGCGGCGTCGGCACGGACGCGCAGCATGCGGTGTTCCAGTTGCTGCACCAGGGTACGATCCTGACGCCGGTCGAATTCATCGCCTCGATCGAGCCGGGCCATGCGCTTGATCCCGCGCATCACCGCGCGCTGCTGGTGAACTGCTTTGCCCAGGGCGCGGCCCTGATGCGGGGCAAGGACAATGCGGCCGATCCGGCACGGGCCTATCCCGGCAATCGTCCTTCGACCACGATCCTGCTGAATGACGTGACGCCGGAGGTGCTGGGCGCCCTGATCGCCTTCTACGAGCATCGGACCTTTGCCAATGCGGTGCTGATGAGGATCAATCCCTTCGACCAGTTCGGGGTGGAACTGGGCAAGGAGATTGCCAGGTCCATCGAGGCGGAGGGGCCGAGGGGGTTCGATCCCTCGACCATGGCGCTTATCGACATCGCGCTGGGCGGTGTTTGACGATCGGGTCTTTCCGGTTTCGGGAAGCAAGAAGCATTTGTAACTCCGCTGGCGAAGCTCCATATGCGGGCCCAGTCCAGCGGAGGGATGAATGAGCAATTACGACTTCGACCTTTTCGTCATCGGTGCGGGATCGGGAGGGGTCAGGGCGTCGCGGGTGGCCGCGGCGCACGGTGCAAAGGTCGCCGTGGCCGAGGAATATCGCGTCGGCGGCACCTGCGTCATTCGCGGCTGCGTGCCCAAGAAGCTGCTCATCTATGGCGCGCATTTTGCCGAGGACCTGAAGGATGCGCGGCGTTTCGGCTGGAACGTGCCCGATTGCGGTTTCGAATGGACGACGCTGCGCGACAATGTGCTGGCGGATGTCGACCGGCTGGAGGGGCTCTACAGGAACACGCTCGACAGCCACAAGGTCGAGCTGATCGCGGAACGCGCCACGATCACCGGGCCGCATGGCGTGAAGCTCGCCAGCGGGCGGCAGGTGAGCGCGAAACATATCCTCATTTCCACCGGCGCCTGGCCCATCATTCCCGATATCGAGGGCGCGGAGCATGGCGTGACGTCCAACGAGGTGTTCCATCTGGAGGAATGCCCCAAGCGGATCGTGATCGTCGGCGGCGGCTATATCGCCAATGAATTTGCCGGCATCTTCCACCAGTTCGGCAGCCATGTGACGATCGTCAACCGATCAGGCACGCTGCTGCGCGGCTATGACGAGCAGATCCGCGACCGATTGCTCCAGATCTCGACGATGAAGGGGATTAATTTCCGCTTCAATGCGGAGATGGAGAAGATCGAGAAGAATGAGGACGGCACTTTATGCGTCCGGTTCAGGAACGGCGATCCGGTCGCCTGCGACCTGCTGGTCTTCGCGACCGGGCGCAAGCCGCATGTCGATGGGCTGGGCCTGGAAAATGCCGGGGTCGAGCTGAACGACAAGGGCGCGATCAAGGTCGATGAATATAGCCGCACGAGCTGCGAGAGCATCTATGCGGTGGGCGACGTCACCGACCGGATGCAACTGACGCCGGTGGCGATCCGCGAGGGGCATGCCTTTGCGGACACGGTGTTCGGGGACAATCCGCGCACGGTGGATTACAGCTGCATCCCCTCCGCCGTGTTCAGCCATCCGCCGCTGGCCGGCGTCGGCCTAACCGAAGCGCAGGCGAAGAACAAGCTGGGCACGGTGAAGGTCTACACGTCCGACTTCCGGCCGATGAAGAACGTGCTGGCCGGGCGGGACGAGCGGGCGCTCTACAAGATGGTGGTGGATGCGACGACCAATCGCGTGGTCGGGCTGCACATGATCGGGCCGGATGCGCCGGAGATATTGCAGGCAGCTGCGATTGCGGTGAAGGCGGGCCTTACCAAGCAGCAGTTCGACGACACGGTCGCCCTGCATCCGAGCATGGCCGAGGAACTGGTGCTGCTGAAATAGGATCGGGAGCGGAGGACGGGCTGCCCGGACGGGTTCAGCCCTCCGCCACGAAGGTCAGGACCAGCGCGTCGCGCCAGGCCGGTTGCGCCGGATCGACGCCATGGATCTCAGTGACGCCGTGCAGGATGCGGTGGTCGTCGATCAGTACGGCATCGCCCGCCTGCGCCAGGGTGAATTCGCCCAGCGGCTGGCCGTCGGGAGCGCCGATCCGGGTCACGCCCTCGCCGACATTGCGGCGGTCGACCAGCATCACGAACACCCAGTCCACGCCGTCGCGGTGCATGCCCTCCGGCGTCGGGCGGCCGGCCTCCGCCAGGCTTGCCTCGATGCGGAACTGATGCATTTCGACATGCTGCGGCCCGGCGAGCGGGAAGCTGCGCGCGCAGAAGGCGAAGATGGAACGCATCGCGCCATTGTCGATCGTGGCCTGTTCCACGGGGTCGAACCAGCGCTGCACGTCGCCGTTCAGCGGATTATAGTCGCGGCTCTGGAAATGGGGCTGATGCGGTTTGCGCGTGAACCGGCCCTGGTCGTAGGCGAAGGTCGC
Source organism: Sphingobium sp. R-21 (assembly GCF_049913335.1). NCBI lineage: Bacteria > Pseudomonadati > Pseudomonadota > Alphaproteobacteria > Sphingomonadales > Sphingobiaceae > Sphingobium > Sphingobium sp. R-21. The sequence goes on along the minus strand of NZ_CP184374.1, from coordinate 964,008 downwards.
GTGGCGGCGGCGGCGGTAGCGACCGCCGTCCGCCATGTAGAGGTCGGGACCAAGGTCGTTCCAGCTGCGGACGAGCGCTGCCCAGTGGTCCGCCGCGATCGCGAGCTGCCCGAACAGCCGGGGACCGTCCAGGCGCGCGAAGCCCGCGGCCTCCAGTTGCTGCCGAAGGGGGGTGTCCGCCAATATGTCCGTGTCGCGCATCCATCTTTCCTAACGGAAGGGACGGACGAGCGACAGGGCCAGTTCCCGCATTCAGGATTGCCGCATGTTCCCGGGCTCAGGCGATCGTTGGAACGATCCCGCCCTCCGCCCTTATGGCGGCGCCGTTGGTGACGGCAGCGAGCGGGCTGGCGAGATAGGCGACCATCGATCCGATCTCGTCCGCCTCTATCAAACGGCGGATGAGGGAGAGCGGACGCATCGTCCGGAAGAACTCCGCCTCGCGATCGGCCTCCGGCGCGTCCTTGTTGTCGACTACGGACTGGATGAAATCGACTATCCCTTCCGACCGGGTGGGGCCGGGGAGGACGGAATTGACGGTCACGCCGGTGCCTCTGGTCTGTTCGGCAAGGCCGCGGGCGATGGCGAGCTGGGCCGTCTTGGTCATGCCGTAATGGATCATCTCTCCTGGGATCACCAATGCGCTTTCGCTGGCGATGAAGATGATGCGGCCCCAGTTCCGGTCGAGCATGCGGGGGAAATAATGGCGGGCAAGGCGCGCGCCGCTGACCACATTGACCTCGAAGAAGCGATGCCAGTCCTCATCCGAGATTTCGGTGAAGGGCCTGGCCTCATAGATGCCCAGATTGTTGACGAGGATGTCGATATCGGGCGCGGCCTCGACAAGGGTGGCTGCGCCGGCGGCCGTGGCGGCGTCGGCCAGTATCGGCCGGATCCTGCCCGATTGGGCGAGTTGCGCGGCGGCCTCGTCCAGCTTGTTCTGGTTGCGGCCGGTGATGACGACTTCGACACCTTCTTCGGCAAGGCGTTTGGCTATGGCAAAGCCGATTCCGGCGGTCGATCCGGTGACGAGCGCGGTCTTGCCGCTGAGTTTCAGATCCATGGGGCAACTCCTGTCTTGCGTGGTTGGGCGCAGAGATAGGAGAAGCAGTCATTGATGATTAGAATGATCGTCGTCACTATAGAAGTGATTCAAGATCATGAGTGGCATATGGATAACCGCTTCGGGGACATAGAGACATTTCTGGCCGTGGCGCAGGAGGGCAGCCTTGCCTCCGCCGCCCGGACATTGCGGCTGACCCCGTCCGCCGTCAGCCGAAGCATCGCGCGGCTGGAGCAGCGTCTTGGCGTCACCTTGCTGCGGCGGACAACGCGATCCCTGGCGCTGACCATGGAAGGCGCGGCCTATCGGGACCGGATGACCGCCCTGATGGCGGAAATGACCGATGTCGAAAGCAGGCTGGGGCAGGAGGACCAGGGACCGCGAGGGCTGTTGCGGGTGAATGCCTCCGTATCCTTCGGCATCCACTGCCTCTTGCCGATCCTGCCCCGGTTTCTGGCGCGGCATCCGGCGGTGACGGTCGATCTGGCGCTATCCGACGCGGTGGTGGACCTGGTGGAGGAGAGGGCCGACATCGCCATCCGGATCGGACCGTTGCGCGACACGCGGTTGCGGGCGAAGAAGCTGGGGCACAGCCGCATGGTGCTGGTCGCCAGTCCCGCCTATCTGGCTGAGCGGGGCACGCCGCGCACGCCCGACGATCTTGAAGGGCATGACTGCTTGCAATTCAGCTTTCGCAGGTCGGTGGACAGCTGGGCGTTCCGGATTGGGGGGCGCACGGTGATGCGGCCGGTACAGGGGCGTTTCTTCGGCAATTCCGGCGAGGTCGTTCGGCAGATGGCGATCGCGGGCGGCGGCATAGCGCGGCACGGGCGGTTCCACGTCGCCGCCGACCTGCGGGAAGGTCGGCTGGTCGAGGTGCTGGGCGATTTCAGCACGGGCGACGGCGAGGATATTCACGCCCTCTATTCCGCTCAGGACCGGCTGGCGGCGCGGCTGAGGGCCTTTCTCGACTTTCTGGAGGAAGAGCTGGAACTGCCGGTTTAGAGCGGGCTTCGATCTGGATTCCCTTTCTTAAGCAGCGATGCCTGGAAATCGCTCTAGCCAATCCAGTAGGGCACGATCTGGCGGTTGTCGGGATCTACGCGGATAGGTCGGTCGGCCGGTGGGAAGGCACGCTGGTCGCAGCTTTGGCGGGGGCAGAGGCGGCAGGTAACGCCTATGGGGGTCGCCGCGCCCTCCACCTCCAGCTGCAGGCCGTCGGCATAGACGAAATTGGCGGCGTGCGCGATTTCGCAGCCCAGCACGACGGCGAAGCGGCGCGGCGTGCGGCTGTAGCTGCCGGAGGGTTTCACCAGCCCCTTCGCCATGGACACATAGCGGACCCCGTCTGGCGTTTCGCCGAGCTGCACGTTGATCCGGTCGGGGACCGCCACCGCTTCATGGACGTTCCAGAGCGGACAGGCGCCGCCGAAGCGGGCGAACTGCAATCGGGTGGCGCTATGGCGCTTGGTGATGTTGCCAGCCATGTCGACACGGCAGAAGAAGAAGGGGATGCCCCGCAGGCCGGGCCGTTGCAGCGTCGAGAGGCGATGGCAGGCCTGTTCGAAGCTGACGCCGAAGCGGCGGGCGAGGCGGTCTATGTCATGGCGCACTTCGCGAGCGGCTTCGCGGAAGGGCGCATAGGGCATCAGCAGCGCCCCCGCGGCATAGTTGGCAAGGCCGATGGCGAGCAGGCGGTCCGCGCCAGGGACGGGCAATGCCGCCTTGTTGACGACGTCGGCGATCACGGCCTGCCCCTCCAGCATCGTCAATTGATGGGCGAGCATGAACTTGCGGCTCTCGGTCGGGAGGGCGGCGTTCACGAACAGCCGCTTTTCGCTGCTGGTATAGGAGCGGAGAGCGGAATCCGGCGTTTCCGCGATCAGCGTTTCAATGCCGTGGCGACGGGCGAGCGCCTCCACCAGCATGCCTTCGTCGAGCGTCTGGCCGGCGGTGAAGCTGGCAGCCATGTCCTCCGCCAGGCAGTCCAGGACATGGACGTAATTGCCCGCTTCGTGGAACCAGTCGCGCGCCGCCTCCCAGGGGAGGCGGGCCTGCACCGCATGGTCGTTGGCGATCGCCTCCTCGATCATGTTGATGCGTTCATTGGCGCGCATATGGGCATTGTAGAGGTCGACATAGCGCGCCGCGAATTCGGGGAATTGCAGGTGCAGCTTCTCGATCCGTTCCGGCTCCATCGGGACGCCGGGCAGTTCGGGATGGGCAAGGGCGAAGGTGAAGGCGCCAAGAAGCTGCTCCTCCTCCCGGCTGTCGAAGCTGGCCCAGTCGGTGGGAAAGGCGCTGGCGACGGCCGCCTTGACCTTCGCCGTCAGGGGGCGGTCGTCATTCTCAAGCTGACTGAGATAGGATACCGATATGCCGAGCGCATGCGCCATGGTCGACTGGTCCATGCGATGGTCCAGGCGGAGCTGGCGCAGGCGCGGACCTGCGAAGATTCGATTGCCACGAGCCATGGATCGTCCATAATTTGCAAAATCGCGATTTGCAAATTGGCAAAATTGCATTTGCGAAAATGCGGAAAGATTGAAATGGGGCGGACATAGACGTCCGCGACAAGCCGGAGAAAAGCCAGATATGTCGAAGCTCGCCATTATCGAACAGCTCGAAGCCAAGCGGGAGGCCGCCCGTCTGGGTGGCGGACAGCGCCGCATCGACGCGCAACATGCCAAGGGCAAGCTGACCGCGCGGGAACGGCTGGACGTGCTGCTGGACGAGGACAGCTTCGAAGAGCTGGACATGTATGTCGAGCATAACTGCATCGACTTCGGCATGGATGGGCAGCATATCCCCGGCGATGGCGTCGTCACCGGATCGGGCACAATCAACGGCCGGCTGGTTTATGTCTTTTCGCAGGATTTCACCGTCTATGGCGGCGCGGTGTCGGAACGGCACGCGATGAAGATCTGCAAGATCATGGACATGGCGCTGAAGGTCGGTGCGCCCGTGATCGGCCTTAACGATAGCGGCGGCGCGCGCATCCAGGAAGGCGTGGCTTCGCTCGCCGGTTATGCCGAGATTTTCCAGCGCAACGTGCTGGCTTCGGGCGTAGTGCCGCAGATCAGCGTGATCATGGGGCCGTGCGCGGGCGGTGCGGTCTATTCGCCTGCCATGACGGACTTCATCTTCATGGTGAAGGACAGCAGCTTCATGTTCGTGACTGGCCCGGACGTGGTCAAGACCGTCACCAACGAGATGGTGACGCAGGAGGAACTGGGCGGCGCGGTGACGCATACGACCAAGTCCGGTGTGGCGGACGTGGCGTTCGAAAATGACATCGAGGCATTGCTGGCGGTGCGCGACTTCGTCGATTTCCTGCCGGCGTCCAACAAGGAACCCGTGCCGGAACGGCCGAGTGCGGACCCGTGGGACCGGATCGAGGAAAGCCTGGACACGTTGATCCCGGCCAATGCGAACCAGCCCTATGACATGCATGAGCTGATCCGGAAGGTGGTGGACGAGGGCGATTTCTTCGAGGTGCAGCCGGCGCATGCGGGCAACATCCTCTGCGGCTTCGGGCGGATCGAGGGCAAGACGGTCGGCATCATCGCCAATCAGCCGATGGTGCTGGCGGGTGTGCTGGACATCAACTCGTCCAAGAAGGCCGGGCGGTTCGTGCGCTTCTGCGACGCGTTCGAGATTCCGATCGTCACCTTTGTCGATGTGCCGGGCTTCCTGCCGGGAACGGCGCAGGAGCATAGCGGCATCATCAAGCATGGCGCGAAGCTGCTGTTCGCCTATGCCGAGGCGACCGTGCCGAAGATCACCGTCATCACGCGCAAGGCCTATGGCGGCGCCTATGACGTCATGTCCTCCAAGCATCTGCGCGGCGACCTCAACTATGCCTGGCCGACCGCCGAGATCGCGGTGATGGGCGCGAAGGGCGCGGTGGAGATCATCTTCCGCGGCAAGACGCCGGAAGAGATTGCCGAGAAGACGAAGGAATATGAGGACCGCTTCGCCAATCCGTTCGTGGCGGCGAGCAAGGGCTTCATCGACGAGGTGATCCAGCCGCATTCGACCCGCAAGCGGATTGCTCTGGGGCTGCGCAAGCTGCGCAACAAGAGCCTCGAAAACCCGTGGAAGAAGCACGACAATATTCCGCTCTGAGGAGAGGGCAGTCATGAAACTCGGTCGCTTGAACCATATCGGCGTTGCCACCCCCTCGCTGGAAGCGTCGCTGGCCTATTATCGCGACGTCATGGGCGCGACGCTGACGCACGAGCCGTTCGACCTGCCCGCCCAGGGCGTGAAGGTGTGCTTCGTCGATACGCCGGGCGAAAATGGCACGGCAGGCACACAGATCGAGCTGATCGAGCCTTTGGGCGAGAACAGCCCGATCCACGGCTTCATCGCCAAGAACCCGGCCGGTGGGCAGCATCATATGTGCTATGAAGTGCCCGACATTCATGAAGCCAAGGCCTGGTTCGAAAAGCTGGGCAAGAAGGTGCTCGGCGAGCCGCGCATCGGCGCGCATGGGACGCTGATCTTCTTCGTCCACCCCAAGGATATGAACGGGGTGCTCACTGAAATCATGGAAACGCCGAAAGAGGGCGCGCATTGATATGACCGAGAAGCCGACGCTGGACCAGTGGGCCGCCGCCGCCGCCAAGGAGGTGAAGGGCAAGGATCTGAACTGGGATACCCCGGAAGGTATCACGGTGAAGCCGCTCTACACGGCCGAGGACGTGACCGTCGATCCGGGCCTGCCCGGCTTCGCACCGTTCACGCGCGGGGTGCGCGCGTCCATGTATGCGGGGCGCCCCTGGACCATCCGGCAATATGCGGGCTTCTCGACGGCAGAGGAATCCAATGCCTTCTATCGCCGCAATCTGGCGGCGGGGCAGAAGGGGCTCAGCGTCGCCTTCGACCTTGCCACCCATCGCGGTTATGACAGCGACCATCCCCGCGTCGTCGGCGACGTCGGCAAGGCTGGCGTGGCGATCGACACGATCGAGGACATGAAGATCCTGTTCGACGGCATTCCGCTCGACCAGATGTCGGTTTCCATGACCATGAACGGCGCGGTGATCCCGATCCTCGCCTTCTTCATCGTCGCGGGCGAGGAGCAAGGGGTCGAGCGCAAGCTGCTCGACGGGACCATCCAGAACGACATCCTCAAGGAGTTCATGGTCCGCAACACCTATATCTATCCGCCCGAGCCGAGCATGCGGATCATTTCGGACATTTTCGGCTATACGAGCCGCGAGATGCCCAAGTTCAACAGCATCTCCATCTCCGGCTATCATATGCAGGAAGCCGGGGCGACGCAGGTGCAGGAACTGGCCTTCACCATCGCGGATGGTGCGGAATATGTGCGCTATGGCGTGGCTTCGGGCCTCGATATCGACAAGTTCGCGGGGCGGCTGAGCTTCTTCTTCGCCATCGGCATGAACTTCTTCATGGAGATCGCCAAGCTGCGCGCTGCCCGCGTGCTGTGGCATCGGGTCATGACGAAGCTGGGCGCGAAGGACGAGCGCAGCAAGATGCTGCGCACCCATTGCCAGACGTCGGGCGTGTCGCTGACGGAGCAGGACCCCTATAACAACGTCATGCGCACCACCATCGAGGCGATGGCGGCGATGCTGGGCGGCACGCAGTCGCTGCATACCAATGCGCTGGACGAGGCGATCGCGCTGCCGACCGACTTTTCGGCCCGCATCGCGCGCAACACGCAGATCGTCATCCAGGAAGAGACGGGCATGTGCAATGTCGTCGATCCGCTGGGCGGCAGCTATTATATCGAGAGCCTGACCCAGCAACTGGTCGACGCGGCGCAGGAGATCATCGACCGCGTCGAGGCCGAGGGCGGCATGGCGAAGGCCGTGGGCGCCGGCTGGCCCAAGGCGATGATCGAGACCGCCGCCGCCGCCCGTCAGGCGCGGGTCGACCTGGGCGAGGACGTGATCGTCGGCGTCAACAAATATCGCCTGGCGAACGAGGACCTGCTGGAAACGCTGGAGGTCGACAACACCAAGGTTCGCGAGGCGCAGATCGCCCGCATCAACCGGGTGAAGGCGGAGCGCGACGAGGCTGCGTGTCAGGCCGCGCTGGATGCGCTGCGTGCAGCGGCGGCCGGGCCGCAGTCGATCGAGAACAACCTCCTTGCCCATGCGGTCGAAGCGGCGCGGGCGCGTGCCACGCTGGGCGAAATCTCCTCCGCCATGGAGGACAGCTTCAACCGTTACGGCACGGTGCCGACGCCGGTGAAGGGCGTCTATGCCGAGCCTTATGCGCAGGATAGCCGCTGGAAACAGGTACTTGACGGGGTGCAGGCCGTCGAGCGGCGCCTCGGTCGCAAGCCGAAGATCCTTATCGCCAAGATGGGGCAGGACGGCCATGACCGGGGCGCCAACGTGATCGCTTCCGCCTTTGGGGACATGGGTTTCGACATCGTGTCGGGTCCGCTGTTCCAGACGCCGGAGGAAACGGTGGTGCTGGCGCTCGACAGCGGCGTCGATGTGGTGGGGGCTTCGTCGCTGGCCGCGGGGCACAAGACGCTGATCCCCGAACTCATCCGGCAGCTTCGGGAAAAGGGCCGGAACGACATCAAAGTGATCGCGGGCGGGGTCATTCCGCCGCAGGATTATGACTTCCTCCGTGACGCGGGCGTTCAGGGGATTTATGGACCGGGCTCCAACGTCGTGGAATGCGCCGCAGATGTGCTGCGCCTCCTCGGCCACAACATGCCCCCGGCGGGGCTGGAGGAAGCCGCATAATGACACCCACTGCCAAAGTCCTTGGCCGCACTGACTGGACCCGCGACGAGATCGCCGCGCTGTTCGACCTGCCCTTCAACGACCTGATGTTCGAGGCGCAGTCGATCCACCGGGCGAATTTTCCGCGCAATGAAGTGCAGTTGTCGACCCTGCTGTCGATCAAGACGGGCGGCTGCCCGGAGGATTGCGGCTATTGCAGCCAGTCGACCGAGGCGGAAAGCGGCCTCAAGGCCACCAAGCTGATGGACGTGCAGGCCGTGCTCCAGGCGGCGGCGCAGGCCAAGGACCATGGTTCGGGCCGTTTCTGCATGGGCGCTGCGTGGCGCAATCCCAAGGAACGGGACATGCCCAAGCTCATCGAGATGGTGAAGGGCGTTCGCCAGATGGGCATGGAAACCTGCATGACGTTGGGCATGCTGTCGTCGACCCAGGCGAAGCAACTCGCGGATGCGGGGCTGGATTATTATAATCACAATATCGACACTTCGCCGGAAAATTACGCCAACGTCATTACCACCCGGACCTTCGAGGACCGGATCGAGACGCTGGAAAATGTGCGCGATGCAGGCATCAATGTGTGCTGCGGCGGGATCGTCGGCATGGGCGAGACGCGGAGCGACCGGATCGGCTTCCTGCATGCCCTGGCGACCATGCCCCACCCTGAGAGCGTGCCGATCAATGCGCTGGTTCCCGTCGAGGGTACGGTGTTGGGCGACATGCTGAAGGACACGCCGCTCGCGAAGATCGACGAGGTGGAGTTCGTCCGCACCGTCGCCGTGGCGCGTATCGTCATGCCGCAGTCGATGGTACGGCTCTCGGCAGGTCGCGAAAGCATGAGCGAGGCGTGTCAGGCGCTGTGCTTCATGGCGGGCGCGAACAGCATCTTCACCGGCGACAAGCTGCTGACGGCGGCGAACGCTGGCGACGACAAGGATAGTGCGCTGCTTTCCAAGCTTGGGCTGACACCGATGATGGCGCAGCCGCATGGGCATTTGGAAGCGGCGGAGTGAGAAAGAGGCTGCCGCTGTTAATCGGCGGCTTCTTCACCTTCATCCTTGTCCTTTGGACTATCCAGACAATCGTTTTCCTTAGAGATCATACATAAAGAGCGGAAGCCGAGGACATAGATGGCAATCACCAAGATCCTGATCGCGAACCGTGGCGAAATTGCGTGCCGCGTCATCCGCACGGCGCGGAAGATGGGCATCAAGACCGTGGCGGTCTATTCGGATGCGGACGCGCGCAGTCCCCATGTGCTGATGGCGGATGAGGCGGTGCATCTGGGCCCGCCGCCTGCTGCCCAGTCCTATCTGCTGGCCGACAAGATTATCGAAGCCTGCAAGGCGACCGGCGCGGACGCGGTGCATCCGGGCTATGGCTTCCTTTCGGAGCGTGAGAGCTTCCGCAAGGCGCTCGACGCCGAGGGCATCATCTTCGTGGGGCCGCCCGCCAATGCCATCGCCGCCATGGGCGACAAGATCGAGTCCAAGAAACTCGCCAAGGCCGCGGGCGTCAATGTGGTTCCCGGCTATGTCGGCGTGATCGAGGATACGGAGCATGCCGTCCGCATCTCCAACGAGATCGGCTATCCGGTGATGATGAAGGCTTCGGCCGGCGGCGGCGGCAAGGGCATGCGCCTTGCCTATAGCGAGCAGGACGTGCGCGAGGGCTTTGAGGCGACCAAGCGCGAGGGGTTGAACAGCTTTGGCGACGACCGCGTCTTCATCGAGAAGTTCATCGAAAGCCCGCGCCATATCGAAATCCAGATACTGGGCGATCAGCACGGCAACATCGTCTACCTCAACGAACGCGAATGTTCGATCCAGCGCCGCCACCAGAAGGTGGTGGAGGAAGCGCCTTCGCCCTTCGTATCCCCCGAAATGCGCAGGAAGATGGGCGAGCAGTGCGTCGCCCTGGCCCGCGCGGTCGGCTATTTCAGCGCGGGTACGGTCGAACTGATCGTGTCGGGCGCGGACAAGACCGGCGACGGATTCTATTTCCTGGAGATGAACACCCGCCTGCAGGTGGAGCATCCGGTCACGGAAGAGATCACCGGCCTCGACCTGGTCGAGCAGATGATCCGCGTCGCCAATGGCGAGGAACTGTCCTTCCGCCAGGAAGATGTGAAGATCAACGGCTGGGCGATCGAGAACCGCGTCTATGCGGAGGATCCCTATCGTGGCTTCCTGCCTTCGACCGGCCGCCTGATCCGCTACAATCCGCCTGAAACGGGTGCGGACGAAACGGGCGCGCTGGTGCGCGTGGATGACGGCGTGGTCGAAGGCGGTGAGGTCAGCATGTTCTACGACCCGATGATCGCCAAGCTGATCACCTGGGCGCCGACCCGTCTGGAGGCCATCGACAAGCAGATCGCGGCGCTGGACCTGTTCGAGATCGAGGGGCCGGGGCACAATATCGACTTCGTCTCCGCGCTGATGCAGCATGAACGATTCCGTTCGGGCAACATCACCACCGGCTTCATCGCGGAGGAATATCCGGAGGGGTTCACCGGCGCTCCGGCTTCCGAAACGCTGCTGAAGCGCCTGTCGGCCATCGGCGCCTTCGCCGCCATGGCGCAGGCGGACCGGGCGCGGCGGATCGACGGGCAGTTGGGCAAGCGCCTGTCTCCGCCGACCGATTGGCAGGTGAAGATCGGTGACGCGATCCACGATGTCGTGATCAACGGCGATGACGTCACGGTCGACGGCGAAGCCATGGAACTGGCGCTGGAATATACGCCCGGCGACCGGCTGATCGAGGCGGAGTTCGGCGAGGAGCAACTGGCGGTGAAGATCGCGCCGGTGCGGTCGGGCTTTGTGCTGACCGTCCATGGCGCCAGCCACAAGCTGCGCATCCTGCCCGCCCATGCGGCGGTGCATGCCCGGCACATGATCGAGAAGATCCCGCCAGACCTGTCGCGTTTCCTGATCTGTCCGATGCCCGGCCTTCTGGTCGCGCTGAACGTCCGGGAAGGGGACAAGGTCGAGGCTGGCCAGCCGCTTGCCGTGATCGAGGCGATGAAGATGGAGAATATCCTGCGCGCGCAGAAGGCGGGCGTGATCAAGAGCGTGTCCGCCGCGCAGGGCGAAAGCCTGCCGGTGGATGCGATCATCCTGGAACTGGAATAATCGGGCGGCGCCAAGGGAAAGTCGGGATGCGCCTCTCGACTTTTCCGCCGCCGGCATTGCGAGCGATCGGTTCCGATCGCCTGGAAATCGCTCTGGATTTCTTGCTTTCCGCGATTTCTTAACCAGCGATCGGTTCCGATCGCTTGGAAATCGCTCTAGCATGACCGCATGCATGTGAACCACGATTCCGGGGCGGTCGCCGCCGACCCCATCGGCTTCGACGATTTCCTGAAGGTGGACATCCGCGTCGGCACCATCGTTTCGGCAGAAGCTTATCCGGAGGCGCGCAAGCCCGCCTACAAGCTGCTGATAGATTTCGGGGCTGCCATCGGGCTGAAGAAATCAAGCGCGCAGATTACCGAAAATTATGCGGTCGAGGAACTGGCGGGCCGGCAGGTCGCGGCGGTCGTCAATTTTCCGCCGCGGCAGATCGGGAAATTCATGTCCGAGGTGCTGACTTTGGGTTTCGCGGATGAGGCGGGAGCGGTGATGCTGTTCGCGCCCGACCGGGTGGTGCCGAACGGGTCTCGCCTGTTCTGATCGGTAGGGCATAACCGGCCGGGGCAGATGCGCTGCCGATGCCGATGGCGCTTGCAGGGGTTCGGTGCGGCGGTAGAACGGGCACAGGGAAATCGTGCAGTCGAACGGGGGTGGAATGAGGGACGATGCGGCCGACGCCGACTATGTGATGGACGCAAGGCGCGACCGGCTGGTAATCACCGCGTCGGCGCTCGGCACATTATTCGAATGGTATGATTTCTACATCTACGGCGTGCTGGCTCCGATCATCGGCAGGACATTCTTCCCGACCGACAATCCGACCGTCGAACTGCTCTATTCTCTCGCGGGGTTCGCCGTCGGCTTCGGCTTCAGGCCGCTGGGCGCCGTGTTGTTCGGCTATCTGGGCGACAGACTGGGGCGGAAATATACCTTCCTGGCGACGATCATGCTGATGGGGGCAGCAACCGCGGGGGTCGGGCTGACGCCTTCGGCCGCAAGCATTGGCATCGCCGCGCCGATCATCCTCATCATGCTGCGCATTGCGCAGGGACTGGCGCTTGGCGGCGAATATGGCGGTGCCGCCATCTATGTCGCCGAACATGCGCCCCCGCGCCGGCGCGGCTTTTACACCAGCTTCATCCAGGCCGGCGTGATCGGCGGCTTCATCCTTTCCCTGATCGTCGTGATCGGCACGCAATGGATCGTCGGCAAGGCGGTATGGGACGATTGGGGATGGCGGCTGCCCTTCATCTTCTCGCTGGCGTTGCTGGCGATTTCGCTCTGGATGCGGCTGATGCTGCGTGAAAGCCCGGTGTTCGTGGCGATGAAGGCGGGGGGCGCGCAATCCCGCAATCCGCTGAAGGAAGCCTTCACCTATCCCGGCAACAAGCGGCGGATGCTGGTGGCGATGATCGGGATCGCGGCGGGCTTTACCGTGATCGCCTATACGGTGATGTTCCAGGCGCTCTATTTTCTTCAGAACGGGCTGCATGTCGCATCCGGCATGGCGCAGCTCCTCGTTGGAGGCAGTGCTTTTGCGGGCGTGGCGGCCTTCATCTTCTTCGGCTGGCTGTCCGACCGGGTGGGCCGGAAAAAGCCCATCGTCATCGGCTATGCGCTGGTCCTGCTGCTGCTGATGCCGCTTTATCAATTCATGGGCAGCATGGCCAATCCCGCCCTCTATCAGGCGGCGCAGCGCGCGCCGGTGGTCGTGAGCGGGCCTGATTGCCGCTTCGACCCCTTCGCGAAGGTTCAGCCAACCGCCTGCGGCAAGTTGCTCGATCATTTTTCCAAGCGCGGCATTCCTTATGAAAAGCGCGAGGCTGCGGTGTCCTCCGTCAGCATTGGTGCGGCGAGCGTCGCCGATATCAGCGCGCAAGGGCTGGATGCGGCGCTGCATGACGCGGGCTATGCCTCCGCGCCCGTGACGCCGGACTGGCCCCGCGTCATGCTGCTTTTCATGGCCCTGTTGCTGCTCTGGACGCTGTCGGGGGCGACCTATGGGCCGGTGGCGGCGTTGCTGTCGGAATATTTTCCGGCGCGGATACGCTATAGCTCGCTGTCGATCCCCTATCATATCGGGACCGGCTATTTCGGCGGGTTCCTGCCGCTGGTCAGCCAGTATATCGTGGCGCGGACGGGGGATCCCTATGCCGGGCTGTGGTATACGATGGCGGTGGTGGCAGCGGCGCTGTTGACCTGCATCATCGCCCTGCCGGAAACGCGCGGGGCACGGATGGATGCCTGATCCCTCGACGCTGGCGTCGCGCAGCGCTATCGGACAGGCGATGGCTGATTTTTCCGCACCGCTGCGCCTGCGCCTGGATGGCGACGCCCTGCTTGCCAATTGGCGCTGGTTGAAGCGGCTGGGCGGCGCAGCGGCATGCGGGGCCGCGATCAAGGCCAATGGATATGGGCTGGGCAGCACGGCGGTCATGCGGCGCCTTCTGGAAGCGGGGTGCCGGGATTTCTTCGTATCCAACTGGGCCGAGGCGGCCGTGCTGGAGCCGTTGGTCGGCGAGGGCGTGTCGCTTTCCGTGCTGCATGGCGTGCGGGAGGAGGACATGACCGTTGCGCTGGCCTCCCGCGCCAGGCCGGTGCTGTGCACGGAAGGGCAGATTGCCCGATGGAGAGCGGCGGGCGGCGGGCCGTGCGACGTCATGGTCGACACGGGCATGAACCGGCTGGGGCTGGATTGGCGGGGTGATGTGTCAGCGCTAGTTGCGCGGATGGACATTGTGACGCTGCACAGCCATCTGGCCTCCGCCGACGAGGATACGCCGCTCAGCCAGGACCAGCTCGAACGGTTTTCAGCGCTGCGGAGCCAGGTGAGGGCGGCGCGCTACAGCCTGGCGAACAGCGCGGGGATCTGCCTCGGCGCGGCCTATGCCTTTGATATGACGCGGCCGGGAATAGCGCTCTATGGCGGAGTGCCGCGAGAGGAGGCCGCCGGACATATCAGGCAGGTGGTCTTTCCCGAGGCCCAGGTGCTGCAACGCCGCCGCGTCCGGGCTGGCGATACGATCGGCTATAATGCGACCCATCGGGCAGCGGCGGAGATGGAGATCGCGGTGGTGAACCTGGGCTATGCGGACGGATATCTGCGCGGATTTTCCGGGCGGGGTTCCATGGCCGTGGGCGACAAAAGCCTGCCGGTGGTGGGGCGGGTGTCGATGGACTTGACCGCTGTCGACGTGTCCACGTTGCCCGACATTGCGGAGGGGGATTGGCTGGGCGTCGATTATGCGCTGGTGGAGGCGGCGGCGGTTTCCGGCTTGTCGCAATATGAGTTGCTGACCGGTCTTGGCGCGCGCTTCGATCGGATCTGGCGCTGACATGAAAAGGGCCGCCGATCCGCAAGGGGATCGGCGGCCCAGCCATTATTCCATCACTGGCTCAGGGCCGTTCGACGCACATGGCGACGCCCATGCCGCCGCCGATGCAGAGGGTCGCAAGGCCCTTCTTCGCGTCGCGCTTCTGCATCTCGTAGAGCAGGGTGGTGAGAACGCGGGCGCCGGACGCGCCGATCGGATGGCCGATGGCGATCGCCCCGCCGTTTACATTGACCTTTTCAGCATCCCAGCCCAGTTCCTGGCCGACGGCCAGCGCCTGCGCGGCGAAGGCTTCGTTGGCTTCGATGAGGTCGAGATCCGCGAGCGACCAGCCAGCCTTGGCCAGCGCCTGACGACTTGCCGGGGCCGGGCCGATGCCCATGATCGAGGGATCGACGCCGCAGGTCGCGAAACCGGCGATGCGCGCCAGAACCTGCGCGTTGCGCCGGGACGCTTCGTCGGCGCTCATCAGCACGAGGGCGGCGGCGCCGTCGTTGATGCCGCTGGCATTGGCGGCGGTGACGGTGCCGTCCTTCTTGAATGCGGGACGCAGGGCCTGCATCGCATCCAACGTGGCGCCGGCGCGAATATATTCGTCGGCGTCGACGATGGTGTCGCCCTTGCGTCCCTTGACGGTCACGGCGGCAATCTCATCCTGGAAGCGGCCCGATGCGCGGGCGGCCTCCGCCTTGTTCTGGCTGCTGACGGCGAATGCGTCCTGCGCTTCGCGGCTGATCTGATATTTTTCGGCCAGGTTTTCGGCCGTGATGCCCATATGATAATTGTTGAAGGCGTCGGTCAGGCCGTCATGCGTCATCGTGTCGATGAAGGAGATCGGTCCCATTTTCGCGCCGGCGCGCAGATATTGGGCGTGCGGCGCGAGGGACATGCTTTCCTGGCCGCCCGCGACCATGATGCGCGCATCGCCCGCCCGGATCGCCTGTGCCGCCAGGGCAACGGCGCGCAGGCCCGAACCGCAGAGCTGGTTGAGGCCGATGGCGGTCCGCTCGACCGGGATGCCGGCGTTGACGGCGGCCTGACGGGCGGGGTTCTGGCCCTGGCCGGCGGTCAGCACCTGGCCCAGGATGACTTCGTCCACTTCCTCCGGCGCGACGCCGGCCTGTGCAAGTGCCGCGACGATGGCGGTGCGGCCCAGTTCATGCGCAGGAGTCGATCCGAACGCGCCCATGAAGCTGCCGACGGCGGTACGCTTGGCAGCGATGATGACGATGTCTGACAAAGTCTGATCCTCAATTCCAGGGGGTGATGTTTTCGCGGCTGCACATATCATCATCCGCCATGGCTGGAAAGCCATTGGGACAGCGGCTCCCACAGCAATGCCCGGGCCGCGCCGCCCACGATCATGCCGACATGGCCAAGCATCAAGCTTATGTTCTCTGCCATCTGTGGCGCGGCGGCGGCGGGGACGATGCGGTCGGTTGTGGAACGGATCGAAAGCGTGGGACAGGAGAGCCGGCCAGGATCGATCGCCAGTCCGTCGACATGCCATTCGCCCCGCCCGCTCGCATTCGCAGCGTAGAACCCCTCGAAAAGATCACGACCCGCAGCAAAGCTGAGCGGCGGGCCGCCATTGGCCCAGTCCTCCACCGCGAGAAAGGCCTGTTCTTCATGAGAATGGGGCGCCATGTCGGCGAAGGCGGCATATTTGCGAATCGTCCGGCCAGGATCCATCGCCCAGAAGCCGGATTGCAGCACCTCCATCGGTACATAGCCCAGTCGCTCGCACATCGGCCTGGAGCCTTGCCAGAGCGACCCGATCTCCTGAAGGTCGGCGGCCGGGAAGCCGTCGAAATTCCAGGGGGCCGCGATCGTCGCCAGCGCCCGTGCCGGTTGCAATGCCGCCGCCGCGATCGCCAGATTTCCGCCAAGGCAATATCCGACGATGATCGGTGTTCGCTGCAGGCTGCCCAGCATCGGCAGCAGGCGCTCCGTCACGTGCCGGTCGAGGCCCAGCGCGCCATCGTCCGCGGCCGGCGTGCCCCAGTCGACCAGATAGGCATCATGCCCTGCTGCACTCATGTGGCGCAGCATGGAGCGGCTGGCCGAGAGGTCCAGCACCTGCGGCGGGTTGATCAGCGAAGGCACGAACACCACCGGATGGCGCCCGTTTTCCGTCCCATATCGAAGCAGCCTGGCGCTGCCCGCGCGGGCGACGACGGGGACCGGAGCGGGCGGGGCAGGGCGGTCAGCTTCCTGATATCTCCGCAAGCCCTGGAAAGCCCGTTTGCGCAGTTCGGCATCGCTCTCCGTTTCGCGCCATAAAATATTGAGAAAAAGGGGTAAGGGCCGCGGTCCATGTTGCGGCGCGGCATTCGCTTGTGCTATTGCGGAAAATACAGGTGTGGGAGAGGTATCCATGGCCAAATCTAAGACCGCGAACGAATCCGAACCGGTCGTTATCAAGAAGTACGCTAACAGGCGGCTCTATAACACAGAAACGTCGAGCTACATCACGCTGGATCTTTTGTCGCAGATGACTCGTGAGGGGCGCGAGTTCGTTGTCGTCGATGCGAAGACCGGAGAGGACATCACGCATAATGTCCTGACGCAGATCATCATGGAGGAGGAGCAGAGGGGCAAGAACATGCTGCCCGTCAACTTCCTGCGCCAGTTGATCGCCATGTACGGCGATTCCATGCAGTCCATGGTGCCGCAATATCTGGAAGCGTCGATGGACGCGTTCCGCAAGAACCAGCAGCAATTTCAGGAAGCCATGAAGGGCGCCTTCGGAGGAGGCCCGCTGGCCGAGATCGCCAAGCGCAACATGCAGATGTTCGAAGCGGCGGCGAGCGCCTTTGGCACCGGCATGCCGGGGATGCCCGGAATGCCGGGCATGACGGCGCCTGCGCCGGCGACGGCTGCCGATGAGAGCAAGGATGACGAGATTGCCCAGCTCAAGGCGCAACTGGCGGCGCTGAATGCGAAGATCGACAAGCTGAGTTGAGATCTTGGCAAAGGCCGACAGACTTGAGCGACTGGACGTCCGTCGCGAGGAAATGGAAGCGGAGTATCGTGACGCGCTGATCGCGGCGCTCCGCGAGACGGCAAGCGGCCGCTGGGGCTTGTTCGGCCATAATGACGATCGCTGGGCGCGGGCAAATGCCCAGCCGGCGATCGATCGCCTGGAAGAGCTGGCCGACGACATCGATCGGCTTCGCAGCCAATTGAGCCTCGACGTCTTCGCACTGCACCGGGAATTTCTGGCGGCTCGGGGCAAGCCCGCTGCCGATGCCGTCGGCGAACCCAAACAAGCGAAGGCCTGGCTGGAACAATTGGGCGCGGGCGCCTGATCCGGGATTGCTTGCTCGCCTGACGTCCGCCTCTTCTGCGGGTCGCCCTGCTCTTCTGGGGGTCGACATGGGCGGCGCGGTTCGCCTATGGCGCGCCATCCACTCGAATTTAAGGTCGATCCCGTGAAGCACGCCCTTTCCGTTACCCGCGATCAGGATTTCGCCGCCTGGTATCAGGCCGTCATTTCCGAAGCCGACATGGCCGAGGAAAGCGGCGTGCGCGGGTGCATGGTCATCCGGCCATGGGGTTATGGCATATGGGAACGGATGCAGAAGCTGCTGGACGAGCGCATCAAGGCGACCGGCCACGAAAACTGCTATTTCCCGCTGTTCATCCCGCTGTCCTATTTCGAGAAGGAGGCGGAGCATGTCGACGGCTTTGCCAAGGAAATGGCGGTCGTCACGCATCACCGGCTGATCCAGAAGGACGGGAAGATGATCCCGGACCCCGAAGCCAGGCTGGAGGAGCCGCTGGTGGTTCGCCCGACTTCGGAGACGGTGATCGGCGCGGCATTTTCCCGCTGGGTGCAGAGCTGGCGCGATTTGCCGGTGCTGATCAACCAATGGGCCAATGTCGTCCGCTGGGAAATGCGCACCCGCATGTTCCTGCGCACCGCCGAATTCCTCTGGCAGGAGGGGCATACGGCGCATGCCACCGTCGATGAGGCGATGGAAGAGACGCTCAAGATGCTGGAAGTCTATCGCAGCTTTGCCGAAGAATGCGTCGCCTTGCCGGTGATCGCGGGTGAGAAGCCGGAAAATGAGCGCTTTCCCGGTGCCGTGGCGACCTATTCCATCGAGGCGATGATGCAGGACGGCAAGGCGTTGCAGGCGGGAACGTCGCATTTCCTGGGCACGACCTTCTCATCGGCGCAGAACATCAAGTTCCAGAATGCCGAGGGGCAGCAGGAACTGGCGCAGACGACAAGCTGGGGCGTTTCCACGCGGATGATCGGCGGGCTGATCATGGTGCATGGCGACGATGACGGGCTGCGCGTGCCACCGCGGGTGGCGCCCTATCAGATCGTCGTCGTGCCCATGCTGCGCGATACGGACGAGGATGCGGCGATCCTGGAATATTGCAGCAATCTGGTGACGGAACTCAACAAGCAGGATGTGTTCCGCGAGCCGGTGCGCGCGCTGCTGGACCGGCGGCCCGCCAAGGCCGCGAACAAGCGCTGGAGCTGGGTCAAGAAGGGCACGCCGATCGTGATCGAGGTCGGCGGGCGTGACATGGCGGGTGGCAATGTGTCCGTCATTCGGCGTGATCGGCTCTATCGTGAGGATGGGAAGCTCGATAGCCAGGTCGTGGCCAAGGATGATTTCCTGGGCAGTGTGGCCGGGATGATCGAGGAGATCCAGCAGGCGCTGTTCGCGGACGCGCAGGCGCGGCTGCTGGGGAATATCGACAAGTCGGTGACGTCGCTCGATGGGCTCAAGGCCTATTTCGGGGCGAGCAGGAAGCCGGGTTGGGCGCTGGTGCAGTGGGCCAAGCCGACCGGGGCTGCGCTCGACAAGGTGGTTGAGTGGTTGAAGGGCGAGAAGCTGACGCTGCGCAATATTCCCTCTGATGCGGAAGCGGCCGACGGCGTTTGCGTGTTTACCGGCGAGAAGGCGGTGGAGCGGGTGCTGGTGGGGCGCAGCTACTGACTTTTAATCGGTAGGTGAAGTCGGGACCGGTCCCGACTTCACGTGATTGACAGAGGCGTCTGAATAACATGGTGTCAGTAAGGGCCAGGTTCGCCCTTACAGCACATATTTGCTGAGGTCGGTGTTGCGCGCGATCGCGCGCAACTGCTTTTCCACATAGGCGGCGTCGACCAGCAGCGTTTCGCCCTGGCGGTCCTCCGCGTCGAAGCTCACATCCTCCAGCAGTTTTTCCATCACCGTCTGGAGGCGGCGGGCGCCGATATTCTCGACCTCGCTGTTCACTTCGGCGGCGATTTTCGCCACGGCGCGGATGCCGTCGGGCGTCAGGTCGATGGTGACGCCTTCGGTTGCCAGCAATGCGCGATATTGCGCAACAAGGCTGGCCTTGGTGTCGGACAGGATCGACACGAAATCATCCTCGGTCAGGCCCTTCAACTCCACCCGGATCGGTAGGCGGCCCTGCAGTTCCGGCAGCAGGTCACTGGGCTTTGCGACATGGAAGGCGCCGCTGGCGATGAACAATATATGGTCGGTCTTGAGCGGACCATATTTGGTCGAGACCGTCGTGCCCTCGATCAGCGGGAGCAGATCACGCTGCACGCCCTCGCGGCTGACGGAGCCGCCGCGCACGTCGCTGACGGCGATCTTGTCGATCTCGTCGATGAAGACGATGCCGTTCTGCTCCGCGCTGGTGATGGCGACGCGGGCGACATCGTCCTGGTCCAGGCGCTTGTCCTGCTCCTCCTCGACCAGCTTGTCCCAGGCGTCCACCACGCGCAGCTTGCGCCGCTTCTTCTGCTGCTGCCCGAAGGCCTTGGACATCATGTCGCTGAGGTTGATCATGCCGATCTGGCCGCCCATGCCGGGGATTTCCATGGGCATGGAGGGGCTGTCGGCGACTTCCACCTCGACCTCGACATCGTTCATCTGGTTGTTCTCGATCCGCTGGCGAAAGGAGAGGCGCGTGGCCTCGCTCGCTTCCTTGCCGGTGAGCGCGTCGAGCAGGCGGGACATGGCGGCTTCGGACGCGGCTTCGCGCACCGCTTCGCGACGGCGATCCTTTTCCAGACGCACGGCTTCCTCGACCAGGTCGCGCACGATCTGTTCGACGTCGCGGCCGACATAGCCCACTTCGGTGAACTTGGTGGCCTCCACCTTGACGAAGGGCGCGTCGGCGAGCTTGGCGAGGCGCCGGCTGATCTCCGTCTTGCCGCAGCCGGTGGGCCCGATCATCAGGATGTTCTTGGGCGTCACCTCTTCGCGCAGGTCGGCGGGAAGGCGCTGGCGCCGCCAACGGTTGCGCAGCGCGACCGCAACGGCGCGCTTGGCGTCGGCCTGGCCGATGATATGCGCGTCGAGGGCGGAAACAATGGCTTTGGGGGTCAGATTGTCGTTCATCTTCATCTCACTCCCCTCCCGCATGCGGGAGGGGCCGGGGGTGGGGGCGACTGCCTCAGCAATCGCGTGCAGCGGTTCGGGACAGGCTGGAGGCTCGTCTTGCCCGCGGGAGGCGCGCCATTATGTGGCAGATGCCAGTTCTTCGACCACAAGCTGGTCGTTGGTGTAGACGCAGATTTCCGCCGCCACCTGCATCGCCTTGCGCGCAAGTGTTTCGGCGTCTTCCTCATATTCCACCAGCGCGCGCGCTGCCGCGAGAGCGAAATTGCCGCCCGAACCGATGGCTGCCACGGTGCCCTTGGGATGGGACACCGGTTCCAGCACATCGCCATTGCCCGTCAGGATCAGCGTCACGTCCTTGTCAGCGACGATCATCATCGCCTCCAGGTTGCGGAGATATTTGTCGGTTCGCCAATCCTTCGCCAGTTCGACGGCGGCGCGCATCAACTGTCCGTTGTGACGCTCCAGCTTGGCCTCTAGCCGCTCGAACAGGGTGAAGGCGTCCGCCGTGGCACCGGCGAACCCGCCGATCACCGAGCCGTCGTGAAGACGGCGGACCTTGCGGGCATTGGGCTTCATCACCGTCTGGCCCATGGAAACCTGGCCGTCGCCGGCCACGATCACCTTTCCGTTCTTGCGTACCGACATGATCGTCGTGCCATGCCAGACCGGCATGGATTGGGAGCGTTGGTCGTTCATGGCCGGCATATGGGAGCGATGGCGACGACGCGCAAGCATCGCCTGCACAAGCGCTGAATCGTGTCATTTTCTGGACAGATTTATTTCAATTCGTTCAGGAACCAACCTGGCGCAATTGACATTGTGCAACGCAGCAACAATCATTCAGCCATGTTGCAGAGAGGCAAGACCATGACCCTCCGGGCCAGAGCGCAGGAAAAGGTCGAGCGGGCGGGAATATCCAACTATTCCTTCGATCAGGATGTGCTGGTGATGTGCGGCGTGCGCTACACCATCGCGGCCTGCGACTGCGGTGAGCCGGAATGCGACGGCGTCCGGCTGGAGAAGGATGCGGCCGTCGCCAGCCGCATCCTCCAGTAAATGGGCCGGCTTCGGTAAACGAGCCGGTTGCCCGATCAATTAATGGCTTTTTCCCCGGCGCGACCGACGGATTCGATGTCGCGACCCGCACCCTTGACGGTGTTGCAAGCGGCCAGCGAGGTAAGAAGCAGCCCGGCAATGACGAGGGCGACGGTTTGACGCATGAACATGCACTCCTTTTGAAAGCGTATCGACTATAACGCGGATGGCGCGAATAAGTCCATTTTCGGAAAATTGCTTGTTGCACTGCTTGACAGGCGGCGCGGTGGATGCCAATGGCCGCCTCCTCCTTGAAAGGGGGCGCGTAGCTCAGCGGTAGAGCACACCCTTCACACGGGTGGGGTCACAGGTTCAATCCCTGTCGCGCCCACCATGACCTGCCTGGGCGCGGTCATGGTTTTTCCAGGAAATATTATTTCCCAACATTGATCTTTTCATCCGCTTGACGCTAATTTCGCGCCCATGTGCTGCTGCTTCGTCGCGGCTCAAGCAAGGGATGAAAATGTCGCCATATCTGAAATGCGGTGCGGCTGTCGGCGTGCTGCTGCTCTCCGTGATATCCGCCCAGGCGCAGGAAAAGCTGACGCTGGAGCGGGTGTTTGCCAGTCCCGACCTGTCCGGTCCACAGCCCAGAGCGCTGAAGCTGTCCCCTGACGGCAGGCTGGTGACGCTGTTGAAACCCCGGCCCGATGAAAAGGAGCGGCTTGATCTCTGGGCGGTGGACAGCTCCACGGGTGCGGAGTGGATGCTGGTCGATTCCAGGAAGACCGGCAGCGGCGCGGAGCTTTCGGAGGCGGAGAAGATGCAGCGGGAGCGGGATCGCTCCGTTGCGGGCAGTACCGGCATCGTCAGCTATGACTGGTCGCCGGACGGCAAGTCCATCCTCGTGCCGGTCGACGGGGACCTCTATCTGGCGGCGCTGGACGGGAAGGTGACCCGGCTCACCGACACGCCGGATGGCGAGTTGAACGCGGTGGTCAGTCCAAAGGGCGGCTATGTCTCCTTCGTGCGTGGCGGCGATTTCTTCGTCCAGCCGATGGGCGGGACGGAAAGGCAGTTGACGCAGGGTGCCAGAGGCACGGTAAGCTGGGGCGTGGCCGAGTTTGTCGCGCAGGAGGAAATGGACCGGCGCACAGGCTATTGGTGGTCGCCGGACGACAGGTTGATCGCGGTCACGCGCGTGGATGAAGGGCCCGTCGGCGTGGTCACCCGTACCGCCATCGGCGGCGAGGGCACCAAAGTATATGAGCAGCGCTATCCGGCAGCCGGAACGCCCAATGCATTGGTCGACCTCTATGTGATGAAGCCGGAGGGCGGCACGCCGGTGAAGGTCGATCTCGGCGCGGAAAAGGACATTTATCTCGCCCGCGTCGATTGGTCGAAGGACGGCAAGACGCTTTACGTCCAGCGCGAGAGCAGGGACCAGAAGACGCTGGACCTGCTGGCGGTCGATCCGGCGACGGGAAAGGCGCGGGTGATCCTGACCGAAAGGGCGAAGAGCTGGATCAACCTCAGCAATAATTTCACGCCGCTGCGGGACGGCAGCTTCCTGTGGTGGTCGGAAAAGACCGGCCACGGGCATCTCTACCATGTGCGGGGCAGCCAGTGGACGGCGCTCACCAGCGGCAACTGGGAGGTGCGCGACGTGGTGAGCGTGGATGAGGGCGCGAAGGGGGGCGGGGGCACCGTCTATTTCACCGGCAACAGAGAGACGCCGCTGGAACAGCAGCTTTATGCCGCGCCGATCGCCAAGGCTGGGCCGTTGCGGCAATTGACCTCGGCCGGGTGGTGGAACGACGCCGTGATGGATGGCGCGGCCAGCCGGATCGTGGTTTCCCGAAGCAATACCGATCAACCGCGCCAGGTCTATCTCGCCGATAATTCAGGCAAGCGGCTGCAATGGCTGTCGGAAAATGCGATCAAGGGCGACCATCCCTATGCGCCCTATCTTGCCAGCCATGTGAAGACGAAATTCGGGACCATCAGGGCTGCGGACGGATCGACGCTCTACACCCGGATCATGACGCCGCCCCTGGAGGCCGGAAAGCGCTATCCGGTCTTCATGCTGCATTATGGCGGGCCTGGCACCGGGCGGCAGGTCACCAATTCCTGGGGTTCGCCCATCTACCAATATCTGGTGGACCAGGGCTGGATCGTCTTCGTTCTGGACAATCGCGGCACGCCCGACCGCGGCAAGGCGTTCGAGGACCAGATCTACCACGCCATGGGAACGGTCGAGGTGGAGGACCAGCTTGCGGGCGTGAACTGGCTCAAGAGCCAGCCCTATGTCGATCCCAGGCGGATCGCGACCTATGGCTGGTCCTATGGCGGCTATATGTCGCTCAAGCTGCTGGAAAAGGCGCCGGGGGTCTTCTCGGCGGCGGTGGCGGGCGCGCCGGTCACGAAATGGGAGTTGTACGACACCCATTATACCGAGCGCTATCTCGGCCAGCCGCAGGAGAAGCCCAGCGCCTATCCCGGCTCCGGCGCGGTCGAGGAGGCGGTCAAGATCAGCGATCCACTATTGCTGATCCACGGCATGTCGGACGATAATGTGGTGTTCGACAATTCGACCGCCTTGATGGCCAGGATGCAGGGGGCGGCCGTGCCGTTCGAGATGATGGTCTATCCGGGCCAGACACATCGTGTGGGCGGGCCGGGGATCAGCGTCCATCTGTGGCGGACGATCGAGAATTTTCTCGCGCGGCATGGGGTGGGGCCGGAAACGCCTGGCGAATAACTGTTTCCTGTTCCTGCCTTTGCAGGAGCACGGAACCTCAACAGGATGCGTAGTGCCAAGAAGCCCGGCTTTGACGCAATAAACGGCTTGTCACTGGACAAATGGTGCAATGCCGCTATGGCGCGCACTCCGCAATGCAAGCATCGAGTGGAGTGTCAAGTCATGGGTTACAAGGTCGTCGTCGTGGGAGCCACCGGAAATGTGGGCCGCGAGATGCTGACCATTCTCGCCGAGCGCGAGTTCCCGATTGACGAGATCGCGGCGGTAGCCTCGCCCCGGTCGCAGGGCGCCGAAATTGATTTCGGTGACACCGGCAAGACGCTCAAATGCAAGAATATCGAGCATTTCGATTTCACCGGCTGGGATATCGCCCTGTTCGCCGCGGGTTCCGGCCCGACGGCCGAATATGCGCCCAAGGCGGCGGCCGCAGGATGCGTGGTGATCGACAATTCGTCGCTCTACCGCATGGACCCGGACGTGCCGCTGATCGTGCCCGAGGTGAATCCGGATGCGATCGACGGCTATAAGCGTAAGAACATCATCGCGAACCCGAACTGCTCGACCGCGCAGATGGTCGTGGCATTGAAGCCCCTGCATGACGCCGCGACGATCAAGCGCGTGGTCGTCGCCACCTACCAGTCGGTTTCCGGCGCGGGCAAGGCGGGCATGGACGAACTGTTCGAACAGTCGCGCAACATCTTCGTGGGCGATCCGGCCGAGCCGAAGAAGTTCACCAAGCAGATCGCCTTCAACGTGATCCCGCACATCGACGTCTTCCTGGACGATGGTTCGACCAAGGAAGAATGGAAGATGGTCGCGGAGACGAAGAAGATCCTTGATCCCAAGGTGAAGGTCACGGCGACCTGCGTGCGCGTGCCCGTGTTCGTCGGCCATAGCGAGGCGCTGAACATCGAGTTCGAGAAGGAAATCTCGGCCAAGGAAGCGCAGGACATCCTGCGCGAGGCGCCCGGCGTGATGCTCGTCGACAAGCGCGAGGATGGCGGTTACGTCACCCCTGTCGAATGCGTGGGCGACTATGCAACCTTCATCAGCCGCGTGCGCGAGGATTCGACCATCGAAAACGGTCTGAACCTCTGGTGCGTCAGCGACAATCTGCGCAAGGGCGCCGCGCTCAACGCGGTGCAGATTGCGGAACTGCTGGGCCGCCGGCACCTGAAGAAGGGCTGAGGCGCCCGATGATCTCCGGCGCTGTGGGGGTCTGGAAATCCGTTCCAGTCCAGCAGCGCCGGATGATCATGATGCTGGTCGCGGCCATTCTGGCCGCGAATGTCGACCAGCCCTATCCCGAACTCGCGCCGCTACAGCACGGCCCGACCATGTTGCTGGCTCTTGCCGCGCCATGGCTGCTGCATCGCTGGCCCCTGTCGAACGGGTCGGCGGGATGCGTCCTGCTGTTCCTGCTGCTGCACACGCTTGGCGGACGCTATATCTATTCCTATGTGCCCTATGATGCCTGGGCGCGGGCGATCAGCGGGCATGATGTTTCAGACACGTTCGGGCTGGCGCGCAACGGTTATGACCGGCTGGTCCATTTCGCATTCGGCGCCCTGCTGACCGCGCCTTTCGCGGAGCTGGCGCGGCGTCATGGCGCGATGCGGCCGGGTTGGAGCCTGGCCTTCGCCTTTGCCTTCGTCGGATTGGTAAGCGCCGTATACGAGATTTTCGAATGGTTGCTGAGCGTGTTCGCTGCCGGGCAGACCGCGGACTGGTATAATGGCCAGCAAGGCGACATATGGGACCCGCAGAAGGACATGGCAGCCGCGCAGATCGGCAGCGCGTTGGCGCTTCTCTGGCTTTGCGCCACTCGACAAGGGTGGGGCGAGGCCATATCGCCGGACCCGCATTCATCCCCGGACCCGCATTCATCCAAGGAGTAGCCCAGTGTCCGACCTGCCCGTCGAAAAGTTGGAAATCAAAGGCCTGGGTGGGCTTCCCCTTGCCGTGCACATGGTGGGGGCGGGCCGTGACCTGGTGCTGATCCACGGCTATTTCTCCAATGCCTACACCAACTGGATACGCTATGGCCATGCCGCGAAGCTGGTGGAAGCGGGCTTTCGCCTCATCATGCCCGACCTGCGCGGCCATGGCGAAAGCGGCAAGCCGCATGATCCCGTCGCCTATCCGCCGGACGCATTGACGGAGGATGGGCTGGCGCTGATCGAGCAGCTCGGGCTGACCGACTATGATCTGGGCGGCTATTCGCTGGGCGCCCGGACGACGGTGCGGATGCTGGCGCGGGGCGCGACGCCGCGCAAGGTGATCCTGGCCGGCATGGGGCTGCGTGGCCTGGTGCAGACGCTGGACAATGGCGGCTATTATCGCAACGTCCTGACCAATCTGGGTAGCTTTGAGCGCGGCACGTCGGAATGGATGACGGAGGCCTTCCTCAAGACCACCAAGGGCGATCCGGTCGCGATGCTGAACATCCTCAACACCTTCGTCGATACGCCGAGGGAGGTCATCGCCGGGTTCCAGCAGCCCGTCGAGGTGATTTGCGGGGCCGACGACCGGGACAATGGCGTCGCGCAGGAACTGGCGAAACTGCTGCCCAACGGGCGCTATGTCGAGGTTCCGGGGAACCACATGAATGCGGTGACCCGGAAGGAACTGGGGCAGGCGATGGTGGATTTCCTGACGGCCTGAAGCGCAGGAGCCGGTGCTTACCGAAAGGGCGGCTCGTTGAAGGCGCGCAGCTTGCGGCTGTGCAGCTTCGGCCCCTCCTGCCGCAGCAGTTCGCAGGTCATCAGGCCCACCCGCAAATGGCCCGCAATGGCTTCCTCATAGAAGCGGTTGGCCTGCCCCGGCAATTTCAGTTCGCCATGGATCGGCTTGTCCGAAACGCAGAGCAGCGTTCCATAAGGCACCCGAAACCGATAGCCCTGCGCGGCGATCGTCGCCGACTCCATGTCTATGCCGACCGCACGCGACAGGCTGAAGCGCAGCGCCGAACTGGAGTAGCGCAGTTCCCAGTTGCGGTCGTCGGTCGTGACGACCGTGCCCGTGCGCAGGCGACGCTTGAAATCCTCCCGGTTGTCACCGCCCAGCACGGCTTCGGCCGCCTTCGCCAGCGCCACCTGGACCTCCGCAATGGCGGGAACAGGGATTTCCGGCGGCAGCATCTCATCCAGCACATGATCATCGCGCAGATAGGCGTGCGCCAGCACATAGTCGCCGATCCGCTGGCTGGGGCGCAGGCCGCCGCAATGGCCGATCATCAGCCAGGCTTCCGGGCGCACCACGGCCAGATGATCGCAGATGGTCTTTGCATTGGAAGGGCCGACGCCGATATTGACCAGCGTGATCCCGCTGCGATCGGGCGCGATCAGGTGATAGGCGGGCATCTGGTGCCGGCGCCATGCGCTGTCCGCGATCATCCGGGCGGGATCGGCGGTTTCCGGCGTCACATAGACTCCGCCTGCCCCGGACAGCGCGGTGTAGCGGTTTCCCTCCCGCTGCAATTCGGCACAGGCCCAGGCCACGAATTCGTCCACATAGCGATGATAGTTGGTGAACAGGATGTAGCGCTGCACATGCTCCGCCGGCGTGCCGGTATAATGTTTGAGCCGCGCCAGCGAGAAATCCGTGCGCAGTCCATCGAACAGGGCAAGCGGCCTTTCGCCCGCGCTGTCCTGCATGAACAGGCCGTCGGCGATCTCATCCCCGATTTCCGCCAGTTCGGTGGCCGGGAAGTGGCGCGCGAGTTCGGTCGGCGGCGTGCCATCCAGCGCGCTCATGTCCAGGCCGTCCAGGACATAGGGAAAGGGAATCTGCTGCTCGCTGATCCCCGTTTCGACCGTCACGCCATAATCGCGGACGAGAAGGTCGATCTGTTCGGCCAGATAATCGCCGAACATGGCGGGACGGGTGACGGTCGTCACATAGCGGCCAGGCCTGGACAGCCGCGCGAAGGAACGGCCGGGGGGCGGCGCGTCCGACTCGCCATGATGGGTGATCCGCAATTCCGGATAGCAGAAACGTCCATCCGTCCGGGCTTCGGGAACCGGAACGCTGCCGTCGCTGGCGTAGGCACGCATGGCCTGGCGGAGATTTTCGATGGAATTCCGATAGATTTCGTCGAGCTCAGCGACGATCGCACTGCCGATGCTTTTTGTCATCGAACCTTGGTAACGCACTAATGTGACCGAAGAAAGATGCGCGCCCGATCAGAGGCGCGCATCCTGCAAGATTCAGATCTGATCGAGCATATATTCGGCCGACGACACCTTGTAATCGCCCGGCGCCTCGACATTCAGTTCCGCGACGACGCCGTCCTTGACGATCATGGAGAAACGCTGACCGCGCGTGCCCATGCCGAACTTGCTGCCGTCCATGGTAAGGCCGACTGCCTGTGCGAAATCCGCATTGCCGTCCGCCAGCATCGTCACCTTGCCATCGGCGTTGGCGGACTTGCCCCAGGCGCCCATGACGAAAGCGTCGTTGACGGCGGTGCAGGCGATCTCATCGACGCCCTTGCCCTTCAGTTCTTCCGCCTTCTCTACGAAGCCGGGCAGATGCCGCGCGGAACAGGTGGGCGTGAAGGCTCCCGGCACGGAAAAAAGCGCGACGGTGCGGCCGGCGAAGAAATCGTCCGAAGCGACCTGCTCGGGGCCGTTTTCGGTCATCTTGACGAAAGTGGTGCTGGGGACGCGTTCGCCCTTCGAAATGGTCATCGTCTGCCTCCTGGCCTTGTTTGGGTCGGCGGCACGTTGGGCTTGGAGGCCGGTCTGTCAAGGGGTTGCGCGGAATATGGCGCACTGCCCCTTCCAAGCGATGGCTCGCCATTGGCAAAGGCGGCAAGGCGCGTATATTTGACGGATGACCCCAACACGCTCCTATGCCGGTCAATTCCTGCTCGCCCTGCCGGGGATGGAGGACATGCGGTTCGATCATTCCGTCATCGCCATGTGCGTGCATGACGAGGGCGGATCGCTGGGCATTGCCGTCAGCGACGAGATTGACGGCGTCAGCCTGCATGACCTGTTGGAGAGCTTTGACATCGAGCCGCGCAATGTCCCGGATGTGCCCGTGCTGCGCGGTGGGCCGGTGGAACCCCGGCGCGGCTTCGTCCTGCATTCGCTCGACTGGGGTGGGCATGACATGGTGGCCGTGGGCGAGGGATGGGGCCTGTCCGGTTCGCTCGAAATCCTGAAGGCGATTGCGGAAGGGAAGGGGCCGAGTCGCTATCTGGTCGCCCTGGGCTATGCTGGCTGGGGCGCGGGACAACTGGACGAGGAAATGAACGGCGAAAGCTGGTTCCCGACCAACTGCACCGCCGAGCTTCTGTTCGACGTCCCTGCGGCTCGGAAATGGTCCGCCGCCTATGCCTCTGCCGGAGTCGACGCCTCCCATCTGGTCAGCGGTGCGGGATCGGCCTGACCCGCAGGTCGGATCGCAGCCGTCAGCATGAGGGCTGCGATGGCTTGTTTCTCCATCGTAGCTGAACCCTTTGT
This sequence comes from Sphingobium sp. R-21, assembly GCF_049913335.1. NCBI lineage: Bacteria > Pseudomonadati > Pseudomonadota > Alphaproteobacteria > Sphingomonadales > Sphingobiaceae > Sphingobium > Sphingobium sp. R-21. Next base: position 934,119 of record NZ_CP184374.1, on the reverse strand, counting down.
GGTGAAATTCAGCTAAGCTTCGTCGTTGATGGTCCGTCAAGGACGGGTGCAGCCTTGCCCTCTGCCGCTACGATCGGCCCGCATCGGTCGGACATGCCTTGGGACATCACCACCGCATTGGCGGCAGAGGATTCTTCGTCTCAGGAGCCGGTGAAGGTCGCGTTGCGCGGCCCGGCGGAATAGACATAAAGAAAACTTTATATTGAGTTGCCATGGACGGCGGCGATTGGTAAAGCCCAGCCCATCGCCGCCGTTCGTTCATTCGGGCGGCGGCCTCAATCTTAACGATATGGAGACAGGCTCGTGGCCACCGCACCCGCCACCCAGGCGCAGGATTATGTGATCCGCGACATCAGCCTTGCCGCTTTCGGCCGCAAGGAAATCGAAATCGCGGAAACCGAAATGCCGGGCCTGATGGCCCTGCGCGCCGAATTCGGCGCCGCCAAGCCGCTGAAGGGCGCGCGCATCACGGGGTCGCTGCACATGACGATCCAGACCGCCGTGCTGATCGAGACGCTGGCGGAACTGGGCGCTGAAATCCGCTGGGCATCGTGCAACATCTTCTCCACCCAGGATCATGCCGCCGCCGCCATCGCGGCGCGGGGCATCCCGGTGTTCGCCGTGAAGGGCGAGACGCTGGAGGAATATTGGGACTATGTCATCCGCATCTTCGATTGGGGTGACACGGTCTGCAACATGATCCTGGACGATGGCGGGGACGCCACCATGTTCGCGCTGTGGGGCGCCCGCGTCGAGGCCGGGGAAGAGCTGTTCACCCCCGGCAACGAAGAAGAGGAAATTTTCGTCGCCACGCTGAAGCGGTTCCTGGCGGAGCGTCCGGGTTATCTGACGGAGACGGTCAAGGCCATCAAGGGCGTGTCGGAAGAGACCACCACGGGCGTCCACCGCCTTTATGAGCTGGCGAAGAAGGGCAAGCTGCCTTTCCCGGCGATCAACGTCAACGACAGCGTCACCAAGTCGAAGTTCGACAATCTCTATGGTTGCAAGGAATCGCTGGTCGACGCGATCCGCCGCGCCACCGACGTCATGCTGGCCGGCAAGGTTGCCGTGGTCGCCGGTTTCGGTGACGTGGGCAAGGGTTCCGCCGCTTCGCTCCGCAACGGCGGCGCGCGCGTGCTGGTCACCGAAATCGATCCGATCTGCGCATTGCAGGCGGCGATGGAGGGCTATGAAGTCGTCACGATGGAAGAGGCGGCCAGCCGCGCGGATATTTTCGTCACCGCGACCGGCAATGAGGACGTCATCACCGTCGATCACATGCGCGCGATGAAGAACATGGCGATCGTCTGCAACATCGGCCATTTCGACAGCGAGATCCAGATCGCGGGCCTCAACAACATGAAGTGGACCGAGATCAAGCCGCAGGTCGACGAGGTGGAGTTTGCCGACGGGAAGAAGATCATCGTCCTGGCCAAGGGTCGACTGGTGAACCTTGGCTGCGCCACCGGCCATCCGAGCTTTGTCATGTCCTCGTCCTTCACCAACCAGGTGCTGGCGCAGATCGAGCTTTGGACCAAGTCGGGCGAATATAAGAACGAAGTCTATGTGCTGCCCAAGCATCTGGACGAGAAGGTCGCAGCGCTTCACCTGGAGAAGCTGGGCGTGAAGCTGTCGAAGCTGACGCCCAAGCAGGCCGCCTATATCGGCGTGACGCAGGAAGGTCCGTTCAAGCCGGATCATTACCGCTACTGATCCAGAGCATTTTTCAACTTGGCCGTTTTCGGCCAGTTCGAAAGTGCTTTGCGGGGACGGGAAGGGGAGGCGTTGACCTCCCCTTTTTTTGCGAGCGGTCTCGGCCTCAGTACAGCGACGAAGGGGACGAAAAATGCCGTTCTGTCGTACCGCTGTCGTCCTTCGGTTTGTGGATCAGCGGCACTCCGCCTGATGCAGATCGCTCAAGCGGTTGGATGTTGCTCGAATTTCAGATGTCCTTCCGCCGCCACTTCGGTCGCATCTATCCGCGCGACACGGGCCGCCGGCGGACCTTGGCCGGCCAGGGCAATGAACCGCTCGACCGCATCATCCTGCCCTTCGACCAGCGCCTCGACGCTGCCGTCGATACGATTGCGGACCCATCCCGCAAGGCCGAGTCGACGGGCGGCCTCTACCGCCCAACCGCGGTAGAATACGCCCTGCACCTTTCCATGGATCGTCAGGTGCCGGGCGACAGTTCCCATCAATGCACCCGCTTGATCCAGGTCTGGCCGTCGCGGCTTTCGACCTTGAAATTCTTGATCGAGCGGACGAGGTCGGACAGCCGCTTGAACCCATAGTTGCGGGTGTCGAAGCTGGAGCGGTTGCCCGCAAGCTGGCCGACTTCGCTGAGGCGGGCAAAACCCTGATCGTCGCGTTTGACGGCGTTATAGGCGTCGATCAGCAGCTTGACGAGATCGGGCGCGACCTCGGTGGCGTCGGGGGAGGCGGGTTCCTCCATCGATTCCAGCTCAACGGGCGTCTCTCTTGTGCTGGTAAGCGCGCCGACATCGATGAAGCGGGTGCAGGCGCTGCGGAACGCCTGCGGCGTCTTGTCAGTGCCGAAGCCGTAGACCGGCAGGCCTTCCTGCCGGATGCGCGTGACCAGCGGCGTGAAATCGCTGTCGCTCGACATCAGGCCGAAGCCCGTGACGCGACCCGACGCCATGAGATCCATGGCGTCGATCGTCATCTTCATGTCCGTCGCATTCTTGCCCCTGGTCAGGTCGAACTGCTGCTGCGTTTCGATCGCCTGCGTCACGGCCTGCCGCGCCCAACCCTTCAGCGCGGGCTTGCTCCAGTTGCCGTATGCGCGCCTTATGTTGACCGTGCCCAGTTCCGCCAGAACGGTCAGCACCGGATCGAAATGATCGGCAGAGACATTGTCTGCATCGATCAGCAGGGCGATATTGCCGCTGGGGATCGATGCGACCATCAGCCTTCCAGCGCCGCCGGGCTGAACTGTCCGCTCGCTTCGTCCAGCAGGTGAAGCTGGCCGTCGGCAATCGCGAAGAAGGCACCGACCAGCCTGATCTCGCCGGTCCGTTCCTTGGCGCGGACGCAGGGAAAGCTGCGCAGGTTGGCCAGGCTGACCTTGACGCCTTCCTGTTCCATGGCCCGTTCCGCGTCGCGGCTGCGGTCATCGCCGAAGCGTTCCACCACCTTCTCCCGCGCTTCGTCGAGCAGTTCGATCCAATTGTGGATGAAGCCGCCCTCGCCGGGGGGCGCATCTTTCAGCGAATGGCTGAGAGCCGCCTTGCAACCGCCGCATTTGCCATGGCCCATGACGACGATCTCTCCGACCTTCAGCACCTGAACGGCGAATTCCAGCGCCGCGGACACGCCGTGGCGGCCGGGGTTGGTTTCGAAGGGCGGGACCAGCGCAGCCACGTTGCGCACCACGAAAATCTCGCCAGGGCTGGTGTCGAATATCTGCGCGGGATCGACTCGGCTGTCGGAACAGGCGATCACCATGACGCGCGGGCTTTGCCCTTCGTTGAGTTCGTCCCATCGTCCCCGCTGCATCGTCCAGCCCGTATTCCGGAAACGGCGATAGCCGGCGAGCATGTCAGCAAAATCGGTCATGCGCCGGTCTGTGCCGAACAATGATGGGGCTGGCAAGAGCGCTCTCGCATCGCTATCTGGGGCGCATGACCGATATCGTCCCGATCCCCGCGCCCGCCGCGCGGCCCGAACGCACCCGCAAGCCCGACTGGATTCGCGTCAAGGCGCCAACCAGCCCCGGCTATAACGAGACGCGCAAGCTGATGCGGGAAAAGGGACTTGCGACGGTGTGCGAGGAAGCAGCCTGCCCGAACATCGGGGAATGCTGGACCAAGAAGCATGCGACCGTGATGATCCTGGGCGATGTGTGCACGCGGGCCTGCGCCTTCTGCAACGTCAAGACTGGCATGCCGCGCAAGGTGGATCCCAACGAGCCGCAGAACCTGGCCGACGCCTGCGCGGAAATGGGGCTGGAGCACATCGTCATCACCTCCGTCGATCGCGACGACCTGCCCGATGGCGGCGCGTCGCAGTTCGTGAAGGTGATCGAGGCGTTGCGCCGCACGACGCCGGACACGACCATCGAAATCCTTACCCCTGATTTCCGCAACAAGCATGAACGCGCGGTCGAGATGATCGTGGCTGCGCGGCCCGACGTCTACAACCATAATCTGGAGACGGTGCCGCGTTTGTACCCCACCATCCGGCCCGGCGCGCGCTATTATGCGTCCTTGCGGTTGCTGGAGACGGTGAAGAAGCTCGATCCGTCAATCTTCACCAAATCCGGCATCATGCTGGGGCTGGGGGAGGAACGGCTGGAAGTCCACCAGGTGATGGACGACATGCGATCGGCCGATATCGATTTCCTCACCATGGGTCAGTATCTTCAGCCCACGCCCAAGCATGCCAAGGTGATGGAGTTCGTCACCCCCGCGGCGTTCAACGCCTATGCGGCGATTGCGCGGGCCAAGGGCTTCCTGCAGGTGGCATCCAGCCCGCTTACGCGATCCAGCTATCATGCGGGCAAGGATTTTGCCGAGATGCGCGCGGCCAGAGAGGCTCAACTGGCGAAGGCAGCCCGATAAGCCGATGCCCAAGCATAACGAAACGAGGCCGCTTCCCTATACGCCTGAACAGATGTTCGACCTGGTGGCGAATGTCGAGGCCTATCCCGAATTCCTGCCCTGGGTCAGCGCGATCCGGGTCCGGTCCGATAGCGATTCGGAAATGGTCGCGGACATGATCGTCGGCTTCAAGGGGATCAAGGAGAGCTTCACCTCCCGCGTGCACAAGCACCGGCCGGATCACGTGCGGGTCGATTATCTCGACGGGCCGCTCAAGCATCTCCACAATGAATGGAACTTCCGCGATGACGGCAAGGGCGGGGTGCTGGTTGATTTCGAGGTCGAGTTCGAATTCAAGAACAGGCTGTTCGAGATGCTGGCGGGGCAGATGTTCGACAAGGCGCTGCGCAAGATGATCGGCGCCTTCGAGACCCGCGCGGCGGAGCTTTACGGCGCCGGCGAGTCGGGCAGCAATAGTTCGAGCGCGCAGAGCGCCGCCTGAAGGCGGACGCCGCCCCGGCCCGTATCTCCGAAATAATGCATGTCGGCGACGATCTTGTCGGGGCTGGCGCCGCGTTCGGCGCGGGCGAAAACGACGGTGCCGACGGGTTTCTGTTCCGATCCGCCGCCGGGACCGGCTATGCCTGTGATCGCGACGGCGACATTGGCGTGGCTCTTGTTGAGCGCGCCCTGAGCCATCGCCCAGGCAGTGGCGATGGAAACGGCGCCGAAAGTTTCAATGACATCCTGAGAAACCTTCAGAAGTTCGCTTTTCATGTCATTGGAATAAGTAATAAATCCGGCTTCGAACACTTCTGATGAGCCGGCTATTTCGGTCAGCGCGGCGGACACCAGTCCGCCCGTGCAGCTTTCCGCCACGGCAATGGTACGACCGGCGCGCCGGTTGGCGCTGATGACGCGCTCGGCCAGGTCGACCAGCTGCGCGGGAAGGATGTTATCGGGCATGGAGTCAGATTAGCGCGGGGAGGGAGAGGGTGGCAACAGCCTGTGCGGCGATACCTTCCCGGCGTCCGGCAAAGCCCAGCCGTTCCGTGGTGGTCGCCTTCACGCTGACCCGATCCAGGGTAATGCCCAGGATTTCGGCGATCCGGTTGCGCATGGCGTCACGGTGGGGGCCGATTTTCGGCGCCTCGCAGATCAGCGTCAGGTCGACATGCTCGATAAAGCCGTCCCGTTTTGCGACGCGTCCCGCCGCATATTCCAGGAAGCGGGACGAGGCCGCGCCGCGCCATTGAGGGTCGGAAGGCGGAAAATGGCTGCCTATGTCGCCCTCCGCCAGGGCGCCGAGCAGGGCATCGACTAGGGCGTGGATCGCCACATCCGCGTCGCTGTGCCCGGCCAGGCCCCGATCGTGCGGAATGCGTATGCCGCACAGCCAGAGCTCCTCTTCGGGCGCAAGTCGGTGGACATCATAGCCCATGCCCGTCCGCACGCTTCGAGCAGCGCCCAGTCGGGCTTCGGCGCGCGCAAAATCTTCAGCATAGGTCAATTTTTCCAGCCTTTCATCGCCCGCGACCAGCATGACGTCATGACCCGATTGCCGCACCATCTGGGCATCATCGGTTGCTTCCTGTGTACTGTCCCATAGCCGGTGCGCAGCCAGCAAGGCGTCGAAGCGAAAGGCCTGGGGCGTCTGGACACGGAACAGGCCATTGCGGTCGACGACCTCAGCGGCATTGTCCTGCTCGCTCCTGACCAATGTGTCTGCGACCGGCAAAACAGGGATCGCACCGATTGCCCCTTCCAAAGCGGCAAGCAGCCGATCGATCACCGGCGCAGGAAGAAAGGGGCGGGCCGCGTCATGAACGAATATGCGCGCCGCGCCGCCGGCGGAGGCGATATGCTCCAGGCCGGCGCGCACCGACCCACGACGGCTGTCGGCGCCCTGAACGATTGCCCCGACGGCACGATTTCCCAGCATGGCCCGCACATCGTCTTCCTGCCCCGCACCCACCACCAGCACGATGGAATCGATAGCCGGATGGCGTGCCAGCGCGTCGACGGCATGGATGAGAACCGGCTTGCCGCCGATCGGCCGGAATTGCTTGGGGATGTCGCCGCCCGCGCGGCTGCCCTGTCCTGCTGCAACCAGCAGGGCGACGGTTCGGTCTGTCATGGCCGCGCCTGTACCGCAGTGCCGGAGCGACCGCCAGCCCCGCTTCGCTTGCCGAGGATGCGGATTTCCGCTAAGGGCTGCCTGTTTTTTAGGCAGTGACGGAACGATGCAGAGGCTTTCCCCGATTTCCATAGGTCCGGTGACGATTGACATGCCGGTCGTGCTGGCGCCCATGACGGGCGTGACGGACATGCCGTTCCGCACGCTGGTGCGCCGCTATGGCTCCGGCCTGAACGTGACGGAGATGATCGCCACGGCGGCCATGATCCGCGAGACCCGCCAGTCGCTGCAGAAGGCGGCATGGCATCCGCTGGAGGAACCCGTTTCCATGCAGCTTGCCGGCTGCTCGCCCACGGAAATGGCGGAAGCGGCGAAGCTCAACGCCGATCGCGGCGCCGCGATCATCGATATCAACATGGGCTGCCCGGTGAAAAAGGTGGTGAACGGCGATGCCGGCAGCGCCCTGATGCGTGATCTACCGCTCGCCGCTTCGCTGATCGACGCCACCGTCAAGGCTGTCGACGTGCCCGTCACGGTCAAGATGCGCATGGGTTGGGACCATGCCAGCCTCAACGCGCCCGAACTGGCCCGGATCGCAGAGGATCTGGGTACGAAGCTGATCACGGTCCACGGCCGTACGCGCTGCCAGATGTACAAGGGGTCGGCGGACTGGGCCTTTGTCCGCAGCGTGAAGGAAGCGGTGTCGCTGCCCGTCATCGTCAATGGGGACATCTGCTCCATCGACGATGCCGAGACAGCGCTGGAGCAGAGCAGCGCCGATGGCGTGATGATCGGGCGGGGCGCCTATGGCCGGCCTTGGCTGATCGGTCAGGTGATGCACTGGTTCCGCACGGGCGAGCGCCTGGCCGATCCCTTGCTGGACGAGCAATATCGCGTGATTACGGAACATTATCGCGCGATGTTGGAGCATTATGACAGTCACACTGGCGTGAACATGGCCCGCAAGCATATCGGCTGGTACACCAAGGGGCTGCCGGGCTCTGCCGAGTTCCGCAACGCAGTGAACCAGGAGCCGGACGGTGATGTCGTGCTGGACATGCTTGCGCGCTTCTACGAACCGCTGATTGCCGACGAGGGTCTGGTAGAGACACGCAAGGCGGCATGACGGCGGACATGACCACCATCCCATCGCTTCGACCGCAGCGGGATGGGCCATCGCTTTCCGAACTCATGACTGCGCTGCCGGTCGCAACTTTGGTGGTGCGGCCGGACAACAGCATCGCCGACGCCAATGTCCGCGCCGAAACGCTGCTCAACATGGCGCGTTCAGCCATAGTCGGAAGCGATATAGCGCGGACCATCCGCATGGCGGAGATGGGGGCGCGCTTCGACATCTGGCATAGCAACAAGCCGATCGCGGCCTATGACATTCGCGTGCATGCCGGACGCACGGCGGAGATGGAAGTCGACCTGATGATCGCGCCTATCGTGGATCATGAAGGCTGGCGCGTGGTATCGGTCCACACCCAGAGCCAGGCGCGCAAGATCGGCCATCGCGGCACGGCGGGAGGCGCGCGCTCGGCCATCGGCGCAGCGGCGATCCTGGCGCATGAGATCAAGAATCCCCTGTCGGGCATAAGGGGCGCGGCTCAATTGCTGGAATCGGGCAATGGCGGGCGCGACGCCGCTTTGACGCAACTCATCTGCAATGAGGTGGATCGGATAGCCGCGTTGATCGACCGGATGCAGGATTTCACCACGGACCGGACCCTGGAATGCCGCAGCGGCAATATCTACCCGCTGATCGACCGGGCGGCGAATATCGCCGCCGCCGGATTTGCAAGAAATATAAAGATCATAAAGAGTTATGATCCATCCCTGCCATTTGCCAATATCAACGAGGACGCGCTGGTGCAGGTGATGATCAACCTGCTCAAAAATGCTGCGGAAGCGCTGGAGCATTGCAAGAAGCCGCGCATTCGCGTGGAAACGGCGTTTCGCCACGGTGTGTCGGTGGTTGTCGGCAAGGGGAAGGGCAGCGCGGTGCTGCCCATCGAAATCCTGGTCGTCGACAATGGTCCCGGGGTGCCGGAGCATATATTGGACCACCTGTTCAATCCCTTCATCACCGGCAGGCGGGACGGGACGGGACTGGGGCTGGCGCTGGTGGACAAGCTGGTGCGCGACATGAGCGGGTTCGTGCAATATTCGCGCGATCATCAGGCAGGGGAATCGACCTTCCGAATCCTGCTGCCGATGGGGACTGGATGAAGACGGCAGGGTGATGGCGGTGACAGGCTCGATCTTGATGGTGGATGACGATCCGGCGATCTGCCTCGTCGTCGGTGAGGCCCTGCGGCGGCAGGGATACAGGGTGAAGACGGCGGCATCGATCCGGGAGCGCAGCGTCCTGCTGGAAAGCTTTTCGCCTGATGTCCTGATCACGGACGTCATGTTGCCGGACGGTGACGGGCTGGACGGCATTGCGGACATATTGGAGCGGCGCCCCGCGCTCAGCATCATCATCCTGTCGGCGCAGAACACGCTGAACACGGCGATCCGCGCCACGGAAAAGGGCGCGTTCGAATATCTGCCCAAGCCCTTCGATCTGAACGAGCTCACGCGCGCGGTGTCCGATGCGATCGGATCGGGCAAGGGAGCTGCCGAGGAAGCGACCGATAGCGGGTTGCCGCATGACGGACTGCCGCTGGTGGGGCGCTCCCCGGCGATGCAGGAGGTCTATCGGACCATCGCCCGTGTCCTGTCGAACGACCTCAGCATATTGGTGCTGGGGGAATCCGGCACGGGCAAGGAACTGGTGGCCGAGGCGATCCACAGCCTGGGTCAGCGGCGGACACGACCCTTTGTGGCGATCAACATGGCCGCCATTCCGCGCGAATTGATCGAGGCGGAACTGTTTGGTTATGAAAAGGGCGCCTTCACCGGAGCCCATGCCCGCACCGCCGGCAAATTCGAGCAGGCGCAGGGCGGCACGCTGTTCCTGGACGAGATCGGCGACATGCCGATGGAGGCGCAGACGCGGCTGCTGCGCGTTTTGCAGTCGGGCGAAGTCACGACCGTGGGCGGCTCCAAACCGGTGAAGGTGAATGTTCGCATCATCGCAGCCACCAACAAGGACCTGCCCAGGCTGATCGAGGAGAATCGCTTCCGGCAGGATCTCTATTATCGGCTGAACGTGGTTCCCATCGCGTTGCCGGCACTGCGCGAGCGGCGGGAAGATGTGATCCTGCTTGCTCGCCACTTCCTTGATCGCGCGGCGCAGGAGGGGCTGCCGCGCAAGGCGCTGTCCGACGATGCCGCGCAATTGCTGATGGCCTATCATTGGCCCGGAAATGTGCGGGAGCTGCAGAATATCATGCAGCGGCTGGCGGTGTTGAGCCGCGAGAATGTGATCACGGCCGATCTGCTGCGCAACAGCCTGCCGCTGGATGCCGTTCCGGCCGATTATGCCGCGCCCGGCGATCTGCTGGGCCAGGCGGTGCGGGAATGGGCAAAGCGGCAACTGGGCATCGGCCTTACCCAGCCGAACCGAAGCCTGCATGATGACCTGCTGGCCGTGGTGGAGCCGATCCTGTTCCAGGAAACGCTGGCCAGCGTCGATGGAAACCAGATCCGCGCCGCCGGGTTGCTCGGCATCAACCGGAACACGCTGCGCAAGAAGCTGACCGATTACGGCCTCGATCCCTTGCAGCTTCGGATCGCCGATTAAGGCATCGGCCGACGGTCCGGTCGCTGGCGACGAAGCGAAAGCGCTTTTCGACCGGAAGCCATTTGTTCATCAATTACTGTGTTTGATCGGGCACATTAATGTTGTAACCAAGCCACTATGGAAGGCGCAGTAACTCTTCCGGCGCGGGGCCGGGCATGGAAAAGGCGTTTTCCGCTTTTCCTGCGCCGTCGGCTTGCCGCGGTGGTGGAGGCTGTGACGCTCGTCCTGTTTCTGGGCATGGCGGGGATCACCTATTTCCTGCTGAGCGGACAGGGGCAGTCATACACATTGCTGACGCCGCCCATAGTGGCGCTGCTGCTGGTGGCGAACCTGGTGCCAGCCATTGCGCTGCTCGTGCTGCTGGGGCGGCGGGTGGCGAAGCGGCGCGCGGCTCAGTCAGCGATCGGCAGCGACGGTCAGTTGCACGTTCGGCTGGTGGCGATCTTCTCCATTGTCGCCAGCGTGCCGATGCTGCTGGTCGTGATCTTCGCCTCCCTGCTCTTTCAATATGGCGTGCAATTCTGGTTTTCCGACAGTGCACGGGGCATGTTGCAGAACGCCAGCGATCTGGCGCGGGGCTATTATGAGCAGAACCTGCGCGACGTGCGCGACGAAACCGTCACCATGGCGAGCGACCTGCGCGATTATCTGGCTCAGTCGAAGGTTTCCAGTCCACGCTTTGCGGAAGGCTATATCTACCAGGTAGTCACGCGGAAGCTGAACCGCTCGGCGATCATCGAGATCGGGAAGGACGGCGTGGCGCGCACGGCGGCTACGGTCGATCCGGAAAGCCGGCCGGTTTCGGAAATGCTGACCCCCGATGTGGTGAAGCGGCTGGCCTCCGGCGAGGATGTGGTGGTTGCGGCGAAGCCCAACCAGATCGAAGCGGTGACGCTGCTCTACCCCAATGCGAAAATCTATCTCTACGCCACCCGCGATTCCGGATCGACGGCCTTCAGCAATGTGGAACGGGCGCAGAAGGTGTTGTCGGATTACGACATATTTGCCGCACAGTCCCGCGCGCTGCAGTTGCGGTTCAACATATTGCTGTTCGTGGGGTCGCTGCTGCTGGTCGGCGTGGCTGTGTATATCGCGCTCAAGGTCGCAGACTGGATGGTGCGGCCGGTGAACGAACTGGTGATGGCGGCACGGCGAATCACGGCGGGCGACCTGTCGGCCCGCGTGACCAGTCCCCAGAGCCGGGACGAGATCGGCACGCTGGCCGCAGCCTTCAACCGCATGACCCAGCGCCTGGAGGCGCAGACCGGGGCGCTGGTGGCGGCGAACAGCCAGCTTGACGAGCGGCGCGCCTTTATCGAGGCGATCCTGTCGGGCGTGTCGGCCGGCGTGTTGTCGGTGGATCGCGAAGGTATCATCCTGCTGCTCAACAGCTCGGCGGCGGCCCTGCTGGTGAGGGAGGGGGACGATCCGGTAGGGCGGCCGCTGACCGAAATTTCCCCCGAACTGGCCTCGCTCATCACGTCCGAGGATGGCGCCGGCATCGTTCAGATCCGCGCCCATGGCGATGTACGGACGCTGGCGGTCAAGGTGTCGGAGGACGCATCGCGCCACATTCTGACATTCGACGATATCACCCAGCAGCTTTCCGATCAGCGCCGCGCCGCCTGGTCCGACGTGGCGCGGCGCATCGCGCATGAGATCAAGAATCCGCTCACCCCGATCCAGCTCGCCGCTGAACGGTTGCAGCGCCGCTATGCCGAGGAAGTGACGAGCGACAGGGCCACCTTCACCCGCCTGACCGGCACGATCGTGCGCCAGGTCGGTGACCTGCGCCGTATCGTGGATGAATTCTCCTCCTTCGCGCGCATGCCAAAGCCGGTGTTCCGGCGCGAGCGGGTCGACGATATCGCTCGCCATGCGCTGTTCCTGCATGAAGTCGCCCATCCCGACATTCGCTTCCAATATCATTCGACGGACAGCGATGCGGAATTGGTATGCGATCGCCGGCAACTGGGGCAGGCGCTCACCAATATCGTCAAAAATGCCGTTGAGGCGATCGAGCCCAAGACCGTCTCGGACGGCGATGACTGGCGTGGCCAGGTCTCCATGAGTGTGGAGCATGATGGCGGCAATCTGCTGATTGCGGTGCAGGATAATGGCATTGGCCTGCCCCCGGAACGCGAACGCATTTTAGAGCCATATATGACGACCCGGACCAAGGGCACGGGCTTGGGCCTGGCGATCGTGAAGAAGATTGTCGAGGAACATATGGGTGAAATCCGCTTCGACGATGCCGACGGTGGGGGCGCTCGTGTGGCCCTGCGCTTTCCGGTGGCGGCGCTCGAAAAATTGGAAGAGGGGCAGGTCATTGCCTTGTCCCATGGTAAAACGACTGGAAAAGTGACGGCCAATGGCGCTTGATATTCTGATAGTCGACGATGAAGAGGACATTCGCGATCTGGTGGCGGGTGTCCTGGAGGATGAGGGTTTCGCCACGCGCACGGCCGCGAACAGCGACAGCGCGATCGAGGCGCTGGATGCGCGGCGCCCTTCGCTGGTGCTGCTGGACGTCTGGTTGCAGGGTTCCAGGCTCGATGGCCTGGAACTGCTGGACGAGATAAAGCGGCGGGATGCGACCATTCCGGTGCTGATGATCTCCGGCCACGGCAATATCGACACCGCCGTCGCCGCCATTCGCAAGGGGGCAGCGGATTTCATCGAAAAGCCTTTCGAGGCGGACCGGCTTCTGCATCTCGTATCGCGGGCAACCGAAACCGAACGGCTGCGGCGCGAGAACCAGGTGCTGCGGGCGCGCTTCGGGCAGGATGATGAGCTTACCGGCACATCGGCGGCGATCAATGCCGTTCGCGCCACCATCAAGAAAGTCGCGGGTACGGGCAGCAGGGTGCTGATTTCCGGACCCGCCGGGGTGGGCAAGGAAGTCGCCGCACGCATGCTGCACAGCTGGAGCGGACGGGCCGATGCTCCCTTCATCATCGTCGCCGCGGCGCGGATGGACCCGGATCGCGTCGAGGAAGAACTGTTCGGCGTCGAAGATCCGAGCGGACTGGTGCGTCCGGGCTATCTGGAGCAGGCGCATGGCGGTACGCTCTACCTGGATGAGATCGCGGACATGCCGCTCACGACGCAGGCGAAGATCCTGCGCGTGCTGACCGACCAGAGCTTCACCCGCGTCAGCGGACAGCGGCAGGTCAAGGTGGACGTGCGCGTCATTTCCTCGACCGCGCTCAACCTGGCGAGCGAGATCGAGGAGCGGCGTTTCCGCGAGGACCTCTTCTATCGGCTCAACGTCGTGCCGCTGGTCATTCCGCCTCTGGCCGAGCGGCGGGACGATATTCCTCCGCTGGTCGAACATTATCTCGCGCGTTTCGCGGCGGAACGCCGGGTTCCGTCGCCGGAAATCGCCAGCGACGCCATGGCCGCGCTCCAGGCCAATGAATGGCCGGGCAATGTCCGCCAGCTTCGCAATGTCATCGAACGCACCATGATCCTGGCTCCGGGCGAGCGGATCGGAAGGATCGAACTGGACATGCTGCCGCCCGAACTCACCAGCAATGGTGGTTCGGAAGGCATGGGTCAGTCCGCGATCATGGGCGCGCCCCTTCGGGAGGCGCGGGAAAGTTTCGAGCGCGAATATCTGCGCATCCAGATCCGGCGCTTTTCGGGCAATATTTCCCGCACCGCAACCTTCATCGGCATGGAACGTTCGGCGCTTCACCGGAAGTTGAAGCTGCTGGGTATTACGGATGGGAAGGACGGTTGAGGCAAAGAGAGGCCTCTTCAGCCAAACTGGGCATGGACGGCTCTTCGCAATTGCGGTAGACTTGCCTCGCTTCCGACAGGCGGAGGCGAGCAAGACATCCTGCTTAAGGGTGCGAGCGCGGGTAACGTCCCGCCAATAAAGGACTGGTGAAGACCATGGCCGACAAAGTGAACAACCTTCAAGACATCTTCCTGAACAGCCTGCGCAAGAGCAAGACGCCGGTGACCATGTTCCTGGTCAAGGGCGTTAAATTGCAGGGTATCATTACCTGGTTCGACAATTTTTCCGTCCTGCTGCGGCGCGACGGGCAGTCGCAACTGGTATACAAGCATGCGATATCGACCGTCATGCCTGCTCAATCCATGGACCTTACCGATCTGCGCAAGGCGAGTGACGGCAACGGCAAGTCGAAGCTGCTCCAGGAAATCTTCCTGAGCGCGGTGCGCAAGTCGGGCAGCCCGGTGACCATGTTCCTGGTGAACGGCGTCATGTTGCAGGGCGAAATCGCCGCCTTCGATCTTTTCTGCATGCTGCTGGAACGGGACGGCATGGTCCAGCTCGTTTACAAGCATGCCATTTCCACCGTGCAGCCGCTGCACGCGCTCGACCTCACCGGCGAGGGTGAGGGCGAGGATTGAACGCTTTTTCTTGTCTCTGCCGGGTTTCCCGTGAAGCCGGCAGAGGCGGGAAGCGTTAAGCCGTCATGGCCGTTTTCAACCGAGATTCAGCTGATGAAGTATCGCGTGGTGCACGCGCCATTGTTGTGCGCGCCGATGTCCATGGTCCGGAACGGCGTGACAGCGATGCGCGGCTGGACGAGGCGAGGGGGCTTGCCCTGGCTATCGGCATCGACGTGCGCGCAGCGCAGGCCTTCCGTGTGCGCGATCGAAAGCCGGCGACCCTGTTTGGTAGCGGACAGGTGGATCAGATCGCGACGCTGGCGCGGGCGGAAGATGCCGAACTGGTCATTGTCGACAATGCGCTCAGCCCCGTGCAGCAGAGCAATCTGGAAAAGGCGACCGAAACGAAGGTCATCGACCGGACCGGCCTGATCCTGGAAATTTTCGGTGAGCGTGCGGCGACCAATGAGGGGCGCCTGCAGGTCGAACTGGCGCATCTGGACTATCAGGCAGGACGGCTGGTGCGCAGTTGGACCCACCTGGAGCGGCAGCGGGGCGGTTTCGGCTTTCTTGGCGGTCCCGGTGAAACGCAGATCGAAGCGGACCGTCGGATGATCCGCGATCGCATGGCGAAGATCAGGCGCGAACTGGATCAGGTGACGAAGACGCGCGGCCTGCATCGGGCACGGCGGCAACGTGCGCCCTGGCCCGTGATCGCGCTGGTGGGTTATACCAATGCGGGCAAGTCAACGCTGTTCAACCGCCTGACCGGGGCTGACGTCATGGCGGAGGATCTGCTGTTCGCGACGCTTGACCCCACCATGCGTCAGATCGCCCTGCCGGGACTGGACAAGGCCATTCTTTCCGACACTGTGGGGTTTGTTTCTGACCTGCCGACGCAGTTGATCGCCGCATTTCGCGCCACGCTGGAAGAGGTGCTGTCGGCCGATCTGATCATCCATGTCCGCGATATTGCACATCCTGACAGCGAAGCGCAGCGCGACGACGTGATGGACGTACTGGCCGAGCTTGGCGTCGCGGGGGAAGGGGCGCTTGACGCGAGCGAGGGTAGTGATCCGCCGCCCATTATCGAAGCGTGGAACAAGCTGGACCTGCTGGACGAAGAGGCTGCGCTACTGGCGCGCGAGACCGCTGCGCGGCGGAACGATGTGGTCATCCTGTCCGCTTTGACCGGGGAGGGGGTCGACGACCTTCAGCGGGCCATCAGCAGCCGGCTGACCGCCGGTGCGCGAGTGCACCAGTTGCATGTGCCCCTTTCTGATGGCGCGGCCATGGCGTGGTTGCACGAACATGGCGATGTGATTGGAAGCAAGGCCGATGGCGCGGACATGCTGGTGGATGTCCGCCTGTCCGATTCCGCATTGGCGCGGTTCCTCAAGCGTCTTGGGAAATAGCCTTTCGGGTCGCCGCCCTGTCGCCGGGAAACCACTCTATTTCGCCTGTCGTAACCGCTCCTTTGCCTGCAGCCACAAGCCTTCCTTCTTATCGAGGGAAAGGGCGACGAAATCGTCGCCGGCCAAGGCTTCCATGATGCGGAAGCGCTTGTCGAACTTGCCGCTCGCCGCGCGCAGGGCAACCTCCGGATCGACTTTCAGATGGCGGGCGAGGTTGACCACGGCAAAGAGAAGATCGCCCACTTCCTCCTCTCGTTCGGATTGGGAAGTCGCCTCCCGCACTTCGTCCAGTTCTTCCTCGATCTTGGCCATGACACCGCCAAGATCGGGCCAGTCGAACCCTGTTCGGGCGGCGCGGTTCTGGAGCTTTTCAGCGCGGAGCAGGGCTGGAAGGGCTGTGGCGACGCCCGCCAGCGCGCTCGGATCAGATTCCTTTTCGGCACGCTCGGCCGCCTTGATGGCTTCCCATTGGGCGTGGCCGTCCTTCCTGTCTGTTCCTTCGCCGAAGACATGGGGATGGCGGCGGATCATCTTTTCCGTGATACCGTCGATGACCTCCTGCAATGTGAAATGACCCGCCTGTTCCGCCATGCGGCTGTGGAACGCCACCTGCAGCAGCAGATCGCCAAGTTCATCGCGCAGGGCCGCCATGTCGTCACGTTCTATGGCGTCGGCGACTTCGTAAGCTTCCTCGATCGTATAGGGCGCGATGCTGGCAAAATCCTGTTCGATATCCCAGGGGCAACCCGTTTCCGGATCGCGCAAACGCGCCATGACATTGGCGAGCGGCATGATGTCGGCGGGATTCGCCTTGCTGTTGGATGACATGCGGTACTCTGGATTGAGGAGATCTATGGCAGGGATAGATTGTCGGGACGCAGAAGGCCAGCTTGTCGAGCAGCTATCTGTTCCTGCCGGTTAGAGAAGACACTTTCCGTCCCCGATAGAAATGACACTCTTGAGATCAGCAGGGGCTGCGTGGAGCCCTTGGGATAGCGCAGCGCAGACCCTGCTGATGGCGTAACAGTGGTGGGGAAGGGCACGGACCCGCTGCGACGGCAGCGGGCTCGGTCAGAACCGCTTTAGCGCGCCTTCACGAACTCGAGCGTGCCGCGCGCCCGTAACTCCGCCGGGCTGAGCCGGGGACGACGTTTGAGCTTTGCCCCGCCCAACCGGCGTCCGTCGATCTTCACCGGCGCCTCCGGTTCGGGGAACAGATGCGCGGGCTGGTCGCGGCGAGCAGGGGCATAGTTGTTCCGCTGCCGGTGATGCGGCGCGATCGCTTGGATCTCTTTTGCTAGCGCCAGTGCCGCGTCGAGATGCTTGTTATCGACGATGGCAGGTTGATTGATCCGGGGCATCTTGTCGAACAGGCTATAGGGAAGGGAGCGCCCCTCGTGGCGGATCTCGACTGTGCCGTCAGGATATTCACAGACATCCACGCGCTTGCGCACCAGTTCCTTGCTGATCGGGTTCGGCTCCAGAAGGAACAGCACTTTGTTATAGTGCAGCGTCAGCGCGGCCGTGACCGTCCGCTGTTCGCGCCAGACCATGACGGAGTGCAGATCATCCCGCAGTGCCAGAGGGCGGTGTAGATCACGACTGTCTGCGGCCGGACGAGCGAAGCGCGCATTGTGCCCAACCATGTAGCTCGGCAGAAAGACGTTCGCTTCTTCGATCGACGAGATACCTTCCAGGCGCATCGCTTTGATCAGGCGGTCCTGCAATGTGCCGTTCGCCCGCTCGACCCGGCCCTTGGCTTGGGGTGAGTTGGCGCAAATGATCTCGATGTTCAGCGCATCGAGCGCGCGCCCGAAATGCGTCATGCCGTCACCCTTGGCGGTCGCTTTAGCGTTGCGGAAGACTGTGTGCTTGTCGGAATAAAGGGCCACCGGCTTGCCGTGCCGCTCGATATATTCGCGCGTCGCTTCCATGTAGGAAAAGGTGCTTTCGCTCTCGACCATCTTGAGGTGCATCAACTCGCTGGTCGCGTCGTCTATGTAGACGAGCAGCGTGCATCGCGGTCCGCGGTCCTCAAACCAGTCATGATCCGAGCCGTCGATCTGGATCAGCTCGCCACGACACTCCCTGCGGTGGCGCGGTTGATATGGGCGAGACCGGCGAGCTGCGCGATCCTGCCACAGACCAGCCTCAATCATCATCTGCCGCAATGTCTCACAGCCCACCGCGATATCGTGGCGCTCCGCCAGATACTCACGCGCCAGGGTCGGTCCAAAATCCGCATAATGCTCGCGGACCAGTGACAGGATCCGCTCGCGAAAGGCATTGCTGTGACGTCGGTTGCTCGGCCGACCACGTTTGCGCGACACCAGGCCTGAAGCGCCTTCAACTCGGAGACGTTCAAGCAACCGGAAAATCTGCCGGCGCTTCAAGCCCAGCAACATCGCCGCATCCTCAACCCGAAGTTCGCCGCGGTCCACGCGCGACAATGTGTCAAACCGCGAAAGCTCGCCATGGCTCATCGCCACCACCGTCATAAGCGCGTCCTCCCGAACTGCCAGGAGGACCATGCCACCGGACTCTGCTAAGGACGCCCGAGGGTGTCATTTCTATCTAGCAGAGGGGTGTCATTTCTATCCGGCGCTTACACTATCAAAGTCCGATAATAAGGATTATGTTAAATTTAACGGGCTGGACACTCAGTCTTCCAATATCAGGCTGTGCCGCTGCGTGTCGCGCATGCGTATGTAAACGATCAGCGAAATACCGATCATCACCGTCACATAGATATAGAAGGCCTGCTCCACACCGAGCTTCTTGAACCAGAGCGCGACTAATTCCGCCGTGCCGCCGAACATGGTATTGGCCAGCGCATAAGGCAGCGCCACGCCCAGTGCCCGGATATGCGCTGGAAACAGTTCCGCCTTCACGACGGCGTTGATCGAGGTGTAGCCGGTTACGATCACCAGCCCGGCCATCACCAGCAGCCCGGCCATCCATGGGTCCTTGGTCACGGCCAGCGTCGCGAAGATGGGATAAGTGCAGGTGACGCCCAGCAGACCAAAGCCGATCATGAGCGGCTTGCGCCCGATACGGTCGGAAAGAGCGCCGCCGAGAGGCTGGATCAGCATGAAAACAAAGAGCGTTATCCCATTGATCTGGGATGCTGCTTCACGGCTGATGCCGCTGGTGTTGACGAGGAATTTCTGCATGTAGATGGAATAGGCGTAGAAGGCGATCGTGCCGCCCGCGGTCAGCAACATGACTGTCAGCGTCTCTTTCGGATGCCGGGTTACCAGTTCCACGAAACCCGATCTGGGCGCACCCTCTGCCTGGGCTTTGGCGAAGCTCTGCGTTTCGGCCAGGCCGCGCCGCAGCCAGAAGACGATGATCGCCAGCGCCCCGCCAATCAGGAAAGGAATGCGCCAGCCCCACGCATCCAGTTCAGCCTCGGTCAGCATGGCCTGAAGCGCCAACAGGACGCAGATGGCGACAAGCTGGCCGGCTATCAGCGTGACATATTGAAAGCTGGAGAAAAAGCCGCGGTGATTGCGCCCCGCCATTTCGGACAAATAGGTCGCGCTGGCGCCATATTCGCCGCCGATTGACAATCCCTGCATCAGGCGCGCCAGCACAAGCAGTAGCGGCGCGCCAACCCCGATACTGTCATAGGATGGCGTGACCGCGATCAGCAGCGAACCGGCGCACATCAGCGCCACGGACAAGGTCAGGCCGCTCTTGCGACCATGGCGATCGGCATAGACGCCCATCAGCCAGGCGCCGATGGGGCGCATCAGGAAGCCGACCGCGAAAATGCCGGCGGCGCTCAGCAACTGAGCGGTGCGGTCTTCGCTGGGGAAGAAATGCTGGGCGAAATAGAGGGTGAAGGCCGAATAGGCATACCAGTCATACCATTCCACCAGATTGCCCGTGGAACCGCCGATCACGGCTTTCAGGCGCTGTCGCTGATCGGGCGCGGCTATGTATGACGTCATGGTGTCAGCACCATCTCTCCATTCTGGACGGACCAGCTTTTCAGCCGTGACAGCATGTTCATCCCGATCACATTGACATCGCCAAAAGCCGGGGAAACGACAATGTCGAGATCGCTGGCGCGGATTGGGCCGACGACCAGCGTGGCGATTGTCGAGCGCTTGGCGTCGATCTTGCCGTTGGCGGTCATCATGCTGACGCCGGACGCATTCAGGTCGAAATTGAGGCCGGCGGCGCGCGCCGCCTCCACTGACAATGCGGTCACGCTGGCCCCGCTGTCGATCAGAAAGCGTGTCGGGTTCCCGTTGACCATTCCCTCGACCCAATAATGGCCGTCGGGCGCAACGGGTATTCGCAGTGCCTGCCCCTCCACGCGCGCGGTGGGCAAGGCTGTCGGCATATCATTGGTCGCCAGTGCGGGAGATCCGCCCCCTTCCCCCTTGATACGGCTGGCAAACAGGCCGTATTTCTCGCCAGCCTTGAACAGTCCAAGCAGCGCCGCGAAGATGACGATCCATAGCATGGCCATACGCAAGAGGCCGCCCATCGGCGCCCGCCGCGCGAGCAAGGCCGATCCGACCAGGACCAACGCCAGCACGTACCAGAGACTGGACATTGCCTGATCGCCACCCATTTCCCTGCCCCTTATGATGCGCCCAGTTCGGCCACCAGCCCGTCATAACCCGGTTCGACGCCCGCCGGGAGTGTTCGGCAAAGCGACGCATAATCCATGCTCTGGTCCATATGGATCAATATGGCGCGGCGCGGTCGCACGGCCTGTACGGCATCCAGGGTAAGCGCCAGATGCGCGTGGGTTGGATGCGGCCGTTCCCGCAAGGCGTCGACCACCCAGATGTCCAGCGCATCGTACAGTGCCATCATATCAGTCGTTATATCATGAAAATCAGTAGCATAGCCAATGGAATGGCCATCATACGTGAAACGGAATCCGGTGGAGAATATCTCGCCATGGGGCTGGTCGGTGCAGGCGATGCTGATGTCCCCGATGCGCAGGCCATCCGGCAGCGGATGCGGTTCGATCGTCGGATGATAGCCATGACGCCCTTCGAAGGCATAACCGAAGCGCTCCCGGAGCAAGCGAAGCGTCTGCGGGCGCGCATAGCCGGGGACAGGCGTGCCGCGATGGTGGTAAAGCTGACGGACATCGTCCAGGCCGTGGCTGTGGTCGGCATGGTCATGCGTCCACAGGATCGCGTCGATATGGATCACGTCGGCCGCGAGCAACTGCGCACGCATGTCCGGTGATGTGTCGATCAACAACCGGGTCGTGGGGCTTTCGATCAGGATCGATGCCCGGGTGCGGCGGTTCCTGGGCTCCTGCGGATCACAGGCGCCCCAATCATTGCCGATGCGAGGCACGCCCGAGGAGGTGCCGCTTCCCAGGATGGTGAGCTTGAGGCTCATGCTGCCTTGCTGAAAAGCGTACGGAAATTGGCTGCTGTTGCCTCAGCCAGTTGCTCGACGCTTTCGCCCCGTAAATTCGCCAGAAAACGGGCAGTGTCGGCCACGAAGGCGGGTTCGCACGGCTTGCCGCGATGGGGCACGGGCGCGAGGAAAGGAGCGTCGGTTTCGATCAGCAGCCTTTCGAGCGGCAGACGGGCAGCCGTTTCCTGAAGATCCCTGGCGTTCTTGAAGGTCACGATACCCGAAATGCTGATGTAGAAACCCAGTTCCATCGCTGCATCGGCAAAGGCGCCGCTGGCGGTAAAACAATGGATGACCCCGCCATAGGTCCCCTTCCCCATTTCATCGCGCATGATGGCCAGCGTGTCCTCCTCCGCATCGCGGGTGTGGACGATCAGCGGCAGGCCGGTTTCGCGAGAGGCGGCGATATGGGACCGGAAGCTG
Organism: Sphingobium sp. R-21; assembly: GCF_049913335.1. Classification (NCBI taxonomy): domain Bacteria; kingdom Pseudomonadati; phylum Pseudomonadota; class Alphaproteobacteria; order Sphingomonadales; family Sphingobiaceae; genus Sphingobium; species Sphingobium sp. R-21. Next base: position 912,126 of record NZ_CP184374.1, on the reverse strand, counting down.
CGTTGCTGCCGCTCGCGATCGCTATGGTCGTAATAATAATCCAGGCCGGTCTCGCCTATGCCGACGATGCGTGGATGGGCCGCCCGTTCGACCAGCTTCGCGGTGTCGACATGTGGATGCTCGTCCGCTTCATGGGGGTGAATGCCGACGGTCGCCCACACATCCGTTTCGCGCAAGGCCGTTGCCAGCACATCGTCCCATTCGCTTTCGCGCGTGGCAATGTTGAGCATCAGGTCGACTCCAGCGCCCCTCGCCCGTTCGAGCACATTATGCTGATCGTCGATCAACCCCTTGTAATTCAAGTGACAATGGCTGTCTATGAACATGACGTCACGCCTCTTCAGCGGGCAGTTCGAGGCGCGGGAAGAGCGGCTTGGGCGTGCTCAGGGCAAAGCCGGACGCACGAAGCTGCGTATACCAGTCGCTGCCGATGGCAGAATAGTTCCTGCCATTCTCGGCTGTCCCCATCTGCTCGAGCAGGGCGGAGGCGCTTGCGGGAATGATCGGCTGGACGATGATGGCAAGGTCGGCGATCGCTTCGTAAAGGGTGGCGAGCACCGCCTCCATCCTGGCAGGATCGGTCTTGCGGAGCGTCCAGGGCGCCTGGGCATCGATATAGGCGTTGCAGGCAAACACCGCGCGCATCCACGCTTCGATGGCTGTCGAGGGCGCAAGGTCCGCCATAGCGGCCTGGAAGGTCCGGGCCGCTTCCCCGACCGTTGCAAGAAGATCGCGATCGACCTCCTGCGCTGCGGGTTCGGGCAGGCGACCCTCCAGATTCTTGGCAATGAAGCTCAGCGTTCGCTGGGCGAGATTGCCGAAGCTGTTGGCGAGGTCGCTGTTCGAACGGGCGACGATCGCCTCCGCGCTGTAGCTGCCGTCATTGCCGAAGGTGACTTCCGACAGCAGGAAATAGCGGAGCTGATCCACGCCGAAGCGTTCGGCCAATTCCATCGGATCGGCCACATTGCCGAGCGACTTCGACATCTTCTCTCCCCGGTTGAGGAGGAAGCCGTGACCGAAGACCTGCCTGGGCAAGGGCAGCCGCGCACTCATCAGGAAGGCTGGCCAGTAAACGGTATGAAAACGCACGATATCCTTGCCGATGACATGCGTGATATCGCCACCTTCCGACCAGTAGCGGGCCATGCGGTCCGCATCATCGGGATAGCCGCAGCCCGTGAGATAGTTGGTGAGCGCGTCCACCCACACATACATGACATGGCCGTCGCTGCCGGGCACCTTGACGCCCCAGTCGAAGCTGGTGCGCGACACGCTGAGGTCGGACAGGCCACCCTCCACGAAGCGCATTATCTCATTGCGGCGGCTGTCAGGCTGGATGAAATCCGGCTGGCTGGTGTAAAGTTCCAGCAATTTCTGCTGATAGGCGGACAGGCGGAAGAACCAGCTTTCCTCCACCGTCCATTCGACAGGCGTGCCCTGGGGCGAGAGCTTCTGCCCGCCCTCTCCTTCGACCAGTTCCTTTTCGTCGTAAAAGGCTTCATCGCGGACGGAATACCAGCCTTCATAGCGGCCGAGATAGAGATCGCCATTGGCCTCCATCGCCTGCCAGATCGCCTGGCTTGCGCGGTGATGATCCGGCTCGCTGGTGCGAATGAAGCGATCATAGCTGATGTTGAGACCATCATTCATAGCCTTGAAATATCCTGACATTTCGTCAGCGAGTGCGCGCGGCTCCATGTCCCTGTTGCGCGCGGTCTGGGCCATTTTCAGGCCATGTTCGTCCGTTCCGGTCTGAAAGAAGACGTCGCGGCCCATCATACGCTGGAAACGGGCGATCGCATCCGTTGCGATCACTTCATAGGCATGGCCGATATGCGGGCGGCCATTGGGGTAGCTGATGGCTGTCGTGATGGTATAGGGCTTGGACATGCGCCCTCCCTAGCGGGTGTTAGTCCCGGCGCAAAGCCGCTTTTCAGCGGGCAAGGGCGGCGACATGCCCGGCAAGTTCGAAAACCACGGCCCCCGGTTCAAGCGACAGGATGACGGCTCCCCCGGCAAGCTGGCGTGCTGCTTCCCAATGGTCCAGCGCCTTGCCGAGATCGCTCCCCTTGCGTTGGCGCGCCGCCGCCGCGATGAAGGCCGGCGCCCGCTCAAGAAACGCCTCATAACGGGGCCGGGCGCTCTTTGACGCCAGCATCCTGGCCAGCATTAGTCGCTGGCGGTTGCCAGGGTCGCCGCCAGCGGCAATGGCGGCCAACGAATTTTCGATGTCCACTATGTTGAGGCCCGCATAGCGTAACGCTTTGCCGGGAGACCCCTCACCTGCCTGGATCAGCGCGGTCAGTTCATCCGGAGAAAGACTGTCGTCCGTCGCGCGCAAAATGCTGCGCATGGCCTCTTCGTTCAACATGTCGAAGCGCAGGGTACGGCAGCGGGAGCGGATAGTCGGAAGCAGCCGGCCGGGCGCATGACTGACCAGCAGGAACAGCATATCGGCCGGCGGCTCTTCCAGATTCTTGAGCAGCGCATTTGCCGCGCCGCGCTCCAGATCGTCGGCACTGTCGATGACCACGATCCGCCGTGACGACATGGAGGGCGCCGACTGGATCAGGCGCTGGAGGCTCCGGATCTGATCGACCGTGATGTTGCGGGCGGTGCCGCTTTCCTTTTCCAGGCAGAACAGCTCGGCATAGTCGGGATGGGCATCCGCCTCGAACAGGCGGCGGGTCGGATGATCCTGCGGCACGTCCAGCCCATCAGCCGTGATGGGCGGCCCTGCCGCCTCCGCCAGCAGGCGCAGCGCCATGGCGCGGGCGAAGCTTGCCTTGCCAATGCCCCACGGGCCAGCAAGGATCCAGCCGTGGTGCAGACGACCGCTCCGCGCGGCATCGAGCAGCGTGCGGGCCTGCGCGTCATGGCCGATGAGTGACGTCATGGCAGCAGGTCCTGCAACGCCTGAAGCAGCCGTGCCGTCACTGCCCCGGCGTCTCCCGAAGCGTCGACGGCAAGGAAGCGCGCCGGTTCCTGTTGGGCGAACCGATGAAAGGCTGTTGCCACGGCGAGATGAAAATCCCGGTCGCGTCCCCCGATCCTGTCGGCCGCATCTCCATCGCGAGAACGGGCACGCGCGCTCGCTTCCTCCTCTGGCAAGGTGAGGAAGAGGGTCCGGTCGGGCAGGAAACCGTTGCTGCCAATCCGGTGAAGCGCCAATATATCCGCATCCGTCAGCTCGCTTGCGCCCTGATAGGCGCGGCTGCTGTCCAGAAAGCGGTCGGAAAGCACCCATGCGCCCCGCTCCAGCGCCGGACGGATCGTCTTTTCCACATGATCGGCACGGGCAGCAGCGAACAACAGCGCTTCGGCGCGGGGGCTCCAGCGGTCGGCTCCCCCGGTCAGCAACAGGGCGCGAATGGCCTCCGCCCCTTCGCTGCCGCCCGGCTCGCGCGTTTCCACGACTTCCACGCCGCGCGCGCGCAGGGCGGCGGCAAGGGCCCGCAACTGGGTCGACTTGCCTGCACCTTCCCCGCCTTCCAGCGAGATGAAGCGGCCCCGCGTCGTCCCTGCGGCCGTCACCCGAAGAAGGACTTCAGCCCGTTCCACAGTCGACCGAAAATGCCGGCTTCAGCGACATCCTCACCCGCGACCAGTGGCAGGATCTGGGGCGGCGTGTCAGGCGTGGAGACGATCAGCTGCGCAATCCTCTGCCCCTTGGTGATGGGCGCCTTGATCGGGCCGGTATAGGCGACCTTGACCGAGATGTTGGACGAAGCGGCGCGCGGCAATGTCACCGCCATATCCTGCGCCGCGACCAATGGAACGCTGGTTGCGCTGCCGAGCTGCACCTCGGCGGTTTCGACGGTCTGTCCCTTCTTGAAGAGCGGCTGCGCCTTCCACGCGCGGAAGCCCCAGTCCATGAAGCGCACCGACTCCTCGATCCGCTGGTTGTAGGTGCCCAGCCCTGCCACGACCATGACCAGGCGGCGTCCCTCCTGTTCCGCCGATCCGGTGAAGCCGAAGCCGGCTTCTTCGGTGTGTCCGGTCTTGAGACCATCGGCTCCGGCGACCTTGCCCAATATGGGATTGCGATTGCCCTGCTCGATATCCGCGCCGCCCATCGTCTTGCCCCAGGTGAAGCTGCGCGTGGCGTAGAATTTCTTGTAGAGGTTGGGCGTTTCCTCGATCGTCGCTTCGGCCAGCGCCGCAAGGTCGGCCGCGGTCACATAAGTCACACCTTCGTCCGGCCAGCCATTGCTCGTGCCGAAATTGCTGTTCTTGAGGCCGAGGCGCTTGGCTTCCTGGTTCATCAGGGCGACGAAGGCCTGCTCTGTCCCGGCAATGCCCTCCGCCAGCACGACGCAGGCATCATTGCCCGAAAGCGTGACGATGCCGTGGAGAAGATTTTCCACCGACACCTGCTCGCCCGGCGACAGGAACATGGTCGATCCCGCCTGCGGGCCATGCCATCGCTGCCAGGTTTCCGGGCGGACGGTGAATTTCTGGTCGAGTTTCAGATCGCCCTTCTGGATCAGGCGAAAAGCGACATGGGCCGTCATCATCTTCGCCATGGAGGCGGGCGGCATCCGCGTCTCGCCCCCCTTGTCGTAAAGCACGGCGCCCGACGAGAGATCCTTCATATAGGCGATCGGCGCCTCGCTGCTATAGGGTGGCGCGGCGGCGGTCAGCGGCGTGGACAGCAACCCGACGAACAGGAGGGCGGCGATGGACTTCTTCATGCGGGATGCCTTTGGACTGGTGGATTCTTCGAATGCCTAGCGCATTCAATAGCCATGGCAGAACCAATATCAAGGCGCTCTATTGCTTCACCGCATCGGCCAGCAGGCCAACGGACAAGGCATAGAAATTCGAACAGTTATAGTCGAGGATCGCCCGGTAGTTGCTGGTCAGAAGATAGGCGGTCTTGCCCGGACCATCGGGCTCCAGCAATGTCGCCATCACCCGGTCGGCGGGCCAGCCGGCGCCGCTGGGCACGATTCCCATGCGCCGCCATTCGGCCATGCTGAGCCAGCGGCTATGGCGGCTGAAGACGCGGGGGCAACGGACCGCAGTGGTGCGCGCGGCGAGGCCGGAACGGTCCAATCCGACCGGAACGGACACGGCAATGCCCCAAGGCTCGCCGCGTCGCCATCCGGCCTGAACGAAATAATTGGCGATGGATGCCAGGGCGTCGGCTTCGCTGTTCCAGATATCGACCCGGCCATCGCCATCGCCATCCTTGCCCAGCCGCAGATAGACGCTCGGCAGGAATTGGGGATAGCCGGTCGCGCCAGCCCAACTGCCCACCAGGCGGCTGCGCGGCACGCCATCATCGAGCATCTTCAGCGTCGCCAGCAGTTCCGGTTCAAACAATGTCCGGCGACGCCCCTCATAGGACAAGGTCGCAAGCGAGCGGATCAGGTCGAAATCGCCGGTATAGGCGCCGTAATTGGTTTCGTGGCCGTAGATGGCGACCATGATCTCTTCCGGCACACCGGTTTCCGCTTCTATCCGGGCAAGGCGGGCGCGATTGGCCAGATATGCGGTCCGGCCCCGGCTGATGCGTGCCGCATCGACATGCTGGCGGCGATAGGGCTCGAAATTCGGGATCGGGGCATAGGTGCCGCCGCCGGGTTGATTTTGGTCGAGCTGGACTACGCGCGGATTGGGCGTCAGCCCCGGAAAGACACTGTCCAGAGTCGAATCCCGGATGCCCATCGCTCGGGTCTTGGGGCGCAGGGATTCAAGATAGGCGCGAAAGCCGACATTCTCCTGCGCGCTGACGCTGTCCGCCGTCAGACCGCCCGCCACGACGGCAGCAAGTCCCAGCAACAGCGACAGGATCGACGAACGCATTGAAGAATCTCCTTAAGCTCTTTTGTTGCACAGGGATGGCGCGGCGTGAATCCCCTTATTGGCACTTGACGACATTGGCAGGATCAAACCGCCTTCACGCCATTTTACGCTTGGCAAGGCCGTCGGGTTCGCTAGGAAGCGTGACGACGGACAGGTGGCCGAGTGGTTTAAGGCAGCGGTCTTGAAAACCGCCGTGGGTTTACGCTCACCGTGGGTTCGAATCCCACCCTGTCCGCCATCCAGTTTGATCCGCGTTAAGGCGACGCGATTTTCTTCATGCTAGAAGCGGCCGATAATCATCGGAGGTGACAATGTCTGCCGATACCGACGCACGTTATCTGTTCCGGCGTGCAAGAGAGGAAGCCGCGAAAGCCGATGCCGCTGCAAAGCGGAGTGCGGCATCGCAGGAAATTGCCGCCCATCGTGAACTCGCGCTGCGCTATCGGGTACGGGCGCTTGCCATGTCCTGTGCCGATCAGGTTCTCCATGATGCGCTGGGGCGGGAACCCTGATCATCGGTTCTTGCTGGTTGATGACGGTCAGACGTTTCGCGTTCCGGGATGCGGAATAAAAATGCGCCCCCGGGCAAGGGAATGCCGGGAGCGCGATCTGTTTGCTGTCGGGCATCCAAATCCATTTCCGCTTAGCAAGAATGGACGTTCATCGCAATCTATCCAAAGGTAGATCGCCACCTTTCCGTAACGTCAATCGGCGGTCACGGGTGGGCAATCCTTCGAGCCGAAAGGCGGCCTGAACCATGCAAATGGCGATAGCACCGCACCTTCGTCATCAGGCTGAAAATGCGCGCGAGCCAATGTGATGACCCGGCGCGGGACGCTGCCAAGGCGCGCGTGGAACCATTCACCAGCGATCGGGACCGATCGCGGCAGGTGATTCCCGAAAAACATAAGGCCAGAAGCGTGACCTGCCCCTGTCAGGTCACAACCCTTCTAGTTGAGCGCACCGTGGCAATGCTTGTATTTCTGGCCCGATCCGCAGGGGCATGGCGCGTTGCGGCTGATGTCCAGATTGGCGAACTCGCCAGCCGGTCCTCCTGCGGCGGGACGAGGCAGGGTCGTCGTGATGCCGCTGATCTGACCACCGTCGAAGTCTCCGCTATTATCCTCGCCCGAAAACGGGTCGATATGCGTCGTGATGAAGTCGGGCAGTATCGGCAGGTCGAATTCCGGCAGCGGCTCCTCCATGCGGAACTGGACGCGGGCGATGGAGCCGGTCACATCCTCGCGGATATTGCCGAGCATGCGTTCAAACAGGGCGAAGGCTTCCTGCTTATATTCATTGATCGGCGTTTTCTGGGCATAAGCGCGCAAATGGACAACCTGGCGCAGCGCGTCGAGGGTCGACAGATGCTCCTTCCAATGATGGTCCAGACTTTGCAGCAGGATCGACTTTTCGATCATATGCCAGCTCTCGGGATCAAGTTCCCTGACCTTCTCGGCCACGGCCGCGTCGGCCAACGTTCTGAGCCGTTCCTCGATCATCTCCGGATCGACATGGTCCTCGGCCAGCCAGGCGTCGAAATCGGGTTCGAGGTTCAGCACCTCGGCCGATCGAACCTTCAACCGATCGATATCCCATTGTTCGGGATAGGTACCCTGCGGGCATGATGCGCCGACAAGATCATTGACCGTTTCATGCCGCATGTCGGCAACGACATCATCAACCGTATCCGCATCCATGATGTCGCTGCGCTGTTCGTAAATGACCTTGCGCTGATCGTTCATCACATCGTCATATTCGACGACCTGCTTGCGGATGTCGTAGTTGCGGGCTTCCACCTTCTTCTGGGCAGTCTCGATCGCCTTGCTGAGCCATTTGGACGGGGGCAGCGCCTCGCCATCCTCCAGGTTGGAGCGGATCATCTTGGCGAACATCGTGTCCGGGCCGAAGATGCGCATCAGGTCGTCGTCGAGGCTCAGATAGAAGCGCGAAAGGCCGGGGTCACCCTGACGGCCCGAACGGCCGCGAAGCTGGTTGTCGATGCGGCGGCTTTCATGCCGTTCCGTGCCCAGCACGAAAAGGCCGCCAGCCGCGAGCACTTCCTGCTTTTCGGCCTCGATCTCTGCATCGATCCGCGCGATGGCGGCTTCCCGCTCCGGCCCTTCGGGCATGTCGCGCAGTTCGTCCTCGACGCGGAATTCAAGGTTGCCGCCCAATTTGATGTCGGTACCGCGACCGGCCATGTTGGTGGCGATGGTGACGGCGCCCTTGCGGCCTGCCTGCGCCACGATATGCGCTTCGCTTTCATGGAAGCGGGCGTTGAGGACGGCGTGCTTCACGCCTTCCTGCGTCAGGAATTCGGAGAGCATTTCCGATTTTTCGATCGAAACCGTGCCGACAAGGACAGGCTGGCCCTGCTCCGCATGGACCTTGATGGTCTTGGCGATTCCGCGGAACTTGTCTTCCAGATTCTTGTAGAAGCTGTCTTCCTCGTCGACACGTTGCACCGGCCGGTTGGTCGGGATGGTGACGACGTTCATCTTGTAGATTTCGTAGAATTCGGTGGCTTCGGTCGCGGCCGTGCCGGTCATGCCGCCCAGTTTCGGGTACATGCGGAAATAATTCTGGAAGGTGATGGAGGCGAGTGTCTGGTTTTCCGGCTCGATATTCACCGCTTCCTTGGCTTCCACCGCCTGGTGCAGACCGTCCGACCAGCGGCGGCCATCCATCATGCGGCCGGTGAACTCGTCGATGATGATGACCTTGCCATCCTTGACGATGTAATCGATGTCGCGGCGGAACATCACGTTCGCACGCAGCGCCTGATTGACATGGTGGACGACGGCGGTGTTTTCGAAATCATAGAGGTTGGCACCTTGCAGCAGCCCAGCCCCTTCCAGCATGCGCTCGATCTTCTCGGTCCCGTCCTCGGTCAGCGTGACGGTGCGCTGCTTCTCGTCCTTCTCATAATCGCTCTCGTCCAGCTGCTTCACGATGGCATCGACGGAGACATAGAGTTCCGACTTGTCATCGGTCGGGCCGGATATGATCAGCGGCGTGCGCGCTTCGTCGATGAGGATCGAGTCCACCTCGTCGACGATGGCGAAGTTGAAAGGCCGCTGTACCATCGACGCGCGGTCATATTTCATGTTGTCGCGCAGGTAATCGAAGCCGAGCTCGTTATTCGTCGCATAGGTAATGTCGGCACTGTACGCCTCGCGGCGCTGGTCCTCCGACAGGTTCGGCACGATGACGCCGGTGGTAAGGCCCAGGAAGCGATAGACCTGTCCCATCCATTCGCAGTCGCGGCTGGCCAGATAGTCGTTCACGGTGACGACGTGGACGCCCTTCCCTTCCAGCGCGTTCAGATAGGTGGCGAGCGTCGCGACCAGCGTCTTGCCCTCGCCCGTGCGCATTTCGGCGATCTCGCCGCGATGAAGCACGATTCCGCCCACCATCTGCACGTCATAATGGCGCTGGCCCAAGGTCCGCTTGGCGGCTTCCCGCACCGTGGCGAAGGCTTCGGGCAGCAGGCCGTCAAGCGTTTCACCCTGTGCCAGCCGCTCCCGGAACCGCACGGTCTGCGCCGCCAGTTCCTCGTCACTCATGGCCGAAATGGTGGGTTCGAAAGAGGCGATCTGTTCGACGGTCTTGCCCAGCGACTTCACATAGCGGTCGTTGGAGGAGCCGAAAATAGACTTGGCGAGTGCGCCGAACATGCAAATTCCTGACAAAAGGGGACGCGCACGCCTTTTGGGGCGATGCACGCGGACATGCGCGGCGATTTAGGACGCGCACAGGCGTTAGTCAATCAGAGCGGGCATGCCGGATAGCATCGGAAAGCTCCATGTCCGCCCATCTCTCCGTTGACGGACGGGCATATTGCGCTAAGCGACGGGCATGACAGAACGTTCGCCCCTCGCCCCCGCTGCCTTTCCTGAACTTCCGCCCATTGCGGGCGTCACCGCGCGCGTCGCCAGGGCGCGATACAAGAATTGGGACAGGTGCGACCTCACCTATGTCGAACTGAGCGAAGGCACGGCCGTGGCGGGCGTCACGACGCAGAGCAAATGCCCCTCTCCTGAAGTCGAATGGTGCCGGGACGCCATTCCACTGGGTTCCGCGCGGGCGCTGGTGGTGAATGCGGGCAATGCCAATGCCTTTACCGGCCACCGGGGCCGTGCAGCGGTGGAGGCGATCGCCGCCAAGGTCGCGAACCATCTGGATTGCCAGCCTTCCAGCGTCTTCATCTCCTCGACCGGGGTAATCGGTGTTCCTTTGCCGGTGGACAAGGCGGAGGCAGGGCTGGAGGCCGCCTTTGTCGCCGCGCCCTGCGGCTGGGAAGAGGCAGCGACCACCATCGGCACGACCGACACCTATGCCAAGGGCGCCCGCGCCTCTGCCATGATTGGCGGCACGCGGGTCGAACTGGTCGGGATTATCAAGGGTTCGGGGATGATCGCTCCCGACATGGCGACGATGCTGGGCTATATCTTCACGGACGCCGCCATCGACGCCAAATTGCTGCAGCAGATGCTGTCCGCCGCCAACCGGAAGAGCTTTTCCTGCATCACGGTCGACAGCGACACGTCGACCAGCGATACGGTGCTGGCCTTCGCAACGGGCAAGGCGGGCAACACGCCGCTCCTCTCGATGGAGGATGGCGGGGCGGACGCCTTTGCCGCGGCGCTCGACGATCTTTGCCGCCAACTGGCGCATCTGGTGGTGCGCGACGGCGAAGGCGCGACGAAATTCGTTCAGATCACCGTCGAGGGAGCGGAAAGCGACGCGAGCGCCCACCGCATCGCGCTTTCCATCGCCAACTCGCCGCTCGTGAAGACCGCCATTGCGGGCGAAGACGCCAATTGGGGTCGCGTGGTGATGGCGATCGGCAAGGCAGGCGAGCCGGCCGATCGGGACAAGCTCTCCATCCGCTTCGGCGCGACGCAGGTCGCATCGGGCGGACGGGCGGTGGAGGGCTATGACGAGGCGCCGGTGACGGCCCATCTCAAGGGGCAGGACATAGTGATCGGCGTCGACCTGGGGCTGGGCGATGGTCGGGCCACGGTTTGGACCTGTGACCTGACTCACGGCTATATCTCGATCAATGCGGATTATCGCAGTTGAAAAAGGACGGGCCGGATGCCCACGGAATTGCATGAACCCGTCGTCGCGCTGATGCGCGAGGTGGCTCGTGACGTGGTGATGCCGCGCTACCAGAATCTCGCCAGCCACGAAGTGGCCGAGAAAGCGGCCGATGACTTCGTCACCATCGCCGACAAGGAAAGCGAACTCCGGCTGGCGGAGGGGCTTTCCGCCATCCTGCCCGAAGCAGGCGTCATCGGGGAAGAAGCATGCGCCGCCGATCCCGCCATGCTGGACCGCGCGGGCGAAGGGCTCAACTGGATCATAGACCCCATTGACGGGACCGGGAACTTCGCCGCGGGAAAACCGCCCTTCGGCATCATGGTCGCGCTGGCGGATGCAGGCACGATTTTGGCGGGTTGGATATTGGACCCGCTGACCGGACGCATGTGCCACGCCATATTGGGCGCTGGCAGCCATATCGACGGTCAGCAGGTCCATGCACGCGAAAGCGGCGAAGCGCTGCCGATTGCTGCGCTTGCCGTCTATTTCATGACGGAGGAGGAGCGCGCCGACGTCAGGCGCCGGTCGGAGGCGATCTTCCAGCTGGTGGACATTCCCCGTTGCGCTGCCGAGCAATATCCGCGCCTTGTGCTGGGGCAGAATGACGTATCGGTCTTTGCCCGCACCTTGCCCTGGGATCATGCGGCCGGGACGCTGTTCGTGAACGAAGCGGGTGGGCTGTGCCAGCGGCTGGACGGTTCACCCTATGTCGTGGGTGATCTGCGACGCGGGTTGCTCGGGGCTTCATCCCCTCGCCTCTGGGATCTGGCGGCAGACCGGCTGTTCCGTTGATGGAGTGAGGCGCGGGGAGCGCGATCGCGGAACGCCAGCTTCCAGAACGAAAAATGCTCCCGCAAATGCGGGAGCACCAAAGGGAAAGGCCGTTTCAGGCCTTTCCGGACATCATCAAAGGACGCTTTCGATCCAACCCTTGAGCGCGCTCTTGGGCGCCGCGCCCACCTTGGTGGCGGCGGCTTCGCCATTTTTGAAGAGGATCATCGTCGGAATGCCCCGCACGCCATAGCGGCCGGGCGCATCGGGATTTTCGTCGATATTGATCTTCGCGATGGTGACCCTGTCAGACAGTTCGTCCGAAATTTCTTCCAGCGCCGGGCCGATCATCTTGCACGGGCCGCACCATTCCGCCCAGAAATCGACAAGCACGGGCTTGTCCGCATTGATGACGTCCTGCTGGAAGCTGAGGTCGGTGACTGCCTTGGTAGCCATTTAGATATCTCCTTCGATTGCGGAATATTTAGGATGATGACGCATCCGGCTCAACGGTCGGAAGCGGCAAATTCTCCTGCGTGGGCGGAAAGCCCGGCTTGTGCCGTTCCAGCAGCTCAGGCGGCAGCGTGATGAGCCTTGGCGCAGAAGTGTATAGCAGGCCGGCCTCTATCCTGCGGCCGGGAAATATCACCTGAAGCGCAGCGGAATAGGCCGCCATCTGCCGGATATGGGCCAATGGTACCTCTTCGATCCCCAGGGGTGATATGCGGCCGGTCTTGAAATCGACCAGCTGCACGACATCGTCACTGATGCGCAGCCTGTCCACGGTCCCGGCGATCACCGCTTCCCCCACCACGGCGGCGATCGGGGCCTCAGCCAGCGCATCGGCATGGAACAGCGGCGCGAATCGCGGATCTTCAATGATCCGCATGGCCTGTTCGATGACGTCATGCCGCTGCGCCGGATCGCCAAGGCCCTGCTGCGCCAGCCAGTTGCCGGCACGTGCACGGCGGCTGTCCGGCGGCACGTCGGCCAGCCGTTCGAACAGCCGGTGCAGCCAGCGCCCTCGTTCGGCTGCGTCCCGCATGGCCGGGGTCGGCGGCGGATAGGGCACATCATCCTCGATGGCGGCGGAGGGCGCCAGGGGACGTGGCGGCCGGGCCTCCACAGGCGCGCGGCGGCGAAGCCAGTCCGGTTCGACATGCGCTGTCCGGCTTTCGGGAACGCGTTGCTCCGCCGCCTTTGGAGGGAGCATTTCCCTGCCACGCCAGCGGCGGCGCGCGCCCCACAGCGGATCGGCCTCCCACTCCGCCTCCAGCGAAATCAGCGCGCCTTCGACGGCGGCGTACCAGCTTTCGGGCTTGACCTCGCCCTTGGCGCGCGGACCGAGCGAACCCGCGACCACCAGCCTTTCCTCCGCCCGTGTGAGGGCAACATAGAGCAGACGCCAATGTTCGGCGCGCTCGACGGCACTGGCTTCCTCGGCCAGTTGGCCGATCGCTCCCTGCCGCTCGCTCTTTCGGGGGGCGATGATCGGCAGGCCATTCCACTCCAGCGAATCGGCCCGGTTGCCCGCGTCCGGATCAAGGCAGGCGTCGGCAAGAATGACGATGGGCGCCTGCAATCCCTTCGCCCCATGAACCGTGAGCAGGCGGAGCGAATCCCCCTGCGTGGCCGCGTCGCGCACGATCTCGACCTCTCCCCGGTCGAACCAGTCGATGAAGCGCTGAAGCGAGGGGTGATCATCATTCTCGAAGGCGAGCGCGGCGTTCAGCAATTCCTCTATCGGATCGGCCGCCTCCGAACCCAGTCTTTCGATCAGGCGACGACGGCCATCCATCGGGCCGGACAAGACCTCCTCCAGATAGCGATAAGGGGTGGTGAAGTCCGCCTGCGCCAGCAACTGCCGCAAGGGGTGCAGCAGTGTGTCGTCCAGCGTTCCCGTCAGATGCTGCCACAGTCCGACGCGGCGGCCGACAAGGCGGCCCATCAGTTCGTCCTGCGTCCAGCCGACCAGCGGCGATACCAGCAGCGCCGCGAGGTTCAGGTCATCCTCCGGCTGAACCGCGAAGCGCAACGCGGCGAGCAGGTCACGCACGGCAAGCGGCTGGTTCAGGCGAAGGCGGTCAATGCCTGCAACCGCCACCTTCTCTTCATAGAGCCGCGCCACGATCAACCGCGCCAGTTCGGAGCGGCGGCGGACCAGGATCATGATGTCGCCCGCCGTTACCGGGCGGCCCCGGCTCTCCAGCATCAGCCCGTCATCGATCCACTGCCTGATCTGGCGGGCGATGCTCTGGGCCAGCACCCGTTCCTGGTCGGCGGCCCAATCCTCCTCCCCCTCCGCCTCGTCGGACAGCCCGGCGATGACAGGTTTCCAGAGCAGTACTTCGCCGGGAAAGCGGTTGGCGCTGATGTGCTGGACCTCGCCCGGCTCCAGGCCGAAGCGCTCGGCCCGCAGGCTCGCTATGGTGCGGTCGACCACATCCAATATAGCGGGTGTCGAGCGGAAGCTGTGCTGAAGCGAGAGGTCGTGGAACATCTGGCTTGCATCTTCCGCATGGCGTTGGAAGACGATCTGCGCGGCGCGGAAGGCTTCGGGACTGGTGCCTTGAAATCCGAAGATCGCCTGCTTGAAATCACCCACCGTGAAGAGGGTGCGAACCCTGTCGCCCTTCGCGCCTTCGCCCGCGAAAAATTCCGCCGCCAATGCGCCGACAATCTGCCATTGGCTGATATTGGTATCCTGCGCCTCGTCCACCAATATGTGATCGATCCGCTGGTCCAGCTTGTAGCGGATCCAGTCGGCGATGCCGGGCTGGGACAGAAGGCGGGCCGCATTGGCGATCAGGTCGTCGAAATCGACGGCGCCGGCAAGGCGCTTGGCTTCGGCATAGGCTCTTGCGTAGACGCGCCCGGCATGCAACGCCCTGGCGAGCAGGGCGGCATAGGCTGCCCGAACGCGCAGGCCCAGCAGTTCGGAACAGCATTCGTGCATCCGCGCAATCGCATCACCATAGCCATCCACTGACGGCGCCCAACCCTTGGCGGTGGAAAGCAGATCGCCATCGGCCTTCGCCCAGACCGCGTGGAGATCGACCAGTCCGGTGGCGCGCGCCGTCGGATCGAGAGCCCGCCAGCGCGCTATCCTGTCGCAGCGTTCGAGCGCACGCCCCGTGCCCCAATCCGCATTGGCCTGAGCGATCCAGCCGAGCGTCCGCATGTCGAACAGATCGTCCGCGCATCGTTCGGCAATGTGGGCTTCAATGTCTCCTTCGGGCAGGTTCAGTTCCCGCAGCAGCCATGGCGCGATATCTTCCGGTAGGGTTTCGAGCGCATCCAGCCGGGCCGCGCAGCGCAGCAGGAAATTTTCCGCGCCGCCCTCCCCCATGCGCAGGCTCAGCGCCTGCAACGCTTCCATCAGGATGTCGTCGCCCTGCTCCTGCGCCACCACCACCATATCGGCCAGGGTCTGGCGCGCCAGCATCGCCTGCTCGCGCTGGTCGAGCGGGCGGAAACCGGGGGGCAGGTCGGCCTCCAGCGGGAAGGTGGTGAGCAATTGCTGGCAGAAGCCGTGGATCGTCTGGATGCGGAGGCCGCCGCCGGTCGATTCCAATACTTCGGCGAACAGGCGGCGGGCGCGGTCGCGGGCTTCCGGTCCCGACTCTTCGCCCAGCGCCTCCAGGTCATGAAAAAGGTCGGCCTCGTCCATGAGCACCCAGGCGGCGAGGCGATCATGGATGCGATCCGCCATTTCCGCGGCACCCGCCTTGGTGAAGGTGAGGCACAGGATATTTTCCGGCCGCACTCCCTGGAGCAGCAGACGGAAGACGCGGGCGGTCAGCACATGGGTCTTGCCCGTGCCGGCCGAAGCGGACAACCACACATGCGCATCAGGTGCGGCGGCCTGCGCCTGCGCACCAGCCAGCGGTTGCAGTGCCCCAGGCTTTCTAGCCATCGTCCCGGCCATACCATTCCTCCAGCCGCATGAGCTGGTCATAATCACCATAGCTGGCGACTTCCGGATTTACCTGGGCGTCGAAGGGCGCCGATCCGTTGAGCCAGGCGGCGGCGATGCCCTCGAACTGGGCATGCACCCCGGACGTGAAATCGGCGGTGATGATCTTGTCCCGCTTGCCCAGCGGATCGACCGGGCTTTCCCGATAGCCGAACGCCTCCCCCTTCCTGGCCAGCGACCAATATTCGAAACTCCCGACGACAGGCGCGGCGTCGGTGCCGGGAAAGCCGCCATGTTCCGCGATCAGGCCCAGCAGGCCGAGTTGCAGCGCATAGCCCGCCTTCACCTGCCGCGCGCTGGGCGGCTTGCCGGTCTTGTAATCCACAATGCCCAGCTTGCCGTCCGGAAGCAGGTCGATCCGGTCGGCCTTGCCGGTCAGCGTCACTCCGGCAATCTCCGCCCGGCCTTCGGTCTCGACCGAGAGGATCCTGCGCCCGGCGGCAAGGTCGCTCGCGACTTCAGCGGCGATCCATCTTATGGCTTCGATAAGGCGCGGTTGCCAGAGAGCCCTGAGCAAGGGATGGACATCGGGCCGGTCGAACATCGCCCGGGCCCGCGCCTCCAGATCGGACAGCTTGCCATTGCCCTCCTCCGCCCATCGCTGAAGGATCTCATGGACGGCTGTCCCGCGCCAGGCGGGGCCGGCATCGGCATCCACCGGGTCGAGCCGCGCCAGGCGCAGGATGCGCTTGGCATAGAAGGCGTAGGGATCAGCCTTCAACCGATCGACATCGGTGACGGGAATGACCTTCGGTCGCACGGACAAAGGCGGCACCGGGGCCGGGCGCGCTGCGGGCCTGTGTTCCTCTGCCCGGTCGATCGCCTGCGCCAGTGCGGCATAGCGGCCGGTATTCTTCCATTGCGGCCCGGCCATGGCCTTCAGCCGCAGCCAGAAGCGGGAGGCGACCGCCGGACCGCCCGCCCCGCGACGGGCGCGCGTGATCAGCACCTGCGGCGCGCCCAGGGCGCTGGCGAAGTCATGGGCGGCAAGGCCGATGCGGTTTTCGAGGCCCGGCAGTCCTATTTCCCGACGGATGCGCGGCGCGAGCCATGGATCGGGCGCGGGCAGGCCCGGCCAGGTACCCTCGTTGAGACCGGCCAATATCATGAGGTCGGTCTGCACCAGCCGCGCTTCGATGAGACCGAGGATGCTGATCCGGGGATGGCCACCCTGCGGCGGGCGAACCGACAGGCCGCCCAGAAGATGGTCGAAAAGGGCAGGCAGCCCCCGTATGTCGGCCTGACGCGGTCCTTCGCTCGCCGCCTCCTCCATTTCCGCAAAGAGATCGGCGGCGGCGTGACCCTGATGCCCGGCCCAGACCGTATCATGGGAGAGACGACCGGCATGCTCGCGAATTGCCGCCAATTGGCCCGCAAGATCCGGCGCGGCCATGAAGGCCTGCTCCAGCGGTTCGAGCAGTTCTCGGGCTTCTGCCCACCATAGCCGCGTACGGTCGCGCAAGGCCCGCTGCCGGTCTTCGCCCTCCCGTTCGGCCAGCAACAGGTCGAGCCCATGAATGCCCGCCTGCGGCCTTGGCCCGCGCAGCAACAGGTCAAGCCCACGCACGCCCTCCAGCCAGGCAAGCCGCCCCTCCCCCCGCATGACGAGCGGATGTTTGAGCAGGGTCAGCAGCGCAACAGGAGCAAAGCGCTCCGCCAGCGCCTCCGCCATCGCGATCAGCAGCGTTCCGGGCGGCAGGCGCGAGAGCGGCTGCCCGGCGGAATCGTCCGCCTCTATGCCCCAGCGGCGCAAATGGGCGGACACGCGGGTCGCCAATTGCCGGTCGGGCGTCACCAGCGCCGCCGTGCGTCCCGGCGTCTCGACCGCCTCGCGCAAGGCAATGGCGATGGCCTGCGCCTCTTCGCCCGGCGTCGCGACCTCCAGCGTCTCGACGCCGGCGAGCAGGCGGTCAGCGGTCCTGAGGTCTCGCCAACGGCTGGTCAGCCGGGGCGGCAGCATGGCGTTTGAGATGTTGCGTCCCCGGACAGCGCGGGCGTCATGCTCGCTGCCCCAGCGCCAGAGCGCCACGTCATCGCGCGTGGCGCTCATCCGGTCGAGCAGGCGTTTCAGCGCATATTGCGGATGGCTCTCAAGCCCACCGGGCCCGATACCGGTTGCGCTGCCGGCCGTGCTGCCGGTCGGGGTATCGGCATCCGATGGACCAATGGCGTTCCAGGCGTCGGCGTCCATCTCCTGATCCAGCCCGGCAAAGACAACCGCCCCCTTGGGCAGCATGGCAATCCGCCGGAGCAGCATGGCCACTGCAGGCGCCGTGGTGGACATTCCCGCCGCAATGACGAAGCCATCGGGCGGCGCCTTGGCCCAGCGCGCCGTCATGCGGTCCAGCAGGCGATTGCGTCGATCCGCGAGGTCGATGCACCCCAATCGCGCCAGTTCCTGCGGCCATTGCGCCAGCAATATGCCGAACAACCTGAGCGATGTCTGCCAATGCTGCGACAGGTCGTCCGACAGGCCAAGCTCTGCCAGCGCGCGCACGGGGACGCGCTCCACCTGCATCTGGTCGAGGACCGCGCCAAGCGCCTGGGCCAGCTTCAATGCCTGCCCCGCATCGATCGGGTGTGCCGATGCCTGCTGCACCATGCGCGCCAGGATCATCTGGCGGCGCATCGGCGCTATGGCGGGAGGGATCGGGTCATCCTCCCCCAACGGATCGAGCGCGCCACCCACCTGCTCGCCCAGATCGGGATCGCCCAGCGCGACGAGACGCGGCAACAACAGCCCGCCCCCCGATTTACGGACAAAGGCATCGCTCACCGACCGGATGGCGCGATTGTTGGGCAGCAGGATCATGCCCTGCGCCAGCCGTACCAGATCATTGCCGTGCCGGGCCAGGATGCCCGTGACCAACGCGTCGGAAAAGGCGCGATGCGCGGGGATATTGAACAATGCGGGGCGGGTGCGTTCACCCATGGGCCAGCATCGACTCCACGATGGGAATGGCCTGCGGCGTGCCGACGTCGAACCAGAGCCCCTGGTGCGAGACACCGTAGAGGCGGCCCGACTCTATCGCCCGGTTCCAGAAGACATTGGTGGAAAAGACATCGGACGGCGGATCTACCAGCAGCGTGGGAGACATGATCTGGACGCCGGTGAAGACAAAGGGCGCGACATGGGCAGTCTTGCGCCGCGTCAGTCGCCCATTCGCGTCCATGTGAAAATCGCCCGGTCCCCGATGGCAATGGGCGCGGGCGAGCGGCACCAGCAGCAGCAGCGCGTCCATTCGATCCGGGTTCCAGATCCTGCGCATCATGCCCAGCGTTTCCTGCGGCCCATCGATCCACAGATTGTCGCTGTTGGCACAGAAAAATGGCGCGTCGCCCAACTGCGCCTTCGCGTGGATCAGCCCGCCGCCCGTCTCCAGCAGCTTCCCGCGTTCGTCCGAAATGGCGATCTGCATGCCTTCATTATGCGCCGCCAGATGCGCTTCGACCGTATCGGCCAGATAATGGACATTGACTACGAGCTTCCGGATGCCGCCAGCCGCCAGCCGGTCCAGTGCATGGTCCATCAGCGGCTTGCCGGCCACCCTGACCAGCGGCTTGGGGCGGGTCGCCGTCAACGGCCGCATGCGCTTGCCCAGTCCGGCCGCCATCAGCATCGCGGTGTCGATCATGCCGGGACATGGTCCTCTAGCGCATGGTGACGCTTGTCGGGGGGGACGTTCGCGGCGAACCATTCCGCCACGGGCGCCAGCGCCGGATGGGCGAGGTCGCGTTCCAGCAAGTCCCACATGCGCGGCAGATAGGACAGGTAACGCGGCTTCCCATCGCGCTTCCACAGCCGGGTGAATATGCCGATGATCTTCGCGTTGCGCTGCGCGCCCAGCACGGCATAGGCGGTGTCAAAGTCAGCCGGCGGATTGGCGATGGCGCGATAATGGTCCAGCATCGCCGCCTCCAGCGTGGGCGGCACGTCGCGCCGCGCATCCTGCAGCAGCGAGACGAGATCATAGGCCGGGTGCCCCGCAAGGGCATCCTGAAAGTCGAGCAGGCCCAACCCGTGCGATGCCGTCCCGTCGATCAGCATGATATTTTCGGCATGGTAATCACGCAGCACCGTGACCACCGGGCTGGACGATTGCTCGACGATCGGAAGGACCATGTCCCATGCCCGGACATAGCCCTCCTCATCCACCTGCAGGCCGACGGCGGGACAATAATATTGGGTGAGCAACCCGGCCTCCCGTTGATAGACGGCACGGTCATAGGGCGGCACGTCAGCGGCAGGCAGTCGATGAAGCGCGGCGAGCAGGTCCACGGCCCGGCGATACACATCCCGTTCCGCCTCCGGCTGATCCTCGACATGCTCCTTCACGCGCAGATCGCCGAAATCCTCGATCAGGACCAGGCCTTCCTCCAGGTCGCGCGCCAGTATCCGGGGCGCTGCGAAGCCATTTTCCGTCAGATGTTCGGCTATCGCGATGAAGGGGCGCGGATCCTCATGCGGCGGCGGCGCGTCCATCAGCACGGCGCGGCGCGCGCCGTCGATCACCCGAAAATACCGCCGGAAGGAGGCATCGCCGGCGAGGGGAACGACGGCGGCCTGACCCCACCCCACCTGCGCGAGGAAGGCGGGAGCGGCAACGGGCGGGATCATATCTGTGACCATCGCTCCGTCCAAGCGTCCGGCACGTCCGCTGTCAAGCGCCGAGCGCCGTCGGGTTCCGTGCCGATGTGGAAACGCAGCGCGCCGGGCCAGACCCCGATGCCCATCCGTTCCGGCCATTCGACGATCAGCAGGCTGTCCATCAGATAGTCGTCAAGCGCCAGTTCCTGCGCCTCCTCCGGCCCGTCCAGCCGGTAGAGATCGACATGGGCGACAGGCAGCCTCACATCGGGAATATCATAGGGCTGGACAATGGCGAAGCTGGGGCTCGGTGCTTCCTCTTCCAACCCCAGTCCTTCCAAAATCCCGCGGGCGAGCGTTGTCTTGCCCGCGCCCAATCCGCCTTCCAGCGCAATGACATCCCCAATGCGGACCAGCGCTGCCAGCCGATGCCCGAACGCCAGCATGTCGACCTCCGCGGCCAGCAGGATACCGGCTTCAGCCACGGGGCAGCTCGATCACGACCATCGTTCCCTGCCCCGGCTCCGACACCAGTTGCAAGGTGCCGCCATGGGCCTCTGCCAATTGTTTGGCGAGCGGAAGGCCGATCCCCGCCTTGCCGCCGTTGCGCGCCTGTTCGGTCCGGGAAGACGCGTCGAAGATCGTTGCCTGCCGCTTGATACTGATGCCCGGACCATTGTCGGATACGACAAGGCGC
Organism: Sphingobium sp. R-21; assembly: GCF_049913335.1. Classification (NCBI taxonomy): domain Bacteria; kingdom Pseudomonadati; phylum Pseudomonadota; class Alphaproteobacteria; order Sphingomonadales; family Sphingobiaceae; genus Sphingobium; species Sphingobium sp. R-21. The sequence goes on along the minus strand of NZ_CP184374.1, from coordinate 891,171 downwards.
GCCTTGTCCTCGCCGCCATCGCCGTGCAGCAGCACGCGCCCCCCCCGGGCGCAATAACGCACTGCATTTTCCAGAAGATGATCCAGCACCTGGCCGATCCTTCGCTTGTCGCCCTGCACGGTGCCCAGGCTGGACTGGAGCGACGTGGCAAGGTCGATCCCCTTGGCCGTCGCATCGCCCTTGATCCGCGTGACAGCGTCGCGCGCTTCCGCCGCAAGATCCACCGTCGCCTTTTCGATGGGCAGCATCCCGGCCTCGCCCTGCGTCAGGTCAAGCACATTGTCGATCAGCATGGAGAGGCGACTGGTGCTTTGCAGGATGCCATCGACATAGTCCTTGGCGGAATCGCTCAGTTCGCCCGCATAGCCCGCACTCATCATCTCCGCGAAACCAGCGATGGTGGTGAGCGGCGTGCGCAATTCATAGCTCATATTGGTGACGAAGGCTGTCTTCACCTTGTCCGCCTGCTCCAGCGCGTCATTGCGGTCGCGGAGCACCTGTTCCACCCGGCGGCTGTCGGTGACGTCGAGCATGGTGAACAGCGCATTGCCGTCGGGCAGCGGGATCGCCGCGAATTCGAAAATGCGCCCATCCGCAAAACCGACATGGCCGACGCGCTGCTTGCGCTCCACCGTGGCGGCGCGCACCAGTTCGCGGACGAGGTTCGCCTGCTGCGGCTTGGCTAGGCGCGACTGGACGGCGCGCATCAGTTCGTCGATCCGGGGATGTTTGGCCAGCAAATCCTCCGGCACCTCCCAGATCGACCGGAAACGACTGTTCCAAAGGTGCAGTCGTCCGTCCGAGGAAAAGACCCCGATCGATTCGAACAGATTGTCGAAAGTCGCTGTACGGACGCGCAGCAGAGTGTCGCGGGCGCTCGACAACTGAACCTGCTCTGTCCGATCCTCGAATATCAGCAGCAGACCGCCATCGGGCAAAGGCTGCCCATAGACGCGCAAATGGGTGCCGTCCGCCAGCAGCCAGTTTTCCTCTCGCGGATCGGGGGAGAGGAACCAGTCGCGCCGTTCCGCGCGCCAGGCCGGAAAATCCCTGTTCTCGGGCAGCCGCCGTGCTTCCCGCATCTGGTCCAGAACCCGCTCGAACGGCGGATTATCGGCCAGCCGTTCCTGATCCAGTCCGAACAGACTCATGAAGGGCTGGTTCCAGAAGCGCAGCGCACGATCGGACCCGAAGCGCGCCACCCCTGCGGACAGCCGGTCCAGCAGGTCGCGCTGCGCCGCCTCCAGCCGCCGATGTTCGACGCGGGCCTGCTCCAGCTCATTCTGGTCCATGGCAAAGCCCGCGACGCCCGCCGCGCCGAGCGGAACGTCGACCACCCGCATCGTCCGCCTTTCGCCGTCGATAGTCGCGGGGACCAGACGTTCGACCGGCGCGCCGTCGGCCAGGGTCTGCGCCGCGGCAGCCTGCGGCGTGACGCCGCCCACCGTCTCCACCAGTTCAGTGCCGTTGGCGATGACCTCCCGCGCGCTTTCACCGTCCACTGCCCGGACATAGGCCGTGTTGACCAGGCTGAGCCGCATGTCGGCGGCGCGATGCCACATGGGAAAGGGCGCCGCCTCGACCAGCCCCGCCAGCGCCTCCAGCGCCTCGCGAAGCTGCTCCACCTTGCCCTTCAGCGCCTGGATCTCCGCCTGGCTGTCGGTCGCGTCGAAGATCCACAGGACGACGCCGCCGCTCTCGGCCAGCACCGGCCCTGCAGGCGCACCACGGACCAGCAGCAGGCGCGACGAATCGGCGCCCTTCACCGGCAGCGCAAAGCTGCGCCCGGCACGCTGGGCCGCAGCGATCTCCTGCGCCAGGGCGGCCGCATCACCGGGTTCCAGACCGCCGTCCGGCGCGGTGAATTCGGAAACGAAAGTGGGCACCCTATCCTTGCCCAGCCATTTGGCGAGCCGGTCGGCCGCCTCCAGCCGCCCATCCGGGTGGATGACGATGGGCGCGGCCGGCGCCGAAGCGAGCAGGACAGACAGCCTGTCGAGCTTTCCCTGCGCCTGCATGCCTTCGCGGCGCCGACGCTGACCACTGGACAGAGCCCAGACCGCAGCACCCAGCCACAAGGCCAGCACGACGCCCAGGATCACGCCGGAAAGAGGGGTCAACGCCATTAGACCTGCTTCACCCTCATTGCCTGATATCTGCCCTGTCCATTGTTCTGAGGGGACTAACCCAAGTCCGATGCAGCGTGAAGCACCGAGATGGAAAGAATCGCGCTTTGCAACGCGCCGCGACCACAAGCCCGACGGAAGCGCCGGCACCCGGCCCGCAACACGCCGCCCAACGCTGCTGAAGCACGTCGCCGGGCACGAAAAAAAGGCCGATCCAAAAAGGACCGGCCGGAAAGTTTTAGGAGAGGATGCCTGAAAGGCCTTTCCTATGTGCAGTGCAGCACATTATTTTGCAAGTGCGAAAATGAAGCCCGTCATTGCAATGATTGCAATCCCTTGATCATCTCCGCACCGCATGGCGAAAATCAGCGCGTCAGCTTCTTATATGCGAGGCGCGTGGGACGATCCGCCGCATCGCCCAGACGGCGGCGCTTGTCCTCTTCATACATTTCGAAATTGCCCTCGAACCATTCAACATGGCTGTCGCCTTCGAAGGCCAGGATATGAGTCGCCAGGCGGTCCAGGAAGAAGCGATCGTGGCTGATCACCACGGCGCATCCCGCGAAATTCTCGATGGCTTCCTCCAGCGCCGCCAGCGTTTCCACGTCAAGGTCGTTGGTCGGTTCGTCGAGCAGCAGCACGTTGCCGCCCTTTTTCAGCATCTTGGCGATGTGCACGCGATTGCGCTCACCGCCGGATAGCTTGCCGACATTCTTTTGCTGGTCCTGCCCCTTGAAGTTGAAGGCGCCGACATAGGCGCGCGTCGACATGTCGTGGCCGTTCACCTTCACATAATCGAGCCCGTCCGACACTTCCTCCCAGACATTTTTCGACGCATCGAGGTGATCGCGGCTCTGGTCGACATAGCCCAGGCGCACGGTCGAACCGATGTCGATTTCGCCCGAATCGGGCTGTTCCTGTCCGGTAATCAGCTTGAACAGGGTCGACTTGCCCGCACCGTTCGGCCCGATCACGCCGACAATGCCGCCCGGCGGCAGCATGAAGGAGAGGTTTTCGAACAGCAGCTTGTCGCCATAAGCCTTGCTGATGTTCTTCGCCTCGATCACCTTGCCGCCCAGGCGCTCCGGCACCTGGATGACGATCTGGGCCTTGCCGGGGGTACGGTTCTCCTGGCTGGCGACCAGTTCCTCGAACTTCTTGATACGCGCCTTGGACTTGGTCTGGCGCCCCTTGGTGCCGGCCCTGATCCATTCCAGTTCGTCGTTGATCGCCTTCTGGCGACCTGTCGCTTCCCGGTCTTCCTGTTCCAGGCGCTTGGACTTCTTCTCCAGATAGGTGGAGTAGTTGCCTTCGTAGGGGAAATATTTGCCGCGATCGAGCTCGAGGATCCAGCCGACCACATTGTCCAGGAAGTAGCGGTCGTGGGTGATCATCAGCACCGCGCCGGCATATTCCTTCAGGTGATTTTCCAGCCATTCGACGCTCTCGGCATCAAGGTGGTTGGTCGGTTCGTCGAGCAGCAGGATGTCCGGCTTCTGGATCAGCAGGCGGGTCAGCGCGATGCGGCGCTTTTCACCGCCCGACAGGCTGTCGACCGGCCAGTCCGAAGGCGGGCAGCGCAGTGCTTCCATCGCGATCTCCAACTGGTTGTCGAGCGTCCAGCCGTCGACCGCGTCGATCTGTTCCTGCAACGTGCCCATTTCCTCCATCAGCGCGTCGAAATCGACGTCCTCCGGCGGATCGGCCATGATCATGCTGATCTCGTTGAAACGGTCCAGCTTGTCGGCGACTTCCCGCGCGCCGTCCTTGACGTTTTCCAGCACCGTCTTGCTGGGGTCGAGCTGCGGCTCCTGCGGCAGGTAACCGACAGTGATATTCTCGCCAGGCCAAGCCTCGCCGCTGAAATCAGTGTCGATGCCGGCCATGATCTTCATCAGCGTCGACTTGCCCGCGCCGTTGGGGCCGACGATGCCGATCTTCGCCCCGCGATAGAATTGCAGGTTGATCTGGTTGAGCACCGGCTTGGCGGCGCCGGGAAAGCTCTTGGTCATGCTCTTCATGACGAAGGCGTATTGGGAGGAGGCAGACATGGCTTGAAGCAGCTCCGAAGGAATTATGTGAAAATTTGCGGCGGAGTTAGCGGAGGCAGAACGCGTTGGCAAATGGGGGATGCCCCGCTAAGCCTGATCCATGCATAAAATCCGATCGGGCACGCTGGCCGCCCTTATCCTGGGCGGCATCCTTACACCCTCCCCGCTCCTTGCCGCCTCCGGTGCCGATGCGATTCGAACCGCTGCCCTGGCGGACGAGATCGCGATGGACTTCACCGAAGGCCTGACCACGGAGGTCGGCCCCCGCCCCGCCGGTACGCCCCAGGAGGCGCGCGCGCGCGATTGGGCCGTGGTGAAGCTTAAAAGCCTGGGCTTCTCGAACGTCCGCGCAGAGCCCTACACCATGCCGGTATGGCTGCGTGGACATGACGAAGCCCGGGTGATCGCGCCCTTCCCCCAAGCCCTGGTCCTCGCCGCCCTGGGCAACAGCGCGTCGACCCCGGACAAGGGGATTGAGGGCGACATCGCCTATTTCCCGACGCTCGCCGATCTGGAGGCGGTTCCTGACGGCAGCCTCAAAGGCAAGATCGCCTTTGTCAGTCATGCGATGCATGCGACGCAGGACGGCAGTTCCTATGGCTATTTCGGTGCAACCCGTCGGCAGGGGCCCAGCGTCGCCTCCAAAAAGGGCGCCATCGCCATCCTGATCCGATCGATCGGCACAGACAATCACCGCCAGCCGCATAGCGGCGTCCAGATGTGGGCGGACGGCGTAAAGCCCATCCCCGCAGCCGCGCTAAGCGTGCCGGATGCGGACCAACTCGTCCGGATCGTCTCGCGGGGACAGGCCGTGCGGCTTCATCTCACGCTCACCTCGAAGATGCTCAAGGACCAGCCCTCGGGCAATGTCCTCGCTGAAATCCCCGGCAGCGATCCCAAGGCCGGCATCGTCGTCGCCGCATGTCATCTCGACAGCTGGGACCAGGGAACGGGGGCAATCGACGATGGCGCGGGCTGCGGCATCGTCGCGGCCGCCGCGCTCCAGGCGAGCAAGACAGGACCGCTCCGCCGCACCATCCGCGTGCTGATGGCCGGCGCAGAGGAAGTGGGCGGAAATGGCGGGCGCGCCTATTTCGACGCGCATGGCAAGGAAGCGCATGCCATGGCGATGGAATCGGATTTCGGCGCGGATCGCGTGTGGCGCGTGGATTTCAAGCTGCCGCAGGGTCAGGACGCGCTTGCCCGCCGTGTCATCGCCGGACTGGCTCCGCTCGGCATCGGCGCCAGCCGGTTGCCCGCTGGCGGCGGCTCCGACATTGAACCCCTGGTGAAGGCGGGCGTTCCCGTGATCGACCTCCAGCAGGACGGCACCCGCTATTTCGACATCCATCACACACCGGACGACACGTTGGACAAGATCGACCCGGCGCAGCTTCGGCAGAATGTCGCGGCATGGGCAGTTGCACTTTTCGAAATCGCAAATGCGCCGGAATCGCTAGGAAGTAACTGAACTTTTATTGTAGACAACACCCTGTCGCGTGATTCTGTCGCTTCACCGACGCAGAAAAGCATTGATTTGTGCAGCGCACACGTTAATGCGGGTCGCTCGCGTAGGTCACGTTTTTTGGCGTGACGACGCGGCAAAATGCTATGGGAGCCGTACACAATGAAGAAGATCGCTGTTGTTTTCGCTTCGGCCGGCCTGATGGCCCTCGCCGCTTGCGGTGAGAAGCCGGCCAACGAGACCGCGAACGCTTCGAACGCTGTTGTTGAGAACGTTGTCGAAAACGCCACCAACGCTGCTGACAACGCCGCGAATGCCGCTGACAACGCCGCCAACGCTGCGAACGTCGCTGGCAACGCCGCCAACGCCAAATAATCTTCGCTTCCGCGAGATTTTCGAAAGGGCGGATCGTCTTGGCGATCCGCCCTTTTTCTATGCCAACGGAAATGAAGGCAAAAGCGCGATTGACGGGCGGCCTGCTTCACCGCTAAGGCCCGCGGGCGCCGGGGAGTAGCGCAGTCTGGTAGCGCGCCTGCTTTGGGAGCAGGATGTCGCAGGTTCGAATCCTGTCTCCCCGACCATTACCCGAATATATTGTGGATGCCGGTCATGCCGGTTGTTCAGTTCAATGGAATAGAAGCCACAGGACGATGATGACGGGAATGGGCACGCCCAGCAGCCACAGCAGAATGCCCTTGCCCATATAGTCGGTCCTCCGTCGTCTGGCTTTGCATGCTGAACGACAGGGGAAGCTCCGAAGTTCCCGTTCCTAAAGGCACGCCCTTCTGGCGGCGCCCCGGCTTATCCTTGCGTCCGGTGCCGGAACAGCCGACCGCCCGGAACAGCCGCCTGCAAAGCAAAAACCATCACTGCCAACCCTGGGTCGGCAGCGATGGCTCATGATACCGGCATTCACGCCGGACAGGCGATATCAGAGCGCGTAGTCGATCTGCGCCCAGAACTTCCTGGTGTCGGCATCGCCGGCATAGCTGGCGATCCCCTTGCGATCATATTCGGCATATTTGACGAGCGCGCTCAAATGCTTGTTCAGCTTCAGCGTTATCTGCGCATTATATTCGTCGCCATAATGGATCGACAGCCGGTCGCTGCTGAAATGATGGTAGATGAAGGAGGCGACGAGCGGCCCGGCCTTGCCGACCTTCGGCACGGTATAGGCGATGCCGGCATAATAATCCTGAAGGCCGGTGCCGGGTGTAGTCAGGAACTTGTCGGCCCAGCCGTTGAACTTGTGAAGCGTTGCGAAGGGTGTCTGAAAGGCAAAGCCGCCCGCGATACCGGTCGCGCCCGCATCCGATCCCAACAGTTCATAGCCGGCCGTCAGCTTGAACGCCGCAACATCCAACCCCAGTTCCGCCGTGGCATAGTCCGCCGAATAGTCGACTGGATTGATCGCATAGTTGCTCTGCCGCGCATAGCTGGCGAGGTAGCTGAGCTTCACCTTCTTCGTCAGCGGCTGCGCGCCCATGAAGCGGACGCCATATGTCTGGCTACTATTGCGCCTCAGCGCGGCCACGGCCTCATCCTCGTCCACCAGATAGGCAAAGCCGGTCAGCGTCCCAAGCTTGGTCTTGTAGGAGATGTTCGCGAAAATATCGTCGCCGTCGATCTGCGTCGGCCGGTTGACGGAGCCGAACTTGCCCCCGTCAATGCCCCAGATGGTGCGCGCCGAAATGGCGTAGCTCAGGTCGATCTTCAGGTTTTTCACGCCCATATATTCGACGCGCACGGCATCGAATGTCTGCTCATTCTGCCGCCATGCGACGGAGCCGACGAAACGCTGGTCGTCCAGGTTGATCCGCTGGCGCCCCACGGTCACGATCAGCGGCTTGGTGCGATACTGGATCTGCACCCGGTTGGCCTCGACATTTTCCGGATCGGGGACGATGGGGTAGAGCGTCTTGCCGTTGACGCCGCTGTTATAATCCTCATCGATCGCCAGCGTGCCTTCCCCTTCGACCAGCAGCGCCCAGGGGCCCTTCGAAATCTCGCCCCCCGCACGCAGTCGCATTGTCACGGCATTGGCATCCCGGCTGCTGCTGAGCGGCGCCGGGCCGGCCTGATCGACCGTCTCATAGCGCAGGCGCGCTTCCACGATCGGTTTGAACACGACCTCCTGCGCCTGCGCAGCGGCCGCGGACAGACCGATTATCGGTGCCGACGCCGACAACAGGAAATAAACCTTCTTCATAAATCCCCCTTCATTTGCTCCCGATGGCTATTCTGGGCCTTTTCAGGGCAGCCTCTCCAAACCCGATTGTTCCTTTGATTTCAGGCCGCGAGCGTCGCCGGATTGCGATAGCGCTCATGCAGGAAGTGGATCACCGCCGAACGCGCTTCGGCATATTCGACGGTATCTATGGCCTCCAGCCGGTTCCGGGGACGCGCCAGCGACACCGTGAGATCCTCACCGATGCGGGCGGCCGGGCCGTTGGTCATCATGACGACCCTGTCCGCCAGCAAGACCGCCTCATCGACATCATGGGTGATCATCAACACGGTATTGTTCAGCCGTGCCTGCAAATTCATCACCACATCCTGCAACGCCGCCCGCGTCAGCGCGTCCAGCGCGCCGAACGGTTCGTCCATCAGCAGCACGCGGGGGTTCATTGCGATAGCGCGGGCGATGCCGACGCGCTGCTTCATGCCGCCGGACAGTTCGCCGGGCCGCTTGCCCGCCGCGTGGGCCATCTGGACCAGTTCCAGATTATGGATCACCCAATCCTTGCGCTCGGCCTTGCTCTTGCCGCCCGCCGTCTTGTCGACCGCCAGGCGCACATTCTCCTCGACCGTGAGCCACGGCAGCAGGCTGTGGTCCTGGAAGACCACCGCGCGATCCGGCCCGGGCACATCGACCAGTTCGCCGTCGAGGAAGATCGCGCCTCGCGTTGGTTTGACCAGCCCCGCCACGGCGTTGAGCAAGGTCGACTTGCCGCAGCCCGAATGGCCGATCAGGGCGACGAACTGTCCCTTGTCCACCTCCAGGTCGATCCCGTCGAGCGCACAAAAGCGCCCCGCCCTGGTCGGAAATTCGACGCTGATGCCCTCTAGTGCGAGATAACTGCGCTGTTTCATGCCAATCCCCCTTTTCAGCCCGCGCGGCCGATGATGCGGCCCGCAAGCGCGACCATCCGGTCGAGCGCGAAGCCCACCATGCCGATCCAGATCAGCGCGACGATGGTGTCGGTGAGGAGCGAGCTGTTGTAGCTGTCCCAGATGAAGAAGCCGACGCCAGTGCCGCCCTGCACCATTTCCGCAGCAACGATGGCGAGCCAGCTCATGCCGACGCCGATCCGCAGGCCGGTGAACATGTGTGGCACGGTGGCGGGCAGCATGATGCGGGCGAAATATTCGACCGGATTGAGCGCCAGTACCTTGGCCACGTTGCGATAGGCCGCCGGAATGGTCTGCACCCCCACCGCCGTGTTCAGGATGATCGGCCAGATCGCGGTGATGAAGATCAGGAAGATCGCGGACGGCTGCGCCTGCTGGAAAATGGCAAGGCTGATCGGCAGCCAGGCCAGCGGCGGCACGGTGCGCAGCACCTGGAACAGCGGGTCGAGCGCTCGGAAGGCAAACACGCTCTGTCCGATCAATATGCCCAGCGCTACGCCGATCACCGCCGCGATGCTGTAGCCGATCAGCACGCGGCCGAGGCTGGTCAGCACATGGCCGGCAATGCCGACATCGCCGCCGTCCTGGATGCTGAGATGGGTAAGGCCGATCTCCACGCCCTTGAACGGGTGAACGATGACGTCATGGCTCTCCTGCCAGACCTTGAGCGGACTGGGAAAAGTCGCATCCAGCGATCCGCAGAGCAATTGCCAGAAGGCCAGCAGGGCACCGACCATCAGCAGCGTCGGCGTGACGTTTGCGGCGACTGACCTGAGGCTGCGGATCAATGGATGAACCGGCGCCGCAACGGGTTCGAAGCTCCGGCGCGCAATGGCTTCCTCGGGATAGGGCAGGATGACCCCCAATTCGGTGGCGGACCCGCCGGTCGAAGCCGACGGTCCATTGGTCTTGCCGGGCGATGCCGATGCCATGCTGATCTCCTTCATCAGGCGCGCTTGATCGCCAGGCTGGCGAGGTAGGCCTTGGGGTTGGCGGGGTCGAAGGTCTTGCCGTCGAAGAACTTCTCGACGCCGCGGCTGTCGCTGGCGGGGCCCTTGCCGCCCAGCATGGCCGCTGCCTTCCGCCAGATGTCGGATCGGTTGACCTTTCCGATCACCCCCTTGGTGTCGAGGGACACGGGCAGCTTCCCCCAGCGCTGGTTTTCGGTGAGGAACCACAGATCGTGGCTCTTGTACGGGAAGGAGGCATAGCCCGCGAAGAACTTCATCTTGAAGGCCGCGTTCGGGAATTTGCGTCCATCCCCCATGTTGAAATTGCCCTGCAGGCGGTCGGCAATGTCGGTGATCGGGCACTTCAGATAATCGCGCCCGGCAATCGTTCCGGCAAGGCGCGTGATGTTGCCGGGATTGTCCGCCCAACGCTGCGCCTCGATGATCGCCGCCGTGATCGCGACGGCGGCCCTGGGATATTTCGCGACCCAGTCGGACCGCATGGCGAAGCTCTTTTCCGGGTGGTTCATCCACATCTGCCCGGTCGAAACCGCCGTGTAGCCCAGTTGCTGCGCGACGAGCTGGTCGTTCCACGGCTCGCCCACGCAGAAGGCGTCCATCGTGTCTGCCTTCATGTTAGCGACCATCTGCGGCGGCGGCACGGTGATCAGCTCGACATCCTTGTCAGGATCGATCCCCCCGGCCGCCAGCCAATAGCGCAGCCACAGGTCATGAGTGCCGCCTGGGAAGGTCATGGCCATGGTGATCTTCTTGCCCGCCGCCTTGCGCTGCGCGATCACGCCCTTCATCTTGCCGGCGTTCTGGTCCGCCTTGGCGCCCAGATATTCCTTGGAAACGGAAATCGCCTGGCCGTTGACGTTGAGGCGGGCGAGGATGCTCATCGGCGTCGCCTTGCCGATTGCGCCCAGCGTCAACAGATAGGGCATGGGCGTCAGGATATGCGCCCCGTCGATGCCGCCGGCGGCGGAACCCAGAACCAGATTGTCACGCGTCGCGCCCCAACTCGCCTGCTTCGCCACCTGCACGTCAGGCATGCCATATTTGGCGAAGAAGCCCAGCTCCTTGGCGATGATCAGCGGCGCAGCATCGGTCAGCGCGATGAAGCCCAGCTTGGCGCCGGTGACTTCCGGTCCCGCACCTGCGGCGAATGCCCCTGATGGAAAGGCCTGCTGCACAGCAGCAAGCACCGCCGCCGTTCCGCTGGTCTTCAGCAGCCCACGGCGACTGACGCCATCCTGATTATCCCCCTCTGCCATTCCCCAATGTCCTTTCCTTGTTGATCGTGATCGCTGGAGGCGGCACGCGACTGGTCATCGTCGGAAAAGATCCAGCACACGAAAATCGATGTCGAAAGCCGCCCTGCAGCACCTATGCCGCCGGTGAAAAACCAATAAAAAAGCCGCCGGAACGAAGGTCATCTGACCCTGTCCAGGCGGCATCTTTGCCATGTCGGTTTTTCAGAAACCGGGCCGACCCCCAGCCGTCATCGGTGGGTTCAGCCTGAATGCCGAAGCGCCCCTGCCTCGACCGTTATGAAGCTGTCACTGATTCGCCTGAGTCGCAAGCAAAATTTTGCATTGCACAAATTGCAACTTCTTCGCAGCCTTCTGCATCGGGCACCATGTCCCGTCAACGCGGCGAGATTAGTCCGGTCGCGGCTTCGACAGGCATCGCGGAGCAAACACCGGCGCGACATCCTTTGCGATCTTCACAACGTCCTGCGAAGCCGCTCATCCGAGCACCGCGTCGCCCAGATGGGCGTGGAAATGGGAGCGGCACCGCACTGACTGTCACCGTGACGGCGGGGCGAAGGCCCGCCTGGGTGTCAAGGAAGGTCCTCTGTCCGCGCGGGGAGCAGACGGAATGCCTGTCCTGCGGGCGCGCGAGATACGGCCCTGACGCCATTTTCCCGCAGTAACCCACCGATTGCCAGAGCGCGCCGTTCCGAAAGATTGGGTTTGTCGGTATCCGTTTCAGGCAGCGCCGGAACGGAGAGCGCCTGCATATTCCACCGCCGCGCGGCCCATGCCGACGTCAGCACCGCCTGTCGAGCCACGCTGTCGAGCGTGTCGCTATTATCCGCAAAGCTTATGATCGGCAGGTCGGACTGCGGCGGGATGATCGCCAGCTCCCAACCTTCGACCTGCGCCGAAGCACGCGCCTCCAGCGCTCGATAGGTCGCAAGCGTCGCACCAGGGAGCGGAGCCGCCGCTACGCTGGCCCGGTGGTGATCGCGATCCACGGTGACCTGATCGGTCGAGACGCCCGCGGACAGGGCGAGCGACTGGATGACCATATTGACGCGTGTGGTTTCCAGAGCCGCCGTCTCGCTGGCCTGGCGCAATTCTTCGCGCTGGGCATCGACGGCGCCCGCGCCAGGTTCCAGCAGGACCCGATCCAGCCGCAGGCGGACCGGTCTTCCCAGGCGCTGCTCCAGCTCGGATTGCAGGATGTCATTGGCCTTCGCCTGATTGCGCGGCGTGATCACCACGGCTCGCACCAGGAGCGGATGGGCATCAAAGTCCAGATCAAGCTGTGTGATGCGCGCGTTCGAACCGAAGCGATCCGAAAGATAGGAGCGCGCCTGATTGGTCGTCACGGCTTCGGTCGCTATCCGTTTCAGGGAAATGCCCAACGGGATCGCCATGGCCGCAAAGACGAACAGCAATATGATGGTCTGCGTCCAGCTCTGCTGACTGGATAGATGGTGACCAAAGCCATAATAGCGGGCCATCACGGTGGCCGACAGGGCGATCGTGACGAAGTTGGTGACGAACAGCGCGACGGCGCCGCCCAGAACCGGCATATTCCAGGTAGCAAGGCCATAGCCGACCACGGCCAGGGGCGGCATCAGGGCAGTTGCAATGGCAACCCCGACAATCGTGTCCCCGCGACCGCGGATGATCGCGAAGGTGCCTGCGAGCGCTGCAAAAAGGGCGACGGCAAGATCGAAAAGATTGGGACGGGTGCGCGCGATGATTTCGGCGGTCGGCGCCTGAAGCGGCGAAAGCGCGACGATCAGCGCCGTGAAGAGCACAGCCGCGATGCTTCCTACGGCGAGCGCGATGAGCGAGCGGCGCATCTCCCCAAAGTCGAACAGTGCAAGGCTGAAACCCAGCCCCAATATGGGGCTCATCAGCGGCGAGATCAGCATGGCGCCTATGACAACCGCCGGCGACGACAGAAGCAATCCGAGAACCGCAATCCCGGCCGACATCATTGTCATGAAGGCATAGCGGGGCGACCAAGCGCTATCGCCGAAAATCCGTTCCAGCACCCGCTCATGCTCGACCCGCCCTACGACCGCACGACGCCACCAACGATAAAGAGCGACCCGTTCCAGCCGCTCATCGGCAAATTGTGCGAGGCCTTGCAATTGCGCTGTCATGAAGTCCCCTTACGCGCCGTTTCCGGCATGGAGCAACTATAACGTCCGCCGCATTCAAAACCAGATTCAGACCCAGAGTTGCTATTTTTCTCACTATATGGCCCGGTTTTCTTGGACATTTCATGGCAAGGGCCGTTATCGGGTTTCACCATGCTGATGCTTGATGCCTTCGACCGCCCCCGCTCGGCGCTGCGCGAATTTCTCAGGACCGAGGCGGCCGGGGGTATCCTTCTGATCCTCGCGGCGCTGCTCGCGATGATCCTTGCCAACAGCAGATGGGCAGAGGTCTATTTCGAAAGTCTGCACGTCCATCTGGGCCCGCTGTCGTTGCTCCATTGGATCAATGACGCATTGATGGCGCTGTTCTTCCTGCTCGTCGGCCTGGAGATCAAGCGGGAGTTCATAGATGGAAGCCTGTCGAACTGGAGCGACCGCTGGCTGCCCGTAATCGCGGCGGCGGCAGGAATGGCGATCCCTGCCATAACCTATTTGCTGATTGCCGGTCGTACGCCGGGACTCGCCAACGGATGGGCGATCCCGGCCGCGACCGACATCGCCTTTGCCATTGGTGTGCTCGCCCTGCTCGGCAAGCGCGCGCCAACGTCGCTCAAGCTGCTGCTGACCACCGTTGCCATCGTCGACGACATGGGCGCGGTTCTGATTATCGCGCTTGCCTACACCAAGGGGATCAGCGGGTTGGCGTTGCTGGTCGGCGCGCTTCTTTTCTGCGCGATGCTGATCCTCAACCGGTCGGGCGTGAAGAAGCTCTGGCCCTATATGGTGCTGGCCGTGGCCTTGTGGCTGGCGGTATTCTTGTCGGGGGTCCATGCGACGATAGCCGGGGTTCTGGCGGCGCTGGCCATTCCCATCCGCACGTCGCCAGGGGCCCCGGACGACGCAGAATCGCCGCTTCATCGCCTTGAGCACCGGCTGCACCCCTGGGTCGCATTTGCGATCGTGCCCCTGTTCGGCTTCGCCAATGCCGGCGTATCGCTGGCCGGCGTCGGCATGGAGCAGATCATGGGGCCACTGCCACTCGGCATCGGTGCCGGACTGTTTCTGGGCAAGCAGATCGGAATATTCGCCAGCATCCGGGGGGCGGTAGCCCTGGGAATAGCAGACCGGCCGGCAGGCGCTACCTGGCTGCAGGTCTATGGCCTCGCTCTCATCTGCGGCATCGGCTTCACGATGAGCCTCTTCATCGGCGGCCTTGCGTTCAGCGATCCGCTTCTGTCCGACGAGGTCAAGATTGGGGTTCTGGGCGGATCGGTACTTTCTGCGGTCGCCGGTTTTCTGCTCCTGCGGCTCGCGCCCGGATCGCCGCGCAAAGAAGGCAGCATGGCCGATGCGTAATTCCTTGCGCCTGCGCGCCCGCCTGCGCCTCTACGGCCTGCGGCCGACCGTCTGGCGCAGGCGAGCAGCCTTCTTGGGCGGGGCAATATTGATCGGCCTTGTCGCGCTGACATTCGCGCGTCTGGCCGACGAGGCCAATCATGTCTTCCTGTCCGTCGTGGCGCGCTGGTGGTGGGCGCCGCTGCTGATCACGCCGGCGGGCTTTGCCGGGCTGGTCTGGGCGACGAGGCGGTTCGCACCGGCCGCCACCGGTTCCGGCATACCCCAGACGATCGCAGCGACCCGCAATCCGGAGCGGGGCATGGATCGGCTGGTTTCCGCGCGAACCGCGATCGCCAAATTCATTCTCACGATCTGCACTTTGCTGCTGGGCGCGTCGGTAGGCCGAGAGGGGCCGACGGTGCAGATCGCAGCTTCCATCATGGGATATGCGCACCGTTTCCTGGCGATCCCGGTACGGGCTTCGGTCTATATCGCCGGCGGCGCGGCGGGCGTCGCTGCGGCGTTCAACACGCCTTTGGCGGGCGTCGCCTTCGCCATCGAGGAACTGGCCGCAGCCTATGAGCAGAGGATGACCCTCCTGGTGATGGCGGCAGTGCTGATCGCCGGCATGGTCAGCCTGGGCCTTGCCGGGGATTATGTCTACTTCGGCGCCATGCAGCAGACGCTGAGTGTGCGTGAAGCACTGGTGGCCGCACCTATTGCCGGTGTGCTCGGCGGCCTGCTCGGTTCGTTTTTTTCCCGCGCCATGCTGGCGGTAGGAAACACGTCCTGGCGGCCGCTGGCACGGATGAGCCGGCGACCCATCATATTCGCCGGATGTTGCGGCTGCATCGTCGCTGTCACCGGCGTCCTGACGGGCCTCACCTGGGGCACTGGTTATTCCACGGCGCACGCGATCATCACCGGTTCGGACGTCCCGATCTGGTTCGGCGCGGCCAAGCTCCTGACGACACTTGCGACGGCGGTATCGGGCCTTCCCGGCGGTATCTTCGCCCCCTCGCTCTCGGTCGGTGCGGGCGTTGGAGATGTGCTTCGAAGCATTTTTCCGACCTATCCACCCGGAGCGATCGTCCTGCTTGGGATGGTAGCCTATTTCACGGGTGTGGTGCGGGCGCCCCTTACGGCTGTCATCATCATTTCGGAAACAACCGCAAGCCGGGGCCTCATGATGCCGCTCCTGGCCTCCGCGCTGGTAGCCGATTTTGTGGCTCCCTTTGTCTGCCGCAAGCGGCTTTACCACCAGATGTCGCTGCGTTTCATTGAGACTGGCGGTGGGGGCACCCGCTGAGAGCTGATGCCCTCGCCGACAGAAGACAAGTGAGGATGGCTTCAGCAGCGCCCAAAAAATAGCTGGAGAGCACAACCGCCATGTAAAAGCTGGAAAAGGTGAACCGGTTGGGCGGATCCCACTGACCGAGCCACAGCCGAAAAGCAAGGCTTCCCAGAACCAGCAGCAGAATGATGAGAAGCCGGGGGAAAAAAGACTCCCACGTTAGCCGAAGCATAAGGCGGACCATATTCAATTTCCCGAAGGCATCCCAATGCTCCAACCACCCTCCGAATGCAATATGCGGTTGGCTAGGTTGGCCGAAGATGATCGATCCGCTTTGCCGCGCAGGACAAGAGCTACAGGGCAATCTTGCCTCACCCCCGGTCCGTCAATTGTTCTGCTGACATCTGCTTTTTCCAAGCTTGCGCTGAGCGAGGCATGGGCGCAATGCCCTCGTCGGCCCGGATTGGACCGACCACGGAACCTATGGTGACAATGCGGCGAAACTGGCAAGCACTCTTCAGGTCGTTCACCATCAGGCAACGGCGACGCCTGCGCGAAAGCGAGGCGGCCTTCATCCTGTTGGCCGTCATAGCGGGCACCGCGGCGGGACTGACGACCAATGCTCAGCAATGGCTGGCCCATGGTTTACAGCGCATATTTTATGGCGTGACGGTGAATCGACTGAGCGCGTTGGAAACGATCCACCACCCCTGGCGCTTGCTGGCGCTGCCATTGGGCGGGCTGATGTTGATGGCTTTCGCCCTGCTGTTGAGGGGACGTAAAAGGGAGCCGATCGACGTGGTCGAGGCGAATGCCCTTCATGGGGGACGCATTCCGGCGACCGACAATCTTGTGATCGCCACCCAGACGATCATTTCCAACGGCATGGGCGCGTCGGTGGGGCTGGAGGCGGCCTTTGCCCAGTTGGGCGGCGGCGTTGCATCATTACTGGGTCAATGGCTAAAACTGAGGCGCAATGATCTGCGCACTTTGGTGGGCGCAGGCGCAGGGGCGGCCATCGGGGCTGCGTTCGGCGCTCCGCTGACCGGTGCCTTCTATGCCTTCGAGATCGTCATCGGCCATTATACGCCCTCGGCGATCGCGCCTGTAATCGCGGCCGCTCTGGCGGGCGTTTCCGTGTCACGGGCGATGGGGGTGGAGCCTTGGCTGATCGCAACAACTGCCGACAGGGTGATCTCCACAGCGGATTATATGTTGTTCGCCCTGCTGGGCATATTATGCGCCTTGTTGGGGATCATGATCATGCGGCTCGTCACCTTCGCAGAGGCGCGGGCGCAGGGTTGGCGGAGGCTGGGGCGATGGAGACCTTTGGTCGGCGGTCTGCTCCTGATACCTCTCGCTCTGGGCTCGCCGCAAACGCTGTCAGCAGGGCATGGAGCGTTGCATCTGGACCTTGTCCTGCAACCTGCACTCGGACTGCTGCTGCTCATATTGGCACTCAAGATCGCCGCATCGGTGATTTCCTTAAGCTTCGGCTTCCGGGGCGGCCTGTTCTTCGCATCGCTTTTCCTGGGCGCCCTTGTAGGGCAGATTTTCGCTGGCGCGGTCAATGCGTCGGCAATTGGGTTCTCGCTCAATCCCCGAGATGCAGCCTTGGTAGGCATGGCGGGGCTGAGCGTGTCGATCGTCGGCGGCCCAATGACCCTGGCCTTGCTGATGCTCGAGACGACCCATGATTTCGGTCTGATGGCTGTCGTGCTGACCGCTTCCTTGCTGTCGAGCGCGATGACCCGGGAGTTTTTCGGCTATTCCTTCTCGACCTGGAGACTTCACCTGCGCGGTTCAAGCATTCGCAGTCCGCGCGATATCGGCTGGGTGCGAAACCTGACGGCCGCGCGCATGATGCGTCGCGACTGGATTTCGGTGGACGAGAATTGCACCGTGGCCCAGTTTCGGAGCAGAGTGCCGCTCGGCTCCGCGAGCAAGGCCGTGATTGTGAACCAGGACGGCCAATATTGTGGAATCGTACCGACGCCCTCAGCCTATGCGCCAGAGATTGAGGAAGATACGCGAATAACCGAGCTTGCAGTGCTGCGCGAGGCTACGCTCAGTCCGGATACCGACATACAGAAGATTTTGCACCTGTTCGACCAATGGGTGGCTGACGAACTGGTGGTGGTCGATGCGTCCGGCAAGGTCTTGGGTTTATTGACCGAAAAGCATGCAAGACGGCGATATTTCGAGGAAATCGAGACATCGCAACGGGCTCTGTTCGGAGAGATTTGATGTTGCAGGCACGCTCTTGGCACAGCGCTTAGGCTAGCCAAACTCATGTTCAATATCGCTCACCCCTATCTCTCCCTGATCGCATCGATTGCAGTCGGCCTGCTTGTAGGGATGGAGCGCGGCTGGACGCAGCGAGATTTCGGCAAGGGGCGCAGGGTCGCGGGCTTTCGTACCTTCGGGCTGATCGGTTTGCTTGGTGGGCTCGGTGGCCTTTCCCCCGACTTGGTCGCCGCTGCCCTTGCCCTGGGAGTCTCGGCTGTGCTGACGGTCGGCTACAACCGAAGCGCCGATCAGGATCATTTGTCTGCCACGACTACGCTGGCGGGCCTGCTGACCTTTGGAGCGGGCTTTTGCGCGACGCGCCTCTCGCCCGCCCTGGGCTTGGCCATAGGTGCGGCGATCTTTGCGATGCTGAGCGCACGGCAATCGATGCACACTCTGCTCCGGGGAATGGATGAGAGCGAGATCGAGGGCGTGTCCCGCTTCCTGCTGGTATCCCTCATCATTCTGCCGTTGCTGCCGGATGCCTCTTACGGTCCTTACGACGCCTGGAACCCCAGGAAAATCTGGATGGTCGTCGTCTTCGTAATGGGGCTGTCCTTCGCCGGCTATGCCATCTCGAGGCGCTTTGGCCGCGACCGCGGCGTGTTGCTGGTGGCGCTCACCGGGGCCATTGTGTCCTCCACCGCCGTCACCGCAGACTATGCCAGGCGGCTGCGCGACGAACCCGATGGCCGAGGATTATTGACGGCCGGAATTGCGGTGGCATCCATCGTGATGTTCGTCAGGGTGCAGTTGGTGGCACTCGTTCTCGTTCCCCGCGCCTTACCGTCTCTGGTACTGACCATGGCGCCGGCGACGCTTGTAGCCGTCGCCTTCGCCCTGACTGCCTGGCGTGCCCAGGGCAAGGGTGGCAACGGCGTAGCCGTCGCCAATCCCCTGGGCTTCACCCCCGCGCTCATGCTGGCCGCCCTTGTCGCGGGATTGTCGCTTGCCGCGCGTTGGGCCTTGGAACATTTCGGCCAAAAGGGCATGGCATTCGTTCTCACCCTTACCGGCGTGTCGGACGTCGATGCAGCCGTGATGACCATGGCCGGGCTCCCCCCGCATGCAATCGACGATCAAACCGCCGGATTCATACTCGGAGGCGCGGTTCTAGCCAACACTCTGGCGAAAGGCGTCATGACGGTGGTCATCGGTTGGGGGCAAGGCGGCATGAGGGCCGCGATACCACTATTCGCCGCTCTTGCAGCGGCGGCAGCGAGCCTTGCAGTCTGGATTGTCATCGGCTGACCGTCCACGCCACGCCTATTACAGGAAGGAACGGCCATGCATGGAACGCCGTCGCCACACAGTTGCGTCAACCCGCGGCCTTCAATGCCTCCCCTCAGCCCTTCTCCAGATACCGTTCAAGAAGCTTCAGCCGATCCACAATGGAAAAGAAGAAAGCGGTGGACCAGCCGATCAGAATAATGCCGTTCGCACCCTCTATCACGCTCAGAATTCGGCTACCGACCGGCAAAACAACATCGCCATAGCCGATGGTCACATAGGTCGAGGTGGAAAAATACAGCGAATGCTCCAGATTGGGAAATGCATCCAATAGCAGGTAAAGAGCCGCCCAGAGCCAGATTTCCACGGCATGTAACGCGAAAAGCCCAAATGCAGCGAGCAGGATCGCTATTCCATTCACAAAAGAAGCGATGAGCAACTGCGATGCGTGGCGGTGGCGCCGCAGGATCGCCAGCAATCCCGCCAGTCCCACCAAATGAATCAGCACGGTCGTCGCCACCATGGCAGTCGCGATCGCCAATTGCGTCGTCAAACTCATCCTACTTCGATCCCTCTCGGATAGTCCGCGAGGAGCCAGCATCCTCGCTTCGGGAGAGGGCTTGTTCGAGAGCCGTCAGAAACGGTGCCTGGCTCCTGAGTATTTTGACGCGCGCCTCGGCTAGCGAAAACCAAGCGGCGTGATCGATCTCGGGAAAGGAACCTATGATGCCACTTCGGGGCGGCCATTCGACTTCGAACGCATTGCTGGCAAGATCGGCGGGATCAAGGTCACCCTCGACGGCGTAAGCCTCCACCCATTTCCCGCCAGCCTGACGCAGGCGTGCGAGTGGCCACGGATTGCCGGCAGGCCGCGCACCGACTTCCTCCTCGAACTCCCGCAGTGCGGCGTTGTGAAGGGCCTCCCCCGGCAAGGCGCCGCCCTTGGCGATCTGCCATGCCCCCTCATCCTTTCGCTGCCAGTAAGGCCCTCCTGGATGAACGAGAAAAACCTGGAGGGCCCCACCGTGCCATCGATACGGAAGCAGCCCTGCACTTTCTTGCGCTACCATCATATTCGCTGCTTTCAATGTCCTGTTGCAGGGAGTCGCTCCGCTTCACGTCATCATGGCCGCGGCGTGCCTGGAAGCCATACGGAAAAGCCCCAATATCGCGGTCCAGGTCATTTGCGCGATGCTGTGCGAAAGGTGTGGCGTCGGCCGCCGATTCACGATCGGATATGCGGCCAGCCACCGGCAATCCACGCCAGGAAAGGCAAAGCCATGAAAATAGCTTCCGGCACAATCCTGTTGATCGTCGACGGCGCGAAGATGCTGTTGCTGAAGAACGAAGGGAGCGCCGTCTGCCCAGAACTGAAGGTTCTGGTGCATCGCACGATCGATAATCCAGCCAATCGCGAGCAGCGCACCGATGCGCCAGGTGTTAGTTATTCGAGTGCGGGCCCGGAGCGCAGTACCTATGAGGAAGCGGATTTACACCAGCAGAAGGAAGATCGGTTCGCGGTGGAAGCCGCCGGCGCTCTCGCCGAATTGGCTGTCAAGGAAGATGGGGACATCATTGTCGTAGCGCCTCCCTCCACCCTGTCCACCCTGCGCCACCATTATGACCGTGCGACACAGGACAAGCTCGTAGCCGAAATCGACAAGAATCTGGCCGGGCACCCAACCTCCCACATTGCCGAACTGGTTGGTGCCTGGACGCCGTCACAGTAACCGCGCCCCATGTCCCATCCCTGGAAACGCCCCTGCCCCTTCGATTCGGGGCAGCTAGGCGAGAAGTCCGGCTGCATCACGGTGAATTTATATCACTGAAGACGCTACGCTTCACGCGGTCCATGAGCCGTTGCCGCCCGGATTGATTGGAACCACCTGTACGCTCCGCCGAAAGCATTCGTCGTTCGCATCGGCAATCACAGGGCCATGCCGTTTTTCGCGGGCAGCACGGAGCATATGCACCGGGCGGCTCATGCCGCCCGGCAGAAAGGATGCAATCTGCCGCCTTCTTCTGCCCTTGAGCATATTCATCCAACACGGCCCCCGCTCCAGGCCAGGTCATACCCCACGGCACCGGAATAAACCTGGAAGCGTTCCGTAACGGTGATGATAGTAACATCGACGCGCAAGGCCTTCGCCAAGGCAAGACCATGGTCGTTGGTGGGCCCGGCAGGACTCGAACCCGCAACCTAGCCGTTATGAGCGGCCAGCTCTAACCATTGAGCTACAGGCCCCACCTTGTTGCCCGGATAGGCAGCATCAGGCGACTTGGCAAGCCTGTCCTCGCTCCGGAACAGCCTTCAGAAACACATCCAGCGTCGCGGGGCGAACATTCCGACGGTCCAGGTGATCCAGCACCGCGTCCCACCAGCGATAAAAGGCCGTCCTGTCCCCCTCGTTCCGGACATAGGGCGTGTGCCCCGGTTCCAGCGTCGGGGAATGAAAACTGAAATTCAGCACTGGCGAACCTTCTTCAATCAGGGCATCGATCGCGGCGATCGCCTCCTGCGCGCTGATGCCTTCAGGCGTCAGCGGAATGCGGCTCAACATTCCCGTTCGCGCCAGGGCGCCGGACAGCGGACCGGCTCCTTGCGCCAGTCGGTACAGCCGTTCGCCACCGCGCCTCAGCAAGCCGGCAAAGGCGGTGGACAGCGGCAATTCGACCAGGCTCCGGCCCGGCCCGGCCCAATAGGGATATTGCGGCAGCCCCTGGAAATCGGGCCCATATTGGCCGCTATAGTCGAACCGGCTGCGGACCGAACTGTCGATCCGGAACCCGGCCTCCTCCAGCAGGCGGGCGCTATGGCGGCCCACGCCATAACGGCCGGCTCGATAGACGATCGGCCTCGCGCCGAAACGCTCCGCGAGCCGCAGGCACAAGGCTTCCAGCTTCGCCCTTTCCACCGCCTCGGGCAGAAAGCCGACATAGCTGTTGGCCGCCGTCACCTCCTCGATGTGCGGCGGATTGACCCAGGGATGAAGATGCGCCCCCACATCGGCCGCGCCATCGGCCAGCCAGCGTCCCATCATTGCCGCCGCCGCATCGCTGTCGACCACCGGATAGTCGGTCACGTAAATCGGCTTGATCCCGGCCGCCGCAAAATAGGCCTGCCCGCGCTCCATCCCTTCCAACGCCGTCACGCCATGCCCCGTCCGGCGGAAGGGCGCGTTCCAGTCAAACTCCTCCTCCGTGTCGACGAACAGCATGAAGCGCGTGCCGAAAGCCGGATCGAGCGTGATCCTGTCTTCCGGCGCAGGCGCGTGGAGCAGATTGCCGTCATGGGAAAGCGAGGTCATGCCACCACCGCTACCCGGATTTGGTTGCGATAGGGTTTCCCTCAGGCGCGCGTCAGGCGCTGCCGACGGCATCCTCTGTTTCCGCCATGGCCGGCACGGCGAGCAGGAAGCGGCCCGGTTCGATGTCCAGAGCGCCGCCGCATCCCGTCGCCAGACTGCGGATCAGGCGCAGCGAAAAACCAAGGCCCAGCAACGGCCCGTCTGCCCAATTGCCGTCCGGCATATAGCCGGGGTCGAGCAACCGCTCCTCCTCCATACCCTCCAGCGTCGAGGGCCTGTCGATGGCCAGTACCACGCGCCCTTCCGCGCCGCCTGGCTGATGCCAGCATGTGCCGGTCAGCGCTTCCCCGGCTGGCGCCACGGAAATCAGCGTGCGCATCAGATGCTGGATCATGCGCTCGCCCTGCACCGGGTCGATCTGCACCATCGGCAGCCCCCGCGCCATCGCGATGTCAATCCGGGCACCGTCGCCCTGTTCGCGAAAGCGCGTCGAGACCTGCGTCACCAGAAGCGCGGGATCAACGGCGCGCGGCGCTCCATTGCCGTCCTCGCCACGCGACACGCGGGCCGCAAGGTCCAGATCATCGAAGGCGGTCAGCAGATGCCGCGCATCCACAGCGATCTTACCCGCCATATCCTGATATTCAGGACCCGCCGGACCGAACAGTTCCTGCTCGATGATCTCGGCAAAGCCCAATATGGCATTCAGCGGCGTCCTCAGTTCGTGCACCAGTTGCCGGATCGAATCGGCGGACAGCCCGGCGATCGACACAGACTCTGCACGCGGTTCGGCGGCCACTTCGTGAAGATAGGGGCGCCTCGCCTGTCCACGATAGCCCTGGAAACGCCCTGATCGCGGATCGAAAAAGGGTGCGGCCGACAGCCGCCATTCACCGGCCATCGTGCCGCCCACGATCGTATAGCGGCCGTTCTGAAAACCGCTGCGCCGCATGAAGGCGCCCGCGACATGGCCATCCGGCCCGCTGCCCCCTTCCAGCGCCGTTTCATTGAGCGCAAGGCCGATCAGCGCCGCCCGCGGGCCCTGATCGACCCATACGATCGACCCGGATGCATCCGTTTCGAAGGCGAAGGTGCGCGGCCCGGTCATGGCGGCCCGTTGCGGCGCTTCGTCCAGATCACCTGTGCGCCGTGCATTGGTGAAGCGCGCGATGCGGTCGACCAGATTACGGATCTGGCTGCGGTCCTCCGCCGCCTCCTCGACCGGCTCGGCCTGTGGCTGCTCCTCTATCGGATCGGCAGGGACGATCATCGCCTCGGTCAGCAGCATGTCGTCCTGCTCCGCCGCGACATGGCTGGTCAGCACCAGATCGGTCGCGCCGAAAGCCTCAAGTCCCTGCACCGTCGCCGATCCAAGGTCGCGCCGCGACCGCAGCACGCCGCGTGCCGTAGGCGTCAGGCGCGGCAACATCTCCACCCAGGCTGCATCGGGGAGGCGCGCGCGGGACATGGCGGCTGCCGCAATCGCCGGGCGATCATTGGCGAAGAATTCCACCAAGGCGGGTGACCGCAACCGCCCGCCCAATTCCACGACGGTCGCAATGCGCTGCGTTTCCGACAATTTCGGCAGCAGTCCGGTCAACCGCTCCAGCAGTGCCGCCCGCTCCGTGTCGGACATGATCGAACGGTCATGCCGGTCATTTTGCGCCAGCAGATCCACGCATTGCCGCCACAGCGTCACGGCCCCCAGGCCGCTACGCCCTTCCGCGGCGAGAACCGTCTGCATGAGATCGTTGAAGCGCACCCAAATTCCCCAATTCCGGCCCCGGCGCAGCGCTGAAAAAACCTTCCGCCGAGGGTATCGTTACACAGGAATAATGCTTCCCGCTGCAAAGGGGAAGGGCCGCGGAAGGGTTCTTATGCGAACGTTGCATAGTGGGACAATTGCATTGTCCTGAAATATTATTATGGTAACGCGATATTAACAGGCAAGGAAATAAGCGGAATAATGGCCGGCCCCAATATTGACGACATCGATCTCCAGATCCTTGGCGAACTGCAGGACGACGGCAGGATGACCAATGTGGAGCTGGCTCGCAAGGTGGGCCTGACGGCCCCCCCATGCCTCCGTCGCGTGCGGGCGTTGGAGGAAAGTGGCGCCATCAGTTCCTACCATGCCGTGGTGAACCCGTCGATGCTGGGCTACACCATCACCGTCTTCGCAATGGTCAGCCTCAAGAGCCAGGCCGAAGCGGACCTGAAGGCATTCGAGGATCATGTCGCGACCCTGCCCGAGGTCCGCGAATGCTATATGCTCAACGGTGAAATCGACTTCATCCTGAAGGTGGTGGCCAAGGATCTGCAAAGTTTCCAGCAGTTCCTGACGTCGAAACTGACGCCGGCGCCCAATGTCGTGAGCGTGAAGACGTCGCTCACCATCCGCACCTCCAAGAACCTGCCCGGCGTACCGCTTCCGGTTTGACTGGCTGGGGGGAGAAAGCGGGAACCCGGCTTTCGCCCATGATGATGCTACAGAAGCGAGAGCGCGTGACCTGCGTCATCCGACGCAGCGCGCTCCCGGCCCCAGCCCCGACCTCGCCGCGATTTTTCCCTCAGCCCGCCGACGGAACGACGACCGGCTTCGCTGCCGTCTTCCTGCTCTGCTGATCGACCCAGACTGACCAGAAGCCGGCGACATTCGCCCAATTGCCCGTCGTCGCCTGACCAAGCGCCGCCTTTGCGCCCGCCAGATCGCCCGACCTTGCCAGCGCCACGCCAAGCCGCGCATTCGCCTTTGCGGCATCAACGCCCCCCTTGCTCAGGGCGAGCCGATATTGCTCCACCGCCTGCGGAAACTGCGCGAGCGAAAAATAGGTGTCGCCGACCGCCATGGCCGCCGACCCGTCCTTCGCCGCTGCCGCCTTCTTCGCAGCAGCGGGCAGACCGGCTATTTCCTTGGCCGCCTTGGGCGTCGCGCCCTTCAGCAATTGCGCGGTCACCGCCTGTGTCGGAGTCAGCTTGCCGGCCGAGCGACCGGCCTCGATGATCGCCTTGGTCTCCGCGCTATAGCCGGTCTTTTCGGCCAGTTGGGCATAGGCCTGGTAATCGCGCTCGCTGGCCATGGCGCCATTGGCGGCCTGAAGACGGTAAAGGTCGAGTTGCACCTGCGAATCCATGCCGGGCGCCGTCAGGTAATTGGCCAGGGCCGACCGCCACTCGCCCGCCGAATCATAGTGGGTCAGGCGCTCCCGATACAGCGCGCCCACCTCAGCCCAGTCCCCGGCCTGATAGGCCATGGAGATCGCTCTGTCATACCAGGCCGCCGGGATCGGCTGCCCCGCCGCCCGCTGCCGCGCCAGGGCCTGCTGCACAAAGCCGCGCGCATCCTTCGTCCTGTTGCGCCGGATGGCGATGTCGGCGCGCAGCATGGTGGCGTCGATGGGATCGTAACCCAGCGTCTTGGCGTAATCGAGCTGCGCCGTCGCATCGTCATAATTGCCGACGATATAGGACAGGTAGCCCGCAACATAGCGCAGGCGCGGCATGTCGCCCTTGGGCACCGAGGACGTCTTGAACATATCGTTCAGCGCCACGCGCTGCGCCTGCCGGTCGACCTTCAGCACCGCAAGCTCGAAGCGCAGGCCGGCCGCGACATAGGCTTCGAAGTCGCTGACCGGCATCAGGCCCGAAATCTGGGCCTGGGCAGTGGAGACATCACCGGCCTTGATCGCACTGTCCGCTGCCTGGGTGGCGGCGCGGAAACTGTCCGACATCTCGATTGCCGGGCCGACATTGGGCTTTTTCGCGATGACAGGCGTGGCCGTCAGCAAGGCGGCTCCCGTGAACATCCCACAGGTCAGAATCGAAAGTCTCGTCACGGCCATGGCAGCCATCCCCCTTGTTGCCTGGCTTCGGCCAGACGATCATGATGTTCGAAGGCGAAAAGGCGCACCACCCGCCGGGCAGTGCGCCTCTGTCAGGCGAGGATCAGGCCTTGGTACCCAGATAGGCCAGCCACAGATCGGCGATCTGCTTGCGCGAACCGGCCTGCACCGACTGGAAAGCGGCCTTGGCCGACGCATTGTCGCCGCTCAGCGCCTTGGCAATGCCCATGCGCGTGTTGATCTCGTCCGCGTCGACGCCGCCCTTCTGCTTGGCGAGTTCGAACATCGCCACCGCCTTGGCATAGTCGCCATAGCCCAGATAGGCGTCGGCCGTGGCTGCCGCGATCTTGCCGTTCGCTGCCTTGCGCGCATCGGCTTCCGCACTGCCCAGCGATCCCTTGTCGCCCGCGATCTTGGCGACGGCCGGCTGATACAGGTCGCCGCCCTGGCTGGCGCTCAGCACACCCTTGCTCCGGCCGGCATCGATGGCGGTCTTCACTTCGCCGTAAATGCCGGTCTTGGACGCCATTTCCGCATATTCCAGATAGTCCTGAGAGACCACCAGACCGCCGGACGTCGCCATCAGACGCATCACGTCCAGATTCTCGCGGTTGGAAATGTTGGGATTGGCCTGCTGGAACAGGCGGATCAGCGTGCGCAGATTCTCACCGCTGGGTGCCGCCTGATAGGCCGACTTCGCCCATTCGGTGACTTCCGGCAGCTTCGCGTTCGCAGCGCGGCTGACCCCGATCTGATACCATTGCGCCGGCACCTGGCCACCGGCGGCCTTGGTGGCGTCCGCTGCCGCCTTCAGCGCGGCGAGGCCCTGCTGGTTGAGGCCGCGCTGCGGCTCGACCGAGGAATTGGCGGTGCCTGCCTTGCCGAAATAGGCCTGCGCCAACGCGACGTTCACCACGTCTGGCTTGTAGCCGGCCTGCAAGGCGGCCCGCGCATGGGTGATGGCAAGGTCGTAATTCTTCATCTGCAACGCCTGATCGGCGGCAATCGCATTGAACTGGCCCACCTGTTCCGGCGGCGTAAGGCCGCTGTCCAGCATCTGCGTCAGCGCCTCGCCCTGCATCGCGGCATCCTTGCTGGCGATGGAGGTGTTCAGCTTGACGGCGCCGATCTGATATTTGTCGTCGTTCGACTTCGCCTTGCTGTCGGCGTCGGCCAGCGCTGCCTTGGCGGCGGCGAAGTCCTGCTTCCCGGCCGCCTGCTGCGCTGCCTGCAAGGCCTTGATCACGTCGGGCGAGACGTTCAGCTTGGGCGCGCCGCCCTTCTTCTCGTCCTTCTTGGCCGCGAATGCCGGGGCCGAAACGGCGCCGCCAGCCAGCGCAAGAGTCAGCGCGAGCGCCACGGGGGTAACAAAACGCATGTTCATCTTCTCCTCTGCGCCCGGGGGACAGGCGGCTTTCGTTTGACGCCGATTAGGGGTCGGCGCGTGAATAACCATTGAACGACCTATATGCACCAGTTAACCGCCTGTCAGCCCCCCGGAAACGATCTGGCGCACCCTGCACGCATCTCATGCCATTGCGCGTGCGCGCGCGAGGGGTGACAGATTTGTTTCGCTCCGCTAGTGATGCGGCAGCACAATTCATCCATCCAAAAAGAGAATCGCTTTGACCGACGAGACTGCCCTCGCCGACCCCTCGGATATCAGCCCCATCTCCATCGTGGAGGAGATGAAGGCAAGCTATCTCGACTATGCCATGTCGGTGATCGTCGCCCGCGCCCTGCCGGACGTGCGCGACGGTCTGAAGCCGGTGCATCGCCGCATTCTCTTCTCGGCCCATGAATCGGGCTTCACCTACAACAAGCCCTATCGCAAGTCGGCGCGCATCGTCGGTGACGTGATCGGTAAATATCACCCCCACGGCGATAGCGCGATCTATGACGCCCTGGCGCGCATGACGCAGGACTGGTCGATGCGCGTGCCGCTGATCGACGGCCAGGGGAACTTCGGTTCCATGGACCCCGATCCACCAGCGGCCATGCGTTATACCGAAGCGCGCCTGGCCAAGGTGACGAACGCCCTGCTCGACGATCTCGACAAGGACACCGTCGATTTCCAGCCCAATTATGACGCCTCGGAAAGCGAACCGCAGGTCCTGCCGGCGCGCTTCCCTAATTTGCTGGTCAACGGCGCGGGCGGCATCGCAGTCGGCATGGCGACCAACATTCCGCCGCACAATCTGGGCGAGGTGATCCGCGCCTGTTTGGCCTATATCGACAATCCCGGCATCACTATCGACGAACTGATCCAGATCGTCCCCGGCCCTGATTTCCCGACTGCCCCGCTGATCCTGGGCCAATCGGGCGCCCGCAGCGCCTATCACACCGGACGCGGCTCGATCATGATGCGCTCGCGCTACAAGATCGAGGAAGGACGCGGCGATCGCCAGTCGATCGTCCTGACCGCAATCCCCTATCAGGTCGGCAAGAACGGCCTTGTGGAAAAAATCGCCGAAGCCGCCAAGGACAAGCGGATCGAAGGCATCAGCGACATTCGCGACGAATCGAACCGCGAAGGCGTCCGCATCGTCATGGACCTGAAGCGCGACGCCACGCCCGAAGTCGTGCTCAACCAGCTCTGGCGCAACACCCCCGCCCAGTCGAGCTTCCCGGCCAATATGCTCGCCATTCGCGGCGGCCGCCCGGAACTGCTCAACATTCGCGACATCATAGAAGCCTTCATCCGCTTCCGCGAAGAAGTCATCACCCGCCGCACCAAGTACGAACTCAACAAGGCCCGCGACCGCGCCCATATCTTGCTGGGCCTGGTCATCGCGGTGACGAACCTCGATGAAGTGGTCCGCATCATCCGCGGTTCGGCCAGCCCTGCGGAAGCCCGCGAGACCCTGCTCGCCCGCGAATGGCCGGTGGCGGAGATCGCGCCTTATCTCAAGCTGGTCGAGGCGATCGAGACCGAAGCATCGGGCGACACCTACCGCCTCAGCGACGTCCAGGTCCGCGCCATCCTCGACCTGCGCCTGCATCGCCTGACTGCGCTCGGACGCGACGAGATCGGCAATGAATTGGCCGAACTCGCCGCCGCCATCGCGGAATATCTCGCTATATTGGGTGACCGGGTGAAGCTCTACGCCGTCATGCGCGAGGAGTTCGAGGCGATCGAACGCGACTTCGCCACCCCGCGCCTGTCGGAAATCACCGCCGCCGCCGACGGCATCGAGGATGAAGACCTGATCGAGCGCGAGGAGATGGTCGTCACCGTCACCGTGCAGGGCTATATCAAGCGGACCCCGCTCGAAAGCTTCCGCGCGCAGGCGCGTGGTGGCAAGGGCCGCTCCGGCATGGCGACCAAGGATGAGGACGCGATCACCGAACTGTTCGTGACCTCCACGCACACGCCGGTCCTCTTCTTTTCCACCGCCGGCAAGGTCTATCGCCTCAAGGTCTGGCGCTTGCCCGAAGGCGGCCCGGCCACGCGTGGCCGTCCAATGGTGAACCTGCTGCCGCTCAGCCCCGGCGAGACGATCCAGACCGTCCTGCCGCTGCCCGAGGATGAGGAAAGCTGGAAGGATCTGCACGTCATGTTCGCCACCGCGAACGGCACGGTCCGCCGCAACAGCATGGACGCCTTCGCCAACGTGCCCAGCAACGGCAAGCTCGCCATGCGCTTCGACGATGACAGCGACGACCGCCTGATCGGCGTCGCCCTGCTGACCGAAGAGGATGACGTCCTCCTCGCCACCCGCCAGGGCAAGGCCATCCGTTTCCAGGCGACCGACGTGCGCGAATTCCAGAGCCGCACCTCCACAGGCGTGCGCGGCATGACGCTCAGGAAGGATGACGAGGTGATCTCGCTTTCCATTCTGCATCGCGCCGGCATCAAGGATCAGGAAGAGCGCGACGATTATCTCCGCTTCGCCCCCTGGAAGCCGGAGAAGGATGGCGAACCCCAGATGGATGCGGAACGCTTCTCTGAACTCGCCGCGAAGGAACAGTTCATCCTTACGGTCTGCGCCAACGGCTATGGCAAGCTGTCCTCCGCCTATGACTATCGTCGAACCGGACGCGGTGGGCAGGGCATCACCAATATCGACAATATCGGTCGCAACGGTCCCGTCGTCGCCAGCTTCCCCGCGCGCCACGGCGATCACCTGATGCTTGTCACCGATCAGGCGAAGCTGATCCGCATGGGACTGGAAAGCCTGCGCGTCATCGGCCGCAGCTCGGCGGGCGTTCGCCTTTTCAACGTGTCCGACAACGAACATGTCGTCAGCGCGGCGAAGATCGAGGAAAGCGATGAGGAGGCGGAGGTCAGCACCCCGGCCGGCCTCGAGGTCGACCCGCAGGTCAGCCCCGAAACCGACCCGGACCTGACCGAGGAATGACCGACCTCTTCGCATACAAGATCCTGACGAAGGATCAGTATGACCAGCTCAAGGCCGACGGCACGTTCAAGGGCGCGCCCGTCGACCTTGCGGACGGCTATATCCACATGTCCACCCGCCAGCAGGCCGCCGAAACCGCCGCCAAACATTTCGCCGGGCAGGACCATCTGGTGATGGTCATGGTCGATCTCGCTCCCTTCGGCGACACCCTCAAATGGGAGGAATCACGCGGCGGCGCCCTCTTCCCGCACCTCTATGGCGACCTTCCCCTGAACGCCGTGGCGGGTAAGGTGATCCTACGCCTGGACGAACAGGGCAGGCACCAGTTTCCAGCCGGCTTCTGATCCCTGCCTCCGCGCAACGCAGAAAGGCGCAATCCTTCATCCTGCATCATTCCCGCCTAACAAGGGCGGGAATGACGAAACTGAATGGGCGCTCCCTCGACGGATCACGGCGCGTCATCGGGAAGCAGGCATGCAATTAATGCCGTCGACGGTCATTGCCGCCACCTGTCCGGTAGTTTAGAGGGGCCGCCATCATGACGTACTTGGGGGAGTACAATGGTGCAAAAGCAGACATATGCCGTCGCGAAGGATGTGTTGACGTTCCTTCAACAACAGTGGCTCGTAGCGACACCAAGAAATTACGCATTGGGCTATGCGCTAAAGACCGATACGGATTCAGCCTTGGTGCGAGCCATGAACGCCATTATCGATGGCGGCGTTCGCATGAGTCAGCAGCAGGCGGATGACCTTTTCATTCAGTTCGTGGGCCATGTCGGGGTGGCTAATGCCATCGAGGCCGACAAGGGCCAGGACCTGGCACGGCATCATGCCATACGCTTGGGCGAGATCGCGCAAAGCGCGGCCGCCGCGACGGGGGAATTCAACCGGGAACTGAGCGCGGGCTACGACAGGCTGGATGGGGAGACATCGGATCTTGCGCCGATCGTCGCGAGCATGATCGAGCGATCCTTGAGGGCCGAGAACGAGCTTGCGGCAGCGGCTCGCGAAGTCGAGGCGCTCCGGCGCGAGCTGGATGTCGCTCGCCACGACGCGACGAAAGACGCGTTGACCGGTCTTCACAACCGAAGAGCGCTCGACATGGAATTGGAGCGTTTGATCGCATCCGAAGGGCCCTATCTCGTCGCGATCTGCGACATCGACCGGTTCAAGTCGGTGAACGATCGTTATGGCCATGCTGTTGGAGATCGCGTCATCAAGACGGTCGCCGCCTCACTTTCGGAGGGCTGCGCACCACATATGGTCGGTCGATGGGGCGGAGAGGAGTTTCTGGTCATCCTGCCCGATCTGGACCTGGAGGACGGCGTAGCGCTCGTTGACAAGGCGCGTCGAGACCTGGGGCAACGTCCTTTCAATTTGCGCGAGACCGACGAGCCGATGGGCGCCATAACCTTCTCTGCGGGTGTCGCCATGATTGGCAGGGATGAAGCGGATAATGTGGCCGTGCTTGCCCGGGCCGACGCGGCACTCTATCGCGCAAAGGATCAGGGCCGGAATCTGGTGCTTTCTGGCTGACTGGGATCCGATTCCAGTTATTTTGCCCGTTCCATTCGAACGACGCGCCTATCCCTCGTCCAATAGTCATAGCCGTCTCATCTGATCCGTCGCGCCGCCCGCGGCTGATCCCGCTCCACCACGCCCGCGATGCCAGGAGAAAGGGTGGCGGGATGAAAGCGGTTCTCACACCCTGCCGCACCGGCTAAAGCGCCTTCATGTCCCGACTCGCCATCAAGATTTGCGGCCTTTCGACGCCCGACACGATCGGCGCGGCCATGCGGGCGGGCGCCACCCATCTTGGCTTCGTCCATTTTCCGAAAAGCCCCCGGCATGTCGAAGCGGACCAGTTGCGATCGCTGGCCGCGCCCGTCCCGTCCCATATCGGGCGCGTCGCCGTGCTGGTCGATCCAACCGACGAAACACTCTCTGATCTGAGCGCCACCGGCACCCTCACCGCCTTCCAGCTCCATGGCAAGGAGACGCCCGAACGCGCCGCCGCCATTCGCACACGCTTCGGCATTCCCGTCTGGAAAGCCATTTCGGTCAAGACCGGCGCGGATATCGCCGCCGCGGGGATTTACGCCGACGCTGTCGATTTCCTCCTGTTCGACGCCAAGACGCCCGATGGTGCTGCGCTGCCCGGCGGCATGGGCCTGCGCTTTGACTGGACATTGCTGCGTGGCGCCTCCCCCTCCCTGCCCTGGGGGCTTTCGGGCGGACTTGGCATCGACAATGTGGCCGAGGCCATCCGCATCACCGGCGCCCCGCTGGTCGACATTTCCTCCGGGGTCGAAAGCGCGCCGGGCATCAAGAGTGTGGACAAGATCATGGCCTTCTGCAATGCGGCATCGGCATGTTGACGCAGAGCATAAATTCAGAACGCATCAGCCTTCGATGGCGTTGATCACTTGGCCCAAGTGATCCAACCCATGCCCGAAGAGATGGAAATGATGACCGATAATATCACCCTGCCCAACAGCCTGCGTTCACAGCCCGATGCCTCCGGCCATTTCGGCACCTTTGGCGGCCGTTATGTGGCCGAAACCCTAATGCCGCTCATTCTGGAGCTGGAGAAGGTTTACAAGGAAGCGAAGCAGGATCCGGCCTTCGATGCCGAATTCACCGAATTGCTGCGCAGCTATGTCGGCCGCCCGAACCCGCTTTACTATGCGGGGCGCCTGACCGAAGCGCTGCGCGCCGATGCCGGCCCCGGCAAGGGCGCAAAAATCTACCTGAAGCGCGAGGAACTCAACCATACCGGCGCGCACAAGATCAACAATTGCATCGGGCAGGCGCTTCTCGCCCGTCGCATGGGCAAGAAGAAGGTCATTGCCGAAACCGGCGCGGGCCAGCACGGCGTCGCCACCGCCACCGTCGCCGCGCTGTTCGGGATGGAATGCAAGATCTTCATGGGCGCAAAGGACGTGGAGCGGCAGAAGCCCAACGTCTTCCGCATGAAACTGCTGGGCGCGGAAGTGATCCCCGTCATTTCCGGATCGCAGACGCTGAAGGATTCGATGAACGATGCCCTGCGTCACTGGGTGTCGAACGTCCACGACACCTTCTATATCATCGGCACGGCGGCCGGGCCGCATCCCTACCCTGAACTGGTGCGCGATTTCCAGTCGATCATCGGCCGGGAAGCACGCGAACAGATATTGGAACTGGAAGGCCGCCTGCCTGATCTGCTGATCGCGCCGGTCGGCGGCGGCTCCAACGCCATCGGCCTTTTTCACCCCTTCCTCGACGATGCGGAGGTCAAGATGATCGGCGTCGAAGCGGCGGGCGAAGGCCTGCATGGGAAGCATGCGGCAAGTCTGGCGGGCGGCAAGTCCGGCATATTGCACGGCAACCGCACCTATCTGCTCCAGGACGAGGACGGGCAGATCACCGAAGCGCACAGCGTGTCCGCCGGTCTCGACTATCCCGGCATCGGACCTGAACATAGCTGGCTGCACGAAATCGGCCGCGTGCAATATATGCCGATCACCGACGACGAGGCACTGGCCAGCTTCCAGAAACTCTCCGCGCTGGAGGGCATCATTCCGGCGCTGGAATCCGCGCACGCCATCGCCAGCGTGGAAAAGGTCGCGCCCACTCTCGACGCGGAGCAGATCATCATCGTCAATCTTTCGGGGCGAGGCGACAAGGACATCTTCACGGTGGCGAGCGCCCTGGGGGTCGAGATATGAGCGCCGATCGTCTCTCCGCCCGCTTCGCCGCATGCAAGTCGCAGGGCCGCGCCGCGCTCGTCACCTTCGTGACCGCGGGCGATCCGACCGTGGCTGACACGCCCGCCATCCTCGACGCCCTGGTGGAAGGGGGCGCGGACATCATCGAACTCGGCATGCCGTTCACGGATCCGATGGCTGACGGGCCGGCGATCGAGCTCGCCAATCTGCGCAGCCTGGGCTCCGGCACGAAGACGAAGGACATCTTCGCCCTCGCTACTGCCTTCCGCGATCGACATCCCGACACGCCGCTGGTCCTGATGGGCTATGCAAATCCGATGCTGGTGCGCGGCGCGGCCTGGTTTGCGGACCAGTGCAAAGCCGCGGGCGTCGACGGCGTCATCTGCGTCGATGTCCCGCCGGAGGAAGATGCCGAAATCGGCCCCGCCCTGCGCGCCCAGGGCATTCACCTGATCCGCCTTGCAACGCCAACGACTGACGCCGCAAGGCTGCCCACCGTGCTGAACGGCGCCAGCGGTTTCCTATACCATGTCGCCGTCGCCGGGATCACCGGCAAGCAGCAGGCCGCCCAGACCGCTGTCGAACAGGCGGTGGCCAGGCTGAAGGCCGCCACCGACCTGCCCATCGCCGTGGGCTTCGGCGTCCGCTCCGCTGAACAGGCCGCCGCGATCGGACGGGTTGCCGATGGCGTGGTGGTGGGTTCCGCCATCGTCGACATCATCGGTTCGCATGGTGATGCCGCCGCGCCCTTCGTCAAGGATTTCATCGCCGCCCTTCGCGCCGCGCTGAACGCCAACAGCCCTCATTTCCGGGAGACCGCCGCATGAGCTGGATCAACCGCGTCCGCAACGCACTGCCCTTCATGGCGAAGAAGGAAACCACCGCCGAAACGCTGTGGCACAAATGCCCTTCCTGCGCCGAGATGATCTTCATCAAGGAATGGGAGGATAATCTCTCCGTCTGCCCGCGCTGTGACCATCATGGCCGCATCGGACCTGCGGAGCGGTTCGAACAGATACTCGATGCCGGCTTCATCCTGCTGCCAACGCCGCAGGTGCAGGAAGATCCGCTCAAGTTCCGCGATTCCAAACGCTATCCCGACCGCATAAAGGCCGCCCGCGCCGCGACCGGCGACCAGGACGCGCTGATCAACGCCCGTGGGGCCATTGACGATGTGCCGCTCGTCATGGGGGTTCAGAATTTCGCCTATATGGGCGGCTCCATGGGCATGGGCGTGGGCGCCGCCTTCATCCAGGGCATCAACGAGGCCATCGCCCGCAAATGCCCCTATGTGATCTTCACCGCCGCAGGCGGGGCGCGCATGCAGGAGGGCATCCTCTCGCTCATGCAGATGCCGCGCTCGACCGTGGCCATCCGGAAACTCCACGCCGCGGGCCTGCCCTATATCGTGGTGCTGACCGATCCGACGACCGGCGGCGTCACCGCCAGCTATGCCATGCTGGGCGACATCCAGATAGCGGAACCCAATGCGCTCATCGGCTTCGCGGGCCAGCGCGTCATCGAAAGCACGATCCGCGAAAAGCTGCCCGACGGATTCCAGCGCGCTGAATATCTGCTGGAACACGGCATGCTGGACATGGTCGTCCACCGCAGTGACCTGCGCGACACGCTTGCCCGGGTGATCGGCTACCTCGCCCCCCGCGCCGCTGCCTGACGCTGCCTGAGACCAGAGCCGATGGCCGACCACGCCGTTTCCGACGATCCGGCTGTTCAGGCACAGCTTGACCGCCTGGCCACCCTGTCGCCCGGCGCCGACATATTGGGGCTGGAACGCATCGCCCGCCTGCTGGACCGCATCGGCAACCCGCATCGCGCCCTGCCGCCGGTCTTCCATGTTGCCGGCACCAACGGCAAGGGTTCGACCTGCGCCTTCCTCCGCGCTGCGCTGGAGGCGGACGGCAGGAAGGTCCATGTCTTCACCTCTCCCCATCTGGTCCGCTTCAACGAACGCATCCGCATTGGCGGCAAGCTGATCTCCGACGAAGCGCTGGCCCATTATCTCTCCCGCGTGCTCGACGTGGCGGAAGGGATCGGCGCCAGCTTCTTTGAGGTCACCACCGCCGCAGCCTTCCTCGCCTTTTCCGAACATCCCGCCGACGCCTGCATCGTGGAAGTGGGCCTTGGCGGCCGCCTTGACGCCACCAATATCATCGAACGACCCGTGATCTGCGGCATCGCGCAGCTCGGCCTCGACCATCAGAGCTTCCTTGGCGCCACGATCAGGGAGATTGCCGCCGAAAAGGCCGGCATCGCCAAAC
The DNA here is from genome assembly GCF_049913335.1 of Sphingobium sp. R-21. Taxonomy (NCBI): domain Bacteria; kingdom Pseudomonadati; phylum Pseudomonadota; class Alphaproteobacteria; order Sphingomonadales; family Sphingobiaceae; genus Sphingobium; species Sphingobium sp. R-21. The sequence continues at coordinate 854,388 of NZ_CP184374.1, read as the reverse complement.
CCGGTGCGCCGCTGGTGACGCAGCGCTATGCCGACGCGCTCTTCCCCGTGATGCTGGAAGCCGCGGCCCGCAACCGGACCCAATGGTTTGCCATGGGCGAGAGCTGGGACGCGGCGGCCTATCGGGATCGCCTCCATTATCGCGATGATCAGGGACGGCTCGACACCCCCCTGCCGCGCCTGCCCGGCGCGCACCAGATCCACAATGCCGCGCTCGCCTTCGCCATGCTGCGGCACCAGAATGTCATACCCGTAGGCGAGGCCGCCTTGAAGGCAGCGCCGCTCTGGGCGCATTGGCCAGCCCGCCTGCAAAGGCTGGACCATGGTCCGCTGCTCGCCCCCCTGCCCGAAAGCACCGAAGCCTGGCTGGATGGCGGCCACAATGCCAGTGCGGGTGAGGCGATCAGCGCCTTCTTCACCAGCGAAAGGCTTGAGGAGCAGAAGCTCCAGCTGATGATCGGCATGTTGTCGAACAAGGATCTGGAGGCCTACCTCCGTCCTTTTGCCGGTCGGATCGCGCATATCCATGCCCTGCCGGTACCTGGCCATGACCATCATCCACCGGAACGATTCGCCGCCATTGCCGATCGCTGGGGCATTGGCTGCACCGCTCATGCCATGCCGGAAGACGCCATTGCGGCCATTGCCGCTGGACCGGACCACGCCTCAAAATTGCTGATTTCCGGCTCGCTCTACCTCGCCGGTGAAATTTTGCGACTGAACGGGCAATTTCCCGACTGATTTTACTTGCGATTGACTCGCAATAGCGTAGCTTTGCCATCTGACGACAAGGCAGAAGGTAGTGACGCATGGTCCATGGAGACTCCCCCTCTCTCGATAATCTCCGGCCGCTTCCCGGCGGCTATGGCAACCGGCTTTTCCTCTACGTGATGCGCCGCATCGCGACGGCCGGCGTCAACGATGCCCATGCCGCCAATGCCATGCTCGGCGCCTTCGGCCGCAGCTATCGTCGGCCGCTGGTGCTGATGCGCGCGATGATGCTCGAATTGGCCCGGACCTCCAGCCGCAAGATATTGATCGCGCCCTGCTGCTGTTCGCGGATGACAAGCGACGAGGCGCTGATGATGCAGGCGATCGGCAGCGCCCTGCGCGATCCCCGATCGGCCTATGACGATGTGGCGGCACTGCTGGGCAACGACCATGCACTGGGCGCCCTCACCTGCCTTCAGGCCGTGGCGCAGGCGCATCGCGACCTGGGGCGTCCTCTCGGACTTTATGGGGCGGTTTAGAGACTGTCTGGAAATACGCTGCTTCGCGCGTTTTCAAACAGATGCCGAGCACATCGGTTCAGCCATCCTGCGTGGCCGCCGTGCCGACGCTGGCATCGATCAGTCCCGCGCGCATCATCAGCCAGAACAGGACGATGCCCGGCACCGCCAGGGCGGTGGTCAGCAGGTAGAAGTCGACATAGCCGAACCGTTCGATCATTCCACCCGCGGTCGTCCCGGTCAGGAACCGTCCCACAATGCTCGCCGCCGCCGAAATCAGCGCATATTGCGCGGCCGTGAAGCGCAGGTCACAGAGCGCCGAGAAATAGGCGACCACAGTCACCCCGCCGATCCCGCTCGCAAAATTTTCGAAGCCAATGGCACCGGCCATACCCCAATTGCTCTTGCCCAGCGCCGCCAGCAGCGCGAAGCTGAAATTGGACACGCCCATCAGCAGCAGGCTGACCAGCACAGACCGCTTCATCCCCATGCGCGCATAGAGCACGCCGCCGACGAAAATCCCGATCAGATAGGCCCAGAAGCCGATGCCAACATCGTAAATGGCGATCTCGTCATTGGTGTAGCCCATATCGTCAAACAGCAGGCGAAAGGTCAGATTGGCGAGCGTGTCCCCGATCTTGTGCAGCAGGATGAACAGCAGCACCAGCCAGGCGCCGCGCCGCCGGAAGAATTCCACGAGCGGCCCGGCGATCGACTGCCATATTTCGTCCAGCCCCCGCCGCGCCGTCGGTTCGCGGTGCCGCTCCGGTTCGCCGAGTGCGAGCCCGGTCAGCATGGCGGGTAGCGCGAATATGGCGCAGGCCATATAGGCGCCATGCCAGCCGATCCGCGCCGCCAGCACCAGCGCAAGCGCGCCCGCTGCAACCGATCCGATGCGCCAGCCATATTGCGACATGCCTGACCCCACCCCCAATTGCTCCGGCCGCAATGTCTCGATCCGATAGGCATCGATGACGATGTCGAAGGTGGCACCCGCAACGCCGACCAGGATCGCGGCATAGGCCGTCTGCAGCAGGCCGCTGGCGGGGTCGACCAATGCCAGGTTGATGACCGCCGCCATCACGAGCAATCCCGCGAGCAGCAGCCAGCTCACGCGTTGCCCCAGGCGACCTATGACCGGCAGCCGAACCCCGTCGACGACCCAGGCCCACAGCCATTTGAGATTATAGACGAGGAAAGCGAGGGTGAACGCCGTCACCGCCTTCTTGTCGATGCCGTCCTGCGCCAGCCGGGTGGTCAGCGTGGCGCCGATCATCGCATAGGGAAAGCCCGACGATATACCGAGAAAAAAGGCACCCAAGGGCGCCTTCTGCATATAGGGCTTCACCGCATCCAGCCAGCTTGTCGAGCCCTTCGCCATGTCGGTCATAAATTGATGCGCCCCCGGACGATGATAGTCCGGGCCACCATATGGGCAAATGTCAGTGTGGCAAGCCGTCCGCCCATCTTATATCGGCGATCGGATCAGACAGCATCCCCGAACAGGTGCAGGCCATCGGGCAAGCGAGGCAGAATCTTGCCCCGCAGCAGAGCATCCACGACATTGATCGCCGCCAACAGATCGCGCGGCGCATATGGCTTTGCCAGGCATCCCAGTGCCAAGCCTCGCGCGTCGACAGGGCAGGCGCCCGTCACGAACAGCACCGCAACTCCTCGACCTGCGGCAAAGCGCGCCAGGTCGATGCCGCTCTTCTCGCCATGAAGGGTCACGTCCGCGATCACCAGATCGACGCTTTCCTCCTCCATGACACTGACGGCATGGGCATATTCGTCGACGGTCGCGGCGACGCGATAGCCCGCCATTTCCAGCACATGTTCATTGTCGAAGGCAACCAGCGGTTCATCCTCGACCACCAGCACGCTGCGAATGGCCTTGCGGCGCTCCCGCGCTCCGGCTTCCCCTTTTACCAGCCCGAAAAACATTTGCCGATACGCCCCATTTGCGCCATTCAACCGACCAACGTGCAGCGCCCCGCAGGGGTTTCGCATCGTCCTGGCGCATGGGCGCAAGGACAGCACCATTCGTCAATTTCCTGGCTTCTCCAATATGGGGAGGCCATCCCGTTTTGAAAAGGAACTCTTCTGTGGAACCGCCGAAAAAATCTGGGCCGCCGCGTCGGCCGGGCTCCGGTGGTCCCAGACGTCCGAATGACGCCAAACCGGTGCCAGGGTCCCGCCCGGCTCGCCCGCCCTTCAAGAAGGCCAGGACGGCGCCCGCAAAACCGGCCAATCCCCATCCCGCCCGCGCCGCAGCCGTCGCTAGCGGCAAGAACGAGCCGCAGCGCATCGCCAAATTGCTCGCCCGCGCAGGCATTGCGTCCAGGCGGGAGATTGAGCGGATGATCGAGGAAGGACGGATCACGCTGAACGGGGAGACAGTGTCCACGCCCGCCACGCTCCTGACCTCGCTTCACGGCGTCGCCGTCGACGGCAACCCGGTCGCCGCGCCGGCACCCGCGCGCATGTTCCTCTTTCACAAACCATCGGGTTTCCTGACGACAGAGCGCGATCCTCGCGGGCGGCCCACCATTTACGACAAGCTGCCGGCCGACCTTCCCCGCGTCATGCCGATCGGACGGCTCGACATGACGACCGAAGGCCTGCTGTTGCTCACCACCGATGGAGAGTTCAAGCGGCAGATGGAGCTGCCCTCGACCGGCGTGCCGCGCACCTATCGCGCCCGCGCTTTCGGAGAGGTCAGCCAGAACCAGCTTGAGGATCTGTTCGACGGGCTGGAGATCGACGGCATCCGCTATGGCCAGATAGAGGCCAATCTGGAACGCCGCACCGGGCGCAACCAGTGGATCGAAATGACGCTGACCGAAGGCAAGAATCGCGAAGTCCGCCGCGTGCTCGAACATCTGGGGCTTCAGGTGAACCGGCTGATCCGCACCAGCTATGGCCCCTTCCACCTGGGCGAACTCGCATCCGGCGCGGTCGAGGAGGTGCGCCAGCACGACCTGGTCCTGTTCCGCAAGAGCCTGAAGGACGCGAAATGAGGATCGTCGCAGGCCAGTGGCGCGGCCGCCCCCTCGTCGCGCCCCGCGGCGACGCGACGCGACCCACGGCGGATCGCACCCGCGAGACCCTCTTTTCCATGCTGCTGAGCCGGATCGGCTCCTTCGAGGGGTTGAGCGTCGGCGATTTTTTTGCCGGCTCGGGCGCCCTGGGTTTCGAAGCGCTTTCACGCGGCGCGGCAAGCTGCGTCTTTGTGGAACAGGACCGTGCCGCGCTCGATGCGATCCGCGCCAATGGCGACAAGCTTGGCATCCGTCCCGACATTCGCCAGAGCAGCGTCCTGTCGCTTGGCCCGGCGAGCAAGCCGCTGGACCTTATCTTCATGGACCCGCCTTATCAAAGCGGGGCGGGCATGGTGGCGCTGGACAAGCTCAGCCGCCTGGGCTGGACCGGCCCCGCCACATGGATCAGCATCGAGACCGACCGCCGGGAAGATGTCGAGGTCAAGGGCTTCGCCACCGACGCGGTCCGGGACGTCGGCAAAGCCCGGCTGACGCTGCTACGCGCAACGGACCAGGCGGAATAATCCGCCCCTCCGATCGGCCCCGGTCCTCGCGGAAGCCCTTCACGCCGGATCACGCCGCTTCGGCATCCTCATAAGCCTGTGCCTCCTTGCCGATCAGGATATTGGCCAAGAACCAATAGGCCTGCCCCCAGGCGTCCAGCACGGCATCGGTCGCCACCTCCTCGCCCAGCACATCGCGGATGGCGGGCAGCAGCGCTTCGGCCACCTTGGGGTAATGTTCCGCCTTGACCCCCGTTTCGACATGGCGCTGCACCATCCGCGCGACGGCGCCGTCCAGAGCCTGCAACCTGTCGATATTCTCGGCATAGCCCAGGATCGCCGCAGCCAGCCGCTTGGGCTGCTCCCCGCTTTCCTGCGCCGCCTGATCGAACATATCCCTGATCGACGCATCCATGAACAGACGGGCGTACATGGCCGTCGTGATCTCCACGCCATGCTTGCGCAAGGCAGGGGCAGTCGCTTTCACGATGGCAATGGTGTCGTTGGTCAATTGGGTCATGGATGCACCTTTGTCGAGCAGTTACAAAGGTGCATCTACTATGCATGTTTTAAGATGTAAACAGGATATATGTTCAAGACCCGTCCTATGGCCTATAAGCGTGGATGCCATGCAGTTGACCCGCCACACCGACTATGCCCTGCGCGTTCTCATCCATCTCGCGGTCGCACCAGGCGGCCGCGCCACCATCCCGGAGATCGCTGACGCCTACGGCCTGTCCCGCAACCATCTGATGAAGGTGGTGCATCATCTCGCCCAAGGCAGCTTTCTGAAGACCCAGAGGGGACGTGGCGGAGGCTTCACCCTGGCGCGTCCGGCAGAGACTATCGGCCTGGGCGAAGTCGTCCGCCATAGCGAGCCTGACATGAAAATGGCCGACTGTGAGGGTTGCGCGCTACGTCAGGCCTGTGGCCTGTCGGGCATATTGCGGGCCGCCACCACAGCCTTCCTGTCTGTGCTCGACCAGCATAGCCTTGCCGATGCGGCGCGGGACCGGGCCGGGCTTGCGGCCATCATCGCCGCCCTGCCCGGCCCGAAAGCCGTCAGCGCCGCTTGCGCATAGATTTGGGCGCTTCGCTTCTGTTGATGCAGCTATCCTGCACGGTCTTGCTGCACAGCGGATAATCCTTCTGTTCAGTTGGCGGAGGAGTCATGTTGCCGCCGACCGTAGCGGGGTTGGCAGACGTGCCGACCGGAGCGGAGGGATCATGCGGCACGCCGGCGGGCGCCGGCTGCATGCCCGTCTCAGGAGGCACGGCACCCATCGGCTGGCCAGCATTGGGATCAGCGGCGGGCGGCGGTGTAGCCGGTGTCGCCGGACTGGCGGAAGCCGCTCCGGGGTCGGCCGGCGTGGCGGGTGTGGCAGGCGTCGCGCCCTGTTCGGGCGGAGGCGGCGCACCGGTCGCTGGCGGCTGCGTCGAAGCAGGCATGTCCTGCGCGATCGCCATACCAGTGACGCCAGTGCAAAAGGCCAGCATGGCCGCACCAGCCAACAGGATCGATTTCATCGGGATCATCCTTTCCTTGTTCTCACCCCGTTCTGCCATTCGGGCTGGACAAAGAACCGGATGCATTACGCCTGCGTTCCTGCGATGGCGACGAACCGTTGCGATCGCGCCGTCAGACGATGCCCCAATGACGCTCCCCGGTGGGGCCTCAATGCTCCGGATAGCGTTCGAACTTGGGCAATTCATGCGCACCCGCCATCCACGGCGCAGCCTCGGCGAATTGCACATGGATGGTGGGCGGCAGAACGGACTGGTCGTCCAGCGTTGCCGTCTGGATGTCGACCATCCCCGGAAAGAAAGCAGAGTTGCGATAGAACAACCCCGTGCCGCAGGTTCCGCAAAATTCCCGCGTCACATTTTCGGAGGACTGGTAGCTCACGGCTTTGCCCGTCACAGTCACCATATCTTCGCGAAACAGAGCCCAGCCGACCATCGGCGCTCCGGCGCTTTTCCGGCAATCCGAACAATGGCACAGCGCGCTATGGACTGGTTCCCCCCGCGCTTCATACTGGATAGCCCCACATTGGCATCGCCCAGAGACCATGGCCTTTCTCCTTGCATGATTCGCCTTTTGTTCTCATAGAAGGAACGGTAGCGCAAGGGGCCCGCTCTTGCCGCTTCCCGCCCAGCATCCTAGTTGACAGCTCATGACCCTGCCCGCTCCCTCGCCCGATGATCCCCCCTATCTTCAGGGGCTGAACGAACCCCAGCGGGAAGCCGTGCTCACGACCGAGGGGCCGGTGCTGGTCCTCGCCGGCGCAGGCACGGGCAAGACGGCGGCGCTCACCGCCCGCCTCGCCCATCTGATCGCCACCAGGCAGGCCTATCCCTCCGAAATCCTCGCTGTCACCTTCACCAACAAGGCGGCGCGGGAAATGCGGGAACGGGTCGGTCGCATGATCGGCCCCGCAATAGAGGGCATGCCGTGGCTCGGCACGTTCCACGCGATCGCCGCAAAGATGCTGCGCCGCCATGCCGAACTGGTCGGCCTGCAATCCAATTTCACCATCCTCGACACGGACGATCAGCTTCGCCTGATGAAGCAACTCATCCAGGCCGAGGGTATCGATGAGAAGCGCTGGCCCGCCCGCCAGCTCGCCGGCCTTATCGACCAGTGGAAGAACAAGGGCCTGACCCCGGAGGAAATCGGCGCCGGCGAGAGCGAGGGCTATGCCAACGGAAAGGGGCAGAAGCTCTACGCCGCCTACCAGGCGCGCCTGCGCGATGTGAATGCCTGCGATTTCGGGGACTTGCTGCTGCATGTTCTGACGATTCTGAAACGCCACCGCGACGTTCTGGAAAGCTATCAGCAGCGTTTCCGCTACATCATGGTGGACGAATATCAGGACACCAACTCCAGCCAATATCTCTGGCTCCGCCTGCTGGCGCAGACGCGCAAGAATATCTGCTGCGTGGGCGATGACGACCAGTCCATCTATTCATGGCGCGGCGCGGAAGTCGCCAATATCCTTCGGTTCGAAAGGGATTTTCCGGGCGCGAAGATCGTCAGGCTGGAACAGAATTACCGATCGACACCCCATATATTGGGCGCTGCCTCAGGGGTCATCGCGGAAAATGGCAATCGCCTGGGAAAGACGCTCTGGACGGACATCGACGTGGGCGAAAAGGTCCGGGTCATCGGCGTATGGGACGGACCGGAGGAAGCGCGGCGCGTAGGCGAAGAAATCGAATCGATAGAGCGCGGAGGCGGGTCGCTGGACGAGGTCGCCATCCTCGTCCGCGCCCAGCACCAGACTCGCGAGTTCGAAGACCGCTTCATACAGATCGGCCTGCCCTATCGCATCGTCGGCGGCTTCCGCTTCTATGAACGTGCCGAGATTCGCGACGCGCTTGCCTATCTTCGCCTGGTCAACCAGCCTGCCGATGATCTGGCCTTCGAACGGATCGTCAACGTTCCCAAACGCGGCCTGGGCGACAAGGCGGTGGAAAAGCTGCATCGGCTTGCCCGCGCAGAGGGCATACCGCTCGCCCTCGCCGCTGCGCGGATACTCGACACGGATGAGATGACGCCGCAGGCCCGGCGCAGCCTGGGCGCCTTCATCGGCGATCTCGCCCGCTGGCGCGACCGCGCGGCGCAACTGCCTCATGCCGAGCTGGCGCGGCAGATATTGGACGAAAGCGGCTACACCGCCATGCTCCAGGCCGAACGCACCGCCGAAAGCGCGGGACGGCTGGAAAATCTGAGCGAACTGACCCGCGCCATGGAGGAATATGAGACGCTGGGCGCCTTCCTTGAGCATGTCAGCCTCGTCATGGACAATGAGGCGCAGCAGGACGAGCGCAAGGTCACGATCATGACCATCCACGCCGCCAAGGGGCTGGAGTTCGATACGGTCTTCCTGGCAGGGTGGGAGGAGGGAATTTTCCCCTCCCAGCGCGCGCTGGACGAAGGCGGCCTCAACAGTCTGGAGGAGGAGCGTCGCCTCGCCTATGTCGCTATCACGCGGGCGCGGAAATCCTGCATCATCCTCCACGCCGCCAACCGCCGCATCTATGGCCAGTGGACCAGCTCCATCCCTTCGCGCTTCGTCGGGGAACTGCCTCCCGAACATGTGGAGGAGGAGAGCAGCATGGCTGGCGGCGCCTCGCTCTGGCGCGCCAACTGGTCCGAACGTGCAGATCCCTTCGCCAATGTCCAACGGGGATCCGGCCGCGGTCCGGGCTGGCAGCGCGCCCAGCAGGGCGGGCAATTCACCACCGAACCCATCCGGATCGTGGAAGCGCGCACATCAGCCGTCTCGCTCGGCAACAAGGGTCGCGACGACATGAGCATCGGCCTGCGCGTCTTCCACCAGAAATTCGGCTATGGCACCGTGGCGCAGATCGAAGGCAACAAGCTGGAGATCGACTTCGAGACGGCCGGACGCAAGCGGGTGATGGACAGCTTCGTCCAGCCGGCTTGATTTTCAACATGCGTTTCCGGAATGGTTCAAAACAATGGGCATCAAATGCTCCGGCTCTCGCACCCCCCCGACAATATAGCCGGACATAAGATCACCGGTCCGTAACCCTGCATTTTTGCCTTTCAAAAGAAATCCGTATATTCCAATAAGATATACGGCAACAGCAACCGAGTCCGCGCCAGAGGCTCCGACGGCTTCCTGATCTCCGCGCAACGAAACTGGCCCCCAGGCGGTTTCAACTTCGCGCAGATGCCAGCTTAACCGTCCTCGTGTTCCGCCGGCGCTACTGCGAAAGGAGGATAGTACTTCTCCCCAGGCCGTTGCCCCGACAGGGATCGCCAACCTCCCGTCAACGCAGACAGGTGCTTCCACTCGAAGCCTGAACCTGTCCCCCGGCTTCGCCCCTCTGCTGCCTACGGCATCCACCACCGAAAGTTGCACAATGGTGCCGTCGATCCAGCGGGGAGCATCGGCTCTGTTCTGCGACACGCCTGGCAAAGGCGAAGCGAGGATCTGTGCATCTACTGCCGAGACCATGCAACTCGCGCTGAGCCATGCGCTCAAGACGAAACGCATCTTCATTGTGGCACCCCGTTGCGGAACTCCGTCTCGCCCCCGTCGGACATGGGTTGTTGCGTCGTTGCCAATGCCGATTGCGCCAACATGTCGCCGGCCGGCGCGCCCATGATGAATGGAAGATCCTCATCTAGAATGGCGGTGAACGCAGTTCCGCGAGGGATGCGGGCGCTTGTGCCGGTCATGATGAAACCCAATGGCCAGGAAGTCATGACAGCGCCTACAACTACCGCCGTACCCGTTACTCCCTTGTCGTTGATTCCGCCCGTCAAACGGACGCGGCGTCCGCTCATATTAAGGTGGACGGCGCGAACTTCGACAAAGCCCGACTTGCCCCACATGCCTTTGTTGCGAGCTTCAATGATCTCTCCTTCGCCGCGCGTTCCAGCGGGAATGACCACCAGCGGACCAATCATTACAGGAGCGACTGTTTCAATCGGAAATCTTTGACCGGAATAGGATTGCTTCTTCTTGGTGGTCAGGTCGGCCAAAATGCGAACCGCAAACTTGGTGCCGACCGGCACATATTGGACGCTGGCGACACCCGCGGAGCTTGTCATCGGGGCCTGAGCCTGCGCCGGGATTACTCCAATCGAAGTCGACCATAAAATCGTAGCGAGTAGTTTCGGCACGTTCTTCCCCCCTTCACGAACTGAACTTGCCGCGACACTACTGCCTTGTTTTATTTACGCTTCTTCGCATTTAGCATTAGCTCGAAAAATTCAGCAGCTAATCCAAATGGCTAGCTGACGATGATCGCGAGTCAGCCGGCTCCGCTAAGCCTTGCACTGCATATCGCGACAGGCGGCAGCATCTGCGATGCAGACGACGAAATAAGGCTCAACCGTAACCCAGCAGCAACAGCATCCTCAAAAAGCGTCCTATTTGTCCAACAGGGGATATTTTCGCCTGTCCTATTCCGTCCCGACCGACCTACCAGACGCCGTCTTTGAAATGTCCGGCATATCAGACCCCCGCGGATACGCGCGCCCAGGCACGCGCGCGCATACACTGTGAACTTCGGCGGAAAATCAAGGAAATCGGCCGCAATCAGCAGCCTCCCGCCCGACAGGATCGAGCGACCTGCCGATGGCAAGGCATTTCGGATGATAGGAAAATTTGGTGGAGCCTAGCGGGATCGAACCGCTGACCTCCTGCATGCCATGCAGGCGCTCTCCCAGCTGAGCTAAGGCCCCATCGTTTGCGGCATCATACCGCATCCCAATGGATCAGGCCATGTCCGGCGTCAAAGCCGTCGGCCTTATGTCTGGACGTCCCGTGCCCAAATCACCAGGAGCGTTGATCGAAGTCATTTGCAACCTCGACACACCCCTTGCTTGCGCTCGGGAGTTTTTCGGAAAAATGTCCCTAGGGACATTTCATTTCCCGAAAAACTGGTGGAGCCTAGCGGGATCGAACCGCTGACCTCCTGCATGCCATGCAGGCGCTCTCCCAGCTGAGCTAAGGCCCCGTTTCCAGTGTCGGCGCCGTTTGGGTCCGGCGCCTCGGAGGCCGCTGCCATTAGGTGGCAGCGAACTCCTTGGCAAGCACAAAATTCAATTAATTGTCGTCGTCGCCATCGTCCCCGCCGGCATCGACGCCCAGGTCGTCGTCGCCGCCCAGATCGACGTCATTGTCCGGCGAATCGCCGTCATCATCCACGTCCAGATCCAGGTCCAGATCGTCGTCGGCCGTCTCCATTTCACCGTCGGCGGTTTCGATGACCTTCTTGGGCGCTTCCTCATAGGGCAACGGCTGTTTCGACTTCAGCACGGGTTCCGGTTCCCAGGCGGTGCCGCAGTTGATGCAGGTGACCGGGTCATCCTTGCCCAGGTCGTAGAAGCGCGTGGCGCATTTCGGGCAGGTACGCTTCGTGCCCCATTCAGCCTTGACCATGTCCGGCCTTATCCTTCTCTTGCGAGTGCTCAAAACAGAAATTACGCGGCACGACAGGGTCGCCCGCGAAGAGACGGCGCCTTGCCATAGCGAGGCCGCGCTGTCAAAAGCCGGGCGCATTTTTTCAAGTTTTGCAGACGGATTGACCCGTGACCGCTTTTTCCGACCAGCCGACCCCGATGACCTTCACCGCCTCCCCCGCCCTTTCCGGTTCGATCCACGTGCCGGGCGACAAGAGCATTTCGCACCGATCGCTGATGCTTTCGGCGCTGGCCGTGGGCGAAAGCCGGGTCGAAGGACTGCTGGAGGGAGAGGATGTGCTGGCCACCGCGGCCGCCATGCGGGCCATGGGTGCGGACATCAGCAAGGATGCGGACGGCATCTGGCATATCCACGGCGTCGGCGTCGGCGGCCTGCTTCAACCGGACGGCCCGCTCGACATGGGCAATAGCGGCACCTCCACCCGCCTGTTGATGGGTCTTGTCGCCAGCCACGCCATCACCGCGACCTTCGTGGGCGACGCCTCGCTCAGCAAGCGCCCCATGGCGCGCGTCACCGATCCGCTGTCCCGCATGGGCGCGAGTTTCACAAGCAGCCCCGGCGACCGCCTGCCGCTCACGATGCGCGGCGCCTGCCCGGCCGTACCGCTCGACTACCGCCTCCCCGTCGCGTCGGCGCAGGTGAAGTCGGCCATCCTGCTTGCCGGGCTCAACACGCCCGGCATCACCCGCATCGTGGAGCCGGTCCCTACCCGCGACCATAGCGAGAAAATGCTCAAGGGCTTCGGCGCAGACCTTGAGGTCGAGGTGGAAGCGGACGGCACGCGCATCATCACGCTCAGGGGCGAAGCGGAACTTCTCCCGCAATCGATCACCGTTCCCGGCGATCCTTCCTCGGCCGCCTTCCCGATGGTCGCCGCGCTTCTTGTTCCGGGATCGAAGGTCACGATCGCCAATGTCGGCCTCAACGCAACCCGCGCAGGCCTTGTCGATCTGCTGCGGGAAATGGGCGGCGACATCATTGTCGAAAATCCGCGCCAGGTCGGCGGGGAGCCGGTGGGCGACCTCGTGATCACCGCCTCGGCACTCAAGGGGGTGGAGCCGGATCCGGCGCGGGCGCCGTCGATGATCGATGAATATCCCGTCGCCTTCATCGCCGCCGCCCTGGCCGAAGGACGCAGCATATTCCGCGGACTGGAGGAACTGCGCGTCAAGGAATCTGACCGTATCGCGACCATGGCGGCGGGGCTGCGTGCCATCGGCGTGCAGGTCGAGGAACTGGAGGACGGCATCGTCATAGAGGGCAGCAATGGCACGCTCCTGCCCGGCGGCGGTCCGATCGCCACGAAGCTGGACCACCGCATCGCCATGAGCTTCGCGATTGCGGGCCTTGTCTCCAGCAATGGTGTAACCATAGATGACATGCGCCCCGTCGCGACCAGCTTCCCGGGTTTCACCACCCTGCTGCAATCGCTCGGCGCGCTGACATGACCTTCGATCTCGCCAGCATCATCGGGTTGATCGGCAGTGGCATGATGGTCTTTGCCTATGCCTACAGCAACATGGCGAAGACGCTGAACTTCATCCTGTTCAACCTGCTGAACCTGGTCGGCGCACTGCTGCTGATCTATTCGCTGACCATCCATTTCAACATCGCGTCCTTGGCGCTGGAGATCGTGTGGTCCATCATCGCGCTCATCGGCCTTGCCAAGGCATGGCGGAAAGGCAAAGCATCATGATCATCGCCGTCGACGGTCCAGCCGCTTCCGGCAAGGGCACCATCGCCAAGGCGCTCGGCCGTCATTATGGCCTGCCCGTCCTTGACACCGGCCTGCTCTATCGCGCTGTCGGGCTCGCCGTCTTGAAGCGAAGCGGTGATCCCGATCACGAAGCGGACGCTCTCGCTGCCTGCGATTTCGACGCCGCCATGCTGAACGATCCTGCTCTGCGCAGCGAGGCCGTCGGTTCGCTCGCCTCCCGCGTCTCGATCCATCAGAGCGTGCGTCAGGCCCTCGTCAATCGGCAGCGCGAATTCGCGACCCAACCCGGCGGCGCGATCCTGGATGGCCGGGATATCGCCACCATCATCGCGCCCGATGCCGAAGCCAAGATCTTCGTCACCGCCAGCGTCCATGTTCGCGCCCAGCGGCGCTATCAGGACGCGCTCGACCATGGCGGCCATCCCGACATGGATAGCCTGATCGCGGACATCCAGGCGCGCGACACCCGCGACATGAGCCGCGACCATGCGCCGCTCCGTATGGCCGATGGAGCGGACTTGCTCGACACCAGCAATTTGACTATAGACGCCGCCGTCCGGCAGGCCATTGCACTGGTGGACGCCCAGTTGGAACGTCGGCGACAGGCCTGACGCGATGCCGGGTGCCGGGAGTTCCCAGGCGCCCTTTTCGCTTATCCACCAGGCGTCGACTCGTCAGGTCTTACGGATGTTCGCGCGGGTATTCGGCCCCGCGGACGATTTGGCCTGAAAGACCACCGGATACAACCGGTAGGCCAGCAATGAAGAATGAAGGAAACTACCATGGCCTCTACGGCATTCCCCTCGCGCGACGATTTCGCCGCGCTTCTCAATGATTCTCTCGGTGGCGAGGACGGCGGCTTCGAAGGTCGCGTCGTCAAGGGCACCGTTACCGGCATCGAAAACGACATGGCTCTGATCGACGTCGGCCTGAAGTCGGAAGGCCGCGTGCCGCTGCGCGAATTCGCCGCGCCAGGCCAGAAGGCTGACCTGAAGGTCGGCGACGAGGTCGAAGTCTATGTCGACCGCGTCGAAAATGCCCATGGCGAAGCCATGCTGTCGCGCGACCGCGCGCGCCGCGAAGCCGCCTGGGACAAGCTCGAAGCCGAGTTCACCGAAAATGCTCGGGTCGAAGGCGTCATCTTTGGCCGCGTCAAGGGCGGCTTCACCGTCGACCTCGACGGCGCCGTGGCGTTCCTTCCCGGTTCGCAGGTCGATATTCGCCCCGTGCGCGACGTCACCCCGCTGATGGATATTCCGCAGCCCTTCCAGATCCTGAAGATGGACCGCCGCCGCGGCAATATCGTCGTGTCGCGCCGCGCCATTCTGGAAGAAACCCGCGCCGAACAGCGCAGCGGCCTCATCCAGACGCTGGCCGAAGGTCAGATCATCGAGGGCGTCGTCAAGAACATCACCGATTATGGTGCGTTCGTTGACCTGGGCGGCATCGACGGCCTGCTGCACGTCACCGACCTGTCGTACAAGCGCATCAACCACCCGAACGAGATGATCAACATCGGCGATACCGTCCGCGTGCAGATCATCCGCATCAACCGCGACACCCAGCGCATCAGCCTTGGCATGAAGCAGTTGGAAAGCGATCCTTGGGAAGGTGCTGCCGCCAAATATCCGGTGGGCGCCAAGCTGTCGGGCCGGGTCACGAACATCACCGAATATGGTGCGTTCGTCGAACTGGAAGCCGGCATCGAAGGTCTGGTCCACGTTTCGGAAATGTCCTGGACCAAGAAGAACGTCCACCCCGGCAAGATCGTTTCGACCAGCCAGGAAGTCGAAGTTCTGGTCCTCGAAGTCGATCCCGAAAAGCGCCGTATCTCGCTCGGCCTCAAGCAGGCCCAGAACAACCCCTGGGACAGCTTTGCCGAACGTCACCCGATCGGTTCGACCGTCGAGGGCGAAGTCAAGAACGCGACCGAATTCGGTCTGTTCATCGGGCTGGACGGCGACGTGGACGGCATGGTCCACATGTCGGACATCGCCTGGGGCATTTCGGGCGAAGACGCCCTGGCTCTGCACCGCAAGGGCGAGACGGTTCAGGCCGTCGTTCTCGACATCGACGTCGAGAAGGAGCGCATCAGCCTTGGCATGAAGCAGCTTGAGCGTGGCGGCCCGGCTGCTGGTGGCACGACCGCCGCTGCCGCTGGTCTCAACAAGAACCAGACGATCACTGTCACGGTTCTGGAAGTCCGCGACGGCGGCCTGGAAGTCCAGGCGGGCGAGGACGGCGCGACCGGCTTCATCAAGCGCAGCGACCTGGGTCGCGATCGCGATGAGCAGCGTTCGGAACGCTTCCAGATCGGCCAGAAGTTCGATGCGATGGTCACTGGTTTCGACCGTGCGAAGAAGCCGACCTTCTCCGTCAAGGCCCTTCAGATCGCAGAAGAGAAGCAGGCCGTGGCGCAGTACGGCTCGTCCGACAGCGGCGCGTCGCTGGGCGACATTCTGGGCGAAGCGCTGAAGGCCAAGAGCGAAGGCTAAGCGCACATTCGATATGTAACTTAAGTAATATGGCCCGCCGGAACTTAACTCCGGCGGGCTTTTTATTTTCCCAAAATGAGATTGACATACCGATATTGGCCGATTGTCAGAAGGTCGCGGATTCATTATAAATAAACCGGGAACCAGAAGGGGGAGTCTGGAGGACCAATGATACGCTCGGAACTCATTCAGAAATTGGCTGAGGAAAATCCAAACCTCAACCTCCAGGAAGTGGAAAGGATCGTCGATCTTTTCTTCAAGGAAATAGTCGATCGCCTGTCCAGCGGCGGGCGAGTGGAACTTCGTGGTTTCGGCGCCTTCACGACCAGAGCGCGCGACGCACGGACCGGCCGCAATCCGCGGACCGGCGAACAGGTGCCGGTAGATGCCAAACGCGTTCCCTATTTCAAACCTGGAAAAGAGATGCGGGAGCGCCTGAACGGCAAAGCTGCTCTCTGACCAAACCATGTCCTTGACCTGCGCGCCGTTAGCCTTCAGGGGTGGCGGCCTCAAGCGGACGTGGCGAAATCGGTAGACGCAGCGGACTTAAAATCCGCCTCCCCCTGGGAATGCGGGTTCAAGTCCCGCCGTCCGCACCAGCACTGATTTTGCTGGCTTTTTCGAAGGCTGGCGTTCACCTTTTTGCGTCACGTTCCGACAGCATTCCGACAAGGCTGCGTGCGCTCACGAACCGTTCTGGCCAAGAGTAGCGGCAATCCAGGCATCCACGGCCTCCGCCACAATGGGCGCGTCGAGGCCCATCCCGCCGGCTTCGATGGCGACATCATGTCCCGGCCGTCATGATATTTCGTGGTCAGCAGTTCCACTCGAGCGCTGGATCGATAGCCTTCCCGGTCAGTAAATCCATCGATACTTCCTGCGTCAGGCAGACCATGTCCCGCCTGTCATCATTCGGCATTTTTCCGGCTTGCGGTGCTTAGCGCTGGATATCCGCGGCATTTGTCGCGATGATCCGCCATGGCCGGCGCGATCAATCCTCAGAGTTTCAGCGATTCCCTTGTCATCCTGGGCGCTGCGGGGGTCGTGATCCCCGGCTTTGCTCGGCTTCGGATCAGTCCCGTCATAGGCTTCATCCTTGTCGGGCTCGCGGTCGGACCGTCTGGGCTGGGGGCATTGGTCGGCCAATATCCCTGGCTTTACCATGTCACGATTTCGAACAGGGCAGCGATTGAGCCCTTTGCCGAACTGGGCGTCATCCTGCTGCTTTTTTCCATTGGGCTGGAACTCAGTTTCCGTCGCCTTTGGACCATGCGCACGCAAGTGTTCGGCGTGGGCGCGGCAGAATTGATCGGCGGCGGCACACTGATCGCACTTGGCCTTTATCTCCTTGGGCAGGCGCCAGCAGGTGCCTTTGGCCTTGGCCTTGCGCTCGCGCTGTCATCCACGGCCGTCGTTCTGCCGATGGTCGGCACCCAAAGCGCGGTTGGACGCGCGGCTTTTTCCATGCTCCTCTTCGAGGATCTGGCCCTCGTCCCCATCATCTTCATGTTGGGCGCCCTGGCTCCCTCCGTAGCTGCCAGTCCGGATGGCCCGTGGACCGAACTGGCGGACACGCTGCTCAAAAGCGGTATCACCATCGCCGTCATGCTGGTTCTGGGACGGCTCTGCCTTCCGCACATCTTCAGCCAGGCCGCCCGTACGAAAAGCCCGGAAGTATTCCTGGCCGCCAGCCTGCTGGTCGTCATCGTCTCCAGCATGGCCACGTCCATCGCTGGCCTCTCCCCGATCGTCGGCGCGCTGCTTGCCGGGCTGCTGATCGCGGAAACCGATTATCACGGCGAAGTCGAGGTCATGACGGCGCCGTTCAAAGGACTGGCGCTCGGCGTATTCCTGATTACCGTCGGCATGGGCCTGGACGTACGCGTCATCCTCGCCAACTGGCCTACGCTCATTCTGGCGGTGATCGGCGTCGTCCTCGCCAAAACGATCGTAACTGCTGCCCTGCTCTACCTCTCCGGCGCAAGAAAAGGCGTCGCGCTGGAAGTCGGCGTGCTGATGTCCAGCCCGTCGGAAACCACATTGATCGTGCTGTCCGCCGCCGCCGCGGCGCAGTTGATCCTCCCGTCTACCGCCGCCTTCTGGCAGATCGTGACCGCGATCGGGCTGACCATAACGCCGCTGCTTGCGCGGCTCGGGCACGATGTTGCCCGACGGTTGGAGATGGCGCTGGGCGAAGAAACGCCGGAATTCACCGAAGACCATATCCAGGCGGCGGCGGTCGTGATCGGCTTTGGACGCGTGGGACGCATGGTCTGCGACCTCCTCAACCTGCACAAGCAGCGCTTCATTGTCGTGGAATCCGACCCGGATGTCGTCGCGGAGGCGCGTCGCGGCGGATATCCTATATTGTTCGGTGACGTATCGCGCGCCGAAATGCTCGACAAGCTTCGTCTCGGCCATGCGCGGGCGCTGATCCTGACGATGGACGACCCCGTCCTTTCCGTGCGCGTTACAAAGCGCGTCAGGGGATGGGTGCCCGACCTGCCGATCATCGCGCGTGCGCGGGATACCGATCATGCAGCGCAGCTTTATCGCGCCGGGGCGAGCGATGCCGTTCCGGAAACGCTCGAAAGCTCTCTTCAGCTAGCGGAAACCGCGCTGGTTGACCTGGGCGTCGCAATGGGGCCAGTAATCGCATCGATCCACCAGACCAGGGAGGATTTGCGCATGGGTATCAAGGATGCGGCCCAGCTCGAAACCGCGCCCAAGCTGCGGAGGCTGAGGGCAGATGAGGTGCCTTAATCCGGCGCCGGGGGTGGACTGAAGACGGACCAGCCTGTTTGCCTGGCCAGTTCTTCGAGCGCCAGCGTGCCAAGCTTGCTGTTCCCATTGTCGTTCAGGCCGGGTGACCACACTGCTATGGAGGCGCGACCGGGCACGATCGCCAATATGCCGCCGCCCACGCCTGACTTGCCCGGAATGCCGACGCGGAAAGCGAAATCGCCCGAAGCGTCATAATGGCCGCAGGTCAACATCAGGGCGTTGATCCGTTTTGCCCTGTTCGACGAGACAACCCGGCCGCCTTCGGGGTGCCGACCATCAAGCATCAGGTAACGACCGGCGAGCGCAAGCTGGCGACAGCTCATCTCGATCGCGCATTGATGAAAATAGGTGCCGAGTACCAGATCGACCGGATGACGGATATTGCCGAAGGCGCGCATGTAATTCGCCAGCGCCATGTTGCGAAAACCCGTCGCTGTCTCCGACGCGGCAACGGTCTCATTGATCGCGATGCTGTCGTCATTTGCCAGAAAGCGAACGAAGCGCAGCATTTCGCCAATGGCCACGCGAGGTTGATGGCCGCCCAGATTGACGTCCGCGACGACCACAGCGCCAGCGTTGATGAAGGGGTTTCGGGGAATGCCTTGTTCCTGCTCCAGTTGAACGATCGAATTGAAGGCATTGCCGGACGGTTCCCGTCCGACCCGCTGCCAGAGCTGATCGCCTATTTTGCCAAGCGCCAGGGTCAAGGCGAACACTTTTGAGATGGACTGGATCGAAAAGGCGGTTTCGGAATCGCCACCTTCGATCAGTCGGCCGTCCGCCGTCGCAACCGCTATGCCGAACTGGCCGGGATCGATTTTGGCAAGTTCCGGGATATAGCTGGCAACGACGCCGTGGTCTTCCTGCTCCGCCATATGGGCAACGATGTCGGCCAGGATCGCGGGTAGGTCCATGAGGAAAGCGGCGTCCATTTGCTACGGGGCTCGGCGGAACAGATTACACAATGACGAGCAAGAGCATGCCATTTTTCGGCATGCTGCCGTGGCGCATGAAAAGACAATGCGCGTCGCCATCTTCCATAAAGGACAAAACCGCACTGCTTTCTGCGAAGGAGCACGGTTCGCCAGGAATTGTCCGCCTTTCGCTTGTGAGGACCGGACCTGTCGGTTGGTTACGCCGGCACGCTGGCCAGCGCCGCCTTGACGGATTCTATCGCCGTCTGCGCCTTGTCCCCGTCCGGCCCGCCGCCCTGGGCCATGTCGGGACGACCGCCGCCGCCCTTTCCGCCAAGCGCTTCAACACCGGCGCGAACCAGGTCCACGGCGCTTATCGTGGCCGTGAGATCGTCCGTGACGCCCACGGCGATGCTGGCGCGCCCATCGACCACTGCCAGCACCGCGGAAACTCCGCTGCCCAGCGCCGCCTTGTTCTGATCCACCAATCCGCGCAATTCCTTGGGGTCCAGCCCTTCGATCACCTGACCGATGAAATTGATCGCGCCGACCTTTTCAGGACCAGCCGCCTGGGCACCCGCCCCGCCAGCTCCTGCCCCGCCGAGCGCCAGCGCCTTCTTCGCTTCGGCCAGTTCGCGTTCGAGCCTGCGGCTCTGTTCGACCAGCGCAGTGATGCGGGCGGGGACTTCCTCGGGCGTGGTTCTGAGCGCGGCGGCGGACTGGCGCAAGCGATCCTCGCGGTCGGACAGCCAGAGGCGCGCAGCCTCCCCCGTCAGGGCCTCGATACGGCGAACGCCGCTTGACACGGCCGATTCCGAGATGATCTTGAAGATCGCGATGTCGCCCGTCGCGCGGACGTGCGTGCCGCCGCAAAGTTCGACCGAATAGCTGTTCGCGTCCCCCCTGCCCATGGAAAGCACACGGACTTCGTCCCCATATTTTTCCCCGAACAGCGCCATCGCGCCGGCCGCAATGGCATCGTCCGGGGTCATCAGACGTGTGGTCACCGCTTCATTGTGGCGGATTTGCTCATTCACCTGGGATTCGATCGTCGCGATCTGGCCATGGGTCAAAGCCTCTGGGTGCGAGAAGTCGAAGCGGAGGCGATCCGGCGCAACCAGGCTACCCTTTTGCGTGACATGCGCGCCAAGCTGGTTGCGCAATGCCGCATGCAGCAGGTGGGTGGCGCTGTGATTGGCGCGAATCCGGTCGCGACGGCTGACGTCAACGCTGAGATGCACCGTATCGCCCAGCTTGACGCTGCCCGCGCCGATCTTCGCACGGTGGGCATGGAGCCGGCCAAGCGGCTTGGCGGTGTCCTCGACATCCGCGACGAGTCCGGATTGCGAACTGATCGTGCCCGCATCGCCCATCTGGCCGCCGCTTTCGCCGTAAAATGGCGTCTGGTTGGTGATGATCGTCACCGTCTCACCCGCGGTCGCGCTGTCGAAGTTCACACCGTCCTTGACGATGGCAAGCACCTCGCCCTCGCCCTCGGTCGAACTGTAGCCGATGAACTCGGTATTGCCCGCCTTTTCGGCGATGTCGAACCAGATTTCGTCCGACGCCTTTTCGCCCGAGCCCTTCCACGCCGCGCGCGCAGCGGCCTTCTGCTCGGCCATGGCGGCGTCGAAGCCGGCGCGGTCGACGGTCAGGCCGCGCGAGCGCAGCGCGTCTTCCGTGAGGTCATAGGGGAAGCCATAGGTGTCATAGAGCTTGAACGCGGTTTCACCGGGCAAGGTGTCGCCTTCGGCCAGATCGCCGGTTGCTTCGTCGAGCAGTTTCAGGCCCTTTTCCAGGGTCTGGCGGAATCGGGTCTCCTCACGCAGCAGCGTTTCCTCGATCAGTGGCTGCGCGCGGACCAGTTCCTGATAGGCGCCGCCCATTTCGGAGACGAGGCTGCCGACGAGCCGGTGCATCAACGGCTCCTTCGCGCCGATGATGTGGGCGTGGCGCATGGCTCGGCGCATGATGCGGCGCAGGACGTAGCCGCGGCCCTCATTGGCGGGCAGCACGCCGTCCGCGATCAGGAAGCTGGTCGAACGAAGGTGATCAGCGATGACGCGATGGCTGGCCTTGAACGCACCATCGGTGGCGGTCTTCGTCAGCGCGCCCGATTCCTCGATCAGTGCCCGGAACGTGTCGGTGTCATAATTGTCATGGACGCCTTGCAGCACCGCCGCGATACGTTCCAGACCCATGCCGGTGTCGATGCTGGGCTTGGGCAGTTCGCTGACGATCTCGTTCGCTTCCTGCTCATATTGCATGAAGACGAGGTTCCAGATTTCGACGAAGCGGTCGCCATCTTCTTCGGGCGATCCGGGCGGGCCGCCCCAGATATGGTCGCCATGGTCGTAGAAGATTTCCGAGCAGGGACCGCAGGGGCCGCTGTCGCCCATTGCCCAGAAATTATCCTTGGTGGGGATACGGATGATCCGCTCCTCCGGCAGGCCGGCGATCTTCTTCCAGAGGTCAAAGGCCTCGTCGTCGGTATGATAGACGGTCGCCGTCAGCCTTTCCGGCGACAGGCCCCATTCCTTCGTCAGCAGGGTCCAGGCATGGGTGATCGCCTGTTCCTTGAAATAATCGCCGAAGCTGAAATTCCCCAGCATTTCGAAGAAGGTGTGGTGGCGCGCGGTGTAGCCGACATTGTCGAGGTCATTATGCTTGCCGCCGGCGCGGACCGACTTCTGACTGGATGTTGCGGTCGAATAAGGCCGCGATTCCAGCCCTGTGAAGACATTCTTGAACGGCACCATGCCCGCATTGACGAACATCAGCGTCGGGTCGTTGTGCGGCACCAGAGGCGCGGACGGAACGATGGTGTGGCCGTTGGCCCCGAAATAGTCGAGGAAGGAGCGGCGAATGTCGTTGGTCGAAGTCATTCGGGCGATTTAGTGGGAAGCGCTCCAACGCACAAGCGGGGCTTTTCGTCGTTTATGGGAATATCGCTTGATGGGGCGGGGATTGGGATGGGCGGCAGCGCCGAACGTCCCGCCCCTCAGCACGAGACATGCTCCCAGCGCGAGGCTTGGGAGGCAGGCAGTCGAAGGCTGATGGGGGAATGAGCGGACGTCGCACATTCCCCACCAGACGATTGCAGGATTACTGCGCCTTGACCAGGGCGCGGTATTTGTGGAGCAGCGGCTCGGTATAGCCGTTGGGCTGGGCGACGCCCTCGAAGACCAGTGCGCGGGCGGCTTGCCAGGCGAGGCTTTCCGGATTGCCGCTCATCGGGCTGTAAAGCGGGTCGCCCGCATTCTGGGCATCGACCTTGGCCGCCATGCGGGTGAACGCCGCATCGACCTGTTCGGCCGTGCAGACGCCATGGAGCAGCCAGTTCGCCATATGTTGCGACGAGATGCGCAGCGTCGCGCGGTCTTCCATCAGGCCGATGTCGTGGATGTCGGGAACCTTCGAGCAGCCGACCCCCTGATCGACCCAGCGGACGACATAGCCGAGAATGCCCTGGGCGTTATTGTCCAGTTCCTGGGCAACCTCCTCCTCCGACCAGTTGCGGCCCGGCTGCGCGACCGGGATGGTCAGCAGCTTGTCGAGGGCGGCGACGGGTTCGGCCGCACGTTCCGCCTGGCGGGCGTAGACGTCGATCCGGTGATAATGGGTCGCGTGCAGCGTCGCCGCCGTGGGCGACGGCACCCAGGCGGTGTTGGCGCCGCTCTTGGGATGGCCGACCTTCTGCTCCAGCATGTCGGCCATGCGGTCCGGCGCGGCCCACATGCCCTTGCCGATCTGGGCGCGGCCCGAAAGACCGCAGGCAAGGCCGGTCTGGACATTGCGATCCTCATAGGCCGTGATCCAGTCGCTGGTCTTCATCTCGCCCTTGCGGATCATGGGACCGGCGCGCATCGACGTATGCATCTCGTCGCCGGTACGGTCGAGGAAGCCGGTATTAATGAAGACGATGCGGTCCTTCACCGCCTCTATGCAAGCGGCCAGATTGGCGGAGGTGCGGCGTTCCTCGTCCATGACGCCGACCTTCAGCGTGTGGCGGCCGAGACCCAGAAGGTCTTCGATCGCATCGAACAGGCGGTTGGTGAAGCCGACCTCCTCCGGACCGTGCATCTTGGGCTTGACGATATAGACGCTGCCCGTGCGGCTGTTGCCGCCCTCCTTGCTGAGGTCGTGCATGGCGATCAGCGTGGTGACGATGCCGTCGAGAATGCCTTCAGGCGCTTCCTGGCCATTGGACAGCAGGACGGCGGGCGTCGTCATCAGATGGCCGACATTGCGCACGAAGAGCAGGCTGCGGCCCGGCAGGGTGAAGGTGCTGCCGTCGGGCGCGGTGTAGCTGCGGTCCGGGTTGAGGGCGCGGGTCATCTGCGCGCCGTTCTTCTCGAACGTCTCGACAAGGTCGCCCTGCATCAGGCCAAGCCAGTTGGAATAGGCGGCGACCTTGTCCTCCGCATCGACGGCAGCGACCGAGTCTTCGAGATCGCAGATGGTCGTGAGCGCGGACTCCAGGATAACGTCCGCTATGCCCGCAGGATCGGTCTGGCCGATGGGGTGCGCGCGGTCGAAGACGACTTCGATGTGCAGGCCATTATGGCGGAAGAGACGGCCCTTCTCACTGCGGCCGAGATATTGGCCGGGGTCGGCCAGATTGATGTCTTCGCTGGCAAGGTCCGCCCAGGAGCCGGAGGCGAGCGGGACGGCTTCGTCGAGGAAGGCCTTCGCCCAGGCGATGACCTGCGCGCCGCGCGCGGCGTCATAGCCCTTGCCCGCGGCTGCGCCGGGAATGGCGTCCGTGCCGTAGAGCGCGTCATAGAGGCTGCCCCAGCGCGCATTGGCGGCATTCAGCAGGAAACGGGCATTGAGGATCGGGACGACGAGCTGAGGCCCAGCCAGGCGCGCAACCTCGTCATCGACATTCTCGCTGCCGATCTGGAACGGCGCGGGTTCGGGGACGAGATAGCCGATCTCGCGCAGGAAGCCCTGATAGGCGGCGGCATCGATGGGCTGGCCCGCCCTTTCCTGATGCCATGCATCGATCTGGGCCTGGATCGAGTCGCGTTTGGCCAGCAGGGCGGCATTTTCCGGAGCGAATTGCGCGAAGATCGCGGCAACGCCACGCCAGAAGGCGTCGGCGTCGATCCCGGTGTTGGGGAGCGCGCGTTCCTCGATGAAGCTGGCAAGTGCTTGCGCGACCTGGAGGCCTGCGCGATCGGTCATGCTGGTCATGGAATGATCTCCTTTTGACGCGGGAACATAGACGCGTCGCATTATGTTCGGTAGACGATATTATTCGAATTCAGATTTTCCTCTGGTGAAACAAATGATGGACCCCGATTACGACCTTTTCGCGACCATCGTCGAGGAAGGCGGCATGGCATCGGCGGGAAGAAGGCTGAATGTCTCGCCCGCCATGGTGTCGAAGCGGCTGGTCCGGCTGGAGGACAGGCTGGGGACGCGGCTGATCCATCGAACGACGCGGCGGCTGGCACTGACCCCGGCGGGCGAGCGACTGCACGAGGATCTGCGGGCGATCATGGCCGCGCTTGACGAGGCGGAACGACGCGTATCCGGCGCTTCGGCAGAGGCGGCTGGGACATTGCGCGTGTCGGCGCCCACATCCTTCGGGCGGATGCATGTCGCGCCCTATCTGGGCCGGTTTCTGGAAGCCCATCCCAAGGTGCGCATGCAGATCGATCTGTCGGACGATTATGCCGACCTGGTGGCGACGCGCGCTGACGTGGCCATCCGCATCACGGCGGATCCGGGGTCCGGCCTTGCCGCCCGGCGACTGGCGACCAACAGGCGCGTGCTGTGCGCGGCGCCGCGCTATCTGGACCGTTTCGGCGTGCCCGAGACTGCGGCCGACCTGCGCCGGCATCGCCTCTTGGCGGCGGAAGGGCAATTGCCCTGGCGGCTGCTGGGGCCGAGGGGGCCGGTCTCGATCGAAGGGACCAGCCATGTGCGCACCAACAGCAGCGAAATGGTGCGGGAACTGGCGCTTTCGGGCGTGGGCATCGCGTTGCGTTCGCTCTGGGACGTCAGCGACGCGCTGGAGCATGGGGATATTCGACAGATCATGCCGGATCATGAGGGATCTGTGGACGTCGGCCTTTATGCTGTTCATCTGCCGCAGAATAATCCGCCGCTCGCCATCGCGGCCTTCGTAGATTTCCTGGTCGGGCTCTATGCTCCCAGCCCGCCATGGGAACGGTCGGGCATTGCTCCGGCTGAAAACCGGCTTTAAGGGGCCTTTCATGGACGAAAACACCCGGCGCGCCGCCTTAGACTATCACCGCTATCCTCAACCCGGAAAGCTGAGGATCGAACCGACCAAGCGCATGGTCAACCAGCGCGACCTGGCGCTGGCCTATTCGCCCGGCGTCGCCGCGCCCTGCGTCGACATTGCCGAAGATCCCGACAAGGCGATGGACTATACCGCGCGGGGCAATCTGGTCGCGGTGATCTCCAACGGCACGGCGGTGCTCGGCCTGGGTTCCATCGGCGCACTGGCATCCAAGCCGGTGATGGAGGGCAAGGCGGTCCTCTTCAAGAAATTCGCCGATATCGACGTGTTCGACATAGAGGTCGACACCACGGACCCGGAGAAGTTCGTCGAGGCCGTCGCCCTGCTGGAGCCGACCTTCGGCGGCATCAACCTGGAGGATATCAAGGCGCCCGAATGTTTCGCCATCGAGGCGGAACTGAAGAAGCGGATGAAGATCCCGGTCTTCCACGATGACCAGCATGGCACGGCCATCGTGGTTGCGGCGGCCGTCCGCAACGCGCTGGTATTGCAGGGCAAGACGCTGGCCGATGCCAAGCTGGTGACGTCCGGCGCGGGCGCGGCGGCGCTGGCCTGCGTCGACCTCCTGGTGTCCATGGGCCTGCCAATCGAGAATGTGACGCTGACCGACAAGGACGGCGTGATCCATTCGGGGCGCGAGGGCATGTTGCCGAACATGGCCCGCTATGCCCGCACCACTAATGCGCGGACGTTGCCCGACGTGCTGCCTGGCGCGAACCTGTTCCTGGGCCTGTCGGCGCCGGGCGTGCTGAAGCCCGAATGGTTGCCGTTGATGGCGCCTAATCCGCTGATCTTCGCGCTCGCCAATCCGGAGCCGGAAATCCGCCCGGAAGTGGCACGGGAGGCACGGCCTGACGCCATTATCGCCACGGGACGGTCGGACTATCCCAACCAGGTCAACAACGTCCTCTGCTTCCCCTACATCTTCCGGGGCGCGCTGGATGCGCGGGCGACAGAGATCAACGAGGCGATGAAGGTCGCCGCCGCCGACGCCATCGCCAACCTCGCCCGGATGCCCGCCCACGACAGCGTCGCCCAGGCCTATGGCGGACGCAAGCTGGTCTTCGGTCCTGATTACATCATCCCCACCCCCTTCGACCCGCGCCTGATCGCGGAGATCGCCTGCGCCGTCGCCAAGGCAGCGATGGACAGCGGCGTCGCCAAGAAGCAGCTCGACCTGGAAGCCTATAAGCGCCAGCTCATGCAGCAGAATACGCGCTCTGCCCAGCTGATGCTGCCGGTGTTCGAGGCGGCGCGGGGAACGCAGCGGCGCATCGCCTATGGCGAGGGCGAGGATGAGCGCGTGCTGCGCGCCATTCAGGATGCACTGGAAGAAGGCATCGTACGCCCGGTCATCGTCGCGCGCAGGCGGATATTGAACCAGAAACTGCCGAACCTTGGACTGAGCTTCGAAGTGGACCGGGATGTCGAGGTGGTCGATCCCGAAACCGACCATCTGCTGATGGGCGAACTGGTGGAGGCCTATCGCGCCGTCGCGGCGCGTCGCGGTGTTTCGTCGGCAGAGGTGGTGCGCCATGTCTATCGCCGGCCCAGCGTGACGGCGGCCATGCTGCTGCGCACCGGGCGGGTGGATGCCGCTCTGGTGGGCGGCAACAGCGAATATTGGGGCGAGGTCGAGCATGTGCTGCGCATCATCGATCGCACGCCCGGCAACAGCCGGGTCTATGCGCTGTCGGGGCTGATCCTGGACGCGGGCGCGCTGTTCATCACCGACACCCATATGGTGCCCGATCCAACGCCCGAGCAGATCGCGGAAATGGCGCTGCTCGGCGCGACGGAACTCAGGCATTTCGGCCTGACGCCGCGGGTGGCTCTGCTGTCCCACTCCAATTTCGGCGCCTCCCATTCGCCCAGTGCGCGCAAGATGCGCGAAGCGATCAAGCTGGTGAAGAAGGCCGCGCCCGACCTGATGGTCGACGGAGAGATGCATGCCGATGCAGCGCTCAGCCAGGGACTGCGCGAGCGGCTGATCCCGGATTCGCGGTTCGAGGGGCCCGCCAACCTGCTGGTCATGCCCAATCTCGACGCGGCGAACATCACATTGACGGCGCTGTCGGCTTCGTCCAGTTCGCCCACGGTAGGCCCGATGCTGGTGGGGCTGAAGCAGCCTATCCATGTATTGACCCCCGGCGTGACGGCGCGCGGTATATTGAACCTGACCGCCATCGCGGCGGCGGAGGTCGAGCGGGAAGGCTGAAGCCTTAACCTTTGTCTGCCATGGCTTGGCCGGCAATGGACCGGTACCGCCCCAAGGGTGGAGCCGGTTCCCGTCGATCCCTGCCGGAAACGGTCGGGAGAATGCGCCCTTCCGGGCGGGATGACGATGATCGGGTAGTGGCAGGTTCATGGCGGGACAGGTTTCGACTGGAGTCAAGCTGGCGATCGGGGGCGGCGCAGCGGCGGTAATGCTGGTGCTGGGGCTTTCCCTCGGCCGCGGGCGCGACCTGCCTCCGCCTGAAACTGAAAGCGCTCCCACAAAAGAGCCAAAGCCAGTCAAGGCGGCCAAGGCGGCCGAACGCACCCGTGCCCAGCCCGTAGCGGTCGATCCCCAGGCGCTCATGGTCAAACGGGTGCTGGCCATAGACGGCCCCTTCCGCCACGGCGATTATGTCTGGAACGAAAGCGGCGCGCCCGCGACGGGACGGATCATCATCACCGTCGATCTCAAGGCGCAGACCTTGTCGGTCTTCCGCGCAGGCTATGAGATCGGATCGGCGGTCATCCTTTATGGCGCGGATGACAAGCCCAGTCCGCTGGGCGCGTTTCCTGTCATCGAAAAGGACGCCGATCATTATTCGCGAACCTACAACAATGCGCCCATGCCCTACACGCTGCGGTTGACCAGCGACGGCGTCGCGATCCATGGCAGCGACGTTCGTTGGGGCTATGCCACCCATGGCTGCATCGGCGTACCCAAGCCCTTTGCGAAAAGGCTGTTCGGCGTGACGAAGCTGGGCGACCTGGTCGTCATCACCAATGGCAGGATGCTGG
This sequence comes from Sphingobium sp. R-21, assembly GCF_049913335.1. Lineage (NCBI taxonomy): Bacteria > Pseudomonadati > Pseudomonadota > Alphaproteobacteria > Sphingomonadales > Sphingobiaceae > Sphingobium > Sphingobium sp. R-21. The sequence continues at coordinate 825,452 of NZ_CP184374.1, read as the reverse complement.
ATACCAGCCATGCCAAACCCGCCGCCTGAGTTGCGCGGGCCATCATTGCACCTGCAATAAAGTCACGCTCCACGCGGCTTGATTTTCGCAGATAACGTTATCATGTGCGGGCCTCATTCCCATCGCATCGCAACATGGAGCAGCCAATGGCGCAGGCCAGCCGTCCCCCTTCTTCCGGCTCCGTTCACCCCGCGCTCGTCATTCTTGCGCTCTCCATGGGTGCCTTCGCCATTGGCACGACCGAATTTGCAGCGATGAGCCTGCTGCCCTTCTTTGCGAGCGATCTGCGCATCAGCGAACCGATGGCCGGTCATGCGATCAGCGCCTACGCGCTGGGCGTGGTGGTCGGCGCGCCGGTGATCGCAGTGCTGGGCGCAAGGCTGCCACGGCGAACACTGCTGATCGGGCTGATGGCGCTGTTCGCCATCGGCAATGGATTGAGCGCCCTGTCGCCTGATTATGCCACCATGCTGCTGTTCCGCTTCCTGAGCGGCCTGCCCCATGGCGCATATTTCGGCGTGGCGGCGCTGGTGGCGGCGTCGCTGGTGCCGAGCGACCGGCGTGCATTGGCGGTGGCGCGCGTGATGACCGGGCTGACCGTCGCGACCGTGATCGGCGTGCCGGTTGCAAACTGGATGGGACAGGCGCTTGGATGGCGTTGGGGTTTCGGCATCGTGGCGGTGCTGGCAATGATCACCATGTCGCTGGTCGCATTATATGCGCCGCGCGACGCGGGCGATCCGCAAGCCAGTCCGATGCGGGAGTTGGGCGCCCTCAGGAAGCCCCAGGTGCTACTGACGCTGCTGACCGGCGCCATCGGCTTTGGCGGGCTGTTCGCTGTCTATACCTATTTGGCCTCCACCATGATTTCGGTGACCCATGTGTCGGAGCGGTTCGTGCCGATCGTGCTGGCGGTCTTTGGCATCGGCATGACGATCGGCAATCTGGGGGCGGCGTGGGCAGCGGACCGGGCGCAGGGCAGAACCGGGATCATCGTGCTGCTGTGGAGTGCGGCGTCCCTTGCCCTTTTCCCGTTGATGGCTGGAAATATCTGGAGCCTAATGCTGGTGATCTTCATGATCGGCTGCGGCGGGGGATTGGGCAGCGTGCTGCAGACGCGGCTGATGGATGTGGCGGACGATGCGCAGACGCTGGCGGCGGCAGCGCATCACAGCGCCTTCAACATCGCCAATGCGCTGGGACCATGGCTGGGTGGGCTGGCGATATCGGCAGGCTATGGCCTGACCTCGACCGGGTGGATCGGTGCGGGCCTCTCCCTGGGTGGCCTTGCGATCTTCCTTCTGGCGCTTGACCTGCGCCGGAGGTCTTTGTCCTTGGTGGCCGTGGCCTGCGAGTGAGCCGAGCCGGCTTCTACTTTTCCGGGGACGCTCTAATCAGCTTCGCATAGCTGCCCGCCACGGCTGTCACGCGCGTTGAGGGCCGAGGCGGCATCGCTCGCCACGCGAGGGAAGCTGACGCCTTCCAGCGAGCCGCGTCCCCTGCAGAGTTCCGTGCATTTCATGTCGACCACGCCGGGCAATGACAGCTGATCGCCGTCATATTGGGCGACCACGATGCAATGATCGCTGCGGGAAAAGCTGAGTATCAGCTTGTCGCCTGCCTTTCGCGCCGTGCCTTCGCCCGCGCAACTCTGGTCCTCCCCGAAGGTCGCTTCCAGGCCGAAGCGATAATCGCCATTCTTTGCCGGGATTACGCAGAGCGCATCGCGTCCAGCTTCATGTTTTCGCTGGTAGAGGCCGACGGGCGGCACTTTGGCGGCGTCCGCGATTACGCCGGTTTCGATGGCGGCGCGCTCCAGGCCCGAACTGGTCTGAATTCCGGTATCCCGCGGCCCTGGCGCGGAGCCCGCCTGACGCTGGCACGCCGCGAGCAGGAGCAACAGGGCAAGACTAGTTCGGCGCATCGACAGGTGCCAGGCCTTTCGGACCGATGCGGCGGAAGAAACAGGAACGCGCGCCGGTGTGGCAGGTGGGACCGGCAGGCGCGGCCTTTACCCAGACGGCGTCCTGATCGCAATCGATGCGGAGATCGCGCACCTGGAGCATATGGCCGGACGTCTCGCCCTTTTTCCACAGCGCCTGGCGGCTGCGCGACCAGAAATGCGCGAGGCCGGTATCGCGGGTGAGTTGCAGCGCTTCGGCATTCATATGCGCGACCATCAGCAGCTCGCCACTTTCCACATCGGTCACGACGGCAGTGATCAGGCCGTCCCTGTCATATTTCGGATTGAGGGTCAGGCCCTTGTCGCGCGCTTCGTCCATGAGCGGGCTATAGAGGGCTGCAACGCCCGTGCGAAGCCCTGAATGATGGAGAGGCGGGAGACGGACAACTCTTCGACCAGCCCGACGCAAATGGAAGAAGCCGTGTCTGCCCAATAGGGCTTCCAAGAGGAGAATGGGGCGATCGACGGGATCCGAACCCGCGACCTCCGGTACCACAAACCGGCGCTCTAACCAACTGAGCTACGATCGCCACAGGGGCTGTGCCCCTTGAGAGAAGGCCACATATGCGGCCCATCCCGCGCCGTCAAGCGACCTCATGGCGAAAAATCAGCGACGCCGAAATAAAAAGAAAAAGGGGCGAAGAGCCTGACGCTCTCCACCCCTTTTCATGCCCCGGAAAATCAGCGCGCATGGGAACCATCGCCCCTGCTGCGTTAAATCCGGCAATCTCTCCAACAGAAACTTCCGCCAACCGCGATGCCGGCTTGGAATCAAAATGGGACGCCCACGAGGAAGCGCCCCTTGAACCCTTTAGTTAACCGAATCCTTCAGGCCCTTGCCGGCCTTGAACTTCGGCTGGGCCGAAGCCTTGATCGTCATCGTCTCGCCCGTGCGCGGGTTACGGCCGGTCGAGGCCTTGCGCTGAGAAACGGAGAAAGTGCCGAAACCGACAAGGCGGACTTCGTCCCCCTTCTTCAGGGCTCCGGTGATGGCGTCGAAAACGCCCTCGACAGCCTTGCTTGCATCGCTTTTTGAAAGGCCGCTGCTTTCAGCGACTGCGCTGATAAGATCCTGCTTGTTCATGCCTTGGGAACCCCCTTCTAGCTGTTTGGATAGTTTAGGAATCGCGGCGTAGGCGGCGCAATAAGGCCCAGCTTTCGGGCCTTGTCAAAGGGAAAGCGGCGTCAGCAGCCAGTCTGGCGAGATTTTATGGTAAATCCCCGCCGATCAGCCCGCCCAGGCCGCTTTCCTGATCCATATCAATGCCGAATGGAGGCTTCCCCATCCCGCCCCTGCGCCGGACTCGGCTGGGCGGCGAGATCATCCTCCTCGGTCCAGGCGATCGCCTCCGGCTTGCTCATCAGGGCGCGGGCCAGCACCTCGTCCACATGGGATACGGGGACGATCTCCAGCCCTTCCTTGATATTGGCGGGAATCTCCGCGAGATCCTTCTCGTTCTCCGCCGGGATGAGCACCGTCTTGATGCCGCCGCGCAACGCCGCCAGGAGCTTTTCCTTGAGGCCGCCAATGGGCAGTACCCGGCCACGCAGGGTCACTTCGCCGGTCATCGCCACATCCTTGTGCACCGGAATGCCCGTCAGCGTCGACACGATGGTCGTCACCATGCCGATGCCGGCCGATGGGCCATCCTTGGGCACCGCCCCTTCGGGAAGGTGGATGTGGATGTCCTTGCGCGTGAAGATGCTGGGCTTGATCCCATAACCGGGCGAACGCGCCTTCACATAGGAGAAGGCGGCCTGAACCGACTCGTTCATGACCTCGCCCAGCTTGCCTGTGGTCTTGATCGCGCCCTTGCCCGGCACGGTCACGGCTTCGATGGTCAGCAGTTCGCCGCCCACCTCCGTCCAGGCGAGGCCGGTCACGGCGCCGATCTGATGCTCTTCCTCGCCCACGCCGTGGCGGAACTTCCGCACGCCGGCATAATCAGCGAGATTCTCCGGCGTGATCGTCACCTTGTCATAGACGCCTTCAAGGATCTTGCGCAGTGCCTTGCGGGCGAGACGCGCCACTTCCCGTTCCAGGGTGCGGACGCCGGCTTCGCGCGTGTAATAGCGGATGAGGTCGCGCACCGCCTCTTCACTGACGTCCAGCTCGCCTTCCTTGAGGCCGTGGGCGTCGATCTGCTTGGGCAGCAGGTGCCGCTGCGCGATCTCTACCTTCTCATCCTCGGTATAGCCCTCGAGGCGGATGATCTCCATGCGATCGAGCAAAGGTTGCGGCAAATTCAAGGAGTTGGCCGTCGTCACGAACATCACGTCCGAAAGATCGACGTCGATTTCCAGATAATGATCCTGGAACTTGCTGTTCTGCTCGGGGTCGAGCACCTCCAGCAGTGCGGAAGCCGGATCGCCGCGGAAATCCTGTCCCAGCTTGTCGATCTCGTCCAGCAGGAAGAGCGGGTTCATCGTCCCGGCCTTCTTGAGGTTGGTCACGATCTTGCCCGGCAGCGAGCCGATATAGGTGCGGCGGTGACCCCGGATTTCCGCCTCGTCACGTACGCCGCCCAGCGACTGGCGCACGAATTCGCGGCCAGTGGCCTTGGCGATGCTGCGGCCGAGCGAGGTCTTGCCGACACCCGGAGGGCCAACGAGGCAGAGGATCGGGCCTTTCAGCTTGTTCGTGCGCGCCTGCACGGCGAGATATTCGATGATCCGGTCCTTGACCTTCTCCAGCGCGAAATGATCCTCGTCCAGGATCGCCTGCGCCTTTTTGAGGTCGGTCTTGACCTTCCCCTTCTTGCCCCACGGCAGGCCCAGCAGCACGTCGAGATAATTGCGCACGACCGTCGCTTCGGCTGACATGGGCTGCATGCCCTTCAGCTTCTTGAGCTCCGCCGTCGCCTTGTTCCGGGCTTCCTTGCTGAGCTTAGCCTTGGCGATCTTCTCGGTCAGTTCGGCGAGTTCGTCACCCTCCTCGCCATCGCCATTGCCCAGTTCGCGCTGGATCGCCTTCAGCTGTTCGTTGAGATAATATTCGCGCTGGGTCTTCTCCATCTGCCGCTTCACGCGGCCGCGGATTTTCTTCTCGACCTGAAGCACGCCCAGTTCGCCCTCCATGAAGGCGAAGACCATTTCGAGGCGCTTGACCGGATCCGCCTCGACCAGCAGCGACTGCTTGTCGGCGACCTTGACGTTGATGTTGGCGGCAACGGCGTCGGCCAGACGACCCGCATCCTCGATCTCACGAAGTTGCACGGGCGTTTCCGCCGGCAGCTTCTTGTTGAGCTTGGCATAGTTTTCGAACTGTTCGGCGACCGACCGCATCAGCGCGGCGGCTTCCGGACCTTCGGCGGCGATTTCTTCAACCGCGGTCACGTCGGCGATCAAATGGCCACCGGCCTGCGCCATGCCGTCCAGGCGGGCACGCTGCTTGCCCTCCACCAGCACGCGGACCGTACCGTCGGGCAGCTTCAGCAATTGCAGCACCACGGCGATGACGCCGGTGTCGTAGAGCGAATCCTGCCCCGGATCATCCTCCGCCGGGTCGAGCTGGGACACGAGGAAGATTTCCTTGTCGCCTTCCATCGCGGATTCGAGCGCGGCCACGCTCTTGTCGCGGCCCACGAACAGCGGCACGATCATCTGCGGGAAGACGACGATGTCACGCAGGGGAAGCAGGGGATATTGCGTAGTCATTCACTCTCCGGGGTGAGAATCCACCCAGTCATGCGGTTCATCGCCTTTATGGGGACGATCACCGCATGGTTCAATCACGCGTTATGGGATCGCAATCATGAATAAAGGCTGATCCCCGGCATCGCTGCGATCAGAAAGGCAGTTTGAAGCCGGGCGGCAGAGGCAGGCCGGCGGTCATCTTGCCCATTTCGGCGCTGGAGACTTCGTCCGCCTTCTTGCGCGCATCGTTGAACGCGGCGGTGATGAGATCTTCCAACATCTGCTTTTCCGATACGGCAAGCAGGCTGTCGTCGATGGCGACGCCCAATATGCGCCCCTTGGCCGAAGCGCGGACCTTCACCAGCCCGCCGCCGGCGCTGCCCTCGACTTCCAGCTTGTCGAGATTTTCCTGGGCGCGTTGCAGTTCCTCCTGCACGCGGTTCGCCATGCCCAATATTTCGTTCAGATCCTTCATCGCTCTGCGCTCCATTGTTCGAGCTCATTGCCAAGCTCGGCATCGGGGAAAGCGGCGAGCGCCGCCTTGACCACCGGGGTTTCCATGATTTCTGCGCGGGCGTCCGCCGCCTTGCGCATGTCCTGTTCCTGCAGCGTCGGCGCGGCGGGACCGTCGACCGCGCTGACGCGCCAGGCCGTGCCGGTCACCTCGCGCAGCGCCGGGTTCAGGCGGGCGAGGAAGTCGGACGGCAGGGAGGGCGTCGGGACGTAATCCAGTTCCGGCGCGGCATAACGGACAAGGCCGATGCAATCGTGCAGTTCCTGCGCCAATTGCCCCTTGCCCCGTTGCCAGAAGGCCTCGATCAGATCCTCAAAACTGCCTGGCAGCTTCGCGGCGGGCGAGCCGACAGGGCCGACAACCGGCGCCTGACCCGGATCAGCAGCAGCGGACGCGCCAGTGCGGAGCAGGCGTGCGATCTCTCCCGGATCGGGCATGGTTGCGGCATGCATCACCCGCAGCAGCGCCATTTCACAGCTTTCGATCGGCAGGGTGGCGCTGGCGACCTCGTCATGGCCCTTCAGCAGCAACTGCCAGAGGCGGTGAAGCTGCGCGAAGCCGAGTTGCGACGCCCAATCGGCCAAAGCCTCGCGCTCCTCCGCCGACTGGCCCGGACTGGCGATGTCGCGGCCAGCCTTCACCAGCGTAACCGCATGAACCAGTTCCAGCAGGCCGCGCATCAGCGAAAGCGGCTCGACCCCCAGCGCATATTGGTCACGCACCGCGCCCAGCAGCGCGCCGGTGTCCCCCTCCAGCAGCAGGCCCAGGAGACGGCGCGTGGCCCCCCGGTCCGAAAGACCCAGCATGTCGCGGACCTGCAGGGCTGTGACGAGCGGGGCGCCGTCACCCATTTCGGCATGGGCGATGGCCTGATCCAGGATCGACAGGCCATCCCGCGCGGAACCCTCGGCAGCCTGGGCGATCAGCGCCAGCGCATCGGGTTCGGCGGCGACCGATTCCGCCTCCACCACATGGGCGAAATGGGCGGCCAGCAGTTCGGCGGGGATTCGGCGCAGGTCGAAACGCTGGCATCGCGACAGCACCGTCACCGGCACCTTGTTCACCTCCGTCGTGGCGAAGAGGAATTTCACATGCGCCGGCGGCTCCTCCAGCGTCTTCAGAAGCGCGTTGAAGGCGTTCTTCGAGAGCATATGGACTTCGTCGATGATGTAGATCTTGTAGCGGGCCGAGACCGCGGCGTAGCGCACGGCCTCTATGATCTCCCGCACATCGTCGACGCCGGTATGGCTGGCGGCGTCCATTTCGACCACGTCGATATGGCGACCTTCCGCAATCGCCCTGCATGGCTCACAGACGCCGCAGGGATCGATGGTGGGGCCGCCCTGCCCGTCGGGGCCGATGCAGTTCAGCGCCTTGGCAATCAGGCGCGCGGTCGAGGTTTTCCCCACGCCGCGCACGCCGGTCATCAGGAAGGCGTGGGCCAGGCGTCCACGCCGGATCGCGTTGCCGAGCGTTTGCACCATCGCGTCCTGCCCGATCAGTTCCCGGAAATTGCGCGGGCGGTATTTGCGCGCGAGCACGCGATAGGGCTGGGGGGAATCGGACATTTCGACGTTCTAACCGTTCGCGCCGGGCTTGTCGAAGCGCTGTCCTGACTTCGTGGAAAGAAAAGAACAGGGCTTTGACAAGCCCGGGCCGAACGGAATTTGGATGGAGGTGGGAGCCGGAACGACCCGCAGCGAAATCACTGTGGCTGCTTCCGTCAGGACCTGACCAGGTTCGCGACGACTACGCCCGCCCGACTCCCGGCGCGGCATATGGCGAAAGGTGGAAGGGATGGCAAGGGGTGGCGCAATCGTTGCAGCTTCCAAATGAGACATGTTCCTGCCTTTGCAGGAGCAGGATGGTTCCTGAAACGATGGTCGCGCGCCTTCTCGCCGGCTTATTCCAATCCCGTCTTCTGCGCCTTCCCCACAAAATCAAGCGCGGCGCGCGCCGTTTCGGCGATGGCGGCTTCGGCGGCCTTCGCATCCACCGTCGGGTGATCGAGATAGATGGCGAGGATATATTCTTCGCCCGACGGCGCCTTCACCAGCGCCACGTCATTATAGGCGGTGCCGCAGCTTCCGGTCTTGCTGCCCGAGGTCCAGCCCTTGGGCAGGCCTGCCTTGATCCGATTGGCCCCGGTTGTGCTGGCATCGAGCCAGCCGCGCAGCTTTTCGGCACTGGCCGGCGCGAGGTCGCGAAAGATCAGGCGGCCCATCAGGCCGGCCATGGCGGCCGGACTGGTCGTATCGCGCTCGTCGCCCTCGACATTCTGATTGAGCGACGGCTCGTTACGATCGAGCCGGGTCACCATGTCGCCATGGGCGCGGATGAAACGGGTCAGGCCTTCCGGCCCGCCGACCATGGGCAGCAACAGGTTGGCCGCGCTGTTGTCACTGACCTCGACCGCTGCCGCCGCCAGTTCCTCCATCGACATGCGGCCGCGCTTGAGGTTCGCCTTCACGACAGGGGCATAATCCAGAAGATCGGCCTTGCTGAAGCTGATCTGTCCCTCCAGCCCGAACTTGCCGCCTTCCGCGCCGGTCAGCACGGCAGCGGCGAGCGGTGCCTTGAAGGTCGAACACATGGCGAAGCGCTCGTGCGGGTTGAAGCCCAGCATCAACGCGCCCTTGCTGTCCACCAGCGCCACGCCCAGCCGGCCGCCGGTCGCGCTCTCAATCTCCTTGGGATTGCGGACAGACGCCAGCGCGGATTCGCTTATTATATAGCGAGGGGCGGGCGGCAGGAGCGATGGTCGCGGGGTTTCCTGCTGCGCGGACGCCGGCGCGGCGAGCAGCAGAACCGCAGGGATCAAGCGTTTTGGCAAGCTCACATTCCCTGCATATTGTAGGATTCGCCCGGAATGCGGACCGTCAGGCTGTCGAGCTTTTCGTCCAGTACGATCTGGCAGGACAGCCGGCTGGTGCGGGTAGCGGCGGCGGCAAGGTCCAGCATGTCTTCCTCATCCTCGCTCGCCCGCTTGAGCTTCGGAAAATCTGCGGCGTCGACGATGACATGGCATGTCGAGCAGGCCATCTGCCCCTCGCAAGTGCCTTCGAGCGGCTGGCCTGCGGCCTGCGCGACCTCCAGCAGCACGGCGCCCGTCGGCGCTTCGACCTCCTGCTTATGCTCTCCATCGGCGCTGACGAAGACGACCCTGGTCATGATATGCGTTCCCCGCTTTATGGTGTCACATGGGGCGCAAACGGTTTTCCGCTTTTCCGCACCATGCCTCAAGGCGCCCATATTTGGGCTGCCCTGTTCATTGTTTCCGCAGCATCCTCCAATTCGGTCAGCGTCGTGTACCGGCCAAAGCCGATCCGCACCGATCCGCGCGCCTCCGCATCTGAAAGGCCGAGTGCGCGCAGAACATGGCTAGGCCGCCCGGACCCACTTGCGCAAGCGCTGCCGAGCGAAAAAGCGACATCACGGCATTCCGACAACAGCCGCGCACCGTCGACTCCTGAACGACGGAGGTTCAGATTGCCATGATAGCGCAAATTTTCGCTGCCGTTGAGCGTCCATTGGGAGAAGAGATCGCGAGCAGCGGTCCAGAGCGATTCCACATGAAGGCGGTCGCTTTCCGCCCGTTCACGCATCAGCCGCGCAGCGACGCCGAAGCCGGCGCACAGGGCCGGCGAAAGGGTACCCGAACGCAGGCCACCCTCCTGCCCGCCGCCGTGGATGATGGGCGCCAGGGCCACGTCGTCGCGCAGCCAGAGCGCACCGACGCCCTTGGGCCCATGGATCTTGTGGGCGCTGATCGCGATCATGTCGCATCGGGATGGGACAGGCACCCGGCCATAGCCCTGAACGGCGTCGCAGAGAAACAGCGCGCCAGCCGTGCGCGCAAGGTCCGCGAGTTCGGCGACAGGCTGGATAACGCCGATCTCGTTGTTGACCAGCATGGCCGCGACGAGCGCCGTGCCGGGCCGGATCGCCCTGGCTGCCTCTTCAAGGTCGACGATGCCGTCATGGCGAACCGGCAGGATCGTGACGTCCCGCCCGGTCCTGCGCAGCGCGTCGACCGTGTCGAGGACAGCGGCATGTTCGGTCGCGATGGTGACGATGCCGCCCGCCGGTGCGCCCTGAATGCCCAGGTTTAGCGCTTCCGTCGCGCCGGAGGTGAAGATCAGGCGCCCGCCCTCCGGCAGCAGCCTCAGGATTTCCGCGCGGGCCAGCTCCACCTGCGCGGTGGCCGCCCGGCCCAGCCGGTGGGGGCTGTGCGGATTGGCGAACTGGCCGCGGAGCAGCGGAACCATCGCGTCGAAAGCTTCGGGCGCGAGAGGCGTCGTCGCCTGATAATCGAGATAGATCGTCATCGCGCCCGCGCCGCCATCGATGTCCAGGCCGCGGCGAAGCGATCCACCTCCGCCTCGCCGGTATCCGGGCCGAAGCTGACGCGGACGACTTCGCCCGCCTGCGCATCGTCCCATCCCATGGCGTGGAGGACATGGCTGGTCTTGAGCGAGCCCGAAGAACAGGCGCTGCCCGCCGAAACGGAAATGCCCGCAAGGTCGAACTGGATGAGTTGGGCGCGAGCGGACAGGCCGGGCATGCGGTAGCTGGCGATGGCAGGGATGCGCGGGGCGTCGCGAGCGACGATCTCGCCGCCGGATGCCTCGATGGCGGCGTCCAGCCTGGCGCGAAGGGTCGCCGCTTTGGGCAGCCAGTCCTCGCGCGCCTCCAGCGCCGCCGCCATGGCGAGGATGGCGGGCAGGTTTTCGGTGCCGGGGCGATAGCCCTGTTCCTGGCCGCCGCTGGGATGGATCAGGGCAAGATCCTTGATCAGCAGCGCGCCTATGCCCGGAGGGCCGCCGAATTTATGCGCGCTGATCGCGATCATGTCGGCATCGGGGAGGGGAAGCTTGCCCGCGCTCTGGGCGCAGTCCGCGAAGAGGAGCGCGCCTTCACGGTCGAGCGCGTCGAGAGGCTGGATGACGCCGGTCTCATTGTTGACGTGCTGGATGGCGAGGATGATCTTGCGCCCTTCATCCCCGTGCCGGCGGGAAAGACGAAGAAGCCCATTCGCGTCCACCTGCAACCGTTCGGCATGCGGGGTGACGCGCAGGACCGAATCATGCTCCACCGGCGAGTTCAGGACTCGGTCCGCCTTGACGCGGCCGAGCGCGATGGCGATCGCTTCGCTCGCGCCGGAGGTGAAGATGATGTGCCCGCCCCATCCCAGCGCGGCTCCGATGCGCCGCCGCGCATCCTCCAGCGCGGCACGGGCGGCGCGGCCATCGCCATGCGGGCTGGATGGATTGGACCAGTTCGCCAGCGCCTCGACCATCACTGCCCTCGCCTGGGGCAGGATCGGCGTGGTGGCGGCATGATCCAGATAGAGACGGTTGGAAGCCACGGATCTGGGAAGACTCATTGATTGCGGAAATGGTGGCGACTTCTATATAGGCGGTCTGTCGCGCAGCGCCAGCGCTGGCTGCTGCGCCCCCTCCATTCGCGGCCCGCCCTGTTTTGGGTCGGGCTGCCCAGAACCATAACAGGTGCCATGCCCGACGTTATTTTCCCCGGACCCGAAGGCCGTCTCGAAGGCCGCTTCAGCCCCCCGCCCCGCCCCCGCGCGCCGGTCGCGATGATCCTTCATCCGCATCCCCAGGGCGGCGGCACGATGAACGACCGCATCACCCAGGCGCTCTACAAGACCTTTGTGCGGCGCGGCTTCGCGACGTTGCGCTTCAACTTCCGGGGCGTGGGACGCAGCCAGGGCACGTTCGACAACGGCATTGGCGAATTGTCGGATGCCGCCGCCGCGCTCGACTGGGTGCAGAGCTTCCATCCGGAGGCCCAGACCACCTGGATCGCCGGATTTTCCTTCGGCGCGTGGATCGGCATGCAACTGTTGATGCGCCGTCCGGAAATTCGGGGCTTCATCTCGGTCGCGCCGCCGGCCAACATGTATGACTTCTCCTTCCTGGCGCCCTGCCCCTCCTCCGGCATCATCGTGCAGGGGACGGCGGACGAGGTCGTGACGGCAAGCGCGGTGCAGAAGCTGGTCGACAAGCTGCGCACGCAGAAGGGCATCACCATCCATCATGACGAAATCCGTGGCGCAAACCACTTTTTCGAGCATGAGCTGGAGCAGCTCATGAAGTCGGTCGACAACTATCTCGACATGCGCCTGTCGCCCGATTCGCCCATTCGGTGAGCCCGGCCCGATGCTGAAGTTTCAGGGGCTGCTCCGGCGGCCCCTTTTCTTTTCGCGCCTTGGGTCAGGCCCTGCAACGGTCCCGCACGCGAGAGGGAAGCTGGCGCTGAGAAGTTGGGGTTGAGGTGGCAGAGGAATTTTGCGCTTGGCCTGATGGTCTGTGCGATCTAGCCGCCAAGCGCGATGAGTGAGCAGAAGAATGAATCCCGGCTGATCTGGAGCCGTTATTACAGCGCCTTCGTTCCCGCTCCGGCGGGGCCGGGTTTTCTGGATCGGTTGAAGGCGGCGAGCGGCGCCATTGGCGGCATCGCCATTACCGGCCTGCTGTGCGGGCTGATGCTGGGTAACGGGATCGCCCACCCGCTGCTGGTTGCGCCCATGGGCGCCTCGGCCGTGCTGCTCTTTGCCGTGCCGGCCAGTCCGCTGGCCCAGCCATGGTCGGTCTTTGGCGGCAATGTGGTGTCGGCCCTGGCCGGGATCACCGTGGCGAAACTAATACCCGATCCCACCATCGCCGCCGCATTGGCCGTGGGTTGCGCAATTGGTGCGATGTCGCTCTTCCGGTGCCTTCATCCTCCGGGTGGAGCGGTAGCACTGTCGACGGTGCTGGGCGCCACCCACGGGGCGCCCGGCTATATGTTCGCTTTTGTGCCAGTAGCGGTGAACACCGCGTTGCTGGTGACGGTGGCGATCATCTTCCATCGGATAGCCGGACATAATTATCCGCATATCGTGCCGAAGGCGTCCAGCGCCCATGGCACCAGCGATCCTGTGCCGGTCCTGCGCACGCCGTCGGAACAGGACGTCGAGGAGGCGTTGCACGCCTATGGCGAGACATTGGACGTGGATGCGGCCGATTTGCAGATGGTTCTGCATGACGCGGAAATGCGCGCCGCCGAACGGGCGCATGGCCGGCTGACATGCGGAGAGATCATGTCGCGGGACGTCATCTCCGTCCAAGAAGACCGGCCGGTGGCCGAGGCGCGGGAACTGCTCCACCTGAGGCAGCTATTGTCCTTGCCGGTGCTGGACAGATCCGGGCGCGTGCAGGGCGTGGTCGGACCCCTGGACCTGGCGCGCCAGGGGGAGCGGGTGCGCGACATCGCCTCTGCGCCCTACGTGGTGCATGCCGATACGCCGGTGGCGGCGCTGCTGCGGCCCCTGACCGGCGGAGCGCGGCGCGAGGCGATTGTGGTGGACGACGACCGGATGCTGTGCGGCCTGATTACCCAGACTGATTTGCTGACCGCGGTGGCACTTCGCGCCTAGCGACCATGTCCCGGCAGCGACAGGTCCGGCCCCGGAATGGCGGAAATGGCGACATTGGCGAACATCACCAGCCCGGCCAGGATCATCAGCGTGCCACGCTTGCGGTCGCCCCGCTTCGCGATGGCGTATATGCCGCCGCCGGTCAGCGCCATGCCCGCGAGCATCAATATCGATAAAATCGTGCCAGCCATGAAGCAGGCCATAGGTGGGCGGGTGGACTGTGGCAATATCGCGGATCAGCCCCTATGAGGCGCGGGAACGAATCACCTTTTGCGTGACAGGACGAATTTGCCGTGAAAATCGCTATCGCCTCCGACCATGCCGCCGTCGATCTGAAGGCGGAACTTGCCGATTGGCTGCGCGCTGAAGGGCATGAGGTCGACGATCTGGGTCCGGCGACTGCGGACCGGGTGGATTATCCCGACTTTGGTTACAAGCTCGCGACGGCGGTGGCTTCGGGTGCTGCCGAACGCGGCATCGCGCTGTGCGGATCGGGCATCGGCATTTCCATTGCCGTGAATCGCAACCCCGCCTGTCGCTGCGCGCTGGTGTCGGAGCCGCTGTCGGCCGCGCTCAGCCGCGAGCATAATGACGCCAACGTCCTGGCCATGGGCGCGCGCCTGACCGGCGTGGACATGGCCAAGGCCTGCGTCTCCGCCTTTCTTTCCACCGATTTCGGCGGTGGCCGCCATGCCGGCCGTGTCGAGAAACTCTCCCAGCCCGCGCTTTAAGGAGCCTGCCCTATGAGCACCGCCGCCCTCACCCAGCCCGCCCTGTCGGACATTCGTTCCGAAGGCTATTTCACGCGCAACCTTGCCGAAGCCGATCCGGCGGTCTTCGCGGGCGTCACCAGGGAACTGAAGCGCGAGCAGAACCAGATCGAGCTGATCGCTTCGGAAAATATCGTGTCCAGGGCGGTGCTGGAGGCGCAGGGCAGCGTCTTCACCAACAAATATGCCGAAGGCTATCCGGGCAAGCGCTATTATCAGGGCTGCGCGCCTTCCGATGAAGTCGAGCAGCTGGCCATCGACCGGGCGAAGGAAATCTTCAATTGCGGCTTCGTCAATGTGCAGCCCCATTCGGGCGCTCAGGCGAACGGCGCGGTGATGCTGGCGCTGACGAAGCCGGGCGACACCATCATGGGCCTGTCGCTGGATGCCGGCGGGCACCTGACCCATGGCGCCAAGCCCGCGCTGTCGGGCAAATGGTACAATGCCGTGCAATATGGCGTGCGCGAGGATACTCACCTCATCGACTATGACGCGCTGGAGGCGCAGGCGATCGAGGCCAAGCCGACGCTGATCATCGCGGGCGGTTCGGCCTATCCCCGCCACCTCGACTTCGCCCGCTTCCGCGCGATCGCGGACAAGGTCGGCGCACTGCTGATGGTGGATATGGCCCATTTTGCAGGCTTGGTGGCCGGCGGTGCGCATCCGACGCCCTTCGGCCACGCCCATGTCGTGACCACCACCACGCACAAGACGCTGCGTGGCCCGCGTGGCGGCATGATCCTGACCGATGACGAGGCCATTGCGAAGAAGATCAATTCGGCGGTGTTCCCCGGCCTTCAGGGCGGGCCGCTGATGCATGTGATCGCGGCGAAGGCGGTCGCCTTCGGCGAAGCGCTGCGGCCTGAATTCAGGACCTACGCCCAGGCGATCGTCACCAATGCGAAGGCGCTGGCCTCAAAGCTGGAGCAGCGCGGCCTGGCGGTCGTTTCCGGCGGCACCGACACGCACCTCGCCCTGATCGACCTGCGCCCCTATGGCATTTCGGGCAAGGATGCGGACGAGGCGCTGGAGCGCAGCTTCATCACCTGCAACAAGAATGGTGTGCCGGGCGACCCGCTGCCGCCGACCAAGACCAGCGGTATACGGGTCGGTTCCCCTGCGGGAACGACGCGCGGGTTCGGCGTTGCGGAGTTCGAGGCGATTGGCGACATGATCGCGGATGTTCTGGAAGGGCTGCGCGATCATGGCGAGCATGGCGATGCCGCCGTGGAAGCCATTGTCCGCGAGCGCGTTTCCGCCCTCTGCGCCCGCTTCCCGATCTACGAAGGGTAAGCGCCCTTGCGTTGCCCCTTCTGCGCCCATGACGACAGCCAGGTGAAGGACAGCCGCCCGACGGAGGATGGCGCCGCCATCCGCCGCCGGCGTCAGTGCGAGGCCTGCGGTGCGCGCTTCACCACCTTCGAGCGGATTCAGCTTCGCGATATCTGGGTGGTGAAGAGCGAGGGGCGCAAGGAAGCCTTCGACCGCGACAAGCTGGCGCGCTCCATCGGCATCGCCTCCCGAAAACGGCCGATCGATCCAAGCCGGCTGGAGAAGCTGATTTCCGGCATCCAGCGGCAACTGGAGACTTCGGGCGACGGCGAGGTTCCTGCACGCGCCATCGGGGAGATGGTGATGGAAGGGCTGAAACGCCTCGACAGCGTCGCCTATATCCGCTTCGCCAGCGTGTACAAGGACTTCACCGATGCGCGGGATTTCGAGGATTTCGCCTCCACGGTGAAGGAGGTGGGGAGTGATTGAGGCTCTGGCCGACTCTCCCCCTCCCCCTGTCATCGTGCTCGTTCGCCCGCAGCTTGGCGAGAATATCGGCAAGGCGGCGCGGGCCATGCTGAATTTCGGGCTGACCGAAATGCGGCTGGTGTCGCCTCGCGACGGTTGGCCCAATCCCGATGCCGGGCCGTCTGCGGCAGGCGCCGATGCGGTGTTGGACCAGGCGGAGGTGTTCGAGACGCTGGCCGACGCCGTGGCCGATTGCGCGCATGTCTATGCGACGACCGTGCGCAAGCGGGGCGTGACCAAGCCTGTTGTGACGCCCGAAGAGGCGGCACGGGAAATCCACGGCGCCGCGGGACGATCCGCTTTCGTCTTTGGGCCTGAGCGATCGGGGCTGGAGACCGAGGATGTGGCGCTGGCGCGGAAGATATTGACGGTGCCGATCAATCCGGAATTCGGATCGCTCAACCTGGCGCAGGCGGTGATCCTGTGCGCCTATGAGTGGTCGAAACAGGCTTTGCTGGAGCAGCCGACCGTGGTCGATCTGGGCGAGCCGGCGCCGCAGGCGGAGCTGGAGGGGATGATCGCGCAGTTCGAGACGCTGCTGGAAGGGGCCGGCTATTTCTTCCCGCCGGACCGGGCGCCTGCGACCAAGCGAACCCTGCGGAACCTGCTGACCAAGCCCGGCTGGAACCATCTTGAGGTTCGGACCTTGCGCGGCGTCCTGTCCGCACTGGGCCATCCCCGCGCGCGCTGAACTACGTTGCGATTCTAGCTCCTGAGCCGATCGAACTCGTTCATTTCATAAGCGATCGACGCTTCGACCAACGTTTCCCACAGCGCCCCGACCACATCGGCGGGGATGCCGAGACGCTCTGCTTCGGCCTGTGCATTGGCTATGACCTCCGCCTTGCGCGCTTCGTCACGGACGGCGCCGCGATCCGGCTTGATGCGGGCAGCGGCGCGCATATGAGCGAAACGGCGGGCAAGCAGGGCGACAAGCTGGCGGTCGAGTTCATCCACGCCCGCGCGGACTTCGGCCATGGTCGTGTAGCTTTCGGGGTTCATGGCCCGCTCACCTAAGGCCGGAACGCCAGGCTGTCGAGGGTTGACATGCCCCGCGCCCTTCGCCATAGGCGCCGCTTCGCGATTGGCTCCGCATCCCGGTGAAGCGGTGGCCCTGCCCCTGAAATACGGATCGCAGGCGATACCGGGAACAACGTTGAAGCAATTGTCTAGGACCATATCATGTCGAAGCGTTCAAGCGCAAAGTACAAACTCGACCGCCGCATGGGCGAGAACATCTGGGGCCGCCCGAAGAGCCCGGTCAACAAGCGTGAATATGGCCCCGGCCAGCACGGCCAGCGCCGCAAGGGCAAGATGTCCGACTATGGCATTCAGCTGCGCGCCAAGCAGAAGCTGAAGGGCTATTATGGCGACATCACCGAAAAGCAGTTCAAGAAGAACTACACCGAAGCCGCGCGCATGAAGGGCGACACCGGCCAGAACCTGATCGGCCTGCTGGAGCGCCGTCTGGACGCCGTCGTCTATCGCGCCAAGTTCGCCCCGACCATCTGGTCGTCGCGCCAGCTGGTTTCGCATGGCCACGTCTATGTGAACGGCGTGAAGTGCAACATCGCGTCGCGCCTGGTGAAGCCGGGCGATGAGATCACCCTGGGCAAGAAGGCGCAGGAAATGGCGCTGGTCCTGGAAGCCCAGAGCCTGCCCGAGCGTGACATCCCCGACTATGTCGTCGCGGATGGCGCTGCCAAGGTCACCTATGTCCGCGTGCCGACGCTGGACGAAGTGCCCTATCCGGTGAAGATGGAACCCAATCTGGTCGTCGAATTCTATTCGCGCTGATCCGGTTTCGCTTCCGGCGAGACATTCAGGAAGGCGGTCCTTCGGGGCCGCCTTTTTTATTTGCCCGCCCGGCTTGTTGGAGCGCTCCGTTTGTTTGCCCATCCAGCTTGTTTGCCCTCCCCGCTTGTTTGATGGCCGGCCAACTGGCATCAACGGCGCATTCGCAGTCTTTTCAAAGGCCTTGCCATGCGCGCGCTTTTCCTCACCTCTCTCATCGCCCTTGCCAGTGGGGGCGCGGCGATGGCGGCCTCCTCCGTCGGCGGTCCTTCGATCGAGACGATGAAGGAAGTGGTCAAGGAGATATCCTCCGACGCCTATGAAGGCCGCGCGCCGGGAACGGTGGGGGAGGAGAAGACCCTCGCCTATCTGGTGCAGCGTTTCGAGGCCCTGGGGCTGAAGCCCGGCAACAAGGGAAGCTGGTTCCAGGACGTGCCCCTGGTCGAGATCGACGCGAAGAATGTGTCGCCGCTGCGCTTCACCGGCGGAAAGACGGCAGTTTCGGCCAGTTACGGGCCTGAAATGGTGATCGCCACCTACCGCACCGGCCAGCCGCACATCGATGTGAAGGACAGCCCGGTCGTCTTCGTCGGCTATGGCATCAATGCGCCGGAAAAGAAGTGGAACGATTATGCCGGCATCAATGTGAAGGGCAAGACGGTCGTCATCCTGGTGAACGATCCCGATTACCAGACCCCGACGCTGCGCGGCCCGTTCAACGGGCGGGCGATGACCTATTATGGCCGCTGGACCTACAAGTTCGAGGAGGCCGCCCGGCAGGGCGCGGCGGCGGCGATCATCGTGCATGATACCGTGCCCGCCGCCTATGGCTGGAATGTCGTACAGTCGAGCTGGACCGGCGCCCAGCATGTCGCCGACAGCGCCAATGGCAATGCCAACCAGTCGGCCGCCATAGGATGGATCCAGAAGGACAAGGCCGCGGCGCTGATGGCAAGTGCGGGCCTGAACCTCGACACGCTGATGGCGGCGGCGAGGAAGCGTGGCTTCAGGGCGGTTCCGCTCAGGAATGTGAAGGCCAGCGTCTCGTTCGACAATGCCATCCGCAAACATAGCTCGAAAAATGTCGTGGCGCTGCTCCCCGGCAAGGCCCGACCTGACGAATATGTCCTCTATGCGGCGCATTGGGATCATCTGGGCCATTGCGAGGCAGCGCCCGACGGCGACGACATCTGCAACGGGGCCATCGACAATGCGACCGGGACGGCGGCGCTGGTGGCTCTGGCAGAAGCCAATGTGAAGGCCGGACCGACCGACCGCAGCCAGGTTTTCCTGGCCGTGACGGCCGAGGAATCGGGCCTGCTGGGGTCAGCCTATTATGGCGATCATCCCGTGTTTCCGCTCAGCCGGACGGTCGGCGGGGTCAATATGGACGCGCTCAGCATGGCGGGCCTTGCGAAGAATGTCGTGGTGATCGGCAAGGGCAAGTCACAGCTCGATGCCTATCTCGACCGCGCGCTGGCGGCGCAAAAACGGGTGGCCAGCCTGGAGCCGACGCCGGAAAAGGGCTTTTACTATCGCTCCGACCATTTCAGCTTCGCCAAGCATGGCGTGCCGATGCTCTATTTCGAAGGCGGCCAGGATCTGGTGAAGGGCGGCCCCGCGGCGGGCGCCAGGGCCGCGAAGGATTATGAGGAGCATCATTATCACGGCCCCAAGGATGAATATGATCCCAAATGGGATTGGAGCGGGGTGAAGGCGGACCTGAAGCTCTATTATGATGTGGGGCGTGCGCTGGCGAATACGACCGATTGGCCCAATTGGATGCCGGGCGACGAGTTCCGGGCAATCCGCGACAGGAGCCGAGCGGGGAAATAACGGTTTTCCTCCATTTTTTACAAAATGTCGCGCCGAAGTTCACACCATATGCGCGCGCGTGCCTGCGCGCGCGTATGCGTGACGAAACAATCTGTCGGACGTTTCAAAGAGCGATGCCGCGATAGTCTGGCCGACACCGAGTAGGACAGGTCGGATTACGTTCCGTTGAAGAAATAGGATGTTTTTTGAACCCATTGTTGCCGATTGGGCACGCATCATGAGCGGGATGTCATGGTTGATCTTCCCGCGGCTGTCGACCAGTTGCGGACCTATTTCCGTTCAGGCACAACGCCCCAATGAAGACGTTAGTGATTGGAATAATGTTGTTAGCCGGTGCGTTTGACACGCCGCCGGTCTTGGTAAAGCCGGAAGTCGCTGCGGCAAAGGTCGCAGAATGCGGCTTCAGAAAGGTCCATTCGAAATTCGACGACACACTTCAAGAAGAAGTGGTCGAAGTTCTGGACGAAGCCCCAATCTCAGATAACCAGCTACAATGTGCGGCCCGCGCCTCACTTGCTACAAGCTATTACGTCACGTTTGTTCCGCCTGTAGAGCAGGCGTATCAGTCAATATACTGGGACTTATCGCGCAAACAGGCAAAGATTGATGCGCGGGCATGGCTGGATAAGAGAGGGTTGCTTTCAGGCCTGCCAACATATGACGCCAATAGCACTGACGAAGTAGCGTTCGCTCACTCTCTTGAGCAACTTTGCGGGCCAAAGGCTGCGGGAGTTCTTCAGCCGTTAAATGGTATGGCGACATTCAAAGCCAGCATACTGGCTTCTGGCGCGCTGGATGAAGAAACACTCTGGTGCCTTACCAACGCCGCTGAGGTTTCTGGTTATCCGTTGGGCTTCATAGGCAACGAAACAAATCGTCAAGACCGTTAAAAATCGGAGATTTGCGTATTTGGTAGGCGTCAGCTTATGCGGGCTGGTGATCCGAAAGCCGACATTCCGCCATCCACCCATTTCCGCAAACGCTGTCGTGTTCCTTCAACGGGTCCCCTTCCCACCCAAATAGGCCGTTCTTCATAATGCCTCTGGAATGCGTAACGCGATCCTGTAGAGGGCGCGGAGGACAGCTTGCAATCAGGAGCCAGGCCGATGACTTTCCGTATGCCCGCCGAATGGGCGCCGCACGAGTGGAGCTGGATCGGCTTTCCCACCTCTGCCGAGGAATGGCCCGGCGCGTTCGAGGGTGCGCGGCGGCAGATCGCTGATTTTGCCAGCGCGCTGCATGCCGGCGGCAAGGGCGAGGAGGTGCGGTTGGTCTGCGCCAATGAGGGCGATGCGGAGGCCGCTCGCACCCTGGTGGCGCCTGGGGTTGCCGTTGTCGTGCACAGACTGGGCGATGTGTGGCTTCGCGATACGGCACCCATCGCGGTGATGCGGGGCCGGGAAAGGGCGCTGGTGGACTTCGGCTTCAACGGCTGGGGCGGCAAATATCGGATGCCGGGCGACGAGGATATAGGCGCGCGGCTGGCGGCGACGACGGGATTGCCCACATCGACCCAGAATTGGGTGTTCGAAGGAGGCGCGGTCGACACCGATGGCACGGGCCTGTTCGTGACGACCGAGCAATGCCTGCTCAACCCCAATCGCAACCCCGAACTGGACCGGGGAAAGATCGAAACCCTGCTGGCGGGATCGCTGGGGCTGTCCGACATGCTGTGGCTGGGCGACGGCCTGCTCAACGACCATACCGACGGGCATGTCGACAATCTGGCCCGCTTCGTGGCGCCAGGGGTGCTCGCCCTGCCCGAAGCGAGCACGGAGGATGATCCCAATGCGGCCGTCTATGCCGATGCGTGGGCGCGGGCCAGGGCGTTCGGGGTCGACATCGCCTCCATCCCCTCCCCCGGCCGGGTGATCGTGGATGGGGAGGCCATTCCGGCGAGCTACATGAATTTCTTTGTCGGCAATGCCGCCGTCATCGTGCCCATTTATGGCCAGCCCAATGACCAGGCGGCTCTCGATGCCCTCAAACCCTTCTTCCCTGATCGGGAGATTGTCGGGTTGCCCAGCGATGCGATCCTGTCGGGCGGCGGCAGCTTCCATTGTTGCAGCCAGCAGATGCCGTCGGCCTGAATGAGCGCGATGCTGGCGCTGCGGGCGCTCCTTTCCGGGATCATCATCGCCATCGTGTCGGTGGTGTCGCGGCGGTATCCGGGGCTGGGCGCGCTGATCGCGTCGTTGCCGCTGATTTCGGTGCTGGGGATGATATGGCTGTGGAACGACAGGCCGGACGTGGAGAATATGGCCCGCCATGCGGAGGCCACATTCTATTTCGTCATCCCTTCCCTGCCCATGTTCCTGCTGATCCCCATGCTGCTGCGCCGCGGCGTTTCCTTCGCGCCCGCGCTGATCGCGGGTTGCGCGGTCACGATCCTGCTCTATCTCCTGACCGTCGCCATTGCGGCCCGCATGGGCATTCGTCTTTAGGGTATAACCGATGACCAAGATTACCGTTGCCGCGCTCCAGCTCGCCTTTTCCGACGATCGGGCGGACAATATCGAAATGGTCGCGGGCCATGTGGTCAAGGCAGCGGCGCGCGGCGCGAAGATCGTCCTGCCGCCCGAACTGTTCGAAGGCCACTATTTCTGCAAGGTCGAGGAGGAGGAGCTCTTCGCCAGGGCCCTGCCCCTGGACGAGCATCCCGCCGTGCAGGAAATGCGCAAGGTGGCGAAGGCGGAGGGCGTCTATATCCCCGCCAGCTTCTTCGAGCGCGACGGCCATCATCATTACAATTCGCTCGCCATGATCGACGATGAGGGCGAGATCATGGGCGTTTATCGCAAGAGCCACATTCCCGACGGGCCGGGTTATGAGGAGAAATATTATTTCCGCCCCGGCAATAGCGGGTTCAAGGTGTGGAACACGAAATATGGCGTCGTCGGCGTCGGCATCTGCTGGGACCAATGGTATCCGGAAACAGCGCGGGTGATGGCGTTGATGGGGGCGGAGATGCTCTTCTATCCGACGGCCATCGGGTCCGAACCTTATGACGCCGATCTCGACACCAGCCGCATGTGGCGTCGGGCGATGATCGGCCATGCGGTGAGCAACTGCATGCCCGTGATCGCCGCCAATCGCATCGGCGAGGAGGATGGCCAGAAATTCTACGGCCACAGCTTCATCACCGACGAGTGGGGCGATTTTGCCGCGGAAGCCGACGGCAAGGACAATGGCGCGCTGGTGGCGACGCTGGACCTGGCGCAGGCACGCCAGCATCGTGCCGGCATGGGCTTCTTCCGCGACCGGCGGCCGGAGCTTTATGCGCGGATCGCGCAGGACATATAGGCTGCGGCGGCTGGGGCGATTTCCTGACCGGCGATCGGTTTCGGCCGAATGGAAGTCGGGCTAGCCCGCCGCCAGTTCCACCGCCCTTTCGAACACCGCCTCCAACATGTCGGCGGTCAGGCGGCCGGTGTTCTGATTATATCGCGAACAGTGGTAGCTATCGATGACGATCCTGCCGCTGGGCATGCGATGCTCCGCCAGATGAGCGAAGCGCGCCTTGGGGAGCTTGCCACCCAGCGCCTTCACCACGGACTGGTGCGCGATCTGGCCCAGGGCAACGAAGACGTGCGCATGGGGCAAGGCCGCGACGGCGGGCTTCAGGAAGGCCCGGCAGTTGCGGATTTCATCCGGCAGCGGCTTGTTCTGCGGCGGCAGGCATTTGACGGCATTGAGAATGATGACGTTGCGCAGCGTCAGGCCGTCATCGGGCCGCGCATCATAAACACCCTCGGCAAGCCCGAATTTGCCCAGCGTGGCGAACAGCAGGTCGCCGGCATCATCCCCGGTAAAAGGGCGCCCCGTCCGGTTGGCGCCCATCTTGCCGGGCGCAAGTCCGACGACCGCGATCCGGCCGAGCGGATCGCCGAAGAGCGGGACCGGCGCATTCCACCAGCCTGGATGATCGACGCGATTCTGCTGCCGGAGAGCGGCCAGTCGCGGACAAAGCGGGCAATCATGCGGCGCTTCACTTTGCGGGATAGGACTTTTCAGCGTCATGGCGACGGGATAGGCGCTGCTCCATGGCCAAGACAAGCGCTCGTCATCTTTACGCCCTCGCTTTGGGATCGAACCGGGCTCTTTCGGCGCGGATGACTCCCGCGCGCCTGCTGGACGAGGCGGTTCGCCGGATCGCGGCGTTGGGCCAGGTTCTCGACGTCGCACCCGTCATGCGGACCCCGCCGATCGGTCCGTCGCGGCGGATCTTCGCCAATGGCGCGCTGCTGGTGGAGAGCCGCCTGCCGCCCGACGAGATGCTGTCGCAATTGCAGGCGATAGAATGCATGCTTGGCCGGCGGCGGTTCAGACGCTGGGGGCCAAGGCGCCTGGACATCGACATCATTCTCTGGTCCGGCGGTCGCTGGAACAGCCGGTCGCTGCACATACCGCATCCAGACTTTCGCAGCCGCGATTTCGTGCTGGAACCGCTGCACGCCATCGTGCCTGGATGGCGCGACCCTGTATCGCGGCTTTCGATCCGCCATTTGCGCTTCCGCTTGCGAAAAGCGATTTCTGGAGGTTGACCAGCCGCACCGCCGCCTCTAGTGCGTGCGGACCTCAGGACATGAGGGCCCTTAGCTCAGTCGGTAGAGCAACTGACTTTTAATCAGTAGGTCGCTGGTTCGAATCCAGCAGGGCTCACCATCCCGCTGATCTTCGATGTCTCGTCAATCGACGGCGTGGATCAGCAGTGCGGCGAAGCACCAGATCTCGATTGAAACCAGCAGGCCGAACAATATGCCGAACATGGCATGCGGCTTTAGCGCATCGTCCATCTGCCTTCTCCCTTTCTTTCTGCAAGATGAACGACTTAACCACCGATCTGGTTCCAGTAACGGATCAGCGCGGCATTGTCTGGTTCCAGCGCGTAATCGATTTCGGCTTTTGCAGCCTCATGCGCTTTGCGTCGGCAGGCTGTTCGGGCCGCTGGGCTGTCCAGCCAGGATGGGCAGTACGGTTCGCGCAGGAACGTGCACGGTGCCGAAGTCGTGGGGCACATCATCGCCATTGATGAAGACGCTGAAGCCCGAACTGCGGAACCGCATCGCCAGACAGCGGCGGTCAGGCTGCTCCCATTGCGAGACGGTCATCGGCTGGCCCTGCTCGTCCAGCCATTCCACGTCGGCTTCGGACAGCCAGTCGGTACGATGCAAATCCGGCGTCGCTGCGCGCAGGGCGGCAAGGGCGAAGGCATGTGCCTCGATCTCCCGGTCCCGTCCCTGCCAGTCGATCCAGCCGATCGCATTATCCTGCGCATAGGCATTGTTGTTGCCATGCTGCGTCCGTCCGAACTCGTCGCCGGCGGTCAGCATGATCGCACCGCGCGAGCAGAACAGCGTGCCGAGCAGCGCCATGATATCGCGTCGCCGCGCGGCCCGGACGTCCGGATCGGCGCTCTCACCCTCGGTCCCGTTGTTCCAGCTGAAATTCTCGCCATGGCCGTCGCGGTTCTGTTCGCCATTGGCTTCATTGCGGCGATGTTCATAGGCGGTCACATCCGCCAGCGTGAAGCCGTCATGAGCAGCCAGGAAATTGACGGTGCGCGTTGCCGGAGCGGCGTGGAATATGTCGGACGATCCCGCAAGTCGCGTCGCCAGTGCGCCGATCATGCCGTCATCCCCGCGCCAGAAGCGGCGCAGATCGTCCCGATAGCGATCATTCCATTCCAGCCAGTTCTCCCCGAACCGCCCGAGTTGATAACCGCCTGGACCGATGTCCCACGGTTCCGCGACAAGGATGCGATCGGAGAGGAGCGGATCGCCGCGCATCGCCGCCAGCAAGGGCGCGTCGCTGTCGAAACCCGCAGGCAGCCGCCCGAGAGCGGGAGCAAGGTCGAAACGAAAGCCATCGACGCCCGCCACGGTGACGAAATGACGCAGCGAATCCAGGATCAGCCGCTGCGCGACGGGATGGTTGCAGTCGATGCTGTTCCCCGTGCCCGTATCGTTGATCAGGCGGCCGTCCGGTTCGTGCCGGAAATAGCTGCGCGCATCCAGGCCCCTGAGCGACAGGGTAGGCCCCAGACGGTCGCTTTCCCCGTCATGATTATAGACCATGTCCAGGATAACGCCGATCCCCGCGGCATGCAGCGCAGCCACCACGCCGCGCAATTCCGCCATGCCGCCGGGTGCCAGCCGGGGATCGAGCGCGAAATAGCTGACCGGATTATAGCCCCAGGCGTTGTGCAGCCCCAGCGGCCCCAGATGCCGCTCATCGATCCAGGCATTGATCGGCATCAGTTCGATGGCGGAAACGTGCAGGCGGCGCAGATGCTCGACCACTGCGGGGTGGCCAAGGGCGGCTATGGTGCCGCGCTGCGCCTCCGGAACGTCGGGATGCAGCATGGTGAAGCCGCGGACCTGCACTTCATAGATCAGCCCGCCGGGCCGGAAGATCGGCGGTTCTGGAGCGACCCCGGGCAAGGGCGCGGTCACCACCCCCCTGGGCATCAGGACCGCTGTGTCCCGGCCCTCGTGGCGCGGCGCTGCCAGCATCGGGTCATAGGTGAACGGCCGGTCGATGGCGATGGCATAGGGATCGAGCAACAGCTTGGCCGGATCGAACCACAGACCAGTATCGGGATCATAGGGACCATCGGCACGCAGCCCATAGCGCGCGCCGTCCCCCACGCCGGGCGCATCGATGAACCAGCCCCCCGCATCGTCCCTTGCCATGGGCAGGCGTTGCTCGCGATCTCCGGCGTCGAACAGGCACAGCCAGAGCTGGTGCGCATCGGGCGCATGGACGCGGAAACGGGTTCCATGCCCGTGCAGGTCCGGACCCAGCGCCTCAGCGCTCATGCCCTGGTCTGGATCAGTGCGTGGAACAGCGCCGCGTAGCGCGCCGCGCTGCGGGTCCAGGAAAAGTCGGCGTGCATGCCGGCACGCTGCATCGCCTGCCATGTCGGCCGCTGCGCATGGAGCCGGATGGCGCGAGCTATGGCTCCGTGCAGGGCGAGCGGGTCGGACGGGGGGAAGACGATGCCGGTGGCCACTCCCGCGCCGACGGCAGCTTCATTGGCATCGATCACCGTGTCGGCCAGGCCGCCGACCCGAGCCACCACCGGCACGCAGCCATAGCGAAGGCCGTAAAGCTGGGTCAGGCCACAGGGTTCGAAGCGGGATGGGATCAATATGGCGTCGCCCCCCGCCTGCATCAGGTGCGACATCGGCTCGTCATAGCCGATCCGCGCGCCCA
This sequence comes from Sphingobium sp. R-21, assembly GCF_049913335.1. Taxonomy (NCBI): domain Bacteria; kingdom Pseudomonadati; phylum Pseudomonadota; class Alphaproteobacteria; order Sphingomonadales; family Sphingobiaceae; genus Sphingobium; species Sphingobium sp. R-21. Next base: position 798,480 of record NZ_CP184374.1, on the reverse strand, counting down.
CCCGCCCGCGATGCCGATCCGCCGCCGCCAGGAACGCGCCCTCCAGCACATGATCGCCCGATCCCAGAAGCGCAAGCTTGCCACCCAGCCCCACCAGATGGTCGATGGCATCCATGACCATGTCCATCCCCTTTTGCCAGGTAAGGCGGCTGACGATGATGAAGATCGGCGCGTCGTCGCGGTCTAGGCCGAACTGCGCTTCCAGGGCCCGTCGGCTGGCGCTGCGCCCGCCCAGGGCCCGCGCGCTGAACGGCCTGGCGATCAGGGGATCGGCGGCGGGATCCCATATGGCGGCATCCACGCCGTTCAATATGCCGTGCAGCCTGTCGGAGCGCCCGTTGATCAGGCCATCCAGTCCCATGCCATGCACCGGGGAGCGGATTTCGTCGGCATAGGTGGGGCTGACGGTGGTGATCGCGTCGGCCGAGACAAGCCCGGCCTTCAGATAGCCGGTGCCGCCATAATATTCGACGCCGTCGACGCCCCAGGCTTCGGGCGGCAGGCCGAGCTGCGGAAAGACGTCCGCGCCGAAGCGCCCCTGGAAGGCCAGATTGTGGATTGTCACCACGCTGGGCACCGCATGGGCCGGCCCGAAGCGCATATAGGCTGCGGTCATCGCCCCCTGCCAGTCATGCGCATGGACGAGGTCGGGTCGCCAGCCCTTCACCCCCTCGGCCGCTATGTCCGCCCCTGCGCGGGACAGGGCGGCGAAGCGTTTCCAATTGTCTGGCCATTCGCCCCCGGCCGAATCGCCATAGGGGCCGCCCTCCCGCGCGAAAAAGTCGGGGGCGTCCAGCACCAACAGGTCCAGTTCGCCCAGCTTCGCCGCCAGTACCGCCGCCGATGCGCCGAACAGCGCGTCATAGCGGCGCAGCGGCTTTGCCTTGCCGAGGCGCGACAGAACAGCCGGATAGCCGGGCACCAACGTCCTGACCTCCACGCCCTGCGCCGCCAGCGCGCCGGGCAATGCGCCGGCCACATCGGCCAATCCGCCGGTCTTCACCAGCGGATAGACTTCGGACGCCACCGAAAGCACCCGCATGGCCCCTGCCCTGCTTTCCCCTGCCTTGCCCAAGATCAGTCCACCAGCCGTTCGATCATATATTGGGTGATCAGCGTCACGCCGCTGTCCGTTCGTCGGAAACGTTGCGCGTCATGTTCGGGATGCTCTCCGACGATCAGGCCCGGCGGGATGATGACGCCCGAATCCAGCACGCATTTGTGCAGCCGCGCACCCCGGCCGATCACGCAATTGGGCATGACGACGCTTTCCGTCACGGACGAGAAACTGTGCGTCCGCACGCCCGTGAAGAGCAGGCTGTGATGCAGCGAGGATCCCGATACGATGCATCCCCCCGCGATCAGGGACGATGTGGCGGAACCGCGCCGCCCCTCTTCATTATGGACGAATTTCGCCGGCGGCGTGACTTCGGAATAGGTCCAGAGCGGCCAGCTATGGTCATAGAGGTCGAGCGAGGGCACCACATCGGTGAGGTCGATATTCGCCTGCCAATAGGCGTCGATCGTTCCGACGTCGCGCCAATAGGGCACGGGTTCGCTTTCCGCGCGGACGCAACTGTTGGAGAAACGATGCGCCACGGCTTTCCCGTGGCGGACGATATGCGGGATGATGTCACCCCCGAAATCGCGCTTGCTGTCCGGATCGTCCGCGTCGCGTCGCAGTTCCTCGATCAGCAGGGCGGTACGGAAGACATAGATGCCCATGGACGCCAGCGCCATGCCGGGACTGCCGGGAATATGCGGCGGGTTCTTCGGCTTTTCCACAAAGGCGGTGATCACGTCCTGCTCGTCCACATGCATGACGCCGAAGCCGCTGGCTTCCTTCACCGGCACCTCCATGCAACCGACAGTGACGTCCGCGCCGCTGTCGACATGCTGCTGGAGCATCAGTTCATAATCCATCTTGTACACATGGTCGCCCGCCAGGATGACCATATATTCCGGCGCATAGCTTTCGATGATGTCGATATTCTGGAAGACCGCGTCGGCCGTGCCTTCATACCATTGGCTTTCCGACACGCGCTGGCTGGCGGGCAGGATGTCGAAGCTTTCATTGCGTTCCGTGCGAAAGAAGTTCCAGCCGCGCTGGAGATGCCGGATCAGCGAATGCGCCTTGTACTGCGTCGCGACGCCGATGCGCCTGATGCCGCTGTTGAGCGCATTGGACAGGGCGAAATCGATGATCCTGGCCTTGCCGCCGAAATGCACTGCGGGCTTTGCGCGCCGGTCGGTCAGTTCGGCAAGGCGACTGCCCCTGCCCCCGGCCAGTACATATGCCATGGCGTCACGGGCGATCGGCTGGTTCCTTGGTTGCATCGCCCTCTTCTCCTTCATGCTCGCGAGCGTTGATATTCCGCCCGTTCGTTTCAATATTCCAGTTCCAGCATCAACGTTGCAAGCGGTGGAATGGTGACATTGGCCCACCCCTCTTCATCAGCGACGACAATTCCCATATTTCCCGCGCCGCTGCCCCCATAGTCGACGGCGTCGCTGTTGACGATTTCCCGCCAGCGGCCGCCGGAGGGAAGGCGCATCCTGTATCCGTGGCGCAATGTGGGCGTGAAGTGGCTGATGACGACGATGGGCGCCACGCCGGGCGCGCGTCGCACCCAGGCGAAGACCGAGTCCGCCGCCGCATCGACCAGGACCCAGTCGAACCCCTCCGGCTCGCAATCGCGGGCATGCAGCGCAGGACGGGAGCGGTAGAGGCGGTTGAGGTCGCTCAGCAGCAACTGCACGCCCCGATGCGGCGCGTGATCGAGCAAATGCCAGTCCAGCGCCCGCGCCTCGCTCCATTCATCGCGCTGGGCGAATTCCTGCCCCATGAACAGCAGCTTCTTGCCCGGATAGCCCCACATCATCGTGTAATAGGCGCGCAGGGTCGCGAATTTCTGCCAGTCGTCCCCCGGCATCTTGTGCAGCAGGGAAGCCTTGCCATGCACCACCTCGTCATGGCTCAGCGCCAGCACGAAATTCTCCGTAAAGGCGTAGAGCAGGCCGAAGGTGATGTCGTCATGGTGATGGGCGCGGTGCACCGGATCACGCGCCAGATAGCGCAGCGTGTCGTGCATGAAGCCCATATTCCATTTGAAGCCGAAGCCCAGGCCCCCTTCATGGACGGGATGCGACACCTTGGGCCAGCTCGTCGATTCCTCGGCGATGGTCATGACGCCGCCATGGGTGCCGTAGAGCGCCTTGTTCATCTGCCGCAGGAAATCGACCGCCTCCACATTCTCCCGTCCGCCCTGGCTGTTGGGGATCCATTCCCCTTCCTTGCGGGAATAGTCGAGATAGAGCATCGAGGCGACGGCATCGACCCGCAGCCCGTCGACATGGTAGCGCTCCGCCCAGAAGAGGGCGTTGTTGACCAGATATTGCGCCACCTCCCGCCGGCCGAAATTGTAGATCGCCGTGTTCCAGTCGGGATGGAATCCCTTGCGCGGATCGGCATGTTCATAAAGGGCGGTGCCGTCGAAACGGGCCAGCCCATGGGCGTCGGTGGGGAAATGGGCGGGCACCCAGTCGAGGATGACGCCCACGCCCGCACGATGCGCGCCATCGACGAAGCGGGCAAAGCCCTCCGGATCGCCAAAGCGCGCGGTCGGCGCGTATAGCCCGGTGGTCTGGTATCCCCAGCTCGGATCATAGGGAAATTCGCTGATCGGCAGGAATTCGATATGGGTAAAGCCCATGCCGACCACATAGGGGATCAACCGTTGGGCAAGGGCATCCCAGCAAAGGAAATTGCCGTCATCGTCGCGCTGCCAGGAACCGGCGTGCACCTCATAGACGGAAACGGGCTCGCGACGCGGATCGGCCTTTTGCCAATAGTCGCGGTGGCGTTCGTCGCCCCAGTCATGGTCCGGGGCGGCCGCCACGACGGAAGCGGTGGCGGGCCGCAATTCGGAGCGGAAGGCGAAGGGGTCGGCCTTCAGCGGCAGGACATTGCCGTCGGGCCCGACAATCTCATATTTATAGGCGCTGCCGACGCCCAGTTCGGGCAGGAAGATTTCCCATATGCCCGCATCCTGGCGACGCCGCATCGGCGCCCGGCGTCCGTCCCAGCGATTGAAGTCGCCCACCACCGACACACGCTGCGCATTGGGTGCCCAGACCGCGAAATGCGTGCCCTCCACCCCTTCATGGGTCATGATATGGGCACCCATCTTGTCGAACAGCCGCGCGTGAGACCCTTCGGCAAAATAATAATCGTCCATCGGCCCCAGTACCGGGCCAAAGCTGTAGGGATCGATCAGCGCATGTTCGCCGCCATCGGCATAGGTCGCCCGGTAACGCAGCGGCTGGCGCTTGCGGATGGCGATCCTGCCGAAGAACAGCCCTTCCGGATGGAGCCGGTCCAACGTGCCGACCGCCTTGCCGTCCAGTCTGCAGGCCTCGACGCGCACCGCGTCCGGCAGGAAGACGCAGGCGGTGAAACCCTTTGCCGCCGGATGGACGCCAAGCGTGGCGAAGGGATCGTCCTCCCGCCCCTCCAGCAGGCGGGCGATCTGTTCCGGGTTCGGGCCCACGCTAGATCCGGCCTCGCTTCAAACCGGCACCTTCCAGATGTCCGTCGCATATTCCCTGATCGTACGGTCCGACGAGAACCAGCCCATGCGGGCGACATTGTGGATCGCCCTGCGCGCCCATAGCGCCTGGTCCTGCCATATTCCGTCCACCCGGCGCTGCGCGGCGGAATAGCTGTCGAAGTCGGCCGCGACCATGAACCAGTCATGATCATGGATGCCCTGCACCAGATCCTTGTACCGTCCCGGATCGTCGGGGGAAAAGACGCCGCTCGCGATCGCATCCAGCGCCTGGCCCAGTTCGCGGCTCTGGCCGATCACCTCGCGCGGGTCGTAGCCCTGGGCGCGCCGTTCGTTCACCTGCGCGGCGGTGAGGCCGAAGATCACGATATTCTCCTCCCCCACATGGTCGCGCATTTCGACATTGGCGCCGTCCAGCGTGCCGATGGTGAGCGCGCCGTTGACGGCGAACTTCATGTTGCCGGTGCCCGACGCCTCCATGCCCGCAGTCGAAATCTGTTCGGACAGGTCCGCCGCCGGAATCATCATTTCCGCCAGCGACACATTGTAGTTGGGCACGAATTGCACCTTCAGCAGGCCATTCACCGCCGGGTCGTGATTGACCGCCCGCGCAACATCGCCCGCCAGTTTGATGATCAGCTTGGCATTGTGATAGCTGGGCGCCGCCTTGCCGCCGAACAGCTTGACGCGCGGCACCCAATGCCGCTCCGGATGCGACCGTATCTGGTCGTAGAGCGACACCGCCTCGATGATGTTGAGCAACTGCCGCTTATATTCATGGATGCGCTTGATCTGGATGTCGAACATGGCCGAAGGATCGATCCGGGCATTGACCCGCTGGCGCAGCAGATCGGCCAGCGCCACCTTGTTGGCGCGCTTGACGCCCAGGAATTTCTCCTGGAACGCGCTGTCGTCGGCGAAGCGGTCCAGCTCGCGCAGCGCTTCGGGATCGTCCATGAAGCGGTCCCCGATCGCTTCCCTGATCAGTTCGAACAGCCCGTGATTGCACTGCATCAGCCAGCGGCGGAAGGTGACGCCATTGGTCTTGTTGTTGATCCGCGTCGGGTAGAGCCGGTGGAAATCGGCAAAAACCGTTTCCTTCATCAATTCGGTATGCAGCGCCGACACGCCGTTGACGCTGTGCGATCCGGCAAAGGCCAGATTGCCCATGCGCACCCGCCGCTCTCCCCCCTCGTCGATCAGGGAGATGGTGCCGATGGCCCGGTCGTCGAACTGGCCCGCGCCATCTTCGGCCTTCAGGCGTCGCGCCTCCCCCAGCAGCCGGCTGTTCACTGCATAGACGATCTGCATGTGCCGGGGCAGCAGCCGTTCGAACAGCGGTACCGGCCAGCTTTCCAGCGCTTCGGGCAGCAGCGTGTGATTGGTGTAGCTGAACGTCCGGCGGGTGATGTCCCACGCCTCGTCGAAGTCGAGGCCGTAATCGTCGAGGAGGAGCCGCATCAGTTCCGCGACGGCAACCGCCGGATGGGTGTCGTTCAGCTGGATCGCCGCCTTGTTCGGCAGGGTGCGTATATCGCCGAAATATTGGATATGCCGCCGGACGATGTCCTGCAGGGATGCGGAAGAGAAGAAATATTCCTGCCGCAGCCGCAATTCCTGACCCGCCGGGGAACTGTCGGCCGGGTAGAGCACGCGCGTGAGCGCCTCCGCCCGATTGCTTTCCGTCAGCGCGCCCAGATGGTCGCCAGCGTTGAAGCGGTCGAGCAGGATCGGATCGATCGGCTGGGCTTCCCACAGGCGAAGCGTGTTGACCCGCTTGCCCCGCCAGCCCGCGATCGGCGTGTCATAAGGCGTGGCGATGACCCGCTCGGCCGGGCGCCAGCGCATCTGGTGGGGACCGGCATCCTCATTTTCCGACGGATCGACCCGGCCGCCAAAGCCGATCTCATAGCTCGCCTCGCGCCGTTCAAATTCCCAGGGATTGCCATGGGTCAGCCAGGTTTCGGGCAGTTCCACCTGCCAGCCGTCCGAAATTTCCTGCCGAAACATGCCGTTCACATAGCGTATGCCATAGCCATAGGCGGGCACGTCCACTGTCGCCATGCTCTCCATGAAGCAGGCCGCGAGCCGGCCAAGGCCGCCATTGCCCAGGGCGGCGTCGGGTTCCAGCGCGGCGATGATGTCGATGTCGACGCCCAGCGACGCCAAGGCCGCCTGCATGTCGTCCAGCATTTCCATGTTGGACGCCGCGTCGCGCATCAGCCGTCCGATCAGGAATTCCAGGCTCAGATAATAGACCCGCCGTCCCTGCTCCTGATAGGTTTTCTCCGTGGAGGCGATCCAGGCGTCGATTACCCGGTCGCGAATGGCGAGGATCACCGCATGCAGCCAGTCATGCGGCTTGGCTGCCGTCGCGTTCTTGCCGATCCGGTAGGTGAGCCGCTCGACGATCTCATGGGCAAGGACCTGTGGGTCGACCTGCCGCGGAGCGGGCTTGGGAAGGGTGGTTTGGCCTTTCAGGTTCATAAATGTGCCCCTTTCGCCTTTGAGTCCAGGCGCGATGATGGCACGCCGTCCCGAGGCGCGCCACCAGCAAATTTTGCAGCGCAGCAATTAATCGGTGCGGCTTTCGGCGATGGCACGGCGAACACCCTGCCTCAACTCGCGACGGACCGGATGGATGCTCGAGGGAAAATGCTGGGTCATGAATATGGCGATCAGCCGCTCGACCGGATCGATGAAGAAGAAGGTGGAGAACACCCCGCCCCAATAATATTCCTGCGTCCGAAGGTCCGTCGCGAAGCCCAGGCCGAAACCGACGCCCGCATAATCCGCTTCGCTGAACATGGAGGAGGACAGGCTGGCCAGGTCGCCGCCGCCGGGCAGATGATTGGCGTGCATCGTCGCGACCGTTTCCGGTTTCAGCAGCCGCACGCCGTCCAGTTCGCCGCCGCGCAGCAGCATCCGCGCGAAGCGGTGGTAATCAGCCACGGAGGATAGGAGGCCGCCGCCGCCCGAACGTAGCCTGAGCGGCCTGCGCCATCCGCTGCGCGCGCCCCGGTCGTAGAGCGAAAGCGTGCCGTCCGGTGCCCACTGCCACGCGTCCGTCATCCGCTCGACCCGGTCCTCCGGCAGTTCGAAGAATGTGTCGGGCATGCCCAGCGGATCGAAGATGCGCTCGCGAAAATAGCGCTCCAGGTCAAGGCCGCTCAGCCGTTCGACCACGATGCCCAGCACATCGGTGGAAACCGAATAGTTCCATCGGTCACCAGGCGAAAATTCCAGCGGCAGCGCGGCGAGGGTCGCAATGAAGTCGTCGGAACTGCGCTTCTGCTGGAACTCGTCCAGGCCAAGATCGCGATAGCGCGCGTCAATGGCCGTCTGCCGCTGCAATCCATAGGTCAGGCCAGAGGTGTGCCGCAACAGGTCGATCATCAGTATCGGTCGCCGCATCCGCCCGATTCCATCGGCGCCGACGGCGAGGTCGGCAAATTCCGGCAGCACCTTCACCACCGGATCGTCCAGCGCGACCAGCCCCTGTTCCACCAGCATCATGAAGGCGACCGATGTCACCGGTTTGGTCATGGAGGCGATGCGGTAAAGCGCGTCGTCGCCCAGCGGCTCGCCGGTGGCGCGCGCCGCGCCGCTGCGGACGGAGACGATCGGCTGCTCGTCACGCGACACGAGCAACTGCATATGGGGCAGCTTGCCGGGCGCGACATAGCGATCATGGACAAAATCGGCCAGCGCCTGCAATTTTCCGGCATTCATGCCGGCCGCTCGCGCCGCCGCCACGTCCACCTGCCCGATTAGCTGCATCGATCCTCCTGCCGACCTGACCATCCAGGACGGATCGACATTCAGTCCTGGCGGCCTGCAAATGGCGGCTTTCCGTGCTTCCGGTGCTCACCTACTGGAAGCAGGCTGCGCGCCGGGTCACGAAAAATCACCATTTTCGGCTCGTCATCACCTGAATGTCGATCCGTCCTAGAACAGGCATGGCCGCGGGTAAATGGCAAGATCCCATGGACCGCTTGCCCGTTGCAACGCCCTCATCGGCCCTTTATGGCAACCGCCTGATCCCACTGGACGCACGTTCTTCATGGCTACCGGCCTCTCCGCCATCTTCCTGAACAATCGCCCTGCTCTGCTGCGGTTTTTGCGCGCGCGCGGCGCGGGCGATGAGTCCGAGGATCTGTTGCAGGACATGTGGATGAAGCTGGAGGAGAAGGATCTCGGCCCGATCGCCGATCCCCTGCCCTATCTCTACCGCATGGCGAACAACCTGATGCTCGATCGCTATCGGTCCGCCACGCGGCGGGAGCGGCGCGAACAGGATTGGGCGGAGGGTGCAGGCGGCGTGATGGCCGATCCGTCGGAGGATATCGCCGTCGATGAAAGGTTGGTCCTGAACGAACGGCTGGAGGAGGCCCGCGCCGTGCTGCGGTCCCTGGGGCCGCGGGTCGAGATGGTGTTCCGTCGCTTCCGTCTGGAGGGCGTGGGACAACGGCTGATCGCGGAGGAACTGGGCGTCAGCCTGACCACCGTGGAGAAGGACCTGCAGAAAGCCTATCGCGCGATGATCGCCCTCAAGCAGAAACTGGATACGGAATGAGGATGGCGGTGGCGTCTGGTTCAGATGAGGGGCTGAAATGAACGGGGCTAAGGCCATGATGAACGAGGAGGCGCTCGGATGGGTCATCCGGACGCGCGATCCCGAATTTGCCGATTGGGAAGCCTTCACCGCCTGGCTGGAGGCCGATCCCGCGCATGCGCCTGCCTATGACGCGCTGATGGCGGCGGACGCCGACCTGGTGCGGATCATTCCTGCAGAGCCGGTCGTCATCGCCGCGCCTGCCAATGATGCGGGCACGCGTGGCTGGCGCTGGCCGAGATCGCTGATCGGCGGCGGCGCAGTGGCCGCGGCGCTGGTCGCGGCGCTGTCTATCGGCATGTGGAACCGCAGCGACATCTACACCGTCACGACCCGGCCCGGCGAAACGCGCACCGTCGCGCTGGATGAAGGCACGCATATCGAACTGAACGGTGGCACCACCATGCGTTTCGATCGCCATGACGCGCGTTTCGCGGCACTCGACAGCGGCGAGGCCGCTTTCACCGTGCGGCATGACCCGGCCGACCCCTTCCGCGTCACAGTGGGCAACGCGCTGTTCGAGGATGCAGGCACCGTCTTCAACATCGTCCGGACCGGCACAGCGACGCGCATCGGCGTGTCGGAGGGCGAGGTCATCTACAATCCGAAGGCGGAGGCGATCGCGCTCCCCGCCGGTCGCGCCCTGACCGATGACGAAAACGGCCTGCGCGTCATGGATATCGCGACCGATGCCGTGGCAAGCTGGCGCCAGGGCCGGCTGAGCTATGCCAATGCCCCGGTAACGCAGATCAGCGCCGACATCGCCCGTTCATTGGGCGTCCGGCTTACCGCCACGCCCGGCGCGGGAGCCATGCGCTTCACCGGCACGATCCGCCTGGACCGGGATCCGGCGCGGTTCTTTGGTCAGGCGGCGCCACTGATGGGCCTTAGCGCCGTCAGGGAAGGCGACGGCTGGCTGTTGAAGGAGGGGGATGGCCCGCCACGCTGACGTCCTGATCGTCACCGCCCTCGCCATGATGGCCGCTTCGCCCGCGCGGGCGGCGGATAGACAGCAAATCAGCATCGCCCCCGGACATTTGGGCGAGGCGGCGATAGCGCTCGGCCGTCAGACCGGAGCCAGCATCGGCATGTCCGACCAGTCGCTGGCCGGCATCGCCACGCCGGCCGTGGCAGGCCGCCTCTCGGTCGAAGCTGCGCTGAAGCGGCTGATCAAAGGCAGCGATGCCAGCATCCGGCGGATCGACGCGACCACATGGCGGATCGTGCGGACTGCCACCGCGCGCGAACAGGGCCGCCCCCACATAGCCCGGCCCGTTGCGCAGGCCGCGCCCGAACCTGCCGACATCATCGTCACCGCGTCCAAGCGCGACACCCCGCTGCCCCGCTATGCCGGCATGGTCGATGTGGTGGGCGATGACGCCTTCACCGCCGCCGAGGCGGCCGGGGGCACCGCCAGCCTGATCTTCCGCGTGGCGAGCCTCAGTTCCACCCATGCCGGCGAAGGCCGCAACAAGCTGTTCATCCGCGCCATCGCCGACAGCGGCGTTGCCGGCCCCACGCAGGCGACGTCGGGCCAGTATCTGGGCGACATGCGGCTCAACTATGCGGCGCCCGACCCTGACCTGCGGCTCTATGACATGCAGGGGGTGGAAGTGCTGGAGGGCCCGCAGGGCACACTCTATGGCGCGGGTTCGCTGGGTGGCATCGTGCGCATGATACCCAATGCGCCCGATCTGGTGCGCACCGGCGGGCAGGCTTCCGCCGGCCTCAGCGCCACGCAACATGGCGCGCCCGGCGGGGACCTGTCCGCGACGATCAACCTGCCGATCCTGACGGAGAAGATCGCGCTGCGCGTCGTTGGGTACGGCGTGCAGGATGGCGGCTATATCGACGACGTCCTGCGCAACAGGCATGACGTCAACCGCATCCGCACCTATGGCGGTCGCGCCGCATTGCGTTTCGCGCCGAACGAGGACTGGACCATGGACCTCACCGGCGTTTTCCAGCGCATCAAGGGCGACGATGCCCAATATGCAGAAAAGGATATCGGCGAACTCGAGCGCGCATCCGCCGTCGCCCAGCCCTATTCGTCCAGCTATGCGCTCGCCAATCTGCGCATCGAAAGGCAGTGGGACAATCTGCGTTTCATCTCGTCCACCGGCTTCGTCCACAACGTCCTGACGGAAAGCTATGACGCGACGCAATATGACCCGTTCGGAGCCGATGCACCCGCCGCCCTGTTCCGGCAAAGGAACAAGGTCGATATCTTCTCGACCGAAAACCGCATTGTCCGCGATCTGGACAATGGTCTGGGCTGGATATTGGGCGCGTCCTATCTGGAAAGCACGTCGGACATCCATCGTTCGCTGACATCCTACAGCGCGGACATCATGCAGCCGCAGGTCATTCCCGGTGTGCCGATGTACGGGCGCGGCATGCCGGCGACGTCGACCGGCGTGCATAACCGCATCCGCGAGGCGACGCTGTTCGGCGAGGCATCCTTCGAACCCGTGCGCGGCCTGATCGCCACGGTCGGTGGCCGGCTGACCAACAGCCGCCTGACCGGCGAGGCGCTCGATCCCATAGCCCTCCTGTCCCTCGCCGCCATTGCGAGGGCCGAGGCGCAGGCGAACCGGAACGAAACGATCTTCCTCCCCTCCTTCTCCCTGCTGACCGACGCCTGGCGGGGAACCACCATCTACGCCCGTTTCCAGCAGGGATTCCGCCCTGGGGGGCTGGCGGTCGACGACCAGCATATCCAGCGTTTCCGCAACGACCGCGCCTCCACGCTGGAACTGGGCTTTCGCCGGGGCATTCCTGGGGTCGACAGGATCGCGCTGACCGGCAATCTCGCCTATACGAGGTGGAAGGACATCCAGGCCGACGTCACCGATCGCATCGGCATCCCGACCACCGACAATATCGGGGACGGACGCATCTATACGGTGGAGGGGCGCGTCGTCGTCCGCCCCATCCCGCGCCTGACGCTGGACGGCAGCATCATCTTCAACGACAGCCGGCTCAACCGTCCGGCGCAGTTCGTGCGGCTGCTGTCCTACGAAGGGCAGTCGCTGAGCCTGCCCAATGTCGCCAATCTGGGCGGGCGCATCGGCGTCGACTACCGCGCGCGTGTGGGAGACGAGATGCAACTCCATCTCAGCGGATCGGCCCGCTATGTCGGCAAGTCGCGCCTGGGCGTCGGACCGATATTGGGACGCGAACAGGGCAATTATGTGGACACGGCGTTCAACGCCGCGCTGACCCGCGGACCCATGCAATGGTCGCTATCTCTCACCAACCTGTTCGACAGCAGCGGCAACCGCTTCTCGCTGGGCACGCCGTTCGACATCAGCGGCGATTATGTGACGCCCCAGCGTCCCCGGACGGTCCGGCTGGGGATGGATTTCGCCTTCTGATCCTGCGTCTCATTATTTTTAGGTGACGGACCGGCCGGTCCGGCGCCGTCTCCCCCGCATGCGCGCTCATCGACAAGAGGCGCGGCACGCAGAGGAGACATCATGCGCAATCTACTGGCCTGTACGGCCATCGCTTCCGTTCTGGCCGCTCTTGCAGTGGCCGATGCGGCGGCGGAAACCACCATAGGTTCCTCCACCACGACGGCGGTCAGGACAGCCACCGCCGCCAACGGCGCCCCCGATGACGTGACGGTCAGTTCCGCAGGATCGGTCACCCTGACCAGCGGCACCGCCATCACCCAGGACAGCAACAACAATGTCAGCAATGCAGGTACGCTGAAGATTTCGAACGCGGACGGCGCGACCGGCATTCTTTCGATCGCGGGCGTGAGCGGCAACATCGGCAACAGCGGCACGATCACCCTGGACGAGGATTATACGGCCACCGACACCGACAATGACGGCGATCTGGACGGCCCCTTCGCCAAGGGTTCGAACCGCTACGGCATCTGGGTCCAGTCCGGCGCGGCGCATATCGGCAATATCGACAGCAGCGGAACCATCACGGTGGAGGGCAACCAGTCGGCCGGGATCCGCATCGATGCGCCGCTGACCGGCAATCTGTCGACCAGCGGCTCCACCAGCGTGCTGGGCGACAATGGTTATGGCGTGCTGGCCAATGCGGTCACGGGCAATGTCACGATCCGCGGAACGACCACGGTCACGGGCGCCAACAGCATTGGCGTGGCCCTGCAGGGGGACGTGAACGGAGCGGTCAAGATCCAGGGCACGATCACCAGCACCGGCTACCGCTACACGACGCGGCCCAGTGACATTTCCAAACTGGACCCCGACGATCTGCTTCAGGGTGGATCGGCGGTGACGATCGCCGGCAATGTGACCGGCGGCGTCATCTTCGACATCCCGCCCACGCTCGACAGCACGAAACCGGACGTCGACAATGACGGCCTGCCCGACGCTACCGAAGGGTCCGCCAATATCATCACCTATGGCTCGGCCGCTGCGGTGCAGATCGGCTCGGCCACGGCGGCCACGACCATCGGCGCGGTGGCAGCCGACAGTTCCGGCTATGGCCTGATCGTCAAGGGAACGATCATCGGACAAGGCGTCTATGATGGCGTGAACGCCAACGGCCTGGTCATTGGCGGGCTGGGCGGCAATGTCACGCTGACCAAGGGATTGCTGGTGTCGGGATCGGTCGGCGCGGTATCCTATGACAGCAATGCCACGGCCATTCGCCTGGGCAGCGGCACCATGGCGGATACCATCCAGATCGGCGGCACGGTGGGCGCGTCGGGTTCGAAACTTGCCGGCACCTCCGCCCGCGCGCTGGTGATCGATGCAGGCGCGACGAGCCGCGCCATCGTCAACAGCGGCACCATCTCCGCCAGCGCGATCAGCAGCACGGACGGCGCGGCCATCGCCATCCTCGATGCGTCGGGCACGGTATCCTCCCTGTCCAACAGCGGTGCGATTTCGGCAACGGGGGGCAAGAGCGGATCGAACGTCGCCATCGATATGACCGCCAACAGCAGCGGCGTTACCCTGACGCAGTCGCTTGCCTCGGCGACCGCGACGGCGCCGAAGATCACCGGGGACGTGCGGCTGGGGTCGGGCAATGATGTCATGACCGTGTCGGCAGGCAGCATCGCGGGCAATGTCGACCTGGGCGGGGGCAGCAACAGCCTGGCGCTGTCCGGTTCCTCCACCCTGGCGGGCAATGTGGCCATGGGCGGAAATGGTTCCAGCCTGGCGCTCTCCGGAAGTTCGCAGATCAACGGCGGCGTGGATTTCGGCGGGGGTCCATCGACGCTGACCCTCTCCGGCACCGCGGCCCTGAATGGCGCCATCAGCAATGCCGGCAATACCGCAGTCGTCGTGAACGGCGGCATGCTCAACGCCAGCAACAATGGTCCCGTCGCGCTTGCCTCGCTAGCCGTCGGCGCATCATCCGTCATCGGCGTGACGGTCGACACGGCCAATGGCACCAATACGCTCTACAATGTCGCCGGAGCCGCAACCTTCGCCAGCGGATCGCAGGTGAAGGCGACCCTGACCCGCGTTGCCGGGTCCGAAGGCAATTATGTCATCGTCCGCGCCGGATCGCTGAACGGCACGCCTGCCCTCTCCAGCACGACGCTGATCCCCTATATGTTCAAGGGCGGCATCACCAGCAATGCGGCCACGGGGGAAGTGACCCTGTCGATCGCCGCCAAGACCGTGTCCGATCTGGGCCTGACCGGATCACAGGCGCGCGCCTATGACGCGATCTTCAACGCGCTGGACAAAGACAGCGCCTTTGCCAGCAACTATCTTGCCATTACCGACGGCGACACGCTGAAGGCCAATCTGCAGCAGATGCTGCCCGACCATGCCGGCGGCACGTTCGAGGCGGTGACCGCCGGTTCGCGCGCCACCGCCCGCATCCTGGCCGATCCGGGCGGCATCTATCGCACGGCTGACGGCAATCTGGGTTTCTGGCTGCAACAGGTCGCGTTCGGCAGCTCCAAGAGCGTGGGCGACACGGCGTCCTATGACATCAATGGATGGGGTGCGAGCCTTGGCGCGGAATATCTGACGGGGATCGGCGCGCTGGGCGCATCCATCGCCTATATTCACGGCAGCGATTCGTCCGGCAGCAACGACAATGTGGTCGATTCGGATCAGTTCGAACTGGCGGCACACTGGCGCGGCGATTTCGGGCCGTTCCAGACCTATGCCCGTGTTTCGGCCGCCCATATCGACTTTCGCGGCGGTCGCCACTTTGCATCCGGCGACCTCGTCCGCACGGCGAACGGCGACTGGTCGGGCAAGCTCTATTCGGCGACGTTGGGCGGGTCCTATGAAATGCGCTTCAATCGCTTCACCCTGCGGCCGGCGGCCGGCATCGACTATTACAGGCTGAAAGAAGGCGGCTATAGCGAAACGGGCGGCGGCGACGCGTTCGACCTGATCGTCGACAGCCGCACCAGCGACGAGCTGACCGCCAGCGGCAATGTCACCGTCGGCTACGACTTCGGCAGCCGCAACCGCGAGGACGGCTGGATGCGGTTCGAGCTGGAGGGCGGGCGTCGGCAGATCATCGGCGGATCGCTGGGCGACACGACCGCGCATTATGTCGGCGGCGAGGACTTCACCCTGATCGCGGACAAGCGCACCAGCGGCTGGACCGGGCGCGCGCGCCTGATCGGCGGCACCGAGAGTTTCCGCGTCGGCGGCGAATTCGGAGCGGAACAACAACAAAATCACGTCGCCCTGTCCCTGCGGGCGACGGTTAACTTCATCCTGTGACGTCCTAGCAGTGAATTGGCGGGCCACACCCCACAGACCCTCCGGGCCCGCCGATCCGCCATGACCTAAGCCGTCTTCCCAACGGTGTCATGGCCCTAAAGGAAGGGGCGCTGCCTTCCCCCGGCAGCGCCCCTTTTATTGTCCCGCCTTCAGGGCCGGATCGCGAAATCGAAGATTCGCGCGCCGCCCGTGCCCCCGCCCCACATGCCGGGCCCGGAGCCGGCACTGACGGAATAGAGAAAGCCATATTCGCCCGTGCCCAGATCCACCCTCGGCATGACCTTGAAGACGCCGGGCGCCACCTGCTCATAATCGAAGGCGATGCGGTCCTTGTCCATCACGCCCGATTTGGCGCCGCCCAGATTCATGCTGCCGACGCGGGTTTCGCGACGGTCCTTCTTCACATCGAACTGGATCAGGCTGAATTCATTGGGCGAGGTGATCGCCGTCGCCGGCCCTGCCAGCCAGAGAGACGGCGCCCCTGCCTGCGACAGGCTGCGATTGGCCTCATCGAAATAGAAGTAGAAGATGGGCCGCGCCTTGCCCGAGACGATGCGGGCGCTGACATTTGGAATGACCGCCTTGATGCTGAGGGAGGCGATGCCGCCGGTGAAGGCATAGCCCAGGATGCCGCCGGTCTTGCTCTGGTTGGAAATGGTAGGATCGATCCGGGCCATGCGGGCAGGCTCGGCGGCGTCGACCAGCATGTAGATGCCGGAGGGATGCGGCACGAGCGGATCGGGCGAGTCCGCCGACATCGCCGCCTTGGCGGAGGTGATGCCCTGCGATCCCGCCTCGATCATCGCGGCGATAACGGGGCCGGAAACGCCGCTCTTCTTGAGCGCGATCAGGTCATCGGTGGAGAGCCTGTACTGGGCCGGCGAAGCCTTGATCTTCGCGATCACGGCTTCATCCCCCAGGCCCGCCGAAACCAGCGCGACGACGCTGTCATTGTTGAGCGTTTCCGCCCGCGCCGCGACGGTCGCGACGCATGCCGCGAGGCACAGCCCCGCGACGAAAATCCCCCTGTTCATATCCACCCCCCATTGAAGGCCGGCATCCCCATGCCGGCCCTAGAAACAGATCAGCCCAATGCCTTCCTGACGAGTTCATTGACGACCTGCGGATTGGCCTTGCCCTGCATGGCCTTCATCGTCTGGCCGACAAAGAAGCCGAACAGCGCCTCCTTGCCCGCCTTATATTGTTCGACCTTGTCGCCATTATCGGCAAGAACCCTGGCCACCGCCGCTTCGATCGCGCCGGTGTCGCTCGTCTGCTTCAGGCCCTTTTCCTCGACGATCTTCGGCGCGCTCTCGCCGGTTTCGAGCATGATCTCGAACACCTGCTTGGCAATGGTGCCGCTGATCGTGCCGTCGGCGATGAGGGCCAGCAGTTCCGCGCCCTCTTCCGGGTTGACGGGACTTTCCTCCAGCGTCTTGCCCAGGCGGTTGAGCGCACCGTAAAGTTCCGACAGCAGCCAGTTGGCCGAAGCCTTGGCGACCTCGCCCTCGCTCTTCTTCTGGATGCGCGCGCCCTCTGCCAGCAGCGCCTCGAACCAGCGCGCGGTGTCGGCGTCGGCGGTCAGCGTGGCGGCATTATAGGCGGACAGGCCCAGCGCCTGCTCATAGCGCTGACGCTTGGCGTCGGGCAGTTCCGGCAGCGACTGGCGGCATTCCTCCAGAAAGGCGTCGTCCAGTTCCAGCGGCAACAGGTCCGGATCGGGGAAATAGCGATAGTCATGCGCGTCTTCCTTCGACCGCATGGAGCGCGTCTCATTCCGGTCCGGATCGTAGAGGCGGGTTTCCTGCACCACCTTGCCGCCGGCCTCCAGCACGTCGACCTGACGGCTGGCCTCATGTTCGACGACAGCCATGACGAAACGGACGGAATTGACGTTCTTCGTCTCGGTGCGGGTGCCAAAGGGTTCGCCCGGCTTGCGGACGGACACATTGACGTCGGCGCGCATCGACCCCTGGTCCATATTGCCGTCGCACGACCCGACATAGCGCAGGATCGTCCTGAGCTTCGACAGATAAGCGCCTGCCTCTGCGGGAGACCGCATGTCGGGCTTCGACACGATCTCCATCAGCGCCACGCCGGAACGGTTGAGGTCGACATAGGAGCGCGTCGGATGCTGGTCATGCATCAGCTTGCCGGCGTCCTGCTCGACATGGATGCGCTCGATGCCGATGGTCTTGGTGCTGCTGTCGGGGTTCTTCTCGTCCAGCGTGATCTCGATCTCACCCTCGCCCACCAGCGGGTGGTAGAGCTGGCTGATCTGGTAGCCCTGCGGCAGGTCGGCGTAGAAATAATTCTTGCGATCGAAGCGGGACCATTTGTTGATCTGCGCCCTGATCGCCATGCCGGTGCGCACCGCCTGACGGATGCACTCGCGGTTCGGCACGGGCAGCATGCCGGGCATGGCCGCGTCGACAAGGCTAACCTGAGTGTTCGGTTCCGCGCCGAAAGCAGTCGCCGCGCCGGAAAAGAGTTTGGCGTTGCTTGTAATCTGCGCATGGACCTCAAGGCCAATCACGACCTCCCACAAACCCGTAGCGCCCTGAACGCGAAATATCGTCTCAGTCATTTTCTTGTCCTCAAGTGTTCCTGCGAAAACAGGAACCCAGGGTGAGTGCAGAGCCCAGGAGGCCCTGGGCTCCTGCTTTCGCAGGAGCACGGTTTCGTTACCACCACTTCTCCGGCCGCGCCGTGAAGCCTGCGCGTTCCTCGATGGCGAGGCCAGCGTTCAGCACGGTCTGCTCGTCCAGCGCCTTGCCAATAACCTGCAAGCCCAAGGGCAGCCCTTGCGCGTCCAGCCCGCCCGGCACCGCCATGGCAGGCAGACCCGCCAGCGACGCAGGCACGGTGAAGACGTCGTTCAGATACATGGCGAGCGGATCAGCCTGCTTCTCGCCCAGCGCGAAGGACGCGCTCGGCGCGGTGGGCGTCAGCAGCAGGTCGCACCTTTCGAAAGCCTGTTCGAAATCGCGCGCGATCAGCGCCCGGACCTTCTGCGCCTGCGTATAATAGGCGTCGTAGAAGCCCGCCGACAGCACATAGGTGCCGATCATGATGCGGCGCTTGACCTCCGGCCCAAAGCCCAAGGCACGCGTCGCAGCATACATGTCCTGCAGGCCCGCCCCATCGGGCAGGTCGCGCTGGCCATAGCGCACGCCGTCATAGCGGGCGAGGTTCGAAGAAGCCTCGGCGGGCGCGATGATATAATAGGTCGGCAGCGCATATTTGGTATGCGGCAGCGACACCTCCACCACCTCGGCGCCCGCGTCCTTCAGCCATTCGATGCCGCGATCCCACATGGCGGAGATTTCCGCGTTCAGACCGTCAGGCCGATATTCCTTGGGGATGCCGACCTTCTTGCCGC
Source organism: Sphingobium sp. R-21 (assembly GCF_049913335.1). Lineage (NCBI taxonomy): Bacteria > Pseudomonadati > Pseudomonadota > Alphaproteobacteria > Sphingomonadales > Sphingobiaceae > Sphingobium > Sphingobium sp. R-21. The sequence goes on along the minus strand of NZ_CP184374.1, from coordinate 779,226 downwards.
GCAGATCGCTGGAAAGTCCCGCTTCCCACTGCGGCACAGCCAGATCGAGCGAGGTCGAATCCTTGGGATCGAAGCCCGCCATCGTCTCCAGCAGGATCGCATTGTCGCGCACCGTCCGCGCCATCGGCCCAGCCTGGTCGAGCGAGGAGGCGAAGGCCACGATGCCCCAGCGCGAGCAGCGACCGTAGGTCGGCTTGATGCCCGAAATGCCCGTGAAGGCCGCCGGCTGGCGGATCGAGCCGCCCGTGTCGGTCCCGGTCGCCGCAGGGCAGAGCCGCGCAGAGATCGCGGCGGAGGAGCCGCCCGAGGAACCGCCCGGCGCCAGCGCGGCATTGTCGCCGCCGCCGCGCCGCCAGGGCGAGATCACATTGCCGTAATAGCTTGTCTCGTTCGACGAACCCATGGCGAACTGGTCGAGATTGAGCTTGCCCAGCATGCCCGCGCCCGCGTCCCACAGCTTCTTCGATACGGTGGATTCATAGGTCGGCGTGAAGCCTTCCAGCATGTGGCTGGCAGCGGTCGTCTGCACGCCCTCTGTGCAGAAGAGGTCCTTCATGCCGATCGGCACGCCCGAAAGCGGCTTCAAAGCCTCGCCCGCAGCCTTCGCCCTGTCGGCGGCGTCGGCGGCCTCCAGGGCCTTTTCCGGGGTCTCGACGATGAAGGCATTCAGCGCCTTGGCGGCGGCGACATTGGCGTTGAACGCCTCTGCCACTTCGCGCGCGGAAAAGTCACCGCCACGGAAGCCGTCGCGGATTTCCGCCACCGTCAGATCAGTCAGCGCGCTTTTGTCTGTAGGATTTGACATTATTCGATCACCTTCGGCACCGCGAAGAAGCCATGTTCGGCCTGCGGCGCATTGGCCAGCACCCGGTCGCGGACATTGCCGTCGGTGACGACATCCTCGCGCAGGCGCAGCGTGTTGGGAATGACGGCGGTCATCGGCTCCACGCCGGTCACGTCCACCTCGCCCAGTTGCTCCACCCAGCCAAGGATGTTGTTGAGTTCGGGCACCATCGCCTCGGCTTCGGCATCCGTCACCGAAATGCGCGAAAGGCTGGCGATCTTCTTTACGGTCTGAAGGTCTATCGACATGCGCCGCCGCTACCATCGGCACCTTCATGCTTCAAGTCCTTGCGCGCATGTTGCGCTTGCGCCAGACAGGAAAGCATCTGCACAGCATCCCGATGGAGAGCGCCGATTGGCCCGCAAATTTCTCTATGTCGTAGCCGGCCTGATCGTGCTGGTCATCGCGGCATTGCTGGCCTATCGCATCTGGGGCATGCAGATGATCCGGGCGGTCATGGTCCCGCGGGAGGCCTTTGCGCAGATTCAGCCCTTGCCGGCCAACGCCTATGACGATGCCGGCATGTGGATCGCGCGGCCGGACATCAGGAAGGACAATCCCGCCGCCTGGCTGCCGGAGGGGGTGAAGGACGCGCCCGCCAGCGACAAGGCTGCGGTCTTCTTCATCCACCCGACATCCTACATCACGACGCTGGGCGACGCGCATTGGAACATGCACCTGGACGACCAGGATTCGCTCGCGACGGCGCGGCGCTTCGTGCAGAATCAAGCGAGCGCCTTCAACGCGGTGGGCGCCATCTGGGCGCCGCGCTACCGCCAGGCCAATTATGGCGCCTTCCTGACCGACAAGCCCGCGGGCGACCAGTCGCTCGCCGCGGCCTATCGCGACGTCGCCCAGGCCTTCGCCGCCTTTCTCAAGGCCAATCCGCAGGGGCCGCTGATCCTCGCCGCGCATAGCCAGGGTTCGTTCCATCTGCTGAGGCTGCTGCGCGAGCAGGTGGCGGGAAAGCCGGTCGCTGACCGCATCGCCGCCGTCTATGCCGTGGGCTGGCCGATTTCGGTCGAGGCCGACCTGCCGGCGCTTGGCCTTCCCGCATGCGCGCGGCGGCGGCAGTCGCATTGCATCGTGAGTTGGCAAAGCTATGCCGAACCGGCCGATCCATCGGCCGCGATCGAGAGTTTCGAGCGCAAGCCCAGCTTCACCGGCCGGCCGCACAAGGGCACGCATATGCTCTGCACCAATCCGATCACCGGCGCCTTCAATGGCGCGGCCCCCGCCAGCGCCAATCGCGGCACGCTGGATGCGCGGGACGCCGGCAAGCCCACCCGGCTGGTCGCCGGCGTCGTCCCGGCGCGCTGCGACACCAGTGGCGTGCTGATGATCGGGGAACCGGTGGACATGGGTCCGTTCACCTTGCCGGGCAATAATTATCACGTCTATGACTATGCGCTGTTTTGGGCCGATGTGCGCGAGGATGCGAAACAGCGGCTGGCCGCCTTTCTGAAGAAGTAAACATGTCCATTGTCACTGCCGACCGCGCGGTTTTCCGCGAAGCCCTGCCCCATGGCGGCCGCCTGATCGGGCTGGATGTCGGCACCAAGACGATCGGCCTTGCGCTCTGCGATGCGGAATGGTCCATCGCCAGCCCGGCCCATACGGTCAGCCGCGGCAAGTTCACCAAGGACAAGATCGCGCTGGCGGCTTTCATGGAGCAGCAGTTGGTGAGGGGCGTCGTGATCGGCCTGCCGCTCAACCTGGACGGCAGCGAATCCCCGCGCAGCCAGGCCAGCCGCGCCTTTGCCCGAAACATCGCGGACATGGGCCTGCCGATCCTGCTGTGGGACGAGCGCTGGTCGACGCAGGCGGTGACGCGGACGCTGCTGGAGGCGGATGCCAGCCGTGCGCGGCGGGAGGAATTGGTGGACAAGCTCGCCGCGAGCTATATTTTGCAGGGCGCGATCGACGGGCTGATGTCCGGGTTCTGACGCCCTGCCCTACTCCTCGAAGCCCTACTCTTCGAAGGCGGAGATGATCGGGCAAGGCCCCTCCTGGGAGGCATGGCAGGCACCGGCCAGTCGCCGCAGACTGTCCCTTGCCGCTTCCAGTTCCGCGATCTTCCTGTCCAGCGCCGCCAGCCGCTCCGCCGCCAGTTCACGCGCCCGTGCGCGATCCTGACCGGCGTCCAGCCGCAGCAACTCACCGATCTGATCCAGGGTGAAGCCGGCCGCCTGTGCCGCGCGGATGAACTTCAAACGCCGCACATCGTCCTCGCCATAGCGTCGCACGCCACCGGCAAGGCCGCCGCCCTCCGGCCGGTCGGGCGTGTCCAGCAGGCCGCGACGCTGATAAAAGCGTATGGTCTCGACGCCCACGCCGCCCGCGCGCGCCAGACCGGAAATCGTCATCACCATGCTTGACTCCGGACCATGGTACGGACCCCATATGGGATGCGAAGCGAAACTCTCCAGAGAAAGCGATGCGATGACCACAGCCGCCGCCGAAGCTCCGCGCAAAGCAGAGCTTTATCGCATGGTGATGCCCGACCACATCTGCCCCTTCGGCCTCAAGGCCCGCTGGCTGCTGAAGCGAAAAGGCTATGCTGTCGATGATCACTGGCTGACCAGCCGTGCCGAAACCGACGCCTTCAAGGCCGCGCACAATGTCGCGACGACGCCGCAGATCTTCATCGACGGGCAAAGGATCGGCGGCCATGACGACCTTCGCCGTTTTTTCGGCCTGAAGGTCGCCGACCCGCAGGCGAAAAGCTATACGCCCGTCCTCGTCGTCTTCGCGGTGGCGGGCTTGCTCGCGCTCGTGACCAACTGGCTGACCGCCCTGCCCCTGCTCGGCATCATGACGGCGGAACGCTTCATCGCGATCGCCATGATGCTGCTCGCCATGCTGAAATTGCAGGATGTGGATCGCTTTGCGACGATGTTCCTGAACTACGACCTGCTTGCCCGCCGCCTTGTCCCCTATGGATATGTCTATCCGTTCCTTGAACTGGGCGCAGGCACGCTGATGCTGGCGCGAGCGCTCGACTGGCTGTCGATCCCCGTGGCGCTGTTCATCGGCGGGATCGGCGCGGTTTCGGTGTTCAAGGCGGTCTATCTCGAAAAGCGCGAACTCAAATGCGCCTGCGTCGGCGGCAGCAGCAATGTGCCGCTGGGCTTCGTGTCCCTGACGGAAAATGTCATGATGGTAGCCATGGCGCTGTGGATGCTGGCCGCGCATTGAGCAAAAACGAAAAATAGAGCGATTTCCAAGCGATCGGAACCGATCGCTGGTCAGGAAATCGCGGAAAACAAGGAATCTGGAGCGGCGCTCAACCGTGCGGTGGCGGATCAGAGGACTTCTGATGAGGCCCTGCTTCTGCCTTCGCTCCAGGATATCGAGGCGATCAGGCCTCTACCCACTCGGCCGAAGCGATGCCCTGCGCATAGAGCAGCACGGAGAGGTCGCCATGCACGATTTCGGCCGCCGCCGCTTCCCGCGTCCTGGGCTTGGCATGATAGGCGACGCCCAGCCCGGCCCCCTGGATCATCGGTATATCATTGGCGCCGTCGCCCACGGCGAGTGTCAGCGGCCGATCGATCCCGTCGTTGATCGCCGCCTCCAGCTCCATCCGTTTGCGCGCAGCGTCCACGATCGGAAGCGTCACCGTGCCCAGCAGGGCGCCGTTGGCGATCTCCAGCACATTGGCGACGGCGTCGTCGAAGCCAATCTCCTCCGCCACCGGGCCAGTGAAGCGCGTGAACCCGCCCGATACGAGCAGCGTCCTCGCCCCCCTCTGCTTCATCGTGCGCACCAGCGCTTTTGCGCCCGGCATGATCTTCACCCGCTCGGTCCGGCATTGGTCGATGGCCGCGTCCGCCAGTCCCTTGAGCAGGGCGACCCGCTCATGCAGCGCGCCGGCAAAGTCGAGTTCGCCGCGCATTGCCCGCTCCGTAATCTCCGCGATCTGCGCCTTGATCCCGGCATAGTCGGCCAGTTCGTCAATGCATTCGACGGTGATCATGGTGGAGTCCATGTCCGCGATCAGCAGCTTCTTCTCACGCCCCTCGGCGGGCTGGACGATCACGTCCGCCCGCTCGCCAACCCCGGTGAGCGCAGCGCGCGCGGCAATCGGATCAAGGCCGAAGAAGATGTCGGCCGCCTTGCCCTCGTCCAGCCACTTGCTATCGACAGGCGCGCAACCCACCGTGGCGAGCCGGCCGGCCGCCTCGGCAATATCCTCCTGACTCAAGGCACCACTTGCCACTAAGGTCGCAACGAACATGGAAACTCCTGACTCAAGGATGGGCGAATCCCGCCCGCGCGTCGCGCTTATTGCCGGGCCAACCGCCAGCGGCAAGAGTGCGCTCGCGGTTCGGCTGGCCCGGATGGCGAACGGCATCGTCATCAATGCGGACGCGAGCCAGGTCTATGCCGACCTTCGGATCCTTTCGGCCCGGCCGGACGAGGAGGAAATGGCGGGCGTTCCACATCGGCTGTTCGGCCATATCGACGGCGCGGAAGCCTGCACCGCCGCGCGCTGGGCGGCTGAGGCGCGCGACGAGATCGGCAAGGCGCATGCGGCGGGGCGCCTGCCCATATTGGTGGGCGGCACCGGCCTTTATCTGCGCACCCTGCTGGACGGTATCGCCCCGGTGCCGGACATCGATCCTGCCATACGCGCTGCCGTGCGCGCTATGCCGGTCGCCGAGGCGCATGCCGCGCTGGCAAGGGAGGATCCCGAGGCGGCCGCCCGCCTCGCCGCCGCAGACACCACTCGCGTCGGCCGCGCGCTGGAGGTGGTGCGATCGACCGGCAAGCCCCTGTCAGAATGGCAACGGCACAAGAGCGGCGGCATAGGCAGGGACATCGCCCTGGCGCCCATGGTCCTGCTGCCCCCGCGCGACTGGCTGATCGACCGCTGCGACCTGCGGTTCGGGCAGATGGTGGACCATGGCGCCGTCGGGGAGGTGGAGGCGCTGCTGGCGCGCAAGCTCTCGGCCGAGCTTCCCGTCATGCGGGCCATCGGCGTCCCGGAGATCGCGGCCTGGCTGGCGGGGGAAATCGACCGCGAAACCATGGTCGAGCGCGGCCGGATCGCGACGCGACAATATGCGAAGCGGCAATATACCTGGTTTTCCCGCCAGCCTCCCGCCGATTGGCCCCGCATCGCCGCGATCATTGATAATCATTTAATGGATGAATTAGTAATAAAATTACAACAATAACTATTGACTAGCCATTTTATGTCCAATAGACGCAGCCGCCTTGCCATCGCTCCGCTTCTGGAGCAGAGGGCGCAACATTTATCCGACGGAAGGATCTATCGTGGCCGAAAAGAGCGGCGCGGACATATTGGTTGAGTGCCTGATCGACCTGGGGGTCGAAGTCGTGTTCGGTTATCCGGGCGGCGCGGTGCTGCCCATCTATGACGCACTCTACAATCATCCGAAGATCCGCCACGTTCTCGTTCGCCACGAACAGGGCGCAACCCACATGGCGGAGGGTTATGCCCGCTCCACCGGCAAGCCCGGCGTTGTCCTCGTCACCTCCGGCCCCGGCGCGACCAATGCGGTCACCGGCATCACCGATGCGCTGATGGATTCGATCCCGATGGTCGTCATCACCGGCCAGGTTCCCACGCAGCTCATCGGCACGGACGCTTTCCAGGAAGCGGATACGGTCGGCATCACCCGCCACTGCACCAAGCACAATTATCTGGTGAAATCGCCCGGCAAGCTGGCGAGCGTCGTCCATGAGGCGTTCCATATCGCCACTACCGGCCGGCCCGGCCCGGTCGTCATCGACATTCCGAAGAATGTCCAGATCGCGACCGCGCCATACCGGAAGCCGGAGAGTTTCGAACATGCCAGCTATCGCCCGCAGACCAAGGCGGACCCGGTCGCGATCGCGAGCGCGGTGGAGATGCTGGCGGCTGCCGAGCGTCCGATCTTCTACACCGGGGGCGGCGTCGTCAATTCCGGTCCCGAAGCATCGACCCTGCTGCGCGAGATCGCGGCGCTGACCGGCGCGCCCGTCACCTCGACGCTGATGGGCCTGGGCGCCTTCCCCGCTTCGTCCCCGCAATGGCTGGGAATGCTGGGCATGCACGGCACCTATGAAGCCAATTGGGCGATGAACAAGGCGGACCTGATCCTTTGCGTCGGCGCCCGTTTCGACGACCGCGTGACCGGGCGGCTGGACGCGTTCGCGCCGCATTCCAAGAAGATTCATATCGATATCGACCGCAGTTCCATCAACAAGACCGTCGAGGTCGACCTTCCCGTCATCGCGGACGTCGGCAGTGCCCTGGCGGACATGATCGCCCTCTGGAAGGAACGCGGGCACAAGGCGGCCGATCTGGGCGAATGGTGGGCGCGGATCGACGGCTGGCGCGCCCGCAACAGCCTCGCCTATCCGGAAAGCCGGGAAGAGATCATGCCGCAGGAGGCGATCGCCCAGCTCTACAAGGCTTCGCGGTCGGCGAAGGATGTCATCATCACCACCGAAGTCGGCCAGCACCAGATGTGGGCGGCCCAGCATTTCGGTTTCGACGCGCCGAACAAGTGGCTGACATCCGGCGGCCTGGGCACCATGGGCTACGGCTTCCCGGCCGCCATCGGCGCGCAGGTGGGCAACCCGGACAGTCTGGTCGTCTGTGTTGCCGGCGATGCCTCCATCCAGATGAACATCCAGGAGATGGGGACGGCCAGCCAGTATCGCCTGCCGGTCAAGATATTCATCCTCAACAATGAATATATGGGCATGGTTCGCCAGTGGCAGGAACTGACCTATGAAAGCCGCTATTCCAACAGCTATTCCGACAGCCTGCCCGACTTCGTGAAGCTGGCCGAGGCCTATGGCTGGACCGGCATCCGCATCGAGGGGCCGCAGGAACTGGCGGCGGGCATTGCCCAGATGATCGACACGCCCGGCCCGGTGATCGTGGACTGCCGCGTGGCGAAGCTCAGCAACTGCTTCCCGATGATCCCGTCGGGCGCGGCACATACCGACATGCTGCTCGACCCCAGCCAGGTCGAGGGCATCATGTCGGACGAGGCGAAGGCGCTGGTGTGAGTATGGCGGCGTGACGCAGCATCTGAAGCTCCGCATCCATGTCAGCGAACCCTTCGATTTCGAAAGGATCGCGGGCACGCCGGACCTCACGGGCTGGACGGTGGACCATGCCGATCCGGAAAATGAGGATTGGGAAGTCCATCTGGACGCGGGTTTCGATTTTCATGAGCGCCATATCGGCCGCCTGCTGGTCAGCCCCCGCTATGTGGGCGAGCATCTGGCGCGGATGTTCGACGCGATCGCGGGCTTCCCGGTAAGGATGGCCCATCGCGACGACGGCGCATGGCACTACGCCTTCACGGGCATGATTTCAGAGCGCCATGAGCGCGAAGAACCGGATAACGGAAACATCTGATGCACATTCAGGAAGAGATTAGCGAGCGGCATGTCCTGTCGCTGACGGTTTCGAACGAGGCGGGCATATTGGCGCGCATCGCGGGCCTGTTCACCGCGCGTGGCTATAATATCGACAGCCTGACCGTGGCGGACATCACCCCCGATCATGCGATCAGCCGCATCACCATCGTCACCAGCGGCCCGCCCAAGGTGATTGACCAGATCATTGCCCAGCTCGAACGGCTGGTGCCGGTGCACAAGGTGACCGACCTCACCGACAACGGCCCCTTCGTCGAGCGCGAACTGGCGCTGGTCAAGGTCGCCGGCGTGGGAGAGGACCGGATCGAGGCGCTTCGCCTGGCCGATGTCTTCCGTGCCAAGGTGGTCGACACCACCATAGAGAGCTTCATCTTCGAGATCACCGGCACGACCGACAAGATCGACAATTTCATCGGCCTGATGCGGCAGATCGGGCTGGTCGAGGTTGGCCGCACGGGCGTCGTCGGCCTGATCCGTGGCAAGGAGCCAAACTAAAGCATCGTGCGCGGTTTTTTGCGCCCAGGGATGCGACAACAGACAACTGGAGCGCGGCGCGCTCCAAATAGATTAGCCCCTCTCCCGCCGGGAGAGGGAGGGGCCCATGCGAAGCATGGGAGGGTGAGGGTGAGATCAGCACATCCCCGCCCGGTGGTTCCCCCTCACCAACTCCGACTGGGGCCATGGGGTCCAAGTCTTCGTATCCTCTCCCTCCAGGGAGAGGGTTAGGATATGAAAAGGAACGTCAAATGAAGGTTTATTACGATCGCGATGCCGATATCGGCCTGGTCAAGGGCAAGAAGGTCGCCATCCTGGGTTATGGCAGCCAGGGCCACGCCCATGCGCAGAACCTGCGCGATTCCGGCGTTGCCGAAATCGCCATCGCGCTGCGCCCCGGTTCGCCCAGCGCGACGAAGGCGGAAGGCGCGGGCTTCAAGGTGCTGCCCAACGCCGAAGCGGCTGCCTGGGCCGACATACTCATGATCCTGGCGCCCGACGAGCATCAGGCCGCCGTCTATGCCGCGGACATCCACGCCAATCTGCGTCCTGGCGCGGCCCTGGCCTTCGCGCACGGCCTCAATGTCCATTTCGGCCTGATCGAGCCGCGCAAGGACGTGGACGTCATCATGATCGCGCCCAAGGGCCCGGGCCACACCGTCCGCGGCGAATATCTGCGCGGCGGCGGCGTGCCCTGCCTGATCGCCGTTCATCAGGACGCGACCGGCAATGCCCATGACATCGCCCTTTCCTATGCCTCGGGCGTTGGCGGCGGCCGTTCCGGCATCATCGAAACCAACTTCCGCGAGGAATGCGAAACCGACCTGTTCGGCGAGCAGGCCGTGCTTTGCGGCGGCACCACCGCGCTGGTCCAGGCCGGTTTCGAAACGCTGGTCGAAGCGGGCTATTCTCCCGAAATGGCCTATTTCGAATGCCTCCACGAACTGAAGCTGATCGTCGACCTGATGTATGAGGGCGGGATCGCCACCATGCGCTACTCGATCTCGAACACTGCCGAATATGGCGACATCAAGACCGGCCCGCGCATCATCACCGAGGAAACGAAGAAGGAAATGAAGCGCGTCCTGGCCGACATCCAGTCGGGCCGCTTCGTCAAGGACTTCGTGCTCGACAACCGCGCCGGCCAGCCCGAACTCAAGATGAGCCGCGTCATCGCGCAGCGCCATCCGATCGAGGAAACCGGCGCCAAGCTGCGCGCCATGATGCCCTGGATCAGCGCCAACAAGCTGGTGGACAAGGACAAGAACTAAGGCATCGTGCGCAAAAGTGGCAACCGATTTTGCGCTTGAAACGATGCTGCAACAGAAAGCTGGAGCGCGCGGCCTGCGTCAGATTTGACGCAGCGCGCTCCAAGCCCCGTCCGCCATTCCGACAGCGGGATGGCAGGTAGACGATCCGGTAACCCTTTGTTTCCGGTTACGGCTCTGGAACAATCGAGGGACGTCGCTTATCGTAGCGGCGTCCCTTGATCGCTTCTGGAGATTGTCCTTCATGCGTAAATATCTGATCCCCGCCGCCGCCCTTCTCGCCGTGGCCGGCGGCAGCGCCGTCATCGCCCAGCAGATGCCGCCCGCCCCCGGCGCGAAGGATGCCACCCGCGTGACCGGCGGCACCTATACGATCGACCCGGGCCACACCCAGATCCTCTTCGCCTATGACCATATGGGCTTCACCAACAATCTGGGCGTCATTGCCGGACCGAGCGGCACGCTGACGCTCGATCCCAAAAATCCCGCAGCGGCCAAGGTTTCGGTCGAAGTTCCGGTGGCGAACCTCAAGACCGGCATCGCTGAACTCGACGCGCATCTGATGAAGCCCGACTTCTTCGATTCCGAAAAATTCGCCAAGGCGACCTTCGTGTCGACCGGGGTAAAGGTGCAGGGCACCTCGGCGGAGATCAGCGGCAACCTGACCATCAAGGGCATCACCAAGCCGGTGACGCTGGACACCGAATTCTACGGCGCGGGCAAGGGGCCGGCGCAGATGGGCGGCAAGGAGAATGTCGGCTTCATCGCCACCACCGCGATCAAGCGCAGTGATTTCGGCATGGGCTATGGCGTGCCGATGGTCGGCGATGCGGTGGAACTGAAGATCGTCGCCGCTTTTCAAAAATAAGCGTTGGCCAGAAATAAACACTGGCCAGCAATAAACATAGTACGCTTGCCCCCTCCCGCCGACGGACGGGGCAAGCGCCTGCCCCTTGCGCTCGCCGGCCGATTCAGGCTATGGCGTGTCCATCATGCAGCGCGCGCTTCTTCCCCTGCTACGACTTACACGCCCTTAGGCGTGGTATTTGTGCTGCTCTTCGCTTGAATGACGCGGCAATCCGCCTAAGGGCATAATCAAGCAGATAGTCGTACCACCGGGCAGGCTGCGGTCGCCCGTATGCAGAGAAGCCATTTTCGTCATGATGCTGACTGATCCCTCGCTGAAATACCGCCCCTTCGCCCAGGTGGACCTGCCCAACCGTCAGTGGCCGGGCGCTGTCATCACCTCGCCCCCGCGCTGGCTGTCGACCGACATGCGCGACGGCAACCAGTCACTGATCGATCCCATGAACGCCGAAAAGAAGCGCCGCTTCTTCGACCTGCTGGTCAAAGTGGGCGTCAAGGAGATCGAGGTCGGCTTCCCCAGCGCAGGCGCGACAGAGTTCGACTTCATATCGGGCCTGGTCCGCGAGGGCGCGATCCCCGATGACGTCTTCCCCCAGGTGCTCACGCAGGCGCGCGAAGACCTGATCGCTACCACCTTCGAATCCCTGCGCGGCGCGAAGAAGGCCATCGTCCACGTCTACAACGCCGTATCCCCGGCCTGGCGCAACATCGTGTTCCAGATGGACCGTCCGCAGATCCGGGAAATCGCGATCAATGCGGCCAAGCTGCTGCGCGACAATGCGGCCAGGCAGCCCGATACCGACTGGCATTTTGAATATTCGCCCGAAACCTTCTCCACGGCCGAACTGGATTTCAGCCTGGAATGTTGCGAGGCCGTGATGGAAATCCTGCGGCCGACGCCCGATCGCCCGCTGATCCTGAACCTGCCCGCCACGGTCGAGGCGGCGACGCCTAATATCTACGCCGACCAGATCGAGTGGATCTGCCGCCATATCAGCAAGCGCGATAGCGTCGTCATTTCGCTGCACACCCATAATGACCGGGGCACCGGCGTGGCGGCGGCGGAACTGGGGCTGATGGCGGGGGCCGACCGCGTCGAGGGTTGCCTGTTCGGCAATGGCGAACGTACCGGAAATTGCGACCTGGTGACCGTGGCGCTCAACATGTACACGCAGGGCATCAATCCGGGGCTGGACTTTTCCGATATCGACGAGGTGATCCAGACCGTCGAATATTGCAACCAGCTGCCCGTCCACCCGCGCCATCCCTATGCCGGCGAACTGGTGTTCACCGCCTTTTCCGGCAGTCATCAGGACGCGATCAAAAAGGGTTTCGCCGCGCAGGAAGCGCGCAACGACCAGATCTGGGACGTGCCCTATCTGCCGATCGACCCCAAGGATCTGGGCCGCGATTACGAGGCGGTGATCCGCGTCAATTCGCAGTCGGGCAAGGGCGGCGTCGCATGGGTGCTGCAACAGGACAAGGGGCTGAAGCTGCCCAAGCGGATGCAGGCCGATTTTTCCAAGGTGGTTCAGTCGCTGGCAGACGAAAGCAGCCGCGAATTGAATGCCGGCGACATCTGGGCCGCGTTCGAGGATCATTACCGCCTGTCGGGCGAGCAGCCCTACAGGTTGATCGACTATAATGAGACCGGCCATGCGGGCGACCGCATCTTCACCGGCAAGATCGCGCACAAGGGAGGCGAGCGATCGATTTCCGGGCGCGGCAATGGCCTGATCTCCTCCGTGCTGGCGGCGCTGCGGGACGAATTGGGCGTCGATCTGGAGGTCGCCGACTATAGCGAGCATGCCATCGGCGCCGGTACGGATGTCGCGGCGGCCGCCTATGTCGAATGCCGCACCCCGGACGGCCGGACGATCTTCGGCATCGGCACGGATACCGACGTGGCTACGGCTTCGGTCCAGGCCGTGCTTTCAGCCGCCAACAGCGTTGCGGTGGGGCGCTAAGGGGCCTCACCATCCGCATGGCCAGCGGAAGGGATGGATTAGAGCGATTTCCAAGCGATCGGCACCGATCGCTGGTTAAGAAATCGCGGAAAACAAGGAAGCCAGAGCGGCGATCTGATTCAATCAGATCGAAACCCGCTCTGGTGGAAGGCTGCTATTGGGCGAGGGCCTTCACCATCCGCTCCCACTGATCGAGCGCCTGCGGAATTCCCGCCACCGGCACGCGCTCGTTCAGCCCATGGGCAAAGCCGTCCTCGCCCCGCTGGAACAGGCTGGATACACCATAGCTCGGCACGCCGAGCGCCCGGAAATAGAGGCTGTCCGTCGCTCCCGCCGACATGGAGGGGATGACCGGAATGTGAGGGTAGCGGGCCGACACCGCTGCCTTCACCGCCTTCAGCACATCCTCCCGCAGGGGTGAGGCGTCGCTCGCCTGCGGGTGGTCCAGCGTGGTGATGGTCGCGCCGGGATCATCTATGGCCTGCGTCAGTTCCGCCTTCGCGACTTCGACGGCGATGCCCGGAAAGATGCGGCAGTTCACATCGACCTTCGCACTTTGCGGCAGGGCGTTTCGCGCATGGCCCGCCTGCGCCATGGTGGCGACGCAGGTCGTCCGCACCTGCCCCACAAATTCGGGATAATCGGACAGCAGGTCCGCCGCTTTCGGGTCGCCTGTCTCGGCATAACGCCGCATCGCCGCGCCAACCGCGCCGCCGATCCTGTCCGCCGAAAGAGCCAATGATGCCCTGGTGAGTTCATTGCGCATCGGCGCGAAGCGATAGGCGGCGATCCGGTCGATCGCCCGCGCCAGGCGATAGATCGGATTGCCGGGCGTGGGCGCGCTGCTGTGACCGCCGGCATCGGTGAAGGCGATCTCGAAATCCGCATAGCTCTTTTCACCTGCCTGCAACTGGTAGAGCACGGCCTGTCCATCCTCGTCCAGCAACCCGCCGCCGCCGTCGCCGTTCAGCAGCATTTCGGCATGCTTATATTTCTCCGCCAGTGCGCGGCTGGTGCGCATATGGCTTTCCTCGTCGCCAGACAGAAGGAGGGTGACCGTCCGGCGCGGCCGCCACCCGGACTTGCGCAAACCAGCCAGCGTCGCCACCATCATGGCGACGTCATATTTATTGTCCTCCGCGCCCCGTCCGAAAATATAGCCATCCTCCTCGACCGGCACGAAGGGGTCGCGCGCCCAGTCCGCCGGATCGACGGCCACCACATCCATATGGCCGATCAGCAGCAGGGGGCGGAGCTGAGGATCGCTGCCCCGGATGGTCGCGGCAAGGCTGGCCGTCTCGCCCAGCGGGGTGATCTCCACGTCGCCTGCCACAAAACCCGCCCGCTGCAGCACCGATGCATAATAAGCGGCGAGGCGGGGAACCTGACCCTCCCCCTCCACCGTGCGGAAAGCGATGGACCTGACCAGCATATCCTTGGCCAATGCCGGATCTCCGGCGGCCTGCGCAGCCGGCGGCAGGAACAGGACCGGCGCGGTGAAAGCCGTCAGAACCGCCCACCATTTCCTCAAATCGCATCTCCTGCTGGATCGGGGCTCATTCTGTGGCATAGTGGATCGCGGCGGCCAATCCGTTTGCTGTCCAGTCGCGGAAAGAGGACATCCTTATCCGCGTTCACCCCCATAAAGAATTGTTTGCGCGCATTTGGCAGCGTCGATCACCATATCGCGCGCCGATCGCCCGAAGGAATAAGGCCATGGCCATCAACTATCGCAGTTTCGGATTCCAGGTCATGGCTGGCATGGCCGTCGGCCTGTTGCTGGGCCTCATGGCGCGCGCCATGGGCGCTGGACCGGATGGCGACCTCAACTGGCTGGCCGCAGCACTCAAGACCACGGGGTCGATCTTTATTTCCTTGCTGAAGGCCGTGGTGCCGCCGCTGGTGTTCGCCGCCATTGTCGCCTCCGTGGCCAATCTGCGCGCGCTCGACAATGCAGCGCGGCTGGCGGGGCAGACCCTGCTCTGGTTCGCGATCACGGCACTGATCGCGGTCGTCATCGGCCTCGCCATCGGCTTGATCGTCCAGCCGGGATCGGGACTCCACGGACAGGCGCTCGCCATCGGCAAGCCCGACTCCATCGGCGGCTGGCTCGATTTCCTCAAGGGGCTGGTGCCCGGCAACAGTTTCGCTCTCTCGGCCAGCACCAAACTGAACGACGAGGGCGCATCCACCGCCCTTTCCTTCAATATCCTCCAATTGCTGGTCCTCTCCATCGCCATCGGCCTCGCCACATTGAAGGTCGGGGAGAAGGCGGAGCCCTTCCTGGCCTTTGTCCGTTCCCTGCTGGCCGTGGTCCGCGCGATCCTGGGCTGGATCATCCGTCTGACGCCGATCGGTTCCGCCGCACTGATCGGCAGCGCCATCGCCACCTATGGCTGGAGCGCCCTTGCCCAGCTCGGTGGTTTTGCCGGGGCCGTCTATCTGGGCCTCGCGCTGGTGCTGCTGGTCGTATATCCGCTGCTGCTGGCGGCAAACGGGCTCAGGCCCCTGCCCTTCTTCGCCAAGGCATGGCCCGCGATCCAGCTCGGCTTCGTCTCGCGATCCTCGGTCGGGACGCTGCCGGTCACCGAAACCGTGACGGAACGCATGGGCGTGGAGAAAGTCTATGCCGCCTTCGCCATTCCGCTGGCATCGACGACCAAGATGGACGGATGCGCCTCCATCTATCCGGCTCTGGCGGCGATCTTCGTGGCGGGCTTCTACGGCATTCCCCTTCATGCGGCGGATTATGCGTTGATCGTCTTCGTCTCCGTCGTCGGATCGGCCGCGACGGCTGGCCTGACCGGCGCGATCGTGATGCTGACGCTGACGCTTTCCACGCTCGGCCTGCCGCTGGAGGGCGCGGGGTTGCTGCTTGCCATCGACCCGATCCTCGACATGGGCCGCACCGCCGTCAATGTCGCGGGACAGGTGCTGGTCGCCACGATCGTCGCCAAGCGGGAGGGGATATTGGACGAAGCCGCTTATTATAGCGACGCTTCATCCGCTCAGGCGCTCGGCTCTTCCATGGCATGAGTACCGACGAGGCCGGTCATTTTGCGCTCCGCTTTTGGCACCGTTTCGCCTAAACGCCCCTCGACTACAGATCGATCGGAACAGAAGCAAAGTGGCAGGACATCAGGTTCACATCATCGGCGGCGGGCTTGCGGGGACGGAGGCGGCGTGGCAACTGGCCCAGGCCGGCGTGAAGGTCCGCCTGTCCGAAATGCGGGGATCGGGCGACATGACGCCCGCGCATCAGACCGATGGCCTTGCCGAACTGGTCTGCTCCAACAGTTTCCGGTCCGACGACGCGGACAGGAACGCCGTGGGCCTGCTGCATCAGGAGATGCGGCGGCTGGGCTCGATCATCATGGCGCAGGCTGAACCGGCCAAGGTTCCCGCCGGGTCGGCTCTGGCGGTGGATCGCCATATCTTTTCCGAAGGCGTCACCCGCACATTGGCGGATAATCCGAATGTGGAGATCGTGCGCGAGCGCGTCGACGCGCTGCCGAGCGAAGGCATGACCATCGTCGCCACCGGGCCGCTCACCGCCCCCGCCCTGGCCGCCAGCATCGGGCAGGCGGCGGGCATCGACCATCTCGCCTTTTTCGACGCGATCGCGCCGGTCGTGCACTTCGACAGCATCGACATGGACAAATGCTGGATGGCCAATCGCTGGGACAAGATCGGCCCCGGCGGCGGCGAAGGGAAGGACTATATCAACTGCCCCATGAACAAGGAGCAGTATCAGGCCTTCGTCCAGGGCCTGCTCGACGGCGAGAAGACCGACTTCAAGGAATGGGAAAAGGACACGCCCTATTTCGAGGGCTGCATGCCAATCGAGGTCATGGCGTCGCGTGGCCCGGAAACATTGCGCCACGGACCGATGAAGCCGATGGGCCTTGACGATCCGCGCACCGGCCGCTGGCCCTATGCGGTGGTGCAACTGCGGCAGGACAATGCATCGGGCACGTTGTGGAACATGGTCGGATTCCAGACCAAGCTGAAGCATGGCGCGCAGATCGATCTGTTCCGCACCATCCCCGGCCTGGAAAAGGCGGAGTTTGCCCGTCTTGGCGGGCTTCACCGCAACACCTTCATCCAGAGTCCCAAGCTGCTCGACGCCACATTGCGCTTGAAAAGCGCGCCGCATATCCGCTTTGCGGGGCAGGTCACGGGTTGCGAGGGCTATGTCGAAAGCGCGGCGATCGGGCTGCTCGCGGGACGATTCGCCGCGGCCGAGATATTGGGCCGGCCGCTCCCGCCATTGCCGCCGCAAACCGCGCTGGGCGCGCTGCTCGGTCATGTGACCGGCAATGTCGAGACGGCGGATTATCAGCCGATGAACGTCAATTTCGGCCTCTTCCCGCCGCTGGAAGACGTGAAGAAGAAGCAGCGCAAGGAAGCCATGACCGCCCGCGCCCGCGCCGCGCTGGGCGGCTGGCTGGGCGAACTTCAGCAGGCCTGAGCGTTGCGCGGCGCCTGACGCGTCAGCATTTGCATTTCGGGGTGGCGGTTCGTTTGGGCGCGGTAGTCGCGAATTCCGCCGGCGTCAGCTTGCCGTCACCATTGCCGTCCGCCCCGGCAAAGCGATCCGAGGTCGCCACCGCCCACTCCTCGAAGGAGAGGAGATTGTCATTGTCCCGGTCGAGCGCCTTGAACGCCTTGACGCGGCTGCCCATCATCTCGACGCGGGTGATGACGCCATCGCGATTGCGGTCATAGCGGCCAAATCGCTTCTGCTCGCGGCTTTGCGGCGACGCTTCGCCGGGCATGGGCGGCGCATCGCCCGAAGCGTCCGGATCACCCTCCGGCAGGACATCGACGGCGGGCGGCGGCGGCGATCCGACCAGGAGCTGGGGCACGGGTTCATTGTTCGCCCGCCCCTGCCACCAGAACAGCCCGCCTGCCGTCATCAGTAATGCGGCCATCACGCTCACCAAAACCCGTCCCAACAGATCCCCCCTATCGCCCGAACAACCCGATGCGCACCAATCGCCAATAGTGCGCAGGGGTCAATCCCGCAGGTGCGCGGCGGCCTTTCTCAATGTCATGACGGGCAAGGTGATAGGCGATCTGCAGCGGACGCCATTGTTTCGTCCAGGGTAAGCTGCCGCCACTTATATAGGTCCGTGCCAGATCGATCGCCTTGCCGGCGACGTCCGGGTCCGCATGATGTCCGGACAGGTCCCAGAGCGCCCATGCCGCCCCGGCGCGATCGAGCCATGGCGGAATATCCTCCTGCCCCGCCAGTGCGCGAAACAGGCCGCTCCCCCGGCCCTCCGCATAGCCGGAAAGATCAAGCTCTCCGATCAACGCTTCCCAGCCGTCCAGCCATTGCGCCAGTCCGTGGGGCGGCAAGGCGGCCAATTGCCGCATCGCGTCGATCAGCGGTTCACCCTGTCCCTTGACCCCGTTTTCATCCGTCAAGGCGTCGTTCCACCAGGCCAGGCGCATCTGGCCGATGATCGGCTCGCTCGTCGTCGCCACCAGTCGCGCGAAACGAGCGTCCAGTGCCCAGACCAGCCGATGCCGGGCAGCGCCAGGCCCTGCATAGGCGCTCAGCAGCGACGGCAAGGGCGCGAGATCGTCGCTCACGGCATGCATCCGACCAGATCGATGAAAGGGGAATGGGCCGACATCATCAGCCTTTCAGGACCGACGGACGGCGTCGGCATTCATGGCCCCGACAAGCGACGACAGAATGCAAGGCGTCGATGGGGAGCGACACACGCCGCTCCCCATCTCCACTTTACCGATAACACACCTTCTTCGCCGCCGCGACGACGCGGGCCGCGTCGATCAGCGCCGCCTTTTCAAGGTTCGCCGCATAGGGCAGCGGCACGTCCTCGTTCGTGACGCGCTGCACCGGGGCGTCCAGATCGTCGAAGCCCTGCTCCATGACCACGGCCGCGATTTCCGAAGAGATCGAACAGACAGGCCAGCCCTCTTCGACCACGACGAGTCGGTTGGTCTTCTTGAGGCTTTCCAGCACGGTCGCCGTGTCGAGCGGACGCAGCGTACGCAGGTCGATGACCTCCGCGTCGATGCCTTCACCTGCCAGCGCTTCGGCAGCTTCCAGAGCGATGCCCACGCCAATCGAATAGCTTACCAGCGTCACGTCGCTGCCCTCGCGGACAATGCGCGCCTTGCCGATCGGCAGGACATAATCGTCCACCTGCGGCACATCGAAGCTGCGGCCGTAGACCAGCTCATTCTCCAGGAACACGACCGGGTCTTCCGAACGGATCGCCGCCTTGAGAAGGCCCTTGGCATCGGCCGAGTCATAGGGCGCGATCACGATCAGGCCGGGCACCGCCGCATACCAGGGAGCATAATTCTGGCTATGCTGCGCGGCGACGCGGCTGGCCGCGCCATTGGGACCACGGAACACGATCGGACAGCGCATCTGGCCACCCGACATGTAATTGGTCTTCGCCGCAGAGTTGATGATGTGATCGATCGCCTGCATCGCGAAGTTGAAGGTCATGAACTCGATAACCGGCTTCAGACCGCCCATGGCCGCGCCCGCGCCAATGCCGGCAAAGCCATATTCGGTAATGGGCGTGTCGATCACCCGCCTGTCGCCAAATTCTTCCAGCAGGCCCTGGGTGACCTTGTAGGCGCCCTGATATTCGGCGACTTCCTCACCCATGACGAAGACGCGCTCGTCACGGCGCATTTCCTCGGCCATGGCGTCGCGCAACGCTTCGCGAACAGTAGTTTTAAGATATTCGGTGCCGTCGGGAAGCGCCGGATCCTTGACGGTGGCCTTCGGTTCGGCAGCGGGCCTGGCCGCGACAGGCGCCAGAGCGGCTTCCGCCTTGGGCGCTTCCGCCCTGGGTGCCGGAGCCGCCTCGCCGCCTTCACCCGCCATCGTCGCGATAACGGTGCCGACCTTCACCCCCTCGGTGCCTTCGGCGATCATGATCTGGCCGATCTTGCCTTCATCAACAGCTTCGAATTCCATCGTGGCCTTGTCGGTCTCGATCTCGGCGAGGATATCGCCGGAACGGACTTCGTCACCTTCCTTCACCAGCCATTTCGCCAGCGTGCCTTCCTCCATGGTCGGCGAAAGCGCCGGCATCTTGATTTCGATACCCATTAATATTGCTCCACCAGCACGTCGGTATAAAGTTCGTGCATTTCCGGTTCGGGAGAGGTTTCAGCGAAGTCCGCAGCGTCGCTGACGATCTTGCGAATGTCCTGATCGATCTTCTTGAGCTCGTCTTCGCCCACGCCGGCTTCGGTGAGATATTTCTTGACGCCCTCGATCGGGTCCGACTTGTCGCGCATCGACTGCACTTCCTCGCGCGACCGGTATTTGGCCGGGTCGGACATGGAATGGCCGCGATAACGGTAGGTCTTCATTTCGAGCAGGATCGGCCCGTTGCCACCCTGGACCCATTTCAGCGCTTCTTCCGTTGCGCCCCGTACCGCGAGCACGTCCATGCCGTTCACCTGGATGCCCGGGATGCGGAAGCTTTCACCCCGACGGTAGAGCTGGTCTTCCGCCGAGGAGCGGTTGACGCTGGTTCCCATGGCATATTGGTTATTCTCGATCACGAAGATGATCGGCAACTTCCACAATTCGGCCATGTTGAACGATTCATAGACCTGGCCCTGATTGGCAGCGCCGTCGCCGAAATAGGCGACGCAGACGCCACCGTCATTATTGTACTTATGCGCAAAACCCAGGCCCGCGCCCAGCGATACCTGCGCGCCGACGATGCCGTGGCCGCCGTAGAATTTATGCTCGACGCTGAACATGTGCATCGAACCGCCCTTGCCGCGCGAAATGCCGGCTTCCCGTCCGGTCAGTTCCGCCATGATGACATTGGGATCGATGCCATAGGCCAGCATGTGGCCATGGTCGCGATAGCCGGTGATAACGCTGTCTTTGCCCGGCTGGAGCGCTGACTGGATGCCTACGGCAACCGCTTCCTGCCCGATATAGAGGTGGCAGAAGCCGCCGATCAGCCCAAGACCGTAAAGCTGGCCCGCCTTTTCCTCGAAACGGCGGATCAGCACCATTTGCCGGTAAAATTCGAGCAACTCCTCCTTGGTGGCTTCATAATCCTGGGGAGCGTCAGGGCGAGGCCGGTTGTGGTCCGCGCCGGCGGCGGGTGCAGCCGCCTTTGCCTTTGCGCGTGAAGGACGCGGCGTCGTTGGTTTCGCCAAGGTTCTTATCCTTTTGCGTGGGTGGGGATGGAAGGAAGGGCGATATAGCGGGAGTCCGCCCCGAATTGCAACGCGGCTTGGCACTCAAAAGCGCGGCAAAGCGATCAATCAGCCGTCCGGACCGTCAGTTGAGCGGAACGATCACTTCATCATGATGAACGACGCCCAGCTCCCGCCGGATCAGTTCGTCGGAAAGATCGGGATCGACGCGCCGGGGATCGAGCAGGTCGACCCGGTTCTTCAATTCCTGCCGGTGGGCCTGAACCTGCTTCAGTTCATCCTGCGCATGGTTCAATTGTCGCTTGTAATCGCCCCAGGCCAGAACGCCGTTGGAGCCAAGCACCACATAGCCCGCGAAGAAAAGAAGAAGAAGAACCGCAATCGCCGGGCCAAAAGCCGAGAAAAGCAACATGCGGAGTTTCGCGATATGCGCCATGGACCAGTTGAATCACAGGGACGAACCGGCCGCAAGCAAAATCTGCGTTGCTTGCGGCCGGTCGCCGAATTTATATTCAGCGGAAGATCGAACGCCCGGCATAACGCGCAATATCGCCCAGCTCTTCTTCGATCCGGATGAGCTGGTTATATTTGGCAAGCCGGTCGGAACGGGCGAGCGATCCGGTCTTTATCTGGCCGCAATTGGTGGCCACGGCGAGATCGGCGATGGTCGCGTCCTCGGTCTCGCCCGAACGGTGCGACATCACGGCGGTGTAGCGCGCCCGGTGCGCCATGTCGACGGCGGCCAGCGTTTCGGTCAGCGAACCGATCTGGTTCACCTTCACCAGCAGCGAGTTCGCCAAGCCCTTGCCGATGCCCATTTCCAGCCGCTTCGGGTTGGTCACGAACAAATCGTCGCCCACCAGCTGCACCTTGTTGCCGATCTTGTCGGTCAGCGCCTTCCAGCCTTCGAAATCATCTTCGCTCATGCCGTCCTCGATCGACTTGATCGGATAGTCGGCGCACAGGGCGGCAAGATAATCGGCCATTTCGACCGGGCTGAGCGACAGGCCCTCGCCCGAAATCTCATATTTGCCGTTCCTGAAGAACTCGGTCGCTGCGCAGTCCAGCGCCAGCACGACATCGTCGCCCGGCTTGTAGCCCGCCTTTTCAACCGACAGCATGATGAAGTCGAGCGCGTCGCGGGTCGAGGCGATGTTGGGCGCGAAACCGCCCTCGTCGCCGACCGAAGTGGCCAGCCCCTTGTCGTGCAGGCCCTTCTTGAGCGTATGGAAGATTTCCGAACCGATCCGCACGGCGTCCGCGATGCTTTCCGCACCGACCGGCATGATCATGAATTCCTGGAAATCGATCGGATTGTCGGCATGTTCGCCGCCGTTGATGATGTTCATCATCGGCACCGGCAGCACATGCGCATTGACGCCGCCGACATAGCGATAGAGCGGCAGGCCGCGCGCGTCGGCGGCGGCCTTCGCCACGGCCAGGCTGACGCCCAATATCGCATTGGCGCCCAGGTTCGACTTGTTCTCCGTCCCGTCGAGCGCGATCATCGCCGCATCGACTTCGGCCTGATCCTCTGCATCCAGGCCGATGATCTGCTCGGCAATCTGGTCATTGACGGCAGCGACAGCGGCGAGCACGCCCTTGCCGAGATATCTGGCGGGGTCGCCATCACGTTTTTCCACCGCTTCATAGGCGCCGGTCGACGCGCCCGACGGCACGGCGGCACGGCCGAAGCTGCCATCCTCCAGCATCACGTCGACCTCGACGGTCGGATTGCCGCGGCTGTCCAGAATCTGGCGGGCATGAATATCGAGAATGGCGGTCATGGTCGCTCCTTGGAGTGGCTCTGGGGACTGGCTCTGGTCGCTTTTCGCGCCCCGCTTAGCCACCACCTCCCCGCTTGGCAATGCGGGGGCTTGCAAGGACTCGAAAAATGCCGATGCTCAAAATAGTAACGGCAACGGAACTGTGGGCGGTGGCGAAGCATTAGAAGCAGAGCCGCCCGCCCGCCTCGCAATCGCGCCGTATTTCAAAGGGAGACACAGGACGATGGCCGACACCCCCGAAACCCCGCCCGCCAAGCGCGTCAAGAAGGCCAGTCCCGCCAAGGCGCCAAAGGCCAAGCCCGCCAAGCCCGCCCTGTCCGGAACGCTGGTGAAGGCCGCGCCCGCAAAGGCCGCCGCCCCGCGCAAGGCCGTAGCAGCCAAGCCGGGCAATGGCACGGCCGCGCATGGCTGGACCGCGCAGATCGCGCCCATAAAGGCCCAGGCCGAAAAGGCCGCAAGGGCCGCCGCCGACAAGCTGAACACCGTCGACTGGAAATCGCATATCGACCCGCTCAAGGACCAGGCGTCGAAGACCGCCAAATCGGCTGCCGGCGTCGCCAAGGACAAGACCGGATCGGCCATGCAGAGCCTGGCCAAGCTGATTTCCGACACGGCGGGCACCGTCGATGCCAAGCTTGGCCCGCAATATGGCGACTATGCCCGCCAGGCGGCCGAATCAGTGGCCGGCGCGGCCAAGACGCTGGACAGCAAGGATGTCGACCAGTTGATGACCGAAGCGCGGGACTTCGTGCGCAAGAGCCCGGCCGTCGCGATCGGCGCGGCTGCGGTGGTCGGATTCGTGCTGATGCGCCTTGCCAAGGGATCGGACGAAGACGCCTGATCGCGTCCTGCCCGATTGACCGACGATAAGGCCCCGGTGCCGGGGCGGAGGATATGTTGACCCAAGAGCCCCTGCAGACCGATGCACAGGACGAGTCCGTGCGCGACGTCTTCGCGCGCCTGTACAGCGACGGCCGGGCCTATGCGGAGGCGGAGGTCGAACGGCAGAAGCTGCGTGCCGGCATTGCCGGAGCGGGGATTCGCGATGCGCTGATCTTCGCTTTGGTGGGCATCATGCTTGTCTTCGCGGCCATCGTCGCCGGTCTGGTGGGTGTCATATTGGCACTGGCGCCGCTTGTCGGCCCCGGCTGGGCGACAGGCGCCGTATTCAGCGGCGCGCTGGTCATCGCCCTGATATTGCTATTGTTCGCAAAGGGGCGCATCGACCGGATGAGGAAGGCCATCAAGCCATGACGCGCGAAGACGCCTATCGTGATGCAGTCGCGCGTGCCGACGCGCGCCGCGCCGCGCTGGTTTCCAGCGCCCTTGCCGCCAGGGCGCGGATCGCGCCCGCCCGGCTCAAGCAGGATGCAAAGGCCAGGGCGACGGCAACGATGATGGACGGGGCCGCCTATGCCGCCGCCAAGGTTCAGCAACGACCAGCGGCGACGGCTGCCGCGGCCGGCGCCCTTGCCCTCTATTTGCTGCGCCGTCCGCTCGCGGCACTTTTCCGGCGCATATACGTTCGGACAGGCAATCGCACAGAAGAGACTTCGGAGACTGACAATGGCTGACATCCGCGCTCAACTCACCCGCGCCCGCGAAGCGGCGAACGACATCGCCGGGACCGCGTCCGGCCGGTTCCGCGATACGGCGGATCGGGCCAGGGAAAGCGCCGGCGACCTTATCCAGACCAGCCGCGAAAAGGCCGGCGACGCCTATGCGGACGCACGGGACAGATCGCAGCGGATTGCGGCGCGCGCCAATGAGATCGTGCAGGAACATCCCGTCGCCGCCGTCGCGGGCGCCGTCGCGGCAGGTGCCGTCATCGCATGGATGTTTCCCAAGAGCCGGACAGCGATGAAGGCACTGCCCGGCCTGGCCACCAGTGCCGGGGCAAAGGTGCTGGACGCGGCGCTCGCCGCCAGGGCCATGGCCGCTGAAAATGCGGAGACCCTGCGCGCGAGTGCGGGAGATGCGCTGCACAATGCGGCCGAAGGGACAAAGGACGCCGCCTCCTCGGCACGCGACACCATTGCCTCAGCCGAACTGGGCGCAAAGGCATCCCGTCTTGCCGACGATGTGATGGCGCTGGTCGCCGCCAAGGTCGACGCGTTCAGCGAGGCCGTGAAGGCGCGGTTGCCGAAAAGCTGAACGCGCCGCCGCCACCAAAAGCATGCTGATCCGGCCCCCTGCCCCCTTTGACGGGTGCGGGCGGCCTGCTACGGTACAGGTTCCCCGAACAGGAGAACAGAAGATACCATGAGCAAGCTGCACCTTGTGATGGGCGGTCGCGTCAAAGATCCTCAGACGCTGGAATTCGAAGATCTTGGCTCCATCGAGCTGGTCGGCGTGTACCCCGATTATGCCGCCGCCGAAAATGCCTGGCGCGGCGCCGCCCAGCGAACGGTCGATGACGCCGAAATGCGCTATGTGATCGTCCATCTGCACCGGCTGCTGGAGCCGGATCTGCCCAGCGGATAAAATTCAGGACAGGGGCTGGGGACGTTTGCGGAAACGCCAGCGAAGCAGCGGCCGCGTCAGCACCAGCCCCACCAGAAAGCCGCCAATATGCGCGGCAACCGCAATCTGCCCAAGGTCACCGAGCCCCTGCGCCGTGGCGAGGCCGATCATGAGCTGGATCGCGATCCAGCTTGCTGCCAGCCACAGCAGGCGAACCAGATTCGCCGACATCGGCCCCACGCGGCGAACCTTCTGCTGGCTGTAGAGCAATGCATAGGTCGCGATGACCGCTGATATCGCGCCGCTGGCGCCGACCATCGGATTGGTGGAATGCGGATCGATCGCCCATTGCAGCGCCGTCGCGCCATAGGCGCCCGCGACATAGAGCAGCAGCGTCGCGCCCTTGTCCAGAACATGCTCCACCTGTCGTCCGCAAAAGACGAACATGAACAGGTTGAACCCGATATGCAGCCAGTTGGCGTGGACAAGCGTGCAACTGATCGGGGTCAGCCAGACCGGGACGGCCGACATGCCGGCCAGCAGCGCGCCGTCCTCCACCCGGGCCGGGATGAATCCGGCCATGATCGCGGCATTATCGACCTGCCCTGTGAGATAAATCAGCAGAAACGCGACGAAAGTTATCGCCGCGATCCCGTTCGTCATGCGACCAGCAGGCAGTTTCACGGATGGATCAAATGAAATCGATCTTGTTGACCAGGTAGAATTTGTCGCCGGAGGGCACCGACACTTCGACCTCCTCGCCGATCTGGCGGCCGATCAGCGCACGTCCCAGCGGGCTGTTATAGCTGATCATGCCGAGCTTGGCATCCGCCTCGGCCTGGCCCACGATCTGGTATTTGACCGGCTTGTCATCCTCATCGAGCAGCGTGACGGTCGCGCCGAACACGACCTTGTCTCCCGAAAGCGTCCGGGGATCGATGATCTGGGCGCGCGACAGCTTGTCTTCCAGATCGGCAATGGTGGCTTCGACCTGCCCCTGACGCTCCTTGGCGGCATGATATTCGGCATTTTCCGACAAATCGCCGTGCGCGCGCGCTTCTTCGATGGCGTCCACGATCAATGGCCGCTCGGCCTTCAATTCGCGGAGCTGCTCGTTGAGCTTGTCATAGCCCATCTGCAGCATCGGCATCTTCTCGACGGTCGCCATTCTTGCAAATCCTTCGTCAAAACTTCCCTTTGGCGGCCCCCAACTTGGGGCCACCCGCAGCATGCTTCCTTGTGCAGGGGATCAGGCTTGCGACAGTGGATAATAGGACTGGAGCGAACGCACTTCAAGGGCATGGCCCTGAAGAGCCTCGATCGCATTGGCCGCCGCGACGCTGGCCGCCGCCGTGGTGAAGCTGGCGACCTTGGCGCGCAGGGCGCTGGTGCGGATCGCCTTGCTGTCCTTGAGCGATTGCCAGCCCTCCGTCGTGTTGAAGATCAGGTCGACATCGCCGTCGGTGATCTTGTCTACGATATGGGGACGGCCTTCGGCCACCTTGTTCACTGGCTGCACGGCGATGCCCTGCTCTTCCAGATAGCGGGCGGTGCCGCCGGTCGCGATGATGGTGAAGCCCAGCGCCGCCATTTTCTGCACGGCGGGCAGGATCACCGGCTTGTCGCTGTCCTTGACCGACACGAACACCGTCCCGCTCTTGGGCAGGATGGTCCCCGCGCCGAGCTGCGCCTTGGCGAAGGCGGTCGCGAAATCGCTGTCGATGCCCATGACTTCGCCGGTGCTCTTCATTTCCGGGGAAAGGACGGGATCGACGCCGGGGAAGCGGGCGAAGGGGAAGACGGCTTCCTTGACCGCAATGTGCGAAATCGCGTTGCGGTCGATCTTCGGCAGATCCTTCAGCTTCTCGCCCGCCATCACCCGGCTCGCGATCTTGGCGATGGGCGTGCCGATGGCCTTGGCGACGAAGGGCACGGTCCGGCTGGCGCGGGGGTTGACCTCGATCAGATAGACCGTCTGCCCCTCCGGCCCATCCTTGACCGCGAACTGGATGTTCATCAGGCCACGCACCGACAGCGCGCGGGCGAGGACATCGGCCTGGCGCTCTATTTCCGCGATGATGTCGTCCGACAGGCTGTAGGGCGGCAAGGAGCAGGCGGAGTCACCGGAATGGACGCCTGCTTCCTCGATATGCTGCAGCACGCCGGCAACCACCACGTCATCGCCGTCGCAGAGCGCGTCCACATCCACCTCTACCGCGTCGCGCAGATATTGGTCGATCAGCACCGGGGAGTCGCCCGACACTTGAACGGCGGTGGCGATATATTCTTCCAGTTGCGCCTGGCCGTCGACGATCTCCATGGCGCGGCCGCCCAGGACATAGGACGGGCGCATCAGGACCGGATATCCGATGCGGTTGGCGACGGCGATGGCTTCTTCCCGGCTGCGGGCGATGCCATTGGCGGGCTGCTTGAGCTTCAGCCTGTCGATCAGCGCGGCGAAGCGCTCGCGGTCTTCCGCCAGGTCGATGGCGTCGGGCGAGGTGCCCAGGATCGGCACGCCCGCATCCTCCAGCGCCTGCGCCAGCTTGAGCGGCGTTTGCCCGCCGAACTGGACGATGACGCCGGCCAGCGTGCCGTTCGACATCTCGACGCTCAGTATTTCCAGCACGTCCTCGGCCGTCAGCGGCTCGAAATAGAGGCGGTCGGAGGTGTCATAGTCGGTCGACACCGTTTCCGGGTTGCAGTTGACCATGATCGTTTCATAACCCGCCTCCGCCAGCGCAAAGCAGGCGTGGACGCAGCAATAGTCGAACTCGATCCCCTGGCCGATCCGGTTGGGACCACCGCCCAGGATGACGACCTTCCTGCGATCGGACGGCTGCGCCTCATTCTCCGCCTCGCCAAAGATCGGCGCTTCATAGGTGGAGTACATATAAGGCGTCTTCGCCTCGAACTCGGCGGCGCAGGTGTCGATCCGCTTGAAAACCGGGCGCACGCCCAGCTTGTGGCGCAGGGCACGGACTTCATCCTCGGTGACGCCACCGGTCATTGCCTTGACCGCGTCATGGATCAGGCCCGAACCGCGAGCGATGCCCCGCTCCATCCCGCGCAGATTGGCGGACTTGAGCGCCAGATAGGCCAAGCGCTTGTCGGAAAAGCCCATGGCCTTGAGGCGGCGCATCCCGTCGGCATCCTGCGGCAGGCCATTGGACAGGATTTCCGCTTCGGCGTCGATGATTTCCTTGATCCGCTCCAGGAACCAGGGGTCGAACTTCGCGATATTGTGGATTTCGGCGACGGTCAGGCCCTCGCGCAGCGCCTGCGCGGCGACCAGCAGGCGATCGGGCGTCGGCTGGGCCAGCGCGGCGATGATGTCGTCCTTGGGCGCGCCGACCAGATGGTCGACCTCGTTGAAGCCGCAAAGCCCGGTTTCCAGGCCGCGCAGCGCCTTCTGCATCGATTCATGGATGTTGCGGCCGATCGCCATCACCTCACCCACCGACTTCATCGCGGTGCCGAGCAGCGGTTCGCTCCCCTTGAACTTTTCAAAGGCGAAGCGCGGGATCTTGGTCACGACATAGTCGATCGTCGGTTCGAAGCTGGCGGGCGTCGCGCCGGTAATGTCGTTCTCGATCTCGTCCAGCGTATAGCCGACGGCAAGCTTGGCCGCGACCTTGGCGATCGGGAAGCCGGTCGCCTTCGACGCCAGCGCCGAGGAGCGCGAGACGCGCGGGTTCATCTCGATGACGATCAGGCGGCCGTCCTTCGGATTGACTGCGAACTGTACGTTCGAACCGCCTGTTTCAACACCGATTTCACGCAGCACCGCGATACTCGCGTTGCGCATGATCTGATATTCCTTGTCGGTCAGGGTCAGCGCCGGCGCGACCGTGATGGAGTCGCCCGTGTGGACGCCCATCGGATCGACATTTTCGATGGAGCAGATGATGATGGCATTGTCATTGCGATCCCGCACGACCTCCATCTCATATTCCTTCCAGCCGAGCAGCGACTCTTCGATCAGCACTTCGGTGGTCGGGGACGCATCGAGGCCAGCGGCCACGATCTGCTTGAACTCGTCCTTGTTGTAGGCGACGCCGCCGCCGGTGCCGCCAAGCGTGAAGCTGGGCCGGATGATGGATGGAAGCCCCGTGAATTCAAGGGCTTCGAGCGCTTCTTCCATAGTATGTGCGATACGCGACCGGGCGGATTCCAGGCCGATCTTGTCCATCGCATCGCGGAATTTCAGGCGATCCTCGGCCTTGTCGATGGCTTGCGCGTCGGCGCCGATCATCTTGACGCCGAACTTCTCCAGCGTGCCGTCGTTGAACAGGGCAAGCGCCGTGTTGAGCGCGGTCTGGCCGCCCATGGTCGGCAGCACCGCGTCGGGGCGTTCCTTCTCGATGATCTTCGCCACGATTTCGGGCGTGATCGGTTCGACATAGGTGGCGTCGGCAAATTCCGGGTCGGTCATGATAGTGGCCGGGTTGGAATTGACCAGGATGATGCGATAGCCCTCTTCCTTGAGCGCCTTCACCGCTTGCGTGCCCGAATAGTCGAACTCGCAAGCCTGGCCGATGATGATCGGGCCAGCGCCGATGATGAGGATGGAGGAGATGTCGGTGCGTTTGGGCATTATTTGGCCTGAAATATTTGGGAGACGATTGCGCCAAGCAAGGCATCAGCCAGCTTAGCAATGGCGGGATTACCGTATTTTTCAATTAATTCACCCAAGCCGCGAACAACGGTTAGGTAAACCAAATAGGCCTTAAATTCGCCGGCTCGAATAAGCTCGATACCCGCTCGAAGTTGACCGAGAATACGCTCGCGTAAACCTGGCTGCTCCGGATTGCCGTTGTCTGCCTCAAGCGCTTCAATAACCGGCGCAAATGAAGCAACGGCCTCGTCTACCTGATTATGACTAAATGTCACAACTCGATCGGAGGCGGGAGCGCCATTACCCAGATTCTGTTGATTTAACCAATCATCGCCATTCATAGCGTACCGGCTAATAAAGGAATCGGGATCAGCTAGCTGCTCTTCCACATACTTGTAGCCCTCCGGTTTAATCGTGGACGAACCGCTATTACTCCAGCGCGACACAAATGATCGCTCTACTAGATCATCAAGCGCTAACTCTACGCGCTTAGCGCTAATGGCGATTGAGAACAGCTTCGCAATTTCATCCTTCAGCAGTCTTTCGTCAGCTTTTTGAGCATGGACGAAAAGCTGGAACAGGACTGCTTCGTTTAGCGCTTGCTGTGGAATAAAATTGATCAATGCACGCCCCCCGTCCGGGCCTCGCAGCCCCAGCCGTCATATTCGACGCCGCACAGGATTTCGATCTGGAGGCATTTCTTCGTCAGCGCGCGGATCGACTGCTCATCGACCGGCTGCACGCATTCGAGGAAGAGGAATAGGTCGCCATCCTCATCTTCCTCGCGGTCCAGTTCGACGAAGCCGAATTGGCTGGCGATGGTGAGAACGCGCTCGAAATCCTTTTCGCTGCCCTTGAAGCTGACATCGACCGGGCGCGCCAAACGCGCCACGTCGCCATTGGCGGCGAGATTGGCGAGGACGGACTTGTCCGCCTCCCACTCGGCGGCAAGGCGGGCTTCGTCAACCGGGGGCAGGTTGAGGCTCATTTAAGCCCCTCGACGAAGCGCTGGAACAGATAGAAGCTGTCCTGCGGGCCGGGCGAGGCTTCGGGGTGGTACTGGACCGAGAAGGCTTTCTTATCCGTGAGTTCGATGCCGCAATTGCTGCCATCGAAGAGCGACACATGGGTCGCCTTCACATTGGCGGGCAGCGTGTCGCTGTCCACCGCGAAGCCGTGGTTCATCGAGGTGATCTCGACCAGGCCGTCCGACAGGCGCTTGACCGGATGGTTGGCGCCGCGATGGCCCTGATGCATCTTGATGGTCTTCGCGCCAGCGGCGAGCGCCAGCATCTGATGGCCAAGGCAGATGCCGAAGACGGGCTTGTCGGCTTCGAGTACTTGTCTGATCACCGGCACGGCATATTCGCCGGTCGCGGCCGGGTCGCCGGGACCGTTGGAGAGGAACACGCCGTCGGGTTGCTGCTCCATCACCTGCTCATAGGTGGCGGTCGCGGGCAGCACGGTGACGCGGGCGCCTGCCTTCACAAGGTTGCGGAAGATGTTGTTCTTCGCGCCATAATCAATGGCGACGACATGGGGGCGGTCATCCGCCGCTTCATCCTTGCCATAGCCGAAGCCCAGCTTCCACACGCCGTCCTTCCAGAGGCGGCTTTCCTTGGCGCTGACCTCGATGGCGAGGTCCATGCCTTCAAGGCCCGGCCAGGCCGCAGCCTTGGCGGTGAGCGCTTCAAGGTCGAAATTGCCTTCGGGATCATGGGCGATGACGACGTTGGGCGCGCCCTTCACGCGGATCATGCGGGTGAGCGCGCGGGTGTCGACGCCAGCAAGCCCGATGCGGCCCTTTTCCTTCATCCACTGGTCGAAGGGCTCGACATTGCGGAAGTTGCTGGGTTCCGTGACATCCTGCCGCACGACGCAGCCCAGCGCGTGGGGCAGGTCCGCCTCCACATCGTCCAGATTGGTGCCGACATTGCCGATATGCGGGAAGGTGAAAGTGACGATCTGCCCCGCATAGCTGGGGTCGGTCATCACTTCCTGATATCCGGTCATCGCCGTGTTGAAGCAAAGCTCACCCACGGCATCGCCAGTCGCACCGAAGCCGCGGCCGAAGACGGCGGAGCCATCGGCGAAAACCAATACCCCTGTCGCTCCTTTGGGCACAATGAGGGTCTTGGCGTCAGCCATGGTCGTATCGTCCTTTATGCTTTTGCTAGGAACCCGTCTTAAGCGGGTTAAACGGCCGGTCACCTATGCGCTGAACCATGGCTGGTCAACCACTGTAAAAAATCTCTTTTGCCGTTATATCTGATCCTTTCCGAAAGAGGCAGGATTCATTCGCATGATTCGCGACACCATCAAGAGCGCTCAGGTCACCGCCATGAAGGCAGGCGAGAAGGATCGGCTGGCCGCCGTGCGCCTGATCCTGGCGAAGCTGAAGGATCGCGACATCGAACTGCGCACCGCGTCCAGCGTGCCGGATGACGACACCATCGTGGTCGAGGTCCTGCAGAAGATGGCGAAGCAACGCCGCGAATCCATCGACATGTTCCGAAGCGGCGGCCGCGACGAGCTGGCCGCGAAGGAGCAGGCGGAACTGGACGTGATCGAGAGCTTCCTGCCGCAGCAACTCGGCGAGGACGAGACAAAGGCCGCGATCGAGGCGATCAAGGCGGAAGTGGGTGCGGCCAGCGTCAAGGACATGGGCAAGGTC
Source organism: Sphingobium sp. R-21 (assembly GCF_049913335.1). NCBI lineage: Bacteria > Pseudomonadati > Pseudomonadota > Alphaproteobacteria > Sphingomonadales > Sphingobiaceae > Sphingobium > Sphingobium sp. R-21. Next base: position 746,652 of record NZ_CP184374.1, on the reverse strand, counting down.
ATGGCCGTGCTCAAGGAACGGCACGGGTCGGTGATCGACATGAGCAAGGCGAGCGGGCTAGTGAAGGCAGCGCTGGGCTGAGGTCGCATCCCCAGGGTCTTCAAGCCTCCGTTCTGGAAGGCTCCATTCCGGAAGATGGTCTCAAGCGGGAGGATGTAAGTTAAGCATGAGCCTGTCGCCCGCCTTCCTCGATGAATTGCGCGTGCGCACCTCGCTTTCCACCCTGATCGGTCGGACGGTGAAGGTGCAGAAGGCGGGCCGCGAATACAAGGCCTGCTGCCCCTTCCATAATGAGAAGACGCCCAGCTTCACCATCAATGACGAAAAGGGCTTTTATCACTGCTTCGGCTGCGGCGCGCACGGTGATGCGATCCGGTGGATGACCGATCATCGCGGCCTGCCGTTCATGGAGGCGGTGAAGGAACTGGCGCAGACGGCCGGGATGGACGTTCCCGCCCCTGATCCCCGCGCGGCGAAACGGGCAGAGCAGGCGCGGGGACTGCATGACGTCATGGCCGCCGCGCAGGGCTTTTTCGAGGAGCAGCTTGGCGGAATAGAGGGCGCGGAAGCACGATCCTACCTCCAGAAGCGCGGCATCGGCGCAGCGACCGCCAGGACTTTCGGCTTCGGCTTTTCTCCCGACGGACGGGGACGGCTCAAGACAGCGCTCAAGGAATTTGGCGAGCCGCTGCTGATAGAGGCCGGCTTGCTCATCGATCCGGATGGTGCCGAACCGGATGGCGGGAATGCCCGAAAACGCGAAAGCTACGATCGCTTCCGGGGCCGGCTGATGCTGCCGATCCGGGACATTCGCGGCCGGGTGATCGCTTTTGGCGGGCGCATATTGGGCGCGGGCGAGCCCAAATATCTGAACTCCCCCGACACGCCGCTCTTCGACAAGGGGCGCACGCTCTACAATATCGACCGGGCCTCTCCCGCCAGCCGGCATAGCGGCCGGATCATCGTCGTGGAGGGCTATATGGACGTGATCGCCCTCGCCCAGGCCGGCTTTGAGGAATCGGTGGCCCCGCTGGGCACGGCACTGACCGAGCATCAGATCGAGCGCCTGTGGAAGATGGCCGATGTGCCGATCCTCTGCTTCGACGGCGATGCGGCAGGCCAGAAGGCGGCGATCCGGGCAGCGATGCGCGCCCTGCCCCTGCTGCGGCCAGGCATGAGCCTGGCCTTCGCGACGCTTCCCGCCGGTCAGGATCCGGACGACCTCATCCGCGCGGAGGGGCCAGCGGCGATGGAAGCGGTGCTGGCTGCGGCCGAACCGCTGATCGAGCGGTTGTGGACCCATGAACAGGGCGCCGCGCCGCTGGATACACCGGAACAGCGCGCCGCGCTAAAGCAGCGTCTCTCCGCGATTACAGACGCCATCGCCCACCCCGACGTGCGGGCGCATTATATCCATGCCTTTCGCGAACGGCATGACGCGCTGTTCTTCGCGCGGGCGGCATTCCAGCCCCGCCACCAGCGCGGTGGCGGCGCCCGATCCGGCTGGCAGCGGGACCGTCGGGGCAATTGGAAGCCCCCCCTTCCCCCCGCGGGAAGCGAGGCAAGGGCGATCGGCGCAAGCGGCATGGAACAACGGCTTTTGCGTGCCGTACTGGCCAGCCTGCTGCGGCATCCCGATCAGATTGCGCTACATCGAGAGACGCTTATCGGGCTTCGCGTGGCCGACTCCGCATTGGCGGAATTGCTGAATGCGATGATCACGGCCTCGTTCAGCAAAGAAACAGTTGAAACCGATGGCCTCCTTACCATATTGGGGCAAGGTGAAGTGTATAATATGGCAAAAGGGATGCTCCGGGCCGACACGTTCACATTCACCCCCCATAAAAGCAAGGCCGACTCGGATCGCGCGCGGCGCGACCTGGATGAGGCCATTCGGGTGATGGCGCAGGGACCGGAATTGGAGGCGGCGTTGGCACATGCCACCCGGCGGGCGAGAGAAGACCTCAACGAGGACAGCTTTGCCGAACAGCAAAGGGTCCACAAGTTGAAGCTGGATCATGATCGCCGCCTGGCGGAACTGGCGCAGTCCGAAGATATTATATGATATGGATCGCTCCCTTCACGGGCGCGGCGGAGTTAAGGCGAATAAATGGCGAGCAAGGCGAACGGCAAGGGTGCGGGTGAGGATACGGATACCGGCGATGCGCCGCTGCTGGATCTGAACGAGGCGTCGGTCAAGAAGCTGATCGCCCGCGCGAAGAAGCGTGGCTACATCACCTATGACGAGCTGAACGACGCGCTGCCGCAGGACCAGATGTCCTCCGAGCAGATCGAGGACATCATGTCCGCGCTCAACGAAATGGGCGTGAACATCGTCGAGAATGAGGAAGCCAGCGAGGACGGCGAGGATCAGCGCGACGACAGCGATGATGACAGCGCCGACGACAGCGCAGAAGACGACGGCTCGCCGCGCCCCGTAACGGAAAAGAAGAAGGAAACGGTCGACCGCACCGACGACCCCGTGCGCATGTACCTGCGCGAAATGGGGGCGGTGGAACTGCTCAGCCGCGAGGGCGAGATCGCCATCGCCAAGCGGATCGAGGCGGGTCGCGACACGATGATCCTGGGCCTGTGCGAAAGCCCGACCACCTTCAACGCGATCATCGAATGGTCGACCGCGCTCAACAATGGCGAGATGCAGTTGCGCGAGATCCTCGATCTCGACGCGATGCTGTCCAAGGATCCCGCTCCGGAAAATCTGGAGGAAGGCGCCGAGGACGACGACGGGGAGATCAGCGAGAAGACCGCTGGCCCCAGCTTCAAGGAAGAGGAAGAGCCGGAGGAGGAATCCGCCGATTCCGACGAGGATGAGGACGGCCTGACCGAACGCCGTGCCCGCCGGATGGAGGAGGAGGAAGAGGAGGACAACACCCTCTCCCTCGCCCAGATGGAAGAGACGCTCAAGCCGATGGCGCTGGAGAAATTCGCGACCATCACGGAGATTTTCCGCGCCTTTTCCAAGGCGCAGGAATCGCGCATGGCCGCCATGGCCAGCGGGGAAACGCTCAGCCAGAAGGCGGAGGACGACTATCAGGATCTGCGCGAACAGCTCACCGCCGAGGTCGAGAGCGTCCAGTTCCACCAGCAGAAGATCGAATATCTGGTCGACCAGCTCTATGCCTATAACCGGCGCCTGACCGCGCTGGGCGGGCAGATGCTGCGCCTTGCCGAGCGGCACAAGGTAAGCCGCAAGGATTTCCTCGACCGCTATGTGAACCATGAACTGGACGATGGCTGGCTCGACAAGGTGTCGGGGCTGGACAAGAAATGGGCCGCCTTCGCCGCCGCCGAGGGTCGCGCCGTGGAGCGCATCCGCGTCGAGGTGAGCGAGATCGCCCAGGCGACGGGCATGTCGCTTTCGGAATTCCGCCGCATCGTCAACATGGTGCAGAAGGGCGAACGCGAAGCGCGCATCGCCAAGAAGGAAATGGTCGAGGCGAACCTGCGCCTCGTCATCTCCATCGCCAAGAAATATACGAACCGCGGCCTGCAATTCCTTGATCTTATTCAGGAAGGCAATATCGGCCTGATGAAAGCGGTCGACAAGTTCGAATATCGGCGCGGCTACAAGTTCAGCACCTATGCGACCTGGTGGATCCGTCAGGCGATCACCCGATCGATTGCGGACCAGGCGCGAACCATCCGCATCCCCGTCCACATGATCGAAACGATCAACAAGCTGGTGCGGACCAGCCGCCAGTTCCTGCATGAACAGGGCCGCGAACCCACTCCGGAGGAGATGGCCGAGCGGCTGTCCATGCCGCTGGAGAAGGTGCGCAAGGTGATGAAGATCGCCAAGGAGCCGATCTCGCTGGAAACGCCGATTGGTGATGAGGAAGACAGCCATCTGGGCGACTTCATCGAGGACAAGAATGCGATCATCCCCGTGGATGCCGCCATTCAGGCGAATCTCAAGGAAACCGTCACGCGCGTTCTGGCATCGCTGACCCCGCGCGAGGAACGCGTGCTGCGCATGCGCTTTGGCATCGGCATGAACACCGACCATACGCTGGAAGAGGTCGGACAGCAGTTCAGCGTCACCCGCGAACGCATCCGCCAGATCGAGGCGAAGGCGCTGCGCAAGCTCAAGCACCCGAGCCGCAGCCGCAAGATGCGCAGCTTCCTGGACCAATAGAGGCGCTTCGGCAGGCCGAGGCCGCAGCGCGGCAGGATGATCGAAAAAGGGCGGCTTCGGGTCGCCCTTTTTTACTGGCGTAAACTCCTCTTTTACCTCGACTCTCTACCGTCGCGGAATGTGGCTCCGCTGGTTGGCCGGCGTGTGCAGGGGAAGATGATGAGCGAAGCAGCACCGCGCTATCAATTTGGCGATGTATCGCAGATCCTGGATGCCGTGGTCGCCGCCGACGGCACGGCCGGACATGGCTATGCCAGCGGCGCGCGGGCGAGTTTCGGCGCGAATGCCACGATGTCGCTGCCCGACCTGGCCGACGCAGCCTATTATCTCTGCCTGCTCCATGGCCGTCATCCCGGCGTGATCGACCATGCCGCCACCCGATCCGCAGACAATGCGGCGCGCAACTGGCTGATCCAGGCGGCCGACGCCTTTGCACGGGAACGGGCCTATCTGACCCAGGTGACTGTCGCCGTCGGTCCCGCGCCCAGCACGGCGGGACAGAGCGATTGCGAAACCGTCGTCAGCCAGCAGCGCCATGCCCTCGACATGCTGGCCCAGTCGGACCGGCGGGGCTGCGCCATGGGCGCGGCGATCGCGCTGGTGCTCGACTGGCGGGCGGTGCGGCACGTTCTGGACATCGCGGCGATTCGCGTCGGGCTCGAACCCCATGTCTGCGATCTTCCCGGCCGGGCGGCGACTCTGGAGGTCGCCAGGGAAATCGGCGGCGACGACGCCGTCGACCGTGCCATCCTGTTCGGAACACGCCAGTTGCTCAACCAGCATCGCGGGCTGTGGGATGTGCTTCAGGCCCGCGCAGGAATACGCGCCGGCAAGGATCAGGCCGTGACTGGCCGATAAAGGCTTTGCGCTCCACCCCTGCTTTGCCATAGTTGGCCCGGCACAAGCAGGGTGAGAAGCAGCAATATGCGGTTTGAAGGCACGCAGGATTATGTCGCCACCGACGATCTGAAGGTCGCCGTCAACGCCGCGGTGCTGCTTCGCCGTCCGCTGTTGGTGAAGGGCGAACCGGGCACCGGCAAGACCGTGCTGGCGCAGGAAATCGCCAGGGCCCTGGGCGCTCCGCTGATCGAATGGAACGTCAAGTCGACGACCAAGGCGCATCAGGGGCTGTACGAATATGATGCCGTCGCCCGGTTGCGCGATGGCCAGCTCGGCGATCCGCGCGTTCACGACATCGGCAATTATATCCGCAAGGGAAAGCTGTGGGAGGCATTCACCTCCCCTACCCTGCCGGTCCTGCTGATCGACGAGATCGACAAGGCCGACATCGAATTCCCCAACGACCTGCTGCAGGAACTCGATCGCATGGCCTTCCACGTCTACGAGACGGGGGAAACGGTCGCTGCCAGGGAGCGGCCGGTGGTGGTGATCACCTCCAATAATGAGAAGGAACTGCCCGATGCCTTCCTGCGCCGCTGCTTCTTCCACTATATCAAATTCCCCGACCGGGAGACGATGCAGGCGATCATCGACGTCCATTTCCCCGGCATCCAGAAGGTCCTGGTCAAGCGCGCGATGGAAATCTTCTACGAATTGAGGGAAGTCCCCGGTCTCAAGAAGAAGCCATCGACCAGCGAACTGCTCGACTGGCTGAAGCTGATCCTGGCGGAGGACATGCCGCTCGACATATTGCAGGACCGCGATCCCACCAAGGCGATCCCGCCACTCCACGGCGCCCTGCTCAAGAATGAGCAGGACATCATGATGTTCGAACGGCTTGCCTTCATGGCCCGGCGACAGGGCCGGTAAGGATGCCCCCCTTCAACTGAAAGGCCCGACCCATGGCTCATCAAGCTGGATGCCTGTGCGGACAGGTACGGATCGACATCGATGCGGAACCCATGGCGGCGCGCATGTGCTGGTGCCGGCTTTGCCAGTATCTGGGCGCCGGATCAGGAACGGTGAATGTCTGCTTCCCTTCCGACAAGCTGACGGTGACCGGAGAGGTGCGCTGGCATCACAGCATGGCGGACAGCGGCAATGCCATGCGGCGCGGCTTCTGTCCCGAATGCGGCACGCCGCTTTTCAGCCTGGCCGAATCGCGTCCCCACCTCACCTTCATTCGGGCTGGCGCGCTTGACGATCCTGAACTTCTGGGACCGCAGGCGGTGATCTGGACCGATGCGGCGCCCGATTGGGCGCATCTGGACCCGGAATTGCCCCATTATCCGGCACAAATGCCGCCCGTGACCTGAAAGGCCGCTTGCGCCGCCGATGCATTTCGGCTCAACTTCCCCCGACGTTCAAAGCCGCGCCAAGACGGCCATGAATCGGAGGAAGGATGCCAATGCCCAAGCGTGCGTGGTCCCTTTTATCGGCGGTGCTGGCCCTGTCAGCGCCCGCATTCGCGCGCGCGGCCGAGGAAAGGGAAGCCTGGACACCCACTGCCACCGCGCTGCGCGCCGATGCAGCGGGGATCAGCATGCCGCAGACAGTGGCCGGGCTGTCCCTCTCCAAGAGCGGGGAGGTTTCCAACGGCGGCAAGGGGATCGACAATTACGCCCAATATCTGTCCGAAGACGGCGCGGTCCAGGCGACGCTCTATGTCTATCTGCCCAGCTATGCCGACGCGTCGCTGGCCGCCTATATGACGGACAAGGCGGTGATGGAGCGCTTTGGCGCAAGGACGCACCGCACCGATTATTCCAGCGTCGCCGTTGCGGGGCGCGCCAATGCCGCCATTCGCGCCGTCTATGACGATGCCGCCGACGGTGCGCTCACCACAGCGGCGGCATTCCTGCACGCCGGGCGCTGGATCGTGAAGCTGCGCGTCACGGGACCGACCGAACGGCGGAGGGAAGTCCTCGCAGGCCTGGACGGCATGCTGGCGGGTCTCCGCTTCGATGCGCCCGCATCCATCCATGCCACAAAACCGGCGAGGCTGACGGCGTGCCCGGCCGTCGACGCGGCCGAAGCGCGGCTGACCCATCAGACATCTGCCCAACCCGTCGATAATTCCCTGCCCCGCGAAGGGCAGGCGGATCTTTGCGTCCGCGGGAAGGCCGAAACCGCCAATGGCAGCTACGACATCCTGCAACAGGCCGGCATTGCCGACGGCGCGATCATCGTGCCGGTGGACGATTCGGGCACGGTAATGACATTTGATCCCGCCACGACCGGCAGCGGCTATCAGCTTTCGATCCACTCGGTGGGCCAGACCGATCTCTACGGCATTTACGACAAGGTGCCGAGTGCGCGGCAGATTGCCCAGATACTGGATGGAAAGGATCCGCAAACCGCGCAGGCCGGGGCAACCGCAGCCTACACCGCCAGCGGCCAGATGACGGTGCGGACGGCGGACGCAAAGCTGCATTAGGGCGGGCTTCCGGGCGGCCGGGTAGAAATGCGGAGTGGCAGGATAGCCGATCAGATCAGATAGCCGACCTCATAAAGGCCCCAGCGCCGGCCGCCGAACATCAGCGGCACGAAGACGCTGCGCAGCGCCCGGTAACGTCCCTCGCCCAGATCCTGGCGATAGGTGAACAGGAAAAAATCCCCTTCTCCATCCAGGGCGCGGCGCGTCTGGCTGTCCATGAAAATCTGCCGGTTGCGCGCATGCTCCATGTTCCATCGCGCCTCGCCGGGCCGCTGCGGCTGGCTGCGCGCGCTGATATGGGTTGGCAGATAACCATTCATGTCGATCAGGCAACAACCGACGATGGCGCTGTCCTGCGCCGTGCGACGATCCAGGACGGGTTGCACGAAGCGGTCGGCAAAGGCGGTGAAGCCATTTTCATATTGCGCCGGTTCTGAACCGGGAGCCGGCCGATAGGCGGTATCGAACAGGCCGGCCATGTCCAGCGCGCCTTCCGCCAACGCCCGTTCGATCAGCGCCTGCACCTCCTCCGCCCCTTCTTCGGCGAACCCGATATAGCGGCTGTTGCGCGTGACGTGCCCGCCATGCGCCGCCGTGTTGAGCATCGCGTTCGCCATGCCCTCCAGGCTCTCCAGATGGCTGCGCGCCGTCGCCACGCGCGTCGCGCTCTCCGTCGCGGACTGGCTGAAACGGGCCAGCCCCTGCCGCAACGCCGCCACATCGCCATCCGCCTCATCCGTGCAAGTGGCGATCGTGTCGGAACGTTGCCCGAATTGCGTCACCAGCGAAGCGATTTCCGCCATGCTGACGCGCAGAGTATCGATATGCGAACCGACGTCGCGGCCACGCAGGATATTGGCCTCGACCCCGCCGATCAGTCGCCGGGCGTCATGGTCGAGCTGCCCCAGCTTGTCCCCCACGGAAGCGGCGGACTCGCCCGCCTGCCCCGCCAGCCGACGGATTTCGTCCGCCACCACGGCAAAGCCCTGCGTCGCCTCGCCTCCGCGGGCCGCCTCGATCGCTGCGTTCACGCCGAGCAGGCGGGTCTGCCGCGCGATCGCGCCCAGTTGCCCGGAAATATCGCCCACGGTCTCTATAACGCTCAGAAATTGCCGCAAATGCCCTTCAAGGCCAGTCACATTCTCGATCAGCTCCGTGACCTGGCCCAGGGAACGGCCAATCGCCTCATGCCCCTGGGCGATGATCTGGCCCGCGCGACGGGCCGTCAGGCTGAGCTCCTGCGCAGCCAGCACGCTTTCATTCTGGCTGACGGCCAGCGCCTGCATCGTTGATTGCAGTTCACCCAGATGCGCCGAGTCCTCATGAATGCGGCGGGTAAGCTCCCCCAGAAAGCCTGCCGTTTCGCTGCATTGCAACGCAATGTCGCCCGATCGCTCCCCCAGGTCGGTCAACAAATCTCCGTTTTCCAATGGTCACTGCCCCATTCCACCCAATATGGATACTGCCCTGTTAACGATGCAATGCAACACTTAACATTCCGACAACGTCCGCTGCTTGCATGATCCGCCAAGCTGGCGGACAAGGGCGCCATCATGATGCTCAACTTTCTCGATGCGCTGCGCGCTGCCGGCATTCCCGCCAGCATCAAGGAACATCTGCTGCTGCTGGAGGCGCTGGACCGGGACGTGATCGGACAGCGCCCGGAGGATTTCTATTATCTCGCGCGCGCCACCTATGTGAAGGACGAGGGGCTGATAGACCGCTTCGACCAGGTATTCGCCCGCGTGTTCAAAGGCGTGCTGGACAGCGAAGCGGTGGAGGCGGACATCCCGGAGGACTGGCTGCGGCTGGTGGCGGAAAAATTCCTAAGTCCGCAGGAAATGGAGGAGATCAGGTCGCTGGGAAGCTGGGACGAGATCATGGAAACGCTGAAGAAGCGGCTGGAGGAGCAGAAGGGGCGTCACCAGGGCGGCAACAAGTGGATCGGCACCGGCGGCACATCCCCCTTCGGCCATGGCGGCTATAATCCCGAGGGCGTGCGGATCGGTGGCGAGGGCCGGCACAAGCGCGCCATCAAGGTCTGGGAAAAGCGCGAATTCGCCAATCTGGACAATCAAAGGGAACTGGGCACCCGCAACATCAAGGTTGCGCTGCGGCGGCTGCGCCGCTTCGCGCGGGAGGGCGCGGCCGACGAACTGGACCTGGACGAGACGATCCGGGGAACGGCGCGGCAGGGCTGGCTCGACATCCGCATGCGGCCAGAGCGGCACAATGCAGTGAAACTGCTGCTGTTCCTGGACGTGGGCGGATCGATGGACCCGTTCATCATGCTTTGCGAGGAGCTGTTCTCGGCGGCGACGAGCGAATTCAGGAACATGGAGTTCTTCTACTTCCACAACTGCCTTTATGAGGGCGTGTGGAAGGACAACCGCCGCCGCTTTTCCGAACGCACGCCGACCTGGGATATCCTCCACAAATATGGGCATGACTATAAGGTGATCTTCGTCGGCGACGCGGCGATGAGCCCCTATGAGATCAGCCATCCCGGCGGCTCGGTCGAACATATGAACGACGAACCGGGCGCAACCTGGCTGAGCCGCGTGCTGCATACCTATCCGGCGGCCGTTTGGCTGAACCCCGCGCAGGAGGCGCACTGGGGTTATAATCAGTCGACCCGGATGATCCGCGAGATCATGAACGGGCGCATGTATCCGCTGACGATCGAGGGGATAGACGACGCCATGCGGGAACTGACCCGCAAGCGGTGATCCGCCGGCTCGCCCGGTATTGCCGAGGCGACGGAAAACAGCCCTGGGCGGAAGAATTTACGCCGGTTCGAAGAGCACGCCGCCCGTCATCGGCTGCGGCGCGCCGGTCGTGCCGGGGAAGCTGATGGGCAGGCCCTTCATATGGCGTACGGCCATATAGGCGAAACCCTGCGCCTCCAGCGCGTCGCCGTCCCATCCCAGTTCGTCCACGGGCCGCACATCCGCGCCGGTATAGGCCCCCAGCATTCGCATCAGCGTCGCATTGCGGCGTCCTCCGCCAGCGGCATAGATGCGCGTCGGCCGTTCGACGAGATGCTCCATCCCCCGCGCAACGGCTGCGGCGGAAAAGGCCGTCAGGGTCGCCGCGCCATCCGCAAGCGACAGCCCGCGCACCGCGTCGATGGTGAACGCCTCGCGGTCTATGCTCTTGGGCGGAGCGACGGCGAACCACGGGTCGGACAGCATGCGGGCCAGCCGCGCCTCGTCGACCTGGCCGCTGGCCGCGGTCGCGCCATCCTCGTCGAAGCTGCGGTCGCCATGGGTCTGCATCCAATTGTCGATGAGGCCGCTTGCCATGCCGGTGTCGAAGGCAAAAATCTCCCCGTCGGAGGCAATGGCGGTAAGGTTGGCGACCCCGCCCAGGTTCAGCACGGCGAGCGGCTTCGCCAGATCATGGGCCAGCGCACGATGATATACGGGGAGCAGCGGAGCACCCTGCCCGCCTGCCGCGACATCGGCGCTGCGCAGGTTCGCGACGACAGGGATGCCGAATGCCCCCGCCAGGGCGGCGCCGTCGCCGATCTGCCAGGTCCAGCGCCATTCGGGACGATGGGCCACGGTATGGCCATGGAAGCCGATGACGGCAATGTCCTGCGTCACATGGCCGCTGCGGGCCAGCAGGTCCGATATCGCCTCGACATGAAGCTCCGTCAGTTCCTCCTCGACCGCGTGGATGAGCGGTTCGAAACCCGGCCTCTCCATCGTCATGGCGCGCTGACAGGCTTCGGCAAGGCGAAGGCGGAAGCCCTCGCCATAGGACATGGCGTGGAAAGCGACGCCCTTGCCGGCGCCCTCGCCATCGGTTTCTATCAACGCGGCGTCTATGCCGTCGCGCGATGTTCCCGACATCAGGCCTATTGCGAGCATCGATGATCCTGCCTCTTTTACACTATTCCTCTCAATGCTACAGGGCCGCGCCATGAGCAACTACCAGTCCGATCTGCTCCGCCTGCTCGAAGCGCGCGGCTATATCCACCAACTGACCGATGCGGAGGGCCTGGACGCCCTGGCCGCCAGACAGATCGTGCCGGGCTATATCGGGTTCGATCCCACGGCGCCCTCGCTGCATGTCGGTCACCTGGTGTCGATCATGATGCTCCGCCAATTGCAGAAGGCCGGGCACAAGCCCATCGTCCTGATGGGCGGGGGCACCGGCAAGATCGGCGATCCCAGCTTCAAGGACGAGGCCCGCAAACTGCTGACCACAGACACGATCGCGCAGAATGTCGGGAGCATCAAAAGCGTGTTCGAACGCTTCCTGACATTCGGCGACGGGCCGACCGACGCGATCATGGCCGACAATGCCGATTGGCTGGACCGCCTGGAATATATCCCGTTCCTGCGCGACATCGGCCAGCATTTCTCGGTCAACCGGATGCTGAGCTTCGATTCGGTGAAGCTGCGACTGGACCGGGAACAGTCGCTGAGTTTCCTGGAGTTCAACTATATGATCCTCCAGGCCTATGATTTTCTGGAACTGTCGCGCCGTTCGGCCTGCCGGTTGCAGATGGGCGGATCGGACCAGTGGGGCAACATCGTCAACGGCGTCGAACTGGCACGCCGGGTGGACGGTACGCATGTGTTCGGGTTGACCACCCCGCTGCTGACCAATGCCGACGGCACGAAGATGGGCAAGACCGTGGGCGGCGCCGTCTGGCTCAATGAGGACCAGCTTTCGCATTATGATTACTGGCAGTTCTGGCGCAACACGGCCGATGCCGACGTTGCCAGCCGGCTGCGCCTGTTCACCGATCTGCCGATGGACGAAGTGGAGCGGCTGGCCGCCCTGCAGGGAGCCGAAATCAACGAGGCGAAGAAGATCCTGGCGAACGAGGCGACGACCCTTTGCCGCGGTGCCGAAGCCGCCGCCGCGGCCGCGGAGACGGCCCGGCGAACCTTTGAAGAGGGCGCATCGGACGCCAATCTGCCCAGCGTCAGCCTGGGCGCGGACGGGCTGAACATCCTGCAGGGGACGACAGCGCTGGGCTTTGCCGCTTCCAACAAGGAAGTGCGGCGAAAGCTGGCCGAGGGCGCGATCCGCGTCAATGGCGAGGTGGTGAGCGATCCCGCCCTGTCGCTGAAGGCCGGTGACAAGGTCAGCTTCGGCGCGAAACGGCACGGGCTGGTAACCCCCTGAAATCGAAAAAGGCTTTAGGCGGCCTTAACCACAATAGGTAAGGAAGAGGCCATCTTCCCTACCTATCCTGTTTCCATGCCTTCAGTGTTCGCCAGCCTTTCCCATCTGAACGAGCGGGGTCCCGCGGTCAGCCAGCGGCGCGTGCAGCGAGATCTGGTCGATATGGTCAGCCATATCACGGCAAAGGGCCGCAGCCATGGTGTGCGGATCATCAACATCTCTGCCCTGGGCCTGATGTGCCGGACAGAGGCGCCGCTGACCATTGGCGAGCGGGTAACGATATGGCTGCCCGTGGTGAAGAACCAGGCCGCGGAAGTGCGCTGGTCGGAAGAAGGGCGGATCGGCGTGGAGTTCCTGCAGCGGATCGAGCCGGAGGTCTATGACGCCATGCTCGCCCTCATACCGCCGCGCCAGACGGCCTGGTAAACGCCTTACCCAGATCATCCCCCGCCTCCAGCCGCTGACGCGATCGCACCAGCGCCTGCGGCATTTGCGTGCGCAGGAAATTCATCATCGCCTCTCGCACCTCGCAGCGCAGGTCAAAGGCTATGCCGGCGTTGCGGGCGCTCAGAAGGCCGCGCAGTTCCAGCGCATCGGCGCGCTGGTCGGTCACCTGCATGATGGCGACGCGGCCATCCCAGCGGCTGTTGGCCTGGACCGCCTCGATGAATCTCGCCCGTATCGCCTCTATGTCCGCGGCAGGATCGACATAAAGGAAGACGGTGCCGAGCAGGTCGGAGGTTTTCGTCGTCCAGTTCTGGAAGGGCTTTTCGAGGAAATAGGATATCGGCACGATCATCCGCCGGTCGTCCCAGATGCGGACGACGACATAGGTCAGCTTGATATCCTCGATCCGGCCCCATTCACCCTCGACGATGACGACATCATCCAGCCGGATCGGTTCGGAAAAGGCCATCTGTATGCCCGCGATCAGATTCTTGAGCGCGGGCTGCGCGGCGGCGCCGACGGCCAGCCCCGCCAGCCCCGCAGATGCCATCAGCGTAACGCCGATGCTCCGTACGCCGGGAATGGCGATCAGCATCAGCGAGAGGATCAGGAAGCCGACGATGAACTGCGTCACGCGGTAGAGGATACGGATTCGGGTATGCTGCCGCCGCGCCTTGAGATTGTCCGCCACGCTGATGTCGCTGCGGCGCTCCAGGATGATGCGCCCCGCCCGCATCAGGGAAAAGATCAGCCATCCCATGAGCAGGATGAACAGCATCCTGGAACCGATGGACCAGATCGCCTCCACATTCGGGGTGAAGGTCAGCGGCTGGACGCCCGCCGACAAGGTCATCAGGACGATCAGCCAGCGCGTAGGGTGGTAGAGGGCGGGCAGGATCACCGGCTCCATCCGCATCCGGTGGACGATGCGGGTCGCCAGCCAATAGGCCAGCCAATGGAGCAGGAAGGCGACGACGACCGACAGGCCGATCGAGATCGCCGCCATCGACGTGACATGGTGCAGGCTGATGTCGGATTGCATGGCGATGCAACGACAGGGCGGCGGGATGGTTTCGCAACTGCGGCAAGACGTTGTTTTCACAATATGTGCCGCGCCGTCCTGTCCTGTTCCTGGCCCTGTTCCTGAAGGCAGGAGCAGGGACTCTACCCGCTGCGAAGCAGGCCCACCGCCGCGTCGCGTTCGAAAAGATAGAGGCAGGTTCGGGCTGCCTGCCCGCGTGCTTCGCTCAGGCCGCCATCCCTGTCGATCAGCAGATGGGCGTCGTCCCGAGCCGGGTCCAGCAGGGCGGAGAGATGCTCCGGCGTAGCGAGCTTCAACTGCTGCTCGCCCGACTGGCGCGTGCCCAATATTTCGCCCGCGCCCCGCAGGCGCAGGTCTTCCTCGGCTATGCGGAACCCATCATTGGTTTCCCGCATCAGGGCAAGGCGCGCCCTCGCTGTTTCACTCAGCGCATTGCCGCGCAGGAGAATGCACACCGATTGATTCTGCCCCCGCCCGACGCGCCCGCGTAGCTGGTGAAGCTGGGCAAGGCCGAAGCGGTCGGCCCCTTCGATGATGATGAGGTTGCTGTTGGGAACATCGACGCCGACCTCGATCACCGTGGTCGCCACCAGGATTTTCGTGCGGGCCGAAGCGAAGGACTCCATCGCGGCGTCCTTTTCCGGCCCCTTCATCCGGCCATGCACGATGGCGACGCGTTCGCCAAAGCGCATCCGCAGCGTTTCCGCCCGCGCCTCTGCGGCGGCAAGGTCGCTATTCTCGCTTTCCTCGACCAGCGGGCAGACCCAATAGGCCTGCCCCCCGCCCTCCACATGGCGGGCCAGCGCCTCGACCACTTCGTCGAGACGTCCGGAGGACATGACGACGGTCTGGATCGGTTGCCGGCCCGGCGGCATCTCGTCCAGGCGCGACACGTCCATCTCGCCATAATAAGTGAGCGTCAGGGTGCGCGGGATCGGCGTGGCGGTCATCACCAGCAGATGCGGCGTGCGCTCCGCCTTGGCCGCCAGCATCATGCGCTGCGCGACGCCGAAGCGATGCTGCTCGTCGATCACCGCCAGGGCGAGGTTCCTGTAACGCACCGCATCCTGGAAAATGGCATGGGTGCCGACCAGAATGTCGATGCTGCCGTCGGCCAGCCCCATGAGGGTGGATTCGCGCGCCTTGCCCTTTTCCCGCCCGGTGAGGATGGCGATGTTCACCGGCAGGCCCGACGCCATCCTGCGCAGCGTTTCATAATGCTGGCGGGCCAGGATTTCGGTGGGAGCGAGGAGCGCGCCCTGGGCTCCCGCCTCCACCGTGTTGAGCAGGGCCATCAGCGCCACCAGCGTCTTGCCGGATCCTACGTCGCCCTGCAGCAGGCGGAGCATGGGGACAGGCTGGGCCATGTCCCCCTCGATTTCTCCGAAGGCGCGGCGCTGCGCGCCCGTCGGCGCGAAGGGCAGTTGCAGCATGGCGCGCAGTCGGCCGTCGCCGGCGATCGGCACGCCCCTGCGCTTGCGGGAGGACTGGCGGACCAGCATCAACGCAAGCTGGCCGGCGAAGATCTCGTCATAGGCAAGGCGCTCGCGGGCCATGGCGTCGCTGGGGTCGGCGTGGATGCGGGTGAGCGCTTCGCGCCATGTGGGCCAGCCCCTTTGCGCAAGGAGGCTGGGTTCGATCCATTCGGGGAGGTCAGGCGCGCGGGTCAGCGCCTGCGCCACCAGGTCGCGCAGGCGGTTGTTGCTGAGGCCTTCGGAGAGGCCGTAGACCGGCTCGCGCGCCGGGATGGTATCGGCTTCCTCCGGCGGGAGGACATGGTCGGGGTGGACGATCTGAAGATTGTCGCCATAGGCCTCCAGCTTGCCGGAGACGAATTTGGGTTCGTTGAGCGGCAGCAGCTTGCGCGGCCATGCGCTGTTGCGGCCGAAATAGACCAGCGCGACGCTGTTGCCGTGCTTGTCCCGCGCGATCACGCGGAATGGAGCGCGGGCGCTGCCGGAAGCTCGGTAATCGGTCGGCGTCAGTTCAATGCCGATGACCCGGCCGGAGTCGGAGAGGATCAGTTCATCCACCATGCGGCGGTCGATGAAGCTGACCGGCAGGTGGAATGCCACGTCCACGGCGCGAGCCAGCCCCAGCCGCTCCAGAGGTCGGGCGAGCGCGGGGCCGACGCCCTTCAGGGCTTCGATTTCGGTGAAGAGTGGGTTGAGGATATCGGGTCGCATGGCTATCTGAGGCGGTCTAGAGCATTTTCGAGCCGGACGGTACGTCTGGCGGCCCGGAAAATGCGCAAACAGAAAAACTCCAGCCGGGATGGTGGTTCAAACATCCGATCGGCGAATTTGTCATGTCCGCGCAAGGAACAAATTGTGAACGAAGACCCCCGCATCCGCCGCCTGCAATTCCGGGCCTGGCATCGTGGCATCAAGGAAGCGGACCTGGCGGTGGGCGGGTTCTTCGACCGCTACCATGGCGAATGGGGCGAAGCGGAACTCGACTGGTTCGAGCGGTTTATCGAGGAACAGGATGCCGACATCATGGCCTGGGCCCTGGGGACGCTGCCGCTGCCGGACGAGTGGCGCGGGCCGATGTGGGACAGGTTCGTGAAGATGGATTTCGTGGAGATCGGCAGGAAGTAATCCCCTCCGACCTGACCTGACCTGACTTGCCCTCCCTGACCCCTCCCGTCTCCGGGCGGGCTACTGAGTAGCGAATGACCGACCTTCTCAAAATCCTCAAAGCATCCTCACCCATCACCCTTTCGGGCGTGCCTGCCGGTTTCCAGCCCTGGTTGCTGGCCGACATTGCGCGGGCGGCGCCTTCCCGCGCCCTGTTCGTCGCGCCTGACGAGCAACTCATGCGGGCGGTGGCGGACACGGCGCATTATTTCGCGCCGGAGATCGAGATTGTCGAGATTCCGGCCTGGGACTGCCTGCCCTATGACCGGGCCAGTCCTTCGCTGCGGACAGCGTCGGCGCGGCTGGCGGGGCTTCATGCCTTGCAGGCCAGGCCCAGGGGGCCGCAACTCGTCCTGACCACGCTCAACGCCCTCACCCAGCGCACCCTCACCCCGTTCCGCGTGCGGCAACTGGTGGCGAAGCTCGCGCCCAAGGAACGGATCGCGATCTCGCGGCTGGCCGAAATGTTGCAGGCGAACGGCTATGTGCGCACCGACACCGTGCACGATCGCGGCGAATTCGCCATTCGCGGCGGCATTGTCGACCTGTTTCCGGGCGGCGAGGAACAGCCGCTCCGGCTTGATTTCTTCGGGGACGAGATAGAAACGGTCCGCCGCTTCGATCCTGCCGATCAGCGGACGAGCGGGAGTGTCGAGGGCTTCACCCTGCTGCCCGCGTCGGAGGCGTTGCTGGACGAGGAGACGATCAAGCGTTTCCGCGGCCGCTATCGCGAGATTTTCGGCGCCACGGCCACTGGCGACCCGCTCTACCAGGCGGTGAGCGACGGACGGCGACTGCAGGGCATGGAGCATTGGCTGCCGCTGTTCGAGGAACGGCTGGTGCCCCTGACCGATCATCTGGGCGACGACAGCCTTATCCTGCTGGACCACGGCGTCGCCGGCGCGGCAGAGGCGCGGTTCGAGGCGATCAGGGACTATCATGCCAATCGTGCGGCGGCGAAATCCTCCGATCCGGGGGCCTATCGGCCGCTGGAGCCCAAGGCACTTTATCTAGAGGCGGAGGAATGGGCCGCCCTCGCGCACGACTGGCCGATGCACGCCACCACGCCCTTCCATGAACCGGAAAGCGCTTCCGTCATCGACTTCGCCGTGGACGGCCCGCGCGACTTCGCACCGGAGAGGGCGCAGAACGCCAACGTCTATGAGGCGGTGGGCAAGCATATCGCCTCGCTTCAGCGGGCGAAGAAGAAGGTGGTGATCGCCAGCTATTCGGGCGGCGCGCGGGAACGGCTTTCCGGGCTGCTGGCCGACCATGGGCTGAAACGGATCGCCGCGGCGGACAGTTGGCAGGAGTCTCTGGGCCTCGCCGCCGGGGGCAGCACGGTGCTCACCGTCCTGCCGCTCGACCATGGCTTCACCGCCCCGGATGTCGCGGTGCTGACCGAGCAGGACATGCTGGGCGACCGGCTGGTGCGGCGGGCCCGGCGGAAGAAGAGCGCGGACGCCTTCCTGGCCGAACTGGCGACGCTCTCGCCGGGCGACCTGGTCGTGCATATGGACCATGGCATCGGCCGCTATGAGGGGCTGACCCAGATTCCCGTCGCCAAGGCGGCGCATGATTGCGTCGCGCTGGAATATGCCGGCGGCGACAAGCTCTATGTGCCGGTCGAGAATCTGGAGGTTCTCTCCCGCTACGGCTCCGAAAGCGAAGGCGTCAGCCTCGACAGGCTGGGCGGAGAGGCCTGGCAGCGGCGCAAGGCGCGGATGAAGGAACGCATCCGCGAGATCGCCGGGGAATTGCTCAAGACCGCGGCGGAGCGCGCCCTGCGGCCCGCGACCGTGGCGGAACCCGACAGCGCCGGCTATCCCGCCTTTGTCGATCGCTTCCCCTATCAGGAAACCGACGATCAGGATCGGGCGATCAGCGATGTGATCGAGGATCTGGGCGCGGGCAGGCCGATGGACCGGCTGGTCTGCGGCGATGTCGGATTCGGCAAGACGGAGGTCGCGCTGCGGGCCGCCTTCGTCGCGGCGATGGCGGGGATGCAGGTTGTGGTGATCTGCCCGACCACCCTGCTCGCCCGCCAGCATCACATGAATTTCGAGGAGCGTTTCCGGGGCTTCCCGGTTAAGATCGGCCGCCTCTCCCGGCTGGTCCCGGACAAGGAGGCGAAGGCGGTGAAGGCCGGTCTGGCGGACGGCACCGTCGACATCGTCGTGGGCACCCACGCGCTGCTGGCCAAGGGGCTGGAATTCAAGCGGCTGGGCCTTGTCATCGTGGACGAGGAACAGCGGTTCGGCGTGACCCACAAGGAACGGCTCAAGTCGCTCAAGACCGACGTCCACGTGCTGACGCTGACCGCGACGCCCATACCGCGCACCCTGCAGATGGCCATGTCTGGCCTCCGGGAACTGTCGGTCATCCAGACGCCGCCGGTGGATCGCCTGGCGGTGCGGACCTACATCATGCCCTGGGACGGCGTGGTGGTACGCGAGGCGCTGCTGCGCGAACATTATCGCGGCGGCCAGAGCTTCTTCGTCGTGCCGCGCATTTCCGACCTGACGGAGATCGAGGAATTTCTCCGCACCGAAGTGCCGGAGGTGCGCCCGGTCGTCGCCCATGGACAGATGAGCGCGACGGAGGTGGAGGAACGCATGTCGGCCTTCTACGACAAGCGCTATGACGTGCTGCTCTCGACCACCATCGTCGAGAGCGGGCTCGACATCCCCTCCGCCAACACGCTCATCATCCATCGCGCCGACCGCTTCGGCCTGGCACAGCTCTACCAGCTTCGCGGACGCGTCGGACGCGCAAAGACCCGCGCCTATGCCTATTTCACCACGCCTGCCAACCGGGTGATCACCGAAACGGCGGAAAAGCGGCTGAAGGTCCTGTCAGACCTCGACACGCTGGGCGCCGGCTTCCAGCTCGCGTCCCACGATCTCGACATACGCGGCGCGGGCAATCTGGTCGGCGACGAGCAGTCCGGCCACATCAAGGAGGTGGGGTTCGAACTGTACCAGTCGATGCTGGAGGACGCGATCCTGGAGGCGAAGGCCGGCGGCGCGGGGCTGGACAAGGCGCGCGAGAGCTTCTCGCCGCAGATCACCGTCGATGCGCCCATCCTCATTCCGGAGGATTATGTGCCCGACCTCGACCTGCGCATGGGGCTCTACCGCCGCCTCAACGAAGTCGAGGACCGGCAGGGGCTGGAGGCCTTCGCCGCCGAACTGATCGACCGTTTCGGCAAGCTGCCCGCGCCGACGCAGAATCTGTTCAAGATCATCGAGATCAAGCAGAATTGCGTCACCGCCAACATCGCGAAAATCGATGTCGGGCCAAAGGGCGCGCTGGTCAGCTTCTTCGAGGACCGCTTCCCCAGGCCGGAGGGGCTGGTCGCCTATATCCAGCGGCTGAACGGCGTGGCCCGGCTGCGGCCCGACAGCAAGGTGGTCGTGAACAGGGCCTGGGCCGATCCGGCCGCCCGCCTCAACGGTGCGTTGCAGCTTTCCAAGGGGCTGGCGAAGGCGGCGAACTAGAGCGATTTCCAAGCGATCGGAACCGATCGCTGGTTAAGAAATCGCGGCAAACAAGGAATCCGGAGCGGTATCGACATTCAGCCAGCACCCCTTTGTCATCCGCCAGACAACAGCCAGCAACAGTCGCAACCTAGATCCCGCTCTGACGACCGGACAGCAAAGTCCGGCGTCGAGCAGGAGATAGACATGAGTTTGACCCTTATTGCCCTGGCCGCGGCAGCGGCCACGCACAGCGTGCAGATCGACCATGGCGGAACGCCGGTCGATGCGACCTACAGCGCCCGCGCCGAATTCCGCACCAGGACCATAGGCGCCCGAACCCCGAACCGCGCGGACGCGCAGCGGTGCCAATGGACCGCCACCATCCTGGTCGACCGGGCGCTCAGCCATGGACCTGCGCTCAGCCGCACGGTTTCCAGCGACAAGCAGTTTACGGGCAGCGAGCATGGCGCCTGCACGCCCGGCCGCCAATCGGGCGAGCGCAATCTGGCGCGCCATGAAGGCGAGATCCGCGCGCACCTGGTCGCGGTTGCGCAGGCGGACCACGCACCGCTACTGGCCGAGCTTGATGCCGTTCGCAATCTTGCCTCCAATTAAAAGGAAGGCTGCGCTGGCCTGCGCCTTTCTGGCCTCTGCCGGCGCCAGCCCCGCCTTCGCGCAATATGCCGATGGCGTATCTGGCACGATGGAGGCCGCCAGCGAGGAACGGCGCCGGGGGCTGAGCTGGAGCGACGGCGACCCGGTGCTGCGCGGCACCCTCTCGGTACCCGTGGCGGAAGGGCTGAGCCTCGACGGCGTGGCCGTCTCGCTATGGGGCAGCGATCGGCATGGCGGAGCCGACGCTGTCGTCGACCTGGGTGCCACCTATGCGCGGCAGATCGGCGGATGGCGGCTGTCCGCCGAAGGTCGCTATCATCTTTTCCCCGGAAGTGCCGACCAGGCTTATGGCGAAATCGGCGCAGGCGCGGCTTTCCTGATTGGTCCGGCCAGCATCGATTTCAACGGCAGCTATGCCCCGCGGCAGTCGTCCATCGGCGGCGACAATCTCTATCTGTCCGCGTCGGCGACCATGGGGTTGCCCGGCACGCCCTTGACCATCTCGGCGCGGATCGGCCGGTCTTCGGGCGATGTGCAAGACCCGGCCCGTGCCATGCGGCTGCGCCCCGATGGCACCTATTGGGATTATGGCGTGGGCGTCGATTATATGAAGGATCGCTGGTTCGCCGGGCTACGCTATGCCGACAGCAGCATCGCAGGCCCAGCCAGCCGGCATGCGGGCGCAAGCCTGATCGCACGGATAGGACTGAGCCTTTAGCCTGCAACCGTGGCACGCCCCTTACGGTTTGAGCGCCAGCGCCACCAGATCGGCGGAGGACACCCCCGCCGAACGCAGGAAACCCTGATAATAATCGCAGCCTTCGCGCGTAAGGAGATCAAGCTGCTGCTCGGTTTCCACCCCCTCGGCGATCACCCGCAGACCCAGCGACTTCGCCATATGGATGACGCCGCGAACGACGATCCGGTCGCGGGACGTCCCGGCGATGTCCTGCGCCAGGCCGCTGTCGATCTTCAGATAATCAAGCGGCAGGCTCTTGAGATAGGCGAGGCTGGAATAGCCGGTGCCGAAATCGTCCACCGCCACCGCCAGCCCTTCTGCGCGCAACGCCGTCAGCAACGCCGTGGCATTTTCGACATCCTCGATCAGGCCGCTTTCGGTGATCTCCACCGTCAGGCGCGACCGGGGAAAACCGCTCATGTCGACCAGGTTCAGGAATTGCGGCATGAAGCCGGGCTGGGCGATGTCCTCCGCCGTGACGTTGATCGACAGGCGCAGGTGGGACAGGGCGTGCGGCCAGGCGGCGGCCTGGCGCAGCGCTTCGGCCTGGATATGCGCCGAAAGCGGCAGCATATAGTCGGAACGCTCCGCCGTGGCGAACAGCATCCCCGCGCCCAGCGCGCCATATTGCGGGTGGTTCCAGCGCGCCAGCGCCTCTACCCCGATCATATGCTCGCCATCGACGGGATATTGCGGCTGGAACAATATGCCGATCTCCCCGCGATGAAGGGCAAGGCGCAAGTCGGTTTCCAACTGGTCGGCATCCACCTGGCGGCTGCGCTTTTCCGAAGAGAAGATGCGGATGCCCTCCCCGCCCCCGACCCGGGCATCGGCCAGGGCAGTTCCGGCGCGACGGATCAGCCGGGTGGCGTCATCGTCGGGGCGCGACTGGGCAATACCGCAGCGCGCCGTCAGACGGATCAGATGGTCCCCCGCGCTGAACGGCCGGCCAATGGCGCCGATCAGTTGGCGGGCCAGGAAGGTCGCCTTGTCCGCGGTGGCCGCCTCTCCGGTCAGGCCGATCAGGAATTCCGTCCCGGCGATGCGCGCGACCATGGTGCCGGCCGCCATATCGATGGTCATCCGCTCTATGCGGCGGGCGATTCGGCCCAGCAAGGCATCGCCCACGACCTGGCCATAGGCGGCGTTCATCCGGTCGAACTGGCTGATCGACAACAGCAGCACCGTCGTCGCCAATCCCTGCCGCCGCTCCAGCCAGTCGAGCGCCGCCTGGCGCGAACGCAGGCCGGTCAGGTCGTCACGGCCGGTCGCCTCATGGCCATGCGCATCGGAAAGCCATTCCACGTCCGCCGCAACGACGCCGTCGATCAACCGAAGATGATGAACCAGCCTGTCACCGGGCCGGCCCGGCGCCGCGTGGGCGAACGCCTCCGGACGACCCGACCGCATCATGCCGCGCAGCGCCGCGATCACGGACCGGCGTTCCGACCGGGGCAGGCACCGGATAAAGCCCGCCGGATCGACGCTCTGCCCCTCGACGCCAAGATGGCGGGCGAGATTGTCGCTGAGGCGGATCCGGTTCCCGTCCCGCTCCCAGAACAGGGCGTCGCCGCGCCGGATGCGTTGCGCCCGCCGGCTATGGGTGGTGCCGCCGACGAGCCGGTCGACCAGGCGCTGCGCCGAAGCCAGCGTCGCGCCCAGTTCGGCAGGCGTGAAGGGGGCCGCGAGATAATGCGTCGCCCCCGCCTCCAGCATGGCCGGCACGGCGGGAAGGTCATGCGCGTCCACCAACACGACCAGCGCACCCCCGCCCGCGTCCACCGCCGGCACCAGCGACGCGATCAGGCGAAGGTCGCCGTCCCGCGCGCCACGCATGTCGGTCAGCGCTATGCGGGCATCGCTGTGCAGGAAACGCTGCGCCGCATCGGTGGCGCGCCGCGCTGCGATCACGCGCCAGCCGGCCGACTGCGCGAGCTGCGACAGTCCATCGCGGTCGCCCGGCGAGAGAATGTAGAGGCTGCGCTGTCCGTCCAGTGCGGTCTCGCCGCTCACATCTTGCTCCTTGGGACGATCCACCAGCTCTTCCCTATGCTCTATCGGTTAGCGACCTGTTTACGCTCCCGCAACCAGTGACGCTTGCACGGGGCAGGTCCATCGCCTAACTTGCATATATGAAGACGACTGATCTTACGCGTGCGGCTCTGACCGATGCACTTGGCCGCCGGATCAGCTATTTGCGGATTTCGGTGACGGATCGCTGCGACCTGCGCTGCCGCTACTGCATGTCGGAACGGATGACCTTCCTTCCCAAGGACCAGGTGCTGACGCTGGAGGAGATCGGGCTGCTGGCCGACCTCTTCATCTCGCGGGGCGTTCGCAGGATTCGGCTGACCGGCGGCGAACCGCTGGTGCGCCGGGACATTGTCGACCTTGTCCGCCGCATCGGCCGCCATGTGGGCGAGGGTCTGGACGAACTGACGCTCACCACCAACGGCACGCGGCTCGCGCAGCATGCCGAGGCGCTGGCCCAAGCGGGCGTCAGGCGGATCAACGTCAGCCTGGACAGCCGCGACCCTTCGCGCTTCGCCCATGTCACTCGCAATGGCGACATCCGGCTCGTGTTCGAAGGACTGGAAGCCGCGCGGGCGGCCGGGCTGGCGATCAAGATCAACAT
This sequence comes from Sphingobium sp. R-21, assembly GCF_049913335.1. Classification (NCBI taxonomy): domain Bacteria; kingdom Pseudomonadati; phylum Pseudomonadota; class Alphaproteobacteria; order Sphingomonadales; family Sphingobiaceae; genus Sphingobium; species Sphingobium sp. R-21. The sequence goes on along the minus strand of NZ_CP184374.1, from coordinate 722,415 downwards.
GGTCGCGCTCAAGGGCCTCAATGAGGATGAAATCCTCCCGATGCTGCATTGGTGCGACGAACAGGGCTTCGACCTGACGCTGATCGAAACGATGCCGCTTGGCGAAACCGGGGAAGACCGCACCGATCATTATCTGCCCCTGACGGAGGTGGCCGACTCGATCCGCCAGCATCATGCCCTGACGCCGATACCGCATCGCACCGGCGGTCCGGCCCGCTACCATGCTGTGGAGGGGCTGAAGGCAAGGCTGGGGCTGATCACGCCGCTCACTCATAATTTCTGCGCCGATTGCAATCGCATGCGCATGACCTGCGAGGGCAAGATTTTCATGTGCCTGGGCCATGAAGATCATGTCGACCTGAAATCGGCCTTCCGGCAGGGCGGACTGCCGGCGGTCGAGCCGCTGATAGACCGCGCCCTTCGCCTGAAGCCGGCGGCGCATGATTTCCGCATCGGCGCTGGTGCTGCGCCGGCGGTGCGAAGACATATGAGCGTGACCGGCGGATGACCGAAGAGGTCCGGCGCGCCCTGGTCGCCTCCTCCAGTCCAGCAGCCAAGGCGGCGGAGGAAAGGTTGCGCGCCGCTTATGATTTCGTCCCGGTCGAGCAGGCGGACATGATCATCGCGCTCGGCGGCGACGGCTACATGCTCCAGACGCTGCACTCCATGCTGGAGGGGCGGCACATCCTGCCGGTCTTCGGCATGAATCTCGGCACGGTCGGCTTCCTGATGAACGAATGGCGGCTCGAACGGCTGGAACAGCGGATCGAGGCGGCGAAGCCGTTCAAGGTCAATCCCCTCCGCATGATCGTCGACACGGTGGATGGAGAGCGCTTTTCCATACCCGCGATCAACGAAGTGTCCCTGCTGCGCGAAACGCGCCAGACCGCCAAGCTGGAGGTCAAGGTCAACGATCGCACCGTCCTGCCCGAACTGGTGTGCGACGGCGTGCTGGTTGCTACGCCGGCCGGATCGACGGCCTATAATCTTTCCGCCCATGGGCCCATCCTGCCGCTGGGATCGGCGCTGGTGGCGCTGACGCCGATCAGCCCCTTTCGCCCCCGGCGCTGGCGCGGCGCGATCCTGCCTGAAAATACCGCGATCCAGTTCACCGTGCTCGATCCGGTGAAGCGGCCGGTCAGCGCCGTCGCCGATCAGCGCGAGGTTCGCGACGTGGCGCAGGTGGAGGTGAAGATTGATCGCGCGACGCCGCTGACCCTGCTGTTCGACCCGGAACATACGCTGGACGACCGGATCGCGGCCGAACAGTTCATCGCGTAAAAATTCCGTCATTTGCCGCTTGCCATTGCGGGAAAGCCGCTGCTATAGGCGCGGCCTGCCCGGCGAAGGCCGGGTTGCTCCCCGATAGCTCAGCGGTAGAGCATTCGACTGTTAATCGAATGGCCGTAGGTTCGAATCCTACTCGGGGAGCCACTTTTCAACCGGCGATCGAGCCGGAAAATCCACCATGATCCGACAGGCTGGCCGCCCCTCTTCACGGTACATCAAGCCACCGGTCCATTTTTTCGGGCGGACGGCTTTTGCCACCCTTGCCATTTCACGAAAGCCACTGCATATGCGCGGCCTGCCCGACGAAAGTCGGGTTGCTCCCCGATAGCTCAGCGGTAGAGCATTCGACTGTTAATCGAATGGCCGTAGGTTCGAATCCTACTCGGGGAGCCACTTTCCTTCCGGTGCCGAAGCCGTAGTCCGGCGGATCGTCATCCCGCCCCCGACAGCCTCCGTTCAGCCGCGCTGATCCGCCGCCAGGGCGCGCACCACCTTCTGGTCGACCGCCCCGAAATGGTCGCCGACCGCCTGCATCTGCACGCGATCGCCGAACCGCAGGAAAGACGTCGCAGGGGCGCCAGAAGCGATCATTTCAATGGCGCGGCGTTCGGAAATGCAGGCCGAACCAACCCTGTCATAACTGGCATTGGAAACAGTGCCCGAACCAATGATGGTCCCCGCGACGAGATCTCGGGTCCGCGCGGCATGGGCAACAAGTTCATGGAAACCAAAGGCCATCTCGCCCCCGTCGGGATTGCCGAACCACTGGCCGTTGACATGGACCTCCAGCGGCAGGTGCACCCTCCCGTTCTTCCACGCGTCGCCCAGTTCATCCGGCGTGACGGCAAAGGGAGCGGCGGAACAGGCCGGCTTGGCCTGTACCCAGCCAAAGCCGGTCTTCATCTCGACAGGCGCGATGGCCCGCAGCGACCAGTCATTGGTGAGGATGACGAGCCTTATATGCTTCATCGCCTCCTGCGCGGTGATGCCCATCGGCACCGCATCGGTGATGACGCCGAACTCGCCCTCGAAATCGATGCCATCCGCCTCGCTGGGCAAGGGCACATCGGCGTGGCCCGGCAGGAAACGGTCGGACAGGCCCTGATACATCAGTGGCCGGTCAGTCTCGATCGGCGGCAGGTCGAAGGCGCGCTGCATAAGCTCGCCATGCTGCGGAAATGCCGATCCATCGAGCCATTGCCAGGAACGCGGCAGGGGAGCCAGCAGCGCTGCGGGATCCAGCACCTCTCCCTCCCCCGCTTCCAGCCGGGCCGCCAGCCCCCGCATCGCCCGTTCGGTCTCCCCCCAATGCTCCATCGCCGCAAGGAGGCTCGCAAAGCGCCCACCAACCGGCAGCAGGCGATCGCCACCGGCCGATATCACCACAAGTTCGCCATCCGCCTGACCGTTGGCCCGCGTTGCAACCCTCATGCGGACTGTTCCCCCTTGATCATCATTTGCAGCTTCCGGCGCGCCCGCGTCCCGCCGGAGTCTATGCCCAGCGAAAGCGGCTTTGCCGTCCAGAAATCCTCACCCTCCAGATTCTCGTAGGCGGCCTTGATGATCGGCTTGTCCTCCTCGTCAAATGCCTGGGCGAAAAGCGCCTTGAGAAACGCGTCCGTCTCTGGCGAGTCCAGATCATGCATGCGCGCGGAGGCCCAGAAATAATGCGCCGTCGTCGCGCTCGCAGGCGTCAGCACGTGCGCCTGATACGCAACCACCCCCGTCTCGCGCAGTCCGCCCGACGGACAGGAACCGATCTCCAGCAGCATTGTCGCGGGCGCGTTCCACCGCATCTCCAGCCAGTGGTCGGTAATCATGTCGGGGGGATAGATGCCCATCGTGTGGCTCGGGGCGGGCACGCCGGGCATCCACCAGTTGGATCGCAGCGTGTCGCCTTCGTCGATCACCTCGTGACGGCCGGCAAATATGACGCCACCCCCGGCAAAGGACCCCTTGTGCACGAACTCGATATGCGAAAGGTCCATCAGATTGTCGGTGCCGAACTCATAGGGCGCCTCCAGCAGCGTATAGCCGCGCACGACGCGCACGGTGTCGCTGTCCTCGACCAGGCCAAGGTCCGGTATCATCGCGGGATCGGCGGATTGCGGCTCGCCACCCCATAGCCAGATCGCGCCATGACGTTCGTCGCACAGCCACGCGTCGATGCGGGCGGCGGCCGGAATATTCTCCGAAAAGGGGTTGCGGACGCAGCCGCCCGATCCATTGAAGGTCAGGCCGTGATAGGAGCAAACCAGCGCGTCGCCGTGCACCTCTCCCAGGCTCAATGGCGCGAAACGATGGGGACACCGGTCCGCCACCGCGCTGACGGCGCCCGCGTCCGTCCGGAACAGGGCAATCCGGCGGTCACGGATGCGGCGGCTGATCACCTGGCCGGGACCAAGTTCCTCGCTCCACCCGGCCATGTACCAGACGTTGCGCAGATACTCGGCCATGGCCTTCACTCCTCGAAAATGGCGACGGCGCGGGTCCAGCCGGCCGAGGCGCCCTTGATCTTGTGCGGGAAGCAGCTGACGGTGAAGCCATCGGGTGGCAACACCTCCAGATTGTGCAGCTTTTCAAGGTGGCAATAGCCGATGTCGCGGCCCGCCTTATGCCCTTCCCAGATCAGCGAGGTATCGCCGGTTTCCTTCACCTTTTCCGCCGTGTGGACGAAGGGCGCGTCCCACGACCATGCGTCGGTCCCTGTCACCCGCACGCCCCGGCTGGTCAGGTAGATGGTGGCCTCATAGCCCATGCCGCAGCCCCGGCTGACATAGTCCGGATCGCCCAGCGCCTTGCCCGCAGCCGTGTTGATCATCACGATTTCCAGCGGCTTCAGCTCATGTCCGATGCGCTTGAGCTCCGCCTCCACATCCGCCGCCGTGACCACATAACCGTCGGGAAAATGACGAAAGTCCAGCTTGACCCCTGGCTGGAAACACCATTCCAGCGGCACCTCGTCGATGGTCAGGGCCGGTTTGCCGCCATCCTGCGTCGGATGGAAATGCCAGGGCGCATCAAGATGGGTGCCGTTATGAGTGGTCAGCCTGACTGATTCCACCGCCGCAAAACCCTCGCCCCCCGGCGTTTGCTCCGCCGTCACGCCCGGAAAGAAAAAACCAAGCTCCTGCATGGTTTCGCCATGCTTCTGATAGGTGATCTCCGGCCGCAGGAACGGCGGATCGCTCACCACCTCATTGCACAATGTGATCGACAGATCGACGAAGCGGCGCGTCATGCCGTATGTCCTCCCAGCGTTTCGGCAAACCAGTCGGCAATGCAATCACGGCCATAGCTCATATTGTCCGCGCCGACATGCTCCACCCCGCCCTCGCGCGCGGTGAAGATCACCTTCTCGCGCCGGGGGGAGTTCACGAGCTGCCCATAGAGATCGTCGGCATAGCTGGCGCTGATCTGCCGGTCCTGCGCGCCATGGGTGACGAGGAAGGGCACCTTGATGCGGTCCATATGGCCGTTGAGGTTCATGCCCTGCGACTTTTCCAGAAATTCGTCCATATCGCCCGCGCCAAAGGCCCACATGACATGCGCCCAGTAATGCGGCACCGGATTCTCGCCCTCGCGCTTCATCCGCTTGTCCTGCACCTCGCGCCAGTTGTGGTTGGCGCCCCAGACCGCGCCGGAGGCGAAGCGGGGTTCATAGGCGACCGCGCGGGGCGCGAAATGGCCGCCCAGCGAAATGCCGGTCATGCCGATGCGCCTGGGATCGACGTCGGGCTGCTGCTCCAGCCAGTCCACCGCCTTGCTCGCCCAGCTTTCGCTATGCGGCTCGATGGGCAGGTTCTGCAGGCGAAGCGCCTCACCGCTGCCCGGCTGATCGACGCAGAGCGTCGAAACCCCGCGCCGCGCCAGAGCCTCCGGCAACCGCGACCAATAGAGCAGTTCCTTGCAGCTATCGAGGCCGTTGCAATAGACGACCACCGGATGCGGCCCATCCCCCGGCGCGCGGGTGTAGAGCGCTGGCATGGTCCCCCTCTCCAGCGGAATGTCCACCCGTTCCCGGTTGATCCTGCCCAGGACCGTCGAGCGGTCGAAGGTCTCCCGCGCCTTGGCATAGGTGGCCTGGCGTCCCGGATGACCATGCCCTTGCATCCGCTCCGCATTCAGGAGGTAGAGCGCGGCGCGTTCCAGCTTGTTCGATGCCGAAAAGGCCCGTCCCTTCGCCTCATCCTCGGCGGCGAGGTCAATCAGCTTGTCGCCCATCGCCGCCCATTGCGCCATGAATTGCGGCGTCCCCGCATCCGCGCCGCTCGCGGCCGCGTCCCGGATCGGCTGGCACATGTCCACGATCTCGCCGATCTGGCCGCCGCTCTCCATTGCGATGGCGACCGACAGGTTCCAGATATAGTTGGGGAAATATTCGAACAGAGCCATGCGATCAGGCCTCCACCGCCACGAACAGCCCCGGATTGGGCGTAGGATGCGGCAGGGTCTGCGGCCCGCCAACGCCAATGCCCCATTGGTCCATGACCATCGGCGCGGGCGTGTAGACGGTCGGTTCCCGCGTCTCGAAATCCACCTCTTCCAGCTCCGACGTATATTCCGTGACAAAACCGTTCGGCGTCACGAAATAGCTGAACGTGTTGTTGCCGGCCGTGTGCCGCCCCGGACCCCAGCCGATGTCGACATTCTTCAGCTTCAACCGATGCACGCCGCGCATCATGTCGTCGATCGAAAGCATGTCATAGGCCACATGGTTGAGGCACGGCGGCCCCGGAAGAATGGCGATGCGGTGGTGCGCCGAATTGCAGCGCAGGAAACACATGAAATCGCCCAGCCAGTCGGATATTTTGAAGCCCAGCACGTCGGTGAAGAATTTGACCAGCGCCGGATGGTCCGGCGAATGCAGCACGATATGGCTGATCTTGACCGGCAACCCTTCCCAGCGCGTCAGTTCGCGCTTCGGCCCGGTTTCGACATCGCTCGAAATCTCGAACTGAAGGCCGTCGGGCGAGAAGAAGCGAAAACCATAGCCGCCGCCCGGCGTCGTCAGGTCGCGCGGTTCATGCACGATCTTCGCGCCCGCCGCCGCCACCTTGCCGCACAGGGCATCGACATCGGCACGACTCTCCGCGGCGAGGGCGATGACATCGACCCGGTTTTCGTCCGCCGGCCGCAACCGCACGACATGATGCTCGCCATGGCCGGGCGCCTTGAACCAGGCAAGACCATCGTCGGAGGGAACGGGATCAAGCCCGAAGACTTCGCCATAATAGCGGCGTTCGGCCTCGATATCGGTGACGCCATAACCAATATAGCGGATTTCAGTGACGCGGCTCATTGCCGGCTTCCTTGTTGCATGAGGGATTTCACAGCGGCTGAGATACGACGGCGAACATTTCAGCCGTCGCCTTGTGGTTGTCCACCAGCGGGCCCTTGCCCAACTGGCCGTAACAGATGGCCAGGCTGCTCTCGACGATATAACGGCAACGCTCATGGCGGCGATCGCGATAGGCCTTCAAGGCCGCCTCGACATTGTCGTGCTTCCCAAGCTCGTCGACGAGGACGATCGCATCCTCGATCGCCATGCCCGCCCCCTGCCCCAGATGCGGCGTCGTGGCATGGACCGCATCGCCCAGCAAGCCCACGCGTCCCCTGCTCCACGGACCATGAACCATCATGCCTTCAAGGGGGCGGTAAACGACGCCATCATCGTCGGTGATCTGTTCGGCCAGGGCGCGGATCGCCGGCGCGCAATTGGCGAGCTTGCCGCGCATCGCCGTCGCCAGCCCCTGGCGCGGATAGCGCGGATTGTCCGGCTCGGGCGTGGTGACATACATATACATAAGTTCCGGCCCGATCGGCACCAGTCCCACCCCGATAGGGCCGTTATAGGCCCGCAACGCATCCAGATCGGTATCGCGCGGCAGATTATATCGCCATACCGCCTGCCCGGTGAACACCGGGCGCTCCGCGCCGGGCAGGATGAGGTCGCGGACCTGCGAATAGACGCCGTCCGCGCCGATCACCAGGTCGAATGCGCCCGCCGAACCATCGGAAAAGGTCACATGGACTTGCGCACCATCATCCGAGAGGCTCTCCACTGTCACGCCGAGTCGGATTTGCGCACCCAGCCCCTTGGCGCTGTTCCCCAGCACGCTCTGCAGGGCGCGCCGGCCAATCCCGACATTCGCCGGCTTGCCCTCGACCAGCCGGGGCGACGGAATACGCGCCACCCGGGTTCCGTCCGGGGCAAAAACCTCGACGGCGTCGAAACCGCAGGCCGCATCAAGGAAATTCTCCAGCACGCCAAGCTGATCCATGGCCCGCAAGACATTGGATTGCTGGATGATGCCGACGCCATAGACCGACCATTCAGGATCGCGCTCGATCACCAGCACGTCATGGCCGGCGCGGCGTGCCGCAATCGCGGCGGACAGGCCGCCAATGCCCGCTCCGACGATCAGCATGTTCAATTTTTGCATTCCAGGCTCTCCGTGAAGGCGTCGCACGGACCGATGCCGCCACCGCCGCACCCTCCCCGCAGGCAGACCTTCTTCCAGGTCACTGCCGCACGCCGTCTTTTCTATTGCCCAAAAGCTAGCCGGAAACGGATCATCCTCAAAAATAATTCTTTTTATAGCCTTCTATCGATTTCATGGATTTTGAGGGGCGGCCTCCATCAGCGTCGCGATCAACCAGCGCAGACCCGCATCGTCAGCCCGTGCCCTGTGATATTGCACCATTTCCCGCATGCCCGGCATGTCGAACGGCAGCGGCGCCGATTTGATCGGATAATGGAGCGAAGCCCTCTCCGCCAATCGTCGATGCATGACAGCCAGACGAGCCGTTCCGACCAAAAATTCAGGAATGAGGGTGAAGGAGGAAACGCGGATCTCGATCCGCCGCTCTATTCCTCGCGACCGCATGAAGGATTCGGCAAAGGACGCGCGGTTGACGCGCCCGATCTCCACGGCGACATGGCCGGCGGCCTGAAACTGGTCCATGTCGATCGCGCCTGCGAACATCGGGTTTTCGTTCCAGCCGGCTACGACATGTTCTTCCTCGAACAACAGTTCGGCGGGATGATCCCCGCTGATATAGATTTCAGGCGCCAGCAGCATGTCGGTCTCGCCCCGGTCGAGCTCCGCCGTGGCCTCGTCACTCAGGGGGACAAGTTGTATCCGCAAATTGGGCGCCACCAATTCCATCTTCGGCAGCAGCGGCGCGATCAGCACGCTGGACAGAAAGTCCGACACGCAAAGCTTGAACGTCCTGTTGCTCGTGGCCGGATCGAAATAGGGGGACGTGCTGATGAGCGAATCGACGTCGCCCAGCAAAGCCGTGATCGCCGGCAGCAGTCGCATCGCATGGGGCGTCGGCAACATCCGCTTGCCATGCGGAACCAGCAGCGGATCACCGAAGAACACCCTGAGCCGCGACAGGGCGGCGCTGATGGCAGGCTGGCTGAGATTGAGCTGCTCGGCCGCGCGCGTGACGCTCTGCGCCTCCAGCAACGCGTTGAGGCAGACCAGAAGGTTCAGATCCAGACCCTTGTACCGCATTGTCGCTCCATTTTATTCATAACCAAATTTGTTACATAACAATAAAAACTAATCATTTCCATTATGACAACTCCCCTGCAAGGATGAAAATAACGATAGTCAAGAACATCTGGGGAGAGAGAAATGCTGTGCAGAACCTTGTTCCGCTCATCAGTCGCAATCACCGCGCTGGCGCTGGCAAGTCCGGTTGTCGCGCAGGAAGGAAGCGATGCCCGGCCTGATCCTGCCGCCTCCGGCAACGGCCTTTCCGATATCATCGTCACCGCGCAGCGCCGCGAGGAAAATCTCCAGCGCGCCGCCCTCGCGGTCAGCGCCGTGAACGGCGATGTGCTGGTCAACCAGAGCGTCACGCGGGCCGATGACCTGACCCGCCTCGTGCCCGCGCTGCAAGTGGCGCCGGCTTCCTCCTTTACCCAGATCTACCTTCGCGGCATCGGCACCTTCGGGGCGAACGCCTTTGCCGAACAGGGTGTCGCCTTCAACCTCGACGGCGTCTATCTGTCCCGTCCGGCGGCACCGGCCGCCCTCTTCTATGACCTGGAGCGGTTGGAGGTGCTGAAAGGGCCGCAGGGCACGCTCTATGGCCGCAACGCATCGGGCGGCGCCGTCAACGTCATCACCGCCAAGCCGAAGCTGGGGGAAACCTCCGGCTTCCTGACCGGCGAATATGGCAATTACGACACCTTCAAGACCTCCGGCGCCATCAACCTGCCGCTGGGCGACCAGGCCGCCCTGCGCATTTCGGGCCAGCGCGCCAGGCATGACGGCTATATGAGCGACGGTTATGACGACGAAGACAGCTGGGCGCTGCGCGGCCAGCTGCGCTTCGATACAGGCGGCGGGTTCAATGCCAATCTGATGGTCGATTATGGCCATGTCGGCGGCATGGGATCGGGCGGCACGATCATGCCTCTGCTGGCCGGCAAGAAGCGGCTGGGTCCAAGCGACCCGGCCGTGATCGCTGCCTATCTGGCGAGCCCACCCACACTCCCGGTGCCTCAGATCATCGCCCGCGACGATGGCTATCAGGACAATGAATATTATGGCGCGATCGCGACCCTCAACGCCGATCTGGGCTTTGCGGAACTGACGGTCATTCCCGCCTGGCGCAGGACAAATCTGGATTTCCTCGGCTACGCGTCCAGCTTCCTTATCGACGTGACCGAGAAATCGGACCAGATGTCGCTGGAAACCCGCCTCGCCAATCAGAGCGACAGGCTGAAATGGGTGCTCGGCTCCTATTATTTCGTGGAGGACGTGTCGGCGCGCCAGTTCTTCGACCAGGGCAGCAACGGCACGCGCATCAACTCGGAACTGGAAACAAACAGCTATGCGGTATTCGGCGAGGCGACCTATTCGCTGACCGACCGTTTCCGCCTGACCGGCGGCTTGCGCTATACCCATGACAACAAGAAGCAGGATACGGAAGCGCACACCTATCCCTTTGTCGGCTTCGTGCCGCCCGCCTTCCCCAACTTCACGCCAATCATCCTCGACCTGCGCACCGACGCCACGTCCGACGTGAATTTCAGCAAGGTGACATGGAAGGCCGGCGTGGAATATGACGTCGCCGACCGCTCGCTGCTTTACGCGACGGTCTCCACGGGCTTCAAATCAGGCGTGCTTTTCTCTGCGCTGGGGCGGAATTTTTCCCGCCCCGAACGGCTGACCGCCTACACCATCGGCAGCAAGAACCGGTTCCTGGACAACCGGCTGCAACTCAATGTCGAGGCCTTCTACTGGGATTACAAGGACCAGCAGATTTCGCATCTGGCGCCGGTCCAGGTCGCCATGACGCCGGGCGGCCCGATATATGGCCCTGTTTTCGCGACGGAGAATGCGGGCGCGGCGACCCTCTACGGCGCGGAACTGGAAATGCTGTGGAAGGTCATGCGCGACGGCGTCCTGTCGCTCAACGTCCAGTATCTCCACACCAAATATGACGACCTCAACTATCAGGCCTATTCGACCAGCGGCCCCGCACCGGTGATCGGTTGCGCGGTGACGCCATCGTCGCTGACAGGAGCCTCGCCCGCCGCGCGCATCTACAATGTCGATTGCTCCGGCCGTCCGCTGGTGAATGCGCCGAAATGGGTGGTGAACGCCGGCTATGAACATAGTTTCGACCTTGGTGGCACCGGCCGGATCAGGGCGGGCGTCGATACCCGCATCGAAAGCTCGCGCTATCTGTCGCTGGATTATCTGTCGCTGGGCCGGCAGGGCAGCTACATGATGTCCAACGCGCGCCTCACCTATGAAACGGCCTCGGGCAAGCTGGCGGTGACCGCGTTCGTGAACAATATCGAAAATAGGCTGGTATTCGCCAATTCGGTTCAAAGCCCCGCCAAGTCGGGCGTGATCTACAATCAGATCCGTCCACCGCGCACCTATGGCATCCGCGGTACGGTACGCTTCTGATCGCGTCGCGGGGCGGGTTGGCACCCCCGTCCCGCGCGCTTCTCTCGGCATGGGGCAACGGGTTCGCAACAGCAGACTGGCGGAACAACCGGCATAGACCGGGCCAGCAATATACAGGTCAGCAAATGGAGGACATCATGGCAGGGACCGGACCGACCTTTCCAGGCGTCAGCATGGATCGTCGCGCCCTGCTAGCGGCTGGCGGCGCGACCGTGGCGGGGGCATTGGCCACGCGCGCCGCCGCCGCCCCCCCCTCCCCCCTGCGCCTGATCGCCGTCGAAGAGGCATGGGCCTGCCCGGAGTGGATGGAGGCGATGGCGACGCTGCCGGCGCGCGGGCTGGAGGAGGATGAGGTCCGCGCCTTCCAGATGCTGGCGCATATCGGGGACATTCATGCGCGCCTCCTGGACATGCATATGCGTCAGACGGCAATGGACGAAAATGCCGTGGACATGCACGTGCTCAGCCTGACCGCGCCGGGCGTGCAATCGTTCGACAATGCGTCCGCGCTTCGGCTCGCGCGGCTGACGAATGACCGGCTGGCGCGGATCGTCGCGGACCAGCCCCGCCGCTATGCGGCGCTTGCCTCCGTTCCTCCCCAGGACGTGCCGGGCGCGATCATGGAAATCCGCCGCGCCCGGCGCGAACTGGGGCTGAACGGCATCATCATCAATTCGCACACGCGCGGCGAATATCTGGACGACCGCAAATATTGGCCATTGTTCGAAGCCGCGGCCGAAACCGGCGCGCCGGTCTACATCCACCCGCGCACGCCCAATCCGACCATGGCGCCGCTGTTTCGCGATTATAATCTGTGGGGCGCGATCTACGGATATGGCGCGGAAACCGGGCTTCATGTGATCCGCCTGATCTCCAGCGGCCTGTTCGACGCCTATCCCGACCTCAAGGTCGTGATAGGCCATATGGGCGAGGGATTGCCTTACTGGTTCTACCGCATCGACCATATGCACCATAATATGGTGACGCTGGCCAAACCACCGCTCCGGCCGGTGCTCAGGAAAATGCCCAGCGAATATTTCAGGTCCAATATCTCGATCACCACCAGCGGTGTGAACTGGCACCAGGCCCTGGCCTTCGCGGAGGAGATCGTCGGCGCGGACAACATCATGTTCGCAATCGACTACCCCTATGAACGAACGGAACCGGCGGTTGCGTTCATCCGCTCCGCCCCCCTTCCTCCCGACAAGCTGGAGCGGATCGCCCATCGAAATGCCGAGAGGATTTTCGGCATCAAACCGGCCTCCTGAAAAGATTTGCGGGCGGACACCATGGGTGCCGCCCGCAAATCATATCCCTTTGGTCGCCGACTTTTTTTTCAGCGTGACGCGTATTGGCGGCCCCTGGTCGCCAACGCCCAGCGCTGCGGCGTTGCGTCGGCCACATTTTCGCGCACGAAGCACTGGCCGCGCCGCGCCTGGATCGCGCGGCAAAGCGCAACCGCCTCCGCACGTGCGTCGAAACCGCCGACCGCCAACCGCGCGAAAGTGGCGCCGTTCACCGTGATCTGGCTGGTAACGACCGGCAAATTCGCCAGCACGCCGTTGCGGCGAGCCATGGAGAACCATTTTTCCTTGGCAATGGCCGCATTGTCATAGGCGCCAAGCTGGACCACCCAATGACCATCGTCCTTTCCGCTGAAGCGGAAGGCAGCCTGCTGGAACCGTGCGGCCGCCGTGGCACGGACGGGCGCCATCCCTCGCGAAACCTCGCGAACCGGTGCGACGATCGCCTGGATCATCGGTGCCGGCGCCTCGGATATAACCGGGGAAGGCGCGGGTGCCGGATCGGCGGCGGCGATTTCGACTGGCGCGGCCTCGACGGCCTGCTCGGCCGGAGCGGCTTCGGCGGACCGGACTTCGGCGGACTGGACTGGCGACGACTCAACGGGTGCCGACACCGGCGCCGCCAGCGCAAGGGCAACCGGCTGCCCGGCGTCCGCGCCGTCGATCGTCACGCCCATCAGGGCGGCGACCCGCTGTTGCGAAAGGCCCGGCGCGGCGGTCTGCGCCCATTGGGTGATGCGCTGGTTGGCGGCAAGCGGATCAAGGTCGAAGCCCGCCATCATGCGCGCATCCTTCCATCGTCCGGCCAGCGCATAGGCATAGGCCAGGTTCTGGCGGGTGCGGGCATTGGCCGACGGATCATGGATCATCTCGGACAGGATGCGCACGCCCTCCGGCGCGTCGCCCGCCATCGCCATGGCCAGGCCATAATCGGCGGCGGGCAGGACGTCGGCATGGCTTGCGAGCAGGTCGCGCGCGGCGCGATCCTTGCCCAGCCCTACCTGCACCAGCGCAAGGGTGATGATGGTCCGCGCATCGCCATTGCCCAGCGTCATCGCGTCAGACAGAGCGGTTTCCGCCGATGCGAAGCGACCGTCAGCGACATAGGCGCGACCCAGCAACTGGCGGTAGCGGGCATCCTGCGGCGCCGCCTGCACGGCCGCCTCGGCCAGGTCGACCGCGCGGGCACCCTCGCGATCCGCCAGCGCCTTCTCGACGCCGGCCGCAAGACGGTCGGGCTGTTGCGGCGCGACGGCGGCGGTGCGGAACGCCGCCCCGGTGCATCCCACCATGGTCGTGCCGATCATCATCGACGCGACCGCTGCTTTGGCGAAGGCGTTGCGCTTCATCGCTTCCCAACCCTTAATTGTCGCCGCGGGCGCGCGGCAGTTGCTGGGCCAGCCGGTCGACGTCCGGCAGGCTGCCAAGATAGGCGTCCAGTGCTTCGGTCACCATCTGCTGCGCGGACCGGCCGACAATGGCGCTGGCCAGACGCAGCTTCAGATGGCGGTCGGCATCCAGCCGCAGGGTGAAGGCGGCCTTGCGCCCCTTCGCCACGGCGGAGGCGCGGGGCTTTTTCCCGGCCTTTTCGACCTTGGCGGGCACAGCCGCTTCGGCAATGCGTTCGGCCAGCTCCTCGCGTTCGGTGACCACGGCGGGCACCGGCGCCACGGCGGGAACCGCCGTCATGGGCGTCAAGCCGGCAACGGAGCGGGCTTCGGACGGCGCCGGTTCCGGCTGCGTCACGTCAAAGCCCATGTCGTTCCAGCCCAGATCCTCCTGCAGCGCCGTCGCTCCGGCGGTCATGCCGAAGACGGGGCGGCGCATGGCGGGCGAGGCGGCGCCCTTGCGCGCCAGCAGGCCGGAAGTCAGCGAAGCGAGAGGTTTCGGTTCGACCATGATGCTCCCCTTCCCTTATTGCGAGACCCGGCGGCCGAAGCCACCGCTTGTCGGACGGGCCGTCCCCGCCGCGCCGACCGCATTGTGCGGAACGGAAAAGACGGTACGACGGAAATTCTTTTCCAGCCGGTCGGACACATAGGTCCAAAGCTGCACGACTTCGCTGGCGGATCGACCATTGGGATCGACCTCCATCACCGTGCGGCCATCGATCATCGATGCGGCGAAATCCGTGCGGTGGTGCAGCGTGACCGGCGCGACGGTGCCGTGCTGCGACAGCGCGACTGCCGCTTCGGATGTGATGCGCGCCTTGGGCGTGGCGGCGTTGACCACGAAGATCAGGGGCTTTCCCGCCCTTTCGCACAGGTCCACCGTGGCGCCCACGGCACGCAGGTCATGCGGGCTCGGACGGGTTGGAACGACGATCAGTTCGGCGACGGAAATGACGCTCTGGATCGCCATGGTGATGGCCGGCGGCGTATCGATGACGGCCAGCTTGAAGCCCTGCTGGCGAAGGATTTCAAGGTCCGCCGCCAGACGCGCGACCGTGGTCTGGGCAAAGGCGGGATATTCGGCCTCGCGCTCGTTCCACCAGTCGGCCAGCGAACCCTGCGGATCGATGTCGATCAGCACGACCGGACCAGCGCCAGCCATCTGCGCCTGAACGGCCAGATGCCCTGACAGGGTCGTCTTGCCAGAGCCCCCCTTTTGCGATGCCAATGCCAAAATGCGCACGCAACTTCCCCCAGAAAACCAATGCATGGCAGGATTGCCACAGGCCCGCCTAAGAATTGGTTAATCCGCGTGGAAGCCTGACAGCCGGTAAAAAGGCGATGTTCTTAATGCTAAGTCGCTATTAACCTTGACGTGGCATAGACCGGGCAGGAACCCTTGGGAGCATGAGCATGAAGCATATCTGTGGCGTGCTGGCCGCCGGCGCGGTGTTGATCCTGGCGCAGCCAGCGCTGGCCGACGTCAAGGCAGGCGTCGATGCCTGGCAGCAGGGCGACTATGCCAAGGCCGTCGCCATATGGCAGCCGCTGGCGCAGTCCGGCGATCCCGACGCGCAGTTCAACATGGGCCAGGCCTACAAGCTGGGCCGTGGAGTGAAGACCGATCCGTCCGCCGCGATCGACTGGTACGGCAAGGCCGCAAGGCAGGGCCATGCGCGGGCCGAGGACAATCTGGGGCTGCTGATGTTCCAGCAGGGTGACCGGGCTGGCGCCCTCCCCTATCTTCAGCGCGCCGCCGAGCGGGGCGAGCCGCGCGCGCAATATATCGTCGGCACGGCCCTGTTCAACGGAGACCTGACCGCGAAGAACTGGGTGCGCGCCTATGCGCTGATGACGCGGGCGTCCGAATCCGGCCTGGCCCAGGCAACAGCCAGCCTCCGCCAGATGGACAAATATATTCCGCAGGATCAGCGCGACCAGGCCGTCGCCATGGCCCGCTCCATCGGCCAGCAGAACAGCAGCCTGGCGGCGGATGAGCCTCGCCGGCCCGCGCCGGTCATGCGGGAAGCTCCCGCCCCGGTGCGGAGCGCGCAACTGCCGCCCTCCGCTTCGTCCGCACCCAGGACGGCCGAACCGGCCCCCCGGCCCGCACCCGCGAAGACAGCCGCAGCCAAGCCCCCGGAAGCCAGGCCGGCCGCCTCCAAGCCCGCGCTCCCCAAGCCCGCAAGCGGCGGCTGGCGCGTGCAGATCGGCGCCTTCAGCGCGGAAGCGCGCGCCCGCACGCTCTGGACGCAACTCAGCGCGAAGGTGGGCGGCCTGTCCGGCTATCAGCCCTATATCATGACCAGCGGCGGCGTGACCCGCCTGCAGGCGGGTCCCCTGGCGAGCAGCGCGGACGCCACCCGGCTGTGCAGCGCGATCAAGGCGGCCGGCGCGGAGTGCATGCCAAAGAAGATGTAATTCTTGCTACGACTTGGAATTTTATTTCAACCATGCGATAATGGAAACTCAGCACGGAGCGTCCCATGTCGGTGGAAAATCTGTCGGTGATCAATGCGCTGGTCGAGGGGTTTCTTGGCCCCGAACCGGCCCGGGCGGCGCTGGCCGCGCTCGATCTGGACAGCCGCCTGACCGAACAGAGCGGCCCCCATGTTTCCCGCGCCGCCTTCGCCATGGCGATGAACGTCGCGCTGTTCCACGATCTTCTCCAGCGCGTGCCGAGCGGGGCGGCCTATGTCGCGGACCGGCTGGCGCGCGGCGGCAGGGTGGTGTTCGACCATGGCGCGCTGCGCACCGTAAGGCTGGTCGAGGGTGCGACCGGGCAATTGCCGCCGGGCGAGGAGGCCTTCACCCGCATATTGCTGCCCCTGGGCTATGAGATGGCGGCGGTCTACCCGCTCGACCGGCTGCGGATGACGGGCCGGGCCTATCGCCATGTCGACCTGCCCGAATCGATCCCGCAATTCTTCCTGTCGGAACTGCATGCCGACCGCTTCGACCCGGAATTTGCCGAAGCCGCGGCGCGGGTGTTCGGCACGTCCCGCGATCCGCTGACGCCGGAAGCGCAGGCCGTGCTGGAAAAATTCGCGGACAAACGCCCCGTCACGCGGGCGGAGGCGGCCGCCGCCCTGCCCGCGATCGTGGCCGCCTTCGACCGACAGCACCAGCCGCCAAGCATGGAGGATTATGAACTGCTGCTCTCCCGATCCCATGAGGCGGGCTGGATCGCGACGGAGGGCAATGCCTTCAACCATGCGACGGACCGGGTGGCGGACGTCGCTGCTTTGGCGGAACGGCTGAAGACGCAGGACTGGCCGATCAAGGAGCGGCTGGAGATCTCGATCACCGGGCGGGTGCGGCAGACCGCCCTGCGCGCCGACACGATCGAACGGCTCTTTGCCGGCAACGAACTGCGCCGCGTTCCCGGCTCATTCTACGAATTCATCAGCCGCGACATCGATCCGGAAACCGGCAGGCTGGACCTTGCCTTCGACACCGGCAACGCCACCGGCATCTTCGCCATGACCAGCGCGGCGGACGAGGGACGCCCGCAACAGGGTTGATCGGCGGGCGCGCTTGAGGCAACGGGTTCGCCGAATTTGCGGGGAGATGCACGTTGACTGATCCGGTTGTCCCATCCTGGGTGCTGACCCTGGCCTGCGCCGACCGGGTCGGCATCGTCGCGGCCGTCAGCCAGTTCCTGGCGGAACGTGGCGGCTTCATCACCGACAGCCAGCAATATGCCGACCGGGAGGCAGGCCGCTTCTTCATGCGCGTCGCGTTCGAGGCGACGGACCAGCGCATGGGCGACACCGACCGGCTGCGCGGCGAATTCGGCGATATCGGCACCCGTTTCGCGATGGACTGGCGGTTGACCAGCGCCGATGAAAAGCCGCGCATGCTGATCGCCGTGTCCAAGGGGTCGCACTGCCTGGCGGACCTGCTGCACCGATGGCAGACGGGAACACTGGCGGTCGACATCATGGGCGTGGTGTCCAACCATCCCGACATGCGCCGGATCACCGAATGGCACGGCATCCCCTATCATGAGCTGCCCCCCAATGGCGACAAGGCCGCGCAGGAGGAGGCGCTGTTCAACCTGTTCGAACGGACGCGCTCGGAATATCTGATCCTCGCCCGCTATATGCAGGTGCTCTCGGGCGAACTGGTCGAAAGGCTCGCCGGGCGCTGCGTCAACATCCACCACAGCTTCCTCCCCGGTTTCAAGGGCGCGCGCCCCTATCACCGCGCGCATGAGCGGGGCGTGAAGCTGATCGGCGCCACTGCCCATTTCGTTACCGCCGACCTCGACGAAGGGCCGATCATCGAACAGGCGGTGGAACGCGTGGACCATCGCGCGACGGCGGAGGACATGATCCGCATCGGACGCGACATCGAAGCGCAGGTGCTCGCCCGCGCCGTGACATGGCTGGCGGATCGCCGCGTCCTGCAGAATGGCGGCAAGACGGTGGTGTTTCGCTAGGCTGTTATGCCCCCACCGTGCTCCTGCGAAGGCAGGAGCACGGCAGACATGGGGTACCCTGCGTTTTTTTGATCGGAAGGCAGGTCGTGAATCGCCCGATCCCGCCTCCCCCCTATCAAGCCAGCTTCCGCGCCCGTTCCCGCCACGCCTCGGCCAGCACCGGCATGTCCGCCAGCGCCCGCACGGCGTCCGGCTCACCCTTGTGCCCGCCCCCGATCAGCAGCCGGAACACTCGTGCGATCGACCATTGGGGCAGGGGCCGCTCCAGCAATTCCATCATCACGCCGGCCTCCGCCTCTCCCTCCCGCAGCACGCGGAAATAGATGCCGCAGCGGGCGGTCTTCACGATCGTCGCCATGACGTCGCGCGCGCCGAAACGATGGTCGAGCTTCCAGCAGGGCTGCCGCCCATGGCTCGCCTCGACCACTGCGCTGCCCAGCGAAAAGCGGTCACCCAGGCAGACCTCCTCCTCCGTCATCCCGCGGGAGGCGATATTCTCGCCAAAGGCGCCCGGCTTCTCCAGCAAGGGATGGCCGGGCTTGCGCTCGCGCCACCAGCCATAATGGTCCTGCGGATAAAGGTGGATCGCCTTGTCCCACCCGCCATGATGCACGGGGTCGGCCACGCTGTCGCCCGCCAGGCCCAGCCAGCCGATCCGCACCGCGCCCGACACCGGCTGCTTCGCGATCGCGCTGTAATCGCCATCGCGGAAGGGAACGGGTATCCCCGTCAGCAGCGCGTCGACAGTCATGAAGGAAGCGGTCATGCCTCCCCATGCCACGGAAGCAACCGTGAGGAAAAGGCCGCCTGATGGAAAAAGGATTCAGCCGGGGGAAAGCTCCGAACCCAGCTTCAGCACTTCGGAACCGCTGTCGGTGGTCACCAGATAGGCGGGATTGCGGCTGGACCCGTTACGCCTGATGACCGCGCCTTCTATCCGGCACTCCACCTGCCGCTCGAACCGCTCCGCTATTCTCCCACGGCCGACGCCCTGCCCCCAATTCCACTTGACCCTCGCTCCTTTTCGAAAGCTTTCGGTCATCAAGCATCTCTCCTTCGGGGAACAACCACGACGGCCGGCCGTCATCGCTGCCGCTACTGTGGTGGATTTGAAATACGCCTCATTATGGCGGCCAGGTGGGGAGCGTATTTCAAATCCAAAGACCACAGTAGAATCATATAGTTGCTAGTGACCCTGATAAATCTGAAGTTCGTTCAACGCCCACCCAGCAGTGTGACGAACTTCAGATTCGGGTCACTAAGCAAAAATCCCGAATGCCGCGCTGGTTCCCTTGGGTTTTGCGCTTGCCTGGGTTAAGGGCGGCGGATGGATGTCACGGGGCTTCGCGTCGCACTCTTCAGCGGCAATTACAACTATGTGCGCGATGGCGCGAACCAAGCGCTCAATCGCTTCGTCGGCTACCTGCTGCGGCAGGGAGCGAATGTGCGCGTCTATTCACCCACCACCGATACGCCGGCCTTCGAACCGGCGGGCGATCTGGTCAGCACTCCTTCCTTTCCGGTTCCGGGCCGCCGCGAATACCAGGTTCCCTACCGCATGTCGGGCGCGGTGCGCCGCGACCTCAGGGCCTTTCGTCCGAACCTGGTCCACGTCTCCAGCCCCGATCCGCTCGGCCATCGCGCCGTCGCCTGGGCGCGCCGCCACGGACTGCCGGCGGTCGCCTCCGTCCACACACGCTTTGAAACCTATCCGCGCTATTATGGCCTCGCCTTTCTGGAGCCGGTGATCGAATCGCTGCTTCGCCGTTTCTACCGCCGCTGCGACGCCATCGTCGCGCCGTCCGAGTCGATGGCGCAGCTCCTGCGCGAACAGCGGATGAGCTATGATGTCGGCATCTGGACGCGCGGCATCGACCGCGAAATCTTCCATCCCGGCCGCCGCGACATGGCCTGGCGCCAGTCGCTCGGCATCGCCGACGATGAACCGGTGATCGGCTTCATCGGCCGCCTGGTGATGGAAAAGGGCCTCGACGTCTTTTCCGACACGATCGATCATCTGGCGGCGAAGAATGTGCGGCACAAGGTGCTGATAATCGGCGAAGGGCCGGCGCGGGAATGGTTCGCGAACCGCCTGCCGAACGCCGTCTTCACCGGATTCCAGAAGGGCCCCGACCTGGGCCGCGCCGTCGCAGGCATGGACATGCTGTTCAACCCCAGCGTCACGGAAACCTTCGGCAACGTCACGCTGGAGGCGATGGCCTGCGGCCTGCCCACCGTCGCCGCCCGCGCCACCGGCAGCGAGAGCCTGGTCGCGGACGGGATCACAGGCCGGCTGATCCGGCCGGGCGCCATCACCGCCTTCGCCAACGCGCTGACCGTCTATTGCACCGATTCCGCTGCCCGCGCCGCCGCCGGTGCCGCCGCCATGGCGCAGGCGGAACATTATGGCTGGGATCAGGTGAACCAGGCGCTGGTCGACACCTATCTGCGCATCATCCGCCAGCGCGAACATGGCGCGCTGGTCCGGTCGAGCCCTGTTCCCTGAAAGCAAAAGCCTGACTATATCCGGGGCAATGGCCGATCTTTTCGCTCCCCACGATCTCCCCCCTGTTCCAGCCGACGCGCCGCTGGCCGACAAGCTGCGGCCCCGCACCCTGGCGGAGGTCGTCGGCCAGGATCATCTGACCGGGCCGGAGGGCGCGATCGGCCGCATGGTCGCCGCCGGCCGCCTCTCCTCGATCATCCTCTGGGGCCCGCCGGGCACGGGCAAGACCACCATCTCACGCCTGCTGGCGGATGCCGTCGGCATGCGTTTCGAACCGATCTCCGCCGTCTTCTCCGGCGTTGCCGACCTCAAGAAGGTCTTTGCCGCCGCGAAGGAACATGCCCGGCGGGGCGAGAAAACCCTGCTCTTCGTGGATGAGATCCACCGCTTCAACCGGGCGCAGCAGGACAGCTTCCTCCCCTTTGTGGAGGACGGCACGGTGACCCTGGTCGGCGCGACCACCGAAAATCCCAGCTTCGAACTCAACGCCGCACTGCTCTCCCGCGCACAGGTGCTGATCCTGCGCCGCCTGGATGCGCCCGCGCTGGAACAGTTGCTGGAACGCGCCGAAACGGTGATGGAACGCGCCCTGCCGCTCGACACCGCCGCCAGGGACGCCCTGCTCGCCAGCGCCGACGGCGATGGACGCTTCCTGCTCAATCAGGTCGAGACCCTCTATTCCATCGACATTCCGCAGCCGCTCGATCCGGCGGGCCTTTCGGCCCTGCTCCACCGCCGCGTCGCGGTCTATGACAAGGATCGGGAGGGCCATTACAACCTCATCTCCGCCCTTCACAAATCCCTGCGCGGTTCCGATCCGCAGGCCGCGCTCTATTATCTGGCGCGCATGCTGACCGCGGGTGAGGAGCCGCTCTATGTCCTGCGCCGCCTCGTCCGCTTCGCCGTGGAGGATATCGGCCTTGCCGACCCGCAGGCGCTCGTCCAGTGCCTCGCCGCCAAGGACAGCTACGACTTCCTCGGCTCGCCCGAAGGCGAACTCGCCATCGTCCAGGCCTGCCTCTATTGCGCCACCGCGCCCAAATCCAACGCCGCCTACAGTGCCATGAAATCCGCCTGGAGGTCCGCCCGCGACACCGGCTCGCTCATGCCGCCGCAGAATATCCTGAACGCCCCGACCAAGCTCATGAAAGACGTGGGCTACGGCAAGGGCTATCACTATGACCATGACGCGGCCGACGGCTTTTCCGGCGACGATTACTGGCCCGAAGAGATGCAGCCCCAGACCTTCTACGCCCCCACCGAACGCGGCTTCGAGGCGCGCATTGCCGAACGCATGGCCTATTGGGACCGCTTGAGGACCGAACGCCGCCAGAAATGACGCCCCGTTTCACCCGCTACGCTGTCATCGACTGGTCCGGCGCAAAGGGATCGCGCCACAAGGGGATTGCCGTCGCCCTGTGCGAAGCCGGCGATGCGGCACCCCGGCTCCAGCATCCCGACGGCGGCGGCGTCTGGTCGCGCCGCGCCGTCGCGGACTGGCTTGTCCGAACCGCGCGGGAGGCCCCGACCCTGTTCGGCTTCGATTTCAGCTTCGCCCCGCCCTATGTCGCGCGCCAGAGCTATCTGCCCGGCGACATCGTGCCCACCACCGCTCCGGCCTTCTGGGCCTATGTCGACAGCATTTGCGCGGATGAGGATCTGGGCGCCGCCAGCCTGCTCGAACACACCCACCGGCGGCATTTCTATTTTGGCAAGGTCGACGGCATCAAGGCGGACTATATGCACAACCGCGCCTGCGAGGCGCACTATAATGCCCAGGGCGGCGGCAAGCCCTCCACCGTCTATGACGCCATCGGCGCGGCGCAGGTCGCCAAGGCGAGTTTTTCGGGGATGCGCCTGCTCCACCACGTCCATCCCCATGTCCCGGTCTGGCCGTTCGACCCGCCGCCGCCAAAGGGCTCCCTGATCGTGGAGATCTACACCAGCATCGCCGCCCGCGCCGCCGGACGCCCCAAGGGAAAGGCCAAGATGCGCGACCTCCCCGCGCTGAACGACGCGCTCCTCGCCGTCGGATCGCAACCGCACAGGGGCCTCCCGCCTGACGACCATGGCGCCGACGCGATCCTGACCGCCGCCTGGCTGCGACGCATGGCCCCGCGCCCCGGCCTGTGGAACCCGCCGCCTCTCGACGAAAAAATCGCCGCAACAGAGGGCTGGACGTTCGGCATCATCTGATAGTAAGGCGCTCCCCGTCCGAAACGGATATGCCGGATTAGCACAGCGGTAGTGCAGCGGTTTTGTAAACCGAAGGTCGGGGGTTCGATCCCCTCATCCGGCACCATATTCCCCTCGCGCCCGCGACGCGACGGTCGCCACCCCAACGCACTCCAGCTTTCAACCGATCCTGCCGCCGCTTCACGCGATGCCCCGGATCGCCCGCCGCGCCAGAAAAATAGCCCGAAAAGCAAAATGGGGGCCGGCATTTCTGCCGGTCCCCACTTCCGTCGTGTCTCTCGATCCGCTTCTCTTTCAAGATGCGATCATCGGACTCGGCGCGCGATAGGTCCGCCGCAAGGGCTTTGCTATCGTGTCGGCTCCGTTTGTCCGGCCGGTCGGCCGTTTTCCCGCAGCCTGTCCTCTTTATTCGATGCCCGACGTTCACTTTCGCGCGTGCACAGCATCGTCTATTGAGGCTCATCGGATTTCCGCATTTTCCTTCCGGTCCATGCTTCTTTCCCGACGCTCGAAAATTCCTTCAAGTCGCTGATTTCTCACCGACTTTGGCATCCAGATTTCTCTGTCTCCCGGTCTTTCCGATAGGGAGATCGTCTCACCAAAAGCGAGTCGCTCAAAGCGGAATCTTGCACCCTGAAGACCGTGTCACGCTAAAGCTGTGGATAAATGTGGATAAATTTTCCAGAAGGCTCGGCGGCCATGCGATCAGCCTCGCGGCGCCGGCGCTACCCCCCGAAAATTCTGATCGCCGAACCAGGCCGCGCCCTGGCGACGTCCAGCCCTCTACACGCGGTCAGATCAACCAGCAGATCGATGCCGTCCCCGCTTCATCGGTGCCGCCCATCGCCTCGTCTCAAAATTTATTGCTTCAGAAACAACATGCTGCGCCGTTGTCGCAGGTTCATGCAACCTCCATCAATATGCGCGGGTTGAACGATCAAAACACGCCTTTTTGGAGGAGAAAAAATGCGTAAAGCCCTTATGGCACTGGCCGCCGTCTCGCTGGCCATTCCCGCTTCCATGGCGATCCCGACCGAGGGCGCCAATGCCCGCCGTCATTATGAATATCGCGAATGGCGCGGTCGCGACGGCCGCATGTACTGCCGCAAGTCCAATGGCACGACCGGCCTCATCGTCGGCGGCGTGGGCGGCGCGCTGGTCGGCCGCGCGATCGACACCCGCGGCGACCGCGCCACCGGCACGATCCTGGGCGCCGCGGGCGGCGCGCTGCTGGGCAAGGAAATCGACAGCAAGCGTCGCTGCCGCTGAGATATGCGAAAAAAGGGGGGCGGCTTCCGATCGGAAACCGCCCCCCTTTTTAATCCGAAATGCCTGGGGCTTATTCGGCCGAGGCGCCGCGCGCGTCTTCGACCTTGAACGTCACGGCCTGACCGCCGGACATGCCCGACACGCGGCCATTCTTCACCGCAAGGTTGAAGGCAACGGCATCGGGGTAACGACGGCCCGAAATCACCCTGCCGGTCTTGGTGTCCTTGACGGCATATACATAGGTATAGCCCTCATGCGTGAACTTCTGCTTGGCAGCGTCTTCGGCATGGGCCGGGCCGTTGGCGGCGCCGGCGGCCAACAGGGCGGAAAGAACAAACTTGGACAGCAT
The DNA here is from genome assembly GCF_049913335.1 of Sphingobium sp. R-21. Lineage (NCBI taxonomy): Bacteria > Pseudomonadati > Pseudomonadota > Alphaproteobacteria > Sphingomonadales > Sphingobiaceae > Sphingobium > Sphingobium sp. R-21. The sequence goes on along the minus strand of NZ_CP184374.1, from coordinate 697,722 downwards.
TCGCATGGGTAAACTCCTTGTGAATGCCGATCAAACACCTCTGGAATATTCTTTTCTGTTGACGTCGATTTATGGAGCGCCGCCAAAGGAGCACAATCGCAAACAAGGGCGGAACGATTGCGTTTCCCGCAATCGCCTTTCAACCCTTTGGCCTTTCAACTCTTTGACAGGGCGACGATATGCCTGAACTCCGCCTCTGTAAGCGGGGATACGGAAAGCCGCGACTGGCGGATCATCGCCATATTGGCCAGCGCCGGATCGGCCTTCATCGTCTTCAACGTGACCGGCTTGGCGAGCTTTTCCTTCGGCCCGACATGCACCGCCATCCACTTGCCCGTTTCGTCCGTGCTGTCTGGCGCCGCCTCCTCGACGATCTCCATGATGCCGACCGCCTCGACCCCGATATTGCTGTGGTAGAAGATGGAAAGGTCGCCCTTGCGCATCGCCCTCATATGGCCCTGCGCGGCATGATTGCGCACGCCGTCCCACTCGGCCTTCCCCTTCTTGACCAGATCGTCATAGGAAAAGACATCGGGTTCCGATTTCATCAGCCAATAGTTCATGGCTTCTCCTTGCATCAGCCGCCAAGGACGATCAAGGATGCTCGCATGGCCAGCATGGCGCCCGACGGCGCGCCGGCTCTATCCAGTTGAGTTTCGGAGAATAACGTGTCGCAAACGGTGCCCGGACAAGTGCCCGTCCTGTCCATGGGCAATATGGACAAGGCCGACTTCGCCGCGGCTTTCGGCGGTTCCTTCCAGCGCTTCGGCTTCGCCATGGTGAAGGATCATGGCATGGACCAGGCGCTGATAGACAGGGGCTGGGCACTGGTCCGCCGGTTTTTCGCCCTGCCGGAGGGGGTGAAGCGCCGCTACGATGCCGCCAATAATGGGGGTCAGCGCGGCTACACGGCCTTTGGCGTGGAAATCGCCAGGGGCGAGAGCGAGAATGATCTCAAGGAATTCTGGCATGTCGGACGCGACCTGCCCGCGGGCGATCCGCTGGCGCAAAGCATGCCGCCCAATGTCTGGCCGGACGAACTGCCGGAATTCCACGCGACATTCGCGCCTCTCTATGCCGAATTCGACCGCGTCGGCGGGGAACTGCTGTCCGCCATCGCCCTGTTTCTGGGGCTGGAGGAGCAGTGGTTTGAAAGGCCGGTCGAAAACGGCAATTCAATCCTGCGCCTGCTCCATTATCCGCCCGTCTCTGCGGAAGCGCCGGGCATCCGCGCCGGCGCGCATGAGGATATCAACCTCATCACCCTGCTCCTGGGCGCGGAGGAAGGCGGGCTGGAGCTCAGGGATCGCGACGGCAACTGGCTGCCCGTGGTCCCGCCGCCCGGCGCCCTTGCCATCAATGTGGGCGACATGCTCCAGCGGCTGACCAACCATTATCTCCCTTCGACCAGCCACCGCGTCGTCAACCCGCCGCCGGAACGGCGCGGCCATTCGCGCTATTCCATGCCCTTCTTCCTGCACCTGCGACCGGATTTCCTGATCGACGCGCTGCCCCAATGCGTGGATGCGGACCACCCCCGCCGCGACCCGCCGATCACCGCGCACGACTATCTGTCGGAACGGTTGCGCGAAATCGGCCTGATCAAGGGGTAAGGGCAGCGATTCAGGAAAACCTGGGCCGGGAAAACCCGATGGAACAGGCTATCTGCGCCCGCGCGCCATGGTGATCCCGATCTCCTCGCCCTTCTCGCTCAGGGCCAGCTTGACGATCTTGACCTCGACATGGGTCACCTTGTCATCCTGCAGGAAGATCGTCTCGATGATATGGTCGGCCACCGCCTCGATCAGCGTGAAATGCTGCCCCTCCGGCAGAGCGGTGGTCGCGGCATGTTTCAGGTCCATGTAATTTTTGGACCGCGACAGCGGCGTGTCGGGATCATAATGATCCGCGATCTTCAACCGCGCCCTGATCGATATGCGCAGCGGTTGCGGCAGGTGCGTCTCCTCCGAATAGATGCCGGTCAGGACATCCACGTCCAGATTATTCACCTCCAACGTCAGAAAATCGTCAAATACGCTGTTCATAGCTCGCCACATTCGGGCCCTCCCTGCCGCGGGCGGGCCCCAGTTTAGACTTTTATTTTGCCAGCCACGCGCTAAAGCCCGCCGCTCTCGGCGCGTCCATGCGCCATTGAGGACGGATCGGCAAGACGTGTCTGTGATAGTGCCCCTCAAGATGATGTCGCATGACGCGGTTGAGCGGTTGCTGGATGCGGCCTTCGGCCCTGACCGGCACGGGCGCACCGCCTATATGATTCGCGACGGCATGCCATGGCTTCCCGAACTCTCCTTCGGCATGAGGGATGAGGACGGCGGGCTCATCGGTTCGCTGCAAAGCTGGCCCGTCGCGCTCGTCCATGCCGACGGCGGCCGGACGCCGCTCATCATGGTCGGCCCGGTCGCCGTCGATCCGGCGGTGCAGGGCACCGGGCACGGCCGCGCGATGATGGACGCCGTCGTCGCGGCCGCCCGCGCACAGAACAGCGCCCCGCTGATGATGATCGGCGATCCGGAATATTATGGCCGCTTCTGGGGCTTTTCGGCGGAAGGGACCGGCGGCTGGAACTGCCCCGGCCCGTTCGAGCCGCGCCGCCTGCTGGCGCTGTCGGTCGACGGCCGGCCCATAGGGGGCACGGGCATGCTGGGTCCGCGCGCCATTGCCCGCGCCTGAAATTTCCCTTTTGCCTTCGCCTTCAAGCGCCCCTATCTCGGCCCCATGCCGATGGAGCCGCCCCCTGATCTTTCCAGCCTGTCGCTGACCGACGTCGCCCGCCTGCTGGCGGAAAAGCGTCTGCCGCCGGTCGAGAAATGGAATCCGGACCATTGCGGCGACAGCGACATGCGCATCGCCCGCGACGGCACCTGGTTCCACCAGGGTTCGCCCATCGGGCGGGAAGCCATGGTCCGCCTCTTCTCGACCATCCTGCGCCGCGAACCCGATGGCGGCTACGTCCTGGTCACGCCGGTCGAAAAGCTCTCGATCGAGGTGGAGGACGCCCCCTTCCTCGCCGTGGAGCTCAAGAGCGAAGGCGAAGGCCGGGCACGCAGCCTCGCCTTTCGGCTCAACACGGGCGATCTGGTCGCCGCCGGGCCGGACAACGCCCTTGTCCTGCGCGAAACGCCTGACGGACCGCATCCCTATCTCCACGTCCGCGGCGGGCTGGAGGCGCTGGTCGCCCGCAGCGTCTATTATGAACTGGTGAACCTGGCGCTGGACGAAGGCGCCGAACCAGTCGGCCTCTGGAGCAACGGCGCCTTCTTCGCGCTGGACGGGTCGGCATGACGCTGGCGGAACGGCTGCGGATCGCCCTGAAGGAGGGGCATGAGCGGGAGATCGGCCTGATGCCGTCCGACACCCGTGATCCCCGGATCGACGGCGACATCATGCTGTCTCCTGCGGCCGTGCTGGTCGCGATCACCGATCGTCCCGAACCCGGCCTGATCCTGACCCAGCGGTCCGCCAGGCTGCGCAAGCACGCCGGGCAAGTCGCCTTTCCGGGCGGCCGGGTCGACGACCACGACCCCGACGAAATCGCTGGCGCGCTGCGGGAAGCGCAGGAGGAAATCGGTCTCCTGCCCGACCTGGTCGACATCATCGGCACGTCGGACCGCTATCACACCTTCACCGGCTTCGACATCGTCCCCGTGCTGGGCGTGATCCCGCCCGACCTTCCCCTCCTCCCCCAGGAGGCCGAGGTCGCGGAACTGTTCGAACTACCCCTCTCCTATGCCCTCAATCCCGCCAACCGGATCAGAAAGTCCATGGAGTTTCAGGGCATTGAGCGGCATTATTACGAAATATTCTGGGAAGGACGACGCATCTGGGGCATCACCGCCGCCATCCTCGCCAATCTGTCGCGCAGGCTAGGCCATGACCAGCCTGCTGCCTGACGCCGACTGGCGCCACCGCCCCGGCCTGGACGCGCTGCTCGACGCGCTTGGCGCGGAACAGGGCCTCGTCCGCTTCGTCGGGGGCGCCGTCCGCGACGGCCTTCTGGGCCTGCCGGTCAACGATCTCGACATCGCCACCATATCGGAACCGCAGTCGGTCATCGACCGCCTCAGGGCCGCCGGAATAAAGGCCGTGCCCACCGGCATCGACCATGGCACGATCACGGCCGTCATCCATGGCTGGCCGGTGGAGATCACGACCCTGCGCCGCGACGTCAGCACGGACGGCCGCCGCGCCACCATCGCCTATACCCATGACTGGCGCGAAGACGCCGCCCGGCGGGATTTCACCATCAACGCGCTCTATGCCGACCCGCTCACCCACGCCATCACCGATTTCTTCGGCGGCGTCGCCGATCTGCGCGCGCATCGCGTCCGCTTCATCGGCGATGCAAACGCCCGCATCGCGGAGGATCACCTCCGCATCCTGCGCTATTTCCGCTTCCTGGCCCGCTTCGGCCATGACGAGCCGGATGTGGAGGCCTATGCCGCCTGCCGCGAAGCCGCCAACAGCCTGATGGCCCTGTCGCGCGAACGCATCGCGGACGAACTGCTCAAGCTGCTCGCCCTGCCCGCCCCGCTGGCCTCGTTCCAACTCATGGTCGACGGCGGCATATTGCTGCCCGTCCTTCCGGAGATCGACCAGGACGGGCTGGCCCGCCTGTCCACACTGATGCAGCGGGAAGCCGCCTCCGGCACCAGTCCGTCAGCCCTGCGCCGTCTTGCCGCCCTGCTCGCCCATGATCCGCGCACCGCCGAGCAGGTGGGCGCGCGCCTCAAATTGTCCAACAAGGCCCGCAAGCGCCTGGCCACCGCGCTGGAGGGCGCCACGGCCCCCATGCCCCCTCGCGCCCTCGCCTTCCGGGTCGGCGTGGAGGGCGCGATCGACCGCATCCTGCTCGATTCTTCGGCTCCGCTCGACGGCCTGAAGACACTCGCTGACTGGACGCCGCCACGCCTGCCTCTGGGCGGCGGCGCCCTCATCGCCCGCGGCCTTCAGCCCGGCCCGGATGTGGCAAAAGCCCTGGCCGAGGTCCAGGATATCTGGGTTGCGGAGGGTTTTCCCGACGAAGCCCGCCTCGCCGAAATCGCGGATCAGACCGTTTCGAAATTCCAGCGCGCCCGCCAATAGTCATAGGCGTCGCTCTCCGGCATCGGCCGCGCGAAATAATATCCCTGCCCCTGCCAGCAGCCCATATTCTGCAGCGCATGGGCAAGCTGCTGCGTCTCGATCCCTTCGGCCGTGACACGCAGCCCCAGCGATTCGGCCAGCGACAGGATGGTGCGGACCATGACCACCTTGTCCCGGTCCTCCAGCATGGAGGTCACGAAACTGCGGTCGATCTTCAATATGTCGATCGGCAGGCTGTGCAGGCTCGCCAGGTTGGAATAGCCGGTGCCGAAATCGTCCATGGCGATCGGCATTTGCAGGTCCTTGAGCGCGAACAGCAGCTTACGCGCCTTTTCCGGGTCCGCCACGATCGCGCTTTCGGTCAGCTCCGCGGTCAGGCGATTGCCCGAAATTCCCGAATAACGCAGCGCTTCCTCGAACATGGAGGCGACATCGTCCCGCGCCATCTGGATGGGGGACAGGTTCACATTGATGCCGACGGGCAGCGACTGGCCGAATTTCGCGTCCCACCGGCTGAGCGCCTGCGCCGCCTCATAGGCAGCCCAGCGACCCAGCGAGGTGATCTGGCCACTCTCTTCCGCCACGGCAATGAACTCGGCGGGCGACACATGGCCCAGCTCTTCATCCTGCCATCGAGTCAGGGCCTCGAAGCCCGTGATTTCGCCAGTCTGCAGATGGATCAGCGGCTGGAATGCCAGGGTCAGTTCTCCCTGCGCCAGCGCGTCGCGCAACCGGCTCTCGACGGAAAAGCGCCGCTGCGCTTCCTTCAGCACGCCGTTGCGATAGATTTCCACCTTGCCGCTGCGCTTGGCGATCTTCACCGCGGCCTGCGCCTTGCGCACCACATCCTCCGGGTCTTCGGTCAGGCTGGTCGACAGGGCGCATCCGATCGCGCAATCGACCCGGATCTGCAAATCGCTCAACCTGATCGGATAGCTCAGTCCATCACGAATACGCTGAACAATATGAAGAGCATCCGACAAGCCATTGTTCAGGCGTGCAAAAATAGCAAAGTCATTACCGCCGATGCGGGCCAGCACGTCCCCCTGCCGCAGGCTGGACTTCAACCGCTTGGCCACGGTGATCAGCAATTCGTCGCCGGCCATTGGCCCCAGCGACTCATTGACCCGACTGAACCGGCTCAGGTCGATGGCAAGGATGCCGAACTGCGCATTGTCAGGCCAGCTCGTATTGGCCAACCGGTCCTCGATCTCCTCGCCGAACCCCGTCCGGTTGGGCAATGCCGTCAGACCGTCGGACAGCAATTCCCGCCGGAGATTCTTCTCCATCGTGCGGTCGCTGGTGCGATCAAGCGCCGTGAACAGGAAAAGGTCGGACTCGCCGTCCCGCTTGGGCAGGCGTCCGACCGAGCAGCAGAAATATTCCGGCCCCAGCGATCCGTCGCGGCGCAACTCGAAACTTTCCGAATCACGGCCCGACCGCACGCTCTGCACGATCCGGTCGCGCCATTCGGCAGCGTGCGGTTTTTCCGGCTCGCCTGAACCACTCACCCTGAAACGGTGGTGGAACGGCGCATTGGCAACTACGGTTGATAAATGATTGTTTGCAAAGGAAAGTACCGCTGCGGGATAAGGCAGCGCCGCCAGCCATTCGGTGATCGCCAACCCATGCGAAAGATGCGCTCCGTCCTGCCCCGCAAGGAGCTGTCCGCCCGGCATTGAGATTGGCCGATCGCGCATCGACATGGATTCCATAGGGCCGGCGATAGGCCCAAAGGGTAAATTTTCGGGAAACAACATTCCCGATTCCGACGCGATGGCAACAAAAAATCGCTTTCTCAGAAACGGTTATCGCGTGGAAAGCCGGTTGGCGGCATCCGCCCCGCCGCGCCCCTTGCAACGCGCCATGGCGTCATGTCCGCTTCCGTGCGAACCCGCCCGGATTCTCCCCCCATGGCCCAGCTCAGGCCATCCGACAGGCGGAACGCGATCGCGTCGGACAGGCCGCCGTCACGATAGCGCTGCATCTGCACGCCCTGCCCCCGCGCCATGCGCGGCATTTCGATCAGCGAGAAGACCAGCAGCTTCCGGTTTTCACCCACCACGGCGACGCTGTCCGCCTCCGGCGCGATGGGATGCACGACACTCAGCTTCGCGCCGGTGCGTACATTGACCACCTGCTTGCCCTTGCGCGTCTCCGCGATCACATCGGCGACCGTCGCCACGAAGCCGCGCCCGTCCGAGGATGCAAGCAGCAATTCGCCGCCGACGCGGGCAGGCAGAAGCGCCACGATATTGCCGGTGCCGTCCATGTCGACCAGCGACCGCACCGGGTCGCCAAAGCCGCGCCCGCCCGGCAGCTTGTCCGCACCCAGCGTGAAGATGCGCCCGGTCTCCGTCGCCAGCAGCAGCTTGTCGGTGGTCTGCGCGTGGAAGGCGATCATCGGACCATCGCCTTCCTTGAATTTCAGCGTGTCGGCCGAGGCCAGGTCGCGATGCCCGCTCATCGCCCTGATCCAGCCGCGTTCGGACAGGATCACGGTGATCGGCTCGCGCTCGATCATCGCCTCCAGCGGGATTTCCCGCGCCGGCGCCGCTTCCTCGACCAGCGTGCGCCGGCGGCCGAAATCGCTTTCGGGCGAATAGCGCTTGCGAAGGTCGGCCAGGTCCTTCTTCAACCGCGTCCGCTGCCGCGCCGGGCTTTCGACCAGCCTGGTCAGCTCGTCGCGTTCCTTCAGCAATTCGGAATGCTCGCGCCGCAGTTCCATCTCCTCCAGCTTGCGCAAGCTGCGCAGCCGCATGTTGAGGATCGCCTCGGCCTGCCGGTCGTTCAGGCCGAACTCGGCCATCATCACCTCCTTGGGCTCATCCTCGGTCCGGATGATCTCGATCACCCGGTCCAGGTTCAGATAGGCGATGATATAGCCGTCCAGCAGCTCCAGCCGCGCCGCGATCTTGTCCAGCCGGTGCTGCGCGCGCTTCACCAGAACGTCGATCTGGTGCCTCAGCCATTCGACAAGGACGGTCTTCAGGCCCAGAACGCGGGGCGTGCGCGTCGCGTCGAGCACATTCAGGTTCAAGGGAAAACGGTTTTCCAGATCGGTCAGCCGGAACAGGCTGTCCATCAGCACGTCCGGATCGACGGTGCGCGCGCGCGGCTCGATGACGATGCGGATCTCCGTATCGCTCTCGTCGCGCACATCGGCCAATATGGGCAGCTTCTTGTCGTTGATCAGCACGGCGATCTGCTCGATCAGCTTGGATTTCTGCACCTGAAAGGGGATCTGTGTGACCACCGCGACCCAGGTACCGCGCCCGCCATCCTCCTTGTGCCAGCGCGCACGAGTTCGAAACGATCCCCGCCCCGTCGCATAAGCCTCTGAAATCATGGAAGCACTGTCCACCAGCACGCCACCAGTGGGAAAGTCCGGACCGCGCACGATCTGCATCAGCTCGGCATGTTCGGCTTCCGGATTTTCGATCAGCAGGCTCGCCGCATCGATCAGTTCCGCGACATTGTGCGGCGGGATGCTGGTCGCCATGCCGACAGCGATACCGGTGGCGCCGTTGGCCAGCAGATTGGGGAACAGGCCGGGAAAGACCTCCGGCTCCTGGTCCTCGCCATTATAGGTCGGGCGGAATTCGACGGTGCCTTCGTCCAGCCCCGCCATCAGGTCGGCCGCGGCCTGGGTCAGCCGCGCCTCGGTATAGCGCATCGCCGCCGCATTATCGCCGTCGATATTGCCGAAATTGCCCTGCCCATCCACCAGCGGCGTGCGCAGCGAGAAATCCTGCGCCAGACGCACCATGGCGTCGTAGACCGAGGCATCGCCATGCGGGTGATATTTGCCGATGACGTCACCAACCACGCGGGCGCATTTCTTGTACGACGTGGTGTTGCGCGCCGGATTGGCGACCAGCACGTCGGGCGACGCGCCGCCCGGCTCCATCCGCAGCAGCCGCATCGCCCACAGCAGCCGCCGGTGCACCGGCTTCAACCCATCGCGCAGGTCCGGCAACGACCGCGCCGTGATGGTGGAAAGCGCATAGACGAGATAGCGCTGGGACAGCGCATCGTCGAACGGGTGATCCTTGATAGCGTCGAACGGGTCGCGAAATTCGGTCATCGCAGGGGGGAATAGCAGTGCCGCGACAAAACGGAAACGGGGTTTAATCCCGAAGATGCCGACCGGAATGGCTCAGGCCGGTCGCAACCTGCCCCGCAACCGCCACGCGCGCCTGCCTCTCCGCCGTGCTCCCACCATCCCGCCGTGCTCCTGCGAAGGCAGGAGCCCAGTTCCGACGCCGCGATTTCATGCCGCGACAGAAACAGCATCCCATAAACCGCTAGCCCGCGTCCCACCCCTCCGCAACACCACCCCCATCATCGCGGCAGAAACCGGGCCTCCGGGTCCGCGGCGATTTCCCGCCTGAATTCCGCGGAAATCCAGTCGCGAAAGGCCTTCACCTTGGCCGTGTTGCGGGCGTGGGCAGGATAGACCACCCAATAGCTCGCCCGTTCCCGGACATAGGATGGCACCGCCTCCACCAGCAATCCCGCCTCCAATTCCGTCCTCCACATGAAGGGATTGACGATGGCAACGCCATGCCCGGCCATCGCGGCGCGGCCCTCCATCACCTGGGAATCGAGCGCGATGGCGGGCGGCAGCCCCCTACCGTCCTCGTCCACCCCCATGGCGACGAACCATTCCTGCCACCAGCTATCGCCGGGCGACAGCCGCGGCATGGCGTGCAGCACCCGCGCATCGGCAATCGGCCCATTGGCCGCCAGCCATGACGGGCTGCAAAGTGGCGCCAGCCGGTTATGGGTCAGCAGCTTGGCCTCCAGTCCCGGCCATTCGCCCCGCCCGCCCCGCACCGCCACGTCGACGCCGTCGCGGGCGAAGTCCACCACCCGGTCGGTCGCGTCGATCCGCACGGCCAGCCCCGGCTGGCGCATCTGGAACGTCCCGATCCGCTGCGCCAGCCAGAGATGGGCGAAACTGTTGGTGCAACTGATCGTCAGGATGGTCGAATGATCCTGCGTCAGCGCGGCGAACCCCTCCCGCATCTGGTCGAAGGCGCGGGACACGACCATGGCGATCTCGCGCCCCTTCTCGGTCAGCGTCACCTTCCGCCCCGTCCTCTGGAACAGGCTGATGCCCAGCCGCTCCTCCAGCAATTTCACCTGATAACTGACAGCCGCCTGCGTCATCCCCAACTCCTGCGCGGCGGCCGTGAAATTCTCCAGCCTTGCCGCGGCTTCGAACACGCGAACGGCCGACAGGGGAGGCAATGGGTTCATCCGGTCCAGATAAGCCAGACTTATGATTCGCGTCCATCCTTTTGTTGGCTGCCGCTACGGAAATCAGCGATAGGAATTGCCACGAAACGCAATCCATTCACCGGATCATTCATGGAAAGGCACGTCATGCACTTGTCGAACGACGCCCGGTTGCCCACCCGCAGCCATGAAACCACCAGCGGCCTTTCAGGCCTCCTCACCTCCATCATGCAGGCCTTCTGCGCGCTTCATCGCATCAGCTGGTCGGCCCCCTGGACGGAGCAGGGGCAATGAGATCCCCCAAAAATCGCCAGGATCGTTCAACAGGGCTTGCACTATCCGCGCCACGCGCCAACTTGCGCCCGTGCACGATTCCCGTCTTTCCCCTGTTCCCGATCTTCCCCCTCCGCCGCCCGGGCTGCTGACCGGCGCCGCCTTGTTCCTCGATTTCGATGGAACCCTGGCTCCCATAGCGGATACGCCCGACGGGGTGGTGGTCGATGACGATCTGCTCACCCTTCTGGAGCATTTGCGCGACCGGCTGGATGGCCGGCTTGCCATTGTCAGCGGCCGTTCCGTCGCGACGCTGCGCGATTTCGGCTTCGGCCAATTCCTGCTGGCCGGCACGCACGGACTTGAGCTGGCGGAACCCGGCCGCCCGGTCGAGGCGCCTGCCCGCCTCCCCGCCATCAACGAGGCCGAAGCCGCCTTCCAGACCTTTGCCGCCGGAAAGGCCGGCGTCCTTGTCGAACGCAAGACAATCAGCGTCGGCCTTCATTTCCGCGGCGCACCACAATGGGGTCAGGAGGCCGGCGACCTCGCCACCGGCCTGGCGGATCGGCTCGACCTTGCCCTGCAACCGGGCAAGATGCTCTACGAATTGCGCCCCGGCGGCGCCGACAAGGGCAGCGCCATCCGCGCGCTGATGCGCCGCACGCCCATGGCAGGCGGCACACCGCTGTTCATCGGGGACGACGTGACCGACGAAGAGGGTTTCGCCGTGGCGCGCGACCTGGGCGGCGCCGGCATTCTCGTCGGCGTGCCCAGGGCAACGCTCGCCGCATTCTCTTTGGAACAGGTTGCCGCCGTCAGGCATTATCTTGCCCAGGGGGTTGCTGGCGCCGTCTGATCCGATCGTCCGGCACCCCTGTCGTGCACGAACAAGGGGGACGGACCAATAGAAACGCAGAAAAACGACCTTCCGGGCGGGAATGAACGCTCGCTCGACCTGTGGCCCATCGGCAATTGCCAGGCATCAGCGCTGATCGACCGCGCCGGGCGCATGATATGGGCCTGCGTGCCCCGCGTCGACGGCGACCCCGTATTCTCGGCCCTGCTGGACGACGGGGCCTGGGACGAGCCGGATTCGCGAGGCTTCTGGGCCATAGAGCTCGAGAATTGCGTCCGGATCGAGCAGCATTATATCCGCAATACTCCCGTGCTGGTGACGCGCCAGACCGATGGGCAGGGCAATGCGATCGAGCTCTATGATTTCTGCCCGCGCCACAAGCATCAGGGCCGGATGTACCGCCCGGTGGCGTTCGCCCGCGTCGTCCGGCCGGTGTCAGGCAGCCCGCGCGTACGGGTCAGATTGCGTCCCACCACCTCATGGCATTCGGAACGGGTGCCGATCAGCTATGGCTCCAATCACATCCGGCTGGTACTGTCCTATATGGCAATGCGCGTTTCCACCAATGCGCCCATCGGCCTCATTTCCCAGGAAAGCTGGTTCCGGCTGGAACATGACATGCATTTCTTCCTGGGTCCGGATGAGAGCTTTTCCGACGCCCTTCGCCCCGCCGTGGAGCGGATGCTGGACGACACGATCCACGAATGGCAAATCTGGGTCCGCGGCCTGGCCATTCCGGCCGAATGGCAGGAGGCGGTGATCCGCTCCGCCATCACGCTCAAGCTTTGCCAGCATGAGGAAACCGGCGCCATCGTCGCCGCGCTGACGACCAGCATCCCCGAACATGCCGACAGCGGCCGCAACTGGGATTATCGCTATTGCTGGATCAGGGACGCCTATTACACGGTGGAGGCGCTGAACCGGCTGGGCGCGCTGGACGTTCTGGAAAGCTATCTCGTCTATCTCCGCAACATCGTCGATGGCGCGCGGGGCGGCCATATCCAGCCCCTCTACGACGTGCGCGGCAAAGCCACGCTGGAGGAGCGGGAGGCGCAGAACCTGCCCGGCTATCGCGGCATGGGACCGGTTCGCGTCGGCAATGCCGCCTATTCCCAGGTGCAGCATGACGCCTATGGCCAGATCGTCCTGTCCTCCGTTCAGGGTTTCATCGACCAGCGCCTGCTGCGCATGGCGGGACTGTCGGACTTCGAGGCGCTGGAGGCGGTCGGCGAACGGGCGTGGCAGGTCTATGACCAGCCTGACGCCGGCCTGTGGGAATTGCGCACCCGGGCCCATGTCCACAGCTATAGCGCGGTGATGTGCTGGGCGGCATGCGACCGCCTCGCCCATGCAGCAGCCGCTCTCGACCTGCCGGAACGCGAGGTTCATTGGCGCAAGCGGGCGGAGGTCATGAAGGCACGCATCCTCCAGTCAGCGTGGCGGACCGACAGCAATGCCATCTCCGCCAATTTCGAGGACGATGCCAGGGACGCCTCCCTGCTCCAGTTGATCGACCTGCGTTTCCTGACGGCCGACAATCCCATGTTCCTGGGAACGCTGAAGGCGCTGGAAAAGGATCTGCGCCGCGGCAATGACATGTTGCGCTATAGCGCGCCGGACGATTTCGGGGAGCCGGTCACGGCCTTCAACGTCTGCACCTTCTGGCTGATCGAGGCGCTGCACCGTACGGGACGCGGCGAGGAAGCCCGCGCCCTGTTCGAGGAGATGCTGTCCCGCCGCACCGCCGCCGGGCTGCTTTCCGAAGACATCGATCCCGTTACCGGAGAATTGTGGGGGAACTATCCCCAAACCTACTCATTGGTCGGCATCATCAATTGCGCCGTGCTCTTGAGCAAACCGTGGAGCGTGATGCGATGAGGCGATTGCTGTGGAGGCGCTCGGCATGAGCCGCCTGATAGTCATTTCCAACCGGGTCAGTCGCCCGACCAAGACCGGCAACCAGGGCGGCCTCGCTGTCGCGCTTTCCCAGGCCCTTAGGGAAAGCAGGGGCATATGGGTCGGCTGGTCCGGAGAGGTCACCGAGAATTTCACCGGCCAGATCGGCTTTTCCGAGGATGAAGGGGTCAAGACCGCGACGATCGACCTGGAAGAGCAGGATGTCGACGAATATTATAATGGCTATGCCAACAAGACGCTGTGGCCGCTGTTCCACTTCCGCATCGACCTGGCCGAATATGCCCGCGATTTCGAGGGTGGCTACAACCGTGTCAATCAGCGCTTCGCCGACACGACCAGCCCGCTGATCGAACCGGACGACATCATCTGGGTCCAGGATTATCACATGATCCCGCTCGGCCGGATGCTGCGCGACCGGGGCCATGACAATCGCATGGGATTCTTCCTGCACATTCCCTGGCCGCCTACGCGGCTGCTGGTGTCGCTGCCCCATCACAGCAAGCTGGTTCAGACGCTGTTCGCCTATGATGTCGTCGGCTTCCACACGGAGGAATGGCTGGAGTCCTTCCGCCACTATGTGGAGCGGGAGATGGGCGGATCGGTGGACGGCGATTTCGTGACGCTGGGAAACCGCACGATCCAGGCGATCGCCTGCCCGATCGGCATCAACGCGCAGGAATATGCCAGCGCCGCCGTCAGCGACGCGGCGAAGGATATGTATGAAAAGGTCCGCCGTTCGCTTCAGGATCGTCCCATGATCGTGGGCGTCGACCGCCTCGACTACAGCAAGGGGCTGGAAGAGCGGTTCAACGGCTATGCCCGCTTCCTGAAGGATCATCCTGAACAGCATCGCAACATCGTGCTGACGCAGATCGCGCCGCCCTCCCGCGGGGAGGTGGAAAGCTATCAGCAGATCCGCGCCACGCTCGACGCGCTGGCGGGCCGCATCAACGGCGAATATAGCGACGTCGACTGGACGCCGATCCGCTACGTGAACCAGGGCTATCCGCGCGACAAGCTGGCAGGGATATATCGCGCGGCGAAGATCGGCCTGGTCACGCCGCTGCGCGACGGCATGAACCTGGTCGCCAAGGAATATGTGGCGGCACAGGATCCCGACAATCCGGGCGTCCTCATCCTGTCGCGCTTCGCCGGCGCCGCGCAGCAGCTCAAGGACGCGCTGCTGATCAACCCCTACAGCCCGGAGGAGATGTCGGACGCGATCACCCGCGCCCTTGCCATGCCGCTCGACGAACGCAAGCGCCGCTGGCGCGCCATGATGGACATCGTCGAGAAACAGGACATCAGTTGGTGGCGGCAGCGCTTCACAGAACGGTTGATGGCGGTACAGCGCAATGGCGAGCTGAAGCCGGAGGCGCAGCCCGCTTAACTTTCCCGCACATGCCGCTACTGTAGGTGCAATGGAAGACGAGGAAGAAGCGGGCGGCACCCTTGCCGCCATTCGCGCCAGATCAGGTGTCATATTGGGCATTCTCGGCCTCGCGGCGTGGCTGGCACTGATCTGGTTCATGTTCGGTGACGTGTTGTAACGAACTTCGGCGCCTGAAACGGGGCCATTTGCACCCCCGCTCCTTTTGGTCTAAGGGCCAGCCCAAGCAGCCCCGGCACCCGCTGATCCCTCCCGATTCGCGTTTGCCGGGGCACATTCTTTCCGGAGCAGGCCATGATCCGATTCATCGGTTATGGGCCTGCTCCAGTTTTTGATTCACCGCGTTTTTGAAGCAGGTGATTCCACCTGCTTCAAAAACGCTCCAGGGAAGACAGGAACCGCATATGGCCCGTCGCCGCCAGATCTATGAAGGCAAGGCAAAGATCCTTTACGAAGGCCCCGAGCCGGGTACGATCATCCAGTATTTCAAGGATGACGCGACTGCCTTCAACGCCCAGAAGAAGGGCACGATTTCAGGCAAGGGCGTCCTTAACAACCGCATTTCCGAGCATATTTTCACGCTGCTCGGCCAGATCGGGGTTCCCACCCATTTCATCCGCCGGCTCAACATGCGCGAGCAGCTCGTCCGCCAGGTCGAGATCGTGCCGATCGAGGTCGTAGTGCGCAACGTTGCTGCCGGCTCGCTCAGCAAGAAGCTCGGCATCGAGGAAGGGACGCAGCTTCCCCGCACCCTGATCGAATATTGCTACAAGGACGACGCGCTGGGCGACCCGCTGGTGTCCGAAGAGCATATCGCCTGCTTCGGCTGGGCCAGCCAGGACGAGATGCATGACATTGCCGACATGGCGATCCGCATCAACGACTTCATGTGCGGCCTGTTCGCGGGCATCGGTATCCGCCTGATCGATTTCAAGCTGGAGTTCGGCCGGTTGTGGGATGGCGAATATAGCCGCATCATCCTGGCTGACGAGATCAGCCCCGACGGTTGCCGCCTTTGGGACATGGCCACTGGCGAAAAGCTGGACAAGGATCGTTTCCGCCGCGATCTGGGCGGCGAAGTCGAAGCCTATCAGGAAGTCGCCCGGCGCCTGGGCCTTATGCCCGAGGGCGTTGATACGACGGTCCTGGACCTCGACACCCACCGCAAGAAGCGGAGCAAGGACTGACGCGAATGGCGGACGCGCCGTTCAGGCGAGCAGCGCGTCCGCCATCAGCTTGATCCCCAGCAACACCATCAGCACATAGATGAGCGTGTAAAATCGCGCGGCATCGACGCGACGCACCAGTACGACGCCCGCCAGAGTCGATGCGATAGCCACGGGGATCAGGGCCGCCGTCGCTAGCAGATTGGCCCTGGTGAACTGCCCCAGCGCCGCATAGGCGGGCACCTTGATCCAGTTCACCGCGGCAAATGCGATGGCGGTAGTCCCGATGAGCGTGTCGCGCGGCAAACGCTTGGGCAATACCCACATCTGGAACGGCGGAGATCCGGCATGGGCAATATGGCTGGTGAAGCCGCTCGCCACGCCGAACAGCATGCCGATCCAGCCCGGCGAATTGGACGGCAGCACCATCGCACCGCCGCGCTCGGCCCATAGTCGTTGAAGCCCGAAAAGAGCCGAAATCAGGCCCAGTACACCAAGCACCGCGACTTCGGACACCTGGGCCGCAAAAAGATAGCCGATCGCAACCCCTGCGGCCATTCCTGGCAACATAACCATCAGAACATGCCTGTCCCAGTGATGGCGGAACGACCAGACACTGACGACGTCCTGCAGGATCAAAATGGGCAGCATGATCGCCGCCCCCCTCACTGGATCCACGCCCAGTGCCATGATGGGCATGGCGAGTGCCCCGATCCCGGCAAATCCGCCCTTGGCGAGACCAGTGAGGATCACGGCGGTGATGGCGCAGGCATAATAGAAATAGTCCGGATTCATGGAGCCCGCCTAAAGCAAAGCATCCCATCCGGGGAGCAAATTTTGTTGTCGAACAATCAGCTCTGGGCGCGATAGCCGATCAGGACGCCGAAGGTGAAGGTCGCAAGGAGCGTCAGTTGAACCCGGCCATGAGGATCATCATAGCCCATGATCTGCTGACCAAAGGCGAAAAGCCCCACGAACATCGCCAAAGCAAGACCGGCCATGCGAAAATCCTTCCCTCCGCTGGCCACCATAGGGGCACGGCGCTAACAAAAGCATAATGCCAGGGTTAAGGCCGCGCAGCACCTGGGCGTTACCAAGAGGCTGATGCCTCAGCATCACTGCATCCTGGTATAATGCCTTGCCTGCGGAGCGCTCCGCGACTAGAGGGCTGGACGATTCAAACGATCGCCAGCCCTCCGGTTTTCGCGGCTTGCGCATTCTGCAAGCAGGATGCCCTGGGGGCGCGAAAGACTGTCTTATGGAGTCCCACGCTCATGAAAGCCCGCATCTTCGTCACCCTCAAGGGCGGTGTCCTCGACCCGCAGGGCAAGGCGATCCATCACGCGCTCGAAGGCCTGGGCTTCGCTGGCGTCAATGATGCGCGCGCGGGAAAGCTCATTGAACTGGATCTGGCCGACGGCACCAGCGACGAGGATATTGACGCCATGTGCCGCAAGCTGCTGGCGAACACGGTGATCGAAAATTACCGCATCGAAAAGGTGGCCTGAGCCATGAAGAGCGCCGTCATCGTCTTTCCCGGCAGCAATTGCGACCGCGACCTCGCCGTGGCGTTCGAGAAAGCGACCGGCGCGAAGCCTGCCATGATCTGGCATCGCGATACGGAACTGCCAGACGATATCGACCTGATCGGCGTGCCGGGCGGTTTTTCCTACGGCGACTATCTGCGTTCGGGGGCGATGGCGGCCCGCTCGCCGGTGATGCAGGCGGTGGCGAAGGCGGCGGATCGGGGCGCCTATGTGCTCGGCATCTGCAACGGCTTCCAGGTATTGACGGAAAGCGGGCTGCTGCCCGGTGCGCTGCTGCGCAATGCGGGCGGGCATTTCGTCTGCCGCGACGTGGCGCTTACGGTTGATAATGCGCAAAGCGCTTTCACCAGCCGTTATGGGGCGGGGGAAGCGATCAACTTCCCGGTGGCGCATCATGACGGCAATTATTTCGCCGACGCGGAAACGCTGGACCGGCTGGAAGGCGAAGGCCGCGTGGCGCTGCGCTACGCGGAGAACGTTAACGGATCGGCGCGGAACATTGCGGGCATCCTGAACGAAGGTGGCAATGTGCTGGGCATGATGCCGCACCCGGAGCGCGTGATCGAGACCGCCCATGGTTCGACCGACGGCCGCCGGCTGTTCGAAGGATTGGTGGAAGGGCTGCTTACCCAAGCCTGAGTCCGACGGATATCGCGTTCGACAACTCGACCGGGTCTGGCAAGCAGGGACGGCCTTGTACCCGTCATTCGCACGATCATTCTTAGCGCACTAAGCAAATTTTCCGTCTTAGTCGCGCCGCGCTACTTGGCTCACCCGCCACGATGATAGTCATATTCAAAGGCACGGCCTTCCTGTTTGGTGAGGATCGCGCCAATGATCGCCCCGCCCGCCCGGCGCAACCGATCGACGGCGACGCGCAGGCCGCCATGATGATTGCGTCCCCATTCGACGACCAGCAGCGTCACCTGCGCCTTGCTCGCCAGCAGGCAGGCGTCGGACAGGCCCAGAACGGGCGGCGCATCGATCAGCACGGTGTCGTACCGCCCCCGGACGGTTGCCAGCAGGGAGTCCATCGCGGGCGTCACCAGTAATTCGGCGGGATTGGGCGGGATCGCGCCGCAGGGCAGCAGGGCTACCCCCGGCAAGCCGCTGTCCACGACAACCTCCTCCATCTTCGCCTGGCCCGTCATCAGTTCGCTGATCCCCCGCGCCGGCGAGATGCCGAACAGGCTGTGCTGCTTGGGCCGACGCATGTCGGCATCAATCACCAGCACGCGCTTGTCCAGCTTCGCCAACGCCTTGGCCAAGGCATATAGGGTAGAGGACTTCCCCTCCCCCTCCTGCGCACTGGTGACCAGGATGGAACGCGGCAGCCCCGCTGCGGACCCCAGAAGCAGGGAGGAAGCCATCGGCGCGAAAATCTCCGCCGCCGGCTTCTCGCCCGCCGGGACCGCGCCGAGCAAAGGCAGGTTCACCCGCTCCGCCAGCGTGTCGGCAGACGTAACGGCGTCATCAAAAATATGCCGCCCGACCACTGCCATCAGCCCGAGGATCAGCCCGCCCAGCGAAGCGAACAGCATCGTGATGCCGATATTGGGCGAGGATGGCCGGGAGGGCACGGCCGCCCGGTCCAGCGGCTGGATACGCCCCGCCTGGAACCCAGCCTGCGATGCCATGTCGCGATAGCGCTGGAGCAGGCTATCGTGCAGCAGGCGATAGGTATCGACCTGCCGTTCCAATATGCTCATCTGCACGCCGCGTCCACGTTCCGCCGTGGCCTGCCGCTCGACCTTGGCGATCTCGGACTGGATCTGCTTTTCGCCATGGACGGCGACGTCATATTGTTCCTTGAGCGACGCGCGGATCGTGCCCGCCATTGCTTCGGCCTGATCATCCAGCGCCGCGAGCCGGGCGCGCGCCTCGCGCATCTCAGGATGGGCGTCCTTGCGGAACTGGCGTTCCTGCACGACCTGAGCCCGCGCCTGCGCCCGTTCCGTCATGATCTGCTGCATCGCGCCATTGTTCAGCACTTCGGGCAGGGTCTCGACACTCGACATGCGGGCGCTTTCCCAGCGCTTTTGCGCCGCGATCCGATCCGCTGTCGCCTGCGCGCGGAAGGCGTTGAGCTGGGCAAGCCGCGTTGCCGTAGTGCCATCGGGCGCGGGATCGGCGCCGCCATTGCGATCGGATTCGGGTGGCATCATGGCTCCGGCATTGGCCGCATAGACCGCCAGGTCGCGCTCCGCCCGTTCCAGATCCTTGCGCGCGCCGTCCAACTCTCCCAACAGGAATCGTCGGGCCTGAACCCCGGATTCGAATCCACGCTTCAAGTCCGTCCGGATCAGGCTGTCCGCATAGCTGTTGGCAACCCGCGCCGACAGCACCGGATCAGCGCTTGTGAAGCTGATGCGGATGACCCGCGACTTGCCGGGCAACTCAACGTGCAGATTGTCGCGTAGCAGGCTGACGACGGTTTCGGTTTCGACCTGCCGCTGGCTGAGCGAGCCAGTCCCCTGTTCCGGCCGCCGGACATTCATGCCCTCGAAGAAGGTTCGACTGCCGATCAAGGCCAGTTCGCGCGCCACATCTTCAGCCAGAGCACGGCTGCGCAGCACTTCCAGTTCGGTCTGCATCAGCGCTTCATTGTCGGACGGCGCCGTCTGCCGCTGCGCTGCGGCAGCTCCCGCGGCACCAGCCGGGACATCCTCTACCTCCACGGAAGCGGTGGCGCTATAATCAGGCGTGGACAGCAGGATGAAGACCACGCCAGCCAGCACGCAAAGCGCCATGGTGACGAACAGGATGATGCGATGCCGCCGTACCGCCGTCCACGCCGCGCCGGCCGTTGTCGCGAAACGCGCGGCGCGCCCCTCCATGGAGGAAGAGGCGCCGCTGTCGTCGATCAGCAGTCCCGAGCGCGCCATCAGAGCCCTCCATCCAGCGCGACGAACCCTGCACCAACGGCAGGAAGCGCCAACAGCGCGCCACCCAGGATCGCCTTCGCGCGCGACAGGCCGACGATGATGGTGTCGCCCGGCAGGATTTCGGGATCGGGCGCCTCTCCCTTGCGAATCGCGCCAAGGTCGAACATCGCGGCCTTGCGCTCTCCCTCCGCTTGCCGGACCACGACGATCTGCCCCATGCTGGCAAGGCGGGTCGGGCCCCTGGCCATCGCGATCGCCTGCAGGAGTCCGACGCGACCGTCCACGGGAAACAGGCCCGGCTCGCGAA
This sequence comes from Sphingobium sp. R-21, assembly GCF_049913335.1. Classification (NCBI taxonomy): domain Bacteria; kingdom Pseudomonadati; phylum Pseudomonadota; class Alphaproteobacteria; order Sphingomonadales; family Sphingobiaceae; genus Sphingobium; species Sphingobium sp. R-21. Next base: position 677,034 of record NZ_CP184374.1, on the reverse strand, counting down.
CCTCTCCATCCACGGTGATGCGGCGGCCCACCGCCTTCTTGATGAACACCGTCACCTGTGGCGAGACGAGATAGCGCTCACCGAGGCGCCCGGCGATGACATCGGATGCTTCACTGGCGGAGAGGCCAGCCACGGAAACGTCGCCGACCAGTGGCATGCGCACCATGCCTGCGGCTGTCACCTGGGCGTCCTCAAGGGACAGGCCGGGTTCGTGATAAACCTGTATGCGCAGGACATCGTCGGGCGAGATGCGATAATCCATCCCCACGGCAGGAGCGGGCGGGATGACGGCATAAGCCGCCTCGCCCTTCGGCGCATCCTCCACGGTCGAGCAGGCGCTGAGCAAGAGGCAGGCCGTGACCATGATCCTCGCTCGGCTCTTGCTGTCGGTCGGCCACCTCATGCCGCTAAAGTCCCCCGCAATTCAGTGGGCACGCGCAAAGCCTGCCATTGCGGGCGGGGTTAACGACGCGACGGGGACATGGCAACCATTCGCCGGGCGAACGCGGCGCCGATGCGCCGGATCAGATGGCGATCCGGGCCTGTTCCGGGACGGCCTGACCCGAGGTCGGCCGTCGGGGCTGATCCGGCCAGACGCCGCGGGTGTCGTAGACCGCCTTGTCGGCGCGTTCGTCCACCGGAACCGATTTGAACATGTCATGATCGACAAGAATGACGAAAACGCCGCATTGTTCCAGAGCCGTATCGAGATCGGTCAGTTCAGCGCCGGTTCCGGCAAATTCCATCGGCAGGTCATGGGCATAGGGTTCGACCAGCCTGATGCGGCGGCCATAACGCTTGGCGAGGCGCGCCGCGACCTTCACGGCCGGGCTCTCGCGGAAATCGTCGATATTGGGCTTGAAGGCAAGACCAAGGCAGGCGACCGCTTCGCCCGGAAATTCATCGATCAGGTCGGACGCCTTTGCCACGACATAGTCGGTCTTGCCGTCATTCACTTCGCGAGCCGTGCGGATGAGACGGCTGTTTTCCGGATCGCCATGGACGATGAACCAGGGGTCGACAGCGATGCAATGCCCCCCGACGCCAGGCCCGGGCTGAAGGATGTTGACGCGCGGGTGACGGTTGGCGAGGCGGATGACCTCCCACACGTCGATGTCCATCCGCTCCGCGATGACGGACAGTTCGTTGGCAAAGGCGATATTGACGTCACGGAAGCTGTTCTCGACCAGCTTCACCATTTCCGCCGCGCGGGCGGACGTGGTGATGCAGGCACCGCGAACGAACTGGCGGTAGAAACCCAGCGCCTTGCGGGCACAGCGCGGCGTGATGCCGCCGATGCAGCGGTCATTGTCGATCAGTTCGACCAGAATGCGTCCGGGAAGGACGCGCTCCGGACAATAGGCGACGGCGATGTCGCCCGCGACGCCAGGCTCCGGCATTTTGAGATCGGGGCGAAGTTGCGCGAAAAGGTCGCGCATGGCTTCGGTGGTGCCGACGGGGGAGGTGGATTCGAGGATGACGGTGTCCCCAGCCTTCAGAACCTGCGCGACCGTACGAGCGGCCTTGAGGACATGGCTGATGTCAGGGGCGCGATCTTCAGCCACGGGAGTTGGCACGGCGATGATGAAGACGTCGCTGGCTTCTACTTCCAGGCTGGCGCGGAGATTGCCGCGGGACACGACACCCTGGACCAGGCCATCCAGGTCGACTTCCTCTATATGGACGCGGCCGGAATTCACCGTCTCCACGACATGGGCGCTGACATCCACGCCGACGACCTGCGCGCCGCCGCGGGCGATCAGGGCGGCGGTCGGCAGGCCGATATAGCCGAGGCCGATGACGGATACCTTCTGCTGGAGTTTATCGAGGGGCATTGGGCGGGGTCCTGGGGAAGCCGATGATCTGCACCGGTTTGTGACGGGAAATGCTGAAGATTTGGGTAACGGAACGTCGAGTCCCATCGCCAGTTCGTCGCGGGCCTGCGCTCAGGCGGCCCGTTCCAAATTCCCTTGCGATCTTGCGCTTGCGGCTATGATGCCCGCAATGCGTTCCGACGCATGGCCGTCGCCGAAGGGATTATGCGCGCGCGACATGGCGGCATAGGCAGCATCATCATCCAGCAAGGTGACAACGGAGCGGACGATCCTGGCGCGATCCGTGCCAACCAGCTTCGCCGTGCCGGCCTCCACCCCTTCCGGACGTTCGGTGGTTTCGCGCATCACCAGCACCGGCTTGCCGAGTGAGGGAGCCTCCTCCTGCACGCCGCCGCTGTCGGTCAGGACCAGGTCGCTCATGTCGAGCAGGCGTACGAAATGCGGATAGTCCAGCGGCTCGATCATCGCGACGTTGGCAAGGCCGCCCAGCACGGCGTCCATCACCGGGCGGACATTGGGATTGGGATGGACGGGGAAGATCACGGCGACGTCGGGGCGCGCCGCAATGTCGGCCACCGAACGCGCAATCGCCTCCATCCCGCCGCCGAAATTCTCGCGGCGGTGGCTGGTGACCGCAATGATGCGCTTCCCGGTGAACCGCCGCGCAAGGCCGTCCAGGCCCGATGCAAGAGGGGGTTCGGACAGCACCCGTTCGCGAGTGGCGAGGAGCGCGTCGATCACCGTATTGCCGGTCACGAATATGCTGGCCGGATCGCGATTTTCCGCCAGCAGCGCATCCGCGGCCGCCTGGGTCGGCGCGAAATTCATGTCCGCAATGCAGGCGACCACACGGCGGTTCACCTCTTCCGGCCAGGGGTGATGAATATCGCCGCTGCGCAGGCCCGCCTCGACATGAGCCACGGGAATCTTGCGATAATAGGCCGCCAGGCTGGCGACCATGGTGGTCAGCGTATCGCCATGCACCACCACACGGTCGGGCTTTTCCGCGTCGAACGCCTTCCCCAGTTCCACGATCAACTTCGCCGTCAGGCCATCCAGAGTCTGGTTCGGCGTCATCACGTCGAGGTCTATGTCAGGCACGATCCCGGCGATCTCCAGGACCTGATCCAGCAGGCCTCGATGCTGCGCGGTCACGATGACGCGCGGCTCTACATCGTCCCGGGCCTGAAGCGCGTGTATCACGGGAAACAGCTTGATCGCCTCAGGGCGCGTCCCGAACACCAGAGCAACCTTCATATCTTACCCTTTGCAAGCCGTCTTTCGGGTAAGTGCTTGGCAGAAAATGGTAACCATCCCCTGAACATGAGTACTCCCGACGCCCGCTTTCGCTTAGGCAAGTAGCTGTGCTAGAGGCCAGCCGGACCTTTTCCCATTCGAGGGCTCAGTTACTATATGAAGATCACGATGATCGGCACGGGCTATGTTGGGCTGGTGTCAGGCGCCTGCTTTGCCGATTTCGGCCATGACGTGGTGTGCGTGGACAAGGATGCCGGCAAGATCGCCGCCATCGAATCGGGCCGCATGCCGATATATGAGCCGGGCCTCGACCATCTCGTCGCGAGCAATGCTTCGGCAGGGCGGTTGAACTTCACCACCGATCTGCCGGCAGGCGTGAAGGGCGCGGATGCGATTTTCATCGCCGTTGGCACGCCTTCACGACGCGGCGATGGGCATGCGGATCTGAGCTATGTCTACGCAGCGGCGAAGGAAATCGCGGATTCGCTCGACGGGCCTACCGTCATCGTGACGAAATCCACCGTGCCGGTCGGCACTGGCGATGAGGTCGAACGGATCGTCCGGGAAGCCCGACCCGATCTGGACATACAGGTCGTGTCCAACCCGGAATTCCTGCGCGAAGGCGCAGCCATCGGGGATTTCAAGCGGCCAGACCGCGTCGTGGTCGGCACCACCGGGAGCCAGCGCGCGATCGACGTCATGGGGCAGATCTACCGTCCGCTGAACCTCAACCAGGCGCCTGTCATGTTCACGGGGCGGCGAACCGCTGAACTGATCAAATATGCCGCAAACGCCTTCCTTGCGACGAAAATCACCTTCATCAACGAAATGGCGGACCTGTGCGAAGCCGTGGGCGCGGAGGTACAGGACGTGTCGCGGGGGATTGGGCTCGACAACCGCATTGGCGCGAAATTCCTGCACGCGGGTCCGGGCTATGGCGGCTCCTGCTTCCCCAAGGATACGCTGGCACTGGTGAAGACCGGCCAGGATTATGACACACCGATCCGTATCGTCGAAACCGTGGTGCAGGTGAACGATCTGCGCAAGCGAGCCATGGGACGAAAGATCGTGAAGGCTCTGGGCGGCGACGCGCGTGGCAAGAAAGTTGCGCTGTTGGGCCTGACCTTCAAGCCCAATACCGACGACATGCGCGATGCGCCGAGCCTTGCCATCGTGCTGGCGCTGGAAGATGCGGGCGCGCAGATCGTCGCCTATGACCCGGAGGGCATGGATGTCGCCGCGCCGCTGATGCCGGGCGTGACCATGACGAAGGATGCCTATGAAGCCGCGACCGGTGCCGACGCGCTGGTGCTGGTGACGGAATGGGATGCATTCCGGGCACTGGATCTGAAACGTCTGGCCGCCTTGATGAACGAACCCGTGCTGGTCGACCTGCGCAACATCTATCCGCGCAGGGAGGCGGAAACGGCCGGCTTTGCACTCACGCGGGTCGGCGGCAAGGGCGTCCTGGCCTGATGCTGCTGAAGCCAAGGGAAGGACGCGATGAGCCCGCCCTTCCCCGGTTGCATCATTGGCTGGTGGCGGCCATTGCCTTGTTCGCGATCATGCTGATCGTACCCGTCATTGCCGGGCTGACCTGATCCGGTCCGGCCGGTTTCAAGTTCAGGCTTACGCCTTCAGCTTCCAGCCGCGCTTGAGCAGCACATAACACAGCACGCCCAGTGCGACATTGAGTCCCAGCAGAACCACGCTGCCCACCACGACATCGCCGTCCGCCGCAGCGACGAAACCATAGCGGAAGCCCGAAATGGCGTAGAAGAAGGGATTGGCATGACTGATCGCGCGGAAAATAGGGGCAAGGCGATCGATCGAATAGAAGGTGCCCGACAATAGCGTCATCGGTCCGATCACGAAATTGGTGATGGCGGCGGCATGATCGAACTTTTCCGCCCAGATCGACGTCAGCACGCCGATAAAGGCCGTCAGCCCTGTACCCATCAGACCGAACCAGAGGATGGCCCAGGGATGCGCCGGAGTTACGTGCACGCCCGGCCACAGCGCCATCGCGCCCCATAGGGCAAGGCCGACGCAAAAGGCCCGGGTCACCGCCGCGCCGACCAACGCCAGCAGCAGCTCGCCGACCGACAGCGGCGGCATCAGATAGTCGATGAGCGTCCCCTGCATCTTTCCCGCAAGCAGGGAGAAGCTGCTGTTCGCGAAGGCATTGTTCATCATTCCCATGATCATCAGGCCCGGCGCGATGAAGTCGGCAAAAGGAACGCCCAGCACATGGCGATTGGCTCCGCCCAGCGCCAGGGTGAAGATGACGAGGAACATCAGCGTCGTGACGGCTGGCGCCCAGATGGTCTGGAGCTGCACCTTCATGAAGCGTCGCACTTCCTTGCGATAGAGCGCGCGGGTGCCGGCCCAGTTCACATTGCGGATGACCAACTCCCCAGGTTCGTGGAAAGGCGCCTGATGCGATGGGGAGGCAGCAATTTTGGACTGGTCGTTCATGGTCGGATCGACTATCGGCTGAGGGGTTGTGCCGCAAGGGCGTTGTGCACGGGAAATTGAACCCGCGCTGGCGCGCCCCATATAGGGTGCGAATTTGAAATTTTGAGGAGTCATTCATTGTCCTGGACCGACGAGCGCATCGACCAGCTCAAGGCAATGTGGGAAAGAGGCCTGACCGCCAGCCAGATCGCCGACGAACTGGGCGGCGTCAGCCGCAACGCCGTGATCGGCAAGGCTCACCGGCTGGGCCTGCAATCGCGTCCTTCGCCGGTGAAAGCCAACGAAGTACCCAAAAAGGCGGCCCCGCCTCTGCGCAAGCCAGCGCCCGAAGCCGAAGCGCCAAAGCCTGCCGCGCCTGCGCAGCAGGCCGCGCCCGCGCCCGTTCGTCCGACCGCGCCTGCGCCAACCCCTGCCGTTGCAGCTCCCGCAGCAGAAGCGCCGGCCACGCCGCAGCCGCGCATCATCTCGGTCGGCCCCGGCGGCTTTCTACGCCAAGGTCCGGGCGACCAGCAGGCACCGATCCCGCCCGCCCCGCCACGCCGTCTGGTGCCGGCAAAGCCCAGCCCTGACATTGCCGGCAAGACCACGTTGCTCGATCTCACGGAACGCATCTGCAAATGGCCGATGGGGCATCCGGGCGAGCCGGATTTTCATTTTTGCGGCGAAGCGGTGAACCCTGGCTTTCCTTATTGCGTCGAACATTGCGGGCGCGCCTATCAGGCACAGTTGCCGCGCGGCACCCGCCGTCCGCCGCCGCCCCTGCCCTTTGGTGGCCCGCGGGTTCGCTGATCGCTGGCTCCCCAACATGAAAAGGGTCGCCCCTCCGGGAGCGGCCCTTTTTGCTGGGCAATGCAGTGATCAGCCCCAGGCTGCTGCTTTGCGGACCAACGCGCTTGCGCCCGCCGTCCGCCGGCTTATAGCTTGTGCCCATGTCTGAAGACCTGTTCGCAGCCAACACCTCCTCCACGCCGCAATATGACGCCTCCGCCATCGAAGTGCTGGAAGGGCTGGAGCCGGTCCGGCGCCGCCCCGGCATGTATATCGGCGGCACGGACGAACGGGCGCTGCATCATCTGGCGAGCGAAGTGCTGGACAACAGCATGGACGAGGCGGTGGCAGGACATGCGACGCGGATCGAGGTGTTGCTGGAGCCGGGCAACAGGCTGACCGTCATCGACAATGGCCGCGGAATCCCGGTCGATCCGCATCCGAAATTTCCGGGCAAGTCGGCGCTGGAGGTGATTCTGACCACGCTCCATTCCGGGGGCAAGTTCACCGACAAGGCCTATGCCACCTCTGGCGGTCTGCACGGCGTGGGCATCAGCGTGGTCAATGCGCTATCAGTCGTCACCGTCATCGAGGTGGCGCGGAACAAGGAATTGTTCCGCCAGAGCTTTGCCCAGGGCTTGCCCACCAGTGGGCTGGAAAAGGTCGGTGCCGCCCCCAACCGGCGCGGCACGTCGGTCAGCTTCATCCCCGACCACGAGATTTTCGGGGAGCAGAAGTTCAAGCCCTCTCGCCTCTATCGCCTCGCGCGGTCCAAGGCCTATCTGTTCGCGGGCGTGGAAATCCGCTGGAAATGCGCACCGGAACTCATCACGGACGACACGCCGCCCGAGGCGGTGTTCCAGTTTCCCGGCGGCCTTGCCGATCACCTCAAGGAACAGGTGGGTGACCGGGAATGCGCCACCAGCGCCTTTTTTTCCGGATCCCAGGATTTTCCGGACGCCGCAGGCCGGGTGGAATGGGCCGTGGCGTGGCCGCTCTGGTCGGACGGTTCCTATTCCTGGTATTGCAACACCATTCCGACGCCCGACGGCGGCACGCATGAAACGGGGCTGCGCGCTGCATTGGTTAAGGGCATCCGTGCCTTTGGCGAACTGGTCGGAAACAAGAAGGCGAAGGACATCACCGCCGACGACATCGTGACTTCTTCGGAAATCATGCTGTCGGTCTTCATCCGCGATCCCCAATTCCAGAGTCAGACCAAGGACCGACTCACCAGTCCGGAGGCAGCGCGGCTGGTGGAAAATGCGGTGCGTGACCATTTCGACCATTACCTCTCCGACCATATGGAGCGTGGCAAGGCACTGCTCGCCTATGTGCTCGACCGGATGGACGAGCGGCTGAAACGCAAGCAAGAGAAGGAGGTCAAGCGCAAGACCGCCACCAGCGCGCGCAAGTTGCGGCTGCCGGGCAAGCTGACCGACTGTTCGAACGACGATCCGGAGGGAGCGGAAATCTTCCTGGTCGAAGGTGATTCAGCCGGCGGCTCGGCCAAGCAGGCCCGTGATCGCAAGACGCAGGCAATCCTGCCCCTGCGCGGCAAGATATTGAACGTCGCTTCCGCCAATACCGCCAAGATCCTGGCCAATCAGGAGATTGCCGACATGATCCTGGCGCTGGGCTGCGGCACGCGCAAGGACTGCAATCCCGACAATCTGCGGTACGAACGCATCGTCATCATGACCGACGCCGACGTCGACGGCGCGCACATCGCGACGCTGCTGATGACCTTTTTCTTCCAGGAAATGCCGGAACTGGTGCGGCGCGGCCATCTCTATCTGGCGCAGCCGCCGCTTTACCGCCTGACCGCCGGCGGCAAGAGCCTCTACGCCAGGGACGACGCCCATCGGGAAGAAATACTGGCCAAGGAGTTCAAGGGCAAGAAGGTCGACATCAGCCGCTTCAAGGGCCTGGGGGAGATGAACCCGGCGCAGCTTCGCGAAACGACAATGGATCTCAAGACCCGCAGCCTGATCCGCGTCACCCTGCCCGACGACATTGAGGACCGGCAGCAGGTCCGCGAACTGGTCGACCGGCTGATGGGCACCAACCCGGCGCATCGCTTTGCCTTCATTCAGGAGAATGCGGCAACAGTCGATGAGGGGGCAATCGACGCCTGACGAGTGATTTTCCGGGAAATCCCGGAAAACCGGATTGTCGTGATTTGCCTCAAAAATGGCCGGGCAAAAATTTGCCGGCAATTTTTTGCCTACTGCCGCGTTAACCAGCGCGGGGCACCGGATGTTCAATTTTCGGCGCGATACGGGCAAGCATGTCAGGCTTCGTCCCGCTCACTCGCTCATCGGTCCTGCGCCGCCTCGCGCTTGGTACCACCTCCTCTCTGCTATTGGTTGCAGCGAGCGGGCATGCGCTGGCGCAGGCGCCCCTGGGGGCGTTTCCGGACGTCTCCGCGCAAAATCGAACGGCCTACGCGCCCGCCGACCGCGTCACCGCAAATCTCCTCGCGGGCGGTATGAGCCGTCTGGCGGCCATCAGTGCGCAGCAAGGGGGCGCGGTCAGTTCGGTGCCCTGGGGCACACAGCCGGTCGCACCGGATACGATCGTCAACGATTGGCGCATCAACGACTTCAGCGGCAAGTTGCCCGGCTGGCGGCTGGAGGGCGTCCAGCTTTCCGTGCTGAGCTTTCGTCAACCAATGCTGGTGCCGGGCTTCATGCAGGGATTTTTGACGACGCAGACGGCTACCGAAATGCCGCAGGGCAGTGCCTTCGTCATGCCGGCACGATCGATCCACGCGCCTTCGGACCGGATGATCGCACCGCGCAATGGGCAGCCTGACGTTTTCAGATCGGTCGCCATGCCGATTTCCCGAACATTGCTCGACAGCAAATGGGCTTCCGTTTCCACAGCGCTGCCCGGCAAGGGGGTGTGGAGCGCTATTCTGAACACGGCGCGCGGTTCGGCGGCACAGCAGCAGGTGGAAACGATCAACAGCTGGGTCAACCGCCGGCTGCATTTCGTCGACGACAGGCAGGGTGGCGACAACTGGGCATCGGCAGCGCATACATTGCAAAGCGGCACCGGCGATTGCGAGGATTATGCCATCGCCAAGATGAAGCTGCTGGAAGCGGCCGGCTTCGACCGTCACGCCATGTTCCTGGTGATCGCCCGTGATCTGGTGCGACAGGCTGACCATGCCGTCCTGGCGGTGCGGATCGGCGATGAATTGATGATCCTCGACAATATGACCGACCGGGTGCTGCCATCCTCCAGCGTCAGCGACTATCGCCCGATCATGAGCTTCAACGCCTTTGGCCGATGGACCCACGGCTATCGCGTGACGTCGCCTGCAAAGGTGCAGTTCGCGTCGCGGTGAAACTCAAGCGCACCCACCCTTTCAAAGGAAAGTGCCGCTCTCTGGCAGGCTCAGAGCGAAGGGTGAATTTCGTCACCTTTCCCTGAGCGCTTCCGATCGAGCCTTCATGATCGGCTTCAGCAGGTAGGCCAGCACTGATTTGCGGCCGGTCAGTATCTCCACATCGCATACCATGCCGGGCGTGATCGGCAGCTTGTGCGCGCCCGATCCGAGCCAGGCGCGATCCGTCTCCACGACCACGGTGAAATAGGCCTCCCGCGTCGCTTCGTCATAGACGCTGTCGGCCGACACCTGCTGCACCGTGCCGGTCAGCCCCCCATAGATCGAGAAGTCGTAGGCGGTCACCTTCACGACCGCCCGGTCGCCGGTCTTGATGAAGGCGATGTCGTTCGGCTTGACCCGCGTCTCTACCAGCAGCTTTTCGCCAATGGGCACGATCTGCATGATCTTCTGACCCGGACTGACATAGCCGCCGATGGTCGTCACCTGCACGTCATTGACCACACCGTCGACGGGCGAGCGGATCTCCGCCCGCTGCGCCCGTCCCCTCGCGCCCCGAAGAGACTCGCTGTTGACGGCGATCTTCGCCTCCAACTGGCTACGCTCGTTGAGCGCGTCCTGACGGAACTGGAAATTCGCTTCCGAAAGCTGTGCCTGCGCCTCGCGGATCGCAGCCCCGGCGCGGGAGGCCTGCTGCTGCGCAGCGTTCAGGCGACCCTGCGCGTCGACCAGCTCACGCCGGGCATCGAGCAATTCGGTCTGCGGGATGATCGACTTGGCGGCGAGCGGTTCCAGCATCGCCACGCGCTGACGGGCCAACTGAACGCTGCCGGTCAGGCTGTCGATGGTCGCCTGCGCCTCGCCCTGTTCGCGGCGGCGCTGGTCGACCTGGGCCGCCATCGCATCCTGCTTGCTGCGAAGCGCCGACTGGCGAACGGCGGCGAGGGCCTGCTCCTGCTGGCATTCCGGCCCGCCGGTCGTGCAGGCGGCGCCCTCACCTGTACCCTCCCTCTCCAAACGTCCGGCGCGGGCGGTCAGCGAACGCGTCTCCGCCTGAAGCTGGCCCAGTTCGGAGGCGAGCATCGCATCGTCAAGCCGAACCAGCAGCTGCCCCTTGCTCACCTTCTGACCGGAGCGGACCAGGATTTCCTCGATCGTGGTCGGCTCTGCGGACTGTATGACCTGCGCCTTGCTGGACGGGATCACCCTGCCCTGCCCGTGTGTCACCTCATCCACTGGGGCGAGGCTGGCCCACATGAGGAAGACCAGCAGGCCGCCGCCGCTGTAAAGGATCACCTGCTTGTTGCCCGGTTGCCCCCGCAGCCAGCTTATCCAGCGCGAAATCATGGTTGCACCCCTTGGATATGATGGTCGTCAGCGGCCAGCGTCACTGGCGCGGCCTTCTGCTGGGCGGCGAGCAAATTGCTCAGGGCGCCCTTTGTTTCTGCAGGATCGGGAATGGACAGCTTCCACCCCTTGGTCGGATCCATGCGCCCGCCGACATCATTGACCGCCCGACGTTCGGGCAGCGCAGCGACCGGCGGATAGTCGATGACTGGCTGGGACGCGGCGGCAAAGCGCGACGGATCGAAGGCCGGAATGATCTCGCCGCCGGCATAGCGGCCCGTGAAGGCCGTCGGCTGGCCCCAGCCTCCTGGCCAGCGATAGAAGATATGCGCGCCGATCTGCGCCAGCTTCGCCAGATGCGGCGCCCAGCGCGGGAAGACATAATCGGCGTGATAATGGGTCGCGGTGCCCACCTGCTTCTCGACCCGCCCACTCAGCGCGTCGGCAGCGATCCGCTTCGCCCGATTCCAAAGGTCTGGCAGGGGATGCCGCGCCAGCGATCCGTCACAGACGAAGCTGAACTGGCAAACGGACGCGTCGAAACGCTGATAGACCACGCCGCATACGGTCTTCGCAAAGGCGGGATGGCGAACGCGGTTCAGCACCACTTGCGCGACGGCACGCTGACCGCTTTCCGGCTCGCGGGCGGCTTCATAATATACCGCCTGGGTCAGACATTGGAGCGCGTGATCATGATCCTCACCAGCCGCAATCAGCGCGCGAAACGGCTTGGCGACGCCGATCACACCGCCGGAGAAGCCGAGACGCTGATTTTCCTCGCGAGCCCTGTCACCTTCTGCGGCCGGGGTGCTCTGCTCCGTCATCTGAACAAGAGCGAGATATTGGCGGGGAATGGCGGGGGCGGTTTCCACGATCTTCGTCTGAATGGCGGGGCGCTGGGACTCATGAGGCCAGAGAAAAACCGCCGCCATCGTTGCGATTCCAAGCCCAAGGAACCACGCGCTCCAGGTTCCTGCGAAGGCAGGAACCCAGTTCAGACGGCGGGGCTGGGTCGAGCCAAGCGACTTGTCTCGCCTCGATGCCTTCGCAGGAGCACTTCGGATGGAATGGACGGGATGAGTGCTCATTGCCCGGCCACCCGCTGGAGTTGGCCAATGATCTCGTCACGTGGCCCATCCGCCAGCACCACACCCTGATCGATCACGATCAGTCGATCCACGATCCGCAACAACGCATGACGGTGTGTCGACACCATCAGTGTCTGGCCGGGATCGAGCGCCTTCTCCAGATGATCGATGAAGAGATTTTCGGTCTGGTTGTCCATCGCGCCGGTCGGCTCGTCGAGGAAGAGCAGCTTTGCAGGCTCCACCAGAGCGCGCGCCAGCACCAGAAAGCTGCGCTGACCGCCGGACAGGCGGTTGCCGCGCTCTCCTATATGCAGGTCGAACCCCGCCGCATCGCGTCCGAAGAACCGCGCCGCCCCCGATCTCTCCAGCGCTTCCAGTAGCTTTTCGTCGCTGGCCTCGCGGGCGCCCAGCAGCAGGTTTTCGCGCACCGACCCGCTGAACAGTTCGGAATCCTGCCCGACATAGCGGAAGGCGGAGCGGAGTTCATGGGGATGATATTGACGGCTGTCGATCTCATCCAGGTTGAGGGCGCCGCCGGTCGGCGGATAGAGACCACAGATCACGCGACCCAGCGTCGACTTGCCCGACGCCACGCGGCCGATGATGCCGATGCGCTCGCCCGGCTCGATGCGCAGGTTAATGCCCTTGAGGCTGGGCTGGCTGGAGCCCGGATAAGCAAATTCAAGGCCCTCTGCGACAATGGCACCCTTGCGGATCCTGGGGATGATGCCGCGCGCGCCGTCCAGCCTTTCGTCGGGCTGGTCGATCAGCGTCTGCAGGCTGTCGAGCGTCGTCATCGCCTGCCGCGCCCGCACGATCACGAAGGCAAGCTGCCCTACCGGCGCCAGCGAACGGCCGGCCAGCATGACGATGGCGATGATCGCACCCATTGAAATGTCGCCTGCCGCGAACATGTAGAAGCCGCCGATGACCAATGCGATGCTTGTCACCTGCTGGCACAGCGACGCCAACGTCACGCTCTTGGACGACAGGCGCCGCAGCTTTTCCTGCGTGGCCGCGCTCATCCGGGCATAGCGGCGCCAGCGCTCCAGCATTCGTCCTTCGGCACGGCAGGCCTTCAGCGTCTCAATGCCGCCGATGGCCTCCACCAGCGCGGCGCTTTGCAGGCTGGAATCCGCCTGCGCATCGCGGGACAGGCGGGCCATGGACCGTTGCAGGAACCATCCCGCAGTCGCCATGATCCCCATCATCACGACCGGTACGATCGCGAGCCAGCCCCCCAGGAGCGCGATGATGGCGACGAAGAAAAAGAGGAAGGCGATGTCCACCACCAGGACCACGGTGGTCGAGGTGAAGAATTCGCGCACGGATTCGAATTCCGACACGCGCCGCGCCAGCGCCCCGGTGCTGCCGGAACGGCTTGCGAGCGGCGTGTTCAGCACCTTTTCAAACAGGCGTTGCGAAAGGCGTTCGTCAATCTCCCGCCCCGCCTCGTCCACCAGTCTTGCCCGGGCGATGCGCAGTGCGAAATCCAGGCTGAAGGCCAGCATCACGCCGATGCCAAGCACCCAGAGGCTGGAGGCCGCCTTGTTCGGAATGATCCGGTCATAGACGTTCATCGTGAACAGCGGCAGCGCGAAGGCGAGCAGGTTGATGATGCCCGCCGCCAGCATGACATAGCCGAAGCCGCCGCGTGCACGCCAGACTTCGCGCCAGAACCAGTGCTGCCGCACCCGTTCGTCCCAGGGACGCTCCTCTGCCCGTTCACGACCGTGATCGGCCATGACGACAAGCGCTTCCCCGGTGAAAACGCCTTCCAGATCGCTCAACGGCGCCCAGACCGCTTCATCCGCATGAGGAAGCTGGACCAGCGCGTCGCCGGCCTTGATGTCCATCAGCAGCAGGAACCGCCCGCCCCGCAGCGGCAGGATGGCCGGCAGATTGCCAGGACGCCATTTGTCCAATCGACCGCGGACGTGGTCGCTCAGCAGGCCGATCTGGTCGAGCGCCGATTCCGCCTGATGAAAGGGCAGGCGCCCGGATTCATCTACGGCGAGGCCGGCTCGCAGTCCCACTATGCCGGGCGAACGGTCGAAATGCCGCGCCGCATGGGCGATGCTCTCGACCAGTTCGTCACCGGGCGTGCCTTGATGGTCCAGCCATTCGGCCAGACTGAGTGTGCTTCGTTCCAACATTGTTTACCCCGCGCCATCCCGGCTTGCGCCAGGATGGCCCCCAATAATGAAACTCAGCCCGGATAGCGCCGCCGCTGCAATTCAGCGGGCGGCAGATCAGGGACATTATAGGTCTTCCGCGCATCGGCCTTGGCGTCCGAAGGCGTGGCCAGGCCCAGCGTATCCAGCAGCGTGTTGGTGGCCGCCAGGATCTGATATTGCGCGAACATTTCCGAGAAGCGGGCCGTTTCCGTCCGCACCTGCGTGTTGAAGCGGGTGTTCTGGCTGTCCAGAACGTCCAGCAGCGAGCGCCGGCCCACGTTGAACTGCTCGCGATAGGAAACCAGCAGTCCGTCGGAGACCGTGCCCTGACGCGACAGGTCGGTGACGCGCTTCTTTTCCGTATCCCAACGGTTCCAGGCGGTGCGGACATCCTCCTCCGCCTCGCGCAACCGCTGGCTCAGGCGGAAGCGCGCTTCGCTTGCCCGGCGGGTCATTTCCTGGACCTTGGCCCGGTTGATGCCGCCATTGTAAAGCTGCCAGCGCAGGACCACCCGGCCCTGGATGTCGTTGGTGCTGCCCCGGAAGCCGTCGACATCCTGGCCGACGCGGCCGGTGCCCTCCACGGAGACCGTCGGCCCAAGCTCCGACTTGGCCTCATCCACCACGGCATGCGCGGCCTGGATATCGGCCTCAGCCTCGCGAACCAGCGGATTGTGCGTCCGCGCGGCGGCTATGGCTTCGTCCAGCGTCGGAGGCAGAGCGCTCGTCACAGCATCAGGCATGGTCACCTGATCGATCGACAGACCGGTCAGGGTGCGGAACTGAATGGCCGCATTGGTCATGTCCTGCTCCGCCTCGCTCTTGCGGACGAGGGCGGCCTGCAGCCTTTCCTCCGCCTGCTGCTGGTCGGCAATGCTGATGGACCCCTTGCTCACGCCCTCGCCCAGATCACCGAGCAGCTTGCGATGGAAGGCGATATTGTCCTCCGCCGCCGCCACGACCCGCTGCTGGAGCATATAGTCCAGATATTGGCGGGTGACGTTGAGCGCCACGAACTGCGACCGTTCGCCGACACGCAACGCAGCGCCATCGGTGCGGGCGGCCTGCCGGCGCTTCTCAGCGCTGCGATAGCCCGAATCCCAAAGCGTTTCCTCGGCGCGAACGCTGGCTTCAAGCGGCCAGAGAGTCTCATTGTCGAGATTGAGCGCGCGGCGGGTGGCGTTTTCCAGGCGGCGGACGCCAGCCGACCCCTCGACGCTGACGCGGGGCAGGTAAAGACCCTGCGCCTGTTCGCGTTCGAATTCGATGGCCTGCTTGTTCTCTATCGCCTGGTTGATCTCCGGATGGCTGTCGAGTGCAGCAGCGATCGCGCTCTTGAGATCCGTCGTCTGGGCCCAGCCCGTACTCACCATGGCCGCCGCACAAAGGGCGATCAGGCTGCCACATGTTTTGCGCATGATAGTCATGCCGTCCTCCCCTTAATTCGCGCTGGCGGTGATTTCGACCCGACGGTTCATCGGTTCGCGCACACCATCGGCGGTTTCGATCTTGAGCTGGGTTTCGCCCAGGCCGTTGACGGTCATGGCATCCGTGGGGATGCCACCCTGGCTGAGCAGATTGGCGACATTCTGCGCGCGGCGCAGCGAAAGGCCGTCATTATAGCGGTTGCTGCCCGAAGTATCGGTATAGCCGGTCACGCCAAAGCGCTTCCACCCGCATTGCGCCGCCGTCTGGGTCAAGGTCGTGACAGTGTTCACCCCTTCCGGCAGCGGCATGTCCATGTTCCAGTCGAAGAAGATGGACACCGCCGGCGCCGTGCAGTCCAGCGCGGGTGGGGCTGAAGCTGCCGACACCGGCGGCGGTGGCGGCGCCGTGAGGCGTGCCACAAAGTCGTCGCACTTGTTGATGCTTTCCGCATCCTTCGTGCCGGATTTGATGAAGCCGATGGCGATGCCGCACTGGTTCTTCGCCTCCACGGCGTAGGTCCAGCGGCTGTCCTGGGCCGCGCGGATGCTGGCGTCGCCCACGGCCTTGACCGCCGTGTCGTAACGGCTGTCGAGTGCATCCCGCAATTCCGACTTGCCCAGTTGCAGCAAGGGCGAAGCAGGCGCCGCCCAGGCCGCTGTCGTCGTCAGCATGGCGGTCGTCAGCCCAACGGCCACCGCCTTTCCAACAGCATTTCGCATATTCACTCTCCCCAAAATTCCCCGCGAGAAAATTTCTAGATCAACCCCAAGTTCAGGCATGCCCGGCTGCCATCGCTTCATGCGCGACCATCGCCGCGTCGAAGATGGCTGTCGCCGCCGCCAGATGCCCGCTGTCCACTGCCTCGCCCGCGACGGGGTTGAGCAGGAAGGGCGCGGCGGCATGTTCGCCGCCCGGCAGCGCCGCCAGCAGCGCATCGATGTTCGGCGCGTCATGGGCGCCCAGCGCTTCCTTCACGACCTCTGCCGCATCGGCAGCCGGAGCCGCCTGCTGCGCCGCCAGAACCGCCGCGGCATTGCCGTCGAAGGCGGGAGGCAGGTCGATCGATTGCGCCAGCAGCCCTTCATGACCGCTGAGCTCGGGCTGAGCCGCATCCGCCGTTTCGACAGCAGCATGCGCGTCGTTGCCGTCGGACAGGCTGGCATGTTCCGGCGCGGCTTCCTCGCTGGCATGGCCAGTCGGCGCAGGCTGCTCATGCACGGCCTGATCGTCGCTCGCGGCGAGCGTGGTCGGCGCGCTTTCCTGCGTGGCGGTCGGCTCGTCCGAAACGGTATCGGTCGGCGCGGTTTCCGTGACTGGAACGTTGCTTTCGGTCACGGTCGGCTCAGGCTGCTGCTCGGTCGTCGCCTCGGCGGCGCCCGCCACCGCAACCAGGCTTGCCGCAACCAGCGCCTGGTTGAAGCCGCTGCTCGTGCTTTCCGTCTTGCTGGCATCGCTGCTGGTGCCGGTGCGGAAAGTGACGTCGCCGATCGTTCCGGTTGTGCCATCGGTGCGGGTGAAGCTTGCCTCGCCCAGAACCGTCACATCGCCATCGGCAGCGACATAGCCATTGCCATCGGCCGTCAAGTTGATGGAGGCGATGCCCATGTCGGCAAGCGACTTGAACTCGCCCGCATCCACAACGCCGTTGCTGTTCGCATCCTGCCACACGCCGAACTCGGCAAATGCGGTATCCGTTGCGTCGAACACGCCGTCGCCATTGCTGTCATAGGCAAGGCGCAACCCTTCCAGGTCGCTCGACGCATTGGGCGCGTCGTCGGCGAAGACGATGTCGTAGCCGCCGCCCGTCGCATGGGCGAGCAGGCCGTCGTCGGAGGACACCCAGGCGGTGTTGACCGCACCGGCGCCATAGTCGTGCGTGACACCAGCGGAAAGGCCCAGAAACTCCAGCCCGTCTCCATCCAGGTCGATGGCGACCGGTGGAACGGCGACCGGGTTCAGCGTGACGCTGATCGCGCTGTTGACGCTGTCGCCATCGGCATCCGAAGCCACGATGGCATGGTTGATGTTGATCGGCGTGCCGCTGTTCAGCGTCTCGACGGAGAAAATGCCGAGGTCGAACGGATTGTTGACGTGCGGCGATTCCACCAGCACCGCGTCAAAGCCCTGGGCGCCGACAATCTCATATTTGTCGTTCACCTGCAGGCCGGAGATGAAGACGCTGCCGGAGGAGAAGGTGACGCCGAAGCCCGCCTGGGTGCCATCGGCGGTGAAGGTATAGACATTGCCCGTGCTGAAATCGGTCACCGAGACCTTGACGATGCCTACGAAGCTTTCACCCGCCTCTGGAGATGCGGACGAGTAACCCAAATCCTGGTCATTGTCGGCATTGATCGCCGTGACCTTGACCGTCACGCTGTTGTTGGGGCTGCCGCCGACCTGGGCGATGCTCTGCTCGAAGCTGATAACGCTCTGGTGATCGACATAGGCGAAGCCCGTCGTCGTGCCCGCGCTGGTGGTCAGGGTCTTCACCAGGTCGATGCGAACCGCTTCATCGGGATTGACCGAGTTGTTATCGACGCCGATGGAGTCAGCGTCGGTATTGATCGACCCACGCCCACCGGAAGAGTTGCGTCCGGAGAGGAGTACGTCGATGGCGTCGGTGGTGTCGACCCCCAGCCCGCGATAATCGGTATTACCGGCCTTGGCGGAACTGAAGCTGCTGATCGAGATTTCGCTGCCATTGGTGATCGTGCCATGCAGGTCGAACACATATTTGTCCGTCCCCGGCTGCAACGTCACCGTATAGCCAATGTCGCCATCGGCCGTCCTGGCGGTCAGCACATTGGTGCCATTGCCGAAGATGAACAGGTCTTCGCCATTGAACCGCAGCGTTGCGCCGCTGGTGTCCTTGGCGGGCGCACCATCGGTGATGTTGAACAGCGCATCGCCGACACCGTCAGCCCCCGCCACGCTGGCAAAGTTCAGGTTGAAGGCCGTCGCCGGGCTGTCATTGTTGGCGACCGCCCCGGCCGCAGGCGTGAAGGCGCTGGGCATATCGTCGTCAAAGCTGATGTTGAGCTGGCCGACCGCCGACGATGTCGGGTTGGTCGACAGATCATAATCGCTGTCGGTGACGAGGAAATTGAGGCTGACGGAGGCATCATTCTCATTCCCGCCCGCCGCATGCAGGACGTTGTCGAGCAAGGTCACCGTATAGGCGCCGGTCGTGGGGTTGACGACCACCTGGAACAGCGGCGTACCGCGCCCGCCAACCGTCGTGATGGTCGCGGTCAGCGTGTTGCTGGCGCCGTTCCAGCTATAGGAAACCGTGTCCGTGCCAACAGTGCCGGTCAGGCCGTTCATGTTGGCGAAGGTCACGCTGCCGCCGCCGTCATCACCGAAGGTGAATCCCAAAGTGCCGCTGAAGCTGGCCTCGCTGGGGCCTGCGTCGTTGTCGCCCACATTGGCGTCGACATCGCCAATCGTGCTCAGCGGATTGCCGCCGGTCAGGCCATCATCGTCCAGCTTGGCGGCGGTGTTGTCCGCCGTCGGCTTGTTCGCGTCGCCCTGGAAGGTGAACTTCAGCGTCGCGCTGGCCGTGTCGTTGTCGGCATCGCGCATGACATAGGTGAAGCTGTCGGTCGATCCCGAAGGGACCGAAACCTTGGGCGTGTAGATGTAGCTGCCGTCTGAGAACAACTGCAACGTACCATAGGTACCGACGATCGTCTGGCTGCCGCCCAGCGTTATGGCGCTGCCGCTAACCGAAACCACCGCGCCGGGCGTGTCCGCGCCGACATGATCGTTGGTGAGGACATTGCCGGTCGATGCCAGCGCCTTTTCGATGGTCGTAACATTGTCATCGGCGGCTGTCGGGCTGTCATCCTCGATAGTGACGGCTATGCTGGTGCCGACCGTCGTGGTGCCGTCGCTGACATTCACGGGGACCGAGAAATTCTTCAGATCCTCTACATTGATGCCGCTGTGATCGACGGACTGGAGCAGCGTGACCGTATAGGCGCCCGCATTGTTGATCGTGATCGTGATGACCGGCACACCGCCAGCCGATCCGGTCAGGGACTGCGTGCCGACACCAGTCCAGGTGACGGGCAGGCCGTCAGCGCTGAGTACCGCGCCGGGGTCGCCCAGGGTCATGGTGACGGCATCGCCATCCACATCGGTTGCGGTGATCGTGCCGCCCGCCGTCACCGAGTTCGTCGTATCGCTGGGGGTGCCGGCCGTGTCCGCATTGGCGCCTGACAGCCCCTCTTCGGAAACCACCGCAACCCCGCTGCCGACCTGCGGCGCGTCATTCGTGCCCTGGATCGTGATGGTCAGCACGGCAGTGGTGCTGTCCCCGTCCCCATCGGTGATGGTGTAGGTGAAGCTGTCCTGCAGCGTTTCGCCATCGTCCAGTTGCTGGACGGCGGCCAAGCCGTTGTTCAGCGTATAGGTATAGCCGCCCGTGGAATTGAGGACGAGCGAGCCGTAGCTGCCGATGGCATTGCCGCCGATGGCGCCCCCGGTGACCGCCGTGACCGCGCCACCCGCCGCCGGGCCATCGGCGCCCAGCGAGTCCGCACCCGCCGGATTGCCGTCGCTGCCCGCGCCCGTCAGCACATTGCCGCTGGCGCTCAGCGTGACGTCTTCCTTCACGACGTCGGTATCGTTGGCCGCGACCGGCGTGTCGTCGTCGACATTGATGGTCAGCGTGCCGGTGGCGGTGTCATTGTCGGCGTCGCTCACCCGATAGGCGATGTCGAAGCTGACATTATTCTCGTCGCCGCCAAGCGGATGGACGATGGCGGCATTCTGCACCACCGAATAGGTGCCCGCGACCGGATCGGTCAGCGTCACGGTCAGCACGGTGGTGCCGCCCTGCTTCACCAGCAGGACAGTGCCATTGCTTTCATAAGTGAAGCCGACCGGCGCGCCCGTGCCGAGCAGGGTAATGCCGCCCGGACCGTCCGCGCGATAATCATGCGCGAGCGTGCCCGTGGCGTTGACGCTGTTCGCATCGTCGCCCGTGCCATTGGCGTTGCCGCCCAGCGCATCGTCGTCCAGTTGCACGGTCGGATTGGCGCTGACGACCGGCAGATCGTCGGACACGCTGACCGACACGGTGCCGGTGGCGGTGTCGCCATCGCTATCCTGCGCGATCACCTGCACCGAACCAAGCGCGACCAGATCATCGGCATTGATACCCGGATGGGTGTCGTAATTGTCGTTCAGCGTGGCCGTCACGGTTGCAACGGTGCCGACGACCGACAGGTTCAGCGTCACGACGACGCCGCGCTCATCCGAACCGGTGATCTGCGTGTCGGACACCCGCAGCCAGGTCAGGTCGCCCGTCAGGCTGCCCGTGCCGCCGAAAACGATCGAGACGATCGCATCCGAACCGGGTGTGAAGGTGATGGAGCCGCTGTCGAAATCAGGGTTAGCCTCGCTGGTACCGCCAGCCAGGTTCTGGTCGTCCAGCGCCAGGCTGATCGGGCCGCTCGCGGTCGGAATCGCACCATCGGTGACCGTGATCGGCTGGTTCGCCGTCGACTGGTCGCCATCGCCATCGGTGATGACATAGGAGAAGCCCGCGTCGACACCGCTCGCATTGTTGAGGTTGGTGGACGGGTTGAAGGTCCAGGCACCCGCCGCCGTGAACGTGTAGGCGCCGAACGCCGTGTTCACATTGGTCGTGCCCACAGCGTTGATCGCCGTGGTGACGCCGCCGATGGTGACCGAAGTCAGCGTGGCGCCATCCGCGCCCAGCGTGTCGTTGGCCAGGACATTGCCGTTGATGTCTGCGCCATCCTCCGCCACGGTCCGGGCCGCGTCGTTCACGGCGGTCGGAACATCGTCCACCACATCGATGGTGATGGTGCCATTGGCGACATTGCCCGCACCGTCGACCGCCTGATAGGTGAAGATTTCGGCGCCCAGGAAAGTCTGCGGACCGTCATTGGTGGTCGGGCCATCGACAGGCGAAGTCAGCGTATAGGTATAGCTGCCATTGCTGTTCAACTGGATCTGCCCATAGCCGCCATTGGCGGAGCTGGTCAGCGTGTAGCTGACGGCGCCGGTGACATTGAGCTGACCAGTCGTCGTCTCGGTGGTTTCGCCGGGCGTGCTGCCGGTCACGCTGCCCGCCGCGATGTCGTCGCCGGTCACGCTGGTGTCCAGTGCCGCCTCATAGACAGTCTTGGTCTGGTTGTCTGCCGGCAGGGCAACGTTCGCGACGTCGATGGTCAACGTCGCCGTCGCCAGATCGCCGTCCGCGTCGCGGATCGTGTAGACGAACACGTCCTGCTGATCCGCAGAGATCGCGTTGGGCGTCGCATCATAGCGATAGCTGCCGTCCGCGAAGAGGGTCAACGTGCCGTAGTTGCCCGCGACCGCCGTGCCGACATGGCCGCTGACGGGGGTGTTCGCATCGCTGCCCTTCGCCACGCCGACCACACCCGGCGCATAGCCGTCCGCGCCCGGTTGGTCGTTGACAAGCACGCCATTGGCCGCCGAGACGATCAAGGAGCCGCCCTCATCGACCGAGCCGCTGTCCGCTACCGCGATGGGCGCATCGTCCAGCACGGTCACGTTGATCGCATCGGCTGGCGAGACATCGCCATCGCTGTCCGTCACGCGCACGGCGAAGGCATCGCCCGCCTGGGGGTCGGCCGCGCCGCTGATCCCGTCGCCGTCCAGCGGATCATTGTCGGGATGGGTGGGATCGTTGACCGCCAGCGTATAGCTGTAGCTGTAATGGCCCGCCCCGTCCGAAGTCACGGTCAGCGTGCCCGCCGCGCCCGCGACCACGACCGGCGTTCCCGCCGTCGCCGCGGTCACATCAACCCAGGCACCGTTCTTGTCCTGCACCTCTACCTTGGTCAGCGTGTCGCCGCCGGTCGCGATGGTCATGGAACCGGTCGCCGTCTCGCTGTCCCCGGCTGCCTGCGTGCCGCCGGGCAGGCCAGCTTCCGACACAGTCATGTCGGTGACGCTGACGGTCGGCGTCGAATCCCTGAGCAGGTTGATCGTCACCGTCGCGGTCGACGTGTCGCCATCGCCGTCGGTGATGGTGTAGGTGAAGCTGTCGCTGCCCTCAGCGCCCGCATTGGGGGTATAGAGGAATACGCCATTGCCCTGATAGACGACGCTGCCTTTGGCCGCGCCGGTTTCCAGCGCGACGCCGCTGGCGAGGTCGACGCCATCGGCCCCGGCCACGTCATTGGCGAAGACATTGACGGTTACCGACGCATTTTCAGCAAGCTGGCCTGCACTGTCGTTCACCGCGGTCGGCACATCGTCCACCACGCGGACGTCCAGGCTGGCCGTGTCAGTCGATCCGTCGGTGTCGGTGACGACCACCGCAAAGCTGTCCGTCAGGCTGCCATCATTGGCGCCCGCATGCAGCAGCGTATTGTCGTTCAGCGTATAGCTATAGCTGACCGTCCCGCCGGTGACGTCGCCATCCGCGCCGATAACGGGCGTGAAGCCGGTGATGGTCAACGTGCCATAGGCGTTGGACAGGGTGACGCCGCTGATGAAGCCGCTGGCACCGAAGATCGGCTGGCCGCCAACGGTTATGGTCGCCACGCCGTCCGGCGCGGAGAGGGAGAAATTGCCCGTCTGGGTCAGCGCCGCCGCATCCGCCGAGCTGCCGTCCGCCAGATCGTTTTCGAAGACGGTTTCTTCCGCGCCCTCGCCGTCCAGGCCATTGATGGTCACGCCATCATCGCTGCCCTGGATGGTGATGGTGATGGTCGCGCTGGACGGATCGCCATCGCCATCGGTCAGCGTGTAGGTGAAGGTTTCGGTCAGCGTCTGGTTCTTGTCCAGGCCCTGGACCACGCCATTTTCATTGTCCAGCGTATAGGCATAGCTGCCGCCCGGCTGGATCACCAGCGAACCATAAAGACCGGCGAGTGGTGCGCCGACCGTGCCGTTCGTCCCGGCAAAGGCGATGGCGGTGACCTGCGCGCCGTCGGCGCCCTGCACGTCGGCATTGCCGTCGGTGGCGTTGGCGTCCGTGCCGCCCGATCCGGCGATGACATTGCCGTCGGCGACCAGCGGGCCATCCTCACGCACCGAATCCACGTCATTGGTGGCAGTCGGAACGTCATCGATGATCGTGATGGTCAGCGTGTCGGTCGCCTGGTCGCCGTCCACATCGGTGACGGTGACGACGAAGCTGTCGGTCACATCGTCGCCATCGGTATTGGTGGTCAGCGTATAGCTGTAATCGATGCTGCCGTCGCTGATGCCGGTGACGGTCAGAATCCCCTTGTCGGTAACGATCTGCTGGCCGGGGCCAGTGATCAGGACACCGTTGATGGTGACGGTCGCGGGGCCGTCCGGCGCGGTATAGGTGATTGTGCCGTCAGTGGTCTCGACATCGGTGCCCGCCTCTGACCCGACCGGGTCGTTGAGGCCTGCTTCGTCGACGATCGTGCCCTCGCCAACCTTGGGGATGGAGATGATCATGACGTCGCCATCGGCGATATCGATCCGCAATATGGCGCTGGACGTGTCGCCATCGCCGTCGAGCAGCGTGTAGCTGAAGCTGTCGCTGACGCCACCCGGCGTGCCTGCGGCACGGACATAGCTGTAGCTGCCATCCGCATTGAGCGTCAGCGTGCCATATTCGCCTTCAAAGGTGCCGGTGGTTGAAACCATCGCCCCGTCCGCGCCCTTGACGTCATTGGTCACGACATTGCCGGTGACCGGGCCATAGGTGCCCGCGGCAATCGACCCGGCATCGTTGTTGGCGGTCGGGACGTCATCGACGATCTGCACGTCGATACTGGCATTGGCGGTCGATCCGTTGCGATCGGTCGCCACCACGGCAAAGCTTTGCAGGATGCTGTCCGCGCCCGACGCGTCATGGTCCAGGCTGTTGTCGGTCAGCAGGAAGCTGTAGGTGAAGGTGCCCGCGGTCGGCACGCCGCCCTGGGTCGCCGTCGCGGTGAAGCCGGTGATGGTCAGCGTGCCGAGCGGCGTCGTAACCACCTGTCCGGCAACGAAGGCGCCATTGGCCAGCACCGAAACGCCGCCAATGATGACGCCCGACAGGCCGTCCGCGCCGCTGACGGCAAAGGAACCGGTCTTCGTCAGCCCGGTCGCGTCAGGCGAACTGCCGTCCGACAGGTCGTTTTCCAGCACCACGAGTTCGGCGCCCTCAAGGCCGAGCGCGCCGTTCAGGCCGGTGATGGTGATGCCGTCATCGGCGCCGTTGATGGTGATCGTCAGCGTTGCGCTGGACGTGTCGCCATCCGCGTCGGTGATCGTATAGCTGAAGCTGTCGGTCAGCGTCTGGCCAGGCACCAGAAACTGCACCGCCGGGTTGGCATTGGCCAGGGTATAGCTGTAGGCGCCCGACGCCGTCAGCGTCAGCGTGCCATAGGTGCCCTGGAAGGTGCCGGTGGTCGTCACGGCCGCGCCGTCCGCACCCTGCACGTCGGCCACGCCGTCCGTGCCGTTCGCGTCGCTGCCACCGCTGCCGGTCATGACATTGCCATCCGCGACCAGCGGGCCATCCTCGGTCACGCTATCGGCATCGTTGACGGCCGTCGGCGCATCGTCGGCGATGGAGATGGTCAGCGTGGCGCTTGCCTGATCGCCGTCATTGTCGGTGACGACGACGGTAAAGACTTCCGCAGGCGGCGCGCCGACGACATTGTCGCTCAGCGCATAGCTGTAGCCGATCGAACCATCCGCGATCGAGGTGATGGTCAGCACGCCCAGCGGCGTCGTTACCGTCTGCCCCACGGTCGTGATCGCCACACCGTTGATGGTCACGCTCGCCAGCCCGTCATTGGCGTTGATCGCGATGGTGCCGATCGTCCGCTCGCTATCCCCCGCAGCCGCCGAACCGGCCGGTTCGTTGCCGCGCGCGGGAAGGCCCGCCTCGCTCACACCGGCCGTCGCGGCCGTCGCCCCAGCAGGCTGATCGGGCGTGATGATGGTGACTTCCGGCGGATCGTTCGGCGCAATCGGCAGGATCTCGCGCTCTTCGGGCTGGCTGAAAAGCAATTCGGTCGGCGGCAACAGGTCGCCCAGGCCATGGGGATCGCCCACATCGCCGTCAGGACCGATGAAATTGCCGCCGGAACTGCGCGGCGGACCGGCCGCAGGCTGCGGTTCCTCCCCGATCAGGAGAGCCGCCAGGTTGACGGAAGGAATTTCGACATCGCCGACAACCAGGCGCGGCATGACCACCGCCCCCTCCAGGATCACCAGATCGGTGCCATCGGGCAGGTGGACGATCAGATTGCGGCCGGAAACCTCGATCTGGTTGATATCCGTGCCCGCAGGCAGGACAATGGTACCGTCCGGATTGGGCGCGACCGTCCTGACGACATCCGCGGCATGCGACTTTCCGGGCTGGGCCAGCTTGGCCTTCGCCGCCAGTGCGGCTGCCTCCGGGTGAAGGGCCTGCTGATGGTCAGCGGTATCTTTGCCATCCCAATCGCGCTCGTAATCCATTGTCCATCCCACCTGTCGCCATGGGGGCATGGAAGAAGCGCGCAAAAGGGCTTGCCCCGAATGCCTGATGCATTCGGACCTGACGCCTTTTCCCGACATTGCGGCAATCAGCGGATCAGCTATTGCCCCTAGTCAACGTTCTCCCGCCGGCAGGACCGTTTGAAAGTCGGCTGCCGCCCCGGATTAACATTTTGCATCTGTATTTTTACTGACCCGATGGCTGATCTTATTCGTCGTCCTCGAAATGAGTCACGCAGATTCCAGTTTTGTTAACCATTTTAATACGATACAGCCGAAAAAATAACTTTAGGATTATTACTAAGGATATATATAGTTTCAGAAAATTATATCTTTTCGACTATGCCGATCTTGGCCTTGGTTAACAAATTGGGCTGAGGGCATATGCGACTCGGACAATTCGTTTGCGGTTCGACTCGTCGCGAACCTGGCACGAGCGGACTTTGGCAAATAACGAATTTGGATCGGGACCAGATGAAACGACGGGCGCTTTCCATCCGGAAATGGAAACGGGCGGCCGGTTTACGCAACCGACCGCCCGCCCTAATGCGACCCATAGGCTTATCTTTCGGAGCCGTGCTTTCCTTCCCGCGGCTTCGTCCAGTCGGCCTGTGACCGGCGATAAGCTATGGAAATTCAATCCCCCTCCGACAAGAATCAGGAATAACGGTTGCGTAATTTTAAACAATTGACCCGATGACTTATATCCAAGGTTAATCGTTCAAACCACTGCGGCAGAACGCAAGGATATTCTTCGTCAGGGACGAATTTGGTCTATGGCCGTTGCTGCATCGGGCGAAGGTTTTTCCACATCATTCCCCTGCCCTGTGGATTGATCGGACGATTTGATTGCATGATCCTGTTCATTCGCCCCGCCGCCCGCGACAATTTCGACCGATCCGGCGGAAGGGAAGGAATCCATCGTCACAGCGGGCCTGGGCATGTCGGCCAATATCCGTTCCATCCGCTGACTGCGTGCGCTCCCCGAACCGGTGGTGCGCCGGAAACTGGCCAGGGCATAACCCGCCAAAGGCTCAGCTGCGTCATAGCGTTTGCGCGCCATGTAGAAATCAACAAGAT
Source organism: Sphingobium sp. R-21 (assembly GCF_049913335.1). Taxonomy (NCBI): domain Bacteria; kingdom Pseudomonadati; phylum Pseudomonadota; class Alphaproteobacteria; order Sphingomonadales; family Sphingobiaceae; genus Sphingobium; species Sphingobium sp. R-21. The sequence goes on along the minus strand of NZ_CP184374.1, from coordinate 649,766 downwards.
TTTCCAGGGCAAGCTGCGTGTTGGGATCGTCACCCCCCCTGGTCCGCAAATAGCTGTCGAACACGCGCCGATACAGGCTTTCCGCCTCCCTGAACTGCCCGATGGATTCCAGTTGCAACGCCAGGTCGTTGGCGGAAATCAGCGAGCGGGGATCATCCGGGCCGAATAGTTCATCGGCCAGCGCCAGGCCTTTCCGTGCGGGATCGATGCCATCGGTCGCCTTGCCCGACGCATAGGCAGCCTGGGACGCCGCCACCAGCTTGCGCCATTCCTTTTCCCGCGCTTCGGTCACGTCCGGGACATAAGGCGCTTGCGCGTGCGCGGGCGAAGCAATGCACAGCAGCAGGGCGCCTCGCACCATCCAGACCCTTTTGCCGACGCCCAAGCCACTCTCCCTTCGCAATCTTTCGGCTGATGGATGCTATGTCCAACAGGCTTAAGAAAGTGCAAGCGCGGACTTTTACGCTGTCAGCGCCTCGACCAAAGCCCTGACCTTCTTTTGCCGCCATTGCGGCAGGGGCGCGATCAGCCAATAGGCCAGTATCGAAGGCGCAGCGTCGCCCACCTGCCGCACGCGCCCAGCCGCGATATCCGCCTGGGCCAGCAGGAAGGGCACGCAGGCATGGCCGAATCCGTTGGCGGCCGCTTCGATCGCCAGCCCCGCATCGGCGACGCGGATCGTTGATGGCACATCCTCCTTGGGACAACCGGGCCATTCGATGCGATGATCGGAACCGTCCTTGACCGCTTCCACGGTTACAAAGGCCGCCTCGCCCAGCTTCACGCCCTCATTCTCGCCCGGCCCCTCGGCCAGACGCAAGGCGAGGTCGAGATTGGCTTCGGTGAAGTCCAGCGCCTCGTCAGCCGCGACTAGCGCGAACTTGAGGTCCGGCTGGCTGGCCGCATAGCCCGCCAGACGGGGCTGGAGCCATTTGGCCGTGATGTCTCGCGGCGCCGCTATGGTGAGCGAACTGCTGGACTGACCCGCCTGCATGGCGCGCACCGCTTCCTCGAACTCCAGGAAACCGGCACGCAGGGCAGCGAGGCCCGCTTCGGTCTCAGGCGTCAGTTCCAGCCCCTTGGGAGTCCGGCGAAACAGGACGACGCCCAACAGATCCTCCAGCGCGCGAATCTGCTGCCCCACGGCAGCTGGCGTCACGGCCAGTTCATCCGCGGCGCGCGTAAAGGACAGGTGCCGCGCCGCGGCATCCAGCACGCGCAGGCCGTTGAGCGGCAAATGGGTACGCTTCATTCGGCCACCGCCGGCGCGATCAGCGCGAAATGCGGGATGGCGATGTCGAACGTCTCGCCGCTGGCGCCGATCATGTGATAATGCCCCTTCATCGATCCCGTCGGCGTATTGAGCGGGCAGCCTGATACATAGTCATAGCTCTTGCCTGGCTGCACCACTGGCTGTTCCCCCACGACACCGTCTCCATCGACACGATGCTGCGTGCCGCGCCCATCGGTAATGATCCAATGACGCGTCAGCAGTTGCACCGGCTGGTCCCCGTCATTCTCGATACGGATATGATAGGCCCAGAACCATCGGCCCCGGTCCGGCTCCGACTGTTCGGGCAGGAATGTGACCGCGACGTGCACGTTGATGTCGCGCGTTGTCGCGTGGAAGGGAAAAAGTGCGTTCACGGGTTAAGAAATGCGCCTTTCACCCCTGTCCCGTCAACGCCCTATCGACTTCAGCGCGCGATCCAGATCCTCGATGACATCCTCCGGATCCTCCAGCCCGACGTTGAGGCGCAACATGTCCTCGGTGATGCCGACCTCCAGCCGCGCCGCTTCCGCCATGCCGTAGTGCGTGGTGGATGCGGGGTGCGTCATCAGTGAGCGGGCGTCGCCGATATTGTTGCTGATGTCGACCAGTTCGAGACCGTTGAGCAGACCATGCGCTTCGGCCCGGCCGCCGCCGACATAGAGCGAGAAGATGGGCCCGGCCATCGCCATCTGCTTCATGGCGAGCGCGTGCTGGGGATGGCTTTCCAGACCCGGATAGAGCACCCGAGCCACCCGGCCTTCCAGGAATTTCGCGACCTTCAATGCATTTTCGCTCTGTCGGCGGATGCGCAGGTCGAGCGTCTCCAGCCCCTTCAGCACCACCCAGGCGTTGAACGCACTGAGCGTCGGCCCGGTGTTGCGGTGAAAGGGCAGCAGCGTGTTGATGATGAAATCTTCCGTGCCGCAGATCGCGCCCGCGAGGACGCGGCCTTGCCCATCCATCATCTTGGTCGCGCTATAGGCCACCACGTCCGCGCCATATTCCATCGGACGCTGGAGCGCGGGCGTAGCGAAGGCATTGTCGACAACGCTGGTGATGCCATGGGCCCTGGCGATGCCGCAGATGGCGGCAAGGTCCACCACGTCCATCGTCGGATTGGCAGGCGTCTCAAAGAAAAACACCTTCGTATTTGGCCGAACGGCAGCTTCCCAGGCAGCATTGTCGGTCGCATCGACCGTGGTCGTCTCGATACCGAATTTGGGCAGCAGCGTGTCGGTCAACCAGCGGCAGGACCCGAACAGCGCCTTGCCCGCTACCACATGATCACCCGCGGAAAGCTGGCACAGCAAGGCAGCCGTCATCGCCGCCATCCCCGTTGCGGTCGCGCGGCAGGCTTCGGCCCCTTCCAGCAGGGCGATGCGCTTTTCCAGCATCTCGACCGTGGGGTTCTGAAGGCGCGAATAGGTCATGCCCTGCTGCTCGCCGGCAAAGCGCGCCGCGGCGTCCTCAGCCCGGTCGTAGCTGTATCCGCTGGTCAGGAACAGCGCCTCGGACGTCTCGCCATATTCGGTCCGGGCGCTGCCGCCCCGCACAGCAAGGGTCGCGGGACGCCAGGTCCGGGTGATTTCGGGATTCTGCCCGCTCTTGCGCTTCATTTCCTTATCCTCGGATCCCGAAATTTCAGACCAGAGCCGCCAGCACGGCATCGCCCATTTCAACCGTATTCATCGTGCCGCCCAGATCGAAACTGCGCGCGCCATCGGCAAGCGCCTTCGCCACGGCGGCGTCGATCCGGTCGGCCTGCTCCGGCATGCCGAGCGAGTAGCGCAGCATCATGCCTGCGGACAGGACCGTTGCCAGCGGATTGGCCTTGCCCTGTCCGGCAATGTCGGGCGCGGAGCCGTGGATCGGCTCATACAGTCCCTGATTACTGTCGTTGAGCGTGGCCGAAGCCAGCATGCCGATGGATCCCACGCACATGCTCGCCTGATCCGAAAGGATGTCGCCGAACATATTGCCGGTGACGATGACATCGAACTGCCCAGGATTGCGCACAAGCTGCATCGCGGCATTGTCGACATACATGTGGCTGAGCGCGACGTCGGGATAGTCCGCCGACACCTCTATCACCACGTCGCGCCAAAGCTGGCTCGTCTCCAGCACATTGGCCTTGTCCACCGAGCAGAGCTTACCCCGGCGCGCGCGCGCTGCCTTGAACCCCTGATGCGCGATCTTGCGCACCTGCTCCTCATTATAGGACATGATGTCATAGCCTTCGCGCAGCCCCTCCGGCGTCTTGCGCATGCCCTTTTCGCCGAAATAGACGTCGCCATTGGTCTCGCGCACGATCAGCAGGTCGATGGCGCTCGCCACCTCCTGCTTGAGGGCGGAGGCGTCAGCCAGCTCGGGAAAGACCTTTGCCGGGCGCAGGTTGGAGAAGAGACCGAGTTCCTTGCGCAGGCCCAGAATCGCCTGTTCAGGGCGGAGATGGCGTTCCAGTGAGTCGCAATCCGGATCGCCCACGGCGCCGAAGAGGATCGCGCTGGCACGCCTGGCAAGGTCCAGCGTTTCGGGCGGCAGCGGATGGCCAACGGCCTTGTAGGCCGCGCCGCCGACCAGCCCTTCCTCATAAATGATGCCATCGATCGCCAGCGCATCGAGCACGCGCCGTGCCTGCGCGACGATCTCGGGACCGATACCGTCTCCGGGGAACAGGGCGATCAACATGGGGCAACTCCTTCAAACGCGTGGCTGCCCCTTATGAAGCGCGTGCGGCCAGCGCAAGCGTTTAGGCGAAGGAGAAAGCGCCCGCTCCCGCAAAGGCAGAAACGTGAAACAGGCAAATTCAGGCAACAGCTCTTTTGAGCCGCTCCACCAGACGCTCCCGCGCGGCCAGCACATCGGTCCGCCAATCGGTCAGCACCGATCGTTCGAGGAAGAAGCCCGTCAACCGCAGCCCGTCCAATATGGCGGGCCAATCCCCTGCTCCACCCTCCAGCAGAAAAGCGGGCAGAGGCAACAGCCGGTCCTCATAGCCCGCAGCGCCCGCGCGGCTGACTCCCGCCGCACTGCGAGGACTGACATAGGCGAGGTCGTCGTTCCCGCCGGTCGCAGCGCACCGGGTTAGATCCAGCCCGAAGCCCAGTTCCGCCAGCAACAGCAATTCATAGCGGACCAGCGCCACTGCCCAGCCCCGCGCGGCGGGCGCGGCCTCCACAGCGCCCAGCACGCCGTCCAGCGCCGCATAAAGCGCTGGATAGGGCGTCCCCTCGGGCAAGGCCACGGCCGTGAGCGCGCAGACCCAGTCGATCGCTGCCGCAGGCAAGGGCTCCGCCAGAAGGGGAGCGCGGCTATGGTCCAGTTCGACTGTCAGTCCGGCCAATTGCTCCTCGGTCCGGGCGCGGAACTCGGCCTTGACGGCATTGCCGGGAAGCAGGACGGGGCGGAGCTGGCGCGACCGTCCGCCTCGGACGTAGCCTGCAAGCAGGCCATGATCGGGCGTCAGAAGACGCGCGACCGCCCCATGTTCGCCATGGGGCCGCAACGCGCACATCAGGGCCGGAGTGATCAGCGTTGCCATATCCCTTCATATCGGCCCGCAGCCCCCCGCGCCATCCATCTCCTCTTCAGCTCGACTGTCCCAGAATCGCGCAGAAATCGCCGCCCAGGGCAAGGCCGCCTTTTGATATAGGTTGCTTTTCCATCAGGCCATGCGCACAATCATGCGGGGACTTGTCGGGGGACAAATTTCACCATGTATCACATGCCCTTGGCATCATCTTCCGCGATGGACCGCTTGGTGCTTTGGCTGGGACGTTCGCCGACGCTGGGTTTTGCCATATCCCGCGTCGCCTTTTCGGCTGCGGCGACGTGGCAGATCGAAGCGATGTTCAGCAACGAGCCGGATTTCGCCCACACGGCCTTGCTGCTGAAGGCTGCCGTGTGGACATGGACGGCGATCAGCATCGCGCAAAATTCGCTGACGCCGCCTCTGGGCCTGCTGCTGCGTCCCATTTTCCTGATATTCGACCTTATCGCCTTCCTGACGGTCATCGTGCTGTGCGAACCCTTGCAGATCGCGGCGCTGGGTTGCCTGTTCTTCGTCGCCTGGTCAGCATCCGACCGTTTCGGTCGCGGGGCGGTCCTCATCCTGGGGATATGCCTGATCTTCGCTTTCATCGCGCGGGGATATTATGAAAGCTGGGCTTCGGCCCGCCACGTGGCCGCAGTGGACCGCGCGATCGACAGCCTGACCATCGTCATCGGCTGCGTCATCGCGGCATCCATGTTGAGCATGAACATATTGGAACGGCGACTGATAAGCTGGTCGGAAAGGCTGCAAGGCGTCGGTCTGTCCTTCCAGAAGTCGCTGGCGCAATTTCTGGTGGAGCAGGTCTCCCAGTTGATGAACTCCCGCTATTGCGCGTTCGTTTGGGAGATGATGGACGATACCACCGTCCACTGCGAACTGTACGACGGCGACGGCGTGCGGCATCTCATTCTGCCACAGAAGCAGATTGACGGGCTGTCGAATGTCACCCCGCGGGAAGCGCCCTTCCTCTATTCCACCCAGTCGCCACGGCTGTTGCTGCGCAGCCGCCTCGGCATATTGCGGAACGAGCGGGCACCGGATCTGGTCGACAGCATATCCGACGTCTTCGGCGCAGGTCAGGGCGCGAGCATTCATATCCAGGCGGGCGAACTGCGCGGCAGGCTGTTCATCGGGACCAGCCATGGCTGGTCGCCCGCCGTGCTGTTGCGTTGCCTTCGCATACAGGAGGGGATCGACCTTTTCCTGGAGCGCCATTTCTTCTTCCTCGCCTGGCGCCAGCGCACCTTTGCCGAAGCGCGCCAGGCGCTGAGCCGCGATCTTCACGACAGCGTGCTGCAGACATTGGCCGCGCTTCGCGTCCGGCTGGCGACCACTATCCATGGCCTCTCCAACGCCGCCGTTCCTGACCAGTTGACGGAACTCAGGTCGATGGAGGAACTGGTGACGGCCGAACAGGCGCATCTGCGTCGGTTGCTAAGCCAGCAAAGTCCGGTTGCGGCTGAGACGGATGTCGACCTTGGCCGGGAGGTCGAACGCTGCTGCCGCTTCATCGCCCTGCAATGGGCGATAGATTGCCGCCTGAACCTGGCCGAACGTTCGATGACCGTATCCGCCGAAACGGCGGCGGAAGTCGAATATCTGATCCGCGAGGCCGCGGCCAATGCCGTCAAGCACGCAAATGCGCGCCACATCACCGTATCGATCGCACAGGTCGAGGATGAGATATTGATTGCATTGAAAGACAATCCCGGGCCGCAGGCGGTCGCCCGCGAAAACTATACCGGCGATTTCGAACTCCAGTCGCAGTCCATCATGAAGCGACTGGGCAAGATCGGCGGAACAGCATATTTTCATAATCTGAGTATGAATTCGCTGATCTCGATCAGATTACCCTCCTCCTTACCAAGGTCTCCGATATGATGGCCCAGATAGCGATAGTCGACGATCATCCGATCTTCCTGGATGGCATGGCCCAGTTCCTGAGCTCCCACGGCCATGACATATTGTTCTGCGCCCGGTCGGTCGAAGAAGCGCTGGAACGGATGCAGGCGGGCGAGCCCGACCTGCTCATCCTCGACGTCAGCATGAAGAGCGGCGGCGGCCTTGCGATCCTTTCTGCCATCCGGAATAGCGGCAGCACCGTACCGGTCATCTTCATGACCGTGCATATCCGCCCGGAACAGACGCTGGAAGCGATCAAGCTGGGCGTTGACGGGGTGGTGCTGAAGGACAGTGACCCCAATGATCTGCTAGGCTGCATCCAGCAGGTCCTGAGCGGCAACAAGAGCATCGCACCCTTCGTCATGGAACAGGCGCTGGTGCACAGCATTTCCGCTCCCGCCAGCGAAGCCAATGTGCTTGCCGTCCTGACCGACCGGGAACTGGAGATCGCCGGCCTGATCCGCGCAGGCCTGCGCAACCGCGAAATAGCGAACCGGTGCGGTTTGACCGAGGGGACAGTGAAGGTCCACCTGCACAGCATCTTCCAGAAATTGAACATCAAGTCGCGATCGGAACTGATCATCATGATGATGTCGATGGACAGCGAAATACCCGCCGTCGGCATGGAGCATTAGAGGACGCAGATCGCGCACTTCAAATCGTTGTTCTCACATCATTTGAAGCGTAATCCGATCCCTACCTTTCTGCTCGATGCTTCCTTGTTTTCAGCGATTTTCTTAACCAGCAACAGGTTGCGATCGCGTGAAAATCGCCATTGTCTTTTAATGCCGCATTTTCCGAGCCGTTGACCGTAAACGGTCGACTTGAAAATACTTTAGAGCATTTTCGGGTTGCGCCGAGTCATATGTTCTGATTCGAAGGTGTCGGTTAATCGGCGAGGCTGAGATGACGGCACCCTTATCCCAGGATTTGCGCAAACGGCTTGTCGCGGCTGTAGCGAAGGCAGTTCTGCCCGCGCGGCAGCGGCCCGGTTTCAGGTGAGCCCGGCAGCGGCGGTGAGCATCGTGCGCCGAGCACGGGAGACCGGTAGTACAGAGCCTGCCCGGATCGGCGGTTATCGTCGGCCGCTTCTGGCGGATCATGAGGCCTTGTTGCGTGAACCGATGTCCACCCGGAAGGGTATCACGCTGGCCGAGATCAGGGCGGAACTGGTCGAACGAGGTATCCAGCCGGGTTCGCTCTCGACGATCTGGTCAACCCTCAAGCGGTTTGGCCTGTCCCATAAAAAAAGTCGCTGAGGGCCGCCGAGCAGGATCGGCCTGACGTTGCCGATCATCGTCAGCGCTGGCGGGTGTGGCAGCGCTTCATGGACCCAGCCGCGCTTGTGTTCCTGGATGAAACCGGCGCGACCACCAATATGGCTCGACGCTATGGCTGGAGTCCCAAGGGCGAGCGCCTGATCGACGCTGCCCCATTCGGTCATTGGCGAACGACGACATTCATCGCGGGCCTGCGTTCGACCGGAATCATCGCTCCGATGGTCCTCGATGGCCCCATGACAGGCGAAACCTTCCGCGCCTATGTCGAACAGTTTCTGGCACCGACGCTGTCGCCGGGCGACGTGGTCGTCCTCGACAACCTGCCGGCTCATAAGGTCGCCGGCATTCGTGAGGCCCTCACCGCCGTTGGCGCCAGCATCCTGTACCTTCCGCCCTACAGTCCGGACCTGAACCCGATTGAGCAATTGTTCGCCAAACTCAAGGCGCTTCTGCGAAAGGCGGCGGCTCGCACCCGCGACGCCCTGTGGGATACCATCGGTCGTTTGCTCCCCGCCTTCAGCCCTACAGAATGCCGCAACTACATCGAAAACTCAGGATATGCCTTCGACTAAAACAAAAATACTCTAGCTGAGCCCGCGAACAAAATCGGGCAGGCGTGCCGCGCCGCTGGGATTGGGGCCGGCCATGTAAAGGGCCATGATCGTGCCCAGGGCAATCGCTACGCCATAGGGTATCGGTCCCTTCTTGTCGAACAAGGCAATGGGGGAGCCTTCCCGTACTCTCTGCGGCACCAGCCGCCGTCCGGCCATGAGCACCAACGCCAGCAAGCCGCCGCCTATGGTGACATAGATCAGCCACGGTATCACGCCCGTCCAGTCAAACCACAGCGCGCATGCTGCCATCAGCTTGACATCGCCACCGCCCATCGCGCGCATGGCGAACAGGCCGCAGCCGACCGCGAACATCCCCAGGAAAACGGTGCCGTTACGCCATATGTCATTTTCCCAGCCGACCGTGGCGACCCAGACCGCATAGAGCCCGACAACCAGCAGGGGAAAGACATTGGATATGCGCAATCGGGCCATGTCCTCCACCGCCGCCGCGATGAGCAGGAGTGAAAGGGCAAGCAGAACCAGATCCTTCATCATTTCCCCGCAGTTTTCATGCCGTCCAAAGCCGCAGCGGCATCCGGCACGAAGCTGTCGCCTTCGGTCATCGCCCGGCTTAGATAGGCCTGCGCCTTGGGCAGGTCGCCCATTCGCATCGCAACCTGTCCGGCGTTGCTGAGCCGGCGCGCCCATTCATCGGCTGTGTCGCCGGGCCGGCGGCTGATATCGCGGCCCGCCATGACATAGGCGGTGTCGCCATTGGCGATGATCCGTACATCGTCCGGCGCGGTTTCGCGCGCCTTGTCGAATATCACCGCGGCCTTCGCTGCCTTCCCCTGCTTGAGCAGCGACAATCCGTAATTGTTGAGAACCTGGGACGGCTTGTCCGTCAATTGATACGCCCGCTCATAAGCGGCATTGCTCAGCGCCCAGGATTGGGCCTCGTCATAAGCAACGGCCAGCGCATTCCAGGAACGCCAGCGTCCCTCGCAATCCGCCACGGCCCGCCGCAACGACTCCAGCGCCTCCTGTGCCCGGCCCAGCCGCAGCAAAGCGATCCCTTTTCCCTCACCGACGCGGCAGTCATTGAGACCGCCCCGCTCCAGCGAGGAGAAACGGGCCAGCGCCTCCTCGTCACGCCGTTTTTCGAGCGCCATGCGCGCATCGGCGATCTCTATCGCCTGCAGCGCGGCCGGTTGCGCGGCGACCCGCCACTGGCCCAACATCGCATCCGCCTGGATGATGCGGCCACCGTCAATCGCCTCATCCACCAGCCGAGCATAATCGAGCGGCGCAGGCGCCGCCCCGGCGACCGGCGTCGCGGCCGCCAGAAGCAGCGCCAGGATCATCCCCGCCGGCCTTTCCGATCGGGCTGCGCCATCGACTTCCACAGCCGTTCAAACAGTCCGTCATAAGCCGGCCTGACGTCCTCGCCTGCGGCAAACTTCGGCAAAGACGCCGCATCCGGCCTGCCGACGGTGATGATCGGAGCCGTCAGTTCAGACCGCGCCTGGCTTTCCGCCACCGTGACGATCCGGGTCGTCAGTTGCGGGTTTGTACGTTCCGTCGCGGCCGCATCCATCGTCCGCAACCGCACTTCTCCCAGAGACATGCGTTCCAGCTCGACGCTTGCCGTTCGTACCGGAGAGCCGACCGGAACCGCCGACGCCAGTTGCGCCAGGGTCGAACGAGCGACGACGGTCGCGCCCTTTGGCGCTGCGCCTGCCTGGGCGAGCAAAGCGTCAGCTTCGCTGTTGAAGCCCTGCGCCGACAGACTCCGCGCGAAATTGCGGGCAATGCGCTGATCTTCCGGCGCACGCGACAGCGCCAGTTCGAAAAACTCCCGCGCCAGATCATGCCGTCCCATGGCCGCATAGCTGATCGCGACCCCGTTCAGCCCATGCGCATCGGTCGGATCGCTGCGCACAGCGCGGCGGAACGCATCCAGCGCCAACGCATACTCTCCGCGCGAAAACAGCACGTCACCCCGGACCAGCGCATCCTGCGCTGGTCCGGAGGCTTGCTGGTTGACGGGCCTGATCGAAAGGACGCCCTTTTGCGGCCCGCTGCACGCCGCTGTCGCAATGATGAGAGCGACTGCCACTATAGCTTTGTTCATGGTCCCCCCTCCCTCTTTCTAACGAGTCATGACTGGCAGGATGTCGCGCGCCACGCGAACCACCGCCGGCAACATCAGCACGCCAATCATCACCGGCAGCATGCAGGCGACCAGCGGCACCGACAGCAGAACCGGCAGGCGATGCGCCTTTTCCTCGGCGCGCATCCGCCGCTTCTCGCGCATCTCCGCCGCATAGACGCGCAAGGTCTGTCCAATGCTCGACCCCAGTTGATCGGACTGGATCAACAGCGTCGCAAAGGAGCGGATCTCGTCCACATCGACATCATCCGCCATGCGCCGCAAGGCGTCCTGCCGACTACGCCCCGCGCGCAGTTCCAGAACGACCTTGCCGAGCGCAGCCGATACCAGCGGATGCGATACCGCCAGTTCCCGGCCCACGCGATCCATGGCCGCCTCCAGTCCAAGCCCCGCCTCGACGCAGACCAGCATCAGGTCCAGGGCATCGGGAAAGCCGTGTATGATCGCCTCCTGACGCCGCGAAGCCTTTGCCGAAATATAGAGGTTGGGCATGTAGAGCCCGAGTACCGCCAATATCGACGCCACCATATAGAGCGTCAGCGGAGTAGGCGGTTCCGGATTGCCGAGCGATGTCAGCACGAATATCGCAGGCAAGGTGAATGTCAGCACGAGACGGAAAAAGGTGAAGAGCTTGGGTGCATCCGGCGACATATAGCCGGCCGCGATCAGCCGCCGGCGCAGAGTCACATTGTTCGTGTCGACCAGCGAGATGCCCATTTTCTCGATGCGGTCGATCAGCTTCTTCCATTCGCTGTTGTTGCGATCACCACGCAGCGTCTGACTGCCGGATTGGGATGAGCTGCCTTCACCTACCACGTCCAGCCGACTGCGCACCCGCGCGTTGCGCATCACCAGTTCCGACAGGCCGAACACCAATGCAACGATGGCGATGAACAGAAGGCCGAGAATGAACGGCCGCAACTGGGTCAGGAATGCGGGATTCAGCATCGCATCACACCTTTAGATCGACCATGCGGCGTATCGTGACGAAGCCGATGATGTAGAGCAGGATCAAGCCGGTAAAACCGATGATGAACATGTTGTCCTGGGCAACGTCCAGATAAAAGGCCGGATTGACCAGGAACAAGCCACAAAAGGTCAGGATCGGCAAAGCGGTCAGCATCACCGCAGTCATTCGACCTTCCGAACTGAGCGCCCGAACCTTCATGAACAGGCTGGCCCGCTCCCGGATCACGGTCGAAAGATTTTCGAGGATCTCGGCAAGATTGCCACCCGTCTCGCTCTGCACCGACAGGGAAATGACGAACATGTGCATCTCGTTCATATCCCAGCGCTCCGCCATGCGCTGCAACGCATCGCGCAGGTCGGCGCCATAGGTGACTTCGTCCACCACGATACCGAATTCGCTGCCGATCGGATCGCGCATCTCCTTGGTCAGCAGGTCGAGCGCAGCGGCGATCGGATGCCCGGCACGGAGACCGCGGACGAAGGTATCCAGCGCCACCGGGAACTGCTCCTCCATCTTCTTGCGCCGCCGCTGGGCAAGGCGGGTCAACACCATCATCGGCAATGCGATGCCCAGCGCACCCGCGAAGGCCAGGGCCATCACGAACATGCCCGCCGTCAGCGCATAACCGGCGACCATTCCGCCGATCATCACCAGCAGGAACAGCACGCCCGCAGCAATCAGCATCAGGGTCAGCACGGTACGCGCCGGAAAGGTCAGTCCGGCGCCATGCAATACCCGCATGACCCCCAATCCAGCACGGCCGAAAAGGGAGCTGCGGTCGAAACTCACCGCCTCATCGCTGCGCCGCAATTTGGAGAGTACCGTGCTGCGTTCGAAACCGGCCGCGATCATCTTCAACCGCCGGTTGACCACGCGATCCGTGGTCGCGCGAGCGCGCATCCAACCTGCAATGCCTTCTATCGTCAGGATCACCGCCGCGAACAGCAGGACGAGGACGAAGGCGCGGATATAGAGCGGTGTCATCAGTGGATCACCGCATCGGGCCGGAACAGTTCCGCCGGAAGCGCGATGCCCCGATCGGCCAGTTCGCTCATGAATTTGGGTCGAATGCCCGTTGCTTCGAAATGACCGCGCACCATGTTGTTCTCATCGCGGCCGGTCATCTTGAAGCGGAAGATTTCCTGCATGGTGATGACTTCCCCCTCCATGCCGGTGATTTCCGAAAGGCTGAGCAGACGGCGACGCCCGTCGGCCAGCCGCCCCACCTGCACGATCACGTTCAATGCAGACGCGATCTGCGCGCGGGCGGAGCGCGGCGAAATGTCGATGCCGCTCATGCCGATCATCTGCTCGACACGGGAGAGCGCGTCGCGCGGCGTGTTGGCGTGCACTGTCGTCATCGACCCGTCATGACCCGTATTCATCGCCTGAAGCATATCGAACGCCTCACCTGCTCGGACTTCGCCCACGATGATGCGGTCGGGACGCATGCGCAGGGCATTCTTCACCAGATCGCGCTGGGTGACTTCTCCCTTGCCCTCGATATTGGCGGGACGGGTCTCCAGCCGCGCGACATGGCGCTGCTGCAACTGCAGTTCGGCCGAATCCTCGATGGTGACGATGCGCTCATGCTCGTCGATAGCGGCGGACATCGCGTTGAGCAGCGTCGTCTTGCCTGAACCAGTACCACCGGAAATCAGCACATTGCGCCGCGCCTCCACCACCGCCGACAGGACCTGCGCCATGGGCGCCGGCACGCTGCCCAATTCGGTCAGGCGCGCCATGCTGATCGGCACCTTGGCGAATTTGCGGATGGAAAGCAGCGATCCGTCGATGGCCAGCGGTGGAACCACCGCGTTGACGCGGGAGCCATCGGCCAGGCGGGCATCGACAAAGGGCGATGACTCGTCGATCCGTCGACCAACCGCCGCCACGATCTTCTGGATGATACGCAGAAGATGCTTCTCATCCTTGAACCGGGTGGGCGTTTCGACCAGTCGGCCGTTTCGCTCCACGAAGACGACCTTATGGCCATTCACCAATATGTCGGTGATGCTGTGGTCCTTCAGCAGCGGCTCGAGCGGCCCCAGGCCCAGCAGTTCGTCCAGAATGTCGGAGACCAGGCGGCGGCGCTCCTCCAGGTTAAGCGCATGTTTCTGAAGCGCGAGTTGCTCATGGACGATCTCGCCCACTTCGGCTTCCACCTGTGCCCGCGACATGTTGTCCAGAGCGGAAAGATTGATGAGGTCAATCAGCTTGTGATGCAGCGCCACCTTGAGTTCGGTGTGCCGGTCCTCCTCCAGATGCGAGGCCTCCATCTCGGTCGGCCCGACCTCATCGCGGGGATCGCCACGTTCGCTCTTTCGAATCTGCCACATCAGCCCTTCTCCGTCTGACGTTCGGCCTCAGCGGCCTGGACGCAGCAATGGACAATGTCCTGCATATCCTTGCAGATACGGCTGCGCGCCTTCAGTTCCTGGATCAGCACGCCCTGATCAAGCGCAGAGCTGACCAGCGGAAAGTCGTTGGCGATGCTGAGCTTCACCGGATGGTCCAGCGCCGCCGCCGCGTCCTCCAGACCGATGGCGCGGAAGAATTTCTTTTCCACGCGATTGGCGATGACATGGATGCGGGCGGGATCGATGTCCTGATCGCGCAACAGCGAAATCTGGCGCCGCGCCTGCCGCAGGCTGGCGATGGTGAGTTCGCACACCAGGAAAACGACCTGCGAACGCGCCACAAGCGACATTGACCAGTTTGTCCAGTTGCCCGGCAGGTCAAGATAGACCGTATCGAACTGCCGTTGTGCAAGTTCGACGATGCGGAAGACCTGATCGGCATTCACAGCTTCGATCGGCATGATCTCGGTCGGGGCAGTCACCACTCTCAGGCCGGTTGCGGTTTCTACCGTGACACTCCGCAACAGTTCATTGTCGACGCGGCTGCCCGCGTTGAGGAGGTCCGCCAATGTCAGCGTCGAGGAAATCCCCAGGAAGGTGCCCGCATTGCCGAACTGGACATCGAAATCGAACAGGCAGACTTCGCCGCCTTTCGCCTTGGCCGAACGCGCGTGCAGGCTGGCCGCCTGCGTCGCGATGGTCGTTGCGCCGACGCCGCCCACACTCTTGATGATCGACACGAGCTGGCCGGTCTTTACTTCATCCTGCCGACTGGCCGCGATGCGGCTGCGCAGATCGTCCAATATCGCCGTCAGGTCATGGGCGCGCAGGGGCAGTTCGATGACGTCGTTGATCCCGCTGCGCAACAAGGCGCGCACCACGGCGATCTGCGCACCGCGCACGGCCGCCACCAGCATCAGCCTGGGATTGGCTGCCCGCAGCCCCGCGAGCCTGATCATGGATGCTTCATCGTCGGGCTGAACCTCGATGATGATTGCCTTGGCTTCGGCCACCAGTTGCGCGGGCACGGCCTCGTTGGCGTCGAGCATGGACAGGGCGAGCGACTGGCCCACCAGTTGATCGCCCAATATGTCGGACGCCTGGACCTCCTGCTCCGACAGGATGAGATGAAGCCCCTCATCCCCGATATTGAGGGTCCAGTTCTCGGCGGGTTCCGCTGTGTTTGTCACGATGCCCACTATCTTGTCCCTCAATTTGATGCCGTGCCCTGGCCGTCTTCCATGGTCAGAGCGGCGCTGAAGCTGGGTAGAGTGATGGTGCCTGCAAAAAATCTGAAAAGGAGCGGCCGAAAGGTCAGTTGTTTCAGTGAAACCCTTACCAGCGGCGAGACATCCGATCCATTAGGGTCGCCCGCATAACCGAGACCGGAATAGTCGTAGTCGACTGTAACGTTGCCCGAAGCGATTTCCGGCATGAACAATTGCATCCGGTTGACGATATTGTTGAATGCCGTGAGGGCGTTCGCGCTGTTGCTGACCAGCGGGCTGGGGCAGGTCCCACCGCTCTTGCAAGAGCAGCTCACTGCACCGGCGTTGACCAGACAGGATGCGCCCCCAAACGCTGACTGCGGGATGGCATCGCCCTGCGTAAGTCCACCGCTCACCACAAAACTATATGCGGCAAGGCCGTTAGGAACCATGTCCGTAGCGACTGCATAGCGCACCCCCATCTGCGTCGCCTTTTCCGCGCGATTCCAGGTCCACATGAGCCGTCCGACGTCGATGACGCCCAGGAGCAGGATGAGCAGCAGCGGCAAGACCATCGCAAACTCCGCCGCCGACGAGGCGCGGCGATCAACGAGCAGAGGGGCGAGCCGGCGCATCATATGCCTTGCACCGTAGCTTCGGATTCGGAAACGAGATTGAGCGTACTGCTGGTGAAACCAAGATTGTTGAACAGCGAGCTATAGGGGACCGTGGCCGAAACCTTGACCTTGGGCACGTTGGACATGCCCTTGTAAATCCCGGAATAATTGCCCCCCGTAATCGCCGTGCAACTGACGGTTACAGATACGGTCGTCGGCGTCGTCCAGCCGACCAAACGGGCGGAGCCGCCACTAGCGATCTGTCCGGTACGCGTGATGTTGCGGGTTTTGTCGACAACGTCGGACGCCACTGTATTGGGACATGTAAAGTCAGTGAAGGATCGCCGTGAAGCGTAGCGGGCACCGTCACGCACAGCCTTGGCCACCACATGTTCGCTCAGGAAATAATTCCCCAGCTCGAACGAACCGAACATCAGGACGATGAGCAGCGGCGTCACCAACGCCATTTCCGCGGCTGCGGCGCCGCGCTGGCATATCAGCAGAGAGGCAAGAAAGCGTCGCATCGTCACTCTATCAAATAAGGAACAGAGCGCTGGATGACTTGAGGATTGCTGGCTCCGTTCACGCCACTGCCTGTCTCTCCAATGACTTCGACATACACCTCCTTCTTGTCGGTATATTGGTTGGCGCCGTTCCCGCGATCGATCGACGGTTCCACCAGGAACACGTCGAGCCATTTTGCGGGATCTATGCCCGAAGTCTTCCCATGCAGCGTCAGCGCCCGGCAATTGAGGACTGCGACGGAAATGCGCCGCCTATCCACACCGGCCGAACTGGGCGTTATGCCCGCTACGCCGTTGGCGGGAGAACCGAACCCTCTATTATTGCCGGACAACGTCTGGGGAACGCCAATGCCGCGAGACGCAGAAGCAACGACCACTGAGGGGTGCGCCACCTCCCAATTATAGACTTCATACCGAGTGGCGGTGGAGCCAAGTCCCGTTCCCGTCATCCAAGCGGCTTGAGTGTCCCAACCATAGTTGACGCGAAAATAGGCGTCGCGATCCCAGGTCCCGCTGCCAACAGTGCCGCATGTCTGCGCACTTGCCTGCACCGCATGGCAAAGATCGCGAGGATAGCCCATTATGTCCGGATCGGTTGCGCCACCCGCCGTCGGCAAAGGGGCCACGGTTGTCGGTCGATAGGGATTGCTTGAAACGCCGAAACCGTTGCTGCTGTTGCAGGTGGTTCCATTGGTCGAAGTGCACACCAGGTCCTTGCGCGTATTGCTGGACGGGGAGCAGATTCCGCCATATTGGGACGGGCAGGTATTGCCGTTCGCATAGACATCGAAGCGGGTATTAAGCGAATCCAGTACCGAAGTGCTCATGCCCGTCTTCGTGGTGACGCCATCGGTCTGCTGGCAATCCGCCTGAACGGTGTCATAGCCGAGCGCAGCGCCCAGACCATTGGCGCCATTTGCGAACGTCGCCTCCAGCCAACCAAAATTTCCCGGCGCATCCGCATTGCCAGTGATAAGCTTCAGACCAACGCCTCTCGTTGGATTGAAAGCATAATTCTCATCGCTGTTGTCGCTCGGCTCGTCCGGGTTGCAGATCATGACGGGCGGCACTTTGCAGATCGCCGATCCGACCCCTGCATACGCCTTCGCCGACAATGCGCCCGACGACAGAACCGATACGATCGGCGTCAAGGCGAAGCGGGCAGTACGGGAATTGACCGTAACCTCAACGAAGTTGGCATCCGCGTCGGTCAGCGTCCCCGTGTCACTGCGGTCCTTGTTCTTGTAGAATTTGATGAAACCAGTGCGATCGCAACTTGACTCATTCTGGATCGTCACGGCCAGGTTGCCGCCGTCATTCGCGAAACGGGCATCATTGCGGATCAACCCGCTTGCAGCGCTGGCAGCGCGGCTGCAGGCGTTGACCTTTCCATCCAACTGCGTCGCCGCCGCCAGCGCCGCCTGATCCGCTGCGTTCTGCAACTCCGAATCCAGCCCCGCCATCCGCGCATAGTCAAAAGCGATCCCGCCAGCCGCGATCAGGCCGAAAAGCGACAGTGCAACCGTCGGCGCAACAGCGCCGCTGGTCGACTGCAACAGGCCTTTCCCACCGCCGGACATGAATTCACTCCTTCTCTCTCGATCAGTTCGCGCCGCCGCCAGAGGAGCCCCCGCTAATGCCGCTGGTCGTACGGATCGACTTGGGCTGTTTCACCTTGTCGGTGCGATAGCGTTCGACCGCCGCCGCGGAAGTCTGCCCGTTACCACCCTCGACCAGCGTTCCTTCATAATGGGGGTCGGGATTGATGACCTGCATCGCGTAATTGCTGCGCACCGCGCCGCCGAAGGTCGGGTCGTTCGCCGTACAGCCCGCCAACAGCGGCAGCAGCAGGGCGCTTCCAAGGTAAAGTGCACGCATCGTCAGCCTCCTGCTCACAGCTCATAGCCGCTGGGCG
Organism: Sphingobium sp. R-21; assembly: GCF_049913335.1. NCBI lineage: Bacteria > Pseudomonadati > Pseudomonadota > Alphaproteobacteria > Sphingomonadales > Sphingobiaceae > Sphingobium > Sphingobium sp. R-21. The sequence continues at coordinate 631,437 of NZ_CP184374.1, read as the reverse complement.
CCTTGCCCGAAGCGGGCGCTTCCTTCGCCGGCACCGGTGCAGGCGCGGGCGCATTTTTCGGCGCCTCGGGCGGCATCGCGTTCGGATCGAGCGGGTTGATGCCCACCGCCTTGTCCGTCCGTCCCATCAGGAACAGGTCCAGTTCATGCGGCGGCGCCACGCGATCGGTGGGCAGGCGCACATCCTCTGCGCGCATCGGTTTCACGAGACGCGGCGTCACGATGATGACCAGTTCGCTCTCGCTCTTCTGGAAACCGCTCGACCGGAACAGCGCGCCGATGATCGGGATGGAGCCCAGGATCGGGAACTGCCGCACCGTATCCTGGAAATCCTTGCGCAACAGTCCGGCCAGGGCAAAGGACTGCCCGTCGCGCAGTTCCAGCGTCGTGCTGGCTCGCCGCGTTTGCAGCCCTGGGATGGTAAGGCCGTTGACCGTAACCGATGCGGACGGATCGATGGAACTCACCTCAGGTTCCACCACCAGATTGATGATGCCGTCCTCCAGCACCGTGGGCGTGAAACCCAGGCTGACGCCGAAAGGTTTGAATTCGATGGTGATGGCATTGCCGCCCGTGCCGCCGGTGCTGCCGCCGCTGTTGCTCTGCGCGACCGGTATGGGGAACTCGCCGCCTGCCAGGAAGGAGGCGGTTTCACCCGAAAGCGCTATCAGGGTCGGCTCGGCCAGCGTGGTCACAACCCCCTTGCGCTCCAGCGCGTCGAGCGCGGACGTGAGGTTGAGGCTGCCGATCGAATATTTCGCCGCGCCGATGCCGAAACTGTCGAGTATCTTGCTCAGATCAACGATGGGCCGTCCATTGGCGTCAGACAGAAGCGCCGAAGACTGGGCGGCATTGCCGATGCCGCCCACCACCTTGCCGCTGTCCGACAGGAAGGCCGTGTTGATGCCGAACTGCTTGGCCGCGCCGCGCGACATTTCGGAGAAGCGCACTTCCAGCATCACCTGCTGCGCCGCGCCCACCGACATCATGTTGACGACCTTGTCGCCAGCATAGGTCTTGGCGATCTGCATCGCCCGATCGACCGCCGCCGCACTCGACACCGTGCCGGTCAGTACGACTGAATCATTGGAGATCCGCGCCCCGATGGGCTGACCGGGCAGCAGTTCCGACAATTGTCGCTTCAGCGTCACGACATCCGGCCCCACGGCGACATCGACGACCGCGATCATCATGTTGCGGTTGTCGTAGAGCGTCAGGCTGGTCGTGCCCATCTTCTTGCCCAGCACATAGACCGATCGGTTGGTCATGGGCAGGACATCGGCGATTTCCGCGTTGCCGACCAATGCCTTCGCAAAGGGCCGGTCCACGGTCAGCACCTGGCTCTTGTTGAGCGGCACGTCGAGTTGACCGGCATGACTGGCGTTGTCGACGCCCAGCGAGGCGATCTGCGCCTGCGCAGGCATGGGCAGCATCGACGCTCCGGCGCCCAGCGCCAGCACGGATGCCAGCATCGGCAAGGATTTAGCGGGAACCATAGCGCTTCACCTCATAGCTGGTGCCAGTCGTGCCGCGCACGATCTCGACCGATGCGGTCGAAGGCAGGGCGTTCGTATTTTTGGGAACGGCGCGCCGGGCGGGCCGGAGGCCGGATGCGACACGCGGTGGCAGATAGGCAAGGTCCGCGACGCGGGCACGAGGGCCAGCATAGCCGCCGACATAGGCGCCGTCGCGCAAATCCTCTATGCCGACGGTCTGTACCGCCGGATTGGGTTTGTCGGTAAGGTTGCGCAGCACGAGCGTGAGTTGCCCGACCTGTTGCGCCAGAACCAGCTTCTGCGCATCGACCTGGTTGACCTCCAGCGTGGCCGTCTTGCCGACCGCGGGGTCTTTCGTGCTGTCATTGGCGTTCTGGTCAATCGCGATCACCCGCGTCCCTTGAAGCAGAACGTCCGTGATCTGCTGGCTGCCACCACCCATGGGATCCTGAAGCGTGCGCGTCACGAACACATCGACGGTGTCGCCGGGAAGCACAAAGCCGCCCGCGGCGGCTACATCGCTTACGCGTACGGCGACGGCCCGCATTTCCGGGGCCAGGACTGCCGACATTGTGGCTCGCCCCCCTTCGCCGGAGAGCTTGGAGGCCAATATGGGTTCGCCCGGTTCGATCTGCCGGATGACCACCCGCCCCTTGCCCAGCGATGTCAGTTGGATAGGGTCACGAAATGATCCGGGTGGCACGGAACTGGCAGGCCAGTCGACCATCCGGATCTTTTCAGGAGTTACTGCCGTGCCAAAGGGCAATGGTACAGTTGCAACGACAATTTTCGCCATACCGCCATCCGCCTGCTGCACCTTCTCGGCGCTGGTCAGATAGCTGTTGGCGATGAAAACGGCTGCCAATCCCAGAAGAATTGCAAAGCCGAGAATTATGAGTGATCTGCGCTGCCCCACGACAACTCCCCCCGGAATTGAAGTTTACAAGGAAGCCAGTCTTTGACCGGCTTCCCCACTTCCGTGATTAGCAGTTTGCCGCCGGTGCATTTCCGGTGCCGACTGTGGCAACGCAATTGGTGGCGGCGTTCATCGAGTTCTTGATCGCGCCGCCAAGGTTCCAGGCAGCGAGAGCAATGCCGGTGCCGACAATCGCCAGGATCAGCGCATATTCAGCAGCCGAAGCGCCGCTTTCGTCAGCCCAAAGATTCTTGATGAAAGTCATGTCCGTAACCCCTTTTAAATGTTTAGCAGCTCGGCTGTGTATTGGTGCCGACGGTCTTGATGCAGTTAGTGGCGGTATTCATCGAATTCTTGATCGCACCGCCCAGGTTCCAGGCCGCCAGCGCAATGCCGGTGCCCACGATCGCCAGGATCAAGGCATATTCAGCAGCCGAAGCGCCGCTCTCGTCGGCCCAGAGGCCTTTCAAAAAGGTCATATCTTTTACCCCTACTCACTGGGAGCGATTCCCAGTTGCCCTTGCTCCGCTCCACGGTAGGGGCCTGTCCACCTCGCGACCCCGGTGCCGGTATGCTCCGGTCACCAGGCAGTTGGCAGTTCCCGTAGAACTTGGGTTCAAATTGAACCAATGCTGACCCAAGTCAACATGGTAAAAAATATCTCTATTTTTCAACCTGTTACGGCAATTTTTTGTTAACCATTTGCCTCAACTACGTTCGTTACCATAAGTAAATGATAGTAGTCACTGAATATATCTTTGGATATATACTTTTGGAAAATGACGGGTTTAAATGAAATTTATTGTAGTTTTTATTTCTCTATATTTCTTACAAAGACAATAAAACGCCCAATAAACAGAATATATCGTGTTTTTTATTTGGAATACGTTAAGATATCTGCGTGATCCGATCGAACCTATTTGCGTATAATATTTGCCGTCGGAAAGCCGAATTACCGGGCAGACTAATACCTTCGGTGTAGGCTATTCGGGACAGTCTAGTTCGAAGACTTGAGCAGCAGAGACGCCCGCCAGCGCACGGGTCGTCGCGAATCAGATACGACTCGGCGCACAAAGGTCCGTAAACAAAGAGCTTTGCATCTGTCCCGTTCAGGGACAATATTGCCGATATCGTTACGTGACACTCACCCGATGACGGAAGGTGAGGTTCACGCGATCGGACAACAGCAGATAGGGCAGCCAGATCGCGGCACTGATCAGGACCTTCTTCACATTGCCCGTCAGCATGTCCAGCAACGCGGCGTCCACGCCCCGCGGCACTTCATTGATCCCCGCGACCAGATGCGCAATGCTCAACTGGGCAAGCAGATCAACACCCCATACCATGACCAGAAAGCGCGGGAACAGAGGCACCAGGCGCAGCGCCATGGCGAAGGCAAACATGTAAAGGCTGGACAGGATCACCACATCGGCGAGCATCACGGAATAAAGGCTGACGAACCAGGTCGGCGAATAACTGCCCAATGCCGGAATGGAACTCAGAAATTCCAGCGTGCGCACCGGCACGTTCACGGCAATTCCAACCAGCAACGACGCCATCACGCCGTAAAGGCCGAATTGGGACATCTCCCGCGCCTTGAGGCAGTCGACCTTGCGCCAACGTCCTACCTGCGCCAATCGAAAAGCGGGCTGCGCATGGATGCGCCCAGCCGGAAACAGCTTCAACCCCAGCAGCAGCGATCCGACGGGTGCACCGACGACCAGCAGATAGGGCAGCAGACCCACACCGCTGCCCCACGGCGTTCCGCTATAGGGCGTTGCCGGAAAGGCCAGCCGCATGCCGCAGGCAAAGGCAGCGATCATGATCCAGATTGCAACGATCCGTTCCAGATTGACCTGCATGGACAGCACGACGGTCACGCTCTTGCGGTAAAGATGATCCCTCACCATTCGCACCATGGAACCGGACCCCCTTCCCAACGCCGAAATCTGATCGCGACTATCCGCGATGTTGGTAAACGCCGGGTAAATGCGCAGCCGCGAGGAAAGTTCTGCGCGAACTTCAGATATGGTCTGCAAAAGAAGAAAATAAAGCCCGCCGGCGGCTCATTTACGGGGCACGGTGATGCGGATCGTCGTGCGGCCGCCAATATTCTGAAGGAACACTTCCCCGCCCAGCATCTGTATCCGCCGCATCAGTGACCGCGAAGGCACCGCCCCGCTCGACCCGAGCCGGGCCATATTCGGCACGCCATCGTCGCTCACCTGAAGGGCAATGCGGTTCCCGTCCGGTTCCAGCGCGAAATTCACGCTGGCGGCCCCGGCATGGCGAACGGCATTGGCGACGATCTCCCGCACGGCGAAACTCAGTTCCCTGCCGATCAGCGCGCTGGTCGCGCAATTGCCGTCCTCCACCTTCAGCTGGCAATCTATACTCCACTGTTCGCCAAGGGAGCGCACCACCATCGCCAGCGTCTCTGGCAGATAGGCGAAATCCTCCTCATCGACCTCCGGATTGATGATCCAGCGAATGGTGGCGATCTGGTCCTTGGCGATGCGGTCGACATTTTCGATCACGGGACGCGCCTCGACCTCGCGCCCGCCCAGCAAGGGGGCGATCTGGAAACGGATGCTGGCCAGCGCCTGCAGGACGCTGTCGTGCAGTTCGCGTTGCAAGCGCTCCCGTTCCCGCGCGCCGGCAATGACATGGGCCAGGTCCAGGCTGTTGCGAACGGTAAGTTCCTCGCACGCGCTTTCGAAAACGCGCTGGGCGATGGCGGCGCGATCTTCATGACAGGGATCGTCCAGGCAGGCCGCGCCGACCGCCTCGAAGGTGCCGATGGTGACCCTGACCGTCAACAGCGTTTCGGCATCCAGCAGCGCCGCCCATGCCCGACCGCCTGCCGACAATGATCCCAATGTGGCTATCCCGTCCGCCGCCAGCGAAATCGACGCGTCCCGGGTTCGATCGTGCCAGCCAGTCTGAACGGCCAGCAAATTGCCGACGCCCATGGAAGGCATTTCCCGCGCAGCGCTGCTGGCGAAGCGCAAGGGCTCATGACTCGCCAGCCGGAACAGCACCGCTCCCCCCTGCCCGCCGGTGGCAAGCCGCAGGGCATGGAGCAGGAACGGCCCGTAATCACGCTTGGCGGGTGGCAACTCCCCCTCCAGTAGCAGCCGGTCGCGCTCGAATTCCAGCAATGTTTCCCGGCGCGGCCCCAGCAGCACTCCCGTCACGAGGATCGCCACCGCCAGATAGCAGGCGCGAAGCACGACCCGCTCCGCTTCCGGTTCTGACGGCAGGGAGGCGATCTGGTCCAGCCATGTCATGGAAACCGCAGCCAGGCCGGCCGCCACAGCGACAAGCAGATGGAGCCGCCGCCGCACGATCAGCGCCACCTCCACCGCAACGAAAAAGCTGCCCGAAAAATAGGGGCTGTTGGAGGGATTGGTGACGAGCAGCAGGGTCAGGAACAGCAAGGTATCTAGGCAGATGACGGGCCGCCTGATCCGCATGTCCATCACCCATGACCGCGACGACAGGAAGACCGCCGAAAGCGCCAGCGCCAGCATGAGCAGGATCACCCCATGCTCCGCAGGCTCCGCCCAGTGACGCGCGCTGGAAAAGCCGAAGCTTACCGCCGCGTAGATCACGGCCAACAACAACCGCGTATAATCCAGCGTCTGCCAGGGCCGCAGCGCCGACAGGGTCCGCCTGTCCCACCTGCTCAAGCGCATCGCGATTTCGTTCCGCCCGTTCATCGCGTGACGCACATCCCCGATCCGACCCGACGCATGTGTCTGCCGGGCAGCTTCTTATGGAAAGGAAATCATGTTTCGGTCAAATGCGATGATGAGATGCCGACGGGTTCATCGCAAGCGCGGCGGACGCTTCAGGCAGGGCAGCGGACATCCGCCCCCTCCCCTGCAATCGCTCAGCCGTGAAAATAGTCATAAACCTGCTGCGCCACGGCCTTCGAAACACCCGGCGCCTTCAACAGATCTTCCAATGCCGCGCTTTTGACGGCCTTGGCGGTTCCGAAATGCATCAGCAGCGCCTTCTTGCGGGAAGGACCGATGCCCGGCACCTCATCGAGAGAACTGACGGTGATCGCCTTGCTGCGCTTCTGCCGATGCGCGCCGATGGCGAAGCGGTGCGCTTCGTCCCGCAGACGCTGGAGGTAGAAGAGCACGGGATGATTGAGCGGAAAATTGATCTCCCGCCCGTCAGGCATGTGAAAAACCTCCCGCCCTTCGCGCCCGTGATGGGGCCCCTTGGCGATGCCGATCATGCAGACATCCTCTATGCCCATATCCTCCAATATCGCGCGAGCAGCGGACAATTGCCCCTTGCCGCCGTCAATCAGGACCAGGTCTGGCCATTCGCCGCTGTCGCGATCCGGATCCTCCTGCGCCGCCCGGCCGAAGCGTCGCTCGAACATCTCGCGCATCATCGCGAAATCGTCCTGTGAGATTTCGGGATTTTTCATGTTGAACTTGCGATAGGCGCTCTTGCGGAAACCCTCCGGACCCGCCACCACCATCGCCCCCAGCGCATGACTGCCCTGGATATGGCTGTTGTCGTAGATCTCTATCCGGTCCGGCAGGCCGTCCAGGCCAAATGCCTCGACCATTTCCTCCAGCACCTTCGCCTGCGTCGTCGTTTCGGCGAGACGGCGGTCGAGCGCCTCCACGGCATTGCGCTGCGCCTGTTTGATGAGACGTGTACGGTCGCCGCGCTGAGGGACTTCGATCCTGACCTTCGAGCCGATACGCTCGCGGAGCGCTTGCGCCATCAGGTCGCATTCCGCCGGAGCGCGATCGGCGAGAATCAGCTTGGGCGGTGGCACCTCCTCGTAAAATTGCGCCATGAAGCTGGCCAGCACCTCCTCCTCCGCCACTTCCGCGGTGTGGACGGGGAAAAAGCTGCGATGCCCCCAATTCTGCCCGCCGCGGATGAAGAAGGCCTGTATGCACATGGCGCCGCCCTTGGTCGCGAGCGCGAAAATATCGGCGTCGCCCAGCCCTTCGGCATTGATGGCCTGGCTGCCCTGGATGAAGGTCAGCGCCTTCAGCCGGTCACGCAGAACCGCCGCCTGCTCGAAATCCATCGCATCGGACGCCGCCTGCATCGCCTCGCCCAGCTTCTTCTGCACGGCTGTCGATTTGCCGCCGAGGAAGTCCTGTGCATCCTTCACCAGTTCGCCATAAGCGGCATCGTCGATCCGGCCCACGCAGGGGGCGGAGCAGCGGCGGATCTGATAGAGCAGGCAGGGCCGGGAGCGATTGGCGAAGAAACTGTCGGTGCAACTCCTCAGCAGGAACAGCTTTTGCAACGCATTGATCGTTCGCGTCACCGATCCGGCGCTGGCAAAGGGCCCATAATAGCGTCCCTTAAATTTGCGCGCGCCGCGATGCTTCTGAACGCGTGGAAAATCATGATCTTCACGCAACAGGATGAAGGGGAAGCTCTTGTCGTCGCGCAACAGGACATTATAGGGCGGCCGGAAACGCTTGATAAGTTGCGCCTCCAGCAACAGCGCTTCCGCCTCGCTGTTGGTGGTCACGATCGTCATGGACCGGGTCTGCGCGACCATGCGCTGGAGCCGCTTGGGCAAGCGATCGACCTGCGTATAGTTGGTGACCCGGTTGCGCAGCGCCCGCGCCTTGCCCACATATAGCACGTCGCCCCGCGCATCCTGCATGCGGTAGACACCCGGTCGCGTCGGCAGGGTTTTGAGCGTCGTGCGGATCGCCTCCACGCCAGCGTCGATGTCGGGCTGACTGCCGGTGACGGTAAAGGTAGCCTTGTCTTCGTGAAAGCGATCGGGTGACTGGGGACGCGACATGAGGCAGAAATAGCGGCGTACGCCCGGATCGCAATGGCATGCAGCCAAATTTAGCGTCCGCGTCGTTGATCCCTCGCCAGCTCCGATCCGAATGGGCGGCACGCGCTATCCCTGCGTTTCCGGGCATGAGGTCGTTGATCATGTCACCGCCGTCGGCGGCGCAGTCACCCGGTTCAGGGTCAGCGACACGGTGGGCGTCGGGTGTATGGTCGACAGTTGCCAGCTTGTTCGGCCTGCAACAAAGGGGCGGAGCAATATTGCGAGAACGGCTTTGTCGGAACCTATAATGATGCACGCAGGACGCACCTGGCCATATGTTCGGCGGCTATTCGCAGAGCATCACCATCAGCGAAAAGTTCGTCCTGAGGATCAGCCATCCCGCGGATCAACTGGCGCCGGTGCCCCCGCTGCTCCGCGCAGGCATGATCACCTACTCGCCATTGGCCGGACCCGGCAAGAAAGTCGGCATCGTCGGGATCGGCGGATTGGGTCATATGGGGATGAAGCTCGCCCATGCCATGGGCGCCCATGTCGTGGCCCTCACGACGTCAGAGAATAAACGGCAGGATGCGCTGGACCTTGGTGCACGACATCGAAAGCGCCTATAGCAGGATACTGAAAAGCGACGTCAAATATCGCTTCGGCATCGACAACGCGTCACTCGCGGGAAGCTGATAACGGGATCGATGGTCAACCTCATCGCTGGTGCTTGATCGACCCCGCATATGTACGGCTTGAAGACGCCACCCAGAGACGTGCAGAGGAATTTAGTCCCTGTCGATTAAGGTCATGCGGAGAAGTGAAAACCGGCTTTCCGTCGAAATGATGCAGTAACATAGTGAGCGGATTTCGATCTGATTGAAGCAGACCAGCATCCAGATGCTTTGCTTCCCACGATGTCTTGATCAGCAAATGGTTTCTATAGCTTGGGAATCGCACATGAGAAAAAACCGGCGCGTACACCGCACCGGCTTTTCTTTCAGTCTTTGCCGGCCGGTCAGACGGTCGGACCAAGTCCCTTGATCGCATCATCGATCAGCAGTTTGTCTGCCTTGGCATCATGGCCCTGGACGATCAATGCTGCGGCTGCTCCAGTTGCGGCGTTCACAGCTTTCGTCCGAATAGCTGCGACCGCTGCCCGCTCTGCCGCGCCGATCTTGTCCTCCGCCATTTTGTGACGGCGAGCCACCAGCGCGACAGCATTGGCCTTCGCGTCCTCCAGCAGCGTTTCCGCTTCATGCTCGGCCGATTTGCGCATCGCTTCGGCCTCGCCTGCGGCAGCCGCCAGCCTGGCCTCATATTCGGCCTTGAGCGCTTCCGCTTCGGCACGCAGCTTGGAGGCTTCCTCCAATTGCGTCTTGATCTGGGCGATCCGACCATCCAGCGCACCGCCGATGAGACCGGGAACCTTCTTGATCACCAGGATCAGGATGAACACCGCCATCGCCAGGCTGACCCAGGCAGTGGCGTCCATGCCGACAGCCTTGGGGTCGGTATGCGGAACCACGCCCTCATGAGCCACGGTACCGACCGGCTCCATCCCCTCGGAATGGATCGCCTGGTTCAAATGCGAGGCATCCGCCTCGCTATGCTGTGCTGCTGCCTCAGCCATGGACCAGTGCCGCCTTTACTGCGTTGCGGGCCGCATCCTCCGACGCGTTCACGCCGGAAATACGAGCCACCATGTCGCGCGCTGCATCAGCGGCAACGGTTTCAATCTCTGCCATGGCTGCATCGGTTGCAGCCTTGATGCGGGCTTCGGCCGCATTGATCTGGCTTGCAATATCCGCATCCGCGGCCGCCAGCTTGGCTTCGGAAGCCTTGGCGGCCTCCGCCTTCGCCCTGGCCAAACTTGACTGGGCGGCAGCGCGGCTTTGGGCGTCACGGGCGCGATAGTCGGCCTCCGCCTCGTCGGCGCGAGCAAAAGCTGCCTTGGCGGCGTCCAGATCGCCGGTGATCTTCGCGTCGCGCGCATCAGCCGTCGCCTGGACTTTGGGCACCATGCCGAGGCCGATGACGAAGAAAACGAAACCAAAGGTCAACAGCAGCCAGAAGATCTGCGATGAATAGGTTTCGGCAATTTGCGCGATTTGAGGCATTTTTCGGGTCCGTCCGATCAGGGCGCGGTCAATCAGGGGATAGGCGTGGCGACCAGGCGGCCGTCCATGCCCATCCCAAGGCGACTGTTCAGGCCACGAACACCAGGATCATGGCGATAACGAACGCCAGCAGACCCAGAAGTTCTGCGGCGGCGAAGCCGATGAACAGGCGGCCCTGCTGACCGTCGGCGGCGCCGGGATTGCGCAGTGCGCCTTCGAGGAATGAGCTGAAGACGTTGCCCACACCGAGGGCAGCGATGCCCGCACCGATTGCGGCCAGACCAGCACCGAGCAGCTTTGCGGCTTCTGCGTCCATGTTCTAAACTCCTTTTCTAAACTCTATTCGAACGTTGAGGTAATGGCGGAAAATCAGTGCAGGTTCTCGGCATCGTTGATGTAAACCGAGGTCAACAGCGCGAAAACATAGGCCTGGATCACTGCGACCAGCACTTCCAGAGCGCTGATGCCGATCATCAGGATGAAGCTGGCGCTGCCGACGGTGAGGCCATAGCCGACACCCGCATTCGATGCGTTGATGACGAAGCCCGCCAGCACCTTGAGCAGCACGTGACCGGCGGTCATGGCGACGAACAGTCGCAGGCCGAGACTGAACGGACGCACCATGAACGAGATCAGCTCGATCGGGAAAATGACCGGGATCATCGGCAATGGCGTGCCGTGCGGCACGAACAGCGAGAAGAAGTGCAGGCCATGCTTGTAGAAGCCCACCGCCAGCACGATCGAGAAGCTCATGATCGCGAGCACGCCGGTCGCGGTGAAATGGCTGGTGAAGGTGAAGGGGTGGAGGCCGACGAGACCCAGCGGCAGCAGGCCTAGCAGATTTGCCAGCAGGATGAACATGAACAGCGAGAAGACATAGGGAATATACTTCTTGCCGCCTTCGCCAACATTGGCGATCAACAGGCTCTTGATGAAGCCGGTCATATATTCGACGGCCATCTGCCAGCGACCGGGCACCAGCTCGCGCTTCATGCCGCCCACGACGAAGATCCAGAGCACCACAGCGGCCGCCACCATATAGAGCGCGCTGTTGGTGAAGGCGATGTTGAAGCCGCCGACCGACAGATGATCCGTACCGAACAGCGGTTCGATCGCAAACTGGTGCATCGGATCGATTTTACCGGATTCTGCCACGCTGGACCCCTGTAACGTCTGTGCAATCGGACTAAGACAAAAGCGTCCCTATTCGTCGGGACGCTTTGTCGTCGTCAATCTGATGATGTTCCTGAACGCAGCCACGATCCCAAGACCGAGAAATGCCAACAGGAGCCAAGGGGATGTCCGCAGAAAGTAGTCCAGAGTCCCACCAACCACGGCACCGCCAGCAAGACCACCGATCAGTTCCGCGAGAACCCTGTTGCCGAGGCGGGACCCATCGTCCGCCTGCTGCACCTGTGTCCCCTGTCTGACCTTTTCGGCATGTTCGGCCTGCGCGATCCGCTCCTCCAGAGAAGCGATCCGCGCATCTTCACCCGCCGGGTCCTGCCCCGGTGCATCCGCCGCCATCCAGCCATCCTTTCCGTTCGGGCTTTGAACCCAACGTCAGGCGGCATGGCGCTTGCGGCTGCACCCGTCAAGGCGCGGCCCGTTTAGAAAGGGCTTTCAGGAGTGTCAACCATCGTTGGACAGGAGAATTTCCTGTCCGAACGAAGCCGGGTCCAAAGTCCACTAGCCGGGCGAGACCGGCGTGAAGTAAATCAGCCGGCCGTGGCGCAATAACCCGGCAACGCAATAGGCCCGGCGCCCTTGGTCTGCCACGCACCCGCGCCGATCCGATAGACCTGTCCGGGCTTCACCCGACTGCTGAGCGTCTGGCATCCCGTTGCAGCCGCCACGTCCTGCACCGTCACGCCCCGCTTGCCGGCAAGGTCGGTATAAGCGGCCCTCCGCTTGATGTTGATTGATTCGACTTCCTGCCGGACCGCATCGCTTACAGAGCCGGCAATGCCCAGATAGCCGTCGGCCTGCTCGCCCACCGTTCCGGCGCTGAGCGCCGCGGCCACAGCGCCCGACTGAGCGCGGGCCGGAGAAGTCATGATAAGGCCAGTGGCCAGCGCGATCGCGGCCGAGGCGGCGATCATCAAAAACTTGCGTGTCATTGCGGGAACAACTCCGGGTTATTCTGGATCAAATCCTGCGCATCGCGCTGGAGCCGAACGACGACCTCCTGCTGCACCTTCACATTGAGGTTGATTTCTATCGGCTTGTCGGGTGCCTTCACCTGGATGCAGCCTCCCAGGGCCAGACCGGCGAAGCCCGCCGTTATGATCGTTCGCTTCTTCATTTCTGCTCCCCGTTTCGCATAGCTTCGCTTTCGGCAGGCTGAACTGCACCCCCCTGTTGCCCGATCCCGGTACGCATCTTTTCCTGCATCTGGTCGCCTATACTATTTTGTATGAGCGTCGAGGGGTCGATGAAGGATTGCGCGGTTCCCAAAAGCCCCCGGAAGGGCGCCGCGATCCGCACGTTGAATATGAAGGGCAGCCCCGTGAAATTCCGCGCCAGACCCGCTGGCGCCCCACCAATCTGACCGCGATTGACGCCGTTGAAGACGACGTTTGTGACCATCTCTCCATCCAGCGCGCCGTCCATCAGGATCGTCAGACATTTATACTGCAGGTTCTTCAGCGCGTCGAAGGCCAGACGCCCCATTGCGCCCAATTGCTCGTTCGACACCGGTCCTACATAGGAAAGCGTGCCTGACTGTCGCGACGGATCACAGGGGACGGTGGGCAACACGCCTTCCGGCATCATCAGGGGCGGCATGCCTTGCTGCCTTGCGGTCAGAACGCCGCCCGCGACGCGTCCGCCCTGCCCATTAAAGATCAGAGGCATGATGCCGTCGAACGTACCTGTCGCGGAAATATTTTTGAGGTCCATCGCCTGAATGAAGGCGCCCGCATCCAGGCCGATGACGCGGAAAGTCAGATAGCGGTCCACATCGGCGCTGAAATCCATGGTCGTCGGCAACAGCACCAGTTCGCCGCCGGAGAACGGCCAGCCGCCGCCTTCGACGCGCACCTTCTGCCCTGCCTCCAGCCGGTAACGCACAATGCCGTCGCGAACTTCAACGCCGGGGTTGACCGATCTGATTCGCGCTTCCTGCCCTGGCGCGCTGACCAGTCCAAGCAGGTCAGTGAAGCGCAATTGTCCCGACAGCCCCTCCACCGGACCGAAGGCCGCGGCAAGGCTGGCATTGTCTGTCCGGAACACCCCATCGCTGGTCACATGCGTTCCATCCCAGCGAACATGCCCTTCCCCGCTGACCCGCGCAGTCACATTCGCCACTACGCCCAGCGCAAGGCGAGTCACATCTTCCGGCTGAAGACCAGGACCAAAGGATAATCCCGGCACCGCCAGATCTGCCTTGCCCCGCCCATTGCCCAGATCATGTGCAATGACGGCATGCGCCACCAACGCATCATTACGCGGCGCCCGCAGCGATCCCGTGGCGGCAATCTTCCCGTCCTTCAGAATCAACGCGAAATCAGGCACCTTGAGCGGCTCGAAGCGACCCGGCGCCTGCGCGTCACGCACGGTCATTCGCGCCGCCAGCTTCAGTATTCCTGCGGTAAAGCTCCAGTCCCCCGCACCATTTTCCACGATCAACGGCACGGACCCGATCCGACCGCCCGCTCCGGTCAATGTGCCGCCCAGCCCCTTGTCCGTCGCTTTCCCGGCGAACATCGCCGCGCTCAGTCGAACCGGCGAATCCTGCGGCCCGATCGCCAGATCGGCATTGACGAGCGCGAAACCCTGCTGCCCTATGGCAAAGCGCGCCTTGTCGGCGGAGAGCCGCATCGGGCTGTCTCCGCTCTTGCCAGCCAAAGCGAGCTTGCGGATTTCCGCACCACCGCGCACACCGCCCGAACCCATGGCAATCAGCGACTGCCCGATCGGACAAAGCGTCTGCTGCGTGCGGCCGAGGGAGAAATTGCCGTAACGCGCCTCTATCAGCGAGACCGGGACACATCGCTGGTTGATCGCCAGCGCCCCATCGGCGCTCACCTGCCCTTCGACCGGCGCCACCAACCCACGCAGCCTTCCTCCGGGGAGTGGACCATCCAGCCGCACCTGCGTCACAAAGCGTGTATCGCCCTTCGGCCCGGCAACGAAGCGCACCGGCTCCAGAGACAGCCGGGCATCCCCCGCGGCATAGGGTTCAAGAAATAATTGTCCGCCAAAGCCTCCGCCCTGCCTGCGCCCAAGCCGAAGCGCAGCCCTTGGCAACCCGCCGCCTTCTGTCGTGATCGCTCCATCCAGCGCCCAGTCGATCGCCCGCCCGCCTTTGGCCGGCCAGCCGATGGTCACGCGCCCTTCCTGAGCCACGGCAATCTTCGCACCGCTGCGCGCCCAAAACCGAGTGCCTGTCAGGACCAGACTGCCGCCCTTCCCCTGCTGCGCAAAGGCCAGGCTGGTTTGCAGGATATTGTTCTCGGCCGCCCGTCGCACCGCATCAGCCAATCGCGCCGCGAGCGGCCCTACAGGGGTCCCGGTGGTCGATTCGCGCACAGATCGCAGGGGATCACGGCCCGCAGTCCGCAATTGCCGGACATCCAGTTGCCCCTTCAACGCAGCATTGCCTTTGTCGATGTGCCAAGCGCCCTGGAACCTTGAGGTGCCTGCCATCGCGCTCCCGAATGACAGGGCGGTCGCCCCGATTCGGGCTCGCCCGGCGGTCGCGGCGGCAGTCCCGTCCAAGTCGATCAGGCCCGAAGGTTCGACCAGGACCATCTTGCCGGCTCTGAGCGCCTCCCCCGACAGATAGACATGGCCAGTCCAACGATCCAATGCCTTGCCAAATCGCACATCCACGTCCGCCGCTGGTTTTGCGACGGCAATGCCGGCATCGCGACAGGCCAGTGCCTTGCCGCGCAACGGGCCAGAAAGATGCGGGCGGCCCTCCTGCATCGCCACCTCCAGCGTCGCCCGCAGATCAGCCAGGCCGCAGCCCCCGGCCCCGGCATCAGGCATGACCGCTATCAGCCGCCCACGGAAGCCCGAGTGAAGATTTCCCCGCCCGTCGATCTGCATGCTGACCGGCCCGGCATCGGTGTCCAGCTTCAGCCGCGCATCGCTGAGGGCCAGCAGGACGTCAGGCAGGCTGAAGGGAGCCGCGGATCGGGAATCGCGGAACTTGTCGATCTCTCCCAGTTTCAACATGCCATCGTGAAGCGAACCGCGCATCCGGACGCCCCCCGCCCGCACGGCCGCCACTTGCGGTGTAAGTCCAGTGAAGGCGATGTCGACCTCTACCCAGCGCGCGGTCAGGTCGGGATGGGCAGGATCGCCCAGCACGATATTCTCGATCCGCTGGGTCCGCAGGCCGATATCCGCCAGATCGTAGCTGCCCTGCACGCCGCGCCTGTTAAGTTCGCGGCTGATGAAGTTTTCGGCGATCGGCGCGCGCTGCGTCCACAGCGCGGCCAGGATCAGCGCCAGCGACCCTGTCCCCACTCCAAGCCAGCGAAGCCAGCCCCGGCGAACCTCCTTTTCGCCGTCCTCGTCGTCCATGCCTATGGTCAAACCCGCGTGCTCAATTCCGTAACGCCTGCATAACGTATGATCTGTCCTAAATATCCTTGCCCGATAAATCCGCAATGAATAGCGTCGATCCGAATGTGGGGAACAGGTAAGACCTTGTCGGATCAGGATTTGAAGTCCACGCACGATGGCGTGGGGCACCGTGCCCGGCTACGCCAGAAGCTGGCGGAGAACGGTGGCGAAGCTCTGCACGACCATGAACTGATCGAATATCTGCTGGCGCTTGCCATACCCCGCCGCGATACAAAACCGCTGGCCAAGGCGTTGCTGCGGGAATTCGACGGCATCGGTGGGTTGATGACCGCGGACTGGCAGGCGATTGCCCGCGTGCCCGGCATGGGCGAAACCAGTATTGCCGCGATCAAGATCGTCCAGGCCACCATGCTGCGACTGCTGCGGAACGAAGTGGCGGAAAAGCCTGTGCTGGCAAGCTGGCAGGCGCTGCTCGATTATCTGCGTGCAGACATGGCTTTCCTGACCGTGGAAAGGGTGCGCGTGCTGCACCTCAACAGCCGGAACATGCTGATCCGGGACGAGCATATGGGCGACGGGTCGATCGACCAGGCGGCGATCTATACGCGGGAGGTTATCAGACGGGCGATCGACCTCGGCTCCGCAGCGTTGATCCTGGTCCACAATCATCCAAGCGGATCACCTGAACCCAGTCGGCAGGACATAGAGATCACCCGGCAGATCGCGGAGGCGGGCAAGCGACTCAACATCGCCGTGCACGACCACATCATCATCGGAACCCAGGGGCACAGCAGCCTGCGCGCCAAAGGATTGATCTGAAGCATTTTCAAGGTGACGGTTTGGAGTCAAAGGCACGGGAAATGCGGCATAGGCCGTGCCTTTGAAGGCTTCAGGCAAGCACCTCAGTAATTCCACTGCACCTGCGTGCGGACGAGATTGCCCCTGGCGCGCCCGGTTCGGCGTTCATCGGCTTCGGCGCGCCTCGTGCGAGCGAAGGCGAGAGTGAATTCCAGTACCTTCCACGGTTGCCATTCGATGCCCAGTTCCAGTTCGTCGGTTGCCAGGCGCGGGGCGTTGGTGCCGGCCTTCCACCCTCCGCGATAATATTGCCAACGCGCATAGGGTATCAACACGCCAAGAGAATCCGTGGGCGCGCGGTACATCATCTGGACATATCCGCCATTCAGGTTCCTGGTCAGGATAGACTGAGCGACGCGGTCATATTCAGGCCCTTTGCCCCAGTTCCATTCAGCCTGAATGCCGAAAGGTTGCGGATAGAGCATGGCATGAATGCCGACCCGATCATCATCATAGGCCACCGCACTGATCGTTCCGCTGCGCAGTTCGGGCTGAACCTCGTTCATCATCGCAGAGCCACCGATTTCGAACACCTGCCCGGCAAATGCGCTGCCCAGCCCGTCCAGCTCGAACGGCCATGTGGCGAAAGCCACCTTCATAAGGCCGCGATTTTGTTCCGTCCTGTTGGTGCCTTGTCCGTTGAAGGCGCCGATACCGAAAGCACCGTAATTGCCAAACAGCTTTTGCCCGTCATGCGCCAGCCGGTCCCAGATCTTCTGGACCGAAGGCGGAGTATAGTAGCCAACGATGCCGAGGTCTCGCTCGCTCGGCACCGCGCTATTGACCGCATCGCTGCGGTCGAGGGTGAGCCGGTTGGAGGAGGATTGCATGTTCTCCCAGCCGAAGGGGACCTTGGACTGACCGAAGCGCAGGCGAAAGCTTTTTCCCTTGTCCAGAAAGACGTCGGCATAGGCGTCACGCAGTTGCGCAAAGCCCTCCCGCCGCTCGCTGCCCGCCTGATTGTTCACGGCCGTGGCGAAATCGGATTGCAGATAGAGCGAGACGCGATCGGAAATGTCGCCCTGAAGAACCAATCTCGCCCGGCGCAGCGAAAAGCCGCTGCGATCGGAGATCGAACCGTCATGCACCGAACGAAGACGGGAAACACCTGCCGGAGCAACATCGTCGCCGGAGAGGAAGGCATTGTAGCGCATCTGGGTATAGCCACGCAGCGAGAGCCGTTCATACCATGGCTTCGACTTTGGTGCGGGGGTCGATGGGGGGGCGGCCGCCGGCAATTGGGCGGAGGCGGCAGCCAGTTCAGGAGACGGCACAGCAGCAGGCGCAGGAGCGGCCGCGAGAGGTTCGGCCGAGGCGGCGACTTGCCTGCTCTCGGCGAGTGCGGACGTCAGCACCTTTACCTGCGCCTTCAATTCATCAATCTGGCGCTGCAGGTCCACATTGCTCTGGGCGAGCGCCGCCTCCGGCATCAGCGCCAGCAGGCTGACCATCAAAATTCCGCCACCAAATGACTTTCGCCGCACTATCCGACTCCCCTGAACAAGTCGGATGAGGCAGCTATGGCATTTCAGTGACAGAAAAGTGACAATGTTATTTCATTTTGGTGACAAACCCGCCGAAACTGAAGGTCATGAGGAGCGACAGCCCTCCTCCGTCAATGGCCCCTGAGGCGTGTAGATCGCCCAGAAACCGCCATCGAGTCCGCCCTTCTTCATGCGCGGCAGGTCGACCTGGGTATAGTCACCATGCACATCATGCTCCTCCTCGATCGACCAGCCGGGCAGGTCGAGCGAAGCGGGCGTGTCGAGGTGGCTGTCCAGTGTCAGCATCTTCTGGTGCAATTGATAGACTTTTTTCGGCACAGCCTGCGCTGATGCTGCGGTGGGGAGCAGCGCGATCAGCGCCGCTCCGGCAAGAAGGCAAACTCGCATCAAATCTCCCCGGAAATGGTGAACTGGAAGGTGCGCGGCGACAGCGGCCGGAACGCGCCGTCACCCGATACCGCGGAGGATATGAAGGACAGTCTGTCCTTGTCGACGATATTATCGACATCGAACCGCGTCCTCATGACATCAATGTTGAACATGATGAAACTCTCAATCTGCGCCAGGCTGACGGTAGACGGATGACGGAATGGATTTCCTCCATTCCAACGCAGGCAAATCCGCGATCATTACCATTTTAGCATCCATGATACTACTGTTTCTAATAACCAGAAATTCTGATACATATGAATCATGATAACGACCAACGCCACCCCATGGCTTGCGCTGCTGCATCAATTGCCTGCCAAGCCGCCTTATCTGCGCGTGAAGATTTGGCGGAGGCTCCAGGCCATAGGTGCGGTACCGCTCAAAAATGCGGTCCATGTACTGCCTCGTTCAGAAGAAAGTGCAGCCGCCTTCCACAGCCTGATGACGGAAATCCTCGACAATGGCGGCGACGCGACGCTGGTCGAAGTGCGGCTGCTGGCCGGCCAGTCAGATGGTGACGTACGCGCCCTGTTCGATGCGGCGCGGCGCGCGGATTATGAAGAGATCACCCAGCTTGCCCGCCGGTTGTTGGAAACCGGCCCCCCCAGCGGAACGGACATCGCGCGGCTGCAGAAGCGGCTGGAGGATGTCGGACGGCTCGATTTCTTCAACGCATCCGGTCGACAGCAAGCCGAAGCGGCGCTCATGGAACTGGACCAACGGCGCTTCCAGCATCCGGACGTCGGCCGAACCCATCCTGCCGTCGGAACCGAGCCGATCGATCTCGCCGAAAAAACATGGGTGACGCGCAGCGGCGTCCATGTCGATCGCATCGCCTGCGCATGGCTGATCCGCCGCTTCATCGACCAGAACGCCCGATTCAAATTCGTGGATAAGCGCCGTTATGATCCGGCCGACGGCGAGCTGCGCTTTGACATGGCCGACGCCGAATTCACCCATGAAGGCGACCGGTGCAGCTTTGAAACATTGTTGCTGCGGGCGGGTCTTGCGAACGACCCCGCGCTGGTTGCGATCGGCGAGGTCATCCATGATCTCGACATCGGCGACAGCAGGTTCGAGCGACCGGAAGCCCCCGGCCTGGGAGCCATATTGGCGGGCGTCTGCGCATCGACCGACGACGACCTGCAGCGCATCGCCATGGCAAGCGATGCGCTCAACCAGTTTTATTCCTTTTTCAGCAGCAGAAGGGCGGACCGATGACGGCCAAGACATCCTCCACCATTCCGGCACATTCTCCGTCCGATGGTCATCACGGAATATCGTTGAGCGAAGCAACGCGCCTATGGGCGCGGATCGCGGCGCTCAGCTTCGGGGGACCGGCAGGACAGATCGCCGTAATGCATAGGCTGCTGGTCGAGGAAAAGCGCTGGATCGGCGAGGAACGGTTCCTCCACGCCCTCAATTATTGCATGCTGCTGCCGGGACCGGAAGCGCAGCAGCTTGCCGTCTATATCGGCTGGCTCCTGCACAAGACCAGGGGAGGGCTGATCGCTGGGATATTGTTCGTGCTGCCGGGCTTCCTGGCTATCCTGGCGCTCAGCTACATCTATGTGCTGCTGGGCCATGTTCCAATCATCGAAGGGCTCTTCTTCGGCCTTAAGGCAGCGGTACTGGCCATCGTCATGCAGGCGGTGGTGCGGGTGGGATCACGCGCGCTGAAGAACAATGCGATGCGCGGGATCGCGGTCGGCGCCTTCCTCGCCATTTTCTTCCTTGGCGCGCCTTTTCCGCTGATCATAGTGGCGGCTGGCCTCATCGGCTTCCTCGGCGGGCGCAAAGGGCTTGCAGCCTTTCGGGGCGGCGGCGGTCATGGCGCTGCGAGCGGACATGTGGTCCATGATTGCGACACGGCATTGGGCGAGCGATTACCGGATCATGCGCGCCCTTCCCTCAGCTGGTCGCTGCGTATCTCGGCGCTGTTTCTGCTGCTGTGGCTGGGGCCGGTGCTGGCGCTGTTCCTGACGCTGGGGCCCGACAATGTGTTCACCCATATCGCCAGCTTCTTCAGCCAGATGGCCGTCGTCACTTTTGGCGGTGCCTATGCGGTCCTTGCCTATGTCGCGCAGGAGGCGGTCGGCACCTTCGGCTGGCTTCGGCCGGGCGAAATGCTCGACGGCCTGGGCATGGCGGAAACGACGCCGGGGCCGTTGATCATGGTCACGCAGTTCGTGGGATTTCTGGCTGCGTTCCGCGAGTCCGGGGCGATGCATCCGCTGCTGGCAGCGACCCTGGGCGCCATGCTGACCACATGGGTGACGTTTGTGCCCTGCTTCCTCTGGATTTTCGCTGGCGCTCCTTTCGTCGAGCGCCTGCGCGGCAACCCGGCGCTTTCGGCGGCGCTGACGGCGATCACGGCCGCCGTGGTGGGCGTGATCCTGAACCTTGCCATCTGGTTTGCCATTCACACCCTCTTTCGGCAGGTCCAGCGGCTGGGTTGGATCGACATGCCCGTGCTGTCCAGCGTCAATATTCCTGCTGTCCTGCTGTCGGCGGGCGCAATGATCGCGGTATTCCGGTTCAGGATCGGCGTGTTGCCGGTCCTGGGTGCCTGTGCGGGCATCGGTGCCGCTTATATCCTGCTGGTCTGAACATGGGGCCGACATGAAAGGGCCGGCGGAGCGACGCTCCACCGGCCCTTTTCATATGAGAGCTTTGAGAACTTCCCCGGTTGCGGGCGAGCCGCTGGCCCGCCCGCAACGCGATCTTAGAAGTCCATGCCGCCCATGCCGCCCATGCCGCCGCCGGGCATACCCATCGGCGCCTTGTCGTCGGAGGGCAGTTCAGCGATCGTGGCTTCGGTCGTGATCAGCAGGCCGGCCACCGAAGCGGCATCCTGCAGCGCGGCGCGGACGACCTTGGTCGGGTCGATCACGCCAGCGGCAACGAGGTTCTCATAGGTGTCGGTCGCAGCGTTGAAGCCCTTGGTCTCGTCATTTTCACGCAGCAGGTTGCCGGCAACGACCGCACCATCGACGCCCGCGTTCGTGGCGATCTGGCGCAGCGGCGCTTCGATGGCCTTGCGGATGATGTCGATACCGCGGGTCTGGTCGTCATTGGCGCCCTTGAGGTCCTTGAGGGCCTTGACAGCGTACAGCAGGGCCGTGCCGCCACCAGGGACGATGCCTTCTTCCACAGCCGCGCGGGTCGCGTGCAGCGCGTCGTCGACGCGGTCCTTGCGCTCCTTCACCTCGATTTCGGTCGCACCGCCAACCTTGATGACGGCAACGCCGCCAGCCAGCTTCGCCAGACGCTCCTGGAGCTTCTCGCGGTCGTAGTCCGACGTGGTCGATTCGATCTGCGCACGGATCTGCTCGGTGCGGCCCTTGATCGCTTCGGCGTCACCGGCGCCATCGACGATGGTGGTGTTGTCCTTGTCGATGGTGATGCGCTTGGCGGTGCCGAGCATGCCGAGGGTCACGTTCTCAAGCTTGATGCCGAGGTCTTCGGAAATCACTTCGCCCTTGGTCAGGACGGCGATGTCTTCCAGCATGGCCTTGCGGCGGTCGCCGAAGCCCGGAGCCTTGACCGCAGCAACCTTCAGGCCGCCGCGCAGCTTGTTGACGACCAGGGTCGCCAGCGCTTCGCCTTCGATGTCCTCGGCGATGATGAGGAGCGGACGGCCCGACTGCACCACGGCTTCGAGGATCGGCAGGATCGACTGCAGGTTCGACAGCTTCTTTTCGTGGATCAGGATGTAGGGGTCAGCCAGTTCGACCTGCATCTTTTCCGGGTTGGTGATGAAATAGGGCGACAGGTAGCCGCGGTCGAACTGCATGCCTTCCACGACGTCCAGTTCGAAATCGAGGCCCTTGGCTTCCTCGACAGTGATCACGCCTTCCTTGCCGACGCGCTCCATCGCTTCGGCGATCTTCTGGCCGACTTCAACGTCGCCATTGGCCGAGATGATGCCGACCTGGGCGACCTCGTTCGAACCGGCAACCGGCTTCGAGCGGGCCTTGATGTCCTCGACGACCTTGATGACGGCGAGGTCGATGCCGCGCTTCAGGTCCATCGGGTTCATGCCGGCGGCGACCGACTTCATGCCTTCGCGAACGATCGCCTGGGCGAGGACGGTCGCGGTGGTGGTGCCGTCACCGGCGATGTCGTTGGTCTTCGAAGCGACTTCGCGGACCATCTGGGCGCCCATATTCTCGAACTTGTCTTTCAGTTCGATTTCCTTGGCGACCGAAACACCGTCCTTGGTGATGCGGGGCGCGCCGAAGCTCTTGTCGATAACGACGTTGCGGCCCTTGGGGCCCAGGGTCACCTTGACCGCGTCGGCCAGGATGTCGACGCCGCGCAGGATGCGCTCACGAGCGTCACGCGAAAACTTTACGTCCTTCGCTGCCATGATCTTCTACCTCTCTTTGAGAATTGCAAATCTTGCGAAGTTCACACCGTTACAGGCACGAAAATCCGCCAAAAACTGGAATGTCAGTCCGGTTCGCCGCTTTACGCGACGATGCCCAGAATGTCCGATTCCTTCATGATCAGCAGGTCTTCGCCATCGACCTTGACCTCGGTGCCCGACCATTTGCCGAACAGGATGCGGTCGCCGGCCTTGACGTCCAGCGGGGTGACCTTGCCATCTTCCGACTTGCTGCCGATGCCGACGGCGACGATTTCGCCTTCCTGCGGCTTTTCCTTGGCGGTGTCGGGGATGATGATGCCGCCGGCAGTCTTCTCTTCCGCCTCTACGCGGCGAACGAGAACGCGGTCATGCAACGGACGAAATGCCATGTTGAGTGCCTTTCCCTCTTTACGACGTTGAAGGGGATCGGATGGAATCGCTGCGCGAATCCGGTTCCTTCTCCCCGATGAACCCGTGTCTGTTAGCACTCCTCTTCAGGGAGTGCCAGCGCCGTTGCATATGGACAGGCTGGATCGGAGATCAAGGGGGGACAAGGAATTTTTCCGCGAAGATTTTCCCTGCATGGCATCGCCGCCGGTCGCCATCCTCTTCAGGCAAATAAACACGGACGCCGCCCATAGCACAGCCCCGTCCCCTCGGATGCCGGAAACTGTTGCAGATATGCCTCAACGTGCAGAAAATGCGACAAGTGATTGAAGTCGGCCAGAGATTATTACTTTACGATAATAAAACAGGAAGGCACCCTTTCCCGCAGCCATAGTCCATATGGCGTAAAGCAGGGGTCGCGCGACGACCGGCACGCATAGCCGGCGCGCGCGCAACAGGGGTATTTTCATGTCCATCAAGAAGACGTTCGCCGGGCTGCGCCATGGGGTCGCCATTTCCGCCTTTGCCATCGGCACCATCGGGACAGTGCCCGCTTTGGCCCAGTCGTCACCGCAGACCGCGACCCCAGACGAGGAAGGCGCAACCATCGTCGTCACCGGGTCGCTGCTGAGCCGCGCAAATGCGGAAACACCCTCCCCTGTCAGTGTGATCACCGCCGAAACGCTCAAGCGCGCGGGCGTTACCAACATGGCCGACGCGATCCGCCAGGCTTCGGCCGATGGCGCCGGCTCGATCGGCATCGGCTTCACCAGCGGCTTCTCCGCCGGCGGCTCCGCCGTTTCGCTGCGCAATTTGGGCGTCTCGTCGACGCTGTTGCTGGTCGATGGCCTTCGTTCCGCCAACTTCCCGCTCAGCGATGACGGCCACAACAGCTATGCCGACCTTGCCAGCATCCCGCAGGTCAACGTCCAGCGGGTCGAAGTGCTGAAGGATGGCGCATCGTCGACTTACGGCGCCGATGCGATCGGCGGTGTGGTGAACATCATCACGCGCAAGCAGTTCAATGGGATCGAAGGCAGCGCCGAGTCCGGCGTCAGCCAGGAGGGCGACGGCCAGAAATACCGGCTGAGCCTGCTCGCCGGCTATGGCGACTATGACAGCCAGGGCTGGAACCTCTATGTCGGCGGCGAATATGAGAAGGGCGGAAAGGTCACGGCCAACTCGCGCGGCTTCCCCTTCAACACGCAGGACCTGCGCGCCATCGGCGGCATCGACAACAACCGCGCCGACGACACGCTGACCAGCCCGACGACCAACGCCGTCGTCACGCGCGTCACCCAGACCGATCTCAACAATCCGCTGGCGGGCAGCGTCGCAAACGCCACGTCGCCGGCGATCTTCACCTCGCTGACGCCGCTCGCGAACTGCCCCTACGGCACCTTCTCGGAGAATACGACATCGCGCGTCGGCACCGCCTGCGCGCACGACCTGACCCGCGAATATGTCCAGATACTGCCCAAGCAGGAACGCTATGCTGCCGTCGCCCGCTTCAGCTTCCGACTGAGCGACAATATCGAGGGCTATGTCGCGGGCAGCTATTCGCACAACAAGGTCGACATCACCCTGCTGCCGCGCGGCATCCGGCAGAACCAGGCGTTTGGCGGCTCGCCATCGACCTCGACGTCGAACCCCGGCATCGTGCTGCCCGTGTGGATCTGTCCGTCGGGCGTCAACTGCGCCGATCCCGCGACGCCGGGCCGCACGCTGAACCCCAACAATCCCTATGCCGCCGCCTATGCCAACAATCCCGCAGCCGGCGCGGCGCGCATCTATTATCTGTTCGGCGACGTGAAGTCGGGTTCTGTCCGCACCAACGAGTTGTATCGCATCACCAGCGGCCTCAACGGCACGTTCGGCGACAGCTGGAAATGGAATCTGGAAGCGGGCTATTCGCGCGACGACCTGAAGCTGGTCCAGACGGGCTGGGCCAATCTCGCCGGTCTCACGCAGGCGATCAACACCGGATCGTACAACTTCGTCAATCCAGCCCTGAATTCGCAGGCCGTCCGTGATTCCGTGCTTCCGCCGATCACCTCGCTCTCCAATTCGAGCGAATTCACCGTCGATGGCTCGCTCAGCCGCAGCCTGTTCACCCTGCCGGGCGGTGACCTGCAGGTCGCCGTGGGCGGTCAGTATCGCAAAGAGAAGCTGACCAACCGGAGCGCCAACCCGAATCTCGACGTTCCTGGCCTTTCGACCGCGCAGGCCTTTGGCAACCGTGACGTCTGGGCCGGCTATTTCGAAATCGACGCGCCGATCCTCGACTCGCTCGAAGTGAACGCGTCGGGCCGCTACGACCATTATTCGGAAGGCTTCAGCCACTTCTCGCCCAAGTTCGGCGCGAAGTTCACCCCGATCAAGCAGATCTCGCTGCGCGGCACCTATTCGGAGGGCTTCCGCGCCCCGACCTTCGCCGAAAGCGATCCGCGCAGTTCCTTTTCGGGCTTTGTCGGCTACACGCCAAATGCGGCGTTCCGCGCCGATCATAGCCAGAATGCAGCCTACTTCGCTCCCTATTCGGTCGGTCGCGGCTTCGTCGGCAACCCCGATATCAAGCCGGAAACCTCGACCAGCTACACGCTGGGCGCGGTGTTCCAGCCGACCAACAGGATCAGCTTCACCGTCGACTATTTCCACGTGAAGAAGAAGGGGCTGGTCACGGCCGGGCCGTTGGCGGGTGACGCGATCAATGCCTATTACTCGGTCGCGGGCCAGACCTTCGCCTCGGCGGCGGCGGCTTCGGCGGCCGGGTGCGCCGCGGTCGCTGCGGTCGGCGCGGGCTATTCGTGCAACGTCATCGACGGTGCCGATCCCTTCGCGCTCAACGCCCTGCCGCGCCTGCTGGTGGTCAATGCGCCTTATGTGAACTCGAACTTCGACGTCACCACGGGTCTGCAATTCGGCGCCGACGCGCAGTTCAATATCAACGACAACGTCCAGTTCCAGAGCCGTCTGGACCTGCAGACGACGCTGAAGTTCAACCGCCACCTCGCCAGCGGCGCGGTGCAGCGCTTCGCGGGCACGGTCGGCCCGGCGGATCTCTCGTCGGGCGGCGGCACGCCGAAGTGGCGCGGCAACTGGCAGAACACGCTGACAGTCGGCAAGGTCTCGCTGACCGCGACGACCTATTATGTGGGCAGCATGAAGGGCGTCGCGACGGACCAGGGCAATCTGGACACATCGTGCGCTGCCACGCTCTACGGTGGCGGACCCGCTTTCTGCAAGATCAAGACCTTCGTCTATGCCGATCTGAACGCCACGGTGGAGGTGAACGAGAATTTCAGCTTCTTTGGCTTCATCGGCAACTTCACCAATGCCGGGGCGCCGCTTTATGCGAACACGCTCTATACGACTCAGCCCAACTATCTGGCCTCGTGGCACTTGCCGGGCCTGATCGGTCGCACCTACCGCGTCGGGGCGAACTTCAAGTTCTGATCCTCGGCAAGGGGAAAGGAACGGAAAGGGCGGTCTCCCTTGGGCCGCCCTTTTTGCAGATCGAGAAAGGTAAATATGGGCGGGCCGCGCTTGCGGCCTACCCTTCTGCTCCCTACCTGCAGGGCCATTGCCAATCAGCGGAGCACGCCTGCATGAGCCAAGACTATATACCACCGCGCGTCTGGACCTGGGACAAGGAGAATGGCGGCGCCTTCGCCAGCACCAACCGGCCGATCGCGGGTCCGACCCATGACAAGGAACTGCCGGTCGGCAAGCACCCGTTCCAGCTCTATTCGCTCGCCACGCCCAACGGCCAGAAGGTGACGATCATGCTGGAAGAGCTGCTGGCGGCGGGCAAGGATGCCGAATATGACGCCTGGCTGATCCGCATCAGTGAAGGCGACCAGTTCGGCAGCGGATTCGTGTCGGTCAATCCCAACAGCAAGATCCCGGCATTGATGGACCACAGCGTCTCGCCGCCGCGGCGGGTGTTCGAGTCCGGGTCGATCCTGGTCTATCTGGCCGAGAAATTCGGCGCTTTCCTGCCGACCGATCCGGCGAAGCGGACCGAGACGCTCAACTGGCTGTTCTGGCAGATGGGCAGCGCACCGCTGCTGGGCGGCGGATTTGGGCATTTCTTCGCCTATGCGCCGGAGAAGTTCGAATATCCGATCAACCGCTATGCGATGGAAGTGAAGCGGCAGCTGGACGTGCTCGACCGGCAACTGGCCGAGCATGAATATGTCGCGGGCGACGAATATAGCATTGCCGATATCGCGATCTGGCCCTGGTATGGCGGGGTCGTGCTGGGCCGCGCCTATGATGCGGCGGAATTTCTCGACGCGCAGAGCTACACCAATGTGCTGCGCTGGGCGCGGCAGATCGATGCGCGGCCCGCAGTTGCGCGCGGACGCATGGTCAACAAGGCGAACGGGCCGCTGGAGGGACAGCTTCGGGAGCGGCATGACGCCGGCGATTTCGAGACGCGGACGCAGGACAAGCTGGAGCCGGCGGACTGAGACTCCCGTCGGAGGGGCGGGTCCGGCACGGCCGGGGCGCCGCCCCGCCCTTCAGTCCCCTCCCCTGACGGGGAATTTCGAGTGCCTGTCTAGCCGGCGGCCTTGACGATTTCTGCCCAGGCGGCTTCATCGATGACGTCGATGCCCAGCGCCGCCGCCTGCTTGAGCTTCGATCCGGCGCCAGGGCCCGCGACCACAAGGTCGGTCTTGGCGCTGACCGAGCCGGCCGCCTTGGCGCCCAGCCTTTCGGCCTGCGCCTTGGCCTCGTCGCGGCTCATGGTTTCGAGCTTGCCGGTGAACACCACCGTCTTGCCCGTGACGGCGCTGGCCGTGGTTTCGACCACATAGTCGGGCGGGGAGACTTCGTTCAGCAGGTCGTTCCAGACGTCGACATTATGCGGTTCGTGGAAGAAATCGGCCAAGGCGTGGCCGACCGCCGATCCCACATTCTCGACGCCGATATGTTCCGCAATCGCCTTGTCCAGACGGTTGCGGAAGCGGGATTCCTCCTCCCCCTCCGCAAGGGCGGCGGCATCGCGCAGCGCGATGATCCCGACAGCGAGCGCGCGGATCCCCTCCAGCGTGGTATAGCGCTTGAGCAGGTCGCGGGCAGTGACCGCTCCGACATGCCGGATGCCGAGGCCAAAGAGCAGGCGCGCGGCGTCGGGCTGGCGCTTTGCCTCTATCGCGGCGAGGAGATTGTCGACGGACTTTTCCTTCCACCCCTCCCGGCCCAGCAGGTCGGCCCGGCGTGATTTCAGGCGGAAGATGTCGGCCGGTTCCGCGATCCAGCCGAGGTCGAGAAATTCCTCGATGCTCTTTTCGCCCAGCCCCTCGATATCCAGCGCGGCGCGACTGACGAAATGGCGCAGGCGTTCGAACCGTTGCGCCGGGCAGATGAGGCCGCCGGTGCAGCGTATGTCGACCTCCCCTTCCTCCCGCACGGCCTCCGACTGACAGACGGGGCAGTGGTCGGGAAAGGCGAAGGGCGCGCGCGGTTCGTCCCGCGTGAGGTTGTCCACCACCTGCGGGATGACGTCGCCGGCGCGCTGGACGATAACGCGATCGCCGGGGCGGACGCCCAGCCGCGCGATCTCGTCGGCATTGTGCAGGGTGACGTTGGAGACGACGACGCCGCCGACGGTGACGGGAGTGAGGCGACCCACGGGGGTCAGCTTGCCGGTGCGTCCGACCTGTATGTCGATGGCCTCCAGCGTCGTCTGGGCGCGTTCGGCGGGGAATTTATGAGCGATCGCCCAGCGCGGGGCCTTCGCGACGAAGCCCAGGCGCTGCTGCCAGTCGAGGCGGTCGACCTTGTAGACCACGCCATCAATGTCGAAGGGCAGGTCGGCGCGCGCGGCTTCGATGGCGCGATAATGGGCGATGAGCGCCTCCAGCGTGTCGACGCAGGCCAGGCGGTCGGACACGGGCAGGCCCCAGCTTGCGATCGCCTGCATGACGCCAAGCTGGGTCTCCGCGGGGACGGCGCTGACCTCGCCCCAGCCATGGGCGAGGAAGCGCAGCGGGCGGATGGCAGTGACCGCGGCGTCCTTCTGACGCAGCGAGCCGGCGGCGGCGTTGCGGGGGTTGGCGAACTGGCGGGCCTTTTCAGGGTCTTCGGCTTCGGCGAGAAGGCGGGCGTTGAGCGCGACGAAATCGGCCTTCGCCATATAGACCTCGCCCCGCACCTCGAACAGGTCGGGGATGCCGGGGCCGGCGAGCGTCTGGGGAATGTCGGCGATGGTGCGGACATTGGCGGTGACATCCTCCCCGGTCGTGCCGTCGCCTCGCGTGGCGGCGAGGACCAGTTCGCCCTTTTCATAGCGCAGCGAGCAGGACAGGCCGTCGATCTTCGGTTCGGCGGTGAGCGCCACGGCGGCGTCCTCCGGCAGCGCGAGGAAGCGGCGGACGCGGGCGACGAACTCGGCAATGTCCTCATCGGAAAAGCCGTTGTCGAGGCTCATCATGCGGACGGCGTGCTGGACCTTCCGGAGGGCGGAGGTCGAGGCGGCGCCGACCAGGGCATTGGGGGAATCGCTGCGGACGAGATGCGGGAAGGCGGCTTCCAGCGCGTTGTTCTCGCGGATCAGGGCGTCATAGGCGGCGTCCGTGATCTCCGGTGCGTCCTGGTCGTGATAGAGCCGGTTGTGGCGCGCAATCTCCCGCGCAAGGCGCATCAGGCGGTTGGCGGCTTCGGCTTCTGTCATTTGCGCGGGGTCGGTCATGGACACGTCTTTAGCGTCGGCCTTTGCGCGCGGGTAGCGGATATTCGGGGGTGGCAGGGGAGAGCGGGCATTGTGGTGGTGATGGGTGAGAGTGGACCCGCTGAAGGAGCACGACAGCGTTTGCGGAAAGGGGTGGTTAGCGGAAAGTCCGCTTCCGCGTCTGTAGCCGGTGTTTTAGCCATCCAAGCCCAATGCCCATTGGTATCGATACGGTGACTAGCATCACTATCGAAAGCGACCATGACCATCCGCGCTCTTTGGCAAAAACCAAGAATGCGTATGTGCAAAGCACTCCTATAATGGTGAAGCCATAGTCGTAGCGGTCGGGTCTGGAGCGTCGCATTTGGAGGGTATGCCCTGACATTCCAGCGTCCGCAATTGGAAGCCGCAATAGCGGCAGCGTTAGTCAATTTCTGGTCGAGAGTTGCCGTTGCGAGGGTGCTCGTCGTGCGGCGGGGTTCGCGAAAGCCGGTCAGTCGGGAGGCTACATTTGTGGACGGCCCCCTGGGGCAAGTCTTTTGGCCGGGCGTGGTTCTGATCGCGAATGGTGCGTTCATATGTCCGGTCTCAAGGGAGCGCCGAACCCCCATCCATTTGACTTGCCCCGCTCGATATCAGAGGCCTGATTGCTGGAGTTCGGCATGATATGCCGCATAGGCTCGTCCCGAGCGACTGGCGCCTTCCAGATATTCCGCGGGGACGAGATGGTATGGCGGACGAGGGTCGCCAATCCGCACCCAACCGGCCGCGTTCATCCGCCCCCTTTCGAGCCCCACGGCGAACTTCGAAAATTCCGTGAACTCACCACGCGGGAACAGGCCCTGTTCGCATTGCTGGAAACGGTCGGCGATCGCCTTGGCATTGCTCCAGTCGCCGCTGACTTTGGCCTTGGCCACCGCGTCGCGCAACGCCAGCGCCGGCCGTGGCCCGCACAGCGCGCTGCTTGACCAGAACGCAGTCATCCTGTCCGGAGCAATACGCGAGGCGGCATAATAGTCCGCCTCGTGCGTCAGGAAGCGGATATCGGGAGCAAGGTTGAGGTCGGCCGCCAACAAACCGATTCCGAGATATTTGCAAGCAACGACCTGCGGCAGCTTGCCGACCTGGGCCCAGAACGGACGGGGGAATTCGAACTTGAATGCCTCGCTGTTGGCATAGATCATGATCGCCGTGTCGGGGCAGGCTTCGCTGACATCATTATAGAATTGAACGGCTGTCGCGACATCGTTCTTGCACCACATCGGCACGCCCAGCATCGTCCCCGAAACGCCAAGCTCGTGCATCGCCCGGGTCTGGGCAATGACCTCACGGGTATTGGGGGCTGTCGTACCAGCGAAAAACGGGATGCGTCCGCCAATGGTCTCCATGACGCAGCCGACGAAGGCCAGCTTTTCATCCCAGGTCAGGCTATGGCACTCACCATAGGTGCCCAGGCTCAAAAGCCCATCGACTCCCGCCTCGATCAATGCCTCAACCATTCGCGCCGTTTCGTCGAGATCGACAGTATCGCGGCTACGCCAGTCCGAAGCGCCTTCCTTCGACGGCGTGGGCAACATCGGCCACAGGCCATTGATTCCAGCAGATTCGATCCTGAGTTTCGGGGCGGACATTATCTTCTCCTTGAAGGGGCATCCGAGGCACTAAAGCGACTTCCAAGCGATCGGAACCGATCGCTGATAAAAAATCGCGGCAATCAAGGAAGCCAGAGTGGCAATCTGATTCAATCAGATCGAAACCCGCTCTAACGCGGGTAATGCTGTCAGAACAATCGCCATTGTCTCCGTTTGACGCGAAGGGGACCAATGCGGGTGCTATTTCTGGATGGACGGGCGCGTTACAGCTTTTCGAGCAGCCGTTCCGCCTGTGCCCGCGCTTCTGCCGTGATCTCCGCGCCGGACAGCATGCGGGCGATTTCCTCGCGGCGTTCGCCGTCGCTCAGCGCATGGACGCCGGTTCGCGTTACGGTGCCGTCGCTGGATTTTGCGATCAGCATATGGTCCTGCCCCCGTGCCGCGACCTGCGGGCTGTGGGTGACGACGAGGATCTGGTTGGTCTGCGACAGACGGGCGAGGCGTTCACCGATGGCGGAGGCGACGGCGCCCCCTACCCCGCGGTCGATCTCGTCGAAGATCAGCGTGTCCGCGCCGCCCTGCTGTGCCAGGGCGACCTTGAGCGCGAGGATGAAGCGGGACAGTTCGCCGCCGCTCGCGATCTTGACCAGCGGGGCGAAGGGCGCGCCGGGATTGGTGGAGATTTCGAATTCCACCCGGTCCATGCCATGGGCGCCCCATTGCCCTTCCTCCTGCGGCGCGACGACGGTGCGGAAGCGGGCGGCGTCCAGTTTCAGCGGGGCGAGTTCGGCGGCGACGGCGGCGTCGAGCTTGCCGGCCGCCATCTGGCGTTCGGCGGAAAGGGCCTGGGCGGCGGCGCAATAGGCGGCGGCGCGTGCCTTCACCTCGGCCTCCAGGGCGGCGAGATGTTCCTCCCCGCCTTCGATCGCGGCCAGTTTCGCCGCCATGTCGTCGCGCAGTGCGGAGAGATCGTCGGGCTGGATATGATGCTTGCGGGCGAGGCCGCGCAGGTCGAACAGGCGGGTTTCGATGGCGTCGAGTCGGGCGGGGTCGAAGCTGAGCGCTTCGGCGGCTTCATTGAGGCGATCCTCCGCCTCGCTCGCCTCGATCACGGCGCGGTCGAGGGCGGCGAGAACCTCGGCCAGCGGTTCATATTCGCCGGCGATGCGGTCGAGGCGGCGGGCGGCCTGCCGCAACTGGGCAAGGCCGCCATCGGAGCCGGTGAAGCATTGAGTGACGGCGGAAAGATCGTCGGAAAGGCGCGCGCCCTTCTGCATGGTGGCGCGTTCCTCCGCCAGCGTCGCTTCCTCGCCGGGTTCGGGGGCGAAGCGGGTGAGTTCGTCCACCGCATGGCTCAGATAATCGCGGTCGCGGGCGGCGGTCTCCACGCTGGCGCGGCTTTCCGCAAGGCGGTCGGCGGCGGCGCGCCATGCATGATAGGCCTGCGCCGCCGCGCCCGTGTCGCAGCGGCCATAGGCGTCGAGCAACGAGCGGTGCCCGCGCGGGTTGAGCAGGCCGCGATCGTCATGCTGGCCGTGGATTTCGACCAGCGCGCTGCCAAGGTCGCGCAGCAGCGCCGCCGAGCAGGGCTGATCGTTGACGAAGGCGCGGCTGCCGCCATCGGCCTTTACCATGCGACGGATGATGAGCGGTTCGCCGGGTTCCACGTCTATGCCATTGTCGGCCAGCAGGTCCGTCGCGCGATGATCGGCGGGAGGCGCGTCGAAGGTGGCGGTGACGCTGGCCTGCGCCTCCCCGCTGCGGACAAGGCCGCTGTCGGCGCGGGCGCCCAGTGCGAGGCCCAGCGAATCGAGCAGGATCGACTTGCCCGCACCCGTCTCACCGGTCAGCACGCCTAGGCCCGACCCGAAATCCAGGTCCAGCGCCTCTATCAGCACGACGTTGCGGATGGACAGGGCAGTCAGCAAGGGCGAGCGACTCCCCCCTCCCGCAGGCGGGAGGGGCCGGGGTGGGTGCACCGCGCCAGCGGCGCTGAATTGGGCAGGAGGGAACGCTCGCTTCGCTCGCGATCCTCCCCTGAACAGAGGCGCGTGATGCCGTTCGACCCCGCCCGCCTGCGGGAGGGGGAACAGGACAGGTCAGGCCTTGTTCGGATGTTCGCGCATCAGCTTGAAGCTGCGCTCATACCATTTCGAACCCGGATAGTTCCGGCCCAGCACCGCAGCGGCCTTCTGCGCTTCGGCGGGGATGCCGAGCGAGAGATAGCTTTCCACCAGGCGCTCCAGCGCCTCCGGCGTGTGCGTGGTCGTCTGATATTTGTCGATGACCGTGCGGAAGCGCAGAGTCGCCGCCAGCCACTGACCACGACGCTGGTAGAAACGGCCGATCTCCATCTCCTTGCCGGCGAGGTGATCGTTGACGAGGTCGAGCTTCAGCCGGGCATCGGCGGCGTAGCGCGTGTCGGGATAGCGGCGGATCAGTTCGCCCAGCGCGTCCAGAGCCTGTTGCGTGATCTTCTGGTCGCGGGTGACGTCGGCAATCTGTTCATAATAGCAGAGCGCGATCAGATAATAGGCGTAGGGTGCGTCCTTGTTGCCGGTGTGGATCGACAGGAAGCGCTGCGCCGCGCCGATCGATTCCGGATAATCCTGATTCATGTAATAGCTGAACGCGGACATGAGCTGCGCGCGGCGGGCCCAGGGCGAATAGGGATGCTGGCGCTCCACTTCGTCGAAGAGCGCGGCGGCAAGCTTGTACTGGCCGCGATCCAGGCGGTATTTGCCCGCATTGTAGAGCGTCGACACGTCGCGGGCGACATATTGCGTGTCGGATTTGTTCTTCGACGTCGCGCAGCCCGAGAGCAGGGCGGCAAGCAGAAGCGGTGCGGTAGCCGCGCCGATGCGCGTCATGGTTTTCGTCAGCATGGCCGGGTCATAGCGGAGCGAATGCGCCTCGCCAAGCGGCAGAATGTGCATGTCGGTCGCTATGCGCGGGCAGGCAGGTCAAGCCGTGCTATCGCGCCGCCCTTTACCGAGGGCATCAGGGAGAAGCGGCCGTTCAGTTGCAAGGCCAGTGCATTGGAAATCCGCAGGCCCAGACTCTGGCTGAAGCCGGGATCGAAATCGGCGGGCAGGCCCCTTCCATCGTCGGTGACGTCAAGGATTATCGTGCCGTCGCTGACGTTCAGGCTGACGTGGATGCTGCCGCCCCGATGCGGCAGGCCATGTTCGATGGCGTTGTTGACCGCTTCGGTCACGATCAGCGCCATCGACACGGCGATGTCGGGTTGCAGGGTCAGCGCATCGGGCGCATCGACGGTGAGAGCGATGTCGTCGCGACCGCTGGCCGCCAGCACATCGGCGGTCAATGTCGTCAGGAAGGCGCGGACGTCCTGCCCCTCCCCCGATGGATTGTAGAGCTCCCGGCTGATCCGGCCGACCAGCGCGAGCCGGGCCGAAGCGTCGTCCAGCGCCCGGCGGGCCAGGTCATGGTCGACATGGCGTCGCTGGAGCGAAAGCATGGCCGCGACGACCTGAAGATTGTTGGACACGCGGTGCTGCAATTCGTGGAACAGCAATTCGCGATTTTCCGCCAGGGCGCGGCTGCGTTCCCGCTCCAACGCCAGTTTGAAGTTCGCCTTCTGCAAGAGATGGATCAGCGCGATGTCGATGATCACGACGATGCCGTAGAAGGCGAGCGCCAGCAGCACGCCTGGATGGAAGTCGAACGTCATGCGTGGCGGAATGAAGAAATACCAGGACAAGAGGCCGCACAACACGCCCGCATAGATGCCCGGCCGCACCCCGAACAGGAAGGAGGTCAGGATCACGACGGGAAAGAAGGAGACGAAGGGATAGCCCACCGGCATGGCGATTTCGGCGACGGCGCGAATGGCGAGGGCGATCAGGCAGAAAACGGTCGCCAGCAGATAGGCATGCCAGGGTCGACGCAGGGCCAGCGGCAGGCGCTCCACGAATCGTTCGTTCCTGCGCTGCATAAATCCCCCCACAGCTTGATCGTTACCCTATCACAACTTCCGCCCAGGCCAATTGGAGATCAGAAAAGCATTCAAATTCATCAAAAAGGGCGCCCGGATGACCGGGCGCCCTTCCTGTATTATCGGGCCTGATGGACCGGGATCAATCCTGGGTCAGGAAGTCCGGCAGACCGGCATTGGAGCCGTCGTCATCGCCATTGCCCCGGCCTTCGCCGCGCGGGCCGCGGTCACGGCGGGGGCCGCGATCACCCCGGTCGCCACCGCGTCCGCCGCGGTCGCCGCCACGGTCGCGGCGATTGCGGTCGCCACGGCCGCCTTCACGCTCACCGCCGCGATCGCCCCTGGGTTCGCGGGGAGGACGGGTATCTTCCAGTTCCTCGCCGGTTTCCTGATCGACGACGCGCATGGACAGGCGAACCTTGCCGCGCGGATCGATTTCGAGAACCTTGACCTTCACTTCCTGGCCTTCGGAGACGACGTCCGTCGGCTTTTCGACGCGCTCATTCTTCATTTCGGAGACGTGGACGAGGCCGTCCTTGCCGCCCATGAAGTTCACGAACGCACCGAAGTCGACGATGTTTACGACCTTGCCGGTGTAGACCTTGCCGACTTCCGCTTCCTCGACGATGCCGAGAATCCACTTCTTGGCGGCTTCGATCTGGTTGATGTCGGACGAGCTGATCTTGATGATGCCCTCATCGTCGATGTCGACCTTCGCGCCGGTTTCCGCGACGATCTCGCGGATGACCTTGCCGCCGGTGCCGATGACGTCGCGGATCTTCGCCTTGTCGATCTGGATCGTCTCGATGCGCGGGGCATGGGCCGACAGCTCGGTGCGAGTCGAGGACAGGGCCTTGCTCATCTCACCCAATATGTGGGCGCGGCCTTCCTTCGCCTGGCGCAGAGCGACCTCGAAGATTTCCTGCGTGATGCCGGCAACCTTGATGTCCATCTGCATGGTGGTGATGCCCGCTTCCGTGCCCGCCACCTTGAAGTCCATGTCGCCGAGATGATCCTCGTCGCCCAGAATGTCGCTGATGACAGCGAAATCCTTGCCTTCCAGGATCAGGCCCATGGCAATGCCGGAGACGGGGCGCTTCAGCGGCACGCCGGCGTCCATCATCGAGAGCGAACCGCCGCAGACCGTCGCCATCGATGACGAGCCGTTGGACTCGGTGATGTCGCTGAGGACGCGGATGGTGTAGGGGAATTCTTCCTTGCTGGGCAGCACGGGGTGCAGGGCACGCCATGCCAGCTTGCCATGGCCGACTTCGCGACGGCCCGGCGCGCCGAAGCGGCCGACTTCACCGACCGAATAGGGCGGGAAGTTGTAGTGCAGCATGAAGCTTTCATAATGAACGCCGGTCAGGCCGTCGACCATCTGCTCGGCGTCCTTGGTGCCGAGCGTGGTGGTGCAGATCGCCTGCGTTTCACCGCGGGTGAACAGGGCCGAACCGTGGGTGCGCGGCAGGAAGCCGACCATCGCCTCGATCGGGCGGATCTGCGTCGTGTTGCGGCCGTCGATGCGCTTGCCGTCCTTGAGGATGGCGGTGCGGACGATTTCCGCTTCCAGCTTCTTGGTCAGCTTGATGCCGGCCATGACCGTCTGGGCGTCGAGGCCTTCCTCGGCGAACCAGGCCTTTGCCTTGGCGCGGGCCTCGTTCAGCGCGTTGGAACGGGCGGACTTGTCGGTCAGCTTGTAGGCGGCCGTGATGTCCTTGCCGATCAGCTTCTTCAGCTTCTTCTTGAGGTCGTCGAGATTGTCGCCCTTGGCAACGTCCCACGGATCCTTGGCGGCCTGCTCGGCGAGGTCGATGATCGCATTGACGACCTTCTTCGACGCTTCATGCGCGAACAGCACGGCGCCGAGCATGACGTCTTCCGACAGTTCCTTGGCTTCGGATTCGACCATCATCACGGCATTGCCGGTGGCGGCGACGACGAGGTCGAGTTCGCCTTCCTTCGCCTGGTCCAGCGAGGGGTTCAGCTGATATTCGCCATCCTTGTAGCCGACGCGGGCGGCGCCGATCGGACCCAGGAAGGGAACGCCCGACAGGGTCAGCGCGGCCGAAGCGGCGATCATCGCCACGATGTCGGGCTCACTTTCGCCGTCAAAGCTCAGAACCTGGGCAATGACGTTGATTTCGTTGTAGAAACCTTCGGGGAAGAGCGGGCGGACCGGGCGGTCGATCAGGCGGGAAACCAGTGTTTCCTTTTCCGTCGCGCCGCGTTCACGCTTGAAGAAGCCACCCGGGATGCGGCCGGCGGCGGAATATTTTTCCTGATAATGGACGGTCAGCGGGAAGAAGTCCTGCCCTTCCTTCACCGACTTGGCGGCGGTCACGGCGCACAGCACCACGGTTTCGCCATAGGTCGCCAGCACGGCGGCGTCGGCCTGACGCGCAATACGGCCGGTTTCGAGCGTGAGGGTCTTTCCGCCCAGCTCGATTGATACCTTCTTTACATCGAACATGTTGTTTTCCTTCGCCCGCCTGGCCCTATTGCCGGGCGGGGCCTGTCATGCGGGCTAAACCGGCCCGCAGCGGTTTCGGAGCATCGTCTGGCCCCTTGGTCGGAACATCCTGCCGAATTGCAGGAGCCCCGGAATCGGAAACGGCCCCGACATGGGGGCCGCTCCTTCTTTAGCAGGCTTACTTGCGCAGGCCCAGCTTGGTGATGAGGTCGGTATAGCGACCCGCATCCTTTTTCTTGAGATAGTCCAGCAGCGAACGACGCTTGTTGACCAGCATCAGCAGGCCGCGACGGCTGTGGTTATCCTTGTGATGACCCTTGAAATGCTCGGTCAGGTTCGAAATGCGCTCCGAGAGGATCGCAACCTGGACTTCCGGCGAACCGGTGTCGCCTTCGGCGCGGGCATGTTCCTTGATCAGCGCTTCCTTGCGCTCGGCAGTAATCGACATCGGCTTCCTTTCGTAACATCTAGAGATTGAAGCCGCGCACCACCCTGATTTCCCTACGGGTTTCTGGGCCACTGGCCTCCACCAGCGCGACGGGCGTTTCGCCCTCCATCGCCAGTAACAAGCCGGTATGCGGTTTCCCCACGAGCACCTTCCCCTGTCGGAGAGCCAGCGCGTCGTCGGGAGAGACTGCTAGAGCCGGGATGTCGTCCAGCCCTGCGGTCAACGGCAGCATAAGCTGCGCGATGCCGCCGCCCGTAGCAGCTTCGTCCAATTTGTCCAGCGAAATCGCGGTTTCCAGGGTGAACGGCCCGGCCTTCACCCGGCGGAGCATGGTGACATGGCCGACCGTGCCGAGCGCCAGCGCGATGTCGCGCGCGAGGGAACGGATATAGGTGCCCTTCGACACATGGGCGCGCAGGGTGACCTCCCCTACCATTTCCTCCTTCGCGATCTCGCGGGAGGGACGAAGGTCAAGGCGGTGGATGGTCACGGCGCGCGTCTTCATTTCCACCTCCTGCCCCGCGCGGGCCAGGTCATAGGCGCGCCGGCCGTCGATCAGGATCGCGCTATAGGCGGGCGGCACCTGTTCGATGGGGCCGGTGAAATCGGGGAGGACGGCCTCCACCTCCGCCAGGGTGGGGCGATGCGCGCTGGACGCGACCTCCCTGCCCTCCCGGTCGAGCGTGTCGGTCTGCACGCCCAGGCCGATGGTGAAGTCATAGATCTTGTCGCTGTCGAGCATCCGCCCGGCGAGCTTCGTCGCCTCTCCCACCGCCACCGGGAGAACACCGGTCGCCAGCGGATCGAGCGTGCCGCCATGGCCGACCCTAAGCTTTCCCGCGCCGCTTTGCCGCAAGGCGCGCTTCACCGCGCTCACGGCCTGCGTCGAGCCGAGGCCCAGGGGTTTGTCGAGGATGATCCAGCCATGCATGGCGGGCCCTCTATAGCGGGCGCCGCCTGCTGTCAGCCCTTCTTTGTCCTGGCGGGCGGGCCGGCGCTGTAGGTGAAGCTGGTGATCGGGCAATGCTGGCCGCGCACGACCAGCGTGCCGAACCTGTCGAGCGTATCGATGCCGCGCGTTTCGAAGCCGATGGCGTTGGCGAAGGGCAGGTCGAAACAGTTGCTCATCAGCTTCGCATAATACCATTGGCGATGCTGGTCCTGCACATAGACGCCGCGCGATCCATCGGCTTGCCAGTTCCAGACCCCGCCATGGTTGACGAAGGGAATGGATGCTTCACCGCTTGCCGGCTGCTGCATCGCGGCCATGGCCGGGACGCTCGCGAACATAAGGGGAAGGGCCAGGAAAGCGGCCCGATATCTGGCGAACATGCTCTGTCTCCTGCAAGAGCGGATTTCGATTTGATGGGATCAGATCGCCGCTCCATCTTCATGACGCCGATATGGGTAGAAGGCCGCTCCGTCGGGAGGACGAGGCGACAATTTGATACAAGATTCAGCGCTGCATCCGCTCCGCGAAATGGCGGCGGCAGAGCGCGACATAGCGGTCATTGCCGCCGATTTCGGTCTGCTCGCCCCGCCGGATCGGCGCGCCCTGCGCATCGACGCGCAGGTTCATCGTCGCCTTGCGCCCGCATTCGCAGATCGTCTTTATCTCGTTCAGCGTGTCGGCCAGGCCCAGCAGCGCGGCGCTGCCCTCGAACAACTTGCCCTGGAAATCGGTGCGGATGCCGTAACAGAGCACCGGAATGTTCAGCCGGTCGCAGACAGTGGCGACCTGCCAGACCTGTTCTTCGTTCAGGAACTGCGCCTCGTCGATCAATATGCAGGACAGCGGGCTGTGCGCCTGCTGGGCGGCGATGGCGGCAAAGAGATCGGTCGCGGCATCGAAGATATGGGCCTGCGCCTCCAGCCCGATGCGAGAGACTATGCGTCCGGCTCCGTAACGATCGTCCACGGCGGCAGTCCACAGCATGGTTTCCATGCCACGCTCACGATAGTTGAAGCTGGACTGGAGCAAAGTGGTCGATTTGCCCGCGTTCATCGAGCTGTAGTAGAAATAGAGCTTCGCCATGGTCAGCGCGCCATTGGCGCGATCTGCTTGAGGAAACGGACCAGGGCGTCGGCCAGCGCGATACGCTTGTCGGAAAAGCCGTGATCGGTGGGCCAGACCATCAGCCGCGTGTCGGGATTGGCCGATTGCGCGTCCGCCGTCACCTTGCGCGCCATGGCGCCGATGCCCCGCTCCGCCCCGATGATGATCAAGGGGCGGCGGCCATAGCCCACCAGCCTGCGGCCGAGGTCGAACTTTTCGACATTGCCGCTGATTTCGGCGGTCAGGCTGTCATAGCTGGCGCCATGGAGCGGGGGCAGGTCGTCGGCAACTTCGGCCTTCCAAGCGGCTTCGCCCTGCGGCGTGGAGAGGGCGGCGGCGGTTTCGGCTGGATCCCAGGGATCGATCAGGAAGAGGCCCGCGACATGGGGTTCGGCGGCGGCGACGTCGGCGGCCATGAAGCCGCCCATGCTGTGCCCTGCGACGACGATGGCGCTCGTGTCGATGCGATATTTCGCCACCGTGGCGGATTGCTGGAGATATTGCAGCGCGTTCCAGGCGTCTTCCGAAGCGTGGGTGAAGGAGAAGTTTCCGGGACTGCCCCAGGAACCGCGATAGTGGAGCGTCAGCACATTCCAGCCGGCACGGCGGGCCGCCTGCGCCAGGTCCAGATTCTGCTCATTGCCGGGAAAGCCGTGGAGGAGGAGGAGCGTCGGGTGCAGGCCCGAACCGGCGGCGGTATAGAGGACAGCGTTGAGCGCGCCATCTCCGGAAGGGATGACGAAGGCGCTCATGCCGGCGGGATAGGCGGGATCAGGGGCCGGGTCCGTGGTGACAGCCGGATGGACCGGCGCTTCCCTGGCAGCGGCGGGCGTGGCGAGCGCCAGAAGCGCGGTTGCGAATATGCCCGTTCTTTTCATCTGCCCTGCCCCTTGCCTTGCCTTGCCTTGCCTGCGGACAAGACGCTGTTAGCCGGGCTGCGCCGTCGCGTCGATGGGGACGATGTTTGTCGGGCAGCGG
This sequence comes from Sphingobium sp. R-21, assembly GCF_049913335.1. Classification (NCBI taxonomy): domain Bacteria; kingdom Pseudomonadati; phylum Pseudomonadota; class Alphaproteobacteria; order Sphingomonadales; family Sphingobiaceae; genus Sphingobium; species Sphingobium sp. R-21. Next base: position 589,845 of record NZ_CP184374.1, on the reverse strand, counting down.
CCTATTCGCCCTCGGCCTCGGGCTTGTCCAGATCGCGCGCTACCTTGGGATCGCGCAGCAGCCTGTCGATATGGTTGCCTTCGTCGAAGCTTTCGTCCGCAAGGAATTTGAGCTTTGCCGCATATTTGAGGCGCACGCGGGTCGCGACTTCGCGCTGGAGATAGGCGGTGTTGGTGCGCAGCGCCTTCAGCACAGCCTCCTCATCCTGGCCGAGCAGCGACTTGATGAAGACCGTCGCGTGGCGCAGGTCGGGCGACATGCGGACTTCGGTGACGCTCACCACATGGCTGGCGAGCACATCGTCATGGACGTCGCCGCGCTGAAGGATCTCGGAGAGCACATGGCGCACCTGTTCGCCCACGCGCAGCAGGCGGACGGAGGGACCTTCCTGCAAATTGTTCATGCCATTCACTCCGGCAAATCGGTAAAGAAGGTCAAATTATTTCCGGCCGGGTCCGTGATCGTGATTTCAAGGCTGCCCCATTCCGTCTCGACCGGTTCCCCCGGCCGGGCGTTGCCGAAATGCTTGGCGCGCAGCTCCGCCGCATAGGCCCGCACGTCATCGACGGCGATGCGAATGCCCGAACCCGGCGTCCCGTCGCCATAATGTTCGGACAGGTGCAGTACGCATCCCTCACGCGCCACGCCCATGTAGAGCGGCATGCCAGGTTCGAAGCGATGTTCGAACACCACCCCGAACCCCAGGAAGTCGCAGTAAAAGGCGCGCGTCCGCGTTTCATCGAAGCTGCGGAGGATTGGCGTGACCTTGCCTAGCATGACCATGTCCTTTTCCTCCGCGCCGCGTCGAGCGCGCTCTTGTTACAGCGTCCGGGCGCGTTCCTCGACCTCGAACAGCTCGAGCGTGTCGCCAGGCTTGATGTCGTTCGTGTCCTGAAGGACCGCGCCGCACTCCATGCCGGCGCGGACTTCGGCCACGTCGTCCTTGAAGCGACGGAGCGAGGCGATGTTGGTGCGCGACACGATGACATCGTCGCGGGTAAGGCGCGCGGACAGTCCCTTGCGGATGATGCCGTCGAGGACGAGCAGGCCCGCCGCCTTGTCCTTCTTGCCCGCGGGGAAGACCTGAAGCACCTCGGCCCGGCCGACGATGGTTTCGATGCGTTCGGGGGCAAGCTGGCCCGCCATTTCGCCGCGAACCTCTTCGAGCAGGTCGTAGATCACGTCATAATAGCGCAGCGAGATCTTCTCGCGCTCCGCCAACTGGCGCGCCTTGGCATTGGGACGGACGTTGAAGCCGATCAGCGGCGCGCGGCTGGCGGCGGCCAGCGTGACGTCGCTCTCTGTGATCGCGCCGACACCCGAATGCAGGATGCGCACCTTGATCTCGTCGGTCGAAATGCGGTTCAGCGACGACACGATCGCTTCAACCGAGCCCTGCACGTCACCCTTCACCACCACCGGATATTCGATGACGGTCGTGTTGAGCGCCGAGAACATGTGCTCGAAGCTGGTCGGCGCGGCAGTGGTGCGCTTCTTGGTCGCCTGTTCCTGACGATAGGCGGCGACTTCGCGGGCGCGCGCCTCATTCTCGACAACGGTGAGCTGGTCGCCCGCCATCGGCACGCCGGAGAGACCCAGCACCTCGACCGGCGTCGAGGGACCGGCGACCTTCACCTGCTGGCCCTTGTCGTTGATCATCGCGCGGACCTTGCCGCTTTCCGAGCCGATGACGAAAGTGTCGCCGATCTTCAGCGTACCCTTGCGCACCAGAACGGTGGCGACGGCGCCGCGCCCCTTGTCGAGCTGCGCCTCGATCACATTGCCTTCGGCGGCGCGATCCGGATTGGCGGTCAGTTCGAGCAACTCGGCCTGGAGCAGGATCTTTTCGATCAGCTCGTCAAGGCCGGTCTTCTTGAGTGCCGAAACCTCCACGTCCTGGACGTCGCCGCCCATATCCTCGACCACGACCTCCTCGCTCAGCAGGCGCTCGCGCACCTTCTGCGGATTGGCATCGGGCTTGTCGCACTTGTTGATCGCGACGATCATCGGAACGCCGGCCGCCTTGGTATGGTTGATGGCTTCGATCGTCTGCGGCATCAGGCCGTCGTCCGCCGCCACCACCAGGATGACGATGTCGGTGACGTTGGCGCCGCGGGCGCGCATTTCCGAGAAAGCCTCGTGACCCGGCGTATCGAGGAAGGTGATGATGTCGCCGCTCTTCGCCTTGATCTGATAGGCGCCGATATGCTGGGTGATGCCGCCGCTTTCGCCGGACACGACATTGGTGCCGCGCAGCGCGTCGAGCAGAGAGGTCTTGCCGTGGTCGACATGGCCCATGATGGTCACGACCGGCGGACGCGACTTCAGCGTTTCGGGTGCGTCAACCTCACCCTCCATGCCGATTTCGACGTCGGCATCGGACACGCGCTGGATGCGGTGACCGAATTCCTCCACCAGCAATTCGGCCGTATCCTGGTCGATCGCCTGGTTGAGCGTGACGGCGGTGCCCATCTTGAACAGGGCCTTCACCAGGTCCGCGCCCTTTTCGGCCATGCGGTTGGCGAGTTCCTGGACAGTGATGCTTTCGGGGACCACCACGTCGCGCGACTGCTTTTCCCGCTGCTGGGCGCCGCCCGAATAATGGGCGCGGCGTTCCTTCTCGCGGGCGCGCTTGAGCGCGGCGAGGCTGCGGGCGCGGGCGCTGTCATCATCCGCGAGGGCGCGGGTGACGGTGAGCTTGCCTGCCTGACGGCGATTGTCGTCGCCGCGCTTGGCCCGCTCCGGCTTGGCCGGTTCGGGGCGCTTGACCGGGGCGACCGGCGTGAAGCGGCGCGGCGGGGGCATGGTGGACGTTGCGGGCTTCGTTTCGGCAGCGGCCGGCGCGGCCTCGGCCGGGGCATCGGCCGCGACAGGCGCGGCTTCCTCAACGTTCGCCTTGGCCGTTTCCTCGACGGTCCCCGCGTCCACTTCGGGCTGGCGCGCGACTTCGGCCTCGGAAGCCTCTGCGGCCAGGCGATTTTCCTCGGCGCGGCGCTTTTCCTCCTCGCTTGCGGCAAGGCGCTGGGCGTCTTCGCGACGGCGCGCGTCCTCCAGCGCGGACATGCGGGCTTCCTCCGCCTCGCGCAGCAGCTTCGCTTGCAATTCCTGACGGGACATCAGGCTCTGCGGCGGGGCCGGGCGCGCGGGAGCCGGCTGCGGCGCGCGCGCCTGCGGCTGGGGCGCCGCCGGAGCGGCGGGGGCAGCCGCAGGCGTGGGATCAGCCTGCGGTTCAGGCGCAGCGTGGCCGGCTTCGCCCGGCTTGCCCAGGATGCGGCGCCGCTTCACCTCAACCACGACCGTGTTCTTGCGGCCGTGGCTGAACTGCTGCTGCACCTGACCGGACTCGACCGTGCGCTTGATCCCCAGCGGCTTGCGGCCCAGAACCGGCTTGTCTTCCTTGCTGTCACTCATACGACTGAACTATACCCTTCACATCAACCCGACCGGCAAGGCCCGTCGGCGCCTTCATTCCAATGCCAACTCAGGCATTCCAATACCAACTCAGGCGCCCAATGCCCCTGCGGAGTCCTGCTCCCCATGCACCGGCGCTCCGTTAGCGCAACCCAGATAGCTTTCCAAGCGGCCTATGGCGCCGCGCAGACGTGACGCCGCACGCGAGTCGGTCACCGCGATATGGACGACATTGTCCCGCCCCATTGCCATAGATAGGGCGTGTCGGTCCACAGGCAAGACGATGCCCGCCAAATCCGTGCCTTCCGCCTCCTGCCCGACGCGCAAAGCCTGGTCGAGCTTGCGGTTGCCGTCGGGGGCGGCGTCGGCGGCGTGGAGCAGCATCGTCACCTCCCCCTTGCGGCAGGCGACATCGATTTTTTCAGAGCCCGTGAGGACCATGGATGCCTTCGCCTCCAGTCCCAGCCGGTCGAGCAGCGCCTTGCGCAGGCCGTCCTCGATCAGCGCGGGGAGGTTGTCGGGGATTTGCAGGTCGCCGGTCTTGAACGCCCGAGCGAGCGCGCCCTTGAGCTTGCCCCTGGCGAGCGCCTGTTCGACTTCCGCGCGGGACACTCCGATCCAGGCGCCACGGCCGGGGGCCTTGGCGCGGATGTCGGGCAGAATTTCACCATTCGGGCCGCAGGCGAGACGGACGAGCATGTCCGGGTCGGCGCGGTCGCCCGACAGGATGCATTTGCGTTCGGTCATGACGCGCCCTTTCCGAACGAAATCCGTATTCCTGCCAGGGCAGGAATCCAGTTCCACCTTTTCGGGTGCGCACGACCTCTGGACTGGGCTCCCGCCTTCGCAGGAGCACGGCTGTCCGTCAGTGCTGGGGAAGCGCTTAGCCTCTCATTGGGAAGTGACCGCGGCATTGGCGTCCTCCCCTGTCGGCCGGGGCGCGACCCGATCGGCCATGAGCTGGCCGGCCGAGCCGTAATTTTCCATCGAGATTTCCGAAATCACCACCTGCACGGCAGAGGCCGGCTTCCCGAGACGCTCGACGAGCGACCGGGTGACGTCGGCGACGATGGCCGCCTTCTGTTCGCGGGTGGCGTTTCCGGCCAGACGGATATCGACGAACGGCATCTGCGCTTATGCTTCCTCGTCTTCGAACCAGTGGGCGCGGGCGGCCATGATGATCTCATTGCCCTGCTCTTCACTGAGGCCATATTCGGCCAGAATGCCGCCCTTGTCCTCGCTGCCTTCGTTGCGGCGGCGGCGCTGGTCGACGCGCTTCTTGGCGATCAGTTCGTCCGTGGCCAGATCGGCCAGGTCGTCCAGCGTCTTGATGCCCGCCTTGCCCAGCGTCACCAGCATCGCCTCTGTAAGGTGCGGCATGTCGGCCAGCGCATCCTCGACGCCCAGCGCCTGACGCTCCTCGCGGGCAGCGGCCTCGCGGCGGTCCAGCGCTTCCTGCGCGCGGCTTTGCAGTTCCTGCGCCAGTTCCTCGTCAAAGCCCTCGATCGCGGCCAGTTCGTCGATGCCGACATAGGCCACTTCCTCCAGCTCGCCAAAGCCCTCGGCCACGAGGAGCTGCGAGAGGGTTTCGTCGACGTCCAGTTCGTTCTGGAACAGTTCGGAACGGGCGACGAATTCCTTCTGGCGCTTCTCGGACGCGTCGGCCTCGGTCATGATGTCGATGGCCTTGCCGGTCAGCTGGCTGGCGAGACGGACATTCTGGCCGCGACGGCCGATGGCGAGCGAAAGCTGATCGTCGGGGACGACGACCTCGATGCGTTCCTCTTCCTCGTCGATGACGACGCGGGCGACCTGCGCGGGCTGAAGCGCGTTGACGACGAAGGTCGCGGTATCCTCCGACCAGGGGATGATGTCGATCTTCTCGCCCTGCATTTCCTGCACGACGGCCTGCACGCGGCTGCCCTTCATGCCGACGCAGGCGCCGACCGGGTCGATGCTCGAATCGCGGCTGATGACGCCGATCTTGGCGCGGCTGCCCGGATCGCGGGCGGCGGCCTTGATCTCGATCACCCCGTCGTAGATTTCGGGCACTTCCTGCGCGAACAGCTTCTTCATGAATTCGGGATGCGCGCGGCTGAGGAAAATCTGCGGCCCGCGGTTTTCGCGGCGGACGTTCAGGATCACCGAGCGGATGCGGTCGCCGACGCGGACGACTTCGCGGGGGATCTGCTGGTCGCGGCGGATGACGCCCTCGGCCCGGCCGAGATTGACGACGACATGGCCGAATTCGACGGACTTGACGACGCCGGTGATGATCTCACCCACGCGGTCCTTGAATTCCTCATGCTGGCGCTCGCGCTCTGCGTCGCGGACCTTCTGGAAGATCACCTGCTTGGCCGACTGGGCGTCGATGCGACCAAGGTCGATGGGCGGCAGCGGATCGACGATGAAGTCGCCCACGACCGCGTCCTTCTTCAGCTTGGTAGCCTGCTTCAGGTCGACCTGCTTGAAATAGTCGTCGACCTGCTCGACCACCTCCACGACTCTCCAGAGACGAAGGTCGCCGGTGTCCGGGTCCAGCTTGGCGCGGATGTCGTTCTCCGCGCCGTAACGGGCGCGGGCTGCGCGCTGGATCGCGTCTTCCATCGCCTCGATGACGATCGCCTTGTCGATCATCTTCTCGCTGGCGACGCTGTTCGCAATGGCGAGCAGCTCGGCCTTGTTGGCGGAAATGGCGTTGGCCATGGTCGTAAACCCTTATTCTTCGGTTTCGAACTCGTCCGCCCCATCGGAGGAGAGCGGCATGCTAGCAGAAATCAATGCGTCGGTCAGTATCAGCTTGGCGTCGCCCACCAATGCGAAGGGGATCACCACATCGCCCGCCTTCACGTCGGTGAAGAGAATGCCCTCCCCCTCTATCCCGTTCAGAACACCACGGAAGCTCTTGCGGCCCCCGACGGCTTCGGTGGCGGAAATCTTCGCCTCATGCCCGGCCCATTCGAGAAAATCGGTGAGGCGGGTCAGCGGACGGTCGATACCGGGCGAGCTGACTTCGAGGCGATAGGCCTCCTCGATCGGGTCGGCTTCGTCCAGCACGTCGGACAGGCGGCGGGAGATGGCGGCGCAATCCTCAATGACGAGCTGCTTCGTCTCCGGCCGCTCGGCCATGATCTGCAGCGTATACTCGTCACCCGAGCCGAACAGCTTGATGCGCACGAGGTCGAAGCCCAAGGCCTTCACCTCCGGTTCGATCAGGGCTGTCAGTTCGGCGATGTCCGCCATGGGGTCTCCAAAAGAACAAAATTGCAGCTTCCCGTCGCCGCAGGCGATCCGCCCGCGACCCCGACATGTTTGACGATGTAAGGAAGCAGGGGCGATATAGGCGGGATGCCGCAAAGCTGCAACATTATTTGTCGCGAGGCATTTGATAAGCCTTCTGTTAGCGTCATCAGCGCCGAAATTCAGCCCCGGAGGAGACGATATGCGCCATCTTGCCCTGACTGCCCTGCCGCTGGCCCTGATCGCCTGTTCGGCTGACAATGCCGTGGGGCAGAACAGCACCACCTCCGCGACGAAGCCGTTCAAGACCTCCGTGATCGCGGATTTCGATGCGCCCTGGGCCATGACCTTCATGCCCGACGGACGGATGCTGGTCACCGAAAAGGCGGGCGAGATGATCCTGTTCGATCCGAAGAACGGAACGAAAATTCCCGTCGCGGGCATTCCGCCGGTCGACAGCGAAGGTCAGGGCGCGCTGATGGACGTGGTGCTGGCGCCCGATTTCGCGCGGAACCGGTCGGTCTATTTCAGCTTTTCCGAGGCGGGTCAGGGCGGCAAGGGCGTGGCGCTCGCCACCGGCGCCTTCCACCAGGCGAGCGATGGGACGACGAAGCTGGACGGCGTGAAGGTGATCTTCCGCGCAAGCCAGTATGTGGATGGAAACGGCCATTATTCCGGGCGGATCGCCTTCTCGCCCGATGGCAGATATCTGTTCTTCACCAATGGCGAGCGACAGAAATTCGATCCCGCGCAGGATCCCAAGTCGACATTGGGCAAGGTGCTGCGGCTGAACCTGGACGGCACCCCGGCGGCGGGCAATCCGCTGGCGGCGAAAGGCTTTCATCCGGCGGTCTGGTCCTATGGCCATCGCAATCTGCTGGGGATCGCCTTCGACAAGGACGGGCGGCTGTGGGAACAGGAAATGGGGCCGAAGGGCGGCGATGAGGTGAACCTGATCAGGCCCGGCCTCAACTATGGCTATCCGCGGGTTTCCAATGGCAGCCATTATGACGGGCGGGACATTCCCGACCACAAGGCAGGCGATGGCTATGAGGCGCCCAAGCTCTGGTGGAACCCGGTCATCTCGCCGGCGGGGCTGGCCTATTATTCGGGCGACCTGTTCCCGCAATGGAAGGGGTCGCTGTTCATCGGCGGGCTGTCGAGCCAGGCGCTGATACGGGTGAAGCTGGACGGGGACAATGCGTCCAAGGCGGACCAATGGGACATGGGCGCGCGAATCCGGGAGGTGGAGCAAGGGCCGGATGGCGCGCTCTGGCTGCTGGAGGATGGCGGGCGGGGTTCTGAGGGGCGGTTGTTGAAGTTGACGCCTGCCCAGGGTTAGGGTGAAACGGGGCCATTCCGGCCCCGCTCCTCCTTTATACCAGCCGGCTCTGCTTCACCGCCGCTTCGATGAAGCTGGCAAAGAGCGGATGCGGGTCGAAGGGCTTGGACTTGAGTTCGGGGTGGAACTGCACACCGACAAACCAGTGATGATCGGGGCGTTCGACGATTTCCGGCAGCGTGCCGTCTGGCGACATGCCCGAGAAGATCAGGCCGCCCTTTTCCAGCGGCTCGCGATAGCCGGCATTGACCTCATAGCGATGGCGGTGCCGCTCGCTGATTTCGGTCGCGCCGTAAATGCCCGCCACCACGCTGTTGCCAGCGAGCCTGGCCGGATAGGCGCCAAGCCGCATGGTGCCGCCCAAGTCGGTTTCGGCGGTACGCTTCTGCAGGCCTTCCTTGCTCATCCATTCGGTGATGAGGCCGACCACCGGCTCGCTGGTTTCGCCGAACTCCGTGGTGGAGGCGTTCGCGATTCCCGCCGTGTTCCGCGCGCCTTCGATGCAGGCCATCTGCATGCCCAGGCAGATGCCGAAAAAGGGCACGTTGCGTTCGCGGGCGAATTTGACCGAGGCGATCTTCCCCTCCGACCCGCGCACGCCGAAGCCGCCGGGGACGAGGATGCCGTGCATCGGCTCCAGGCGAGCGGCGATGTCCGCGCCCTCTTCCTCGAACAGTTCGGCGTCGAGCCATTTGATGTTGACCTTGACCCGATTGGCGAGGCCGCCATGGGTCAGCGCTTCATATAGCGACTTGTAGGCATCGGGCAGGCCGACATATTTGCCGACGACGCCGATGGTGACTTCGCCCTCCAGATTCTGCTGCCGGTCCATGATGTCGTGCCAGCGGTCGAGCTTGGGCGCGGACGCGCCCTCCATGCCGAAGGCGCGCAGCACTTCGTCGTCCAGCCCCTCTGCATGATATTGCATCGGGACCGCGTAGATGCTGCTGGCGTCAAGCGCCGGGATCACCGCTTCGGGGCGGACATTGCAGAACAGGGCGATCTTGCGCCGCTCGCTTTCCGGCAGCGGATGTTCGCAGCGGCAGAGCAAGATGTCGGGCTGGATCCCCAGCGACGTCAGTTCGCGCACGCTGTGCTGGGTCGGCTTCGTCTTCAGTTCGCCCGCCGCCGCGATATAGGGGACCAGCGTCACATGGACGAAGATCGACCGGCCGCGGCCAAGGTCGTTATGGAGCTGGCGGATCGCCTCCATGAAGGGCAGCGATTCGATGTCGCCCACGGTGCCGCCAATCTCGCACAGCACGAAATCGAGATCATCGGATTCGGCCATGGCAAAGGCCTTGATCTCGTCCGTGACGTGCGGGATCACCTGGACCGTCGCGCCCAGATAGTCGCCGCGCCGTTCCCGCTGGATGATGGTCTGATAGACCCGGCCCTGCGTCACATTGTCCGACTGCCGCGCCGAAACGCCGGTGAAGCGCTCATAATGACCAAGGTCGAGGTCGGTTTCCGCCCCGTCGTCGGTCACATAGACCTCGCCATGCTGATACGGGCTCATCGTGCCCGGATCGACGTTGAGATAGGGATCGAATTTCCGAATGCGCACACGGAAACCTCGCGCCTGCAGCAGTGCTGCGAGCGAAGCGGCCATCAGGCCCTTGCCAAGCGAGGAGACCACGCCGCCGGTGATGAAAATATACCGCGCCATGGGGGGAGAGGCTTAGCCTTTTACAAACGAGTTGGGCAAGCGCGCGAATCATCGCGCGTGCGAAAAAAGCGAAATTGGGAGTGTCGCGCGCCTAGTTGGCGAGCGGGACAGCGCCGTTGGAAGCCTTGCCGCTCGCCGCGCCGGCGGCGCCCGCCAGCGGATCCTTGCCGGTCGCCGGGGCCGGCGCGGACGCCGGAGAAGATGTCGGAGCCTGGGGCGCCTGCTTCACCAGCGAGGTGTCGATGTCGCTCGGCCGGTGCTGAATGGAGGCGATCACCGCCAGCACGATCGACAGCGTCACGAAGATGCCGGCGAGAACCGTGGTCGAGCGAGTCAGGAAATCCGCCGCGCCGCGCGCCGACATGAACCCCGCCGGGCTGCCGCCGACGCCCAGGCCGCCGCCTTCCGACTTCTGCATCAGGATGACGGTGACAAGCAGGGCAGCGACAAGAGCCTGCACGACGAGAAGGAAGGTGAACATGAGACGAATATCTGTCCGGTAAAGGGAGCGTTGCCGCGCACATAGCGATGATAGGGCGCGGGGGCAACCGCCCCTGTCTTTCCCGCCCCCCTCCCACAGGCGGGAGGGGATTGTCATCCGTCGGCGGTCAGGCAGCAGCCGCGATCACCGGAGCGAATTTCGCCGCTGCAAGGCTCGCGCCGCCGATCAGGCCGCCATCGACGTCGGCCAGCGCCAGAAGCTCCGCCGCATTGTCGCCGTTCATCGATCCGCCATAGAGGATTCGCGTCGCGTCCGCCTGCGCGCCGATCCTGCCAGCAAGAGTGGCGCGCAGGGCCGCGTGCATCGCGGCGACCGCTTCCATGGTGGGGATTCGGCCCGTGCCGATGGCCCAGATCGGTTCATAGGCGATGGCCAGCCAGTCCGCCGCCGCTCCATCCGGCAGGGAGGCCAGCAATTGCGCCGCAACCACCGCCTCCGCATTGCCGGCGTCGCGCACGTCGAGGCTTTCGCCCACGCAGAGGATGACCTTCAGACCCGCGGCCCGCGCCGCCAGCGCCTTTGCCGCGATGTCGGCGTCGGTTTCGCCCTGGTCCTGTCGCCGTTCGCTATGGCCGACGATGGTCCAGCTTGCCCCTGCCTCCGCCAGCATGGCCGCGGACAGGCAGCCGGTATGCGCGCCGCTTTCCTTCATGTGGCAGTCCTGCGCGCCGATGAAGGCCCCACCCTTGACGCCGTCCGCCGCCGCGATCAGCGTCGCGGGCAGGCACAGCCCGACCTCCACCGCCGGATAGTCGCGCGCCAGGGCGCCGATCGCCTCCACCTCGCCCAGCTGGGCGCGCAGGCCGTTCATCTTCCAGTTACCGACAATCAGCTTCCGCCTGCTCATCGATCTTTCCCCTTATGGTTATTGCTGCACGGTCCCCCGCGGCGCAGCTCTCCAATCCGAACCGCCGGGTTGGCCGAGCCGATGAACGGCGTGCGGCCATTTGTCCAGCCTTGCAGCCCCAGCGCCCCTTGCCCGCGCGACGATCCGCCCTTAAAGCGGGCCGCCATCAAAGCCGCTTTTACGGACTTTCCTCCATGCTTTCAGTCTTTCGCCGTTTCATCCACTCCAAATTCGGCGCCTTTGCTGCGCTGATATTCCTGGGGATCATCGCGGCCGCCTTCATCATGGGGGACATTACGAGCGGCAAGTTCGGATCGTCCCTTGGAGGCGGCGAAACCGCCGCCAAGGCAGGCGGCGCGCGCCTGACCATGACCGAATTCCAGGACCGTGTGCAGCGCGTGTTCGAAAATGCGCGCCGGTCCAATCCGGGGTTGCAGATCGGCGATTTCCTGGCGCAGGGCGGCGCGGCGCAGGTCTATGACCAGCTTGTCGCGTCCCTGACGCTGAAGGAATATGCGAGCGACCAGAAGGTGCATATCTCCAAGCGGCTCGTCGACGCCCAGATCGCGCAGATTCCCGCCTTCCAGGACGCAGCGGGCAATTTCAGCCAGGAAAATTTCCGGCAATTGCTGCTGCGCGAGCGGATCACCGAGCAGGCGCTGCGCGATGACATCAGCCGCGAGATATTGGAGCGGCAGATGCTGGCGCCGCTGGGACTGGGCGTGAAGCTGACCGATTCCCTGGTGCTGCCCTATGCCTCGCTGCTGCTGGAGGCGCGTCAGGGCACCATCGCCCTTGTCCCCGCGACGGCGTTCATGGACATCGCGGAGCCGACCGACGCGCAACTCGGCGATTTCTACAAGAAGAATGCCGCGCGCTATACGATCCCGGAACAGCGCCGCATCCGCTATGCGGTGATCGACGCCGAACGCTTCGCCCAGGCGGCACAGCCCAGCGATGCGGAGATCGCGGGCTATTACAACCAGAACAAGACCGTCTATGCCGCGAAGGAAAGCCGCAGCTTCGAGCAGTTGATCCTGCCGACGCAGGCGGCGGCAAAGGCGATCGCGGAACAGGTGAAGGGCGGCAAGTCGCTCGCCGCAGCGGCGCAATCGGCCGGCCTTTCGGTCGCCGAACTGGCCGACCAGAGCCGCGAGAAGCTGGCCGCCGCAGCGTCCGCCTCCGTCGCCGATGCGGGCTTTGCCGCGAAGCAGGGCGATCTGATCGGGCCGCTGCGCGGGTCGCTGGGCTGGGTGCTGCTGCGGGTCACGGCGGTCAGGACGACCCCTGCCCGTGCCCTGGCCGCCGCGCGGGACGAGATCGTCACCACGCTACGCGCCCAGAATGAGAAGCGGCTGCTCAACGACTTCACCGGCAAGATCGAGGATCAGATCGCCAATGGCGGCAGCTTCGAGGAAGTGGTGAAGGACAATGGCCTGAAGCTGGAAACGACGCCGTTCCTCCTTTCCTCCGGCAAGCAGGTCGAGGATGCGGCCTATCAGGTGCCGGCCGACGTCAAGCCGCTGCTTGCCCCTGTCTTCGGCATGAGCCAGGACGATGACGCGCAACTGGTGCCGATCGCGGCGGACAAGCGCTATGCGCTGGTTGCGCCCGGCGACATACAGGCCCCTGCGCCGCCGCCGCTTGCCAAGGTCAAGCCGCTGGTGGCGATGCAGTACAAGCTCGCCCAGGGCAATGAAAAGGCCAAGGTGCTGGCCGAGCAGATCCGCGCCAAGGTCGCCAAGGGCATGACGCTGGACCAGGCGGTCGCCTCCGCCGGCATCGCCCTGCCCAAGCCGCAGATGGTGGGCGGGCGCCGTGCCGACATCATGCGCGACGGCCAGCGTCCCCCCGCGGAAGTGGCCATGCTGTTCACCATGGCGACCAACAGCGTGAAGACGCTGCCGGCCGGGCAGGATCGCGGCTATTTCGTCGTGCAGTTGAACGGCATCAAGCGCGGCGATGCGGGCACGGACAAGGCGCTGGTCAATCAGGTTCGCGACCAGCTCAGCGAAGTGGTGGGCCAGGAATATGACCAGCAGTTCGAGCGCGCGGTCGAGAAGGAACTGGGCGTGAAGCGCAATGCCAATGCCGTCGCCTCCGTCCAGCGCGCCCTGGTCAGCGCCAATGGCAGCGGTCAGTAAGATGGGCGCAGGGGGACCGGCGGCAATGGACGGCATAGAAAGCGCACGCAGGGCACTGGCGGCGGGACAATCCGCGCTGGTGTGGCGGCGCCAGATTGCCGACACCGATACGCCGATCTCCGCCGCGCTCAAATTGTTCGAGGCCGATCGCGGCGACTTCCTGCTGGAATCGGTCGAAGGCGGGGCGGTGCGGGGCCGTCACAGCCTGATCGGCCTGGCCCCCGACCTCGTTTTCCGTGCGCAGGGTCATGCGGCGGAGATCAACCGGCAATGGGCGACCGATCGGGATGCCTTCGTGCCGGAAGAGGCCGATGCGCTCGACGCGCTGCGGGCGCTGGTCGCGGAATGCCGGGCGGAGCTTGACCCCGTCCTGCCCGCCGCCCTGGCCTGTCTGGTGGGCTATTTCGGCTATGAGACGGTCGGGCTGGTGGAGAAGTTGCCGCGTCCTCCCGAAAATTCGATCGCGCTGCCGGACATGCTGTTCGTGCGGCCGACCGTCATATTGGTGTTCGACCGGCTGGCCGACGCGCTGTTCCTGGTCGCGCCCGTTTGGAAGGGCAGTTTTGCCGATGCCGACCGCGCCGTCGAACAGGCGCTGGAACGGATCGACGCCGTCGCCGCGCGGCTGGCGGCTCCCCTGCCCGCACAGACCGCCCCGGCCGAAATCGCCGATGTCGCGGTGACGCCAATGCTGGAACCCGGGCGCTATGCCGCGATGGTCGAGAAGGCGAAGGACTATATCGTCGCGGGCGACATTTTCCAGGTGGTGCTGGCGCAGCGCTTCACCAGTCCCTTCACCCTGCCGCCCATCGCGCTTTACCGGGCCTTGCGACGGATCAATCCCTCGCCCTTCCTCTATTATCTCGACCTGCCCGGCTTCGCCCTGATCGGGTCGAGCCCGGAGATCCTGGTCCGGGCGCGTGACGGCGAGGTGACGATCAGGCCGATCGCCGGCACCCGTCCGCGCGGCCGCAATGCCGTCGAGGACGCGGCCAATCGCGAAAGCCTGCTGGCCGATCCCAAGGAACGGGCGGAACATCTGATGCTGCTGGACCTGGGCCGCAACGATGTGGGCCGGGTGGCGACGGCGGGCAGCGTGACGGTGACGGACAGCTACAGCGTCGAATTCTACAGCCATGTGATGCATATCGTGTCGAACGTGGTAGGACGGCTGGCACCCGGCAAGGACGCGCTGGATGCCCTGTTCGCGGGCTTTCCGGCCGGCACGGTGTCGGGTGCGCCCAAGGTGCGGGCCTGCGAGATCATCGCGGAACTGGAGCCGGAAACGCGGGGCGCCTATGCCGGCGGCGTCGGCTATTTCGGGCCGGACGGCAATATGGACAGCTGCATCGTCCTGCGCACGGCGGTCCTCAAGGACGGGGTGATGCACGTGCAGGCGGGCGCCGGCATCGTCGCGGATTCGACGCCGGAATATGAGCAGCGGGAATGCGAGGCGAAAAGCGGCGCACTGCTCGCGGCCGCGCGGGAAGCCGTGACGCTGGCCCGTGCTTCGGGATTTGGGCAATAAAAGTTGGATGGGCGACGGCGGGGAGCGAGTAGTCCGTCGCTGACATTCGCGGTTCCCTGAACCGGGCAGAGCTGGGGGACCAGAACCGGCTGCCGCCTGTAATTCGCTATCGCAACGACCGGATCAGACCCAGCCTTCCAGCACCTGATTGGGCGGTCGATGGCCATCGACCCAGCTGCGGATATTGGCGATCACCCGTGCTCCGGTGGCGTCGCGCCCTTCGATGGTGGCGGACCCCATGTGCGGCAGCAGCACGACGTTCGAAAGGTCCAGCAGGCGCGGATCAACAGCCGGCTCATGGGTGTAGACGTCCAGCCCCGCCCCCGCGATCCGTCCTTCCGCGAGCGCGCCGATCAGGGCGGATTCATCCGTGATCTCTGCCCGCGACGTATTGATCAGATAGGCATCGGGCCGCATCAGCGCGATCCGCCGGGCATCGATCATCGCCCGGCTGTCGGCATTGAGCGGACAATGTATCGACACGATGTCGCTTGCCGCCAGCAGGGAATCGACATCCTCGTGCCAATGGGCCTGCAATTCCTGCTCGACCTCGAAAGGCAGGCGATGGCGGTTGTGGTAGGCGATGGACAGGCCAAAGGCCGCCGCGCGGCGGGCGACGGCGCGGCCGATGCGGCCCATGCCGATGATGCCCAGCTTCTTGCCGCCGATGCGATGCCCCAGCATGCCCGAGGGGCTCCAGCCGGTCCACGCGCCGGATCGCACCAGCTTCTCCCCCTCCGCCAGGCGGCGCGGCACCGACAGGATCAGCGCCATCGTCATGTCCGCCGTATCCTCGGTCAGAACGCCGGGCGTGTTGGTGACGATGATCCCCTTCTTCCGCGCGGCATTGAGGTCGATATGGTCGACGCCGCTGCCGAAGCTGGCGATCAGTTGCAGCCGTTCAGGCGCCGCATCGATCAGCGCGGCGTCGATCTGGTCGGTGACCGCGGGGACCAGCACGTCGCATTGCGCCATGGCGCGGGTCAGCGCTGGCCGGTCCATCGGCACGTCGCCGATGTTGAAGACGGTGTCGAACAGTTCGGCCATGCGCGCCTCGACATTGGGAGGCAGGCGGCGCGTGACAATGACGCGCGGCGTGGCGGGGCGCGGTTTCTTGGCCATGTCTGGCCGCTATTCCCCGTGAGGACGATGGTCAAGCGCTTATCCATATGCGCAAGAGAGCGGTTGTCGCTGGCGGCCGCGAACGGCTATGGTCGGGCGGTCAGATGATGGGGACGATATGGGCATGAAGGGCTATCTGGGCGCGGGCATGGTCGCGGCGCTGTGCTGGGCGGGCGGAGCATGGGCCACGCCAGCGAAGCCGGTGCCCTATTGGGCTTCGCTGACGCAGGCGGAGGCACGCATGCGGGTCGGCCCCAGCCTCGATTACCCGTCAAACTGGGTCTATCGCCGCCGCGACCTGCCGGTGAAGGTGGTGCAGGTGCTGGGCCTGTGGCGCAAGGTCGAGGATTCGACCGGCACGCAGGGGTGGATGCATGTCCGCTTGCTGAGCGATACGCCGACCGCCATCGTCACCGCCGACATCGCGCCGATGCGCGATTCCCCCAGTGACGACGCCCGCGCCCTGTTCCGCGCGCAGAAGGGCGTGGTGGGGCGGCTTTCCTCCTGCGGCAAGGGCTGGTGCGCATTCGACGTCGGCGGCCAGAAGGGCTTCGTCCGCGCCAGCGACATATGGGGCGCGACGCAGTAGCGCGGCCTTATTCGCCCTCTTGATCGAAGCGGTCGGCATGCATCAGGCGCTTCGCCAGGGGCGCCAGCGCCATGACGGCCAGCCCCGCGCCCACCGACCACCAGCCGATCGTCCCGTAGACCGCCAGCACATCGCCGCGGGAGGCCGCACCGCCCTCCCCGCCCGTGGCGGCCGCGATCAGCCCGGCGGCATATTCGCCAAGAGCCATGGCCAGGAACCAGATGCCCATCATCAGGCCGATCATGCGCGAGGGCGCCAGTTTCGACATGGCGGACAGGCCGACCGGCGACAGGCAGAGTTCGCCCAGCGTGTGGCAAAGGTAGAGCAGGAAGATGAACAGCACCGGCGTGAGCGTGCCGGGCGCGCCGGCCCCCGTCACCAGGATGAGGAAACCGGCACCGACAAGGGTAAGCGCGATGCCGAACTTGGCCGGGGTGGAGGGTTCCCATCCCCGCTTCGCCAGCCATATCCACAAACCCGCCAGCACGGGTCCGAACATCAGGATATAGGCCGCGTTGACCGACTGGAACATCGATGCGGGAACATTGAAGCCCCATATGTTGCGATCCGTATAGCGGTCCGTGAACAGGCTGAGCGATGATCCGGTCTGTTCATAGAGACCCCAGAAAAGCGGGTTGATGACCAGCAGGAACAATGCCGCCAGCATCCGGTCGCGACCGATCCGCTCCATGCGGCCAAAGGCTTCCCACAGGATGTACAGCACGACCGCGGCGCTCGCCACGGCAAGCATCCAGCCGACGATCACATGGTTCTGGATCAGGGCCCAGCACAGCCCGATCGACGCCAGGCTGGAGAGATAGACCAGCCATTCGCGGCTGACGATGCCGCCGACCCGTTCCTTCAGATGATCGGGATCGCGGGGTTCCCCCCTTCCCTGCAACAGTGGCTTGCACAGCATGAAGCCGATGACGCCGGCGATCATGCCGACCGATGCCGCGCCGAAGCCCCAGTGCCAGCCCCATGTCTGGCCCAGATAGCCGCAGATGACGGGACCGATGGTCGCGCCGGCATTGATGCCCATGTAGAAGATCGTATAGGCCGGGTCGCGCCGCATGTCGTCGCGCGGATAAAGCTGTCCCACCAGCGCCGACGCGCTGGACTTCAGGAAACCCGTGCCGGTGATCACCGTCGCCAGGCCGAGCCAGAACAGGCCAAGGCCCATGGCGCCCGCATCGTCGCTTTCCATGCCCAGGATGAGGTGGCCGATGGCGATCACGACGCCGCCGAACAGAACCGCCTTGCGCTGGCCCAGATAGCGGTCGGCCAGATAGCCGCCCATCAGCGGGGATATGTAGATCAGCGACATATAGGCGCCATAGGCATGGCTGGCGTCGCGGTCGGAAAAGAGGAAATGCTGCGTCAGGTAGAAGATCAGCAGCGCGCGCATGCCGTAGAAGGAGAAACGTTCCCACATTTCCACGAAGAACAGCAGGAACAGCCCGCGGGGATGGCCGAGCCAGGTCTTGCCCTTACCCGGTGCGTCGGCATTTGAAACTGAGGTCGCCATCCGGCCCCTTATCCTATCCTGTTGCGGACGCGCGAAGGGCATCCCTGGTCGGCCCCAGCCTGCAGCATTTTCCGGGCGGATGGAATCATCTGCCGCCGGGAAAACACTGCAAAACAAACATCTGGAGCAGCCGAGCCGACAAGGCCGGACCGGCACCTGCTCTTCTAGAGCCCGAATTATTCATCTGTCAAAGAGCGGCCATGCCCTTGCGTCATCGTCTCCGCCGCTCCATTTGGGCCAGCATGTTCAATGATCGCAGCTCCCCCCTCTCGCTCCTGCAGACCCGTCGGTCCGGCAAGCCGCGCGACCTGATCGCGCCGGGACCGGACGAAGACCAGCTTCGCACGATATTGGAAGTCGCGCAGCGCACGCCCGATCACGGCAAGCTGGCGCCATGGCGCTTCGTCATCGTGCCGCTGGAAAGGCGTGACGCTCTGGCAGCGCTGCTCGAACGGGCCTATCGCGCCGAGAAGCCCGATGCCGGGCGGCTGGAGATAGAGGCCATGCACCAGTTCGCGCACCAGGCGCCGACACTGGTCGTCGCGCTTTCCGCGCCGGTGGAGGGCAGCAAGATCCCGCTGTGGGAACAGGAGCTTTCGGCGGGCGCCGCGATCATGAACCTGCTTCACGCGACCCATGCCCTGGGATTTGCGGGCGGCTGGCTGACCGGCTGGGCCAGCTATAATGAGGATGTGCGCGCGGCTTTCGCCAAGGGGCAGGAAAGGATTGCCGGCTTCATCTTCATCGGCACGCCGGGCCGGCCGCAGGACGAGCGGCCCCGGCCAGAATATGACAATATAGTTTCGGTCTGGGACAGATAGTTACAGGATTGACGGGGTATTAGGTAAGGCCATCGCTTGACGCGCACCGCTGTATTATGGCACTGATGCACCCATGGCCGACGATACAAAACCCGTCTATCTCCGCCTTCGGGAGATCATCGCCGCTTCGATACTGGACGGGGAATTTCGCGACGGAGACATGCTGCCGTCGGTGCGCGCGCTTGCCGCGCAGCAGGGCGCCAATCCGCTGACGGTGGCGAAGGCCTATCAATGCTTTCAGGACGATGGACTGATCGTGGTGAAGCGCGGCGTGGGCATGTTCGTTGCCGACGGCGCTACCCGGCGACTGCGGGAGGCCGAGCGCATGCGCTTCCTGGAAACCGTCTGGCCGCCCGTGGCGGAGCAGATCAGGCGACTGGGGATCAGCGCGGCCGATCTGGGGGTCGAGCGGGTCTAGGGATCGGCATTCTGTGCCGGGCAGGGGCGGAAGGCCGGGCCGGGTGGATGAATTCGGGATGTCGGCAAACGACCAGAAATCGCCGTCCGCAGACAGTTTTTGCTTTCCCGACATCCGTCGTTACCTCAAAACTGTGGACACCTTTGGGTCTACAGAATGGCGACGGTGTGGGATGACGATATTCATTTTGTTATTAGCAGCGTCTGCGTCGCCGCTGCCGCCAACTAACTCTCTGACCGAATATAAAAAGTGCTTAATAGGTAGCCGACAGGATGAGGCTCCACCTGGATCGCCGGTTGAAGCTATGGCAGCCGCGATAGTGAGGTGCGGGGCAAAGCGTGAAGCTGCAATTACACTTTTACATGCGGATGCACCAAAGGACGAAGAAGCGCGAAACAGGGCAGAATTAGAGCTTATCCAACAGGAAATGAGTTTGATCTGGACGCAGGCCCGGCAACGTTTGCCGATATCAGTTCATAGCGACAGATGGGGTTCTAACGGGCCCTGCCTATGAGGTCCGCTTTCAACGAATACCGACCAAAAGCCGACAGTCCGCAATCCACCCAGATCAGTCGGTCCGCACAGCGGGGAACGCCCTCAATTCTGCATCTGATATTGCTTCAGCAGGTCGTAGAGCGTCGGCCGGCTGATCCCCAGCATCTTTGCCGCGCCTGATATGTTGCCGTCCGTCCGGGCGATGGCGCGGCGGATCGCGCGGCGGTCCGCCATTTCGCGTGCCGCCTTCAGGTTCACCGCATCGCCGCCTTCGGCGCGATCTCCGTCGAGGTCGAGATCCGCGGCGGTGACGTGCTTGCCGTCCGCCATGATGACCGCGCGCTTCATGCGGTTTTCCAGCTCTCGCACATTGCCGGGCCAACCCCATGCGTCAAGCGCCGCCAGTGCATCCGGCGCAAGGCCCTTGACCTGCGGATTCATGTCCTTGGCGAAGCGGCGC
Organism: Sphingobium sp. R-21; assembly: GCF_049913335.1. Classification (NCBI taxonomy): domain Bacteria; kingdom Pseudomonadati; phylum Pseudomonadota; class Alphaproteobacteria; order Sphingomonadales; family Sphingobiaceae; genus Sphingobium; species Sphingobium sp. R-21. The sequence goes on along the minus strand of NZ_CP184374.1, from coordinate 569,729 downwards.
AGGAAGTGTCGCGCCAGCAGCGCGGGGTCGCCCGGCCGCTCCCTGAGCGCGGGAATGCGCACAACGATCTCCGCCAGGCGGTAATAGAGATCCTCGCGGAAGGTACCCGCGACGATCATGGCGTCGACATCCTGATGCGTGGCGCAGACGATCCGCGTGTCGACCGCAATGGGCTGGCGTCCGCCGATCCGCTCGATCGCCCGCTCCTGCAGGAAGCGCAGCAATTTGACCTGCAAGGCGAGCGGTATGTCACCCACTTCGTCCAGGAAGAGGGTGCCTCCCTGCGCCTGCTCGATCTTCCCCGGCACGGTCTTGATCGCGCCGGTAAAGGCGCCCTTCTCATGGCCGAACAGCTCTGCCTCCAGCAAGGTTTCGGGGATCGCCGCGCAGTTGATCGCGACAAAGGCCCCTTCCCGGCGCGGGCTGGCATCATGCAGGCCCTGAGCCAGCAATTCCTTTCCGGTTCCACTTGCCCCCAGCAGCAGGACGGAAACGTCCGCAGCCGCCACCCGCTCTATGGTGCGCGCGACCTTCATCATTTCCGGCGCGGCGGTGATCAGCCGGCCCAGCACGCGCCCGCTTTCCGGCGCGGTTTCGGCCATCCGGGCATTTTCCCGCTCCAGCGCATGGACGTGGAAGGCACGGCGGACGATCAGCCCCAGCTCGTCAATATCGACCGGCTTCTGGTAAAAATCATAGGCGCCGCCGGAAATGGCCTGAAGCGCGCTTTCCCGCGCGCCATGGCCGGAAGCGACGATGACCTTGGTATCCGGCTTGATGCGCAGGATCTCCGCCAGGGTCGCGAACCCCTCGCTGGTGCCGTCGGGATCAGGCGGCAGGCCGAGGTCCAGCGTCACCACATCGGGCGCCTGCTCGCGCAGCATCTCGATCGCTTCCTCGCGGTCGCCGGCGATGAAGAGCTGATATTCCTCATAGGCCCAGCGCAATTGCCGCTGCAGGCCCGGATCATCCTCCACGATCAGCAATTTCGGTCGCGTGTCGCTCATCAGGCGGCCTTCCCCCTCATATCCTGTTGCGCCAAGGGCAGGCGCAGCGTGAACCGGCTTCCCACGCCGGGCTTGCTTTCCACATCGATGCTCCCGTCCATGGCCTGCGCAAGCGCCCGCGCCTCGAACGCGCCGATGCCAAAGCCCCCCGCCTTGTTGGAGGAGAAAGGCTTGAAAAGTTCGCGGCGAATGAATTCCGCGGTCATCCCCCGGCCCTGGTCGATCACCGCCAGCGAAGCGCCCTGGTCATCGGCGGACAACCGCAGTTCGACGGAACTTTGCGGCTCGCTGGCGTCGATCGCATTCTGAAGCAGGTGGGTGACGATCTGTTCGACCCGCGCAGGATCGGCCATTACGGGCGGCGCGTCTCCGGTCACGCTTATCTCATGCTGGCGCGAGCGGGTGCGCGCGACCTGTTCCGCCACATCGCGCAGCGCCATGGGACGGGGTTCCTCCGCACGCCCCTTGTTATGCTGCGACAGGCGGGCGAGCATATCGTTCATCTTGCCCACCGATTCCTTCAGCGTCAGCACCATGTCGGCCCGGAAATCCGGATTGTCGGCGTGCCGCTCCGCATTGCGGGTGAGCAGGGAAAGCTGGCTCACCAGATTCTTGACGTCATGCATGATGAAGGCAAAGCGGCGGTTGAACTCCTCGAAACGCTGGGCATCGTCCAGCGCCTGTTGCCCCTGCGCCTCGCTCAGATAGCTGGCCGCTTGCCGTCCGGCGGCGCGCAGCATGTCGAAATCCTCCCAGTCCAGGCGCCGGTCGATCGGCGGGCGGGCCAGCAGGATCGCGCCGATCAGCCGGCCGAAATGGATCAGCGGCACCAGCGCCCAGGCGCGGCGGTCGAGGCTCATCCAGCCCGGCGCGCTGATTTCCCCGGCACCCGAAGGCGGGCGGTCGATGTCGATGATCCAGCCGCTCTGTTCGATCAGGGCGGCGAGCGGCGCGGGCACGACCGATCCGTCAGGCCTCTCGCCCTGCCAGTTCCAGTGCGTTTCGAACGCCAGCGCGCCGTCATCCGCGCGCAGCATCAGCAGCGCTGCGGGAGAATCGGTGATGTCGGCCACTGCCTTCGCCACCCGTTCCCCCAATGGCAGGGCATTGTCGCCCGGACGGCCTATGGTGTCGCCAAAACGCATCCATTCGGTGCGATAGTCATAGCGGTGCTGGAAAAAATGCTTGGCCACCTGCACCTTCCAGAAGGCGCGCAGCCGGCGGGAGGGCAGCAGCACGAGCGCGCTGACGGCCAGGAAGAAGACGCAGCCGATCTCCACGACCCGCGCATAGGGGCCGGCGACCAGTTCCAGCAGCACCGCCGCAGCAGCCAGCACCACGACGTAGAGCGCGATCGCCGCGAGCGAAAGCGACTGGAAGGTCAGCGCGCGCGACAGTTGCAGCCGTCCGGCCATGTCGGCGCGCATGCCCGCCCCGATCACCGGCGCCAGCAGCGCCATCATCGCCCCGCGCAGGGCATAAAGGTCGCTCGCGCGATCGATGGCAAAGGTGGCGATGGCATAGAGATTGAGGTCATATGTCCACATCGCCGCCAGCGCGCCCAGCAGCAGCGCCACCCGTTCCTTTTCCCGCGCCGGCCAGCTGACATAGAGGTGATGGACCAGCATCAGCCCGCCGATGGCGGTCATCATGTGCAGCACCAGCGAGACGTGAAGAAGCGCGCGGTGCAGATCGCTCGATGTCGGCAATTGCCGCCAGATGAGATCGGTAAATGTCTGGAGCAGGATGATCCCCGCCACGGCGGCGTAGACCGAGCCGATCGCCAACAGGGGTTCGCCCCGCGCCGCGCCGTTCCGGCGCATCATCGCGAAGAGCAGCAGCAGCCAGGCAGCGTTGCGGATATTCTCGCCAATGCCGGTCAGCGGCTTTTCGACCCCGCCGAAGGAAACATAGAGCGACCAGCAGGAGGTCAGCAACAGCGCGGCCGCCAGCAGGCGCTGTTCGGCTGCGTCGTCCCGGCGGCGCAGGACGAAGATGCCGAGCGCCGCGAACAGCACGGCGGCCAGGGCATGACCCCAGTCCCCGATGAAGTGCAGCAGGCTGCTCACCGCGCCCCCTCTGGCCAGAGCACGACGCGCAGGGTCTGGATGAGGATCAGCAGATCAAGGAACGGCGTGTAGTTCTTGGCGTAATAAAGATCATATTCCAGCTTGTTGCGGGCATCCTCTATCGATGCGCCATAGGGATAGTTGATCTGCGCCCAGCCGGTGATGCCGGGCTTTACCATATGGCGTTCCGCATAATAGCGCAGATGCTGTTCCAGATCCTCGACGAACTGGCGGCGTTCGGGCCGCGGCCCGACGAAGCTCATCTCGCCCTTCAGCACGGTCCAGGTCTGGGGCAGTTCGTCGATGCGCAGCTTGCGCAGCCAATAGCCGAGGCGCGTGATGCGCGGATCATCCTTTTCCGCCCACACCGCCTGGCCGGACAGTTCGGCATCCTGCCGCATCGTGCGCAGCTTCACGATCCAGAATTCCTCGCCATAGAGGCCGATGCGCTGCTGGCGGTAAAAGGCAGGCCCCTTGCTGTCGAGCTTCACCAACAGCGCGGCCAGCAGAATCATGGGCCCGGTCAGCAGCAGCAGTATCGAGCTGGCGATCACGTCGAACAGCCGCTTGGCGATGCTGGACAGGCGGCGACCGGCGGAAAAGCCGTCGGAGAAGATCAGCCAGCTCGGATTCACGCTGTCCAGGTCGACGCGGCCGGTTTCCCGTTCCAGGAAGGTGGAGATCTCGTTCACATGGACGCCAGTGGTCTTGATGCGCAGCAGGTCGCCCAGCGGCAGGGCGTTGCGCCGTTCCTCCAGCGCCAGCACGACCTCGCTCGCTGCCAGGCGGACCACGAAATCGGCGAGATTGTAGATGGCGCTGCGGTTGATCGCCTCCGGGATCACCTGCACGCCATCGTTCATGGCGATATAGCCGACGACAAGAAAGCCCGATCCCTTGCGCTGCTCGATCTCGCGGATGCGGTCGGCGCGATTGCCCGCGCCCAGCACGACCAGACGGCGCTTGAACGCCTCGCCACCCAGCATCGAGCCCAGAAGAATGCGGATCCCCAGCAGCAGGGCAATGGAAAGCCCCATGGCATAGAGCGAATTGGACCGCCACAGGGTGATGTCCGGCAGCAGGAAATGCATGACCGACAGGAACAGCACGCCCAGCGAAATCGCCACCAGCAGGCGCGCCAGCGCGTAGCGGATCGATTGCAGCGCCTCCGGCCCATAGACGCCGACCGCGATCATCGCGGTCTGGATGGCGATGCTGAAGCTGAGCAACGGCGCGATGCGAGTCGCGATATGATCGACGTCCATGCCGATCTGGCGCGCGCGCAGGATCCACCCGCCCTCGGCCGCCGCCATCAAGAGCATGAAGTCCAACAGGCCGAGCAGCAGAACAGCGTGCGGCACATAATGTTTGAACAATCTGATCATTCGTCGCGCGTTCCCGCTGCGCCCTGCGGGCAGGTGATGGCCGGATCATCTTACAGGCACTGTAAGAAAATCCGACACTGGCCGGCAGAATGCACGACAATCACAAAGATTTTCTGAACGACATCATCGCTGCGGGCCTTTCGCCCGCGACAGCGCGCTGGAAATGGGAACCGGTTTTCCGCTTGTTACGAATGACAATAAAGGCGCAACGCGCTCCACCGCACGGCTGGATGCCGCGGGGCGATCAATTGCGCTTGTGGAGGGTGTCGGCCGCGTTCCTGGCAGCATCGCCCACCACATGGGCGGCGCTGTCGACAGAGTCCACCGCCTGCGTCAACGCGTCGGTGCGGCTCGTATCGCGTTCCTTGGTCATGTAGAAGAAGCCGATTGCCAGCACGAGGGCGATGGCGACCAGCAGGAATATGATCAGGCTCCCCCGTGACCGGCGTGGCAAGGACCCCGGCCCGAAGGATTCGTCGTCACGACCTCCGTCCATTCTCCTTCTCCTGATCCTCGTATGCCGAGGTGGAGAGTATAGCACAGATCAATCGGGATCGGAGTCGGTATCTGCGTTGCCTTCCCTGACTTCCCGGCCGCGGCTCAATCTGTCCACATCGTCCATGATCTCGTCCAGTACGGCGCCCTCGCTGCTTTCCTGGCTCCGGCGTGACGGCAGTTCGCCATTTTCCAATATATGTTCGAGCGCGGCCCGACCGCGCGCCACGCGGCTCTTGATCGTGCCCACGGCAACGCCGCAGATTTCGGCGGCCTCCTCATAGGCGAAGCCACCCGCGCCGACCAGGATCAGCGCCTCCCGCTGGGGCTGCGGCAATTGCAGCAATGCGCGCTGCATGTCGGACAGTTCAACATGCTTGTCCTGTCCGGCGGGCGCCGCGAGCAGGCGGTCGGCCGCCAGATCATCCCAGTCGCCCCGGAAGCGGGAACGGCGCATCTGCGACAGATAGTGATTGCGCAGGATGATGAAGGTCCAGGCACGCATGTTGGTGCCCGCCTGGAAGCGGCTGCGCGCGGCCCATGCCTTCAGCAGCGTTTCCTGCACCAGGTCGTCGGCAACGTCGCGATTGCCCGACAGCGATCGGCCGAAGGCGCGAAGATGGGGAATGACGGCAGCCAGTTCCCGCTTGAAGTCCGTGTCGGACAGCGTCTCCCGCTCAACATCCTGACCTACGCCTTCGCTCATGGAAACAACCCCTTCACCGGCTGTCGCCCTCGCTGCATGAACGGAAGTCGTCAAAGCCATATGTCCGCCCGCATCCCAATCTTTTTCTTCTCAAGGACCAATTGCCGCAGAAGCATTCAATAGCCCCACAATATCACAATCATCACGATGATCGCGAGTGTCAGCGAAACGCCGAGAATATATCGCACCACATGCGGCGTGGAGCCCGCACGGGCCTCTTCCGTCGTAATGTGCCGCTCCTGTTCGGCCATGGAGTCTCTCCCGATCGTTACGCATCAATAACGCGAGTCGCGGACGGGGGTTCCCCTTTTTCCAGCCTATTTCGAACGCCGACCTGAATGTCAGGCCGGGGCGGTGGCTTCGTCGAAGAACAACGCCTGCGAAATCGCGGCCTTGACCGTCGAGCGCTGAAAGGGCTTGGTGATGAGGAAGGTCGGCTCCGGCCGCTCGCCCGTCAACAGGCGTTCGGGGAAAGCGGTGATGAAAATCACCGGCACGGAGAATTCGGCCAGTATGTCCTTTACCGCGTCGATGCCGCTCGAATCATCGGCGAGCTGGATGTCGGCCAGCACCAGGCCCGGCCGTTCGGCCATGGCCTCGCGAACCGCATCTTCCCGCGTCACGGCGATGGCGGTGACTTCGTGGCCCAGGTCGCGGACGATGGTTTCTATGTCCATCGCGATGATCGGCTCATCCTCTATGATCAGCACCTTGGCGCGGGTCTGCGCCTCGATCTCGCCCAGCGCTTCCTTGACAAGCGCCTCGACATCGTCGCTGTCCAGGCTGATCAGGTAACCGACGTCGTCGACGGTAAAGCCCTCCAGCGCGGTGAGCAGCAGCGCCTGGCGCGGCAGCGGCGTGAGGCGGGCAAGCCGCGCCTGCGCGATCGCCTCCTGCCCGTCCGCGCCGTTCAGCACCGGCACGTCTTCCAGATGGGATGACGACCAGATCGCGTGAAAAGTCTTGTAGAGCCCGAGACGTGGGTCGACATTCGACGGAAATTCGTCGGGCGCCGCCACGATCGCTTCCAGCGTGGCGCGGACATAGGCGTCGCCATGCGCCTGGCTGCCCGTCAACGCGCGCGCATAACGCCGCAGGAAAGGAAGGTGGGGGTGCAGTTGCTGACCAAGCGACATCTGTAAAACTTCTCCCAGCCCATCGGGCGCCTTGTCCCATGTTAAAGCGATGCCTTAACCCAATTCCGAAACATTCGCCGGATCGGGAGGATGGATGGACGATGCCGACGTGGCAAGCCCCCTGCCCCCCTTTTCAGAATGGAAAAGCTTCAGGCATGAGCGCCCAAATCCCCTCCATTCTCGCCGCCGACTGCGCGCGGCGGGCAAAAAATGCTTCGCGAAGGGAACCAACAACCCACCGATTTGTTTCACTGCCGTTCGGTTTTTTCGAAAAACTTTGGAATTTTGTGTTTTTATTTCCCGGACGTCGAATTGACGTCAGTCGGGGAAAGCCGCAAACAGAGCAGGCTGGCATGACATTGGCTGCAGAGGGACGTGTTTTGGTTGCTTCAACGACGGAACGGAATGTGACGGGAGGGGACAGGAAAGATGTCGGCACCAACACTCCGGATTCTGGTGTGAAAGGCAATGTCGCCCGAAAGAAGCGCGCCTTGGCCGCGAAGGACGAGGGGCAGGTCGCCAACGCCCTGCGATCTGTCTATCAGCGCGCAGTCGATGAGGATATTCCTTCGGAAATGCTTGACCTTCTGAGCAAGCTCGACTGACTCTCCCTGACGGCCGGACCCGGGGAGCCGGCAAAAAGCGGAGGGGACATGGGGCATCTGGTAAAATCCGGCAGGCGGGCAACGCTTCCTCGAACAGATCGGCGTTTGATGTTCAGCGTCAGATAAATGGACAAAAGCCCCCCTCCGCCGCCAGAAGCAGGCCCGCCGTCAACGGCCGCCGCTTCCTTGCTCAAAAGACTGAACACCCTGTCCCAATCGACCGGCGTCAAGATGTTCCTGATCCTGACGCTGGCGCTGTTGCCGCTGGGCCTGATCGCGCTGGTGGCCTCGCTCCAGGCGATCCGCACCACTGATCTGGAAAAGGAAGCGCTGCTGCGCATCGCGGTGACGCAGAGCGCGCGGAAATTGTCCGCCGACCTTGCGTCGGATCGAACGGCGCTGATGCTGACCGCCAATGCTTTCGAGACGTCGGGGCTTGATCCGGCGATGTGCGCGCGCCTTTCCGACTTCCTATCGTCTCACGATCGTGGCGGGGGCCGCTATTATATCTACGACCGGCTGGGCCGGAAGTTCTGCGGATCGAGCCTGCCCGAGCCGGCGGGGCTTTCGCTGTCGGACCGCTTCGACGATGCCGCGGCGCAACTGCTGCCGGGCTCGCCCTATCTGGTCAGCCGGGCCAGGAGCGCCAATGGCGCGGTGGTCGCCATCGCTTATTATTCTCGCGCCCGTCTGGAGACCATGACCAACCCGGCGGGCACCATGCAGAACCGGCAGATCAGCTTGCACGACGGCGAACGCAGCCTGCTCATCACCCACCCGGCCAGCCTTGAGGGCGGACGGAGCACGACGCTGTCCGCCCGGCTCGACCCGCCCAACATCGTCCTGACGATGACCGTGCGCGATCCGCCGGTCACGATCGCGCGCATGTTGTCGCTGTTCCTGCCGCTGGTGATGTGGTTCGCCGCGGCGGCCATTGGCTGGTTCGTCGTCAATCGCCTGCTGATCCGGCCCCTTGTGCTGCTTCGGCGCACGGTGGCGGCCTATGAGCCGGGCGAAGTTCTGGAGCCGATGCGGCGCATCCGCACGCCGGCGCAGGAGATCGTCGCGCTGGGCAACACATTCCGCGCCATCAGCGAGGATGTCGCCACCCATGAGGCGGAGATGGCAGAGGGCCTGGAAACGCAGCGCAAGCTGACACGGGAAGTCCATCACCGGGTCAAGAACAACCTGCAGATCATTGCCAGCCTGATCAACCTGCATGCGCGATCAGCCCATGACGCCGAAGCGGTCGAGGCCTATGCGACCATCCAGCGCCGCGTCGATGCACTGTCGGTCGTGCACCGCAACCATTATGCGGAGCTGGAGGAGCATCGCGGTGTCGGCGTCCGGTCGCTGATCAGCGAACTGTCGGCGAGCCTGCGCAGCACTGCCCCGGCCGAAGCGCGCCGATTCGGCATTCAGATCGACAGCGACAATCTGCACATCAGCCAGGATGTGGCCGTGCCGGTCGCCTTCCTGCTGACCGAACTGGTGGAACTCGCCATGCTGTCCGATCCACGCACGGCCATGCGCATATCCGTGCAGCTGGAACAGGGCCGGACGGACCGGGCGGTTCTCCATATCCTGTCCCCTGCGCTGCGCGGATCACCGGACATGACCGCGCGGCTGGAGGAACGCTATGGCCGCGTGCTTACCGGCTTGTCGCGCCAGTTGCGCGCGCCACTGGATCATGACCCCGACACCGGCGACTATGCGATCGCCATCACCGTGCTGCAATAGCCGCCGGGAAGGCCATTCATCCAGCACATTGCGCGAATTCCGAAGGCGTCAGGCCATCAGGCCCGCTGATAATCCCGCCGGAAATCAGCCGCGAAGCGCGCAAAGCGCCCAGCGGCGATGCTGTCGCGGATCTCCTGCATCAGCGCCTGGTAGAAGTGGATATTATGCTGCGTCATCAGCATCGCGCCCAGCATCTCTCCGGCCTTGACCAGATGATGTAGATAGGAGCGGCTCCAGGTCGCGCAGACGGGGCAGGCGCAGCGGGGATCGAGCGGCCCCCTGTCCTCTGCGAAGCGGGCGTTGCGGATATTGAGCGGTCCCGCCCATGTGAACGCCTGTCCGTTGCGCCCGCTGCGCGTCGGCAGGACGCAATCGAACATGTCGATCCCGCGCTCCACGGCACCGACAATGTCATCGGGCTTGCCCACGCCCATCAGATAGCGCGGCTTGTCGACGGGCAGCATGCCGGGGGCGAAATCGAGCGTGGCGAACATCGCCTCCTGCCCCTCACCCACCGCAAGGCCGCCCACGGCATAGCCGTCGAACCCGATGTCGATCAGCTTTTCCGCTGAAGTCCGCCGCAGCCCCTCATCCAGCGACCCCTGCTGAATGCCGAACAAGGCAGCGCGTTCGGCATGCTCGCCCCCCGCGTCGAAGCCATCGCGCGACCGCTTCGCCCAGCGCATCGAACGCTCCATGGACTTGGCCGCCTCGTCATGGGTGCAGCCGTTCCGCGTACATTCGTCGAAGGCCATGACGATGTCGCTGTCCAGCAACCGCTGGATCTCCATCGATCGCTCAGGGGTCAACATATGCCTTGACCCGTCGATATGGCTGGAGAAGGCTACGCCATCCTCGCTCATCTTCGTCAGCGCGCTGAGGCTCATCACCTGGTAACCGCCGCTATCGGTCAGGATCGGGCGGTCCCAGCCCATGAAACCGTGCAGCCCACCCAGGCGGGCCACGCGTTCCGCGCCAGGGCGAAGCATCAGGTGATAGGTGTTGCCCAGGATGATGTCGGCACCGGTCGCACGCACCTCGGCCGGGCGCATTGCCTTGACCGTGGCAGCGGTGCCCACGGGCATGAAAGCGGGTGTGCGAATCTCGCCCCGGCGCATCTGGATGGCACCGGTGCGGGCCTTGCCGTCAGTCGCGGCGATCGAAAAGGAAAAGCGGGAATGGGTCACGACCCGCGCTGTACGGTCCAAAGACGCGCCAGACAAGGCCGCAAAGCGGGGGTTCACCCCTTCTTGCGCAAGCCGTCCAGCGCCACGATGGCGTCTATGTTGAAGCCTTCGACGCGGCGATAATTGCCGATGAAGCCCAGGCAGTCGGCAGCCAGGCTGAGCTGCCATGACTCCCCTTGCGCGTCGTGCAGCAGCAGCGTCACAAGCTGCCTGTCGGTTCGGTGCGTGTTCATGACTCGGAGGGGTAATTAATAAAGGTTAACAAAAGGCTGAAGCGATTTCTTGCCGATTCTTCCCAAGGCGCGTTTGTTGCAAAGATGCAACCATAAGCCTTTCGAAACATGTTTTCGCGCGACATTTTCGCAACGATTACCGATTAATTGGTTAATTCGAGAACAATGTGCGCGGGTGCGATTGCATAAGGCCCGCAACCCTGTTTTGCTGGCCGCAGAGGTGATTTGGGGGCTCATATGGTTGATTCCGGGCGATTTAATTCCACGCGTGAACATGTGGACGACCTGACGCCCGCCCATGTTCCAGAGGATGTGGTGTTCGCCTCAACGGCAGATAGCAGCATATCACGACCGGAAATCGGCACCTCCACAATGTTCGATCTGGGGCAGATCGACATAAGCTGGGATGCGGATGCCGCTGCCCTCTGGGCGTTCATGACGCCTTCCGATCGACCCAACTACAGCATGCCGATGCTGCGTGACATCAGAATATGGCAGACAGAGACCCGTCGCCTGTTCGATGATGGCCTGCTTCCGGTGAAATATATGGTGCTGGGATCGCGCTTTCCCGGCGTGTTCAATCTGGGTGGCGACCTGGAGCTCTTTGCAAGCTGCATAGAACGTGGCGATTTGCCTGCCCTTATAAAATATGGCCATGCATGCATCGACGTCGTGCATCGCGCATGGCGCAATGCCGACGTGCCGGTCGTCTCGATCGCGCTGGCGCAGGGCGATGCATTGGGCGGTGGATTCGAAGCGCTGTTGTGCTTCGACATAGTCATCGCGGAACGGAGCGCGCGCTTTGGTCTTCCTGAAATGCTGTTCGGACTTTTCCCCGGGATGGGCGCCTATTCCATCCTCGGCCGAAAACTGGGTCACCGAATGGCAGAACGCATGATCCTTTCGGGCAAGGTCTATTCGGCGGAGGAAATGGCCGATATGGGAATCGTCACCATCCTAGTGGATGACGGCGAAGGTGAACAGGCGGTGCGGGACTATATCGCCGAGAACCAAAGGCGCCATGCCGGCCATGTCGGCGTGTTCGAGGCAGGTCGCCGCGTCAATCCGCTGGAATATGCAGAACTGAAGGATATCGTCGAAAAATGGGCGGCCACGGCCCTCAAGCTCGATATCAAGGACGTCAGGATGATGCGCCGTCTGGCTTCAGCCCAGACCCGGCTTCACAAATAGCCTTTCTCAGGCGCGCAAACGATCCTGGGTTGATGCCAGACTTTGTGTCTCTGCGTGAACACCTTGCATCATCTCAAGTATCTGCGCTGCGGGAATCGGCCGGCTCAGCACGAAGCCCTGGACATTGGTGAAGCCCATCTCACGGGCGCAGCGCAGTTGATCATCGGTCTCGATCCCCTCGGCCACCGTTTCCACGTCCAGAGAATGGGCCAGATAGGCAACCGACTGGACGATCGCCCTATGGCGTGAATTGCCATCCACGCCGCGCATGAAGCTCTGGTCGACCTTGATCGTGTCGAAGGCATAGTCCCGCAGATAGCCGAGGGAGGAATAGCCCGTCCCGAAATCGTCCAGCGCCAGCCGCAGGCCAATGCGCTGGAGGTCGGACAGGATGAGGTTAGTCCGGCCGCTATCCTCCAGGAAGATCGACTCGGTTACTTCCAGCTCGAGCCGGCGAGCCTTCAGCCCCGATAGCATCAACGCCGCGATCACCGCACGGGGCAGGCCGTCACTCTTGATCAGCGCCGGGGATATATTGACCGCGACGCGGACATTCTCATCCCATTCCATCGCGTCCTGGCAGGCTCGTTCCAATGCCCAGGCAGTGATCGGCTCGATCATCGAGCAGCTTTCCGCGATAGGAATGAACTCCGCCGGAGAAATGCGGCCAAGCGTCGGATGGTCCCAGCGCATCAGCGCTTCGCAGATCGCGATCTTCCCGGTCGTCGTGTCGAAGATCGGCTGATAGTGCAGCATAAGTTCATTGTTCGCCAAGGCGCTGCGCAGACCCATTTCCAGCTCATAGGTCCGGTTCTGCCGCTCCTTCATCGACCAGGTGAAATGCGCGTGACGATTTCGCCCGGCATGCTTCGCCTGGTAGAGCGCCATGTCCGCATGCTGAAGCAATTCGTCGCCATCGCTGCCGTCGCCCGGCGCTACGGCTATCCCCATGGAGGCAGTCACGCCCAGCGTGTAGCCGCCCACGTCGAAGTCATGGGTGAATTCCGTCATGACATCGCGGGCGATCAGTTCCGCATCCTGCCGATCCGCGTCCGGACAGATCAGCACAAATTCGTCTCCGCCAAAACGCGCGACATGGCCACGCCCGTCCAGCGCATGAGACAGCCTTTCGGCGACCCTGCACAAGAGCTGGTCGCCGATCATATGCCCTAGGGAATCGTTGATTTCCTTGAAGCGATCGAGATCCATCCAGAACACCGCCATCGGATCGTGACTGGATCGTCGTCCGTCGAACAATTCGCGCAGCCGCATCTGCATCGCCATGCGATTTTCGACACCGGTCAGGCTGTCGAACCGGGCCAGCCGCTCGAACTTGATAGCGAGCTGGGATTTCTCATATTTGCCCTGCAATGCCTCCACAACGATGCGATGCGTCGTCTTGGTGATCTCTGCCATGGCAAAAATCATCAGGAACAGCATTATTGCCAGCACCCTGTAGCCAAGACCCCCGGAAATGACCAAGCCGAGACAGGTGGGCAACAGCGCAAAGCAAGTTTGGCCAATGGCGATATGGACGCGGCCGGCATTCCGCCCTGCAATTCCGCCAGAATAGGCCGCTACCAGGCAGACACTCAGAGTATGCAGCTTCGCATCCGCGCTTAACAGAAGGGTGACGAACGCCATTATCCCCAATAATGCTGCATAGCCCCATGCGCCCAGTTCATAGGCCAATCCCCAGACAGGCTGCGATACATTATGTTGGTGGGCAAGCTGTCGTTGGAAATACACCGCCGAAATCGACCGGCTGAGGCCGACGAGGCAGATCAGGATCGCGATCACGGTGATGGCGGTGAGGTGCGCATGCCAGGCAATCACCAGCCCAAGCGCACCGCCGGCGACCGCGCCGATCATCAGGGAAGCCGGGGAAGCGTAGAGAGATTTGACGAGATTCGCTTGCACTTCAGCACTTTGCTGAGTGTCGGGCGTCATGCGCCCGCGCAAGAATGCGATCAAGTTTCGTCCAGGGCGTGACACGTTGGCACCACCATTGCCCAAACATGATTTCCATTTGGTAAATCGGCGCGCCCGGAAGTGCCGTAAAAAAGGGGATCGTTACGGAATCAATCGGGCATTGAGGATGATCCAGCAGGGTGATGCAGCAAGGGCTTGCTTTCCCGGACTCCAACCAGGAAAATGGCGCCATCATGTCGTTCCATCCTCTTCACCGCCCCATCTGGCACGCCCTCAACAGCGGCTGGGCGTCATTGGCCGAAGGGGATGGGTTCGCGCTGCGGATCGACCCGCGTTATGGCCCATTCGCCGCCGCGGCCGACGGCAGCCCCGCAGCGCAGGCGGCGCTGGCTGCCTTGGTGCCCGAAGGGGGCGAGTTGTGGATCGTGGAACCCGAGCCACAAAGCCCCCCACCGGGTACGCGCCTGATCCGGGAGGCGATGCTGGCGCAGATGGTGGCGGAAGATATTGCCGGCGAGGCCCCTGCCCTGGAACCGGCCGTTCTGACTGACCAGGATGCCGCGGAGATGCGTGCCCTTGCCCTGATGACGAAGCCGGGGCCGTTCCTGCCCCTCACCCATCGTCTTGGCCGTTTCGTCGGTATCAGGGAAGAAGGCAGGCTGATCGCCATGGCCGGCGAGCGGATGCGCGTGCCGGGCTTTGCCGAGGTCAGCGGCGTTTGCACACACCCCGACCATCGCGGACGGGGTCATGCGAAAGGGCTGATGCAGGTCGTTGCTCGCGCCATGCTGCAACGCGGCGAAACGCCGTTCCTCCACGCCTATGCCGCGCATGAGGCGACAGTGGCGCTCTACGAAACGCTTGGCTTCCGCATAAGGGCGCGGATGCACATGATGGTGATCGCCGCCGGCTGAATTTCCTGGCGGCACGGGCTCAGGGCGCTTGATCAGGTGGCGTCAGCCTGACTTTCAGCTGATATGCGTGAAGCGCTCCAGCGTGACCCAGCCTTCGACATAATTGGCGTAATAGAGGCCGAACAGGGCAGCCGAGAGGATCGTCGCGCGAATCACCACACTGCCGGGGCGGAAATTGCTCGGCGCGCTGTCCGCCTGTCCCGGGTGCAGGACCTCACCTGTTTCATCGGGCGTGCGGATGCCGAAGGGCAGCACGATGAAGGCGCTGATCACCCAGAACAATATATATATCGCAAAGCTGGCATACCAGTTCATGGGCGCAGGCTTAGGCCCTAATGAGCAGCACGTCCACCACCGGCTTCTTGCCGGTCCAGCGCGTCGCGGTGCGCCGTACCGCCAGCCTTATCCGCTCGCGAAGCGCCTCTTCTTCCTGCGATCCCTTGGCAATGGCGCCCGCCGCCTCTTCGGCAGCTTCCTCAAGAAAGGCGGCCTTGTCTTCCTCCACAGGCACGCCCTGGGTGCGCAAGGCCGGGGAACCGATGACCCTGCCCTTGCCGTCCAGCGCCACCGCGACGCTGATCTGGCCATGCAGCGCGACCTTGCGCCGCTCGTTCATCGTCGCGCCGTCAGCCGGCAGGATGACGTCGCCATCCAGCACCAGTCGCCCTGTCCCCTGATTGCCGATAATCTCCGGCCCGTTGGGCGCGAGCCGCAGCACATCGCCATTGGATTGGACCACCGCACGGGGCACGCCGCTCGCCAGGCCCAGGCGGGCCTGTTCCGCCATATGCCGCCGCTCGCCATGGACCGGCAGCAATATCTGCGGCCGCACCCAGCGATACATGGCCTCCAGCTCCGGCCGCCCCGGATGGCCCGATACGTGGACCTCCGCCTGGCGGTCGGTGACCATCAGCACGCCCTTGGCCGCCAGCGCGTTCTGGATGCGGCCGATGGCGATTTCATTGCCCGGAATCTGCTTGGAGGAGAAGACGACCAGATCGCCCTCGCCCAGCTTGATCGGATGGCTGTCGAAGGCGATGCGCGACAAGGCCGCCCGCGCCTCCCCCTGCCCGCCCGTGGCGATGATCATCACCTCATCATGCGGCAGGGCCATGGCATCGTCCCAATCGACGGTGGGCGGGAAATCCCGGAGATAGCCAGCCGTCCGCGCCGTCGAGATGATCCGGTCGAGCGAGCGCCCGGCCACGCAGAGCTTGCGCCCGACGGTGTTGGCGACCTCACCCAGGGTCTGCAGGCGGGCGGCATTGGAGGCGAAGGTGGTGACAAGCACGCGCCCCTTCGCGCCCCTGATCGTCTCCATCAGTCCTTCGCGGACATCGCCCTCCGACCCGCTTGCCTCCGGATTGAAGACATTGGTGCTGTCGCACACCAGCGCCAGCACGCCCTCGTCGCCGATCGCCGTCAATTCCTCCGGTGTCGAGGGCTGGCCCAGCAGCGGCGTCTCATCCAGCTTCCAGTCGCCGGTGTGGAAGACCTTTCCAAAAGGCGTGTCGATCAGCACCGCATTGCCCTCGGGAATCGAGTGGGCAAGCGGCACATAGCGGAAACCGAACGGCCCCAGCGCGAAGCTGCCCTCATTGTCGATGACGTTGAGTTCGACCTCCGCCGTCAGCCCTTCCTCATCCAGCTTCAGCCGGATCAGCCCCGCGGTGAACGGCGTCGCGTAGAGCGGCACGCCGAGATCCGCCGCGAGATAGGGTATGGCGCCGATATGGTCCTCATGCCCATGGGTCAGGACGATGCCCAGCAGGTCATCCTTCCGATCCTCGATGAAGCTCAGGTCCGGCAGCACCAGTTCCACGCCGGGATAAGCGGGATCGGCAAAGGTCAGGCCCAGGTCGACCATCACCCATTTGCCCTGGCAACCATATAGATTGACGTTCATGCCAATCTCCCCCGAACCGCCAAGGGCCAGGAAGATCAGCTCATTTCCAGGTGTCATTCTGATTTCAAACTCCGTTCATACAGCAATGCGAGGCCCTGGATCGTGAGATCGGGCGCGATCGCATCGAAAATATCGCTATTGTCGTCGAAGAGGACCGCGAGGCCCCCGGTTGCAATCACCTTCGAAGGACGGCCGATTTCGGCGCGAATACGAGCGACCAGCCCTTCCATCATCGCCACATATCCCCAGAATACGCCGATATGCATCTGCGCTTCCGTGGTGCGGCCGATGACCGATCGGTTTTCCGGCGGGGCGATCGCGATCTTCGGCAACTTCGCGGCCGCAGCAACCAGCGCGTCCAGCGACAGGTTGATGCCCGGCGCGATGATGCCGCCCTTGTAGGCGCCGTGATAGTCGATGACGTCGAAGGTCGTGGCCGTGCCGAAATCGATGACGATCAGGTCTTCGGCATGAAGATGGT
Source organism: Sphingobium sp. R-21 (assembly GCF_049913335.1). Taxonomy (NCBI): domain Bacteria; kingdom Pseudomonadati; phylum Pseudomonadota; class Alphaproteobacteria; order Sphingomonadales; family Sphingobiaceae; genus Sphingobium; species Sphingobium sp. R-21. Next base: position 552,742 of record NZ_CP184374.1, on the reverse strand, counting down.
GCGCGGCGATGGCATTTACAACCCGGTCCGCGCCGACCGACGCCGGTTCGGCGACGTCCAGCTGAATGCCCCACTCCACTGGCGCCTGGCCCGCAAGAAGCGCCGTCGTCTTGAAATATTTCTCCGCCAGCACCTGGAGATTGTGCAGCGCGCGCGGGACGACGGTCGCTATGATCACCGCCTCGACATCCGCGATCCTGTAGCCTTCCAGCATCAGAAGCTGGTTCAGCCACACCGCATATTCGTCGGCGGTGCGCCGGGGATCTGTCGCGATCCGCCAGCGGGCGCGTATATCCCGCCCTTCGAGCAGCGCAAAAACCACATTGGTGTTACCCGCGTCGATCGCGAGAAGCATGGCCGATCCCCGATGTCAGATGAGAAGGATATCGCCGGCATGAATGGCACGGCTCTCACCGTTCGCCAAGCGCAGGATCAGCATGCCGTCGCGGTCAAGGGTATCGAAGCTGCCTTCGACCGTCGCGCCGTCGGGCGGCACCACCCGCATCGGCGTGCCGGCGGGATGCGCGTTGGCGAGCCAGTGCGCGCGCACCGGATCCAGCCCCTGCACCCGCCAGATCGCCAGCCAATGGGCAAAAAGCTCGGCAAGCCGGACCTGCAGCGCGGCCGCGTCGCCATCCGGCATTCCCTGCGCAAGGAGGCTGGTCACTGGCCGGTCCAGTCCGACCGGATGCCCCGTCACATTGATGCCAATCCCGGCGACAACGGCATCGCCGGTCCGTTCGAGCAGGATACCGGCGATCTTCGCGCCGTCGGCCAGCACGTCATTGGGCCATTTGATCCGCACTTCTCCCGCGCAAAGCGGCGCCAGCAGGGCATGGACAGCATTGGCCGCGACCAGGGCCAGCGTATGCGGCGGGGGATCGCCATCTCGCAGCCGGATCACGGTCGAGCAGTAGAGATTGCCTTCAGGACTTTCCCAATGGCGTCCCATTCGACCGCGTCCGCCGGTCTGCCGCCCCGCGCGCAGCCAACAGCCCTCAGAAGCGCCTTGCCCCACCAATGCAAGCATGTCGGCATTGGTGGAGCCAGTCTCCGCAACGAAGCGAAGCTCGGTCAGAACAGCGACGCCGCTGCCGCCGCGCTCGCCTTGTCGAGGACGGGATTGAGGAAGTAACCAAGGACGATCACCGCGGCGCATGCCGTCAGGATGATATTCTCGACAGCACCGCCGCGCGCTTCATAGGGCGCCGCCGGCTCATCGAAATACATCGTCTTGATGACCTTCAGATAATAGAAGGCGCCGATCACCGACATGGCGATGCCGAAGGCGGCCAGTGCCGTCAGGCCGGCCGCCACTGCCGCGTCGAACACCAGGAACTTCGCCCAGAAGCCGAAGAGCGGCGGAATGCCGGCCATGGAGAACATGAAGATCGCCAGCGCCGCCGCCAGTCCCTTGCGGGAGCGCGACAGGCCGGCAAGGCTTGCAATGGTCTCGACCGGACGGCCATCCGCATCGCGCATCTGCAGGATGCAGGCGAAACCGCCGATGGTCATGACCACGTAGATCGCCATATAGCTCATCGTCGCCGCCGCGCCGGCAGGCGTCCCGGCAGCGAGACCGATCAGCGCGAAGCCGACATTGTTGATCGACGAATAGGCCATCAGGCGCTTGATATTGGTCTGGCCGATAGCCGCGACCGCGCCGAAGAGGATCGAGGCGAGCGCCACGAAGATCACCACCTGCTGCCAGTCAAGTCCGGCCGGACCGAGCGCCTCTATCGCGACGCGGACGGTGAGGCCCATGGCCGCAACCTTCGGCGCGCTGGCGAAGAAGGTCGTGACCGGCGTCGGCGCGCCTTCGTACACGTCCGGCGTCCACATATGGAACGGCACGGCGCTGATCTTGAACGCCAGGCCAGCGAGCACGAACACCAGGCCGAACAGCTCGCCCTTCGACACGCCATCGCCCAGCGCGACCGCAATGCCGTCGAACGCGGTGCTGCCGGTGAAACCGTAGAGCAGCGCAATGCCGTAGAGCAGGATGCCGCTCGCCAGCGAACCGAGAACGAAATATTTGAGGCCCGCTTCGGAGGAGCGTTCATCCTGACGCATGAAGCTCGCCAGCACATAGGAGGCAAGGCTGTTCATTTCGAGGCCGACATAAAGCGTCAGCATGTCGCCTGCCGACACCATCATCCCCATGCCGATGGCGGCGAAGAGGATCAGGATCGGATATTCGGGACGCAGCGCCCCGCCGGTGATGAAATAGCGAGGCGCCAGCAGGATCGCCGCCGCCGCTGCGCCATAGATCAGCGCCTTCGCAAAGACCGAGAAGGCGTCGGCCCGCACCAGCCCGTCAAAGGCCACCGGCCCATGGGCGAGCGAGCAGGACAGCGCCACGCCCGCCACCGCCAGCGTCAGCACCGACAGCCAGTTGATGACGCGGGCCGTCGCATCACCGCCATAGGCCGCGATCAGCATCAGGATCAGGCCACCGGCCGTCAGGATGAGTTCCGGCAGGACTGCCAGAAGGGAAGCGGAATCAATCATCAGTGCGCCTCCCCATGCGCGGCAGCAGCTTCTTCATGATGGGCCTCCGCAGCCGGGATGGCCGGACCCATTTTGATCTTGGAGTCTCCCGCAGGCGCGGCAGAGGCGATGCGCGCTTCAAGCGCACGGATGTCAGACCGCATGGGCGCCAAGAAGCTCTCGGGATAGATGCCCATCCACAGCACGGCGGCGGCAATCGGCGCCAGCAGCCAGACTTCGCGCATCGACAGATCGGGCATGGCGGCCGCGTCCGCATTCTTCTGCTCGCCATAGCAGATGCGGCGATAGAGATAGAGCATATAGGCCGCGCCCAGAATGATGCCGGTGGTGCAGACCAGTGCGACCCAGCTCGACGCCTGATAGATGCCCATCAGCGAGAGGAATTCGCCCACGAAGTTGCTGGTGCCCGGCAAACCGACCGACGCCATGGTGAACAGCATGAACAGAACCGCATATTTCGGCATGTTGATGCTGAGGCCGCCATAACGGCTGATCTCGCGGGTATGCAGCCGGTCGTAGATGACGCCGACGCAGAGGAAGAGCGCGCCCGACACCAGGCCATGGCCCAGCATCACCATCATCGCGCCTTCGATGCCCGCCTGGTTGAACGCGAACAGACCGACGGTGACGATGGCCATATGCGCGACCGACGAATAGGCGATCAGCTTCTTCATGTCGGACTGAACCAGCGCGACGAGGCTGGTATAGACGACCGCGACCATCGAGAGGCCCCAGACCAGCGGCGCGAGTTGCGCGGACGCTTCGGGGAACATCGGCAGCGAGAAGCGGATGAAGCCGTAGCCGCCCATTTTCAGCAGCACACCGGCCAGAATGACCGACCCCGCCGTCGGCGCCTGCACGTGCGCGTCGGGGAGCCAGGTGTGGACCGGCCACATCGGCATCTTCACCGCGAAACTGGCGAAGAAGGCGAGCCACAACCAGACCTGGACATGCGGATCGAAATTATAGGCCATCAATGTCGGGATGTCGGTCGTGCCCGCTTCATGCACCATCCACATCATCGCGATCAGCATCAGCACCGAGCCGAGCAGCGTGTAGAGGAAGAATTTGTACGAAGCGTAGATGCGATCCGCCCCGCCCCAGATGCCGATGATGAGGTACATCGGGATCAGGCCGGCTTCGAACATGATATAGAAAAGGTAGAGATCCTGCGCCGTGAAGACGCCGATCATCAGCACCTCCATGAACAGGAAGGCCGCCATATATTCGCCGACGCGCTTCTCGATCGCGAGCCAGCTCGCCCCGATGCAGATCGGCATCAGGAACACCGTCAGCATGATCAACACCAGCGCGATGCCATCGATGCCCAACGCCCAGGCGAAGCGGCCGAAGATCGGCGCATATTCCTGGAACTGCCACTGGGCCGCCGTGCCCGACTGGTCGAAATTCATCCAGAGCACGACGCCCAGGACGAGATCGACCAGCGTCGCCACCAGCGCGATCAAACGCGCCTGACTGGCTCCTGCATAGAGACAGGCGATGGCCCCCGCCATCGGCACTGCCATCATCAGGGAAAGGATGGGGAAGCCGTCCATTATCGTGTCATCGCCCAGGTTGCGGCCGCGGCGAGGCCAATCAGCATCACCAGCGCGTAAGTGTAGAGGTAGCCGGACTGAAGCCGACGGGTGACTTTATTGCCCTGCACGACCAGCGCAGCCAGACCATTCGGGCCGAAGCGATCGATGAAGCCCACATCACCGAACTTCCAGAAGAAGCGGCCGATGGCGAAGGCAGGCTTGACGAACAGGAAATGATACAGCTCGTCGAAATACCATTTGTTGAGCAGGAACTGGTACAGCGCACCGAAGGTAGCGACGAAACGCCGCGGCCAGTCGGTGTTCTTAATGTAGCTCAGCCAGGCGATCGCGAGGCCGGTGATCATCACCGCGAAGGGACCGAATTTGACCCAGGTCGGAACTTCATGGCTCGCATGCATCAGGTGACTGTCGAACGCGAGCGCGCCCTTCCAGAACTCGATGCCGCCTTCCGGACCGATGAACTGGTCATGGAAGAGGAAGCCGGCAAACACCGCGCCCAGGCTCAACAACACCAGCGGGATCAGCATCACCCACGGACTTTCGTGTGGATGATAGCCCGCCGTGCCGGTCTGCTCATGAGCATGGTGGTCATGATCGTCATGACCGTGGGCATCGTGACCATGGCCGTCCTCTTCGTCCACACCCTCATGATGGCCGTGGACGGCATGCTGGATATGTTCCGAAGCGGCCCAGCGAGGCTTGCCGAAGAAGGTCAGGAACACCAGGCGCCAGCTGTAGAAGCTGGTGAGCAAAGCCGCGAACACGCCGACCAGATAGGCACCAACGCCCGATCCGCCCGAAGCATAGGCCGCTTCGAGAATGCCGTCCTTCGAATAGAAGCCGGCAAAGCCATAACCAGCCAGCGGGATGCCGACGCCCGTGATGGCGAGCGTGCCCAGCGTCATCGTCCAGAAGGTGATCGGGATCTCCTTCCTGAGAGCGCCATAGTAACGCATGTCCTGCTCATGGTGCATCGCGTGGATGACCGAACCGGCGCCAAGGAACAGCAGCGCCTTGAAGAAGGCATGGGTGAAGAGGTGGAACATCGCCGCGCCATAGGCACCGACGCCCGCCGCGAAGAACATATAGCCAAGCTGCGAACAGGTCGAATAGGCGATGACGCGCTTTATGTCGTTCTGCACCGTGCCCACGGTCGCCGCGAACAGGCAGGTCGCCGCGCCTATGAAGGTCACGAAGCCCAACGCCGTCGGCGAGGTTTCGAACATGGGTGACAGGCGGCACACCATGAACACGCCTGCGGTCACCATGGTCGCGGCGTGGATCAGCGCCGACACCGGGGTCGGGCCTTCCATCGCGTCCGGCAGCCAGGTGTGGAGGCCAAGCTGCGCCGACTTGCCCATCGCGCCGATGAACAGCAGCAGGCAAAGCACGGTCATGGTGTCGAAGCGGTGACCGAGGAAACCGATGGTCGAACCCGCCATGGAGGGCGCTGCCGCAAGGATTTCCGGGATCGAGATGGTGTTGAACACCAGATAGGTGCCGAAAATGCCCATCATGAAGCCAAGGTCACCGACGCGGTTGACGACGAAAGCCTTGATCGCGGCCGCATTGGCCGATGGCTTGCGGAACCAGAAGCCGATCAGCAGATAGGAAGCAAGGCCCACGCCTTCCCAGCCGAAGAACATCTGAAGCAGGTTGTTCGCCGTCACGAGCATCAGCATCGCGAAGGTGAAGAGCGACAGATAGGCGAAGAAGCGCGGCTGGTCCGGCTCCTCCTCCATATAGCCCCAGCTGTAGAGGTGGACGAGGCTCGACACGCTGGTGATCACCACCAGCATGACCGCGGTCATCGTGTCGACCCGCAGGGCCCATTGCGCGTCGAAGCTGCCTGACTGGATCCAGGTGAAGGCCGGCGCCACATAGGGTTCGGCATGGCCGGTCAGGAAGCTGATGAAGATCGGCCAGCTCATCGCGCAGGAGGCAAAGAGCGCGCCGGTGGTGACGATCTTCGCCGGCAATTTGCCGAGCGCCTTGTTGCCAAGGCCGGCGATGGCAGCAGCCAGCAAGGGGAGAAGGACGATAAGCTGGATCATCGAGCTTTAGCCCTTCATCCGATTGACATCGTCGACGGCGATGGTGCCGCGACCGCGGAAATAGATGACGAGGATGGCAAGGCCGATGGCCGCCTCACCCGCCGCGACGGTCAGCACGAACATGCTGAAAACCTGTCCGACCAGATCGCCGAGGAAGGCGCTGAAGGCGACAAGGTTGATATTCACGCTGAGCAGGATCAACTCGATCGCCATCAGGATGATGATGACATTCTTGCGGTTGATGAAGATGCCCAGCACCCCCATCACGAAGAGGATCGCGCTGACCACCATATAGTGCTGAAGGCCGATCACAGCTCCACCCCCTGCCCAACTGGCTGATTGACGTTACGCACGGCGTCTTCGGGACGACGGCGATTCTGGCGGGCGATGTTCTGGCCGCGCACGCCGCCACGGGCACGATGGGTCAGCACGATCGCGCCGATCATCGCCACCAGCAGGACTATGCCCGCCGCTTCGAACAGGAAGATGTAGCGCGTATAGAGCAGCGTCCCGATCGCCTGGATATTGCTGAGCTCCGGCTTCATCGGCGCCGCGCGCTGCGCCAGTTCGATGGGCCCGGCACGCCAGAGGCCGATGCCCAGCACGATCTCCGCCAGCAGCACCAGCGCGATCAGCAGCCCGAAGGGAAGATAATCAACGAAACCGGCACGCAGTTCGGCGAAGTCGATGTCAAGCATCATGACCACGAACAGGAACAGCACGGCGACCGCCCCTACATAGACGATGACCAACAGCATCGCGATGAATTCAGCGCCCAGCAGGACCATCAGCCCCGCCGCGTTGAAGAAGGCGAGGATCAGCCACAGCACCGAATGAACCGGATTGCGCGACAGGATCGTAAGCGCGCCGCTGCACACCACGATCGCGGCGAACAGGTAAAAGGCAAGCACGTGAATCACAGGATCATGTTCCCCTTCGGCGGCTGCGGCTTAACGGTAGGGTGCATCGGCGGCAAGGTTCGCGGCGATCGCGCGCTCCCACTTGTCACCATTTTCAAGGAGCTTGGCCTTGTCGTAGATCAGCTCCTCGCGGGTTTCGGTCGAGAATTCGAAGTTCGGACCCTCGACGACCGCGTCCACCGGGCAGGCTTCCTGACAGAAGCCGCAATAGATGCACTTGGTCATGTCGATGTCGTAGCGCGTGGTGCGACGGCTGCCGTCCTCGCGCGGCTGCGCCTCGATGGTGATCGCCTGCGCCGGGCAGATGGCCTCGCACAGCTTGCACGCGATGCAGCGCTCTTCCCCATTGGGGTAGCGGCGCAGCGCATGCTCGCCCCGGAACCGCGGCGAGATCGGGTTCTTCTCATAGGGGTAGTTGATCGTCGCCTTGGGCTTGAAAAAATATTTCAAGGTCAGGGCGTGCGCCTTCACGAACTCCCAGAGGGTGAAGGACTTGACGTAGTAGCCGAGGCTCATTGAGCGCCTCCGTAACGCGTGAACATGAGGAAGCCCGAAACCAGGAAGACGAAGAAGAGCGAGGTCGGCAGGAAGATCTTCCAGCCCAGCCGCATCAGCTGGTCGTAACGGTAGCGGGGCACCGTCGCCTTCACCCAGGAGAAGACGAAGAAGAAGAAGGCGATCTTGGCGAGCAGCCAGATGATGCCCGGCACATAATAAAGCGGCGCCCAGTCGAGCGGCGGCAGATAGCCGCCCCAGAAGAGGATCGCGTTGAGCGCGCACATCAGGATGACGTTCGCATATTCGCCGAGCCAGAAGAGCGCGAAGGCCATGGACGAATATTCGGTCTGGTAACCCGCGACGAGTTCCGATTCCGCTTCTGTGAGGTCGAACGGCGCGCGACCGGTTTCCGCCATGGCGGAGATCAGGAACATGATCGCCATCGGGAAGAGCAGCGGGTTGAAGCCGTTGCCGTTCAGGAAGCCATAATAGCCCTTCTGGCTTTCGACGATCGCGGTCAGGTTGAAGCTGCCGGCCCAGAGCACGACGCAGACCAGGATGAAGCCGATCGAGACTTCATAGGAGATCATCTGCGCGCTGGCGCGGATCGCGGAATAGAAGGGATATTTGGAGTTGGACGCCCAGCCCGACAGCACGATGCCGTACACGCCAAGCGAGCTGACGGCCAGAATGTAGAGCAGTCCGACATTGATGTTGGCGACCACCACGCCGACCTGGAACGGGATCACCGCCCAGGCGATCAGCGCCACCGTGAAGGTGATGATCGGCGCGATCAGGAAGAGTGCGCGGTTCGCGGCCGACGGGATGATGGTTTCCTGAAGGAAGACCTTTGCGCCGTCCGCGAAGGACTGGAGCAGGCCAAAGGGACCGACGACGTTGGGACCACGGCGCAGCGCCATGGCCGCCCAGATCTTGCGGTCGGCATAGATGATCATCGCCACCGCCAGCATCAGCGGCAGGGCAATCACCAGAATGCCGATGATCGTGGAAAGCAGCCAGGCGCCTTCAAAGGGGAGGCCGAGATTTTGGAAGAAAGCGGTCACTCTGCGGCCTCCGCATAGGTCTCGCCATGGATCAGTTCGGCCGAGCATTGCTGCATCGTCGGGCTGGCGCGGCAGATGGCGTTGGTCAGGTAGAAATCCTTGATCGGCGAACCGAATTCACCGGTGGCGCCGGTCGGAAGCTTGGGGCTGGACCAGCCATAATCGGCCAGGCCCTCGACGCCCAGCGCCGGAACCGCCTTGGCCATTTCGGCGCGCAAAGCCTCGAAGCTGTCGAAAGGCAGGGTCGCGCCCAGCACTTCCGACAAGGCCCGCAGGATCGACCAGTCCTCGCGCGCGTCGCCCGGCGCGAACACGGCCTTTTCGCCACGCTGCACGCGGCCTTCCAGGTTGACGTAAGTGCCTGCCTTCTCCGCATAGCTCGCGCCCGGCAGGATCACGTCCGCCGCATGCGCTCCCTTGTCGCCATGGTGGCCGACATAGACCTTGAAGCTGTCCTCGAACGCCGAATAGTCGACTTCGTCCGCACCGAGCGAGAAAAGCAGCTTCGGCTTGGCCGCCGCCACCGCCTTGACGCCGCCCTGCGTCGCATAGCCGAGCATCAGCCCGCCCATGCGCGCCGCCGCGAAGTGCAGGACGTTATAGCCGTTCCAGCCATCCTTGATGAGGCCCAGCGTTTCGACCAGCGCCAGCGTGTCGCCATGTGCGCCGTCCTTGGCCAGCACGCCGCCGCCGACGATCATCGCCGGACGCGCGGCCTTGCCGAAGGCTTCCACCACTGCTTGCGGCAGCTTCGCGAGCAGCGAGGCGTCATTGCCCAGCCATTCGACCTTGTAGGTGAGGTCGACCTGCGGGCCGAGAGCGAAGACCTTGGCGCCCTTCTTGATCGCCTTGCGGATGCGGGTGTTCACCAGCGGCGCTTCCCAGCGCAGATTGGTGCCCACCAGCAGGATGACGTCGGCCGTCTCGATGCCGTTCAGGGTGGTATTGAAGTTGACCGCGCTCAGGCTGGACACGTCATAGGCAAGGCCGGTCTGACGCCCTTCCAGCATGGTGCCGCCGAGCCGTTCGACCAGCAGCTTGCCGGCGAACATCGTCTCGCAATCGAGCAGGTCACCCGCCAGCGCCGCAACGCTGCCGCCATGCTGGACCGCGGCGATGGCGGCAAAGGCCTCTGCCCAGGTCACCGGAACCAGCTTGCCGTCCTTGCGCACGAACGGCTTGTCCAGACGCTTGCGGACCAGCCCGTCGACATTGTGCCGGGTCTTGTCGCTCGCCCACTCCTCGTTCACATCATCGTTGATGCGCGGCACGGCGCGCAGCACCTGGCGGCCGCGGCTGTCGAGGCGGATGTTGGTGCCGACAGCGTCCATAACGTCGATGGCATGGGTCTTCTTCAGTTCCCAGGGACGCGCCTCGAACGCATAGGGCTTCGACGTCAGCGCGCCGACCGGGCAGAGATCGACCACATTGCCCGACAGCTCGCTCTTGGCGGCATGTTCGAGATAGGTGGTGATCTGCATATTCTCGCCGCGATAGATGGCGCCGATTTCCGGCACGCCCGCGACTTCCTCGGCAAAGCGCACGCAGCGGGTGCACTGGATGCAGCGGGTCATGACCGTCTTGACGATCGGACCCATATATTTCTCGGTAACGGCGCGCTTATTCTCTTCGAAGCGGCTGCCGCCACGGCCATAGGCCACCGACTGGTCCTGCAGGTCGCACTCGCCGCCCTGGTCACAGATCGGGCAGTCGAGCGGGTGATTGATGAGCAGGAACTCCATCACCCCCTCACGCGCCTTCTTCACCATCTCGGTCTGGGTGAAGATTTCCTGATTTTCGGCAGCGGGGAGCGCGCAGCTTGCCTGCGGCTTGGGCGGCCCAGGCTTCACCTCGACCAGGCACATGCGGCAATTGCCCGCAATGCTGAGGCGCTCATGATAGCAGAAGCGCGGGATTTCCTTGCCCGCCAGCTCGCAGGCCTGGAGGACCGTCGCGCCCGCCGGAACTTCGAGTTCTACGCCGTCTACTTTGACCTTCGGCATGGTTACTCCGCTGCCTCCATGACCGGGGCGTTACCCTTGTTCTCATTGATCCGGCGCTCGATCTCAGGCCGGAAATGCCGGATCAGGCCCTGGATCGGCCAGGCCGCCGCGTCGCCGAGCGCGCAGATGGTGTGGCCTTCGACCTGCTTGGTGACCTGGAACAGCATGTCGATCTCGCTCTGGTCGGCATCGCCGGTGCGCAGCCGCTCCATCACCCGCCACATCCAGCCGGTGCCTTCGCGGCAGGGCGTGCACTGGCCGCAGCTCTCATGCTTGTAGAAGTAGGAGAGGCGCGAAATGGCGCGGACGATGTCGGTCGACTTGTCCATGACGATGACGGCAGCGGTGCCAAGGCCGGAGCCCAGCGCCCGCAGGCCGTCGAAATCCATCGGCGCGTCCATGATCTCCTTGGCCGGCACCAGCGGCACAGAGGAGCCGCCGGGGATCACCGCCAGCAGATTGTCCCAGCCGCCGCGAATGCCGCCGCAATGCCGGTCGATCAGTTCCTTGAAGCTGATGCCCATCGATTCCTCGACGACGCAGGGCTTGTTCACATGGCCGCTGATCTGGAAGAGCTTGGTGCCCTTGTTGTTCTCCCGCCCGAAGCTGGAGAACCATGCGGCTCCGCGACGCAGGATGGTCGGCGCGACCGCGATCGATTCGACGTTGTTGACCGTGGTCGGGCAGCCATAGAGGCCAGCGCCGGCCGGGAAAGGCGGCTTGAGCCGGGGCTGGCCCTTCTTGCCCTCCAGGCTTTCGATCTGCGCGGTTTCCTCGCCGCAGATATAGGCGCCCGCGCCGCGATGGACGAAGACGTCGAAATCATAGCCCGAACCGCAGGCATTCTTGCCGAGGAAGCCCTTTTCATAGGCCTGCTCGACGGCAGCGAAGAGCACCTTCGCCTCGTAGATGAACTCGCCCCGAATATAGATGTACGCCGCGCGCGCCCGCATCGCGAAACCGGCGACCAGCGCGCCTTCGATCAGTTTGTGCGGATCGTGGCGGATGATCTCCCGATCCTTGCAGCTACCCGGCTCGGACTCGTCGGCGTTGATGACGAGGAAGCTCGGACGACCGTCCCTGCTTTCCTTGGGCATGAAGCTCCACTTCATGCCGGTCGGGAAGCCCGCGCCGCCACGGCCGCGCAGGCCGGACGCCTTGATGCGCTCGATGATCTCGTCCTGGCCGATTTCCAGCAGCTTCTTGGTATTATCCCAATCGCCGCGCTTGATCGCCGCGTCGATGCCCCAGTCCTGGAAGCCATAGACGTTGGTGAAGATGCGATCCTTGTCGCTGAGAGGCGCAATCACGTCGCTCATGCCTCCGCTCCCACATTCCATTGGCCGCGATAATCGTGATTTTCGCTGACCATTTCCCTGAGGGTCGTCGGCCCACCTTCCGGCGCGCTCGTCTGACGCTCGATCTGCGGCCCGATCTTGGGCTGCTTGCCAGCGGCGAGATCGTCGAGGATCGCGCTCATGCTGTCATAGGTCAGGTCTTCGAAATTATCGTCGTTGATCTGGACCATCGGCGCATTGGCGCAGGCGCCCAGACACTCGACCTCCGTCAGCGTGAACAGGCCGTCCGGCGTGGTGCCGCCCTTGACCAGACCCTTGTTCTTGCAGGCCGAAAACACGTCGTCGGAGCCGCGCAGCATGCAGGGCGTCGTGCCGCAGACCTGCACATGATAGCGGCCGACCGGCGCCAGATTATACATGGTGTAGAAGGTCGCGACCTCGTAAACGCGCATGTACGGCATTTCGAGCTGGTCGGCGATATATTCCATCACCGGCACCGGCAGCCAGCCGTTGGTCTGCGTTTCCACGCCGACCTGACGCTGGGCGAGGTCGAGCAGCGGCATCACCGCCGACTGCTGACGGCCGGCGGGATAGCGGGCGATGACCTTCTTCGCCTGTTCGGCATTTTCGGTCGTCCACGCGAACGCGCCCCAGCGCGCGCGCGTTTCGGCCTCGTCCGGGATATGAACTGCGTCAGCCATTAGCGGTCACATTCTCCAAACACGATGTCCATGGCGCCCAGGACAGCGGTTGTGTCGGCCAGCATGTGGCCCTTCATCATGAAATCCATCGCCTGCAGGTGGCTAAAGGCGGTCGGACGGATCTTGCAGCGATAGGGCTTGTTGGAGCCGTCCGCGACCAGATAGACGCCGAACTCGCCCTTGGGGCTTTCGGTGGCGACATAGACTTCGCCCGCCGGGACGTGGAAGCCCTCGGTATAGAGCTTGAAGTGATGGATCAGCGCTTCCATCGAGCGCTTCATTTCGCCACGCTTGGGCGGCGAAACCTTGCGGTCGAAGCTGGCGATCGGCCCTTCCGGCATTTCGTTGAGGCACTGCTTCATGATCCGCGCGGACTGGCGGACTTCCTCGACCCGCACCATGAACCGGTCATAGCAGTCGAAATTGGTACCGACCGGAACGTCGAATTCCATCCGGTCATAAACGTCATAGGGCTGCGCCTTGCGGATATCCCAGGGGATACCGGAGCCACGGATCATCGGCCCGGAGAAGCCCCATTTCAGCGCGTCTTCCTTGCTAACCACGGCGATGTCGACGTTGCGCTGCTTGAAGATGCGGTTGTCGACCACCAGGCTCATCGCGTCTTCGAACAGGCGCGGCAGGCGGGTGTCGAGCCAGTCGGCAATGTCGGTCAGCAGCTTGAGCGGCACATCCTGATGCACGCCGCCCGGCCGGAAATAGGCCGAGTGCATGCGGGCGCCCGAAGCGCGCTCGAAGAAGTTGAGGCAATCCTCGCGAATTTCAAACAGCCACAGGTTCGGCGTCATCGCGCCTACGTCCATGACGTGCGAACCCAGGTTCAGCATGTGATTGCAGATGCGGGTCAGTTCCGCGAAGAACACGCGCAGATATTGCGCGCGCAGCGGCACTTCCAGGTCCAGCAGCTTTTCGATGGCAAGGACATAGCTATGCTCCATGCCCAGCGGCGAACAATAGTCCAACCGGTCGAAATAGGGCAGCGCCTGGAGATAGGTCTTGTATTCGATCAGCTTTTCGGTGCCGCGATGCAGCAGCCCGACATGCGGGTCGCAGCGCTCGACGATCTCCCCGTCCAGCTCCATGACCAGGCGCAGCACGCCGTGCGCAGCGGGATGCTGCGGACCGAAGTTGATCGTATAGTTCTGGATTTCCGTATCGCCGAACGACGGGTCCGCCGCATCGGTAACATGGTCCAGCTTTTCCAGATAATCGGACATCAGGCCTTGTCCTCGGACTTCTTGTTCGCCTCGCTGTCGGCCGGCTCCCCTGCCCCGCTGACGCCTGGCTTATCGGTCGTCTTGGGCGTGCCGCCCTTGGGAGCGGCGGGCGGCGGCGGAGCGGCGGCGGGCGTTGGAGCACCGGGCGCCTGTGGCGCCTTCTCATCGCCCGGCAGCACATATTGCGCGCCTTCCCACGGGCTCATGAAATCGAACTGGCGGAAATCCTGCGCCAGCTTCACCGGCTTGTAGACGACACGCTTGTCCTCTTCGGAATACCACATCTCGACATAGCCGGTCAGCGGGAAGTCCTTGCGCTGCGGATGGCCCTTGAAACCATAGTCGGTCAGGATGCGGCGCAGGTCGGCATTGCCCTCGAAGATGACGCCGTACATGTCGAACACCTCCCGCTCCAGCCAGCCGGCGACCGGCCAGATGTGCGTGACGGTGGGAACAGGCATGTCCTCATCGGTCTGTACCTTGACCCGAACGCGGTGGTTCCGCGTGACGCTCAGCAGATGATAGCAGACCTCGAACCGCTCCGGGCGGTCGGGATAGTCGACGCCGGCGATTTCCATCAGCTGCTGATATTGCGCGCGGTCGCGCAGCAGGACCATCGCGTCCGCCAGCTTTTCCCGAACGACGGTGAAGCTCAGCTCATCGGCATGGTCGACGGTTTCGACCAGCATCGATCCCAGCAGGCCGGCAATTTCCTGCGCGATCCCGTCTATGGTCGCGATTCTAGGAGCAGAATGACCCATATCAGCGCTCAATCGTCCCGATGCGGCGGATTTTCCGCTGCAGCTGCATTACGCCATAGAGCAGGGCTTCCGCGGTCGGCGGGCAACCCGGCACATAGATGTCGACCGGCACGATGCGGTCGCAGCCGCGCACCACCGAATAGCTGTAGTGATAATAGCCGCCCCCGTTCGCGCAGCTGCCCATCGAAATCACATATTTCGGATTGGACATCTGGTCGTAAACCTTGCGCAACGCCGGAGCCATCTTGTTGCACAGGGTGCCTGCCACGATCATCACGTCGGACTGGCGCGGGGAAGCCCGCGGCGCGGCGCCGAAGCGCTCCATGTCGTAACGCGGCATGTTGACGTGGATCATCTCCACCGCGCAACAGGCGAGGCCAAAGGTCATCCACCAGAGCGAGCCGGTGCGAGCCCATTGGAACAGTTCCTCTGTCGAGGTGACCAGGAAGCCCTTGTCGCTCACCTCGCTGTTCAACGCGTTGAAGAAATCCTGGTCGGGCTGGGTTCCGGCGGGCAGCAGGGTGCCAGGCGCGGGCCGCTCAAGTTCTACTCCCAATCGAGTGCTCCCTTCTTCCACGCATAGACGAGGCCGAGCACCAGCTCCGCTATGAAGATCATCATCGTCGCCCAGCCGGCCCAGCCGATCTGCTGCAGGCTGACCGCCCAGGGGTAGAGAAACGCCGCCTCCAGATCGAAGATGATGAACAGGATCGCGACGAGATAGAATCGCACGTCGAACTGGCTGCGCGGTTCCTCGAACGCCGGGAAACCGCATTCATATTCGCTGAGCTTGGCCGGGTCGGGCTGATGCGCGCCGGTAAGGCGCCCCACCAGCATCGGCAGGAACACGAACGCGCTAGAAAGCAGCAAGGCGATCCCGAGAAAGATCAGGATCGGCAGATATTGGGCTAGATCGACCAACGGAATCCCCTGGGCGAAAATGATTTACGGCCGCGCTTTAGGCCCGCTGCATATGCGAAGCAAGGCCCGGAGGCATGAGAATGATTCGCAACAATTGCTGCTATGTCTTCACGCTATCAAAGGCCCTGCCTCAGCGCAGCGCTCCAGCCACCAACTTATGCAATTTGCTGTGGATGGCATCGTTGCCGGCGATCACTTCCTTGCGCTCGATCGGCTGGTCACCGCCGCGGAAGTCGGACACGAAGCCGCCCGCCTCCCGCACCATCAGCAGGCCCGCCGCGACGTCCCAAGGCTGAAGGCCGCTCTCCCAGAAGCCGTCATAGCGACCGGAGGCGACATGGGCGAGGTCCAGCGATGCCGCGCCGAACCGGCGGATGCCGGCCACCGAAGGAGCGACCGCCCCGAAGATGCGCGTCCATTGCGCGAAATCGCCATGTCCCAGGAAGGGGATGCCCGTGGCGATCAGGCAATCACCCAGATCACGCCGCGCCGAAACGCGCAGCCGCTGGTCGTGGCGCCAGGCGCCCCTGCTCTTTTCCGCCCAATAGCTTTCGTCGGTCACCGGCTGATAGACGAGGCCGGTCGTCACCTCCCGCTTGCCGCCATACAGCGGCTCCTCGACTGCGATGGAGATCGCGAAGTGCGGGATGCCGTGGAGGAAATTGCTGGTGCCGTCGAGCGGATCGATGATCCAGCGCGGCTTGTTGGGGTCGCCGGCGATCTCGCCACCTTCCTCCAGCAGGAAGCCCCAGTCGGGCCGGGCCTTCTGCAATTCCTCGACCAGCGTCTTTTCCGCCTGCTGGTCGGCCTTGGACACGAAGTCCGCCGGTCCCTTGCGCGACACCTGCAGATGTTCGACCTCGCCAAAGTCGCGGCGCAGCCTGGAGCCTGCCTTGCGCGCGGCGCGTTCCATGACGGTCAAGAGGCCCGAGTGCGATACCATTTTTTTGTCTCCCCCCTCCCGCAGAGGGAGGGGCCGGGGGTGGGCGGCCGGGTCAGCGGCCTTTTTGAAAACGGAAAGGGCAGGAAGCTCGCTTATGCTCGCCACCCACCCCTTGACCCCTCCCGCCAGCGGGAGGGGGAATCGGATATCAATCCGCGCGCTTCACATATTCGCGCTCATACACGTCGACGACGATGCGCGTGCCGGTGACGATGTGCGGCGGCACCATGACGCGCACGCCATTGTCGAGGATGGCGGGCTTGTAGCTCGCCGAAGCGGTCTGCCCCTTCACCACGGCATCGGCCTCCACGACGGTCGCCTCGACCGTTTCGGGAAGCTGCACGGAGATCGGGCGTTCCTCATACATTTCCAGCATGACCATCATGCCGTCCTGCAGGAAGGCCGATGCGTCGCCCACCAGATCCTGGGGCAGGTTGATCTGCTCATAGGTTTCCGTGTCCATGAAGACGAGCATGTCGCCTTCCGCATAGAGATACTGGAAATCCTTGGTGTCGAGGCGGATGCGCTCCACCGTCTCGGCGGAACGGAAGCGGACATTGTTCTTGCGCCCGTCGATCAGGTTCTTCAGTTCCACCTGCATATAGGCGCCGCCCTTGCCGGGCTGGGTATGCTGGATCTTCACGGCGCGCCAGAGGCTGCCGTCATATTCGATGTTGTTGCCGGGACGAATCTCGACGCCGCTGATCTTCATGGGAAGAGCCTGCCTATATGTCTGAAGGTGAAAAGAGCCGGCCTCTGGAGGCTGGCCGCGCCCTTACATGGATGAGGGCGAAAGGGCAAGAGGCGGCGCCTATCGCCTTGCCGCCAGCAACGGATAGGGATTGATCGCCCGCCCGCCATGCCAGGGTTCTCCCGGACGCATTTCATGCACCGCGAAGTGCAGATGCGGCGCCGCCGGATCTGCATTGCCCGTGCTGCCGACGCTTGCGATGCGCTGTCCGCGCCTTACCGCCTGCCCTTCCGCGAGATCCGGCGCATAGCTGTCCAGATGCGCATAATAATAGATGCGCCGACCGTCCGCCGACCGTTCATAGATCGTGCGCCCGCCCTCCCCGCTCCAGAACAGCTTTTCGATCCGTCCGTCCGCCGCCGCCAGCACCGCCCTGCCCCGCGCCGCCATGATGTCGATCGCATCATGCGGGCGCGCGCCGCTTGCCCGCGCCTGGGTGAAGCTGTCGTTGAGCGCGGAGGGCGGCACGCCTTCGACCGGGATCAGCAATCCCCCTGCCCGCACCGTCGCGGGACGGGACGGCTCGGGCGCTCCCGCCGGGACGATCCGCACGCAACTGCGCAGCACGGCAGCGCCGACCAGCACGGCCAGGCCGATACCGGCCCAACCGCGCGCCCTCATGGCTGGAATACCGCCTTGACGCCGGACTTCACCATCTGCGCCAGCCGGGCGGCATCCCAATTGGTGAGCCGGATGCAGCCATGGCTTTCTGTCCGCCCGATCAACTGCGGCTCGGGCGTGCCGTGGATGCCGTAATGCGGTTTGGAAAGGTCGATCCACACCACGCCCACAGGGCCGTTGGGACCAGGCTTCAACACCGCCTTCTGATCGGTCGAGGCCGCATCCCAGAACAGGTTGGGATTATAATGGAAGTCAGGATTGCGGCTCAATCCCTTGATTTCCCATGTTCCGATTGGCAGGGGATCGTGCTGCGACCCCATGGTGGCGGGGAATTGGGCAATGAGTCGATTGTCGGCGTCATAGGCCCTCAGCACCCCGTCCGACTTGTCGACGACTATATGGTCGGCCTGCGGCTGGTCCCGGGCGACGGCAAGGCTCGCAAGCGTCGCGCCCCATCCCCGCTCGTCCCCCTCGATCCGGGCGACGGGCTGGTTGGCGATGGCGGGCACGCGGACCGTGGCGCCTGGCCCGATCCTGCTGTTCGGCGGGTTGAGCGCGACCAGCGCCTCCGGCCGGGTGTGGAAACGCTCCGCCAGCTTTTCCAGCAGATTGCGATAGCCGAGCGCGGGCAGCTTCGCCTGATCGTTGAGATCCCTGGGGATGGCGTAGAACGGGCCGCGGGCAAACGCGGCGGGTATCTTCACCAGCCAGGTGGCAGGAGGCGGCCTGTCACCCAGAAGGGCCTTTGCCGTCGCGTCATCATATTGCCCCGTGGGCGGCAGGCCCCTGGCCTCCTGAAAACCCTTGAGCGCGGTGGAGAAGGACATGCCCTCCTTTCCATCCAGCACGCCCGGCGAGAAGCCGGCCCTGTCCAGCGCCACCTGCGCCTGCAACACCCGATCCGCACGCGCTGGCGCACCGACCGGCTCTGGCAGGATGACGAAGGCGTAGGGATCGCCGGCTGGCGCGGACGGGCGCGAGGCGGTCTCCTTCGTCTGCTTGGCCGGCGCGGTCTCGTTCGCGTCCGTCACCGTCATATTGCAGGCCGCACAGAGCAGCGTCAGGATCAGCGGACAGGTTTTCAAGGCGATACTCTCCCTATTTTGGCCCTGTTGTGGCCCTATTGCGGGAGAGAAAACGCGTGAAATGCGGGAAAGCTGCCTGCCTGCTTTCCTGGCCGCCTTCCTGACATGCGCCTGCCAGGGCAGGAGCGGGAGAAACTATGGCTGCGCCAGCACCGGCCCGAACGCCGCCACGCCCGCCTGCGGCCCCTGCGGATGGGCCCATACCGCCGAACTCACCGCCAGGAAATCCGCGCCGGCCTTCACCAGCGGCGCGGCATTGTCCGGCGTGATCCCGCCGATCGCCACGCAGGGCAGTTCGAACAATGCGGTCCACCAGCCCAGGATAGACGGGTCAGGCCGGTGGAGCGTTTCCTTGGTGGTCGTGGGAAAGAAGGCACCGAAAGCGACATAGTCTGCGCCCGCCTCCCCCGCCTCCATCGCCAGATGGCGGCTGTCATGGCAGGTGATGCCGATCTGCACCGAAGGACCGAGCAGCTTGCGCGCCTCACGCGCATCGCCGTCGCCCTGCCCCAGATGGACGCCATCGGCGCCCAGGCGCTTTGCCAGCGTCATGCTGTCATTGATGATGAAGGCCACGTCCCGATCCGCGCAGAGCCTTTGCAGCGGCTCTGCGGCGCGGGCGACGGCATCTTCGTCGAGTCCCTTCAACCGCAACTGGAAGGCCGCAACCCCGCCGCCGTCAAAGGCAGCGGCAAGGTTGCCGACAAAGCCCGTGTCGATTGCCGGCGGGGAAATCAGATAGAGCTGACAGGGCGGCCGCCGGTCGTTGCTGTCGAACCGGGCCGCAAAATCGGGATCGAGCGCCAGCTCTTCATCGGTAAAGTCGGTCATGGGCTTCGCCTTAGCCGCTTTTGATGGCGTTGGAAAAGGGTGGAGCCGATCCGCCCTCGCCTGCGTTCCTCCCGCATGATCAGGATGGGATGTTCGGGATGGAATTACCGAGATTGGCGCGGCCACTTCTACCCGGAAAAAATGGCGGCGATCATGACGCGCAGGCGATTATCGATGCCCGCATCTTGAAGGAGTTGACGGAGGGCAGTTAGTCTTTGCCCTGCCGGAGCCGAACCGTGCTCCTGCGAAGGCACTCGAACGAAACAGGCGGCTCGCGAGGGCCCTGTTCAGCCGCTGCGGCCATTAACTGGCGTCGAAACTGGGCTCCTGCCTTCGCAGGAGCACGTTGCGCCTTGGCCGTATGACGGCCACGAACGCTTAACCCGCGCTCGCGGCCGTCATCATGGATCAGGCCGCCTTCTGGGTCGAAGCGCCGTGGATCTCGTCGATCGCTTCGCCCAGCGAGGCGTTGAACTCGGCGTCGCTCATCTGGTGACGCAGGTCATTCAGCAGCGCACGGCTGAAGCTGGCGATGATGCCGCGATTCCTGGCCAGCTCTTTGCAGGCTTCCGAACGCGAAAAACCGCCCGAAAGCGCCACGACGCGCAGCACGCGGGGATGATCGACCAGCGGATCGAACAGGCCGGCCTTGGTCGGCAGCGACAGCTTCAGCATCACCTTGTCGTCGCCCGGCAGCGCGTCGAGATTCTTGAGGATCTCTTCCAGCAGGATCTGGTCCGCCTCGGCACGTTCGGGGCTCTTGATATTCACTTCCGGCTCGATGATCGGGACCAGGCCCGCGGCCAGAACCTGGCGTCCGACCTCGAACTGCTGCTTCACCACGGCGGCGATGCCCTCCCGATTGGCGAGGTTGATCACCGAACGCTCCTTGGTGCCGAACACGCCCAGCGCCTTGGCGCGGTGCAGCAGCGTGTCGAGCCCCGGATTGGGCTTCATCAACTGCACGCCGTTCGCTTCGTCCTCCAGGCCCTTGTCGATCTTGATGAAGGGCACCACGCCGCGCTCGATCAGCGCCTGCGGCACGGATTTGCCGCCCGCTTCGCCGTCCATGGTGCGCTCGAACAGGATCGCGCCCAGCACCTTTTCACCCGAAAAGACCGGCGCGGTGATGATGCGGCTGCGCATGTCGTGGATCAGTGCGAACATCTCCTCTTCGCTGCCCCATGCATCTTCCTCGATGCCATAGCCCTTCAGCGCCTTGGGCGTCGATCCGCCGCTCTGGTCGAGCGCCGCGATGAAGCCGTTGCCGCCCTCGATCTTCGCCTTCATGTCCTCGAACTGCATCTGCACATACCTCTTCGTTGGATGCGCCGCCCTCCCGGCAGCGCGTCTAGGGGAAAGGACGCCCTTGCACGGCGTCCACGGTCGAGCCGGACCGGCCACTCTCCACAGGCCGGTCCCGCAATCCGGTTCAGGCCATCAGCGCCTTCACGCCCGGCAACTCCTTGCCTTCCATCCATTCCAGGAAAGCGCCGCCGGCGGTCGAGACGAAGCTGAAATCGCCAGCCACGCCGGCATGATTGAGCGCCGCGACGGTGTCGCCACCGCCCGCGACGGAGGTCAGGCCGCCTTCCTTGGTGAGCGCGGCGGCCGTCTTCGCCAGTGCCACGGTCGCCTTGTCGAAGGGCGCGATCTCGAACGCGCCGAGCGGACCGTTCCACACGAGCGTCCGGCAATTCTTGATCGCGTCGCCCAGCGCCTCGACAGCGGCGGGGCCGACGTCGAGGATCATCTCGTCCTCCGCCACTTCATGCACGTTGCACGTGCGCAAGGACGGCGGATTGGCGGCGAATTCCTTCGCCACGACGACATCATAGGGCAGATGGATGGTGCAACCCGCCGCTTCCGCCTTGTCGAATATCGCGTCCGCGGTCTGCGCCAGGTCCTTCTCGCACAGCGACTTGCCGACATCCACGCCGCGCGCGAACAGGAAGGTGTTGGCCATGCCGCCGCCGATGATGAGATGATCGACCCTGGCGACCAGGTTGTTGAGCACGTCGAGCTTCGTCGAAACCTTCGCGCCACCGACGACCGCGGCGACCGGCTTCACCGGCTCGCCCAGCGCGGCCTGCAGCGCGTCCAGTTCCTTTTCCATCGAACGGCCGGCGAAGGCAGGCAGCTTGTGCGCCAGCCCCTCGGTCGAGGCATGCGCGCGGTGCGCAGCGGAGAAGGCGTCGTTGACGTACAAGTCGCCAATCGCGGCCATCGCATCCACCAGCGCCGGATCATTCTTTTCCTCGCCGGGATGGAAGCGGGTGTTTTCCAGAATGGCGATGTCGCCGGGACGCATCACAGCGATGCCGTCAACCGCAGCCTCCCCCTGGCAGTCGGGAATGAACTGCACCTCGCGGCCCAGCACGGCGCTGAGCGGGCGAGTGATCTTGGAAAGCGAAAATTCGGGGTTCTTCTGGCCCTTGGGGCGACCGAAATGCGCGAGGATCAGCACCTTGGCACCGCGATCCGCCAGCTCCAGCACAGTGGGCATCGCCGCGCGCAGGCGGGTGTCGTCGGAGACGGAACCATCCTGCATCGGCACGTTCAGATCCTCGCGCACCAGCACCACCTTGCCCGTGATGTCTCCCATGTCGTCGAGTGTCTTGAACGGCTTTGCCATGATCGCTCCCTGCTGCGAAATAAGGATGATGTTGAAAAACCCCGCCGGAGCGGTCCGGCGGGGTTCGTGTCGTTTTAGAGGAACTTCGCCACGACGCCGGTGGTGTCGATCATGCGGTTCGAGAAGCCCCATTCATTGTCGTACCAGCTGAGCACGCGGACCAGCGTGCCGTCGATCACCGCCGTTTCCAGGCTGTCGACGGTGGAGCTGCGCGGGTCGCCATTATAGTCGATCGACACCAGCGGCTCTTCCGAATAGCCCAGAATGCCCTTCAGCGGGCCGGCTTCCGAGGCGGCCTTCAGCAGTTCGTTGACTTCCTGGACGGTGGTGGCGCGCCTGGCGATGAACTTCAGGTCCACGACCGAGACGTTCGGGGTCGGCACGCGCACCGACGAACCATCCAGCTTGCCCTTCAGTTCCGGCATCACCTCTCCCACGGCGCGCGCGGCGCCGGTGGTGGTCGGGATCATCGACAGGGCAGCAGCACGGGCGCGGCGCATGTCCTTGTGAAGCTGGTCCAGCGTGTTCTGGTCGTTGGTGTAGCTGTGGATCGTGGTCATGAAGCCCTTTTCGATGCCGATGGCATCATGCAGGACCTTCGCCAGCGGCGCGAGGCAGTTGGTGGTGCAGCTCGCGTTCGAGATGACGACGTCGGCGGCGCTCAGCGTCTCGTGATTGACGCCGAAGACCACGGTCTTGTCGACACCCGTGGCGGGTGCGGAGATGACGACGCGCTTGGCGCCCGCGGTCAGATGCGCGCTGGCCTTTTCCTTGTCCGCGAAAATGCCGGTGCATTCCAGCGCGATGTCCACGCCCTGCGCGGCATGGGGCAGCTTGGCCGGGTCGCGTTCGGCGGTCACGGCGATACGCTTGCCGTTGATGATCAGGGCATCGCCGTCGACGCTCACCTCGCCGGCCCAGTTGCCGTGCACGGAGTCGCGCTTGAACAGCAGGGCGTTCGACTTGGCGTCGCCCAGGTCGTTGATGCTCACCAGTTCCAGATCATGGTCGGTGCGCGAAAGGATCGCCCGGGCCACCAGACGGCCGATGCGGCCGAAACCGTTGATTGCTACCTTCGTTGCCACTGCACTTGTCTCCCGGTTGGTTTGAATTTCAGTCGAGCGCGGCCACGATCTGCGGCGCGATCTTGGCGGCGGTCAGGCCGAAATGATCGTAGAGTACCTCCGCCGGAGCCGAAGCGCCGAACGTATCAATGCCGAAACGCAGGCCGGCGATGCCGACATAACGCTCCCATCCGAAAGTGGTCCCTGCCTCAATTGAGGCGCGAAGGACATGGTGCGGAAGGAGATCATCCTTATACGCCTGCGGCTGCGCATCGAAATGCGCCCAGCTCGGCATGGAGACGATATCGGCGCCGATGCCCTGCTCTTCCAGCAGCGCGGCGGTGGCGACGGCGATCTCGACCTCCGACCCTGTGGCGACCAGCACGACCTTGCGCTCGGCCGTCGCCGCCTTCAGGCGATAGGCGCCCCTGGCGGAGAGATTTTCGCCCGCCTTTTCGGTGCGAAGCTGCGGCAGGTTCTGGCGGGTCAGCGCCAGAACCGACGGGCCGTCTGCATCCTTCAGCGCCAGTTCCCAGCACTCTGCCGTCTCGACGATGTCCGCCGGGCGATAGACGTCCAGGTTCGGGATCATGCGCAGCGACATGACATGCTCGATCGGCTGGTGGGTGGGACCGTCCTCACCCAGGCCGATGGAGTCATGGGTCAGCACATGGATGGCGCGGATCTGCTGAAGCGCCGCGAGGCGAATGCCTCCGCGCATATAGTCGGAAAAGACCAGGAAGGTGCCGCCATAAGGAATGACGCCGCCATGCAGCGCCATGCCGTTCATCGCGCAGGCCATGCCGAACTCGCGAATGCCGTAATAGACGTAACGGCCGGCATAATCGTCCCTGGTCAGCGGCCCGGTCGATTTGGTCTTGGTATTGTTGGAGCCGGTGAGGTCCGCCGAGCCGCCCAGCGTTTCAGGCAGAAGGTCGTTGATCGCGCCCAGCGTCAGTTCGCTTGCCTTGCGAGTGGCCACCTTCTGCGGATTGGCGATCAACGTGTCGATATAGGCGTCGAGCGAGAAGCCTGCGGGCAGTTCGCCCGCCATGCGGCGCTCGAACTCGGCCTTCTGCGCGCTGGAGCCAAGGCGATCGGCCCAGGCCGCATGGGCGTCGCCGCCCCTGGCGCCGATGGCGTTCCAGGCGGCGGCAATGTCTTCGGGGATCACGAAAGGTTCGGCCGACCAGCCGAGGAACTCGCGGGCGGCAGCCACTTCGGCTTCACCCAGGGCAGAGCCGTGGACGCCCGAAGTGCCCGCCTTGTTGGGAGCGCCATAGCCGATCTTGGTGGCGCAGGCGATCAGCGAGGGACGCGGATCGGCCAGCGCTTCGTCGATGGCGCGGCGCACATCGGCCACGTCATGACCGTCGCAGGACACGACATGCCAGCCGGTCGCGGCATAGCGGGCGCGGACATCCTCGCTGCTCGACAGATCGACCGCCCCGTCGATGGTGATCTTGTTGTCATCCCACAGCACGATCAGCCGGCCGAGGTTCAGGTGCCCCGCAAGACCGATGGCCTCATGGTTGATGCCCTCCATCAGGCAGCCGTCGCCGGCCAGCACCCAGGTGCGGTGGTCGACCAGATCGTCGCCGAACTGGGCATTGAGATGCCGTTCGGCGATCGCCATGCCGACCGCGGTGGCGAGGCCGGAACCCAGCGGCCCGGTGGTCGCTTCCACCCCAGCCAGCTCGAAATTCTCCGGATGGCCGGCGCAGGGGCTGCCCAATTGACGGAAATTCGCGATATCCTCGATGGTCGGACGCGCATAGCCGGTCAGGTGCAGCAGCGAGTAGATCAGCATCGATCCATGGCCCGCCGACAGCACGAAACGGTCGCGGTCGGCCCATTTGGGCGCCTTGGGATCGAACTTCAGATAATCCTTGAACAGCACGGTGGCGACATCGGCCATGCCCATCGGCATGCCCGGATGGCCGCTGTTCGCGGCCTGCACCGCGTCCATGGAAAGCGCCCGGATGGCGTTGGCGAGGGACTTGTCGGAAACAGTCATGGAAGCGGCGTCTTTCCTGGCTTGTCTATGGCCCCCTGTTAAGGCCAGCGAATCGAAATTGCGCCCCCTTTGTCGCCTCCGGGACAAGGCGTCAACCACGGGTGGCCCCCAGGCTGCGCCAAGCCGCCGAATGACGGCTTTTGCGCGGTGAAAACTTTGTCTATGCGTAGGGCATGGCAAGTGACCGAATGATGCAGGCGATCCGGGCCCTGGAAGGCGCGATCGACCGGCTCGAACAGGATGTGGAGGGCCTTGTTTTGGCCGCACCCGACCCCGCCTCCGGCATCGACGCTGCGGCCGCCCGCGCGGCGCTGCGGTCGCTGGATGGCCTCATCACCGAGTTGAAGGGACAGGATGTGAAGGAGCAGGCAAGTGGCTGAAACCACGTTGCACATCGCCGGGCGCGTCTATGACCTGCGCTGCCGTGACGGGGAGGAAGCGCACCTGGCGCATCTCGCCAATCTGATCGAGCGCAAGGCGCGGCTGGCGCAGCAGAACACGCCGGGCCTGACCGAAGTGCGCACGCTGCTGTTCGCCGCACTGTTCCTGGCCGATGAACTCAACGAGTTGAAGCGCGAAGCGATAGGGCGGCAACAGACCCTGGCGCTGGAGCCGGAGGACGAGCCCGCCGTCCGTGCAGTCGAATCCCTCACCACGCGCATAGAAAAGCTGCGCGAGAGGCTTGTCGCCGCCGCGTCCCGAGCCTAAATAGGGAAGCGACGGGTACTGCGCGGTATCGAGCTTTAGCGAACATCCCTGAGGCGATAATCACATCCACGGGGGCTGTCCCTGGGCGGGCTCTGGCCCGATCTACATGGTTCCCACCTGACGTTGAGGCGTCAGAGGATTTTCCAGCACACGGCCGAGGCGGTCCCGTCACCCTTCCTCCCCCGGTTCAAGGCCACCGATGAGCGACGATACCGACAAGGCGACCCTGCGTGCCATCGCCCGGCAGAGGCGGCGCGCCTTTGTGGCTTCGCTCGATCCGCTGGCGCACCGGCTGGCCTTCAAGGTGGTTCCTTCGCCCCTGGCACAGCGGCTGGCGCAGGCCAGGACCGTGGCTCTCTATATGGGACTGGACGATGAGGCGCCCGCGCAGAGGCTGGCCGCGCCCTTGCAGGCCATGGGCAAGACGCTGGCACTGCCGCGCGTGCTGGATCGGCTGGGCAGCATGGATTTCGTGCACTGGAACCCGGAGGATCAGCTTTTCCCGGGCCTGTTCGGCACCAGCCATCCCGAACCCGTGGGCGATCCGGCGACGCCCGACGTCATCATCGCGCCCCTGGTGGGATTTGACCGGGCGATGAACCGGCTGGGCCAGGGCGGCGGCTATTATGACCGGGTGTTCGCCCGCTATCCCGATGCCTTGAGGGTGGGGCTGGGCTGGTCGGTGCAGGAACATGACGCCCTCCCCGCCGATCCATGGGACTTGCCGCTCCACCTGATCCTGACCGAAGTCGAACTGATCGAAGGATATGAGGAATGAACCCGGACCCACGGCCCGCCTACAAGCCAAGCTGGCGCAAGCCGGCGGGCATGTTCATGATCCTGGGCCTGATCGCGCTCTGGGCCGTGCTGGTGGGCAGCCTGTCAGGCCCGATCGGGCGGCTGCCGATGGTGGTGCAGGTGCCGGTTTACGTCTTTCTTGGGCTGGTCTGGATATGGATATTGCCGCTCAAGCGCCTGCTAGCCTGGATGGAGACCGGACGCTGGCGCGGTTTTTAGGCAATTTTGGGTGGAAAGCAGAACGGCGGGTTCCGACACGCTGACAGCAGTTAGCTGTCGTCCGCTTTTAATGCCGCTATGCGATCTCGCATCCAGTCACGCTTGAACGTCGCATAATTCGGGTCTTTTTGCCGAATGTCTGCGTCGTCTGCCCAGTGGCTCAATTGCTCCCAAGCATCCTTTTCCAGCGGGTCGAGGGCCAGCGGATTCGGCACGGCGGCGTCGAGTTCATCTTGCTCAATGTCGCCACCATCGGCGACGCGCTGAAGTGTCTCTAGCAGGTAGGTGCGAATGACCGTCATCGGGCAATCATATGGGTTTGTGGGACGACTGCAAATGGTCGGGATTGCGCTGGTGCCGCCATTAGGGATTATCCGGGTCGTCGTAACGCAGGGCAAGCAGGACCGAGATGCCATAGGCAACCGACAGCCAAAAAATGATCTGCCGATAGTCAGGAGTGATAAGCTCTAAGGCGTCGCCTATCTGCAATGCAATCACCACCCACAATATAGGGGCAAAGATGGTGATGAAGAAATATCTCGACGTGAGCGCCTTTAGAAATCGCCGCATGCAGTGACAGGTAAGCTGAATTTTCAATCAAGCCAACGGCAACTTTCGGCGGACGCTTAGGCTGGATTGAACGATCGCAGTTGGTCGCTTCCAGACCGTCTGTCATCCCCACCGTCCCTGACGGCCGCCGGGAATGATGCGTGACCCATCGGCCACAACATCCTCGAAAAACTTCCTATTTTTCCAACAGCCCGAAATTCAGCCTGTCCTATTTCACCCCGACCGGCCTATCCTCCCAGCCTCTTTGAAATGTCCGATACGCAACGCATACGCGCGCCCAGGCACGCGCGCGCATACACTGTGAACTTCGACGAAAAACGTCGGAAATCAGCCATTGTTGATGAACGAAAGGCGAAGGCCTCGTCCAACAGCATATCATTTTGATCTTGAAGAATGGCGCGAGTGACGGGGCTCGAACCCGCGACCTCCGGCGTGACAGGCCGGCGCTCTAACCAACTGAGCTACACCCGCGCAGGGCGGCATCTTGGCGTGACCCATGCGGGCCACCAGACGATGCTGATCTGGAAAACCTTCCGACCCTCCTGAAGAGAGTGGCGCGAGTGACGGGGCTCGAACCCGCGACCTCCGGCGTGACAGGCCGGCGCTCTAACCAACTGAGCTACACCCGCGTTCGGTGTGGGCGGGCATCTATGCGGCCCCGTTCCCCCTGTCAACTGCCTGCAACATCAGTTTCGCGGCTTTCGTCATTTTCTTTGCGCGGGTCGACCGTCAGCGTCCCGCGCTCGAACAGGAAACCGGCGATATCCGGGGTTCCGGCGGCCGACACGACGGTCTGGATGATGATCAGCAACGGCACGCCCAGCAAGGCGCCCGGCGTTCCCCACACCCATCCCCAAAAGGTCAGCGACACCAGAATCAGCAGGGGATTCATGGTCAGCCGCCGGCCCAATATCGTTGGCGTTATGACATTGGCCTCCACCAGATGGAATCCGACCTGCAAGGCCGCCGGCAGCAGCGCCTTCCACACATCGTCGAACACCATGAGCCCGCCGAGCGCCAGCAGCGCCGCCGCCAGCATCGGCCCGAAATAAGGGACGAAGTTCAGCAGCGCGACGATGCCGCCCCACATCAGCGGCGAAGGCATGCCGATCAGCCATAGCGCCAGCGCGACCGCCAGGCCGAGGCACAGGTTGATCGTCGCGATGGTGAGGACATAGGCGGATGTCGCGTCGACCACATTCTGGATCACCCGCGCGACCGCCATGGCGCCGTCGAAACTGCCCCGGCTGTTGATCGTCCGACGCCGCAGCCGCGTCCAGCCCGCAAGGAAGAAATAGATGATGAGCAGCGCGAACACCATCTGGATGATGGCCGCCGGGGCGGAGGTGGCCGCGAACTGAAGCAGCGATCGGGGCGCGTCCACCGCGGCCGTCTGCGCCGCTGCCACCGGGCCGGTCGCCAGCATCTGCACCGTCTCGTCCACGAAGCGCTGGAGCTGCGAATAGAAATCGATCAGGGGCGCGAGATTGTTCTGAATCTGGGGCAGACGCTCTGGCAGCAACCGGAACCAGTCGGCCGCCGGCACGACGATCAGCACCAGGGCCGTATTCGCCACCACCAGGAAGGCGATCAATGCCGTCAGCGCCGCCAGCGTGGATGGCACGCCTCGCCGCTCCATCCACTCTAGGAACGGCACCAGCGCAATGGCGATCACCAATGCGGCCGTCAGCGGCAGAAAAAATTCCGCCCCTTCCCGCAGGGCAAAGGGCAGCGCGAGGATCAGCCCGATGCCGGTCGTCAACGCTATCGACGCCAGCAATCGGTCCCGCCGCCGGTTGATCTCCTGCTGCTCCTGGGGTGTCACGCCTGAAAATGTCCTTGCCCGCCGCCCCGTTTCTGCACCGGCAGTTCCGATCCGTCAATTTCGAGCATCGTGCGGGAAAGCGGGAACCGGTTTTCGGCTTGAAAAGAGGCGGCAATGAAATCTGGAGCACGCGACCTGCGCCTGATTCAGCGCAGCGCTCCCCCGACCGGGCGATTTACATCAGCGAAACGGACGGATAGCAAGGGAAACAAGGTTTTAACCAAATCTTCGGCACCTGCTGCCACATTCGGCCACGCAACAGCATGGGGGACTGTGATGAAATCGGGGGCTTTGTTCATCGCCCTGGCCTGCGTGGCAGTGCCGGAGGCGGCGTCAGCGCGGCAGGACGTCCGGCTGGACCGGCAGATGTTCGTGGAACGGGTCAGCACCGACATCAACGGTCGCGCCCGCCGGGTGCTGGAAAGCGCCGATCGGGCGGGATCGGGCGACCAGCTTATCTTCGTCGTCAACTGGCGCAATGAGGGCAGCCGTCCGGTGCGCGGCCTGGCCGTCACCAACGCCGTGCCTCGCGGGACGCAGCTCGACCTCAGCGATCCGGCCATGCAGGTGTCTGTGGATGGCGGCGCCCATTGGGGCCGCATTGCCGACCTTTGGCTGCCGACGCCCCTTGGCGGCAACCGCCGGGCCGTGCCCGCCGACATCACCCATGTCCGGTGGACCGTGCCGGACGAAATCTCACCGGGGGAGAGCGGCCGGCTGAGCTATCGCGCTACCGTTCGCTGAGCGATATGGCGACCGGGACAGGATCGGCAGATCCGGCGCGGTCGCCTTTTTCTGAACGGGAGGAGAAACGGCTTGGAACCGCCCCTCCCGACATATCAATCCGCAAACAGCAGGACCGGCGTCTCCAGCAATTTCCGCACTGCCTGGACAAAGCTCGCCGCATCCCAGCCGTCGACCACCCGATGGTCGCAACTGATCGACAGATTCATGAGCTTGGCGGGGACCACTTCCCTGCCGCGGAAGACCGGCCGCTCGATGATGCGGTTTGGACCGATGATCGCCACTTCCGGCCGGTTGATGACCGGCGTGGTGGCCACTCCGCCTAGCGGCCCCAGCGAGGTCAGCGTCAGGGTCGAGCCGGACAGTTCCTCCGGCTTCGCCTTGCCGGCGCGCGCCGTGTCAGCCAGCCGCTTGATCTCCGCCGCGAGCTGCCAGACATTGCGGTCCTGCGCATCGCGGATCACCGGCACCATCAGCCCGGCGTCGGTCTGGGTCGCGATTCCCATGTGCACGGCGCCGTAGCGCGTCACCACCCCCACTTCATCGTCATAGCGGGCATTCAGCATCGGAAATTCGGGCAGCGCGCGGCAGATCGCGACGATCAGGAGCGGCAGCAGGGTGAGCTTCGGCTTGTCGCCGCGATGGGCATTCAGCTGCTCGCGGGTTGCCTCCAGCGCCGTGACGTCGATCTCCTCCACATAGGAGAAATGCGGGATGGCGCGTTTCGAAGCGGCCATGTTCTCCGCGATGCGGCGGCGCAGGCCGATGACCTTCACCTCCTCATCCGCCCGCCTTGCCCCGCGCCCGGCCGGGCGATAGCCCTGCCCCGATCCGTAAAGGAGGAAAGCGTCGAGATCGGAATGGCGGATATGATCGCCGCTCGGCTTCACCTGCGACAGATCGACGCCGAGTTCCCTGGCGCGCGCGCGAACGGCGGGGGAAGCCAGCACATCGGCCTTCGCCGTCACCCGTTCGTCCCGCGAGGGGGCGACCGAAGGAGTGGCCGAGGGAACCGGTGCGGCAGGCTTTCCTTCTGCGACGATCGGAGCAGGCTCGCTCTGCCCGTTACCCTTCCCCGCCGGTTTCGCAAGGGACGTCATGGCGGCTGGGGCCGGAGCCACCTCGGCACGAGGAACAGGCGCGTCGCCCTCTCCTTCCGTCTCGATCTCCACCAGCATCGATCCGATGGCGATCTGCTGCCCCGGCTCGCCGGCCAGCCGGACCACCGTACCGGCAACCGGCGATTCCATTTCCACCGTCGCCTTGTCGGTCATCATGTCGGCGATCGGCTGGTCTTCCTCGATCCGGTCGCCGACCTTCACATGCCAGCCGACAATCTCCGCCTCTGCGATGCCTTCGCCGATGTCCGGCAACCTGAACGTATAAAGCGCCATGACAGCCCCTCAATCCTTCAAAATCTTGTTGATGGCCTCGCGAATGCGCACCGGGCCAGGGAAATAGGCCCATTCCAGACTGTGC
Source organism: Sphingobium sp. R-21 (assembly GCF_049913335.1). NCBI lineage: Bacteria > Pseudomonadati > Pseudomonadota > Alphaproteobacteria > Sphingomonadales > Sphingobiaceae > Sphingobium > Sphingobium sp. R-21. Next base: position 520,927 of record NZ_CP184374.1, on the reverse strand, counting down.
GGATAAGGCGTGTCGAATCCGGTCACGCGCTCGATCGGCGCTTCGAGATGGTAGAAGCACCGCTCCTGCACCAGCGCGGAGAGTTCCGCGCCGAAACCGCTCGTCCGGGTCGCCTCATGCACGATCATGCAGCGCCCGGTCTTGCGCACCGACCGCTCGATTGCGCCGATATCCAGCGGCACCAGCGTGCGCAGGTCGAGGATTTCCGCGTCGACGCCCATTTCCGCAACGACGTTCTCGACCACATGGACCATCGTGCCATAGCAAAGCACCGTCAGCGCCTCGCCCGAGCGGGCCACCCGCGCCTCGCCCAGCGGAATACGGTAATAGCCCGTGGGAACCTGCGCCTGCGCATGCCCGGACCAGCTTCTGGCCGGGGTGTCGTAATGTCCGTCGAACGGCCCGTTATAGATGCGCTTGGGTTCGAAGAAAATCGTGGGATCATTATCCTCTATGGACGCGATCAACAGGCCCTTGGCGTCATAGGGGGTCGATGGAATCACAGTCTTCACGCCCGACACATGGGTGAAGATACCTTCAGGCGACTGGCTGTGCGTCTGCCCCCCGAAAATGCCGCCGCCAAAGGGCGAGCGTACCGTCATGGGCGAGATGAACTCCCCGGCAGAGCGGTAGCGCAGCCGAGCCGCTTCGGACACAAGCTGGTCGAGCGCAGGATAGATATAGTCGGCAAACTGGATTTCCGGCACCGGCCTCAGGCCATAGGCGCCCATGCCCACCGCAACGCCGATGATGCCGCATTCGGTGATCGGCGTATCAAAAACCCGGTTCTTGCCATATTTCTGCTGCAGCCCCGCCGTCGCGCGGAAGACGCCGCCGAAATAGCCGACATCCTCGCCCATCACGACCACATCGGGATCGCGCTCCATCATCACGTCCAGCGCGCTGTTGATCGCCTGGATCATGTTCATCTGCACGGTATCGCCACGGGCTTCCGTCACAGCTTCGCTCATCATGTCGCTCACAGGCCGGCTGCCTTCCATTCGTCGAGCATTTTCTGCTGCTGCTCGCGCAGGTGCCAGGGCATCTCCTCGAACACATCCTCGAACATCGATTCCATCGGATGGTGGAGACCATGACCCAGAATGCCGTTCTTCTCCGCCTCCCGCGCAGCGTCGCGGACCATTTCGGCCAGTTCCCTGTCCATCGCAGCGTGCCGATCCTCGTCCCAGATGCCGAGCGCGATGCAATGCTTTTTCAGGCGCGCGATGGGATCGCCCAGCGGCCAATGGCTTGCCTCGTCAGCGGAGCGATAGGCGCTGGGATCGTCCGACGTGCTGTGCCCTTCGACCCGATAGGTGAAATGTTCGATCAGGGTCGGCCCCGCATTGGCCCGCGCCCTGTCGGCGGCCCAGCGCGTCGCGGCATAGACCGCCAGCGCGTCGTTGCCGTCGACCCTGAGGCCCGCAATGCCATAGCCGATGGCCCGCGCCGCGAAGGTCGTCGCCTCTGCCCCTGCAAAACCGGAAAAGCTGCTGATCGCCCACTGGTTGTTCACGACATTCATGATGACCGGCGCCCGATAGACGCTGGCGAAGGTGCAGGCCGAATGGAAGTCGCCCTCCGCCGTCGATCCTTCCCCGCACCAGGTTGCCGCGATCCGCGTATCGCCCCGCGCCGCGCTGGCCATGGCCCAGCCGACCGCCTGCGGATATTGCGTGGTGAGATTGCCGGAGATGGAGAAGAACGCGGCGTCCCGCGCTGAATACATGATCGGAAGCTGGCGGCCCTTCAGCCGGTCGCCCTTGTTCGAATAGATCTGGTTCATCATGTCGATGATCGGCCAGCCCCGCGCGATCAATATCCCCTGCTGGCGATAGCTGGGGAAGCACATGTCGTCGCTCGCCAGAGCCGCCGCCGCGCCGATCGACACTGCCTCCTCGCCGGTCGACTTCATGTAGAAGCTGGTCTTGCCCTGCCGCTGCGCCCGGAACATGCGCGCGTCGAACGCCCGCGTCAGCGCCATGGCCCGCAGCATCCTGAGCAGCGTCTCAGGCGGCAGTTTCGGGTCCCAGGGGCCGACGGCGGCGCCATCTTCATCCAGCACCCTGACCAGCCCATAGGCCAGGTCGCGCATCTCGCCGGGCTGGGTCGTTTCATCCGGTCGCGCCTGCGCGCCAGCGAGCGGGATATCAAAATCGCTGAAATCGGCGGTGTCGCCCGGCCTGAACTTCGGCTCCGGCACATGCAGCCGCAGCGGCGGCAGATTGCGTCCCGCCCCAGCCCTCGCCGCGTCCGAATCGATCCGGTCGCTCATCCTGCCTCCTTTGTGCATTGCAATATTATTGCTGACTGCAATTATTATATTACAACGCCGGTAAAGGCAAGCCTTACTGACCCATTCCGTCGCGTTTCCGCTCTGCGCTAAACAGCGACGGGCGCGGCGATATGCCTTTGCGGCGCGTAATCAAGGACCTCGAAATCCTCGATCCGATAGTCGAAAATGCTTGAAGGCCGCCGGTTGATCCGCAGCCGGGGATGGCCCGACGGATTTCGTCCGATCTGTTCCTCCACCAGATCGGCATGGTTGAGGTAGAGGTGCACGTCGCCACCCTGCCAGACCACCTCGCCCGCCTCCAGATCGCATTGCTGCGCGAGCATCCGGGTGATCATCGACAAGCCGAAGATGTTGAAGGCAAAGCCCAGCCCGAGATCGCAGCTCCGCTGGAACAGCAGCCCGTTCAGGCGCCCGTCGGCAACCTGGAACTGATAGGTCATGTGGCAGGGCGGCAGCGCCATGCGCGAAACCTCCGCCACATTCCAGCCCGTGAACAGCAGGCGCCGCGAACCGGGACTGGTCCGAATCGCCTCGACCAGGTCGGCGATCTGGTTATGCCCCTGCGCAGCCCGGCGGTAGAGCCCGTCCCCGGCCTCTTCATAGCGCGGCCAGTTCACCCATTGCGCGCCATAGACCGGCCCCAGATCGCCCCAGCGGGCCGCGAAGGCATCGTCCTCGATAATACGGGCCTCGAACGCGTCGCGGTCTATCTCCTCCCCCGTCGCCCTGCGGTAGCTGTCCAGCGGCCAGTCCGTCCAGATATGCACGCCCTGCCGCACCAGTTCGCGTATGTTGGTGTCGCCGGTCAGGAACCACAGCATTTCCCGCGCCGCGACCTTCCAATAAACCCGCTTGGTCGTCAGCAGCGGCACGGCCTCGTCAGCCAGCGAGAAGCGCATCGTCGCGCCCAATATGGATCGCGTGCCCACGCCCGTCCGATCGATCCGCTCATCTCCATGCAGCCAGATCTGCCGCATCAGGTCCAGATATTGCTGTTCATAATGGGGTGCGGAGGATGCCATGCGGACACTTTCATGATTCTGGCGGATACTGTCCCCCTGTAACGAAGCGACCAGCCGACGCCAAATGCTGCGAAACGGATGAGATTGCCCGCGCTTCACTCGAAAAGGGACCAGCCTTCCCCTACCGGCCGCGTGGCGCAGGCCCATTCTGCGCGCCATGCGCGAACCTGCTTCCCTCAACCTGCTCGTCCTGGATGACGAATGGCGTGCACTCCATCGGCTGCCCGTAGACCTAGACTGGCAAAGGACAGTGGATGCGCTGCTGCGGTGGGACAGCCATTGGCTGGCGATCGAGCAGCAGCGGCCCGGCAGCCCCCTTCCCTGCTGGACCGACATCCGGCTGACCCGGACCTTGTCGAAGCGCCTGCGACCGATCGAGATCGCATTGGCTGACCATGTCATCCGCACCGGGAAAGGCCGGTTCAGCTTCCGCCAGGCCGGGCTTTTATAGCATGCCCCAAAAAAAACGCGTCGGCCGCTTGCCAGCCGGAAAAGCCGCCTCTATAGGCTGCGGCCTGCCCGGCGGGACCGCCTTTAAACGGACCCGCCATCGGTCGGGGAGTAGCTCAGCCTGGTAGAGCACTGTCTTCGGGAGGCAGGGGCCGGAGGTTCGAATCCTCTCTCCCCGACCAATATTTCTATCAGAAAATCGGCGACTCTCCGCGACCACATGCTGTCACAGCAAAATCCGTCTCTGACCTGCGCCATATCGCCAGCGCGTCCGCCTGTGGCCTTGCTGGGCGCGAGCGACCATAACCGGCGCAGGAACATAATCTGACGCGGTGCGCAGGCATGATGGCGGATTTTGCTTAGTATCGGTCGAGCTTCCCGTTACCATTACGCGCATGGAACCGAGAAGCTCTAGGCGGCAGCGCAACGCCCCTACCATCAATGATGTTGCCAAGCATGCGGGCGTGTCGCCCATGACCGTGTCGCGGGTCATCAACGGTGAACAGATCGTAAGGAGCGCCACCAGGGAAAAGGTGGAAGCGGCCATCGCCGCGCTCAACTATTCGCCGAGCGCCGCCGCACGCAGCCTGGCGGGCGGGGAAGACACCCGCATCAGCCTGCTCTACAGCAACCCGTCGGCTTCCTATCTGAGCGAATTCCTGGTCGGCAGCCTGGATCAGGCCAGCCGCAGCGGCGTGGATCTGGTGGTGGAGAAATGGGACGAGGAAACCGCCGTCGACACGGTCGTCGAGCATTTGCTGCGCGGCCGGATCAACGGCGTCATCCTGCCGCCGCCGCTGTGCGACCACCAGGCGATGAAGGATGCGCTGAAGGCGGCGGACATCGTGGCGGTCGCCGTCGCCACGGGCGAAGCGCCCGCCGACATGTCGGCCGTCAGCATCGACGATCATGCGGCGGCACTGGCGATGATGCGCCATCTGATCGCGCTTGGGCATCGGCGCATCGGCTTCATCAAGGGCCACCCGAACCAGAGCGCCAGCCGGCGCCGCTTCGAAGGCTATGGCGACGCGCTGGTCGAAGCGGGCATCACGCCGGACGAGACGCTGGTCCAGCAGGGCTATTTCACCTACCGCTCCGGGCTGGATGCGGCGGAGCGGATCCTGGCGCTGCCCGAGCCTCCGACCGCGATCTTCGCCAGCAATGACGACATGGCGGCGGCAGCCGTGGCCATTGCCCATCGCAGCGGGCTGGACGTGCCGGGCGACCTGACCGTCTGCGGCTTCGACGACACGTCGCTGGCGACCACGATCTGGCCGGAATTGACCACCATCCGCCAGCCGATCAGCGCCATGTCGCGCGCGGCCGTCGAATTGCTGGTGAAGCGGATCAGGGCGCGCAAGGGCAAGTCGGACGAAACGCCCGCTCATCTGCTGCTCGACTATGAACTGGTCCGGCGGCAATCGGACGCCGTTCCGCATTGAATCCTTCGAGAAGGACGGCCCGGCATGACGTGCCGGGCCCGCGCGATCCCTATTCCCCGAACACCCGGCGGAAGATCGTGTCGACCTGACGGAAATGATAGTCGAGGTTGAATTTCTCCTCGATCTGCTCGGCCGGGAGCGCCGCCGCCACGTCCGCATCCGCCTTCAGCAATTCCATCAAAGATAGCTGGCCGTCCGATTCCCACACCTTCATCGCATTGCGCTGGACATAGCGGTAGCTGTCCTCGCGGCTCACGCCGGCCTGGGTCAACGCCAGCAACACCCGCTGCGAGTGGACGAGGCCGCCCATCTTGTCCAAATTCTTCATCATCCGCTCAGGGTAGACCAACAGCTTGTCGATGACGCCGGTCAGGCGGCCCAGCGCGAAGTCCAGCGTGATGGTGGCATCGGGCCCGATATAGCGCTCCACGGACGAATGGCTGATGTCGCGCTCATGCCAGAGCGCCACATTCTCCATCGCCGGCAGCGCATAGCTGCGGACCATGCGGGCAAGGCCGGTCAGATTCTCCGTCAGCACCGGATTGCGCTTGTGCGGCATGGCGGAGCTGCCCTTCTGGCCGGGCGAGAAATATTCCTCCGCCTCCAGAACCTCGGTGCGCTGAAGGTGGCGGACCTCGGTGGCGAGCCGCTCGATGGAGGAGGCGATCACGCCCAGCGTCGCGAAGAACATCGCGTGACGGTCGCGCGGAATGACCTGCGTCGACACCGGCTCGATGGCTAGGCCCAGCTTCTCGGCCACATGCTCCTCGACGCGCGGGTCGATATTGGCGAATGTGCCGACCGCGCCGGAAATGGCGCAGGTCGCAACCTCGGCCCGAGCCGAGATCAGCCGAGCCTTGCAGCGGCTGAACTCCGCATAGGCCTCGGCCATTTTCAGGCCGAAGGTGACCGGCTCGGCATGGATGCCATGGCTGCGGCCGATGGTGGGCGTCAGCTTATGCTCATAGGCGCGGCGCTTGATGACCTCCAGCAGCTTGTCGAGATCGTCGATCAGGATGTCGGCGGCGCGGCTCAGTTGCACGGCAAGGCAGGTGTCCAGCACGTCGCTGGAGGTCATGCCCTGATGCATGAAGCGGGCTTCCTCTCCCACCTGCTCCGCAACCCAGGTTAGGAAGGCGATGACATCATGCTTGGTCACGGCCTCGATGGCATCGATGGCGGCCACGTCGATCGCGGGATTTGTCGCCCACCAGTCCCACAGCGCCTTGGCGGCGGACGGCGGCACCACGCCCAGTTCGCCCAGTTTTTCTGTCGCGTGCGCCTCGATCTCGAACCAGATCTTGAAGCGGGCCTCCGGCTCCCAGAGGGCGGTCATTTGCGGGCGGGCATAACGGGGAACCATCGGGCGAATCCTGCGTGCATGAGTTGAAAGTCGATGCGCGGCCTAGCAGCAGCGCCTTTCGGGGGCAAATCAGCCGGAAAGGCGGAATGGAACCCACTGAATTCCCGTACTTCATCCCATTAATCGCAGCATCGGCGGCGAACCGATACGAATCGAAAGACCAGTGGTGCAACATGAACAAAAATTCAGGAACCACATGTTTTATTTGGCTATTGTCCAGGATGACATCAGACGGTGGATGTGGAGCAGGTGATGATCCGCGCATTTTTTCTGGCGAGCGCCCTTTTGGTTGCGCCATCGGCATGGGCGCAGGCGGCCGCGCCCCAGCAGACGGCTCCCGCCGCGCCGGAAGGACAACAGGCGCAGCCTGCGACATCGGGCGACGCGGTGGCGTCGATCGTGGACACGGAATTCCCCGCCTATGACCAGAATCATGACGGGCAGCTCGACAAGGCGGAATTTTCACGCTGGATGGTGGCGCTGAAGGATCAGGAACTGAAGGCGACCGGAAAATCCCTTCCCCCCGCAGAAGTCACCGCCTGGGCCGACGGCGCGTTCGTCACCGCCGATACCGACAAGAGCGCGACGATCAGCAAACCGGAGTTGATCGTCTATCTCAGCGGCGGCGCCGCATAGGATAAAATAGCCCGCCCAGGCGGGACAGAGCCCCGTGAGGGTCGCATCATGGGGCGGCATGGAGCGAAGGCCATGCCGCCTCTTTTTTTTGCCATTTGCAGGGCATGCGGGCATGCTGCGTCAGATATGACGCAGGTCGGGCGCTCCTGTTTTTCTGTCGCGCCACTGTAAGCGGAAAACCGTTCCCGCTTTCCCGCGCAATGCGTCAGCCGCGCTTCTTGTTCGCGTAGAGCAGCGCCGCGACGATCGCAGCCGATCCGATTCCGACGGCCGTCCCCATCCAGACGGCCTTGCCGGCTGATTTGCGCGCTGCGGAAGCCATGTCGGGCTTGGCGGTGGTGGAGCTAGGGGTTGCCGCGCCGCTTTCGGGCGCTTCTTCGATCGGCTTCGTCATGGTGATTCCCGATATGCAACAAAGCGTCGGCGCAGAAAAGGCGGATGCGGCGAAAATCCGTCAGAGTATCCAGCGCCGGGCTGGATCGGCCAGAATTTACGCTGCGCGCCTAATGCGACGGCAGCACCTGATGCGCTTCGCCCCAGCCGCGCAGGTTTCGGGAGGATTGGCGATCCAGCAAAAGTGCGACATCCTTCACGGTGAAGTGGGCCGCGCTCTCAATCCCGTCCAGTTCGTCCCAGGTGACCGGAGCCGCGACGGAGGCATGTTCGCGGGCGCGCACCACATAAGGAAGCACCGCCGTCGCGCCGCGCTGATTGCGCAACCAGTCGATGAAGATGCGGCCCTTGCGCTTCGCCTTGCTCATCGTCGCGGTGAAGCGATCCGGTTCCTGGACGGCAAGAGCGCGGGCGAAGCGGTCGGCGAAATCCTTGACCTCCGGCCATTGCGCCTGCGGCTTCAGCGGCACGACGACATGAATGCCCTTGCCCCCCGACAACATGGCAAAGCTGGTGAGGCCCAGATCCTCCAGCGTCCGCCGAATGTCCCGCGCCGCCTTCTTCACATCCTTGAAGTCCAGCCCTTCGTCCGGATCGAGGTCGAATATCATGCGGTCCGGCCGCTCGACATCCGCGATGCTCGAACCCCAGCCGTGAAATTCGATCGCGCCCATCTGGACGCAGGCCAATATGCCGTCGCCATCCTCTATATAGAGATAATCCTCCTCATTCCCTTCCTTCTCGCGGATCGGCACATGTTTGACATGGTCGCCGAAACTGCCGCTGTCATGTTTCTGGAAGAAGCATTTCTTCGCTCGGCCCTGCGGACATCGAACCAGGCTGATGGGCCGATAGGCGATCCAGGGCAGCATCACGCTCCCCATGCGCGCATAATAATCGGCCAGTTCGCCCTTGCTGATCTTCGCCTCCGGAAAGATCAGCCGGTCGGGATTGCTGATCCGGATCGAGCCTTGGGCTTCGGGTATCTCCATCATTTCCTCGCGCTCAACCTCGTTGGCTGCCTTGTCCTCGCGAAGACCCAGAAAACTGGCATGTCGGACGACATTGTCCGCCGTGAATTCTGCGAAGGCGACTTCCGCCACCAGATCGGGTCGGACCCATCGGGCGCCCCTGCTTTCGCTGCGCGGCACAGGGAGCGCGGCGGTCTTGCGCTCCCGCTTGCCCAATAGCGCGATCAGTCCGGCGCTGTTGGCGGCGTTGAACCCCGTGCCAACCTTCCCCGCATAGACCAGCCCAGCTCCTTCCCGCTGACCGAGCAGCAGGTTGCGGATGGACCGGCCGGTCGCGCTGCTGGGGGTCCAGCCGACAATGACGAATTCCTGCCGGCAGGTGCATTTGACCTTCAACCAGTTCTTCGTGCGTGCACCCCGATAGGGAGCGTCGGCACGCTTGGAAATGATGCCCTCCTGCCCTGCGTCACACATCGCCTGATACAGCCTTTCGCCTGCCCCGACCACATGGTCCCCGACATGGACATGCGCGGAACCGTCGCCCAGGAGGGCGGCCAGCTTTTCCTTGCGGCTGACATTGGGCATGCCGGTTAGGTCCTGCCCGTCCAGATGGAGCAGGTCGAAGGCGAACAGGTGCAACGGCGCCTTCCCCTCCCCCTTCAAGGCCTGTTGAAGCGTGGAGAAATCCGGGTTCCCTCCGCTGTCTAGCGCAACGATCTCTCCGTCGATCAGGGCGCCCGGAAGGTTCATCGCTGCTATTTCCGCGGGAAGCGGTGCGAACCGATCCGTCCAGTCGAGACCAGATCGGGTGAACATCCTGACATGCTCGCCGGATGCTGAAACCAGGCACCGATAGCCGTCATATTTGATCTCGTGCATCCAGCCATTGCCCGTCGGCACGGCGTCGACCAGCGTCGCCAGTTGCGGCGGCCGAAAGGCTGGCAGGCCACTCTTTCCCGGCCCTCGTTTTCCCAGCCCAGTCTTTCCCGACAGAGCGCGCCGCTTGACGGGAACGGCGCGATCCGCCTGCGCCATGGCCGCGTCAAATGCCTTCCCCTTCTTCCCCTTCAGCGATGTGGCCGGCGCACCCGCTGCGATCTCCGCCATGGTGCGTCCGCTCTTGATGCTGGTCAGGTTGCGGGCAGTCAGATCGTCCGCGCTGCCGGCATGGCCATCCTCGACCTTGCGCAGCAGCCAGTTTTCGCCCTTCTCCCGGCCCCGCGGCTTCAGCCGGATCAACAGCCATTCGCCGCGCATCCGATGCCCATGCAGGATGAAGTGGAGATGGCCATTTTCAAGGTCGCGGGCGCTCTTTCCGGGAATCGGCTCCCATATACCCTCATCCCAGAGCATGACGGTGCCGCCGCCATATTCCCCCTTGGGAATCGTCCCCTCGAATGTCGCATAGGACAGGGGATGATCCTCCGTACGGACAGCGAGCCGCTTGTCGGCGGGATCGATGCTGGGGCCGCGCGTCACCGCCCAGCTTTTGAGCACGCCGTCCATTTCCAGGCGAAAGTCGTAATGCAGGCGAGTCGCATCATGCTTCTGCACGATGAAGCTGTTGCCCTGGCTGCGCCCCCGCCTGCCCGCGGGCTCCCGGGTGCGAGTGAAATCGCGCTTGCGGTTATAGGCGCTGAGCGGATCAGCATTGGCCATGGCTCAGGCCCGTTTTCGGCTGGCCGGCCTTGCAGGCGCCTTTCGCGCCGCAGCCTTTGCGGGAGCCTTGGCGGCGGGGGCTTTCTTCGCCGCCGGTTTCGGGCCCGCCCCGGAAGCGCCCGTGCTTACCGATTTCTTGAGCGCCGCCATCAGGTCAATCACATTGCTGCCGCGCGCGGCCGTGCCTTCCTCCTGATCCTCGATGATACGGCGACCCTTCGACTTTTTCTTCTTTTCGATCAGGCGCTCCAACGCGTCCACATAGCGATCGTGAAAACTGTCGGGTTTGAAGGGCGCGGTCTTCTTCTCGATCAGCGTCTCGGCCAGATCGAGCAGTTCGCTATCGGGCTTCGCATCCTCTATATCGCGGAAATAGCTTTGGGCGCGGTTCACCTCATCGGCATAGCGCAGCGTTTCCAGCACCATGCCCCGGCCGCAAGGCTTCAAGGAGACGATATATTCCCGTCCCCGCATGGCAAGCTGGCCCAGCCCGACCTTCTTCGTCCGCCGAAGCGCCTCCCGCAGGACTATGAAGGCTTCCTCGGCCAGATCGTCTGCGGGGACGACATAATAGGGTCGTTCATAATAGAGCACGTCGATCTCGCTCGCGTCGACGAACTGGATGAGTTCGAGCGTCTTCTTGCTCTCCAGCTTGACTGCCTCGATCTCGTCGGGCTGCAGCAGCACATAATCGCCTTTCGCCACCTCATAGCCCTTGACGATGTCATCCGGATCGATGGGACCAAGTCCTGGCACCGTCTTTTCGTACCGGACCCGCTTTCCGCTAGGCTGGTGGATCTGGTGGAAGGCGATCTGCGCGCCGGATTTCGTGGCGGCGTAGATCTCCACCGGAATCGACACCAGCGCCAGGCGAATCTGCCCCTGCCAATATGCGCGAGCGGCCATGATCGTGCTGCCTCCTTTTCCAGGGGAAATGCGCGGATCAAGACGCAGTTCCCGGTGTACCACCCCAGCACCCTTGACTTCCGCCGCCAGTCATGTTGGTAGCGCTATCAATAACCTATTGTCTTAGGAGTCGATAATGCCGGGGGTCTCCACTTTGCTCGATTGCCTTCCCGCCGACTGGCGGTCCGGCCTGTTTCTGGGCCGCGTGGAAACGGCAGAAGGCCCGACGCCCCTGCTGGTCGAGGGTGGTATCGCCTATGACATGAGCCGCGCCGCCCCCACGGTATCGCAGTTGATCGACATATTGCCGACCGAAGGGCTTTCCGGCTTCGGCGCGGCAAAGGGCGTGTCGCTGGGCGCGCTCGGCGCGCTGGACCTGCCGCTGCTGAGCCCCGTCGACCTGCAATGCATCAAGGCGTGCGGCGTGACCTTTGCCCTGTCCGCGATCGAGCGCGTGATCGAGGAACGGGCGCGTGGCGACGCAGGCGCGGCGGCCGACATCCGGTCGCGGCTGGAGGGCCGGGTCGGCGGGTCTATCCGCGCGGTCAAGCCGGGCTCTACCGAAGCGGCGGCGCTCAAGCAGGCGCTGATAGAAGACGGGCTCTGGTCGCAATATCTGGAGGTCGCGATCGGTCCCGACGCCGAGGTATTCACCAAGGCGCCCGTGCTCTCCACGATTGGTGCGGGGGAAGAGATCGGGATCCGGTCCGATTCCACCTGGAACAATCCGGAGCCGGAGATCGTGCTGATCGTCGGCGCGAATGGGCAGGCCGTCGGCGCCACGCTGGGCAACGATGTCAATCTGCGCGATTTCGAGGGGCGTTCTGCCCTGCTGCTCGGCAAGGCGAAGGACAATAACGCCTCTTGCTCCATGGGGCCGCTGATCCGGCTGTTCGACGGCGGTTTCACCATCGACGATGTGCGCGACGCAGTGGTGGAACTCACCATCGATGGCCCGGAGGGCTACAGGCTGGAAGGCACCAGCAGCATGAACCAGATCAGCCGTGATCCGCTGGAGCTGGTGCGCCAGACGCTGTCGGAACATCAATATCCTGACGGTTTCGCGCTGTTCCTGGGCACGCTGTTCGCGCCGGTGCAGGATCGGGATGAGCCGGGGCACGGCTTTACCCACAAGGTGGGCGACAGCGTCGCCATTTCCACTCCCCGGCTGGGCAGGCTGGTGAACAGGGTCGTGACATCGAAGGAGGCGGCGCCCTGGAGCTTCGGCCTTGCGGCGCTGATGGCCAATCTTTCCAAGAGGGGCCTCCTCGCATGAGCGGCGCAGTCTATCCCAGCCTGAAGGGCAAGCGCGTCTTCATCAGCGGCGGCGGCAGCGGAATCGGCGAAGGCCTGGTCGAGGCCTTTGCCGCGCAGGGCGCCCGCGTGGCGTTTTGCGATATTGCGCAAGAGGAAAGCCGGGCGCTCGTCGAACGGCTGAAGGATGCGGATTTCGCGCCGGCCTTCCATCCCTGCGACCTCAGGGACATCGAAGCCGTGCAGGCGATGATGGCCGCGGTCGAGGAGCAGCTTGGCGGCATCGACATATTGATCAATAATGCGGCCAATGACGACCGTCACAGCATAGAGGAAGTGACGCCCGCCTATTGGGAGGAGCGGATGGCGGTGAACCTGCGCCACCTCTTCTTCGCAGCGCAGGCCGTGGTGCCCGCGATGAAGCGCGCTGGCAGCGGCGTGATACTGAACTTCGGGTCGATAAGCTGGCATCTCGCCCTGCCCGACCTGGTGCTGTACCAGACAGCCAAGGCGGCGATCGAAGGCCTGACGCGCAGCCTGGCACGCGATCTGGGACGCGACAATATCCGCGTCAACACCATCATTCCCGGCAATGTGAAGACGCCGCGCCAGATGAAATGGTACACACCCGAAGGCGAGGCGGAGATCGTCGCCGCGCAATGCCTGGATGGACGGATCCTGCCCGCTGACGTGGCGGCGCTGACCATGTTCCTGGCGTCCGAAGATGCCCGCATGTGTACCGGGCATGATTATTTCATCGACGCGGGCTGGCGCTGAAGCCATGGGCAGCGTTCCGGAAAGCGTGCTGGCCATCGGCGCAACGCTGGGCGAAGGCCCCGTCTGGGTGGCGCGGGAAGCGGCCCTCTGGTTCGTCGACATCAAGGAGAAGCGCATCTATCGCTTCGATCCCGGTCTGGGCGTGGCGCGCAGTTGGGATGCGCCCGCGCAGGTCGGCTGGATATTGCCGACGCAGGACGGCCTCTTCGCGGCCGGGCTCCAGTCCGGTGTGCATCGTTTCGATCCGGACGACGGCAGCTTCGCCCTGCTCCATGCGCCGGAGGCCGACCGGCCCGGAAACCGACTGAACGATGCCACCGTCGATCCGGCCGGCGGCCTGTGGTTCGGGTCGATGGACGATGGGGAAGAGGCCGATGAGGGGCGCTTCTACCGCCTGTACCAGGGGCGGCTGACCGAAAGTGGACTGCGCCCCGTTTCCATTACCAACGGCCCTGCCGTCTCGCCCGACGGCACTCTGCTCTATCACACCGATACGCTCGGCAAGCGAATCTGGCGGACGCGGATCGCCACCGACGGCACGCTGCATGATACGGCTGCGTTCGTGGATATAGAGGAGGGCGCCGGCTATCCGGACGGCCCGACCATCGATGCGGAAGGCTGCCTTTGGACGGGGCTGTTCGCCGGCTGGGCCGCGCGGCGCTATGATCCGGCCGGAAAGCTGATGTCGGAGGTCCGCTTTCCCGTCGCCAACGTCACGAAGATCGCCTTTGGCGGGCCTGACCTGTCGGTCGCCTACGCCACCACTGCGCGGAAGGGCTTGACGAACGACCAGCTTGTCGCGCAGCCCAGTGCGGGTGATCTTTTCGCTTTCGATCCCGGCGTACGCGGCCACACATCCCATATCGCAACCATTTAGAATATAAATCGGAGGAGGAGCAGGAATGTCGGAAGGGAGTGCCGAGAAGGTCAATATGGCTTTCATCGCCGCCATCGTCGCCGTCGCGACCATCGGCGGTTTCATGTTCGGTTATGACAGCGGCGTCATCAACGGCACGCAGAAGGGGCTGGAAAGCGCCTTCGACCTTGGCAAGCTGGGGATCGGCGTCAATGTCGGCGCCATTTTGGTGGGCTCCTCCGTCGGCGCATTTCTGGCCGGGCGCATGGCCGACCTGATCGGGCGGCGCGGCGTGATGATGCTGGCGGCCGTGCTTTTCCTGTTCAGCGCATTATTGGCGGGTGCGGCGGGATCGTCCGCCATCTTCATCATCGCGCGCATCATCGGCGGCCTTGGCGTGGGCGCGGCGAGCGTGATCTCCCCGGTCTACATTTCCGAAGTCACGCCCGCTGCGGTGCGCGGCCGGCTGTCCAGCGTGCAGCAGGTGATGATCATCTCCGGCCTGACCGGCGCGTTCGTCGCCAATTTCGTTCTGGCGCGCTATGCTGGCGGATCGACGGCGCAGCTGTGGCTGGACTTTCCGGCCTGGCGCTGGATGTTCTGGCTCCAGGCCATTCCGGCCGCGATCTACTTCCTGGCGCTGCTGGTCATCCCGGAAAGCCCCCGCTATCTGGTGGCGCGCGGTCAGGAAGAGCGCGCCCATGCCGTGCTCACGCGCCTGTTCGGTGCGGAGGCCGCATCGCGCAAGGTGGTGGAAATCCGCGACAGCCTGGCCGCCGACCATCACCGGCCCAAGCTCAGCGACCTGGTCGACAAGGCCAGCGGCAAGATCCGCCCCATCGTCTGGACCGGCATAGGCCTGGCCGTTTTCCAGCAGCTCGTCGGCATCAACGTCGTCTTCTATTATGGGGCGACGCTGTGGGAAGCCGTGGGCTTTTCCGAAGATTATGCGCTGCAGACCAACATCCTGTCGGGCGTGCTGTCGATCGGCGCCTGCCTTGCCACCATCGCGCTGGTCGACAGGATCGGGCGCAAGCCGTTGCTGCTGATCGGATCGGCGGGGATGGCGGTGACGCTGGCCACTGTCGCCTATGCCTTTTCCACGGCGGTCACTGCGCCAGGCGGGGCGGTGACGCTGCCCGGCAATAACGGCGTGATCGCACTGGTTGCCGCCAATCTCTACGTGATCTTCTTCAACATGAGCTGGGGTCCGATCATGTGGGTCATGCTGGGCGAGATGTTCCCCAACCAGATCCGGGGATCGGGCCTTGCCGTATCCGGCTTTGCCCAGTGGATCGCCAATGCGCTGATCTCCGTCAGCTTTCCGGCGCTGGCGGTGTCGCCCGGCCTTGCGATCACCTATACCGGCTATGCCTTCTTCGCAGCCATCTCCTTCTTCTTCGTTCGCGCCCTGGTGCATGAAACAAAGGGTCGCGAGCTTGAGGACATGGTCGGCTGACCGGCCTGATCACCTTGAAGGCGGGCGCGGCGGAAGCCGTGCTCGCCCCCGCCGTCGGTGGATCGCTGGCAGCGGTACGCTTCGCGGGTGCGGACATTTTGCGGCCCGCTGCCACGAACAATGTCGATCCATTGCAGATGGCCAACTTTCCGTTGGTGCCCTACACCAACCGCATCGCCCATGGCCGGTTTCGTTTCGGCGGTGGCGACGTGCGGCTGCCGCTCAATTTCGGGGATCATCCGCACAGCATCCACGGCCTGGGCTGGACCAGCGCATGGCATGTCGAGGCGCTTACGCAAAACAGCGCACATCTGACGCACCATCATGGCGGTCAGGACGGCTGGCCCTGGGCCTATGAGGCGCAGCAGCATTTCACCCTGTCGGACAATGCGATCGAGATGCGGCTGATGCTGCGCAACATCAGCGATGCGCCCATGCCAGCGGGCCTTGGCTTTCACCCCTATTTCCAGGCAGATGAAGGCACATCGCTTCAATTCCAGGCGGACCTGCTGTGGCTTGCCACGGCGGACATGCTGCCCGTGCAGGAGGTTGCGGCAGATGCGCTGGGCGACTGGTCCGCCAGCGCGCCGGTGCGGGGAGACAGGTTGATCGACAATGTCTATGGCGGTTGGAACGGAAGCGCCGCCATCCAGCGGGGAGACGGGACGCGAATCCTGCTGAGCGCGGTGGGCGCTGGCTGGTTCCATGTCTATCGGCCGCCTCTCTCAGGCCATTTCTGCCTTGAGCCGGTCACCCACATGCCCGATGCCGTCAACCGCCCCGGCGGCATGGAAAGCATCGAACCAGGCGCGGAAAAGACGCTTTCCCTGCGCATCGCCGTCTCTCAGGCCGACGAGGTGCTTCCGCAGCGCGACAAAATCGCCTAAGCTGCGCGCTCAGCAGCTATAGGAGCGTTGATGCAATTTCTGCGGACTGCCTTCTGGGTCGTCATCGCCGTCGCCCTCGCGCTATTCTGCGTCGCCAATTACACGCGCGTGGAAGTGAACCTCTGGGGCGACCTGGTCATGGAAACCAAGCTGCCGGTCCTGCTGATCGGCGCCTATTTGCTGGGAGCGCTGCCCTTCTGGATCATGGCGCGTGCGACGCGGTGGCGGATGAAGCGCAAGCTGGAAAACACGGAGCGCGCTCTCGTCGCGGCAACCACTGCGCCCTCTCACCCCCTTTCATCGTCCCTCGCCGTTGCGGACGACACGTCCGCCTCTCCTACCCTCTCCAGCACAGGACCAGCATGACCAGCCCGATCTATGTCGCCATCGATACGCCCGACCTGCGCAAGGCCCAGGAACTTGCGCAGCAGGTGCGCCATCATGTCGGCGGGCTGAAGCTGGGCCTCGAATTTTTCTGCGCCCATGGCCATCATGGCGTTCATGAGATGATGAAGTTCGGCCTACCGATCTTTCTTGACCTGAAGCTGCACGATATTCCGAACACCGTCGCCAAGGCGGTGCAGGCGCTGCATGTGCTGGAACCCGCGATCCTGACCGTCCACGCCGCGGGCGGACGCGCCATGCTGGAAAATGCGAAGGCGGCGGCCGGGGTGAATACGAAAGTGGTTGCAGTGACCGTGCTGACCAGCCTGGATGATGGCGATCTGCTGGATATCGGCATTGGCGGCAGGGCAGAGGATCAGGTGGCGCGACTGGCTGACCTGGCGCGCAGCGCGGGGCTGGATGGTATCGTCTGTTCCGGCGAGGAGGTTGCGCTGGCGAAGAAGGCCTGGCCCGATGGGTTCTTCGTCGTGCCGGGCGTACGGCCGGCGGGCGGCGCCATGGGCGACCAGAAGCGCGCAGTGACGCCGCGCGAGGCGCTGGACCGAGGCGCTTCGATCCTGGTGGTCGGGCGGCCCATCAGCCTGGCGGACAATCCCGACATCGCCGCGCGCGAGATAGAGGCGACGCTTTAAGAGCAAGGCGCGATTGACAGGAAACCCTCCCCGCGCAAGGCGTGGGGAGGGTTTTTCATGCCTGCTTCCGATTGCCGGTTCCAGGCTCTCGAAAAAAGGCGGCTTGAAGGGGCTGAGCCCCTCCCGCCCTTCCCAGTCAGAACCGCCAACCCAGGCTGGCGACGACCTGGTGCCTGTCGGTATCGATGCCGAATTCATCGGTCGTCGTACCATTCGCAAAGTCGATATGCGCATCCTCATATTTGGAATAGCGATATTCAAGCTTGGCAAAGCTGTTGGCGCTGAGGGCGCGTTCCACGCCCGCGCCAATGCGCCAGCCGTCCAGTTTGAAATTGGTGTCGGTCTCCACATTGGTGTTGCCGGCCAGCACGTCCAGCTTCGTATTGGTGTAGCCGCCCTTCACATAAACCAGCGTGTTGGGGCTGGCGAGAATACCCGCGCGCGCGCCGATATAGAGGTCGCGGCCCTGCTTGACGCGGCCGAAGCCGAACTGGTCGGTCGGGTCGGTGCGGCTGCTCTTGGCGGTGGAGTCGGTAAATTCACCCTCGACGCCAACCACGGCGCTGCCAAGGTTCACGTCATAGCCGGCACCCACGCCGTAGAGCAGGCCGTCGATCGACTGGTCGTCGCGACTATTGTCATTGTCGACGCTGCTGCCGGCACCCGTATGATCATAGCCCAGAATGGCCTCGACGCGCGGCCCGGTGAAAGTGGGATTGGCGTCCTGCGCCATGGCGGGGTTCGCGACCGCTGCGCCGGTGAGGAGGGTTGCGACCAGGATCTTACGCATATTCAATACTCCACCTTATCTTCTCAATTCCCTGTCAGTCGGGAAGACGATGAAGTCGCGAGCGTCCCGTCAGGTTTCATGAACCCAGGATAAACAATTGAATTTGTGTCATTTATGCCACAGAAACAATGTGGTCTGTCGCGTGATCGAGCCAATGGAGCGATGAGTCGATCAGCATGTGACGGCGTTGCTCCACGCTCATCGCCCTCACCGGATCGACGCGGCAATCGGCCGCGCTCAATAATCCTTCGAAATGCGCACATTGGCGCTTTCGCGGCCCAGGGTGGAGATGGCGGCAAGCAGCGACAGCCAACGAGTGACCTGATATTCGATGCGGGTGGCGGAATAGCCCTGACCGTCGGTAATCAGCTCCACATAGGTCTTGCGGGTCAGATATTTGCCCGCCGCGATCGATGTTCCCTGACCCTGCGTCGGGTCGGCAGGAATGATGCGGAGCCGGTCGAGCCCCGCCGCCTTGCGCACCGCATTGATCGGATCCAGGCCACCTTGTCCCTGGAGCGAACCCACCGCCGACGCGAGTTGCAGCGCTTCGGGCGCGGACAGGCTGGTGATCGATGTGCCGAACAGGATCCGGGACAGCAGCTCGTCCTGCGGCAGCGCGGGCACGCTGGTGAAGCTGATCACGGGTTTGAGGCCCGTGCCGCCGACATGGATGGTGGCGGTCAGGTCGCTGACATTCGCCTCTGCATCGATGTCGAGCGTCGGATTGACCGGGGTGCGGCCATCGAACTGGATCTTTCCTTCCCTGAGGTCGAAGCGGCGGCCGGCAAAATCATAGGTACCCCGGACAAGGTCGGCCGTACCAGCGATGGCCGGGCTGGTGACGGTGCCGCCAATGTCCAGGTCGGCACGCCACTCGCTCTCCAGGCCGAGGCCTGTGACGGTCAGGCGGTTGCGGGCGCGCGCCTTGATGGCGAGGTTCCAGGGAATGCTGGTGCGCGGTCGCTCCAGCTCATCGCCGCGACGATTGGTTTCGATCACGCGCAGTTCCGGAATTTGCGCGACGGCGGCCGCCCGCCCCATGGTGAAGCGGCTGCGGTTGAGGATCAGGTCGCCGCCGATGGTGCCGCCCTTGCCCGTGGAAATGATCGTGATGGGGCCTGTCACGGTAGCGGCAATGTCGTCCCGTTCCAGCAGCGCGGCATTTTCCGCCTGGAGGCGCAGGTCCATCCCGACGCCCGCAATGCCCTTGAAGGTGAAGCTGCCCGTACCCGTAACCGTCCCGCCATTTTGCGCGGCGGCGCTGAAACTTGTCATGACGAGCTGCGCGCCGGAGAAGCGGCCTCGGGCCTTGACGTCGTGCAGCCGCATGCCGGTGACGGGGCTGTTGATCGCCGCGGCGTCGGTTGCCAGCGATCCGGCGATTACGGGATTGCCCAGCGTGCCGCGCGCGTCGGCGGTCATGCTGACCGGGCCGGAAATGTCGACAATCTCCACCCCCGTGAGGCGCCAGAGCGTGTCGGCAGTGCCATTATAGCGAAGCTGCGCGAAGAGGGGCGCGCGATTGAGGCGCTCGACCAAAGAGCCTTCCGAGCCGAGCGGCGTCAGCAGCACCTGCGCGCGGCCGATCGTCTGGCCGTTCGCCACGAAGACCATGCGCGTGGCAAGCCGGTCGTGCGTCAAAATCGCGTTGACGCCCGCATCGACCGGACGGGAACTGAGCGACAGGCCAGATCGGGAAAGACCACGCACGCGCAGTTCGGCCTTGCCCGTCGGCATGTCGCCCCGCCTGTGCACATAGCTGAGCGAGCCCGTCGCCGTGCCGCCCAGGCCCAGATCGTCATAGGCGATATCGAGCAGCGACAGCGGCAGTTTCTGCAACCGCGCCTCTATGCTGGTCGTCCCGCCGCTGAGTTCACCGCCAAGCTGGAGCGAACCGCCCGCGAAGCTGATGGAGGCGGGGTCGAGCCGCCAGCCGTCCTGCGTGCGGCTGACGAGGGCCGGACGATTGAGCTTGATGGGCCGTTCGTCGATGGTGCCGCCGGCCTGGATCTGGATACGGTCGGGCGTGACCTGCGCCTCGCCGCTGAGGTTGAAGAGGCGGCCGCGCTGGCCGGAAAGGCTGGCCGTCACCTTGCCGCTGCCGTCGACCAGATCGGCATTGGCGGCAAGGCGCCCGATCTGGACGGCGCCGATGCGCAGGCCCCTCGCCTGCGTCGTCGCGTTGATCGTCGTACCCGAAGGGTCAAGCAGGATTGTCGCGTCCAGCTTGCCCCGGCGTACGGCAATGCTGGTCGGCCCATCGAAACTGGCGTCGGTCGCGGTCAGGGCTAGCTTCAATTGCTGGACGTCATTTACCGGGGCGAAGGCGATCGAACCGGTCACCGGACCACCGACGTTCAGCACGCCATCGAGCCCGCCTGTCACCGGGCGCAGGTCGCCACTGGCGCTGACGCCCGATGTGTTGACCCGCGCGATGCGGACGATCGCCTGGCCGCCCGGCGGCAGCAGGATCGCGCCATTGCCGGTGAAGGGACCGAGCGTCGATCCGCCCTCCGCCGTGAAGCCGTAACCCGCCGCATCGGGGACCAGATGGGCGTGCATGTCCGTGACGCCGAGCGCCTTCAGCGGGCTTTGCAGGACGACATCAACCGTCGGGCGATCGATCTTGCCGTCCAGGATCAGGCGCAGCGGGCCATAGCTTCTGTGCTGACCGCTGCCTTCGAAATGGAACGTGCCGTCACGACGACGATAGCCCTTGGCCGCCAGCTTCAACAGCGGCGCGTCAAGGCGGAGATTGGTGAACTGAAGCTGGCCGTCCGGACCCAGCGACAGGCCGCTGCGCAGCACGGGCAGGCCGCCCCCCAGCGACCGCAGGAAGCTGTTGTCCAGCCGCCGCATCCGCGCCATCGCGTCGCCGCTCAAAGAGAAGGCGCCTTTGGCGCCGGGGATAGCGCGCAGCTTCGAGGTCAGGTCGACAATGCCCAGGCCGCGAATGGCAAGGCCGCTGACCTGACCGTCCAGGCCAATGTCGTACCGACCGGATTTCAGGTCGGCGAGGAAGAGCAGCTTGCCCCGTAGCTTGTCGGACCGCACCGTCATCGGATTGCTGACGATCTGCTGGTTCCTGAGTTGCAGCACGCCGTTGAGATCGAAATTCCGGATGATGCCTTCCACCAGCGGCCCTTGACCGTCGAGCCGGCGGGCACGCAGATGGAGCGGGATCAGCGCGACGCCGCCTTTGGCCTTGCGACCCTTCCCCTCGGCACGGACGTCGTTGATCACGGTCTTGCCGAAGGCGAGTTGTCTGGCGGTGAGCAGATATTCATAGCCGAAGCCGGATAACGGACCATCCAGCCGGACGCGCGCCGCAACGTCCCGTCCCCCCATCGACCTGAGCAAGGCCTGGGGACGAGCCAGCTTCACGTCGACCAGCAGGTTGTCGAGCGCATTGTTGCGCAGGTCGATGGCGCCGTCCGCGCTGAGATGGATGGCGGCGGAACGGAGCAAGATCTTGCCGTCGATGACACGGTCGGCCATCGACCCGCTTGCCTGGATGGCAAGGCGCGGCGCGGAAAGACGCTGGACGAGGCCCTGCCCTGCCATGGCCGACCCTTCGAGGGTACCGGTGGCCGCATAGGCGCCGCTGCGAGCCGTCAACTGCAGGTCGATCGCCGGATCGCCGTCCAACGTACCGGCCAGCCGGCCATCCCAACGGGTCCAGCTTCCCTGCCCCAGGATGCGAAGATTGGCGTCCTGCCTCAAGCCCGCCATGATCGCCAGCACGCCGCCCCTGGGAGCATTCACCGTGACGTCCAGGTCGAACTTGTCGTCGTCAGGACGGCTGTCGAGCGCGAGGTTGAGCGCATCCTCCCCGTTCAGCACCCGGGCGGCAAGGTCGATAATGGCGCGCCCGCCGCGAATATCGGCATCGCCTGAGAGCGTCGCCTGCTGTAGCTTGCCGGTGACGCCCCGCTCCAGGGTGAGGCGACCGACCGAAAATTGCATCAGGCGAATGTCGAAACCGGGCAGGATCGGCCCTTCCCGTTCGCTGGGATTGAGCTTCGGCAGCTTGTGCAGCGTAGCCTGCGGAATGAAGAGGCGGTCGATGTCGAGCCGGTTGGAAAGCCACGCAAAGGGCCACCAGTCCAACTCCACGCGCGGCGCGTCAAGGAACGCCCCCTTGGGATCCGACAGGGTGACGCCCAGAAGAACGGCCTTTCGGTAAATGCTGCCGTCGATCCGGTCGACATGTATACGCAAGCCCGAAGGCGGACTGATCCTGGCGATGCGGGAAATGAGGAAGCGATGCCCGGGCGCGGTGTCGAGCCAGGCAAGCGCACCCGCGACGATCAGCAGCAGCGCGGCGAGCACGCCAGCGACCCAGCGCTGCCAACGGCCATCCCAGGCGCGGCGGCGACGCGGCGGCTGCGTTTCGGGCGCTTCGTCGGCCATCAGAAGGCCTGTCCCAGCGAAACATAGACCGCGATCTTCGGGTCGCCAGACTGCGGGTTGAGCGGCGTGCCCAGGTCGATGCGGATCGGACCGAAACTGCTGTAATAGCGCAGGCCCATGCCTGCGCCGATGCGCAGGTCCCGAAAGCGCGGCAGGAAACTGGCCGAGATGTTGCCGGCATCGACAAAGGGCACGACGCCGAAATTGCCGAAGCGTATGCGCGATTCCAGCGAAAATTCCGCCAGGCTCTTTCCGCCCACCGGATCGTCATTGGGACCGTAGCGGGGACCAATGGCCTGATAGCCATAACCGCGCACCGACGCACCGCCACCTGCGTAGAAGCGCCGAGAGGGCGCGATCCGGTCAACCGTCGACCCCAGGATCGTGCCGAAGCGGGCGCGGGCAGCAAGTACGATGCGGTCGCTCATCGGCTGATAGACGCTGCCGTCGAGTTGCACGCGGGCATAGCCGAAAGTCCTGTTCTGGAAAGACAGTTCGGGGCTGAGGCGGCCGCCGAGGCGGAAACCCTTGCTGGGGTTCAGCAGATCATCGCTGCCGTCATAGGTAAGGCTCAACGGAATGGCGCTGATCAGGAACGTGCGACGGTTGCCGTTGCTGAACGCGTCGGCTTCATCCGATGCGATCAGTTCGCCGCCAATGCGCCAGACCCATTTCTTCTGGAATAATATGTTGGTCTGCCGCTCCAGCACGCCGGACAGGGTGATGGTGCGCGCATCATAGGCATCGCGCTTGATATTGCTGACGGACAGCAGGCCCGTCAGCACATTGTCGCGTCGGCGGAAATTGTTGCGGCGATAGGTGAAGGACGCTGTCTGCTCCTGCGTGCCGAGCACGCCGCGCACCGTCACCGACCCCTCGGGCGGGAAGAAATTGCGATTGGTCCAGCTCAGTTCGGCACGATAGCCCTCGCCCGTGCCATAACCCAGTTCGCCGGCGACGGTCCGCAGCGGCGCCGGCCGGGCATCGATCGCCAGGTCGACATGCTCCCCGTCTCCGGCATCCCTGGGAGTCATGGTCAGGGATGAAACCAGGCCGGTCGCGATCAACGCCTGCCGCAGATCCTCGACATCGGAGGCCATATAGGTGTCGCCGGGATGGAAACGAGCTATGCGCTGGACGTGACGGGCGCTGAACAGCGCGTCATTGGCCATGACGATCCTGCCGAAGGTGCGATATGCGCCCGGATTGACGACGATATCCAGGTCGCCCTTGCGCTCCTCATGATCGATACGGACTTCCGGCTCCTCCACCTTCCCGAAGGGAAAACCGTTTTCGACCAGTGCGACCGCCAGGGATTGCTGGCCGGCAAGGATGGCGTCGGCATCGACCGGGTCACCGACCTTGGGCGGGAAGGCAGCGCGCAATTTCGCCTCCCGCTCGCCCGTGGTTTCCAGGCCCGTCAGGTTGACGGCCGAAAGCAGGTAGCGCGCGCCCGGCACGATGCGGAACGTGACCGCCAGCCTGTCGCTGCCCGCCGGCGGAGCAGCGGCCGCTCCCCGGACGCGCGCGGCGTAATGGCCCTTGGCGCGAAGCAGGCGATCCAGAAGGTCGCTGTCTTCCTTTATGCGGCGGTTGATCTGGGCAAGGTTGGCGGGCTTCCCCTCCCCCTGGCGCAACGCCGACAATTCGTTGAAGTGGGTCGTGAACTGGTCGTCGGCAATGTCCTCAACGCCGGTCAGTGCAACCGTATAGCGGCGCTCCTCCCCCGTGTCCGCAAAAGTGGCCGCTTTCTCCTCCGGCTTCTCGGCGGTTTCGGGGGCAGTCGCCTGCTGCGGCGCGTCGGCGGACTGCGGCGGCAGTTCGACCATCGGCGTCACGATGTCGGGTTGCCCCATGTCAGGCCAGGCGACGCCGATGTCGGGCATGGGCGCCAGACCGGGATCGAGGTCGGGTTGATCGGGAACGGGTTGGGCGCCAGCCTGCGGCTTCTCCTGCGCATGCGCGACGGGCAGGAGAAGGAGCAGCGGCACGAGCAGAGCAGCTTGCGGCAGGCCTGAAATGCGGCGACAGGTCCGCAAACCGATGTTCATATCGCTGATCTAGACCAGTTATCGGGCGGATGGCCAGCCCCCAACAACATGGCGAGGCAGGCCGTGCGCGATTGTGCCTGGAGCGAGGAAAGCAGACCTTCAACCTCCGTTCGTTCCGAGCCGGTCGAAAGCATCTGCCGACCCCAGGGTCAGACATGGGAATGGTTCAGCAGGACCGCCCGTCAGAAAGCGGCGTTGAGGCGATCCATCAGTGCGCGGGCCGGATTGGGCTCCGCCTGCGCGCGCGGATACACCATGCGATCCTGCAGGCGGGCGACCCGTTCGTAAAGGTCCTGGCTTGCCTCTATCAAAGCGCGAGCGGCGAAGGGAAAGCTGCCGGCGACCGCCGGATCCGTGATCGCGGCATGGCCGAGGCGATATTTCTCGTCTCGCATCTCCGCATCGCTGACCTCCCCGCGCTGCCACGCGCGCTGGCTCAGCAACCAGGCGATGATGTGCATGAGGCGGGTCGTGACCTTGAGCGATTCGCAGGCGAAGGCGACGCGGCGAACAGGATCGTCAACCTCCGGTTCGTCTCCATCGCGAAAGTCGAAATAGGCGCGCGCTTCGTCAGCCATGACCATGGCTTCCACGTACAGACCATCGACCAGACGGCGATGCAGGGCCTGGTCAAGAGAAGCGGCGAGTTTCATGGCGGATATGTGGCATAGAGCAGGCGACTTGTCAGTCCCGATCCGCCGCCGTTAACCGCGAATTGTCTCATTCGGGATCAATGGGACAGGCATTAACTACAATTTCCTGCCGCTCAGGCTATGATATCGGGAACGAGTTGATCTTCCAGCAACGCCATTTCGTCGCGCAGGCGCAATTTGCGCTTCTTCAGGCGCGCAACCTGCATCTGATCGCCCGAACCGGACTCCACAAGGGCACTGATCGCGCCGTCCAGATCGCGATGTTCGATTCGCAGCAATTCCAGCCGACGCATGATGTCTTCGCGGCTCACCATACACCTACTTTCGCACCCATTGCCGTCCCATCGCCTCCTGATAGCCCGGCAGACCCGCACGAACCATCGCAAATTTCAACGCGGCCTGCCGCAAAGCACGAATCGACCGAAGACAAGGCCAGCGAATCATGATCTACTCGTTCATCCATTGCCCTCGTAAGGAGAATGTCATGGAAAATAGCCACATTTCAGCTCTTTCGGCCAAGCATGCCGGGCTTGAGGCGCGAATCAAGGCGGAGACGAGTCGTCCCATGCCTGATGCGATCCTTGTCGCCTCGCTCAAGAAGCAGAAGCTGCGGCTGAAGGAGGAAATGGAGGCGCAACACTGACAGCGGTGACGCCTGCGTGAAAGGCATGGATCGGCGGTCGTTTTGCCGCTGGTCCTGCCCTTTCCAAAGCGGTGAACCGAACAGCTCCGGGGCTGATGAGCCTGCGGAGCTTTTTCTTTGCACGACGGGAAACGGGTGATCCCAGGTAGCTGAGCATTGGCGCTCGTCCGCCGGCTTATTCAGGCCGGATTGGGGGACGCGTTTTCAGAAAGCGCCTGAAAAAGATCAGCGCACGAACCGCCGCTGGCGCAGATAATCAGGCACGGTCAACTGACCGGGCGAAGCGGACGTGGGACGCCGCGCAAGTTGAGGATCGATCGCCACATCGAACGCAATGCCGACCCGGTCTTCCCGCGACCAGACCACCGAACCCGTGACCTGTCCGATGCCGCGCAGATCGAAGCGGACATTCAGGCCGTTGGGTATGACGCGTTCGCAATCAGCCATAAGGCCCGTCGCGGAAAGGTTACGGACACGGGCGCGGCCGAGCGGAGCGCCGTCCGCCGAACTCAGGTTGGTAAGCAGGAAAAGACTGTCGCGCGGGCCGGAACGCGCCGGGCCACGGGCATCACCATCCTGATTGCTATCCATCAATAACGCCCTGCAAGATCACTGGAATTTCCAGGCGACCCTCCCATGGCGGCATGGACAAAAGGTTAATCGTCGCGAGAGACTTTTTCCTGCCGCTCGTGCCGTTCCTGCGCCTCGACCGTCATGGTCGCGATCGGCCGGGCCTCCAGGCGGCCCAGCGAAATCGGTTCGCCGGTCACTTCGCAATATCCATATTCGCCCTCATCGATGCGACGGAGCGCGGCATCGATCTTGGAGATGAGCTTGCGCTGGCGGTCGCGTGTGCGCAGTTCGATCGACCAGTCGGTCTCGCTCGAAGCGCGGTCGTTGAGGTCGGGTTCGCGAAGGGGCTCATTCTGCAGGACCGCCAATGTCCCTTCCGCTTCGGCCAATATCTGCTTCTTCCAGTCCCACAGGCGCTGCCGAAAATATTCCAGCTGGAGCGGGTTCATGAACTCTTCGTCTGCGGAAGGACGATAGTCGGGCGGGAGTATTACAGCCGATTTCGGCGGATTTGGGCCGTCTTTATCGGAATTCAGGACCGATGCCATCTGGCTCTCCGACTCGCGGGACCCCCGGTGCTGAAAGTGCCGGGGTATCCGTGACTTGTGGTTGACGGCGCCTAATAGCCAGCGTCAAGGCCTGAGACAAGCGGGCAATCGTGGTACGGGCTGCCCGCCGCGCGCTTATCCACGAAAAATTGCGATTCCCGGGCATGGGCCAATGATAAAAGAAAATGGACGAGCCGCATCAACCATGCGGCGGGGCTTCGTCTCACTCTGGGACGTTAACCATATATGATCATAATTTATTAGTTTTTTCCTCGACTTGGCATCGATATTCAGAGTTAACGCCGTTGAAGTTAACGCTTTATTTTGCGTTGTTAGCAATAGGGAAGGCCCCGCTTCCGTTACTGCAGCGCAGTGGCAAGATTGCAGGGCCGAAAACAAACAAGAGTGGAACCTATGTCGGTACGGATGGCATTGGCTAAATTATGCGCTTGCGCCGCCGGGGGAGCGATCATCGGCGGTGGCGCGGTCCATGTCGCCGAAAGCGCGCGTCCGGCAGGGGTCCAGAGCACGAAGAGCGTCAAGGCAGCGCCGCGCAAGCATTATGCCGTGCGCAAGGTGCAGCGGGTGGTCAAAACGGTATCCTGCGCGCCGCAGACGGTGAATGTCACGACCCAGGCCGCCCCCATTCCCCTGCCCGCACCGGCAGTGGCAGCGGAAATGCCGGTCATGTCCGGCGGCGGTGGTGGAGCGCCGGTCGTGCTGGCGGGCGGCCCCGGCTTTGGCGGCGGCGGATTTTTCGGCGGCTTCTTCGGCGGCAGCGGCGGCAGTTCGGGCGGATCGGTGGTGATATCCTCCACCAGCAGCTCGACCGGCGGCATCACCAGTTCCACCAGCTCTACCACGGGCGGCGTGTCCACCTCGACCGGAGGCGTATCGACGTCCACGGGCGGGGTTTCGACCTCTTCGGGCAATGTGTCGACTTCCTCCGGCAATGTCTCGACCTCGTCGGGCAACGTCTCCACGTCCAGCGGCAATGTGACGAGCAGTTCGTCGACGTCGAGCTCCACGTCCAGCTCCTCCTCCACCAGTTCCTCGACCAGCAGTTCGACGTCATCGTCGACTTCCTCCTCATCCTCTTCCAGCTCGTCGGGCGGCGACCATCATCATCCGCCGCCGCCGACCGATGTGCCGGCACCGCCAATGGTGCTGCTGTTCGGGGCGGGCGCCGCCGCCCTGCTGGCGCGCAAGCGTTTCGCACGCGCCAAGGCAGGCGCCGAGGGTTAACCGCGGGGCGATCCGGCCGGCACTCCGGGGGGACGGCCGGCCGGATCGGGTTTCAGCTCGTCGCGATGATCCGCTCGATTTCCGGCACGGGGTGGTTCGACAGATCCTTGGCGATCTCGCCCACCAGCCGGCTCTGCACTTCCTTGTGATAATGTTTGCGCATCTCGCCCAGGGCAGTGGGCGGCGCGACGACGATCAGCTTTTCAAAATCATTGGCGAGCGCCCTTCGCTTGAGCAGTTCGGCCGCTTCCGCGGCAAAACGCGCTTCTTCCAGATCATGGAAATTGGTCTGCTCCACCGACCCGCGATGGCTGCCGACCGAATTGGGTCCCCGCCCCGTGCCGTCGGATGCCTGCTCGCGATCGGGCGGATTGTCCTGCTGCTTCACCTCCTCCGTTTCCAGATTTGGGAAGGCGGGACTGCCCTTGTTGCGAAAGAACAGCATCTTGCGCCCGTCCGCCACCAATACCATCGCATCATGGTCTATCTGCATCGTCCCTATCCTTTCTTCCTGACGCCCGATTTCAGGACCAACGGACGACGGTGTGCAGGGTTGCGCGGCTGGTCGCAGAACGGCATAGGGCTGACCCATGCACGACATTCGTTTCCTTCGCGAAAATCCCGCCGCTTTCGACGCTGGCCTGGCCCGGCGCGGACTCGAACCGCTGAGCGCCGAGTTGCTGGCGCTCGACGAACGGAGCCGCGCGATCAAGACGGCGCTGCAACAGGGGCAGGCGCGCCGCAATGAGGCGAGCAAGGCCATCGGCCAGGCCATGGCGCAGAAGGACATGGCGACGGCCGACGCGCTGAAAGCCGAAGTGGCAGCGCTCAAGGAGAGCCTGCCCGCGCTGGAGGCGGAGGACCGGGAAATCGGAGACGCTCTGACTGCGCGATTGGCAGCGATCCCCAACCTGCCTGCGGACGACGTGCCGTTGGGCGAGGACGAGACGCAGAATGTCGAAGTGGCGCGCTGGGGCGAGCCGAGGAGCTTCTCCTTCGCGCCACAGGATCATGCGGATTTCGGCCCAGCTTTGGGTCTGGATTTCGAAGGCGGCGCCGCCTTGTCCGGCGCGCGATTTACGGCACTGCGCGGGCAGATGGCGCGGCTACATCGGGCACTGGCGCAGTTCATGCTCGACTGCCAGTCGGGCGAAAATGGCTATGAAGAGGTCAATCCGCCCCTGCTGGTGAAGGATGAGGCACTGTTCGGTACGGGACAATTGCCGAAATTTGCGGAGGATCTGTTCAGGACCACCGATGGCCGCTGGCTGATCCCGACGGCGGAGGTTTCCCTCACCAATCTGGTGCGCGAACAGATCGTGCCGGTGGAGACCCTGCCACTGCGCCTGACGGCGCTGACACCCTGCTTCCGGTCGGAAGCGGGGTCGGCGGGACGCGATACGCGCGGCTTCATCCGCCAGCATCAGTTCGAAAAGGTCGAGCTGGTCGCGATCTGCAAGCCCGAGGAGTCGGAGGGCGAGCATGAGCGCATGTGCGCAGCGGCAGAGGGCGTGTTGCAGGCGCTGGGCCTGCCCTATCGAAAGGTGCTGCTCTGCACCGGCGACATGGGCTTTGGCGCGCGCAAGACCTGGGACCTGGAGGTATGGCTGCCCAGTCAGCAGACCTATAGGGAGATCAGCTCCGTCTCCAATTGCGGGGATTTCCAGGCGCGGCGGATGAATGCCCGCTACAAGCCGGAGGGCGAGAAACAGACCCGCTTCCTGCACACGTTGAACGGCTCGGGCCTGGCCGTCGGGCGCACGCTGGTCGCCGTGCTGGAAAATTATCAGCAGGAGGACGGCAGCGTGATCGTGCCGGAGGTGCTGGCGCCCTATATGGGCGGCGTGTCGCGGTTGCAGCCCCGGTAATTTTCCTGCGCCCAAAGGATTGGAATTCAGGCATATGCGCATCCTGCTCACCAATGATGACGGAGTCCATGCGCCGGGCCTGACGGTGCTGGAAGAGATCGCCCGGACGCTGTCCGACGACATCTGGATCGTCGCACCCAGTGAGGAGCAATCCGGCGCCGGCCACAGCCTGACGCTGACGCGGCCGTTGCGCATTCGCCAGCATGGGGAGAAGCATTTCAGCGTCACCGGCACGCCCACTGACGCGGTGATGATGGCGGTCGGCCATTTGATGAAGGATGCCAAGCCCGATCTGCTGCTGTCCGGCGTCAATCACGGCGCCAATCTGGCGGAGGACGTGACCTATTCGGGCACCGTCTCCGCTGCGATGGAGGGCGCGATTTCCGGAATCAAGTCGATCGCGCTCAGTCAGGTCCATGCGCGGGAGGGCTTGGGCGAAGCCGTGCCTTTCGCTGCAGCGCGGACCTGGGGCGAGCGGGTGTTGCGCCCGCTGATCGCCATGCCGGCCAGTCCCCGGCTGCTGTTCAATGTCAACTTCCCGGCGATCGACCCCGAAGCGGTGAACGGCATTCGCGTGACGCGGCAGGGCTTTCATGATGTGGACCGGACAAGGATCATCCGCGGCACCGACCCGCGCGGCTACGACTATTACTGGTTCGGCCTTGGAAAAAGCGACGCCGTGCCGGAAGGCAGCGATCTCGCCGCCATCGCCGAGGGCTATGTAACCGTGACGCCGCTGCATTATGATCTGACGCAGGACAGCGCCATGGCGGCGACGGCACAGGCCTTCGGGGCCTAGATTGGCGGACGCGCCGGCACGCAAGCTGTCGAGACGCCGATCGGTCAGGGCACTGGATCCCGCTCACACGGGATGACGTTCCATGTTTGCCGATGTTCGGGGTGGATCATGATCGAGGGAGAAACCGGGAGCGAGGGACGAACTGGCCGAATGAGCCATGCCGACCGGAGGCATGCCGACCGGAGCCGGGACCGATGAGGATCGGACCCGTCCGCCCCCCGTCAAGCACGGTGGGCTTTCTGCGGCGACGGTCTTCGCTGCCGATATGGGCCGATCTCACCTGGCGGGTGGCGCTGGTGTTCGGCCTGATCGGGCTGGTGTTGCTGATCCACTGGATCGGTCGCGACGGGCTGAAGGACAATCTGGACGACAAGATCAGCTTCGTTGACGTGCTTTACTTCACCACGGTCACCGTGACGACGGTCGGCTATGGCGACATCGTGCCGGTCAGCCCGGAAGCACGGCTGTTCGAAGCATTGCTGGTGACGCCGATCCGCCTGTTCGTCTGGCTCATCTTCCTCGGCACCGCCTATAATCTCTTTTTCCGCAACATACTCTACAGGTGGCGCATGGCTCGCATTCAGGCCGATCTGCACAATCATATCGTCGTCACCGGCTTTGGCACCAGCGGGGCCGAGGCCGTGCGCGAATTGCTGGCGCGCGGCGTCGACCCGCGCGAGATCGTGGTGGTCGATCCTGTCGAGAAGGCGCTGGCAGAGGCCGAGGCGCTGGGCTGCAACGTGCTGTGCGGCGATTCAACGAGGGACCGGACACTGAATGATGTCGCGATCCACCGGGCGCGTACGATGATCGTATCGGCCGGGCGTGACGACACCTCGATCCTCATCACCCTGACGGCGCGGCATCTAGCCCCTCGCCTGCCCATCAGCATCGTCGTCCGCAACGAGGATAATGAACTGCCCGCGCGGCAGGCCGGCGCGACCACCGTGATCAATCCCGTGAGTTTCGCCGGGCTGCTGCTGGCGGGCAGCACCAGCGGCCAGCACATCGCCGACTACATGTCGGACCTTGCCGCATCGGGCGGCCGGGTGAAGCTCAACGAACGCGCCGTGCTGCCGGAGGAGATCGGGCGACCACTTTCCGCCATCGCCACAGGATTGGGCGTGCGGATCTATCGCGATGATCGCGCCATCGGCTTCTGGGAGGAAGCCGCGGCGAAGCTTCAAACCGGCGACCTGATCATGGAAATCGTGCAGGGCGATGCTGCGGGAAAAGCCCGTTCCCTGCCCTGACGTCCTGCCCCCGTGACATTGGCCGCAAAAATCCCTATGTGCGCGGCGATCATGGCAACCAAAATTCCCGAAGCGCCGAAGGTCGGCATGGTGTCGCTGGGCTGTCCCAAGGCGCTGGTCGACAGCGAGCGCATCCTGACCAAGCTGCGTTCCGACGGCTATCAGATGTCCGCCGACTATGCCGGCGCAGACGTCGTGCTGGTCAACACCTGCGGATTTCTCGATTCGGCCAAGGAAGAATCACTTGAGGCCATTGGGGAGGCGATTGCGGAGAATGGCCGCGTCATCGTCACCGGCTGCATGGGCAATGAGGCGGAACTGATCCGCCAGAAATTCCCGCAGGTGCTGGCCGTCACCGGCGCGCATCAATATGAGGCGGTGGTCAACGCCGTCCATGAAGCCTCCCCCCCCATCCCCAACGCCTTTGTCGACCTGGTGCCTGAGGGCGGCCTGAAGCTGACGCCGCGCCACTACAGCTATCTGAAGATTTCAGAAGGGTGCAACCACCGCTGCTCCTTCTGCATCATTCCCTCCCTGCGCGGCGATCTGGTCAGCCGGCGCATAGACGCCGTGCTGCGCGAGGCGGAGAAGCTGGTGCATGCCGGCACGAAGGAACTGCTGATCATCAGCCAGGACACCTCGGCCTATGGCGTCGACACGCGGCATGAGGCGCGCCAGTGGAAGGGTCGCGAGGTGCGCGCGCACATGACCGACCTGGCGCGCGAACTGGGCCAGCTTCGCACCGCGGAAGGCGCGCCGCCCTGGGTCCGGTTGCACTATGTCTATCCCTATCCCCATGTGGATCAGGTGATCCCCTTGATGGCCGATGGGTTGCTGACGCCCTATCTCGACATTCCGTTCCAGCATGCCGCCCCTTCGGTGCTCAAGGCCATGAAGCGCCCGGCCAACGAAGCGAAGGTGCTGGACCGCATCCGCAAATGGCGGGAGATCTGCCCCGACATCGCGATCCGTTCCTCCTTCGTCGTCGGTTTTCCCGGCGAGACGGAGGCGGACTTCGATTATCTTCTCGAATGGCTGGACGAGGCGCAGCTCGACCGCGTGGGCGCCTTCCGCTTCGAGCCGGTTGAGGGTGCCGCGGCCAACGACCTGCCAGGAGCGATGCCGGAGGAGGTCAAGGAAGAACGCTATCAGCGGATCATGGAAAAGACCGCCGCCATCTCGGCCGCCCGGTTGCGGGCAAAGGTCGGACGCGTGCTCCCCGTCATCATCGATGAAGTGGGCGAGGCGGACGAAGACGGCTCCGTCGGCGCCACCGCGCGCAGCCAGGCCGATGCGCCGGAAATCGACGGCAACGTCTTCCTGCGCGATGTGGACGCAGGCCTGCAACCCGGCAGCATCCTCAACGTCCTGATCGAGGATGCGGACGATCACGACCTTTACGGCGTCCCGGCGGAGTAAGTCACCAGCCTGCCTGTTCCCGCCGCAATGCCTTGCGCATCAGGGCGCTGCCGCGAAGGCGTCCTGATATTCGGTCTTGATCGTCTGCCGCATGGCCGCGTCGACCGGCAAGCCGATCTCATAGCTGCCCTCCGCATAAGGACCGGCGCTATAGGGGCCGATGACGACGGTCACCGCGTCGATCAGCTTGCCGTCCTTCGATGTCGGCACCAGCACCTGCTGCATCGGGTCGATACATTTGCTGAAATCGTCGTCGTCGCTGCGCTTGACCGGCGCTCCCCGCTTTTCGGCGCGGGCCTTGTCCAATGCATCGCAGAAGCGGCTGCGGATGGCAGCCGCGAAGGCGGCTGGCGACGTCATCAATGCCGTGACCGCCGTCTCCCGCTTGCGCGCCTTGTCCCACAGCAGGGCGTCATAGCCCGTCATCCCGTGCGCGCCGCCGGTATAGACATAACTTTCCGACTGGAGCGCCAGGAAGCGCGGCGTATCGGCGGCCACCTTCCAATGGGTTTCAAGCGAATGCGGCCGGAAGGGATAACCTGACTCCCTGGCGGCCTTCTGGTCTTCGCGCGCCATCTTCATGGCGTCTGCCTTGCCGACCGTCAGCGCCTGGCCGAATTTCTCGACCAATGCGGGTATCTGCGCCGCCTGTGCAGGATAGCTATAGGCGAATTCGAGCAGGTCGGTCTTTTCCTTCCGGTCAAATGGCTGCGCGGCCGGCGGCGGCTCCGGCTGGCCTGACATGCGGTTCGCAAAGTTGCTGGCCGCGACATCATTGCCCGGCAAAGCGGCCTGATCGGCATTTTCCGCGTCTCTGGATGGCGAACAGGCGCACAGCAGCAGGGCTGCCGCGACCGGAAGCCCTGCCCTTGCCCTCCCCTTGTTCCGACGCATCAATGAACCTTGGCTGCCGCCATGCACCGTTCACTGATCGCCTTGCGCGTATAGCTGCTCTGCAGCGCCGCTCCAGCATTGGGCCAGCCTTCCGCGATCAGCGCCTGCTCCACCGCATGCGCGCCGTCGAAGCGCCCGCTTTCCGCCAGCGCATAGGCACGGGCGCGCAGCGCCTGAAGGCGTCCATCGTCACTGTGCATCATCACGTCTCTCCTTGTTTTAACACCGTTCAATCTATGCCTGCGCTCCGCCCGACGCAAATGATAGCGTGATCGACCGAGGCGCCCGGACGACGAAAGATTGCGCTTTTCTTAGCCGCCGGCTTTCTTCAAAACACATGACATGAACGATTTTTCCGACCTGCTGAAAGCCGACAACAATCAACCGGCGCGTTCGATCCGCATCGTGGATGCGCAAGGCCTGGAAAGTTGGCTGGGAAGCCAGCCCGAACGCGTCCGCGCGCTGGCGACTGCCCAGAAATTCAGGGGCAAGCCGCATGAATTCGCCATTCTGCCCGGGGAGGAGACGGCCGATTGGTCGGTGGTTGCCGGCGTCGCGTCCGTCGGGAAGCTGGGCCCATGGTGCCTTGCCAAGCTGGCGGAGGCCTTGCCCGAAGGGGCCTATCGGCTCGCCGAGGGGGCGGCGGGCGCGGCAATGCTGGGATGGCTGACCGCGCAATATCGCTTCGACCGGTATCGCAAGGAGGAAAATGGATCGGGCGCGCGAGTGCTGCTGACGACCGAGGTGGCGCAGATCGACGCGGCCACCCGCCTGGCAGAGGCGGTGGCGCTGGTCCGCGATCTGGTGAACACGCCGGCCGCGGACATGGGCCCGGCTGAACTGGAAGCCGCGACCCGCAAGGTGGCGGAACGCTTTGACGCCCAGTGCAAGGTGACGAAGGGGGACGCGCTGGAGCATGGCTTCCCGATGATCCATGCCGTGGGCAAGGCGGCGGACAAAAGCTGCGCGCCGCGCCTCATCGAATTGCACTGGGGCGACGCCCGGCATCCGAAGGTGGCTGTCGTCGGCAAGGGCATCTGCTTCGACAGCGGCGGCCTGGATATCAAGCCGTCCTCGGCCATGCGGCTGATGAAGAAGGACATGGGTGGCGCGGCCCATGCGCTGGCGCTGGCGCAACTCATCATGGATTCGCGCCTGCCGGTCAGGCTGCACCTGCTGATCCCGGCCGCCGAAAATGCCGTTTCCGGCAATGCCTTTCGGCCCGGCGACATATTGCGATCGCGCAAGGGGTTGACGGTGGAGATCGGCAATACCGATGCGGAGGGACGGCTGGTGCTGGGCGACGCGCTGACGCTGGCGGAAGAAGAAAAGCCCGAACTCGTGATCGACTATGCCACGCTTACCGGCGCCGCGCGCGTGGCGGTGGGGCCCGACCTGCCCGCCCTGTTCGCCAATGACGATGCGCTGGCCGCCGATATGGATGCCGCCGGCAAGGTGGTGGACGACCCGACATGGCGCCTGCCCTTGTGGGACGGCTACGCCGAAATGCTGAAGTCCGATGTGGCGGACATCAACAATGCGGGCGAAGGCGGATTTGCCGGGGCGATCACCGCCGCGCTGTTCCTCAGGCGCTTCGTGCCCGACACCGTGCCGTGGGTACATCTCGACACCTTCGCCTGGCGTCCCGCATCACGGCCGGGCCGGCCCAAGGGCGGCGAAGCTTTGGGGCTGCGCGCGGCATTCCATATGCTGCAGGCGCGCTACGGTCATAAAAAGTAAAAAGAAAGCGATTGGCAAGGCCGTTACGCAACCGGATTGGCCATCGTGCGTTACGGGGTCATGGATGCCCATTCCGCACAGAATGAAGCCGCAGAGCTGAACCGCCCGGGCCTAAAACCGCTTGGTCAGTGGATGCGCACCCTGGTCGATTATGTGCGATCGGGCAAGCCCGACCTCACCAACCGGCAGATGGCGCTGATGCTGACCGTCTATATCGGCGCCGGACCGCATACGGTGCGGGGACTCGCGGAGGCGCTGAACGTCTCCAAGCCGGTCATTACCCGCGCTCTCAACAAATTATCGGCGCTGGGCTATCTGCGGCGCGAACGGGATTCCACCGACCGGCGGAATATTTTCATCACCCGAACGTCCAAAGGGGCGGATTTTCTTGACGCCTTTCACCATTTCATCGCAGGAACCGGCCGCGATGAACGCCTCAACCACTCCTCCGCGGAACGCACCGCCTGAACGTATCCGATTCAAGCTGGACGGCCGGTCGGTCAAACTGGATACGCGTATCCATGCCGCGCGCGGCGACCTTGCCGATCTGGCGCTGGCGGGCGTGCTGTTTTCCGCCCATTATGCCCGCGCCGTAGAGCTGACCTGCGTCGCCGCCGGTACGCCACTGCTGGCGTCCGACACGCCCAAGGCGCAGGCGGTCAGTGAATTGCTGCGCGGCGAAAGCTTCCATGCGCTGGACATGACAGCCGAATGGGCCTGGGGCTTTTGCGGACATGACGGCTATGTCGGCTATGTCCGGCGAGAGGCGCTGGACGCACGGGAAGTGATCAACAGCCGCGTGATCACGGGAACGGCGCCGCTGTTCAGCGCCCCTGACATCAAGTCGGCCATCGCCGATTACTGGCCGCGCGGGGCCCAGTTCGCAGCAGAAGCGCAGGGCGACTTCTTCGCCTGCGCGGAAGGCTTCGTACATCGGCGCCATGCCGCCGCCCTGGACGCGCCGGCAAGCGACTGGGTTGCGGTCGCGGAATATTATCTGGGCCAGCCCTATGTCTGGGGCGGACGCGGGCATCGCGGCGTCGACTGCTCCGGCCTGGTCCAGGTGGCGCTGGGCCAGTGCGGGATCAAGGCGCCCCGCGACACCGACCTGCAGCGCGAGGGGATCGGCTCCCCCCTCGCCCCCGATGCTCCGCTTCGACGAGGGGACTTCATCTTCTTTCCTGGCCATGTCGGCATCATGACCGACGAACATAATATGATACATGCCAACGCCCATTGGATGAGCGTGGTGATCGAACCCCTGGCCGATGTCGTGGAACGGCTGGCGGCGGATCATCCGGAACCCGTGACGGCGCGGCGGAGAATTGGCGCATGACTTATCGGATTTTCGTCGACGGCGGCGTCGGCACAACGGGTCTGGAAATCAATGAACGGCTGGCGGGGCGTCCCGAGCTGTCGATCATCACCCTGGACGATGACAGGCGCAAGGATGCCGCCGCGCGCAGGGACGCGCTGAACGCGGCGGACATCGTCATCCTCTGCCTGCCCGACGACGCCGCGCGCGAAGCGGTGGCGCTGATCGACAATGACCGGACGCGGGTGATCGACGCCTCGACCGCGCACCGGGTAGCGGATGGCTGGACCTATGGCTTTGCCGAACTGGAACCGGGACACCGGGAAAAGCTGGCATCCTCCCGCTTCGTCGCCAATCCGGGGTGCTGGCCGACCGGCTTCCTCGCGCTGGTGAGGCCGCTGGTGCTGGCCGGCCTGCTGCCCGCCGACTGGCCAGTGAGCGTGTCTGGCGCGTCCGGCTATTCCGGCGGCGGCAAGTCGATGATCGCCGAATATGAAGGCGCAGAAGGCTCGCCCAGCGCATTCCGCCCCTATGGGCTGGGCCTGGCACACAAGCATGTGCCGGAAATGCTGCGCTATTCCGGTCTGCAGCACCCGCCCGTCTTCGCGCCGGCTGTCGCCAACGCCTATCGCGGCATGATCGTGGAAGTGCCATTGCAGTTGCGCGCCCTGCCGGGCGCGCCTTCGCTGGTGGACGTGCATCAGGCGCTCTTGGCCGCTTATGCGGACTCGCCGATCGTCAGCGTGGAAGCGCTGGAAGACAGCCTGGCAATGACGCAGGTCAGGCTGGAGCATGTCGGCGCGACCGACCGGCTGGCCCTGTTCGTCTTCGGCAATGCGTCCGCCGGCCAGGCAAGGCTGGTGGCGGTGCTCGACAATCTGGGCAAGGGCGCGGCCGGCGCCGCCGTGCAGAACCTGAACATATTGGCAGGTCTGCCGGAAACGGCCGGACTACGCCTCTAGGCCTGCGGCGCGGCGCCTCGTTCCCGTCTGTCAGGCTTTACCGACATGCCGGGGGCGAGTCTCGCGCCGCCCGGGATCAATGGATCGTGCCCAGCGCCCCTTCATGGGTGAGCAGCACGATCAGTCGCTCGATCTGCCGCCAGTGGCAGAATCGGATATGGTTGCCGAGGTCGCGGCTACGGTCCGCCCGCGCCGCCGCTTCATAGCCCGCATTGTCGCCGAACATCGACATGAGTTCAGCCGCGTCCTCATAGCTCTTTCGATTCGAAAGATATGGCATGTTCATGACAAAGCCCCCCAAAGTCCCCACCCTGACGGTCACGATCCCGTTTCAATCTTCGTGCCAGCCGCAGGCATTGACGGCGCATCGCAGTTGACGAGGGTGAACGCCGGGTTAGCCAAGTCCCACTGTGGCACAGCTATCCCGCGGCGGGACGATCCTGTCCTGAAAAGACGCAAGGGGGAAAGCACTGGCCATGCTCTCGTGCGCGTGGCAAGGACCGGCGCATGACCAAGTCCAGAAAAGAACCGATCGGCGCGGGCGCCATTCTGGCGCTCACCATTTTGGGAGGCACCATCGTCGGCGGCCTGCTGGGCCAGCCGAGCATCGGCCTGCTGGCTGGCACGGCGCTGGGCATCATCATCGCCGTGCTGCTTTGGCTCTGGGACAGGGGAAAATAGCGGCGCGTCCGACATCTGGGCGCCTTGCCACCATCCCTGCGCCAGCATAAACGATAGGCCATGAAGAAGCATCTGATCGCGCTCGCAATCCTTGTTCTGGTGGTTTTCGCCGGCCTTTTCCTCTACTTCGCGCAAGGTGACACGGCACAGCTTCCCGCTGGTGCGGACGTCGGCAAGGAGCCGGTCTTCACCAGCCCGAGGAGCGAATTCATCCCGACCATCAATGTCGCGGATGCAGCCCCGTGGAAAGGTGGGGAGAAGCCGATTCCGGCAAAGGGCCTGAGCGTCGATCGCTTTGCGGACGGGCTGGATCATCCACGCTCCATGCTGCGCCTGTCCAATGGCGACGTGCTGGTGGCGGAAACCAACAGCGCGGCACGACCGACGAGCGGCATCGTCAACCGGGTGATGAATTATCTGATGAACAAGGCGGGCGCAGGCGTACCGTCCGCCAACCGCATCACCCTGCTGCGCGATGCCGACGGCGACGGCCGGGCGGAAACAAAGACGGCCTTTCTCACCGGGCTCAACTCTCCCTATGGTATGGCGCTGGTCGGGGACACGCTCTACGTCGCCAATACCGACGCGCTGATGGCCTTTCCCTATAAGGAAGGCGATACCAGGATCACGGCCAAGGGGCGCAAGATCCTGAACCTGCCAGCGCAGGCGCCCAACATGCACTGGACGCGCAGCCTGGTCGCCAGTCCCCAGGGCCTGCTCTATGTCGGCGTGGGCTCCAACAGCAATATCGGGGAAAATGACCTGGAGACGGAGGCCAATCGCGCCGCCGTGCTGGAGGTCAATCCGAAGACGGGCGCTTATCGGATCTACGCGGCAGGCCTGCGCAATCCGGTGGGCCTGGCCTTCGAGCCGAAGAGCGGCGCGCTTTGGGGCGTGGTGAATGAACGTGACATGCTGGGCAGCGACCTTGTGCCCGACTATCTGACGCGGGTGGAATTCGGCGCCTTCTATGGCTGGCCGTGGAATTATTGGGGTGGTTACGAGGACCGCCGCGTCCAGCCGCAACGGCCGGAAATTCGGGAATATACCAAGCGGCCGGACTATGCGCTGGGCAATCATGTGGCGCCGCTCGGCCTCAGCTTTGCCGACAAGATCACCCTTGGCGCGCCCTATGCGAACGGCGCCTTCGTCGGGCTGCACGGCAGTTGGAACCGC
Organism: Sphingobium sp. R-21; assembly: GCF_049913335.1. Taxonomy (NCBI): domain Bacteria; kingdom Pseudomonadati; phylum Pseudomonadota; class Alphaproteobacteria; order Sphingomonadales; family Sphingobiaceae; genus Sphingobium; species Sphingobium sp. R-21. The sequence goes on along the minus strand of NZ_CP184374.1, from coordinate 480,493 downwards.
AAGCCCGCGGCGGGTTACAAGGTGGTTTTCGTGCCCTTTGCCGACAATGGCGAGGTCGGCAAGGCCAAGCCCATCGACGTGCTGACGGGCTTTCTGGGCACAAAGGGCGAAGCGCATGGGCGGCCCGTCGATGTTACGGCAGACGCCAAGGGCGCCTTGCTGGTGAGCGACGATGTCGGCGGCGTCATATGGCGGGTGACGCCAGCCAGCTAAGCGGGCGGAGCCATATTGTCGCGTCGTCACAAGCGAAAAGCCGGCTCCCCCCCTTTTCGCGCTCTGGATTCCTTGGTTCGCCGCGATTTCTTGACCAGCGATCGGTTCCGATCGCTTGGAAATCGCTCTAGATGTTCATCCCGTTACGGCCCGCCAGCTCAACCACATATTGCCAGGCGACGCGCCCGGAACGGCTGCCGCGCTGGGTGGCCCATTGGATCGCCTCCTTCGGGTCGAAGCTCAGCCCAAGGCGTCCTGTATAGCCGCTGACGATGGCGACATAGGCATCCTGGTCGATGGCGTGAAAGCCCAGCGACAGGCCGAAGCGATCCGACAGCGCCATCTTGTCGTCGACCACGTCGCGCGGATTGACGGGATCGTCCTGCTCCGAGAGATGGCGCGGCACGATATGGCGACGGTTGGACGTGACATAGAGGCGCACATTGGCCGGACGGGCGGCCGTCCCCCCCTGAAGCAGCGAACGGAGCGCGCGCGCATCGCCAACGCCATTTTCATCGAAGCCAAGGTCATCCAGGAACAGGATGAACGGCCGCTGCGTGTCGCGCAGCAGGACGAAAAGCTGAGGCAGACTGGCAAGTTCGTCTATCGCGCATTGCAGCAGGGCAATGTCCTGCCCTTCCCCCTGGAGCTTACCGACGACGGCAGCAACGACCGCCGACTTGCCGGTTCCTCGCGCACCCCACAGCAGCACGTCATGGGCCCCATGACCGGCTGCATGGCGGCGGCTGTTTTCCAGCAGCGCCTCCTTCTGCGCGTCGATGCCGGTCAGCAGCGCATAATCCACCGGTGCGAACGCCTCCACCGGACGGATCGTCGCCCCATTCCACACATAGGCGGGCGCGGATGCCAGATCGGCGGAAGAAGCGGGCGGCGGCGCGATCCGTTCCAGCGCTTCGGCAATGCGGGTCAGCAGGGCGTCGTTCATGGTGCCTTCGCTTAGCGCCCCTCCCCTTCACGGGCAAGCGCGGCGCCGATGTCATTCTTCTGTAGCAATGGCCTTTTACTGGCTGACATCGGGGCCTATAGCGCTGGGGTCGTGACTATCCCAAATCCTGCCTTTTCCACCCGCATAAGCCGCTATGGCAGCGAAGCGCTGCGCGAGGCGGCTTTGCTGATCCGGGCCGGCGAACCCGTCGCCGTTCCGACGGAGACGGTGTATGGGCTGGCTGCCGACGCGACCGATTCCCATGCGGTGGCTGCGATTTACGCCGCGAAGGGACGGCCCAGCTTCAATCCCCTGATCGTGCACGTCGCGGACCGGGAAATGGCCGGGCGCCTGGCGGAATTTTCGCCCGTTGCGGACGCGCTTGCCGATCGCTTCTGGCCCGGCGCCCTGACCATGGTCCTGCCCGTGCGCCCGGATGCCGGGCTGTCGCCGCTGGTGATGGCGGGGCTGCCCACCGTCGCGCTGCGCCTTCCGGCCCATCCGGCGATGCGCGCACTCATCCGGGAGAGCGGCCGTCCGCTTGCCGCGCCATCCGCCAATCGCAGCGGCTCGATCAGTCCGACGCGGGCCGAACATGTGATGGCCAGCCTCAACGGCAAGATCCGCATGATCCTGGACGAAGGGCCGACAAGCGAAGGACTGGAGTCGACCATCGTCGCGCCGGAAAGCGACTGCCTGCGCCTGCTGCGTCCTGGCCCGATCACGGCGGCGATGCTGGAGCAGGCAAGCCGGTTGCCCATGGTGACAGGTGCGGGCAAGGCGAAGATCGAAGCGCCCGGACAGTTGGAAAGCCATTATGCGCCTTCCAAGCCGGTCCGGCTCGATGCGCTGAAGGCGGAGAGGGATGAATATCTGATCGGCTTCGGCCTGATGCCCTGCCATGTGAATCTCAGTCCCGACGCCGATCTGCGGGAGGCGGCAGCACATCTGTTCGCGGCGCTGCATATGGCTGATGCCAGCACTGCGGAGCGGATCGCGGTGGCGCCCATTCCCGATGAGGGGATCGGCGCCGCGATCAATGACCGGCTGCGACGGGCAGCGGCCTGATCATATGATCTGAGCGCCCGGTTCCTTCACGCCATCACCCGCAATTGTCATAACCCGCGTCGCGGCATTCCCGGCGACGGCGTTCTTCCTCCTTCTTCCGCTCACGGGCTTCGCGCGCTTCCTGCTTGCGCATCTTGCGGCCGTAATTGCGGTCGGCCTCTTCCTGGCTGGTCGTGCTCCAGTCGACAACCTGGCTGCCGGCCCGTACCGGCGCGGTCACGATATTCGCCGCCGTCCGGGCAATGCAGCCCGGCAGGAACAGCAACAACGCCGGCGCCATCCATGATCCGATCTTGTTCATCTTTCTTCCCCGGCTTGCCTTTCCGGCCAGCTTAGAGATGCAGGCCGTCAGAGCAAGCCGGGCGCGACGAACGGTTCAACCCTTGATCCGCTGGGCAAAACCCTTGCGCAGCTTGGCCAGCTTGGGCGGGATCACCGCCATGCAATAGGGGTTCCGGTCGCCCACCCGTTCCCAATATTTCTGATGATAATCCTCCGCCGGATACCAGGGCGCGTCGGCTTCGATCGCGGTGACGACGGGATTGACCTGATCCGCCTGCGCGCGCTCGATACCGGTCTTCGCCGCTGCCGCCTGTTCGGGCGAATGGGGGAAGATCGCCGAGCGATATTGGGTACCGATGTCGTTGCCCTGGCGGTTCAGGGTCGTCGGATCATGGGTCGCGAAGAAAATGTCCAGCAGGTCGCCATAGCCGATCACCGCCGGATCATAGGTGATGCGGATCGCCTCGGCATGGCCGGTCGTACCGGAACAGACCTGTTCATAGGTCGGATTGGGCAGCCCACCACCGATATAGCCGCTTTCCACGGCCTTCACCCCCTCCAGATTCTGATACACCGCCTCCGTGCACCAGAAGCAGCCGCCAGCGAGGGTTGCGATCTCTTCGGCCATATGCGCGTCCTTGTCCTGAATTGGCCGCCAAGATAGGAAGGGTCAGCCTGCTGTTCCAGTCTGCCGCATCGCTGCCTCGGCCTTCGCGCGTTCCTCGGCCACCAGTTCCTTGCGGGACAGCTTGCCCACCAGCGTCTTGGGCAGGTTGAGGCGCACTTCCACCTCGCACACCTTCTCATGCTTTCCCAATTGCGGGTTGAGCCATTCCCTGAGTGCAGCACCGTCGATCTCCGCCCCCTCCTGCAGGGTGACGAACGCCTTCGGGCACTCCCCCCGATAACGGTCGGGAATGCCGATCACCAGCGCCTCCTTGACCGCCGGATGATGGTACAGAACCTTCTCGACCTCACTGGGGAAAACCTTGAAGCCGCCCACGGCAATCATGTCCTTCAGCCGGTCGACGATCTTCACATAGCCATCCTCGTCGATCAGCCCGACATCGCCCGTGCGCAGCCATCCGTCGACGAACACTTCCCTGTCGGCATCGGGTCGTTGCCAATAGCCCTTCATGATCTGCGGTCCGGCAAAGACCAGCTCGCCCGGTTCGCCTTCGGCCGGCGCGCGCGTGGGATCTTCGCGGTCGACCAGCTTGACGCGGGTTCCGGGCACCGGCTGTCCCACGGTCCCTGATTTGTTGAGCCCCTCATAGGGGTTGGAGCAGACGACCGGGCTGCTTTCGGTGAGGCCATAGCCCTCGACCAGCTTCGAGCCTGTCATCGCCTCGAACCGCTGCTTGACCTCCAGCGGCAACGGTGCGCCGCCGGAAATGCACAGGCGCAGGGAGGAAAAGTCGATATTGGGCGTGGCGGGATGATCGAGCAGCGCCTGGTACATGGTCGGCACGCCAGGCAGCGAGGTCGCCTTCGTCCGCTGCAGCGCAGCCAATACCTGCGTGCCGTCGAACCGGGGCAGCATCACCATCTCGCCGCCGTTCAGCACCGTGCGGTTCAGCACGCATGTGTTGGCGAAGACGTGGAAGAAGGGCAGCACAGCCAATATGCGATCGGGCGCTTCAGGATGAGGATCGATCAGGCGGACCTGCCGCGCATTGGCGGTCAGGTTCTGATGAGTCAGCATCGCGCCCTTGGGCCGTCCGGTCGTGCCGCCAGTATATTGCAGCAGGGCGATATCCTGCTCCGGATCGATCGCGACAGGCGCGGGGTCTTCGCCATGGCGCAGCAGGTCGGCATAATGGGTGATGCGCGGATCGTGCGGGACCGTTGCGGTCTCCTTGCGCTTGAACAGGCGAAACAGCACCGATTTGGCGGGCGGCAGGGCCTCCGCCACGCAGCCCACGACCAGCCGTTCCAGACTGCTGTTGTCCAGCACCTCCAACGCCGTAGGCAGCAGTGCGCTGGCCGACAGGGTGAAAAGAATCCTGGTGCCGCTATCCTCGACCTGGTGCTCCAGTTCCGTGGCGGTGTAGAGAGGGGAATAGTTGACGACCGTGGCACCGGCCATCATCGCGCCATAATAGGCCGCGACATAATGGGGGACGTTGGGCAGGAACAGGCCGACGCGATCGCCCTTTCGAATGCCCAAGTCCTGCAATCCGCGGGCCACTCGCCGGATGCTGTGGAGCATTTCGCCATAGCTCGTCTTGCGGCCCATGAAGTCGATCATCACCGCCTGCGGATTGGCCGCGGCGCTGTTCGCCACCATCTCTACCATCGACAAGGGCGGAAAGGTCTGCTCCCAGGCAGAGGGATGATTATAGCGGGTTTCCCAGATTTTTTCGCTGCTCTCCATGTGTACATGGTGTAAGTTACACCTTCCCTTTACGCAAGCGTAAAGCACGGCAAAAGGGCCACGCACTCTGCCAAGGCGTGGCCCTCTTTCCAGCCGCTGCCCTCGTCGCTCCGCACCAGGCGGATTGACGTTACGGCATCAAACGTGGCCCTTGTTGTCGCTGAACGGGTCGAGGATTTTGGCGGCGCCCGAAATCAGGTCGGCCTCACTCTTCAGCGCCTCTTCCGCGCGCCGGGTGGCATCTTCGCGCTCGCGGCGCAGTTCGTTGATCAGCGCCTCGCGATCGCCGTCCAGGCGCGAATCGGTCGGGGCTTCGATGCCGGCCTTCTTCGCGGCCTTGGACACCAGCGCGTCCAGTTCCCGCTGCGAACACAGGCCCAGCGTCACCGGATCCTTGGGCACGATGTTGGAAATGTTCCAGTGCGTGCGGTCGCGGATCGCGGCGATGGTGGTGCGCGTGGTACCGATCAGCTTGCCAATGGCCCCGTCAGAGATTTCGGGATGGTTGCGCAGGATCCAGGCGATGCCGTCCGGCTTGTCCTGACGCTTGCTGACCGGCGTGTAGCGCGGCCCCTTGGTGCGGCGGACGGGCTCCGGACCCTTCAGCATCTTCAGGCGATAGTCCGGATTGGTTTCGCCCTTGTGGATTTCCTCCATCGTGATTTCATGGGCGCGCACCGGATCGCGGCCCGTATATTTGGTGCCGGCGGTATCGTCGGCGATCGCCTGCACTTCCAGGATATGCAGCCCGCAAAACTCCGCAATCTGGTCGAAGCTCAGCGCGGTATTGTCGACCAGCCAGCTGGCTGTCGCATGGGGCATGAGAGGCTGGGACACGGGAATTCTCCGGCACTAAAAACAACAAGGGCCGCCCAAGCAGGGCGGCCACGCCCGACCTGAGATAGTGCATCCAGCCCTGTCGGGCAAGGAAAAGCGTCAGGCCGCGCTGTCGAGCATCTGGGGATCGATATTATGAAGGCCGGTCAGGAATTCCTGCGCGCTGCGTTCCCAGCTGAAGCTTCGGCCATAGGCGGCGCAAGCCTGACGGTCGCAGACAAGCGCTGCGGCAATGGCCTGCTCCAGCCTGTCCGACAAGGCGCCGGTTTCGGGAGTGACGATGTCGACAGGGCCGGTTACGGGATAGGCGGCGACCGGCGTGCCGCAGGCGAGCGCCTCGATCATGACGAGGCCGAAGGTGTCGGTGCGGCTGGGAAAGACGAAGACGTCGGCGCCGGCATAAGCGCCAGCCAGCTCGGCACCGAACATCGGTCCCAGGAAATGCGCCTGAGGATAGGCCCTCTGCAGCGTGGCGCGGGCGGGCCCGTCCCCCACGACCACCTGCGTGCCGGGATGATCGCTGGCGAGGAAGGCCTCCAGATTCTTCTCGACCGCGACACGACCGACATAGAGCTGGATGGGTCGCGGCAGATCGGCAAAGATGGCGGGCGGTGCCGCTTCGGGCGTGAAGGCGGTCAGGTCCACCCCCCTGCCCCAGGCGCGGACCTGCGGCAGCCCATGGGCGCGCAACTGCTGCCGCACCGATCGGGTCGACACGAGCACGGCCTCCGCCGGTCCATGGAACCAGCGGATGTAGCGCCAGAACCACCCCGCGGGCAGGCCAGTGCGCTGCGCCACATAGTCCGGAAAATGCGTGTGATAGGCAGTGGTGAAGCGAATGCCGCTGCGCAGGCACCAGCGCCGCGCCGCCAGGCAAAGCGGCCCTTCGGTCGCCAGATGGATCGCATCCGGACGGAAAGCCGATATCATCTGCCCGACCACGCTTGAGCGCGCAAAGGCCAGCCGGATCTCCGGATAGGTCGGACAGGGGATGGATCCGAAGAGATCGGGCGAGATCATCTTCACCTCATGTCCCATCTTCTCCAGTTCCGCCTGCATGGTATGGAGCGTGCGGACGACGCCATTCACCTGCGGAGCCCAGGCGTCGGTCACGATGATGATCCGCATCGGGGACGGACGCATCGTCCCTTCCCCGGTCACGCCGCGATCCGGGAGGGTTCGTCGGCGGTGCGCCCGGCAATCTCATCCGCCCAGTGCAGCACCTCCATGCGCCCGTCGAAATGCTCCACCAGGGCTGTGCAACCTTCCACCCAATCGCCGTCATTATAATATTGGATGCCGGCGATCTCGCGGATTTCGGCATTGTGGATATGTCCGCAGACGACCCCGTCGACGCCGCGGGAACCCGCTTCATGCGCCACGACCTCCTCGAAGCGGGAGATGAACTCGACGGCGTTCTTGACCTTGTGCTTGGCCATCTTGCTGAGCGACCAATAGGGCAGCCCCATGCGTTGACGCACAGCGTTCACCACCACGTTGACGCGCATCAACATGGTGTAGGCGGCGTCGCCGACAAAGGCGAGCCAGCGATGCGCCAGCATGATGGTATCGAACTCGTCACCGTGCAGCACCAGCAGCTTGCGGCCGTCCGCGGTTTCATGAAGCGCCTTGCGCCGGATCTCCACGCCGCCGAAGCTGAGGCCGGTGAACTGGCGGAACATCTCGTCATGATTGCCGGGAATGTAGATGACGCGCGTGCCCCGCTTGGCCCGCTTCATCACCCGCCAGACCACGTCATTATGCGCAGCCGGCCAGTAGAAGCGCCGCTTCAGCCGCCAGCCGTCGATGATGTCGCCCACCAGGTACATGGTGTCGCTGTCGACGCTGTCCAGGAAGTCGATCAGCATCCTCGCATTGCAGCCCCGAGTGCCCAGGTGAATGTCCGAAATCCAGATCGTGCGATAGCGGCGACGTTTTCCTTCCCGCTCGGGGATGGCGAAATTGTCGTCGGCGCCATCGTCCAACTCCGCCAGAAAAGGCAGGCGCGTGATGGCATTCATGATGCAACCCCTGAGCTGTTTCCCTCAGGAGCGAATCCATAGCCGCCCTATGTTACAACTCCGCACCGAATATGACGGAAATGCTACGATTCCGGCCGATCATGCCCGTCAAGCGATGCGCGCCATGAGCCACTTTCCACCCCCTGGAGTGGACATCTTCGTCACCTCAGACCGTCAGCACGATCTTGCCGAAATGATCGCCCGCATCCATCCGGGCATGCGCAGCGGCGGCCTCCGCCAGCGGAAAACGTATATCCATTGCCGGCCGCAGCCTGCCCTGTTCGACAAAGGCCCACACCACCCGCATCAGTTCATCCGCAACCAGGCTCTTGAAAGCCACCGAGCGCGGACGCAGCGTCGAACCCGTCAGCGTGAGCCGCCTGCTCATGATCGCGGGGATGAAGACCTCCGCGCTGGGCCCGCTCATCGCCGCGATGGACACATGTCGTCCATCTTCCGCCAGGCACTGGATGTTGCGCGGCAGATAATCCCCGCCGACCATGTCCAGAACCGCCTGCACGCCCTGCCCGCCGGTGATCCGCTTCACTTCCTCGACGAAATCCTGGCTGCGATAGTTGATCGCGTGATCCGCGCCCCAGGCCTTCGCCTGCTCGCATTTCGCGTCGCTCCCGCAGGTCACGATGATGCCGATGTCGAACAGCTTGCAGAGCGAGATCGCCATGGTGCCGATTCCGCTCGTGCCGCCATGGACCAGGACCACATCGCCTTCCACCACATAGGCGCGCTCGAACAGGTTGCTCCAGACGGTGAACAGCGTTTCCGGCAGGGCTGCGGCCTCGACCAGATCATAATCCTCCGGCACCGGCAGGCATTGGCCCGCGGGCGCCAAGGCATATTCGGCATAGCCACCACCCGGCAGAAGCGCGCAGACGCGCCGGCCGATCAACAATTCCGCGCTGCCACCCGCGGCGACGATCGTGCCGGCCACTTCCAGTCCCGGAATGTCCGACGCGCCGGGCGGGGGCGGATATTTGCCCTGCCGCTGCATGACATCCGGCCGGTTGACGCCAGCGGCGACCACCTTGATCAACACCTCGTCAGGTCCGGGCACGGGAACCGGCCGCCGCTGCGGCACCAGAGCCTCCGGCCCTCCGGGAGCCGCGATGCCGATCGCCGTCATTTCATTCGGCACGTCACCCGGCATTGCGCCCTCTATCGCCATTGCGCCCCTCGCGGCAGATGTTGCACCGCACCTAAATCGACGGGCGGAATACAGGCCTTATTGACAGACTGGCCCGCAGGGTCAACATTGCGGTTCATGGACATGGAAGGCGATCTGCCCCGAAAGGCCGATGATCCTCTGGCCCAGCTGCTCCGACAGGACCTGGGTCCATTGTCCGTTGCCGAACTCGAAGCGCGCGTCGCCGCGCTGGAGGGCGAAATCGCCCGAACCCGGTCCAAGATTGAAAGCGCCGTTAACCACAAAGCAAGCGCCGAGGCGTTATTCAAGCGATGAACCTCCGCCCCGCCCTGCGCGACTCCATCGGGAGTTTTACCGGGTACGGGCAGTCTGGCAATTCCGGTGGTCAAGATGCCCATCTTGATCCGCCGTCGAGCAATGCCGACATATGGTGCAAGACAGCCCCTCATTGGGGGCCAGGAGTATAAAAGACATGCCATCTTTCGCACCCGCCCTTGAAACCACCCTGCATAATGCGTTGACCCACGCTTCGGAGCGTCGTCACGAATATGCGACGCTGGAGCATCTGCTGCTCGCGCTGATCGACGATGAACATGCGTCGAAGGTGATGCAGGCCTGCGGCGTGGAGCTTGGCGAATTGTCCGATGCGGTGACGCAATATCTGGACACCGAACTCGACAGCCTGAAGGTGGAAGGGGCAAGCGACCCCTCCCCCACCAGCGGCTTCCAGCGGGTCGTCCAGCGCGCGATCCTGCATGTCCAGTCTTCCGGCAAGGATGAAGTCACGGGAGCCAATGTGCTCGTCGCGCTTTTTTCCGAGCGGGAGAGCTATGCCGTCTATTTCCTCCAGCAGCAGGACATGAGCCGCCTGGATGCCGTCAGCTACATCAGCCACGGCGTGGGCAAGGGTACTGCCGCTCCTGAGCAGCGCGAAACCAAGGGCGCTCAGGAAGAGGAAAAGAAGGCGCAGGACAGCAAGGGCAAGAAGGATAGTGCCTTGGAGCAGTTCACGGTCAACCTCAATGAGAAGGCGACGCGGGGCAAGGTTGACCCGCTGATCGGCCGCAGCGCCGAAGTCGACCGGACGATCCAGATCCTGTGCCGCCGGTCGAAGAACAACCCGCTCTATGTGGGCGATCCGGGCGTCGGTAAAACCGCCATCGCGGAGGGCCTGGCGCGCAAGATCGTCGAGGGCGAGGTTCCCGACGTGCTCAAGGAAGCGGTCATCTACTCGCTCGACATGGGCGCGCTGCTGGCGGGCACCCGCTATCGCGGCGATTTCGAGGAGCGGTTGAAGGCGGTCGTCACCGAACTTGAGAAGATGCCGCACGCGGTCCTCTTCATCGATGAGATCCATACCGTCATCGGCGCGGGCGCAACCAGCGGCGGCGCGATGGACGCGTCAAACCTGCTGAAGCCCGCCCTGTCCGGCGGCACAATCCGCTGCATCGGATCGACCACCTACAAGGAGTTCCGCAACCATTTCGAGAAGGACCGCGCCCTGCTGCGCCGGTTCCAGAAGATCGACGTCAACGAACCGACCATCGACGACACGATCAAGATTCTCGCCGGGCTGCGCAGTGCCTTCGAGGAGCATCACAACGTCAAGTACACGCCCGATGCGATCAAGGCGGCGGTGGAACTGTCGGCGCGCTACATCAATGACCGCAAGCTGCCGGACAAGGCGATCGACGTGATCGACGAAGTCGGCGCGATGCAGATGCTGGTGGTGCCGTCGAAGCGCAAGAAGACGATCACGCCCAAGGAGATCGAGCAGGTCATCGCGACCATGGCGCGCATCCCTCCCAAGACCGTGTCCGCCGACGACAAGTCGGTCCTGGAAACGCTCGACACGGATTTGAAGCGCGTCGTCTTCGGTCAGAACCGGGCGATCGAGGTGCTGTCCTCCGCGATCAAGCTGTCGCGGGCGGGCCTGCGCGATCCCGACAAGCCGATCGGCAACTATCTCTTCTCCGGCCCCACCGGCGTCGGCAAGACGGAGGTCGCGCGGCAGCTCGCCAGTCTGCTCGGCATTCCGCTCCAGCGCTTCGACATGTCGGAATATATGGAACGTCACTCGGTCAGCCGCCTGATCGGCGCGCCTCCGGGCTATGTCGGCTATGACCAGGGCGGCCTGCTGACCGATGCGGTCGACCAGAACCCGCACAGCGTCCTGCTGCTGGACGAGATCGAAAAGGCACATCCGGACCTGTTCAACATCCTGTTGCAGGTGATGGACAATGGCCGCCTGACCGACCATCACGGCAAGACGGTGGATTTCCGCAACACCATCCTCATCATGACCACCAATGCCGGTGCGTCGGACATGGCGAAGGAAAGTATCGGCTTTGGCGAACTGACCCGCGAGGATGTTCAGGAGGACGCGGTGAAGAAGCTCTTCACCCCGGAATTCCGCAACCGCCTCGATGCCATCGTGCCCTTCGGCTATCTGCCGCCGGAAATCGTGGCGCGGGTCATCGACAAGTTCGTGCTGCAACTCGAACTGCAACTGGCGGATCGCGACGTCCACATCACGCTGGACGACGATGCCAAGGCATGGCTCACCAAGAAGGGCTATGACAAGCTCTACGGCGCCCGTCCGATGGGCCGCCTGATGCAGGAAAAGATCAAGCAGCCGCTGGCCGAGGAACTGCTGTTCGGCAAGCTGGTGCATGGCGGCGAGGTCCATGTCCGTATGAAGGACGATGCCCTCGCGTTCGAGATCACCCCCGCCGCCCCCAAAAAGGGCAAGAGGGGTGGCAAGTCGAAGCCCGCGGAACAGGCGAAATAAGCGAACGAAAGCATCGATGAAATGATGAGGGCGGCCCATGAGGGTCGCCCTCATCATTTTTGAACGGAAAGCCGATCCCCCTTCCGTACGATGCATTCAGGAAGATCCGCACGGCGTCCAAGCCGATCCGGTCCGGACAATCTCGCCGCACCCGCCCATTCGGCCTGCCGCGGCAGAACTTGCGGATGATGGTCAATCTGGACCAAATATCCCCGCGCCAATGCAGGAGAGTCACAATGCCGAATGCAATCACGCTGTACACCAATCCGATGTCGCGTGGGCAGATCGCCCGCTGGATGCTGGAGGAAGTGGGACAACCCTATGACATGGTCATTCTGGATTTCGAAAGCGGCATGAAATCCGCCGATTATCTGGCGATCAACCCGATGGGCAAGGTTCCGACAGTCGTGCACGCGGGGAAGGTCGTGACCGAATGCGCGGCGATATGCGCCTATCTCGCCGATGCCTTTCCTGACGCCGGCCTTGCGCCTTCCACCGACAGTCGCGCCGACTATTATCGCTGGCTTTTCTTCGCCGCCGGCCCCGTGGAGGCAGCCGTCACCAACAAGGCCCTGGGCTTTGTCGTCCCCGAAGGCCGGGACCGGATGGCGGGCTATGGCAGCTTCGATCATGCGATCGACACCCTGGAAGGCGCCGTCTCGGGACAGACATGGATTTGCGGCGATCGGTTCACTGCGGCAGACGTCTATGTGGGCTCGCAGATCGATTGGGGCCTCAGCTTCGGTTCGATACCCAGTCGCCCCGCCTTTGAGGCTTATGCCGGGCGCCTGCGCGAACGTCCGGCCTACAAGCGGCAGAAGGAACTCGACAATGCGCTGATCGCGAAAATGCAGAAGCCCTCCTGAATAAAAAGGCCCGGCGGATCACTCCACCGGGCCATGATGTTTTCGGCAGGCCTGCCTCAGTTGCGCTGATTGCCCATGAAGCGAAGCAGGAAAAGGAACATGTTGATGAAGTCGAGATAGAGGTTCAACGCCCCCATCACCACCGACTTGCCCATCATGTCCGTCCCGGCGACATAGGCATAGATGCTCTTGATCTTTTGCGTGTCGTAAGCCGTCAACCCGGCGAAAAGGAGCACGCCGATAAAGCTGATCACCAGATTCATCGCGCTCGATTTCAGGAACAGGTTGATGAGGCTGGCGACCAGCAGGCCGACCACACCCATGATAAGGAAGGTGCCGAAGCCCGAAAGATCGCGCTTGGTCGTATAGCCCCAGAGGCTGAGGCCAGCAAAGGCGGCCGCCGTCGCGAAGAAAGTCTGCGCAACCGACGTTCCGGTATAGACGAGCAGGATGTAGGAGAGCGACAGGCCCATCACCGCGGCATAGGCCCAGAACATCGCCTGCATCGCGAAGGTCGACAGGCGATTGATGCCGAAGCTCATCGTCATCACGAACAGCAACGGCGCGAACATGATGATATACTTCAGGATGCCGGGCCCAGCCAGGATCTGATAGGCAAGCCCGCTGGAGGCGAACAGCATGGCGACAACGCCGGTCAACAACACGCCGCTCGCCATATAATTGTAAACCGACAGCATATAGCTGCGCAGGCCAGCGTCATACGCCTCCCCCCGCGCCACGGTCGTGCCGCCAAAACCCGCAATGTCGGAACGGGGATCGGACCAATTGGCCATGAGATATTCTCCTTCACCGGCATCCATGCGGCCGGTTTCCCTATTATCGGCTCATCCCGTTCCCAATTCAAGCCGCGAGCGCAATCTGACTTATGCCCGAAAAGCTACTATAGAAATGCGATGCACCGCTTGTTCGTCGCCCTGCGCCCACCCGCCGGCGTCCGTGCCGCACTCCTCGCCCTGATGAGCGGAATCAGGGGAGCGCGCTGGCAGGATGACGACCAATTGCATATCACCCTGCGTTTCGTGGGAGAGGTCAATCGCCATCAGGCCAATGATCTGGCCGATGCGCTGGACGAAATCCGCTTTTCCCCCTTCCAGCTCGCCTTGTCCGGCGCAGGCTGCTTCGAGCACAAGGGCCATGTCCACACGCTCTGGGCAGGCGTGAAGCCGCACGATTCCCTGGCGCAACTTCACCGGAAGGTCGACCGCGCCTGCGTCACGGCCGGTCTTTCCCCGGACGATCGCAGCTATTTCCCCCATGTCACGCTCGCCCGCTTTGGGCGAACGGCAGGCCCCTTGGACGCCTTCATGGCGCTTCATGCCGGCCTTTCCAGCACCCCATTCACCGTGAGCGAATTTGCCCTCTATGAGAGCCACCTCAGCGAAAGCGGTTCGACCTATCATCTGATCGAACGCTATCGGGCGGAAACGGGCGAGCCCTGAGGGAAGATGCTAGCTCAGGCTACGCCGCGATCGCGCCATTCACGAATTGCCCCCCGACAATATGCCGCACGCAACTCGGCCGCCCGCATTCCCAGCCGGGTCGGTTTTATTGTCGTCGGCCTGCGCATGGATCACTATGGCCGCGCCATCCGCGTCCAGCAGCGGCGTGGCGCCTCCATGGATGGTTGCGCCGGCGATGACATATTCCATTTCCCCTGAACCGTCAGCGCCGGCGATCATGTTCGGCATGTCGCCCATATGCATTCCGGCCGGGTTGTCCTTGCCATGCTTGTGCCCGGTCGGGTTCCAGTGCCCGCCAGCGCTGGCGAAATCCGGTGGCATGCACACGCCAGTGCCATGGATATGCACGGCATGCATGCCCGGCGTCAGACCTTGCGCGCGCACCAGAACATGCAAGCCATCGGTGGCCTGCGTCACCACCGCATCACCCCGTGACGTTCCATCGCCAGCCAGCAGCTTTGCACGCGCCACCGGCGCAGCGGCATCACCGGCGGTCGCCGTTTCCGACGATGCGGCAGCACAGCCCGATGCGATGGCAAGCAAGGGGGATGCCAGAAGAATTGCGGCAATTTTCATGATGAACAACTCCAAGAAGGATGCTGCCAGGCGAACGCAGCATAACGGTCTTTTGTTGCCTGAGTGATCCGAAATGTCACCGTCTTTCCGTCCGATAAGCGTCATCTCGAACTGCTGAACCGGATGTTTCTGCACTGGCAGGAAAGCCGGCGCTCGGCGCAACTCGTCGCCGCCATTGCCGCCGCGCTCGGCTCCAGCAACGCGTTTCATGAGCCGCGCGACAATTGACAGGATTTGCCAGTACCGGAGGCATAAAAAAGGGGCCAGTCTTGCGACCGGCCCCTCTTTTCTTCAGTCCCGAAGGACGGAAATCTTACTGACCCGAACCCGGACCGTAGGTGATTTCCACGCGACGGTTCTGCAGTTCGCGAACGCCGTCGGCCGTTTCCACGCGGGGGTTCGATTCACCGAACGCCTGGGTGGTCATCACGCCGTCAGGGATACCCTTCGAAGCCATGTAGGCCTTGACCGAGTCAGCGCGACGCTGCGACAGGCCGACGTTGTACGAGGCCGAACCCGAACGGTCCGCATAGCCCGCCAGCATGACCTGGGCGCTACCGCAATTGCTGTAGGCCGAAACCGCATTGTCCAGAATGGTGGCGGCATCAGGCGTGATGTCCGACTTGTCCCATTCGAAGAAGACGATGTACGGTCCAGGGCTGCACTCCGCAACCGGCGGCGGCGGGGGCGGCGGGGGCGGGGGGGGCGGCGGCGGGGGCGGCGGCGGAGGCGGCGGAGCAGCCGGTTCACCACCGAAGTTATAGGTCAGACCCAGCAGCACGCTGTGGGTGCGCAGCTTGGTGTCAACCGACGAACCGGCGGGGCCACCGACGGTGGTGTAGGCCGGGATCAGCTTGATATCGTCCTGGTTGAAGAAGCGATACTTCAGCGAGACGTCGACATGATTGGTCAGCGGGTAACGAACGCCAGCAATCGCCTGCCAGGCGAAGCCGGTGTCGGAATCATTGACCAGATCGTTGGCGAGCTTGCCGCGCGAAACGCCGACACCGCCGCCGACGAAGCCCTGAAGGCCATCATCGGGACCGAAGTCCAGCAAACCGTTCAGCATGAACGACAGAGCCGAAGCCGAACCACCGAAGCCGCTCTTGTCGAGGTCGACCAGAGCGCGCTTGTACGCCGCTTCTGCTTCCAGACGGAAACCACCGAAGTCATAACCGATGTTGCCATCGACATCAAAACCCTTGTGGTAATCGACGCCGGCAACCGTGTTGCTGGCGGCACCACCATTACCGGGGGTGAAGGTAATGTCCTGATCTTCGACGAGGACAACACCGGCATCTGCACCAATATACCAGCTGTTGTCACGCGCCAGGGCCGGGGTGGCCAAGGCGCTTGTCGCAAGCACAGCCGCGAGGGCAAGCTTCCGCATCTGAATTCCCCTTTCAAAAGTGTCACGAAGGACTGCTTAAACCCTGTATCGGCTAGAAAGTTTCATGGCAAGTCCACAATTGGCAAAACTGTTGCAAATATAACGCAGTTAGCTCGCTTGACGACCCCTCAAATCTCATCTCGAACAGCAGTTGCGGCATCAGGCAGACACACTGAAAGTCGCCACCCGCTCACGTTGCGATCAGGCCATGTTCCCGCAACGCTCCCAATATTGCGATCAGCGCCGAGCGCGCCTCCGCATCGACCGTCGCGCCCCCTGTGGGACTGGCGATCGCCGCCCCGGCCGCGCCGACCACTTTTGTACCGCCAATATGGATCCCATCCGCCTGCACAGCGCTATCCCGCCAGTTCACGCCGTCATGCAGCATGACGTGCCCCCTATCCGCGACCCACAAGGACAGGCCAGCCCGCGGAGCGGCAAAACGCCAGCCCCCTTCGGTCCAGCCAGCCACGGCGCCGTCCTGGCCTTCCCAGGCGCCGACCGCGCCGACCGCCACGATCCAGCAGGCACCCGCCGTCGGCGCCACAGGCGGTTCGTCCAGGTCCGCGCTTTCCGCCGCCCCATGCAGCAGCATGTCGATCCGGGCCAAGGCCTCGTTGTGAAACAACTCCTTCTGCGCCTGCCCGGCAAAAAGTTGGGGCAAGGCCCAACGGCATGTCGAATCCATCGTCATGATATAATTGTCCTTTTCTTTCGGAAGGCCATGATCAGCCAGCCAGGACGATCCGCGCCGCCCTGCCCGGCGCATAGGTGCCGATCTGCCGGATCTCGCAGGCCAGCTCGCCGGGATGCGCCATATCCTCGGTCACCGCAGCGGCGTCATAGGCCCAGGGCGAGTGGTCGGTGATGATCCTGCGCACTTCCATCGCCCCTGCAAACAGCCGCAGTTCATAGCTTTCGCGATCCTCGCCCAGCGGGACGTCGGCGCCATTCGTCCAGCGCCATCCATTCCTGCTGCGCCTCGTCCAGCCGATGATCCAGCCTCCGGCCCCGTCGGCACGCGCCGTCACATGCACCGGAGAAGGCGGCATCACCGCCTCGCCTCTTATCGTCAACAGCGCCTCGGCCGGTTCGCTGTCGCCCACGCCGATCGCCGCCATGCGCAGGCTGCCGCCAATATCCGCCCCGGCGCCATGGGAGGCAAGGTCGACCAACCGGTCCTCCTCCAGCAACAGGAAAGCCTCACCCTCTTCATGCGATGCCATGGCCCATTCGGTGCCGAACAAGCCGCGCCGCAATCCTTCCAGCCGAAAGCTGGCCTCGCCGGTCTGCACCACATGGCTGAACTGGACCAGCTCCTGCCCGACCAGGCACAGATTGCGGCCCATCCCCAGCGCCACTTCGTCCGCTCCACTCAATTCCATGTCCCCCGACAACAGGGTCACCAAGAGAGCGTTGACCTGGTCGATCATCGTCGCGCTGCCCGCGGGCAAGCCATTGTCCGTCCACCCCATCACGGCACGACCCGCCGTCCGCCCGGCGGGCGAAGCCTCCCCGGTCGCACCCATCAGGAACAGCGCCGCGCCGCGCCAACCCTCTCCACCACTCGCCGCCGCCATGAGGAGGGGGGCCGTCGCCGCCCCTTCCCTGATCATGGGCAGGTCCGCCAGCATCAGCCTGGTCGGTCCATGTGGCCTGTCAGCCTGCCGCACCACCGCGCCCGACGATGCGCCCGCTGGAATTGCCGCCGCCGCGCCCGGCAAGCGTCGCAGCGCCAGACGCACTGCCATGCCTTCCCACTCCCGCTCCTCGATCTGCCAACGGCCCGCCACGCCCTCCACCGCAACGACGTCGCCCGGCGCATGGCACAGCGCGTCCCAGCCGCAGCGCAGCGTCATCGTCGATCGGCCGGCCCAGGCCGCTCCCAGCTTCCGCGCCGCCAGCAACCGCGCCTCCTCGCCGGACAGCACCATGGGCAGGTCCATTCCCTGCTCCAGCCGTCCCGGACCCGGCCTGCCGATGCGCTGGACGCCTGCCTGATAGTCGCGTGCCGGATCATGATAGCGGACCGACAGGGTCGCCGGCACGCTGTCGGCCGCGCCGCCCGAATGTTCGAAGCCGTCCAGCGCCCGTCCATTGACCGACCGGCACAGATCGTCGGACCCGATTGGCGCGGCGCCCTCGGCCGGTGCAGTCCGCAGGCGCAGTCCGGCCTCTTCTGCGAGCAGGGACAGGTCGAACGCCTCCACCAGCGGCGCCAGCGCGTCGCCCACGTCCGCGCCACTCGCCGCCATGCCGGCCACCGTACCCAGCCCCTCGCCCGTCAATATTCGCCCGCTCAGTTCGGCCGCCAGATCGGCAATTGCGACCGGACCCTCGTCCGCCTCCACCTCGAAGGTTAGGGAGGGGATGCGATTGCCATAATCCGCCAGCGCCAGATCCTCGAACACGGCATAGGCAATCCCCCGATGCCCCGGCGTCGCCGCCAATCCCTGCACCGCCGCGATCAGGGGGTCGACCGGCTGATCCTCTCCTCCCTCATGCAGCCGGAAAGCTCCCAGCTCCGTCTTGAAGTCCCCGGCCGCGCCGCGCAGCAGGTTGCCGTCCGCCCATATCCGTCGCACCGACCGGACCGACCGCGCCGACAGAGCCACGGCAAAGCTGGCCGAATAGCTGTAGTTCGTGACGCTGGGCCGCCCCTTGCCCCCGCCGCTCCTGTGCCGCGCCTCCTTGAGGTCGGTGGCCCAGATCACCGTTCCCGCCACCCGCAGCATTCCGAACAGCTTGGGCACCTGCGATCCATAGGTCGACGTCTGCACCTGGATCTCGTTCAGCCGCCGGCCCTCCACGCCCTTGGGCTTGAACAGCACGGCATGGTCGAACGCATTGCCGATCAGCCCGCCAATGGCACCGCCCAGCGGCCCGCCAATGGCCGTGCCAAGGGCGGTCAACACGATCGTCGCCATAGATAGATACTCCTATTCCGCCCGCCAGTAACCGATCACCGGCCAGGGTGAAGGCCCCGGCATCTCCACCACGCGCCCCACGCCCGCATGGGCATGGACATGCCCGCCCGGCACCACGATCATCAGATGCAGTTGCAGGGGCCCCGGCCGCACCAGCGCCAGATCGCCCTCGCGCGCCGCCTCGACCCGCCGCAATCCCGCCGCCCGCAACCATTCCGACGCCCGGCCCTCATCCCCCGATCGCAGCCCATATCCCTCCGGCGCCGCCCGCCGCAGGACCAGCGCCGCCAGCCCCACGCAATCCAGCCCGCGCTCGGGCGACCGCCCATGCAGCCGGAACGGCACGCCCACCAGCGCCCTGGCCTCCGCCACCGCGCCGCTCATGCGGCTCCCGGATAGCGGGTCAGCAAATCCGTCCCCGGCAGATAAGGCTCCCCGCGAAAATTCACCGCATTGCCGAACCGGCCGATGCACGTCGCAAGCTGCCGGTCGCACCCCTCGGTCAGCAAGGCCAGCGCCCCCGCCTCCACCGCAAATGGCGGCGGATCGGCCAGGCTCACATCGCCGGCGCCATTGTCGATCACCCCCTGCACTATCCCGCCATTGGCTCCGGTCAGCCAGCGCAACGTCCCGAAGGCATAGGCCCCCGGCTCCAGCCCGGCGACGCTCGCCACCGCATCCTCGACCGCGCCGACAATGACCACCCGCCGCCGCCCGGCCAGATCGACGCGACATTGCCTGTCTCCCAGCATTGCCCGGCAATCGGGCGATGTGGACGGCGCGACAGAGGCCTTCAGCGCCGCCATCGCGCCCACCAACTCCGCCGTAAAGGCCCCCGCCTTGCGCTTCACCGCGCCGATCTCGCCGCGCGCCAGCAGCAGCCAGACATCGCCCGGCTTCTCCCACTCGGTCAGCCGCAACTCCAGCCCGGCGCCGTCCCAGCGCCCGGCCGCCAGATCCGCCTCGCTGATCGCATCCGCGACCAGCGCGCCTTCGACATCGCTGTCCGCGCCATCGAAGCCAATCCCGCTCCGCACGGCGGACGGCGTCATCCCCGGCGCCGCCCGATAGAGCATATGCCCGATCTCCAGATCGCGATCATGGCTCGTCAATCCGATCGTCACCCCGTCCCGCCGCTCGATCCGCCAGCAAAAGGCCAATGTCGCCAGCGGTTTCTCCAAAGCCTCCGTTCCGCTCATTCCCTGATCTCCACCAACGGCACCGAAGGCGCCTCGCCCGCCGCGAAGGTCGCCCGATTGATGTCCAGCCGGTCCTCGGCAAAGCGCACCGGCACATCGAAGCGGAAACCGGCGGTCAGCACCGCACCCTCCGCAGGCGCAGCGTCAAAGGCGATCATTCCCAACCCGGCATGGCTCCAGCCGCCCACCATCTCGGCGCCATTCACCGCGACCCTGATGGTTCCCGCCACCGGCCGCGTGATCCGCCGCACCTGCGCCTCTTCGCCGGCGCCGTAGAAGCGCTGCAACGGGAACGCCGTCCGCACCCCGTCGCCCAGTCCAAGGCGCTGGTCCAACGGCCCCGGCGCTTCCCCCATGCCGCAACTGCGATCGTCATAGGGATCGGTGAAGCGGAACCCCCGCGCCGCCCCCCGCCGCGCCCGGAAGAAGGCGATCAGCGCCGCCATGTCCGCCTCCGACCGCACGCCCGGCCCGGCATCGAAGGACAATCGCGCATCGGCCCAGTCGCTGCTGCGCCGCTCATGCCCCGAAACGCTCTCCACGACCTGCGTCGAAAAGGCGGGCGCCACGCTCGCCTCCCGCCCGATCGCCAGAGGAAAAGACACATCATCAAAGGCTTGCATTTCTTTCTCCCCAGATAATCTGAAGCAGGTAAAGCCATCCCGCGCCGCCTGCGGCAGCGCCCAGATGAAGGTCGCCGCCGTCCCGCGCCGCACCGCCGCATCCGCCGCCGCCGCGATCTCGCGCCATTGCGCGACGTCCTCGCCGCGCAGCACGAAGCCTGAAAGATAATGCTGCGCCTCGACCGGATAGCCCAGCCGCTCCACCGCCAGTTCGACACCCCGCGCCGTCAGCCGCTCGCGCCCCTGCGTCACCCAGTCATAATCTTCCAGTTGCAACACATCGAAGGCGGGGGACGCCCAGCCCAAGGGCATGTTCGCCCGCTTGGCTTCCGGCGCCAGCGGATCGAGCACGGTCGGCAGATAGGCCAGCAGATGCGTCACCGCCCCCGGCGCCACTCCCTTCACCCAGGCGCAGAGCGCCGCCGTGGAGGCCGCCAGCACTTCGCCCGCCCGGTCAAGCAACGCCTTCTGCCCGCCGCTCAGCGCGCCCCGCACGTCCGGGATCGACACCAATGCCCCGCCAAAGGCCGTCCGCGCCGCATCGTCATACAGGCAGATGCGCCCATCCGCAGGCATCACCCACCACCAGGGCTCACCCACCTGAAAGCCGATCGGAATACCAGCCGCCAAGCCAATGGAAACAAAGGCCCCGGCTACCATCCGCAAATAGCTCATCGCGCCATCATGCGCCGGGGAGAGCAACGTCGAAGGCGGCGACCAGCCCGTCAGTGCGGGCGTGCCATCCTCCGCCCTCTGCTTCCAGTCATTCCAGCAATGCGCGTCGAACAGCTCATAGGAGAGCGACCAGATCATCCCCAGCCCGAATGCCTTCGCCTGCCGCGCGAAATCCGCATGCCAGGCCGCGCAGGGCGCATTCAGCACGCCCCCGGCCAGGCTGATATAAAGTCCGCCGCCCAGGGGTTCGAGCCGGAAATAATGGCTCATCCCGACATAATGGTTGATGTCCCCGCGATAACCCAATGCATGGATCGATGCGACGATCCGCTCCGGCGTCTGGTTGAAGCAGTCGTCATAGCCGGTCGCCATCGACAGCCCATGTTCGGGCAGCACCACGTCGCCCACGCGCAGCACCGATCCGGCGCCCTCGCAGCGCATGTCCGAAAGCTCGCACCATCCCTCGACCCCGGCCGCGAACGGCGTGCTCCCCGCATCATAGGTTGGCGCCGCGAGCGAGAGGAACATCCTGTCCACATCGCCCGCCCACACCTCTTCCCCCTCACTCGGCAGGAATCCGCTCCTGATCGCGGAAAAATCCAGCGTGACGACAGCATCTTCCGGCCCGCCGCTCGCATAGTTCCACAAGCGCACATACCAGGCCCGCGCATGGCCCGCCGCATCCCTCCCCTCGATCGTCAGCGTCGGCCCATGCGTCTGGTCCAGCCGCCGCAGCCCCCCACTGCGCCAGCGAAAGCACAACACGCAGTCGCGAAAATCCCGATCCGTGTCATAGGCGAGCAGAGCATGGCTCCACCTGTCCTCCGCTTCCCAGATCAGCCCGGCCAGATCGCCCGATCCGTAGAAGACCGCATCCACCCGCAGCGCATCGGGCGCGGTCGTCACCACGCTGGCCATCATCGGCCGGGGAAAATTGACGGTCCAGTGCGTCGGTGCAAAACGCTTCATGAACCGCGTTTCCTGCCCCCGCCGCGCATCCGCCAGCCAATAGCCCAAGGCATTCATCCGTTTATCGCTCCCCTCACCGCGCGCGCCACCTGCCGCGCGCTGCGCGCCAGCAATCGGGCGCTGTCGGCACCCTGCCCCTGAACCGCAATGGAAACCCGCACGTCCCGGACGCTTCCGCCGCCCTGCCCGCCATTTGGCCCGCCATTGGCAACGACCTGCCCGCTCATCGTCGGCACGAAGACCTCGGGTCCCCGCTCCCCCACGACATAGGCCCGCCCCGGCGCCACCGGCCCGCCGGTCGCCCGCCCCGGCAGACCCAGCGCCGACGCGGCCAGCCCGATCAGCCCGCCGTCGCCACCAATGCTGTTCACCCCGGCCCGCAGGGCGCCGGCGGCAATATCATCCAGCATGCGCAGCGCGACCGCCTTCAATTCCTGAAACCCGAACGCCCCGGTGCGCAGGGCCCGCAGCAAGCCCTGTTCGATCCGCCGTCCGGCTCGCTCCGCGCCCGTGGCCAAGGGCCCCTCCAGCGCCCCTCGCATGGCCTCCACATCCCGCGCAAAACCCTGCGTATCCGCCCGCACCCGCACGACCAGATTGTCGATTTCCTCGTCCATCCCACCCCCCAAATTCATCCTGAACCGCAATGCGCTCCTGCGCAGGCGGGAGCTCAGCCCGGCCGAGCTTCCCCTCGTTTCAAGCGGAAGGTCGGCTCCCCCTTTCCGGCGCTATGCTCCCGGCGCCCGACATGCCTTCGTCCGGCATCGCGGCCCGCAGCCTTTCCAGCTCCGCCCGGTCCATCCCGCCGCGCGCCTCCTCCTCATCTCCGCGCGCCGCGCGCAACACGCTCTCCAGCTCGGCCGGCGTCGCCCGCCAGAACTCGTCCGGCCGCCAGCCCA
Source organism: Sphingobium sp. R-21 (assembly GCF_049913335.1). Taxonomy (NCBI): domain Bacteria; kingdom Pseudomonadati; phylum Pseudomonadota; class Alphaproteobacteria; order Sphingomonadales; family Sphingobiaceae; genus Sphingobium; species Sphingobium sp. R-21. The sequence continues at coordinate 457,191 of NZ_CP184374.1, read as the reverse complement.
GCAACCACCCCGCGACACCTGCCAGTCGCGCCGCCATTTTGAAAAAGCTCATCGTCCCCCCAAAATCTGTGCCAATATTCCCCGCAGGACAGGCGTCAGCTTCGCCAGCCCGACCGCCACGATCGCCTCGCCCAGCGCATCGCGCGTCAGCCCCGCCGGCGGCTCCACCAGACAATGCCAGAACAGCCCCGCCATCTCGGCGAGCGACAGCTTCCCATCGGCGGCCCGCTCCACCAGCGCGAACAGCGGTCCCAATTCCTCCTCGGCCGCCACCAGGGCCGCGAAGCTGGGCCGCAGGACCAGGCGCTCCCCGCCCAGTTCCAGCGCGGCCTCGCCCCTTGCGCCATTGGGCGCGCTCACAGCGACACCACCGGCCCGGAACTCTCCAGGCCCAGCGCATAGTTGCGCTCCCCATTATAATCCCCGGCATAATCGAGCCGCGTCACCAGGAAGCGCCCGCGCATCTTCTCGCCGCTTTCGAAGCTCAGCTCATAATCCTCGATTGTCCCGGCCAGCGCATGGTTGCGCAGCCGCACCTCCGCCGCGGATCCTGTGAATATGCCCGCCGCCGACACGCTGACGGATCGCACGCCCGCGCCGGACAGCAGCTCGCGCCAGCCGCCCGATTCCTTGTGCGTGACATTCACCGCCTCGCCATTGACGGACAGTTGCGTGGTCCGCATCCCCGCCACGGTCGCATAGGCCGCAGGCGCGCCCCCATCCCCTATTTTCAACAGAAACGCGCTTCCTTTTTCCACGCCCATGGCGCATTCTCCTCTAAGATAAACCGTGCAAGATTCGGGATTTGGAGAGAGGCCCCTATGTTCGTCACTGCCCCCCTGATGCTGTTGCTGGCCGCCGCTCCGCAGGGCGGCGTCGATGTCGGCACCGGCCGCAAGGACTATTCCCAGTGCCTGTCGAAACAGATCCAGCCCGCCATCGACAAGAAGCTGTCGCTTGCCGATTTCCAGGCCACGCTGAAGAGCGAATGCGGCGCCAAGGAAACCGCCTTCCGCACCGCCATTGTCGCCGACGACAAATCCAGCGGCATGTCGGAAAAGGACGCCCAATCGGACGCCGACGACCAGATCAGCGAATATCGGGACAAGATCGTCGGAGAATATGAAGACTATTCGAAGCCGGGCGTCTAAGCCCGCGCTTCACCGTCGTCCCCGCGAAAGCGGGGACCCGTCGCCCGCCCGGTCCTCCCCCGCAACGCTGGCGGGCCTATCGGCTACAGCCGCACCACCCGCACCCGATAATCCACCAGGGCCTGCCACCCGTCCCGCCCGGCCGTCCGCCCCATGCGAGAGCGCAGCAGCCGCGCGGCGATGACCTGCCAGCCCTCCACCGGCCCCACTGCCCGCATCACCGCGTCGACCCGCCCCAGCAGGCCGCCCAGCCGCGACGGCGCCTCCCCCGCATCGAACAGGCTGACCGTCATCGTCAGTTCCCGTCCCTCCACATCCTTCGCGCCCCAATCCAGCGCGATGCAGTCCCCCACAACGCCATAGGGCGCGCTCGCCCGCGCCGGCGCGCCGTCGAACAGCCCGTTCAACCCCGCCATCAGCACTGCATCCCCGCGCAGGGCCGCCACCACGGCCGCACGCACCGCCACTTCCGCGCTCATCGCCGTCCCCCTCCCCAATGCCGGCCCGCTTCCCGCAGCGCCAGGTCGCCCATCCACCGATCCTTCAGCCCGCGCCCGGACAGGCGCACGGCCTCGCCCTCGACCCGCGCCTCGATCCCGGAGGCCGCGAGGGCGGCGGCAATCCCCTGACGCCGCGCCTCCAGCCGCACTTCGACCAGCGCCCTCAGCCCCGCCTTCATGCCAGCCGCATCCGTCGCCATGGCCGCCACAGCGCGCTCACCACGGCGGGCGGCGTCGCCACATCGCCGCCGCGCGCCGCGAAATGCTCCGCCGCCAGCCGGACGATCCCCTGGCGGATCGCTTCGGGCAGCGCCGCCTCATCGGCCGCCAGTCCCGCCCGATAGCGTATCGTGACCTTGCCCGGCCCATCGACCAGCCGCGCCCGCACCCATCCATCGCCCGACGCATCAATGTCGAAGGCATAGGCCTCCGGCGCCAAAGCCACGCCCGCCGCCTCCGCCCCCTCGATCGCCACCACCGGCCGCTCCAGCAGCCTCTGCCAACTCCCGTCGGCCGCGATCGTCTCCGCCGCCTCGCGCACCACCAGCCACTGCCCGATAAACTGCTCGCAAAGCCCGCAAGCCCCCGCCAGCAGCCGCTCCAGCACCTCATCCTCATCGTTCGACCCGATCCGCAACCAGGCCTTGAGATCCCCCAGCATCGCCCCTCCAAAGAAAAAGGGGACGCCCCGCAGGACGCCCCCAGTCTGCCCCTCTCCCCTGGCGGAAGAAGGACATGAAGCCTTACCCTCCTTCGACCGGCTCCGAACGGTCAGGCGAAGTCGGATGAGGGATGATCAGGACGCAGAAAACTTCATCAGCTTGATCGCTTCCGAATTGGCCACGGCGCCGCCGATCCGCTTCACCGCATAGAAATGCACGAACGGCTTGTTGCTGAACGGATCACGCAGGATGCTCGTCTCGCTGCGTTCGGAAATCACATAGCCCGCCTGGAAATTGCCGAACGCGATCGACAGCGAACCGGCCGCGATATCCGGCATGTCCTCCGCCTCGACCACCGGATAGCCCAGCAGGGTCGCCGGTTGTCCCACAGCCAGGGAAGGCTGCCAGATGAACGCGCCGTCACTGGTCTTCATCTTGCGAATGACCGACAGCGTCGCCGAATTCATCACGAAACAGGCCCCCTGGCGATAGGGCGCGCGCAACGCCTGCACCAGGTCGATCAGCTTGTCCTGCCCCGACGCGGCAAAGGCGCCCGACGCGCCCGACGCCACATATTGCAGCGACCCGAAGGCCCGCACGCTGTCCACCTCATTGGTGGTCGTATAGGTCAGGAAGCCCTTGGGCTTGTTCGTCCCATTGCCGTTGACGAAGGCCGCGCCCTCCGCCGCCGCGAACTCGCGGGCGATCTCGCCCGCCAGCCAGCTTTCGACATCGAACTGCGCATCGTCCAGCATCGCCTGGCTCGCCGCCGGATTGGCGTAAAGCTCGCCCGAAGGGGGCACGATCTCGTTGAAGCTCGGCGTCGCCGTCTCCGCCCGCGCGCCCGTCTCGCTGGCCCAGCCCGACACGATGCCGCCGGCCGTCACCAGCTTGCGATAGCCCGCCGTCCCGGTCCGCACGACATTGGCGATCGAACGAATGGGCGAAATCGCCTTCAGCGTCGCCCCGATGATCTGGTCGATCTCCCGCGGCACCGCATAGCCGCCCGCCGCGCCCGACGCCCCGGAAAAGCTCTTCAGCTCGACTCCGGCCTCCAGCCCCTGCCGCACATATCTCTCGACAAAGGCGCCGCGCTGCGGATCGACCGCCCCGCCCTTGACGCCATCCAGCGCCGGCCGCTGCTGCATCAGCAGGGCCCCCTTCAGCGCCGCCACCTCGCTCTCCAGTCCCGCAATGCGTTCACCCTGCACCACCGCGTCAAAGCTCGCTTCCAACTGATCCGTCATCCACCACTCCCACGAAAAAGGGCGGCCCAACCGGACCGCCCGAACACTTCCTTCTCCCAGCGGGAAAAGGATACGAAACCTTGGCGACCCAGCCGCCTAGGCGAAGTTGGATGAGGGCGACTGCCTCACCCGAAATTCAAATACCAAATCAACCCCCGCCGGGGCGCGACCAGCACCAGCGCCTCGCCACCATTGATTATTCGGACCCAGTTGCCCTTTTCCCGCATCGCGTCCTCATACCCTTCCACCAGGCGAAAGCGGCGTGCCGTGTCTGACGCGCAAGTCACCGCGCTATCGGCATGCAAGGTGATCTGTCTGCCCAAAGGCGCCAGAGCGGCATGCTGGTCATCAATAAGGGCGAGCGGGCTAGGCCGCCAGCCTCCGGGCAATTTACCGCCGCGCAACAATGCAAAACGGGCGTTGTCGGACAAGCGATAGACGCCGAAGGAGCAGCCTTCCCGCAAGCCGAAGGTGGAGTTGAACGCCAGCACCTCCGACCATTGGACCTCGGCCGGCAGCATGCTTCGCGGCTCGCGCCACTTCACATAACCACAAAAGCCAAGCGGCAATACCAATAGCGAGGCAAAGAAGACGGCCAGCCATCTACCACCGCGTTTTGCCCCACCCTTGTCCATGCCGATCTCCTTTTCTGCCGGAACAAGGCCTAGTCTCAATCTCTTAACGCCTCACTCCACCGCGATCACCCTCGCCCGATCCTGCATCGGATGGGTCACGACACTGACCTCCACCACCTCCAGTTCCAGCAGTTCACGCGGCGCTTTCCCCCGCGCCTCCCGCACCCGATAGCCAAAGGACAAGCCGTCCACCGCCTTCTCCCGCAACGCCCGCGCCGCCTCCCGCCCAGCGGCGGTCCGTGCCGACACCCGACCGATCACGCGCAATCCGTGGCGGTCCTCCTCGACCTTCTCCACCGTCCCGATCACCTCGCCCGGCCGGTGCTGCCACAGCAGCGGCATCCCTGCCGCCACCCCGGCAAAGGCCCCCGCCCTCACCACGTCACCGCCCCGATCCACCCGGTCGAACACCGCCGCATAGCCAGCAAACCGGACGTCACTCATGCCCCAGCCCCAGCAATCCCATCTTCACCGCCATCCCCAGCAGCATCAGCGCCGTCACGATCCGCACGACCCATGCGACCACGGCGCCGCGCGCCGCCTTCTTCGCGTCGCGCCAGGCACCCAGCAGTTCGCGCAATTCCCGCACATCCGCCTCGGCCCCGCGATCCGCCAGCCCCAGCCGCGCCAGCGCCCGCCCGGCGCCCAATTCGCTCGCCTCCTCGATCAGCGCCCGGATCATCAGCATGTCCATCCCCACCGGCTGCACCTCGGCCTGCGCCACCAGCCGCGCCAGCATCTCTCCATCATGTTTCATCCCTTGACTCCACACCCGCCGCCTCAACCCATGCCCAGCATCGCCTTCTTCTCCTCCGCCGACAGGAAGTCCGCCGCCGCCACCCGGTCCCACAGCGCGCCGCGCTCCTCGTACAGCGCGGGCACCGCATCCAGGTCGGCGCTCAGGCACAGCGCCGGCCACCAGCCCTGCAACCCCTGCGCCAGCCCGCCCCAGATCTTCGCCAGCAGCGGCAGGATCGTCTGCCGCCACAGCGCCCGGTTGGCCTCGCGATAATTGGCGTAGCTATTGTCCCCCGGCAGTCCCATCAGCATCGGCGGCACGCCAAAGGCGAGCGCGATCTCCCGCGCCGCCGCCGCCTTCAGCCCGACGAAATCCATCTCGGCGGGCGTCAGGCTCATCGCCTTCCAGTCCAGCCCGCCCTCCAGCAGCATCGGCCGCCCGGCATTGGCCGCGCCGGAAAAGGCCATCTCCATCTCCCGCTTGACCCGCTCGAACTGTTCGGGGCTCATCACCGATCCGTCACCCGGATCATAGACCATCGCTCCCGAAGGCCGCGCCGCATTGTCCAGCAGCGCCTTGTTCCACACCGTCGCCGCATTGTGGATCGCCACCGCCCCGGCCGCCGCGCCGACGCAGCCCAGCCCGTAATGATCGTCCAGCGGATGCAGCGCCTTCAGATGCACGATCCCGGTCCGTCCGGCGCTATCCTCCGGCGACAGGCGCGTCACGCTTTCGCCGACGCGATACAGATAGGCCGCCGGCCAGCCCCGCGCATCCGCCTCCACGCTCACCCGTTCGGGCCGCAGTGCATAGAGTTCGCTCGGCATCCCGTCCGCGCCCAGGATGATCTGGACATAGGCGTTGCCGTGCAGCAGCAGGTGGCTCGCCACCGTCTCGACCAGCGACTGGCCGGAGGAACAGCGCGTCACCAGCGCCTTCACCCGCCCCCGGACATCCTCCGCGACGCCGCCGACGACCGGCACTGTCCCGCCCGCCCCCTCCGCCACCAGCCGCAGGGCGCGCTGCGCCACCGGATTGCCGACCACCCCGGCGCGCACCTGCTGCTCATAGCTGGCCGGCCATTCGCCCAGCGCGACCCCGCCCGAACCCCAGGCACGCGCCAACACCGGCCGCGCCCCGCCGCGCGCCGCCTTCACTCCGAAAAATTTCATTAGATGCACCCACAAAAAATCCTCCCTCCGGAACCCGGGGGGAGGATAGTGAAGGTCGACGACGCCCAGCCGCCTACCGAAAGCTATATGGGGGCTGTCCCGCCCCCGACATCCTCAGGGATTACGCGCCAGGACCCGGTCGCAGGCCGAATTCGTCCCTTCGCTCTTGCCGATCACGCGGCCCGCCACGGCGCCCGCCGCACCGGCCAGCAGGGACTCGCCCAGGCTGCCACCGGCCAGCGCGCCCACGCCCGCGCCACCCGCCGCGCCGATCACCGTGCCCTTGTCCCGCCCCTTCTTGGCCTGGAGCAGGCAATAGCGCACATCATCCCGGTCCCGCGGCGCGGCCCGCGCCACCCGCGCCCGCTCCTTGCTGTTCAGCGAAGCCGCCAGCACCGGCGAGCCCACCAGCGCCAGCCCCGCGGCAGCCATCGTCCATTTGGCCAATCTCATGACCCGATCTCCTTGCAAATCACACGAAAGGACTACGCAGACCCCCGCACTCTTGTTCCCTCATTCCGCCACCGCAACAGAGCCTGTCCCCGCGCCGTTCCGTGCTCCTGCGAAGGCAGGAACAGGAAGGAACCCGGCTTCCCCTAAATCCCCCGCACCCGCGCATCCCCGCGCCGCCCCAGCATCAACTCCGTCAGGCCCCAGACCAGTGCATCCGCGCGATCCGGCGATCGCCCCGGCCCCTCATATCCACCGCCCAGCATCATCCCGCACATCTGGTCCTCCAGCTCCGGAAAGCTCCCGCGATGCGCCACCCGCCCGGCCTCGTACAACGCCGCCACCGGCTCTGCCCGCGCCACCTTGCCCCGACTCGCATGCACCAGCCGCACGGGCAGCCCGGCCTCGGCCGCGCGCAGCACGCTCTCCACCATCGCGCCGCCATTATTGGCCTCGGCCACCACCCGGTCCGCGCCATGCAACAGCGCCGCCGCCGCCGCCGCTCGCGCCCAGCCCTCGGGCGTCGCCCCCTCCACGGTCGCATCGGCAATCACATAGGCCCGCCGGTCCTCGCCCAGCCCGACCACCACGATCCCGCAGGCATCTCCATGGGCGGAGGCGGGCGGATCGACCGCCACCACCACCCGCGCCAGCGCGCCACGCACATGCGCCACCCGGCACCGCTCCAGCAGGTCCCGGCGCCACAATGCGCCCTCGATCTCCTCGATCAGTTCGCCGTCCAGTTCCTGCCGCCCCAGCCGCGTGCCGCCATAGCCGCGCTCCATCGCCGCGAGGAACCCTTCGGCCAGATGCGCGACATTGTCCGCCGTCCGCCCCCGCGTCACGGCCACGTCGACGCCGCTGCGCGCCACCAGTCCCCGCAGCAGGGCGACGGGCCGCGGCGTCGTCGTCGCCAGCACGCGCGGCGCCGCGCCCAACCGCATCCCCATCATCAGATTGTCCCAGACGGCCTCGCCGCCCGCCCATTTGGCGATCTCGTCGGCCCAGCCATGGCTGAACTGCGGCCCGCGCAGGCTCTCCGCCTCCGCCGCGCCATAAAGCGTCGCGACCGCGCCATTGGGCCAGACCAGCTTGCGCAGCGCCGGCGCGAAGGCCGGCCGGTTCCACCAGGGCGCGATGGACAACAGGCCCGACGCCCCCTCCACCATCACCGCGCGCGCCTCGCCCAGCGTCGCCCCGACCAGCGCGATCCGCGCCGACGGGTCGCTCTCCGCAATGCCGCGCACCCATTCCGCCCCGGCCCGCGTCTTGCCGAACCCGCGTCCCGCCATCATCAGCCAGATGCGCCAGTCCCCTTCGGGCGCCAGTTGCTCCGGCCGCGCCAGCCAGCGCCAGTCATGCGCCAGCGCATCGGCCGCCGCCGCGCTCAGCCCCGCCAGCACCCGCTCGCGCGCGCCCTCCGGCAGATGCGCCAGCCGCTCGAAATCCGAAAGAGCCATGCACCGCCTCCATTCATCGATTTTCTCCCGGCCCGGATTTGGCCGACCCGCGCCCCGCCCCTATATGGCCGCCATGAGTTCGATCCGCCCCGCCCGCACCGCCGATGGCGCCCGCCTGCTCGACATCTGGCGCAAGGCCGTCGACGCGACCCATGATTTCCTGACGCCGTCAGACCGCGTCGCGATAGAGGCGGAGGTCGCCGCCTTCCTGCCCCATGCCCCCGCCTGGCTCGCCACCGACCCGGACGATCACGCCATCGGCTTCATGCTGATCGACGGCACACATATGGAGGCGCTGTTCATCGATCCCGCATGGCGCGGCCAGGGCGTCGGCCGCCGCCTGGTCGACCACGCCCTATCGCTCCACCCCACGCTCACCACCGACGTCAACGAACAGAATGCCCAGGCGATCGGCTTCTACGAAGCCATGCGCTTCGCCCGCACCGGCCGCTCCGACCAGGACAGCCAGGGCCGCCCCTACCCCCTGATCCACCTCCGCTACGCCCCCTGAAGGCATGGCTGGAAACGACCATTTGCGGACATTCAGCCTGGCCAGTCATAACCATCAACATTGAAAATCTTTCCCCAGTCTTCGGCCAGCGCCTCAAGTTCGAGGGTGCGGTAGGCCGCGTGGTCCGAAAGGCACATATCGCGAGCGAAGCGGTGGAAAGTGCCGCCCTCGCTTAACGCTGCCTGCATTTCACAGTCAGGGCTATTCCAAGCATCCCAGTGCTTTTCACTCTCGGCCAACAGAGCAACGAGCCGGTCTGGCGAATGAAAGTTCGTGGAAACCTGTTGCGCGGTCATAAGCTGCTTCGCAACCGCCGCGCGCCGAGCTTCCCACGCCAAACGCGAGAATGTCGCACAATCGTTCATCGCTCTCTGATAGGTTCCATGCTCATTTTCACAGGTATCTAAGGCGCGGCGCACGCATACCAAGGGATCAGAGAGTGGGCGGTTGGCCTCTGTAAGACACTCCCCGATCACTGTCTTGGCGCTGGCAGGGCCATGTTCGTCTATCCATCTGTCAGGGTTGGCGGCCAAAGCCGCAACGAGCAATCCAACAGCCACGCTCATGAATGCTCCCCTACTGCAATATTATCTGTTGCATTATCGGCACATAAGCCGCCCGTCGTCAAACCACCCCGAAATCCCCCTATCCCCCACTCCGCTTCCGCACCTCATCCAGCGCCACCCGCAACCGCGCCACCGCATCATCGCCATCCGGCCGCTCCACGCTCTCCAGCCGCTGCATCTCCTCCACCTCCTTCTCATGCGCCCTGAACAGCAGCGCCTGGATCATGTGCGGATGCCCGCGCCTGATCTTCCGGCTCTTGACCGCCCCTTCCGCGTCCAGCACGATCTCCTCATCCTCGATGCCGAACAGCGCCTGCCGCAGCATCAGCGCCCTCAACTCCTCATGTCCGATGCTCAGCGCCTGCTTCCACGCCCGCGCAAAGGCCGGATCGCGCCGCTTGAGATAATAGACCGTCGACAAATTCCGTCCGACGACCCGCGCCGCCTCGCTGACGTTGCAGGTGAGCGCCAGCGTCTCCAGGAACTTCTGCCGCAGTGCGGGCGTCCAGCCATTCTTCCGCACCGCCCGCATCTGCGGCGCGACGCCCAGCGCGCCCTGCGGCCCATTTTCCAGCGCCAGCACCCGCTCGGGCGCATCGGCCCGACCGCCGAACCGGCTTCTCTTCCCTTCTCCGTCCGCCACAGCCAATCCCCCGCATGCAAAGCAAAAGGGCCGGCCCCGCAAGGACCAGCCCTTCAGCGCCTCTCCGGCGACTCACATTTTCCCAATATCGACTTATGTGCCAGAACAGCGTTACGATGTCAAGAAAAATGTTCCATATAGGTTAAATCAGCGCAGCCAACTCACCGCCCCGCATCGTCCGCGCCCGCCACGCTGCGCGTATAGTCGATCCTGATCCGCACCCAGCTTCCCACCATCACCTTGCCGTTGACCCGCGGCGGCAACACCAGAAATTGCCACGCCGCCAGCCGAACCGCCTTGGCAAAGCCCGACCCTTGGGGCGATTCGCCCAGCGCCTGGCAGTTTTCGACATGATAATGATCCACCGTCTTGCACGCGACCAGGCCCCATCCACTGGCCGGCGCATTGACGGGAAGGTAGCCAGCCAGTTCCGCATGATTCGGCCGGCGGTACCATTCGGCGTCGAACAATTGCACGCCGCCCGGCCCTTCGCCCGGCCCGGCCACGGCCGCGCTGTTGCCCGGGCCAGTCGCTCCGTCCGCCGCGCCCTTCTTCGCCATCTTGCCGATGTCGGCGGACGCCAGCTGCTGGCTGTCCATCACCAGGAAGGGCAATGGAGAAGGCGGCTGCTCGACCGGCTTCACCACCGGACGGTTGGGCCTGACCACTGGCTGCACCTGCCGCTGTGCCGGTTTCTCCTGCTTCTTCTTCTCGCTCTTCTTCTTCTCGCTCTTCTTCTTCTCGCTCTTCTTCGCCTTGCTCTGCGCCTTCTCCGCCTTGGGCGCGGGCGCCATCTCGAACGTCACCGGATTGCGCAGGTCGGGCAACCGGATCACCGGATCGGGCGCCAGCGTCAGCAACGCCAGCAGCAGCAGCGCATTGAACAGCAGAGCCAGCAGCAATCCGCCGCCGCGCTCGCGCCATTGGGAAGGAAGGGACAAGGTCAATTTCACTCGGTGCGCCGGGCCGGACTCAGAAGGGGGTCATGCCCAGACGCCGCCGCGCCGTCAACGCCGTGGCGTCAACAGATGTCCTCCTCCCGGACGACAGGACGACTTTCCCGGGTCGCCCGCATCCGGCTCGCCTTGTCTTCCGGGTCGGAGGTCAACACGACATGATCCTCATGCACCTCCAGCAGCACGCCGGCAAAGGGCATGCCCTCCAGGCTGCCCGTCACCCGGTAGCTGACCGAATCGCCGACCTTGAAGGTCGCCGGATCAGTGTTGAAATCAAAGGGGCAGGCGCCCGTTCCCATGCCTAACATATGCGTATCTCCTACAGGCCACATAGCTAGTGCAGTCCTGCCATGGCTTTCAAGCCCCCGTCGCTTTCAAACGCCGCCGCTCTCAAACCTCACCGCCTTCAGACCCCTGTCGCTTCCATCGCCGCCGCGCTACAGCGCGCCATGCCCATCCGCCTCGCCACCCTGTCCGACCTCCCGCGCCTGCACCCGGTGATAGAGCGTGCCTATCGCGGCGACACCGCCAGCGAAAGCTGGGCCGTCCAGTCCGCGCCACCCGCCAGCCCACGCACCAGCCTGCCCGCACTGGCGGACATCCTCGCCGATCCCGCCGAACGGCTGCTCATCGCATCGGGACCGGACGGCGCGCCCGCCGGCTGCGTCCAGATCTCCGACCGGGGCGACGGCCGCGCCTATCTCGGCCTGCTCTGCGTCGATCCGGCACTTCAGTCCGATGGCCTTGGCCATCGCCTCATCACGGCCGCCGAACAGCTCGCCGCCACCGACTTCGGCACCCGGCGGATGGAAATGACCGTGATCTCCACCCATCACAAGCTCATCCAATATTATCAGCGACGCGGCTATGAACCCACCGGGGAACGGCGCCCCTATCCCGTCTTGCTCGATCCGCCGCAGCAGATGATCGTCCTGGCAAAAGCACTGGCGGCCCGAAAGCAGTTCGGCTAGGGCCTCAACCCGATGCTCACAAAGCTCTACCAATGGACGCTGGCGAAAGCCGCCCACGCCCACGCCGAACGCTGGCTCTTCGTCATCAGCTTCATGGAAAGCAGCTTCTTCCCCATCCCCCCGCACCCGCTGCTGGGCCTGATGTGCCTTGCCCGCCCTGAACGCGCGATCCGCTTCGGCCTGATATGCACCATCGCCTCGGTGCTGGGCGGCCTGTTCGGCTATGCCATCGGCCATTTCCTCTATGAAACGGTCGGGCAACAGATATTGCACGCCCTTGGCCTTGCCGCCAAATTCCCCGTCGCCGCCTGCTATCTGCGCGATTACGGGGCAGAGATCATCCTGATCAAGGGCGCGACGCCGATCCCCTTCAAGCTCATCACCATCACGGCGGGCTTCATCGGCCTGTCGCTCTTCACCTTCCTCTGGGCCAGCGTGCTCAGCCGCGCCTTCCAGTTCATGCTGGTGGGCTTCCTCTTCTGGAAGTTCGGCCGCCCGATCAAGGCGTTCATCGAGAAATATCTCGGCCTGCTGTCCGCCGCCTTCCTGGTGCTGCTGGTCGGCGGTTTCATCGCGGCCTCGGCCCTGTCGGGCGGCGGGGAGAAAAGCGACAAGTGCAGCAACGCCACCATGGCCACGCTGCACTGACCGGCGGCGGCATGAGGCAGATTCCGTCCCGCGTGCCGAAACTCGCCGCCCTGCTCGCCGGATGCCTGGCGGCCACGGGCTTCGAACCGCTGAACCTCTGGCCGCTCACCCTGGCCTGCTTCGCGCTGCTCATCGTCCTGATCGAACAGGCCCCCGACCGCCGCAGCGCCTTCATGCGCGGCTGGCTGTTCGGCGTCGGCCATTTCACCCTGGGCCTCAACTGGATCGCCCACGCCTTCACCTTCCAGGACGCGATGCCCCACTGGTTCGGCTATGGCGCGGTTTTCCTCCTGTCCCTCTATCTGGCCGTCTATCCCGGCCTGGCGACGCTCGCCGCCTGGTGGCTCAGGCACCGGGTACGGACCGCCATGCTCTGGCGCAACCAGGAACGGGCCGCACTTCCCCTCATCCTCTTCCTCGCCGCCACCTGGCTCGCCTCCGAATATCTCCGTGCGACCGTCTTCACCGGATTCGCCTGGAACCCGTTGGGCGTCATCCTCCTCCCCACCGGCATGGCGATCGCCGCCACGCTGATCGGCACCTATGGCCTGGGCGCGCTCGCCATCCTCGCATCCGGCGCGCTCCTCCTCGCCCTTCGCCGCCGGACCGGGCCCGCCGCCGCCATCACCGCACCGCTCTGCGCCCTCGCCCTCTGGGGTAATTTCTCGCCCGCGCCGCCCACTCCGGCCGGCGCGCCGCGCATTCGCGTGGTCCAGCCCAATATCGGCCAGGACGAAAAATATTCGCCCGAACTCGAACAGGCCCATTTCCGCACCCTCGCCGCCCTGTCGGGCACGCCGCGCCCCGCACCGCGCCTGATCTTCTGGCCGGAAGCCGCCATTCCCGCCTATCTCGACATGGAACCGGAATGGCGCGCCCGGCTGGCGGCCCTGCTCGGCCCCGGCGACCTCCTGATGACCGGCGCCACCAAGGTCTATTTCAAGCAGGTCGCGAAAGACGGGATCGCGGAAAACGCGCTCGCCGGCGCCAACAACAGCCTGTTCGTCGTGGATAGCGGCGCCCGCCTGCTGGGCCGCTACGACAAGTCCCATCTTGTCCCCTATGGCGAATATCTGCCGATGCGGAACATCCTCCAGCCGCTCGGCCTCTCCCGCCTTGTCCCCGGCGATGTCGATTTCTGGCCCGGCCCCGGCCCGCAAAGCCTGACCCTGCCCGCCACCCTTGGCCGTCCGCAGCTCAGCATGGGCGGCCAGATCTGCTACGAAATCATCTTCTCCGGTCAGGTGGTGGACAAGGCGCACCGTCCCGACTTCCTCTTCAACCCCTCCAACGACGCCTGGTTCGGCAGCTGGGGGCCCGTCCAGCATCTGGCGCAGGCCCGCCTCCGCGCGCTGGAGGAGGGCATTCCCGTCGTCCGCTCCACCCCCACCGGAATCTCCGCGGTGGTCGATGCCCGCGGCCGTATATTGAACAGCATCGGCCATCATCGGGCAGGCTATATCGACACCGCACTGCCCCCCGCGCTGCCGCCGACGCTTTTCTCCCACCTCGGCAACCTGGCGCCTTTCGCCTTCATGGCCGTGCTTATCCTGCTGGCCATTGCCACCCGCAGAACGACCCGCTAATAGCCACATAAACTTTTCTTTATGTCGCCTGCTCAAACAGCGTGCTAACGGGAGTCCCATGCGCAACAACTATCTCTTCACCTCGGAATCCGTCTCCGAAGGCCATCCCGACAAGGTCGCAGACCAGATTTCCGACGCCATTGTCGACCTCTTCCTGTCGAAGGATCCGGAAGCCCGCATCGCGTGCGAAACGCTGACCACGACGCAACTCGTCGTGCTGGCGGGCGAAATCCGCTGCAAGGGCGTCTATGAAGATGGCGAATGGGCGCCCGGCGCGCAGGAAGAGATTGAGAGCGCCGTACGCGAAACGGTGAAGCGCATCGGCTATGAACAGGACGGCTTCCATTGGGAAAGCTTCCGCTTCGAAAACAATCTGCACGCCCAGTCCGCGCATATCGCGCAGGGCGTGGACGCGGCCGGGAACAAGGATGAGGGCGCCGGCGACCAGGGCATCATGTTCGGCTTCGCCTGCGACGAGACGCCCGACCTCATGCCCGCGACGCTGGACTACAGCCACAAGATCCTGGCGAAGATGGCCGCCGACCGCCACAGCGGCCGCGCCCCCTTCCTGGAACCCGACGCCAAGAGCCAGGTGACGCTGCGCTTCGAAAATGGCAAGCCTGCCGCGGCCACCGCCATCGTCGTCTCGACCCAGCACGCCAAGGGCTATGACGAGGGCGCGAAGGAAGCGGAACTCAAAAATTACGTGAAGGGCGTCATCGCCGAAGTCCTGCCCGGCAACCTGCTCTCCGACGAGACCGTCTACCACATCAACCCGACCGGCAGCTTCGAGATCGGCGGCCCGGACGGCGATGCCGGCCTTACCGGCCGCAAGATCATCGTCGACACCTATGGCGGCGCCTCGCCCCATGGTGGCGGCGCCTTCAGCGGCAAGGACCCGACGAAGGTCGACCGTTCGGCCGCCTATATCACCCGCTATCTTGCGAAGAACATCGTCGCCGCCGGCCTCGCCCGCCGCTGCACGATCCAGCTTGCCTACGCCATCGGCGTGTCGGAACCGCTGTCGCTCTATGTCGACACCCACGGCACCGGAACGGTCGGCGACGACCGGATCGAGCAGGCGATCAGGAACATCAAGGAACTGGGCGGCCTCACCCCGCGCGGCATCCGCACCCATCTGGGCCTCAACAAGCCGATCTATCAGCCCACCGCCGCCTATGGCCATTTCGGACGAAAGGCGGAGGGCGACTTCTTCCCCTGGGAACGCACCGACCTGGTGGAAAAGCTCAAGGCCGCGCTTTAACCGCACTGAAAAGGCCATGCCGATAAAGGGGTTGCCGGTCGCCCGGCAGCCCCTTCTTCTTATGCCCTTACCTTTCCTTAACCATGCCAGGCCTAGCGCGCGACGGATCAAGGAGACATGGTTTGGCCTCTTCCCTCTCATATGGCACCAGCGGCGCCGAAGCCGCCTGGACCGCCCTCAACCGCAGCCAGGCGGTGATAGAGTTCGCGCTGGACGGCACGATCCTGACCGCCAATGCAAATTTCCTGTCCCTGATGGGTTATCAGCTCGAAGAGGTCGTCGGCCAGCATCACCGGATCTTCTGCGCGCCGGACCATGCCGCTTCGCAGGATTATGCCGATTTCTGGCGGAAACTCGGCTCCGGCTCATTCGACGCGGGCGCCTATGACCGCCGCGACCGCCACGGTCGCGAAATCTGGTTGCAGGCGACCTATAATCCCGTCTTCCAAGCCGACGGCACGCCGCTCAAGGTGGTCAAGATCGCCACCGACATCACCCGCCAGGTCCGGCAGGAGCAGGAGGCCCGCCACCGCCTCGCCGACAGCCACCGCCTTCAGCATGATCTGGAGCGGCAGAAGAACGCGCTGCAAAGGACCATGGACCAGTTGGCCGACATCGTCTCCACCATCCGGGGAATCGCGGCCCAGACCAACATGCTCGCCCTCAACGCCCGGATCGAGGCTGCCCGCGCCGGCGAGGCCGGGCGCGGCTTCGCGGTCGTCGCGGGCGAGGTCAAGAAACTGGCCGACGACACCCGCGTCGCCACGGAACGCGCCGCGGCCATGATGCAGCAGGAAGGCATCGGAATCGCGTGCTCCGGCGCGCGCTGACGCCCGCCTCGCATTGCGGCAACATGACGAAAAGTTCATTGGCATGCCGCCTGCAAAACGCCCATAAACAGGGCGTCGGACCCGCACCCCTGTCGGGTCCGGCAACCCTCTTACCAAGGGGAATGCGATGACCAGGTCACTGACTTCCGCCCTCCTCGGCCTTGCTCTCGTGGTTGGCAGCGCCGCCCCAGCGCTCGCCGCACCCTGCAAGGACGCGAAGGGAAAGTTCGTCAAATGTCCGCCCAAGCCGGTTGCCAAGAAGGGACCGTGCAAGGACGCCAAAGGCCGCTTCACGAAGTGCAAATGACCTGACGGGTTCCGCGCCGACCCTCATCGAACGCGGCACCCGATCCCTCGCACCCCAAGGAACAAGCCGGCGCCCGCCCACGGCGTCAGGCCTGAGCCTCCTGTCCCCGGCCCAACCTCCTCAACACCGGGGACAGGAGGCGCCCCATTGCGCCTCGATCTTCTTGCCGCTCCCTCCCATTTCGATCGACCCGGCATCTTTATCCGCGGGGTGATTTCGTTCGCCTCGAAAATGCTCTATCGGGCCGCGCATGACTGCGCATAAATCCGGCGATCCCACCACGCTCAACCGCCTCTACGGCCGCCAATCCGGGCACAAGCTCCGCAAGGGGCAGCAGGAACTGGTCGACACCCTGCTGCCGGCCCTTTCCGTGCCGGAGGAGGGGGAAGTCACCGCCGCTGGCCTGTTCGGCTATGATCGCCCGCTGCATTTCGAGATCGGCTTTGGCGGCGGCGAACATCTCGCCTATCGCGCGGACCTGCTGCCCGATCATGGCTTCATCGGCTGCGAACCCTTTCTGAACGGCGTCGTCACGGCGCTCGGCCATGTCCGCGACCAGGCGCTGGGCAATGTCCGCCTCCATATGGGCGACGCGCTATCGGTCCTCAGCCGGATACCGGACGGTGCGCTCAGCTTCGTCTATCTGCTCCATCCCGACCCCTGGCCAAAGGCCCGCCATGCCAAGCGCCGGATGATGAACCCCGGCCCCGTTGCGATGATCGCGCGAAAGCTCAAGCCCGGCGGCGAATTCCGCTTCGGCACGGATCACCCCGTCTATCTGCGCTGGGCGCTGATGGTGATGAACGGCCATCCCGATTTTGAATGGCTGGCCAGCACCCCCCGGGATTTTCAGAACCGCCCCGGCGGCTGGCCCGAAACCCGCTACGAAGCCAAGGCGCGCAGCCTTGGCCATGAAGTCTGGTATATGAAATTTCAACGTCGTTAATATAAGAACCCATCGGATAACTGCGATTTCCGGCTTAACCATGTGCAAATAAGGAAAATTCCTTCGGCATCTCGTGATTGTCCGATGATTACTTTTCGGCGATGGGTCATAAGGTTTTTTGCTTCTGCTATTTCGAAGCCTGCCAGTTTTGGCAAAAAAGCGATCCGGCCTGAGGAGGAACCAAGCAGCCAAGGACGGTTCCCCGCCGGTTTTCCTATAGTGTTAGCGGGAAGATTAAGACAGCGGATACACCTTACGAGAAAAGGCACATGACGAACGCGACTTCTGGTTAGCACGGATGCACAGGCCTAAACTTCTGAGGTCCGATATCCCAGCAGGGCTTGCGTGAAATCCGGATGCTGGCTGATGCATGGACACACACCTCACGCTTCGGCGCGGGCAGGTTCGCCATAAGTAGCCCGACTCTCGTTTGCATAACGGCGCGCCAGAAATGCACATACGATCAACTGGATCTGGTGGAAGACCATCAGGGGCAGGATAACCAGACCCACTTGCGCGGCCGGGAACAGCACGCCCGCCATGGGCACTCCCGATGCGAGGCTCTTCTTCGACCCGCAGAACTGCAGGACGACCAGATCTTCCCGGGCGAGACCAAGGACCTGGCCCATTGCCCGCGTGGCGAGGAGCACCAGCGCCAGCAACAGACAGCAGAGCAGAGCGACGACGAGCAACGCCATTGGGGAAACGCGGTGCCATAACCCCTCCCGCACCGCTGCGCCGAAGGAATTGTAGATGACAAGAAGGATCGAACCGCGATCGACATAGGAGAGGAGCGATTTGTGCCGAGCGACGAAGCTGCCGATCACAGGGCGCAGGAGATGCCCGGCGAAGAAGGGCACCAGCAAGTGCAGCACGATCGATTCGAGCGTCCCCAGGGAAATGCCGCCTTGCCCGGCCGCGCCTGACATCAGCAGCGCAACCAGCAACGGCGTCACGAAAATGCCGAGCAGATTGGAGAAGGATGCGCTGCAGACCGCCGCCGCCACATTGCCTCTCGCCACGGCCGTGAAGGCGATGGAGGACTGGACGGTCGAGGGCAGCAACGTCAGGAACAGCAAGCCGGCGGCCAGCGGCCCCAGGCCGAGCGGTACGGCGGTGAAGGCAAGGCCAAACAGGGGAAACAGCAGGAACGTCGTCGCCAGTGCGGCGATGTGGACTTTCCAGTTGCGCGCGCCTTCGCGGATGGCCTCCCGCGACAGCTTGGCCCCGTGCAGGAAGAACAGCAGCGCAATACCGGCGTCCGCAAACCCGTCCATGACCGGGACGAACGCTCCGTGCGCGGGCAGGAGCGACGCCAGCAGCACCGTACCCACCAGCGCGAGGACGAGCGGTTCAAATAAGCCGATTATACGCACGATCATCGATATGTCCTGTTGCAAAACATGATGGGGAAGCAGGTCACCAGGCCGCCACCGTGCCGTCGGAGCGCGGGTCCCCGGCGCCTTCGATCATCCCGTCGGGATGGCGAACGATTGCGCCGGCATGACCCATGACGGAATTGAGCGGTGCAACCGGTTCGATTTCATGCCCCGCCTTTGTCAGAGCCGCGACGAGGCCGGCATCAAAGCCGGCTTCCAGCTTCAGCGTCGTGCTCTCCTCGCCCCAGGTCCGGCCGAGAAGCCAGCGTGGTGCGCACAAGGCTTCCTGCAACGGCGCACCATAGCGGGCATAGCGAGTGAACAGCGCCGCTTGTGTTTGTGGCTGACCTTCGCCACCCATCGTCCCATAGGCCATGACGCGCCCGTCATCGAAGCGGGCAAGGGCCGGGTTCAATGTGTGAAAAGGCCTGCGGCCAGGTTTCAGCGCATTCCAGCCATCGGCTGCAAGACGGAAGGACGCGCCGCGGTTCTGCCAAGTGATGCCGCTGCCGGGCAGCACGATGCCTGAGCCGAATTCGAAATAGGTGGACTGGATGCAACTGACGACCTGCCCCCGCGCGTCCGCCGCCCCGAACCAGGTCGTGTCGCCCAGCGCCGAGGGGTGCGGCCACGGCAATGCGCGGGCCGGATCGATGCGCGCCGCCATGGTGTCAAGGGCGGCGCCATCGTCGAGCAACGCCTGGGCATCGACCGTCATGTAGGCCGGATCGCTGCAATGCGCATCGCGCCAGATAAAGGCCTGCTTGGTCGCTTCGATCAGCCCGTGAATGTGCGCAAATTCATCTGGGCCGCCAGCCTCGAGCCGGTCGAACAGGCCCAGGATCAGCAGCGAGGCGATGCCCTGCGTCGGCGGTGGCATGTTGTAGAGACGCGCACCGCCGATGGACAGACTAAGCGGAGCGACATGCGAAGCCGTGTGCCGGGCCAGATCGTCCTGCGTGACCGGACTGCCCAGCGCGGCAAGGTCGGCAGCGATGCTACACCCCAGCTCACCGCGGTAAAAGCTGCCGAGCCCGTCGCGCGCCAGTCTTGCCAGGGTTTCGCCGAGCGCAGGCTGTCGCAGCCGATCGCCCTCGCGGAGCGGCCTGCCTTCCGGCTCGAAGATGGCGGCGTAAGCGCCCGGCTGGTAGCGAAGTTCATCGCCCTTGGCTGCCGCAACATTCGCACCGCCTCGCGTTATCGCCACGCCATCGCCGGCGAGCGCAATGGCAGCGCGCAGCAAGCGGTCAAGCGGCAACATCCCGCTGTCCCCGGCCAGCGCTGCTTCCCAGCCCGAGACAGTGCCCGCCACCGTATTCGTGGCGAGCGGTCCGCGCCAAGGGATGACCGTATGCCCTGCGTAAAGCGTGAGGTCGGCCCCGGAAGCGGCTTTCCCGCAGGCATCGATCGCGCGCACCGTTCCGTCCGGCTCGGCGATCAGCCAGAAGCCGTCGCCGCCGATGCCGGTCATGTGCGGATAGACTACCGCCAGCGTCGCCGCGACCGCAACGCACGCTTCGACGGCCGTGCCGCCATCCTTGAGAATGTCGAGGCCAGCCTGACTCGCCAGGTGGTGCGGCGCGGTAACCATCCCGCGATAGGCACGTGGCGTGTGCAGCATCAGGAGGTCTGCCCCATCAGCGAGACATGCGCGGCCACGATGCGCCAACCCTCTGGCAAACGGACCCAACTCTGGCTTTGCCGGCCGATCGTCTCGCCGCCAAGGCGCTGGAACTCGACGTTGGCGACGGCGAAGTCGCGCCCGAACGTGGTGATCGCGATCCTGCGCACCGTGCGCGGCGGCGATCCTCCTTGGCGCTGCCGACGGAACGCCGCGATTTCGGCCTCGCCATAGAGATTCTCGCCCACGCCAAAGCGCACCACTTGCGGGGAGTGCCAGAACATGGCGTCGAGCGCCCCGATGTCGTTGCGGTCAAGCGCATCTTCGTAGCGCTCGACCAGCGCGGCGATCTCGGCATGAGTTTCAGGTTCGTCGATCATCATGGCGGCGCACTGGTCCTTTCCGGTAGCGCATCCGAGCTATCAGCGTCGCCACTGTGCAAAAAGCATCGTTATGCGTCTGTTGCGATGCTTCAAAGGCAGCAATAGAAACCTGGTCCGGCAAAGCGCGGAAATAGGTCGCTTGATCAAGCGACATCCCCTGCGTCCCCTTTTTAGCATCAATATTGAGCAAAAACGGTTCTTTTAAGTGCGCACAGACTGCGATTGTATGAGCAGCAGCAACACCGCGTGATCGGAGCAGGAGCATCGGCCTGGTGCGCCCGACAAACGTCTGGGGAGAGGTCCGGGAGGGGCCGTGCTCAACATCGCTGGCACAACCATGCCGGCTCTTCGGGGGACCATATCATGACGATCTTCAATACCGGACATATCAGAAACCGTTTCCGTACCGGCGCATCCCTGCTGCCGATGCTGTTGCTGCTTCCCGCTGCTGCGCATGCCGCGGATGCATCCGCAAATGCGGATGAAGCTTCCGACGCGGGTGCCGGCGAGATCGTCGTTACCGCTCAGCGGCGTGAGCAATCGACCATGGACGTCGGCATCAACGTGACGGCGATTTCCGAAGAACGCCTCAAGGTGGAGCGCGTCGAGCGCATCGGCGAGCTCAAGCAGCTGACGTCCAACGTCGAGGTCCGTGAAATCCGGCCCGGCGGCGGCCAGCCGGTGATCACCATCCGCGGCGTCGGCATGAACGACTTCACCGTTGCCAGCAACCCGTCGACCTCCGTCTATTTCGATGGCGTCTACAGCCCGAACATCGGCACGATCAGCCAGCAGTTCTTCGACGTTCAGAGCGTCGAGATCCTGAAGGGCCCGCAATCGACGCTTTATGGCCGCAATGCCACGGCGGGAGCCGTCACGGTTAGCTCAGCCCAGCCGACAGATACCTTGTCCGGCTATCTGACCGGCGGCCTCGGCAATTACCGCGCTTTCGAAGGCGAAGGAGCCATCAGTGGGCCGATCGGCAAGAGACTCACCGCGCGCATCTCGGTCAGAACGCGGCAAATGTACGACGGCTGGATCAACAACCTTTACCCCGGTGGCCATGATATTGGCCAGATCCACCAGGTGGCCGTACGCGCGCAGCTAAAGTGGGAAGCGACGGACAGCCTGACGCTGCGGGGCATCTTCGGGTATCAGCACGAGGACGACGAGCCGGGCGCCTTCACCGCCTTTGGCCGTCACGTCCCTGGCGGCGCGCCGGGAGCCACGACGCCTTTCTGTCCAGTATCGCTGGCCAACCAGATCGATTTCGGCAACACTTGCGCTTCGCTCTTCGGCGCGCTGCGCACCTCCACCGATGTCCATACGATCAGCGAGAACGATCCATGGACCGTGAAAGGCAAGGCCTATACCGGTACGCTGATTGCGACTTGGCGCGGCGATGGTTTTGCGGTCACTTCGACCACCGGCTATCTCCACTGGCAGGAAAATTACATCAAGTCCGACGCGCTGCCGATTACCGAGCAGACGGCAATTCTCGACCAGCGTACCTGGCAGTGGTCGCAGGACCTGCAGATCGCCTCGACCGGTACTCGCCCGTTGGAGTGGATGGGCGGTGTCTATCTTTCGACGGCGAACACCAATAACCCGACCTACACCATCGCTCCGATCCAGAACGGCAACTTCATCGGCACCAACAGCGCCGACACGCGTACGGCGCAAGCCTATGCTCAACTTGACTGGAACGTGACCCCTACGCTGCAACTCACCGCCGGGGCACGCTACATCCACGAATTCAACAGCAAGATCGGCGGCACCTGGAAGGACGTCAACAAGAACGGCGTCGTCGACGTCGGGGACGTCAACCAAGCCTTCATGGACGACTCTATAAAACAGGATGCCGTGTCCTGGAAGGTCGGCGTCAACTACAAGCCAAGCCGCGACACACTGATCTATGGTAGCATCACGCACGGCTTCAAGAGCGGCGGCTTCATAGCCCCTGCGGTCGCGACGAACTCCTCGCAGCTCCTGCCGTACAAGGGCGAACACCTCTATGCGTTCGAAATCGGCTGGAAACAGAACCTCTGGGACAATCTGGTCAGCCTCACTACCAGCCTGTTCTATTACAAGTACAACGACATGCAGACCAACCAGCAGCAGCTGGTCGGCAACCTCCTCGTCAACCGCTTCGCCAACCTGTCCGACGCCCATATCAAGGGCGTGGACTTCGAACTGGCGGTGCGACCGGTGCGCGGAATGGAGCTGCGCTTTGACGGTGGGCTTATCGATAGCTGGGTCGGAGCTTTCACCAGCGGCGGCGTGAATTTCCCGGCGGGCAACCGCTTCGCGAATGCGCCGACCTTCACCGGCTCGGCCTCAGCCCGCTATCGCTGGGCTGTCACCGATGATCTCGACATGTCGCTGAGCGGATCTGTCCACCGCCAGAGCAGCGTTTTCACCAATACGGAGAACACGCCGATCTACCGGATCGACAGCGACGCGACGCTCGTCAATGCCCAACTGCAGCTCATCATGCCGGAAACGGGCTGGACCGCGTCGCTCTGGGCGAAGAACCTGACCAACGACGAATATACAAACAGCACGTTCCAGAACGGCTCGGCGGTGAACACGGTCTACAACATGCCGCGCACTTACGGCCTGTCCTTCACCAAGAAGTTCTGAGGAAGATCATGCGCATCTACACGCCACCAAGGCCTGCCGCGGTAATCCCGGTGATCGACATTTCGGGGCCTCCGGCGGCGGTGGGGAAGGCGATAGGCAAGGTCTGCCGCGAGATCGGTTTTTTCTACATCGCCGGTCACGGCGTTCCAGAGGAATTGATCGCGCGGCAGTTCGCCGCGGCCAAGGCGGTGCTGGACACGCCGCTTGCCGAAAAACAAGCACTTCACATGAAGAACTCCCCCGCCGGTGCCGGCTTCGAGCCGATCGGCGCGCAGATACTCGACAGCCAGGAGGATGGCGGCGACTTAGCGCCCGTCGATCTCAAGGAAAGCTTCTACTGCACCACGAACCTTCCCGCCGAGAACGCGCGCACGCAGGCCCGGACATCCGGCCACAATCAATGGCCGGATCTCCCCGGATTCCGCGAGCAGACCCTGGTCTATGGCGATGCCTTGCAGCTTCTGGGCGACCGGGTTCTGCAACAGATCGCGCTCTCGCTCGAGCTACGGGCGGACTGGTTCGCGCCGTACTATGCCGGTGCCGAAGCCAAGCTCAGGATGCTGCGCTATCCGCCGCAAAAGGCCGATGCGGAGTTCAACCAGATCGGCGCTGGCGCGCATACCGACTGGGGCGGCATCACCCTGCTGGCGCAGGATTCGCTTGGTGGACTGGAGGTGTGCGACGTCAACGGGACGTGGGTCAGGGCCGATCCGATTCCCGGTACGTTCGTCGTCAACCTGGGGGACCTGATGATGCGCTGGACGAACGGACGCTATGCCTCGAACTTCCACCGGGTCCGGAACAATCACGGCGCAGCGGATCGCTATTCGCTCGCCTTTTTCTACAGCCCGCGCAGCGACGCCGTGATCGATCCGATCCCGTCCTGCATCAATGCCGACCGGCCTCGCCGCTTCGCCACCTGCACGGCGGGCGAGCATGTCCGCGAGATGTTCCGCCGCTCATACGGCTATTGACCGTCTTCGCAAAAGAAAGGACGCGCTGGTTCGCCATGCGGATCGGCGCGTTACATTTCGTTGGCAGGCAGCGCCGCGCATCAGGCTCGCCGGGCATAGAGGAATAGCGCCGCTGCGCTCAGCAGCAGGAAGGGACCGAAAGCGACCGCAACCGCTATTGTCGGCAGGTTCCAGGCGAGCAGCCAGCCCCCGGCCAGCGGGCCCAGACTGCCACCGATCAGGCGCGCGAGGCCGATCGTGAACCCCAGCGCGGTTGCCCGCATCTCCTGGGGATAGACCTGTACCGGCGCGGCAAGAGCGCCGCCGAAAGCGCCATTGATGCACAAACAGATGCAGCAGCAGCCAAGCACCAGACCCACGAAGCTGCTGGGAAGGCCCACCGCTGCGGTCAACACGATCGCGGTTACGGCAAAGATCGCGGCTAGAGCCCGCAATCCGTTGCGGTCCATAGCCCAACCGGTGAGGAGCGCTCCAGCAAGACTGAATGTTTGCGCGAGCGCGTTGGCAAGCGCGACCTTCTGCATATCGGGATCGTGCCGCAGCAGCAGGGAAGGCAGCCAGAAGTTGAAGAAGAAGGAAGTCGCGTAGATCGTCGTCATGACGAACAGGAGGACGAGGGTCGCACGCCGGTAAACAGGAGCGAACAGCGCTCCAACATTATGCGAAGGTCCCAGAGCTGCGGTCGCTTCATGGACGGGCTCGCGCACGAGTTTCAGGATCGGCAGCGCAAGCACCAGGGCGAACAGCCCGCCGACATACATCAGCGACTGCCAGCCGTGGTCCGGCACAAGTACCGCCGCCGCCA
This sequence comes from Sphingobium sp. R-21, assembly GCF_049913335.1. Lineage (NCBI taxonomy): Bacteria > Pseudomonadati > Pseudomonadota > Alphaproteobacteria > Sphingomonadales > Sphingobiaceae > Sphingobium > Sphingobium sp. R-21. The sequence goes on along the minus strand of NZ_CP184374.1, from coordinate 432,142 downwards.
GACCCGAGGCGACTATGCCGATGGCAATGCTGGCGGACAGCAAGGCCGCCGTCGCCGCCCTCCGCGACGGGGTAACCGCGTCGCATGCCAGTGCGATGGCGCTCGGCACCGAGGCACCGAGCGCCAGGCTCGACAAAATGCGCACAGCCGCCAGTTCAGCCATATTGGCGACATGCGCGGTGATCAGCGTAGCAAGGCCAAAGACCACGAGGGCGACGATCAGGCAAGGCTTTCGGCCGAATCGATCGGCGATCACGCCAATGCCCATCGTGCCGATCGCCGAAGCGACGACACTGGCGGCGAACAAGTTGCCGATCATCGTTGGGCTGGAGCCCCATTCGCGTATGATGATCGGGGCCGCATAGCCCACGGAGTAGGTGTCGAAGCCTTCGGCCACCATCGCCAGCGCGCAGAGCGCCACGGCCGGTCTTGCCGAGGGGACACTTTCCCGCGCCTGCGACAAGTGAGGCGTGATCGTTTGAACACCTGCTGGACTCGTCATCACCACGCGCTCCCCTTAACTGGCAGACACACGCAGGATATGAAAACTTCTCTACAAGAAAAGCATCACTTTGCGTCGTGTGCGCTGCCTTTATGGCAGCAGTCTGACCGGGCTGTTTCTTGCAAAACTATCCGATACGCGCATCCGCAACGTCCCCGGCAAGTGCTGTCACGCGCTCGATCAGATGCTGGGCAAAGTGGCTGGCGATCGAGTCGAGCGGATCGTTTGAGCGCGAAATGAGCCTTAGGGTCTGCGGGTGGAGATTTTCATCATCCAGAGGTATGAAGGCGAGGCGCTGCGAAGCCAGTTCCGTCACGACGTCGAGCGGATTGAGAAGCGCGACCGCATCCGAAGCCGCAACGAAATTGCGCATCAGTTCAACAGAATTGGTCTCCAGCACCGGGGCAACCGCCTCGAAGCGGCTGAAAGCCACATCGATCACGGTGCGCAGACTCATGCCCGGCTCCGCGATTACGAGCCGATAGTCCAGAAGTTCGCTGAGGCGAAGCCGGTCGCGGCTCGCCAAAGGATGGCCGGCCGCGACGATCGCGCCCAGCGGCAGGTCCACCGCGAACAGGGTTTTGAGCCCCGGTCTCGGCGGTATGCTGTACGCTAGCCCAAGGGTCGCTTCGCCGTTCATGACCGCGTTGGCTATCCCCTCGGTCACCGCACTCGAAACTCGCACACGCACACGCGGATAGGAATCGACATAATCGCTGATGATCTGCGACATCGGCCCTGCCGACAGCCCGAGCGTGGTTGCGAGCGTGATGGCACCGCGCTTGAGCCCCTTCATGGCCTCGATCTGCTGCATCGTCTGCTCGTGGGCCCTCAGCGTTTCGCGCACATGCTGGATCAGGACTTCGCCGGCGGCAGTCAGGCGCATGCGGCGCGGCATACGCTCGAACAGCGGTTCGCCCAGTTCCTCTTCCAGCGCGATGATCTGGCGGTTGATCGCGGACGACGCGATGTGGAGCTGCGCCGCAGCCTTTCGGATCGTCCCCACGCGGGCAACGACATCCAGGTACCGCAGCATACGTCCGTGCAACAAGGTAGCGACTCCCTCTGTTGGCGAAAAAAGGCATCACCGCGGTCGCAAATCGATGCTTTTTTCAGTGCAAGGAAGCTTTACCGTGAGGCGGGCCCGGCAAGAAAGGATAATTTGCAATGCCGCCCCACTTTTACCCGGCCCGGCTCTGGCGCGACATGCCGTCATCCGCTTTTCAGGCCCTGCCCGCCAATACCATTGCGATCTTGCCGGTGGGCGCCATCGAGCAGCACGGACCCCACCTGCCGGTCTATGTCGATAGCTGCATCAACGAGGGCCTGCTCTCGCAGGCTCTGAGCGAAGCCCCGGCAGAACTGTCCGTCGTGGCCCTGCCGATCCAGTCAGTCGGCAAGAGCGATGAGCATCTCGCCTTCCCCGGCACGCTGAGTCTTCCGGCTTCGGTGCTGACGGATCTGCTCCTGGAACTGGGCCGATCCGTTCGTAGGGCAGGCATCCGACGGCTCGTCCTGCTCAATTCGCACGGCGGCCAGCCTCAGATCATGGACATCGTCGCACGAACGCTACGGGTTGAGTTAGGCATGTTCGTGGTCAATGCCGCGTGGTCGAAGATGGGCATGCCTCCGGGGCTCTTCTCGGCAGAGGAATGTGCCCATGGCATCCATGGCGGCGAGATCGAGACTTCGCTGATGCTGCACTTGCGCCCTGACCTTGTCGACATGGCGAAGGCGCGGAACTTCGTTTCCTTGAGCAAGACGATGCAGGCTGACTTCGACATCCTGACGCCGGAAGGCAAGGTCGGTTTCGGTTGGCAGATTCAGGACCTGAACCCCGAAGGTGCGTGTGGCAACGCCGCCGCCGCAGACGCTGAGCGCGGCAAGCTGGTCGCCGATCATGCTGCTGCGCGCTTCATTGCCCTTCTCCACGAGGTCGCGCGCTATCCGGTCGAGCGCATCGGCGCTCCGGCCGCTATTTCACAGGCCGCAACCGCATGAACCTCGCCGGTTTCCTCGACCAACTAGGCGATGTGCCGTGGAGCCAGGCGCCCGCCGATCTCAAGCGCAAGAGCAAGGACTATTTCTGGTTCAGCCCGGTGCTGTCCGCGCTGCTTCACGACTGCGAAGCTGACGTGATCGTCTCTCCCCGCTCCGTCGATGAGGTCATGACCGTCGCCGCGGCCAGCGCGCGCACTGGCGTTCCGCTGACGCCGCGCGGCGGCGGGACCGGCAATTACGGGCAGGCCGTTCCACTGAGACGCGGAGCGGTGATCGACATGACCGGCCTTGCCCGGTTGATCGAGGTTGCGGACGGTGTCGTCACGGTCGAGGCTGGCATGACGCTTCACGCGCTGGAGCAGGCGCTACGCGCGCGGGGTCATGAACTGCGCATGTTTCCCTCCACCTGGGAAACGGCGACCGTCGGCGGCTTCGTCTCGGGCGGGACCGGCGGCGTTGGTTCGGTCACCTGGGGCGGTCTGCGCGAACCCGGCAACCTGATCGGCGCCAGCCTCGTTACGGTAGAGGACACGCCCCGCCTGATCGATCTGACCGGCAGCCAATGCAACCTCATCAATCGCACCTTCGGGACGACCGGCCTGCTCGTCCGGCTGGCGTTGCCGGTGCAACCGGCCGTCGACTGGCATGACCTGCTCGTGACCTTCGAACAGTTCGAGGATGCAATCGCCTTTGGCCACGCGATGTGCAAGGCCCAAGGCGTGCAGAAGCGTCTGTGCTCGATCTCGGATGACCGCCAGGCGCGCTATTTCCGACCCTATGTTCCCTATATTCCCGAAGGCAACGCCATCGCCGCGCTGATGGTCGCGCCGGCGGGCCTTGTCGCGGGGCGCGAACTGGCGGCGGCGCACAATGGCCGCGTCACGTTGGAACGCGCTTCGGGAGGGGAAGAAGGCCCATCCCTCCCGATCTACGAACTCGGCTTCAATCACGCGACCCAGCACGTCCTACGGCGCGAGCGCGGCCACACCTATCTGCAGACTATCTTCCCCACGCCCGAAATACTCCACGGCCTACGCACGCGGCTGGGCGACGAAGTGATGTGGCATGTCGAGTTCATCGGCTTCGACGGCGGTCATGTGATGAACAGCCTGCCCGTCGTTCGCTACACCGGCGAAGAGAGGCTCGCCGAGCTGATCGCGATTTTCGAGGACGCGGGCGCGCCCGTCGCCAATCCTCATGTCTACACTGTCGAGGACGGTAGCCGTTACAAGCGACTGCCCGGAGACCAGCTCGGGTTCAAGCACGATGTCGATCCCCAAGGGCTTCTCAACCCCGGCAAGATGCGTACGTTCATGCCGTCAGAGACGCTATAGCCGTGCTCGACCGGACCATGCCGCACAAGACCATTGCGTCCTCCGGCGAAGGCGCTCTTCCCGGCCTCGTCCAGGCATCGATGCTGACTTCGGACGGAGTGCGGCTGGACGCCGACATCTGGATGCCGCTTGGCGAGGAAGATGCGCCGGTGCTCCTGATGCGGCAGGCCTACGGCCGGCGGCTCGGCTCGGCGCTATGCTACGCGCACCCCGCCTGGTACGCACGTCAGGGTTTCATCGTAGTTATCCAGGATGTGCGAGGACGCGGCACCTCCGAGGGCGAGTTTACCGCCTTTGTCCATGAGGCACGCGATGGCGCCGAGGCGATCGAATGGGCCGCTGCGCTGCCGCGTTCCAATGGGCGGGTCGGTCTTTATGGGTTTTCCTATCAGGGCACCAACCAGCTTCTCGCGGCTGGACTGCGTCCGCCCGCGCTGAGGGCCATGGCGCCCGCGATGATCGGTTGGGACCTGTTCGCCGACTGGGCGAGCGAGGACGGCGCGCTGCGCCTCGCGTCCAACATCAGCTGGGGTATCCAGATGGCGGCGGGTACCGCCGAGCATCGTGGCGAGATGGCGGCGTGGGAGGAGCTGTTCGCCGCATCGCGCGCGCTCCCGCTCAATGCCCCCGTCAACGCGCGGCCGCCGGTGCTCGAACGCCACCGCGCGCTCGGGCACTATCACGACTGGCTGGAACGCCCCGCCAGCGATCCCTACTGGTCCGCCGTCTCACCGAGCGCCGCGCTCGCGGAACTGCGCGCGGGTGGTGTTCCGGCGCTGTTCGTCGGCGGCTGGTTCGACACCCATCTGCCGGGCACGCTCGCGGGCTTCGATGCACTCGGCGGCGCGCTCATGATCGGCCCCTGGACGCATTTTCCGTGGGACCGCTCCGTGGCCGATCGCGATTTCGGGTCCGCCGCCGTCAGCCCCGTCGACCATGCCCAAGTCCGCTGGTTCCGGCGCTGGCTCATGGACGATGCCAACGTCGAACTCTCGCCGCCGATCTCGCTATTCGACATGGGTACCTGCGAATGGCGGACGGGCGACATCTGGCCGGAGGAGCGGACGACCTTCCATCTGGGTGGGGAAGGCATTGCCTCGGTTGACGGAACAAGCGCAACACTTGGGCCGGCTCCCGGAGAGACTTGCATTGAGTACCTTGTCCACGATCCCTGGCGGCCGGCACCGAGCGTGGGCGGCGCATTCGGCACACCGCCGGGACCTGTCTACCGCGCTAAGGTGGACAATCGTACCGACGTGCTCACCTTCACCACGGCTCCGCTTGAAGATTCGCTGGCGTTGTTCGGCGAAGTCGGCGCCGATCTTGCCGTGGCCTGCGACAGCCCGGCCTTTGATCTTGCCTGCGTTCTCTCGCGCATCGACGCGCGAGGAAGGGTGACCCAGATCGCCGAAGGCCATCGCTCCCTGCTCGCTCACCGGGCGGGGGATCGCATCGCCGTGTCGCTGCGCAAGACCTGCGCCACGCTGCGCCCCGGTGAGCGGCTTCGCCTCTCGATCGCCGCCGCCGCCTATCCGGCCTATCCGGTCAATCCCGGCACCGGACGCCGGCCGGCCGATGCTCCCCGGAGCGAGGCACGGCTCATCACGATCGGGATCATCACCGGCGGCGCGGACGGATCGCTGCTGCACCTTTCGATGGCTCAAGGGCAGACCACCCAACAGGAAAACCAGGACTATGTATGAGATGATGCTAGCCCGCTCGGTCCGCGATGTGGAAGCGCGGCGAATCGCCCCCGGCGATAGCAACTATTTCGCTCTCCTGTTCGATCCGCTGGCCGACGGGATCGAACCGGTCTGCGTCGTGGAGATATTTGCGGTCGGCGGACGGACCCCGCCCAACAGCCACGCGCATGCCCATGAATATTTCTACGTCATTTCGGGCGAGGGTGAGGCGCATTGCGGCGACACCGTCCGGCGCATCACGCCCGGTGACGCGCTGATGCTACGGCCGGGCGCCGAGCATGTCGTCGTCAACACCGGCGCGGCGAAGCTCTACACGCTTACCTTCATGGTGCCGAACGAGGGCTTCGCCGAATTGATCCGCGCCGGGGAGCCGGTAGAACTGGATGCCGAGGACCTCGTTACGCTGACCGGCCTCAAGGCCGCGTGATGGCCGTGATGCACCCGCTCGGCAGCGCCCCGCACAACCAGTGGCGCGTCAATGAAGCCGCCGTGGATTTCGTCCGCACGCCACGCGTCCCGCGACCCGTGGCGATCCCGGCAACGCCGCAGCATATCCGGCTCGACCTTGCCCGCACGGCGCTTGTCATCGTCGATATGCAGAATGACTTCTGTCACGCCGACGGCTGGCTTGCCTCGATCGGCGTTGACGTGTCGCCCGGACAAAGGCTGATCGCGCCGATACATGCGATGCTGGCAGAGGCCCGCAGCGCCAATATTCCCGTCGTCTGGGTCAACTGGGGCAACCGGCCAGACCTTCTGAACCTGGGCCCCTCGACCCTCCATGTCTACAATGCTTCGGGCACCGGCACAGGCCTCGGCAATCCGCTTGCCAATGGCGCACCGGTGTTGCAGGCCGGTAGCTGGGCCGCGGCGATCCTCGAGGAGTTTGGCGATACCGCCGGCGACATTCACGTCGCCAAGTTCAGCATGTCGGGCTTCTGGGAAACGCATCTCGACGCGATCCTGCGGAACCTTGGCGTTACGACGCTACTCTTCGCGGGGGTAAATCTCGACCAGTGCGTGCTATGCACGTTCCAGGACGCGAGTTTCCGGGGCTATGACTGCGTGCTGCTGGAGGATTGCAGCGCGACGACATCACCCGGCTTCTGCGCCGAAGCGACGCTCTACAACATCCGCCAATGCTTCGGCTTCGTCGCCGCGTCGCCCGATGTCATCGATGCGGTGAAGCAGGCATGAGCCTCCAGCCCGAACTCGCCGAACGCATCGCCGCAATGGCGCCGCTGGACGTACCGGACGCCTATGCCGAAAGCGTGGCGCAATGGCTCGATATTCTGGCCGATCATATATTAGCCTTTTCCGGGATTGAATTGCCTGACGCGGTCGATCCTGCGCCGATGTTTCGCGCATGAGCGGCCTCGCACGCCAGGCAGTGCTGCGCAGCCTCGCCGCGATCGCCGATCGGGACGCCGCGTTCAACTGCTTCACTTCCGTCCAGCCCGAACGGGCGCTGGCCGACGCCGACCGGGCCGACCGGACGGGCGCTCCGCTCGCCGGCCTGACCTTCGCCGTAAAGAACCTGTTCGACATTGCGGGTGAGGTGACGCTGGCCGGATCGATCATTCTCAAGGATGAACCGCCCGCAGCGCGTGACGCCTTTCTGGTGGAACGGCTGCGCAGCGCGGGCGCCGCGTTGCTCGGCACACTCAACATGGATGAGTTCGCCTACGGCTTTTCCACCGAGAATCATCATTACGGGCCGACGCGAAATCCGCACGATCCCGCGCGGATCGCCGGCGGATCATCGGGCGGTTCGGCAGCGGCGGTGGCGGCAGGACTGGTGGACGTCGCACTGGGATCGGACACCAACGGCTCGATCCGCATCCCGGCCTCGCTCTGCGGCGTTTATGGCTTGAAGCCTACTTTCGGGCGCCTTTCGCGGCGCGGCGCCTTTCCCTTCGTTGCCAGCCTCGATCACACCGGCCATTTCGCAGCGAGCCTCGACGGCCTTGCCCACGCCTTCGATGCGATGCAAGGCCATGACCCGGAAGATCCAGCCATGCTGGACATGCCGCCCGCCGCCTCGGTCGCGGCGCTGGCCGATAATGGCCGACCGCTGCGCGTGGCACGCCTCGGCGGCTGGTTCGCCTCGGTGATGACCACCGAGGTCGCCGAGGCGATGGACCGGATCGCGGCCGCAGCCGGAGCCGACCGCACTGTCGACCTGCGCGGCGCTGAAGCGGCGCGCTCAGCCGCCTTCACGATCTCCGCCGCCGAGGGTGGGCAATTGCACAGCGAGCGATTACGCACCCGCCCGCAGGATTTCGACCCGGCGACGCGCGACCGCCTTTTCGCAGGCGCGCTACTTCCAGCCGCGGCCGTCCTCCAGGCGCAGCGCGTGCGGACATGGTTCCGCGATCAGGCCGCCAAGCTGTTCGCCGAGCACGATCTTCTCCTCGCGCCCGCCACATTCACCACAGCGCCGGAGATCGGCCAGGCCTCGGTAACGGTCGATGGCAGAACAATCCCGGTGCGCGCCAATCTGGGCCTCTATACCCAGCCCATCAGCTTCATCGGTCTGCCCGTCCTCACCGCACCCGTGGCCGTGGCAGGCCTTCCCATCGGCGTGCAGATCATCGCGCCGCCATGGAAGGAGGAAGCCGCTTTCCACCTTGCCATACGACTGGAACGCATCGGGGAACTGATGGTCCGCCGCGCCGGAAGCGCCGGCAAACCGAGCGGATGAATGGCGCCGCTTCACCGCCAGTCTTGTGTCGTTCTGGGAAAAATCAGTGCTTACCCGGTGATTATTTTTACCATAACACGCTTCACAAATAGACCAGAATATCGACTATTATCAGACTTTTAATGAGTATTCGTACCGATGGTCCGGTATTTTCCGCGACCGGCGTCAGGCACGGCCGGCGCAGCCCGGCCGCGCCGATGTCACCGATCGGAACGCAACAGCCACCAGAGAATGGCGGTCATCAAGGACCAGCTTTCGCAGGTGGAACGATGGCGCAGACCACAGGAATGGGCCTGTCCCGCGTCGGGCGGCCGCCTGCGGAAGACAGGAAGGCTCAGGCGGCGGCGCGGGCGCATGGGGCGAGCTATAGGCCGGTCAAGCAACATGGCGCCGTTCCCTGGTCATGTCGTCATAGACCGCGAACAGCCGGTCGAAATGGTCGTCCATGGTCATGACCGACGAAGCCGACGCCAGCGCCGTCCGGCGCCGCGCCACAGCATCAGCCTGCGCGAAATCGACGATGGCCGCGGCCAGGCTGTCGGCCTGCCCGGCGCGATAGAGCAACCCTCCGCCACTGCGCGCCTGGTCGGACGCACCGCCCTCGTCGGGCACGATGACGGGCAGGCCGCTGGCGCGCGCTTCGGCCGCCACCATGCAGAATGTCTCCGCCTCGCAGCCATGGACCAGCGCGTCGGCGCTGGCGAGCAGTTCGGCAAGCGCCGGTCGCGCATGCATCGGCGCCAGCAACTGGATATGCGGATTATTGGCCGACGCCCGGCGCACCCGCGCCCTTTCCCGGCCGTCGCCGACCAGCACCAGGCCGACCGGCGTCGAAAAGCCCGCCGACGCCACCGCATCGATCACCATGGGCCAGCGCTTTTCCGGCGCATGACGGCCCACCCCCAGCAGCAGCGTCGCCTCCGGCCCAAGGCCGCAACGCTCCAGCAGGCGCGCGCGCAGTCCTTCATTGCGATGCGCCGGGCTGAAATAGCCCGGTTCGACGCCCATGGGCAGGGTCATCACCCGCCGCAGCCGGCCGGCCTCCAGCCGCTGGGACAGGCTGTCGCTGGCGCTGACCACCAGGTCGAACTGCTGGTCCAGCCGGCGCAGATGGCGCCAGAACCAGTCGAACCCGCGATCGATCGCCTCGCGGCTCAGCACCGATCCGAACCAGCGATAGGCATAGGCCGACAACGGATCGGCATGCATGATCAGCGCGCGCGGCGCATCGCCCCGCCAGCGCGCCACCATCGCCGCGCTGGACCAGGGGGAGGACGCCTCGACCAGATCGGGTTGCAACCGGTCCAGCATGGCGTGGAGCGAGGCTTCATCGTCGAAATAGGAATAGCGCCGGTCGAGCGGAAAGCGCCGCGCGGGCAGCATGACGATCCTGCCGCCCCCCGCTTCCACCACCTGGTCGCTGTCCGACGGAGCCAGGATGATGACCTCATGGCCGGCCATCGCCCCTGCGCGCAGCTTGCGTTCGACATAGGTCTTCACGCCGCCGCCGCTGGGCGCGTAGAAAGCGCAGACATCCACGATGCGCATGACCTATTCCTTGATCGGGCCGAAGGAGAAGAGTCCCCGGCGATAATTGACGATGATGACGATGTGGGCCGGGCCGCTGTCCACCGTCGCGCTCGCGGCGGCGGCAGACGGCTTGGACCAGCCCAGCTTGGGATTGCCGGCAAAACCGATGCCGTCGACCGAAATCGAGAAGCGGCGATTGGCGTCGCGATCGTGCAACAGGCTGAGCGCATAGGTGCCGGGGCCCGGCGCGCGGATGCAAAGCTGCACCGGCCCGGCGGCCGGCACCGCCTCCTCGACCCTGCGAAACGGCTTGCCCGCCGCCACCAGCACATTGTCGTCCGCCAGGAAATCCGTGTCGTTGGCGGGGTAGAGTTCCAGCTTCAGCCGACCCTTGCGATCCTTCAGGCCCTTGACCTCGACCAGGAAGGCCGGGCCATTCTCGCTCGCGCGGCACCGGCCCTCCGCCTTGCCCAAATCCGGGCTGGACGGGATGGCCGCGGCGAGCATCAGCATCGCGATCACTGCGCCCGTCCCTCTTTCATGAGGCCGGTCACGCCCAGCGCCATGCCGACCAGCAGGTGCGCCGCCAGGATGAGCGACGCCATCAGCGCCATGGCCGACACGATCTCATTGTCGCGTCCGATCAGGAAGGCGGCCATGCCGGCGAACACCACATCCTTGTTGGGCAGGAAGGGCAGGCGCGACACAAGCTGGCGCAGCGTGCCCAGCAGGATCCACCAGCTCAGCGGAATGTCCGGCAGCAACATGTGCCACATCATCGCCGCCAGCACCGTGGTCGCGATGATGCGCAGCAAATGGATGCCCGCCACCACCCACAATTCAGCGCGCGGCAGGGTGAAGAGCCGCTTGCGCAGCAGCATCGCCACCAGCGACGTCGCCAGCACGAACAGGATCGACCCGCCGACTTCCCAACTGTTGAGCCGCGCATCCACCGCACCCAGCAGCGGCACGGCAAAGGCGACCATGACCAGCGTGACGCCATTGCCGACCAGCGCGGACAGGATGGTCACGTCCTTGATCGCGCCAAAGGGCGCGGTGGTGATCTTCGCGCTGCGCCGCGCCCAGGCGTAGAAATAGACCTCGCCCAGATAACCCAGCAGGATCTCATTGCTCACCAGCTTGCGCAGCAACGCGGCGAAACCTTCGGCCGGGATCGCCCAGAGGCGGCGGAAAATCACCCATTCCGACAGCGGACCGGCCAGGTAATAAAGCGCAAAGGCCGCCCAGAAGGCGATGCTGCCCGGCACCATCGCCCACAGGCTGGCGGGATCCAGCCCGTGAAACTGGTGGAGCGCCACGACCAGGATCAGCACCGACACCAGCGGCCCGGCCCAGCGGGTCCAGTTGCGGCCCGACTGTATCAGCGGCTTGGGGTCCAGCATTGCCTGGTCGATCGGCACGGCGGAGGGAGGAAGAAGGCCGGTAGTGCTGTTGCCGGTCATAGGGGGCTCGTCATTGTGGACGGGATGGAGTGACGTCGCGCGCCGCGGCGAACCTCAGTCGGCCGCGCGGAAATTCCGGCGAAACAGTCGAGATAGGCGGCCGATGCCGCTTCCAGCGTGAACCGCCGCGCCTGCGCCAGGCTGGCGGCGGCGTCCTGCGGCATGGGCGCTTGCGCAAGGGCGGCGGAAAAGGCGGCAAGGTCGCCCGGCGGCACAAGCTGGCCCAGCTCCCCGTCCTCCAGCAGCGATCGCATCGCCGCGCTGCATTCGGTCGCGATCACCGGCAGGCCCACGGCCAGCGCCTCCAGCAGCACGGCAGGCACGCCTTCATAGTCGGACGACAGCAGGAACGCGGCCGCCCCGCCGGTCTGCAGCGCGGGGTCGGCGACATGGCCCATGAACATCACCCTGTCGGCAATGCCCAGCCGCCGGGCGCAGGCGGCAAGCCTGCCCCGCTCCGGCCCTTCGCCAAAGATCTGCAACTGGTCCTCGGCCCCTGCCGCCCGTGCAAAGGTGGCCAGCATCAGCGGGAAATTCTTCTGCCGCGCCAGACGGCCGATGGCGACGAAGCGGCGACCGCTACCCTCGCCTGCCCTGCGGACGGCGCGCAAACGCTCGATCTGGTCGATCGACAGGGCCGGATCGGGAATGACGCTGATCGCACCGGCACCCGGACGGACAAGCGCTGTGATCTCCCGCTCCAGCCCCGGCGCCATGGCAATGAAATGATCGATGAACCGGCCCTGGATGCGCAGCCACAACCGATAGGCGATGCGCGCGGGCCAGATCATGTCGCGCCTTTCCAGGTCGTTGCTGATCTTCGCCAGCACCGGCGGACAGGCGCACCCCAGCAACAGCTTCATCGCCACGGCGACCACGGCATAGCTGTTGCCCGCGCAGAACAGGACATCGGGCTTCGTCCGACGGATGAACCCCGGCAGGGTCATGATCATCCACAGCGTCTCGAAAGCCGCGACGGAAAATCCGGGACCGCGCGGCACATGGGGGTCCAGTCCCTCGCCGGTCTCGCCCCGCATCGCGCCCTCGCCGCGCCCCAGGAACAGCGGCGCATCGACGCCCTGCTCCCGCCAGCGGCGCACCAGCCTCAGCGCGACCCGTTCGACCCCGCCGGGCTCGAAACTGTGGAGGAAAGTCAGGATCCGCATCTCATCCCGCCAGCAGGTCGCCGTAACGGGCGGGCCGGTGCGTGCGTGCCAGCCGCCGCACCACCCGGTCGATGCTCTCCAGCAGGGCCGGCACATGGGCATCGTTCGGATGCACCGCCACCCGCGCGACCGGCGCATGGCGCAGGACCGGCGGCAACAGGCGCGCCGCCAACAGCGACGATGCGATCCGCCCCCGGCTGCGGCTGGCCCAGGTGATGACCGGCCCGCGTGCCAATATCCTGCCCGACGGCGGATGCCACACCCTCATATGGTCCTCCGCCAGCGCAAATCCGCTCTGGCCCAGCGCCTCGCGCGCGGGTGCGCCATATAGCCAGGCCGGCGCCACGAAGCCCGCGACAGCTACGCCTGTGACCTGTTCGATCAGGTCCCGGCCCTCGGCCATGCGCCGCGCCGCCGTCACCCTGTCCAACCCCAGGAACTCGCCCTCACCGGCGGTCATGTGCCTTGCCTTGAATCGCGCGATCGCATCGTCATGGGTCGCCATGTCCTTGTGGAACCAGCCATGGGCGAACATGCTGACCCCCGCCTCCGCCCAGCGGCGCAGCCGCGTCGCAAAGGGCGATCCGGGCAGCAGCGGATGCGCGCCCCAATGATTGGGCACCACCAGCATCGCCAGCGTGTCCGGCGCGGCGTGAAGCGACAGCCGGTCCAGCAACCGGTCGACTTCACCCTCGAATCGCGGGCCGACATCATGAATGGATAGAAGAAGCCGTTTCATGACAGGTTCACGCCCCCCGAACACCTGCGCCGATCGAACGCCCTATGATGCCGGGTGATGACTTCACTGTGACAATTGTCGCCATATCTGCCTTTCGGTCTTGTCTCGATGACGCCACCGCCACGGGACACCGCAGCCCGAACAGGAATATTTTTTAATGTGGCACGACAACTGCGGTGCCGCCGCGCCGACGCCGTCATCGCGCCACAGGAGAACAGGCTGTGCGCATTTTAACATGGACCGTGCCGATGATCGCCGCCGCCGCCCTCGTCGCGGCGGCCCCTTCCGCAAACACGCGCGGCGCGGCGCCCCGGACGGAAGCTGTGCATTTCGACGGCACGCTGTCGGTCATGACCTATAATATCCACGGCCTGCCCTGGCCGCTGGCCTGGGGTCGTCCGGCCGATTTCGACCGCATCGCGGCAACGCTGCGCGACATGCGGTCCGCCGGGCGCAATCCCCATATCGTGCTGCTGCAGGAGGCGTTCACCGACGATGCGAAAGCGATCGGGCGGGCGGCAGGCTATCCCTATGTTGCGGACGGACCGGACGACCGGGCGACCAACGGCGCCACCCCGGTCGGCGCGCAGCAGCGCTTCGCCGCCGACGAAAGCTGGACCCATGGCGAGGGCGTCGGCAAATATGTCGGCAGCGGGCTTCAGATCCTGTCCGATTATCCGATCGTCGCGGTCCACCGCATGGCTTTTCCGCGCTTCGCCTGCGCGGGGTTCGACTGCCTGGCGAACAAGGGCGTGATGCTGGTGCGGGTCAGCCTGCCCGGCCAGGCCGAACCGGTAGATGTCGTCACCACCCATCTCAACAGCCGCCGCGCCTCCGACGTGTCGGACGCCCGCTCCAACGAAGCGCACAGCCTTCAGATCGCCAGCCTCACCGCCTTCATCCGCCAATGGCACGACCCGCGCGACCCGCTGATCGTCGGCGGCGATTTCAATGCCGGCCAGACCAGCGGACGGCGCATCGACCTGACCGACCATGCGGCGCGGGACTGGAGCTTCGGCGCCCCCATGAACAACGCCTATGCCGCGGCGGCGGCGCTGCATCTCCCCTTTTCCGCCGACGCCCGCCTGTCGCAGCAGCGCGCCCGCGACTGGGAGTTTTTCGCGCCGGGCCAGCGGACGACGCTGACGCTGCGCCGGATCGACATCCCCTTCGGCCATGGGCCGGACGGCACCATGCTGTCCGACCATGTCGGCTATACCGCGACCTATGCCCTCGACCGGCGGCCGGTCACCAGTTTTTCGTGAACCCGACCGTCCATTGCCGCGGTCGCAGCGGGGTATATTGCGGCCCCCTGTCCAGCGTAAAGGGATTACCGAAGGCAAAGCTGTCCGCCTTGCAATCGAACAGGTTGCTGCCTGACAGCCGCACGCTCCATCCACCCCGACGCAGCGTCAGATCGGCATCGGCCAGCGCATAGTCGCCCATCCGCCTGTCCAGGCCGGGATCGAAACTGAGGTGCGATGGGCTGAGATAGCTGACATGCGCGCCCATGCTGCCTCTCCACCCCAGCAGGCCAAGATCACGGCTTATCCCCAGCCGCGCCTTCCAGTCGGGAATGACGGGCAGATGCCGGTCGTCCACCCGCAGGCCGGCGCTGGTCCGGGTCAGCAGCGCGCTCTGCCCCACCAGCCCGGCGCTGACGGCCCAGGCCGAAGCCACTTTCCAGTCGATCGATGCCTCGATCCCGTAGATGCGCGCGTCGCCGACATTGCGCGTGCCGATCAGCCCGTCCGTCAGCAGATAGTCGGACTGCATGTGCGACCATGTCGTCAGGAAGGCGTCGGCATTGACCGTCAGCGATGGCGAGGCCGTATGCCGCCACCCCGTTTCGAATGTCTGCAACTCGTCGGATTCGAACCGTTCGGCCGACCTCGCGCTGGTCTGCGTCAGCCCGCCTGGCCGCCGCGCCCCGGCATAGCGCAGATAAAGGAAGTCGCGCCCGCCCGCCTGCCAGGACAGCGCCAGCGACGGGGTGAAGCCGCTGCGCGTCACCGACACCTCCACCCGCGTGCGGCGGCCGCCCTGCTCCGCCTCCAGCCGGGAAAGGAACAGCCGCCCGCCGACGCTGAGCGACAGGGCCGGGGTCAGCGGCACGCGCATGTCGCCAAAGGCGGCGAATTCGGCCACGCCCTGGATGCCGGTGGCTACCGTCCTGTCCCGCGCACCCTCGATCACGCCCGAAAAATGGTTGCGCACATCCATGAAGGACAGGCCCGCCAGCCAGGACAGGCCGTCGTCCCGCTGGCCCGACAGGCGCACTTCCTGATCGAACAGCCGATTGCGCCGTTGCTCCAAATAGAGAGAGGGCGGCGCGACGCCGAAGGCGGCCTGGGAAAGGTCGCTGGCGTTCAGCGTGCTCGACACGTCGTGGTCGACCCAGTTGCCGGCATAGACCAGATCCATGTCGCCCAGCTTTCCCGCCACGCGCAGCGAGGCAAGGGCGAAGTCGTTGTCATGCGGCTCGGCCACCTGGTCCGGCCGCGTCAGCGCATGGCGGGCATAGACATATTGGCTGTCCGCGACATCCTGCAACTGGAACATGCCGTTCAGGTCGACGGTCCAGTCGCCCGCCAGGGCGCGCACCGCCAGCCGGGCGCCGCGCACCTCGCTGCGGTTCGAATCGCCGCGGCCCGCCGTGTCGATCCAGCCCGGCTCGCGCGCCGCATAACCGACAGCACGCACCGCCAGCCGGTCGGTCACCACCGGCAGGTTGATCATCGCCTCCGCGCTGCCGCCCATTTCGCCATGGGTGGCAAGCGATGCCTCCAACCCCGCCTGTCCCGCGAACGTCCCGGCATCGGGCGGGCGGGTGACGATATGATAGACGCCGCCCAGCGTCCCGCTGCCGTAAAGCGACCCCTGCGGCCCTTTCAGCAGTTCCACCCTCTCGACATCGACCAGCCGCAGGTCGGGATCGGGCGCGTTATAGGTGGCGCGGGCATCGTTGATCAGGATGGCGACGGTCGACTGGCTGTTGCCGTTGAACGGGCTGTCCGCCACGCCGCGGATGAACTGGCGGTTGCGCCCCGGCCCCAGATTGGTGAGCGTCAGCCCATCCAGCCGCTGCGCCACTTCCTGCGTGCCGGAAAGCAGCGTGCCGCCCTGATCGCCTGGCGCCTGCACCACCGCGACGGAGATCGGCAGGCGCGCAAGCGGCTCCTCGCGCTTAGCGCCGGTGACGATGATGTCCGCCATTCCCTGCGGCGGCAGTGCGGAGGCCGACCGGACAGGCGGGGGCGGCGCGACGGGCGCGGCGCGCACCAGCCGATAGGCGGTCGGGGACAGTCGCCGCGCCTCCAGCCCCGTTCCCGCCAACAACCGCGCCAGCGCCTGCTCCACCGTCAGCCGCCCGTCGACGCGGTGCGACCGGCGCGCGGGCAGCCGCCCTTCGAAGCCGATCGCTATCCCCGTCTGGCGTGACAGGTCCGCCAGCGCATCGGCCAGCGGCGCGGATTCGATATGGATTGGCCGTTCTTGCTGCGCCCAGGCGCTACCGGGCGCCAGCGCGCAGCAACACAATGCCGCCCTTATGCACGATCCTGAGGTCCATGAACTGCGCGACTTCACCGACAAGACCCGAACCGTCCCCCACGATCAACACACCGGAAAATGGCCGGTCGGCAACATCGGCCCCAGCCTTCACAGGCACCCCTGCATAGCGGCTGAGATCGGACGCGACCAGAGAGAGCGGCACGCCTTCATAGACCAGCCGTCCCTGCTGCCAGCTTCCGACCGTTCCGGGGGACACGGCAGCGGTCGTTCCCCGGCGCGTCACCCGGTCGACCAGCAACTGCCGCCCGGCCGGCAGTTCGACCGTATCGCCGCCGTCACGCGGCGCGACGCTGATCCTTCCTTCGGCAACGGCGACCCGCATCATGCGGGCGTCGGCCAATATGTCGAATCGCGTGCCGATATCGCTGATCCGCTGCCCGCCTGCATCGATCGTCATGGTCCTGTCCGGGCGATGGGGAATGTCGAACAGCGCGCTGCCCTCCAGCGCCAGCCTGTCCTGCGCCGCGCCCGCCACGCGCAAATGGCTGGCGGCGGCCAGCGCGATGCGGGAACCGTCCTTCAGCATGATGGTGCGCGCCTGCCCCGGCCCGGTGCGATAATCGACCGGCGGCGGCATCGAGGGACGAAAGAAAGGAATGCCGACCGCCAGCGCCAGCGCCGCAGCGATCCCGCCGCCGATCCAGCGGCGGCGGCGGGGCGCCCGCATCGCGACCGGCGGGACGGACATGCCCATCGACGGCGCCTCCATCGACGGCGCCTCCATTGACGGCGCCTCCATTGACGGCATCAGCGCGGCCAGGGTGGCGCGATGATCGGCGATCCTCGCGTCGATCAATGCGATCGAATCGAACGCGGTGCGATGTGCGGGATCCGCCTCCAGCCACAGCGTGAAGCCGTCCCAGTCGAAATCCGCGTCATCCTGCGCGCGGTGCCAGGCAATCGCCTGGTCGAGGATCGTCTCATCGTCCAAAGCCGGTCCCATCAAACCTGTCCAGTCGCTGCGCAGCCCCCCGCACATGCGCCGTTCCCCGCTATAACGTCACCGGGTCAGCCTGGCCTCAGTCCTCGGACAATGCGCGGCGCAAATATTTCATCGCCACCGCCATATGCTTTTCGACCCCGCTCTTGCTGATGCCCAGCCGCTGCGCCACCTCGTCATGCGACAACCCCTCCAGCTTGTGCAACTGGAAAGCGCGGCGGGCGCCAGCGGGCAGGTTGGCGATGGCGGAGGCAAGGCGCGCCACCTCCTCCCTTTCGCTTATCTGCGCCAGCGCATCGGCGCGGGGATCGGCGGGATCGGGACCGCGCAGGTCGACGCCCGACGCCACTTCCATCCAGCTCTGCTCGCGGGCGCCCCGCCGTCGCGCCTCCCGCAGGCGGTCGAGCACGAGATTCTGCGCAATCCGATAGAGATAGGCGCGTCCATTGGCGACGGGGCCGCTCCTGCCCTCGCCGATCCGCAGCCACATGTCCTGCAGTATATCCTCCGCCTCGGGCCCGCTGCCGGTGCGCGCGACCAGGAAGCGCAACAATTCGGCGCGGCAGCTATGATAAACTGTCTCTAGCCCGCCTTCCATAAAGGGCGCCTTTCCCAAGCCATGCCCCTCCTTCGACGCCCCCGCCGAATTGTTCAATTTAATTGCCTGTAATCTTTTGCCCACATGCCGGGCGGCGGGCAAAAGAAAACCCCGCCGGAGCAGAGCTGCACGGCGGGGCCAAGGTTCAGGGAGGTGTCACTCAAGGGGGGAGAGTGACCAGCCCAATCTAGGCGCCCCAGCCAGCAGTTCAAGGGGCTTTCCGCCGCTATTTTCCCTGCCTGCGCGACTTTTCCGGGGGCCGCCATCTCTTCATTGACCGTTCAGCGGCCATCCATCAGGCTGGAGCGCGACCGTCATGCCGCGAAAGACAGACCTCTTGCCAAAGCCCTTTCGGCTCCTTGCTCCAGCGCTCCTGTTTCCCGCCGCATCGATGGCCGCCGCCCTTGTCGATGTAGCCCGGGCCGAAACCTATTATGTCGATTCCCGCATGGGCGACGACCGGGCGGACGGCACGGCGGGCGACAGGGCGTGGCGGTCCCTGGCGCGGGTCAATGGCTGGCCGCTCCAGCCCGGCGACCGCGTGCTGCTGACCGCCGGCTCGGTCTGGCAAGAACCGCTGACGATCGCCCGCTCGGGCAAGGCGGGATCACCCATCATCGTCGGTGCGACCGGCGCCGGTCCCCGGCCACGCATCGATGCGGGCGGCGTTGCCGAATATGCCATCGGCGTGATCGACGCCGATCATGTCACGATCAGCGGCCTGGAAGCCACCAACGACGCGCCCTCCCCGGCGCCCCGCATCGGCATATTGGTGCGCGCCGAAAATCGCGGCGTGACGCGGGGCATCCGCATCAGCGACAATTATGTCCACGATGTCCGCGGCACCAACGACCGCAAGGACAATGGCGGCATTCTCTTCCGCGCCACCGGCCGGCAGGTCGCCACCCGCTTCGACGATCTGGCGATCGAACGGAACATCCTGTGGCGCGTCGACCGATCCGGCATCGCGGGGATCAGCGACCGCGTGTCCTCCCTTGACTGGTTCCCCAGCAGGAAGGTGGTGATCCGCGACAATTATCTGGAGGATATTGGCGGCGACGGCATCGTCCCGCGCGGCACCGACGGCGCCCTGATCGAACATAATATCGTCCTCGCCGCCGGCAGCCGCGCCCCCGGCTACAATGCCGGCATCTGGCAATGGAGCACCGACAACAGCCTGATCCAGCTCAACGAGGCCGCGCATACGCGCACCCGCTATGACGGCCAGGGTTTCGATTCCGATTTCAACTCGCGCCGGACGACCTTCCTCTACAATTACAGCCACGACAATGCCGGCGGATTCCTGCTGATCTGTTCGCCCCGGCCCAATGACAAGGACAATCTGGGCAATCGCGGCACGCTGGCGCGCTTCAACGTCAGCCGCAACGACGGCACCCGCATCTTCCAGCTTTCCGGCAATGTGTCGGACGCCCGGATCGAAAGAAACGTCATCCATGTCGGCCCGGCGATGGACGTGCAGATGATCGTCGCCACCCAGTGGGAAGGCTGGGCGCGGAAGGTGCGCTTCGCGCGCAACGTCTTCAGGGTGGCGGGCACCGCCCGCTACGGCAGCGAAAACGGACGCAGCGGCCCCGACTATCTGATCAGGGCCGGCTTCGCCCCGGCCGAATCGATCCGCTTCCGGCGAAACAGCTATTTCGGCAGCCATGTCGACCTGCCGGACGATGGGGCGGGCCAGACCATCCAGCCCTATCAGGAAATCGCGTCGGACTGGGATGTGCCCCGGTTCGATCCCGCGCGGCCCGACACATTCCCCGAATTCATCGAGCGCCACCGCAACTGGATGCTGGCAATGCTGAAACGCGAACTGGGAACGCCCGTCCGACTCCGGCAGCCGCGCACCACTTCCACCTTCGAAACCCGCCGCTGACCCGATTTCCCTTTCCCAGAGGCAAAGGAGCCCCGCTCCTTGCGAAGGAAGGCGGGGCTTCAGTTGGGTCGCACACAGACTGATGCCTGCGGACCGCAATAAGACATGGTTCAGACGCGAAGTCGATTGCGATAATCTAGACCTGGATCAAGCCTCCAGAGCGGGTTCCGATCGCTTGGAAATCGCTCTAGCTGCCTTCACGCGCTCAAAAAGCCAACGGCGCGCCGGACCTCCTCCGCCGCGCCGTCATCGCCGCATCGCCACGGCCCCTCCCCCCGGATGGGCCGGTCAAGCTTGCTCAGTTCGCCTTGCTCAAATCCACCTTCTCGACCCATTCGGGATAGAAGGTCGGCTCCCTGTTCGACCATCCGACCGCCGTCGCCGCCGCCTCGCTGATCGACTGGAGCAGCGCCCGGCGTTTTTCGGGATGCAGATGCGGCAGGCTGGCCGCCGCACAGAAGGCCCCCGGCAGCCATGGCCGCGAACCCGCTCCCAGCAGCCGCTCATAAAGGAAGCGATAGGCAGAGAAGCTGCACAGCCGGTCCTGCCCCAGGTCGAAGGCGGAAACCGTCACCAGCGGCGCCATGAACGGCTCCATCTGGTCCAGGCCGCTGTCGTCGGGCACCCGCGCCTTGATCTCGTCCAGCCGTCCATAGATCCGTGCCTGGGCGCGAATGCTGGCTTCCTCCACCATGTCGCGCGACCACAGCTTCATGGCGTCGCGCCGATGCAGCCCAATGTCCAGCGATCGTCGAATATAGCGCTGCGTGGCGGCCGGGAAACTGGCGAATTCACGCAACTCGGCCAGGGTGATCGCCCCGTCCGCAGGTCTTGCACTCGTGCCCATGTCTTTGCCCTCCGACTTCAAGTCGTAAGCAGAACATGCGCCCCATATGGTTACTGCAAGCTTAAGCGCCGGTTCTGCCGACAGGTACAGGGAATCATTTTTTCTTGTGCGGCGCAACATGTAATTTTTATGAATGCGCTCAATCGAATAACAGCCCCTGGCCAGCAGTGACCCGGCCCCGCGCAGCCAGCGCCTTCCCCCAATGCGCCGCAGGGAGCAGGCCCTGACCGCCCGCTATCCGGCGCGGCGCTCCAGGACCGCGCCGATCATGCTGCGCCACACGGTCACGTCACCCGCCTGCGCCATTTGCGCATCAGGCTCGCGCAGCGTGTGGAGGATCGCATAGGCATCGTCGATATGGTCCTGCCAACTGGCATCGACTGCGCTCGCCGCGTGCGGATCCTTGCCCTCGCCATTCAGGCTGAGCTGGCGCCCGGCCAGCACGCGGGCAATGCGTTCGATCGCGGGAGTGGCGGAAGTCGGCATATGAATTGGCTCCTCTCACCTGCGGGGGCAGCGACGCGGCCGCCCCTCCAACCGATCATATCACGATTTGCCGGGCCGTCTATCGCTCGTCCTTCTTGTCCTTGCCTTCGGGAAAGCCGGAAGAAGGGACCGGATCGCCATGGTCGCCAGGCGCCGTGGCCGATGGCGGATCGGACGCATCCATGCTGTCCATCAATCCCTCGTCCAGCTTCTCCTCGGTCGTCACGGCGTGGTCCTGCGCATCGGTGGACCGCTTGTCATGCGCTTCCTCGCGGCTGTTGGGCCTGATATCGGTCTTGTCGTTCATCATGCTCTCCTCGTGGTCGCGCCGCGCTGAAAAAGGCCAAAGCGGTCGCGAGCGCCTTCCGGAACAGGAAACGGACGGCGGCAAGGGCGGGTTCCGCCGGCCGCCTCCATCGACCAACGCATGGAAGCTTTCGACCAGCTTCGGCGCGAAGGGGCGACAGACGCCGCGCCCTCGCCTAGACTGCGGCCATGAACATAAAAAATGAAGACGGCGAGCCGGGCGTGCCGCCGACGGTCGCGCTTTATTCGATACTGGGTTTCTGGTTCTTCTACGCGATGCTGGTGACGCTGCGCGCCTCCGTCATGGGGTTCGAGGCGCAGGGAGCCATGGCCGCCCGCCGCGCGGTGGTGACGGTGATCGGCATCGTCGTCACCTGGATCCTCTATCTCTGCTTGCGGCGGTTCGACCGCCAGCCGCTGGCGACGCGCATCATCGCCGCCTTCTCGCTCGCCGCGCCCTTCGCGCTGGCCACGGCGGCCGCCAATTTCTACGTCTTCAACATCTACGACCCGGTCTCGCTCATCCCCGATAGCGATTATCAGAAATATGCCAGCGAACAGGGATTTGCCCTGATGCAGATCGTGGAGGACGCGATCAGCCGCTATTTCTTCCTCGCTGCCTGGGCCGGCCTCTATCTCGCCTTGTCCTATGCCAGCGAAGCCCATCGGGTGGAACGCCGCGCCGCCCGGCTGGAACGCGCCGCCCAGCAGGCGGAACTGCGCTCGCTGCGCTATCAGGTGAACCCCCATTTCCTGTTCAACACGCTGAACTCGCTCTCTTCCCTCGTCATGAAGGACCGGCGGGACGAGGCGGAACAGATGATCCTCTCCCTCTCCAATTTCTACCGCACCAGCCTGACGGGCGACCCGCTGGACGATGTCTCGCTGGAGGAGGAGGTGCACCTCCAGAAACTCTATCTCGACATCGAATCCGTGCGCTTTCCCGATCGCCTGTCGACCAGCATCCAGATCCCGCACCGGCTGCTGGGCGCCTGCGTCCCCGGACTGATCCTCCAGCCGCTGGTGGAAAACGCCATAAAATACGGGGTGTCGCGCACGTCCAGCCCAGTCACCATCACCATCGCCGCGCGGGAGGAGGAGGGCATGCTTCACCTCAGCGTCACCGACAATGGCGACAAGCCGCCAAGCGGCGCCGATGCGGGCAGCGGCATCGGCCTTGCCAATGTGCGCGACCGCCTGATTGCCCGCTTCGGTGAAGAGGGCCGCATCGACTATGGTCCGCGCAACGGCGGCGGCTTCACCGTGGACCTGACCCTGCCCATCATCCGACGGAGCATCTGACATGACCATCAGGACTCTCATCGTCGACGACGAACCGCTGGCGGTGGAACGCCTGCAGATGCTCTGCGCCCGTGAACCGCGCATCGCGCTGGTCGGCACCGCCAGCGATGGCGAAGCGGCGCTGCGCCTGATCGAGGGGCTGGAACCGGACCTGGTGATGCTGGACATCGCCATGCCGCTGCTCGACGGCATCGGCGTGGCGCGGGCTACCTCGCGCATGGGCCTCTGCCCGGCGGTGATCTTCGTCACCGCGTTCGAAGGTTTCGCGGTGGAGGCGTTCGACCTCGCCGCCGTGGACTATCTGCTGAAGCCGGTCGCGCATGAACGCCTGTCGCGCGCCATCGATCGCGTCGAACAGGCGCTGGGCAACCGCGCCGCGCCCTCCCCCGCCACCAGCGCGAAGGAGGAACCGGAATGGGCGGAGGAATTCTGGGTGCCGCACCGCTCCGAACTGATCCGCATCGGCGCGGCCCAGATCGACCGGATAGAGGCGGAGCGGGACTATATGCGGCTGCATGTCGGGGCCAACAGCTACCTTCTGCACCAGACGATCAGTTCGCTGGAAAACCGGCTGGACCCGCAGCAATTCGTCCGCCTGCACCGCTCGCACATCGTGCGCCGCGACCATATCTCCCGGCTTCGCCATGACGGCAGCGGCGTCTGGTCGGCCTGCCTCGCCGACGGCGGCGAAATCCGCATCGGCCGCACCTATCTCACCAACGCCCGCGCCATGGCCGGGCGCTAGGATTTCACAAACCGGGAGCTTGCGCGACTTAGCTTATAACGAACTGGGCTTATAACGAACTGGTCACCATAACTCGCGATCCACTTATCGAAAGAAGTGAGGGGCACTCCCCAGGCGTGGGTCGCGGCCAGATCGACCTTATATCCCTCCACATTGTTCCAGGCCTGGCTCGATGCGACGGCGGGATTGATCCCACTGGCTACCGCATCACTTTCCGACAGTGATACGGCAATGACGGGCTTTCCTGTGCCGGCCGCGATCTTGGCCGCCACTTCCTCCATGGTCAGCGCTTCGGCGGCAAGATCGATTGAGCGACCATTGAAACGGTCCGGGTTCCCGAATGCTGCGGCGGCAAACGCGCCCACGTCATCCGCGGCGATCCAATCGAGCCGGGTTTCGGTCGCGATCGCCGTTTCGATGCGTCCCCTTGCGGCCAATGCGGGGAACATGAAAGCTGCTTTTGGCGGCAACAGATTGTCCATCATGAAGGCGGGCTTCAGGATCACGAACCGGTCGAACCCCCGCGCCGCAACCGCTCCATTCACAGCGGATTTGCTGTCCCAGTAAGTGCGCGGCCAGCGCCCGTCATTCATCCCGACAAAGTCGGCCTGGTCCCCTGCGCGCGCGACAGACGTGTGAACAAATGTCTGAACGCCGGCGCGGTAGGCGGCATCCACCAGAGCCTGGCCGGTCCGGACCTCTCTATCAGGATCGTCCGGGCCAGCCGGCATCTGCATGGAAAATATGCCAGCGGCGCCGGCGACGGCCATGTCAAGGCTGGCCACATCGTCGAAGTCACCCTGCACGACCTCAACTCCTTGCTGCGTCAGCGCCCGCGCCGCAGCTGCGCCGGGATTGCGAACGAGCGCCCGCACATGGTACCCCGCTCGCAACAGCGCTCGGGCTGCCGCGCCTCCCTGAGCACCTGTCGCACCGGTCACCAGAATCGGGCTTTCCGTTGCACTCGCCATGTCATAGCTCCATCAAGATTGTGCTCGACGCTGATTGCTCCGGCGCTCAATTGCGTCCTGAAGTCCGGCTAACAGTCGATCAAACCGCCTGCAATCTGAATGGCGTCCGTCAGAACGGCATTGATCGGTGAGCGCCTATGGTCGCCGCCCATCAGGATATCGCGGGAACCGACACTCAAGGACGGCGATCTCATTTCATCGGATCGAAATCCGCGTTGGATCAGCTTTCGATCTGATCCGGAAACGAAAAAAGGCCCGGCATCCACCGGGCCTTCTTCAGGATCGACTGGAAAAACTCAGTTGCCCAGGCCGACCGGCTTTTCCTTGTTCATATCGGCATAGCGCTCGCCGCTCTGGGCCTTGGCGACCGCCAGTTCGACCGAGCTGCGCACATGCGCCGCGGCGACCGACTGGCATTTCTTCATTTCGGCAGAGGTCGCGCCATCCGCGCACACCTTCCAGGCGGCCCGCCAGATGCGGCCCTTCAGCATATTCTGTCCCTTCGCGCTGGACAGGTCCAGATCATGATAGTTGACCTCGACAGTCTTCCCGTTGGACTGGAATTCGGTGGCGGATGCCGCGCCGGCCGCACCCAGGGCGACGATGGCGGCGAAGGCGGGGGCGAACTTGAAGGCGATCATGGCAATTGTCTCCTCGACTCTAATGCTTTTCCCGGCCCCCTCGCGCCACGCGCTCGGCAAGCCTCAGGCGAAGAGAAGAGCGGCCTGAACAACCAGATCCCTGAATGAAGAGATCCCAGAACGAACAGATCATTGTCCCTGTCTTCGCACTTCATCCGTGTAGGCCTTTTGCGAATGCGTCGCTTTTCGCTTTCGACCGGCGGCCAGGCGGGTCGGCCAACGACGCTCTTCTCGACCAAATGCAGTCTGGCGCGGACGAACGACAATTTTACGTCAGGAAAACAGCCATTCCGTAACGTAAAATTACCAGGAGCCAAAGAATGACGCACATAAGAAAGCACCCCCGGCGCAAGGGAACGGCCGGGGGTGCATCCAGGAAGCTGTCGGGCTCTCCGGGATTTCTGTCAAATGCTCGGACGCGGATGGCTTCGATCCTTAGCGGATCGTCGCCTGCCGGATCGTCACCATGTCGGACGCCACCATATCGCGAAGGCGCAACCACCGTTTTTGCCATTCGATGATCCGCGCATCGGCGCCGCCCGGCAACATCCGCCGGGGACAAACCGACGACATTCTTCCACGAACGACATCATTGCCCCGACGCCGCCAGCTGGGCGCGCAGCTTGGCCAGCGTCCGCGCGTCGACGACGGGGCGCTCGGGCGCCTCCTTGCCCTCGCGCAGCTTCCTGCGGTCCTTTTCCGGCGGCTCCACCACGCGCACCCTGACCGGTGCATGGCCGGTGGCCCTGATCCCCAGTTGTTCCGCCGCGCCGCGCGACAGGTCGATGATCCGCCCCCGCCCGGCAAAGGGGCCGCGATCGTTGATCCGCACCAGGATCGTCCGCCCCGTGTCCAGCGCCGTCACCTCGACATAGCTTGGCAGGGGCAGCGTCACATGCGCCGCCGTCACCGCCCTCGGTCGGAAACGCTCGCCGCTCGCGGTCTGGTTCCCGCTCTCGCCGCCATACCAGCTCGCATAGCCCAGATAATCATAGACCGGATCGGCGGCAGGCACATAGGTCACGCCCCTGACGCTATAGGGCTTTCCCACTCGCACCGGCACGTCGCTCACGGGCCGATACCGCACGCCTCCGCCACAGGCCGCCAGCGCCATCGCCACGCCCAGCACGCCATATCGCATCCGAACCGAAATCCCGCTCATCCCCGCCCTTTAACCCGGCGAGGCGCGGGAGCAAAGCCGCTGCCTTTTCCTTTCGCCGCACAGTCCCTATCTTGCGCCCGACCGGCCCTTGCCTCCCAAGAACAAATCTGGAACAACACGCCCCATGAATCCCATCACCCCTCGGCAGAGGTTTCCCGAATGCTGACCACCATAAGCGTCCGCGGCGCGCGCGAGCATAATCTCAAGGGCGTCGACGTCGACCTGCCGCGCGACAGCCTGATCGTCATCACTGGCCTTTCCGGCTCGGGCAAGTCCTCCCTCGCCTTCGACACCATCTATGCCGAGGGTCAGCGCCGCTATGTTGAATCCCTCTCCGCCTATGCGCGCCAGTTCCTGGAGATGATGCAGAAGCCGGACGTCGAACATATTGACGGCCTCTCCCCCGCCATTTCCATCGAGCAGAAGACGACCAGCCGCAACCCGCGCTCGACGGTCGCCACGGTGACGGAGATCTACGACTATATGCGCCTGCTCTGGGCGCGCGTCGGCATTCCCTATTCGCCCGCCACCGGCCTTCCCATCAGCGCCCAGACGGTCAGCCAGATGGTCGATCGCGTGATGCAGTTACCCGATGGCGCGCGCTTCTACCTGCTCGCCCCCGTGGTGCGCGGCCGCAAGGGCGAATATCGCAAGGAACTGGCCGAATGGCAGAAGGCCGGCTTCACCCGCGTGCGCATCGACGGCGAACTCTACGCGATCGAGGACGCCCCCGCCCTCGACAAGAAATACAAGCATGACATCGAAGTGGTGGTCGACCGCCTCGCCGTCAGCGAAGACATGGCCACGCGCCTTGCCGACAGCTTCGAACAGGCGCTGAAACTCGCCGACGGCCTCGCCTATGTCGACCTGGCGGACGGCGTCGTCCCCGGCCGTGAGGAGGAGGCTGAATCCACCGGCAACCTCAAGGGCGCCGGCATCCCCGCCAACCGCATCGTCTTCAGCGAGAAGTTCGCCTGCCCCGTCAGCGGCTTCACCATAGCCGAGATCGAACCGCGCCTCTTCTCCTTCAACGCCCCCCAGGGCGCCTGCCCCGCCTGCGACGGCCTGGGCGAGCGGCAGGAGTTCGACCCCGAACTCGTCGTCCCCAACGAAGCCCTCAGCCTCAAGAAGGGCGCCATCGTCCCCTGGGCCAAGTCCAACCCGCCCAGCCCCTATTACATGCAGGTTCTCGGCTCCCTGGCGAAGGAGTTCGGCTTCTCCCTCGACACCCCCTGGGCCGACCTTCCGGGGGAGGTGAAGCTCATCATCCTCCACGGCACCGGCGGCAAGCCGGTCACCCTGCGCTTCGTCGACGGCCGCAAGAGCTATGAGGTCAAGAAAGCGTTCGAAGGCGTCATCGGCAACCTCAACCGCCGCCTCCTCCAGACCGAATCCGCCTGGATGCGGGAGGAGCTCAGCAAATATCAGACCGCCATGCCGTGCGAGACCTGCCACGGCGCCCGCCTCAAGCCCGAGGCGCTGGCGGTAAAGATCGCGGGAGAGGACATCTCCATGTCCACCCGCCGCTCGGTGGTGGACGCGCTCGGCTTCTTCTCCACCCTCCCCACCCGCCTCAACGACCAGCAGAACCAGATCGCCCGCGCCATCCTCAAGGAAATCGTGGAGCGCCTCGGCTTCCTCAACAATGTCGGCCTCGACTATCTGAACCTCGACCGCACCAGCGGCACCCTGTCCGGCGGCGAGTCCCAGCGCATCCGCCTCGCCTCCCAGATCGGCAGCGGCCTGTCGGGCGTCCTCTACGTCCTCGACGAACCGTCGATCGGCCTGCACCAGCGGGACAATGACCGCCTGCTCATCACGCTGAAGCGCCTGCGCGACCTCGGCAACACCGTCATCGTCGTGGAACATGATGAGGACGCGATCCGCACCGCCGACTATATCGTCGACATGGGGCCGGGCGCCGGCGTCCACGGCGGCACCATCGTCGCCCAGGGCACCCTGAACCAGCTCCTCGCGCACAAGGACAGCCTGACCGCCGACTATCTGAACGGCACCCGCCGCATTGAGGTACCGCCCCGCCGCCGCAAGGGTTCGGGCAAGAAACTCACCGTCCACAACGCCCGCGCCAACAATCTGCAAAACGTCACGGCGTCGATCCCGCTCGGCACCTTCACCTGCATCACCGGCGTGTCGGGATCGGGCAAGTCCAGCTTCACCATCGACACCCTCTACGCCGCCTCCGCCCGCACCCTGAACGGCGCCCGCATCGTCGCCGGCCCGCATGACAAGGTCACCGGCCTCGAAAATTGCGACAAGGTGATCGACATCGACCAGTCGCCCATCGGCCGCACCCCCCGCTCCAACCCGGCCACCTATACCGGCGCCTTCACCAACATCCGCGACTGGTTCGCGCAGCTTCCAGAGGCGCAGGCCCGCGGCTACAAGCCCGGCCGCTTCAGCTTCAACGTCAAGGGCGGCCGCTGCGAAGCCTGCCAGGGCGACGGCGTGCTCAAGATAGAGATGCACTTCCTCCCCGACGTCTACGTGACCTGCGACGTCTGCCACGGCGCCCGCTACAATCGCGAGACTCTGGAGGTGAAGTTCAAGGGCAAGTCCATCGCCGACGTGCTCGACATGACCGTCGAGGACGCGGTGGAATTCTTCAAGGCCGTCCCCCCCATCCGCGACAAGATGGCGATGCTCGCCGAAGTGGGCCTCGGCTATGTCAAGGTCGGCCAGCAGGCCACGACCCTGTCCGGCGGCGAAGCCCAGCGCGTCAAGCTCGCCAAGGAATTGTCGCGTCGCGCCACCGGCAACACCCTCTACATATTGGACGAGCCCACCACCGGCCTCCATTTCGAGGACGTCCGCAAACTGCTCGAAGTCCTCCACGCCCTGGTCGAACAGGGCAACAGCGTGGTCGTGATCGAACATAATCTGGATGTCATCAAGACCGCCGACTGGATCATCGACATGGGGCCAGAGGGCGGCGTCAAGGGCGGCGAAGTTGTCGCCGAAGGCACGCCGGAGAAGGTCGCGAAGAACGCGCGGAGCTTTACCGGGCGCTATTTGGCACCTTTGTTGGGGTTGGAGGCCGTGGCGGCGGAGTGAAACTCTTACCGAGCCACTTGCAACATTCGAGTTTATTTGGAAGAAATGACACCTCAATAGGGGATGAGGTCGAGCTTGGCGGATAATCGAATAAGAGTATTTTCAGAAGTGGTTGCCATCGATGCTTGGCACCAGCCTATCCAGGTTTCTGATTATTCAGCTTCAGTGCACGTCGATGTTACTTTCAAACAAGGAAGAGTTGGCGGAAACGATGATCGGTTCCCGTTCACCTTTCGTCTATCCTTGAAAAAGGCTACGCTGTTGGTAACGGTGGAGAGCCCGCTAGAGGTCGATAGGAAGTCCGTCGCTAGGAACGTCCCCGAAGCCCAGGTGGAGTACTCTCGCATCAAGCTGGCAAGGGAAAGCGCCGTAGCAAGGTTAGCAGCAGGCGCACGCCTCACGCCTTCTCACGTGAGTGCACATTTGAATGCCGCTGCGGAACTCAACGGTGAACATTCCGATCAAGTAGAGAAAAAATTGTCCTTAAGCACTCCGCCGACGATGGTGACATACGAACCGGTGGATCGATCAAACTATAGGTGGACTTTATCGCCAGTGCTTGAAGATGAACTTTCTGGCCAACCTTGGGACCCTGTTTCCAATCCGAGACTACGTATGGGATCATCTAAAACCTTGGGCAGGATTGAACCCATCATTAAAGCAGAAATATTCTGTGCTTTGGAAGACTTGGAAATATCGGATATAAAGCCTAAGGAAAAGCCTACGATATCAGCAAAAATTCATGATTTTGTTTTCGGTGATGAGAATAAGGCGGTCGCTATACAGCACCTGAAGCTTCTTTTGAGAGACGCCGATCTAGACCCCGGAAGCTTAGACAATCGATTTTCTGACGTTCTCTTAGCGAGCGTGATTGCTTTGGAAGATAGAAATGCCTGATTTTTCAGAGGGGTTGTTAAAAGCCTTAAAAATACTTCGTTCAGATAAAAAGTCCTTGAAAGAACTTGCTGGAATTTCTGGTGTAGATGTTTTCCGTTTCTTTAATCATGCTGACTTACGGAATTTAGACTTATCTCATCAAGATTTGACGGGTCTTAATTTTTTTGGAGCGGATTTCGGTAATACAAGGTTAGACGGCATTTCTTACGATGTTGGAGCATTCAATGGATCGAAAGTTTTGGAGAAATACTCTTCTCTGATCGACGATTTTGATTTTTGTCTTTCAGACATCCTTGATGATCTTTTCAAATATCTTTACGTTTTCGTTCAGATTCGACCAGAATCTTTAGAAAGAACTATATCAACTTTGAGAATATCGTATCAAGGGTTAGCAAATCATAGCAACATTAATGTTGGAACTTTGAGGAAGGCCCGTAGAGGCGAAATTATAGCATTGGAAACTGCTCAAAGCGTTGCCTCGTCACTTCTCCAAATTGAAGATGAGAAGTCACGTGATATAGAAAGTCAGCTCAAATTTAAAATAGACCTTCGTCAGAGGCGTAGAAATCTTTTATTGCAGCCGATGATAAAATTGAGTCAATTCAGTAATAGTGATGGATTCAAGATCATCAGAAGCGTTGATTTAAGATTTTTTACCACTAATAGAGAAGTAATAAAGAGAAATATATATGACGGTCTGGAGGATCCGCAGTACCGTTTCATTCCGAGCGTGATAGAAAACTTCCTCACGTAGCTTCTTCGAAGCGTATCGCGCTAAGGCCTACGAAATCACCACTGTTGCAACGGCACTAAGCGTTACCATTTTGTTCTGTCCTACAACCCCTCACCCCTAATACCGTCCCGGCAAACCCTCCCATAAAAAGGAGCTTTGCCATGTCCTACCACTTCTCCTCCCTCCCCACGGCCGCCGATCAAGTCCGCGCCGACGGCTGGAGCCCCGCCCGCCAGCGCGCCTTCCTCGAAACCCTCGCCGCCACCGGCATCATCCGCGCCGCCTGCGAAGCCGCGCAGATCAGCACCCGCGCCGCCTATGCCCTGCGCATCCGCCGCGACGGCGCGGCCTTTCGCCTCGGCTGGGACGCGGCCATCCTCATCGCCCGCGCCCGCCTCGCCGATGATCTGCTCGCCCGTGCGCTGACCGGCCATGAGGAGGTGATCCGCAAGGACATGGAGGCAGGCGAAATCACCCGCCACCGCCACGACAACCGCCTCGCCATGTCGATGCTCTCCCGCCTCGACCGCATGGCCGACAGCCCGCCCGCGGGGTCCGACGCCGCCCTCGCCCGCGTCGTGGCGCAGGATTTCGCCGCCTATCTCGACATGCTCTGCCCACAGGATCAGACAGATGCAGATCAGGCGGAGGCGGATCGCCCCGGAACCCCACCCTCCCCGCACGCTTTGCCCGACCCCGCCACCCTCGATGAAGCGCCCGCGCTCGAACAGGCCGCCGCCGCTTTGTCGCCGGGCGCCTCCGCCGCGCTGTTCGTCGCCGCCCGCATGGCGCTGGGCGAGGGCGGCAAGACCCCCTTCCATCCCTTCGATGAACGGTGTGAACTTCGGCCCATTCCGGCCGTCCCGCCGGTCGAACGCGCCAGCTTCCCGCCGGATGAAGCCGCCGCCCGGCTGCGCGGCATCTGGTGGGATGAGGAAAGGGACGGCTGGCGCACCGACTATCCCGCCCCGCCCGGCTTCGACGGCGACGAAAGCGACCTCCACTACGACATCGACGCCTATGAGCGCGACCTGACCATGGCGGAGGAGGAAGCGCTGGCCATCCGCGTGGAGGCGCAGCGCCGCCCCTATGAACATGCCGCCGCCCGCGCCCGCGACGTCTTTTTCGGCTTCGCCGCGCTGGATCGGGCGGGCTGATCGCACCCGCCGGATCGGGCCGCCGCGCCCGCCGATTTGCTATTTGGCACCCATGGCCCTATATAGGGGGTGCTACAGTCGCAAATCGACGGTCTTTCGGCGCTTTGCGGCACCAAACTTCCTTCTTTCCCTGCCCCTCTAGCGCCAGGCCCGTCCACACGGGACGCGCCCACGTAAAGAAGGAAATACCCAATGAGCATCGTCGGAACCGTCAAATTCTTCAACGCCGACAAGGGCTATGGCTTCATCGCCCCCGATGACGGCACCCCGGACGCCTTCGTCCACATCACCGCCGTCGAGCGTGCCGGCCTCGCCACCCTGCGCGAAAAGGACCGCGTCTCCTATGATCTGGAGCAGGACAAGCGCGGCAAGATGGCGGCCGTGAATCTTCAGCACGCCGAATAAGGACGGGGTTAAGCCCGAGCGGCGTCTGAGCATTGCCAGGATGCTGATGCGTCAGCATCACTGCATCCTGACATAAGACGCCGCTGACAGGCGGGGCGCTGTTCGCGGCGCCCCCCACTTTGAAAGGAGCGTCCCATGGCCAGCCCCGATTTCCGCGCCCTCGCCCGCCAGGCCCGGATCGAAGCCGACGCCGCCACCCTGGACAATGTCCGCCAGCGCTGCCTGCGTTCCGAAGCCGCCTTTCTGGTCATGGCCCGCCGACAGGAATATGTCGACGAAAGCCGCGCCCGCCGCATCGCCGGCACGCACTGAACAGCCGCCCGACTCCTCATATCGACGGCGCTGCCCGCTCTGCCGCACCGCCCCGGAACCGATCCGCGCCGCCACGGTTATCCTTGCAAATTCCCCACGGAACAAGGAGCCAACCCCATGATCCGCACCCTGATCTTTGGCGCGATCGCAGGCTATGTCGGCAAGAAACTCTATGACGAAGGCAAGCTGACGGAGTTCAAGGACGACCTCGTCGCCCGCTACAACCAGGCCAGGTCCGACCTCGACAATCGCCGCGCCAGCGACACCACGCTGACCAGCCCCAATCTCGCCACCCCCACCGCCAGCACCGCCGGCACCGCGCCCCTCACACCCTGAGCGGCCACCCCCTCATTCCCTCCCGGCGGTGAATACCCTCTCGCCGCTGGCACCACTGCCCGCCCGGCTGCCTTCCCCCTTTCGGCGCCGCGGCGGGCAGACTATTTTCGCGCAACTTCCTCCCCTCCCGCGGGTTGTCACTCCAGCAGGGAAAGCACAGGAGAAAATGACAATGCGCACCCCCCTACTCGCCGCCGCGCTGCTTGCAATGCCGCTGACGGCCTGCGTCTCGGACGGCGGCGGCTACGGCTATGACCGCCCCAGCTACGGCCACGGCCCCCATCACGGCGGCCGGCCCATCGGCGACAATGACTATATCTACCGCGACAATGACGGCCGCTATTATTGCAAGCGCGACGACGGCACCACCGGCACCATAGTCGGCGCCATAGCAGGCGGCGTATTGGGCAACATCATCGCCCCCGGCGGCTCCAAGACGCTGGGCACCATCTTGGGCGGCGCAGGCGGCGCACTGGCGGGCCGCGCCATAGACAAGAACGACGTCCGCTGCGAATAAAATGAAAAAAAGGGCGCGGACCCAAGGCCCGCGCCCTCAATCTGAACCCAAAGGCGAGGCGCTTACAGCTTCTCGACCAGTTCCGGCACAACCTTGAACAGGTCGCCGACAAGACCGACATCCGCCACCTGGAAGATCGGCGCATCCTCATCCTTGTTGATGGCGATGATGGTCTTGGAATCCTTCATCCCCGCCAGATGCTGGATCGCCCCGGAAATGCCGACGGCGATATAGACTTCCGGCGCGACGATCTTGCCGGTCTGCCCCACCTGATAGTCGTTGGGCACATAGCCCGCATCGACAGCAGCGCGCGAAGCACCCACCGCCGCGCCCAGCTTGTCCGCCAGCGGGAAGATGGTCGCCTCGAACGTCTCGCTGTCCTTCAGCGCGCGGCCACCCGACACGATCACCTTGGCCGAGGTCAGCTCCGGCCGCTCCAGCTTGGCGATCTCCGCGCCGACGAAGGACGACAGCCCCTTGTCCCCGGTCGAAGCCACGGCTTCCACCACGCCGTTGCCGCCTTCCTTGGCCGCCTTCTCGAAAGCAGTGCCGCGGACGGTGATGACCTTCTTCGCATCCTTCGACTTGACGGTTGCAATCGCGTTGCCGGCATAGATCGGACGAGTGAAGCTGTCTTCGCTCTCGACCGACAGAATGTCGCTGATCTGCATCACGTCGAGCAGAGCCGCCACGCGCGGCGCGATATTCTTGCCGTTGCTGGTGGCAGGCGCGACGAACGCGTCATGACTGCCCATCAATTCGACGACCAGCGGCGCGACATTCTCGGCCAGCGCATGCCCGAAGGCTGCGTCGTCCGCGACATGGACCTTGCCCACGCCGGCGATCTTCGCTGCTTCGGCGGCAACGCCCCCGACGCCCTGGCCCGCGACCAGCAGATGCACTTCACCCAGCTTCGATGCAGCGGTGACGGCGGAAAGCGTCGCGTCCTTGACTGCGCCGCCCTCATGTTCAACCCAAACGAGCGTCTTTGTCATGCTGCAACTCCCAGAGCCTTGAGCTTCGCGACCAGTTCATCGACATCGGCCACCTTCACGCCAGCCGAACGCTTGGCCGGTTCGACCACCTTGATCGTCTCCAGGCGCGGCGAGATATCCACGCCATAGTCTGCGGGCGTCTTGGTCGCGAGCGGCTTCGACTTCGCCTTCATGATGTTGGGCAGCGAAGCATAGCGCGGTTCATTGAGGCGCAGGTCAGTCGTGATGATCGCCGGCGTGTTGAGCTTCACCGTCTCCAGCCCGCCGTCGACTTCGCGCGTGACGCTGACCTTGTCGCCCTCGACCTCGACCTTGCTGGCGAAGGTGCCCTGCGCCAGGCCCAGCAGCGCGGCCAGCATCTGGCCCGTCTGGTTGCTGTCGTCGTCGATCGCCTGCTTGCCCAGGATGATCAGGCCAGCGCCTTCCTCTTCCTGCACCTTGGCGAGCAGCTTGGCCACGCCCAGCGGCTCGACATCAGAGCCGATATCATCTGGGGTCTGGATCAGGATCGCCCGATCGGCGCCCATGGCGAGCGCGGTGCGCAGCGTTTCCTGCGCCTTGGCAACGCCGATCGACACAGCCACAACCTCGGTCGCCACGCCCTTTTCCTTCAGGCGAATGGCTTCCTCAACCGCAATCTCGTCGAACGGGTTCATCGACATCTTGACGTTCGCCAGATCGACGCCCGTCCCATCCGCCTTCACGCGCGGCTTCACATTATAGTCAATCACCCGCTTCACGGGCACAAGGATCTTCATCTCCAACATCCTTCCTTCATTCACGCCAAGCTCGCAAATGCGAACGCGGGCGCGGGCAGCCCGTTACCGGACCACCCGCACCCCTTGGTGTCTTGTTCAGGCGAAAAGCTGCGTCAGGCTGCCTTCCTCACTTCCGCCACGATCTTCTTCGCCGCGTCGCCCAGATCGTCCGCCGGGACGATGGCCAGACCCGAAGCGGCCAGAATGTCCTTGCCCTGCTGGACGTTCGTGCCTTCCAGGCGGACGACCAGCGGAACCGACAGGTTCACTTCCTTGGCGGCGGCGACGATGCCCTCGGCAATGATGTCGCACTTCATGATGCCACCGAAGATGTTGACGAGAATGCCCTTCACCGCCGGGTCCTTCAGGATGATCTTGAAGGCCGCAGTCACCTTTTCCTTGTTGGCGCCGCCACCGACGTCCAGGAAGTTGGCGGGAAATTCGCCGTTCAGCTTGATGATGTCCATGGTCGCCATGGCCAGGCCCGCGCCGTTCACCATGCAGCCGATATTGCCGTCGAGCTTGATGTAGGCGAGGTCATATTCGGACGCTTCGACTTCCGCCGGATCTTCCTCGGTCAGGTCGCGCAGTTCGGCGATGTCCTTGTGACGGAACATCGCGTTGCCGTCGAAACCGACCTTGGCGTCGAGGACCAACAGATTGCCCTGCTCGGTCAGCGCCAGCGGATTGACTTCGATCTGCTCGGCGTCGGTGTCGAGGAACGCTGCATAGAGCGAGGCAGCCACCTTGGCAGCCTGCTTAGCCTGATCGCCGCTCAGGCCCAGGGCGGCGGCGACCGAACGACCGTGATGCGGCTGGAAACCGGCGGCCGGATCGACAGAGAAGCTATGGATCTTTTCCGGGGTCGAGTGGGCGACCTCTTCAATGTCCATGCCGCCTTCGGTCGACACTACGAAAGCGACCCGACTGCTGCCGCGGTCGACCAGCAGGGCGAGATAGAATTCCTTCGCAATGTCGGCGCCGTCGGTGATGTAGAGGCGGTTGACCTGCTTGCCCGCTTCGCCGGTCTGGATGGTGACCAGCGTGTTGCCGAGCATGTCGGTGGCGTGGGCTTTGACCTCATCCAGGTTGAAGGCGAGGCGGACACCGCCCTTCGCTTCAGGAGCGAGTTCCTTGAACTTGCCCTTGCCGCGGCCGCCGGCGTGGATCTGCGACTTCACGACATAGAGCGGCCCGGGCAGCTTCTTCGCCGCTTCGACAGCTTCCTCGACGGAGAAGGCGGCATAACCGGCAGCGATCGGCGCGCCGTATTTGGCCAGCAATTCCTTCGCCTGATATTCGTGGATGTTCATGGGGCTCGCCCGTCCTTTCCGCTGAAACTCTTCTGGACAGCGGCTAAGCACAGGCAGGGAGCCAGCGCCAGAAAATTTCGCAAAATGACTTTGCAAAATTGCAAAACCTTTGCGAAGCGACAGCGCGGTTATTGCGAAATCAGCGGTCGATGGCGCAGACGATCGCCGCCTTGCTCGTCACGGCAAATATCTCTGGATCCTCCAGCGCGCGGACCTTGAAGAGGAACCGGTCCACCGTCATGTCGCCCATGTGAGATTTGCGGAGCGAGGCCAGCGACTGGAGCCTGCGGAGCTGCGCCAAACTCAGCCGATCGACCATCCTTTCCGCCATGCAGCCCGCCATGCGGGGAGACACGCCCGCATCGATCAAACCCGTTCGCAGGCGTGATTCGGGCGAAACCGTCGCACAGGACATCAGGAAGAGAGAAGCGCCAAGCCCGCAGGCCAGCGCACGGAAAGGGATGGCTGTCATCCCGCCTTCATGGCAAGCATGGCCTGAACAGGGGCTAAATATTTGCCATGGCCAGCGGAGAAAAAGAAAGATGGACCGGATTTTCACAGCCTTTGCCCACCGTATCGCAAGTTGGTCTGGCCAGCCTGCCGCTTTCATCCTGGCGGCGCTGATCATCCTGGCCTGGATCGTGACCGGCCCGATCTTTCATTACTCCGACACATGGCAGCTCATCATCAACACCGGCACGACGATCGTCACCTTCCTGATGGTGTTCCTGATCCAGAATGCGCAAAATCGGGATGGCTCAGCCATTCAGGCGAAAATGGACGAACTGATACGCGCCCTTTCGACAGCACGGAACGAGTTCATCGGCATCGAACATCTGACCGAAGCAGAACTGGAGCAGATAAAGTCCATGCTGGAAAAGGAATGCGGTGACGATGCAACGCATCATGAATCGATAGCGCGACTGATCAACCGGCTTTGACAGAGGGGTCGTCACGACCAGAGTATCGTGGGGAAATGCGGGGACGCTTAATGGGTCAGATCGACCAGATTTTCATTCTGACGCCTGTAGGCATCGATCTGATCCGTATAGCCGCGCGCAAGACCCTCATAGGCTTCCCGGCCCTTCGCCGACCGGCTCATCTGCGCACGGATCAAGGCGACCTGCTGCCTGTGCAGCAGATAATTTACATCCATCTCCCTATTCATATTCACCCTCCTACCTGATCGTTGAAAAGATTGGCTGGAGTTCGCATCAAGTGCGATTCGCTCTGCGGCAGCGTCAGGATAACACCGGCCCAGTAGCTATACGATTCCGTCCGACGCATGGGAAAGGCGGCTGGACGAGTAAATCAGGATCTTCAGCGGTATTTGGCACGTCGCAGGACAAGATATCCCGTCACGGCCGAAAGCCGCAAGCCAGCGAGAATGCTGCCGAAGATGCCGATCTGCTTGCCCAGACCGCGCTTCAATTCCGGCCCGGCCTCCGCATGAACAAAGGCATGATGGAGATGCCCCGCAGGCCCCGGCAAATTGGCGAACAGCATGGCCAGGGCGACAGCCCCCATCAGCAGGAGGCGGCCGCCCGCCCCGCTTCGCTTTTCACAAAATCGCGCAGCGCCGAGGAGCGCCGATTGATCATGCTGCTTGCTCCTGTGGGAGTGGGCTGGAAGAGGGCTGAAGATCGATGTTCATTCCGATGTCGCAACCAATAAATGTTTGAGAATCAATTCTTTGCTGCCATAGCGCGTCCGGGG
This sequence comes from Sphingobium sp. R-21, assembly GCF_049913335.1. NCBI lineage: Bacteria > Pseudomonadati > Pseudomonadota > Alphaproteobacteria > Sphingomonadales > Sphingobiaceae > Sphingobium > Sphingobium sp. R-21. Next base: position 393,327 of record NZ_CP184374.1, on the reverse strand, counting down.
AATACAGGGAGCCGCATTCCGTGGGGGAGTCCATCTTCGTTATTCTGGCGAGGGTTCATCATGAAATTCTGCTGTTCGCGGTTGTGGGACTGGCGATTGGCGGGATCGATGATTTCATTATAGACTCCGTGTTCCTGTGTCGTCGGCTGTGGCGCAAGCTGGTTGTCTATTCGCGCCACGAGCGAATGACGACGGCGACCCTGCCGGCTTCGCGGCAGCCGGGCCGCATCGCCATCTTCATTCCCGCCTGGCAGGAGGCCGATGTGATCGGCCGGATGTTGCGCAATGCGCTGAACCGCTGGGGTAATCAGGACTACCGCATCTTTGTCGGCATTTATCCCAATGATCGAGCCACCCTGGATATACTGACCCCCCTTGCTTCTGGCGAAGAGCGGCTGATCCTGTGCATCAACGAACGCGACGGGCCGACCACGAAGGCCGATTGCCTGAACCGTGTCTGGCGCGCCATGCTTCAGGAAGAAAGACGTACCGGATCGCGCTTCAAGGCGATCGCCCTGCATGACGCGGAAGACGTGGTTCACCGCGATGAAATCCGACTATTCGACGTGATGACGGACCGGTTCCAGCTCGTTCAGCTTCCGGTCCTGCCCCTGCCCGGCAATGGCGGCTGGTGGTCGAAGCTTATCGCCAATCATTATTGCGATGAATTTGCGGAGAGCCACGGCAAGTTCCTGACCGTGCGTGAAGCCATGGGCGCCTCCATGCCCTCGGCTGGCGTAGCGTGCGCATTTGAACGGCAGATGCTGGAGCGGCTGGCGAATGCCGGCACCGGCGGACCATTTGATCCGGAATCGCTAACGGAGGATTATGAGGTCGGCCTGCGCATCAGCAACATGGGCGGACGGGGCATCTTCGTACGTATGCGCGACGGAAATGGCGATCTCGTCGCCACCAGGGAATATTTTCCCGACAATCTGAAGGCAGCCGTCAAGCAGAAGGCGCGCTGGATGGTCGGCATCTCACTTGCTGGCTGGGACCGCATGGGCTGGCAGGGCGGCCCTGCCGAATGGTGGATGCGCATGCGGGACCGCGCCGCCGCCCTTTCCGCCTTCGTCCTGTTTACCGCCTATCTCGCCCTGCTGCTCTGGGGCGTGCTGCTCGTCGCGGGCCTGTTCAGCGACGTCGCCTTCGCCAGGATCTCCCCCGTCATCGAAGTCCTCTTGTGGATCAATTTCGGGTTCATGAGCTGGCGAATGGCGATGCGGGCGATTTTTTCCGGCATGGCTTATGGATGGGTTTTCGGACTGGGCGCCATACCGCGCACGCTGATCGCCAATATCATTGCCATGATGGCCGCCAGACGGGCCATGCTCCTCTATCTTCGGTCGCTCATCGGCAGGCCGCTGACCTGGGACAAGACACAGCATCGTTTTCCGGATCTGGAATCCCAGGCATGAACAAGGCGGCCAGCGGACGCCCGGTCCGCTTCTTCACGCTTGTTATAGCCGGTTGGGTCACCATCCGTCTGGCGGGGACCGGCTTCGACCTTCTCGGCGGCGCAATGGGCGGTACCGGTGAGGGTCCATTCCGTCCTACGACTTATGCGACCAACGTAGGAATCACAGCCGAAGGGCATGGTCCGCCAGTTCGGCAGAGCGGGCCGCCGCAAAGGCTGACATCTGCCGCCGCAGCGCCGGGACTGGCGCTCATGGCATCGTCACCATGGGCCAGAGCAACAAGGATCAAAGCAGCCTTGGCACCCGCCGCACCCGCTACAAAGGAAGCGGCGTCGACCGAGGAGGTTTCGGGCAAGGTCATGGAAGCCGCTCCATCGATCAACCCTTCACCTGCCTTGCCCCTGGCCTACCCGCCAGCCGCTGGCACCAGCCGTTGGCATGGCAGTGCCTGGCTGCTGTGGCGCGACGGCAGTGCCCCCCGCGCCGATGCCGCGACCGGCGGACGGCTGGGCGGATCACAGGCGGGTTTCCGCCTCGATTTCGACCTGACCCCGCGCGCCTCCAGCCGAGCGACCGCTTATGCTCGCGCCAGTGCTGCATTGAACAAGCCGGTCTCTCCCGAAGGCGCGCTGGGCTTGGCATGGCAGCCAGCGCGCACCGTCCCCGTCAGCTTCGCCGCTGAACGACGGTTTGCCCTGGGCCAGGGCGGGCGCAACGCCAATGCCGTGCTGGCGGTCGGCGGTTTCGGCCCGACGCGGGTCGCGCCGTCCCTGGAAGTCGAAGCCTATGCGCAGAGCGGCATGGTCGGTTTCCGGTCACGCGACCTGTTCGTGGACGGCAAGATCTCGCTGCTGTCGCCGCTCGGCAACGCGCCCGTGCGGCTTGGCGCAAGCCTTTCCGGCGGGGCGCAGCCGCAGGTGGAGCGACTGGACATCGGCCCGGAACTTCAGATCCGCCTGCCCATAAAGCCTGTCGGCGCCAGGCTGAGCGTCGAATGGCGGGAACGGATCGCGGGGCGTGCCGCGCCGGCTTCCGGCCCGGCAGTAACGCTTGGGGCTGATTTTTAAGGCGGAGCGCCTTTATCTCTCCGCATATTGGGCTTAACCCAGGGATTGCATGGATCTCTATCTGCCCATCGCCAACCTGTCGGTGAATGCGCTGGTCATCATTGCCCTGGGCGGCGTGGTGGGCCTGCTTTCCGGCATGTTCGGGGTGGGCGGCGGATTCCTGACCACGCCTTTGTTGATCTTCTACGGCATTCCTCCGACCGTCGCCGCGGCTTCGGCGGCCAGCCAGGTGACAGGCGCCAGCGTATCCGGTGTCTTCACCCATATGTCGCGCGGCACGGTCGACTTCCGCATGGGCGGCGTGCTGATCGCCGGCGGCGTGGTGGGCGCGGGCCTGGGCGTGCTGATCTTCCGTCTGCTGCAGGCCATAGGACAGATCGATACGGTAATCGGCATTCTTTACGTGCTGATGCTGGGCGGCATCGGATCGTTGATGGCAAAGGAATCGATACAGGCGCTGATAGCGCTGAAGACCGGCAGGAAGATCCAGGCGCGCAAAAGGCGGCACCATCCGCTGGTCGCGGCCTTGCCGATGCGGTGGCGCTTCTATCGGTCCGGGCTGTATATTTCGCCGCTGGCGCCACTGCTGCTGGGCATGGCGACCGGCATACTCACCATGTTGCTCGGCGTCGGCGGCGGGTTCATCCTGGTTCCGGCGATGCTCTACCTGCTGGGGATGACGACCCAGTCCGTGGTTGGCACGTCGCTGTTCCAGATATTGTTCGTGACCATGGCGACGACGATGATGCACGCCATGACCACGCATGCGGTTGACCTTGTCCTGGCCCTGCTGCTGCTGATCGGCAGCGTGACCGGCGCGCAGGTCGGAACGCGCATCTCGATGACGATCCGGCCGGAATATCTGCGCATCCTGCTTGCCGCCATCGTGCTGCTGGTGGCGGCGCGGATGGCGCTGGGCCTGGGGTTCCGACCGGACGAAATCTATACGGTGGAGCTGCGGTGAGGCGCCGGGCGCTTCTGGCCCTTCTCCCCGCCCTGCTGCTGTTGACGGCGGCGGACGAACCGATGCTCGTGCCCGACGTGTCCCAGCGCGAGGTGGAAATACAATATAGTTTCACGGGTGCGGACCTGCTGCTGTTCGGCGCGATCGTCTATCCCGACGGGCGTCGGCCCAGCAAGCCGCCGGACATCATGGTCGTGCTGAAGGGGCCAGATCAATCGATCACGATGCGCGAAAAGCAGAAGGTCGCCGGCATTTGGATCAACGCCGACAGCGCGCGTTTCCGCTCCGCTCCCAGCTTCTATGCCATCGCATCGTCCCGCCCGATCGACAGGATGGTCGATGAACGGACGGCGGCGATCTATGAAATGGGCGTGGACAAGCTCCAGCTTTCGCCCTCTTCGCTCAATGAAAGCGCGGAGCTGGATCGGTTCCAGAAGGGTTTGATCGACCTCAGGGAAAGGGCCGGTCTCTATGTCGAGCGCCCCGGAACGGTGGAGATCACGGACGGCGTGTTATACCGGGCGCGACTGCCGCTTTCGGCCCGGGTAATCGTCGGCGATTACACGGCGGAAACCTTCCTCGTGCAGGACGGCCGCGTGGTGGCCGCCGCCGTGCGCGACATCACCGTCCGAAAGTCGGGGTTCGAGCGGTTCATGGCCGTCGCGGCCGAACAATGGCCCTTCGCCTATGGGCTGGCGGCGATCATGCTGGCGGTCGGCATGGGATGGGCGGCGGGCGCCATTGCCAGACGGGTCTAGCTCGCACCGTTCGAATGTCGTTCAGCCGCGCTTCCCCCTATGCACGCCAGGCGCGGCGTCGTGCCCGTCATCGCCGTGCCGCTTTCCTGGGCCGCAGCGCATCGCGCATCGCGATGCTGCTGTTGATCCGGGTGACGCCGGGCATGCGGGAGAGGATTTCGCTATGGATCGCCTCATAGGCCGCCACGCTCTCCGTTTCCACTCGAAGCCAATAATCGACGCCACCGGTCATCAGGAAACATTCCCGGATTTCCGGGCATTGCCGCACGGCATGCTCGAAGCGCGCAAGATAATCCTCCGTCTGCCGATCGAGCGTCACCTGCACCAGCACATCGACGGCGCGGCCTTCCTTTTCCATAGGCGTCGTCACGATAGTATAGCCGCGGATCACGCCGGCATCCTCCAACATCCGGATACGCCGGTGACAGGCCGAAGGCGAAAGACCGACCTCCGCCGCGATTTCCGAATTGGGCCGCCGTGCATTCAGCCTGAGCAGGCGGATGATCGATCGGTCGATGGCGTCCAGCGATTCTGACATTTTATTGCATTTCCTACGAATAACCTTCGAAATATTTGCTCTTATTAGACGATCCTTCTGTCATTTGAGAGCATTTTCGCAAGGAGGCACGCTACTTTCCCCTTGAAGGGGGAAGGATATGCCGTCCATCGATACCGCCGCAGCCGTGCTCCGCATCGATCTCGACGCGCTGGTCGAGAATTACCGGATGATCCAACGGCAGGTAGCCCCCGCCGCCGTTGCCGGCGTGGTCAAGGCGAATGGCTACGGCCTGGGTGCGGACATCGTTGCGTGCAGTCTGCAAGAGGTGGGATGCCGTCACTTCTTCGTCGCGCATCTCGGCGAAGCCATGGCGCTCCGGACCATGCTGGACAACGGCACCGCCCTGTTCATCCTCAACGGGCTGCAGCCCGGCATGGAAAGCGATTGCGCGGCCATCGGCGCCATTCCGGTTCTGAACTCGCTCGATCAGATCGCGCGCTGGTCGGAAATGGCCCGGACCCTGAATCGACGCTTGCCCGCAGCGTTGCAGGCCGACAGCGGCATGTCGCGGCTCGGCCTGCCCCCAGAGGAGGTCGCCATCCTGCGCGCGGAGCCGGAACGGCTGGCGGGCATCGACCTCCGCCTGCTGATGAGCCACCTGGCCTGCGCCGACGATCCCGATGCCCCTTCCAACAACAAACAGCGCCAAAGTTTCGAGACATTCAGCAAGGATTTCCCGGATGTGCCCCGCTCGCTGGACAATAGCGGCGGCAGCTTCCTGCATGCGAGGCATTTCGACATGGTGCGTGCCGGCATCGCCCTTTATGGCGGGGCGCCCCAGGGCGATGGCCCGATAATGCAACCGGTCGTCTCGCTGAATGCCGGGATCATCCAGTTGCGGACCGTTCCGGCCGGCGCGGCCGTGGGCTATGGCCTGACCCATGTTTGCGAGCGGGCGACGCGCATCGCCACGATTGCGGTGGGCTATGCCGATGGCTGGCCGCGCCATCTCAGCAACAGGGGCTCGGCCTATATTGGCGGCCATCGCGCGCCGATCGTGGGACGGGTGTCGATGGACAGCATCACGCTGGACGTGACCGACGTGCCCGACGCCCTCCTTTATCCGGGTGCGCCAGCTGAACTGCTGGGGCCCCATCAAACGGTGGATCAGGTGGCGGCCGACGCCGGCACCATCGCCTATGAAATCCTGACACAGCTCGGACATCGCTATCACCGCACCATCCTGGGCGCGGCGACGATCCGGCACCAGCGGAGCATGAAGGCATGAAGATCGCCATTCTGGGGAGCGGCGTCATCGGCGTCACCTCTGCCTGGTATCTGTCGCAGGCAGGGCATGAAGTGACGGTGATCGACCGTCAGGACGGCCCGGCGTTGGAGACCAGCTTCGCCAATGCCGGCGAGATTTCGCCCGGCTATGCCTCACCCTGGGCGGCGCCGGGGATACCGATGAAGGCACTGCGCTGGCTGTTCATGAAGCACGCCCCTTTGATCCTGCGGCCCCAGATGGACATGGCCATGCTGCGCTGGATGGCGGCGATGTTGGGCAATTGCAACGAACGCGCCTATGCGATCAACAAGAGCCGGATGGTGCGGCTGGCCGAATATAGCCGTGACCGGCTGATCGACCTGCGGCGCGAAACCGGCATTTCCTATGACGAACGGTCGCAGGGCACCTTGCAGCTTTTCCGCGAACAAAAACAACTCGACGGCATCGCCAAGGACATCGCTGTTCTGCAGGCGGACGGCGTGCCCTTCGAAGTGCTCGACGCAGCAGGATGCATCGCGGCGGAACCGGGCCTGGCGGGCAGCGGCGTGCCTCTTGCCGGGGGCCTGAGGCTCCCCAATGACGAAACCGGCGACTGCTTCAAATTCACCAATGCGCTGGCGGAGATGGCGAAGGCGAAGGGCGTGACCTTCCTCAACGGACGCACCATCGGCCGGATCGCCGTCACGAACGGTAAGGTCAGCCATGTCGAGACCGATAGCGGCCCCGTCCGGGCCGATGCCTATCTGGTCGCCATGGGCAGCTATTCTCCCCTGTTGCTGGCGCCTTTGGGAATCAGGCTACCGGTCTATCCGGTGAAGGGATATTCGATCACCGTCCCGATCGTCGATGAAGCGCGGGCGCCGGTATCAACGCTGCTGGATGAAAGCTACAAGGTCGCGATCACGCGGCTGGGCGACCGTATCCGGGTGGGCGGCATGGCGGAACTGTCGGGCTATTCCAAAGGACTGCCCAGGGCGCGGCGGGATACGCTGGAATATTCGGTGGGTTCGCTGTTCCCGGGCGCAGGCGATCTGGGCCGCGCCAGCTTCTGGTCCGGACTCCGTCCGATGACGCCGGACAGCACGCCGGTGATCGGCGCCACCAAAATCCCCAACCTCTTCCTCAACACCGGCCATGGCACATTGGGTTGGACCATGGCATGCGGGTCGGGGCATGTGATCGCGGACATCATCGGCGGGCGCGAGCCCCGGATCGAGACCGCAGATCTTGCAATCAGCCGCTATTCATAACCAGAATAAGGAACCTTCCTGCATGACCATCTCCCGCATCGGCCGCGGCCCGCGCATGAGCGAAGCCGTCATTCATGGCGACACCATCTATCTGGCAGGGCAGATCGGCTCGCCCGGCGAGAACGTCACCGCCCAGACCCGCGCCGTGCTGGCAGAGATCGACGCGCTGCTCGAACAGACGGGCAGCAGCAAGAATCATATGCTGATGGCGCAGATCTGGCTTGCCGACATGAATGATTTTGCCGAGATGAACGCGGTGTGGGACGCATGGATCGCCGATGCCGAGGCACCCGCCCGCGCCACGGGCGAGGCAAAGCTCGCCAGCCCCGACTACAAGGTCGAGATCATCGTCACCGCTGCCAGGGCCAGGTGAACCATATGGGGATTGCCGTGCCTAAGGGCATGGCAATCCTCACAAGGCCCCGCAAGATGCAAACGGTAATTTGGAGATTCGGCACGTGGCCGGATGCCGCCATCTGCCCGGCCTCTGATGCAGCACCGGAGGCTGCGGGCCCCGTCTCGCCAACTGTTGCGCCATACCCTCCTTCGACCGCCTGCGCCTCCGACGACCTTTAGCCCGCCTGGGCCTACGCCATGGCCGCGACCGGAGCCTTGCAATCCTCCTGCCTGGTGAGCAATGCCCGGGCGGCAGGAAAGGCGATCATTCCCGGCGGCGAAGTCATCGTGCTGCACGCGATCGAGCAATTCATGCTCTACACCGGCATCCGCCCGACACCGGAACAGCTGCGCGAGGCCGCGCTGTTCGCACATGGACCGGCGTGGCGGCCAGTCTGGAACCGTGAACGGATCGTCCCGCGTCCCGGGAGTACCACGAATTGGCGCTTTGCCGATGCGCGCGGGACCGCTACGGCATCGCTGGTCCCATGCATGGCGAGCGTCCGCGCGCCATATTTTCTTGAGCGAGTAACCCGCCCTATGCAGTCTGTAACCCTCACCCGCTTCCTGATCGAGCAGCAGCGCCAGGCGAACGCCATCCCGCCGCAATTGCGCCTGCTGATCGAAACCGTCGCGCGCACCTGCAAGACGATCAGCCATAGCGTGTCCAAGGGCGCGCTGGGCGAAGTGCTGGGCAGCCTGGGCAGCGAGAATGTGCAGGGCGAGGTGCAGAAGAAGCTGGACGTCATCGCCAATGAACTGCTGCTGGACGCCAATGAATGGGGCGGACATCTGGCCGCAATGGCTTCGGAGGAGATGGAGACGCTCCATCGCATCCCCAACCGCTATCCGAAGGGGGAATATCTGCTGCTGTTCGATCCGATCGACGGGTCCAGCAATATCGACGTCGACCTGAGCGTGGGCACCATCTTCTCCGTGCTCAAGGCGCCGGAGGAATGTTCCGGTCGCGAGGTGATCGAGCAGGATTTCCTCCAGCCCGGCACGCAGCAGGTGGCGGCCGGCTATGCGATCTACGGGCCGCAGACGCTGCTGGTGCTGACCATCGGCACGGGCGTCTTTGAATTCACGCTCGATCGGGAAATCGGGTCCTGGCGGATGACCGACGGCCCGATGCAGATGCCGCAGGGCAATGCCGAATTCGCCATCAACATCGCGCGGCGGCGGCAATGGTCGCCCGGCATCGCGCGCTATGTAGAGGAGCGGATCCAGGGCACGGAAGGGCCGCTGGGCAAGGACTACAACATGCGCTGGACCGCCTCGATGGTGGCCGACGTCCACCGTATCCTGAAGCGCGGCGGCATCTTCCTGTATCCCGCCGATCACCGCCAATCGGGCAAGGCCCGGCTGCGGCTGATGTATGAGGCGAATCCGATGTCCTTCCTGATCGAGCAGGCGGGCGGGGCCGCCAGCGACGGCCATCAGCGGATCATGGAGGTGACGCCCACCGGCCTGCACCAGCGCGTCGGCGTCGTGCTGGGCGACAAGGCCGAGGTGGAGACTGTCACCGCCTATGGAAGGGCCGCGTAGAGCAACGCTCCCGCGACCCGTAGAATTCCGCCATTTTTCGTCGAAGTTCACACCATATGCGCGCGCGTGCCGGGGCGCGCGTATGCGTGTGAGCGCGATATGCCTGACGTTTCAAAGAGGAGCGCGGGATAGAACCGCGAACGCGGAATAGGACAGAGCGATTTCACGCCTGTTCAGGAAATAGGATGTTTTTTGAGGGACCTGTTGCTGCTGGGTCACATGATGCTGATGGAGCCATGCCGTCCGGGCCGGGATGTTAGGGGGACGGTCTGGAAGCGACCATAGCGGGTCACTCATTCGGCAATATCTGATGCTCGGAAGCGGACGCAGACGACAATCGCCTGATTATCGGTACGTGCTGTCATGGCAAAAGTGGTCGTTTGGCGATCTACGATCATTCAGGCGCTTCGGTCTTCGCTAGTAGCTCGCGACTACGGCCGATACAGCCACGAAGCGCCCATGAATTGCCAAAAAAGATATAGGACCATGGGAAAGCATGACAAAAATCCTGCCCACACCATTCCTCTAGATGGAATTTCTGCGCCTAAGGCTCGGTAACAAAACACGAGCCACCCGAGGAAGGCGAACCCTCCAAACAGAGCAATCGACGATAAGGGATCGCTAAAACCTTTAGGTGTTGCCGGGATAAATATCAAAATTCCAGCAAGCACGAAGGCCACTGCCAGTCCCTCTAATATCAATATAGCTTGGAGTGCCTTGGGAAATGCTGACATATGCTTGTCCTAGGAAAATATGCCGGGGACTATATCGTTAAAGTGGTAAACCCCACCCTTACGCCCCAGACAACACAGATTCTCTGGCTTGCAAAAAGCCGTCATCTCAGCCTCGCCGATTAACCGACACCTTCGAATCAAAACATATGACTCGGCGCAACCCGAAAATGCTCTAGCCGTATGCCGTCAGTCCGCTTCCCACCCAAATCAGCCGTTCCCGCGACGGCCGAAATCGCGTGTCAAAAGAAGCACCCTCCCCTGAGATCCAGCCTTCACTGGCGCGGCCAGTTGTGGGGGGATACTCCCTTCCCCATCGTCCAGGCGGCGTCGTCAGGAGCCGGTCAGCACGCCGTCATAGGCGCGGTCTTCCAGAGCGCGACCTGCTCCCATGGCGACGCAGATCAGGGGCTTTTCGGCGACCGTGACGGGCAGGCCGGTCGCGTCGGAAAGCGCCTCGTCCAGACGCTGGAGCAGCGCGCCGCCGCCGGTGAGCGTGATGCCTTCCTCGATGATGTCGGCGGACAGTTCCGGCGCGGTCTGTTCCAGCGCGGTCATCACCGCCATCTTGATCTGGCCCACCGGCTCCGACAGGGCATCGGCGATCTCCGCCTCGCTGATGGACATTTCGGACGGGCGGCCGTTCACCAGGTCGCGGCCCTTCACCACCATGCGGCGGCCCTCGCCCTCCGGCGGGGTGGCGGCGCCGAGCGCGCATTTCACCCGTTCCGACGTGGCTTCGCCGATCATCAGATTGTGGGTGCGGCGGATGTGGGAGGCGATTGCGTCGTCCAGCCGATCGCCGCCGACGCGCGCGCTGTTGCTATAGGCGATGCCGTTGAGGGAGAGGACCGCCACCTCCGTCGTTCCCCCGCCAATATCGACCACCATCGCCCCGCGCGGTTCGGTGACGGGCAGTCCGGCGCCGATCGCAGCGGCCATGGGTTCCTCGATCAGCTGAACGCGATAGGCGCCTGCATTGGAGGCCGCGTCGCGCAGCGCACGCCGCTCCACCATGGTGGAGCCTGTCGGCACGCAGATCACCACTTCATGGCGGCGGCCGAAGCGGCTGTGGCCGTCCAGCGCCTTGTCCATGAAATGCTTGATCATCTGCTCCGCAACGTCGATGTCCGCGATCACGCCATCGCGCAGCGGGCGGATCGCCTGGATGCCATTGGGGGTCTTGCCCATCATCAGCTTGGCTTCGTTGCCGACGACCTTCACCTTGCGGATGCCGTCGCGCGTCTCGATCGCAATGACCGAGGGCTCGTTGAGCACGATGCCCCGGTCACGCACATAGATGACCGTGTTGACGGTGCCCAGGTCGATGGCCATGTCGCAGGCGGACGAGGAAAAGAAGCGCGGCAGTTTCATGCGGATGATGGACATTCTGTGCAGGGGGAGCGGGATGGCTCCCCCTGCACAGCCCCCTTGTCAAGCAGAAGCAGGGTGCGACAACACGTCCGGTATCCGGGTCCAGTTGAGGTTAATAGGACCGGCGGGTATAGCTGATCGACAAGGCCGGCGTCTGATACACAATGAAGTTCAGCGGCCGGGAATAGGTCATGGTGATTTCGGTATAGGGCAGGCCATATTGCGTGCCGTGGGTAATCGTCGGATCGTTGGTATAGGCCGGGTCCAGACCGAATTCGCGCGCATTGACCTTGGCGATGATGGCGGCATCGGAGGGCGTGGGATAGATGCTGGCATAGCGGGCACCTTCATCCACCGCATGTTGCAGGCCAGTGCGCGCGCAGGCGATGATGCCCATTTGCAGCGCACCCATAAGCAGAATGATGAAAGGCGGCACGGCAAGGACGAATTCGATCGCCGCGGCCCCCCGCTCGTCGCGTACCAGCCGGATCATTGCAGCCGCACCGATGCGGAGCCGGTGAGCGCGATTCCCTGCGACGACCATCGGCTGTTGGGCGCGAGTTGGGCGAACATCGGCGTGTAGCTTCCCGAAATGTTGATCGCGACATAGCGCTTGGTCTGCTGACCATCGGGGCATGGCACTTCGGGACTGGCGGTCTGGACGGTGGCGTCGCAGAGCAGCGTAGGCGTGATGGTGACGTTGCTGGTCGAAACGCCCGCCGCCGCCGCCGCGTCGGCGGCCAGATTGTTATAGGCCGCCTGCGTCCTTGTGGTATCGTTGGTGTAGCCGCCCGCCGCCGCCAGTTGCGCCGTGCGCTCCGCCGCGCGCTGAAGCCCGATCTTCGCCTTGAACGCCATGGCGACATCCCCCGCCAGGCAGGTCAGCAGCACCAGGACCGGCATGATGATCGCCAGTTCGATGGTGCTGTTCCCGGCTCGATCCGAAATCAGGCGCATCATCATCCCACCAGCCTCACCAGCGTGGCGGTGATCTTGTCGACGCCCTTGTTGGTGCATTGATTGACGATATTGCTGTTGCCGATGAAGGTCACCCGCTTGCTCACCATCTTCACGCAGTCAGTGGTCATTCCCGACGTGCCGCTGAAGGACAGGGCCTGGCCGGGGAAATAGAAGGCGCCCTGCAGTACCGAACTCGCATTGCCGTTGATGGTGTTGGTTCCAGAATCCACTGCGCGCCGATCCTGGTAGAAGAGGACGCCATGATAGGGGTTGGTGGTGTCCGTCGGCGCCTTCAGGTTGAGCGTCGCGCCGCCGTTGATATTGACCGTCGCGATGGAACTGGGGTTGGTCACCGCGTTGCTGCTGGTCAGGATGATGGTGACATCCGTACCGTTGATGACCGCCTGCGAACCGGCGTTGAAGGTGCCGCCGTCGATATAATATACGCCGGGCGCCAGGTTGAGCGTGCCCTTGACGTCGAAATTCTTGTAGCAGCCAGCCGTGATGGAAGTCGTGTCGCCGGGTTTGTCATTATAATTCTTGCAACCCGTCAGCTCCACCGCAGTGGGTGTGGGTAATCCAGCATAGGGATCCTGTACGGGCAGGCTGTAGGGCAGCAGGGTGGTCGGGGAGACATAGTTGGAACTGGATGAGAGCCCGCCCACCGCCGCCACGGGCGTTGCCGTCACAACGCTGCTGCCGCCTGCATAGACCGCGTTGGATGCCCGCGAGTTGGTGGCGATGCCGCAGCCCAGATTGACCGTGGCACTGCCCTGAAGCGTGATGCCGACCGTGCTCGTCTTTTCCAGCGCAACGACGCAATAGTCGCCGCTGCCCACCACGGCCGCGGTCGCTTCGCCATAGATGACCGGCGCCTTCACCCCCAATATCTTCGAAAAGGGCAGTTCGGCCCATGTTTGCAGCACCACCCGCACAGCCTTGTTGTTGCCGGCATAAGCACCTGTCGTGGGAGCATTTTCGATCGTGGGCGTCTGCGTCAGTGTGACGAGCGACATGCGGTTGATATCCGATGTCGCGCTGTCGGAGGCGCTGAAGCCCTGCGCCACCGCATAAGCGCCAGCGAGCGCGGCGCTGTCCGCCTGACGCTGGATCTGCCGCTTCCACAGGGTCCATTGCACCGTATCGGTGGCCAGTCCCGCCGCCCCGATGAATATAGGCATGGAGGCCGCAGCCATCATCAGGACATTGCCCGTCCTGTCACGCAGCAAACGCCCCACTGCTCCGCCCAACATTCCCATATCCCTTTCGAGAAGCATTGCTCCGGACCGAGGCAGGAATTTAAATAATGTGGGTTAATAAAATATGATCTTGTCACAAAAATTGACTATAATATTAAATATATATCTTTGGATATAAATGTATATTACTCTTAATGATACAATATATGGTGAGTATATATCTCGAATTTTCCATTATAAATTCAATTATAATGCATCCATTAGATCTACATTTATAGATTTTGTTGCACGCAAACATTATAGTTGATCACAATATTGGGGAAATCATCCTTCCGATCACACGGATCGTTTCAAGGCAAATTTCAAAGCGACTGACGCGCCATGGATTTACCGATCGCTCATGTTGTCGGAAAAGGCGACGGGCTGCGATGCATCCGACAGGCTTTCAGCCAGGGATACGGCCCGGCAATGCCATCGACCTGCCAGCGCAATATGTCACTGCGCGAAACAGCGCCTAACGGTCCTTCACCGTTTCCATCGCGACGAAAGTCGAGGTGCTGGCGACATGCGGAAGGCTCGATATCTTTTCGCCAAGCACGAAGCGGTAGCGGCGGATGTCGGCGGTGCGGACTTTCAACAGATAGTCGAAACTGCTCGCGATCATATGGCATTCCTCCACCTCGGGAATGCGGCGCACAGCAGCATTGAATTCGCTCAGAGCATCTTCCCGCGTGTCCGACAGTTTCACTTCGGTGAAGGCGACATGGTCCAGCCCCATCTTTGCCGGATCCAGGGCAGCATGAAAGCCCTTGATCACGCCGGAGTCGATCAATCTGCGCATCCGAACCTGGCAAGGCGTCTTGGAGAGACCGACGCGCTGGGCGAGATCGGTCACGCTGATGCGGCCGTCCTCCATCAGAACGGCGACGATCTTATGATCGAACCCATCCATTTCGACTTCCGATCCGCTGTTTCTTGTCACTATTTCCTCCTGATCTGACCATCATAAGTCAAATCACCAGAAGTTTCACAATATTTCGGTCGGATCGACAAACCGTTGGTTGCTATATTGCCAGCATGACAGAGCAGACTCCATTCGCCGCTTTCGCCCCCGCCATTCGAGAGCAGACCGTGCTCCGCAAGCATATCACCGCTGCTTACCGGCGCGATGAGGCGGAATGCGTGGCGCCCTTGCTCGCTGCAGCGACGCTGGATGACGCGACGAAACTCGCCATCCACGACACCGCCCATAATCTGGTCGCAACGCTTCGCGCCAACCACAAGGGGACCGGCGTCGAGGGGCTGATCCAGGAATATTCCCTGTCGAGCGAGGAAGGCGTGGCGCTCATGTGCCTTGCCGAGGCGCTGTTGCGGATTCCCGACGCGGCAACCCGCGATGCGCTGATCCGCGACAAGATCGCGGAGGGCGATTGGGGTTCGCATCTGGGTGGTGGCAAATCGATGTTCGTCAATGCCGCGACCTGGGGCCTGGTCGTCACCGGCAAGCTGGTCGGCAGCGTGGACGATCGCGGCCTGGGTGCGGCGCTGGCCCGGTTGGTGGCGCGCGCCGGTGAGCCCGTGATCCGCCGCGGCGTCGATCTCGCGATGCGCATGATGGGCGAGCAGTTCGTTACCGGCGAGACGATCGGCGAGGCGTTGAAGCGCGCGCGCGAGCTGGAGGCGAGGGGCTTTCGCTACAGTTACGACATGCTCGGCGAGGCTGCCACCACAATGGCCGACGCAGAGCGTTACCATGGTGATTATGAACGCGCGATCCATGCGATCGGCAGGGCGTCGAACGGGCGCGGCGTCTATGCGGGGCCCGGCATCTCCATCAAGCTGTCGGCCCTCCACCCCCGTTATGTCCGTGCCCAGGCCGATCGCGTGATGGGCGAACTGTTGCCGCGCGTGCGCGCGCTCGCGCTACTCGCCAGGGACTATGATATCGGGTTCAATATCGATGCTGAGGAGGCCGACCGGCTCGAACTGTCGCTCGACCTGCTGGAGGACCTGGCGCTCGACGCCAAGCTTGCCGACTGGGACGGACTAGGCTTCGTGGTTCAAGGCTATGGCAAGCGCTGCCCCTTCGTGATCGACTGGATCGTCGATCTCGCGCGCCGGGCGAAGCGGCGGATAATGGTGCGGCTGGTGAAGGGCGCCTATTGGGACGCCGAGATCAAGCGCGCGCAGGTGGACGGACTGGCCGACTTCCCTGTCTACACGCGGAAGGTCCACACCGACGTCGCCTATATCGCGTGCGCGCGCAAGCTCCTTGCCGCCCCCGACGCGGTGTTCCCGCAGTTCGCGACCCACAATGCGCAGACGCTGGCCACCATCTATCATCTCGCCGGGCCGGATTTCGCGGTGGGGCGATATGAATTCCAGTGTCTGCACGGCATGGGGGAGCCCCTCTACGAGCAGGTGGTCGGCCGGTCGAAGCTCGATCGGCCCTGCCGCATCTATGCGCCGGTGGGTACGCATGAGACCTTGCTCGCCTATCTCGTGCGCCGGCTTCTGGAGAACGGCGCCAATTCCTCCTTCGTCAACCGCATCGCGAACCCGGCGGTGCCGATCGACGAGATGGTGATCGACCCGGCCGACCAGGTGCGCGCAATGCCGCACCCGGGCGCTCGGCACGATCAAATCGCGCTTCCCGCAAATCTCTATCCGGATCGCCGCAATTCGGACGGTATCGATCTCAG
The DNA here is from genome assembly GCF_049913335.1 of Sphingobium sp. R-21. Lineage (NCBI taxonomy): Bacteria > Pseudomonadati > Pseudomonadota > Alphaproteobacteria > Sphingomonadales > Sphingobiaceae > Sphingobium > Sphingobium sp. R-21. The sequence goes on along the minus strand of NZ_CP184374.1, from coordinate 377,173 downwards.
CGACGAAACCGCGCTCGCCGCACTCAGCAGGGCGCTGCGCGAGAGCGCCACGCTCGCCTGGAAGGCGGCGCCAGCCAATGGGGTGGGCCAAGAACGGCCGGTGCTCAATCCGGCGGATCATCGCGATCTGGTCGGCCGCGTTGTCGAGGCATCCCCCGACCAGGCGACCGCCGCCGTCGCTGCCGCCGCGCGCTCATCCTGGGGCCGGACGCCGGTTGGCCAACGTGCTGAGATACTCGATCGCGCGGCCAACGCGATGCAGGCGCGCATGCCGACCCTGCTTGGGCTGATCGTGCGGGAAGCCGGGAAGTCGCTGCCCAATGCCATTGCCGAGGTGCGCGAGGCGATCGACTTCCTGCGCTATTATGCCGCTCAGGCCCGCTCGACCTTCGGGAGCGACCAGCAGCCTCTCGGCCCGATCGTCTGCATCAGCCCCTGGAATTTCCCGCTCGCGATCTTCACGGGCCAGATCGCCGCCGCGCTCGTCGCCGGCAATCCGGTCCTGGCCAAGCCGGCCGAGGAAACGCCGCTGATCGCCGCCGAGGGGGTGCGCCTGCTGCACGAGGCCGGCATTCCCGCCGATGCGCTCCAACTGCTGCCGGGTGACGGCGCCATCGGCGCGGCGCTGGTGGCGGCGCCGGAGACGGCCGGGGTGATGTTCACCGGATCCACCGAAGTCGCCCGCCTGATCCAGCGCCAGCTTTCCACGCGCCTCGCCCAGGGCCGACCTGTTCCGCTGATCGCCGAGACAGGCGGCCAGAATGCGATGATCGTGGATTCCTCCGCGCTGGCGGAGCAGGTCGTCGCCGACGTCATCGCCTCCGCCTTCGACAGCGCCGGCCAGCGCTGTTCGGCGTTACGCATCCTCTGCCTGCAGGAGGATGTCGCCGATCGCACCCTGACCATGTTGAAGGGCGCGCTCAAGGAGCTGCGGATCGGCCGCACCGATGCACTCAGGGTCGATACCGGCCCCGTCATCACGGCCGAGGCCAGGGAAACGATAGAGAAGCATATCGCCGCGATGCGGAAGGCGGGCGCACCCGTCGAGCAGCAGGCGCTCCCGGCCGAAGCGGTCCACGGTACCTTCGTCGCGCCGACGATCATCGAGATCAGGGATATTTCCGAACTGAAGCGGGAGGTGTTCGGACCGGTCCTGCATGTCATCCGCTACAGGCGGGAACATCTCGACACGTTGATCGACGCCATCAACGCAACGGGCTACGGCCTGACCTTCGGCCTCCACACCCGGCTCGACGAGACGATCGCGCATGTGACCGGGCGCGTGAAGGCAGGCAATGTCTATGTGAACCGCAACGTGATCGGCGCCATTGTCGGCGTGCAGCCATTCGGCGGCCGCGGCCTGTCCGGAACGGGCCCGAAGGCGGGCGGACCGCTCTATCTCGGCCGCCTGGTCGCGCGACCGCCCGCGTTCAGCGCGCGAGCAGGCCATGTTGATACGCCGCTCCACGCATTCACCGACTGGCTGGAGGCGGAAGGCGAAATGGAGAGCGCCTCCATCGCGCGGCGCTATGGCGAGGCTTCGGCCCTCGGACTTGCCATCACCCTTCCCGGCCCGGTCGGCGAGCGCAATCTCTATGCCCTGCACCCGCGCGGCCTGATCCTGATGGCGCCGGCGACCCGGACCGGGCTTTTCGAGCAGATGGCCGCCGTGCTCGCGACAGGCAATCGCGGCGCGGTGGAGGACATGCCGCTCCCGACGGGCCTGCCGGCCAGCGTCGCGGCCTGCTTCCCGGCAAGGACGAACGAACCGTTCGCCGCGGCACTGGTCGAGGGCGACGCGAGCGCAGTCAACCGGCTGGTGGCGAAGGTGGCGGCCTTGGCTGGTCCAATCGTCTCCGTTCACGCCGCGCAGACGGGCGAGCTGCTCGCCTACCCGCTCGATATGTTGCTGGAAGAGGTATCGACCTCTATCAACACCACGGCGGCGGGCGGCAATGCCAGCCTGATGATGATAAGTTGATATGGGTCAGACGTTCAGTTTCCAAATATGGAGGGATAGCTTGCCATGCGGGAATCTCCACGGAACGGGGACACCGCAATCCGGCGCCGCATCCGCTACGACGAGACGAGTGTCCCCCGACCTTAGTTCGGATTGAGGACCATCGGCTCGCGCTGCGGCATCATATCCGTCCGATCCTCCCCACCTACCTGCGGCACGCATGCGCGAAGGAACCGAAAGAGACCAATAACCGGGGCCAATCTTGGCCAGGTTTCGCGATAGAATGGCCGATTTTTGACATGTCAGCACGACCCGTATCCGGCAGTGTCCGGCCCAACATCATTGCAGGCTCGGCAGGTTTGCGCGCCGGCTGAGCTGAACTCGTCCACTCGGCTTTTCCGATCGCCGCGGCTGAAAAGGCCATCGCGATTATGGTGCCGGTGAGTTGAATTTCGGTTGATCGTTACAATCGAAAACTCGGGACAGTTTTGAATTTGAACGGAGCCAAGCCATGGCCGAAATGCGCCATCGTGGATTTTGTACGCTTTGCCGGTCCCGCTGCGGCGCCATTTTCGTCACCCGGGATGGGCTGCTCAAGGAAGTACTGCCCGATCCGGAGCATCCGACCGGCGGCGCCTTGTGCGCCAAGGGTCGCGCCGCGCCCGAAATCCTGGCCGACCGTGGCAGGCTGACCCGACCCCTGCGCCGCACGCGGCCCAAGGGCGACCCGGATCCCGGATGGGAGCCCGTATCCTGGGACGAGGCGCTGGCGGATATCGCGCGACGATTGTCGGAGATACGCGATACGCATGGGCCGAACGCCATGCTGTTCACCAGCACGACGCCAAGCGGCACGGCAATCGGCGATTCGTTCGAATGGATAGAGGGCTTCGTACGCGCCTACGGATCGGCGAATTTCGTCGCGGCGATGGAGATCTGCAATTTCCAGAAGGACTTCGGTACGACGCTGACGACGGGCGGCTCGCTGGGAACTCCGGACTATCTCCATGCGGACGCGATCGTCCTGTGGGGCCATAATCCCGCGCGGACCTGGCTCGCGGCATCGTCGCAGATCAGTGCGCGCGCCGCCGGCGTGCCGCTGGTCGTCATCGACCCGCAAAAGCAGGGCAGCGGCACCGACGCCGATCTCTGGCTCGGACTAAGGCCCGGAAGCGACGGCGCCCTGGCATTGGGGGGCATCCGTCACCTGCTGGCCAGCGGAACTTTCGACAAGGACTTTGCGAGAGATTGGACCGACGCGGCGCTGCTCGTGAATCGCGCCACTGGCCGGAAAGTCGTTCCCCGGGACATCGGCATCGACGCCGATGGATTTCTGGCGATGACCAAGGCCGGGCCAATCGTCGTGGACACCAACCAGCCGCCGGCGCCGGACCTGGCGCCCGAACTCTTCTTCAGCGGCACGGTTGCAGGCATGGAATGCGACAGCGCGCTGGAGTTGCTGCGGCAGTGCGCCCAGCCGTGGACCTTGCCCGCCACCGCCGAAGCCACGGGATTGTCTGAAGCAGCCATTTCCCGCTTCAATGATCTGCTCTCAAGCGATGCGCGCATAGCGCTGGCGCATTGGTCGGGCCTGTCGCAAAGCGCCGCTTCGAGCCAGACGGTCCGGGCGATCTCCTGCCTGTTCGCCCTGCGCGGCGATGTCGATCGCGCGGGCAGCAACCGCTGGTTCCCTGGGCCGCCGCTCCGCCCCTTCGCCGCGGCGTCGCGCGCCGATCCGCTGGGCACCGAGCGGATTCCGCTGGGGCCTCCACGGTTCGGCTATGTCGTGACGCGCGACGCGATCGAGGCGATCGAGACGGGGATTCCCTATCGCCCGCGCGGGCTGTTCAGTCTGGGAACCAATCCCGCGGCGTCCTATCCCGATTGGGCGCGCGCCGCAGCCGCGCTCGCCAGCCTCAACTTCCGGGTCCATTGCGACGTGCGCATGACCCCGATGGCGGACAGTGCGGACTATCTGCTCCCGGTGACCTTGCCGTGGGAACATGCTTCGCTCCGGCCGGGGTTCGAACTGGACGCCGAAAGCGCGCTGCACGTGCAGTATCGCCCGGCCATGGTGGAGCCGACCGGCGACCAGCGGCCCGACTATGTCATATTGCGGGAGATCGCGCAGCGAATGCAGTTCGCCGATCCGCTCTGGCACGGTTCGATGGATGAAGCCTGGGAGATGCGACTGGCGCCGAGCGGGCTTGATCTCGCGACGCTCAAACAGAATCCGGGTGGCCTGACCCTTCCGGTAGCTCAAATCGACCGGAGCTACGCCGCCGTTGCCGCGGACGGCCGGGTCAAGGGTTTCAACACGCCATCCCGCCGTGTCGAATTCCATTCCAGCCTTCTGGCAAATGTCGGTGAACCAGCAATTCCGCTGTGGACGCAGCCGCCGGCCGATCCCGCCTTCCCGCTCCTGCTGACCACCGCCAAGCGGGGGGTCTATACCCAATCCTCGCTGCGCTATGTTCCCTCGCTGGCCAGGCGCGCGCCCGCGCCCGAACTCGCCATGTCGCCAGCGACGGCAGATGCAGCATCGCTGGTGCCCGGCGACTGGGCAAGGATAGTGATCGCCACCGGCAGCGTCAGCATGAAGGTGCGGGTGGACGACACCCTGGCTGACGGCGTGCTGGTGGGCGAACATGGCTGGTGGCAGCAGGCCGATGCCGGTGACCGGCTGACCAGTGGAACGAACCTCAACAGCATTTTGCGCAACGGCGACGATGATCCCGTCAGCGGCGCGGTCGAATTGCGGCGCATAGCGTGCCGCGTCGAACGCGACGAGGAACGCTCGCGCGGCAACTGGAACGGCAAGCGCGATTTCCGCGTCGTCACGCGGCGCGACCATCCGGGCGACATCGTGGAACTGGTGATGGAGCCAGAGCATGGCGACTGGGTGCCGACCTTCATCCCGGGTCAGCATGTCGCCTTCTCGATTCCGGGCGTCGAACTCGAACGCCATTATTCTCTGGTCTCGCCGGGGCGGCAAAGTGCAACGTCGCTGGCCGTGGCAATCCGGCGTTCCGGGGCGGGCGGCCTTTCCGACCACATATTCGCGAACATGCGCGAAGGCGAAAAAGTGCAGTTGACCGTCCCGTCGGGGCGGTTCCGCCTGCCGCTGGAAGCCACCCGGCCCGTACTGCTCCTGGCGGGTGGAATCGGGATAACGCCGTTTCTCGGCTATTTGCGCGCCCTGGCTGGCGGAGTGGGCCACCCACCCCCTTCCGTCACGCTGGTCTACGCCACCCGCGACAGGGCTTTCGATCCTGAACTTCGATCTCTCGACATCCCGAACTTTGCCTATCGGCAAGTGGATTCGGGACGAAATCTCGCCGCATTGCTCGATGGGGTTGCCCCAGGCACGCGGGCGTTCCTATGCGGCTCGGAACCCTTCATGGGCGCGGCGCGGGAGATCCTGCTCGAACGAGGTGTCGACGCGCAGTCGATCCAGCAGGAGCACTTCACAGCCCATACCCCAGTCACGACTGGCCTCGCGCCGGCCATCGTGACCCTGGCCACGTCCGGCGAGAGCTTCGTCTGGCAACCGGACCAGCCTTCGATCCTGGCGGCCGCGGAATCGGCGGGTTTCCGGCTGGCTGCGGGATGCCGCGCAGGCGAATGCGAAAGCTGCGCTCTTCGTTTGATCGCCGGCACGGTCAGCCATGCGCGCGAGGTCGAGGAGGGCAACTGCCTGACCTGCTGCGCCATTCCGATCGGAGACATCACGCTGGACGCCTGAGCGCGAAGCCATTGGCGTCTCACCGCGCTCGACAATAATGATGTGCAAGCCTAATCTGGGTGAGCAGTCGCTCAACAAGTTGCAGGGAAGGAGCAACGGAGCGGGCACCCGGAGAAATGGCGTGACGTCGAACTCTTTTGATCTGCATTACCCTGACACCATTGCCAGGCCGGTTTTGGGATTTCAGGTCAGGACCGACGAATCCCGCGCCGACCGCTCGCACAGTCATGCGAAAGCGCAACTGCTTTATACGGTGTCAGGCTTTGTGGAGATCGAGTCCGACGCCGGCAATCTGGTCGTCCCGCCCGGATCCGTAACCTGGATACCCAGCGGAGTCGCGCACTGCGTGCGTGCCGGCGTGCTCGCGCGATTCGGGTGCGTGTATCTGGATCCTGACCTGTCATCGGACCTGCCGGACAGGACCGAATTGTTTCAGATCAACCCCCTGGTGCGGGAACTGCTTCTGCGGTTCAGCGGTGGCCCTTCGCAAGATGAAGGAGACGAAGGCAGGCAAGCCCGCATGGCCGGGGTGCTTGTCGATGAGCTTGCATCCTCTCGTTCACCCGCAAACGCCTCGCCCCTTCCGCGAGACCCCCGATTGTTGCGCCTCGTCAATGCATTGCTCGCCGAGCCGGAACGCCGCCTGACGATAGAGCAATGGGGCAAGCAAGTGGGCGCGAGCCACCGAACGCTGAGCCGCCTGTTCCAGAAGGAAGTCGGCAAGTCCTTCTCAGCCTGGCGACAGGAACTGCACGTGGATCTCGCGGTTCGCGCGCTGGAGGCGGGCACGCCAGTCGCCACCATCGCGTTTCAGCTCGGATATGACAGTCCGAGCGCGTTCATCGCCATGTTCAAGAAGAACACGGGGCACACGCCAGGCAATTATGCCGGCGCAAGGCTTGGTGGGGTGCGGCGTCCGTAGACGGATTTCGTCGCGATTTCATGTGAGCAGTTAACCCACCCCGGCGTGGGCGGAGACCCGACTCCCGAGAGGAAGGGCCAATGTACGCGAAATCAGCGCGAGCGACGACCCGATCCCGTCTCCCACCTTAGTGGCAGCATTTCGATGCCGTTCACTTGCGCGGTCTGATGAATGACAGGATATTTGGGATCCACCTCGAAGTCAGGAATGCGCGACAGCCATTCCTGAAGGAGAATACGCATTTCCATCCGAGCCAGATTGGCCCCGGCGCAGCGATGGGGGCCAAAACCGAACGTACCCGTCAGCCCAGGCTTGCGGGCAAAGTCGATCTCCTCCGGATTGGGAAAGAGGTTTTCATCGAGCCCGTGAACACAATTGGGAAGCAGAACATGCTCGCCCTTGTGGACCATGACTCCATCGATCTCGACATCCTGAGTGGCGGTACGGGTGTTGTTGGCCACGCCATGCCTGCGCATCAACTCTTCTGTCGCAACCGACACCTGGCTGGGGTTTTCCATGATCCAGCGCCGAACTGCGGGGTGCCGCGCGAGATAGTGCATCACGAAGGACATCATGGCCGCCACTGTATCCAATCCCGCGGCCATAAGCAGCACGCTGGTGCCAAGTTGCTCCTCCTCGGAAAGTGGACGGCCATCCACCTCCGCCCGTATCACCTGAGATAAGATGTCGTCGCCCGGCTTCGCCCGGCGTTCCGCCAGGCGCTGAGACACATAACCGAACATGCTGATATTGGCTTCTTCGATTGCCTGTCGGGTCTTGCCGCGCGTGGCGGCATGCACCCAGCGCTGGAGCATGGCCCGGTCCTCCATGGGCAAATCCACCATCCACAGGAAGACTGACAGCGGCATGACCAGCGCGAAATCGGCCACGAACTCGCATTCGCCGGTCGGCCAAAACCCCTCTATCAGGTCGATGGCAAGTTTCCGCGCGCGCACGGCGTAGCTTTGCACCGCTGCCGGCCTGAGCGCCGGATCAATGATGGCGCGAAAAACGCGGTGTTCGTGACCATCCAGTTGCAAAGGTCGGAACTTGAACGGAAGCGGTTCCGGCGGCAGGTTCGGCACGCTGCTGGAAAACAGATCGGGCGAACGGTAAATCTGCTCAACCACCGCTCCGTTCGTCGCGATCCAGTGACCCTTTTGCCGCGGCGTCCAGATCAGCCCATATTTGCTGCCAAGCGCCCGCCAGGCCTTTTGCGCGTCCTGGGCGCCACCCGGCACAGCCAGCATGTCCACGTCCACGATCCGGTCGGCTGGCACCTGCTCCTGCGGGAGTGCTACGGTTGAGTTCATACTTGCCTTCCTGCTTGCAACTGGCTCCGGCTCGGCGGCGCGCTTCCCGCAGCAACTCTTCGGCCAAATGACTGGCTGTTCGAAGCGCGGCACATGGGCCTCTACCAGCGTGCGATGGCTTGTAAGAGTAGCATTATGTAAAGGGGTTAAGTAGTTTCAGGCATTCCGGGTGTAATTATCCGGTCGAGTTCATGGTGCAGCCTGCCGATGATACGGGTGAAGGCGCCAAGATCATCCGCAGAAAGCCGCGAAAGCGCGTGTACGAGTTTGGCATCCCGCAAGAAGGTGTCGACGGACATGTCTGCAATGCGCTCTCCCGTCTCGGTCAGGCGGAGCGCGAAGGCCCGCTTGTCGTCTGACAGCCGCGACTTTGTGAGGAGCCCCGCACGGACGAGCCGTTCGATCCGGGCGGACAAGGTGGCCTGCGACACATTGAGGACACGCGCGAGATCGATCGCGCGCAACGGCTGCGCCTGGTCGATGCGGACCGTCCCAAGCAAGTGAATATCTGCGATGCTCAGTTCAAACCGCCGCGCAATACGGTCCAGATCCGTCGCCACGATATGGCCAAGCGTGAAGATGTGCCACATCGGTGCGATCATGCGCGCATCGATGTGAGGAAGCAGATTGCCGTAGAACTCCGTGCCCGCTTCGACGGCCTTGGCAGGTGTATCATTCATCATCGCTGGTCCGGAATAGTTCTGATCCATTCGGGATCATAATCAATCCGATGGGCGGAACGCACGCGCCCATTCATTCACCAGACGGAACTGACGAGATCACTACACCCCTCTGAACCCCGGCGCTCTAATCGAAATCATATCCGAATTTCAGCCCGAAAAATTGTGGCTTGGTGGGATAGGTCCGTGCAGAGAAGCCGCAAATCTCAGTCGCGCAGATGGTGTTCTTGCCAAGCGCGCCATGGCTGGAGAAGGCATTCTGGATAAAGGCCTCGATCCGCATATGGTCCCAATGGGTGCCGATCGAAAAATCCGCCGTGGTGAAGGGCCTGGTCGGACCCACCGCCGCATAATCCGCATCGGTCAGGAAGGTGCGCGTGCCGCCCTGATGGGACACAGATCCCTGCACGAAGGCTGTCATCGACCCCAGCGGCCATTCATAACGCGCGGTTGCCGATCCCTTGAAACGGGGCATGATCGGCAAACGCGTGCCCTTGGCGGCCGCCGGCGGCGTGCCGGGGACGCAAATGATATTCTTGGTGACGGGGTCGACCTGGCAAAAATCGCTGGTCAGTTGCGCATCGACATAGGTGGCGCTGGTCGACAGGGTCAGGCCGCCCCAGCGCGCGGACAGGTCGCCCTCCACGCCATAGATGCGCGCATTACCCGCATTATAGGTGTTGGTGACGCCATTCTGCCCCACCGGCACCAGCCCGAACTGAAGGTCACGCCATTTCTGGTAGAAGGCGGCGCCGTTGAAATAAATCCGCCCGAAATGGGTTTTCCAGCCCAGTTCGAAATTGTCGAGCTTGTCCGACTTGAACGGATTGACCCCCGGTCGCCGGTTGTTGCCGCCGGGCCGGTAGCCGCGCGACACGGTGCCGTAAAGCATGACATCGGGGCTAACCTGCCATTTGATGCCGCCGCGCCAGATGACGCCGTTCTCGACCTGTTTCTTGTGAACGTTGGCGCAGGGCACGTCCGGGATGTTCGTTGGCAGGCAAAAGGCGGGATCGGTGTTGCCGGCGCTGTTGGTCCCGGAAAAACCGTAGATCGTGTTGTCCGCGATATAGCCGCGCACGCCTGCGATCAGCGTGACGTGAGGCAGGATGTCATATTCGCCCTGCGCGAACATCGCATAGTCGCGATCCTTGCGCTTGACGCGGGTCAGGAACACGGTGTCGCTATTGGGAAAGGGGGTCAGCCAGATCGGCGTCGGAATCTGGCTGATGCCCACGGTCTGATAGTCGGCGCGGATCTTGTCCGTCTGGACCTGCATGAACATGCCCGTGGCCAGGCGGAAGGGCATGTCTGTGGGCGAGTTGACCCGCAATTCCTGGGTGAACTTGGTATATTTGTCATTCTGGTGCGCGGTTTGCGTCGGGTCGAGGAAACCGCCATTGCCGTCGGGGAAATAGGTGGCAAAACCCGGCTGCGTCACGCCATTGTCGTCGACATAGGTGTAACTGTCGTACGCCACCGAATAATAGGAATAGTCGGCGATATTATCGACCTTGCGCTCGAAATAGCCGCCCGAATAGGTGACATCCCAATCGCTGAGCTTGCCCTGGATGGTCAGCGCCGCCTGCCACCAGCGATCCTTGTTGCGGCTGGGCAGATAATCGGTGACCTTCAGATAGCCCTTTCTGGGATCATAGAAGAAGCCGCCATGGGCGATCTGGCTCTGATAGAGAAATTGCGGCGTGACCGTCCAGTTGTCGTCAAGGTCGACGCGCAGCGCGGCGCGGCCACCATAGGTTTCGACGTCGTTATAATCGTTTTTGACCAAACCCGGCTTATCAGTGTTACTCACTGTTTTCTCGGTCGCCGGGTCGTTATCGTCCAGCGTGAAGGTGCGCGTGCCGGGAATATTGTCGATATAGCCGCCGGTCCGGTCATAGAAGCCGACGACGCGCAACGCGGCATTGTCGCTGACCGGCAGGTTGATATAGCCTTCCGCCGATCCGCCGAAATCGCCCTTGCCGAACTTGTTGACCTGCAGGTCGATGCTGCCGGTCGTCTTGCCCAGTTCGGGGCGGTTGGTGATGATGCGCAGCGTCCCCGACAGCGAGCTTGCGCCGAACAGCGTGCCCTGCGGCCCGGCCAGCGCCTCGATCCGCGAAATGTCGTAGAGATGGACGTCGACCATGCCACCGATCGTCGTGACGGGGATTTCATCGACATAGGTGCTGCTGGTCGGCAGCGGCCCGATATGCAGCGGCGGCCCGCCAGAGCCCGTCGCCACGCCGCGGAAGAAGACCTGCGCCTGGCTGGGGCCGAAGGACTGGATGGACACGCTGGGCAACAGCTTGGCATAATCGTCCAGCGCCTTGGCATTGGCCTGTTCCAGCTTGGCCTGCCCCAGCGCGTTGATGCTGATCGGCACGTCCTGCAATCGCTCTTCGCGGCGCTGGGCGGTGACGACGATCACATCGCTGTCCGCGCCCGCCCCCTGCGCGCTTTCCTGTGCCCATGCTGGAAATGCGATGGCCGTCGTGGCCAGAAGCGCAGACGAAAATTCGATCAACCGAACATATTTTGACATCGGCTACCTCCCCACAGGTGCACGAGTTTCTGGAGCGAAACTGTCATCATCTGTCGGGCGGGCGCAACGAAAAATCATTGCGCTCCGGCAATCATGCGCTTTTTCAGTCGATTGTTACCCGAAAGCCACGATCAGGGCGCATCGGGATAGCTGTCCAGCACCGGACCAAGCGCCGCGACCAGCGGTTGGAGCCGCGCTTCGACGGCGCGCCACTGGCCCTCTCCATCGCGATTGATCGGCCGGCGCACCTGCTCGCTGCTCGCGGTCCTTACGGCGCGGCGGTTCTCATGGAAGCGCAGGCACGCCTCCTCGAACGGCAGGCCCAGCGCGGCGAGCAGCGCGCGGACTTTCCCTTCCGGATCGTCCAGCAGCTGCTCATGGACGACACGATGGATGCGTCCGGGCAGCACCATGTCGAAATGCGCCATCAGCCGGACATAATCGGCATAATATTGGCCGATATCGCCAAGATCATAGCTGAATGCCTGTCCCCGCGCGAAATGTTGGCGGAAATTGGAATAGCCGCAATCGAGCGGATGGCGCCGCGCATCGATGATCCGCGCATGGGGCAGGATCAACTGGATCAGGCCGACATGCAGCCAGTTATTGGGCAGCTTGTCGATGAAATAGGGAAGCCCTTTGCGTCGCTGGATGCGGGTGCGCTCCATATAGGCCTCCCCCAGCGCGGGCAGGCGGGCGGGGTTGAGGTCGCCCATCATGGTCGGCCAGTCGCCCTCCTGCCGCAGCTCCGCGACAAGGGCCGGCAAATCGGGCAGTTCCATCGTCCCTTCCACCTGACTGTGACTGGAGAGGATCTGTTCGATCAGCGTGGAGCCGGCGCGGGGCAGCCCGATGATGAAGATCGGATCGGGCGCCGGACAGCCCATGTCCTGCCGCTCGGCAAAGAAATCCGGCGTCGACAGGCCGATCACCGCATCGACCATCCGGCTGGTGCGCGCCGCCTCATAAGGCTGGGCGGTACGGCGCAGCCTGTTTGCCTCCGCATAATGAGTGAAGGCGTTTTCGGCTTCGCTTCGGTCGCTCAACGCCTTGCCCAACGCGAAATGCAGGTGGAAGCGATCCTCGACGCTGGCCTGCGCATCATGCAGCGCGCCTTCCATGGCGGCCAGGTCGGCCGCATCAAATGGCTCCGTTTTCAGATTGGCTATGCTCCACCAGGCTTCGCCAAAGGCCGGTCGCAGTGCCGTGGCGCGGCGATAGGCGGCAACGCTGTCCGCCGTGCGCCCCACCGTCTTGAGCGCATGGCCATAGCTCATCCAGATTTTCGGCTGGCCTGGAACCCGGCGCACCATATCCTCGTAGAGCGCGATGGCTTCATCGAAGTCACCCAGCCGTCCCAGCACCGCCGCGCGCAGATTGGCATAAGCGGGATTGACCCGGCCCTGCAGCGCATCCTGCAGCCGGTCCAGTTCCGCCAGCGCCTCCGCCGTCTTGTTCTGGCGGTGCAGGGCCGTCGCCAGATTGACGCGGGCGGCGGTGAAGCCGGGAGCCAGTTCCAGCGCGCGGCGCAGCAGATTTTCCGCATCGGCGTTGCGCCCGATCCGGCCGGCCAGTTCCGCCAGCATGCGGATCGCCGCAACATCGAACGGATTGTCCTTGAGCCGCCCGCGCAGGATCGGTTCGGCCAGATGCAGCCGGTTGTCCCGCAGGGCGATCGCCGCCTGCTGCAACGCATCGTCAGCCGCAGCGGCGTCGATCGCCGCAAGTTCGTGCCGTTCAGCCTCGCCGTCCCGCTTCAGCGCACGCAGGGCGCGAGCGGCCAGGCGGTGCGCCTCGGCATCCTGGGGATCGTCCTTCAGCAAATCCCCGCAGCGCGCCAACGCCTGTCCAGCGTCCTGCGCCAGCAATCGCCGCACAGCATGATAGGTTTCGCCCCGCATCGCATATAGAAATGTCAAGCCGGCCGCGACTTAGCAAGCAGCGAGTAAATTGGCCGACAAGCTGTTCTGGCAAGCAGGGCCACCCCCGTTGCCGATCCACAAGAACCGGAAGATCAACAGAATCGGCCGCTTCCGGAATTGCATCATTCGAATAAATCGAACGATGGGGCATATTTTATCAGGCTGCGCAGCAGAAATCTCTCCCGCTAAACCTCCAATCACACTGGAACGACCCGAGTGTAGGAAATTTCGATTGGAGACCGACATGACCATCAAAGCGACCCCGACCCCCGGAAAATCCCTGATCAACCCCAGCGACCACACCCTTGTCATGATTGATTTTCAGTCGCAGATGGCTTTTGCCACCAAGTCGATCCCGACCGAACTGCTGCGCAACAACGCCGCCCTGGTCGCGAATGCAGCTGCCGGCTTCAACGTCTCGACAATCCTGACCACGGTTGCCGTCGACAGCTTCTCCGGCCCGATGTTCAGCGAGATCACCGACGCTTTCCCCGGTCAGCCGCTGCTCGACCGCACTTCGATGAACAGTTGGGAAGATGCTGCCGTCATCGACGAGGTCAACCGGATCGGCAAGGAACGCATCATCTTTGCAGGGCTGTGGACCTCGGTCTGCATCGTCGGCCCCGTCGCCTCGGCGATCGATCAGGGCTTCGACGTCTACTTCATCTCCGACGCCTGCGGTGACATCTCCGAAGAGGCGCATGAGCGCGCCGTCGAGCGGATGATCCAGCTGGGCGCCAAGCCGATGACCTCCCTCCAATATCTTCTCGAGCTGCAGCGCGACTGGGCCCGGACGGAAACCTACGACATGACGACCGGCTTCGCGAAGAAGTGGGGCGGCGCCTATGGCCTGGGCATCACCTACGCCAAGACCATGTTCAACGCTTCCGAGGGCGCCCACTAAGGCCCCGGCCTCCCGGCGGCCGGGCACATCCCCCTTCCCCGCGTTCGGCCGCCATCCCGCTACCCTTACCGTATAAAGGAACCCGCCATGACCAGCTTCATCACCACCGCCGACGGCACGCAAATCTTCTACAAGGACTGGGGCAGCAAGGACGCTCAGCCCATCATGTTCCATCACGGTTGGCCACTCTCGTCCGATGACTGGGACGCGCAGATGCTGTTCTTCCTGTCGAAGGGCTATCGCGTCGTTGCCCATGACCGCCGCGGCCATGGCCGTTCGGCTCAGGTCGATTTCGGACATGACATGGACCATTATGCCGCAGACGCTGCTGCGGTTGCCGAGCATCTCGACCTGCGCAACGCCATCCACATCGGTCACTCGACCGGCGGCGGCGAAGTCGCGGCCTATGTCGCCCGCTTCGGCATTCCGCAGGGCCGCGTCGCCAAGGCGGTGCTGGTGAGCGCTGTCCCCCCGATCATGCTGAAGACCGATCGCTATCCCGGTGGCCTTCCCATGGATGTATTCGATGGCCTGCGCGCCGGCCTTGCCGCCAACCGCTCGCAATTCTTCCGCGATGTCGCCTCGGGGCCCTTTTACGGCTTCAACCGTGAGGGCGCGGACGTGAAGCCCGCCGTCATCGACAATTGGTGGCGCCAGGGCATGATGGGCAGCGCGCTCGCTCATTATCAGGGCATCAAGGCCTTTTCCGAAACCGACCAGACCGATGACCTGAAGGCGATCAGCGTGCCCACGCTGGTGCTGCATGGCGACGACGACCAGGTCGTGCCCTACAGGAACGCCGGCCTGCTCCAGGCTGAAATCCTGCCGGACGCCACGCTCAAAATCTATGAAGGCTTTTCGCACGGCATGCTGACGGTGAACGCCGACGTGCTGAACGCCGACATCCTCGCCTTCATCCAGGCCTGACCCAGCCAACGCCGGAGAACCGACATGAAAGCCTATATCCTCTCCCTGGGCGCCGGCCTGATCGTCGGGATCGTCTACAGCCTCATGGGCGTCCGTTCTCCGGCGCCGCCGGTCATTGCGCTCGTGGGGCTGGCGGGAATCCTGCTGGGTGAACAGCTGCTCCCGGTCGCCAGGCGCATGGCCAGCCTTCCCGAACTGACCCGCTTCGTGCGACAGGACTGCGTCCATCATGTGCTGGGCGAACTTCCCATGCACGGAAAGCGCGACGCATGATGAACCGCCGCCAGTTGCTCGCCGGCGCCGCAGCCGCGACCGCCCTTCCCCTTGTCACGGAAAGCTTCGCCATGACCCAGACCGACCTCATCCTTACCAACGCCAAGGTCACGACCCTTGACCGCGAGAACCCTCAGGCGGAGGCAGTGGCGATCCGGGGCGGGAAATTTCTCGCTGTCGGTACGGAACAGGAAGTCCGCGCCGCCGCCGCACCCAATGCCCGCGTCATCGACGCCGGCGGCCGGCGCCTGATCCCCGGCCTCATCGACAGCCACATCCACGTCATCCGCGGCGGGCTGAACTATAATATGGAATTGCGCTGGGAAGGCGTGCCCACGCTCGCCGACGCCATGGCCATGCTGAAGAAGCAGGCAGAAAATACGCCGCCGCCGCAGTGGGTGCGCGTGGTGGGGGGCTTTACCGAACATCAGTTCGCGGAAAAGCGCCTGCCCACCATCGCGGAGATCAACGCCGCCGCGCCGGACACGCCCGTCTTCATCCTCCACCTCTACGACCGCGCCCTGCTCAACGCGGCTGCGCTGCGGGCGGTCGGCTATACGAAGGACACGCCCAATCCACCGGGCGGCGAGATCGTCCGCGATGCGCAGGGCAACCCCACGGGGCTGCTGCTCGCCCAGCCCAATGCCACCATCCTCTATTCGACGCTGGCGAAGGGGCCGAAGCTGCCGCAGGACTATCAACTCAATTCGACGAAGCATTTCATGCGCGAGCTGAACTCGCTGGGCGTCACCAGCGTGATCGATGCGGGCGGCGGGTCGCAAAATTATCCCGACGATTATGAAGTGATCGAAAAGCTGCACAAGGATGGCGATCTGACCCTGCGCATCGCCTACAACCTCTTCACGCAAAAGCCGAAGGAGGAGCTCAAGGATTTCGCGACCTGGTCGACGCAGATCAAGCCGGGCGATGGCGACGACAGCTACCGCCACAATGGCGCGGGCGAGATGCTGGTCTATTCGGCCGCCGACTTCGAGGACTTCCGCGTCGCCCGTCCCGACATGCCGCCGGAGATGGAAGGCGATCTCGAACCCGTCATCCGCCTGCTTGCCGAGCGCCGCTGGCCCTGGCGTCTCCACGCCACCTATGACCAGACCATCTCCCGCGCGCTCGACGTTTTCGAGAAGGTGAACCGCGACATTCCCCTGAAGGGCCTCAATTGGTTCTTCGACCATGCCGAAACGATCAGCGATCGCAACATCGACCGGATCGCCGCGCTGGGCGGCGGCATCGCGGTGCAGCACCGCATGGCGTTCCAGGGCGAATATTTCGTCGAGCGCTACGGCGCCAAGGCCGCCGAGGCGACGCCGCCGATCAAACGGATGATGGATGCCGGCCTGCCCGTGGGTGCGGGCACCGATGCCACCCGCGTCGCCAGCTACAATCCCTGGGTGTCGCTGAGCTGGCTGGTGACCTCGAAAACCGTGGGCGGCCTGGCGCTCTATCCGACCCGCAACCGGCTCGACCGCGAGACGGCGCTGCGCCTCTGGACCGAGAAGAACACATGGTTCTCGAACGAGGTCGGCAAGAAGGGGCAGATCAAGGCCGGGCAACTGGCGGACCTTGCCTTGCTTTCCGACGATTATTTCAGCGTGCCGGAAAGCGAGATTGCGCATCTCCGTTCGGTGCTGACCGTGCTGGGCGGCAGGATCGTCTATGGCGAAGGCACCTTCGGCCCGCTCGCGCCGCAAGCGCCAAAGGCCATGCCTGACTGGTCGCCGGTCGCGACATTCGGCGGCCATTGGCGGCGGGATGAAAGCGCCAGGACGATGGCGTCGGCCTGCGGCTGCGCCTCGTCCTGCAACGTTCATGGCCATGATCATGCCGCGGCACTGGGCGCGAACGTACCGGCCTCGGACGTCCAGAGCTTTTGGGGCGTGATGGGCTGCGGCTGCTGGGCCGTCTGATTGCAACAGCGCCCCTCCCCGACCGGAGGGGCGCCATTTTATCTTTCTATATTCTGGAACACGATGTCCGATTTTATTCGGATAGTTCGGATATCAACGAGTGCGTAGACAGTCTTCGCGACCTCATCGCACGCCGAACAACACTCTACGGAGATACTGATATGACCCGCATCGCCCTCATGGTGGCAACCGCCCTGGTCGCCATCAGCCCTGTCGCCGCGCCTGGACAAACCACGGCACCCTCACCGCAATCCACCACCGACTTCGCCGTCGGTCCGCAATATGACACCACCCATGTTTATGTCGCGCCGGAGGATTTCGACCGCTTCGTCACCAGCTTCACCGCCACCTTCGGGGGCACGACGAGCAAACAGGGTGTGTTTCAGGTCACGCCGACCGACAGCAAGACGAAGTCGCAGCTCGCACTGACACCGGCCGGCACCGTCTCGGCCTTCGGCTTCCTCACCCCAATCCCCGCGCCGTTCGGCGCCGAGCGTACCGGCTATCTCGTGACCGACCTGGATGCCGCGGTCGCCTCCGCGATGCGGCATGGCGCGACGCGCCTCATCACCAGCTTTCCCGACCCCATCGGCCGCGACGTCGTGGTGCAGTGGGCGGGCGGCGTGAACATGCAGCTCTACTGGCACACGACCAGGCCAAGCTATCCCGCCCTCGCCACCGTGCCGGAAAACCGCATCTACCTGACCGCCGATGCCGCAGACCAGTTCGTGAAGCAGTGGCGCGGCTTCGCCCATGCGACGGTGACCTCCGACGACAAGGCGGCGCCGGGCGCGGAGATCGGCCAGCCGGGCAAGAGCTATCGCCGCATCCGCATGACGTCGGGCTATGGCAAGATGAGCGTGATCGTATCGGACGGGCAGCTTCCCTGGCCCTATGGCCGCGACATGACAGGTTATGAGGTCGGCGATCTGCCCGCGACCCTTGCCAGGGCGACGGCGGCTGGTGTCGAAACGCTCGTTCCCGCGCATGACGAGGGTGACCGCCAGGCCGCGATCGTCCGCTTCCCCGGCGGCTATATTGCCGAGATCCACGCGCCGGTGAAGCCATGATCGGCGTGAAGGAACCCCGCTTCGTCGATGCCATCCTCGATTGGCGCCCCACATGGTTCCTGGCCCGTCTGGCGCTGGTCGGGGCCTATCTTCTGGGCGGCATCGTCAAAGCGACCGATTGGCCGTCCGCCGTCGCCGAACAGGCGCATTTCGGCATGAGCCCGCCTGTTTTCTGGGCAGCGCTGACCATTGGCGTAGAGATTGCGGGGCCGATCCTGATCCTGACCGGGCGCTTCATCTGGCTGGGCGCAGGCATGCTGGGCGTCTTCACGCTGCTGGCCGCCTTCACCGCCAACGCCTTCTGGGCGATGCCCCCGGGTCAGGAACGCTTCATGGCGACCAATGCGTTCTTCGAACATATCGGCCTGATCGGCGGCTTCGTCCTCGTTGCACTTGTCGCCGAGCGGGACCGACGCCGTGCTTAGGTTGATCATCGCTGCGGGGCTGCTGGCAGGAGCCACCGTGGCGCCCGCCAGCGCCCAGCAACGCGAAGCATGGCAGGCACCCACGCTCAGCATCACGCGCTATGATGAGGACTGGTTCGACCTCGCCGATGCGGAGAAGCGCGCGCATCACTGGACCGGTCCGTTCAAATATATCCCGTTGGGCCAGGACAGCTGGGTCACGACCGGCATCGAATTGCGCGCCCGCAGCGAGGATTATCACGACAATCTCTGGGGCGGGGCGAACTCCCCTGACGACCAGTATCTATGGCTGCGCGCATTGCCCTATGCCGATCTGCATCTGGGCAAGGCGCGCGCCTTCGTTCAGCCGATCCTCGCCTACGCCGTCGGCGTCTCGCCATCCGCCAGCCCGATCGATCAGACGCGGGCTGATCTGCTTCAGGGATTTGGCGAACTCGATCTCGGCCCGGTCACGCTGCGCGCCGGGCGTCAGATGCTGTCGCTCGGCACGGAGCGGTTGGTCGGGACGCGATATGGCCCCAACGTGCCGCTCGCCTTCGATGGTGCACGCGCAGACGTGACGATCGGGCGCGCCAAGATCAGCCTTCTGACCATGCGGCCCGTCCAGCCCGGTCCCGGCAGCTTCGACGACGCGACCTCCCGGAACAAGGCGTTGTGGGGCGCCTATGCGACCCTGCCTGAACTGGACATCTACTATCTCGGCTATCGAAACCGGCTTGCACGCTTTGGTGGGCTGGAGGGCAGCGAAGTCCGCCACAGCATCGGTCTGCGCTCCCATGGGGTGCGGGGCGACTGGCACTGGAATATCGAGGGTGTGGCGCAATTCGGCCATTTCGAGGGGCAGCGGATCGCCGCCTGGACGCTCGGCACTGAGATCGGGCACAGTTTTCCAACGCTCCCCACCGCGCCGGACGCCACCCTGCGCGTCAATGTCGTCAGCGGCGATGGCAAAGCCCATGACGGCAAGATCGGCACCTTCAACGCGCTGTTTCCCAAGGGAAAATATTTCGGCGAGCTTTCGCCAGTCGGACCGACCAATATCATCAACATCAATCCTCGCGTCAGCGGCACATTGGGCGGCGGCGTTTCGTTCAGCCTCGCCGCGACGGCCTATTGGCGGTACAGCATTGCGGATGGCGTCTACGACATTCCCGGCAAGCTGATCCGCCCCGTAAACGGGAGCGCGGCGCGATTTATCGGCAAGGAAGCCGAAGCGACGATCGCATGGCAGGCGACGGCTGAGTGGGAATTGTCGGCATCCTTGTCGGCCTTTGCGCCGGGGGATTTCATCCGCGAAACCGGTCCCGCCAGGACGATCAGGATGCTTGGCCTGGAAAGCAATTTCCGGTTCTGATCTTTTCCATTTTATCGAACGACGGCATCTATCTTATTCGACTGCATCAACAGCGCGGTTGCCGGTAGACGCAGGCATGGACATCCAAGGGAGACAGTCATGACCGCCGACAAAACCGCCACATCGCCCTTGCCCTGGCTGCTGCTGCTCCTCTCCGTGACGACGGGGCTCGTCGACGCCATATCGGTGCTCGGCCTTGGCAAGGTCTTCACGGCGAACATGACAGGCAACATCGCCTTCCTCGGCTTCGCCGCGAGCGACACGCCAGGGTTCAGGGTTGCCCCCTATGTCTTCGCCATTGCAGCGTTCATGGTCGGCGCGCTGATCGCCGGACGCGTGGGCAAACACCATATGGGCTCGCCCCTTCGCCGGTGGCTGTTCATCGCCGCCTCCATCGAGGCCGCGCTGCTCTGGATTGCAGCCGCTGTCGCCATCGGCTTCGACGTGGCGACACAGTCCCCCGGCTCCAGCGTCAACATCATCATCGCGCTGACCGGGCTCGCCATGGGCTTTCGCAATGCGACCATCCGTCAGCTCAAGGTGCCGGACCTCACCACGACCGTCCTCACGCTCACGATCACCGGCCTCGCGGCTGATTCCGGCCTTGCTGGCGGAACCAATCCGAACTGGGCACGGCGCATCGGCAGTGTGGCGGCGATCTTCCTTGGCGCCGCCATCGGTGCCTATCTCGTCACCCATGGCGGACTGGTTGCCCCGCTCATTCTTGCCGGCACGCTGATCTTCGCAGGCACGATCGCCTGCATGCTTCACCCCGCCGCCGCCAGGCCACTCTGATCCTCCAACACGCGCTCGGCCCGGCGTCAGGCCGCCCTTCGGTGTGATCAGATATCGCCCATCCCCTCCAGTTCCATGTCGTCCGCGCCCAGAGCGACGAACTGGTCGAGCAGCCAGGAGGCCGCCGGTCCCGGCGGAGCATCTCGACGCCACACGCCCGCAAAGCGATATGTTCCGCCGACATGATCGGGCATGGCAAGCCGCACCAGCGTGCCGGCGAGAAGGTCCGGTTCGATCATCGACAGTGGCATGTTGCCCCACCCGATCCCTTCACGCAGCAGCGCATGTTTGGCGCCCAGATCCGCGAGGCGCCATGTCTTGGGACTCGTGACTGAATAATCCTGCCCCTCCGTGAAGCGGGAACGGTCCGTCAGCACCAATTGGGTATGCTCCCGCCCAGCGCCTGGGGGTATCCGCTCCATGCGGCCAAGCGGATGGTCGGGCGCCGCAACCGGTACCATCGGAACCGATCCGGCCGCGATGCACTCGACGCCTTCCACGCCCGCCGCCAACGGCCCGGAGATCCCGATTGCGGCGCCGCGATCCAGCACCATGGCCGTGATCGCGCCCAGAGCCTCGACATGCAGGCGCAGTTGCACCGTCGGAAACTCGACCGCGAAATTGCGGAGGATTTTGCCAAGGCGTTCTGACGGCACCATGACATCCACGGCCAGGTCAACCTCCGCCTCCAACCCGTCGAGCAGGCCTTTTACCTTCGCGCGCAGTCCATCGAAACCATGCGATATGCTGCGAGCCTCGGCCAGCAGGGCACGGCCCTCCACCGTCAGTTGCGGCTTGCGCGTGCCCTCCCGGTCGAACAATGTCAGCCCGAGCTGCGCTTCCAGATTGGCGATGCCATAGCTGATCACCGACACGGCACGATTGAGCTTCCGTGCGGCGGCCGCAAAGCTTCCCGTGTCGACGATACTCAGGAAGATGCGGAGTTGGTCGAAGGTCGGCGTGCCGGGCGTATTCATTGCTCCACTTTCTCGAACGAATAGGCCGGCATTTATCCATGCAGGCCGAAGGGTTCGCAAGGCAAAACAGGCCTCCATCGACGGTTCGAGGCCGTCCAACGGAGACATGTCGGCGAACAGGGACCGATCCGCCTGACGGGCTGTCACGCCATGGCTGGCAAAGCGTCTTCGGACCATGATCGCGCTTCCGCCATGGCCTCATCCAGCAGCCAGCGCCGAAATGACCGCATGGCGTCGCTTTCCCTGCGCGATAAAAGGCGCGTCAGCCAATAACGGCCGGCGTCGACCGCAATGTCGAACGGCTGGACCAGGCGTTCCGCCATCAGTTCGCTGGTGAACATCGCGACCGGCGCCAGCGCCACCCCCAGTCCATTTGCTGCCGCCGCGACCATCAACGCGGAACTGTCGAATACCGGGCCGCGCAGCACGGGTTGAGGGGCACCCGCTGCCTCGAACCAGCGGCGCCA
The DNA here is from genome assembly GCF_049913335.1 of Sphingobium sp. R-21. Classification (NCBI taxonomy): domain Bacteria; kingdom Pseudomonadati; phylum Pseudomonadota; class Alphaproteobacteria; order Sphingomonadales; family Sphingobiaceae; genus Sphingobium; species Sphingobium sp. R-21. The sequence goes on along the minus strand of NZ_CP184374.1, from coordinate 354,969 downwards.
TTCGTCCGGCCGGTACGAACGCAGCAAGGGTTCCTGGCTCAGGTCGCGGGGGCTGCTCAGGCGGTTGGCGACCGATGGCGCGCAGAGCGGCGTCAACCTCGCTTCGAACAAGGGTTCGGCAAGGACCCCGTGCCAGGCGCCGTCCCCGAACCGTATCGCGAAGTCGAGCGCTTCCGCCGCCATGTCGACGCGATTATTGTTGGTCGAAACGCGCAGGTCGATGTGAGGACAGGCGCGCGCGAACCCATCAAGTCGAGGAAGCAGCCAGCCGGTAGCGAACGTGCCGACAACACCGATGTTCAGTACCTCGCGAAACCGTCCATCGGCATATTGATCGAGCATCGCGCCCAGCCGATCGAACATCTCGGCCAGCACGGGCGCCAGCGCCTGTCCGTCGTCGGTGAGTGCCAGACCACGCGGCAGCCGATGGAACAGGCGCGTGCCGAGCCGCCGTTCGAGCTGCGCAACCTGATGGCTGACCGCCCCTTGGCTGACGCACAGTTCGATCGCCGCGCGCGTGAAGTTGAGATGGCGCGCCGCCGCGTCGAAAGCGCGCAGGGCATTAAGAGGAATCTGGGCACGATCCATCGATCATCCATGAACTCAACTCATGGCTCTGTCGAGAAATGATGCTTTGTTTCCGCGTCACTCCTGCCGCAATCCTGCCCGTGAAGGAGATTTGCGAATGTTGAAGATGCGACTTGCAACGGCCGCCGCCCTGGCCGCGCTATTGAGTTCGATCAACGGTTTGGCGCAAACGGGGGAGGATCCGCTGACAAAGCCCATCATTGGCTCTCGAACCGCAGAATGGCTTTCTCCGGCGCCGCCACAGAAGATCTTCGGTAATAGCTATCTTGTTGGCTTCGGGGGCCTGAGTGTCGCCCTGATCGACACGGGTGCGGGCCTGATCCTGATTGATGGCGCGCTGCCACAGGCTGCACCCGCCATCCTCGACAATGTCAGGCGCCTGGGCTTTCGCCCGCGCGACATCAAATATATTCTCAGCACCGAACCCCATTTCGACCATGCCGGCGGCATTGCGGCGCTGGCGCGCGACACAGGCGCGACTGTCGTCGCCAGTCCGCGGGGCGCGGAAGGGCTGCTGGCCGGTCGCCATGCAGCCGACGATCCGCAACACGGCTATGGCGGTTCCTGGCCAGCGGTCGCAAAGGTGCAGACGATCCGCGGCAACCAGAGCTTGCGGCTGGGCAATATGACAGTCACCGCATTGGCGACGCCAGGTCATACGATGGGCAGCATGAGCTGGCGCTGGCAGTCGTGCGAACGGAAGTTGTGCCGGACGATCATATTTGCCGCCAGCCTGAACCCGGTATCGACCGACGACTTTCGCTACACCGCGCCGACCGCCCGCCCGATCGTCACCGGCTTCCGTAAAAGCTATGCCACGATGAGCCAAACGCGCTGCGACATCCTGATTTCGGCTCACCCCGACAATGCCGGCCCGGGTCGGTACAACGCCCGGCCAGGCGCCTGCCGCGCTTATGCGGAACGCTCGCGCAAGGCGCTGGAGCAGCGCATGAAATCAGAGCGGCGCCAGGGTCAGGACTCACCGATCAGAGTCAGAAGATAACGGTTGCGGCGCCTGTAGCGGCGCTTGTCATATTTGACGCGCGCGTTGTGCGATCTTCGACCGGAGATGCAGGGTTTGACGCCCTTTGCCTGCAAGACATCCCGGAACCTGTCGGCGTCACGGCCCATGCCGCCCGCGCCCAACCTCTGTCAGGGACCTTTGCTACCACCCTCATTGGCCTTCGCCAGCGCGATTGCGACCTCAATCTCGCGAGCGGTTGCCATCAGTTGCGAAAGCTCCTTGAGATTGAAGGGACCGGGCGACGAACTGTTTCTGGATGCGGAAATGGCCGCCAGCACCCGGCCGTCCGGCATGGCCACGGGAACCGCCACGCATGAAAGCCCCTCGGCGGTCTCCTCATGATCGAATGCTACGCGTTCGCTGGCGATGCAAACCAGTTCATCGCGCAGCTGGGCCGGGTCGGTGATCGTGCGATCGGTGAGTGCCGGGAATGGGCCCGTGGCAAGATAGGCTTCACGCTGGGCTTCGGGCAGATAAGCAAGAAGCACCTTGCCAATTCCCGTGCAATAGGCCTCCAGCTGCAGGCCGACTTGCGTAAACAGGTCGTCCGCGCGGGGGCCGGTCTTGAGACGGTACGTCACCATCTCGTTCTCGAGCGTGCCAAGCTGTACAACGCAATCGAGCTTGTTCGCCAGGCGCGAAAGCTTGCCTACGGCCGCGGCGGCGATGATCTGCTTCTCATCGATCAGTTCGAGAAGGCGCAGCAACCGCGCACCCGGACCCAACTGGCGCCCCGAAATACGGGCGAGAAATCCATCGGCAACGAGGGTCGCCACCTGCCGATGCGCCGTTGCGATAGGCATATCAAGCGATGCGGCTATCGCGGCGACGCTCCGCCCTTCCCTGTCCACAAGCACCGCCTCCAGCATCTGGAGGCTGCGCGAGAGCGCGTTGATCGTAGGCGTTCCGGGCGTGCTCATCAGGCGTCCAGCTTTATGTCTCCGATGGATACGGAACAGTGGGTCAGGCAGACGTCGTCGTCAACTTCACGGGCGTGACTGACGACGCCCCCACGAGCCGGAGCGCACAGCTTTCGCATTCGCCTGTCCAAAACTTCGGGTTCTGGCTGCGACACCCGCAAGCGCCATTTCTCTTTTTTAGTCGAGCGATAGCATTCGGCTCTGTCGAGCCGTAAAAATCAAGCAACCTTCAGAAAAAAGGAGTTATTTCATCGCCCCGCGATCAAATATTATCTCCAAATTCTCGATTTTCCCCAAGGTTTCATCGAACGTAAAAAGATCTACAAGACTGGATGCCAGTGACTGGCCGTCCTTCCGCGTCCACTTATAGTCAAAATGTGCGGCCCAAGCATTCTCATTGGCTACTGAACCGTAGATATTGATAATATCCACTTTCGCACTGGTCGTATCACCGTAGAGCCGTTCGTAAAACGGCTCGACCGGCATGCTGCCATAGACCGGTGACTTGACAGTCGCGCCCAAGGCGAAACAGGCAAGCGTCGCTGCCATGTCGCCATTCTCCATCGCCTGGAGATAGGACCTGATGACCTCTTCGCGTCCCATCTGAAACCTCCTCTCGGCTTTGCCGCATGGCTCACCGGAAAATGCAATCTGGCAAAGACCGGACGATCATGTTCCGGTCTTTGCCACCTCAGTTCACTTCGGGTCGAAGGCGATCGCCTTCATCTCGACCAGCAGCAGCGGGTGCGGCAGCTGGTGGACGGCAACGGTCGTCCGGGTCGGCCCATTCTCGCTGAAAAATTCCGCCCAAACTTCGTTGAAACCACCAAAATCGTTCATGTTGACAAGGAACACGCTGACCTCGACGACGTCGCTCAGCGCAAGGCCGGCATGCTTGAGGATCTCGCCGATGTTCCGGATCACGGCACGGCTTTGCTCCTTGATATCCAGCTTCGTGACGCCCATTGCGTCAACTTCGGCTCCTTCGAAGGTACCGTCCTGGCGGCGCGAGCTTGTGCCGGACACGAAGACCAGATCGCCGGCCCGCCGGTAGTGCGGAAAGGCACCGCGAGGTACAGCGAGTTCGCTGATGACAGCTGCCTCAGGCGCTTTTACACCGGCAACAGCGGCTGCCTTGCTCTTGATGGTTTCTACAGTCATTTTGCTACCTGGAATTCGGCAGTACCGAGGTTCTGCACGCCAAGGGAAACGCTTACACCGGGCCGCAGGGCCTCGGCCGAGGTCGCTGCGCCAGCCAGCACGATGTCACCGGGCATCAGGCGCTCTCCGGCCAGGGCCACGAGGCGCGAGGCGTCAGCCAATGCGCGATAGGGCTGGCCAAGGATCGCAGCGCTCGAACCGACCTGCACCGGCTTGCCATCGAAGCGCATCACCATGCCCAGGTTGGTGATGTCGTCGATCCGGCGATGCCACGACCCCACGACAAAGCCTGAGGAAGAGGCGTTGTCGGCCACGACGTCAGTCCATGTAAACTTGAATCCTTCGTAGCGGGAATCGATGATCTCGATTGCGGGCGCGATCGCTTCAACCGCATTCTGGGCTTCCAGAAGTGTGATCGGGCCAGCAATTTCCTTGCCGATCAGGAACGCGATTTCCGGCTCGCAGCGTGGGTGCACGTAGCGCTCCATTTCGATGGTGCCGCCGTCGTCCACGCGCATCGCATCGGTCAGGCGGCCCCAGATGAGGTCGGACACGCCCATCTGAACCATCTTCGCGCGGCTGGTGAAGCCCATCTTCACGCCGACCCGGCGTTCGCCACGAGCGATGCGACGCTCGATCGAGCGGGCCTGGATGCGGTAGGCATCTTCGACGCTCAACGCATCGCCAAGCTGACCGATGGGTCGAGCATGAAGCGCGGCAGCGTCCACTGCCTCGGCCATTGCATCAATATCGACCAAAACTCTGCTCCTCAAAACACTGCAACTTCATTTCCCCGCTCGACACCTTCTCAGGAGCGCTGGCTGGAGGGAAGCACTCAAACATTTTCATCCAGCGGCCGGCAGGAAATTCACCGAAACGCTGCCCAAGCCGTTGATGTCGGCTTCGTAAGTCTCGCCGGCCTTTACCGGCACCATCGGCCCCAGAGCACCGGTAAGCACGACGTCTCCGGGCTGGAGCGGCTGCTCGACCTTCGCCATGGTCCTTGCCAACCACAGAGCGGCGTTCAGTGGATGACCCAAGCATGCGAGCCCTGCTCCGACGGAAACCGGCTCGCCGCGATTGGACAGTGCCATCCCGCACATTCCAAGGTCCACATCTGCCAGCTTCACGGGCCGGTGCCCAAGGACATATGCGCCGCATGAAGCGTTGTCGGCAATGGTGTCGACTATCGAGATATCCCAGTTGGCGATGCGGCTGCCGACGATTTCCAGAGCCGGAAGAACGAATTCCACCGCACCGATCAATTCCGCCAGCGTCGTATCCGCATGACGAAGTTCCTTGCCGATCACCAAAGCGACTTCCGCCTCGACCTTGGGCTGAAGAACCTGCTCGAAAGCAATGCTCGCGCCGCTGGGCGCTTCCATGTCGGCAAAGAGCACGCCATAGTCGGGCTGGTTCACGCCAAGCTGCCTCTGCACCGCAGCCGAAGTCAGACCGATTTTCTTGCCCGAAATCCGGCGCCCGGCGGACACGGCAAGCTGGGCATTGATCTTCTGCACTTCGTAGGCAGCGGCAAGATCGTCCGCAGGAAGGAACGTCCTCACCGGCGCGCACGGGCTCTTTGCCGCCTCGGCATTGCGCAGCAATTCTGCGGCTTTTTCAATCATGTTGGTCATAGCTTCACGCAAATATTCTTGAGTTCGGAGTAGAAGTCGAGCGAATGATGCCCGCCTTCGCGGCCAAGGCCGGACAGCTTCGTGCCGCCGAAAGGCGTCCTCAGGTCACGCAGGAACCAGGCGTTCAGCCAGACGATCCCGACGTCGATCTGCGCCGCAACGCGATGCCCACGCTTGAGGTTCGAAGTCCACACGGCCGAGACGAGGCCATATTTGCTGTCATTGGCGAGCATGACGGCTTCTTCTTCGGTGTCGAAGGGCAGCACGTTGCAGACCGGCCCAAAGACTTCTTCCTGCATGCAGCGCGAATCCTGCGCGAGGCCGGTCCACACGGTCGGCTCGATGAACCACCCACCAAGGCTTTCGCTCGCAGCGTGGATACCGCCCCCGGTCATCACTTCTGCCCCTTCCTCGCGGGCGAGAGCCATGTAACCGAGAATCTTCTCGCGGTGCTTCTGCGAGATCACCGGGCCAAGCTGGGTATCCTTGGCCCACGGATCGCCAATGCGCATCCCCTTGGCATGCGCGGTCAGGGCAGCCACAAACTTCTCGTAGATCGGCCGCTCGACATATACGCGCTCGGTGCACATGCAGACCTGCCCGGTATTCAGGAAGCTCGACCGCGCAACGCCAGCGACCGTCTCTTCGAAATCGCAGTCCGCGAAAACGATGGCCGCATTCTTGCCACCCAGTTCGAACGATACGGGACGCACGCCTTCGGCAGCCTGCCGCATGATCGTTGCACCGGTCCCGGATTCGCCGGTAAAGGTAATGCCATTGACCTTCGACGACCTGACGATCGCTTCGCCCGCGGAGTTCGCACCGAAGCCGTGGACGAGGTTGAACACGCCGTCCGGCACACCCGCTTCGGCAATGACCTCAGCCAGCAACGTTGCCGTGCCCGGCGTTTCTTCGGAAGGCTTGGCAATGATCGCATTGCCGCAGGCGAGCGCCGGAGCGACCTTCCACGAAAACAGCAGCAGCGGCAGGTTCCATGGCGAAATGACGCCGACGGTGCCGAGCGGACGACGCTGGGTGTAGTTCAGCGCAATCGATCCGTCCGGCGTCGGGGTCTCGAAAACCTCACCGCCGGTGGTGCGGATCATCGAGGAAAACGCGCGGAAGTTTGCAGCGCCCCGTGGCACGTCCAGCGTGGATGCCAGCGATGCCGGCTTGCCGGTGTCATGAACCTCGGCTTCAAGGAAGTCCTGGAAGCGGCGCTCGATCCCGTCAGCGATCTTGTCCAGCAAGGCGGCACGCTGCTCGGGAGTGGTCTTGCCCCAATCCCCCTTGAGCGCCTTCCGGGCATGGTCGGCGGCTTCGTCCACGAGGTCGGCTCCGGCCTCGTGAACTTCAGCGTAGACCTTGCCTGTCGCCGGATTGATATCTTCGAAGCTGCGGTTGGTTGCCACGAACTGGCCACCAACGAAGTTTCGATATTGGGTATTAGACATCCGATGCACCGATTCAGCTTATCAAGTTGCAAAAAGGCTTATAGTTCGAATTGAACCACCGCAGCGCCCGCACCATAGGTCGGCCCATAGGCCAGCGTTTTGGCCCCGCGGAAGCCGCCCGTGGCTCCGAGAATCCACGCAAGATGCTTCATGCTCATGTCGGCGCCCGTCACCTTGGCATAGTCGGGCAGCCAGGCTCGCAACGCTGCCACGTCCCCCGCTTCCATGAGCGACAGAAGTTTCCGGTTGTGTACGTCGTCATTCTCGCCGCCGAAATGGTCAGCAGCGATGTCGATCTTTTCGTCGATATATTTGCCTGACAACCCGCCGACGGCAAGCACCGCCACCCGCTTGCCCTGCAATTCGGCTTGCTCGGCGGCCAGCTTTGCCAGTTTTTCGGTCATGGCAAAATCGTGATAGAGATTGTTCGCTGCGGCCACTGCCTTGATCTCGCCGGTCGGGTTGACGAAACCGGTGGCGACGATAGTTCCCGTATCGATCGGGAAACCGTCATAATCTACAGCCTTCGACTTGATACCTGCAGCAACGGCGGCCTCGACGCAGGCGTGGACCAGATCCACATCGGCCCTGAGATTGGCCTGCAGATCGCCAAAGGCGTACCAGTTCTCATCCACATGGATATCGGTGCTGTGTTCGCGTGCCTGCCAAAGCTGGTCCAGCACCGCCATCCATTGGGTTGAATAGATGAGCAGAACATCAGGCCTGGATTCAGCCAGTGCCTTGCCGGCTGCCCGCGCGCCCTCTGCCAGGGCCGCCCACGGCGGATTGTCAGGACGAAGGAACGGCAATGGGTTACCCGGGATGAGAAACGCGGAAACAATGCTCATTTCATAAACCTCCAAGGAACCAGGGGTCAGGCGGCGAGACGCCATTCCATGACCGCGTTGCCTGTCCCGATGACCGAACCATATCCGTGCAGCACGGCCGGGATGGTGGGGTAATCCATCGCTGACATCATCCACGGGAACGCGCCGGATTTCACTTCGGCGAAGGCCTCATCGACCCACTGCGGGAAGAGGTCCATGACTTCGCGGATCTTGCCCTCGCGCATCAGGTTGATCATGCGGACATCCCACTTGTACCCGTCATATCTTTCCGGGTGTTCGCGGCTCATATCTTCCGGCGGAACTGGCTCTTCCTTGAAGTGATAGTGCGAGAAGGTATTCGAGGCGAGCAACACGGCCCGCTTTCCGCTCTTCCGAATAGCCTCACGCGTTGCCACGCCCAGGCGCTCCATCTGCTCCATGCCTTCGCCAAGCTGCAGATAATAAGGCGAATTGTTCGCCGAGATGCCGACGACAGGAATATCCCACTGTGGACGAACCATGTGCAGCGTGGTGATCGTGCCATAGTCGACGCGAAAATTGGGATTGCGCATCATCTGAGACACCAGGCCGGCCGCTTCGGCTTCCGCGCAGCAAGCCTCGGCCAGATCCACATCGATCTGCATGTCGAAATTGTAGCGGAACAGGTTCGGGAAGATCGGATCGACCGATTTCCCCTTCAGATCCTTAACGCCCAGGAAATGATGGCCGACCTGCGTAATCCAGTGCGGTGAATGGACCAGCAGGACATCGGGCTTCAGTTCGTCGATTGCGCGGCGAACGTGGTCATATGCCCAACGAAGCGTTTCCCAGCCACCTTCCGAGCGGGGCTCGTTCTGCGGCGGATTTTCAGCATAGACCAGATGGGGCGGATGAGGTGCAACAAACCCCGCGACAATCTTGCCTTCTCCCGACATAACCACTGGCTCCTTACAAATCTCAAAAAATGAGAGAATGAACTCGTAATCTGTGAGAACAACCTTACACGGCTTTGGCCGGCAGTCAACAGGGCCGGCCCGCGCTTTTGGCGATCCGATGGGTCACGATGCCATTTGGAGAGTGAGGTCAGGCAACAGGGCGCCACCTTCATTTCCTACTGAAATCTCAGCATTTTTGACATTTTCAGGTCCGCTTGACGCCAGATTGCAACATCATTATATCCCATCAAAGAAAATTCATATCTTAATATTGAAGATTTCAAACCGAAGCTGCAAGGGCGCGAGCAAGGCCGGGAAAGTCCGGTTGCAAGGCTCTCAGGCCGATTCTTCCGGGAGTGGAGTCATCGACCCTCGGCCGGGCCTGGTCACGCCAGTCTACCGCGAGATTGCAGCAGTGGCTCGAAACGATTGCTTGCCCCGCACGATGCACCGCAACGTGCGATCCCTGTCCGCCCGTCCCAGAGACGCATCGCGAGAGGCGAATTAGACATGACCCACGAAAGTGTTTCGGAACAGATTGAGGACCACGCCCTGGAACCGGTCCCGGTGGAACTGCGCCAGGGATGGTTGTCGCTCACATGGAACACGACCGGCATGGTGGTCTCCCTGGTCCAGATCTTCTTCGGCGCCCTGGTGACCTTTGTGGCGGGCATCAAGATCGGCCTGATCGCCGGAGCGATCGTGACGATACTCGGCGCGCTGCTTGGCTGGGCCTGCGGTCACATCGCCTATCGCTCGGGCCTGTCCAGCACGGTCCTTTCGCGCTTCTACGGCTTCGGTCGGCAAGGTTCGGTGATCTCATCGCTCATTTACGCGTTCATGATCATCGGCTTTCTCGCCCTCGAAAATGCGCTGCTCTATCACGGCTTCGTGTTCTACTTCCAACTCGAGGACACGGTCACGACCAAGATCCTGATCTATGGCGGCATGACGCTGCTGTGGATCCTGCTTACGGCCTATGGCTTCAAGCTCGTGGCCAAGGTCTCCTCGATCTCGCTGATCCTCTCGCTGCTGGTCCTCGCCTACGTCATGTATGTGGCGGTTGCGGGCAGCCATTACACCGTCGGCGAACTGCTTTCCTTCGGCTCGCAGTTCCCGCCCGAGGCGCTTGAGAAGATGGGCGCGGCCACGGACAAGGCAAAGTTCATCTTCGCCATCAACGTCCTGATCGGCTCGGCCGGAGCGCTCTCCCTGTTCGATGCCGACCTTGGCCGCTATGCGCGTCGCTCGGTCGACATCGGCATTGCCGCCCTGATGGGCAACATCGCGATGGACCTTCTGATGATGGTGACCGGCGGCGTGATCCTTTATGCTGGCGGCCCTGCCCTGATCCAGTTCTACACCCAGGTTCAGGGACTGACGGTCGAAGCTGCGCGGCATGCCGCTCTCCAGAGCCCGGATAGCATCACAGCAGCCTTCGTCGTGCTCGGCGGGACGATGGGCGCGCTCCTGCTCGTTCTCGCCCAGGGCAAGACGCAGGTGCTCAACACCTACAGCGCCTCGCTTTCGCTTTCGAACCTGTTCGACGCCCTCAGCTTCCGCCCCGGCCGCCTCGCCTTCGTGATCCTCGGCAACATCATGGGCCTGCTCATGATCTATGGCAATCTGCTCGAACTGATCAATTCATGGGTGACGATGCTGGGCGTGCTGACCACGGCCTTTGCCGGGATCATCGTCGCAGATTTCTACATCGTCCGCCGCATGTTCGACAACGATCTGGCGACGAAGGTGGCGAACGCGGAAGCCGTCAACTGGTCGGGTGTCGCCACCCTCATCGCAGCCGTATTCATGTCGCATTATGTGCTGTCGGGCATCCTGCCGATCGAGGGTTTCACGACCCTGGCAATGTGCCTGATCATCTATCCGCCGCTGCGCCTGCGACAGCTGAACTCGCTGGTGCCGGCTCACGCCTGAAGGCACTCCTCGTTCAAATCCCGATTTTGCAAAGGTATATCAATGGCAGGACGCAGTATCACTCTCGCTCAGGCACAAGCCCTGGTCGACGCAACGCTGAAGGATGGCCGCGCGCGCAACCTTCAGCCGCTGACGGTCGCCGTGCTCGATCCCGGTGGCCATCTGCTTGCCCTGGCGCGCGAAGACAATTCCTCCAACCTGCGTCCGCAGATCGCGATCGGCAAGGCCAATGGGGCGCTCGCCCTTGGCCTGTCCTCGCGTGCCCTGAACGAAATGGCAGCCGAGCGGCCCACTTTCGTCAATTCGCTGGGCATGATCAGCCCGGGCGGCATCGTCCCTGCTGCGGGTGGCCTGCTGATCCGCAACGCCGACAAGGAAGTCGTCGGCGCGGTCGGGGTTACCGGCGACCTCAGCGACAATGATGAGTTGGCCGCCATGGCTGGCATAGCCGCCATCGGTTTCTGACCATCAAGGCCCGGAAAGCAGAAACGCTTTCCGGGCCTTTTGCTGTCAGGCAGGGCAACAGGGAAATGCAGGCCGGCAAGGCTGCATTCCGACAGAGCCCCCAAAGCGCCAGGACAAGCCATGCCGATCGCCAGCATCCAGATCCTCAAGGGTAGATCGTCCGAAGACCGCAAACTGCTGATCTCGCGCGTGACGGACGCGATCGTGGCCACGCTTGAGGTCCAACCCGTGCAGGTTCGGGTCATCCTCTCCGAGGTCGAACCCGAAAATTGGGGCGTCGCCGGAGTCACGAAGGCGGAGCCCCCTTTGGCCTGAAGCCCTCCTCCGGCAGTTGTTGCCGGAAGCAGAAAGAGCCCAGGCACACCATAGTGCCTGGGCTCTTTTTCGGCTTTGATCCGCCAGCGGCCCGGAGCCGCCGTGAACCGCCAATTCTCCTCCCCGCGGCAAACCCGCGAGGAGGAGACCGATCTTAACGCTCGACCAGTGCCAGCACGCGGCACGGGCTGCCCGAACCCTTGATGATCTTCAGCGGCGGCGTGATCAGCACGGCGCCGGTCGCGGGGAGCTTGTCCATGTTGGCAAGGCTCGACAGGCCGTAGCGGTTGGTGCCGTGCATGTGGTGGTGGCAAGGCCAGCGGGTTTCAAACGAATGGGCCGCACCAGCGTCGGTGCCCACCGGTTCGGTGCCGACGCCGATGACCTTGCGCTCATGCGCGAGGAAGCCCGGAACGTCAGGGTGCTGGCCGGGCCAGCGGCTGTTGTCCAGGAACTTCTCGGTCGGATAGCGAGACTGCCAGCCGGTGCGGACGAGAACCCAGGCACCTTCCGGGATCATGCCGTGTTCGTCTTCCCATGCCTTCACGTCGTCCAGCGTCATCAGATATTCGTCGTCGGCATCGACCTTGGCGGTGACGTCGATGACGATGGCCGGCGCGATCAGCTTCTCGGCGGGGATCTTGTCCACCGAGCCGTCGGGATAGTCGCGGCCGGTGATCCAGTGGATCGGCGCGTCAAAGTGCGTACCGGTATGTTCGCCCAGATGGATGTTGTTCCAGTACCAGTTGGGGCCGCGTTCATCGAAGTTGGAGATTTCCTCGATGCGGAACGGCAGCGTCTGGTTGAACGGTTCCGGCAGTTGGATGACCGGGGTAGCGGGTTGCAGCGTATGGCTCATGTCGATGATCTCGACCTTCCTCGACTTCAACGCCTGGACAAATTCCTGAAGAATTGAACTCATGGTGAACTCCTTTGATTCCAAGTCCGGCATCGGGGGAATTCCCTGGCGATCCTGCAGCACATTTCAGCGTTGCGCCCGATTGGCCGCTTGCGCCGCGGACGGTCACGTCCGGCTCATGCCTCTTGCTCGGAGACACTCCCAACAAACGACTACTGATGTGCTGACCCGAACCTCAGAAACCCCCAGCTCCCTCCGACTCCAAAAGCATATCTTACTAAATGAGATAATTAGATTATGCATTGAGATCGTGCCATCATGCTTCAGTTATGTCAACGCAACTGTTGGCAGCTTTTCGCGGCGATTCCGGCGTTCCCGCCAGGTGCCTCAGCAACTTGCGCGTCACCTAGCCCGCTGATATGCCGCAGCGGCAGTTTTACGTCCGTTCTTTCAAAGGAAGCACATCATTCGCGGCCCCCTTCTAACCCCCAAAAACAGCTCCGTAGGAAAGGCATTCGCCCTCCTCAGGACCATCGCATCGATGGGCCGGGACGTGTCAGCCACGGAGATCGCGCAGGCCACGGGCTCCAATCTTGCAACCGTGCATCGCTTCCTGCTGACGCTGGAGAGCGAAGGCGCGATCGTGCGGACGCGCAACGGACGGTTTCAGCTTGGTCCGACGCTGTCGGATCTGGGTGGCAAGGTCGATGGCGACACCATTCTACTCGACGCGATCCAGCCGCATCTTGAGGAGCTGGCTCTCGAATTCCGCGAAGCGCTGCATTGCGTAGTCCGCGTCGGCAACGAGGCGATGAATTCCACGATTGCGCTGCCCGACAGGTCGCTGCTGATCAATCAGGACGTCGGCCGCCCCTTCCCCCTGCACTGTACTGCCGGGGGCAAAGTGTTCCTTGCGGCAATGGGTGAAACACAGCGCAAGGCCTTTGCCGCCAACCTCGAACTCGTGAAGTTCACCGAAAACACGATCACCTCGCCCGAGGCCATGACCGCCGAGCTGAACCGGATTGCAGATCGCGGCTACGCGGTTGACGATGGTGAATGGGAAGACGGCCTCCGGTCCGTCGCGGTCCCGTTACACAATTCGAGCGGCAGGGTAATTGCCGCGATCGCGCTTTCGGCGCCCGCCTCACGGCTCGATGACGACCGCGTGATCGAAGTGAAGAATCGCCTGCGCGAAACCTCCAAAAGCGTGGAGCGCCACCTGTTCTCGCAAAGCAAGATCTTCGGAGGCCGTGCAAGGCCGCTCGGCAACTATCCGCACCTCAAGCGCGTGGACAATTTCATCTTCATTTCCGGCACCAGCGCCCGCCGCGAGGACAACAGCTTCGAAGGCGTCCGCTTCAACGAAGATGGCACCTTCGACATCGATTTCCGTGAACAGACCCGCTACATCCTCAATTCGCTCGCCGAGATGCTCAACGATGTGGGCTCCAGCATCTCGGATATCGTCGATCTTCACGCCTATCTGACCGACATGTCGGCCTATGGCGTCTACAACGAAGTTTACGCCACCTTCTTTCCGCCAGACGGCCCGACCCGCACCACGGTCGGCGTCAACGAATTCATGCACCCGCATCAGGGGATCATGATCAGGGCAGTGGCTTACAGCCCGCAATCCTGAGTGATCCGGGCGCGGCTACACTGTGTGACGGGGGTTTCTCATCCAATGAGACGGCGCGTCATTTGGCCGTTGACGAGGTCGTCGCTCTTTCGAACTCTTGATGCCGATCTTTTGCAGGATGCAGGTTTATGACCACTGAAGAAATGATTGCGCTCTGGGAGGAACATTGCAGCTACGAGTTCGATACGCGTGATGTCGACGCAACGATGGCGACGATGGTTGCCGAACCCTATGTCAACCACATACCCACTCTTGCAGGGGGTGTGGGGCACGATGCACTGAAGCGCTTTTATCGATATCATTTCATTGGCGGCAATCCTGACGACACGAAATTGACCCTCGTCAGCAGGACGGTGGGCGCAAGCCAGATCGTCGACGAGATGATTTTCAGCTTCACGCACAGCTCACAGATCGACTGGATGTTGCCGGGCATTGCACCGACCGGCAAGCCCGTCGAAATTGCCATGGTCGCTATCGTGAACTTCAGGGATGGCAAAGTCGCGCATGAGCACATCTACTGGGATCAAGCATCCGTACTCGTGCAGATCGGCTTGCTTGACCCGGCAAGCCTGCCGATCGCGGGTGTAGAAACTGCCCGCAAGGTTCTGGATAACAGTCTGCCCAGCAACGAACTTTTGGGCGCAGCCTGGACCAGCAGCAAGCACAAGCCTATCTAGTTCCAGATTCTTTGCGACACCTCCTGCTCGCAAACAAGTCGTTGAGGGGACTCCGGGGGCCTGCAAGTCGGCAGGGCCTGGACTCAACCCGCCGCGGTCAAGTCTGAACAATGGATTCAAGCCCCATGTTGAAGTGGTTTCTGCTGATCCTCGCCTGCCAATTTGCTGGTGAGGTCATCGTGCAAGTCGTCCACATTTCCTTTCCCGGCCCCGTGCTCGGCATGGTCCTGCTGCTCGGACTTCTCGTTGTCTGGGGCGACCTGCCAGAAGACCTCGAAAAGGCTGGAGATGCGTTGCTGTCCAATCTCTCACTACTGTTCGTGCCCGCGGGCGTCGGCATCATGGGCAGCGTCGCCATCCTGAAGGCAAACCTGCTTCCTCTGGGCGCAGCCATCGTCTGTTCGAGCCTGCTGACAATCGCCGTAACCGCTGCGACGATGGCAAGGCTGAACCGCGGCCGTCGAAAGAATTGCCATGCGTCTCCGCAAATCGCCAACGACGCTGGCGCCAATGACTGACGTGCAAACCATCTGGGACCATCTGGTAAAAGGCCCGCTGCCACATATCGTCCTGACGCTGATCGCATATCAAATCGGCAGCTTGGTCTATGAGAAGTCCGGCCGGAACTCTGCTTGTAATCCTGTCCTTCTGGCAATTGCGATCGTGATTGCTGTTCTGACACTGACCAACACCACCTACCCCGTTTATTTCGATGGCGCCAAATTCATCCATTTCCTGCTGGGGCCGGCTACCGTGGCGCTTGCCATTCCGCTTTATCGCCAGATCGACACGCTTAAACGTTCGGCGCGCGCGATCCTCGTCAGCCTGTTCGTCGGATCAGTGACAGCTTCGGCAAGCGCAGTCATCATTGCCTGGGCTCTTGGTGCCGACAGGGCAACGCTTGTCACGATTTCCCCTAAGTCGGTAACAGCACCTGTCGCAATGGCGATCGTGGAGCAACTCGGGGGAATTGAAGCACTAACAGCTGTGTTGGTAATCCTCACCGGTATCTTTGGCGCAATTGCCGGACCGGTCTTGATGAACCGCATGAAGATCGACGATTGGGAAGCCCGCGGCTTTGCACTGGGCATCGCCAGTCATGGCATTGGCACCGCTCGAGCGCTGCAGGTCAACAAGACCGCCGGAGCATTTGCTGCACTCGCCATGGCGCTCAATGCGATCCTGACATCTGTATTCCTGCCCATCGCCTGGTCGTTGATCGTTTGAGGGACGGTATAGAGCGGGACCGGTGCACATCGCCCTTGTCGACCCGTGCCGACAGCGCTCCCTTTGCATGGCATGGGCAGATGTATTTGATCCGACACCTCGTTCCCTCAACACGTGTCAAATAAACGTGGAAAGAGTGCCAGCTTCCAGCACGACGCGTGTTAAAGCGATTTCCAAGCGATCGGAACCGATCGCTGGTTAAGAAATCGCGAAAAACAAGGAATCCAGAGCGGCGATCTGATTCAATCAGATCGAAACCGCTCTAATCCACGACGATGCTTGTGAAGCCATTTGGCGCAAAACTCCGGATCGTTTCCCACGACGTCGCATCGCAACACAAAAGCGTGGTCCTCGACCGCGTCAGCGGATAGCGGCCTAAATTATACCGCACCTCAAGGGCGAGCCCTGCCCTTCCGTCAGGCGACCAGACGTGCGCTGTGCCGACGCGCTTGGGGCACCATGGTCATCGCACTGCTATCCCGGCCACCTGGCGAACCCGGCCCGCATTCAAAATCTGATCTTCACCGATCCCCGTTGCGGGGGCATTTCATGCATATGGCTCACTCCACTTCTGCGGTCTGGTGCCCGACAATCCTGCTGCTCAGGCGCCGGACATTCACGGGGATGGCGGTCATCCGTGGGATGGCGTTGACGCGCTGATAGAATTCATCGGCGACGATGAGGGCACCGATGGAGACCCCGCCATCCTCGTCCATCTCACCGGTGGCCGGACCAAAGCCGTGCGGGATAGAGATCACGCCCGGACGCATCGTCTCGTCCGCCTCGGCGATCGCGGTGATCTTGCCGACATCGGATTCGAGTTCGATGTGATCGCCATTCTCTATGCCCAGATCGGCCATGTCGGCCGGATGGATATAGGCTGGATTGAACTTCGCTCTGGCCCGGACGCTCGGCATGCCGATCGTGCCGACGCTGTTGAACATGTGGCGCATCCGGCGGGAGCTGACGAGGTGGGTGAACTTCCTGCCCTTGCTGACAATATTGTCGGGCGTGATGGCATAGGCCAGCGCCTCTTCGAGCTCGCCCCTCACGTCGGCGGGCATCACGTCGAATTTGGCCGTGCCTTCCGGGCGAGGCGCCGCCACCCGCTCGGACGCGAACGGGAAGGAGTTGCCGCTCGGATATTTTTTCATCTCGTCGAGCTTCACCCGGCCGTCGGCGGCGCGAATGGCGAGCAGGTCGTCGGTGGTCACCGTGTCGAGGTCGATCTTGGTCGTGTGATTGTATTCGATCTCCAGCCCGAGCCGCTTGGCGATGCCGGTATAGACCTGCCAGTCCTCGACCAGCTCGGACCCCGCGGGCGGCGGCACGGCGGCCGGCGTATACTGGATCCAGTTGATGGTGGTGAAGACGATGGTGGGAATGGTCAGCGGCAGGTCCGCGCGCTCGTAGGGCATTTTCGGCGGCAATATGTAATCGCAATATTGCGAGGTCTGGTGCATGAACGGGTCGATCATCACCGAGAGTTCCAGCGACTTCATCGCCTCAACGACTTTCTTCTGGCCCGGAATGGCAACGACGGGGTTGCCGCCCTGGATCAGCAGGCCGCGGATCTGTCCCTTGCCCGGGGTCAGGATCTCATCGGGAAGCGTTCCGCTCATTTCCTCGCGGTTGAGCAGCGTTCCAACGCCGCGGATGCGGCTCGGCGGGACATGCTCCCAGGTGCGCGAGGGCGGGATCACCTCGGGATAGATCGGCGCCTCGGGGCTGAGCATCTCGACGAGCGTGGTGTCCCCTTCGCGCAGGAAGCGTCCGCACACGACGTTCATGGCGTCTGCCAGATGCTGGGCCACGTTCGAGTTCGGCCCGAAATTATTGCCCGTGCCCGTGGAAACCGGCCCGCGCTTCGAATCGCGCGCGAACATCTCGGTGGCGGCGCGCAGCTGGCCCTCGGGCAATCCGGCGCGGTGCGTCACCATCTCCTCGTTGAACGGCTCGACCGCCTCGCGCAGCGCGGCCATGCCCTCGGGGCCGACATAGCGCTCGCAGAACTCCTTGTCCTCCCAGCCTTCGGCGAGGATCATGCGGATCATGCCTGCGGCGATCGTCGCGTCGTGCCCCGGGATCGGCTGGAGGTGGATGTCGGCATAGCGCGCGGTTTCGGTCAGCCGGGGATCGATGACGATGAGCTTCATGCCCCGCGCCCGCGCCGCCTTCATCGTGCGGACCGGATCGGCCATCAGGAAGTTGAGCGATGCGTGCGAGATCAGCGGGTTGCTGCCGAAGACCATCATCACATCGGCGGTATCGAAGCGCTGCGGGCCGGCTGCCCAGAAACCCATGCGCTCATAGGTAATCATCTTGGCGGACTGGTCGAGCGTATTGGTGGTGAAAAAGTGCCGCGATCCCACCGCCTGCATGAACGGCAAGTGGATCGAGAAGGCGGCGGAGTTGAAGTTCGCCCCGTTGCCGATGAACAGGCCCAGCGCCTCGGGACCGTCGCGGTCGATGATCACCTTCATCTTCTCGGCAATCTCATCGAGCGCCTGCTCGATCGAGATGCGCGCGAAGGTGCCGTCCGGCTGGCGCTTCAGGGGATGCAGCAGGCGTTCGGGACTATATTGCGCTTCGTGACTGTGAATTCCCTTGAAGCAGGCATAGCCGCGGCTCATCGCGTTATTCTCGTCGCCGCGAATGCTGACGATCCGGTCCTCATCGTCAATAGTCAGTTTCGTACCGCAGCCAGCAGTGCAAGTTCTGCAAAAGGACGTCACTGTTCGCACGGGTCAATCTCCTCGACGATTTTCTTCGAAGCGCGGCATGACCAAGGCTTGACGGGCATAGCCCATCAAGCCTTGGCACGCACATTCACGATATTCGGTACATCAGGTCATTACAGTTCGTAGCGCAGCGAAATTCTCCAGGTCCTCGGGCGGTTGTACGATTCATGCATGCAGCCGCAGAAGGTCGCCAGATCGAACCCGATCACGTTGACCCGCTTGTCGAAGATGTTGTCGAGCGAAGCAGCCGCGGTGAACTGGGGCGTGAGCTTCCACTCCACATTGGCGGCGGTCAGGATATAGCCCTTCGTGACTTCCCCGGTGAAGTTGCGCAGGTTGTTGAAGAACCGGCCGGTGTAGTTGGCATTTGCCGACAGCGAAATCGCATCGTTCGCAATGGGCGGCGTCCAACTCACGATCGCCGAGAACTGCTCGCGGGGCGCGAAGGCAGGCTCGGTGTCCTTGACAATGGCCGGCGCGGTAGCCGTGGCAGGTGCGGTGACGACATTCTTCACCTTGGGCCGGAAGACGGACGCGCCAAGGTTGACCAGAAGCCGGTCCGTTGGCTTGATCTGGAGACTGCCTTCGATACCGTAGTTGGTCGCCGGGCTGTTCGTGACCAGACCCGACGAGTTTACGAACAGGAACGCCTGGTAGTTCTTGTAGTCATAATAGAAGGCCGCGAGATTGGCGACGACTGCGCCATCCAGCAAGGTCGCCTTCACGCCCGCTTCGTAGGACCACAGCGTTTCGGGTCCGTAGGCCATCTGGGATTCGAGAAGCGGGAGGCTGCCGTCCTGGTACTTGGCGTTGTAGGCCCCGCCCTTCACGCCGCGATTGACGCCGACATAGACAAGGGTGTCGGAGTTCGGCCGATATTCGAGCTGGAGCTTGCCGGCCCACAGGTTGTTGCTCCGCTTGTTGCGATAGGGATCGAAGATCAGCGTGCCATCGGCCTTCTGATAGGCCGGCAGCGGAGCCAGTTCGACGCTGTCGATATAATAGTCGCGATCATTCTGGATCAGGGCCGAACGGTAGGAATAGCTTTGATGTTCAAAGATGATTCGTCCGCCGGCAACCAAAGTCAGCTGCGGAGCGAATTTCCATTCGAGCTGGGAGAACAGCGAGAAGGACTGCGTCTTGAGCTGGTTGAAGTTGATCAGGTCCCCGCCGCCCGGAGGCAAGCCAAGGGGATTGACCAGGATCGAACCCTCGGGAACAAGGAACCCGCTGGCGTCCTTGGCATTGAGGTTCAGATAATAGGCGCCTGCACTCCAGTTCAGGCTGTCACTTTTCCCGGACAACCGGAGTTCCTGCGAAAACTGCTGGGTGTTTGCATCGCTGGCGACGCCCAGGAAGTTTACCGGCACCAGTGCGGTGTCAGTCAGGAACGACTTCTTCAACTGCTTCCAGTCGGTGATCAGGGCCACATCGACCGCACCGATCGACCCGTCGATGTGCAGGGCCGCGTTGTAGGTCTGCATCCGGTTGCGGTCGTCAAGCGCCATCGCCTGGGAGATGTAGTTGTTGTCGCGCGGCTGCTGAGTGGCGCCCAGAACCGGGTCCGTTTCGGGAAGCCTGATCGTATCGATCAACTGGCCGTCGCTGTTGAACACCGGCGCCGCGGGGAAGGACTTGTACGGGCTGGTCGACGCGATGCTGCGCAGGGCCGAACCCTGCACGCGGATCTTCCAGTCACCCGTTTCGTACTGGAGCTGCAACCGCCCGCCGAGGGTGTTGTCGTTCCAGGTGTTCTCGCAGCAGCGGGCAGGCACAGGACCGGGCGCGCTGTTTCCAACCGGATAGATGTTCTTGAAGATCGGATCCTGGCGATTGTACAGGATCGTGGCGCGGCCAGAGAAGCCATTGCCCAGCGGGCCGCCGATACCCGCTTCAAGGCGGGTCTGGTTGAACCGGCCATAGGTCGCGTTCGCGTTGATCGAAAGCTGGTCGGTCGGCTTGCGCGGAATGAAGTGGACCAGGCCGCCGGTGGCATTGCGTCCGAACAGGGTTCCCTGCGGCCCCTTCAGAATTTCCACGCGCTCAAGGTCGAAGGTGCCGAAGATCTGGCCGCTGAGGCTGCCGATATAGCCATCGTCGAAGTAGACCGCGACCGGGCCTTCGAGCACGTCGCTGAAGTCGTTCTGGGTGACGCCGCGGATGGTATATTGTGCGGTCTGGCCACCGAAATTGCCCGAAACGTGGACGCCCGGCGTAATGCGGCCAATGTCGATGCTGCTCGTCACGCCAAGCCGGGCCAGCTGCTCACTCCCCAGGGCGGTGATCGAGATGCCAACATCCTGAAGACGCTGCTCACGATGCTGCGCCGTCACGACAATCTCACCGTTGTCCATACCGCCTTCAGAGGCTTTCGACTGCGGGGCCTGCGCCTGAGCATATCCCGTTGTGGAAACCAGGGCGAAAGTCGTGGCGCCGATACCAAGCAGAATCTTCGTTTTTAAACGCATGCCTTATTCCCCTTTATCAGCCCGGTTCCCTCCGGACTCTCGATATTCGAGATATCGAGTCTACATATCAAGATCAAGAGAAATCATTCCAAGATGCTGCCAGACCTTGGCTAAATTTGAGCCGGTATCTGGCAGTGGCGAGATGGACCATTCCGCGGGGACTGTTGGCCAGGTGATCTTATCGGTGGTGTGGCCCGGTTGATCTTGATCCAGCCGAATACGCCTCAAGCAATCGCGCCCCTTGCAGAGCGTCCGATGATGTTCGTCTCACACGCCGCGTGTGGATGACCGCCTTATGGGCTCGCCTCGCCCGGTACCTTCGATGCCGCTGCGAGCAATTTCGCACGAATGAAACATACAGGCACTAATTTCGTTAGTTTCGGCCTTTGAGCAAAACTTGTCGATTTTTCTTGTGCTGTCAAGCACCCCATATATTAAATTATGCCAGTCCCACCTTTGGACGCCGGAAAGCGAACTGGAGTGGGATCGCAGCAGCATGATCTGGGCGGATAATGGCGGGCCGGCGTGCCCAAAGGCAGTAAAGAAATGCGCCGTGGACAGTGCCTTCGGCATGACGAATGGCCATGCCGTGCCGAGGGTCTTGTGTGGCGCCTTCCTGTCCCCAACTCCGCAAGGGATCCTCTGACTTTCCTCGCTAACGCTTCCATCGGTCGCGGGTCAGGCTTTTTGATTTGGCTTGCGGGCGCCACGGGCCGGTACGCAGTTCGAACGTGGCGGGCCACATCGGTTCAGCGAACTGCTACTGCTCTAGCCCTGGACTGGTAAGCCGCCGCATGGGTCCGCCCTTAAGGCGCGCGCCGGCAGCCCGTTCCTTCAGGCCACATCCTCCGTTCACCCAATTTGCAATCGCAGCTTTGCCACGGCCTGGCAGCGCGGTCGCTGGCTTTTTCCACCTTTGATCGAAACTGCCTGCATCTTAGATTGATTTTCAATTGATCTTACTATTTTGACGTGATATCTCGAATAACGAGAGTCCGGCTGGAGCCGGCCAGATGGGGGAATGGGACATGCGTTTAAGAACGAAGGCTCTACTTGGCATCAGCACCGCAACCTTTGCTCTGATCTCTACAACGGGACATGCTCAGGAAGCACAGTCGACGACAGCTACCGCCGAGGTGCAAAGCGCGGACACGTCCGGATCAACGGGGCAATCGGCCTTGGGCGGTGAAATCATCGTCACGGCACAGCGCCGTTCAGAAAACATCCAGAATGTCGGCATCGCGATCAGCGCCTATTCCGGCGACCAGCTTCGCGCCCTCAACGTCGTCGACTCTCGCGATATCGCAGCCCTCACCCCGGGCGTACACCTCGGCGGCGCCATTGCCGGGCAGAACAGCCAGTACACCATCCGCGGCGTCACCCAGAATGACTTCAATGATGTCGTGGAAGCACCCAACGCGGTCTACCTTGACGATGGCTACATTGCGATCGGCCAGGGACAGACGTTCGCTCTGTTCGACATCGATCGCGTCGAGGTGCTGAAAGGACCGCAGGGCACTCTCTTTGGGCGGAACGCCACCGGCGGCCTGGTGCATTATATCACCGTTAAGCCTGAACTCGGAAAAACCAGCGGCTTCGTCGATCTGAATTACGGCATTTACGACTCACCGGCGAATCCGGGCACGTTCCGCGGCGAGGCGGCCTTAAATCTGCCGATGGGCGAGAAGGTCGCCACCCGCGTCGCGGTTCTCTGGAACAAGAGCGGAGCGCTGCTGCGCAATCTCTATCCGCTGGGTGCGGTCGGCGGCTCGCCGGGCGCAGGCGCAGGAGCGAACATGGGTGACGACGACACCCTCGCCGGCCGTCTGACCACCTTGTTCAAGCCGAGCGACAGTGCGTCCATCACGCTGTCGATCAACGCCGGCCGATCGCGCCTCGCAACCGCAGCCTATCAACAGAAGCCGACTATCGCGCAGTTCGATGCCGCTGGCGAGTTGATCAACGTCATCAATGCAGCCCCCAATGAAACGCGAGCATCCATCGGAGCCAATGGTCAGGACGCGGGTTCGGACCTCAATAACGACGGCGTCTTCGGCGACAGCTTCGGCCGTCCGGTCGCGGGGGGTGACTATTTCGGCTATATCGATCCCGATGGCGCTGACTTCCGCACTTCTTCGGATTTCGCCTTCTCGGGTTTGAACAAGTCTCACACCTATGGCGTAAATCTCAACGGCGAGTTCGAACTGAGCAACGACATCACGCTCACTTCGGTTACGGACTACAAGAAGTTCTACAAGCTTCTCTTTCTCGACGTCGATGCGGGTCCGGGCAACCAGACCGGCAACTATCAAGGCGTCGATGCATGGACATTGAGCCAGGAATTCCGCCTTTCCGGCAAGACCGACATGTTCGATTGGACGACGGGTTTCTACTACCTCCACATCGACACGCACTCGATCAACGGCCTGAAATTCCCCGTCGGCAGCGTCGTGCCGGGCGCACCATTCGATCTCGGGACAGATGCCCACCTGATCACGAATTCCTATTCCGTGTTCGGTCAGATCGACTGGCATCTGACAGACCGCCTCAAACTCACCACGGGCGGCCGCTTCATCCGCGAACTGAAGGACTACAACTTCCTTCAGGGCATCTGGGGAACAACGGATTCCCGGCAGGCCCAGGTCGGCACGCCTTTTGTTATCGGTCCGGTCTTCGGCGCAAACGGGCCGGCTCCCTTTGTGGACAAGAAGGGTTCCTCGCTTTGGGCCGGAAAGGTCCAGCTCGATTTTCAGGTGACGCCTGACCTGCTCGTCTACGCAGGCATCAACCGTGGCGTGAAGGCCGGCAGCTACAACGCCCAGATACCAGGGGGACTGGGTGTTCCGGCAAGTGCGATCCCATACCGCCCGGAAGTCCTGCTCAGCTACGAAGGTGGCTTCAAGTACACGACCCCGGATCGCAAGACGCGCTTCAATGCCAGCGCTTTCTACTATGATTACAGCGACTATCAGGCCTTCCTGTTCAGCGGTGTATCTGGCGTTGTCGTCAACGCCGACGCGAGGAACTACGGTGCGGAAGCGAGCCTGTTCACCGCTCCGGCAGACGGGCTCGATCTCGGGGTCTCGGTTTCCTATTTCGATGCCAAGGTGAAGGACGTGCCGCTGCGCGTGGGCGGGCCGATCACGCGTGACGTCAAGCCTGTCTATGCTCCAGCTTTCCAGGCGAGCGCCATTGCCCGCTACGAATGGGACGCCTTTGGCGGGAAGCTCTCGATCGGCGCAGACGCCCAGTACAGCTCCAGCTTCTACTACAATCTCAGGAACTTCGATGCAGACAAGTTCGGTCGGTACGTGATGGTCAATGCCGGGCTCGGCTGGACCAACGAGGTCTGGACCCTCAACCTGCGCGTCCGCAACCTCACCGATGTCCGCGCCGGCGTGCAGGGCTTCGATCTGGCTTCGCTCTGCGGTTGCAACGAGGTTTCCTACAAGCCGCCGCGCCTCTTCCAACTGGGTGCCAGGTATAACTTCTGATAATAGCTGCCGGGAGAAACAGGGTGTCAACTCCGATACTTAACGCATTCCCCAAAAGGGATACCGACTATTCGATCTGGTCCCTCGCCTACTGCCAGGTCGATATCATGCAGGACTTTTTCGGCGGCTCGGGTCCTTACAGCAACAAGGGCGATGTGCACGCCCCGATGATCTACACCCTGCTCGTGGGCGGTGAAGTCGGCGGCAAGCAGCATGTTGCGCTTGTCGACTGCGGCTTCCGCAATGACTATTGGCTGACGCGCTATGCCTTCTCCAGCTGGGAAGAGCCAAAAGACGTGCTCGGCCGGGTCGGCTTCTCGCCGGAAGACGTCGACACGATCCTCGTCACCCACATGCATTTTGATCATATGGGCAATTTCGAGGCCTTTCCCAACGCCAAGCTCTATATCCAGTTTGACGAGTATATGGGCTGGTCAAACGCCGTCTGCGCCGCCCACCAGCACGAGACCGAAGAGGAACGGGCCTGGATCTTCTCCTCGTTCGATCCACAGGATCTCATCCGCGCTTCACAGGGTGTCGCCGACGGCCGGATCAAGTTCGTGCGCGGTGACGAGGAAGTGCTGCCCGGCGTGATCGCGCGTCTGGCCAAGGACAGCCATACCTTCGGCTCGCAATGGTTCGAGGTCCACACCCGCAATGGACCCTATGCCATGGCGGGAGATGCGGTCTACTGGTACCATAATATCGAGAACATGTGGCCTCCCGGTTACCATCAGGGCAACGCGTTCAACCAGATCAAGGTTTATCGTGAGATCAAGGAACTGCTCAAGCAGAAGACCGATCGCATGATCCCCGGCCACGATCCGGAAGTCTGGCGGCGCCACAGTTCATGGGCCGCGCCGAACGGCAACCAGATCGCCGAAGTCAATCTTCGTGACAACGATCCGAGCCGCAAACCTCACATCACTGGCGGCACGAAAGTCTACACCTGAACTCCCTGGGGTGGCCTCGATCACGGCAAGCAGAAGTCGGTGATAGCGGTCCATTCCAACTGCTACCTGCTTCAGGGCGCATATCGCCCTGAAGCAGGTAGAGCGATTTCCAGACGATCGGAACCGATCGCTGGTTAGGAAATCGCGGAAAACAGGGAAACCAGAGCGGCGATCTGATTCAATCAGATCGAAACCCGCTCCAGTCTGTCTGCAGGCCAAAGCCTGCCTTCTCGCCCGCCCTCAGGAAATCTCTGTGGCCGTGTGCGAAAGCGCTGCCGACGTGCGCGAAACCTCTTCATAGACCCCGGTCAGGAAGGAGAGGAAATGCGTGGCATTTCCGAGCTTCTCGTTCAGGTTCTCGAGACCCTTTACGCTTTCGATCAGCAATTCCCTGCGGATCACCGAGAATTCCTCACAGGCCTTCTTGCCCTTATCGGTCACATCGAATGCGTGAATCTTGCTTCCCGGCTCCTTGATCTTCTGGATCAGTCCATGGCTCTCCAGCTTACGCAAGCTGTACTGGACATTGGCAACGTCATCGCGGTTGAGCATGCGCGCGATGGTCATGCCGTTGCGCGGGCGGTCAAGCATGCGAATGACCTGCAGGATCAGATATTCCGAAACCTTCAGATCACCGTCGGCCACGATGGCGCCGGCCGTCGCGAGCCAGCGACTGAACGCTTCGTAGCAGCGGATGATGGACCACTCGAACTCGGTTACCTTGTATTCCAGCTCGTTCGAGGCAAGATGCCAATGGCTGTAGTACTTGGAATCCATGCTGATTTTCCTGCTTCTTCGGCGGCCTGCAAACGACCGGCTGCTTTTGCAATCGTACCTTGAGCAGGCGAAAGCATTAAGCAGACTCTTTGTCCAGCATGTAACGGGGCTTGCGGCTAAGATTGCCGACCTGCGTAAGACGGTCAGGGATTTTCGTCCCGCAACGCCAAGCCGGATATGTCCGGTGACGGATTAAGATTCAGCAAGGCGCCCGCTGCCGGATCATCTTGTCGAGCATCAGGAAAGTCGGGTGCGGAATGCCATGCTGCGCAGCAAGCCGCAGGACTGCACCGCCCAGGGCCTCGTGCTCCGGACATCCGCCGCCACTTCGGCCAATGCGCGTTGCAGCAGGCTCTCACCGTCCATATGGGAGAGGACAGAGCCCGCCGGCAGATCAAGCGCGGCGGCCACTGTGCCAAGACATGCGGCCAGAAGGAATTTCTCCCACAGACTGCGGCGGATGTCCGGAGCAGCCTCAACCGGAAGGGTCGTGTTTGCGAAAGCGGCCCCCGACAACCTGCTCGACCAGAGTCCGGTCGCCGTTGGTGCATCCGAACAGGATTGAAGGAGGCACCCCCACATGACGGACCGCATCACCGTCCATCTCGAAGAAACCATGTACGCGTCCTGCGGCTATGTATGCATCGGGCACCAGGCGCGCCGCCGTTTCATGCGCTTCGACACCGTTCTGGAGCGTCAGAATGACACCGGCCCTGCCGGCCGGGAGCGCCTGTTCCAGATCCGGCATCTTCACGCAGCAAATCGAGAGGTCGACCTGCGGCAAGCCGTCATCCGCTGCTGCGACACGGAGCGGCACTTCGATTGCCTTGCCGCCGCCATATATGATCTGCGGGGCTGCGCGGAGCGCGCGCAACCTCTGCCCGCGCGCAACCAGCACGACATCGCGGCCAGCCGCCGCCAGGACGGCGGCGACTGCACTTCCTATCGCGCCCGCTCCGACAACCGCAATGCGCATGTCGTCAGCCTTGGTGGGCTTCCTTCTGCTTGACCAGGTCCAGCGCAATGTCGACGATCATGTCCTCCTGGCCGCCAACCATCTTGCGCCGGCCGACTTCGGCGAGGATCGAACGTGTATCGACGCCATAGTCCCCCGCAGCCTTCTCGGCATGGCGCAGGAAGCTCGAATAAACGCCGGCATAGCCGAGTGTAAGCGTTTCGCGATCCACGCGCACCGGACGGTCCTGCAGCGGACGGACGAGATCCTCGGCGGCGTCCATCAACGCATAGAGGTCGCAGCCATGGTTCCAGCCCATACGATCGGCAGCAGCAATGAACACCTCGAGCGGCGCGTTGCCCGCACCAGCGCCCATGCCGGCAAGGCTCGCGTCAACACGGACCGCACCGTTCTGCACGGCCACGATCGAGTTCGCCACGCCGAGCGAGAGATTGTGGTGCGCGTGGACGCCGCGCTGCGTTTCCGGCTTGAGCACGCGGTCATAGGCCTGAACCCGGGCGGCGTAGTCGTCCATGCTCATCGCGCCGCCGCTGTCGGTGACGTAGACGCAATAAGCGCCATAGCTTTCCATCAGCAAAGCCTGCTGCGCCAGCGCTTCGGGGCTGGTCATGTGGCTCATCATCAAGAAGCCCGAAACATCCATGCCCAGATTGCGTGCGGCCTCGATATGCTGCTTCGAAACGTCGGCTTCGGTGCAGTGCGTGGCGATGCGGACCGACTTGACGCCCATTTCCGCAGCGTGCTTGAGGTCATGCACCGTTCCGATGCCCGGCAGCAGCAGCGTGGTGAGCACCGAATGCTCCAGCACTTCGGCAACCGCACCGATCCAGTCCCAGTCGGTATAGGCGCCGAAGCCGTAGTTGAAGCTGGAGCCCTGCAGGCCGTCGCCGTGCGCCACCTCGATTGCGTCAACCTTGGCCTGATCGAGCGCCTTGGCAATCGCCTGCACGTGCTCGAGGCCATATTGGTGACGAATGGCGTGCATGCCATCGCGCAACGTAACGTCCTGGATGTAGAGCTTCTGGCTCGTGGGATCGTTGAAAGTGCAGTTCAGGGTCATGCCGCCATCCTTTCGGCGATCTTTTCGGCGGTCTTCATGGCAGCCGAAGTCATGATGTCGAGATTGCCGGCATAGGCCGGCAGGTAGTGCGCCGCGCCTTCCACTTCGAGGAAGACCGAAACCTTGAGGCCGGTGAACTCGGTTTGTCCCGTGCTGGCCATCTCGGGAATGCGCAAGGGCCGGTTGCCCCCGATGCTTTCGAACTGCACGGCCTGCTTCAGGCGATAGCCCGGCACGTAGCTTTGCACTTGCGCCACCATATCGTCGATCGACTGGCGGATTGCCTCGCGATCGGCGTCCTCGCACAGGCAATAGACGGTATCGCGCATGATCAGGGGCGGCTCGGCCGGGTTCAGGATGATGATCGCCTTCCCACGAGTGGCCCCGCCGACCTCTACGATGGCCTGGCTGGTCGTCTCGGTGAATTCATCGATGTTCGCACGCGTGCCCGGGCCGGCGCTCTTCGAACTGATCGAGGCAACGATCTCGCCATAGTGGACCTTGGCAACGCGATTGACTGCCGCGACCATAGGGATGGTCGCCTGCCCACCACAGGTCACCATGTTGACGTTCGCTGCGTCAAGGTTCGCTTCGCCGTTGACCGGCGGGATCGTGTAGGGGCCGATCGCCGCGGGCGTCAGATCGATCATGCGCTTGCCTGCTGCCAAGACCAATTCGCTGTTGCGCTTGTGCGCGCCGGCGCTGGTGGCATCGAAAACGATCTCCACGTCAGCAAATTCGGGCATGGCCAGCAGGCCGTCAATGCCTTCATGCGTCGTAGCGACGCCCATCCGCGATGCACGCGCCAGGCCATCCGATGCCGGGTCGATGCCCACCATTACGCCCATTTCGAGCACGTTCGACAAGCGTAGCACCTTGATCATCAGGTCGGTGCCGATATTGCCCGAACCGATGATGGCTACCTTGGTCTTCTTTCTAGTCTGGAGATCCATTGCAAATTCCCAACAAGGATGGCTCGATAAAACTAGGCCAAACCTTCCGGTTAAACCAGCGGCCGGAGCGACCGATTTCTCATCTGATGAGATGCGAAGCCCGCACTGCCAAGCATCGCCCCCTCGGGCTGAAAAGAGCCGAGATCGGCTTAGGCAAGCCATGGCTTCCTGAACACGCAGATCGTGCAAATCGGGAGCGCCACGCCGTTGGCACCGTCGCTTCTCCTCTTCGAGATCATAGCGATCATAAGTTGGCTCAACGCTGGTCTTCAGACAACGGCCCGGAATTTATCTCGCGGGCGCTCGACCACTGAGCCTACATCAACCGTGTCACGCTGGACTTCAGCAGGCCGGGAAAGCCTACCGACAATGCCTTCGTGGAAAGCTTCAATGGCCGGCTGCGCGATGAATGCCTGAACACGCACTGGTTCTTGTCTTTGGACGACGCCAGGAGCAAGATCGAGGCGTGGCGGACGGACTTCAACGAGACCCGACCTCACACATCCCTGGGGTTCATGACGCCTGCCGAATTTGCTTCATCGGCCGGGGTTAACCCCGGCCGATGAAGCGCCGGATCTCTCGTTCTGGCCGGTGGCAAAACCGGGACAGGGTCACTCTCAGTGTGGAGAATCCTGTCGAAAACGATCGATCTGATGCATGCGTTCATGCAAAATCGTCACGATACCAACGGCACCATCTGACAAAACACGCCAGTAGATATAATGGCGCTCATACCGGCAATAGAACCCTTGAATGCCCAGTTCCCGTGGCACATCCCGCCAGGCAAGGCGCCGCGCAGCAATATCGTCAAACCGTGCAAAAAGGGCCCGGATATATTGGTTGGCCTGATCCTCCCCCCATGTTTCACGCGTGTGGATGTAGATGTCGTCAATCCGCCGACTGGCGGCCTGCTGGACGCGATATCCGATCATGAGACTCAGTTATGAGCGTTGCGGGCTATGACCGCGTCAGCATCAAGAGACTGATAGTCGCCCTCCGGCGCGGCAAATGCGCTGACCAACTCAGCCTGGAGGAGCGCCAAGCGCTCACTCTCGACCCGTTCCTTATCGCGCCGAATCAAGTCTCGGACATATTCACTCACATTTTCGTAGGCACCAGCGTCTCCGATATTAGCGGAGACAAAGTCACTGAGAGCACCGCTGACGCGCACATTCAAAGTCATAGGCTTGGACATCAGGCCACCTTTCTGTCCACAAAATATGGAATATCGAGGACAAAAGCAAGGGTCGCCGGGGAATATGCGGCAAACAACAGCATCGAGCAGTCACGTTGAAATCGACCCATCTTTGCCGCGCATGGACGAAATTGGCGTTCCAGATTCCTGCCGCTCGTTCATGATGGCGGTCTGGCGCTTCGCCGCAGCGAAGGGCCAGCGCGTCCTCGACGAGCCATTTCCAACAAGCTTGACCTGCACCTGGGCAGTGGCGTGACAGTGTAGGCCAATGGGAAAACCAGCCCCGCTGTCTCGCTGGGGATCAGCAAATTATTCTGATGCAAGGAACTGAGTTACGGCTTTGAAACCAACCCCATAGGCCGTTCGGCATATCGCATTCCCATACGATCCGGGGTATTGCCGCTTTTGCTCTTGCCAACCCTTGAAAGGGTTACAAACCCTGCCCCATCTCCACTCCGGAGGTGGGGCGCTTAGCATTGGGAATGCATTGGTAAATTTCGCTTAAGCCCGAAACGCTGTCGCTATGTTAAATCTTGTTTTGCAGCTTGGCTGCGACTTTTGGGGGAAGGATAGGCTCATGCAAAAGATGCCCGTTGGGATATTGGGCGTTGCATCGCTTCTGGCGATTGCCGGTCACGCACAGGCGGCGCCCAAAACGGCCAAGCAGGTGATTGCCGATCAATATATCTGCGTGTTCAAGCCTTCCATCACGCAACCGAATGTCCAGGCTCAGGCCAACCGCGTCGTCGGGGCACAAAACGGCAATCTACTGCGGACATATCGTCATTCGATCCGGGGCTTTGCCGCCCATATGTCGGCTCAGGCAGTCGCCCGAATAGACAAGGTCAACAGCGGCATCGCCTTTTGCGAGCAGGACCAGGTCGCCAGCGCATCGCAAGTCGCGACGGCAAAGCCCGGCAGCGGTGGCGGCAGCGTACAGCCCGCTCAAACCATCCCCTGGGGGGTGAAACTGGTTGGCGGCGGTATCACGACGTCTCCTGCACTGGCGTGGGTCATCGACTCCGGGATCGACCTCACCCACCCCGATCTCAACGTCAATAAAACCGGCAATATCAGCTTCACGCGAGACTCCTCGCCCAATGATGGCAATGGGCATGGCACGCATGTCGCGGGTATCATCGCGGCCTGCAATAACAGCATCGGCGTGGTCGGCGTGGCGCCGTGCACTGCGGTCGTTTCCGTGCGAGTGCTGGATCGCACCGGACGCGGTTCGGTTTCCGATGTCATCGCTGGCATCGACTATGTCGCCCAATATGGCCGTGCTGGTGACGTCGCCAATCTCAGCCTGGGCGCTGGCGCTTCTGACGCCCTTGATGCAGCAGTCATCAACGCCGCGGCCGCCCATGGGGTCAAGTTCACGATCGCTGCGGGCAATTCGAGCGACAATGCCAATAATTACAGCCCGGCGCGCGCCAATGGGCCTGGAGTTTACACCGTGTCCGCCTTCGACAGCAGCAGGAATTTCGCGTCCTTTTCCAATTTCGGCAATCCGCCGATCGATTTCTCGGAGCCCGGCGTATCGATCTATTCGACGACCAAGGGCGGCTCTTATGTGACCTTGTCGGGAACATCGATGGCAGCGCCGCATCTGGCGGGACTGCTTCTGCTGGGCAACGCCAACAATGGCGGCCCGGTGCAGAATGATCCCGACGGAACGGCCGATATCATAGGCATTCACTAAGCCGTGCAGAACCGCAGAGCGGCTAACGCCTCTCTGCGGTTCCTATCCTTCTTGCGTCAGAATTTGATGCTGACCATCGACCCCACGCCATAGTCCGGCGCGCCCTTGCTCAACCCCGCCGTGCCGTAGAGGGTCAGATTGAGCTTCTGCGCAAAAGGGGTGCTGAACGCGCCGAACAGTTCATGGCTGTCACGCGCAAAATCGCTGGTCGTCTCCCGATAGTCATAGGATGCGATCAGGACCGATTTGCCCAGCGCCGCGCTCACGCCGCCCGACGCGGTCCAGGCGTTGTGCAGGTTGAACCCGGATGGATCGCCCGGCATCCGATATCCGACATTGGCAAAGGGCGTCAGTATGCCGAATGTCTTGGAAAGCTCGGCTGAAACCGTGACGTCCACCTTGCCGGTGCCCAGCGCCTTGGATTTGGACGCGGTGGGCAGCTTCACGCGGGCCGACAGATCGAGGCCAAAGCCCATGCGGTCTTCCGGGATCATATAGGCCGCGCCGACGGTCACATCGCCCAGCCCGCTTCGAGTGGTGCGCGGCGCATTGGGATCGATGACGATCCCGCCGGAACCGCCACCGACAATGGCCGAAGACCCGTCGATCCGCAGCCAGGGCAAAGTCGCGGTCAGGCGCAGATTGCCGGTCTTGTAACGCAGGCTCATCGGCACGACGAGAATATTGGTGTCGACCCCGGTGCCGTAATCGCCGCTGGAATAATCGACCCCGGTCATCGCCGTCAGACTGCTGTCATCCTGGGCCATGGCTGGCGCCGCCGCCGTGATGCACACCATGCCGGCCAGAGCCAGCGTCATGATCCCCTTCATTTCTTCTCCCCTTTTGCGCAAAAGCGGGCGGGTCCATCGAACCCGCCCGCCAAACCTTGAATTTGCTTTATTCAGCCGCCCCGGCCGGGCCGCGCCGCGCGCACGGCATCCTTGATGGCCGTGGCGTTTTCGCGGACCGCCGCCGCATTGTCGCGGGCGTCCTGAGCGCTGCTCCGCACATCGGCCGCCGCCGCCCGGGCCGCCGCTGCGGTCTGACGGGCATCGCTGACCGAACCGCGCGCATCGCTGGCGCTGGACCGGCTGTCACGCAATGTCGCAACCGCGCCGGTACCGTCCTTGATGGAGGCATTGTCGCCCTTCGCGGCGGCCACGGCGGCAGCATCGGCAGCCGCCGACTTGTCGGAGGCGTGATCACGGCCCGTCACATCCGCAGTTGCTTGCGTATCAGCAGTGCTGATGGTGGCTGTCGCGTCATCCGCATCATCGCTATCGTCGCCATGATCCTGTTTGCGCGCATCGTTCCGCGCATGGGCCATGGCTGACACGTCCGCGCCTATGCCCTTAGTCTGCGCATCCTTCTGAGCCTTTGCCATGGCCGATACATCGGTGCCAAGGCCCTGGCCATGCTGTGTCGAACTGTCCGTCGTCTGAGCGATGGCCGTGCCCGCCAAGGCGATGGCGGCCACGCCCGCCAGGGACCAATATCTGCTTTCCAACATCACATTCTCCTCGAGGTTGAGCGCACAAAGCGCCCCCACAGGATAAGAACGTCTGACCAAGGCCGGTTCTTCCCAGCGTCCTGCCATTCATCGGAAAAATCGCACGTCTCTCAACGGGAAAGTCTCAATGGGAGGGCTGGGGCATTCCGATGACGCCATGCCCCGGCAACGACCGACCCTTTTTCGGCTGCCACGCCGACCGCGCCAAGGCCTCGACCGCCGCTCGTGCGGCCCGTGGAGCCGGCGCAGGCAGCAATTCCGCCAGTTGGCGAGCGACCACTGGCGAGGCAAAGGAGGTTCCCCGCATCTGCACCATATTGCCCGCAACGCCCCGGATCGAGAGGATGGCGGGGCTGGCGAAATCCACCTTCCGCACACGGCTCGCCTCCGGCAGCAGGACGCCTCGTGCGTCGACGCCCGTAACCGCGATCACGCCCTCCAGCGACGCGGGATAGAGCGGTCTGGCCGACGACCCATCATTGCCGACCGGCGCCACGATCAGGAAACCGCGCCGGACGAGGATGGAAACCGCGGAGGCCACGACCCCATTATAGGGTCCGACCATGCCGATATTGACGACCGGTACATTTTGCCGCGCCATCCAGCCCAGCGCCCTCACCATCAACTCCGCCGTCCCACCCCGGCGACCATTGCCGAAAATATCCGCGACATAGACGGCTCCAGAGGCCGGGGTTCGCGCCAGAATAGCCGCGACCGCCGTGCCATGATCGTTGGGCACCACGCCTCCGGCTGCGAAACCCTGCTGCACCAGACGCGCCTGACGCGCCACTGGCTCGGCTCCGGTATCGATCATGCCTACGCGCCAATCCCCATGCTGGCCACGCACCGGCATGCCGGGGACGCTACCCGACCCCACTGCCCCGGATGGAAAGAAGAGATGATCGGCCTCAATCGCGACATCTGGCGCAATCCGGCGCAGCGCGTCCACCATGCGCGTGACAGACCAGCCCGGATGCGTCAGCACGGTCATGGTCAGCCCCAGATCCTCGACCTGCTCCCGCCGCACGACAGAGAAACCGGCCCGCTGCGCCGCCGCCAACGCCCGATCCGGCAGATCACTCGCCAACACCTCGCCCCGAATGGCGAGCGCGCCATTGCGATCCAGCTCATAATCCTCAGGATATTGCTTCGCGGTCGTCTCCGCCTTGTCCCGCTGGTTGCGCGAAAGGCGCTCGGCCTGGGCGGCCTCTGCCCGTTCGAGACCGCGTTCCCAGGGATCGATCGGCCGCCCGACCTCGCTGGCCCGGCCATGCTCGATCGCCGCCCGCGGCAGGCTGGGCATCGGCATGTCGCGCGGCGGGCCGCCCCGCATCTGGGCAAGCGCCACCATGGCCGGAAACCCCATACCGCCAGTGATCAGCACGCCCGCCATGACGATCGACAAGATTTTTTTTGCTTTCATACGCCCTCTCGGGATTAAACGTCTCGTCCCGGACGTTTCATCCATAGGGAAGTCTAGTTTGTCCGATCTTCGACGCCAACTGATTGCGGTGCTGCCGCGCCTGCATCGCTTGGCGGGCGTGATCGTGCGCAACCGTCAGGACGGCGACGACCTGTTCCAGAAGACCATCGCGCGCGTGCTGGAACGGGAAGACGGTTGGGAACCGGGCAGCAGACTCGATTTATGGGCGGCACGGATCATGAAGAATATCTGGCTGGATGAGGTCCGCATGCGCAACCGCTGGGCCCGGCTTGTCGAGCCGATGCCCGAGGATGACTTGCTGTCCGACGAAGGCGCAACCGCCAGCGATCTCGAACGGAGCACTGAAAACCGCTGGCTCCGCGAGCAGGTCGAAGCTTTGCCGGAGGAGCAGAGGCTGGCGATCAAGCTGGTCGTGCTCAATGAGCTTTCCTACTCGGAGGCTGCGGAGATCCTTGAAATACCCGAAGGAACCTTGACCAGCCGCCTTGCCCGTGGGCGCGCTGCGCTGTCCCGCCAGATCATGGAGGGCAGGCCATGACCGACCGCATCCATGAAGAGATCGTGGCCTATCTCGACGGCGAAATGACCGGTGCCGCCCGGTTGGCCTTCGAAACGAGAATGGCGGGCGACCCCGGACTAGCGCAGGCGGCGGACGATCATCGCGACGTCCTCACCCAATTGCACATCGCCTATCCCGTTCCGGCCGAAAAGCGTTTCGATACAGCGGAACTGGAGAAGCTGGGCCTGTGGGATCAGGGCGTCGTCACCCAGCTCGCTCCGAAGCGAGAAGCCAGGCAAAGGCGCCGCATTTCCGTATCGCTCTGGTGCGGCGCCATCGCTGCTTCGCTGGTGGGCGGGCTGATCATCGGCCGGATGGACTGGTGGGAACAGGGCTTGGTAGTCCAACAGCACGGGCAGTTAGTGGCGACCAGTCGCCTCGATAAAGCGCTCACCGAATGGGCCGATGGCGTGGGCAGCCCGATCCATATCGGACTCAGTTTTCGCAGTGCAAAGGGCGTCTGCCGCACTTTCCGCATCGACGGCGGCTATGCAGGCATTGGCTGCCGGGACGGCAATGGGTGGACCATCCCCATGCTGGCCAATCCTTCCTCCTTAGTCCCCGCCTCGCCAGACTTCCGTCTGGCCGGAAGTGATTTTCCGGCATCTGTCATGAACGAGGTGGATGCCCGGATCGTCGGCGAACCGTTGACTCAGCGGGAGGTCGAAGATCTCCGCCGTCAGGCCTGGCGATCGCAATGATGCGCAAGGCGGAAAACAGCAGGAGAATGGAGGGATCTGACCGCAAGAGTCTTCTGCTTCAGGAAGAGGGCGTTCAAATGTGGCGATTGGAACCGCCCGATGGATCGCCCTCCTACTTGATCCGATCACTGCGCATTTCTGAAACAGCACCATTCGAGGATCGTGAAATTGCCGAGCAATGGTTCAACCGCGAAGTTGGACTATCCCGTCATTGCCCCTCGGTTCAAAAGAAATTGGGCGGGCGGTAAGGCCTGCTCCACGCGGCGTTCTGAAACCCCAATGCGGCCTGTTCAGATACATAGAATAACGAGTTGCCGGAGAATGTCCGCTTCCAAACGGATGACAAAATCAATCGAACATCATGATTTGGCGCGTGGCAGACGCGAAGTCGGTACCCGCTCCTCGCAGATGCGAGGAGCCAGCCAAGATCGAATTTCTGTGCCCTCCACCAGAGTGAAGGCGTCCTCCACATCCACCCCAAGATATCTGACCGTGCTTTCGATCTTCGTATGCCCCAGCAGAATCTGGATCGCACAGAGGTTTCCGGTCGCCTTGTAGATGATCGACGCCTTTGTCCTCTTCAGGGAGTGCGTGCCATAATCTTCGCTGGGCAGGCCGATCCCTGTGCCCCATTCATACCAGGCGGGCATATTGGCGGGTGCTCATGTGGGCCGAATGATCGGTGCGACTCGGCACAATCCGCCTGCCCGGTGCGCTTCGCCAAGGTGGGAGGCCAATGCGCAAATTTTGCTGCTCTGTCAGGTGTCGAAAGTCACGCAAATTGCTTGGGTGGCGCACTATTGAGGTGTATGCTGCTGTCAGCAACCGAACATGAGTCGATCTGAGTGATCGGTGAAATGGATCGGATGTAGCAACGCCGCCGCTCAATTCCAGGACAAGCTTTCGTAGCAAAATCCTGATGAACTGGGCGGCGACGCCATTTATCGGCTCGATATGCCTTTGCCGCCCAAGGCTGGAGCAGGTTCACTTCCGACCCTTTGCAGACGTTCAGCGGCCAATTTCTGGCGCCCAACTGCGGACCGTCAGGTTTTCGTCCCGACCGCCCGCCCCTTGGCCGATTCCAGAATGGCAGCTTAGAGGCAGATTAATCGGAATACCGCCATCACCTCTTCGGCAAAGCAGTTGGCCGCAGATGACCGCAACGGTCTGCCCTAAAAAGGTGAGGGGTGGCGCGCCACCCCTCCCGTAAGACGATTGTTGCTTAAACGATGAACTCGTCACTAATTCGCACATTGATGTGCTGGACGCCGAGCAGATCCAGGTCGCCGTCCGCTATGTCGAAGGCAAAGTCGAGGTCGGCATTCAATGTGCCACTCGTCTGCTGAACAAAGCCGATATCGACAATCTTCAGAACATCATTGTCCAGCGGATCCCAAGCCGTCAGACCGGTCGTGGTGCTGCTGCCGTTCCCGGCTCCTGTAGCCCCGATCAGGTCGATGGCGTCACCCGACAAGCCATTGGCGCTTTGCATGATCTGGATGCCCTGGATCTGGTAAGTTTCACCAGCGGCCGCGTAGTCATTCTGTTCGATGACGAGCAGGGCATCGTTGTTATCCAGCGTGAACTCGATGTTGTAGGGCGCGGGAATATTTGCGTTGCCCTTGATCAGGTCCGAGTTCTGGACGTTGATGGCTCTCGTTATTTCATCGCCGTTCGCGTCCTTCAGATCGAGTATGACGACCAGATCCTCGGACATGCCGATACCGTCGAACTTGATGACGACGCCACTAGCTTCCGTTGTCGGGTCAGTCCGCTCAGTGCCGCCGCCGGCAGCTTTTGGATTAACATCGCCGAGGATGTTCTGATCGAAGAACCGCAGCGTCAGCAGTTCACCCTTTTGTATCGTATCGCCCGCGACGCCATTGGTGTCTCGGGTCGCACTGACCCAGTCCTCGTTGGTGTTGGTAACCATGTCGTGGGCGGAACCGTTAAACGTGATGTCGCCTGCAACGGCCGCTCCGTCGCCGGACGAGTTGAACCCGAAGCCGATCTGCTGGGTGATCGAATTTCCGGTGAACTGAACGAAGAACGGATCGGGATCGCCGTTCGGGGTCAGTTGCTCGGCGACGATCAGCGGATGTCCCGTGTTCCCGGTGGGAGCCTTGGCGAGCAGTTCGCTGGTGTGGAGCACATCAAAGCTGAACCCGTCGATCACGTCGGTCAGAGTGAGCGTGTAGGTGTCATTGACCTTGTCGAGATAAAGAGTGCCGGCGGCCGTGGAATCCTGCACGCCAGCAGTGATCGGGTCCTTGTCGTAATGGAACGAGAAGTTGAAAGTCGCGGAGTTGATATCTTCGGAGACGAGGGTGGCGACCGCCTGGGTGATAGCCGGGGTCTGCGGATTAGAAATCGAACCCGTCAGGCTGATCTGCACGCCGGCAGTGACAGGATCGGCATCGACGAAGTCGCTGACAGGCGTCACCAGATTATAGTCAGCGGCGGCGATCTGGTCTGTCATGTTATAGCCAATCTTGCCGCTGGCTGATTGCCCTATCGCATTGCCCAAATGTTCCAGCGAATGATCGCCCGTACCGCCAGGATCGGCGTCAAATGGGACCGCCGTCGGATCGGTGTCATTGAAGGTCAGCGACAGCGGCGACGCCGTCGTGCTTTGCTGCGATACTGAGTCATTGTCTCCGTCCGTGACCGTCACTGTCGCCACGACATTGATCAGGCCATTGAGGTCGAGCGTGTTATCCTCGCCGCCGCCCTGCGAGTTGTCGTGTTCGAGCGCAACCAGCGACGTCAGCGTCACCTGCAAGCCGGACAGTGCGACCGTGAAGGCCGTCGCGTCGAGCGAGCCATTATTGTCGCTGTCATACTTGCCCGAAACTTGGAATGCCGAGTCCGCTACCAGCGTGATCGAATGATTGCCGGCCGTCGTGGTAAGACCTGTTGCAGTGCCTCCCAGGCTCAACGCGTAGCTCACATCCGTTGTGGAGCCATCGACGGCGCTCGCCGTGACGCCCGGAGCCGTGATGGGCACCGTGCTCTTGCCGCCGGCCCCGCTTGCCTCGCCGACCGCAGCAGTGCCAACCGTCGGCGGCGATGTGATCAACAGCGTCGGATCGGTATCGTCGAACGTGATCGACAACGCCAGGCTGGAGCTTTGCTGCGACAAAGGATCGTTGTCGCCGTCCGTGACCGAAACCGTCGCCACGACCTTGATAAGGCCGTTAAGGTCGAGCGTGTTGTCTTCGCTTCCACCTTGCGTGTTGTCGTGCTCGAGCGCCACCATCGACCTTAGCGTCACCGTCGTGCCGGACAGCGTCACGGTGAATGCCGTGGCGTCGAGGGAGCCATTATTGTCGCTGTCATATTTGCCAGAGATCAGGCTGGCCGAGTCGGCCACAAGCGTGATCGCCTTGTTGCCCGCCGTCGTCTGCAACCCCGTCGCGGTCGAGCCCACCAGGGCCAAGGCGTAACCTACATTCGTCGTGGCGCCGTCAACCGCGCTCGCGGTGAAGCTGGGCGGCGTGATCGTCGCCTGGCTCTGTCCGGTAATGTTGCTCGCCTCGATCACCTCGAGGGCGCCAACCACCGGCGCGGCCGTGATCGAGAGATCCGGACCGGAATCGTCGAAGTTGATGAAGGAGCCAACCTCCTCGGTACGGGCATTAGGGGTCGTCGTCGAAAAATGGAATTCGGTGATGTCGCAGCCTTCATTGGCATCGACACCCTTGACCTGTAGCCGGTCCATCCCGGTGGCGGTCGTGATATCGACCGTGGTGACGTTATCGAGCCCAGTGATAGTGACAACGTTCCCGGTCCCGCCAAGCCCGGTGATGGTGACGTTGCCGCTTCCCGTCGCATAGGTTCCATCTGCCGTGATGACGGTCGCAAATCCCGACGTTCCCGTCAGTTTAATACTGGTGATGTCTACTGGATTGGTCGCGGTTCCGTCGAAGAAGTCCGTGCCCTGCTCGTTCCCCGTGTTGTTCAAGGCGGTGATGCTGATGTCGACCCGCTTATCCGGCTGGGAAGGCGTGATCTGGTTGATCGTGAATCCGGCCCGCGTGACATCCTCGACATGGCTGCCATACTGGATCTGCGAGGCGGTGCCTGCGGTCAGGTTGGCCCCGGTCACAAAATCGACCTGGAGTGTTTCGTTCGGATTGATGCTCTGGTTGTTGATGCCGAAGCCCTGTGTGCTGACGTTGGCGGTACCGCCGTTGAGACCGATCACCAGAAGCTGCTTGGACGTGTCCGTGGGCGAGTTGATGGCGTAGAAGTCATGATTGCCGGGCGCGGCATTCGCGCCCGAAAAGCTGACCGTGGTGGTCGCAGAGAGCGAGGCGAATACCTTGTTGGTGAGGTCGATGCGCTCGTCGGTGACGGTTGGATCCGGTTGGAACAACGCCACATACTGCACCAGATATAGATCCGGCGTGGTGGTAGTGGTGTTGATAAGCGCGAACGAGAAGGCGAGCGCTCCGGTTGGTTGAGGCATGGTGGTCGGGTCGGACGTCCCGATCACGCCGATGACGACATTGGCATTGTTCGGATCCTGGAACAGCCAGACATAGTTGCCATCGACCGTTCGAATGTCGCTGTTCACGCCCACGGTGGTGGAAAATGGAGTTCCAGTGAGACTCTGGGTGAGAGACACTGAGGAGAAAGTGTCGCCTCCAGTCGCCGTTGCCGTCACGAAGTCGGCCTTGAAGGCGACCTGGGGCGAACTCAGGCCGCCCGAACTGTCGAGCGATAGAAGGTAGTTCACCGTAGCGTTGTTATGAAGGGACGGGTCAACATCATCATCCTGAAAGCCCGTTGTCTCATCGATGATGATGTTTTGGGTCACGATGTCGAGAGCCATGATGATCCTCCTCAGTTAGGATGATCAACGGTGCGCTGACCACCTCGTACCAATGCATAGCATCGCGACCAAAGAGCTCCGGCAGTTGACAGGATTATTATAATATTAGTGCGTCAAAATATAAACAATCTGCGCAATTAACGCGCAATTTTATTTGCCCACTCATCGCAAGTGAAAGGACATGAATAGATCTGTGAAGTGAATATGAAATTAATTATAAACGAGATCGGTCTGAAAATCAAACTTCTTATTGATGTAATGCCAATGAGTTTGATATTGTGGGAATAAAAAGAGAGTTATATCGCAGGATATATATAATCTATATTGAACTATTCGATCCTCATCCAGGTGCGATGAATAGCGCTTGCGGATATGCTCGAACTCCTACTGGATTTTGCGCGATGACCGCCCCTTGGCACGGCGTACGAAGTCACTGACCGAGACGTGCGGTGAATTTCGACGAACATATGAACGTGGTCGCACGAGAGCACCCCGTGAACGATGGTCACGCCCATCTCGGCGCAGACCTGCCGGATGATCTCGCGCACCCGCAGGCGCACTTCGCCGTGAAGCACCTTGAACCGATATTTCGGCGCCCCGACCAGATGGTAGCGATGATGAAATGTCGTGTGGCAACCGCTGCTGTAGCCCATAGCCTGTACCCATCAAATCGAGGGAGCCAGCCGGGGGGCAGGTCACAAGGGTAGTGCATCGTGACTGACATCCAACGCTGCCGGATGTCGGGTCATCCAACCTTTCTTAACCATATCGGCGTACGATCCACCGGCGAGATCGAGGGCGAAATGAGCGTAGAAACCCAATTTTCCACTGATGATGCAGAGGAACTGCAACTACCCGAACAGTCCAAGCGGCCATGGTTCCACCTGCCGCGCCGAATGCTGGTCGGTGGCCTGCTGTTGGTCATGGCCTTCGCGGTGCTGTTACGCAGCTTTATCTTCACAGCCGGTTACAACACGACATTAGTGGCGGATATGGGCGTCGTCAGGGCGCCGATCTCCGGCGAGATTGATCGGCTCGACGCGAATGTCGGTGATCGCGTGGCGCGGGACCAACTGCTGGGACGCTTTGCCGCTCCGGTGGGCCTGTCGGCGGCTGTCCGTGCCGGATCGGAAGATGTGGATCAGCTCCAGGCGAAACTGGCCAGCATCGACGGCCGAATGGCCGCTCTGCGCGCTGACGCCGACCATATCCGCAGCGAATCGGGCATCTATCGTTCTGAAAAGCTGGTGCAGATGGATGCGGTCGCAGACGAAAGCTCCGCAGAACTTTCCGCTGCGCAGGCACGGCTGGGCAATATGCCGCACTTTTGCGAACACCGGCCTATGCCAAAGGCCGCGGCCAGGACTGGCAGGAATTCGCGCAAGGCCTCTCGGACGCCGCCGGACTGGCCGCACAGGCAGCGGCAGCAAAGAACGTCAACGAGGTATTGGAAGTGGGCGGCGCGTTGTATAATGTCTGCAGCGCCTGCCATCAGGCCTATATGAAGTCGCCGGCCAGCCTCGCGCCAACGGGGACCAAAGAGCCTGAAAACGCCTCATGAGGCGGTGGACGCTTCCCCTCGCCGCCATGGCGCTGGCATTCTGGTCAGTGACCGCCCTGGCCCACGACGTGGCCGAAGGCGACAAGGCCTTCGTCCTGGCCACCGACGGTCCGGCGATCCTCCCGTTTCTCTATCTGGGCGCCAAGCATATGGTGACCGGGTACGACCACATCCTCTTCCTGATCGGGGTGGTCTTCTATCTTTATCGCCTGAAGGATGTCGTCCTGTACGTGTCGATGTTCACCATCGGCCATTCGACCACGCTGCTGCTGGGCGTGTTGCTGGGTTTTGGCGCAAATGCTCATTTGGTCGATGCAGTGATCGGGCTATCGGTCGCCTATAAGGGCATCGAGAATATCGGCGGCCTCCGGAAACTCGGTATCTCCATCAATACCAAAGCGACCGTTCTTGCATTCGGCCTGGTTCATGGCCTTGGCCTCGCGACCAAGCTGACCGAACTTTCGTTGCCCAGAAATGGGCTGCTGACCAACCTCATCAGCTTCAACATCGGGGTTGAGGTCGGACAGTGCCTTGTCCTTGCCTTTGTCCTCATGCTGCTCGGCCTCTGGCGTGGCACGTCCAGCTTTCGAAACGGGGCGTTTACCGCCAATCTGGCGCTGATCGCCGCGGGCATATTTCTCGCCGGTTATCAAATTGCGAGGTATCTTGAATCATGACTGAAATTGAACCCGTGCGCCCCTCCCGGCGCGCGCTCGTCATTGGAACCACGGCGACGCTCGCCATTGGCGCAGCAATTGTCGTCCTGTTCGTGCTTCCAGCCGAAACCGGCATCGATCCGACGGGCGTCGGAAACGTAACGGGCCTTTCCAGTATTGCAACCGCTGGAGCCAACCAGTTCTTGGAACGGGGCCTGAAACGCCAAGGTACGTTCACGCCCAGCCAGACGCCCCTGCCGCCCGAGCCAGGCGCCAGCGACCATTGGGAATTCGAACTCAAACCCTTTGAAGGCATTGAGCTTAAATATGTGGTCGATGAGGGGCAGCCGATACACTTCCACTGGTCGGGATCA
This sequence comes from Sphingobium sp. R-21, assembly GCF_049913335.1. Taxonomy (NCBI): domain Bacteria; kingdom Pseudomonadati; phylum Pseudomonadota; class Alphaproteobacteria; order Sphingomonadales; family Sphingobiaceae; genus Sphingobium; species Sphingobium sp. R-21. Next base: position 311,342 of record NZ_CP184374.1, on the reverse strand, counting down.
GGACCGCTCAACTATGACATGCACGCCCATCCCTTCGACGGTGGTGAAGAGCTGACTGAAAGCTATGCAATCACCAAGGGCGACCGGCAGGCAGGCCGCTATGTCGCGCCGTTTACGGGCATCCACGGTTGGCATTGGCAGAATCGCAGCATGAACAACGTGCACCTGACGCTTGATGCTTCTGGCAAAATTAAAGGATCCAAGCTGTTCGATGCCGGCGGGGAACACGACCGGACGCTGACGCCTCCAACGGAGTAAGATAGCACAGGAGCCAGGGCTCTGTCAGAGCAAAACGGCGCGTTGCTCTGGGCGCTGCTAAAGTAGGGGCATGAGCCGCTCCAAGCCTGACAATCCGTTCCGCTACTTCAACTCGTCGCGCGAGGTATCCGGCTGGCGGTGATGATGTACGTGCGCTTCCCGCTCAGCCTCAGGAACGTGGAAGACCTGCTCTTCGAGCGCGGTATCGACATCAGCCACGAGACGGTGCGCTACTGGTGGAACAGGTTCGGCCCGCTGTTCGCAGGCGACATTCGCCGGCAGCGGATCAGCCGCATGCGGGGATTTCGCCACTGGCGCTGGCACCTCGACGAAATGTACGTCAAGGTGAATGGCGAAATGGTTTATCTATGGCGCGCCGTCGATCAGGAAGGCGAGATCCTGGTGAGCTATGTCACCAAAACCCGTGATAAGATGGCTGCGCTAACCTTCATGAAGAAGGCGCTGAAGCGTCATGGATCTCCCGAATCGATCACCACTGATGGCCTCCGCACCTACGGCGCGGCAATGGATGAGCTTGGCAACCGGGCAAAGCAGGAAATCGGTCGGTGGGCGAACAATCGGGTCGAGAACAGCCACCTTCCCTTTCGACGACGAAAGCGAGCCATGCTGCGCTTCCGACAAATCAGGTCGTTACAGAAATTCGCATCCGTACACGCCAACGTCCACAACCACTTCGCACTGGAACGCCACCTCGTCGATCGCCAGACCTATAAGGAAAGACGCTCAGCTGCCTTTGCTGAGTGGCATTCTCTCATGAGCTGATCCCCTACCCTCGCGATCCAAAGTGCATCGCGTGGAGAGCAGTTCGCCTTTGTCTGACAGCACCCCCACCACGGTTCCGGCGTCGTCCGAAAAGCCAGCTTTGACAGTATGTTGGGAAAAACTTGGCTGGGGCGGCAGGATACAAATTCCCGCAACAACTCATTGAAAGTAAGATATTACTAAATAATACTATAATAAAATGACCAACATTTACTACCAAGAATACATGATCCATCTTCGGATTCATTGAAACATATTGATCAATAATGAGATTTTGTCAAGGCGATCCCTATCATCGCCTTACGATATCTCAGGCGTCGCTTTGCTCCAGGCTTCCACTCCTCTATTGCTTGCTTGTCAGAGAGGCTTCAATGGCAATCTTGAGTTTCTCGCCAGCGTCCCCATCGACCGTTTGCACGGTCCGCTTACCCGTCCGGGGATCGGTCTGATGGAATTTGAACGCTTTGCCGCTTAGCGGCCCGGAAATCAGATCGGCGATCATGATCTCCCGATGCTTGTTCTCTCCGTTTGCAAATGGTGCGATAAGGTCGACAAGCCAGATCGCCTCGCCAGACGTCCACTCCTCGAGCGTCAGACGGTTGGCCGGTTCGATCATCCCGCCCTCCAGCTTTTTCTCGGCTTCCGGGCTGCATTTCGCCCACAGCGCGAGACCCACCGGCTTATCGCCGTCGCGGAAGACATAGAATTGCTGGTGGATCAGCGCCGGCATCAACAGCCATTCGATGTCGCCGATCGAAAGCCCCCGATGCAGCGGGGACTGCGTCAGGAGCCAGGTCATCTCTCCCAGCATGTGGCTTACGGTGGGCGGCGCGGAAGCGGCCGCAGCCGCTTCCTTCTGTGTCGTCTCGTTCATGCGACAATCCTATAATCAGGCCGCGAAATAATCATAGAGCGCTTCGGTCTTGGCATAACGGGTGTTCAGTTCACCCTCTCCGCTTTCCGCCCCGAACGCCGCCATCTGTTGCGTCATCCGTGCCAATATGGTCTCCCACCCGCTCGCCGGCTCGTTTGCCGCCTCACCGGGCTTATAGGCGAGCGCTACATCGCCTACGGTCCCCACCGAGCCGTTCGCACGCGTGAAAGTAGAGGTGGCCAGCACGACATTCGATCCGATCTTCACATTCTGCTCGACCGCACGCGATGACAGGCTGATCGAGGTGATACCATGATCGGCCAGGGACTTGAGTTCCCCGCTATCGGTTGCGCCATCACCATCGCCATCCACCCAGACCTTCAGCTCGCCAAAGCGGGTGTCGTTTGCGTCGATCTTGCCGTCCTTATTGGAATCGAGTGCTCCAAGCGCATCAAGATCACTCTTGGCATTGCTCTTCTCGGTGAGGAAGCTGAGTTCCGAAGCGCTGGTAATGCTACCGTCCCCGTCGCGATCAATGACGAGGAAACCATCGCCCTTCCCGACCCAGCCGGTGTTGTCCGCAATCCCGTCTCCATTCATGTCAAAGGCGGCCTTTGCCTTCTTGATCGAGCGCATCTCGACGCCGTCGCCATCCAGATCGAGGATGATCGGCGAAAGCATGCCGATGTCCTTGTTGGAGAAAGACAGGATGGTGGCTGGATCAATCAAGCCCGAGCGCCCGTCCAGAACGGCGGTGTCACTCCGCCGACGAACAAACATCTGACCGCCGGTTGTCGAGATCATATAGCGCTTGGATTTACGCTCATATTCCTGCCGCTCGACGTCAATCGCTGGTACAATCGGAGCATCTGAAGTGGCAGGCGTTTCGGTCCCCGTCCATGCCGAATAAGCCTCACGCGCGCTGCCATCGCCGCGTACATAAGCGAGTCCGGCATCGAGAGCTGTACCAGTGGTGCCATTAGTACGGCTGAAGCTCGCTTTGCCATAAATGATGTTACCACCGTCGTTGGCGTTTTCCGGCGCGACTGACAAAAGGCCGATGGCGCTGATCCCGGCTTCAGCGAGACTCTTAACTTCACCCGCATCCGAGATGCTGTTGCTGTTGGTGTCGAACCATAGCTTGAACTCAGCAAAGCGCGCATCGAGCGCGTCAAGCACGCCATCCCCGTTGCTATCAAAAGCCTTCAGACCCTCGAGATCGGTCTTGGCGCCTTCCAGATCACCGACAAAGGAGATTTCGGCAATGTCGGAGATCTTGCCGTCACCATTGCGATCCAACGCCAGGAAAGCATCACCCGCTTCGATCCAGCCTGTGCGTTCGGTCGCGCCGTCGCCGTCCATATCAAAGCGAACTGTGCTTGAGGTTACCGAGATCAGGCCAGCACCGTCACCGTCATAGTCAAGGATGACCGGGGCGGCGATCCCGATGTCGGAGGGATCGAACGACAGGAAAACGTCACCGACGGCTCCGCTGGTACCATCATCACGCAAAAATTCCGAGGTCGCATAAATCACGTTATCGGCCCCTCCCGGAACCTCGCCTGTCAAGTTGAGCGTCAGGTTCACCTGTGCGATCCCCAGCGCCGAAAGCGAGAACAGCTCCCCAGTCTGGCTGACGCCATCCTGGTTGACGTCCCGCCATATCTGGAATTCGGCGAAACGTTCATCGCCACCATCAAGGAAGCCGTTGGCATTGCTGTCATAGGCTCGCAGCCCTTCAAGGTCCGAGACAGCGCCTTCGGCATCCTCCACAAAGGAGATTTCCTTGATATCGTCGATTGTACCATTGGCGTTACGATCCAGCGCCAGGAAACCATCGTCACCGCTGAGCCAGCCAGTACGATCCGCTATTCCATCCAAGTCCATATCGAAGGTTGTCGTAGAGATATCGGCGGCCACAAGTTCGAGGCCATCGCCATCGAGATCCAGCATGACGGGAGGCGTTGTCTGTCCACGGCGAATGAAAGTAATCTTCATCGGAATATAAGTTGTCCGATCGCCGTTTACGATGTTGAGCGTGAAGGTTGCGTCAACGCTTGAAGTTCGCCTGACGCCTCCGATCTTCAGGCCGCCCTCCCATTCGCCGTCCCAATCCTGTCCGGGAACCCAGAAACTGATGCGTCCAGAAGAATCAATGTTGATATTCGGCATAGCCGTCGCGTTGATCTCACCACTTCCACCCGAAACAACATTATATTCTCTATAGCTCAGGTTTGAGATGGAATAGGTAACCCCCTGACGTTCGGGATCAGTGACGATCGGCGTGATATACCGGGTCACGGCCGAAGAATTCGCCATGATCCAATATTCGGTATCGGTTCTCTTGATCCACGTTCCTTTGGAACTGCCGGTCAGGTAGGACGCATAGGAAACGTCTTCATTCACGTCAGCGACATTGAGCGTCAGGGTTGCTGAGGCTATCTGGCCCGAACTGTTATCAATCGCCTGAACGCCCAGATTGAATGTTGCTCGGGACGTGTCTCGGCCGGTATAGACCTGATATTCGTAATAGCCGCCATATTCGTCCCAATAGCCTTGGGTCTGGTAAACTTCGACGAGAGACTCATAATCTGTTCCTCCCGTCATCCAGATCGCACCGGTCGCTGCATCGATACTCCAAGGACCCCAATTCTGCGAACCATTGGAGAATCGGTAGCTGATATTGGCGCCACCTTCCGCGTCGGACAGCATCAACGATTTGGCATTGAGAAGCTCGCCAGAGGTCGCCGTGACACCTGTCCATGGCCCCAAAGCCGTGTTGGATTCATTGACATTGAAGGAGCGATTGGCCAGCGTGTGCTGCTCATTAACGTCAGAAATGAACACCTGCATGAGTGTTGGGCTAGACCAAGCGCTGCCATCGAAGGCCTTGAGCGACACGTCGGCGACACGGGCATCAAGACGTCCATCGCCATTCCAGTCGTAGATATTATAACCGTTCGCCCGGAACCATTCGAAATCAAAATTAAGGCCTGGTTGGAAGCGAACCGTATTGCCATCGATATAGAACCAGCCCTGCGACGTACTTCCGTCTGCAAAACGCAAGGACGGCGTCCCGCCATCAGGATCGCTTAATCCGAACGAACCGGTCACGACATAAGCGTTTGCTGGATTGGAACCGAGACCTGTTTCGTCGAAGAACGACCATTTTGTCGCTCCATTGTCTGGCGCATTAGGGGTTTCATTCACATTGGCGATTTCGATCCAGAAATTGGCCGCCGCTTCGGTATAGCCCGGATTGCCCTGATTATCGCGTGCCCGAATGACATAGTTCCGTCCAGGATCCGGCGCCTCGCGGTTGAGTGGAGCATTTGTCCTGATGATACCAGTCACATTGTCGATCACATAGCGCCCGTCCCAGGACTGGTTGGAATAGTTGGTGCCGTCCCAGAACCAATAACGCTGCTGGCCAAAGGCCACCCCCGATCCATCCGGATCGCTCGCCGCGACCGTGCCGACAGTGGTCCCCACCCCGACATTCTCACTCACATACATGGTGAAACCAGCGAGGCTGTTGGCTTCGTTCACATTGTTAATGCCGATTGTGACAGTCGTGGAAGTCTGGTTGTAACCGGCATTGCCCTGATTGTCCCGGGCAAGCACGGTATAGTTGACCAGGGCGTTGCCGGCTTCGTAATTCAAGGCGCTATTAGTCTTGATCAAGCCGGTCACGGCATCGATCACATAGCGCCCGTCGAACGAAGTGTTGCTGGCCACAGAGCCATTCCAGAAATAATAGCGCTGCTGACCAAAGGCCACACCAGAACTGTCGACATCAGTTGCAGTCACCGTACCAACGAGCGTACCGACGCCGACATTCTCGTTGACCGCCATGGTATAGCCGGCCGGCAAGCTGTTCGCCTCGTTAAGGTTGTTGATGCCGACCGTCACCGTCGTCGAACTCTGGGTGTAACCGGCAGCTCCCTGGTTGTCGCGCGCGATTACTGTGTAGGCGACGCTGGTGTTGCCCGCCTCATAGTTGAGCGCGGCGTTGGTCTTGATTTGTCCGGTGACCGCATCGATCGTATAGCGACCATCCGAGGACGTTCCGCTCGCCGCCGAACCGTTCCAGAAATAATAACGCTGCTGACCAAAGGCCACACCGGAACCGTCGGGGTCGCTGGCCGCCACCGTGCCCACAAGCGTGCCAATGGCGACATTCTCATTGACCGCCATGCCATAGCTGGCTGGCAGGCTGTTCGCCTCGTTCAGGTCGACGACGCCGATGGTGACGGTGCTGGACGTCTGGTTATATCCCGCCGCACCGGCATTATCTCGCGCGATAACCGTATAGGCTACGTTGGTGTTACCCGCCTCATAGTTGAGCGCAGCGTTGGTGGTGATCTGCCCGGTCGTCGCATTGATGGCATAGCGCCCATCCGACGACGTGCTGCTCGTTGCCGAGCCGTTCCAGAAATAATAACGCTGCTGACCAAAGGCGATGGCAGAGCTATCAGGATCGCTGGCCGTGACCGTGCCGACAAGAGTGCCAACCGCCATATTTTCGTTGACCGCCATGCCATAGCTGCCTGGCAAGCTGTTAGCTTCATTGATGTTATTGACGGCAACGGTAAGGGCCTGATCCTTGGTCTGGCCGAAGCTGTCGGTTACGCGAACGGTAATCGCATGCGACGTCGCAGCCTCGTAATTGAGGAGCGACCCATTGGCTACACTCAGCACGCCCGCCGAGCTTAATGCAAAGCGTCCCCCAGCATTGTCGATGAGCGTGTAGGCGAGGACATCGCCCGCGTCAGGATCGACGCCGGTGATCGTACCCACCATGGTATTGTTTGCCGCATTCTCGTTGATCGAGCCCGACAGGTTCGCGCCGGTTGGCGGCGCATTGATGACGACCGTCGTCGTCTTCACGGCCGAGATCGCGGTCTGCCCAGCCTCGGTCGCACGCGCCGTGACGGAGAGCGAGAGATCCTGACTCCAGCCTGCCGGTGCATTGACCTTGAGGCCGCTTGTCTGGGCGGATGTCAGCTTCCAGATCCCCGCAGCACTGTCATAGGTTCCAGCGCTCAGCGTCACTCCCGACGGTACGCCGGAAATCCAGATTTCCTGGGTTTCGGAGCCGTCCGTGTCTGGGAATGTGACATCGAGCGTCAACGGGATGCCCCCGGCCTGCCCAGACGTACCCGAGCCGCCAGTAAAGGCCGCGACCACCGGCGTATCCGCGATAGCGTTGACGGTGACGGTAAATTCCTGGGTCTCCGTGACGCCGCCCGCATCAGTCGCCTGAACGCGAATGGTTGCCGTCCCGCTGGCGTTGGAAACCGGCGTGATCGTGAAACTGCGCTGATCGCTGGAATCGGGCGCGCCGAACACCAGCCCCGCATTAGCGATCACAGACGAACCCGATATGACTGTGGCCGACATCTGGATATTCGCATTGGGCGTAATATCATCGGTCGCTGTGACGGTGAGATTGATCGTCCCGTCCTCATTGACCGTCCGGTTACCGATGGCAGACATGACCGGCTTGGCGTTCGTTCCCCAATAGGTCGCCCATTGCGCCTTGTAGGTAAGGTCGGCCATCAAGATGTCACGCTGCGCGGTCGTGGTCGGCTTGGTCTTGGTCGCCATCAACTGGACCAGGCCCTCGACGTTGATCTGCGTGCTGTAGCGCTCACCCGCGATGATGAAGTCGATCTTGTAGTTGGACCGGCTGCTGGGATCGGAGATCAGATACCAGTCCTTGATGAGAACGCTGGAGGTCGTGCCGATCACGCTGATCCGCATGTCGTTGCCGACCTGTTCGAACCAGAGATCCTCGTCGTTGATGGAGCCAGCGGTGTCCTGGAAGCCCAACACGTCGACATCGTCGCCCGAAGGGTCGTAATTATAGATGGTGTCGGCCTCGGACGAGCGCGTCACGATATAAGTGTCGTTGTCCACGCCCCCGTTCAGCAGGTCGTTGCCAGCGCCGCCATCGAGATAGTCGTCCCCGCTTTCTGCATAGAGCTGGTCATTGCCAGCCCCGCCGAGCAACGTGTCGTTACCGGTTCCACCATAGATGATGTCGTCACCATCATCGCCCAGCAAGGTATCGGCGCCATCGTCGCCATAGAGCGTGTCGTTGCCGCTCCCACCCTGGAGATTGTCGTCGCCAGAACGACCGCGCAGAATGTCATTGCCGCCGAGACCCTCGATCCGGTTGACGGACCCATCGCCACTCAGCGTATCAGCAATTCCGGTGCCCCGAAGATTTTCGACACTGGAATAGCTGTCACCCGCCGCTGCGCCAGTGTTTGATGCCGGAGTTACCAGATCGGCCGTCACGCCCATCGTGTCGGCAACACCGGATCGAAGCTGACTATAGTCCGCCCAGTCCGAACCGGCGCCGCCAATCAGCTGGTCGGAACCAAGACCACCAAACAGAACATCGTCACCATCGTCACCGTTAAGAATGTCATCTCCGTCCTCGCCAAAGAGCGTGTCGAACGTTCCCACGTCATTGGCACCGCCATAGATGCTGTCATTGCCAGCACCCGCCCTGATTGTGTCAGCGCCATCACCACCATAAACGGTGTCGTGGCCGTTGTTGCCGATCAGCAGGTCATCGCCAGACCCGCCGTCAATGAGATCGTCGCCATCGCCCCCATCGATGGTATCGTTGCCGCCAAAGCCGTAGAGAAGGTCGCGATTCTGCTGACCGATGAGCGAATTGGCATTGGCGTCGCCCTCCAACACATCATCCTGGTTGTCCACGGCCAACGTGATTGTCCGTTGGATTGAGTGCGGAGCCGCACTGAGGTCGGTGGCGGTCATGGTGAACGCGATGCTGCTGCCCGCCTCATAGTCGAGCGCCGCGCCCTGCTTCAGCCGCAGGACATTGCCCACGACCTCGAACCGGCTATCGGACACGGAATAGCTGTAACTGGCGTCGGCAAAGCCCGCGATATCCGGATCGGTAACACTGAGCGTCCCAATGGTAGTAGCAGGAAGCATCGTGCCATTGGCAACCCGGTCGCGTTCGGCCACCGAGGCGAGGCTCGCCGACCAGTTAAGCGCGGTTGGCGCCTCGTTGACGTCCTCGACCCGAATGGCAAAATCAGTGCTGCCTGGCGATGACAGGCTGCCATCCGTGGCATCGACGGTTCCGGTCAGCAGGACCTCCATCTGCCCATCGCCATCGCTGTCTGAGGCGGTGAGGCCGCTATTGTACAGCGTCTCGAAATCAGGCTCGAACCCATCGGCAAAGTGAACCTCGTTCCCGACAACCTTGAAGCGGTTGGAGGGATTACTGACGAGGCGCAATGTGGGGGTCGGTCCGTCCACATCCGACAGGGTGAAGCGTGCGACCCAACTGTTCGCCAAGCCGCCGGACAAAGCTTCCCCGACAATGCCCCGGGCATCCGACAATATGGGCGTATCGGGCACCTCGTTCACATTGTTGACGGCGATGGTGACGGTGCTCGATGCCTGATTATATCCGGCAGCGCCCTGATTATCGCGCGCGATGACCGTGTAGGAGACGCTGGTATTCCCGGCCTCATAATCGAGAGCGGCATGGGTGCTAATGAGACCGCTCACCGCGTCGATCCTGTAGCGGCCATCGCTGGAAATGTCGCTGATCGCGCCTCCGCTCAGGAAAAAATAGCGTTGCTGCCCGAAGACATCGCCCGCGCTGTCGAGGTCGGTAGCCGCAATCGTACCGACCGGCGTGCCAATGGCGACATTCTCATCGATGGCCATGGCCTGGGTTGCAGGCAAGCTGTTGGCTTCGTTGCGGTTGGCGATGCCGATCGTGACCATACTCGCGGTCTGGTTATACCCGGCCTGCCCGGCATTATCGCGTGCAATCACCGTATAGGCGACGCTGGCATTATCCGCCTCGTAATCAAGCGCGGCATTGGTCTTGATCTGCCCGCTTAACGCATCGATCATGTAGCGACCGTCCGAGGATACCGCGCTCGCCGCCGAACCGTTCCAGAAATAATAACGCTGCTGTCCGAAGATATCCCCGGCGCCGTCAGGATCGCTCGCGGTGACCGTGCCGACCAGGGTGCCGATGGCGACATTTTCATCGACCGCCATCGCATGGGCGGCCGGAAGGCTGTTCGCCTCGTTCCAATTGCCGACCGTGACCGTAAAGTCCTTCTCCGTCCATGCGCCATGGACATCGGCAACCCGGACACGGATCGTGTGGGACATGGCAGCCTCATGGTCGAGGAGAGCCGGATTTTGGGCAATGAGTAAGCCATCGTTGGTGAGAGCAAAGCGACCACCGGCGTCATTGACGAGCGAGAAGGTCATGGCCTCGCCCTCTACCTCCGTGGCGGCGAGTTGCTTGACCGGGCTGTCCACACCGGTCGGGGATCCCGTGGCGCCTTCCATCACGGAGATGGAAGTGCCATCCGCTGTTCGGATATCGCGCGGCGCGTCGTTAACCGCCGCAATGCTGACCTTAACGGCAATTTCGGCCGACTGACCGTCCGCGTCGGTGACGATGACGGTAAAGCTGTCTGCGCCGTTGAAATCGGCATTGGGCGTGTAGACGAGGAACCCCGATAGGCCGTCCACGGTCGCAGAACCGTTGGCCGGTCCGGTGCCTAGCAGATAGCCGCTGATATTCTCGTCATGATCAACAGCGCCCGCTGCAACGGGGCCGCTGGCATTATCCTCGTTGATCGCAATCGCAATCGCGTTGCCGGTTGGCTTCGCCTTATGGCCCTCATGCCAGTAGGTCACCAATTGCGTGGCGATGGCTGCAGGCATGCTGGCCGGCGTGGACGCGCTGCTGGCCGACATGCCGCCGATCAGCGGGGTGGCGTATTTGAGGAACAGGCTGTGCGTCGCCGTGCTAATGGTACGGATGCGAGACGGATTCGTGGTGCTGAAATAATTGCTGACGGTGATCGTCGCATCGCCACCAATAACGCCGATCTTCAGGTCATCACCCTGGCGGGTTAGCCAGATATCGTCGATGCCGACGCCCTGGTCGAAGACAATGCTGTTGATCCCCGATCCGTCCGCGATGGTGTCGCTGCCCGAGCGGGCGTCGAACAGATAGACATCATCACCGGCATCGCCCTGCAGCCAGTCAGTTCCTGTTCCTCCTGCGAGCGTATCGTTACCGTCCCCGCCCACCAGGACATCCGCGCCATCGCCGCCCTGCAACTGGTCGTTGCCCCAATTGCCTTCGAGATGGTCGTCGCCGCCATCGCCAAGAATCTGGTCATTGCCGGTCCCGCCATAGACCTGGTCATTGCCTAGGCCAGCCTGGACCAGATCATTGCCATCGAGCGCATAGATGACATCGTTGCCGTCGCCGCCATCGATATTGTCGTCGTCTTTACCGCCGTTGATGAAGTCATCGCCATCACCGCCGTCAAGAACGTTCGCGCCATCGCCGCCATTGATGACATCGTTACCGCCAAGGCCGGATAGACGATTACCCCCCGCATCCCCGGTCAGCGTATCGGCAAATTGTGAGCCCGTGACATTCTCGATGCCAATCAGAAGATCACCTTCCGCATCACCCCCTGAACCGGTGCCGGTTACGAGGTTGACCTGCACGCCTGCTGCTGAACGCGCATAGCGTGCACTGTCACCCCAGCCGATTTCGGTCGCGGCCGAGTTGGTGCCGCCGTCGAGACGGTCCGCGCCCGCGCCGCCTTCGAGAATATCGTCGCCATTCCCGCCATAGAGGAGATCGTTGCCGTCATAGCCGACGAGAACGTCATTCCCGTCTCCGCCGGCGAGATTGTCGGCGAGGCTACCCCACTGTCCCAGGATCAGGTCATCGCCCGACGTCCCCGCGACCTGCGCCGAGCTTGTCGCCCACATTATCGAACTCAGTGATGCGGACAATCCATCGGCGAACTGCAACGTCTCGATGGCGCCATTAGCCGTGAACTGATCGTAGAGGATGAGCTGAGCGGTGGACGATCCATTGTACTGGATCAGAAGATCATTGCCGGTTCGCGTGAATTTGAGATCGCCGAGGCCAATGCCCTGCCCGAACTCGAGCACATCCTCGCCACCCGATACCGAGCTATCATAGGCGAAACGGGTGACCTGCTGCCCGTTCGTCCTCGAGAATCCGCCAAGCCAGCCCGCCTGAATATAGGCGGAAGGGATCGGTGCGGCGGGCGTAACGCCTGGAGCATAGACATAGCTACTGCTGTCATAGACCAACGTACCGTTCGAATCCTGGACCTGCAGCCGCCAATAACGATACCCTGAAACCGGTTCGATCGCGCCCGTGGTCGCCCAGGACTTGACTGAATATCCATCGGCGAGTTGGCCCGCGCTCGTCACGGCCTCTTCTATGGAAAATGCGGCATCCTTGATGTTGTCGGCGCCATCCCCAATGTTCCAGACATAGGTGTCATCGCCCACACCGCCTCTCAGCGTGTCGTTACCCTGGCCACCCGTCAGGACATTGTCATCTTCGTCGCCGCCAAGGATATCGGCGGCAGCGCCGCCGGTGAGGTCCTCGATGCTGTCATAGCTATCGCCCGCGCCTTCCCCGGCGTTCGACCAGCTTGCCGAAAGTACCGCGCGAACCCAGCCACTCGCCGAGACATAGGAAGCCGTATCCTGCCCCGCGCCGCCGATCAGGACGTCATTACCCTTGCCGCCATCAAGGATATCGTTACCGGCACCGCCATACAGAACGTCATCGCCCATCTCGCCTTTCAGCGTGTCGAAGCCGCTATTACCGGCGATGATGTCGTTGCCCGATCCGCCCGCGATGACATCGTCGCCCGCGCCGCCCGTGATCCAGTCCGCTCCTGATGTTCCGGCCAATGGCGTGATGTCGGTTCCATCCGCATAATCAGTGCCCGCGATCAGATTCGTAACACCTGCACGAATGTCGAGGATGCCGGTCTGATAAAAGGCCAGTTTCTCGATCTGGCCAGGCAGCGCATACCAGTCCTTGATCGTGATGCTGTCGCCAATCGAATTGGCCGTCGAAAACTCGCTATTCTCATCAGCGATATTGAAGATCAGATCGTTGGAGCCCGCTGGGCGCGACAGGACGATATCCTGGATCTTGATGCCCGGATCGAACTCGATGGTGTCGGTGCCGCTATTGGCGACAACAGCACTGCCAGCAGGCGGGTTGAAGACGGTCAGGGTTCCCGTCACATCGTCATAATCGAACCGGCCGAGCCATTGCAGGTTGGGCGCTTGAGCCGTGCCCACATTTTTGCGGAGATAGGCGCCGCCGGGGCCGGTCACCTCACCAGTCTGCTCGTCATAATGATAGCCCGCCGCTTCATTCCACTGGCCAGAAGCGCTCCAGACGACATCCCAATGCGCGGAATAATCATCGAACAGTTCATCACGGCCATCACCACGCGAATATTTGAAAATATCATCGCCCGCGCCGCCAACGACCACGTCGCCATCCCCGCGACCACCGGAGAGGATGTCGTTGTCATCGCCGCCATAAAGGTCATCGCCGCCGCCGTCGCCCGAAAGGGCATCCTTGCCCTTGCCGCCGATCAGCTGGTCAACGCCTAGGCCACCGACCAGCAGATCCTGGCCCGAATGACCGGCGACCAGGTCGTTGCCGGTTCCGCCATTGCCGATATCGTCGCCGCCAAGGAGCTGGAGCTGGTCATCGCCGTCGCCGCCATAGACGAAGTCGTTGCCGCTGGTGCCGATCAGCACATCGTTGCCACTACCACCGACGATAAAGCTGGTGATATCACCGATGCGGATTTCGCTACCGTCGGCGAATTTGAGCCATTCGATCCGCTTGAAATAATCGGCGAACCAATCCTTCACGGTCAGTTGCGTGCCGGTGAAGGTCGTGACACCACTTGCGTTGGTCTGCATCACGCGGATGATGAGATCGTCGCTGTCCGTGCTCGACCGGATCATCTGAATGTCGTTGAGGCTGATGCCTGCGCCGAAGACGATCGCATCCTCGCCACCGATTGCGGCCTTCTGGACCACGCCGGGGGCATCACCAATCCAGTTCTTCTTGATCGTTCCGGCAAGCAAGCCCGCCATGCGCTGGCTGACATAATCGCCTCCGCCTGCTTGTGCGGCGGGCGCGCCATTGGGTTCGTCTTCGGCAATATCGGCGCCGTCGCCCAACCGCACCAGATATTGGTCGTTATCCAGGCCACCCTTGAGGATATCTCCATCGCCGGCGCCGCCTGCAAGGATATCGTCGCCCGCACCAGCGGTCAGCGTATCGGCGCCTTCACCGCCCTCGAGCCAGTCGGAGCCCTCCCGGCCGCGCAACAGATCGTTGCCCGCGCCGCCGTTCAGATAATTGCCGTCGCCGCCGAGCGCGTTCTGGTCGGCCGTGCCCGCTTCGAGCACGTCGTCGCCATCGCCGCCCAGGAGCCAGTCGTCCAGGCGACCGCCATAGAGCGTATCGTTGCCAGTGCCGCCGAAGATGTTGTCGCCCAGGTCCGAGGCGTAGATTGTGTCGTTACCCGCACCGCCATCGACAGTGGCGGCGACGTCGATGGCAAGCTCGCGCCGGTCAGCGGTCGAGAAGGTAATGGATGCTACCTCGTTCGTGCTCCTGCTGCGCGAAATCGTGAAGGTCGCGGTGCCGCTGTCCTCATGGACAACCACATTGTCGAGCCATACATAGGGCTTGGAGCCGCTGGTTGCGTCGATGATCGTGCCCTTGCCCGATATCGGGGTCGCGCCATTGGCGAGTGCGCCCGCCCCTGCCGTCACCGTAGCCGTCAGGGTGAAGCTCTCATTGCCTTCGACATTGAGATATTGCGGCTTGCCGTTACCCGGCGTCACTTGTCCAGTGAGCGGGTTTGTGGTGGGGCCGACATATTCGGGGTTGAGGACATTGTCGGCGATCACCGCCGTGCGCACGAAAAGCTGGGTCGTGCCCGCCGCGAAGGTCGCACTGGTCGCATTTGTCCAGTTGATGCCGTCGATGGAAACCTGAAGGTTGCTCGTATCCGTGGCGCCATAATCGATGCCCTGGCCAGTTGCCCGACCACCCGCAAGCGCGAGGCTCACGGTCACATCGGTACCCACCGCCTTCGACAGGCTGAGGCGGAAAACGGCATAGCCATCGGCCTCCGACGCAAAGCTCCTGCCTACCATGAGGTGAGCGGCGGAGGAGGCGTCGCTGATGATCGTCGCCGTCGCGTCGCCGCCAATGGCGCTCACCCCCGTGCCGTTGGAAAGCGCCGCGAGGAAACTCTCGATCGCTGTGTCGGTATCGCCCGCGACCGCAACGGTAACCTGCTTACGCAATTCGCCGGTTGCAAAGCTGACGGTCGCGTTGGTCGCGGTGAAGTCAGCGCCCGATGCAGCAATGTCATCCTGCAATTCGCCGTTGACGGTATAACCGCTCTGATCGGCCAGTTTCTTGCCGCGCAGGTCGATGACGTCGTTCGCAGCGCCAGCTTCGATCGTCGTCTGTCCAGCGATGTCGATCGCATCGCCCAGCACATAGTCGCCGATACCGATCAGGCGGCTGATCTGGCCCGAATAGGGGTCATAGTCGAAGCCAAAATCAACGCTGACCGCGTTGGTTTGCGCCTCTTGAATCAGATAGGAGAAACCACCATACCAGTCGCTCGCATGGCGGCGGGTTAGGCCAAGTTCGACGGCACGCGCAAGGTTGATCATCGTCTCGGCGGCGAACACACTATCGGGTTCGGCCGCCACCAGCGCGTTGATCACGGTCGAGTTGGCGAGATAGCTCTCATATTGCTGCGCCGAGGCAATATTTCCAAGCAGGACGCTACTGTCGAAATCCAGAGCATTAAGCCCGCCCATCTCAAACGTATTGTAGAGTGCGCGTTTGACATAGACATCGCCGCCCGCGATCTTGAAATCTGGATCGGTGAGACCGGTATAAACGCCGTAGCCGATTAGGCGGGTTGCGGCATCCTTACCCGAGAACCTCTGCGTGATCGCGTCGCTGCTCTTGGTCGAATAGGGTTTGTAGACGAACTTCTTGCCCCGCATGCCGTAATTGCCGGACTGAACCGATGTCGGGTCCAACAACGCGCCGCCGGTCGCGGAAAGAATGCTGTTGAAAGTTTCCGAAACCGCAGACGCAACCGAGCGCGCCGCGTCCTTCGATCCGCCCTTCTTCGACCAGACATTAGCGACGACGAACCTACCTTCGTCCTCGCTCCACTGCGCATCCGCGCCTGATCGAGGGATACCACCAAATACGGAGCCAATCAGGCCTCCTACGATGAAGCCCACAAAAGCACCCACGAGTGCACCCACGGGTCCCGCAGCAATTCCTAGAGCCGAAAATGTCGAAGCAAGCGATCCGCCTCCGGTCACAAGCGCAACAGCGCCGATAGCCCCCAAAGAAGCTCCAACGGAAGATCCAATCTGTCCGCCAATCGTATCGAAGGAAACGATTTCCGATGCCAGCTTCGTACCCAAGAATGAGCCGACCGCAGTGAGCACCATTGTTGGGTTAACGTCAGAAAAAACTTTCAACTGCGAGACACCGTCCGCAGCGAACTTTCCTCCGGCAGCCAAAGAAGCCAGATTGCTGGCAATTTGCCCTATCGCCGCCCCAGCAGCCGTGTCGGCCAGTTCACCGGACAATCCGTCAAGATCAAGGACATTTATAAGTTCCGCCGTCAGGAAAGACGAAATCGCTCCGATACCCGCAGACTTCAAATTAGAAAGGAATTCGGCTCCTGTGGTGGCAAATGCGTCATTCGTGGCGTTGGTCGTCGATTGGTGCCCAATAATTCCATCGAGCACATCACCAAGGTTGTCGCCAAGCGTCTTTAACGCAGCTGACGTAACAATTCCGGCAAGCTGGTTGCCACCTGCCAATCGGTAACCCAGTTGCTGGCCTAATACTGAACCAAAATCGGAAAATTCTATACCTATGGGATTGTTATTAAGTTTTATATCTGTGGAAACTGGTTTTCCGTTTTCATAAGTCGTAACTACATTCACACGACCCGTTTTCCCGGGTGTCATTGGCGATCCGCTAATAATTATGTCGCTTTCGGCAAATCCATCCACGATTTCCGTTTTTTGGATTTTCCCATCAGCCCCATAAGTGATTTTTGCCGAGCGGTATTTATCATCCCGGACTTCCCATTTTCCATTTCGACCATAGGCCAAAAACCCTTTAGGCAATGCCAAACCAGTGTTTGGATCAAGCATGCTGATTTCAGACGGCTGCCAATTGGAACGAATGACGATCTGCGATCCATTCTCTTCCAAGCCTCCGGCAAGATCCACCCGAGTGGTCTGATGAATCGCGAGTCCGTCCTTCTCATCAGGATGTGCACTGTTTGCGAGCGGCTGTGAGGCCGCTTCCATCCGATCAATCTGCTCGCGCGCGAGCAGACGCAATTCGTTCTGGTTAGCAAGAGCCGTCGCAACTCGATCCTGCTCGGCCAGCGTCACGTCAATCAATCCAGTGACAGCACCCGACGAATCCACGATAACTTTCTTTATGGCTCCCGCTACGAACTGCCCCTGACCGTTCACAATACCGGACTGCATATAGGTGACAACGGCCTCACCCTCTTTGACACTGATCGGTATGCCAATTGTGCGTGTTCCGTCCTGGTCAATCGCTATCAGCGGAATAGACGACAGCGCGACGCGTCGGCTCGCGTAAAACTGAGCGAAAAGTTGCTTCTCGCTAATGTCCGTTGTTTTGCCTTCGACATAGTAGGACGAGTTCTGCTGATTATAGTAGCGCAGTCCGTCCGGACCGAAATTCGCCCCCAGGCGTTCCTGAATAGCATCCGGCCCCCAAACGCCATCGACCATTTTATACGTATAGCTCGACTGGCCACTTGGCCCTGCCGCGATATCGACAAAATCCAGTAAGAAGACGGGTGCACCACCAAGGGCAGCGCTCTCGAGAATTCCTTTAAAAACGCCGTCCCAACCACCAAGCTGATTATCGTTTTTGACCCAAGCTATGGCACCATTCGGATCATAAACGCCATTTGCGGCTTCACGGATCGTTTCACGGCCATATTGGTCGACAGAATAATAATAACGACCGTCATCGCTGCGCACTGGCGGCCGGCTGTTAGCAGGCAAATCCAAATAGTCATCTATTGCGGCCTGCGAAATCTTAAAAGAGATCGGTTCGCGACCAAGGTATTGAGCAAGCGGACTAAGAAAAGTTGTCGCGACACCGAGGCCTCCGCCGTTCCCCCACGGCGCAACGTAGGTTACTTGGCCATAGCTGCCGAGACGTAATTGTGCCTGTTGCTCGGAGGTGACAGGAAGCGCTTTCCAGACCGAAGATTCGTTGGGGATAGTGCGATAATCGATGCCAAGAGCGGTGCCAGGGAAGGACTCAAGCATACCCTTGGATGCCCAAACGAGACCGTCCACTGCATTAATATTCTGCGCGGTAATCTCGGAGAATCGTTCATTGTTAGCAACGGCCTCAAAAAAATTAATGACCGCCTTGTCGATTTGCCAACTGAAAACATCCAACGGTACATTGTATAATGTAGGGTTATTCACCATAGCGGCGTAATTACCGATCAACGCGGCGCGACCATTAAATCCAGAATAAGTCGTAATCTCAGCCTGCTCTTCGAGTTGATGAGCTGCATTAAGGAGATTTATGTTATTGGTTCGTTGATATTCATCGCGCAGGACGCTCGCGATTTCTAAATAAGCATTGGCGCGCTTGTCAGTTAGGTTAAAACCTGGGCCAAGATAGTCTTGGGCGCGTCCAACAGCTGCCCTAAGTTGTTCTCCAAAGCTCGTGCCATCGGCCATCTCAGTTCCCCCAACCGCTTACAATAATTTTGCCGCCAAGAAAGTGCTCGACCTGCTGTCGGATTATTTCCCAGTCCGCCAACCGCTCATGACGAAAGATGATCTCAGTCATTACCGCAGCATTGGCCTGCGGATTGATGCCCCCGCCACGTTCGCCCACGACGGTTAATGTACACAGCGAAGGATAGGCATTCCCGCTCGGCCGACAGTCAATCATCGTTCGATGAAAAAAATCATTATCGAACAAGAATTCCTTGGGCGGTGCGCCTGGATATTCGATGGTAGTGAAATAATTCAGTCCATATCGGCGCGTTTCGATTTCTTCGCCCCAACGCTCACCTTTGTCCGTACGACGGAGATGGACATAATCTTTTACGCTCCTATCGACGCCTTGATAGGCGACCACCGAGAGCGCCACTACGACAACCGAGGGGCGCTCAATAGGGGTTAGCCCTGTTGCCCTACCATCCTTAAGGTCGACTGCGAACGACACGCCATTGAGCGGAGGCTTCCAGGTCTCACCCTTTTGGTGCAGATACGCTGATGGTAACGTCAGCTTGAAACGAATATCTTGCTTGAAATATTTATTCCGCTCAGTCGGAACGACTAGCGTCTCTGAATCGGCGGGTGCGAGCGCTGGAGGGCGGGCAATTGGGATAATTCCCATGGTTACGGCCGCTCCAGCCGTAAGCGCAGCAATGGCGGACACCAGCGCAAACATCTTAGCGCGCCTCATGGATCATACCTCGCAAGCGGCGCTTTGCCTCGTCAAGCCCATGCACGACGGGTCGATCGACCGGCAAAACCCTGGCGGGAGAACCACCTCCTGGCGAGGGAGAATAGATCCACATAGTTCCGCCGCTATCACTTGCCGCCATGGTATAGAGTTTCCTCGCCCGCTCCAGATCAACTGGCAGTCCTTGCCCTTCTTCATATCGAATTCCCAGTTCAAGCTGCGCCTGCCTGTTACCTCCACTCGCCCGTTGCGCGAGATCCCGAAGCCCAGGTGCCGCCACGCCTGGCTTAAGCGAAATCCCCATATATTCGTGCGACGCGCAGGCGCTCAGCGCCAGGATTGCTAATGCCGCTGGCATGAGACTCAATAGCTGTCGTCGCACAGGTAAACCCCGACTTCATCTGTTGTTCTGGCGACCCGTCGGATGGCGGACTCTGCCGGCATGCTCTGGACGATGTGCTGCAAAAGCTTTTCGACGCGGTCAACAAAATTGTTACGGTAAAATAACGATTTGCCTTTCTCAGAGGGAATTCGTGGAGCCTGCTTCATCTCTCCCTCCCCGCTTCATCCATGGCCTGCACGATAGGTGAGAGGAGATATTGGATGATCCTGCGCTCTCCAGTCTTGATCTCCGCTTGAACGGCAAGTCCGGGCCCGATGGGCTGATCCATACCCGCCACCTTGATGGTGCGTTGGTGCAAGCGAATGCGTGCGGCATAGACGAGTCCTGGCTGGACTGGCCTGTTCTTCTCGTCCCGTAGTGCCGTCTGCTGGTTCTGCTCGATCGCATCGCGGCTGATCGTCTCGACCACACCTTCGATCAAGCCATAGTCTGTAAATGGATAGCGTCTCCGGGACGTCCTCGCCACACAGCCAGTGGTACACCAGACAGGCTTCGAAGAGATTGCGCGTAAGCGATGCGGCGGCGCTGAAATCCCAATGCTCGCCCGGCTTGGGATCAGGTAGCAACTGATCAAGGCTTTTGGCAGTGACCACGATCCGCGTGAACAGCACACAGCCCCAATACATGCGGTTACCGGTGGAAGAAATGCCACCCGAACCGCGCGAGATCCGCCTGGCGCGCTTGAGTAGCTCGCGAAACTCGCGTCGGACCGCCAAATAGAACTTAGTGATTCCTGGATTGTCGAGCGCCTCGATTTCTGCGGCAGCATTCAATTGTGCAGGTGTCGCGGCTGTCATGCCGAACCTCTTGGATCAGGAGTCGGTAAGATGGCAACCCCACCCATCAACGGCACTCTGCCGGACCACGATCGTTCACCCTCAACCTCAGTTCTGCCGGGTCACGCCAAGTGGCCGGAAGGAAGCAGCGGAAGGAGGATAGATCATGGGCAGCACCGCGCCGCACATGCGATTGGCGTCTGCTATGCTCCCCATATCGGTCGTCCACATTGCCGATGAGCTGTCTCAAAAGCTGCCGCGCATTGTATACGCTGATCAGACTAAGACTCACCGCAGATAGGTCCAGAATGATGGCCTTTGACCCCATGGTTCTTGTTAGACGGAGACAACTGTGCAACCTTCGAGGCGCTGCGCCGGTGCCACCCATCGCTGTTAACAGACGATCGGATTGCTGATCGGGGGCGCAGCAGACGGGGGATTATGAAGCTAAGCGCCGTTTCGATACGGAATTTCCGACGCCTGGAAGCCGTCGCAATCGATATCGAGGACAAGGAGACGATCTTTGTTGGACCCAACAACAGCGGAAAGACATCGGCGACCGCGATCTTTCGTTCATTTCTCGGCGAACGAGACTTCAAAATTCACGATTTCGCGATTGCCACGATGGCGGATTTCGACGCCTTCGGGGGTGATGCCGAAGCCACCTCGCTGCCGGAAATATCACTCGACCTCTGGTTCACGATCGATCCAAACACGATCGCCTTTGGGCGGGTTTTCACTCTGCTTCCAAAACTGTCGGACTTCACCCGGGTCGGCATCCGGCTGTCATACGGCGTCGAGGAGCCAAGAAAGCTGCGAGATCAATATTTCGCCGCTTACCCCGCTGATGCCGACGGGAGTCGGACGAAGACGCTTTCGCAATATATGTCGACCGATAACAATCTGAGCCGACATTCCGCCGTGCGTTATGCATCGCTGGAGGAAAAGGCTGTCGAAGGCGGTGGGCTTGAGGTCCATGCCAACCCGCTGGATCCGGAAGAGGGCCGCCGCCTGCTTAAGCATCTCGTGCGGGTCGATTTTGTCGACGCCCAGCGAAACATCAATGACGATGACAGCAGCCGAAGCAATCGGCTCTCCTCCGCCTTCGCCTCTTACTATCGAAAGAATCTGGAGCAGACCGATCATGCTGCGGAAGCGCACCGAGTCATTGACGAGAACAATCGGAAGCTCACCGATCATTACGCGAAACAGTTCGATCCACTGATCAGCCTGATTAAGGATCTTGGCGTGCCGTCGATTAACGATAGGGAGCTGCGCATCATATCTTCGCTCAGTCCGGAGACCGCGCTGCGCGGCAACACCGAGCTGCTCTACGTCGATCCCGGCCGTGCACATGAGCTGCCGGAGCTTTACAATGGGCTAGGGTTCAAGAACCTTATCTACATGGCCATTCAGGCGAGACACTTTCACTCGCAGTGGCTCCTCACCGCCGAGAATCGCCCGCTGTGCCACCTCATCTTCATCGAGGAGCCCGAGGTGCATCTCCACGCGCAGGTCCAGCAAACCTTCATCGCGAACGTATGGAGCGTGATCGATCAGTCCGCGAAGGCGGCGGGCCATGCCTACCGAGATGGCTGATCGCCTGAAGGCGCTGGAGCGTGAGAACCGTGAGTTGCGCCAGGCCAACGAGATATTACGGAAGGCGAGCGCATATTTTGCCCAGGCGGAGCTCGACCGCCCGTTCAAACGATGACGGCCTTCATAGACGAGCATCGCGCGGAATATGGGGTCGAGCCGATTTGCAGGGTTCTGCCAATTGCCCCATCCACCTATCATGAGCGCGTCGCACAGCGACGTGATCCGGAGCGACTGTCAGATCGTGTCCGGCGCGATCAGGATCTGAGGCCAGAGGTGGTCCGGGTCTTTTCCGAGAATTTCGGGGTGTACGGCGTGCGCAAGGTCTGGCGGCAGATGAACCGCGAGGGCTTTGCTGTTGCCCGTTGCACTATCGCGCGTCTGATGCGCGATCTGGGTTTACAGGGGGTGATCCGGGGCAAGCCCGTGCGCACCACGATCAGCAACAAGGCTGCGCCGTGCCCGCTCGATCATGTGAACCGGCAGTTCCATGCACCGGCGCCGAACATGCTCTGGGTGTCGGACTTCACCTACGTCGCGACGTGGGCGGGCTTCGTTTATGTCGCCTTCGTGATCGATGTCTATGCTCGCTACATTGTGGGCTGGCGGGTCAGCAGGACTGCGCATGCCGGCTTCGTGCTGGACGCACTGGAACAGGCTATCCACGAACGACGTCCTGTCCATCGGGGTGGTCTCATCCATCACAGCGACCGCGGATCGCAATACGTGTCGATCCGATACTCGGAGCGGCTTGCCGAAGCCGGGATCGAGCCATCGGTTGGCAGCGTCGGCGACAGCTATGACAATGCTTTGGCTGAGACGATCAACGGCCTTTATAAGGCCGAGGTGATACATCGGCGAGGACCATGGCGGTCTTTTGAAGCCGTGGAATATGCCACGCTCGAATGGGTGGACTGGTTTAACAACCGGCGCCTGCTCGAGCCCATCGGCAATATCCCGCCAGCTGAAGCTGAGGAACTGTACTACGCCATGCTGGACGACGTCCCCATGGCTGCGTAACTTATACCAAATAGCCTCCGGCAAACCCGGCGCGGTTCAGCCCGAGCAAGCCGCCTAGTTCAACAAGACCATGCTCCCACCAATGACGTGCGTGTTGAAGTCAGCGGAATTCGTCCAGAATAGCCGCGCCAGCCTTTCCAAAAAGCTCAGACTGCCCTAGCAATCCAGCATGGACCTGCCGTGGCACTTCAGCTCAAACGACACGCCGATCGTTTATCATTACACCTCGGTCAAAGCAGCAAGGGCGATGGTCGAGACGCGCGCGATCTGGATGAGTGAATTTACCGCAATGAATGACGCATCGGAATTTACGTATGCGCGCGATAAACTCGTCACCCTGCTTACAAATCGCGAGGTGTACATTGAAACGCTCGCGCGCACCTGCGTCATTTTCATGCTCGAAGGCCTGACCGCAAACACCGGATTGATGTTGGGATCGCTTACCGCACGGCGCGACGATCTAGGCCAGTGGCGCAGCTATGCCAATAACGGTGCAGGTTGCGTGCTCGGTATCGATGCGCGCTATCTCGAGCACGACGCAGGTGTTGCGATCCGCACCGTGTTGTATGAGGAAGGCCTAGTCGACAAGATGTTGCGCACCGCTCTCGAGGTTGTGCAGGCGCAGGCAGAGGAAGCGCCCAGTGACCCGAACGAACTGATGGAGTTTGCGCGTCACCTCGTCGCCGATCTGTTCAACGTTAAGCATCCAGGCTTTGCAGACGAACGCGAGGTCCGGATCGCCCGCATGCTGATCCGTCAAGGCGACGCCAGCCTTGAAGATGTCGGCGGCAACCGGACCGGTGGCGGGAAAGTCCCGGCGCTAACGGTCCGCATGCGGAACGGCGCTTATGGCGCGACGCGCTACATCGCCTTACCGTTGAGCCGCAAAGACGGATCGAGCGCGATCGTCAGCGCCGGGCTCGGCCCGACAATAAGCATTTCCGACGCGGCCACGCAGGAAGCCTATTTCGCCAGCCACGGCCTCGACGTCTGGCGATCGACCCTGCCCTACCGCGCCTGACTGCGCAGCGCTCAGACCTCGACCATTTCAGCAACCTTATCGGCCCCGTGAGCGGCCGTCCGAAGTTATGTAGCGCGCTAGGTCTATTCTTAGCCCTCAAGTCCATCCCGCGTATGAAGTGCGTCGGGATATTCATAGAGCGGCACCTCGAGCATGCGGAGATTGATCTCGGATATGTGCCGCACCTTGGCGCGCATCCAGGGGAATGTACCGGCGAGATCGAGGAAGGCGGCGTCGTTTGAGAGGATCGCGTGGACATGGGGCGCATAGATTAGGTGCATGCCGTCATGCAGCGCCCCCCGATTTGTCTTCCCTGATTTGTATTGTAGCGCCGCCATCACGGCCATCGTCACGAGCGGTCCCTGTCGGAAGATATCTGGATAATCGGTGAACATCCGCGTAACTTCGGCGTGTGCGTCCTCGCCATAGAATCCTTTCTCCCGCCAAAATTCTCGTGCGGGCTCTTCATCGAGATCGGCACCGGTCATCAGGAGCAGGAACCCGTAGAGAATGACCATCTTCGCGGTAACCTCGTCGAGCTTCGACAGCTCGATGTCTTCGTGGATGGCGCCAAAGACCATGGACACGAATTTCGCGGTGAGCCCAACCATGTCGCGCTCATGTCCTTCGCTTTCGATCACTGTCTTAAGGTTACGCGACACTTGCCGGATTGGCGCGGTCTTCGCACGCAATTGATCGATATCGTAATCAAAGGTCCGCCGGAGCTCGCGCGTCATTGCTGGCCATGACGATGCCCAGGAGAGAGACGTGACGACGTCATAATTGATGACGTTCTGCGGATAGGCCGAGCGCATATAGCGGACCGTGAGTTCGGTCGGGGTGCCGAGCAGCACTGGATCGAACAAAGCCTGCGCCGCCAGCAACATCTCGTCTGCCCGTTCGCGATCGGACACGAGCATAATTTCCCAGAGAACGGTAGGGGATGTCACGAAGATCACCCCCTTCCTGCGCATGTACGCGCGCGTCAGTTCGATCTCCTGCAACGTGAACGTGTCGAAAAGATGATTGAATGCAGAGGTCTCCAGATAGTAGCGCTCCGATTCCGAAAAGCGCTGCAACTCTTCATCGCTCGCTGTTGTAGGGCTCGCTGCCGACATTTATTCATCCCCCACGGCTTTCTGGCAATGAAGCCGCTAATTCTAGCTGCCGGTCTCTGTACAGTGAGCGGCCGGCAAGGTCAGAAAGATTCCAAAACGATCCGAATGCGGCGACGCCTCCTCTCATGAACGATGCTGAGCGCGGCTACGTCGGCGCTGACTGGCAAGACGTTCGTGTTCGCGTTTAGCGTCGTACGGATCCCACACCTCATCCTCCGGCTGTTCGGCGAATCGAGCTTGCAACTCGCTGGCCGTCCATCCAACCAAACGCGCGAGGCGAAGTCGCTCGGTTTGGTCCGGATGCCAGCGCCAAGTCGATCGCAGGAAGTTCCACTTGATCGTTCCCGCCATCGAGCGGACATGAGGCGGCATAAGGATCATGCAGTCGAGATCGCGACATCTCCGCTCAAACTCGTTGAACGGCTCAAAGAAGAAGTCGAGGTAGTCCGACATATCGCTGTCGATAAACAGCTGCTTCAAGTCATGGGCTTCCTCGTCGCCTAGCTCGCCTCTTGCGAGACCGATTAGACGGTTGTGATAAGTGGTGAACACCGAGCCAACGGCCGACATCGAAGTCGCCACCTCCTCATCGGGAACCCGCCCTCCAACTTCTCCTTCGGTCGAGCCATAGAGGTTGCTATTGATTAGCTCCGCAAAATCACGAAGTGCCGCATCCATCCTTGTCAGATAGGTCGGCGCAAGCGCGCTCAGCGCCTGTCGGTCGGCGATCCGCTGGGATTCAAAGGCGATCTCCGAGGCGCGGGCCTGCTGTCGCCCCTGCTCAAGTAACTGGCGTTGCTGCAATCGAAACGCGAGGCCAACCCATACAAGGGACAACGGCACCAATGCCCCCGACAAGTAGGATCCCCACTTATCGAATTCGGTGAGCGCCGTGCTTGGTAGCAGCCAGCACAGAACGTGCGCCGAGTTGTTGCTGCAAATGCCGAGATTAACGACGAGTGGCGCGCCCAAGACGATCGCGATGTATACAAGGGACACAATCCCTGCCCAACTCGTCAAACTGCGAGAAGGCTCAGGCGCTTCTTGGGCGTCGCTAGTAGGTTGATGCAATTGAAAGACCATTTGTGGGGAGACTAATTCGTTCGTCGCTGATCGCAGCATTGTCTAACTGGGGACTCATCGCAAGCGGAATGAACGGCAGCTATCGGCATCATCAATCTCGCCGCCGACCGGCGATAACTCAAGCGCGTTGCCGATCGTCCGCTTCGATCAGCCTGGGCGGCAGCCTCCATCGATACGGGGAAGTTCGTCCGCGCGAACCGGAACGACCGAATCTGGTCGACAGCCGCCGAATAGCAGACGGTCGGCTTCTGAGGCTCGGGAATCGGGCGCCGAATGGCGGCAAAGGGTCGACGATAGGCTATCCGCTTTCTACTGGTTCCAGCCATCCGCGATAATGAACTAGCCGCCCGATCAAGGGCAATGCGATGGGCACATCGAAATGGAAACGTCCGTTTTCCGACCATTCCCGGGCGGTCGAGCGCGGAGCAAGCCATCCTGGCAAGGGCATGGATCCGATCCACCATCGCTGCATGACCATGCTTAATCCCTGAGTGTCGCTGGGAAGATCGAAGGCGAAGCGGAACGGTCCGAACCGCTCTACAAGCCAGCGACCGCGTTGGCTGAGATGGCTCTGAAAGCGCCGCCCTCCAAAATCGCGCATCCAGCTTTCGCGGCCATCCACTTCACGAAAATGAACATGCAGGCAATGAGTACCGGGTTTGGGAAAGCCCACGATCCGCGCGATCAATGCCGCCACCGGGTTCGCTGCACCGGTCACCATGGCTTCTCCCGCTGCGCCGCCATCGCGGAACACATCATGAATGGCGCGCACCTCCGGTGGGAGTTGTCCGAAACGATCACCCATAATACGTTCATACAAGGTCGGCGGAGCAGACAATTCCGTCGTATCATGATGGATGGCCAGCTGTCCGAAGGCATCGGTATAATCGATAAGCGTCAGCGCCTCTCCGGCATCGCGGGCGCCTGGGGCTTCCTGTCCTGACAGGATGCGCGCTACGATGGGCACCACGGACAAGGTCGGTATTTCCGGACCATCACCCCGGTCGGCGATCAGCGTCCATCGGCGCTCGACCTTTTGGCCAACCACGTCACCGAACAGGCGCACGATCATGGCGGAGCGATCGCTGCCCAGCGAACGGGTCAGGGACTGGAGAGGGTGAAGGAAGCGCGCGAGCGGCGCGAGAGTGAGGACGAGCCGCCAACGCACCAACCAGCTGGCGAGCCAGAGCGCCCAATTCTGGAATCGGAGTTCTGTACCCGCCCGGAAGCTGACGGCCGGGCGTCCCGCCAACCTTTCGGGCAGAAGGGCGAGGTCGGGCACATCGACAAGGGCAACCTCGCGACCTGTGATTGCTTCCGTCCCTGCACACTGGAACATGGCGGAACGCATCTCTTGCCATCCGAAGGCCTTCGCCCAACGCTGACCGCGCCAGATGTGCATGGGCTGGCCGACCTGTCCCACTATGGCAGCAGATACCGCCGGACCTGCCGTCGCCTTGTTGGATGCGCTGATCGCCATCTCGACCGCGCGTACCCTGTCCATGCCCCGCGCCAGATGCCGCACCGCCGCACCCGAGAGCGCCGGCACGCTGGAGGCACCGGAGAGGAGGGTGACGCCTGCGGCTCTGGCATCGTCGTCCAGCATCCGGATTCCGCAAACAAAGTCGCGGCTGTCGGCGATATCGGCATAATGAATCCCCGCCGCGATGCAGGCTTTGGGAATGCTGTGGTCCATCGCCTGAAACGGACCTGAGGCGTCCACCACCATGTCTGGCTCGTGCGCTTCCAGTGCGGCGGCGATTTCGGTGCGATCCAGCGCCAGCGGGATCAAGCCGAACGCGTCCCCGCAAAAGCTGCTGGCCTTATCGATGGACCGGCCAGCGACCAGCACCTCATGCCCTGCGGAGGCGAGACGGCGTGCGATGCGCCCACCAAAACCGCCATAGCCGCCAAGGAGTAATATCCGGCTCACAGGATGCGGCGGGCCTGTTCCGGCGTCGGTAGCCAGCAGGATGATCGCTTGCCGAACAACCGATAACGATGGCGGGCAATCCAGCGGTAGACGGGATCGCGCAGCCAGCGCGGCACGATGCGGAATGCCGCCAGCCAGTTCCAGGGACGGTCCAGCCCCGCCCATATGCGCAGCACAGCGTCGCCGTCCCGCAAGGCCCGACCATCTTCCACCACAATCAACGTTTCCGGATTAGTCGGATCGATCCCGAACCGGCGGTAGAGTGCGGCACCGACATCACCCTGCATGCCCGCCAGCCGAAAGCCGCCAGCGCTTTCGTGCCGCAGCACGAAGGCGGCGTTGGCGGAGCAGAGGACGCACATTGCGTCGAAGACGATGATCGGGCCGTCGCTGTCATTCGGCGTTTCTATCATGCCGCCTCCGCCATGGGCATGCCGACCGCCAGATCGCCATCCAGCCCCAGCCGCGGCAACGGATTCCCAACCAGCCCGCTGACCATCGCCGCCTGTATGGTGGTGGCGGGCCAAAGCTTGGACAGGGGTCCGACCAAGCGGTCGCGGATCAACGGCAGCAGACGGCTGTTCGACTGATAGACTGGTGTAAACAGCGCAGTGAGCCATTGATAGGTCAGCACATGGCGGCGGCGCAGTCTGATGGCATGCCGCACCCCTTCGTCGACACTATCCTCCGCCGCAAGAGCCTTGGCCAACGCCCACGCGTCTAGCAACGCCATGTTGGCGCCCTGTCCCAGCTGGGGGCTGGCGGAATGCCAGGCATCGCCGATATGGATCAGGGCCGGTTCCGCTGGAGCCGCAAGGGTTCGATGGGCGTAGCGGGCGAAGGTCAGTTGGTCTGGATCGTGGATCTGATCGAGCAGCTGCATGCAGTCGGGCCAGAGCGCGGCAACCTGCGCTTTCCACGGCGCCAGCCCGGCCTTGCGCCAGTCGTCCAGCCGATCTGCACGCAGCGACCAGAAGAAGGCAGCCTTGGGCATCGTTGCGCCGGGCGGAGTTCCGATGGGCAGGACTCCCGCCATGATGCTGGCGCGGTCGTAACGCTGCGCGAGCGCATGGGGATCAAATGCAGCGTCCTGCGGCCAGTCGAGGCTCGCCCACAGCGCGCCATACGCCAACTCCCGGCCGGTGGGCGGCGCCAGCGGTGTGCGCGTGCCCAGCGCATCGATTACAAGATCATAGGGATCGCTCGTCTCACCATCAGCAAAGCGCAGGGTACGTTTCGCCCCGACTGAGGCGCTGCCGGTCAGGGTCCGCCCGGTATGGACCATAATGCCTGATTGCAGGACGGCGTCGTGCAGAATCGCAAACAGGCTGGCGCGGTGGATTCCAATGCCGAACATACCCCGGTCGCGCAGGGCGGTATAATGAACGTCGAGCACCACCCGCTTGCCCGCCTTGCCGAACAATCGATCGACGCGCGCGCCCCGCGCCAGCGCCGCATCCAGCAATCCCAATTTGGAAAGAACCGCCATTCCTGTGGGCTGGAGCATCAAGCCGGACCCGATGGGTCGAGGCGTGTCGAAGCGTTCGAACAGCGTGACATGATGTCCGGTACGGTGAAGCAACAGCGCCGCTGCCAGTCCGCATGGCCCGCAGCCCGCGATCGCAATATCCAGCCCCCGCATAGCGGCTGTCTAGCTGAGGATACCGTCCTATCCAATAGGATTGCCGCAACCTTTTAAAATCGGCATCCTAACCCGATGCTGCACTGAAGTGTGTCATGAATGAAGTCTGCTTGTGGAGACGTCGATCGGGGCCGCAAATGGCGACAAAGGGTCGCCCTCATCCTGTCGACTAACAAATAGGACGAATGTCATCTGCTATCACCAAGATGCCCGAAACCAGGCGAGCGCCTTTTCCTGCTTGCGCTGGGCCACTTTGAATCCCTCCAGCGCTATGGGCGCCGCCTCTTCGGCGGCGTCCAGATATTTCGCCCACCACGCCATCATCTTGCGCCGATGCGATAGATAGCGCGCCGCATTATAGACGCCCCTGACGCCGCGCGGCATGTGCGCCAATTGCATCTCGATCCAGTCGGGCATGAAATGCCCCGACTCATTGAGCACAGTACTCGCCAACGACCGAAATCCATGAACCGTCGCCTTGCCGCGCAGGCCCATGCGATACATGACGTCGAGCATCCGGTTCTCGCTGATCGTGTCCGATCGGGAGCCAGCGACCGGGAAGAGATATTTACCCAGCCGCTCATTGCCCGCCTTGCCATAGGGGTTGATGTCCCTGATCCTGCGCAGCAGATCGATGGCCTGCGGCGGCAGCGGCACCAGATGCTCGGAACGCATCTTCATGCGCTCGGGCGGTATCCGCCAGAGCGGTTCGTCACTCCCCAGCCCTTCGAATTCGCTCCACTGGGCAAAGCGCGTCTCTTGGGTGCGCACCATGGTGAGGATCGTCCATCGCAGCGCAAGATGGCTGAGTTCGGAACCCGCGTCCGCATTGAGGCGCGCATAAAATTCAGGGAGATCCTTGATCTCGATCTTAGCCCGGTGCCGGACCGGTGACGGCTTGATCATGGCGGCCGACAGGTCGCGGCACGGATCGGTCTCGCACCGCCCATCGGGAATGCCGTAACGGAAAATCTCGCTGCAATGATTTTTGATGCGATGCGCCATCTCATAGGAACCCCGCGCCTCGATGACCCGCAAGGCTTCGAGCATCGTGCGCGGCAGGATGGAGCGGATCGGCTTGTCACCGATGATGGGGAGAACGTCATTCTCCAGCCTTCCCTCGATCAGCCGGGCATAGCGCGGCGACCAGGCCGGCCGTCGGGCCTCGATCCATTCGCGCGCGAGCATTGCAAAAGTCACCTTGTCGGCGACGGCCTGGAACTTGGCCTCTTTCTTGTGCGCGATGGGATCGGTGCCTGCCGCCAGCAGGGCTTTCATCTCCTCGCGCCACACCCGCGCACGATGCAGACTGACGGCAGGGTATTCGCCGCCGTCGATGGTCTTCTGCTTACCATCGAAGCGATAGGCGAGACGCCAGCGCTTTCTTCCAAAGGGCACGACGAAGATATGAAGCCCGCCGCCGTCGGATTTCTTGATCGGCTTATCCAGGGCGACGAGGGTGTTGAGCAATTGATCGGTCAGCATGAACGGCACTCCGGTTCAGCTGTTCCGGGTTCGATCCTGCGTGACCGCTTTTTCCGTCTTCGATTCCTGTTTTTACCAACAGGCTGACCAACAAATCGCATGAGACTGCCCGATCGGAATGGCTCCTGTGTGGGACAGAATATACGAAACAAGTCTCTGAAAACAGGCCATTTTTTTGGAACCCCTTGAGACCTTGTTGGTCATAATGGGCCAAAATCGTGGCTGGGGCGGCAGGATTCGAACCTGCGCATGGCGGTACCAAAAACCGCTGCCTTACCGCTTGGCTACGCCCCAGCATCGGCCGGACAATGCCGGCGCGGACCGCCATATAGCGCCTGCCGCGCGAAAGGAAAGCCTAGTCATTATTTTCCGGAACCGCCAATATGCACGCCGCCCTGTCCTCTCAGCCTGGAACCGACCGGCATGCCCGCTCCCCCTTCTTCCTCCCCCGCCCCGACGTCCCAGATCGCACCCGCTTCGCCGCTGTTCCTGCGCGAGGACGAGATCCGGCGCGGCATAGAGATGCTCTATTTCGGCTATTCCGCGCTGACCCGCTCGATCGACGAGGGGCTCGCCGCGCAGGGGCTGGGCCGGGCGCATCATCGCGCGCTCTATTTCATCTCGCGCCAGCCTGACCTCACCGTCAAGGACCTGCTGCGCCTGCTGGCGATCACCAAGCAGTCGCTCGGCCGCGTGCTCAACGACCTGATCGAGCAGGGCTATATCGAAACTCGCCAGGGCGCGAATGACCGGCGGCAGAAATTGCTGCGGCTCAGCGCTGCCGGCATGGCGCTGGAGGCAGAGCTGTTCCGCGCTTTGCGGGAAAAGATGGCGGCGGCCTATGCCCAGGCGGGACAAGGCTCCGTCACCGGATTCTGGCGGGTGCTGGAGGGGCTGATCCCGGATCAGGACAGGTCCATGGTGTTCGGTTTGCGCGGCCGGTGAAGGATCGTTACGCAACCTTATCGCCGCCGGGGCGCTTATCAGGTCTTTGTTGAAGGCAAGATAAGGGTGAACCATGCGCACATCATTCCTGGCCGCCATGTCGGCACTGACCGTCCTTGGCCTCTCGGCCTGCTCGGAAAAAGCGGCCGATAATCTGGAAAATGCCGGCTCCGCGATCGGCAATGACGTCAGCAACACGATGGACCAGGCCGGCGCCAGGATCGACCGGGGCCTCGACAGGGCGGACAATGCCATAAACGAAGGGTCCGATCGCGTCGGCGCGGCCATGGACAATGCGTCGCGCGACGCCGAACGCGAAGCGCGCGAAGCAAAGCGCGACGTCGGCGCCGCCATGGAACGCGCGGGCAACGACATGCGCAAGGACTGACGGCCGGGCAAGGCCCCGTGGGCAGAACAGGGCGCCACGGTCCTCCATTTCGCAGGCGGCCCTTGACCTGAGCGCTCATCCGCAGCACCAGCGGCATCATGCATGGCGCCGCGACCGACCCCTCGCCTCCCCACCGGCTGATGATCGGGCGCCCGGAACTGGCGCTGATCGGCATCACGCTGCTGTGGGGCGGCACCTTCCTGATCGTGCATCAGGCCATGCGGCACAGCGGACCGCTGTTCTTCGTCGGGCTGCGCTTCGGCACCGCGGCGCTGATGGCCCTGCCCTTCGCCCTGCCCGTCCTGCGCGGCGTCACGCGGCGCGAATGGCTGGCCGGAACGATGATCGGCTCGGGCATTTTCTGCGGCTACACGCTCCAGACCTGGGGTTTGCAGACAATCCCCAGCAGCACTTCCGCCTTCATCACGGCGGCCTATGTGCCGCTGGTCCCGATATTGCAATGGGCCATCCTGCGCCGGCGGCCGCGCCTGGCAAGCTGGATCGGCGTCGCTCTGGCCTTTGTCGGGCTGCTGCTGATCGCCGCGCCGGCCGAAGGTCTGTCGCTCGGCCGGGGCGAGGCGCTGACGCTGGTCAGCACGATCGCCATTGCGCTGGAGATCATCTTCATCAGCCTGTGGGCCGGCCGCGTCGACGTGGCGCGCGTCACCTTCATCCAATTGGCGGTGACGTCCCTGCTGGCCTTCGCCTGCATGGTGCCAGCGGGAGAGGCTGCTCCGCCCTTTTCCTGGATCGTCACGCTGTCGGCTTGCGGCCTGGGGCTGATGACGGCGCTGATCCAGCTCGTGATGAACTGGGCGCAATGCAGCGTGTCGGCGACGCGGGCGACGCTGATCTATGCCGGGGAGCCGGTCTGGGCCGGCCTCATCGGCTGGATCGCCGGCGAACGCCTGCCCGGCAGCGCCCTGCTGGGCGGCGTGCTGGTGGTCGCGGCCGTGATCATCAGTGAAATACGCTTCGGACGGCGTTAGCGGCGGAAAACTGGCGCGCGCTTTTCGAAGAAGGCCGCGAACGCCTCCTGCGCCTCGGCGGACTGAAGCGTCTCGCGGAAAAGACGCGCCTCTTCCTCGATCCGCTGGTTCAGCGCCGTCAGGTCGCCCTTCATCAGCCGGCGCGTCGCGGCCAGCGCCTGGGGCGGCTTGGCCATCAGCATCGCCGCTTTCCGCCGGGCGTGGTCCAGCAGCGCGTCGCCCGGCACGATCGCGGTGACAAGGCCCGCCTGATCGGCGGCCTGCGCGTCCAGTGGTTCCCCCAGCAGAAGCATGGCGGCCGCCTTGGCATAGCCCAGCGCTGCCGGCGCCAGCAGGCTCGACCCCGCCTCCGGCACGATCCCCAGATTGACGAAGGGCATGACGAAGCGCGCATCGGGCGCCGCATAGACCAGGTCGCAATGGAACAGCATGGTCGTCCCCACGCCCACGGCAAGCCCCTGGACCGCCGCGACGATCGGCTTTTCGAAATTGGCGATGGCGCGGATGAAGGCAAAGGCCGCCTCGCCGCCCTGCGGGCCGGCCATGAAATCCTTCAGGTCATTGCCCGCGCAGAAGGCGTCGCCCTTTCCCGCGAACAGCACGGCGCCGATTTCGGTCCGGGCGGCCGCGTCCGCCAGCGCAGCGGTCATCGCACGGTACATGTCTGCGGTCAGCGCATTCTTCTTGTCGGGCCGGTCGATATGGATCTCGATAATGCCCTGATTTTCCAGGATGCCTATCCCCTCGCTCACGACCGGAATCTCCTTGCTGTTCCTGCGCCCGTTTCCGCGCGCCCTGGTCCGCCGCGACTGTTGGCTGATCGGCGCAGGCGCGTCTATCCTTTTCCGATCATCCTGCCTAAAGGCGACCCAATGCAACGCCTGCGCGAGATTCTGGACCCTTTCCTGCTGCTGCTGATCGGTACGGTGGCGCTTGCATCGCTGCTGCCCGCGCGCGGAAGCGCCGCTGCTGTGGCCGGCGCCGCTGCGGACGCCGGCATCGTCCTGCTCTTCTTCCTGCATGGCGCAAAGCTGTCGCGCGACGCGATCTGGGACGGTACCCGGGCCTGGAAACTGCATCTGGCGACGCTGGGCACGACCTTCGCGGTCTTTCCCCTGATCGGGCTTGCGACCGGACAGGCGACGGCAATCCCACCTTCGATGCGTGCGGGCTTGCTGTTCCTGACGTTGCTGCCCTCGACCGTCCAATCCTCGATCGCCTTCACCGCCATTGCGCGGGGCAATGTCGCGGCGGCGGTGGTCAGCGCATCCTTCTCCAACCTGCTGGGTATCGTGCTGACGCCCGCGCTCGTCGCGCTGACGATGGAAGAAAGCGGGACCGGCAACCTGATCTCGCTCTCCTCGATCGAGGATATCCTGCTGCAACTGCTGCTGCCCTTCATCGTCGGGCACCTTTCGCGACCATGGATCGGCGGCTTCATCAGCCGGCACAGGGCAATGATGGGTCGGGTGGATCGCGGGTCGATCCTGCTGGTGGTCTATGCCGCCTTCAGCGCGGCGGTGGTGGAAGGATTGTGGCAGAAAGTGTCGCGCGGCGAATTGCTGTTGCTGGCGGCGATCTGCATCGCCATGCTGGCCACCGTCCTGCTCTTCACTCATTTGCTGGGGCGGCTGCTCGGCCTGTCGCGGGAGGATGCGATCGTGCTGCAATTCTGCGGATCGAAGAAAAGCCTGGCGACGGGCGTCCCCATTGCCGGCGTGCTGTTCCCCGCCAGCGCGGTGGGACCGATCCTGCTGCCGCTCATGCTCTTCCATCAGATCCAGCTGATGGCCTGTGCGGTGCTGGCGCGCCGCTACGGCGCGGCGGCAGACGCCAGGGCGCATCTGGCTGCGGCGACGTGACGCGATGGACCAGCCGATCCTGACGCCCATCACCATGAATGCCTTTCTCGGTCAGATCGACGCGCTGGTCCGGGCCATGACAGCGTCGCAATGGCGACCCGATCATCTGGTGGGCATGGGCCGTGGCGGCCTCGTTCCCGCCACCTATCTCAGCCATGCCACTGGAATCGCCATGCTGTCCGTCGATCTCTCGGCCAAGCTGCCCGACTTCGGCGATGCGCTGCTCGCCAGACTGGCGGAGCGCGCCGCAGCCGGCGAAAGGCTGCTGTTCGTCGACGACATCAACGACAGCGGACGGACGATCAACGCCGTGCGCCATGCCCTGGCCGCCGCTCCGGCGGGATCGGCGCGCTTTGCCGTCCTGATGGACAATATCCGGTCCGCGGCGAGCGTGGACTATTGCGCGGACAGGATCGACCGCAGCGTCACGAAGGACTGGTTCGTATTCCCGTGGGAAGCCGTGGCCAACCGCGACAGCATATTGGCCGACTGGAGCGACGTGCCGGAAAGGACCGCATAGGACGCGTCCTCCCGCCATTGCCGTGGGCAGGCGATTATTGTACATGTGTAAAACGTGTCAGCTTGGGTGGGGCTAAGATAGTGAAATATGGCATGGAGGCGTGTTCCGACGCGGCATGGGCGCTGCATGCCATCCATTCCCGATGCGCGGAACGGACCCGTCGGCATTTCTTCTCCCGCATACCTTATGCGGGGGATGAGCGGTGGCCGCTTTCGCCCTATGCCGGGCCGTGGCTCACTTTCGACAAATATCCCGCGCAGCCAGGCGTGACGCGGCTGCAGCGCGCAGCGGCCGCGGGATGAAGCCGGCATGACCAGGGCCTATGACGCGGTCATCATCGGCGGCGGCCATAACGGTCTGGTCTGCGCCTTCTATCTGGCGCGCGCCGGGTACCGGGTGCGGATAGTCGAACGGCGCGCCATTGTCGGCGGCGCCGCCGTGACGGAGGAATTCCACCCCGGCTTTCGCAATTCCGTGGCCAGCTACACGGTCAGCCTGCTCCACCCCCGGGTCATCCGCGACATGGCGCTGGCCGAACATGGCTATCGCGTGCTCGAACGGCCGATCAGCAACTTCTTCCCCCAGCCGGACGGCCGCTATCTGAAGCTGGGCGGCGGGCTGGAACGGACGCAGGCGGAGTTCGCGAAGTTCAGCAGCAGGGATGCCGCCACCCTCCCCGCTTATTATGACGCGCTGGAGGTCGTCGCCGACCTGTTGCGCGACATGACGCTGCGCACACCTCCCAATGCAGGCGACGGGCTGGCGATGATCGCCGCCGCGCTCCGGCAGGGCCGGCGGATCGGCGGACTGACGCTGGAACAGCAGCGGGACGTGCTGGAACTGTTCACCCGCTCGGCGCGCGGCTTCCTCGACGGCTGGTTCGAGAGCGAGGCGGTGAAGGCCGCCTTCGGCTTCGACGCTGTGGTGGGCAACTACGCCTCGCCCGATGCGCCGGGCAGCGCCTATGTGCTGCTGCACCATGTCTTCGGGGAGGTGAACGGGAAGAAGGGCGCCTGGGGCCACAGCGTCGGCGGCATGGGCACGATCACCCGCATCATGGCCCAGGTCGTGCGCGACCTGGGGGTGGAGATCAGCCTGGAGGCGCCGGTCGCGTCCGTGCTGGTCGACGGCGCGCGCGCCGTGGGCGTCCGGCTGGAAAGCGGCGAGGAAGTGATGGGCCGGGCGATCATCGCCAATGTCGGCCCCAAACTGCTCTATGAGCGGCTGATGGACCCGGCCGACCTGCCGCAGGATTTCCTGAAGCGTATCCGCGGGTTCAAGGCGGCATCGGGCACCTTCCGCATGAATGTCGCGCTGTCGTCCCTGCCCGACTTCACCTGCCTGCCCGGCGTGGGCGAACATCACCAGTCGGGCATCACCATCGCGCCGACGCTCGACTATATGGACCGCGCTTATATGGACGCGAAGCGCGAGGGCTGGTCGCGCCAGCCGATCGTCGAGATGCTGATCCCCTCGACCGTGGACGAAAGCCTCGCCCCGCCCGGATGCCATGTGGCCAGCCTCTTCTGCCAGCAATTCGCGCCGGTCCTGCCCGACGGCCGCAGCTGGGATGAGGAACGAGAGGCGGCGGCGGATCACATCATCGCGACGGTCGACGCGCATGCGCCCGGCTTCGCCCGATCGGTGATCGCGCGGGACATCCTCTCCCCGCTCGACCTGGAACGGAAATTCGGCCTGGTCGGCGGCGACATCATGCATGGCAACATGACCCTGGACCAGCTCTGGGCGGCTCGCCCGGTCCTGGGCCACGGCGCCTATCGCGGACCATTGAAGGGCCTCTACATGTGCGGCGCGGGCACGCATCCGGGCGGTGGGGTGACCGGCGCGCCGGGGCATAATGCGGCGCGGGAGGTGTTGAAGGACGGCACGCTGCTCGGCCGCTGGCTCGGCCGGGGCTGACCGCGCGGGGGAAGGAAAGGGGGAGCATACTTGCCCTGTCCCCCACCCTCGCCTAAAGGGTGGGCTCATGCCCGACATCACCGTTTCCTCCGCCCCGCCCGACCTGACCGGCCGGGCGTTGTTTCCGCATCGGCACCTGCTGTCCATCGCCGACCTCAAGCCCTGGGAAATCCGTTTCCTGCTAGACGAGGCGGAACATTGGGCAAGGAGCAACCGGGGCGGCGCGCGCAAGCATGACGACCGGCTGGCGGGCATGACCCAGATCAACGCCTTTTTCGAAAACAGCACGCGCACCCTGCTGTCCTTCGAAATCGCGGGCAAGCGGCTGGGCGCGGACGTCGTCAACATGCACGCCGGCCAGTCCAGCGTGAAGAAGGGCGAAACGCTGATCGACACCGCCATGACGCTCAACGCCATGGCCGCCGACGTGATCGTCATCCGCCACGCCAGTTCGGGCGCGGTCGCGCTGATCGCGGACAAGGTCGACTGCCCGGTGCTGAACGCAGGCGACGGCTGGCACCAGCACCCGACCCAGGCGCTGCTCGACGCCCTCACCATCCGGCGGCGCAAGGGCGGGTTCGAGGGGCTGGTCGTCGCGATTTGCGGCGATGTCCTGCACAGCCGGGTGGCGCGCTCGAACATGCTCTGCCTCGCCGCGCTCGGCGCGCAGGTCCGCGCCGTCGCCCCGCCGACGCTGATGCCGCCAGAGGTCGAGATGCTGGGCGCCACGCCCTGCCATCGCATGGACGAAGGGCTGGACGGCGCGGACGTCGTCATGATGCTGCGGCTCCAGAATGAGCGGATGGACGGCACCTTCATTCCCTCCGCCCGCGAATATCACATGCTCTACGGGCTGACGCCGGAACGGCTGGCGATCGCCCGGCCCGACGCGCTGGTCATGCATCCCGGCCCGATGAACCGGGGTGTGGAGATCGCCAGCGTCGTCGCCGACCACCCGGAACGCTCCGCGATCACGGAGCAGGTGGAGATGGGCGTCGCCATCCGCATGGCCTGCCTGGACGTGCTGACCCGTGGCGCGCGCGGCGTGGAGGGCTGGGCATGAAAACCCCTGTCCCGCCATTGGCGCCGACCCTGTCGAAGCCCGGCATTCCCCTTCAGGAACAGCCCCTCGGAAAGCCAAGGGGATGGAGCGCAGCCCGATGACCAGAATCGCCATCATCAACGGCAAGCTGGCAGACCCTGCCGCCACGGAGCTCTCCCCCGGCATCATCCTGATCGAGGATGACCGCATCGCGGCGGCGGGCGATGTCGCCGTCCCGGCCGATGCGGAAACCATCGATGCGGCCGGCCTCGTCGTCGCGCCCGGACTGATCGACCTCGGCGTCTTCGCCACCGACAAGCCCGCCTTCCACTTCGGCGGCATCACCCGCGCAGCGCTGATGCCGGATCAATCCTCGCCCCTGGACGATGCCGGCCTCATCCGCCAGGCGACGCGCGCGGGCAAGCCCGACTTCTGGGTCCACCCCATCGCGGCGGCAACGCGCGGCCTCAAGGGCGCCGAACTGGCCGAGATCGGCATGATGCAGGCGGCAGGGGCAAGGGCGGTCGGCACCGGACGCCAGTGGATCGCCGATTCAGGCGTGATGATGCGCGTGCTCTCCTATGCCTCGGGCCTTGGCCTCACCGTCATCACCCATGCGGAGGACAGCGGCCTGACGGGCAAGGCGGTGGCGACCAGCGGCGAGACGGCGACGCGGCTCGGCCTGCCCCACGCGCCCGCCTGCGCAGAGGCGATGGCCATAGCCCGCGACATCATGCTGGCGCGGGCCACGGGCGGCGCGATCCATTTCCGGCTGGTGACGACCGGCGCCGGTTTCGACCTGATCCGCGCGGCCAAGGCAGAGGGCCTCAAGGTCACCTGCGGCATCAGCCCGGCCTATCTCTTCCTCTCCGACAATGCCGTGACGGACTTCCGCACCTTCGCCCGGCTCTCTCCGCCGCTGCGGTCGGAGGATGACCGAAGGGCCACCATCGCCGCGGTCGCCGACGGCACCGTCGACGTCATCACGTCCAGCCACGACCCCCGCGGGCCGGAGGACAAGCGCCTCCCCTTCGCCGACGCCGCCCCCGGCATGGCGGGGGCGGAAACGCTGCTCGCCCTCTCGCTCAACCTGGTGCGGGACGGGCATGTGACGCTCAACCGGCTGATGATGCTGCTCAGCGCCAATCCGGCGCGGATATTGGGCGTCAATGGCGGCAGCTTCGCGGCGGGCAGCGCAGCGGACCTGATCTTCGTCGATCCGGACGCGCCCTGGATCGTGGATTCGGGGAAGATGGCTGCGCAGGCCGGGAACACGCCGTTCGACCGCATGCCCGTGCAGGGACGCGTGCGGCGCATCATGAAGGGCGGCAATTTCCTCTAGGGCGATTTCCAGGCGATCGGAACATGCGCTCAGTTTCCCGCTTGCTCTCCCCGGCAGGCCACGCTAAAGCGCCCTCCTTCGCTGGCCCCGGCCAGTGCAGGAGTGTAGCTCAGTTGGTAGAGCGTCGGTCTCCAAAACCGAATGCCGGGGGTTCGAGTCCCTCCACTCCTGCCAGGCGAACTGGCCGCGACCCCTTGAAATATCGGGGTTTCGCGGCTAGCTGCGCTTGACGAAGCATGGGTCGCGAAGCGCGGCCGCACCCCCGGACGCCAAACAGGGCGGGATCGGGAGGGCGGACTGTTGCTTCGCGCTTTGGTGTTTGTTCGAAGGGTTTTGAGGCAGGCGATGGCGAAGGTTTCTCCGGGCGAATTCGTCAATCAGGTGAAGACCGAAGCGTCGAAGATCGTGTGGCCCACCGGCCGCGAAACGATCATGACCGGCGTGATGGTGGTCATCATGACCTCGCTGCTGGGCCTGTTCTTCTTCGGCATCGACACCTTCTTCGGCGCGGTCGTCCAGTGGCTGCTGGCGTTCGCCGCCGGCCAGGCATAACGGCCTAAACGGGAGTTTGAGACGGTAACATGGCGCGCTGGTACATCATCCACGCCTATTCGGGCTTCGAGAACAAGGTCAAGGAATCGATCCTGTCCGAAGCCGAGCGCATGGGCCTCTCCCAGCTGGTCGAGCAGGTGGAAGTCCCCACCGAGACCGTGACAGAGGTAAAGCGCGGCAAGAAGGTGCAGGTCGAGCGCAAGTTCATGCCCGGCTATGTCCTCGCCAAGCTGGCGATGAACGACGACATCTATCACCTCGTCAAGAACACGCCGAAGGTGACGGGCTTCCTGGGGTCGAGCGGCAAGCCGCAGGCCATCAGCGAGGCGGACGCCGCCCGCTATTTCGGCGCGCAGAAGGCGGCAGAGGCCGCGCCCAAGCACAAGATCAACGTCGATTACGAGATCGGCGACAGCGTCAAGGTGCTGGACGGCCCCTTCGCCAGCTTCAACGGCACGGTCGAGGAGCTGGATTTCGAAAAGAACCGGGTCAAGGTGTCCGTGTCGATCTTCGGCCGCGCCACCCCGGTCGAACTGGACTTCGAGCAGGTCGAACTGTCCAAATGATTTCACGTCACCCCGGCGCAGGCCGGGGTTTCGTGCCTTCACGCCGTTCCCTTGCGGCCTGAGGTCCCGGCCTTCACCGGGATGATGACAAGGGTAAGTGCGGGAGGCGGATGTTAAGTCCGCTGCTTGACCGCTAAACTTGAACCGGTGGATTTGCTCGCAAGTCCACCAGCAACAGAGTGAGTGAAAATGGCCAAGAAGATTACGGGCTATATCAAGCTCCAGGTGCCCGCTGGAGCCGCCAACCCCTCGCCGCCGATCGGTCCGGCGCTGGGTCAGCGCGGTGTGAACATCATGGAATTCTGCAAGGCGTTCAACGCCTCGACGGAAAAGATGGAAAAGGGCACGCCGCTGCCGACCATCATCACCGTCTATGCGGACCGTTCGTTCAGCTTCGTGACGAAGCAGCCGCCCGCCACCTACCTCATCAAGAAGGCCGTCAATCTGAAGTCCGGCTCCAAGGAACCGGGCAAGGTCGTCGCCGGCAAGATCACCCGCGCCCAGCTCGCCGAAATCGCGCAGGCCAAGATGGTTGACCTGAACGCGAACGATATCGACGCGGCGACGAAGATCATCGAAGGCTCCGCCCGCGCGATGGGCCTCGAAGTGGTGGAGGGCTGAGATCATGGCAAAGCTGACGAAAAAGGCGAAGGTCCTGGCCGCTGCCGTTGACCGCGAAAAGCTGCACGGCGTCGACGAGGCGCTGGGCCTCATCAAGACCCACGCGACCGCCAAGTTCGACGAAAGCGTCGAAATCGCGATCAACCTGGGCGTCGATCCGCGTCACGCCGACCAGATGGTCCGCGGTGTCGTGACCCTGCCCGCCGGCACCGGCAAGGACGTGCGCGTCGCCGTGTTCGCCCGTGGCGACAAGGCTGAAGCCGCGACCGCCGCTGGCGCCGATATCGTGGGTGCAGAAGATCTGCTGGACTCGATCCAGGCCGGCAATATCGACTTCCAGCGCGTGATCGCCACTCCCGACATGATGGGTCTGGTCGGTCGCCTGGGTAAGGTTCTGGGTCCCAAGGGCCTGATGCCGAACCCGAAGCTGGGCACCGTCACCCCGAACGTCGCCGAAGCGGTCAAGGCTGCCAAGGGCGGCCAGATCGAATTCCGCGTCGAAAAGGCCGGCATCATCCACGCCGGCCTCGGCAAGGCCAGCTTCTCGGCCGAGGACCTGCGCAAGAATTTCGACGCCTTCGTCGACGCGATCGTCAAGGCGAAGCCGTCGGGTTCGAAGGGCAAATATGTCCGCAAGATCGCCCTGTCGTCCTCGATGGGCCCGGGCGTGAAGGTCGACGTGGCGGAAGTCGCTTCGGTCTGATCCCTCGCGGATGAGAGAAAAAGGGGCCGCCTTCCCTCTTTGCGGGGGAAGGCGGCCTTCTTATTTGGGCTATTCTCCCCTTGCGGGGAGGGCACCGTGACCTTCGGCGGAATCGCCAAGGGACGGTGTGAACTTCGGGGCGAGTGACCTTCCGCCCCGGCTTCCGCATCGGCTGAAGCGACAAACAGGTCATCATGTATCCGTCGGGAATGGCGGGTCGCTTTACCGATGGAAATAGAAATGTCTTTCGAACACCTCCCTGCCCTCCTGTCCGACGCGCTGACGCGGAAAGGCTATGAAAGCCTGACGCCCGTGCAGGCAGAGGTCACCCAGACCGAAGCCGAAGGCCGCGACCTCATCGTCTCGGCCCAGACCGGATCGGGCAAGACGGTCGCCTTCGGCCTTGCCATGGCAACCGAACTGCTGGGCGACCAGAACCGCCTGCCCGTCGCCGCCCGGCCGCTGGCGCTGGCGATCGCGCCGACCCGCGAACTGGCGCTTCAGGTCGCGCGCGAACTGGAATGGCTCTATGGCGAGGCCCGCGCCCGCATCACCACCTGCGTGGGCGGCATGGACGCCGCCAAGGAACGCCGCGCGCTTTCGCAAGGCGCGCATATCGTCGTCGGCACCCCGGGCCGCCTGCGCGATCATCTGGAACGCGGCGCGCTCGACCTGTCCGCCATCAAGACGGTG
Organism: Sphingobium sp. R-21; assembly: GCF_049913335.1. Classification (NCBI taxonomy): domain Bacteria; kingdom Pseudomonadati; phylum Pseudomonadota; class Alphaproteobacteria; order Sphingomonadales; family Sphingobiaceae; genus Sphingobium; species Sphingobium sp. R-21. Next base: position 267,755 of record NZ_CP184374.1, on the reverse strand, counting down.
GTGCTCGACGAAGCGGACGAAATGCTCGACATGGGCTTCCGCGAGGATCTGGAGGAGATTCTCGACGGCGCGCCCGACAACCGCCGCACGCTCCTTTTCTCCGCCACCATGCCCAAGCCGATCGTGGCGCTGGCCAAGCGCTACCAGAAGGACGCACTGCGCATCTCCACGGTCAGCGATGAACGCGGCCATGGCGACATCAGCTACCAGGCGGTGACGGTCGCGCCCGCCGATATCGAAAATGCGGTGGTCAACCTGCTGCGCTATCATGAGGCGGAAACGGCGATCCTCTTCTGCGCCACCCGCGACAATGTCCGGCACCTGCACGCCAGCCTGACGGAACGCGGCTTCGCGGCGGTGGCGCTGTCGGGCGAGCACAGCCAGAATGAGCGCAACCACGCGCTCCAGGCGCTGCGCGACCGCCGGGCGCGGGTCTGCGTGGCCACCGACGTGGCCGCGCGCGGCATCGACCTCCCCAATCTCAGCCTCGTCGTCCATGTCGAAATCCCGCGCGACGCGGAAACGATGCAGCACCGCTCCGGCCGCACCGGCCGCGCCGGCAAGAAGGGCACGGCCGTGCTGATCGTCCCCTATCCGCGCCGCCGGAGGGTCGAATCCATGCTGCGCGGCGCGAAGATTCCCGTCGAATGGGGCACCCCGCCCGGCAAGGAAGCGATCCAGGAGCAGGACAATGCGCGCCTGCGCGAGAAGCTGATGGAGCGTGCCGAACTCGACGAGCAGGACTGGGCCCTGGGGGCAGAGCTGCTGGCCGAAAAATCGCCCAAGGAAATCGCCGCCATGCTGGTGAGGAGCGCCCGTGCCGCCCTCCCCGCCCCGGAGGAACTGCTGGACGCGAGCGAGGCACCCGCGCGACGCGACGGGCCGCGTCCGGGCTTTGAGGATACGGTCTGGTTCCGCATGGACATCGGCCGCAACCAGAATGCCGATCCGCGCTGGATATTGCCGCTGATCTGCCGCCGCGGCCATGTGTCGCGGCAGGAAATCGGCGCGATCCGCATCGCCGCCAATGAAACGATGTTCGAAATCCCCTCCGCCATCGCGGCGAAGTTCATCGGCGCGGTGAAACGCACCGGGCAGGCAAGCGACGAGGGGGCGGAAGTCGCGATCGAACAGATCGAGGGCAAGCCCCGCGAAATGGCGCGCGAGAACCGGCGCGACGGCGGCCCGCGTGGCAAAGGCCGCCCCAATGAAGGGCGCGGACCTCAGCCCGCTTATGGCGCGCGACCCTTCAAGGGCGGCCCGCGCAAGAGCGGCCCGCGCAAGCCGAGAGGCTGAAGAGATGAAGCTCGTCCGACACCTGCCCCACAGTGTCGACGAGCTTCAGATGCCGGTCCATGGAGCGATTTCCAGGCGATCGGCCTCTGGAGCGTTTCCATCATGAGTGGAAACGCTCTCGTCTTGACCCGCCTCGCTCTAGCCCGCACCGCAGAGCGACAGCATCCGCGCCGCGAGTTCCCTCTCCCCCATCACCACATGGGGTACGCCCAGCCCCTCCAGATGCTTGACCTCCGCATCGGAATGGGCGCGGGCGATGACCTGAAGATCGGGATTGAGATGACGCGCATGTTCGTGGATCGCGCCGCCCTCAAACCCTTCAGGCACGGCGATCAGCAAGCGCCGCGCCTCGATTATGCCCGCCGCCCGCAGGTGCCGGTCCTCCAGCGCGCTGCCGCGCACGACCGTGAGGCCCGCTTCCTCCGCCTCCTCCGCCCGGTCGGCATCTGCCTCGACCACCACGAAATGCGCGCCCTTCTCGGCCAGCCGATCCGCGATCAGCTTCCCCACCCGGCCATAGCCGACCAGGATGACATGGCCGATGCGTGGGCCGATGCTTGCCTTGGCCTTAGCCCTTTCCGCCTGCGCCTCTTCCTCGACCTCCTCCTGCTTGTGCCCGCGCACGATGAGCGAGAAGATCAGCGGATTGAGAAAGATCGACACGATCGCGCCGGCAAGGATCAGGTCGCGCGCCTCGGCCGGCAACACCCCCAGTCCCGTGCCCAATGATGCCAGGATGAAGGAGAATTCCCCGATCTGCGCCAGGCTTGCCGCGATGGTGAGCGCCGTGTCGCCCGGATGACCGAAGGCGCGGACGATAGCGAAGGCGGCGATCGACTTGCCGACGATGATGATCGCCACCGTGACCAACAACGGCAACGGCTGCTCGACCAGCACCGCCGGATTGAAGAGCATGCCGACGGAGACGAAGAAAAGCACGGCAAAGGCATCCCGCAGCGGCAGCGTCTCCTCGGTCGCACGGCGGCTGAGCGGCGTCTCGCCCAGGATCATGCCGGCGAAGAAGGCCCCGAGCGCAAAGGACACGTCGAAGGCGACCGCCGCGCCAAAGGCGACGCCCAGCGCGATCGCCAGGACGGCGAGGCGGAACAGCTCGCGCGATCCGCTATGGACGACCCAGTGCAGCGCCCAGGGAATGACGCGCCGGCCAACCACCAGCATCAGCGCGACGAAGCCCGCGACCTTCAGCAGCGTGCCCAGCAGCGGCGCCAGCAGGGCCGCCGCCCCGCCCGACGCATCGGCATTGTTCATGACGCCGGCAAGCGCAGGGAGCAGCACCAGCGCCAACACCATCACCAGATCCTCGACGATCAGCCATCCCACGGCGATCCGGCCCCTGCGGGTTTCCACCAGGTCCGCCCCCTGCAGGGCGCGCAGCAGGACGACCGTGCTCGCCACCGACAGCGCAAGGCCGAAGACCAGCCCGCCGAGCAGCGGCCAGCCCATGACATGCGCCAGGCCCATGCCCATCAGCGTCGCCACGGCGATCTGGCCAATCGCGCCGGGCACGGCGATGTTCTTCACCGACAGCAGGTCACGCAGGGAGAAATGCAGGCCGACGCCGAACATCAGCAGGATGACGCCGATTTCCGCCAGCTCATTGGCCAGGCTGGCATTGGCGACGAAGCCCGGCGTGAACGGCCCGACGATGATGCCGGCGACCAGATAGCCGACGAGCGGCGACAATTTCAGGCGATGGGCGATGGCGCCCATGACAAAGGCAACGACAAGGCCCGCGACGATCGTTCCGATCAGGGGCGTGTGATGGGGCATGGAGTGTCTTTCCCTGGCCGCCGACGGAGGGGCTTCCTCCATCGGCGGCATATCATATTCATTCAGCGATGGTCAGCATCGCCGCCGACAACAAGGCGCCGGCCGCGCCCAATCCCGCCATGACGGCGGGCATGAACCACCATGGCGGACGGCGGCGGGACGGCCTGGTGCCGCCGCGTCGCGATCTTCTGCGGGTCATGAAGAGGCTCCTTTTTCCTGACGGCGGCCGCAACGGTGGCCTGGAAACGATGCGTCAGGAAAGAACAGGAGGCGCCCGCGCCCGTTGGCGGGACAGCAGGCGCAAGGGCGGGAAGGAGAAGGAGGAACGCGGGAATCGGTTGCCGGCATATGGCAGGACGACAGCCAGCAGCATCGCCACGACCCCCGGCACGCCCACGGCGAACGTCGGCCACGACGCCCTTCCGTCGTCATCCGGCTCCATTGCCTGCATGGCAACGGGGCTGGCATGGGCGCGGGCCTTCAACACCACGCTGGTGGTGGCCGGATTGAAGGCGGAGCCGGTGAACCGGCTGGACGGCGGCCCCAGGGGCGCGAGTGCGCTCAACAGGGCGACGCTCAGCGACAGCCACAATGTCAGGATGAACAACAACCGGCCCGCCAAGGCTTCATTCCTGTATGGCGCTGGCGTCATCCGTGATGCTATCCCTTCGCTGGCCGTCCGCTGGCCCTGCGCCGGGCGAAGATAGGGACGGACCAGGCCAAAAACCAGCCCCGAATGCCGCGCTTGCCGGTTGACATGGGCGAGTCATTCCAGTAGCGGGCCACATTCCCGCGCGGGTCCAACAGGGCATAGTCCCTCGACGATCTGCGTAAAGCAGATTTGAACGAGAAGAGAAGAGCCATGTTCGCAGTCGTGCGCACGGGCGGCAAGCAATATCGCGTCGCCGCCGGAGACAAGATCGTCGTCGAGAAGCTGGCCGGTGAGGCTGGCGACAAGGTGACGCTGGATGACGTCCTGTTCGCCGGCGAAGGCAGCGACGTGAAGGACGCAGCCAAGCTGACCGTCGCCGCCGAAATCATCGCGCAGGCGAAGGGCGAGAAGGTCATCGTTTTCAAGAAGCGCCGTCGGCACAACTACCGTCGTCGCAACGGCCATCGCCAGAATCACACGATCCTCAAGATCGTGTCGATCGCCTGAGCCGCAGCAAAGTCACGAGGAGTTTAAGTCATGGCACATAAGAAAGCTGGCGGTTCGTCGCGCAACGGTCGCGATTCGGAATCGAAGCGCCTTGGCGTGAAGAAGTTCGGCGGTCAGGAAGTGATCGGCGGCAACATCATCATTCGCCAGCGCGGCACCCGCGTCTATCCCGGCCGCAATGTCGGCATGGGCAAGGACCACACGCTGTTCGCGCTGGGTGAAGGCCGCGTGGTATTCCACACCGGCAAGCTCGGCCGCAAATATGTGTCGGTCGACGCCATGGCCGAAGCAGCCGAATAACGGACGATCGATGACGGATCGTCCCTCGCAATCGGGGCGATCCTCCTGACGGAACGGCTTTGGCCAGACCGCCAGTGTTCGAGGGAAACAAGGGGCGCCCCTTCCGGGAGCGTCCCTTTTTCGTATCAAAAGCCGTCTCCCCTGTATTTCCCTCAACTCTCTGGAACCGTGGCCTTTCTCGCGCGTCATGCGGGCGGGGCCCAGCCAGAGAAGACAGTCGTCAAGCCGTAACTTTTCACGGTCATTGGCGCGCCGGAGATTAGGAGACTTTCGATGTTCGCCCGTACCCCCCGCCTGTTGCTGCGGCCTGGCTGGATGGAAGATGCCCGCGCCCTTGCCGACGCAATCGGCGACCCGGCCGTCCTGCGCAACCTGGCCCGCGCGCCAGCCGCCTATGGCCTGGCCGATGCGGAGGCATTCCTGGCCCAGCCGCAGGACCTGCGCCTGCCCAGCCTGCTCGCCTTCACCCGTACCAAGGGCGCGCCGCGCCTGGTGGGCGGCTGCGGCCTCCACAGGGCGCAGGATGGCGCGGTCGAACTGGGCTATTGGATCGCCCGCCCCTATTGGGGGCTCGGCTTCGCGACCGAGGCAGCCAGCGCCGTCATGTGCATGGCCCGCGCCTCGGGCGTCCGCGACGCGCGCGCCGCCCATTTCGTGGACAATCCGGCGTCCGGCAACGTCCTGCGCAAGATCGGCTTCCACTACAGGGGAAAGACGGAAAGGCGCTTCAGCCTCGCTCGCGGCGCGGCGGCCGACTGCCTGATCTTCGAGCAGGGCGTCGCTGAGGAAGGGCGCGCAATCCCCATGATGACGGATTCGTCGATGGATCTTTACGGCGATTCGCTGCCCGCTCTGGCGGCCTGACCCCTTGCGGCCGGGAGGGCGGCTTTGCGCCGCCTTCCCCCCAGCCCGACAGTGTTTTGGAAGAAGCGGCCGCTTTTGCCGCGCCCCTGTTTAATTCCGCCGCATAAACCGCTATGGGCGCGCGATGCATTTTCTTGATCAAGCGAAGATTTACATCAAGTCCGGCTGGGGCGGTCCCGGCGCGGTCAGTTTCCGGCGCGAAAAATATGTCGAATATGGCGGTCCCGACGGCGGCAACGGCGGCAAGGGCGGCGACATCATCTTCGAGGCGGTAGCTGGGCTCAACACCCTGATCGACTTCCGGTACACCCAACATTTCAAGGCGCAGCGCGGCATGCCCGGTATGGGCAAGAACCGTTATGGCGCCGGCGGCGACGACCTCGTCATCAAGGTGCCGGTCGGCACGCAGATCCTGTCCGATCCCACGCCCATCGACGGCACCGAGGATGAGGACGGCACGATGGAATATGAGCAGGAACTGCTGGCCGACTTCACCGAAGTCGGCCAGCGCATCGTGCTGCTGCGCGGCGGCGATGGCGGACGCGGCAACCTGTCCTACAAGACCAGCACCAACCGCGCCCCGCGCCAGCATGGCACGGGCTGGCCGGGGCAGGAAATGTGGGTATGGCTGCGACTGAAGCTGCTGGCCGATGTCGGGCTGGTCGGCATGCCCAATGCGGGCAAGTCCACCTTCATCAACCAGGTCACCAACACCAAGGCGAAGGTCGGCGCCTACGCCTTCACCACTACCAAGCCGCAATTGGGCGTGGTGCTGCATCGCGACAGGGAATTCGTCCTGGCCGACATTCCCGGCCTGATCGAAGGCGCGGCCGAGGGGGCCGGCATCGGCGACCGCTTCCTGGGCCATGTCGAGCGTTGCCGGGTGCTGCTGCACCTGATCGACGCGACCGGCGACGACCCCATCGAACAATTCCGCATCGTCCAGGATGAACTCGCGGCCTATGGCGGCGGCCTGGACGAAAAGCCGCAGATCGTGGCGCTCAACAAGGGCGACCTGCTGGGGCCGGACCTGATGGAGGACATTGCCGGCCAGATCCGGGAAGAGGCAGGCGTGGAGGAGCTGTTCATCATCTCCGGCGCGACCGGCGAAGGCGTGCCGGCACTGCTGGACGCGGTATTGCCCTTGCTGGACCACCCCGGCGAAGAGGATGAGGATGAAGATGGGGTGGAAGAAGACGATAAGCCGTGGTCGCCCCTCTGATTCTCCCCTCCCTCAGGCCGATCGTACCGGGCAACGGCGCTGATCACCTCTCCCCGGACCCAAGGCCCGCTTCGCTCGCGTTCACCCCAACCCTTCCCGCCTGCGGGAGGGGAGGAAGACATAGATGACCCCCTCCCTCTCCGGCTTTCCCCCTCCGCAAATCCGTCGCCTCGTCATCAAGATCGGCTCGGCGCTGCTCGTCGATCCCCAGGGGGAAGTGCGCACCGCATGGCTGCGCACGCTGGTAGCCGACATCGCGGCCCGCAAGGCGGCGGGGCAGCAGATCATCATCGTCTCCTCCGGCGCGATCGCGCTTGGCGCGCGACGGCTGAAGCTGCCCAAAGGCGGGCGCGGCTCGCTGGAGGACGCGCAGGCGGCCGCCGCCACTGGCCAGATCGCACTGTCGCAATGCTGGGCCAGCCTGCTCCACGAAAACGGCATCACCGCGGCGCAGATGCTGGTGACGCTGGACGATCTGGAAAACCGCCGCCGCTATCTCAATGCGTCGGCCACGCTGGAACGGCTGATGGCGCTCGACGTCGTACCGGTCGTGAACGAGAATGACAGCGTCGCCACGGCGGAGATCCGCTTTGGCGACAATGACCGGCTGGCGGCGCGCATCGGACAGGCGGCACGGGCTGACGCAGTTGTGCTGCTGTCGGACGTCGACGGGCTTTACACGGCGAACCCGCATGTCGATGCGGACGCCATGCTGATAGAGACAATCGAGCGCATCGATGCGCGCATCGCCGGGATGGCGGACGGCGGTTCGGCGTCCGGAATGGGATCGGGCGGCATGACCTCCAAGATCGAAGCGGCGCGGATAGCGACCGGGGCCGGCGCGCATCTGGCGATCATCTCAGGCAAGGTGGATTCGCCGCTGTCGCACTGGGCGAATGGCGGCAAGGGGTCGATCTTCCTCGCGGCGCAGGCCAGGGGCGCGCGAAAGGGCTGGCTGGCCGGGCGCCTGACGGTGCGCGGGCGGATCGTGGTCGACGCCGGGGCAGAGGCGGCCCTGGGACGCGGCAACAGCCTGCTCCCAGCCGGCGTGACTCGGTGCGAGGGCGTTTTCGCCCGTGGCGACGTGGTCGACATATTGGCGCAGGATGGACGGGTGATCGCTCGCGGCCTCATCGAATATGACAGCGAGGAAGCCTCCCGCATCGCCGGCAAGCGCAGCGAGGATATCGCCGCGCTGCTGGGGCACCTGCCCCGATCCGTGCTGGTCCATCGCGATCATATGGCGATGGTCTGATCCATGTCCCTGCGCATTGCGATGACGGGCGCGACGGGTTTCGTCGGTGCCGAGACGCTGAATCAGGCGCTGGCGGCGGGGCATCATGTCAGCGCCATCACCCGCCGCGCACAGCCGCCCCGCGCCCATCTCAAATGGGTACCCGGTGCGCTGGAGGACCGGGCGGCGCTCAACACGCTGGTCCGCGACGCCGATGTGGTCATCCACATTGCCGGCGTCGTGAACGCGCCCGACCGCGAAGGCTTCGAAATGGGCAATGCCCGCGGCACCATGGCGGTGGTCGACGCGATGCGACAGCGCGGCGTCAGGCGGCTGATCCACGTGTCCTCGCTCTCGGCGCGGGAGCCTGGGCTCTCGGACTATGGCTGGTCGAAGGAACTGGCGGAGCGGCACGTGAAGGCAAGCGGCCTCGACTGGACCATCGTCCGCCCGCCCGCCATCTACGGTCCGGGCGACCGGGAAATGCTGGAACTGTTCCGCATGGCCCGGCGCGGGATCATGCTGCTGCCGCCTGGCGGACGCCTGTCGGTGATCGAGGTGAGCGACCTTGCACGCCTGTTCCTGACGCTGGCGGTCGAAAAGGACATGAAGAGCCTCACCCATGTCTATGAGGTCGATGACGGCACGCCCGGCGGCTGGGACCATATGGACTTCGCGCAGGCGATCGGCCGCGCGGTGGGACGGCCGGTGCGGGCCTTCGCGACGCCAGCCTGGCTGTTGGGCATGGGCGCGCGGCTTGACCGGCTGGTGCGCGGCAGGAACGCGAAGCTGACGCCCGACCGGGTCCATTATTTCTGCCACCCCGATTGGGTCGTGAAGAAGCGCAAGCAACCTCTCAGGAAGCTGTGGGTGCCCAAGGTGCCGACCGAAGAGGGATTGAAGGCGACGGCCCAGGCCTATCGCGCGAAGGGCTGGCTCTGACGATCGGAACGGCGCCCGCTCAAGGCAGCGCGCGGACGCCGTTCCAGAGCGATTTCCAAGCGATCGGAACCGATCGCTGGTCAAGAAATCGCAGAAAACAGAGAATCCAGAGCGGCGGTCTGGTTCGATCAGATCGAAACCCGTCCTAGACGGCGCTCAACCCCGCGTCCGCCAGGCCGCGCCAAAGGTGCAGCGCCTGCACGCTTTCCGCCACATCGTGCACCCGCACCATCTGCGCGCCCAGTTCGGCGGCGCGGAACGCCAGGGCCACCGAACCGCCCAGCCGCTCGGCCGCCGGCGCCTCGTTCGACAGGGCCCCGATCAGGCGCTTGCGGCTGCCCGCGAACAGCAACGGCACGCCCAGCCCCTGAAGGGTCCCCAGGCCATTCACCAGCGCCAGATTGTCGGCAAGCGACTTGCCAAAGCCCAGTCCGGGATCGACCATGATCTTCCCGCGCGGCACCCCGGCCGCCAGACAGGCCTCCACCCGCTCCTCCAGCATGTCGAACACATCGGCCACGACATCGCCATAGCCGCCCGCATTGTCATGCGGATCATCGCCGGCCGACGGCGCATGCATGAGGATGACCGGGCATCCCCCCGCGACCACCACGTCCATGGCGCGGGGATCATGCCGCAGCGCGCTCACATCGTTGACCACCGCCGCTCCCGCGGCCAGCGCGGCCTCCATCACCGCCGCCTTGCGCGTGTCGATGGACATGGGAATGCCGGCCGCTGCCAGCCTTTCGATCACCGGCACGACGCGGGCGATCTCATCCCCCTCCCACAAGCGCGGCGCCCTGGGCCGGGTGGACTCCCCGCCCACATCGATCAGCGCGGCCCCCGCCGCCGCCATGGCGAAGCCCGCATCGGCCGCTGCCTGCGGATCATCCATATGCTTGCCGCCGTCGGAAAAGCTGTCCGGCGTGATGTTGAGGATCGCCATCACCTGCGGCGCGTCGAAACGGATGGTGCGTTCCCCCAGCATCAGGGGCTGCCGCGGCGCCGAGATATTGGCCGCCAACAGCCGCGCCCGCTCCGCCACGGGCTCGGGCAGGCCCGCCACCACATCGTCGAACGTCGCGACCGGCACCGTCGCCCGCGCCACTTTCTGCCCGCCCTTTCGCGCGGTCAGCTCATAGCCCTGGAACCAGATCAGCCCATTGCCCATCCGCGCCGCCGATCCTTCGGCCAGGCCGACAGGCGACGACACGAACCATGTGGGACGCAGATAAAGCCGCGCATCGGCGGGAATTTGGGAAAGCATGTTCAAACCCCGCTCAGCCCGAACGGAAACATCCGATGATCCTCAGGGCTCGTTCGCCAACAAATAGGTCTGCCGCAGCGCGTCGATCGGCTTCAACACGCCCTCTATCTCGCAATGCCAGAAGGTCCAGCCGTTGCAGCTCGGCGCACCCTGCAACGTCGCACCCATCTTGTGGATCGACCCGGTATCCGCGCCCACGGACAGCGAACCGTCCGCCCGCACCACCGCCTGCCAGCGCCGCCGTGCGTCCACCAGCACCGCGCCGGGTTGCAGATAGCCGGTCTCGACCAGTGTGCCGAACGCCACCTTTGGCTGCTGCCGCGCGGTCTGCATGATGGTCAGCGCGCTTTCATCGAGCGGCAACGCCGCCTCGATCCGCTCCAGCGCGACCTCGATATAATCATCCTCGCGCTCGATGCCGATCCACCTGCGGCCCAGGCGCTTGGCGACCGCCCCCGTCGTCCCGGTGCCGAAAAAGGGATCAAGCACCACGTCGCCCGGTTTGGTGCAGGCCAGCATCACGCGATAGAGCAGCGCCTCGGGCTTCTGCGTCGGATGCGCCTTGGTGCCGTTGCGTTTCAGCCGCTCCTGCCCGCCGCAGATCGGCAGCACCCAGTCGGAACGCATCTGCAACTCGTCGTTCAGCGTCTTCATCGCCTTGTAGTTGAACGTATATTTGGCGTCCTCCCCCTGGCTCGCCCAGATCAGCGTCTCATGCGCGTTGGTGAAGCGGGTGCCCTTGAAATTGGGCATGGGGTTGGATTTACGCCAGATGATGTCGTTGAGGATCCAGAAGCCTTCATCCTGCAACGCGGTGCCGACGCGGAAGATATTGTGGTAGCTGCCGATCACCCAGATGGTGCCGTTGGGCTTCAATATGCGCCGCGCCTCGCGCAGCCATGCCTTGGTGAAACGGTCGTAAGAACCCAGCGTGTCGAACTTGTCCCAGTCATTGTCGACCGCGTCCACCCGGCTGCCCTCGGGCCGGAACAGGTCGCCGCCAAGCTGGAGATTATAGGGCGGATCCGCGAAGATCATGTCGATGCACGCGTCGGGCAGCTTCGCCATTTCAGCGATGCAGTCACCACGCAGCAGCCGGTCGGCCTCGACCTCTACGGGCGCAACCGCCTTTTTCCGCCGCGGCGCGACGCGTTCCATGACACCCATTTCGTGACCCCCGTTTCCTTCTGAGGCCCAGCGATGAGTCCTCCGGAGTCAGCCGTCAAGATCAGCAACTTAGGGTTCACGCCTGACAAAATGGTTAACGCAACGGCGAACGAACCGGGTAGCCACTAGATATTGAGTCGACAGCCGCCTCGCAGACTCAAGATCGGCTAGTGTGACGCAAAAGACTCAGATGGAAAGAGGCTCGAAGTTTTTTTGGTTAACGCCATCTGGAAGGGTAAAAACGACGTTCACCTTGACCAATTCATAACCCGACGAGTATGGATTGGCCATGACGGAACATGTTTTGAGGGGCGATCGGTCGGCCTCCTGCGACGAACTATTCAAGGCCCTGTCGGACGGCACGCGACGCGCCCTGCTCGAATATCTGGTGCGCGAAGGGGAACAGAGCGTTCACGCCCTCACCGCCATCTCCGGCGTATCGCAACCCATGGTGTCCCGCCACCTCGGCAAGCTGAAACGCGCCAGCCTCGTGACGGCCCGTCGGGCCGGGCGCGAAACCTATTATACGGCCAGGGCAAAGGGCCTCGCCCCGGTGGTGCAATGGATGGCGGTCTATGGCGCGCTATGGTCCCAGCGATTCACCGCGCTGGAGGATCTGGACGGCTATTAAGGAACATCCTGCTCCTGCGAAGGCAGGAGCACGGCAATTCCATGTAGCAGATCTATTTAGCCGACTGGGCCAGGATCGCCTCAATCAGCAGCACGTCATCCGGCTTGTCGGCATCGATGCAGGCCTCAGCCTTCTCCATCGCCACCAGCCGCGCGACCAGCCCGAACCGCCGCCCCACCCGCGCGATCCCGCCCCGCAGCGTGGAAATCCTGAACACCGCCCCCAGCAAGGCCAGCGGGCCAAAGGCAGACAATATCTTCCACCCCTTCTTCCGGTCCTGCTCGACCTCCTGCCACAAGGCGACCACTGGCCGCGCCTTGATGCTGCCGAACCAGAAGATGTTCGCCCCCGACCACCAGCCATCGCGGAATTTCAGCCATGTCCGCCGTGACCCGGGATAGCGCGCCAGCAGCGTGGCCCGCTCCACCATCGCCACGGCAATGTCCGCCCCGGACGCCTGCCCTGCCATCTGGTCGAGCATCGCCCCATCCAGCAGCACATGATCCGCCGTCGTCATCAGCAGTGGAAAGGGCAAATCCGCCCGATCCAGCAGGGCCATGATCGATGACGCGATCCCGCCCCCGCTCTTCTCGAACCGCACTTTGGGATGCTCCGCCAGCCAGGCGGTGGCGGGATCGGCGGCGAACAATTCCGGCGCCTGCGTCAGCACGACCAGCCGCCCGATCGCCGGATGCGCCAGCAGGGCACGGGCCGGGCGGTTGATCATCGGCTCCCCCGCCACGGGCACCAGCGGCTTGACCGCAACCCCGGCGGCCACCGCCAAAGGATCAGGGATCGGCCGCGACCCGGCCAGCAATATCGCGGTGATGTCGGAAGCCGCTGCGTTCATTCCCGCCCGTTAGCGGAGGGAGTCCGCCACGAAAAGCTATTTCCCGGTCGCCGCCGGCCCTGCGGTCTTCTGCGCCACCTGCACCGGCAGGCCGATGCGCAGGCTCTTCAACTGCGCCAGCCGCGTCCGGAAGGCCGCCAGTTCCCTGCCCGCCAGTTGCGACGTCGTGGTGAAGCGCACCGACAGCGGATTGATCGTCTGCCCGTTACGGTACAATTCATAATGCAGATGCGGTCCGGTCGACAGGCCCGACGACCCGACATAGCCGATCACCTGCCCCTGCCGCACCCGCTGCCCCGGCGATGCCGCGATGCGGCTCATATGCGCATAGCCGGTGGCAAGGCCGCCGCCATGCTCCAGCCGGACATAATTGCCATGCCCGCCATGCCGCCCGGCATAGGATACGACGCCGTCGGTCGCGGCATAGATGGGCGATCCATAGGCGGCGGCGAAGTCGATCCCCGCATGCATGCGGGTATAGCCCAATATGGGATGCCGCCGCATGCCGTAGCTGGACGACATGCGCCCCGCCACCGGCGCCGACAGCACGCCGCGCCGCTGGCCCACGCCAGATGCCTCGAACCATTGGGTCCGCCCGTCCTGCGTCCATTTCAGCATGTCGATGCCGCGCCCGCTCGCCCGGTGCAGCCCGGCGAACAGCAGGTCGCCCACCTCCACATCGCCGGTGTCGGCCCGCCGATATTCGGTGACGATGTCGTATCGGTCGCCGGCGGAGATCGAACCCAGATCGACCTGCTGCGCCACGACGCGCAGGAAGCTCTGGATCGCCTTGGGCGGCGCCCCCGCCGCCCTGGCCGAGCGATAGAGGCTCTCGCCCACCACGCCCTGGATGCGCAGCGGCGTCTCGTCCACATGGATCGCCGTCCGCTGCACCTGCAACACGCCGCCGACCCGCGCAATCTCGATCCCCAGGTCAAGCCGCGCCCGGAAAGCCAGCTTGTCCAGAGGCCGCGGCACGTCCTGACTCGCCCGCCGGCCCAGCACGATGTCCAGCGGTGTCCCCGGCTTCAATCCCGCGCCGATGTCGCCCGCCATCAGGCTGGTGACCGTCGCCGTGTCGCTGCTGCTCACGCCCGCTCGCGCCAGTGCCCGTGACAGCGAATCGCTGCCGCCGATCTGCGCGCGCAATTCGATCTGCGGCCGCTCCGGCGTCTCGCGCAGCGGTTGCACCGCGTCGGTCGGTCCCATGCGCCGCCCGCTGTCCGCGCCCAGGGCCAGGGGCATGATCATCTGGCTGCGCACTTCATCGAACTGCCTGGCCGCCATCAGCGGCTGCCGTTCGCCGGGCAAGGGATGAAAGCCCGGCGACAGATAGAGCGCCGCCGCGCACAAGCCGAAACAGGTCGCAAGGCCCCGGAACCAGGTGAAACTTCCCACCCGCTGGCCAAGGTCGGGGACCAGTTCGACATCCTCGGCCCAGTCGCGCAGCTTCTCGCGCCAGTCGCGCCGGTCCGGCCCCCCGTTGCGGATCGAGTCAGTCAGCCACAGGGACGCGGAGGCGCCACCCTGCTGGGCATTGATCTGACCATCATGAAACACGGTAAAACAGGCCCCCGGGGCAAATGTCGCCCGACCCCCGCCGCGCGCTCATCCGCAATTTTGTAAAAGGGCAAGGTTAAAGTCAAATAAACGCGCCTTTTTTAACCCTTTTTCCGCGACCGGCCGTGCCGCGCAAGGGGCCGGCAGACCAATCCCCCTTGCCCTTGCCCGATCCATGCCCGACATAGCGGGGACCATGGCCCAGTTCGCCCGATCGCCCCTCACCGCCGTCCTGGGCCCCACCAATACCGGCAAGACGCATCTGGCGGTCGAACGCATGTGCGGCCATTCCTCCGGCATGATGGGCTTTCCGCTGCGCCTGCTGGCGCGGGAAGTCTATGACCGGGTGGTCGGCATGAAGGGGCCGGCGCAGGTCGCCCTTGTCACCGGCGAGGAAAAGATCGTGCCGCCGGGCGCGCGCTACTTCCTCTGCACGGCGGAATCGATGCCGATCGGCACAGGCCGGCAGGCTGGAACGGCGCAGGACGGGCTCGGCGATTATGCCTTCGTCGCCCTGGACGAGGCCCAGCTCGGCGCCGATCCGGAACGGGGCCATGTCTTCACCGACCGCCTCCTCCGGGCAAGGGGGCGGGAGGAAACCATGATCCTGGGTTCAGCCAGCATCGGCCGCGTGGTGAAGGCGCTGGTCCCCGATGCGGAGATCATCGGCCGCCCCCGCTTCTCGACGCTCAGCTATGCCGGCGCGAAAAAGCTCTCCCGCCTGCCCAAACGCTCCGCCATCGTCGCCTTCTCCGCCGAGGAGGTCTATGCCGTGGCGGAAATGCTCCGCCGCTTCCGGGGTGGAGCGGCGGTGGTCATGGGCGCGCTCTCGCCCCGCACCCGCAATGCGCAGGTGCAGATGTTCCTGAACGGAGAAGTCGACTATCTGGTCGCCACCGACGCGATCGGCATGGGCCTCAACCTCGACGTGGCGCATGTCGCCTTCGCTTCGCTGCGCAAATATGACGGCCGCCGCACCCGCCGCCTGACGGTCGCGGAAATGGCGCAGATCGCGGGACGCGCCGGACGCCACCACCGGGACGGCACCTTCGGCAGCCTGGGCCATGAAGACGGCGACGCCGCCTTCACGCCGGAGGAGATAGAGGCGATAGAGGCCCACCGCTTCCCTCCGGTGGAACAGCTTTTCTGGCGCAACGGCACGCCCCGCACCGACAGGCTGGATCACCTCATTTCCGATCTGGAGCAGAAACCCGACCGCCCCGAACTGCGCGCCGCTCCCGAAGCGGTCGACCTTGCCGTGCTCAAGCGGCTCGCCGACGATCCGCTGGTCATCGATCGGGCACGCGGCAGGAAGCAGGTCGAACGCCTCTGGGCCGCGTGCAGCCTGCCCGATTTCCAGAAGCTGGGTGCTGAACATCATGCCCGCGCCGTCGGCCGCATCTGGCGCTTCCTGTCGGACGACGGCCTGGGTGCCGGGGGCCATATTCCCCGCGACTGGTTCGCCCAGCAAATTGCCCGACTCGATTCGGTGCAGGGCGACATCGACACCCTGTCCGGCCGGATCGCCGCCGCCCGAACCTGGTCCTATATCGCCCACCGGGCCGACTGGCTCGCCCATCCGGCGGAAATGGCGGAGCGGACGCGCGCCCTGGAGGAAAAGCTGTCCGACGCCCTCCACGCCGCGCTGACGCAGCGTTTCGTGGACCGGCGCACCACGGTTCTGCTAAGGGATATTGGCCAGAGCGCGGCCAATCTGCCGGTCGAAATCGAACCGGATGGGACAGTCTGCGTCGATGGCGAGACGATCGGGCGACTTGACGGATTTCGTTTCTCGGTCGATCCCGCTACCCGGCATCAGGACAGGAAGATGCTGCTGGCGGCCGCTGAACGGCGCCTTGGAAGGATATTGCGAGTGAAGGCTGACGAATTGCTGGGCGCACCCGATACTGATTTCGCGCTCATGGACGAAGCAGGACAGACCCCCGGCATAGGCTGGAAGGGGGATCCGGTGGCCACGCTGCACGGCGGCGCCACGCTGCTGACACCGGAAATTCGGCTGGATCGCGCGCTTCTGGCGCTGGGCCAGGATGTGCAGAAGCAGGTGGCGGCCCGCCTCGCCGCGTGGATGGACGCGCAAAAGGAAAAGCATCTGCTGCCGCTCACCAAGATGGTGGCCAGCGCCTCCGACCCGGAAGTCCCCGCCGTCGTCCGCGCCGTCTTTGCCCAGCTTGCCGATGCCGGCGGCGTCATCGCGCGCACCGACCTCGATTCGGCGCTCGGCCATCTCGACAAGGACCAGCGCCATCTGCTGCGCCGCGCGGGCATCGATATCGGCGTGCTCGACATCTATCATCCCGGCCTGCTGAAGCCCGGCGCCGCACGCTGGCGCGCTGTCCTGCTGGCGGCGCGCCTGGGCAAGCCGTGCCTGCCCCTGCCCGGCCCCGGCCTCACCCTGATCCCGGCTGGCGAGAAGCCCGAACAGATGGGCGCGCGCATCGCCGGCTTCCGCGGCTTTGGCGAACAGATGCTGCGCATCGACATGGCCGAACGCATGGCCCGCACCGCGCATGAGGCCATTGCAAAGAACGAGGCCTTCACCGCGCAAAGCCCGCAGATCGTCTCGCTCGGCCTGTCGGAGGATGCCTTCCAGCAACTGATGCGCCTGGCGGGCTTCCGCGCCGTGGAGGCGCCGGCCGAGGGCGGGCCCAACTGGGCCTTCCGCGGCCGGCAGAAGGCCCGCGCGCACCAACAGCACGCCAGCCGTGAAAAGCGCGGCGCACCGGCCCAGGGCAAGCCGCGCAACGACCGCGGGCCGCGCCCCGCCGCCTCGTCCGGCCCAGCCCCCACCGGCAACAACGCCTTTGCGGGCCTGGCCGAACTGCTCGGCCGCAATGGCTGACGCGGGCCTGGTTCCGGCCCACGGCCCCAGCCTGCGCATCGACAAGTTCCTCTGGTTCGCGCGCCTCGCAAAGAGCCGTTCCATCGCCCAGAAAATGGCGGAGGACGGTCACATCCGCCTCAATGGCCGCCGCATCGAACGCTCGCACGCGCCGGTGCGGGCGGGCGACCTCATCACCTTTCCCCACCCCAGCGGCGTCCGGGTCGTCCGCATCCTCCAGCTCCCCGGCCGCCGGGGCCCGGCGGCCGAAGCGCAATCCTGTTATGAGGAACTTACCGTGGGCGCCTGAGCCCCGATGATCCTTCCCGCCAAGCCCGGCTAACGCCCACCCAAAAATATCCTCATTGACCTTCGCCCCGGCCGCGCATAGCAGGCGCCGATTGTCTCAATTCCAAGAGTGTTGACCCATGACCTATGTGGTGACCGATAACTGCATCCGCTGCAAATATATGGATTGCGTCGAAGTTTGCCCCGTGGACTGTTTCTACGAGGGTGAGAACATGTTGGTCATCAATCCCAATGAGTGCATCGACTGCGGCGTGTGCGAACCGGAATGCCCGGCCGAAGCGATCTTGCCCGATACCGAGAACGGCCTGGAAAAATGGCTGGAGCTCAACACGAAATTCTCCGCCGAATGGCCGAACATCACGGTCAAGGGCGATGCGCCCGCGGACGCCGATGAAATGAAGGGCATCGAAAACAAGCTGGAGAAATTCTTCTCGGCGGAACCCGGCACCGGCAGCTGAGCGACCGGCCCCGGTCGGCCCAGGACTAGCTCTAGCGGTCAACTTGCGCGCCCACTCCCGGATTTTGTGTCCGGGGGTGGCAATTTTGTTACGAATCTGATAAATGGGAACCAACAGGTGGACATGGTCGCGTCCGCTACGGAGACAAATGCCTGATGTTATGATGGTGGCGCCGCGCTTCCCCTGGCTGGTGCGTCTTTTCGCACCTGCAACGCGAATGCCACCGTTCCCCCGAACACATGGAAAGGTTTCAAATGGCTGCCAAGGCGCTGTCCTTTGACGTAGGTGATTATGTTGTTTACCCCAAGCATGGCGTTGGCCGCGTCATAGAGCTGCAAAAGGAGCAGATCGCAGGCATGGAGCTGGAGCTGTACGTGCTCCGCTTCGAGAAGGAGCGCATGACGCTCCGCGTTCCCACGAACAAGGCCGAAGGCGTCGGCATGCGCAAGCTGTCCTCCAACAAGACGCTGGAGGAGGCGGTCGAAACGCTGAAGGGCAAGCCCAAGGTAAAGCGGACCATGTGGTCGCGCCGCGCCCAGGAATATGAAGCGAAGATCAACTCGGGCGACCTGGTGTCGATCGCTGAAGTGACGCGTGACCTGTTCCGCGCCGACGATCAGCCGGAACAGAGCTATTCCGAACGGCAGATCTTCGAGGCAGCGTCCAGCCGCCTCGCCCGCGAACTCGCGGCGATGGAGGAAACGGACGAACCCAGCGCCCTCAAGAAGATCCTGCGCATCCTCAATGAGGCCGCACCCCGGCACGTGAAGGTCGAAGGCTGAAGAATTCGGGCTGAACCGACAACGGCAGGCCTGGAAAAGGGCGCCCCCGATCGGGGGCGCCCTTTTTGCATGTCAGCCACGCGGATGAAGCCGGACGGCCGGTTCCGCCGAGGGCTTCACTCGCCCTTGGCCGCGCCTGCCGCATCCTTGGCCGCGTCGCCGACGTCGCTCGCCGCCTGACCGACCTGCGAGGCGGCGCTTTCGACCGCGTTGTCCTTCCGGCTCTGGCTGCTGATCAGAAAGAAGGCGGCAATGGCCACAACCACGACCAGCAGGAGAACCGCTATCATGGTGCCGCCGCCGCCACGCTTTTCGATGATCGTGGTCGTTGCTGGACGCTCCTGATAATCCGCCATATTGATCCTCCTCATCTTCACGCCACCCGGCGGCATAAATGCGCAAGCACACAGACGGGTTCCTGGCGGGTTCCTGGGCCGCGACGGCCGCGCCAAGGCGCCTTTCCGGATAATCCCTCAGCGGCAATAGCCCTCCCGTCCCGGCAGGACGATCAGGCAGTCCTGCCGGCCAGCCAGATCCTTGAAGCCGGTCTCCGCCCCCGTTCCCGGACGGATGGTCAGATCCTTGCCGTCGCGCATGAAGCGGATCGTCTTTCCTTCGGCCACGCCGGCATAATCCGCCTGCCGGTCCAGATTGTCCTGGTTCGCGATCGCATAATGGCCGCGCCGGCCGTCCGGCGAAGGCTGAATGTCCAGGAATAGCCCCTCCGGCCCGTTCCACCGTCCGACCCATTCGTCGGTCGGCAGGTTCGCCGACTCGTTGACGGCTGATCCGACGGCGTCCGGCTCCGCGATCGCCTCAACCTCCGGGGCCTCGACATTATTTCCCTCGTTCCGGTCCACATTCTTCGTGCAGCCCGACGATAGCGCTCCCATTGCCATCAGCGGCAGGAGCAGGCCCAGATTGCGGCGTTTCATCCATCTTTCTCCTTGCAATTGACCCGATAAACCGCTGAACGCGAGGCTTCGATCCATTTTTTCCGGAAGGGACGGAGCCGCATGTCAGCGGCTGCGGCGGGAAAATCGGATCATGGGCGGGGAAGAGAGATGGAGAACAAGGTTGAGGTGCGCCCGGAACGGGCACGGTTCGTTCGCGAATCCGCTGATTTCCGGCGGCAGGCGCTGATAGAGGCGACGGCGCGCTGCCTTGCGGAAAAGGGCGTGGGCGGCACTTCCGTTCGTGCGATCTGCGCCTATGCCGGCGTCTCGGCGGGCTTGCTCACCCATTATTTCGATGGCGTCGACGCCTTGATCCTGGCCACCTATCGCGATGTCGGCGAAAAGGTCGCCGCCGCGATGGAACGCGCCGTGGCGGAGGCTGGACCCGATCCGCGTGACCGACTCTGGGCCTATCTGCGGTCGAACTTCCAGCCGCCCGTGCTGGACCCCAATCTGCTCGCGACCTGGATTTCCTTCTGGAGCCTCAACAAGACCAATCCGGCGATCGCCGCCACCCATGCCGAAACCTATGGCGGGGGACGCGAACGCATGGAGGTTCTGCTGCGTGAAGCAGCGCCGCAGATCCCGCGTCCCGACGCGCGCATCGCCGCGATCGGGCTGACCGCCATGATCGACGGCCTGTGGCTGGAACTGTGCCTCGACTCCTCGACCTTCACGATCGCCGAAGCGCTCGGCATGATAGAGGAAGCGATGAATTACGTGCTGGCGAAGCCCAGAAATGGCCAAGTCGATCAATGACGCGGGTAGTGATCGTTTTTATCAATCAAGCTGGCCAATAAAACCAATTTCACGCCACCCCGCGCATTCCCTACATGGGTCGGGCAACAGCAACCCCTGTAAAGGAACTGGAAAGCCCATGGCGCTTATCAATACGACCATCAAGCCGTTCACCGCCACCGCTTACAAGGAAGGCAAGTTCGTCGACGTGACCGACGCCGACGTGAAGGGCAAGTGGGCCGTCTTCTTCTTCTACCCCGCCGACTTCACCTTCGTCTGCCCGACGGAACTGGAGGATCTGGCCGACATCTACCCGACGCTGCAGAAGCTGAATGTCGAGGTGTACTCGGTGTCGACCGACACGCATTTCAGCCACAAGGCCTGGCATGACACCTCGCCGGCCATCGGCAAGATCAATTATTACATGCTGGGCGACCAGTCGGGCCAGATCACCAATAATTTCGACGTGATGCGTCCGGGCGTCGGCCTGGCCGACCGCGCGACCTTCCTGGTCGATCCCGAAGGCGTGATCCAGTTCATGGAAATCACCTCGGAAGGCGTCGGCCGCAACGCGACCGAACTGCTTCGCAAGGTCAAGGCTGCGCAATATGTCGCCGCCAATCCCGGCGAAGTCTGCCCGGCCAAGTGGGAAGAAGGCGAAGCAACCCTCGCTCCGTCGCTCGACCTCGTCGGCAAGATCTAAGAGCCTTGAGTCTCGTCGGGCTGGGTCGAGACACGCTCTCCCCTGCCCGGCGGACCATCCTGGAACCGCGTTTTCCTGCGAAGACAGGAACACGGTCCCCTTTCGTGCCGAATTCCCGCCTTCGCAGGAAAACGGAACGTCAATACCGCCAGATCATTGGCAAGAACGCCGGGCCTTCGGGTCGCACCATCCCGGCGAAGATATAGAGCATCGTGCGCAAAAGTGGGAACCGGTTTTGCGCAAAAACGATGCGACATCAAAAGCATAGCGCGCGCTGCATGACTCGGACTTGACGCAACGCGCTCTAGCCGCGCCCCGGATAGGCGCGCCCAACCCAAGGAGACCAGAAGATGTTGGACGCAAATCTCAAGGGCCAGCTCAAGGCCTATATGGCGAACATCACCCAGCCGATCGAACTGGTCGCGTCGCTGGACGACGGCGCGAAGAGCCGGGAACTGAAGACCCTGCTGGACGAGATCGCCGAACTGTCGGACAAGGTGACCATCGCCGCCGGTCATGACAGGCGCGTGCCCAGCTTCATGATCCGCCGCGCCGGCACGGACATCGGCGTCACCTTCGCCGGCCTGCCCATGGGCCATGAATTCACCTCGCTGGTGCTGGCACTGCTCCAGGTCGGCGGCCACCCTTCCAAGGCGGCGCAGGACCTGATCCAGCAGATCAAGGATCTGGACGGCGACTTCGCCTTCGAAACCTATTTCTCCCTCTCCTGCCAGAATTGCCCCGACGTGGTGCAGGCTCTCAATCTGATGAGCGTGCTCAACCCGCGCATCAGCCACGTCGCGATCGACGGCGGGCTGTTCAAGGAAGAGGTCGACGCCCGCAAGGTCATGGCCGTCCCCACCGTCTTCCTGAACGGCGAACCCTTCGCCAGCGGCCGCATGGAGCTGGAGCAGATCGTCGCCAGGATCGACAGCGGCGCGGCAGCCCGCGCGGCCGAGAAGATCGAGGCCCAGGACCCGTTCGAGGTGCTGGTGGTCGGCGGCGGCCCCGCCGGCGCGGCCGCCGCGATCTATGCGGCGCGCAAGGGCATACGCACCGGCGTCGCGGCGGAGCGTTTCGGCGGCCAGGTGCTCGACACCATGGATATCGAAAATTTCATCTCGGTCAGCCGTACCGAGGGCCCCAAGCTGGCGTCGGCGCTGGAAGCGCACGTCAAGGATTATGAAGTCGAGATCATGAACCTTCAGAAGGCTGCAAAGCTGATCCCCGCCAGGACCGAAGGCGGCTATCATGAGGTCGTGCTGGAAAATGGCGCGTCGCTCAAGGGCCGGACCGTCATCCTCTCCACTGGCGCCCGCTGGCGGCAGATGGGCGTGCCGGGCGAAGAGGAATATCGCAACAAGGGCGTCGCCTATTGCCCGCATTGCGACGGTCCGCTGTTCAAGGGCAAGCGCGTGGCGGTGATCGGCGGCGGCAATAGCGGCGTCGAAGCCGCGATCGACCTTGCCGGCATCGTCGCCCATGTGACGCTGATCGAATTCGACAGCCAGCTTCGTGCCGACGCCGTGCTTCAGCGCAAGCTCGCCAGCCTGCCCAATGTCAGGATCATCACCTCGGCCCTGACGACCAGGGTGGACGGCAATGGGGAGAAAGTGACCGGCCTCAGCTACAAGGACCGCAACAGCGGCACGGAGCATGATGTCGAGCTGGAGGGCATCTTCGTCCAGATCGGCCTTGTCCCGAACACCGAATGGCTGAAGGACGCGATCGCCCTTTCCCCACGCGGCGAGATCGAGATCGACGCGCGCGGCGAAACCAGCCAGCCGGGCATCTTCGCCGCAGGCGATTGCACCACCGTGCCCTACAAGCAGATCGTGATCGCCATGGGTGCCGGATCGACGGCGGCGCTGTCCGCCTTCGACTATCTCATCCGCCTCCCCGCGACGGAGGAAGCCGCCGAAGCGGCCTGATCACAAGGACGGCAATCAGGAAGGCGGCGGGGTTCACAGGAGCCTCGCCGCCTTTCTCACACCCTTTCGGGCCTAACGCCGCATCAACCTCAACCGGAATATTCCCGGATCCACCTCCAGCATCGGCGCGCCCTCCACCGGATCGTCCCGCTGCGCCAGCGCGACCGGCGCCTGCGGGGTGAAGGTGGCGACGGCGCTGCCCGGATCGCCCAGCACCAGCGCGTCCACCATCATCGTCGGGCTCAACCGCTCCGGCGTCACGCTGACCAGCGTTCCGACCTGCGTCATCCCGAACAGCTTGCGGGCGAAGGCATAGGGCAGGCGGATACAGCCATGGCTCGCCGGATAACCCGGATTGTGCCCGGCATGCAGCGCGATCCCGTCCCAGGTCAGCCGCTGCATGAAGGGCATGGGCGCGTTGGAATAGATGTTGGACCGATGCCATTCCCGCTTCTGCAGGACGGGAAACTCGCCGGTCGGCGTGCGATGCCCCTTCATCCCCGTCGACACGCTGGCGATGCCGACCAGCCGGTCACCGTCATAGACATGCACCCGCTGCCGCTCGATGCTGATGACCAGATAGAGCGGCCCGCCAAACGGCCCCTCCTCCAGCCAGCTATACCCCCCCGGGCCCAGCGATTCCTGCGCCCCCGCAGGCCGCGCAACCGCAAGGATCAGCAACAGCAGGAAGGTCGGAAAGGCGCGCATAAACACCTTCTTAACCATAAGACCGGCCGGCACCAGCCCCCGCATGTCGCTTCCCCGTATCGGAACGGGATGGGCCGCTGCAACGATCCCCTAGAGCAGGCTCAACTGCGCGACCGGCGCAAAGCTCCTGCGGTGCAGCGGCGTCGGCCCATGCTCGCGCAGCGCGGCCAGATGCCGGGCGCTGCCATAGCCCTTGTTGCTTTCCCAGCCATAATGCGGGTGCACCGCCGCCGCCTCTATCATCATCCGGTCGCGCGCCTCCTTCGCCAGGATGGAGGCGGCCGCGATCGACAGGCATTTGGCGTCGCCCTCGACCACTGCCGTCGAAGCCCATCGCCACTGCGGACAGCGATTGCCGTCGACCAGCACATGCGCGCAATCATGGGTCAGCGCCTCCACCGCCCGCGTCATCGCCAGCATGGTCGCCCACAGGATATTCAGGCTGTCGATCTCCTCGACCGACGCGACCCCCAGGCCCCAGCACAGCGCCCGCGCCTTGATCTGGCCCTCCAGCACGGCCCGCTTCGCCGCGCTGAGCTGCTTGCTGTCATTGAGCCCGTCGGGGCAATCCTCCTGCCGCAGGATCACCGCCGCCGCCACCACCGGCCCGGCCAGCGGCCCCCGCCCCGCTTCGTCCACCCCGGCGACCAGTCCGGGATGATGGCGCAGTTCATGGGCGAAATCAGGCATGGTCATGGAATCCGAAAGGCGCGCCCATCGGCCCATGTCCGCCGCCCAGCCCAGGCGCCAGCGCCAGCGCCTCCCGCACATATTTGCGCGCCCGTTCGATCGCGTCGATCATGTCCCATCCCTGGCCCAGCCCCGTCGCGATCGCGCTGGCCAGCGTGCAGCCGGTGCCATGGCTATGCCGCGTGTCGATCCGCGCATTGCTCCACGCCTTCACCACGCCGCGCGGCCCGATCAGCCGGTCGGTCAGCATCGGCCCCTCGCCATGGCCGCCCTTGGCGAGCACATGGGTGGCGAAGCGGATCGCGATCTCCTCCCCGCCCAGCGCCGCCAGTTCCGGGATATTGGGCGTCACCACCGTGGCCAGCGCCATCAGCCTCTCGAACGCCGCCACGGTCGCCTCATCGGCCAGCACCGAACCGCTGCTGGCGACCATGACCGGGTCGAAGACGATGGGCACGCCCTCCAGCATCGCCAGCCGCTCCGCCACCGCCGCGGCGGTCTGCGCCGATCCGATCATGCCGATCTTCACCGCGTCGACACCGATATCGCTGATGACGCTCTCCATCTGCCCGATCACCATGTCGGTCGGTACCGGGTGAACGCCCTGCACGCCCAGCGTGTTCTGCGCGGTGATCGCGGTGATCGCCGTCATGGCATGACCGCCCAGCAGCGTCACGGTGCGGATATCGGCCTGGATGCCGGCCCCGCCGCCGCTGTCGGACCCGGCGATGATCAGGACGCGCGCGACGGTCATGCCCTGAAACGCCGCTCCGCCGACGCCGGATGCCGCTTCAGCGCGTCGCCCGTCCGGGTCGGCCGGTCCATCAACTCCCCGCCGCAATTGGGGCAGCGGTCGTCCAGCGCCTCCGCACAGGACGCGCAATAGGTGCATTCGAAGGAACAGATGAACGCGCCCGGCTCATCGGCGGGCAGGTCCACGCCGCAACGCTCGCAATCGGGCCGCATCTCAAGCATGATCCGCACCCGCCGCTCGTCCGTCCTCTCTTCGCCGGCGGGAACGACCGCAACGCGACGCCATCACGCCGCCGCCCTGGCCACCGCGTCGCAGATGCGCTCCACTACATCCCTGACCTGTTCCTCCCGGTCGCCTTCCGCCATCACCCGGATCACCGGCTCCGTACCGGAAGGACGGATGACCAGCCGCCCGCTGCCCTGCAGTTCCGCCTCGGCCTGGGCGATGACGCGCTTCACATCCTCATGCTCCAGCGGCCTGCCGCCCGAAAAGCGGACATTCTTCAGCAATTGCGGCACGGGATCGAACTGGTGCAGCACCTCGCTCGCCGGCTTGCCCGATCGCACCAGCGCCGCCAGCACCTGCAGCGCCGCGACCGTGCCGTCGCCGGTCGTCGCATAGTCCGACAGGATCATATGTCCCGACTGCTCGCCTCCCACATTGAAGCCGCCCTCGCGCATCCGTTCCAGCACATAGCGGTCGCCGACCTTGGTCCGCTCCAGCGCCATGCCCTGCCCCGCCAGGAAACGCTCCAGCCCCAGGTTCGACATCACCGTCGCCACCAGCCCGCCGCCGCGCAGCGTGCCCGCCTTCGCGAAATTGCCCGCGATCAGGGCCATGATCTGGTCGCCGTCGACGATCGTGCCATGCTCGTCCACCACGATCAGCCGGTCGGCGTCGCCGTCCAGCGCAATGCCGATGTCCGCGCCCGCCGACACCACGCTTTCCTGCAACAGCAGCGGCGCGGTCGATCCGCACTGGTCGTTGATGTTGATGCCGTTGGGCGTGACGCCGACCGCCACGACCTCCGCCCCCAGCTCCCACAGGGCGGAAGGCGCGACCTGATAGGCCGCGCCATTGGCGCAATCGACCACGATCTTGAGTCCGTCGAGCCGCAGTTCCGCCGGAAAGCTCGACTTCACCGCATGGATATAGCGGCCGCGCGCATCCTCCACGCGGCGGGCCCGGCCGATGTCCTGCGATGCGGCGAGCGGAATCTGCTGGTCCAGCATCGCCTCGATCTTCAGTTCATCCTCATCGGACAGCTTGTATCCGTCCGGACCGAACAGCTTGATGCCATTGTCGAAATAGGGATTATGACTGGCGGAGATCATCACGCCCAGGTCGGCGCGCATCGAATGGGCCAGCAACGCCACGGCGGGCGTCGGGATCGGCCCGAACTGCACGACGTCCATGCCGACCGCGGTGAACCCGGCGACCAGGGCATTTTCCACCATATAGCCCGACAGCCGCGTGTCCTTGCCGATCACCACGCGGTGGCGATGGGTGCCCCGCTGGAAATGCTTGCCCGCCGCCATGCCGACCTTCATCGCCAGCTCGGCCGTCATCGGCCACTGGTTCGTGCGCCCGCGAATGCCGTCCGTACCGAAATATTTCCTGCTCATCGTCCCTGCCCGCCCAGCGGTGAAGCTCTCACCCTCCCATAGCAATCTTTGTTCGACTTTCCAGCCGGGACCGGCCATCCCCTTGCGAATGGACGGATTCAATGCAGCGGTCGACGCCCTTTCCGGCGCGGTCTTCATGAAGGTGCCGGTGCTGGGCACGCAGATCGAACTGATCGTGCTCTACCTCGCGCTGCCGATGCTGTTCTTCACCATCTGGCTCGGCTTTCCCAACCTGACGGCCGTGGGCCGGGCGCTCCGCATCCTCAAGGTGCAGCCCCATGCGGGCGAGGCGAAGGGCGACGTCAGCCAATGGGGCGCGCTGTCGACGGCGCTGTCGGGCACCATCGGCCTCGGCAATATCGCCGGCGTCGCGGTCGCGCTGACAATGGGCGGGCCGGGCGCGATCCTCTGGATGTTCATCATCGGCTGGTTCGCCATGACGGTGAAGATGGCGGAAGTAACGCTGGGCCTCAAATATCGCGTCTTCGACGCGCAGGGCCATGTGCATGGCGGGCCGATGTATGTGCTGAAGGCGGTCGGCGCCGCGCGCGGCTGGCCCAGGGCCGGGCTGATCCTGGGCGGCCTCTACGCTTTTTTCGCGCTGTTCGGGGCGATCCCCATGGTTCAGGTCAACCAGAGCTTCGCGCAGGTGAAGGTAGTGACGGGCTTCGGCAATGGCTGGGCCTATGGCACGATGCTGGCGGGCGCGGTGGCGCTGGTGACGCTGGGCGGCGCGGCCTGGCTGGGCGAAGTGGCGAAACGTCTGACCCCGCTCAAGGTCGCGGTCTATCTGGTCGGCGTGGCGACCGTGCTGATCCTTCATGCCGCCGCCATTCCGGGCGCGCTGGCGGACATCTGGCACGGCGCATGGAACGGGCAGGCCGCGACCGGCGGCGCGGTCGGCGCCTTCGTCGCCGGCATGCGGCGCGCCGTGTTCGCCAGCGAGGCGGGCGTGGGATCGGCGGTGATGGCGCACAGCCTGGCGCGCGTGCGGCATCCGGTGTCGGAGGGGCTGGTCGCCCTGCTAGAACCGCTGCTCGGCACGATGGTCGTCTGCGCCCTGGGCGGGCTGGCGCTGGTCGTGGCCGGCACATGGAAGGGCGGGCTGGAGGGGATTGCCATCACCTCCGCCGCCTTCGCGCAGGTGTCGCCCTCCTTCCCCTGGCTGCTCGCGGTGGTGGTGGTGCTGTTCGCCTATTCGACGCTGGTCGCCTGGGGCTTTTACGGCCTTCAGGCCTGGGGCTATCTGTTCGGCAACGGCCCCAGGGCGCAATGGACCTACAAGATCCTCTATATCGTCGCCCTGCCCCCCGCCGCCGCGATCGACCTCGGCCGGGTGGTCGGCATCGTCGACAGCAGCTTCTTCCTGATGGCGGTCCCCAATGTCATCGCCCTCTACCTCTGCGCCGGGGAGCTGCGACGCGATGTGCGGGACTATCTGGCAACCCCCGAAGAGGATTAGGCCCCCAGGCTTTCAGCAAGCCGTGCTCCTGCGAAGGCAGGAGCCCAGTCCCGCCGCCTGAACGGCTCGCATCCCCCTGATCACCGAATGACGGCAGGGCAGGAACACCGTGCCCTTGTTGAGGCAGCCTATCGCGCCATCGCCGCCTCGATCTCCGCAATGCTGCGCGGCACGCCTTCGCTCAACCGCTGCGATCCGGTCGGCGTGATCAGGTACAGATCCTCGATCCGGATGCCGTAATTGGCGGACTGGACATACAGCCCCGGCTCCACGGTGATGACCGCGCCGGCGGGCAGCGGCTTCGACATGTCGCCCACATCATGGACGTCGAGCCCGACCAGATGCCCCAGCCCATGGGTGAAATCGTCCACCCGCCCCGCTTTCCGGAACACGTCCTTCGCCGCCTCGACCAGATCCTCATAATAGACCCCGGCCTTCAGCCTGGCGACGGCGGCGGCCTGCGCGGCGAGGACCAGTTCATAGGATGCGCGCTGTTCGTCGGTGAACCTGCCGCTGGCGGGGAAGGTGCGCGTCACGTCGCAGGCATAACCCCCGACGGAGGCGGCCGCGTCGATCAGGATCAGGTCCTTCTCGCCGATCACGCCGCTGCCGCCCGTATAGTGCAGCGACGCCGCGTTGCGCCCGGTCGCGACGATGCTGTCATAGGCCAGCCCCTCGCCGCCTCCGGCGCGGAAGCCCTCCTCCAATATCGCCTTCAACTGCCGTTCGGTCATGCCGGGACGCACCTGCTTCATCGCGGCGATGTGACCCCGCGCCGTCGCTGCCATCGCCTTGCGCATCAACTCCAGTTCGCGCGCTTCCTTGACGATGCGCAGCGAAGGCAGAAGCGCGCTGTCATCCTTCATCGAAACGCCCGGCACGCGCTGCATCACCCTGCCATAGAGCTCCAGCGCCTTGGGCACGGGCGCCGATGCGCTGACGATCGGCCCCAGGAAATGCAGCGTCTTGGACCGCTCGGCCAGGGTGGTGACCAGGCTCCCCAGGCCGCCGGTGCGCGAAACCCTGGCAAAGCCCGTGCGCCGCTCCAGTTCCGTGCCCAGCGGCAAGCGCTCGACCTCCCAGCGCTCCGACTCCACATCGCGCGACGGCAGCAGCAGCCATTCCCTGATTGTGCGTTCGGCGGGCGCCATGACAAGGACGGCATCCGGCTCGTCGACAATGCCAGTCAGCCAGGCAAAATCGCCATCCTGCACGAAGGGCGGCGCCACCGCCGCGCTGCTTTCCACCGGCCCCGCGCCATGGACGACGGCGACCCCGTCCTTCAATGCCTCCATCACCCGGCGACGGCGTTCGCGGAACACCTCGGGCGCGAAGGGGACCGTTCCCGACGGCGTGGCAAAACCCTGCGGCGGCAGGACCTGCGCGCGCAATCCAGTCGCGCACAGGAGCGAAGCCGTCCCGCCCGCGATTATCGACCGTCGATCCAACATGTCCCTGAACTCCCTTGCCCACCAAGTGAAGCAGCAAGAGGTGTATGATGTCAATAATACAGTAAAAGGCCCCGCCAAAAAGGCGAGGCCATTCTATGTAACATTCATGGACTTTGGTTCAGATCTTGTCGCCAAGAGCGCCCTTGACGGAACCCTTGATGTCCTGCGCCGTGCCCTTGACCTTCTGGGCTTGCCCCTCCGCGACCAGGTCAGGATCGCGCTGGTTGCGGCCGACAGCTTCCTTGATCGCACCAGCGGCCTTGTTGCCCGCGGCCTTCACCTTGTCGGTCATCTCGCCCATCGGAAATCTCCTTGCGTTGCTGTTACCCGATGAACGGATGAGCAGAACCGAAAGTTTCCACCAATACGCAGGCGGAACGGACAGCATTGCGAAACGGGCGTCACGGCGGCGCGCGTTCAGACCGCCTAGTCCGAAGCGGATGGCTTGCGCGCCCGATGCTCCACCACGAATTCGCTGATCGCCTGACCGCTGGCATTGAGCAACGGATATGTCCGGGCATCCGACAGCCAGTCGGGGCGTCGCGCGCCGCTGCCGTAAAAAGTGTCATAAACCAGGCTGAACGCCAGAAACACCAGCGTCGCGCCGATCAGGCCTTTGACCGCGCCGAAGCCCGCGCCCAGAACCCGATCGACAGGTCCCAGAATCGACTGCCGCGTGCGCCGGCCAATCGCGTGCGCCAGCATCTTGCCAGCGCCGAACGTGATGCCGAAGACCAGAACGAAGGCCAGCACAGCCGCCCCACTCACACTGCCGACGAAGGGCGCCACCAGTTCCGTGGCCGAGGCATGGAAGAGCCGGATCGCAAAGATCGCCAGCACCCACGCGATCAGCGACAGGGTTTCCTGCACGAAACCACGCATCAGCCCGAAAATGGCACAGCCGCCGATCAGCAGCAGGACGAGTATGTCGATCGCGTTCATCGCGCTGTTGGCTATCCGCGGCCGAGCATCTGGTCAACAAGTTGCGCAAGGGCGCGATAACCGCTCACGGAAATGCCCTTGACGCCGTCAGCCACGGCGGCGGGAACAAAGGCACGATTGAAGCCGAGCTTGGCCGCCTCGCGCAATCGGAGCGGAGCATGGGCCACCGGCCGGATTTCGCCAGACAGAGCAATTTCCCCGAAGAGGACCACATCGGCGGGCACCGGACGCTCCGACAGGGCCGACATCAGCGCCGCCGCAACCGCCAGGTCGGCCGCAGGGTCCGACAGGCGATAGCCGCCCGCGACGTTCAGATAGACTTCGCAGGTAGAGAAGCTGAGGCCGCAGCGCGCCTCCAGCACGGCCAGCACCATGGCGAGCCGCCCGCTGTCCCATCCCACCACGGCGCGACGGGGCGTGGCGCCGCTGGAAAGACGGACGACCAGCGCCTGAATCTCGACCAGCACCGGGCGCGTTCCCTCCAGCGCCGGGAATACGGTCGCGCCGGTCACATTCTCGTCGCGATGGGTGAGGAACAGGGCGGAGGGATTGGCAACCTCCTCCAGCCCCTCCGCCACCATGGCGAAGACGCCGATCTCGTCCGTGCCGCCGAATCGGTTCTTGATCGCGCGCAGGATGCGATATTGATGGCTCCGCTCACCCTCGAAGCTCAACACGGTGTCGACCATATGCTCCAGCACGCGCGGACCGGCGATGCTGCCGTCCTTGGTGACATGGCCGACAAGGATCAGGGCCGTGCCGCGCTGCTTGGCAA
This sequence comes from Sphingobium sp. R-21, assembly GCF_049913335.1. Taxonomy (NCBI): domain Bacteria; kingdom Pseudomonadati; phylum Pseudomonadota; class Alphaproteobacteria; order Sphingomonadales; family Sphingobiaceae; genus Sphingobium; species Sphingobium sp. R-21. Next base: position 236,349 of record NZ_CP184374.1, on the reverse strand, counting down.
AGCGGATCAGCTCCTGCGAGGAGGCGCGAACCTGGCTCACCGTGCCGGGCGCGCCCTCGATAAGGTCGCTGTGCATCGTCTGGATCGAATCGATGATCAGCAGCGCCGGTGGTGCACCTTCGCCCAGGGTCGTCAAAATGTCGCGCACGGAAGTGGCGCTGGCAAGCTGCACGGGCGCGTTGCCCAGCCCCAGCCGCTGCGCGCGCAGGCGCACCTGGTCCGATGCCTCCTCCCCGCTGATATAGGCGACGCTGTGCCCCGCAGATGCAATGCGGGCGGCGGCCTGCAGCAGCAGCGTCGACTTCCCGATGCCGGGATCGCCGCCGATCAGCGTGGCCGAACCGGAGACGATGCCGCCTCCCAGTGCCCGGTCGAACTCCGCTATGCCGGTGGTGGTGCGCGGCGGCAGTTCCACCTTGTCGTCCAGCCCCACCAGCATCAGCGCCCTGCCCCCGCTATGCAGGTCATGACGGGCGGAAAAGACGGTTTCCGCAGCTTCCTCGACAATGCTGTTCCATTCGCCGCAATCGTCGCACTGCCCCTGCCACCGGCCCGAAACGGTGCCGCATTGCTGACAGACGAATTTGCGCTTTGCCTTGGCCATTGCGCACGCATAACAGAACATATGCGGAACACAAATCCTCTTTGCATCTTCCCGTGGAAACCGGGCGCGGAGTGGCGCATTGTTTCGTCATGAAGACCGTCCGCCTCGCAAGCTACAACATCCGCAAGGCCATAGGCACCGACCGCCGCCGGGTTCCCGAACGAGTGATCGACGTTCTGAACGAACTGGATGCGGACATCATAGCCCTGCAAGAGGCCGACCGGCGCTTCGGTGTCCGGTCGGCCGCGCTGCCGCACTGGCTGGTTGAGAGCATCAGCCCCTATAAGCCCGTGCCGCTCAACGTGCAGGTCGATTCGATGGGCTGGCACGGCAACGCCATATTGGTGCGCAAGGAGGCAGAGGTGGGCGCGCACGACGTGCTGCACCTGCCCTGCCTGGAACCGCGCGGCGCCACCATGGCGGAGGTGACGCTGGGCCAGGCGTCCTTGCGCATCTTCGGCATGCATCTCGATCTGTCGGGACTATGGCGGCGCAAGCAGGCCGCCGCCGTGATCCATGCCGCGCATCTGGGCGATCCGATGCCGACGGTCCTGATGGGCGATCTCAACGAATGGAGCGCGGAGCGCGGCTGCCTCGCCGACTTCGCGCGGCATTACAGCTTCGCGCCCTGCGGTCGGTCCTTCCACGCGCGGCGCCCTGTAGCAAGGCTCGACCGGATCATGCATTGCGAGCGGCTGAAGCTGGTCGACTGTGGCGTGCACGAAAGCGCTTCAGCGCGCAAGGCGTCGGACCATCTGCCGATCTGGGCGGAATTCAACCTGGGGTGACGAACCTGTTGGGCAAAGGCGCCTCACCACCTACACCCCCTCGACAAGCCGCCCTTGCTCTGCAACTCTCCGCCCCATGAAAGAGCGGGAACTCAGGCTCGCACTGGTCTGCTATGGCGGGATCAGCCTGGCCGTCTACATGCACGGCATCACCAAGGAAATCTGGCACCTGGCCCGCGCCAGCCGGGCTTTTCATGACGGCGTCCCCTCCGGCAACAGCAGCGAGGCAGTCTATCGTCAGTTGCTGGAGGATCTGGAAAAGACCTGCGGCATCAAATTGCGGGTGATGCCCGATATCATCGCCGGGGCCAGCGCCGGCGGCATCAACGGCATCTTCCTGGCGCAGGCGATTGAGACGGGCCAGTCGCTGGACCCGCTGACCGACATGTGGCTCGACAATGCGGATGTGGAAAAGCTGCTCGATCCCGATGCCCGACCGGCGCGGCGGATCACCAAATTCTGGGCGACGCCGCTCGTCTGGATGGCGGCGCGGCATCCGGGCGACACGGTCGAACGCACCGTCGCGCCTGACACGCGGGAGGAGGTTCGACACAAGCTGTCGCACTTCATCCGCTCCCGGTGGTTCGAGCCTCCCTTCGGCGGGGAAATCTTCACCGCCATGATCCTGGATGCCTTCGACGCGATGGAGGCGACCGGGCGCGGTCCACCCTTGTTGCCCGCCGGCCATCCTTTGGACCTGTTCGTCACTGTCACGGATTTCGAAGGCCATCCCCAGAGCCTGAACCTCAACAGCCCGCCACAGGTGGTGGAGACGGAGCATCGGCTCTCCATCGGCTTTCGCGCCCACGGTCGGGACGGACGCAATCTTGCCGACCCGGCCGAACTGGTCTTCGCCGCCCGAGCCACTGCCAGCTTCCCCGGCGCCTTTCCGCCCTTCACTGTGCGTGAGCTGGATCGGGTGCTGAAACGCCGCCATCGCGCCTGGCCGACGCGCGACGCCTTTCTGGCGCGTGCCCTTCCCCGTCATGCGGCGCGCGGCCGTGCCGAGGACGCGGTGTTGATCGACGGCTCGGTGCTGGCCAACGCTCCCTTCGCGCAGGCCATCGGCGCGCTCAGGAACCGGCCGTCGCGTCGCGAGGTCGATCGGCGCTTCGTCTATATCGATCCCAAGCCCGGTCATCGCTCGATCCAGCTCAACCGACACGGCGAGGCGGAGGAAGCATCGGGCCAGGATGCGCCGCTGCCCGGCTTCTTCCGCACGATCTTCGGCGCCCTGAGCGATATTCCCCGCGAACAGCCGATCCGGGACAATCTGGAGGCGATCGACCGCCACAGTGCCCGTATCCGTCGCATGGTGCGCATTTTGAACGCGCTGCGACCAGGGATCGAGGCGGAGGTGGAAAGCGCCATCGGCGGTATGCTCTTCCTCGACCGGCCGACGCCGGCACGGCTTTCCGCCTGGCGCAACAAGGCGCAGCAGCGGGCGGCCAGTTCCGCCGGTTTCGCCTTTCCCGCTTATGGCCATCTCAAGCTGTCCGGCATCGTCGAGGATCTGGCCGACCTGCTGTTCCGCCTGAGCGGGGAGGAAAGCGCCCTGATGCGCGAAAGCTATCGCCAGGCCCTGTGGAGCCATGTGCGTGCCATGGGCGCTGACCAGTTGACGGAGGATGTCGGCCCCGCCTCTGCGCCGGTCGACTTCTTCCGCCTGCACGACCTGTCCTTCCGCATCCGGCGCCTGCGCTTCCTCGCCCGGCGGCTGGCCGAGACGCTGGAGGTGGAGGTGGAGGTGGAGGCGGCCGCCGCCGACCCCGCCATCCAGAAGATGCACGACGCCATCTATGCCGCCCTGTCGCACTATACCGAATGCGAGGGCACCGACTTCTACAATGGGGAGATCAAGGCGGCGGCCGGCCAGGTGCCCAGCGATGCTGGCGCGGCGCTGGAGGCGGTGGCGAAACTCCGCGGCCTCCGCGAACGGGACGAAGCGGCGGACATGATATTGGCCGAAGCCCTGGCCGCACTGCCCAAGGCAGCGCGGCGGACGATGCTGCTCGCCTATCTTGGCTTCCCCTTTTACGACATTGCCACCCTGCCGCTGCTGCAGGGCCATGGGATGGATGAATATGATCCGGTCAAGGTCGACCGCATTTCGCCGGAGGATTGCAGCGCCATCCGCCCTGGCGGCGCAGAAGCAACGCTCAAGGGCATAGAGTTCAATAATTTCGGCGCTTTTTTCAGCCGCACCTATCGGGAAAACGACTATCTCTGGGGACGTCTGCACGGGGTCGAGCGGCTGCTGGATATCGTGATTTCAGCATGTCCTGCGGCAAACCGTCTTTCCCGGGAAGCAGTGGATCAATATAGGCGAACCGCTTTCATGGCGATTCTCGACGAAGAGGAAGAGCGGCTGGACCATGTCGCCGATCTGATCGCCAGCTTGAGAGAGGAGATCGGGTGAACGCAGGCAAGGTGCTGTTTCCGATGATGATGCTGGCCCTGCTTGCCGGTTGTTCTCCCGACCCTGAGGGACGGGCAAACGCGAAAGCCGGACCACCATCCGCGCCAGGTCTCGCAGCCGGCCCCCTTCTCACCGGGGACAGCCCTCCACAGCGCGAACAGGATCCGGCCGCCCTGCCCGCATCGCCCGAGCTCGACCCCGCGCCTTCGCGCCATGGTGAAATGGACAGTGGACCGCGGAAGGAAATCGCGGCCGCCGGCGCATCAACCCTGCGCCCGCTGCCGATGAAGCCGTCCGTGGTCAACATCCCGCCGCCGCCCTATGTGCCCGACCTGCCGCCATCGGACGGCACGGCGGATCCCACGCCCTTTCCGGACGAGGTAACGCGATTCATGGTCGACCGCGACAGTTGCGACCATTTTCGCGGTGAGGAGGCCTATGACGCGGAACGGCTTGCCTATTTGCAGGACAATATCGCGGCGCTCTGCACCGGCACCGATGCGCGACTGTCGCTCCTGCGTCACCGCTATGCCGATGATCCGGCGGTCATGTCGGCCCTCAGCGGCTATGACGACCGGATCGAGGGCAATGCCTCCCAATAGAGTCTATAAGAGGGCATCGATCCGGGCGGCGAGGTCTATGTCCCGGCGTGACAGACCGCCCGCGTCATGGGTGGTCAGCAGGATCTCGACGCGATTGTAGACGTTCGACCATTCGGGATGGTGATCCGCCATTTCCGCCAGCAACGCCACGCGCGTCATGAAGCCGAACGCCGCGGAGAAGTCCCTGAAGGTGAAAAGGCGGCGAATGCCGTCCGGATCCTGCACCGGCGTCCAATCCGGCAGGTTCCGTAGCGCCAGCGCGCGTTCCTCTCCGTCCAATTTCGCAATCATCCATTCATCCCCTGCCTCGCCGTTCCATTTTCCGGCGGCATTAACCCATTTTCCGGTGCGTCGGCGGTTTGCAGACGATTCGGAACATGCTTTATGTCTCCCTTATGGACGATGCCGGTCAACAGCCCCGATTTGCGCCGACGCGCGAGGATATTGAAAGCCTGGCGCTGGGGGCTCTCTCCCGATTGCCTGAGCCGTTCCGCTCGCACCTTTCCAATGTCCTGCTGTTCGTGGAGGAGTTTGCCGATCCCAAGCTGCTCAAGGAGATGGAGATCGATGATCCCTTCGGCCTGACCGGCCTTTATACCGGGCGCCCGGTCGGAGAAAGGGCACAGACCGGCGACCTGCCGCCGACCATCCACCTGTTCCGTCGCCCATTGTTGGACGAATGGGTCGAAACCGGCGTGCCGCTCGACATGCTGATCACCCATGTCGTCGTACACGAGATCGGCCATCATTTCGGCCTGTCTGACCTCGACATGCACGTGCTGGAGGATATGGTCACGCTATGAGCCCGGCGGGATTGCACCTGTCGGGCGTCGCGTGCGCGCGGGGCGGGCGGCGGCTGTTCCGCGACGTCGACCTCAGCTTGGAGCCGGGCGGCAGTGCGTTGCTGAAGGGGCCGAACGGCATCGGCAAGTCCAGCCTGATGCGCATCTGCGCCGGCCTGCTGGCTGCGACCGCCGGGACAGTCGAACGCCAGGGCCGGGTAGCCCTTACAGACGAAAGGCTGGCCCTGGACACGGAGCAGCCACTTGGAACGGCGCTCCGTTTCTGGGCGCGGCTGGATGCAACAGCGCCGGAGGCCCTGGATGCAGCATTGGCGGCAATGGCGCTGGAACCTCTCAGCCAGGTGCCGGTGCGCCTGCTGTCGACGGGACAAAGGAAACGGGCGGCGCTGGCGCGCGTGATCGCGAGCGGCGCACCCATCTGGCTGCTCGACGAGCCGGGCAACGGACTTGACGAGGCGGCGCTTGACCTGCTGGGAAAAGCGGTGACCCGACATCTGGCCGATGGCGGGATCGTCGTGGCCGCATCGCACCAACCCTTGCCGCTGGCCAGCCCCGCCATGGTGAAGATGCAGGACCATGTCTGGGCGATGGAGGAGGAGGCATGACCATCCTCCTGACCCTGGCGGCGCGGGATTTGCGGCAATCCTGGCAATCCGCCGGACTGTGGCTGCCGGTCGCCTTTCTGCTGCTGGTGGCCAGCCTCTATCCCTTTGCCGTGGGTCCGGACGCGGCATTGTTGCGGCGGAGCGGCGGCGGCATGCTGTGGATTGCGGCGTTGCTCGCCAGTCTGCTGCCAGTGGACCGGCTGGTGGCGCCGGATCGCGACGCCGGCGTGCTTGACCAGTTGGCGCTGCGCGGCATCGGGGAAGAGACGGTCGTGCTTGCCAGGCTGATTGCCCACTGGCTGGGATTTGGACCGGCGCTGATGGTCGCGACCTTGCCCGCGGCTGCGCTGTTGAAGCTCGACGGAACGACCATCGGGTTGCTCGAAGCGGGACTGCTGATCGGCACGCCCGCGCTGGCGGCATTGGGATTGCTGGTCGCGACGCTGACGGCAGGATTGCGCTCCAGCGGCGCGCTGTCGGGGCTGCTGGCCTTGCCGCTTGCCGTGCCGCTTCTGATCTTCGGCGCAGGGACGCTGGGCGATGGCAGCGGTGCGGCGCTCAAATTCCTGGGCGCCACGTCATTGCTGCTGGTAGCGATCACCCCCTTTGCCGGAGGCGCCGCCATTCGCGCGGGGCGGGAGTGAAAAAGGATCCGGCACGGTTCCCGCCCACTCTTCATGCATAGCCGGGCGGACGGCTGAGGACCGCTCTTCCAGCCCAAAGCCGGCTGCATCCGACAAAAAAGGCGCCGCCCTCAGGCAGCGCCTTTCCGAATATAGAGGTGGGATCAAGCGCCAGCAGGCGATGGATCGCCGAAAGGCCCCTTGCGACGGCGCGTTTTCGGGATCGAAGATCCCGCCGCCGGGATCACCGACGGCTTGATCGTCGTGCCGTCGTCGCGGGTGATCTCACCCTTTTCGAGTAACGTCTTGATCTCGTCGCCCGAGAGCGTCTCATATTCCAGCATCGCATTGGCAAGCAGGTGAAGCTGATCCTCGTGTCCGCTCAGCACTTCCTGCGCCCGGGCATAGCCCTGCTCGACCAGCCCCCGAATTTCCTTGTCGATCAGCTTCGCCGTCTCGTCCGACATATGGACGCGCTGACTCTGCGAATAGCCGAGGAAAGTCTCGCCCTGCTGCTCCTCATATTGGAGCGGCCCAAGCTTGTCGGACATGCCCCATTGCGTAACCATGTCGCGCGCCAATTTGGTGGCATATTGGATGTCGCCCGACGCACCCGAAGACACCTTGTCATAGCCGAAGATGATCTCCTCGGCCACGCGGCCACCCATGGCGACGGCCATGTTCGCGTGCATCTTGTCGCGGTGGTAGCTGTAGCTGTCCCGCTCCGGCAGGCGCATCACCATGCCCAGCGCACGGCCGCGCGGGATGATCGTCGCCTTGTGGATCGGGTCGGACGCCGGCTCATGGACCGCGACGATGGCATGGCCCGCCTCATGATAGGCGGTCATCTTCTTTTCATCGTCGGTCATGACCATGGAGCGGCGCTCGCTGCCCATCATGACCTTGTCCTTCGCCGCCTCGAACTCGTCCATGGCGACGAGGCGCTTGCCGCGACGAGCCGCCATCAGCGCGGCTTCATTGACGAGGTTGGCGAGGTCCGCGCCGGAGAAACCCGGCGTGCCCCGCGCGATGGTCCGCGGATTGACGTCCGGCGCCAGCGGCACCTTCTTCATGTGAACAGCCAGGATCTTCTCGCGGCCCTCGATGTCGGGACGGGGCACCACGACCTGCCGGTCGAAGCGGCCCGGACGAAGCAGCGCGGGGTCCAGCACGTCGGGGCGGTTCGTCGCCGCGACGATGATGATGCCCTCATTCGCCTCAAAGCCGTCCATCTCGACCAGAAGCTGGTTCAGCGTCTGCTCGCGTTCGTCATTGCCGTTGCCCAGACCAGCGCCGCGATGGCGGCCGACCGCGTCGATTTCGTCGATGAAGACGATGCAGGGCGCATTCTTCTTTGCCTGCTCGAACATGTCGCGCACGCGGCTGGCGCCGACGCCGACGAACATCTCGACAAAGTCCGAACCCGAAATGGTGAAGAAGGGCACGCCCGCCTCACCCGCGATCGCGCGGGCCAGCAGCGTCTTGCCGGTGCCAGGCGAACCGACCAGCAGCGCGCCCTTGGGAATCTTGCCGCCCAGCCGCGCGAACTTGGTCGGGTCCTTCAGGAACTCGACGATTTCCTGAAGCTCCTCGCGCGCTTCGTCGATACCGGCGACGTCATCGAACGTCACCTTGCCGTGCTTCTCCGTCAGCAGCTTGGCCTTCGATTTGCCGAAGCCCATCGCGCCGCCCGCACCGCCGCCCTTCTGCATCTGGCGCAGCACGAAGAAGGCAATGCCCAGGATCAACAGGAATGGCAGCGACTGGTAGATGAGGATCATCCAGAAGCTCGGCTGTTCCTCCGCCTGTCCGGAATATTTTACATTATAGTCGTCCAGAAGGCCGGTAAGCCCCGGATCGTTGACCGGGACGGTGCTGAATTTCTGGCCGCTGCTCAGTGTGCCGGAAATCCGGTCGGTGGCGATGGCGACGTCCTTGACCTGGCCTTCCTGCACCTTGGCACGGAATTCGGAATAGGCGATGCCCGTGCCGGCGGTCGACGCCGTGCGGCTGTCGAACATGGAGACGAACAGCAGCAGGGCGACAATTACCCCCGCCCAAATCATCGCGCTCTTGATCCAGGGATTACCCTGCGGGTCCTTCTCGTCGTTCATTCACCACTCTCTTTCACCCGGCAAGATAGGATGCCGCAGCAAAATCGCAAGCGCGCGACCTCTCCGGTCAGCCGCCGACAAATTGCGACAAGGCGATATAGGCCAGGATCACCGCGACCCCTGCGGAAAGACCGCAGAGCATATACCCTGTATAGAGCAACATTGGCGGATGGGGCCGTTCCATCCGGTGATTGCGCTGTGCTGCCGAAAGAATGACGCTGGCCAGCAGGCCATAGGTCACCGCTGCAAATTCAAACATGAATCGAAAAATCCCACGCTCAACTGGCCTCATTAACCAGCATAGGCGTTAAGGAAAGGTCATTTTGCGCGGACAAATCGACAGATGGTTCGCCGGACGCGCCAAGCGGTGGAACCTTTCCGTAACGATCCTCTATTGCTATTGCCATCGCCGCTGCGGCGCGACGGTTAGCGTCCATCGGGATCCGCCCTTCAACACCAGGCGCCCAACACTCATTTTTCGTCCTTGGCGCGCTGCTTCGATCAGGCGATCGACGGCGTCCCCTCGGGGCGGCGAGGCGTCAGGCTGCAATCGCTTCACCATCCGCAGAAGCAATCGTCGCAGCAATTCGCGCGGCAGATCGGTGCGATCCAGCGCCAGCCCTTCTCCTTCGGCCGACAGGTGACGCGCAGCGAGATCATCCACCATCCATTCCAATGCTTCCTCGGCCTCCGCCAGAGCCGCAGCACTGCGGCCCGCCGCCTCGGCATCTATCCATTCGACCCCCGCCAGCTCCGCTCGCAAGGCCGCCCGGTCAAAGCGCGGATCGCTGTTCGACGGATCATCGACATAAGGCAGCCCGCGCACACGCGCATAGGCCAACAATGCCGCCTTGCGCATCCCCAGCAGCGGTCGCAGAACCACACCCTGCCGCGCCCGCACGCCCGCCAGCCCGCTGACGCCGGATCCCCGGTTGAGGCGCATCAGCAGTGTTTCGAGTTGGTCATCGGCGTGATGCGCGGTCAGCAGCCAGTCCAGGCCTCGTGCCACCCGCCAGCCCTCCAGCAGCGCATAACGCTGTGCCCGCGCCCAGCCCTGCACATTGCCCCGAACCGCGCCGTCAGGATGCAGCGTGGTATGGACGATCCCCGCCCGCGCGCACCAGTCCGCCACCATCGCGGCCTCGGCGGCGGATGCTTCGCGCAAACCGTGATCGACCGTCGCGGCCTCGACCCGCCCGGCAAAGGCCCTTCCCGCCATGTCGAGCAGCGCCATGCTGTCCGGACCGCCCGACACCGCCACGCCGAAGCGGGCGGCGCCGTCTTCCCCGATCAGCGAAGCAATCGCCCGGATCAGCTCGTCGACGGGATCGCCCTCACTCATCCGCGCTTCAGGCGGTACACTTGGCCCTGGTCCGGCCCTTGTCCATCATGCCGCGCAGACCGGTCGACAGGGTCGCACCATAGACCTGCTCCAGTTCCGCATAGACCTTGCATGCGTCAGCCGGTTTCTTGAGCTGGATCAGCGCTTCGCCCAGATAGGCCAGGCTGTCGGGCGCGCGGTCGCCCTTGGGACGCTTTTGATAATTTTCATAGAAGGCGACCGACGCGAGCGCCGGCTTGCCATCGTCCAGATAAGCGCGGCCCAGCAGGTTCGCCGCCTTGCTGGCGATCGGGCTGCTGCCATATTTGTCGACCGTCGCCTTCAGCTGCGCCTGCGCCTCCGGATAGAATTTCGCGTCCCATAGGCGGAAACCGTAGCTATAGGCATCGTCCGCCTCATTGCCGCTGGAAGGCCGCTCGATCGCGGCAACAGCGGTCTTGCGCTCCTCGCTTGCGCCGCTGGGGGCGGGGCGAGGCGCGGGGTGGCTGGATGCCGCAGCAGGCGCAACAGAAGCCGAGGGTGCGGAGACCGGGGGTACGACAACGGGCGCGGCGCGGCTTTCCTGCTCCGCCTTGTAGCGGTTGAACGCCTCCTCCAACTGCTTCAGCTTGAAACTGTTTTCCTCGACCTGACCGGTGACAGAGGCAAGTTGCGATTCCAGCGCGCTCACCCGCGCCGTCAGGTCGGCCACCGGCGTTGAGGAAGGCGATCCGGGCATGATGGCGGGCGTCGCCGGGCGGGTGATTTCCGCCTCCAGCGGCGCGCCGGCGGGAAACACCTTGCGCTGCACGGCGCGCATTTCCTTCTCCAGCCGGTCAACCCGCACATCGACGCTGACATTCTGGGCCGCGACGGGCGCGGCCAGCACCAGTACAGAGGTCGCGAAAAAGGCGTTACGCATGATGATCCCCGACTTGAACTTCTTCAATGCAATACGGCGCATCCCGGCCGCTCTCCATCCGTAACCATAAGGCGTTATCCCGCCCGGTAAAGCGAGACTTTGCCTAAAGCCGTTGGCGTAAAGTCGACGCCTTAATCCTCAGGAGCGGTCTGGGCGGGAGCAGTCTCGGCTGGAGCCATGCCGGGCGATGCCGATGCGGCTGGCGCCGCCGGAGCCGTGGGCGACACAGCGGGAACCGCATGCCCGGCGCCCGTCCGGGTGGAAGGCGCCGGTGCCAGTGCCGGCGTCGTCGCCCCGCCAGTCGGCGCCGCACGCGCGAGCAGCGCCTCGGCATTGACCGGCACGTCGGCAATGGTCCGGTCCGGCGGCCCCAGCGGCGCGATCTGCTTCCCTCCGACCGTCACGGTGAGCGCCTGCGGCCGGCCGGTCAATATCATCGGATTGCGCGCATTGGCCGGCAGCGTGAAGGTCTCGCCCTTCTTCATAAGGCCGTCCTTCAGCCGCTCGCCAGCCTCGTCATAGATGCGCAGCCACACATCGTCATTGGCAGTGAACAGCACGGTCTGCGACACCGGCGCAGCCTGGGGCGCGCCAGCGGCAGGATGGGCGGCGGTCGGTGCCGGCGCCTGCTGCGCCGCGATTTCCTCGCCCGTCGGCGGGGTCATGACCTGCATGCGCCACACCGCAAAGCCCGCCATCAGAATCACGACGATGGCGGCGGCCGTCCAAGCCAGCGCGCGGGACGGAACACGCGCCGGATCAGCCGGCTCGAACGCTTCGTAACGGACGCTGCCCATATCCGAATTATGCACGGCGCTGCGCACGTCGGCGGCAATCGCGACCTCATCCACGTCGATGGCGCGGGCATAGGCGCGGGCGAAGCCGACCGCATAGGGTATGCCGGGCAAGGCGGCATAATCGTCCCGCTCGATCGCCTCCAGTTGCCGTTGCGCTATGCGGGTGCGGGTGGCGACGTCCTGGATCGACAGCCCTTGCGCCTCTCGCGCCGCACGCAGTCGCGCCCCCGGGGTGCCTAGCCGTTCCGGCGTCGCGACGCCGGCTTCCTGTTCAGCTTCTTCTGACATGCTGCTCCGCGATCCTTGAAGGCCGGCCTTGTCTCATTGCGGGACGGGGATTGTCAACGCCGCACCGGCCCGATGTGTCGCCACAATCCTCTCAATTCAATTCAATAGCATGTTCCCCGGCCCAGTCGACCAGCGCCGAGCGAACATCCGTCACACCCTCGTCGAGCAACTTGCGCATCACCGTCCGCAGCTTCGCCGCGTCGAGGGAGCGGATCATCGCCTTGACGGGACCGACCGAGGCCGGCGTGATCGACAGGCGCCGCACGCCCAGCCCGACCAGCGCCATCGCCTCCAGCGTGCGCCCACCCATTTCACCACAGACGCCTACCGGCACCTCTTGCGCCTCGCAGGCACGAACCACCCTGTCGAGAAACCGCAAGATCGCTATGCTGAGCCAGTCATAGCGTTCCGCCAGGCGCGGATGCGCACGGTCGGCGGCAAAGAGGAACTGGGTGAGGTCGTTCGTGCCGATGGAGAGGAAGTCGACCCGGGGCAGGAGCAGGTCCAGCACCTCTGCCAGCGCGGGCACCTCCAGCATGGCGCCATAGCGCACCGATACCGGCAGCTTCTTCTTCTGGGCCATCAGCCATTCGCGCTGATGCTCGACCAGCGCGCGAGCCTGCTCATATTCCCAGGGTTCCGACACCATCGGGAACATGACGTGCAATGTCTTGCCTGCCGCCGCCTCCAGCAACGCGCGGGCCTGCGCCTTCATCAGCCCGTCCCGGTCCAGCGCCAGCCGCAGCGCGCGCCAGCCCATGGCCGGATTGTCCTCCAGTTCCTCCTCGCCGTCCCGCGCCATGTAGGGCAGCGCCTTGTCGCCGCCGATGTCGACAGTGCGAAAGATAACCGGACGATCCCCCGCCGCGTCCAGCACGTCGCGATAAAGGCGCTGCTGCTTTTCGCGCTGGGGCAAGGTCGCGGAAACCAGGAACTGGAATTCCGTGCGGAAAAGGCCGATGCCGTCCGCGCCGACAATGTCCAGCGCCTGCGCATCCTCCCGCAACCCGGCATTGACCATCAACTCGATCCGCTGTCCGTCCGCCGTGACCGACGGCAGGTCGCGCATCGCGGCAAATTCCGCCCGCCGCTTCTGCGTCACGTGCAACTTGTTCTCGAACGCCTCCTCCATGTCGGGCGTCGGCCGGATCAGCAAGTTGTTGTCCGCGACGTCCATCAGGATCAGGTCACCCTCATTGACCTGATGGCGGATGTCACGCACGCGGCCCAGCACCGGCACGCCCATGGCGCGCGCGACGATGGTGACATGGGCGGTGAGCGATCCTTCCTCCAGGATGACGCCCTTCAGCCGCCGCCGGTCATATTCCAGCAGTTCCGCCGGCCCCAGGTTGCGCGCGATGAGGATGGCATCCTGCCTGAGGCCCAGCTGCGCCGCAGTCCCCAATTGCCCCGAAACGATGCGCAGCAACCGGTTCGCCATGTCCTCCAGATCGTGCATCCGGTCCTGCAACAGCGGATCGTCGATCTGGCGCATGCGCATGCGCGTGCGTTGCTGCACTCTCTCGATCGCGGCTTCGGCGGTCAGGCCGCTGTCGATCGCTTCGTTGATCCGCCTGATCCACCCCTCGTCATAGGCGAACATCTTGTAGGTTTCGAGCACCTCCTGATGCTCGCCCTCCGTACCGAACTCGGCCGTGCCGGTCATCCGGTCGATCTGCTCGCGCATTTTGGTGAAGGCGGAAATGACGCGCTGCCGCTCCGCCTCCGTATCTTCGGCGACGGTATGTTCGATATGCACGCGCGGCTGATGAAACACCGCATGGCCGCGCGCCATGCCCATCACCAGCTGCAACCCGTGCAGCACGGACGGACCCGTGTCCTGAACCCTGCTGTCCAGTGGCCCGTCATCGGCCAGTTCCGCATTGGCGATCAGCTCCGACAGCACCATGGCCACCGTCTGCAGCGCCTCTATCTCGATTTCCTCATAGCGGCGCGGCTCGACATGCTGGACGCAAAGCACGCCGATGGCGCGCTCCCGCCGCACGATCGGCACGCCGGCGAAACTGTGGAACAGTTCCTCCCCCGTTTCCGGCCGATAGCTGTAATCGGGGTGCGAGGCCGCCTCGTCCAGGTTCAGCGTCTCGACATTGGTGGCGATCATGCCGACCAGCCCCTCGCCCATCGCCATGCGGGTGACGTGGACGGCCTCCTGCTTGAGACCCCGGGTCGCGAACAGCTCCAGCAGCCCCTCGCGCACCAGATAGATGGAGCAGACCTCGCTCGACAGCGATTCCCCGATGATCTCCACCACCTTGTTCAGCTTCGCCTGCGCACTGGTGCGCGCGGCCATGACTTCCTGCAGGCGGACGAGGATCTGGCGGGCGGCGGCGGCGGGCGTGCTGAGCATATACCAAGCGCTAACAGATCGTACGTCCGCTTTCCAAGGCGAATATGCGCGGTTCCATCCAATTTCCTTCCCCGCCCATGGCGGAAAGAGGAAGCGAATTCGTTTACGGTCGTAAAATCTTGGTTGGTCAGCGAGTCAGGGAGACGAGCATATGGCAGAAATCGACACGAAGGCGTTCGAACAGGATCTGATCGACCGCGGCTATTCCCGCCGCCAGATGGGCAAGGTCGCCGCCCTGCTGAGTGCAGGCGCGGCAGCCCTGCGCGTCACCGGTGCCATGGCGCAACAGGCCGCAAAGCCGGTCGAGGGTGCCGTGCGCATCGGCGCCAATGAATGCTGGACCGGCCCCTTCCCTGTCGCCGCCGAAGCCGCGTTCAAGCTGGTACGGGAAGGCAATCGATACGAACCGGATGATGAGCATGCCAAGCTGTTCGCTGCGGTCGCCACCGTGGAGGGCATCCCCGCAGAGCATATCACCGCCTGGCCGGGCTCCAGCGATCCGTTGAGCCGCGTCGCCGTCGCCTATGCCTCCCCCACCCGCGGCATCGTCACCGGCAACCCTGCCTATGAAGCCATCTGGCGCACTGGCGACTGGCTGGGCGCAAAGGTGACGAAGGTGCCGCTTACCAAGGACTATGCCCATGACGTGAAGGCGATGCTGGCCGCCGATCCCAATGCGGGCGTCTATTATATCTGTTCGCCCAATAATCCCACGGGCACGATGACACCCTTGGCGGACATCCAGTGGCTGGCCGACAACAAGCCCAAGGACGCGATCCTCGTCGTCGACGAGGCCTATATCCACTGGTTCGACGGTCCCAATGCCGCCAAACTGGCCGCAACCCGCGACGATGTGCTGATCCTGCGGACCTTTTCCAAGCTGTTCGGCATGGCGGGCATGCGCCTGGGACTGACCTTCGCCAGCCCGGCGATCATGCAAAAGATGATGCGCTATGACGGCGGGCAGGTGACAGCGATGCTGCCGATGACGGCCGTCGCCTGCGGCACGGTGTCGGTGGCGCAGGCCGACCTTATCAAGGCCCGCCGCGCCGAAATGGTCGCCAACCGGGAAATGGCCATCGCGCATCTGAAAAAGAAGGGGATCAAGGTCATTCCGGGCAGCCAGGCCAACATGTTCATGGTCGACTGGGGCAAGCCGGCGAAGGAAATGCAGGCCGCGATCCTTGCGCAAAAGGTGCAGATCGGGCGCAACTGGCCGATCTGGCCAAACGTGTCGCGCGTCTCGGTCGGCTCGACCGAGGAGATGAAGGCCTTTTGCGACGCCGTCGACAAGGTCTGGAAAGCCTGATCAAGCACAGCGGCTCATTATTTCCCCGAAAACGGAGGCGGCGCATTGCGGAAATGCGCCGCCTCCTTCGTTTCCCCCGGTTGAATATACGCAGTCGTGCAAAACTAGGGGACAGACATGACCATGATGTTGGAAAAGGACGCCCGCGAAGACCTGCTCGAACGGGGCTATTCCCGTCGCACCATTGGCAAGATTTCCGCTTTGATGGCTGCCGGCGCGGCTGCCGGCAACATGTTGGTCCAGCCCGCCTTCGCGCAGCAGCAGGCCGCGCGCGGAGTGAAGGGCGCGGTGCGCATCGGCGCCAACGAATGCTGGACCGGCCCGTTCGAACCGGGGGTGCAGGCCGCCGCCAGGGCCGCGGCCGTCGGCAACTGGTACGATCCGGATAACTACAAGGGCGACCTGATCGCTACCGTCGCCAAGGTGGAAGGCATTCCGGAATCACACATCATGCTGTGGCCCGGCTCCGGTGGCCCGCTGGTCAGCACGGTAGCGGCTTTCTGCTCTCCCACCAGGGGCCTTGTCACCGCCGATCCGACCTTCGAATCCGCCTGGCGCACGGCCGATTACCTGAAGGCCCCCATTGCCAAGGCGCCCCAGGCCGTCGGCAAGGGCCATGACGTGAAGGCGATGCTGGCCGCCAATCCCAATGCCGGGCTCTATTATATCTGCTCGCCCAACAACCCGACCGGCACCGTGACCCCGCTGGCCGACATCGAATGGCTGCTCGCCAACAAGCCCAAGGATTCGATCCTGCTGGTCGACGAAGCCTATATCCACTTCTCCGAAGCGCCCAGCGCGGTGAAGCTGGTGGCGGGCCGCAAGGACCTGATCGTCATGCGGACCTTTTCCAAGCTGTTCGGCATGGCGGGCGTGCGCCTGGGACTGACCTTCGCGGACCCGGAAATCCAGAAACGCATCAGCCTCTTCGGCCCCACGGCCGGCGGCCTGTCGATCACCGCCATGGCCTGCGGCAATGCAGTCTACCCCGAAGCTGGCCTCATCAAGGCGCGGCGTCAGGAAATGATCGCGAACCGGGAGGAAACCATCGCCTGGCTCACCAGCAACGGCATAGAGGTGCAGCCTGGCAGCCAGGCCAACATGTTCATGGTGGACTGGAAGACCAAGCCGGCCAAGGACATGCAGGCCGCACTGATCGCCACACCGGAAAAGGTCCAGATCGGGCGCAACTGGGCGATCTGGCCCACCGTCTCACGCGTCACCGTCGGTTCGACAGACGACATGGCGAAGTTCCGCGCAGCAGTGGGCAAGGTTTACAAGGCCTGACCCTTAAAAAGCCGAAGAAGGGCGCCCGGTGCGGTCCGGGCGCCCTTTTCTGTGCATCGACAGGTTGGCTGCGCATTTCGACCAAAACTCGCCGCCCGCTCGGCTTGAATTGCAACGCTAAAGCGGACATAAATTGCCCATGCTGAAAGTGCACAGCTTGATAGGCCGTTTTCCAAAAGTGGCCTTTATTGGTGGACTCCTTTTGTTCGTTGGTAGCTGCGTCGCCGCTTTCTATTCTATCTTGGCGGTAGGGGTGAGCGACGGTCCGGGCCTGATCACGGCACGCCTGATGCTCGGAGGCTGCATAGTTTTTCTCAGCAGTGCTCTGTATCTATTGTGGCGATCGACTACGACGCTGCTTCACCGCATTTAGCGCATGGCTGAGATCGACCATTTGTGGACGCTCAATGCCCATCGACGTGATCTCCGTTGCAGACATTGGCGGGATCGCGGATAATTGGAATATGACAGATCCAACCTCCTCGCCGCCGTCGCGGAATTGGTTCAGATTAAGCTGGTTGATTTATCTGGCCCTGCTAATTCCGGCCTCGCTTCTAGCTTATATAGGCTTCCTATGGGTCGATGCTTCTGCGCGAGGTTGGCAGACCCAAATCGCTGCCGCCGCATTGATCGCCGCATGGTTCCCCGTGGCACTGGGAGCATTTCACACACGACCCAGTTCCGTAGAAGTCGGGCCGAGCCGTCTATCAACAGCAGGCTATTTTTTCGCCGCCCTCTTTTTCTATGCCGTTGCTTTTTCATGGGGCGGACGGATGCTGATATAGTCGGCTAACGACCATTGTCGGTCGCTAAACAGGGCAATAAGCCTTCTCAATAGCGGACTATTGGAGACAAGCACGAACATCGCTTGTTCGAGAATATACTACCCCTCCCCCATCAGCGGCAATTTCGATGCGCCCAGCATATTCACCGGGATGCCTTACCCGATCTCTGTTCTTTCCGGGGGTGGGCAGCAACGGCCAAAAATAGCCGTCGCCTCGCGTAGGAGAGAATTCATAGCGCCCGGTCGGTTCACGTGTCAGCAGCAATGCAGGTCGCACATTTAACTGATAGCTCGTCTTGGAAGGTTCGGCGATATAGCTAAATGTGCGACGGGCAGGCTCGATAATGTAAATCGTATCCCTGCGAATATCGAGGGGTGGGGAACCGTCGGCAACATAGCATCCCCACACTAGGCGATGTTGACAAAAGAGGTTTTCATTTGGGCTGAGTTCTGATTCAAGGCTGCTTTTTTGGGGCAGCGATGTTTCGGGGCGATTTGTCGGATGAAGAGTGGGCGGTGATCGGCGGACTTCTGCCGCCCGAACGCGGCCGGTGGGCACGGCCAGCGGGTGACAATCGCCTCTTTCTCAACGGCATGCTGCATGTTTTGCGGATAGGCTGCCCTTGGCGGGACATGCATGAACGCTATGGAAAGTGGAACTCGGTCTATGTTCGGTTCCGGCGCTGGGCCGAACAAGGCGTCTTGGACGCGCTATTGCAAACGCTGGTCGATCTGGGACTGACTGACGACTGGCAGCACATGATCGACAGCACCACGGTTCGCGGCCATGTATCGGCAGCGGGCGCTAAAGGGGGACTCATAAGGAGGCTTTTGGTCGATCACGCGGCGGCTTTACGAGCAAGGTCCACGCCCGCTGTGACAATCGCGGCCGCCCTCTTGGTTTTGTCCTCACGGGTGGGGAAGTCTCGGACTACAAGGCCGTTGACGACCTGATGGCTATGCCTGCGCCCAAGCCAAAAGCGCTGCTGGCCGACAAGGGATATGACGGCGACGATCTGCGGGCAAAACTGCTCATGACCAATATCCTGCCCATCATCCCGCCCAAGGCAAACCGCCGCGATCCTGCCCCATGCGATTTCCGGCGATATCGAGACCGCAACCGCATCGAGCGCATGTTCGGGGTCATGAAAAACCAGCGACGCATCGCCACCCGCTATGACAAGACCGCGCTCTCCTTCGCCAGCTTCCTTAACCTCGCCGCCGTGCGCCTATGGCTGAAATCTTTTGTCAACATCGCCTAGCCGTTGGTCGATGGGTTCAGGACGCAGGAACATTATTCCAAGAAGAACCAATGCGGCAAATGGTATGAAGATAATCCCCCAGCCAATGACTTTGGCCTTGAGCGGAACGTTTTGGAAAAGCGATGTTGCCATAAAATCCGTATGCCAAGGCTTACAGGCATCGTCACGTAGCTACGTCAGCTATCGTCGCTTTGCACCCAAAATCCGACGGTCCGCTTCCCACCCATCTAAGCCATTCCCGCCGAAGTCTCGCACAAGGCCTTGAACTGCTCGGCCATCTGGTCCCAGCCGGGGTGGAAGCCCATCTGCTCGTGCTTCGTCATCGTCTCGGCATCCCAATGACGCGCAGTGGCGGTGAAGCGTGTGCCCTCGCCCTCGTCGGCGAAGCTCCAGATCGCCGTCATGAAGGGCGTCTGCGGTATCCAGCCGGATGCATAGGCGTCGGTCGTCACCACCTTCTCCTGCAGCACCACCTCCAGCACGATGCCCTCCATCGGCCCGGTATCCTCGCCATTGGGACCGAACATGCGCACCGCGCTCCGCCCGCCAGGCCGCAGATCCTCCTCAATCACTTCGGCACGCCAGGGTTTCGGGCAGAACCATTGGTCCTTGAGGTCCGTCCATACCTTCCATGCAATTTCACGCGGGGCGGCGACATGGCAGGTCACGGACAATTCGAACTCCGCCGCGCTCATGCCGATTTCCCTTCGAAAGCCGCCTTCATCCGGCCGGTATCCAGTTTCTGCATGGTCATCATCTCCGCCATCATTCGCTGGATGCCCGGTCCGTCGCCGGTTTTGTAAAGGTCCATGATCTCCTGCGTCACCAACTGCCAGGACAGGCCATATTTGTCCTTCAGCCAGCCGCATGGTCCGGGCGAACCGCCGTCGGCGGTCAAGGCTTCGAAGTAGCGGTCGATCTCCGCCTGGTCCTTGCAGGCGACGGATAGCGACACCGCCTCGGTGAAGCCGAATTCCGGCCCACCGTTCAGCGCCTGGTAGCTGTCGCCGAACAGGGTGAATTCGACCAGCAGGACGTCCCCGCCCTTGAACGGACTGGGGCTGGGATTATCGTCGGGATAGCGGCTGATGAAATCGACCGTTCCCCCGAACAGCGACACATAAAAGCGCGCAGCCTCCTCTGCCTGCCCGTTATACCACAGGCAGGGTGAAATCTTCGACATGGTTCCTCTCCCTTATGCCGCGCCGGAGCGCATGCCCACCAGCGCGAACATCGCGCCCTGGGGATCGGCGGCCTGGATGATCCAGGCGCCGCCCGGCACCTCCATCGGTCCGTTCAGCACGGTCCCGCCGCCAGCCTTCACCTTCTCGAGCGCCATATCGATGTCGGGCACGGCGAAGTAGAACAGCCATAGCGGCACCGGCACTTGCGGGGGACGCGGCATGATGCCGCCGGTCATGCCCTGAAAATCAGCGCTGCCGGACTGAGAGACGAGCTGATAGCTGCCCATCTCCCCCATATCCATGGCATCGCCCTTCGCCCAGCCGAACTGCCCCGTGTAGAAGGCCAGATCGGCAGCGAAATCGCCGCTGTAGAGCTCATGCCAACCGACATGGCCGTTCGCCATCATCGGTGCCGGCTTCATCCCGTCCGGGCTGGAACCCCTGAGCAGCATGAACACCGCGCCGCCCGGATCGCTCATCACCGCAAAGCGCCCCACGCCCGGAATGTCCTCCGGCGGACGCTGCACGCTGCCGCCGGCCTCGGCCAGCCGCCTTGCGTCCGCGTCCACATCGGCCGAACCGATATAACCGCCCCACCAGGGCGACATGCCACAATCCTTCGCCTCCGCCGGAATGGACATGATCCCGCCCATCGGCCCCGCGCTGCCCGACAGGACATGATAGGGATCGTCGGTCCGTTCCCCGCCAAAGGGCTGCGCGGTCCAGCCTACGACATCGCCATAGAAGGCGATCGCCGCCTGCGGATCGCTGGTCATCAATTCATACCAGAAGAATTTGCCGTTCAGATCAGTCATCGCAGCCTCCATCAAGCCTTGGCGTCGATCAGCACTTCGAACCCGCCATAGATCAGCCGCGCGCCGACGAAAGGCATGTCTTCCCCTTCCTTCGGCTGCATTCGCGGATCCTTCATGACCTTCTCCGCACCCGTGTCGCGCGTTTCCTTGTCGGGCCATTCGATCCAGGAAAAGACGACCTCCTCACCCTCCTCGGCGATGACGGCGGTGCGGAAGTCGTTGACCTTGCCGGGCTTGATGTCGCTCGCCCAACATTCCACGACCCTCAGCGCGCCATGTTCGATGAAGATCGGCGCGGCATAAGCCGCAACCTCCCTGTACTTTTCCTTGTTACCCCTCGGTACGGGGATCACGAAACCATCCATGTAGCTCATTGTCTCTCTCCTCAGGACAAGGCAGAGTTCAGGCGGCGGCTTCCTTGTTCATCGCCAGCGCCGCTTCCACATCCATCCAGGTCACTTCCCAGATATGACCGTCCAGGTCGGCAAAGCTGCGGCCATACATGAAGCCATGATCCTGCCGGGGATTGGGCTCCGTCCCGCCTGCGGCCAGCGCCTTGTCGGTTGTCCCGTCGACGTCCGCCCGGCTCGCCTCGCTGAGCGCAAGCAGCACCTGCGCCGTCTCATGGGCATTGGGAATGCTGCGCGGCGTAAAGCCGGAGAAACGCTCATGCGTCAGCAGCATGACGTGGATATTTTCGGAAAAGCTCATCATCTGCGCGCTGTCGTCGGCAAAATCATTGTTCCGGACCGCGCCGACCGCTTCGTAAAATGCGATTGAGGCAGCCAGGTCCTTTACCGGCAGGTTGACGAAAATCATCTTTGGAGCGGGGGTGTTAGGCATCACACTTCTCCTTGGGGATCATTTTGCCTGATGGCCGCGCCGACTCATCGGCTTGAACTTTATGAACTTCTATATTATATTTAACAACTATCAAGTTATAAAAAATAACCAATGGATTGCACTGTGAAGAAACGGGCTTATCAAGACGGGTGTGCGACAGCCCATGCACTGGATCTGATCGGTGATCGCTGGGCCATGCTGATCATGCGGGAATTGATACTTGGCCCCAAGCGCTTCACTGATTTGCGCGGCAGCCTGCCCGGAATCAGCGCCAACGTGCTGACGCAAAGGCTCGAAGAACTGGAAGCCGCCAGCATTCTTGTTCGCCGGCGCCTGCCGCCGCCGGCAGCCAGCCAGATCTATGAGCTGACGGAATGGGGTCGCGAGTCGGAGATATTGTTCCAGGTGCTTGGCCGCTGGGCGTGCCGATCCCCCACGATGCAGCCGGGCATGCCGATGAGCAATGCATCGGTGATCCTGTCGATGCGCACAATGATCGACCGCAGCCGCATTGGGGACATGAACGCCACGATCGGCCTGCGTCTGGGGGACGAAGAGTTCCGCCTGGTCATCAAAGGGGGTGATTTCACCGCCGGCCGGGGCGAAGCAGCCGGCGCCGACGTCATCTTTTCGGGCGACCCGAATGCGTTGGCCGGCCTGATCTATGGTGGCCTGGCGTTTGAGGATGTCGCCGCTGCGCTTCAGGTGGACGGGAACAGGGCCCTGGCAGAACGCTTTGTCCGTCTCTTCCCCCTGCCACCCAAAGCGCCCGCAACGGCAACGCCCTCTTCGGGATGAGCCAAGGCAGGCAGACTTGCCTCCCCCTCGCATGAGGGGGAGGACTTGACCTCTTTCCTCAGTGCGCGCCGTTCAGCATCGCGAACACCTGGCCGAACGCGCCGCGCTGCTCCGCCTCGCGCAGCATCTTCACGCCCTCCACGCAGATCTCCTCCAACGCCGGCTCCTGCCCCAGCAATGCCATGACCTCCGCAATGAATTGGTCGAGCGGCATCATCTGCGGATTTTCGGCATGGCCCGGCATCAGGTCGGTCTGCACGCCCGGCGGTACCAGTTCGATCAGTTCGACACTCGTGCCCTTGAGCTGTTCGCGCATCGACTGCGACCAGCTATGCATCGCCGCCTTGGTCGCGCAATAGGTCGGCGTCGCGGCCAGCGGGACGAAGGCAAGGCCCGACGTCACCGTCATCAGCGTCGCGGCCTTCTGCGCCAGCAGGTGCGGCAGCAGCGCATGGGTCAGCCGGATCGGCCCCAGCAGGTTGGTCGCCACCGTCGCCTCCGCTATGGCAAGGTCGACCTGCTCCTCTGCCACCATGATTCCGGCATTATGGATCACGACGTTGAGTGCCGGAAATTCCGTGACCAGCTTCGCCGCAAAGGTCGCAATTGCTGCGGGATCCTCCATGTCGATGGTCAGTGAGGCCATGCCGGGATGGTTCGACACCACGGCGTCCAGCGCCGCCTGCCGCCGTCCCGCGATGATGACCTGATTGCCCGCGGCATGGAATTCGTGCGCCAGCGCCGCGCCAATGCCCGAACCGCCGCCGGTGATCAGGACAGTGTTTCCGCTTTTCTGCATAGGTCGTTCCCCTTTCGAAGGATGATGTGATGGGCCATCTAGAGCATCGTGCGGAAATGTAGGAACCGCTTTTCCGATTGAAACAATGCAATGGTAATAAGCTGGAGCGTGACCTCCGCCTGGCCTTACGCCGCGCTCCCCAAAGGCAGTTTCGATCGGGATGAAACAGATCGGCGCTCGGCATCCGTGCCTCCCCTGTTTCCTGGCAAGGGATCGGCCCCGGTCACCTGGAAGCCGTTCTATTGCATGGGGATGTAGGTTTCCCGCATCGGCGTCAGCGGAAATGTCGGCACCTCCACCCGCACCGGGGCGCCGGGCACCCTGGCCGATGGCGGGATCGAGGATTGGGCCACGAAGCCGGCCGTGACCTCCTTGGGCGGGGTGGGCGGCGGCGGCAGCGGCGTGGGCGATACGACCACGCTCACCGTCCCGCCAAAGCGCGACTGCCATTCGGCCAGCCGCCGCAGATAATCGGCATAGGCGGCGTAAAATTCCTGGAACGGCTTTTCCAACTGGGTGAGCGCTTCGGGGGCATAGGCGAGAAGCTGGTTGGACGGCATCGCCAGTATCTTCGCACCCACCTCTATCGCGACGGGGCAGAAGCTCTTCGTCACCGGCGGCAGGGCGAAGAAATTGTAGACCACCGTATTGAGCAGCTCGCGCGCCCTAAGGCCGCCCGTGCCGTAAGCGGCAAGATAATTGCGGTCGACCGCGGCATTCGCCTCTCTCAACACCCGCTCATGCACATGCAAAATCTGGTTATACTGGATGCGCGCCGGTTCGTTGACGCCATAGCAGGAAAGCGCCGCGACATTGAGCGCCATGCGCACATGCCAAAGAGCGGTGTTGGCCGTCACACCACGATTGGGCGTGAGATATTTTCCGTCATCCCCGACTTCGGGAATGCTCATTTCCTCTACCGCACCCATTGGCGGCAGCGGCTTTATGGTCGGCACCACCGGCGGTGGCGGCGTGGGCGGCGCTTTCTCGGGCGTGGAACATCCCGCCACCCAGGCAAGGGCGGCAAGAGAGCTTAGCTGGCAGAAACGGCGAAAAGCGGCACGGGGCGGCACCTGTCATCCCTTAGAACATGATCCGGACAGCACAACTCATCGCAAAGCCAAGCGTTCCTGACGACAGGTCAACGCTCAGTCCATCGGGCGATAGATTCGCTTCGTCCGGTTTCAGGCCCGCCGCTCGAGCGCCACCGCCGCTTCGTCCAGCAACTGGGCGATGATCTCGGCCACCGGCTCCTCCTTCGACACCATGCCGACCGACTGGCCCGCCATCAGCGAGCCGCCCTCGACATCGCCGTCGATCACCGCGCGGCGCAAGGCGCCGGCCCAATAATGTTCGATCTGGAGCTGCGCCTCCCCCATATCGACCGCGCCGCTGTCCAGCAGATTGGCGACTTCCCTCTGCTTGGCCGTGAAGGCCTCGGTCCCCGCATTTTTAAGCGCACGCACGGGAATGACCGGCAGGCGCGGGTCGATCTGCACGCTGGTGATCGCATCACGGGCGGATGCGCGAAAGAAGGCCTTCTTGAAGCTCGGATGGGCGATGCTCTCGGTCGCGCAGGCGAAGCGGGTGCCAAGCTGCACACCCGCCGCACCCATTTCCAGATAACCGGCGATCAACTCGCCCCGGCCGATGCCGCCCGCGACGAAGACCGGAAGCTGCGACGCCATTTCCGGCAGGATTTCCTGCGCCAGCACGCTGGTGGACACGGGCCCGATATGGCCACCGGCCTCCATGCCCTCAATCACCAGCGCATCAACGCCGGAACGCGCCAGCTTCTTGGCCAGCGCCAGCGCCGGGGCGAAGCAGATCAGCTTCGCGCCTTTCTCCTTGATCGCCTCAATGCTCCCCTTGGGCGGCAGCCCGCCGGCCAGCACGACATGGCCGACATGGTGCTTCGCGCAGACGTCGATCAGCTCGAAAAGCTGCGGATGCATGGTGATCAGGTTGACGCCGAACGGCCTGGAGGTCAGCGCCTTGGTCGCCGCAATCTCCTTGTCGAGCAATTCGGGTGTCATCGCCCCGCAGGCGATCACGCCGAAGCCCCCCGCATTGGAGATCGCGGCGACCAGATTGCGCTCCGACACCCAGCTCATCGCCCCGCAGAGAATCGCGACCTCGCAGCCGAGAAAATCAGCGCCGCGAGCCATCAGGGAAGCGAGTTTGGCGTTGGTCATAATAACTCCGTCATCCCCTGAAGGCGGGGATTCATCTCCCATCCCATCCCCAGACGAAAGGCCGGGAAATGGAGTCCCGCCTTTGCGGGAATGGCGACTTTAGTAAAGAGCTTAGCTCAGGCGACCGGCGCGTCGAGGCCGTAGGCCGTATGCAGCACGCGCACGGCCAGTTCGGTTTCATCCTCGTCGATCAGCACCGACACCTTGATCTCGCTGGTGGAGATGGCAAGGATGTTGATCCCGCGATCGGCCAGCGACTTGAACATGGTGGACGCCACGCCCGCATGGCTCTTCATGCCGACGCCGACGACCGACACCTTCGCCACCTTCGTATCCGGGATCACCCGATTGAAGCCGATCACGTCCTTCTGGCTCTCCAGCACGTCCAGCGCGCGGGCCAGGTCAGCGCCCGGCACGGTGAAGGTGACGTCCGTCTCGCCCTTGTCGCGGCCGACATTCTGGATGATCATGTCCACATTGATCGCGCTGTCCGCCAGCGGGCCAAAGATGTGCGCCACCGCGCCCGGACGATCCGGCACGCGGGTCAGGGTGATCTTCGCCTCATTCTTGTCATGGGCGATGCCGGTGATGAGCTGACGTTCCATCTTGTCTTCCTTGAGCTTGGCTTCCAGTTCCTCCTCGCTGACGATCAGCGTGCCGGGGAGGTCGTCCTGGTTGGGATCATCGAAGGAGGAAAGCACCTGCACGACCACGCCTTCCTTCATGGCGAGGCCGACCGAGCGGGTCTGGAGCACCTTGGCGCCGACCGAAGCCAGTTCCAGCATCTCCTCATAGGTGACGAGGTCCAGCTTGCGCGCCCGCGCGACGATGCGGGGATCGGTGGTGTAGACGCCATCGACGTCGGTATAGATGTCGCAGCGGTCGGCCTTGAGCGCGGCGGCCACGGCCACCGCCGATGTATCGGACCCGCCGCGACCGAGGGTGGAGATGCGGCCATCCTCCATCATGCCCTGGAAGCCGGGGATGACCGCCACCGTACCCGACCGCATCGACGCCAGCAGGTCGATCGTGTCGATGTCCCCGATGCGCGCCTTGGCATGAGCTTCGTTGGTGCGGATCGGAAGCTGCCAGCCGAGCCAGCTCCGCGCGTCCACGCCCATCGCCTTCAGGGTCATGGCCAGCAGGCCGCTCGTCACCTGTTCGCCCGAAGCAACGACAACGTCATATTCCGCCGGGTCGTAGAGCGGCGAGGCTTCCTTGCAGAAACCCACCAGCCGATCGGTCTCGCCCGCCATGGCGGACACGACGACGGCGACCTCATGCCCCTGTTCGACGACATGTTTGACTCGCGCGGCCACGTTGCGAATTCGCTCCATCCCCGCCATGGAGGTGCCGCCGAATTTCATCACGATGCGCGCCATTTGCCTGTCGAACCCGCCTGCTGAAAAGAAATGAAATATCCCCGAAGGGCGCAAAAACGGCGCTCCTATTAGCAGCAGCGGCGAATATGGCAAGCAAAGCGATACCATTGCCCGGACGCAGCGGGGAACCGGCAACCTGTCGTTCATTGGCTGTTCGGGGCCAGGCAACGGAGGATGCGATGGAAAGCAGCTTATGGGCGATAGTGACGATCGGCGGATCGATCCTGCCCGGCGTCGTGCTGATCTTCGTGATGCTCAGCAACCGCAGGCACCGCACACCGAAAGAAATGCGCCGCACGGAGGAGGCGACGCACGACCCTTACCGCCGCCTCGACAAGGACGACAAGGCGCGGGAATTCGGATCAGCGTCGCCAGCCAATGCGAGACAGTGCGAAAAACAGCCATAGCCTGCAATCCCCGACGCTGGTAGCAGGATGCCATGGAGAACATAGCGTCCAGCACCATCGATCCACGCGAGGCCGCCCATTTCGGCACCATGGCCGCCGACTGGTGGGATCCCAACGGCAGCAGCGCCATGCTGCACAAGCTTAATCCTGTCCGACTGCGTTATATTCGTGATGCGGTCGACCGGCATTGGCCGGAACAGGGTGATGGCTTCCACCCTCTCGCCGGCCGCCGCGCCCTGGACGTGGGTTGTGGAGCCGGGCTGCTGGCCGAACCGCTGGCGCGCCTGGGGGCAAGCCTGACTGCCCTCGATGCAGCGGAAGAGAATATCGCCGTGGCGCGCAACCATGCCGCCGGCCAGGGACTCGCCATCGACTATCGCGCTACCCCTGTGGAACGGCTGGAGGAAGGCGACTTTGACCTCATCACCTGCATGGAGGTGATCGAACATGTCGCGGACCCCGCCGCCTTCGTCGGCGCGCTGACCGACAGGCTGGCGCCCGAGGGCCTGCTGATCCTCTCGACGCCCAACCGCACGCCCCTCTCCCGCCTCGCCATGATCACCATCGGCGAAAGCATCGGCGGCATTCCCAAGGGCACGCATGACTGGCGTAAATTCCTCAATCCGGAAGAACTTGCGAGGCTGCTCGACAATGCGGGCCTGGAAGTGATCGACAGCAGTGGGCTCAGCTTCTCACCTGCCAGAGGCTTCATCCTCTCGCCCAACAAGGCGATCAACTATCTGTTGACCGCGCGCCACCGGCGCAGCTGATCCATGCCGGTCGATCCCCGCATCGACGCCTATATCGCGCGACAGGCCGACTTCGCCCGACCGATCCTCAGCCATTTGCGCGACCTCATCCACGCGGCCTCTCCCGACATTGACGAGGCAGTCAAATGGGGCATGCCTTTCTTTACCTATCGGGACCGCAATCTCTGCCACATCGCAGGGTTCAAGCGGCATGTCGCCTTCGGCTTCTGGCATGACAAGGTTGCGTCTGGCGAAGCGCGGAGCGAAGCCATGGGGCAATTCGGACGGATTGAAAGCCGGGACGATCTGCCCAACGACGCGGAAATCGCGGTTTTGCTGAAGAAGGCCGTGGCGCTGATCGACGCCGGCGACGAAGCGCGCAGGGGCGCGAAGACGCCGCGTGCTCCGCTGCCGCTGCACCCCGCCTTCGCGGCCGCTCTCGACGCCAATCCTGCCGCAGCCGCGAATTGGGCTGATTTCCCGCCTGGCAAGGTTCGCGACTATTGCGAGTGGATCAACGATGCCCGAACCGACGCAACCCGCGACAGGCGCATCGGACAAGCCGTCGAATGGATCGCGGCAGGCAAGGGCCGCAACTGGAAATATGAAAAGCGCTGAAGGGCTACGAGACCGATAGCGAAACAGGCGGAACGCAGCGGGGCTCTGAAAAAAGCGTTCCGGGGCTCGCATTCCCCCAGCCGCGCTCCCCAAGGCGCGGCACCCATGGCACTCTCAACTGACCGGCTTGGCAACGGCCACCAACTGCGGCTGGGCGGCCGGAGCGGCATCCTTGGCTCCGGCATCCTTGACCCCCACATCGGCAGGTGGAGCCTTGAGGCTAGCCGCAGCCGATTGCAGCGCGACAGCGGCTGCCTCCAGCGCAGCCGCCGCGGATTGGGGCGTAACTGCAGGCGGTGCCGCTTCCGCCACGGCGACCGGCGCCGCCGCATCCCCCGCCAGCGCCACGGGCGGAGGCGTGGCCGCGACCGCCGTCACGTCACACATGTCGCCCACCCCGGCCGGCTTTTCCGAAAAATTCCGCGCCAGCGTCGGCAATTCATTCTGACCGGCATTCATCGCCAACGTCAGCAGCGTATCAGCCATCTCGCAGAAACCCGCCGACTGCACGCCATCGGTATGACTGTTCGCCATTTTCGTGATGAAATCATCATAGGCGCGCTGTCCACCGGCAATGCCATTCTCGCGCATGAACCGAAGCTTCAACGCATTGTTGTAATTGTCCGCACTTCCCATTTTTTCACGAAATTTGTCATATTTCGCCATGATTTCACTGTTTGTTGAACGACATTTCAGCGATCCCAGCATCAACATGATCTGCAAATCCCTGACGCGCGCCGCCTCGATTTCATAAGGCTGCCAACATCGCGCCGCCTCGGCGGAGGCAACCCCGCCGAAAAAGAGCGCAACGATACCACTGGCGGCACAGGCCGCCATCCTCAACCTGGACATGATGGACCTCGCAGAATCTCAGACCCCGCATATTAAATCCTACCATTTTGCCGTAAAAATGCCATTAATTTATTTGACAGTGACATTTATGACGCATCCGGAAACATCCCGGATTTACGCGATTTCTTCGTTCACACGGGCCAGGCGGCCAGATTGCCCATGCCAAATAGTGTCAATCTTTGGGCGGAACT
The DNA here is from genome assembly GCF_049913335.1 of Sphingobium sp. R-21. Taxonomy (NCBI): domain Bacteria; kingdom Pseudomonadati; phylum Pseudomonadota; class Alphaproteobacteria; order Sphingomonadales; family Sphingobiaceae; genus Sphingobium; species Sphingobium sp. R-21. The sequence continues at coordinate 206,620 of NZ_CP184374.1, read as the reverse complement.
ATGACACTATGGCATCCGCCCGCGCGATCAGCGCCTTCGCTTCCTCGACATGCATGCTCTCGATCATGCGTCCCTCGAACCGCTCGGCGCCGCCCGTCGCCGCTTCGATCAGCCGCCGCGCATCGGCGACCGACTGCGGATCCGGGCCGAACACCTGGTTGGCGACGGGGACCTGACTGGGATGGATCAGCGTCTTGCCGTCAAAACCCAGCGCATGGCCCGCCGCACACTCGCCCTCAAACCCGGCCTCATCGTCCAGCCGGTTGAACACGCCATCGAACACGGCGATCCGCGCCGCCCGCGCCGCGAGTATGACGGACTGCATGGAGAGGGTCAGACCCTCCCGTCCGGCCAAGGGCGGTATCCCGAGGTCCTGCCTCAGATCGTTATTCCCCATGAACAGCCCCGCGCACCCCTCCGCCGCGGCAATCGCCTGCGCCATGAGCACGCCGGCCGCACTCTCTATCATCGCGATCACGGGCTTCTGGCAAACGCTGAACACATCCTTCACCTGACGAGGATTTTCCACTTTGGGGATAACCACATAATCAGCGGCTGACGTCTTGAGCGTCACCATCTCCCGCCCGTGGGAGGGCGTGCCTTCCACATTGATGCGCACCGCGGAGAGACGGCTGCCAAAACCCTCCGCAACCGCTGCGACCGCATTGGCCAATGCCTCTTCCTTGCGATCGGGCGGTACTGCATCCTCCAGGTCCAGTATGACCATGTCGCAGGACAGCGTCCGCGCCTTGACGATGGCGCGCGTGTTGGACGCGGGCAGGAACAGCAGCGATCGGGCATGACGCAACAACATGGGGAACCTCCTGTCACTTTGTCTTCCCCCATTCATGATTTCGCGCCATAGTCCAAGCAGATTTCAGGGGGGAGCAGGCATGTTGACGACATTCGCGCTGACGGTGACCTTGCTGGTGCTGTTTTACCTGGCGGTCAGCGTCAAGGTCGTGCGCCAGGGCTATCAATATACCATCGAACGCTTCGGCCGTTTTACGGAGGTCGCGCGCCCCGGCCTCAACTTCTACCCTGCCTTCTTCTATGCCGTCGGGCGGAAGATCAACATGATGGAACAGGTGGTCGACATCCCTGGGCAGGAGATCATCACCAAGGACAATGCCATGGTGTCGGTCGACGGCGTGGTCTTCTTCCAGGTGCTGGACGCGGCCAAGGCTGCCTATGAGGTGTCGGAACTCTATGTCGCGATCATGCAGCTTGCGACCACCAACCTGCGCACGGTGATGGGATCGATGGACCTGGACGAAACCCTGTCCAAGCGCGATGAGATCAACGCCCGCCTGCTTTCGGTGGTCGACCATGCGACCAATGCCTGGGGGATCAAGATCACCCGCGTCGAACTGAAGGACATCCGCCCGCCCGCCGACATCGTCAACGCCATGGGCCGCCAGATGAAGGCGGAACGCGAGAAGCGCGCCCTGATCCTGGAATCGGAAGGCCTGCGCGCTTCGGAAATCCTGAAGGCGGAGGGACAGAAGCAGAGCCAGATATTGGAGGCCGAGGGTCGCCGCGAAGCCGCCTTTCGCGATGCCGAAGCGCGCGAACGCGAGGCGGAGGCCGAAGCAAAGGCGACACAGATGGTGTCCGAGGCCATTGCCAGCGGCAATGCGCAGGCGATCAACTATTTCATCGCCCAGAAATATGTGGAAGCGGTGAGCCAGTTCGCCACCTCTCCCAACGCCAAGACCATCCTCTTCCCGGTCGAGGCGACACAATTGATCGGCACTTTGGGCGGCATAGGCGCGCTGGCGAAGGAAGCACTGGGTGAGCCGACAGCGCCGCCACCCCTTGCCCCGCCCCGCCGCGGGCCGTTTGGACAGGGGCCGGCATGACCGGCTGGCTCGCCATGCTGGACGATCATTGGGGCTGGCTCGTCTTCGCCGCGCTGCTCGGCATGGGCGAGGTGGCGATACCGGGGATATTCCTGATCTGGGTCGCACTGGCCGCTGCGGCGACGGGCCTCGTCGCCCTCGTGCTGCCGATCTCGGTGCCTTTGCAATTGCTGCTGTTTGCGGGGCTGTGCCTGCTGTCGGTCTGGGGCGGACGGCGCTGGTACACCGCCAATCCCGTGGACTCGCAGGATCCGCTTCTCAACGACCGAACCGCCCGGCTGGTGGGAGAGGTCGTCACCGTGGTCGAAGCGATCAACAATGGCCACGGCCGGGTCAAGGTGGGGGACAGCGTCTGGTCCTGCAGCGGGCCGGATGCGCCGGCCGGCGCCATCGTCAGGGTGACAGGCGCCAGAGCGTCGGTGCTGACGGTCGAACCGGCGTAACGGGACTGCTCGGTAGATCGGGACGGGGGAGCAGTGCCCCGGCATCTGGCGACCCTGCTCCCACAGGTAATGGATGATCAAGCCGTCAGCGACCTCGGCGACGCCACGAGACGATACGGCATCTGGGCTGTGAGGAACCCCTGTTAAATGCCATTATACCATGACCAGCCGTTCTGGATCGTCCCAGCGCGACCCAGGTCGTCGAACTTGTCGGTGACGACGATCCGTCGCAGGAACTTCAGGCTCTTGAAGCCCATCTGCCGTTCAATCCTCAGGCGCAGCGGTGCGCCATGGCCGATCGGCAGTTCTCGCCCGTTCATCCCATAGGCAAGGATCGTTTGCGGGTGAAGCGCATCGACCATGTCGATCCCGTCCGCCATCAGGTCAAAAGTGTAGAACTGGACGAAGCGCGCAGAGGGGCGGACACCCACCGCCGCGAGCACCGAACGCAGCGGCACGCCGGTCCATTCTGCTATCGCCGTCCAGCCTTGTTCGCATGTATGCCGCGTGATCTGCGTCCGCGATTGCATTTTCTTGAGTTCGGCAAGTGAAAAACTTCTGGGATTGTTCACGCTGCCTTCGACCTTGAGTCGCCAGTCGGCGAAATCGCCGTGTCGAAGCGCAGCATAGGCTTCGCCGCCTTTTGGATCATGCAGACCCACATCCGGGCGCGCAGGGTCGATCGTACCGATCGCCGGCATCGAACTGATCTGCAACCGGTCATATTCGGTCACCAGCGCGCTCCGCGACAGCAGGAGACGCTGGGCGTTATAGGTCAGATTGTCTCCCATCCTCAAAATATTGCCATAGGTCGGCGGCTGCTGGTCACTGCAACCGGAGAGCAGCAGACCGCCGCTGGAGGCGATGCCTCCAATAAGTGCGCGGCGCGAGAGTTGGAGGGGCCTGTCGGTCATGTCACTTTCCCAAAATCATTCCGCGCACTTGCCGCAGCGGTCCGGTCAGGAGGATCATCACGAGGTGGATGAGCAGGAAGATCGCAAGGAATGCGAAGGTGAAGAAATGGATTGTGCGAGCCGATTGCGCACCGCCGAAAATAGCGAGCAAGATCGGATAGTTCGCCGTTATGGCGGGAGACATGGTGATTCCGGTCAGGAACATCAGCGGCAGGGCGACCAGCACCACCGCCGTATAAGCCAACTTCTGCAGGATGGCGTAGGGTGGACCCGGTTCGGCTGCGGGCATCGGCAGACGCAAGTGCGCCCGGACATCCCGCCACAGGTTCTGCCGCCCAAGTTCATCCCGGCGCGGCCACAAGACGCGACGGACATGGCCGGTGATAAAGGCAAAGCAGAGATAGGCGAACAGCCCTGCCAAAAAGCACCATGCGGCCAGGAAATGCAGGCTGCGCGCCCAGGAATTCTGGTTCCACGGCGCCATTAGCAGGTCGGCAGTCACCGGCCCGTCGGGCGAGGCGAAAAAGGGCGTCGCGGCAGAGTAGCGGATATTGTGATAATTGGGGCCGAGCGGCACCTCGAACAGCGGCTGGATGAGATCATTGCCGACATCGCCCCAATAGAAGCGCGGATGCGCCATCAAAATGGTGACCCCGGAATAGATCAGCGTCAGAACCGCAGCAGCGATCAACCAATGTGTCAGCCGCACCCACAATCGGTGGCCACGCGACCCGGCATTCGCCTCGGCTTCGATTCCCCCTGTCATCCAACCTCCCAAGGTGAGAAAGCTATCGAGAATTGTCCATATTGCTGGACTTCCTTCATATCCTGCGCGCTGACATGACGCAGGTCGCTGCTGGCAGCATTCCCCTCCTTGTCGTCCACGGATACCGACGGGCCGGGCTGTCACAGTTGTTATCGGGCTGTACCTGCCACCGCAAGATAAATCGATATATCATCCATATCGCGACGATCAGCGATATTTTTTCATGAATGCCGTTTCGAACGAAATTTTCATCAAGCCTCCGGGGCGCAAATCCGGGACCGGCAATGCCGCGGTCACCGCTGCGGAATTTGTCCACGCCGCCCAGCCACAGCTTTCAATTTTCAAACGAATTGATTTTCGCTCGCCGCGCTGATCGGGTTTCATCCTGGGCTTGCGAAAACACGACCGGCGGAATCAGCAAGAATCAATGCGCCAGTCCTGATGTTTCTCGGGGGTCTCGACGAGATCACACCGGCTGAACAGCGCAGAGCCTTTGAAGACGAAATGAACGCTGCTGGTGTCGATTGGCGTTGCATGATTTTTGGCCGAGCAGGACATAGCTTCACCAATCCGGAAGCGGATGCTCTGAATATCTCTCACGTTAATTATGACGCGACCGCCGATAGTAATTCATGGCAAGTCGCACTGTCCTTTCTGCGTGAGATAGGCGTCCTTCAGGACGGTGAATGAGAACGGGCCAGGGCCCAGTTCCGCCTCCATGTCGAATTGCCCGGACTTCGCGCCTGATGCGCCATGGCATCGCGGACACCTCGTCATCAAGGAATCTGCCTCTGGATTTTGACGGGCGTCAATTTGCCGGCATCGAAGCGAGGCTATCGTCTCTGCAAAGGAGACGCGCAATGGATCATTTAATCAGCCAATATTTCCCGCATATGGTCGCTACCCTGATGCTCATGTTCATGCTGGTGCTGGGCGGGCTCAGCCTCCAGGACGCGCTGCGCGGTCGGGGCAATTGAGTACCGGACAGTCGCCCTTTCTTGCGGTCGGCGGGCGTGACGGCGTTCACGGCATCGTCGACCGCTTCTATGATCTGATGGACAGCAGCCCCGCCTACAGCGATCTGCGCGCGATGCACGCCCAGGATCTTGCGCCCATGCGAACCTCGCTCAGCGGCTTCCTTTGCGGATGGCTGGGCGGAGACACGGATTGGTTCGCGGCCAACCCCGGCAAATGCATGATGTCGCTGCACGCCGGCTTCCCGATCAATGCCGCTGTCGCCGATCAATGGACGTCGGCCATGCGGCAGGCGATGGAAGATTGCGGCGTCGAAATACAAACCGCGTCGCGCATCAACACGGCGCTGGGCGCAATGGCCTCCGCCATGGTTCGCGCATGACATATCCGCCACGCTGGCGAGCCCACCCGATTTGACCTGTCCGGTTGACCCGTCCGATTTCCCATCGGGCGCTTCCCTATTCCTCGTCGATCAATATCCGCGCCGCGGCGCCTTCGCTGTCATCGAACTGCCCATCCCGCAGCGCCCAGAAAAAGGCGGCGAGGCCGAGCAGCCCGAGGAATAATGCGATCGGGATCAACAGCCCAAGACCCGTCATTTCGCGGCTCCCTTCAAACGCAGCGCATTGGCGATCACGATCAGCGAGGATGTCGACATGGCGATCGCGGCGACCAGCGGCGTGACCTTGCCCGCCACGGCCAGCGGCACCGCCAGCACATTATAGCCGATCGCCAGCGCGAAATTCTGCTTCACCACGGCAATCGTCCGGCGCGCCGCCCGAACCGTCACAGCCACGGGCGCCAGCCTGTCGCCCAGGAACACGGCATCGGCCGTCAACTGGCTCGCATCGCTGGCAGAGGCCGGAGCCATGCTGGCATGGCCCGCCGCCAGCGCCGGACCATCATTCAGTCCGTCGCCCACCATCAGCACCTTTTCGCCTCGCGCCTGTAATCGCCCGACCAGCGCCAGCTTGTCCGCCGGGCGCAGATGGCCGACCGCAGTCGTGCCCGTTGCGCGGGCGATCTCTTCGAGCGCTTCGGGACGATCCCCGCTGGCGATCAGCGTCTTGAGGCCGATGGAGCGCAGCTCTCTCAGCGTTTCGACCGCATCCGGGCGCAGGGCGTCGGTGAAGTGCAGCAGCACCGCACGTTCCCCGGACCGATATTCGCTCGCAAGGCCGAACAGGCTGACGACGCTGCGTGGCCGGGCCAGCGACACCGCCACGCCATCATGATCGGCGAAGACGCCCTCACCCGGAATTTCGCGAATCCGGTCGAGGGATGCCGGAGCGACTTGCCGAGCCTCCAACCCCTGCCGCAGGGCGTCGCTCAATGGATGACGAGAGACCCTTGCCAGCGCCAGCAGGATCGATTGATCCTCACGCCCCAGGCGGTCGAGCCCTTGCGGCACCGGGCGGCCAAGCGTCAACGTTCCGGTCTTGTCGAACAGCGCTTCACTCACCTCCGCCAGCCGCTCCAGCGCCGAGCCGTCCTTCACCAGTACGCCGCGCCGCATCAGCGCGCCGCATGCGACGATCTGCGCCGCTGGCACGGCAAGGCCCAGCGCGCAAGGACAGGTGATCAGCAGGACGGCCACCGCGATCAGCAGCGCCTGATGCGCGCCCGCACCCGCAATCATCCACCCCGCAAAGGACAGCGCGGCAAGCAGATGGACGCAGGGCGCATAATAGCGCGCGGCCCGGTCTGCGATCTGGACATGGCGGGACTTCCCCTGCCCCGCTTCCTCCATCAGGCGCGCGATGTCGGCGATCACCGTGTCGGCCCCGGCCGCCGTCACCTCCACCGTGATTGGCCCTTCGACATTCATCGCCCCCGCCTGCACAACGTCGCCGGCGCGCACGCGGACGGGTGCGCTTTCGCCGGTCAGGAAAGCGAGGTCGATGCCGCTTTCTCCCTCGACCACGCGCCCATCCGCGGCCAGCCTCTCACCCGCCGCGACGATCATGCGCATGCCTGGACGCAGCGCACTCGCCGCCGTCCACCCGCTGCGGCCGCCTGCGTCCAGCACCAACGCCCCCGGCGCCGTCTGCTTCAGCAACGCCGCCACGCCAGCGCGTGCGCGCGCCCGCATCATGCTGTCGAGGCAGCGCCCCGCCAACAGGAAGAAGAGCAGCATCACCGCTCCGTCGAACCAGGCATGTTCGCCGCCCCTTAGGGTTTCGAACAGGCTCATGGCGGTCGTCAGCAGAACGCCGATGCTGATTGGCACGTCCATGTTCGTCCGCCCCTGCCGCAATGCCGCCCAAGCCGAACGGAAGAAGGGACGACCCGCATAAGCAACGGCCGGCAATGCGATCAGCGCCGAAAGCCAATGGAACATCGTCCGCGTGGCCCCTTCGGCCCCGGACCAGATGGACACCGACAGCAGCATGATGTTCATCGCCGCGAAGCCCGCCACGGCGAGCGCGCGGACGAGCGCCCTGGCCTCTGCGGCCGCGACGTCCTGGCCCGGATCGGCAAGCGGCTCCGCATCGAAACCCAGCGCGACGATGGCTGCCTTCAGTTCCGGCGGAGTCAGCGCGGGATCGTGGCTGATCGCGACCCGCTTTGCGCTCATGTTCACGCGCGCGGAGCGGATGCCGGGGGTCTGCGGCAAGCCATTCTCGATCTTCGAGATGCACCCGGCGCAGTGAATGCCGGGCACCGCGAACAGGCTTTCCTTCGCTTCAACCGGAGGGGCCTCAACAAGAGCAGGCTGGCTTGCCATCAGTCGATCTCCCGCAGCAGATGTTCTTCCCCGCCGCCGTGGCGAATGTCGAAGCGCAACTGCCACCGCCCGGCGGGCAAGGCGTGGTCGCTCACATAAAGTCCCGGTGCGGCCTCACGCAGGCGCAACATGATATCCGGCGCGCGTCCCAGCGGATGTTGCGCCACCGCCTGCATCTGCGCACCGCGCACGTTCAGCTCCATCCGCACATGGCGCGCGGCGTCCAGCTCCACCCGGTCGCGCCAACCCAGCTTCTCCTGCGCGCGCGCCTGCGCCAGCCAGCCATTGAACTTCTGGCTGGCGACATAGCTGTTCTCCACCACTACCCCGCCGAAGGACCGCACCGCGATCGTCGCCATCAGCATGTTCACGGCGATAACGACGGAAAAGCCGGCGACGAGTATCGCGGTCATGTACCAGCCGGTGAATGGACGGGCGTGCTTCATGTTCATGGCCTTTCGAAACGAGCATCTTCGCTGTCGCCGCCGCCTTCACGGTCGAGAGCGCGTACGGTGAAACGGAAATCCTGCCGCGCCGGACCTGCGGCAGGCAGGATCAGGAAGAGGCGCAGCTTCGTCACGCTGTCGGCAGCGACGGCCGCACGCACGGCGTCGCTCGCCTTTGCCCGCGATCCGGCGTCGGTCCAGATTTTCGCGCCGGGCAGACCAGCTACGCGCACTTCCACGTCGCGCCGGCGCGTTTCCATATTGCGCAGCTTCACCGTATAGGCGTTGCGGATCGCGCCGTCCGACAGGCGCACGAAAATCGGGTTGCGATCCTGCTGCGCGCTGATGTCCAGCCGCGTGCGCGCACCCAGCGCGAACAGCATCGCCGCGCCAATGCTCGCCCAGATCGCGAAATAGGCGATGGTGCGCGGGCGGAACAGGGTCCTCAGCACCGACCGGGGCGGCTCACCCTTCTTCTCCGCCTCCGCATCCTCTTCCGTGCAATAATCGATCAGGCCGCGCGGGCGGCCGACCTGCGTCATCACCTTGTCGCACGCATCGATGCACAGGGCACAGGTGATACAGCCGATCTGCGGCCCTTCGCGAATGTCGATGCCGGTGGGGCAGACCGCGACGCACTGGTTGCAATCGATGCAGTCGCCAAATTCGCCGGGATGCGCCTGCGCCTTCTTCAGGCTGCCGCGCTGCTCGCCGCGCCAGGCCTTGTAGGTGACGACCAGCGATTTTTCATCGAGCATCGCCGTCTGGATACGCGGCCATGGGCACATATAGATGCACACCTGCTCGCGCATGAAGCCGCCCAGGATGAAGGTGGTGGCGGTCAGCACCGCTACTGTCCCGTAGGCGACCGGCGCTGCCGTGCCGCTCCAGAACTGCTGCTGCAAAGTCGGCGCATCGGCGAAGTAGAAAATCCATGCACCCCCGGTAATGAATGCAATCGCCAGCCACACGGACCATTTGACAAGCCGCCGGGCCAGCTTGGCCAGGCTCCACGGCGCCTTTGCCAGCTTCAACTGCGCATTGCGGTCGCCATCGATGAAGCGTTCGACATGCTGGTACAGATCGGTCCACACTGTCTGCGGGCAGGCATAGCCGCACCAGGCGCGGCCCACGGCGGAGGTGACGAGAAACAGGCCGATCCCCGCCATGATGAGCAACCCTGCCACATAATAAAATTCATGAGGCCAGATCTCGATCGAGAACATGTAGAAACGCCGATGGGCGAGGTCGACCAGCACCGCCTGATCGGGTGCATAGGAGCCACGATCCCACCGCAGCCACGGCGTCACCCAGTAAATGCCGAGCGTCACCGCCATGATCGCCCACTTAAGACGGCGGTAAAACCCATCCACGGCCTTGGGATAGACGCCCTGGCGCTTTTCGTAGAGCGACGGCGAGCCGGACGTCAGCATGACCGCGTCCCGGCCGCCGTCCCAGGCTTGGTCCCGGATCCCGCTTCTCCTTCGCACCCATCATCAAAGGCAGCGGAACCCCGCATCAAGTCCGGGGTGACGAAGAGGCGTCGCCTGCTATCGTCCGGCATCGCCCTGCACCTTATCCGCAGCAACCTTCACCGGTGCGGTCTCGCCGCCACCCAGGCTGTGCACATAGACCGCCAGCATCCGGATCGTCGCCTTGTCCAGCTTGTCGTCCCAGCGCGGCATCACGCCATGGCGGCTGTTCCACACGGTTTCATGGATGGTGTCCGCGTCACCGCCATAGAGCCAGATCGCGTCCGTCAGGTTCGGCGCACCGACCTTGCGAGTCCCCTTCCCCGCCGGACCATGGCACACCGCGCAATTGTCGGCGAAGACCTTGGCCCCACGCTGTGACGCAGGGCCGGGGCGGTCCTGCCCGCTGATCACTCGCACATGCGCAACCACGTCATCGACCTGTGCCGCCGTCAGCAACTGGTCCTTGCCGAAGGCTGGCATCAGCGACTGGCGGGTCGTGGCATGGTCGGGATTGCGGACGCCATCCGTGATGGTCTTCTCGATCATGGGAAGATCACCGCCCCACAACCAGTCGTCGTCATTCAGGTTGGGATAGCCCTTCGACCCCGCCGCGCCCGATCCGTGGCATTGCACGCAATGCACGCGAAAGGCCGCGCGCCCGCCTTCCACTGCCGCCTGCATCAGCTGCGGCCGCGTCGGCAGCACCTCTATGGACGTGTCGGCGATCGCCTGCCGCACCGGCGCGATCTGCGCTTCCCGCGCCGCCAGTTCCTTGTCCAGTGCGCCCCGGCTGGACCAGCCCAGAACGCCGGCGGTCGCCCGATGCAGCATTGGCAACGCCGGATAGGCGATCACATAGCCAATCGCGAACAGGATCGTCGCATAGAATGTCCACAGCCACCATCGCGGCAGGGGCGTGTCCAGTTCCTGGATGCCGTCCCATTCATGATGCTTTATTTCCGTGCCGGTGGCGGCGTCGATCCGCTTGTCATCAGCCATGATCGGCCTCCGCATGATCAGTCTCGAAAATGGCGAGCGCGGCTTCCCTGCTATGCTCGCGTCCCTTGGGCCGGAAATGCCAGCCGATCAGCACGGCATAGCTCGCCCCCATGAAGACCAGTCCCCAGCTGTCGGCGAAATGCCGCAAGGCGTCGTAGCTCATCGTTCGACCTCCTGCGGCCTGGCGCTTTCCACATCGACCAGCGTGCCCAGCATCTGGAGATAGGCGACCAGTGCATCCATCTCCGTCACCTTGCCGGGGTCACCATCGAAATCGCGCGCCTGCGCCTTGGGATAGCGCTTGATCATGTCCTTGGCGTCGGCGTCGGGATCGGCCTGCGCCTTCAGGTCGTCATTGGCCTTGACGATGTCATCCTTGCTGTAGGGCACGCCGACGTCGGTCAGCGCGGTCAGGTCCTTGCGCATGTCCGCTGGCTTCAATTCCCGCTCGGCCAGGAATGCATAGCCCGGCATGATCGACTCCGGCACCACCGCGCGCGGGTCCTTCAGATGCTGGACATGCCACTCATCGGAATATTTGCCGCCCACGCGGGCCAGGTCCGGCCCGGTGCGCTTGGAACCCCATTGGAAGGGATGGTCGTACATGCTCTCGGCCGCCAGGCTGTAATGGCCATAGCGTTCCGTCTCATCCCGGAAGGGACGGACCATCTGGCTGTGACAATTATAGCAGCCTTCGCGGATGTAGATGTTCCGCCCTGTCAATTCCAATGGCGTATAAGGGCGCATCCCGTCTACCTTCTCGATCGTGTTGTCGATCCAGAATAGCGGCGCGATCTCTACAATTCCGCCGATGGCGACTACGATCAGAGACGCGATGCCCAGCAAAGAGACGTTGCGCTCCAGTCTGCCATGATCCCAGAACTTGCTCTTGGTCTTGCTCGTCATGTCTTTTGGTCCTTAAGCCGGCTGGGCAACAAGCGGCCGATCCACCGCCGGATCATAAGCCACGTCACTCATCGGCTTCTCCGCGCGCAGTGGGCTGCCCGCGATGGTCTTGCCGATATTCCAGGCCATGATGATCGCCCCGGCGAGGTACATGAGGCCTCCCGCCGCGCGGATCAGATACATCGGGAACATGGCGCTCACGACTTCGGAAAAGGCATAGACGAGGTAGCCGTCGCTGCCATATTCGCGCCACATCAGCCCCTGCATGATGCCCGCCACCCACATTGACGAAGCGTAGAGGACGATGCCCAGCGTCGCGAGCCAGAAGTGCCAGTTGACGAGGCGCAGGCTGTAAAGCCGGTCCCGCTTCCACAGACGCGGCGTCAGATAATAGAGGCAGGCGAAGGTGATGAGGCCGTTCCACCCCAGCGCGCCCGAATGGACATGGCCGATCGTCCAGTCGGTATAGTGCGACAGGCTGTTCACGGCCTTCACCGACATCATAGGCCCTTCGAAGGTGCTCATGCCGTAGAAGGCCAGCGCCATCACCATCATGCGGATGATCGGATCGGTGCGGATGCGGTCCCACGCGCCGTTCAGCGTCATCAGGCCATTGATCATCCCGCCCCAGCTCGGCATCCACAGCATGACCGAAAACACCATGCCCAGGGTCTGCGCCCAATCGGGCAGGGCCGTGTAATGAAGATGGTGCGGACCTGCCCAAATATAGAGGAAGATCAGAGACCAGAAGTGGATAATGGATAGCCGATAGCTGTAGACCGGCCGTTCCGCCTGCTTGGGCACGAAATAATACATCATGGCCAGGAAACCGGCGGTCAGGAAGAAACCGACCGCATTATGCCCGTACCACCATTGCGTCAGCGCATCCTGCACCCCCGCGAAAGCACTGTAGCTCTTGGAACCAAGCAGGCTGATCGGCATCGACAGGTTGTTGACGATGTGCAGCATTGCGATCGTCAGGATGAAACTCAAGTAAAACCAGTTCGCCACATAGATATGCGGCTCGCTGCGGCGCAGGATCGTGCCGCCAAAGACGATCAGGTAAGCGACCCAGACGATCGTCAGCCAGATATCGACATACCATTCCGGCTCGGCATATTCGCGTCCTTCGGTAATACCCATGACATAGCCGGTGGCGGCCAGCACGATGAACAATTGATATCCCCAGAACACGAACCGCGCGAGCGAGGGGAAGGCAAGCCGCGCCCGACAGGTGCGCTGCACCACATAGAAGCTGGTCGCGATCAGCGCGTTGCCGCCAAAGGCAAAGATCACGGCTGAAGTATGCAGCGGCCGCAATCGCCCGAAGCTCGTATATTCGATGCCAAGGTTCAGGGCGGGAAAGGCGAGCTGCAAGGCGATGTAGAGCCCCGCGAGAAACCCCGCCAATCCCCAGAATACGGTCGCGATCACGCCCCAGCGGATCGGATCGTCATCATATTTCCCCTGATCGCTGGGCATCTTCACCAGACCACGCGCGATGCTTGCGTAATCGGCGCCGCCGATCGTCACCACCGCCATCAGCAGCGCCGCCGCGCAGGCAATGCCCATATGGACGGCAAATCCGTTGTCCACGGCCATCAGCGACGCCAGAAAGGCGATGACGGCCAGCGCGAACCAGCCGCCCGATTTCAATAATAGTTGATCCATCGGATCCCCCCGCGAAAACTTGTCTGCGGCGCCCTTCCGCAGGGCCCGTCTTCGTGAACCAACCTCTGTCAAAGGCGGGGCGGCAGGTATGTAGGGGAATGTCCGTAGACGGACTGTCGCCACCCCTTCCCCAGGGCCTGGGTCCACCCGCCCTGGAGAAAGCCGGCACCAGCTTGAGAAACGCTGACAGGGCTAACCGTTTCTCGACCTTGCTCGAAGCGGACGGAAGACGGCAGAACGGCTTGACGTCACAGGCGCTCTAAAACCGGGGTTCACTCCCCCTCGGCCATGCTCTCCAGCCGATCGGCAGCACAGATCCGGACGCCCCGCCGCCCGGCGAGCGCGATCACGCCCAGCCGCTTCATGTCGCTGAACTGGCGCGAGACCGTCTCTATCGTCAGCCCCAAAATATCCGCGATCTGCTGGCGCGACAGAGGCAGGTCGATCGCGCCGCTCGGGTCCGCGCGCAGCCGCCGGCTCATGTCCAGCAAGAAGGATGCAACCTTCTCCCGCGCATTCTTGCGCCCGAGCAACAGCATCCAGCCGCGTGTCCGGTCAAGATCGTCCAAGGTCCGCTGCAGCAGCCGATGCTCCAATTGCGGGTGCCGGCGCGCAAAGCCATCGAAAGCGCCGCGTGGGTAAAGGCACAGCCGCGCATCGGTCAGCGCCGTGACGCTATGCGGCGTCCGCGCGCCAAAGGGTCGCCCGATGAAATCCGACGCATAGACCACGCCGACGATCTGCTCGCGTCCGTCGCCTGTCGATGTCGCGAGCTTCAACGTGCCTTCGATCACATTGGCGACGACCATGCTGTCGTCGCCCTCCCACATCACCGTCTGCCCGGCCTGCACCGTCACGCGCCGGCCGATCCGGTTGAGCGCCGCCCGCTCCTCCGGATCAAGGTCGGCGCAGATCGCCTGATCGCGCACCTCGCACCGATCGCAATAACCAGCCGCGCAGCCTCCGGAGACCGGAGTCATCATCGCCGCCATCTCGGGCCCGCCAGACGCCTTTTGCGCCAGATCAAATTGCATATCCATGCCCGCTGCATGCCGCCGTGCGGGTTCCGGACCTATCCGTAATTGTCCCTAGGGCCCTATCCGTCAGCACATTGAACCGCGCCGGCCACCACGGTCCGGAATAGTCCTTATATTCTTGCGAGCAGAAAGATCCGATCTGGATGGCATGACATGGACAACCATACGCCTCGAACTTGCCCGGACCGCCGATTTCCCCAATGGATCGGCGGCGCGCAGCTATGTGATGCGCCTGCCGCTTGGCGGTGACGGGCTGATCGATGAGCAGGAATATCGCCACCATCCCGAATTGGCGACGGTACGCCGCTTCTGGCCCAATGAACCCGACCGGCATGGATGCCTGCTGCGAACGGCCGACGGTTGGGCGCTGTCCTACCAGCCGGGGGAAGAGGATGACGAAATCCTCTTTCGTCTCGACGCGCACAGCATCAAGCCCGGCAGCTATCTGACCCTGACAGAGCCAGATGGCGAGCGCCTGCCCTTCATCGTGAAGGCACTCGCCGCGGCCTGAAGTTCAGAGCTTCATGCCGATGCCGACGCCGAACACCAGCGGGTCAAGGTGCACGCGCACCGTCTGCACACCCGCCGCCGTGGTGGACAGCCGCGCCGTCGTATCCATGTCGATATATTTGACGTCGAGGTTGAGGAAGATCTTGTCCGTCAGGTCCAGGTCGACCCCGGCCTGCGCCGCCCAGCCGAAGCTATCCGACATATGAACCCTGGTCGGGCCCACCGCGCCTTTCAACGCATCGGATGCCTTTTCATTGTAGAACAGCGTATAGTTGACGCCCGCGCCGACATAGGGCCGGACCTTGCCATCGGGCAGGAAATGATATTGCGCCGTCAGCGTCGGCGGCAGCACCCAGGTCGAAGCGAGACGGCCGATCGCGCCCGTCGTGCCGCTACGCCCGCTGGCGCTATGCTTGGTGGTCGCGGCGATCAGTTCAAACCCGATATGGTCGCTCGCCATATAGGTCAGGTCGACCTCCGGCATCACGCTGTTGTCGACCTTGACCTTCTCGCCAGGGAAGCCGGGCAGCACGCTTCCACTGCGTTCGTTGGGCGCGACCATGATGCCGCGCACCCGCACCAGCACATCGCCCTGCGCGGCCTGAACTGGTGCCGAAATCGCAGCGCCAACGGCGGCCGCGCCCAGCAGGATAGTCTTGATGGTCATCAGATTGTCTCCGTCCCTGTTGTCGGTGGCCCTGCTCTGCCCCGGCGGACGGCATGCGGCATTGATCCTGCGCAACCAGCAATTTGACCTGCCTCAATGTGTCAGGGGGCAGTCCATGCGATCCGCTCTGCCATGTGGACCTATCACCCCGACCTGCTGGCCCAGCCGGTGCCGCGCTACACCAGCTATCCGACTGCCGCTCAGTTCACGACTGAAGTGGGCGCGGCGGATCTTGCCGCCCGGCTCGATGGGGTCGATGCGAACGCTCCCCTCTCCCTCTATGTCCACATCCCCTATTGCCACGACATATGCTGGTATTGCGGCTGCAACACCGGCGCGGCGAACCGCGCGCACCGCCTGACCGCTTATGTCGAGGCCCTGGAGCGGGAGATCGCCCTTGTCGCGGCACATCTGCGCGGACGTGGCCGGGTGGCGCGCATCGCATTTGGCGGCGGCAGTCCCAATTCGCTGCCACTCGTCGATTTCGTCCGCCTGCTCCAACAGCTGCTTCTCTGTTTTGATGCGCATCAGCCGGAGATTTCCGTCGAACTCGACCCGCGGCGCCTCGATATACAATGGATCGCCACCATGGCGGCGATGGGGATCGGCCGCGTCAACCTTGGCGTGCAGACCTTCACCCCGCATGTTCAGTCCGCCATCGGCCGCATCCAGCCGCTGGACATGGTGGAAAGGACCGCAGATCAGCTTCGGTCGGCCGGAATCGCGACTGGCTTCGACCTCATGTACGGCCTGCCGGGCCAGAGCCTCGATGATCTTGCGGCGACGCTGGAGGCCAGCATCACGATGCGGCCCGCCCGCATCGCCCTGTTCGGCTACGCCCATATGCCCCAGCTCTTGCCGCGCCAGCGCCGCATAGACGGCCGTGCCCTGCCCGATCTCGCCACCCGCTTCGAGATGGCGGCGCAGGGTCATCGCCTCCTCACCGAAGCTGGCTATGATGCGATCGGCTTCGATCATTTCGCCTTGCCGGACGACAGCACCGCCCGCGCTGCCCGCGAGGGCCGTCTTCGCCGCAATTTCCAGGGCTTCACCGATGATCCCGCCGAAATCCTCCTGGGTCTTGGCGCCAGCGCGATCAGCCAGTTCCCGGACCTCATCGTCCAGAATGAAAAGCAGGCGGGGCCCTGGCGCGAACGCGTGGAACGTGGCTCGCTGACCGCCACGCGCGGCACGCTGTGCACCGCTGATGATCGCCGTCGCGGCCGGATCATAGAGGCGATCCTCTGCCACGGCGAAGCGCATGTAGACGCAATCACGCCAATGCCAGACCTGAAGCGCTTCGAACGGCTGGGCCTTGTCAGGGTAGATGGAGCCGATGTGCGACTGACGCCCGACGCCCTCCCCTATGCCCGCAGCATTGCCGCCGCCTTCGACAGCTATCTACGGCCGGCGGAAATGCGGTTCAGCCATGCGGTATAGCGCGGCTGCGCTCGCCGCCCTCGCCTTCGCCAATCTCTCGGCCGGGCAAGTGCCCTATTATGCCGTGCGCTCGTCCTATTTCTGCGGCATTGCTCCCCTCGGCTGGACGCCGCCGGGGCAGCACAGGCGACAGGACCAGGATAGAAACATCAGCGCCTGTCACGCGTTGATCGGCGGACGCAGTCGTCCCTTAGGGAAGCGGGCGAAACGGCTGGCCGACTGACAAGGGAGTTGTTCTACCGGCGCAGGCAGAGGAGCCAATATGAGGCCGTGCGCAGATCGGATCAGCGGCGCCGATGCCTCCCGCCATCCGCATCCTTTCAGCCGTTCAGGGCGTGTTCGTAATCGCTTCGAAGGTCTGGGTGTAGTGATGCTGGAGCAGGGTGATCGCGCGATCGGCGTCGCGATTGATGCATGCATCGACCAGATCCCGATGTTCCTGCAGCTCATTGCGTTCCAGGACCTGCTCCAGCGCGAGAAGACGGTAGCGTTCCGCGGCGTCGAACAACTGGCCGCTGATCCGCTTGATCCACCGGCTGCCGCACCCGCCGATGAGAGCAAGGTGGAAGTCCTTGTGCCGGCTTTCCCATTCGGAACTTTCGCCCTGGCCCGTCTCCCCGCGATGGGTTCGCGACAGATGATGGAGCGCGAGTATGAGATTCTCCTCCCATGCCAGGTCGAACCGATCGATCGATTCACGAATGGCCAGGCCATCGATCCAGCAGCGCGTCTTGACGAGTTCCTTCAGCTCCTCGGCGCTCACCGGCGCGACACGAAAGCCCTTCTGCTCCTCGAGCGCGACGAAGCCTTCTGAAAGAAGCCGGTTGAGCGCTTCCCGAACGGGGCTGCTGGCCGTGTTGAACCGCTTGCGCAGGGTCCGGCGGCCCACTGTGGAAAGCCAAATCGGGCGAAAACCTGACAGAACTACTCGGCGAAGGATTTAAAATCCGCTCCGAGGCGCTCAAAGCCGCATATGCAAAGCGACGGGTCATTTATCAGCAGGCTTATGAAGATCACCTCAACTGGGAATTCACGGAAGCCGAACTCGCCGAAATTGTCGGATTTCTGAGCAAGCCGGTAGGTCGGCATTATCTCGATGGGCGGTGGAGGACGGAGGCCTACCCCAATACGAATACAGAAGACTTGGAGGCGGAAATCGTTAGCGAGGCCGCCTCGACGCTGAGTAAATAGGTCAGTCCGCTTTCGCGCGATCCTATCCAAAAGCGGCGGTCCCGCTCTCCACCCATCCCGGCGATTTGGCCGGGTCAAAGGCGTGGCGGGTCGCGCCAGTGCTGCCGGTCCGGTTTGTATCCGCATGCAATCCAACGCCAGAACGACGCTAATGGGTGGTTTTCCGACAGTCGGGTTTCAGGCTCGACTTTGAGGATAGCTGACCTTTCCAGCCATGCTATCTGGTCCAAACAATGGAGTCAGGTCGGGTATGAACATCCGTGAGTTTCGAGCCTTAACAGACGTGGCTTTTCGCGCTCAGGGTTTTGTCGAGCGGAGGCTAGTAGGCCAGAAGGTTTGGTCGTTGCCTGATGCGGAGGTGATCCGGTTCTTCCAACCCCTCGCATATAGGCGACCTTGGGGTTTTCTCCTCTCGGGTATCCTCGGGATTGAAATCCCGGAGCTTCGGACGTGGCTTGAGCAGCACAAGCCCAACCAAGAAAGCGGCATTTTCCAAGGTTGCTTCGTTGGCTACAATATCGCCAACGATAGCGTGCTTGGCGAGTTCAGATCGCTAATCGACACTCCCGTGCCCGCCGATTTGTGGGCCGGGTTAGTAATGGATCAGCTAGACCAGCTTCCTTCGCGGCTGGATGACCTCATTGACCAATATCGCCGCAACCGCGAACCTCTCGGTTGGCTTGCCCATCCTCATGACCGGTTCGCATGGGACTTTCTGCTGCGCTGGCGACAAGACCCCGATCCTACCCTTCACATCCCAAGAATGTCTCCGACCGGACAGATTGTCTGATAACCGCTTAGAGCGAGCGTACAGCCAACCTTGGATGACCGAGAATGGTCGCGTGCCGCCGGCCGCTTCCCCAAAGCGAACCGGACCGGCAGGTTACCGGTGACGCGAGGCGATTCGCAGGGCTGGAATGACGATGCGGGTGGACAGCGGACTGGCCGATTTCCATATGTGGCACCGTAATAGCTGCCTGTTGTCTTGGCTCCTCAATGTTGTCAGCGTGGGATTTATGCGGATTGAAGCTACCGAATATGAATGCATGCGATCTTGGTTGGGCCATATGGTGCCGAAGGTTTTCGCTGCTGAACTGCTAAATCCTGAAATCCACCCAATCGCCGTGCTTGATCTGATGGCGGCAAAGTCCCCTGCCAAGGCAAGAAGTGGCCTCGGCATGGCAATAGGGGATATGGTGGAATACACGGATGATTGGGCTGCTCCCGATGTGGCGAAGTGCAACAGCGAGCTTTCGGAGAAGGGCTTACCAACGCTGACCGAGGTGAGAGCGCGCTTTTCGAAGGTCGTGCAGCGGGTGGTTCGCCGGGGCCGGATAAAGACCGATGACGAATTTTATGCTCTTCGAAATGCGGTCGAACAACAGGGTATAAACGCAGAGATTTTGTGGCCGCTGCTTGAGGCATATGAAATACAAAGCATGAGCAACTGACCGCTTTCGGGGCGCGCGAACAGGACACTAATGACGGAAATTGGTCGGCGGCCGACCGGCAGCTTTTCCGCTGTCAGATCGACTGCTCATCCCTGGAGGAATGACCGCTTCCTGGAAATGAGAATGAGCCTCCGAACGGCGAAAAGTGGCCCATCGCTGCCACCTTCGACCCTTTTTTGCCATTCAGCTGCCCTTTTTTTTATTTCTAGGGCCGGACTGTCCGGTTTTTCCATTCTACGTGCCAGATCTTATCGACTGCGGAAGAGGGTGCTCGCCGCTGCGGCGACCCGCACTATTTTTGGCCATGCACTCGCTCCAACCAAGTTATTCTTTTCTCAGCCATCCGACAGATGCCCAATGAGCAGAACTTCTCCACTATTTTGAGCTTCATACGTTCTTCAAAAAGTGCCGCTGCGTTTCATCTCGATGCTTCCGTAGATATGCCATGAATGGCGTGCCTCCAGTCCCCACCGCGCTACTGTTGCCCAAGGCGTCTTTCGCCTGCCGGTGGATATAGCTTGCTGCATATTCGAGGTGGCGGGTACGGAAACGGCCGAGACCAGCAACGCAGCGGTTATAGGCTTCGCGCAGATCGGGCCGCTCTGACGCGGCGACAAAATCACGCAGCCCACTCGCCTTTCGCACACGATCGATGAAGGCGCGGTGCAGCGGCGGGCGATAGGCGTGCAATTCGTCCAGGAAAGAGCGAAGCGGATCCTGCGCATGCTGAATGCCGAGCAGGGCGTCCATGGCAGGCACGATCGAACTTTGGGCTCCCGTCTGGCCGCGAAACAGCTGCGGCACGCCGCCAGCTTCGGCAACGCCCTCATAGATCAGGCCGCCGCCAAGGGCCGGATTGTCTTGCCAGCCGTGAATATAGGGCCGGACACGATGGAAGTAGATGTATGGATCGCACCGCTCCGGCATGCGATCGAATATCCTGTTGATATCATCCCAGCCCGCACTGATCATTGTCAGGCCGCGCTCAGCCGCTCCTGCATCGCCCTGGGCCACCGCTTCCATGAGAGCGGGGATTTCTGCAAGCATCGCGCCTGCACGCGCCTCGATCGCGACATGAACCATCACGAACCACGCTTCGTCCTGGCCGCCAAGAAAATGCTGGACCATATAAAGATTGCCCAACGCGATGGGGCCTGATCGGTCCAGCCGGTCCCAATTGTCCAACACATAGGCCGAATAAGTGAGCAGTGGCTTCTGTTCGAGCCGCCGGGCGAGCGCCCATATGGGCACCGCCAGCGGCGCGGGAAGCGAGGCGGGGGCCACCTCTTCGCCCCACACATAAGCCTGAACCAGAAAGGCATAGCGCACGAAGGCGGTGCGGATCTGATGTTCCGGCGCGTCCGCGCAGAAGGACGTCAGTTCCAGCAGGGGAAGTTGCTCAAGATGAGACCGGATGCGGCCGGTGGGCAACAGGCGTGGCAGATCATGCGCCGCTTCGGCAATCGGAGCCAGATCGCCTGACAGCGAAACGTCAGCCATATCATAGGCACACAAGAAGCCGCGCTGTCTGCTGATGGCGTGATCGGCGATGTCGAGGCTCGGCGTCATAGACTGCCTCCCTCCGTTCGGCGGCCCACACCCTATCTGGGCACGAAATGGGACAAGACAAGGGCCATGGCGGGCAGCAGCACCGCCTCCGCCTCCGCCTCACCGATCGATCCCGCTGCTTTCGCCGCGGGTTCGTGCTATAAGGAAAACCTGCCGTCTCGCCAGGCATCAAGCCATTGGCGAAGGGATGGTAAGGTGGAATGCCCGTGAGGCATTGGACGATCCTCTTCCGGTGCGGCATCAGCCGCCTTCTTGCCCAATTGGGCAGCGTCATCCTGCTGTGCCTTTGCGTCACGCAATCCGGGCCATCGGGCGCCGCTGCGCCTGCGCCTGCGCCTGTCATCATCCTCAATCTCGACGGCGTGGTGGGCCCGGCGACGGCCGATTATGTCCGCAAGGGTCTCCGGACCGCTGCCGCGCGCAAGGCGCCGCTTGTCATCCTGAGAATGGATACGCCCGGCGGCCTTGACACATCCATGCGCCTCATCATCCGGGCGATTCTCGCCTCGCCCGTTCCCGTCGCTTCCTACGTCTCCCCTAGCGGAGCGAGGGCAGCGAGCGCCGGGACGTTCATCCTCTATGCCAGCCATGTTGCGGCGATGGCGCCCGGCACCAACATGGGTGCCGCCACCCCCGTTCATATCGGCGGCATTGCGCCGGCAGGGGACAACGATCAAAAGAACAACCCTCCCAATCCCATGGAAACAAAGACGGTCAACGACGCCGCTGCCTTCATCAGGTCCCTGGCGGAGCTTCGCGGCCGTAATGCCAGCTGGGCGGAAAAGGCCGTCCGCGAAGCCGCCAGCCTTCCGGCTTCGACCGCCTTGAGCACGCATGTCATCGATATGGAGGCACGAGATGTAGCCGACCTGCTGCGCAAGCTGGATGGCAGGATCGTCAAGGTCAGCGCTGGTGCCGTGAAGATCGACGTCGCCCACCGCACTATCGAGGAGATCGCACCGGACTGGCGAACGCGACTGCTGGCGACGATCACCGATCCCAACGTCGCGCTGATCCTGATGACCCTAGGCGTTTACGGATTGGTCTTCGAATTCATGAATCCGGGGTCCTTCCTGCCCGGAACGCTGGGCGCAATCTGCCTGCTCACCGGACTTTACGCCTTCGCCGCCCTGCCGGTGAATTTTGCGGGTGTTGCCCTGATTGTCCTTGGTATCGGCCTGGTGGTTGCGGAAGGCTATCTCTTTTCCCACGGCGTTCTGGGCATTGGCGGATGCGTGGCCTTTGCGCTCGGCGCGGCGATGCTAATCGACACCGACACACCGGCTTTTCGCATCTCCTGGCCGTTGATCGCGGGACTGTCCCTGGCGACTGCCGCTTTCGTCCTTCTGGTTGTCCGCACGGCGCTGCGCGCGCGAAAACGCAGGATCGTAAGCGGCGCGGAAGAGATGACCGGCGCCATCGGCGTCGTACAGGATTGGAGCGGCGGCAAGGGCCATGTGTTCGTCCATGGCGAGCGTTGGGCAGCGGCCGGCCAGGAGGCGTTCTCTCAGGGCCAACTGGTCCGGATCGTCAGAATTGCGGGGCTCACGGTCGAAGTGACCAGCGACGCGGCCAAGGAGGTTTAAATGCTCACGGATCTCGCCTTCTATCTCCCGCCGATCATTGTGCTGTTGCTGTTCCTGTCGGCAGCGATACGGATACTGCGCGAATATGAGCGCGGCGTCATATTCACGCTGGGCCGCTTTACCGGCATCAAGGGACCGGGGCTGATCCTCCTCATACCATTCATCCAGCAGATGGTCCGCACCGATCTGCGCATGACTGTGCTCGACGTACCCCCGCAGGACGTGATTTCCCGCGACAATGTTTCGGTTCGGGTCAACGCCGTGATCTACTTTCGCATCATCGACCCGGAACGCGCGATCATCCAGGTGGAGGACTTCCTCACCGCCACAAGCCAGCTTGCCCAGACGACCTTGCGATCGGTCCTCGGTAAGCATGAGCTCGACGAGATGCTCGCCGAACGGGACAAGCTCAACAATGACGTTCAGGAAATTCTCGACAGCCAGATCGCGGCCTGGGGCATCAAGGTCGCCAATGTCGAGATCAAGCAGGTCGATATCACCGAAACCATGATCCGCGCCATTGCACGGCAGGCCGAAGCGGAGCGCGAGCGACGAGCCAAGATCATCAATGCCGAAGGCGAACGCCAGGCCGCGCAGCAACTGCTGGAGGCGGCCACCATCCTTGGGCAACGGCCGGAAGCGATGCAGTTACGCTATCTCGGTTCGCTCAACTTCATCGCCGGTGACAAGAACTCGACCATTGTTTTTCCATTTCCCATAGAATTCGTTCAATGGCTTAAGGACGCGCCCAATTCTGAAATTGGCAGATCCAGCCGCCACAATGAGCGCTAGAGAGGCTAATGACCCCGCAGCTACTGCCATATTGTCCTATCGTCGATTATCTCGTCCAGATGCACTAACATTCTGTGTGGCGCCTACAAGCACTCGCGAATTTTGCTCTCAAAATGGGAACCCGATGCAATCGACCCTTGTCGGACTCTCAGCACTCTATTTTTTCGTCCCAGGTGCGGAAGGTCCGCTATCCGGCAGGTGTCGACCAGCTTCGGCCGTTCCGCCCGCCATCTGGGAAGGGCTGGACCTGGGGAAGGCGGACATTGTAGCTGCGTGGGTCTACGCGAACTCTGGAGTAAGAGCCCCCGGCGAAGCCGAGGTAGTTCAGTGCATGATCTGGCTGAGAAAGCCCCGGGTCCGTTCGTGTTGCGGGGCATGAAAAAACGCCCCAGGCGCGTTGATCTCGATGATCTGACCGGCGTCCATGAAGACGATCCGGTCGGCGACCTGCCGGGCGAAGCCCATCTCGTGGGTTACGCAGATCATCGTCATGCCATCCTCGGCGAGGCTGGTCATTATGTCGAGCACTTCCTTTACCATCTCGGCGTCGAGCGCCGAGGTGGGTTCATCGAACAACATCACATCCGGCTGCATACACAGCGCACGCGCAATCGCGACACGTTGCTGTTGTCCGCCGGAAAGCTGGCCCGGATATTTGCCCGCCTGCTCTGGAATGTGGACACGCTCGAGGAAATGACGGGCGCGGCCTTCCGCTTCTGCGCGCGGCAGCCGCAGCGCCTGGATCGGTGCAAGCGTGCAATTTTCCAGGATGGAGAGATGCGGGAACAGGTTGAAGCCCTGGAACACCATCCCGACACGCCGTCGGATCGCCTCGACCGCCCTTGCGTCTGTGCCCAGCGCGGCGCCGTCGATCGCGATTTCCCCGCCATCATGCGTTTCAAGGCCGTTGATGCAGCGGATAAGGGTCGACTTTCCAGAACCGGAAGGGCCACAGATAACGATGCGTTCGCCCTTGAAAACGCTGAGATCGATCGCCCGTAGCGCGTGATATTCGCCATACCATTTGTCGACGCCCGACAGTGTGATGATCGGCTTGCGTGGCGTAACGTTCATCGCCGGTGCCCCATGTTCATCCTTGTCTCCAGGAACAGCGAGTAGCGCGAGATGCCGAAGCAGATCGCGAAATATATCAGTGCCACGAATGCGAACGTTTCGGCGAAAGGCGCTGGCCAGTCGGGATCCGTCAAGGCCGCCCTTGCCGAACTCAACAGATCGAACAGGCCTACAACGAGGACCAGACCCGTGTTCTTGATGATCACGACCACCGTATTGGTCAGCGCGGGCAAGACCTTGCCGATCGCTTGCGGCAGAACGATGAAGCGCAACGTCTGCCAGCGCTGTAATCCGAGCGCAGCGGCCGCCTCCGCCTGGCCTGGCGGAATGGCCTGGAGTCCACCGCGCAGCACTTCGGCCAGATAGGCCGCCGAATAACAGCATAAAGCCGCAAGAGCGCGGGTGAAATTATCGATCGTGAAGCCCTCAGGAAGCATGATCGGCAGTAGCACCGCCGCGATGAACAGCATGCTCAGGAGCGGCAGCCCGCGCACGATCTCGATGAAGCCTATCGACATCCAGCGCAGGATCGGCGCGGGCGACCGCCGGCAGAGCGCCAGCATGATCGCAGCGGGAAAGCCGATGGCGAGCGACAGCACCGTGAGCAGCAGCGTGATCGGCAATCCACCCCACGCGCTCGTTGGGACCGGTTCGAGGCCCAGCCACGCTCCGCCCATGACAAGCAACGACAGCAGGATTCCAACGATCCACGCGATCAATGTCCTTCGTGTCCAGTGCGCGGGTGGCAGCGTCCAGAGCGCCAGCGCGGTCAGCGCCACGACTACCGCGATTGCCCGCCAGCGTTCGCCGGGCGGATAGATGCCGAAGAGGATCTGCGGCCCCTTGGCCGTCAGGAACGCCCAGCAGGCGCCCTCGCCCGCACGGCAGGCCGCCGGCCCGCCATGCCATATTCCGTTGACGACGGCCCACGACAGCAGGTGCGGCGCGGCCATCGTCAGCAGCAGGGCAATGGTCACGGTTGCCGCACTGCTGGCGAGACCGGCAAAGAGCCCTTCATGCCAAGCCATCCTAGGCGCGGCTGGCGCAGGGCGCGGGGGGAGCGGCGCGGATTGCACAAAGGCTTCGACCGGGCCGGTTGCTGCGATCATCGGACCCTCGATGCCAGACGCCGGTTGAAGGCGTTGAGGACTGCCGACGCGGCAAAGTTGATCACAAGAAAGATCAGCACCAGGATCGCCACGCCTTCGATCGCTTGTCCGGTCTGGTTGATCGTCGTCGCCGTGACGAAGCTGATGTCGGGATAACCGACCACGAGTGCCAGCGTCGAGTTCTTGACGATATTGATATACTGACTCGTCATCGGCGGAACGATCACGCGCAGCGCCTGCGGCATGATCACGAGCCGGAACAGCCGCCGTTCCGGCAGGCCCAGCGCGCGCGCCGCCTCCCATTGGCCCAGCGGCACCGCCTCTATCCCGCTGCGGATGATCTCGGCGGCATAAGATGTCGAATATAGCGTGAGCCCGACAACGATCGCGACGAATTCCGGCGACAGGACAAGGCCGCCCTCAAAATTGAAATGTCCGGTGATGGGGCTGCTCAGCAGCCATCTGCCGTGATCGAACATCGGCCACGGCAGATAGAGGCCACGATTGGTAAGGAAGACGCCAGGCGCCGGATTCAAGGCCGCATGCGGTCCAGGCAGGCTGAAGATCAGCGCTGAGTAAAAAAACAGAAGTTGGACAATGAGTGGCGTGTTGCGGACGGATTCGACGAAGATTGCCGTCAATCCGGACGCGAGTGGATTATGCGATCGCCGCGCTTGTGCGAGAAGCAGGCCGAAGGCCGTCGAGAGGATTGCGACCAGCATAGACAGCAAGATCGTATTGCCCAGCCCAACCGCGAGCGCCCAGGCAAAGCTATCGGAGGGCGTATAAGGCAGCAGACTTTCCGAGATCGGAAAACGGGCTGCACGGTCGAGGAAGTCGAAGCCTGTCGCTATCCCCCGACTCGCCAGATTGTGTACGGCGTTCGTCGCCAGCCATATGACGAGAGCGATCACAGCGGCCAGGGCCACGAGTTGCAGCACGAATGATCTGGCAAAGTACCGGCGGCTGGAGCGCGACATTGCGGGAGGCCTCAGTTGAACGGAATGGGCACCATGATGCCCCCGTCGCGTTGCAGTCGGTTCAGGCCGCGAGGGATCTTGAGCTTACTCGCCGAGCCGACGTTACGTTCATAGAGCTCACCGTAATTTCCGACCTGGCGGATGATTTGGTAAGCCCAATCCTCATGCAGGCCCAGGGCGGCGCCCACGCCTGGTTCTTTGCCCACGAAGCTCCGTATATCGGGATTGCCGGAGCTTCGCTGTTCATCGATGTTTTGCCGGGTGAGTCCCAGCTGCTCCCCCATCAGCATGGCATCGATCGAGGCCTTCACAATGTCGAACCATCGATCGTCGCCGTGCCGGACAGCCGGCGTGAGTGCCGTGATGACGTCATCCGCCGGAAAGATCCGATAATCGTCTGGATTCGTGGTCATCGTCACCTTGACCGAGGCCAGCGCCGATGCGTCCGTGATCAAGGCGTCGCAACGGCCGGAAAAGAAAGCCTGTCGGCTTGCCTGCGTCGTATCGAATACCACGGGGTGCAGGTTCAGCGCATAGCGACGCGATACATTCGCGAACGTAACCTCGGTTACCGACCCCGTCTGGATACACACCGACGCCCCCTTCAGATCCTGCGCACGGACGGCGCCAGAAGCCTTCCGAACCATGAAGCCGGTATAGTCGAAGAAATTCGGGACCGTGAAATTGATCCCGTTCGCGTCGCGCGCGAGCGTCCAGGTGGTGGCCCGTGGCAGAACGTCGATCTCGCCGGTCTGGAGTGCGGTCAGGCGCTGCTGGCCGTTGAGCGGCACGAACCGCACCTTTTCCTTGTCACCCAGGACAGCCGCGGCAATCGCACGGCAGGTATCGACATCCAGCCCTCCCCAATATCCTTTGTCATCGGGTGTGCTGAAGCCGACCGTGTTCCCGCTCGCACCGCAGCGCACATACCCCCGCATGCGAACGGCCTCGAGCGTGCCACCGAAGCGGGCCGCCGGCGCGGGTGCCTGGCTGCATCCACCGAGCAGCGCGAGGATGGCTGTGCTGGCAAGAAACAGGCGGGCCATTCGAGCATTCTCCCAAATTGGCTGTCAGGCCAGGCTTGCCACGTTTTTGGGCGTCGGCGCGAGTGCGGCGAACAACCCTTCGAGATCGGCCCACAGATCGTCCGGATCCTCCAGCCCGATGCTGAACCGAAGGATGGTGCCACTTTCGGTCCACGGCGCCACCACGCGGTCGTTCTTGACCGACATCGGTGCGACGAGACTGTGCGTACCGCCCCAGGACGCGCCGATTGCAAAGATCCGCATCGATGAGAGCGCGGCTTCGAGCAAGGCTGCGGTTTCCGGGGCCAGAACGACGCTGAACACACCGCTCGCGCCCGCGAAATCCCGCTGCCAGAATTCACGGCCAGGGCATGTGGACAGTGCAGGATGAAGCACCCGCTCGACCCCCGGCAGCCCGGCGATCCGCTGCGCAAAATCGGCGGCGACCCGACCGATATGCGCCATGCGCACGCCCATCGTCTCGATGCCGCGCAAGGCAAGCTGGCAATCGTCCGGCGAAACCCCGATGCCGATCATCCGCATTGTATCCTTGAGGCGTCGGTGGAGTGCGATATCGGCCACCGATACCGATCCAAGCAACAGGTCCGAATGGCCGCCGACATATTTGGTAAGGGCATCCATCGAGAAATCGACACCGTGAGCAAGCGGCTTGAAGAGCAGCGGCGTGGCCCAGGTATTATCGCATCCGGTCAATACCCCACGCGCCCTGGCAGCCACCGTGATCGCCGGGATATCCTGGAACTCCATCGTCGTCGATCCGGGCGATTCCATCCAGATCAGCCGCGTATGATCGTCGATCAGTCCCGCGATGTCCGCGCCAATCAGCGGGTCATACACGTCATGATCGATTCCGCGTTCTGCGAGATAGTTCGCGCAGAATCCGCGAACCGGTGGGTAGGCCGTGTCGGGGATCAGGACTTTGTCACCGGGGCGGAGGACCGTCATGAAGACGATCGTGATCGCGCATTGGCCGGACGGCGTGATGACCGTGCGCTCCGCCCCCTCGAGGGCCGATAGCTGCGCCTCGAGCGTACGGGTGGTCGGTGTTCCGTGAAGACCGTAGCTATAGCCGTCGGGGCCGCGACACTTGCGCGCGGCGTACGCGCGGGCATCATCGAACACGATCGTGGAGGCACGATATGTCGGCACCGCAAGGCTATGGAAGCCTTCCCGTGAAACCACAGGATGGTGCACGACACGCGAACGATCCTTCATTGAAAACTCCCTTTGAACGACCGGCACCCTGTCGCGGCCGATCTAGAAGTTCAATTGAGTAATTTGTACAACTCGATGCCTGAATGTTATAGCCTAAGGAGCCGCAGCTGCGCCGCCAGATCGGGCCGCCTCGTTGAGCGCCCGTGTGAATTCGCGCACGAGCCGCGCTCGCTGGGCATCCGGCCGATATAATATATGGGCCTTAAAATAGACCGGGGGCTCGAACGGTCGCAGGATCAGCCCGCGTTCCTGAAAGCCATCGGCCGCGGCCGGATTAACAAGTCCGATCCCGGTGCCCGCCAAAGCCAGAGCGCAGATCGTGGCCGAATTGGGGGTTTC
Source organism: Sphingobium sp. R-21 (assembly GCF_049913335.1). NCBI lineage: Bacteria > Pseudomonadati > Pseudomonadota > Alphaproteobacteria > Sphingomonadales > Sphingobiaceae > Sphingobium > Sphingobium sp. R-21. The sequence continues at coordinate 177,429 of NZ_CP184374.1, read as the reverse complement.
GACCACGATCTGCGGACGCACATTCGCGGCTTCAAAGGCCTCGGTCATTCGCGCCCGGGCGCGATCTTCGGGTGCGAGCGCCAGGAACGCCATGCCATCCAGATCCCGCGCATGGATATTTGGCCGATCGGCGAGCGGATGATCCGCCGGGATGACGCAGACCGCGCGAAAGCTGGCGAAAGCACTGTGATCGACGCCCGACAGGTCCACCTCATCGGCCGCCAGGCCGATATCGAATTGGCCGTTGATGACCAGATCACGCACGGCAGCCGAGGACGCGATCTGAAGCGTGATCGCGATCTGCGGATTGTTGATCCGGAATATGCGAATGGCGCGCGGGACCAAGGTTGAACCCAGCGCGGCCAGACTGGCAATGCGAACCGTGCCTGATCCGAAATCCCGGATGCGGGCCGCCGCCGCACGGAGGCTGTCGAGCCCGACAAAGCTGGTCGTCACGTCGCGGAAGAAGAGTTGGCCTTCGGGCGTTGGAATGAGCCGCCCCTTCACCCGGTCGAAAAGATCGAAACCGGTGCGCTGCTCAAGTTCTGCGACGGCGCGACTGACGGCCGGCTGGGTGATGCCCAGTAGCTCCGCAGCACGCGAGGCGGAGCCGCTGACCATCACGGCGCGAAAGATCTCAAGCTGTCGAAAATTCACGGTGCGACGCTGCTCCTGTCGGATAATATATAAGGTTTAGGTATAGAATCGTGCATGATCGTCAATTGAATTTCTATTCTTGCGGTCGATGATCAGCGCCAGGCCAGCAGCCCGGAAGCGGCTGTGGATGAGTTCTCGGGAGATTTGCGAAACCAACGCGCCACAGGGGGGCCAAGCGATGTTTCCTGCCACTACACAGAAAATTCGTCTCTTCACATCTGCATCGGTACTTTCCGTCGCGCTGAGTGCAACGCCGACCTATGCTCAGGCGTTGCCCGCCGACAGTAGCAATGCTTCGGCGACACCAACCTCCGAAATCGTCGTCACCGGTTCGCGCTTCGGGCAAAGAACCGCCACCGATTCCCCGACGCCGATCGATTCAATCGGCGCGGACCAGCTGGCGCGGAGTGGCGCGACCGATCTGCAATCGATGTTGAAGGTTGCTATGCCGACCTTCAGCATTCCCCGGCCCTCCGCGGCGGGCGTGTCGGATTTTCTGCAATCCCCCACGATGCGCGGCCTTTCGACCGGCGATCTGCTGCTGCTGCTCAATGGCAAACGTCGTCACACCAACAGCGATCTCAACACCAACAATCAGATTGGGCGTGGCGATGTCGCCTATGATTTCTCGGCCATCCCGGCGTCAGCGATAAAACGCATCGAAGTGCTTCGTGACGGTGCCGCCGCACAATATGGCTCCGATGCGATCGCGGGCGTAACCAACATCGTGCTCGATGACAGCCTGGGCTATCTTGCCCAGGGTCAGTTCGGGCAGACGACGCACGGGGATGGCGCACATTATCAAATCGATCTGGGGGCGGGCTTTGCGTTGGGCGACAGCGGCCGACTCCGCATCACCGCCCAGTATATCGATCACCACCATACCGACCGTGCGCTGCCCGACACCCGCCAGCAATATTTCGGATCGGGCGGGACGACCTTACCATCGGGCAATTATGGGTCCGGGATCGGCCTGACTCCATCGAACGGAAGCCTCGATCAGCGCGAAGCGACCGTCGATCGCGGCAACTGGATCTTCGGCGAGCCTGACTATAAGAACCGCACGATTTTCGGGAATCTCTCGCTTCCGCTATCGCCTTCGGTGACGCTCTATGCGTTTGGCGGCTACAATAATCTCAAAGGCTATTCCTACAATTTCCTCCGGCGCGCGGGGCAGGACGAAACGGTGCGCGCCCTCCATCCCAACGGCTATCTGCCGATCAACCTGGTCCAGCTCGAAAACGCATCGGGTGCAGCCGGCATCAAAGGAGATGATCTGGCCGGCTTCGGCTGGGACCTTTCCACGGTATACGGTTATAGTTCCTCCCGGCAGTCCGATCTCAATTCGAACAACGTGTCGCTCGGCGCCGCCAGTCCTCTCGACTTCTTTCGAGGTGCGGAACGCTTTGGGCAATGGACGACCAACCTCGATATCACCCGCGAGATTCCGATGGCGGACGGAGAACCGATAAAGATCGCCTTCGGCGCGGAATATCGGCGGGAATGGTTCCACCTCGTCGCTGGTGACCGTGCAAGTTACGTCAATGGGGGCATGCCCATCCTCGACGGGCCCAACGCCGGCAACGTGGCGGCGGTGGGTTCACAGCCTTCCGGGGGTATTTCGCCAGCAAATGCGGCCAGGGGAACGCGCAATTCCAAGGCCGCTTATGCCGAAATCGAGAAGACCTTCTTCGGCCGGCTGCTTCTCGACGCGGCGATACGCCATGAGAATTATTCGGATTTTGGATCGACCACCAACTACAAGATCGCCGGGCGCTTCCAACTTGCCAAGCCCTTTGCGATCCGCGCGTCCTATGGCACCGGGTTTCGCGCACCGGCGCTCGCGCAGATCATCTACAATTCGTCGACGACCAATTTCTTCAATGGTCAGCCGGTCACCATCCGCCTCATCTCGACTAATGATCCCATCGCGCCGCTGGTGGGTGCGCCACCGCTTCGGCCGGAAAAAGCGCGCGATCTGACGGTCGGCGGCGTATTCAACTCAGGCGCCTTCTCGGCATCGGTCGATTGGTATCGGCTGGAATTGAACAATCGGCTCGCTCTATCCTCGGCTTTCTCGAGTGCGGCGCTCACCAATTATCTTGCAGCCAGCGGTTTCGCTGGAATTCGATCCGTCTCGTTCGTCACCAACGGCGTTGACACGACGACGCGCGGCGTCGACGTGACAGCTTCCTACCGGCGGCGATTGAGCCCTGACGATCAATTGAACATGACACTGGCCGCCAATTTCAACACCAGCCGCATCGATCGCATATCCGGCACGCCGGCACCGCTCGCCGCCCTCGGCATCACGACGCCACTCGAGGATCTCACCAATCAGGTGCGCCTGACCCAGAGCGCCCCCGAGAACAAGATCTCGCTCGATCTGAGCTGGACGCATGGCCCGTTCCGGATGAGCCTGATCAATACGCGTTATGGCAAGGTCTCCCAGGTCGCGCTCACCAACAAGACGGCGGCGCAGGTTGCCGTACTGACACCGGGCTATCACGTCAGGCTCGTACCAAACGGTTCGAACTACGACATTATCCAGACTTTCGGGGCGGATATCGTCACCGACCTCGAGGTCTCATACGACCTGCGTGAAGGGATTCGACTGGCCGTGGGAGCAAACAACCTGCTCGATCGGCTTCCCGACCGGCAGATCGCCTCGACAGTCACCTCGGTCGCCGCAGGAACGAACGGTGCCGATAATAACGGCATCTTCCCGTACGCCTATATCGCTCCGTACGGCACGTCGGGCCGGTTCGTTTATGTCAAAGCATCATTCCGTTTCTGAAGAAACCAGCGCAACGAGGGCTTGTCACCATGATCGCTCAACCATGTCCGCGCCGCCGTCCGATCGGCGTTCTGGCGTGCCTGCATATTCTTGGGTGCAACCGAGGGACGATCCTGAGCCTCGACAGGCACGGCCATCGCCAGCGCGGCAGCAGTTGCGGTAGCGATCTTCATCGTTTCTCCGCTCAACAGCGTTGCCCGCTCAACAGCGGCGTTCGTCAACACTAGGCTCAGGACTCACTGATCAAAGCCAGAAGATAACGGTGGCAGCGAGGGCGATGGCTGAGAAGAATGCGTTGGGGCACCGGTCGTAGCGCGTCGCGACCCGTCGCCAGTCCTTGAGGCGGCCGAACATGATCTCGATGCGGTTGCGCCGTTTGTAGCGGCGCTTGTCGTGTTTGACGGCCTTGTTCCGGGATTTGCGACCGGGGATGCAGGGGGTGATGCCCTTTTCCTGCAAAGCATCGCGGAACCAGTCGGCATCATAGCCACGATCAGCGAGCAACCATTGGGCTTTGGGAAGTTCGTCCAACAGGGCGGCGGCACCGATATAATCGCTGACCTGCCCTGCGGTCATGAAGAAACTGATTGGGCGGCCGTTCGCATCGGTAACGGCATGGAGCTTGGTGTTCATGCCGCCTTTCGTGCGTCCGATCAGGCGTCCCGCGCCCCCTTTTTTACCGCAAGGCTCGATGCCGTGCGGTGGGCCTTGAGATATGTCGCGTCGATCATCACCGTCCAGCGTTCGGAAGCCTGAGGCGCTGCCAGACCTTCCATCATCCGAAGGAAAACGCCCTTGCCACCCCACCGCTTCCAGCGGTTGTAAAGCGTCTTGTGTGGGCCATAATCCTTCGGCGCATCCCGCCAGCGCAACCCATTCCGGTTGACGAAAATGATCCCGCTCAACACCCGGCGATCGTCAACACGCGGTTTGCCATGGCTCTTGGGAAAGTAGGGCTCAAGCCGAGCCATCTGCTCGTCCGTCAGCCAATACAGGTCGCTCATCTTCAATCTCCTCGCGGAGCCTGAATCAGATCGAGCCGGGCATATCAATGGGTCCTGACCCTAAGGTTCCGCCGCATACGAGACTGGATGAGCGACAGCTTTATATGGGGTCACGGAAGTTGCCTGTCCGGACACGGCCCCGTTGCAGCCTTTGAATAGGCATGTACGTAGGGCAGATTTCGACGAGCTAACCTGGGCCAACGAGCGACGGCTTTGTTGGCGACTCCGGACGAGATGTAGTGCGACCCCTGAATCGACAGATGTCGACCAGCTTCGGCCGTCCCGGTGAAGCTCCAGCAGTGTCGGCTTACGCCGGAACCGGTCATGGTGGGGCCAAACAGCGGTCGAGCAGATACGCGCCATGTCAGTCGTTCCGTAGCCAGAGGCGACGGTCCGTAACCAGCATTGTCGGAAAACACCTGTTTATCGCACATTCGATGAACCAGCGGCGGATGACAGGAAACCGTAGTTATCCGGCGTGGTTATGCGGAACTCTGTGGTCGTTGATCTTTTCCACGGGCATCGGCCAATGCGATGGCAGCTCCAAACTCCTCTGGTGTCGGAGATTCCGCAAACAGGGGAACGCCATCCGCAAGAAGCACCCATCGCTGCTTCCGCTTCACCCAAATGTGGGCTATCGGTTCAAGTCGTTCACTCTCAAAAAGCGTTCCTGCCCGAAGAAAGATCGTGCCGGGAAGCAAACTGTTGCGGTTGAATAGCCGGGTATAACAATTTCTGCAAACGACCTCCTCAAAATGGATATCGTTTGCTTCACGGCAATATGCTTCGACTTCGCCCTCGCAGACAAAAGCGGATGCATGGACCATTGCATGTTCGGCGAATGTGCAACCGCTCCTGGTCTGACAGTTCAGGCAGTGACAAGCATAAACTTGTAGAGAGCAAACCTTCATTGTGTAGGTGACCGCGCCGCAGTCGCAGCTTCCTGAAAGAGACATCGGAATGTTTGAATCCGCACGAATATGTTCGGAACTATTTGCCATGCATCCGTTCCGTTGTCCAACCGCAGCCGACGGGAAACCCATCGCGCACGGCAGGTATTGCCTGTTGGTCGTCCATCTCTATTGGGACGCACATCAGGCACATCAAATGTCCGACCTGAACCATGCTCAGAAAGCAGATCGCATTTACGAAATGTTTTCTGCGAGTGCTCTGGCACCTTGTTCCACCAATGACAGCACCTCTTTCTTGCGTTCGTCTGGCAGAAAATCGCTGACCCAGAGGAACTTGCAACTCAAATCATCGATCGGCAGAATTTGCATCGATGCCGAATGATGCTCGAACATGTCACCGAGCACGTAATAGACAAGCCGTTGCCGCTGCTCATCAATCGCAACGATCCTTTCTCGAACTACAAGACCGTTGGCGAACGTGACGGTCCGGACGTCGTCCTCCATAACGCCGTCGGTTAGGACAGGAGCAAATAGCTCTTGCGCCTTATCGACGCGTCGAATCGCCGCCCACGCTTTTGCCGCCGGAGCCGCAATCGGTTGCTCCCACCATATCGTAGCCATCAGACATTCTCCCGATTGCAGACCGCTTCGATATTATTGCCGTCCGGGTCGAACAGGAACGCGGCAAAATAGGAAGGGCCATAATCCGGTCGCAAGCCAGGCAGGCCGTTGTCACGGCCGCCGTTCGCAAGACCGGCCATATGGAACGCCGCCACCGCCTCCCGATCAGGCGCCGTAAACGCGATATGTGTGCGGGATGAGGCAGACTCTGCACAGTGTAGCCAGAACATGGCCTGGTCCGCAGGGCCATACCCCACGACCTCCGGGTCATCGTAGCAGCGCGTACATTCCAAGGGTTTGAGCACGGCGTCATAGAACGACGCACTAAACTCGATGTTTTTGACCTTCAGACCGATGTGGTCGATCACCATGCTTCTCCTTTTTGAGGCGGAAAGATCCCACGAAGAGCGCGAGCGGTAACGGAAACACACTGGGACGGACTTGGGGAAAATTGCTAAGTTGCCCCTATGACATTGAACGCACGGACCCTTGCAATTGGCGATGGCTGGCAGGCATCGGATGTACGATGTCAGGCGGGGCCGATGGATGCCGCTTTCGAAGAGCAACACGAGCGAGTCAGTGTGGCAATCGTCCTGGAGGGAACGTTCGGTTACCGGTCATCGCGCGGCAAAGCGGTCCTTGCCCCAGGTGCGATCCTGCTGGGCAATCCGGGCGACTGCTTTGAATGCGGGCATCAACACAGCGTGGGTGATCGATGCCTCTCGTTCCATTTTACCCCGGCATTCTATGAGATGATCGCAGCGGACGTCGCCGGTGTCACACGTCTTCATTTCAATCGCGCGGCCTTGCCGCCGCATGGTGCGGGCGCTGATCTGCTATTGAACGCGGATCTCGTGTGCGAAGAGCCGGGTATCGCCGAGGAGTTTGCCTGCGAACTTGCTGCGCGCGTGGCCACGGCATTGCTGGACGAGCGGCCGACTGTTTCATCGACGGGAAGCAAGACCCGACGTATCCAAGAAGTAGTCCATTGGATTGAGCAGGAAGCACACGAGCCGCAAACCCTTGCCGATTTCGCTCGAATGGCGTGCATGAGTCCCTTTCATTTCCTTCGCGAGTTCAAGCGCGTGGTCGGAATGACCCCGCACCAGTTCGTTATCTCCATCCGTATGCGCCGTGCCGCCGACCACCTGCGGCGTCAGGGCGGCTCGGTTTTGCAGGCGGCGGTAGAGGCCGGCTTTTCCGACCTTTCTGAATTCAACCGCAGATTTCGTCGCGTTCTGGGAGAAACCCCCGGCGAATATCGGGCTCGGATAGGCATAAGAGGTAACAAATCGAACATTTGCCGCTGACGGAAAACACATGTTTCTCGTACACGTGGAGGTAATTCCGCCAGTTGCATGTCGCGCGCGCAACTTCTTGAGCTTCGAACGGGGGGCGATGCACGACAATCGCTGTCGGATTGGCGAAGTGTCGCATGCCCTATCAGATAAGGTTTTACGACATGCCTTTTCGGCAGCAATTTACGTTAATAGACCCGAATCCGATAGGCCGAAATCGGCCAGCCTTTCCCTTGCCTTGACGCTGCGTGCTCTCTTTCGAACGTCCGGTGTTCGCCTAACTGCCGTCCTATCGACGCCGGCCCAGAAACGACAGCAAAGTCCCAGAACGCGTCTGCGAGATGAACAGAGGGCAAAGTATCAGGAGGCGGCGCAGGCGCCGTGAAGGTCGCCTTTGTTGGCGTCAGCGGTCATTCACCGTTTGGACCTCGAATGTCCGCGATCCTCAGTTCGTCACCCGGAACCCGACAGTCGCGAAAGTCCCCTCTCCGGCACTCTTAGCGATCGGGAAACACAGGCTCTTAGCATATATCTGTGCCCCTTTTATGTGACGCCGCCGATCAGATACGACACGTGCCGTAACCGTCGCCGCAGCTGCATGGTAATTATGTTCCGAAGTCTCAATTGCGAAACAGCAAATCTTAGTTGTAGCTCGTCAAGTAGCAGATATATAAAGTCTCCTCTTATTCATTTCATGTCATTGCCAAGAACTTTTCCTGCCCGCTCAGATAGAACACGTATAACGTCCTTGCGTGATTTCGATTTGAGTTCTTCCACGATGTCAACAGTCTCGTTGAGATGAACGACCGGACCATCGCCGATAGCATCAAGGCAGGCCAAGGCAACGTTGCGAGGGTCCGCGCCAGGCGCATTCGGATCATCGACGGGATAACCCTTCCGTCCAAGCTGGGGCGTCTTGGTCACGCCCAGCATCATCACCGAAACATCGACGCCCTGGGGCGCAAGCTCGAACCATAGCGCTTCGGCAAGATTCCGCTGGAAGGCCTTTGATGCTGAATAAACCGCCACGTACCCGGTTCCCACCTCGCCGGAACCAGAACCGACCAGCATTATCGCTCCGCGCTGCCGATCGGCCATGAGCCTGCCGAAGTGATGAATCAGCCGGATCTGACTGGTAATGTTGAGCTGCACTAACCGGAGGTGTGCTTCAACATCCTGCGCGATGAAAGCGCCCAACGCAACACCGGATCCAGCGTTGCAAATCAGCATCCCGACCTCGACGTCGGTGACCGCGGCCGCAACCTGATCGGCCGCTTCCGGTACCGTGATATCAAGCGCCAACTCCCGCACTTCAACGGGTGTCTGGTCAACGATACTCTGTTTCAATGCCTCCAACGGCTCGGTCCTGCGGGCGACCAGCAAGAGATTGACGCCGTCGTGCGCCAGCGCCCGAGCCAATTCAGCGCCCACTCCTTCGGAACCACCAAGGATGACTGCCCAAGGTCCATATTTTTCTTTATACATGGTGTGCCTTTCGTACTCCGGTGTCCTTCCCGACCTCAGCGATGCGAATAGCCGCTAATATCTCAGTTTGAACGAGCAGTTCAGGCCAACCGACATGTCGGACGAAATCGGCATGCGCCTTCAGGGTATAGTCCAGCCCTCCGCGCGGAGGCAGGCAACTGAATTAAATTAGGCCGACCGCAAGCCCGAATTTTCGAGAATGCTTCATGGCAGGGATCATGTCCGTGTCGCCGGACACCAACAAAATGCGATCACCGTCGCCCTCATCTCAGGATTTGTGGCCTCCGGCAATCTCGGGGGAGGGGGTTAACGCCGGCCGCGGGCCAAGCGCGTCCGGGAACTCACGTCGTTTGCAGTTCTGGAATTTGACAGGCTGCATCTATGCCAAGCACATGTGCAGCGCGGCCGAGACCGATCCAGCCCGCACAGCAATAGGTCAGATCGACGATCTCTGAGTCGCTAAGGGCAGCCTTCAGTTCAGCCCAAAACGCTTCGTCGGCGGAGAGTGATCGCGGTTCGGTGCCCATTTTCTGCGCGAAGCGTACGGCGAGGCGCTCACGAGCGTCGAGCATGGACAGATCGCCCGCCAGGACCGCCTGGTAGAAATTCTCGTCGGGCTCATCTCCCGTTTTGTTGATGCTGCCTTCGACACCCAGTAGCCGGACATCGCGCGCCGAGCGCCAGTTCATACAAATGGTGCAGCCGTTAATCACCGCAGTGGCAATGCGCGCCGCCTCAAATAGCCGCAGCGGCAGACGGGAGTGCTGATAAGTGGCATGGGAGAACCCCCCTGCCGCTTTCAACAGTTCGGGCAAATACTGGGAACTGAGATCGCCTAGCGGCTGCCCTGGCTTTTGCTCGAAAGCTACACGCATTGATTTCTCCTCTCTCCAAACCAGGCCCCGCTTCGCCGTCGCGTGGCGCTTCCCAGCCGGGTTCGGCCAAGCAAGCCAGTACTACACTGCTCCATGCATATAATCCACGTAGGAGTTGGCAGGGGCCAAGCGCCCACGAGCAGGCAATGCTCCTGAGGATTATAATGGATGGTTTATTGATGCACTTGAACAGAGCTGTAGCTTCATCGGGTAGATACCGGCGGCAAGGTAGCCACGACTACGCGAAGCGGAGGTTTCGCCAGCGATTTTTCAGGGAGGGTTGGGGCTTCATCTCCACGACGAAGCCCCAACCACAACCTCAAACCTGTACCATTGATGTTGACGGCGAAGAATTACGTTAGCACCCACCCTCGATTCATGGGGGGGGGCATAAGACTAGAACTTCACCTCAAGCTGTCCCGAGATGATGCACGGGGCGCCTGGGATGATGTAATCGCTGGTTCCGCTCGAAGTGCCGTATACGCCCCCTCGTCACAGACCTTTTCATCCCTCCAAATCAGATGACTCGCTCGATGGATGGTAAGAGGGGCAAAACCCCGGGCGCTCAGGCGAGAGCGCAGCGGCGAGCGACGACTTCGGGTAGATACGAGCCGTTACGTTCACCTCGATGAGGCGGTTCAGTCCGCGGTCGAGCGTGTTTCGGCGGCTATCGCTTCCCTACTCCATGGCGCTGTCGATCGGCCGGCACAGCCCAATATCAACGTCTTCTCAATAGGCTCACCGACGCTACTGACGGGAGCCGGATTCGGCTTCACGGGCACGGTGACCGCTCGCCGGAGCGCCAACGCCTAAGAGGCTGGTCTAAGAGCCTGTCTTGAATCTCAAGCGTAACGAGCTCAGGATTCTTCTCGCAGAATGTTCCGAGACTGGGAAGGATAAGCCCGTTTGCTAAATTCTCAGCCGTCGCTAGCCGGACTTTCCCCGACACTTGCGACTGGAGCGCTGCACCCGAGGCAAGTGACAGAGCTGCCGCCTCGACAAGCTCGGCCTTCTCGATGAGATCCGATCCGTCCTCGGTAAGTTGATAACCGCTTTGATGGCGCACAAAAAGCGGAAGCTTGAGCGCGCCCTCAAGTCGGTCGATCCGCCGCGACAATGTGGCAACTCCAATGCCAAGCGCGTCGGCCGCCGCGCTCAACGTCCCGCAACGCGCCACAGCCAAAAGCGCGCGCGCATCATCCCAGACCATCCTAGAGCTTGCAGGTCTTCCAGAAATGGAAATCTGATTGCCGGGAATGTCGAGTTTTTTCATCTTCCGGATATGGCATCAGGGCATCCGAAAAAACAAGGAGATTAGCGATGCGGATGCGGATGCTTGGTAGCCAATTGCAGGTATCGGCCCTGGGCTTGGGTTGCATGGGAATGAGCGAGTTCTATGGCCCACGCGATGATGCGGAATCCCGCAATGTCCTTGCACGGGCAGTCGACCTTGGCATTGATTTCTTCGACACGGCCGACATGTACGGCCCCCATCATAATGAAGAACTGATCGGATCATTTCTTGTGGCGAGCAAGGCCAGGATCAAGATCGCTACCAAATTCGGGATTGTCCGGAGGCCAGGGGAATATAAACGAACTTTGAACAATAGTGCCGCTTATGCCCGGCAATCGTGCATAGCTTCGATGCGGCGTCTCAAAGTCGATCATATCGACCTCTATTATGTGCATAGGATCAGCCCATCGAGGATACTATCGGAGGCCTTGCTCGCCTCGTAGAGGAGGGCAAGATCGGTGCAATTGGCTTGAGTGAGGTTAGTGCGGAAACCCTGCGCCGAGCGCATAAAGTGCATTCCATCGCTGCGGTCCAGACGGAATATTCGCTTTGGTCGCGCCATGTTGAGGCGGAGATATTGCCCACCTGCCGTGAACTGGGCATTGGCTTTGTCCCTTATTCCCCGCTTGGCCGAGGTTTTCTCACGGGACGCTATCAAGCCAGCCAGGATTTCGCGCCCGATGATTTCCGCAGCCAGCTTCCGCGGTTTTCCGACGCGGCTTTCACGACAAATCACCGGATCGTCAACGTCATATCCGCCATGGCGAAGGACAAAGGCTGCACGACCCCACAGCTCGCAATCGCGTGGTTGCTGGCGAAGGGCGACGACATCGTTCCGATACCAGGGACGAAGCGCCTGAAATATCTCGAGGAGAATGTCGCCGCAGGGGACGTCATCCTCACCAACGAAGAGTGTGCCACCCCGGAAGCATCCGTCGATGGACTGCCGGTTGTAGGTGAACGCTACACCGCTGAAGGCATGAAAGGGCTAAACGCATGACCAATGTTGGCGCGCATGGACCGCCGTCGCCACGCTCGGCATCGGCAGTTTCGCTATCGTCACCGGAGAACTCGCACCTATCGGGCTTTTGTCGCAGATCGGTAACGATCTGGGCCAGGCTCCCCAGCAGGTGGGCCTCATTGTGACGCTCTATGCATGGATCGGTGCGGCGGCGGCGCTAGTATCGGCGGTCGCGATGGGACGAATGCCGCGGCGCGCCCTGCTCATCGCACTGATGCTCCTCCTCGCCCTCTCGGGTGTCGGAGCAGCCGTGGCAGATAGCTTCGGCCAATTGATGGCGGCGCGGATCATCGGCGCAGTCGCTCATGGTGCCTTCTGGGCCATGATCGGCACGCTGGGCGCACAGCTCGTGCCCCCACATCAGGTTGGTCTCGCGACTTCCATAATCTTCGGCGGCGTATCCGCAGCCAGCGTACTGGGCGTGCCGCTCGCCAATCTCGTCGGAGCCGCTCAGGGCTGGCGCACAGCCTTCGGTTGTACCGCTGGTCTCGCCTTTCTTGTCGCCGGTTCAGTCTGGCTGACGGTCCCTCCCATCGGTGGAGCGGAAAGTGTCGGTACCCAGGCCATGACGAAGGTGCTCACAAACGGGCGCTTTCAACGCATTTTCATCGCCACGCTTCTTTCGATCACCGCGCATTTCATGGCCTTCACCTATATCGAGCCGTTCTTGGGAGAGACGACGCGCATACCGTCAGGCGTTGTCCCCATATTGCTGTTCGCCTTCGGCGCAGCGGGCCTGCTTGCAAACTCGCTCACCGGCGCACTCATCGATCGACAGTTGAAAGCGATCCTGATGCTATCGTTGGTATCCGCATCCTTGGCTTTGCTCGTCCTGGCTATCGGTGGTGCCTCGCTCACTATCTGGGAAGCGAGCGTTGCACTCGTGGTGTGGGGCGGCGCCATCGCCGCCGTGCTAGTCGGGCTTCAGACGTGGATACTGAAGGAAGCGGGGCCGAACGCCCTTCCTGCCTCGGCCATCTATGTGGCGCTCTTCAATGGTGCGATCGGACTCGGAGCGATGATTGGGGGTGCGGTGCTGAATTCCGCATCGTCGGCCGCTGTGTTCCTAGCAGCAGCTCTTTTTGTCGCCCTGGGGACGCTGGCCATACACCTTCTGCGTGAACCGATGAGCAACGAACCCGCTTAACGGCGAGCCTCCAGCGGATTCATTGTCTCTGATCCAATGTGTCAGCCAATGGTTTTGACAGGCTCCGGACCATCGCCACGATCCGCGACACTGTTGGCTGGCTGACGCCAAATATGCGAGCCATCTCGGCGGCGGATTTACGGCCAGACATCACACTCTCGGCAATTTCGGCACGTTGTTTGGCATTGAGTTTCGGACGTCGGCCACCGACACGGCCTTCGGCGCGCGCCTGATCCAACCCGGCCTTCGTCCGCTCCCGGATCATGGCGCGCTCGAACTCGGCAAAACTGCCGACCATCTGCATCATCATCTTCGCCCAGCAGTCGATGCTGGTTTGAGAGCGCAGATTGGAGGATGAGCATGGCCGACGAACCAGACAGCGCGGGTGTGCGCTTCCCTCCGCCCTTCGTTTATCTGGGAGCGCTGCTGTTGGGGCTGGCGGCGGAGCGGTTCGTCACCCTGCGCTCTTTAGGCATCGACTGGCGGCTGCTGGTCGCGACGGGCGCGCTGTTATTCGTTGCCGGCGCGACGATCATGCTTGCGGCGGCGGGGCTGTTCCGGCGGTTGGGCACCAATATTCCTCCGTCGCAGCCAACAACTCTCATCGCGACGACCGGTCCCTATCGGTGGACCCGCAATCCCATGTATCTCGGCATGGCACTTGTTTATGCCGGCCTTGCGATCAGCTTCGACGGGCCGATCGCCTTGGCCTTGCTCCCGTTGGTGCTGATCGCGATCCAGACGCAGGCGATCGCTCGCGAGGAGCGCTATCTCGAAGCAAAGTTCGGCGACGACTACCGCCGCTACAAGGCCGAGGTTCGCCGCTGGCTCTAACCATTCCGCCGCTGCCGCCTGGGCCTTCTGATAAACCAACACGGGCTTCCTTGCCGCGAGCTATCATATTCTGAAGGTTGCAGGCCGGTGTCACGGAAAACCGGCTGGCCGGCGGACCCCGCAGTATACCCGGCGCCTGAGGAAACGCACATGTCCAAGACCAGAGACACCGAAGACAGCTTCTGTATCTCTCGTCCGTTTGCTCTTGGCGAACCCGTAACCAAGGGCGGACAGGTCGCCACCGACCCAACGTCGGTCAATTGACGCTGGCACCCGTACAGGGTTGGAGCGTCTGCTCTCTTCAAAAGCCGCCGTTCAAGTGGCGCCTCGGGGACGACGGCTTCGTCCCACGATCCGGCGCTCGCTTCCGGCGGCAATCGACCAAGCCCGGTCGTTCTGCCGGTGCGCCTGATGTTGGGGAGCGAGTAGTTGCGGAGATGCCAATCGCGTCGCTAAACGGCCGGTAATTGTGCGAACCAGAGTCAAGTTGAACATACTGGGCGTTATCGCACTTTCGCGCTTCGGGAGCGGCGGGCGAAAAAACGGCGCGATCCGGAGGCATCGATCGCCCCCTGATGATATTCGACCCATCCCAAGCGCACAGAGGCCCATCTTCCTCCCCGGGGGTCAGACTAACCCGAGCAGAACCTGTCGGCCTACGGCTTTATATTGAACTTCCCATATTGCACATCGATGCGCGGTTCGAGCTGCCGGGCAATGGTCAGATCCACGGCTCCTTCCTTCTCCCGTCCCATCCGACTGAGAACGATGCCCCGGAGATATCGGCTTTGCGCAGTGCCGGGGGCATCATTCAACACGGCGTCAAGATCCTGCAGAGCGTCATCATAACGCGCCAGACGGAACCAGACCAGAGCTCGACTGTCCAGTGCCTGATAGGCGGAAGTGCTGAGTTCAATGGCTCTTGTGCAATCCTTCAGCGCGGTATCGATCATGACTGATCGCGTTGCCTTCACCCAGCATCGGGCGTTCAGGAGGGACGGGCTGCCCGGCTTGTCCGAAATGAGACCGTCAAGGAGCTTGAGTGCCTCCTGCGGATCGCCATATTCTCCGATCAGGTCAGCCTTGATCTGACGATAGCCATCCCGCGCGTTGCCTCCGAGCGCTATGCGCTGATCGAGCAATTCTCTGGCGCGATCCAATTTTCCGGTTTCGGCAAGCATGCTCGAAAAGGCGCTGTTGGCCTGGTCCGATGAGGGATCAAGCGACCGCGCCTTCTCGGCATCTGCCAGCGCTTCCTGCATACGCCCCAGGTCCCTCAGCACGTTAGCGCGCTTAAGATAGGTATCCACATCAGGGGCTATGGAAATGGCTTTGGTCAGGTCAGCCAGTGCCCCGGCCTTGTTTCCGATCCCGTTCCGCAGGCTGGACCTCGCAAGATAGCCGCTCGCGTCATCCGCATCTGCCTGGGCAATGGCCTGGGCAAAAATCGTTTCGATAGCCGCGACTTGGGTCGCGCCGACCGGGTCTCGCCCCTTCAGCTCCCAGCGCCGCCGCGTGTCCGCGGGAGCGACCAGCCGCGGAAGTCGTATTTGCGCAGTAGAAAGCCGATCGCGTTCGGCGGGAATGTCCTCCACCGCGATTTCCGCGCCCGTCGTGTCGAGCCGCTCATCTACGGTCACGATGCCCTTGTCGATGCTCATGCTGCGCGTCAATTCGCGCCCTGCAACCCGTTCCACAGCATTCTGCTCGCCCTCGACCGTGCAACCCTCGCCACCGTTCGGCAGGCGAAGCCGCAACCGATAACGGATGGCGTCCGGGTCTGGCGTTGCCACGGCGATGGTTGACCAGCTCGATTTGGCGCGATCGGGATTGAAAACGATGTCAGCGAGCGACCGTATGACCGGCCGCTTCATATGCCTGTCCTGCCAGGACCAGAGAGTCGTCGTCGCTCCCTTGGCGGTAAGCGTGGTCGTTCCCGCAGCCGGATCAACAGCCAGTGATACGTCGGAATATTGCCCGGTCCCTATCAGCCGGCTGAAGAACTGGGCGATGAATTCGTCGCGCTGCTTGCGATCGAGTTGTGTCGTGATCAGGTTCAGGCCCGCAGCGGACGGCCCGCGCAGGATAGCCTTCGCGCTGAAGGCACTGGGCAGATCGACGCTGGCACTCTCGTCCACATCCATTGTCAGGTCGAGGGAGGGCCGCGCCACCTTGCGCTGCACCAGCGGCATCAGGTCAGCGCCCGCTGGCCTGAGCGGCAAGGCATAGCGAAAAGGCGGCGTATCCCGCATATCCTCGATCCGGGCGCCCATGCCCGTGGCGTCCAGCCAAAGGCTTTCGCCGTTGATCACCGCGCGCACGATGACATGATCAAAGGCCCCCACGCTGGGCAGGCGATCAGAGACCAGATCGCCCATCTGGCTGTTCACCAGTACAGCCTCCGCTTCTATGCCGGCCCCGCGCAGCAGCGCCAGCAGCAGCAGAGACTTCGCCTTGCAGTCGCCATAGCGAAACGTCCAGCTGTCCTCAGGCTTCTGCGGTACATAATTGCCGCCATTCATGCCAAGGGCGAGATAGCGAACATTCTCCTGCACAATTTGCAGCGCGCGCTGCGCCCGTTCCATCGGTGAGGGAAGCGCCTTTACCTCCGCAAGCTGCCGGCTGAGTGGGCCACCCTCCCTGATCAGGCCATCAGTGGCATAAAGCGGAGCCATGACTTTGGATACGGCCTGCCAATCAGCAAAGGTCGACAGTTCCAGCAGGGGCGGATGTCGGAAACGAACTGGAGAATCGTCCGGTATGTCGGGCTGTTTGGCGATCGGCAACGGAACGAGAAGTTCAGTATATCCGCCGCTTCGCGTTGGTTTTACTGCAACGTTGCTGGCCAACACTTTCCAGCGTGCATCGGTCTTCGCATCCCACTGGACCCTGACCCTGCCAAATTTCACCCGCACCGGCGCAGGTATGAGCGGGCTCATGCTCTGGATATTTCCGGCAAGCGCAGGGTCCGACATGGTCACGGAATAGCGCAGCCTCAATATATCGCCCACCTGCAGGCCTTCGACCGGCATTGTGGCAGAGAGGAGGCCGTTCAACTGCCGTTGTTCAAGCCCCTGCTCGCGGCGCAACACGGTGAAGCTCTTGCCGCCCCCCAGAAGGTCAATCTCCTGTCCCGCCCGCAGGATTGCAAGATCGTGGATGATGAGATCGCCCTTGTCGGGCATCCATGGCAGGGTGATCGTCGCGAACTGGCCCAGCATTTCGGCCGATGCGATGCGCGTAGCGGTGTCGGAATAGGTCCAGAGCTTTTCAGCTTCGATACGCTGTTGATTGTCGAAGATCAAAAGAGCGGGCGCGTCGGCATCCGTCTTCGTCAAATCAAGTGCCGCCTTGTTTACCCAAGCGGGCGCGGGCTGATGCAACGGGGTCTCGCCAGCATGGACCGCCATTACAGGCCCAAGCAATGCAGCAATAGCCAGAAGTGGCTTTGGCATAAATACGGAATTCCCCCTATTTGGCGTATGTGTGCGCCCGGGGAAATCAAATATCGATAACAACTTGAAGACTCAAGAGGAGGAAGCCAGGTATGGGTGCCAACTGGCTGCACGCAACCCAACGCAGCATAAGTTATGCCGTTTCCGACCCATGCCGGCCATCCAGTGGCCAAATTTTCATCGCCGGCAGCAGACCTTCCGCTTTTGCGATGTTCATAATTGGTGCGTGACCGCCGCAGCCTAAGGTCCTGGCTCCTCGCAGCGACAAGGAGCTAGGCGATGTTGACAAAAGAGGTTTTCATTTGGGCTGAGTTCTGATTCAAGGCTGCTTTTTTGGGGCAGCGATGTTTCGGGGCGATTTGTCGGATGAAGAGTGGGCGGTGATCGGCGGACTTCTGCCGCCCGAACGCGGCCGGTGGGCACGGCCAGCGGGTGACAATCGCCTCTTTCTCAACGGCATGCTGCATGTTTTGCGGATAGGCTGCCCTTGGCGGGACATGCATGAACGCTATGGAAAGTGGAACTCGGTCTATGTTCGGTTCCGGCGCTGGGCCGAACAAGGCGTCTTGGACGCGCTATTGCAAACGCTGGTCGATCTGGGACTGACTGACGACTGGCAGCACATGATCGACAGCACCACGGTTCGCGGCCATGTATCGGCAGCGGGCGCTAAAGGGGGACTCATAAGGAGGCTTTTGGTCGATCACGCGGCGGCTTTACGAGCAAGGTCCACGCCCGCTGTGACAATCGCGGCCGCCCTCTTGGTTTTGTCCTCACGGGTGGGGAAGTCTCGGACTACAAGGCCGTTGACGACCTGATGGCTATGCCTGCGCCCAAGCCAAAAGCGCTGCTGGCCGACAAGGGATATGACGGCGACGATCTGCGGGCAAAACTGCTCATGACCAATATCCTGCCCATCATCCCGCCCAAGGCAAACCGCCGCGATCCTGCCCCATGCGATTTCCGGCGATATCGAGACCGCAACCGCATCGAGCGCATGTTCGGGGTCATGAAAAACCAGCGACGCATCGCCACCCGCTATGACAAGACCGCGCTCTCCTTCGCCAGCTTCCTTAACCTCGCCGCCGTGCGCCTATGGCTGAAATCTTTTGTCAACATCGCCTAGGCGAGCTTAGATTTCTGTGCCCTCTGCGAGAGTTAAAGCATCCTCCACATCAACTCCGAGGTATCGGACGTGCTTTCGATCTTCGTGTGCCCAAGCAGAATCTGGACCGCGCGGAGATATCCAGTCGCCTTGTAGATGATCGATGCCTTGGTCCGCCGTAGAGAGTGGGTACCATAGTCCTCGCTGGGCAAGCCAATTCCCGTGACCCATTCATCGACCAGGCGGGCATATTGCCTTGTGCTGATGAGGGTTACGTGATCAGTGCGGCTGGGGAATGCAAAGTCCTCCAGGGATCCACACCGCAGTTCGAGCCATTTCAGCAGGCTTGCGCGAGCATCGTCCATCAGTTCAAACTGGACTGGTCTTCCGGTCTTTTGCTGAACGACTGTAGCACGCGTTCGAATTTTCCGATCGCAAACGATATCGCTGATCCTGATTTTCGCCAGATCGCAGCCGCGCAATTTGCTATCGATAGCTAGATCGAAGAGGGCTCGATCCCGAATGCGCCCATGCTGGTCGAGAAAGAAGCGGATCGCCCAAATCTGACGGGGCTTCAACGCCCGCTTCGCGCCAACCTTGCGTCCGGCGTTCCAAGATATTCGCCCCCGGGCGGCGGGATCAAATTCTGATAATCCCATGACACGTCTCCTAGGGCCATGATGGCCGCAGGCATAACGATTCAAAATAGGCCAATCCTCCGCGGCCGATATAGACTCAACGCTTTCCCTCGAAATCTGATTTGCGAATCAGAAGAAGACTGATGCCGCTTCTGCGACACCAGCCTCCCCAATCGTCTATGACGTGCGTTTTGAAATAAATTGCGGACCAGAATAGACGCGCACAGGATTGCCGCGCTCCAGTTGTTTGTGAACAGCCCATTCTGCCTGTCGCCCTTTGGCTTGCGAATGGGCCCGCTGATCCTCGATCAACATCACCAGCTTCAGTTTCGCCAGTTTCCGATTGGCGTGCTGGGATCGTTGTTCCTGGGCGGTGGCGACGAGGCCCGTGGGGCGATGCGTTGCACGCACAGCGCTGTCGGTCTTGTTCACATGCTGGCCGCCCGGGCCACTGGCCCGCATCGCTTGATAGTCGATATCCTCCTCTCGCAAATCGGCAATCGCATCGGCTTCTGGCGCGACGCTCACGCCGACGAACCAGTTGCGACGCTTGTGATGAGTGCGGAATCGGCTTTCCCCCTTCCACAAGATCGTGCCTACACGCCTGGATGCGAAGGCGCCTGCGCCTTCGCCCGATATTCGAAGCAGGAGCGAAGACGGCAGGCCATCATGGCTTTCGACCAGTTCGCAGGCAACGCCAGCCTCCTTTGCTTCCCGCGCGAAAGCCATGGCCAACTGGGAGACGACCCAGCGGCACTCCTCCGGCCCACTGCCGGAGGTCAGATGAAGGATGATGTCGCTCATGGGCGCCTCGTTTTATAACTGAGCAAGGGACGCAGAAGCGCGATCACTCGGATCAGGCCCGCATCGTGCAGATCGCCAATCACGCCGCCTATATCCTTGTACGCCTGAGGTGCCTCCTCGAAGATCAGTCGCCGATCTTCGCAGATCACCCGACTGCCAAGGTCCGTCCGCTCCAGTTCAGCCGGTCGATAGCGACGGGACAGGCGGGCATGGGCATCCTTGCGGCTCCATTTGCGCCCCGCACCATGGGCAAGGGAATGGAGCGCAACATCGGCGCGATCAGCCAACGGCTCGACCAAATAACTGAAATCCCCGCGCGAACCGGGGATCGCGACGAGGTCCCGATCGGCCGGTGCGGCACCCTTGCGATGCAGCCATCCGCCCTGATGGGGCGTGACGCTGTTGTGGCAGATATCGAGGACGCAACGCCCCTCGAACCCCAGCTTTTCCGCGAAACGCCCGGCGATGATCCGCCGGTTGAGCATGGCCCAGTTTAGGGCCTGATCATGCCGGACGAGATAGGCGAGACCGTCCGGCTGATTGGCTTTCAATCCGGCACTCCCATTCCTGGCCGCATGCGTGGTCAGGATCGCATCCCCCGGCCCACGAGATCCGCTGTGAACCATCATCCACAACCGGTCGCGACCAAGCCCTAGTTCGTCAAAGCGCGCGGAGTCAGCGACATCCTCGATCCGTTGCAACTCGACGAAATGGTTGCCGCCGCCGATGGTACCCAGCGATGGATCGGCCATGGTCGCTGGCAAATCGGCCGCAATGAGCGCTCCTTCGCTATCCCCCTCCCAAGGCGTGTCGAGATCATGCAGCTTCCGTTCCGCCACTCCCAGCTTGAACTTGCGCAGGGCTAGGTCGGTTTCCCATAAGGCCATGCCGCATCCAATGTCGCTGCCGACCAGATGCGGATAGATATGGGTTTCCGACCAGAAGGCTGCGCCGACCGCAATACCGTTGCCGGCATGGAGGTCAGGCAGGCCAACCACGCGCCGGATGCCGTCCAGCTTCGCCGTGGCATGGAGTTGATCAACGGCGAGAGGATCGAGGCGAGCAGGATCATTCGCAATGAGGGTAATGCAGGACTGTTGCATCATGCACCGCCCTTCAATGGAGCATTGGTTTGGCACGCGCGATTGGCGGGCGGTAGCCTATGCCGAAGCTGGACATAGTCCTTCAAAAGCCCATCTTCAGGGTCCACGAAGAACGCGCGGCGCCGGAACCAGCGCCCTTCCCGTTCGAGCACCTCTCCCTCGAACATCCATTCGCCATGACGACCAATGGAGATGCGGGTGAGGACATAATCCTCCAGATGCTGGCGGACATGCATCTTCACCGTGCTACCGGTATCGAGGCCCGCGCAAATCTCGCTGAAGACCATATCCCAAGGCTTGCCACGCCTGCTGCGCAGGAAACGAACAAGCGGCGCAAGATTCTCGTTGAGGCTCTTGGTGTAAGGTGTCCCGATCTTGGCATGGCGCTTTAAGCCTATCTGCTTGATGCCCCGGGAGGCTTTTCCTTTCAGCTTTGCGGAACGTGCGTGACTCGCCCCCCAGCGCGGTCGCTCCACGATGGTCTTGAACATGTCAGCGCGCATGATCGACCTCCTTCCCGTTGGGAAAGGAAGCGGAAACGCTGACGTCGAAATGATTGAAGTTGATCTGGCCCGCGCGGCGCGGGTCAGCAATATGCGTCAGGTGAGCGAAGTCACCTGCAGGGAAATTGCCCATGCAATATCATCCTGAACATTCTGGATAAGAAGAATTTCTGGCTGGCTTGCAGGTGCTGCTCGCATGTCATTCTCCTTTCTACATTCAGGACCGGCCGGGATCGGCTGCGGGCTCAATAGTCGATTCATCATGACTTGGCAACGCGACAATATGCGCGGCCAGCCATGCTCCGCCTGACACGGAACTTGGCTGCACGTTATCGGACGACCAGCAGATGCGTCCCACCATGTTGCTGGGCGAACCCAAGTCGCCGATCCAGAAAGCGCCCGATCACGTCAATGGCCGTCAGGCTGTGCTGGCTCGGCTTGACCGTGGTAAAGCTGCCCCCGCCCGCAAGGGCAAAGGGAAGGAGTAACTGATCCGCCAGATAGGGGCCGGCAAATGCACTGGATTCCAGGAAGCCAAGCATTCGCCCGACCGCCTTCTTTGCCACGCGTTCGGCCGGCACGCCCAACTGGCCGAATCCGCTAACGATCTCGGTCCCATGCTCGAACTGCGCTTCAAGCAACAGGATATTGCCGGGGCCCTGATCGTCCGGAAGCTCGCGAGCACATGCTTCCCGCTCCGACCAGCCGAGGTCGCGGCGCACGACATTGATTTCGCGCTCTGCAATCTCGAACGGTAGGCCAGCAAACAACGCCTGGCCGCTGACGCCCATCAGGGCTCCGCGCTCTAGGCAGTCGATCGGCCGCAGCGGCGCCGGGCTGATGTCGACCTCGATCCGGCCGCCACCACGCGGGTAGAAGCCGTGACGGACAAGCCGAGCCTCCACCTTCGGCCCCATGCGATTGATGATCGGCAGGAAGCATTTCGCGATGAAGTCGAACGGCGGCGCCAGCATGTTGTGCGTGCCGCCCTCCAGCACCAGCCGCGACGGCGCATCGGCGAGCAGCAACGGCATCAGCACCGTCTGCAGGACAAGTCCCGTCGATCCTGCCGTGCCGACAGCAAAATGATATTCGCCCGGCACGACGCGGCCGGGCGTGAAGCTGAGCGCGGACGAACCGACATGAAGCCCCTCGCATTCGGCATTGCCGATGACGCACGCGGCTTCCACCGCAGTCACATGCTGGCGCATGAGCCCCGGTTTCGACCGTTTGGCGCGGACATTCTCGATGCGGACGGCCTTGCCGATAACGAGCGAAAGCGCGCACGCATTGCGCACGACCTGCCCGCCCCCTTCGCCTTCCGATCCGTCAATCGTGATCATGTGTCTACCAGTTCGAGAAAGAGGTGATCGGCTGCTGTGACGCCGTCGATATCCAGCCCCCTCTCTGGCAACTCGCCCGCACGCGCTAGTTCTTCGCGGATCAAGTCGTCCAGAGCAGGCACACGGGTTACATTGCTCAGTTCATTGCTCTGCCGTTTGGCCTCGACCAGCTTCGCCACTTCATCCCGCATGCAGTCAGGCAGTGCGCTCAATTCGACAAGAGCCTGAAGATTCATTGGCGGACGCACATTCCCATTGAGCCTCATGCAACGGATCGCGAGTGCTGGACGAAGGGCATAGAAATACCGCTTCACCGGCACGTCTCCGTGATCCTCCAGCCAGCGTTCAGCCGCATTGCGGCCAAGGTTGGCATAATGATGGGCAAGACCCGGCGCATCCAACAGTTGGTCCGCCAACGCGGCCAGCGGGGCCACGGCCGAATGAACGGGTCGATAGCGGATCGGGCTTTCAATCCATTCGCTGACCACCGCGTTCGACTTGAGAAGGAGACCCAGCGCCTTGCGTATGTCCCATCCGTTCAGATCGATGTCGTCCTCGATCGGCGTCTCGATCACATCACGTCCCGGTTTCAGCGAAAGATACCATGCGCGCGGCCGCACATAGATGAAGCGCACGTCATAATCGCTGTCGGGCGAGGGGAAGCCCCATGCGCGTGAACCGGACTCGACCGCCAGCAAGATCCGCACATCATGCGCCTCTTCAATGGCGGTCAGCCGCGTCTCGATCTCGCGCCGAACGGCCAGGGCAATGCTCTGATTGGTGACGGTCTGCATGATGATTCTCATTTGGAAGCAGTGCGCGCCAAAGGTTCAGCCTTTGACGCACACCACCTGTTTCAACGTATGGACGATCTCCACCAGATCGGCCTGGGCGGCCATCACGGCTTCGATCGGCTTGTAGGCCTTGGGCGTTTCGTCGATGACGCTCTCATCCTTGCGGCACTCGACGCCCGCGGTATCGGCGATATGATCGTCGAGCGAGACCAACTTTTTGGCCTGGGTCCGGGACATCACGCGTCCCGCGCCATGGCTGCAGCTCTCGAACGATTCCGCATTGCCGAGACCACGCACGATAAACGATTTCGCGCCCATCGAGCCCGGGATGATGCCCATCGTGCCCCTCGCCGCGCGCACCGCACCCTTGCGGGTCACGAGCACATTCTGGCCGAAATGGTTCTCCCGCGTCACATAGTTGTGATGGCAGTTCACCGCTTCGAGCTCGGCGTCGAAAGGCTTGGCGATCTGGCCGCGAAGCGCCCGGATCACATTGGTCATCATCATCCTGCGGTTCAGCGCCGCGAAGTCCTGCGCCCACTCGACCGCCTCGACATAGTCGTCGAAATGGTCGGTCCCTTCCGGGAAGTAGGCCAGATCCTCGTCGGGCAGGTTGATGAACCACTTACGCATGTCCTGCCTGGCCAGTTCGATGAAGAACGTGCCGATCGCATTCCCCACGCCGCGCGAGCCTGAGTGGAGCATAATCCACACGCGCTGCTCGGTATCGAGGCACAACTCGATGAAGTGGTTACCCGTCCCCAGCGTCCCCAAATGGGTAAGCTGGTTGGTATTCTTGAAACGCGGATACTTCTCCGTGATGCGATCGAACCGCTCAACGAGAGTCGCCCAGGCCGACACGATCTCGGCTGGCGGATCGCCCCACGAGCCATGATCGCGCTGTCCACGGCCTACCGAACGGCCATGCGGCACCGCCCGCTCGATCGCCGAACGAATGCCTTCCAGATTGTCCGGAAGATCGCTCGCCATCAGCGATGTGCGCGCTGCCATCATGCCGCAGCCAATGTCTACACCCACGGCGGCCGGGATCACAGCGCCCTTGGTTGGGATCACTGAACCAACGGTCGCGCCGATGCCGACATGCACATCGGGCATGGCCGCCACATGCTTGAAGACGAAGGGCATCTGCGCCGCCTTGCGGAGCTGCTCGTGCGCCTTCTCGTCGACCGGCACGCCGCGCGTCCACAGTTTGATCGGCTTGCCGCCCTCGACGTGCTGAATATCGTAAGTCCTGCTCTCGGTCATTTCGACCTCCCTTATCTATTCATGGTGCCGGCGACGAGTTTTGGCGAGACATCCCGGAGCATCCTGGCCGGATTGCTCCGGAGCAGATTCGAACCGCTCGGCCTTTCGGCCTTACCCGTGTAGTCCCGCCGGCATTCGCCAGCTCAAATTTCGGTGCCATGGCGACGAGGTTTTGACAGACTTCTCTCCGTCCTTGCGGACGGTCCCTGTGCTACCGTTACACTACGGACCGATTGGGCGGTCCGGCGGGATTCGAACCCGCACCTGGGGCGTGATAGGCCATGTAGTCCGTCAGGCATTCGCCATGGTTTTTGTGTTCCCGGTCACGGCGACGAGAAGTGAGAAAGACCGTCCCGAGGGACTGGCGCTCTAACCGGCTGAGCTACGAGCCCGAACGCATCGAAGGCCCGGCGGGACTTGAACCCGCGACAACCACATTACCAATGTAGTCCTTCTCGGCATTCGCCGTGATAATTCAAAGCGGGTCGTGACGACGAGGTTCGGCAAGACGCGGCCCTTAAGCTACGTATCGGCGGCGGGGTTCGAACCCGCATCTCCCTTCGGCACAACTGCCTTCCGGGTGCTTTACTCGTCGGGCCTCGTGGTTTGGAGACATGTAGTCCTGCCAGCATTCGCCACGACCCTGTTCGTTCAGACCTCGACTTGTTCGACGATGCTCACCCAGTCGCGCGTTTCGCCGGAGACAAAGCGCGCAATCGTGTCGAACACCGCGTCGGAGAAGCCCCCGACATTCAGGATTTCCGGTCGCCCGGTTGCCTGCGTGGTGCCGTAGGGCGAGATGTCGATGCAGACGAGCTTGGCCTGCGGATTACGCTTCACCAGTTTCGTCCACTCCTGCATCGTCGCCGTCGAGCCGTTCCGCGTCGCATCGACCCAGGACTCATTGTCCGAGACGATGACGACCAGATCGACCGCCGCCTTCTCCTTGTTGAGGAGAGCGAGCGGCGCCGAGACGTTCGTTCCGCCACCACCGACCGCCGCCAGCTTCGCGGCATTCGCCGCGACCCGGTCGGAGGCCTTCAGCGTCACTGGCACGACCGCCTGCTCGAACGGGATGACCCGCGCTTCACGGTTGGAGCGCAGCATCGCCGCCGCGACCAGGGCGGCGACATCGATGCAGCGCACCTTGGACGACGCACCCTTGCGGTAGCCCGTCACCGGCGATTGCATCGACCCCGACACGTCGGGGCAGACGACCACGCGACCCGGCACCGTTGGCACGCCTCGGAGCGACAGCTCCAGCGCCTCCTCCAGCGCCGCCTGCACCTTGAGCGGCACGCCGTCACCGACCTGGCCCAGCGCCATCATCAGCTGATAGGGCATGGGCCGCACGGCGCGGAGCGCGTCGCGGTCGGTGAGCCGGGCCGCTACCTGATCGGTGAACCCCTCCACACCGAACGCACCATTGCGCGCCAGCGTGTTGAGATTCATCCGCAGCGCCTGCCAGCCCATGCGGCCGGCAAGCGCCGCCCACTGTTCCGCGCTCAGCGGATAAGCGGTCAGCCACTCGAACGGCACCTGCGGCAGCGGCAGCGTGCGATCCTGCTTCCAGGCTTCGAACGCGGCGATCTCGGCGGGTAGAGCGGCAACGTCATAGGGACGGCCGATCAGCCAGCCATAGAAAGCCTTGCGCTCCGCATCCGCGGGGCGCGGGTGGACCATCTTGACGATGTCCGCCAGGCTCGGCGCACTGCCGGTCGCAGCCTGAATCAGGTCGCGGATCAACGCCTGCTCCAGCCACCGCTGGACCAGCCGCTTCGGCCGCGTGCCGAGCGACGTCCGCCCGACCTGCCCCGAGCGCATGATCTGCACGAAGCTGCGCAACATGCGGCCGTTGTTCACGACCTTGCCAAAGACCCGGACCGCGAGGTCAGGATCCGCAACCGTCAGATAGGCCGCCAGCAAGGCCGGTATGTCCTTCATCGCACTGGACGTGCGGGCATAGATCGCGGCCTGCGCCACGAAAGTCGGATCGACCGCGCGGGCCGCATCCAGCACATCGGCAAGCTGCGTCTCCGCCGCACCGTAGAAATTGTCGGCCAGTGTACCGGTCGCTGCCAACTGGGCGAGCTTCGCCTTCGGCCCATAGGCGTAGGCCGGCGCGCCCTCCCGGTTCAGCGCGTCGGTGCGCGGCAACAGCTTCGCCACGGCGCTCGCAAAAAGTCCCTTGTTGGCCATCGTCCAACTCCTCATCTGGTCAGGGCGGCAGGATTTGAACCTGCGGCCTCCTGCTCCCAAGGCAGGCGCTCTGCGCAGACTGAGCTACGCCCTGTGAATTTCCGATCCTTGGGGCGGCCAGCCCATTCCGACCGCCCCAGTTCCGCCTGCCGACCGAGTAATCCGCCTCTGCCGACACAAATCCAGATTGCAGGAGGTGTGCCAATCCGCAGATTGAGACGAAGGAAAATCACATACCATTGATATATAGTAATTTATTTTCCGGCCTGGCGATACGCCTCGCTTGACGGCGATCAAATTTCATATCGCAAAGGATATATTTTTATCCTATAGTATAAGAATGAAACCTCTCACCGTCATCGGATTCCTGGGCTCGACGCTCGATGCAAGCAAATTCGGGCCTTCACGCTGGAACAAGTGGCGACCGACGGTCGCGCTCACGATGCACGAAGATTTGCGGGTCGATCGGTTGGTGCTGCTCCACGGCACCGCTCACCGGCGCCTTGCCGAATATGTTGCGGAGGATGTCGCCTCGGTCTCACCGGAGACCCAGGTTGACATGCGCGTGCTCGACTTCCGCGATCCGTGGGATTTTGAGGAAGTCTATGGAAAGCTGCTCGACTTCGCACGCGCGGAGCCGTTCGACCCGGACGAGCAGGACTATCTCCTCCACATCACCACTGGCACCCATGTCGCACAGATCTGCCTCTTCCTGCTGACCGAGGCCCGCTATTTGCCGGGGCGCCTGCTCCAGACCCAACCGGCCAAGCGCGCCGAGGATGGCGGAGCGCCCGGCCGCTGGAGCATCATCGACCTCGACCTGTCGCGCTATGACAGCATCGCCACCCGTTTTGCCGTTGCGAGCGCGGAGAGTACCTCATTCCTCAAATCCGGCATCGATACGCGCAACGCCGCCTTCAACTGCATGATCGACGAGATCGAGCAGGTCGCGCTGCGGTCCCGCGCGCCCGTACTGCTCATGGGGCCGACGGGCGCGGGCAAGAGCCAGCTTGCGCGGCGGATCTATGAGCTGAAGAAGGCCAAGCACCAGATCGCCGGCTCGTTCGTGGAAGTGAACTGCGCGACGCTGAAGGGCGATAGCGCGATGTCGGCACTGTTTGGCCACCGCAAGGGTGCCTTCACCGGCGCAGTCGCCGACCGGCCGGGCCTGCTTCGCTCTGCCGACAAGGGCATGTTGTTCCTCGACGAGATCGGCGAACTGGGCCTCGACGAGCAGGCGATGATCCTGCGCGCCATCGAGGACAAGCGCTTCCTCCCCGTCGGTGCGGACAAGGAGGTCGCGTCGGACTTCCAGCTGATCGCCGGCACCAACCGTGATCTGGGCGAAGCAGTGGCATCGGGTGCCTTCCGCGACGATCTGTACGCACGTCTCAACCTGTGGACTTTTCGCCTGCCCGGCCTCTCTGAGCGGCGCGAGGATATCGAGCCCAATCTCGACTATGAATTGGATCGGTTCGCCGAGCGCGAAGGCGATCAGGCCAGTTTCAACAAGGAAGCACGCCAGCGCTATCTGGCCTTCGCGACGTCCGGAGAGGCAAGCTGGCCGGGCAATTTCCGTGACCTTGCCGCTAGCGTGACGCGAATGGCGACGCTCAGCCCGAAAGGACGAATTGATGTGAACTGCGTCGACAAAGAAATCGAGCGGCTGCGGCGGCTATGGTCAGGTCAGGCTGATAACGCCGTAGACATTCTGCCCGAGATATTGAGCGACGAGCAGATTGTCGAACTCGACCTGTTCGATCGCGTCCAACTCGCCGAGACAATCCGGGTATGTCGCGCTAGCCGTTCGCTTTCGGAAGCAGGGCGAACCCTCTTCAGCGCCTCGCGCGCGCGCCGCAGCAGCTCGAATGATGCGGATCGCTTGCGAAAATATCTGGCACGGTTCGACTTAGAATGGTCGGTGGTGAACGACTTAAGATGACGACCCTTATAGGACGCTCAAGAGCGAATTTTCTGCTCCGAGGTCCGGTCGGTCCGCTTTCACATTTTTTAGAGCCTAGAATTGGCCGATTTCCGAACGACCGTCAGCGGCAAGCGATTCGGGAAAGCTGCCTTCTATTCTCCTGCAAGATCAAAATTGCCAGTTCAGGCCGGCCTGAAGCTGATGATTTTGCCCACTACGGGCAATCGCGCCCTGATAACCGAGGTTGATCTGCAACTGGTCGCGGATCGCACCATGCAACCGCAATTCGCTGACCAGACTGTCGCGTGCAATCGGCAGGCCGCTGACCGCAAAACGCTGGCCGTCAAGGGCAGCCTGAACCACAGGTAGTTGATCTCCGAAAACATGCTGCCAGCCCGCCGATGCGCGCACCGCGAGCCGAGCGCTTCCTACAGCCAAATCGAGGTCGCCGCGCGTGCCCGCGGTCGCGTAGCTGGTGCGCAGGGAATCCGCTTCCAGTTGCAACGCCGCCGCCGCGCCGCTTTCCTGCCCGCGACCGACATCCAGCCGCACATGTGCGATGCTGACGAAGGGCTCGATTGATCCTGCCGCAGTCTCGATGCGATAAGCGGTCTCCCCAAACATCTGCGCGGTCGTCGCGCGATACTGCGTGACGACACCATCTGCAAAACCGGAAAAGCGCACGGAACGCTGGACCGCCACATTCTGCCAGGCGAAGGCCAACCCGCCGCGCAGCGCCACCCGGCCCAGCGTCCCGCCGCCGTAGAGTCCGGCGTGATAACTGTCCACATCCGCCTGCCCCTCTCCCCTCATGCGATCGCGGTTGTGACCGCCGATCATGCCAAGGCGAAAGCTGCTGCCGGGTGCCTGAGCCTCAATGCCCATCAGACCGCCCGACGAACTTTGGTCCAATCGCGCGGCATTGCCGTCGCTGCGCCAATGGCTCCAGGCGTCCAGCGCCTGTCCCCAATAGGTGAGCCCCGGACGGTCCGAAACCGTCCCGCGCAATCGGTCCAGCGCCGCATCGCGTGACAGGCTGCTGTTCTCGATCAACGCTGCACGCAGGGAGGCATGAAATTCACCGGACAGTTGATCGAAGGCTTTGCGCGCCGTCTCGGCGTCGCTCATCAACACGGCATCCTGTACTTTGTTGCCCGCCGCCATCCTCTCCAGCGCCGCGCCGGTCGCCTGCTGGTTCAAGGATGTGGCGACATCGCTGAACCGGACATCATTGCGATCCAGCCTCAGCCTCACACTGTCATGGCCGTAGCGGAGCCGAGGCGTCAGGAAGGCATAGGTGGACGTGACCGCGTCGAACCGGCCCTGCACTCCGCCCTCTGCGAGAAGAATGACATAGGTAGAACTGGGCCGGTAAATGCCGCTGGCGCCGATATGGGCAACTGTGCCGCCCAGCGTCGCAACGCCGCTCACAATGATCGCATCCGCCGACGTGCCGTAGGGATCGACCTCCACCTCATAGCGGCTTCCCGGCGCGAAGGTCAGATTTCCCTCGACGTGAAGAGTTGCGATCCCTGGGCCGGGTGCGATCTTGCCGCCTGGAGCGACCCGGACGGACCCCAATGTCCCACGGCCGGCCAGCAGTGTGTTCGCTTCCACCGCTATCTGACCGCCCAGCTTTCCGTCGACGATCAGGCGTCCGAACTGAAGCTGGGTGCTGCCGGTGAAGCCGGAGGAATCGCCGCTGAGGGTCAACGCGCCGTCGCCCGCCTTGATCAACCGCCCGCTGCCGCCGATCCGGCCGGAATAGCGGCTGGCGCTGGTCTCCGCGAACTGGAGTTCCGCGCCCGGCCGCAAGTCGGCATTGCCGGTGAAGCGGCTCGCGGCGGCCGCCAGCCGTCCCTCTTCCAATCGCCAGTCGAGCGTGCTGGGGCCAGTGAGCGTCAGCACGCCGCTACCCCTTTTCACCATCGTCCCGGCGTTTCCATCGAGCGCCCCGATCGCGCCGGAGAAACTGCCATTATCCCGCTGATCGAACACCAGCGTCGCCGCATTGCGGACATTGCCGCGAAGCGCGCGGGTGTTGCCGATCAGCGTGCCCGCCTCGACTTCGGTATCGCCCGTGTAGCTGTTGGCGCCGGACAGGATGAGCGTGCCCGCATCGCGCTTGACCACGGTCGTGGTTCCGGACAGGGGCGCGGCGATTTCGGCGCTCAGGCTGGAATCCCACACGCTGCCGGCGCCAACGCGGATGACCGTGCGATCCCCTCCCGCCAATGTCAGGGTGCCTCCCGACAGGACATAGCCGCCGGTCGCGAACTGCAATCCGCCGGTTTTTACCGCCCCGGCGCTATTGTCGATCAGGACCTGCCCGCTATTGCCGGTGAAGATCGCAAAGCCATTGACCTTTCCAGCTTCGTTGACGATTCCGTCCTGCCCAGTCCAACTGAGCGCTCCGTTGCGCCAGACGCCGGGGCCGCCGTCCACCCTGCCGTTTCCATAGCGGGTCGGGTCGCCGCCGTCCCAGAATTGCAAGGGCCGCGCCGCCGTGCCGGAAAGAAGATTCACCTGCCCCATGGTCGCGGTCTGGATCGAAAGACCGTCGGCAGCTTGACCGGGCGGCAGTACACCGATCTCCAGCCCTCCATCGGTGAGCTTGCCGCCATAGCTGATGAGCCGATAAAGCCCTTCACCCAATGGCGCCCCGTTGGAAACATGCAGCGTGCCGTCCAGCGTCACATCGCCCGCCACATCGAACAACGCCGGATCTTGCGTCGTCCCGAAAGTGGCCTGCGTGATCGAACCGGCGCCAAGTACAAGACTTCCCATATGAAGCGTCGCGCCGGCCCTGCCCGTCAGGCGCCCGCCAGTAGAAATCTCCACGGCGCCGACCTGCCCATCGCCGCTCAACATGCCATTCGCGCCGACATGGAGCGTGCCGCCCAGTGCGCCATCGACCCGCAGCGCGCTGTCGGCAACCTCCGTCCGGCCGGAGAATGTGGACTGGCCGGTCAGGACGAGCATGTCAGCTCCCTTGATGTCGAAACGGCCATTACCCGAAAGAGCGTAGGGATAGACGGTTTCCGTCTCCGCCCCCTCGCCCGCGTCGAAGGTCAGCTGTCCCGCCGCACCTATCTCGACATTGCCGCCAAAGCCGGCCGCGCGAGCCACGAGAGCGCCTTCTTCCAAGCGCCAATCCAGATTATTGCTGCTTCCAAGGGTAAGCGTGCCCTCACCCCGTTTGATCATGAAGCCCCAGAAGCTGAACAGGCCGCTCACGCCCCCAGCAAAGATTCCGTCCATATTCTGATCGAAGATGACGGTGCCGCCATTTTCCAGATTGCCGCGGATCGAATCCGTGTTGCCGACCAGCGTGCCGCCATCGACGCGCGTATTGCCTTGATAGCTGTTTGCGCCGGTCAGGATGACCGTGCCGAAATCATTGAAGAACACGCCTCCGTTGCCGGTCAGTTCGGCGTCGATCCGCGTGGTCGCCCCCGCCGTTGAACGAACCGAGGTGTAGGCGCCGCCATCGAGTTTCAGTTGCTCGCCGACGAGGCGATAGCCGTCCGTCAGAAAATGCATGCCAGTGACAGCCGGTGCGCCGCTCCTGTCGTCGATCGTTACCGTGCCGGCCTGCCCCTGAAAAACGGTAAAGGCGGGCACAGGTCGCATCGGACCATTCACCGCGCCGCTGCTGTCGGTCCAGCTCGGGTCGGTGGCGCTCCAGACGCCCGAACCCCCGTCGATGACGCCATTCTCACGCTCTGCCGGATCGCTGCCATCCCAAAAGCGCAGCGCCGGTTGCGCTTCCGCACTATCAGGCAGCACCATCAATCCACTCACGACCAGCGCCGCGATACTGTCGCTCGCCAATCGTCCTACTTTTGATACCGATTGCGCAATCGCTTCGCGCCGCCCTCCACCCCGCATCGGCGTAACCCCTTTATCAAGCAGGCCTTTTTATAGCCTCCTTAAGAGCTGCAGCGACGCAATCGCTTTGCGCCATTGCGTTGTCAATTTGCGGGGAAAGCTGGGTGATCGCCGAACTTGCGCGAAGGCTGTTATCCCGCCTCATCGTGGAGCGGAGAGGCGAAGAATTTGAAGGAGTTGGGACATGATGCAATCGATCTTCTGAGCGCCGGCTTCATAGATGGAATGCTCTTTGGCCGATCCCAGAATGACGGTTGGCGGCAGGCGACCTCGGCAAAGCTGTCGGGTGCACAATTTCCTTGAAAGTCAATATCTTGTTCTCGTCAGCATGCTTCTTCGCGGAGGTCCGCGCCTACTTGGATTCGGTTTCGCGCGGGACATTTTGCGCCATTCCGGGGGCTTTGCGAACCATAACCGAGCAGGGACGCTTGTGCCGAGCCCCGAACCAGCCTTAAGCTTCGCATGCCAGTCAATTCAGGGGTGCTATGAACTACCGTTGGGAGAGTTGCCAATATACCGGCAGATGCTACCGTATATCTGTGTCCCTATAATGCACTGAGGCCATTACGCCGTCACCGAACGACTGCTAACGCCTCGTCCAATAGGCAGGCGCCATGATTGCCTTCATATATGGCGCGCGCCGCGCATTCGAGGGGGCTCAAGCTGACTTCTCCGCAAATGTCCGCCCGGCATTAAACGGCACGGCAGCGACCCGCGCACTCGAGTGATGAAGAAGCAGATGTCTTTAGAATAGCCTCACGCCCAGTTGAAGCCCAGCGCCCAGATCCGGTGCGCCCTGCGATAGTCCGGCGCTGCCGTATAATCCGAGTGATAGCCGGTTCGTCAGACCCGCGTTGATTCCGGTCGAGATTTGCTCCTGATCGGGCGCGAGCCGGCTGAGGCTCTGAGCATAATCGTAGGAAATATGACCCCGCAAACCAGCAGCAATCTGCCCGGCGACGCCGGCCCGAGCCGAGATAGCATTACGCAGGTCAAAACCCTGCGGGTCGCCGGCAACGGTATAGGAGAGATCGGCAAAGGGTGTGATGCGGCCGAAGCTTTTCGCCAACTCGGCTCCCATCATATAATCTGGCTTGCCCGTTCCCAACTTCTTGCGCTGCGACGCCGTCGGCACTTTCACCTGCCCCATCACCGTCAGTCCGACGCCGGAAAGCGGCACGAGATAGGAAGCGCCCAGTCGCAAATCCCCCAGCCCCTCGCGGCGCACGCGGGTCGCCGGCTGGCTTGGATCAACGATGATAGGAAGCCCAAACAGTCCCCCGCCGCCGCCCACGACATTCCCCGGGGCGTCAATGATTAGATAAGGCAGCGTCACGGTGAATTGGAACCGGCCTGTTGCGATGCGCAAACTCGTGGGAATGGACGTGGTTTCAACCTTTTGCGCTGTACCAAAGGTCCCGTCCTGATATTCGATTCCCGTCGAAAGCTCGGCGCCCGCGCCCATGGGTGTCCGCCGGGTTACGGTGGATTGCTCTCCGATTTGGTCCGCCGCATCTGCGGTCGAGACGATCGCCAGAGTTGCGATTGCGGTCGATATGACATGACGCACGACTTGTTCCCCACGCTTGATGCTTCCGGCGGGAAACGGTCGGCGCGGGCAGTTTAATCCATAGCGCCTCTTCTAAAGATCGAAGATTTCCGTTCGAAGCGAACGAAAGCTCAGGCGAGGTGGCTCGCAACCCATTTCATCTTGAAGAGCAGATGTCCCGCCGCGCCATTGTCGCCGGCCAGGTTGCGATTATAGCGAAGCGCCATTCTCGGCGGCTTCCAGTGCAGTGCATCCATGACGCTGGCGATGTCCTCGCCGGCCGCGAACAGGTTGTTGGAGATCCCGACCCGGTGAACGGACAAAGAGACCGCGCCCGGTGCCCCATAGCCATTTTGATTGACGGACTGACTTTGCTGCAACTGCATCATTTTCTGACGCCTTTCAGCATGCGCGCCGCGGCGTTGGCGGAGGGCGCAAGCTTGCGACCATAGCGGAGCGCGGTCGCAGTGGAGGTCCAGCGCAGCGCTTGCGCAATCGGTCCCGCATCCTCACCGCTGGCGAACAGGTCCTGGGTCAGGCCGACCCGCAGTGAATGGGTGCTGAGCGCGTCGATCGCCTCGGCCAGAGCGGTGCCCATGAGATCCACCAATCCCTGATCAGCCGCAGCCAGCGCGGTGCGCTTGATGATCAGCCGCACGGCGGCCGGTGTCAGCGCCTGCTCCCCGATCTTGTAGATTGCGCTCGCCGATCGCGCCGGCTGCGCCGCCATGCGGTCGCGGTCGACCTGGGCATGATAGGCCAGATCGCTGATGGCCAGCGCCCGCCGCGCCGCGCGCGCGTTGGTGCGGACGACCGCAACGCGGCGGAACAATACGCCCTTGCGGATCACGGCAGCCTCGACCCACAAGGCGACACGCCGCATGGTATCAGGCGACAGCCACACCCAGGCCCCCTGCCCTTCCTGGTCGGTTTTCGAGCGCGCCAGCTCAAGCAGGGCAGACCCGTCCTCCTGGGGCTCGATCCGGTCGAGTTCCACGGCCGCCAGCTCCGAGACGCGCAGACCCGCATCATAGCCCAGCGACAGCAGCGCCGCATCGCGCAGCCCCATGACATCGCCACCGCAGGCTTCGAGCAGGACCGACAGCGTGAATCCCTTGACCGCCTCGCGGCCGATGCCCTCGCCGAAGCGCAACGGGCCGGCCTGGCGCTGCCGCACCCCGACCCGTCGCCGATGCCCGCGCAGCGCGTCGCGCACCACCGCCCCGCCCACGGGGCTGGCAACCCCGAGCAGCTGGTGCGCCACCGCCAGCGAGGACAGCCGCCGCGACACGGTCGCGGGTTTGAGCCGCCGCGCCTCGCAATAGTCGACATAGGCCACGAGCCGCGCTTCGCTGGCGGGTAGACCGATCCCGCCCTGTTTCGCCGAGAAGCGCGCATAGCAGTCGCAATCGACCGCGAGCGCCTTGATGCTGGCGGGGGCTCGCGCCTCGAGGCCCTTGCGGAAGGCTAGCGCGTCGAGAGCGGTACCCTCCCCTGTCAATAACTGGAGCAAGGCAACGAGCTGGGCCTCGCGATCCTGCGCGGAACCGGCGGGGCGCCGCGGCAGTTTGGCCTCGCCCGGCGCGAATACCGTCACGATCTCCCCGGAAACCGCAGCTTTGGTCGTCTGCCGCCGGGCAGCATACCCGTTGCGAACCGGACGGTCGCCAATGGACCAGCCCTTGCACGAATCGGGACCGCTTACGGCTGGCGGGGGTGGGTAGCGGACTGGCAGGTTTCCGCGAATGTCATCGAAAAAGCTGCCTGTCATCCTCATCAATGGGCATTGGTGATCGCTTGCGTATCCGTCGTGACAGCCATGGCAACATCACACTGGAGAAATTGGAGACCAGCTTCGCGAGGAATATATCAGCCGCGACTCCCGTATTTCATGCCAACTTCGAAGATTTCTGAATTACCTCCAGACTTCTCCGTTGATTCGGATAACTGAAATCGCGCTATCCCTGTTTTGTCATCACCATTCCACGCGTAATTTTTTATCGTCGGACAACGGATAATTGCGCTCCATCTATCCTCGCCCTTATAGATATAATCTCTGTAGTAGATTTCGAGTTCAGATTGGACGTTCATTGCACTTGGCCGACTTGGTGAACAGCCGCTAAATGCGATGACGACGGGCAGAATATGCAATGGGCGGATGGCCAAAAAGGAGCTCCTGATTTCTGCCTGAACTACGGATTATAGTGTCGAGTAACAGGCCCGCCGGCAAGCCAATCTGCCGACCGCTTCTGGTCGTCAGAAATGCCTTGGAAGCAATTGGAGGCAATACCATTCCCACATTGCCTATCGAGACTGACGGCTTCATAAGGGACTATGACAATTCCTTTACAGAATTCAGCCGCCCTTTTCCGTATTCAAGAAAATTGGCTTGCCGCGAAAGAGCGGAAATTACTGAACTGGCTGTGCGCTCAAATGCCGCCGTACGTCACGCCTGATCGCCTGACGGCCTTGGGCATGTTCGGCGCATGCATGATTTTTCTAGGCTACGTGGGGAGCAATCTACATTCATCCTGGCTGTTGCTCGCCATCGCCGGTTATGTCGTCCAATGGTTTGGGGATTCGATGGATGGGAGCATCGCTCGCTTTCGCCGCATCGAACGTCCGTCCTATGGCTATTTCATCGATCATAGCTGCGATGGGCTTGCGACACTGTTCATCCTTACCGGCATTGGCCTTAGTCCGTTCGTCACCATGGACGTCGCGATGGTGGCGCTTGCTGGATATCTGCTGCTCTCGATCCACGCCTACCTTTCCGCGCGCGTGTTGGGAGAGTTCAAGCTGTCTTATCTCGCAGCGGGCCCGACCGAATTGCGATTGATCCTCATCGCGCTGACGTTGATGATGATGGCTCTGGGTTCTGGTCCAGGATATTTCGGACGTCTGTCAGGCTTCGACCTGTTTGTTGGGACAGTCGGATTTATCCTCATTCTCCTTTTCGTCATTCAGACTTTGACCACCGGCCGGCGACTGGCGCGATCCGAGCGTGGGGCAGAATGAAAAGCGGTGCCTTGGGGGCGATGGCGAGGATAGCTGTTTGGTAACGCAGGCGACACGTGCCCGACTCGACGAATGGCGTTGTTTGGCACTGTCTCAGGCTGCCGAGGCCGTCGCCGCCCGCCCGGCCAAGGCCAGCTTCTCGGTCGGTTTCCTGACCGGACAAGAAGTGGAGTGGCTCCCTCATGTCACGCAAATCCTGCGCGACCAGCTCAAGGAGATCGATTTCCGCGTCTCGAGCGACTTTTCGCCCGCCGTTGCCAAGGCGCTGCAGCGTGGCGAGATCGACCTTGGCTTCTCCCGCGTCGAGCCCCAGCCCGATGTGACCTATGCAGTCATCGCATCCGAGCCGATCGTGGCCACGCGCAGTTCGCCCGCACCGGGCTCGGGCGTGGGCAGTTCGCTAAGCTGCAGCGTCTCGGGGCCGCCCGCCCGGAGGGAAAGCAGCGCCTTCATCACAGCACCTCGAACAGGCCGGCCGCGCCCATGCCTCCGCCGATGCACATCGTCACGACGACATGGCGCGCGCCGCGCTTCTTGCCCTCGATCAGCGCATGGCCAACCATGCGCGCGCCCGACATGCCATAAGGATGGCCGATCGATATCGCGCCGCCGTTGACGTTGAGCCGTTCGTCAGGGATGCCGAGGCGGTCCTGGCAATAGAGCACCTGCACCGCGAAGGCTTCGTTGAGCTCCCACAGGCCGATATCGTCTACCGCAAGCCCGAAGCGTTCGAGCAGGCGAGGTACGGCGAAGACAGGGCCGATGCCCATTTCGTCGGGCTCGGTACCCGCCACTGCCATGCCGACATAGCGGCCCAGAGGCGCAAGACCTCGCTTTGCAGCCAGGGCGCCATCCATCACGACGCAAGCCGAAGCACCGTCGGAGAGTTGCGACGCGTTGCCGGCGGTGATCACGCCACCTGCGACCACAGGCTTCAGCGCCGCCAGCCCGTCGGCCGAACTATCGGGCCGGTTGCTCTCGTCTTTGGTTAGCGTCACCTCTTTCGCGGAGGTTTCGCCGGTCGCCTTGTCGGTGACGGACATTGTCGCGGTGACGGGGATGATTTCCTCGTCGAAGGCGCCGGTGGCCTGCGCCTGGGCAGTAAGTTGCTGGGAACGCAGGGCATAGACGTCTTGCCGTTCCCGCGAGATGCCGTAGCGCCCGGCGACCACTTCGGCGGTCTGCAGCATCGGCATGTAGATGTCCGGCACCATCTTGAGCAATTCGAAATCCGGGCTGACGCGCAGTTCGGGTGTCTGAACCATCGAGACGGACTCGACACCGCCGGCGACGACCACAT
The DNA here is from genome assembly GCF_049913335.1 of Sphingobium sp. R-21. NCBI lineage: Bacteria > Pseudomonadati > Pseudomonadota > Alphaproteobacteria > Sphingomonadales > Sphingobiaceae > Sphingobium > Sphingobium sp. R-21. Next base: position 138,593 of record NZ_CP184374.1, on the reverse strand, counting down.
CCATACGGTCGACGATCACCTGTTTGGCAGCGGTGGCGATCGCCATGAGACCGGACGAGCACTGCCGGTCCATCGTCATGCCCGCCACCGTGACCGGGAGACCGGCGCGTAGCGCGGCGGTACGGCCGATCGTTTGCTGCACGCCCTGTGGAAGTGCCGCGCCAAGGATCACATCGTCGATTTCGGCTGGATCGACACCCGATCGCTCGACCGCCCCGCGAATAGCGTGCGCGGCCAGCGTGGGGGAAGGGGTGGCGTTGAATGCGCCTCTATAGGCCCGGCCGATCGGGGTGCGGGCGGTGGAAACGATAACGGCGTCGCGCATAGGAAACTCCTGTCAGAAGAGGGCGTCAGATCATGAAAAGGATGTGCCAAAGCGCGACCAGAGCAGGCTTGTCCGCCCCTTCGATCTCGACGGTCATCTTCAGTGTCTGCTGAAAAGATCCGGGCGTCTTTTCCACGACTGAAACAAGTGTCGAGGCGGCTCTGATACGGCTGCCCGAACGTACGGGATGGATGAAGCGCACCTGGTCCAGCCCATAGTTCACCTCGATGCTGGCGGCGGGCACGGCCGGGCGCGATATCGAGTTCTGGAGGTGGGGCAACAGCGACAAGGTGAGGAAGCCGTGCGCAATGGTGCCGCCGAAGGGCGTGGTGGCCGCGCGGACGGGATCGACATGGATGAACTGATGATCGCAGGTGGCGTCGGCGAAGCGGTCGATCATCGCCTGATCCACCACGATCCAATCCGAATGACGCACGATGCCGATCTCGGCCCGCAAAGCCTCTGGCAGCGTAGTCACGCGAACGCGTCCTCCGGCATGGCGCGGGCAAGATCGCCATGTCTTTCGACAACTGACAACCAGGCGAGGGCCTGCGGCAGTTCAGTGTCAAAGAAGAAGCGGCAGGCGTAACTGAGCCCCGCCCGAAGCTTGTCGTTGGCGAGCGACACGCCCTTGAGCGCCATATCGAGCCAGAGCCAGCCCAGGATGCCATGCCCGAAGGCACGCAGGAACAGGGTCGCGTCATCCAGCGCTTCGGGCATGACGCGCAGCCGCAGGCCATCGACAACCTCCTCAACCTTGTCCCAATAGGCCAGCAAGGCAGAGCCCAGCGAAGACCATTCCGCTGCCTTGTGCGCCTGATCGGCGGTTGCGGCGATCCGATGCCGCAGGAGGGCGAGCGATCGGCCATCGGACGTCAATATCTTGCGGCGGAGCAGGTCGATGGCCTGAATGCCGGTCGTGCCTTCGTGGATCGGATTGAGCCGGTTGTCGCGCCAAAGCTGTTCCACCTCGAAATCGCGCGTATAACCATAGCCGCCATGAACCTGGATCGCGAGATCATTGGCGATCAGGCCGAATTCGGACGGCCAGCTTTTGGCCACCGGCGTGAGCAGAGATAGCAGGCTTTCCACCTCTTCCCCGCCGGTATCGATCAGCCGCGCGCAATAAAGGCACAGGGCGAACGCTCCCTCGGCATAAATTTTTTGTTGCAGCAGCATGCGCCGTACATCGGGATGGTCGATGATGGGGATGGCAGCGCCGCCCTGCATTCCGGCCACGCGACCTTGCACGCGTTCCCGCGCATAGCGCAGGGCGTGGCGATAGCCGCGATAGGCCAATGCTGCAGCCCCCATGCCAACCGATATCCGGGCCTCGTTCATCATCATGAACATCTGGGCCAGCCCTTCTCCCTCCGCGCCGACACGCCAGCCTATGGCACCATCGGCTTCGCCGAAATTGAGCAGGCAATTCGAAGTGCCGCGATTGCCCATCTTGTGGTTGAGACCGGCGACGCTGACGTCGTTGACCGTATCGTCCGGGAGTATCCGAGGCACAATGAAAAGCGAAATGCCCTTCGATCCTTCCGGCAGACTGCCGTCGGGACCCGCCACCTTGGCCAGCACGAGATGCACGATATTCTCGCTCACATCCTGGTCGCCGCCTGAAATCCACATTTTATTGCCGGTCAGCCGATAGCGGAAGCCGAGTTCATCCTCTCCCTCGCAGACGGCGCGGGTCCTGATGTCGCCCAGGCTGGAACCGGCCTGCGGTTCGGACAGACACATGGTTCCGAACCAGCGGCCCTTGATCTGAGGATGCGCGAACCGCTCGACCTGACGCGATGTGCCGAACGTCGAAATCAGGCGGGCATTGGCTGCTGTCAGCATCGCGTAGCCGATCGTCGAGATATTGGCGGCTGCGAAGATGCTGTGCAGGGCGAGCGAGGCGGTATAGGGCAAACCCAGGCCGCCCAATTTTTCAGGGAAGCTCACGCCCGACAGGCCGAGCTCGGCATAGGCGCGCAGGGCGACATGGATCGCAGGGCACAGGCGTACCCTGCCATCTTCCAGCCGGGGTTCCTCGATATCGGCCTGCCGGTAATGCGGCATGAAGACATCAACGGCGAGTTGCCGGGCGGCATCCATGATCGCGGACAGCACGTCCCGATCCGTCAGGGCACCCACATCCAGCCAGTCGAACAATTGGAATCCGAGCATCTCTCGCGAAGGCAGAAAGTCGTCCGGACTCTTCATGCGGCGCTACCCAGTGCAATGAATCGTTCCAGATGATGATCTTCATCGCCCAATTGGTGATCTATCATGACAAGCCGCTTCGCATAATGGGACAGCGGTAGTTCCCAGGTCATCCCGATGCCGCCGTGCATCTGGATCGCTTCTTCGGCGGCCAGCGCGCCAACCCGGCCGATCGTGTATTTGGCGGCAGAAACGGCGCGTTCCCGTGTTGTACGTGGCCCTTCGAGCGCGGCTGCGGCATTAATGGCAGCGGATCGCGCCTGTTCTATTTCCAGGGCGACGGTTGCCATGCGATGCTGGAGCGCCTGAAATTTGCCGATCGGCATGCCGAATTGCCTGCGCGTCCGAAGATAGTCGAGGGTCGCGGCCTTGAGCATGTCCATGGCCCCCACCGCTTCCCAGCTGAGGGCAACGATGCCGGCGGCAATGGCATCTTCGATCAGGGCATGGCCATTTTCCGAAACCCGCTTGGCCGGCGTGTCCGTTAGCATCAGATCCCCACCACGGCCTCCATCGATCAGCGGATAGCCATGGACCCTGAGACCCGGCGCACCCTTATCGACGAGAAACAGGCCCACGCCCGCTTCGTTGCCCGCTGCGCCGGAAAAGCGCGCACCAACAAGGATGTGGTCGGCCTCCTCGACCTGCGGGACGACCGCCTTGCCGCCGTTGAGCAGCCATCCATCGCCTGCCTGATGCGCCTGCGTTGCGATCCGGGTCAGGTCATCACCGCTATGTGCCTCGCCCTGGGCAAAGGCGAGAAGCTTTGTTCCCGCAATCACTTCGGCCAGCAGGTCCGCCTGTGTGCCAGATCGGGCAAGCGCGCGGCCGGCCATCAGCGTGCCGAGAAAAGGTTCTACGACCAGACTCCTGCCAAGCTGTTCGAAAATCACGGCGATGTCGAAGCCCTTGCCGCCGAAACCACCTGTTTCCTGGGAAAAGAGCGCGCCGATGATGCCGAGTTCGGCCATCGCCCCCCAATGTTCGGCGGACCATCCGCGCTCCGACGCGCTGATCGCGTGGCGCTGGTCTACAGGATATTTCTGCTGCAGGTAGCGGCCGAGCATGTCGGCCAGCATCCGCCGGTCCTCATCATGATGAAAATCCATGTCAAAGCTCCAATATGGCTTTGGTAATGATCTCGCGCTGGACTTCGTTCGAGCCGCCAAAGATCGACAGTTTTCGATTGTTGAAATAATCGGCCGCGACAGGCGCTGCGTAGGAGGGACCGACGGGAGTGCCGTTAAAGTCCTCGTCCAGCGCTTCCGATACGAAAGGATGCGCATAGCGTCCCAGCGCGCGCCGGGTGAGGCTTGTGATCTCCTGCCGGATTTCGGTTCCGCGAATCTTGAGCATCGAACTTTCCGCAACCGGCGCCACCCCGTGCCCGGCTGCGGCCAGAACGCGCAAATTGGTGGTCTTCATATTCTCAAGATCGATTTCGAGCTTCGCCATCCGGGCAGCGAAGAAGGGGTTTTCGGCAAGGGGCCGGCCATTTTTGATCTGCGCCGCGACGATGTGCCGCAAATGATCGAAGGCCGCCATCGAAGCGCCAACGCCCGCTATGTTGGTGCGCTCGTAGGTCAGGAGATATTTGGCGTAGGTCCAGCCCTTATTCTCCTCGCCCACCAGATTTTTGATCGGCACCCGAACATCGGTGAAGAAGACTTCGTTCACCTCCTGCTCGCCGTCGAGCAGGGTGATGGGACGTACTTCCACGCCCGGTGTCGCCATGTCGATCAGCAGGAATGAAATGCCCTCCTGCTTCTTGTCCTCGCTCGACGTGCGGACGAGGCAGAAGATCTTGTCGGCATGTTGGCCAAGGGTGGTCCAGGTTTTCTGACCGTTGACGATATAATGGTCGCCCCCGGCATCCCTGCCGCGCACCGCGCTGGTCTTCAGGCTGGCGAGATCCGATCCCGCGCCCGGTTCCGAATAGCCCTGGCACCACCAGTCCGTGCCGTCCAGAATGCGGGGCAGCCAATAGGCCTTTTGTTCTTCTGACCCGATTTTGATGAGGACGGGCCCCAGCATCGACAGGCCGAAGGGAATGATACGCGGCGCGTGTGCGAGCGCGCATTCCAGGTCGAAAATATAGGACTGGGCAAAGGTCCAGCCCGTGCCGCCATGTTCGACAGGCCAATGGTTCGCCAGCCAGCCGCGGCGGTTCAGTATCGCATGCCACTGCTCCATGTCCTGCTTGGTCAGCCGTTTGCCGGTTCTTACCTTTTCGGAGAGAACCGTTGGCAGATTGTCGCGCAGGAATTCGCGAACGGTGGCGCGGAAGGATTCCTCCTCCGCGGTGAAGTCCAGGTTCATTGGGCAGGTCCTTGTGGGAATTGCGTGCGGAGCAGTTTCTTGTCTATCTTGCCCACGCTGGTCTTCGGCAGGGTGTCGAGGGTCGCGAAATGCCCGATCTTCGCGTAGCGGGTAATTTCGCCGCGCTGTATCGCGGCTAGAATGGGAGCATTGATCGCGTGCAGCGTTGGCGTGAATCCGGGCTGCGGCACGACCACGGCCATCGGACGTTCGCCCCATTGCAGGTCGGGCAGGGCTATGACGGCAGCCTCGGCGATGCCTTCGACGGTGCAGATCAGTTCCTCCAGCATGATGGAATCGATCCATTCCCCGCCGGTCTTGATGACGTCCTTCAGCCTGTCGCGGATCATTATATTGCCCCGTTCGTCCAGGGTCGCGATGTCCTGCGTATGCATCCAGCCACCGCGCCAGAGCGTCGCTGACGCCCGCTCATCGCCTGCATAGCAGGGCGTCAGCCATGGCGCGCGCAGCACCAGCTCTCCGCGCGTGGTGCCGTCGGCGGGCAGGACGTTCATGTCCTCGTCCACGATCCGGGCGGAGACGAGAGGGACGGCAATACCGCTGGTGCAAAACGCCTCGACAATGGCGGCTTCCTGGCCGTCGTCGTCCCGCCGCCGCCGTGCGATCGCAATGATGGGCGCGGTTTCCGACATGCCGTAGCCCGCCACCAGGTTCATGCCGCGCCGCCGACCTTCGGCGCACAGCGCCTGCGTTAGGGCCGCGCCGCCGATCGTCATGGTCCAACCTTTGAGATCGGCCCCCGTCCGGTCTGCCGCATCCAATATCATCTTCAGGATCGTCGGGACGCAATGGGAGTATGTGACGCCATGTTCGGCCCGGAGCCGACAGATCATTTCCGGTTCGTAGGGGCCGGGATAGACCTGTTTCAGTCCCAGCATCGTCGCCACATAGGGCATGCCCCATGCATGGACATGGAACATGGGGGTCAAGGGCATATAGACCGATTCCGCGCCGAAACTGGGGCTGAGCGCGCTGACGCCGAAGGGAGCCCTGGCTACCAAGGCGTGGAGCACGAGCTGGCGGTGGGTAAAGCAGACGCCCTTTGGATTGCCGGTCGTGCCGGTCGTGTAGAATGTCGTCGCCAGTGCATTTTCATCGAAATCGCGGAATGGGAAATCCGCGCTCGCGGCGGCGGACAGCGCCTCATATTCCCCGGTTGCCCAGGTCGGCAGCGGGCCTTCCGCCCCATCCATGATCGCGACCACCGCCTTCACCGCCGGAAGTTGGGGCAGGACGGTCTCCACCAGCGGGAAGAAGTCGCGGTGCACGATCAGGATTTCGGCGCCGCTATGATTGAGAGTGTAGCATAGCTGTTCCGACGGGAGGCGGACATTGGCGGTCATCAGCACAGCACCCATCATCGGAACGGCGAAATAGGCCTCCAGATAGCGATGGCTGTCCCAGTCGAGCATCGCGACGGTCGAGCCTTCCTCGGCGCCCAGTCCGGAGAGCAGCGACGCCAGCCGCCCGATGCGATCATGAAAGCCGCGATAGGTGTAGCGATGCTTGTCGCGATAGATGATTTCCTGATCGGCCGCCGACAGCATGGCGCTGTCGAGCAGATGGCCGATCGTGAGCGGGAAATGATAGGCTTCCGGCGCGGCGGCGGGAAAACGAAGGGGCATGATCCTCTCCTGTTATAGTTTACGGCTGAAGGTCCCTCCTTTGGGGCCTTACAACGTGCCACCGGTCGCAGCGCGGGCCTTCAGCAGCGGCGAAATGGCGAAATTCGGACCGAGTCGGTCGCCATAGCGTTCCAGGCCCGCGACGATCGCGGCAAGTCCGGTCTGCCCGGCCCAGAACATCGGGCCTCCCTTGTGACGCGGCCAGCCATAGCCGTAGATCCAGACCACATCGATGTCAGAGGCCCGCTGGGCGATTCCTTCCTCCAGAATCTTCGCGCCTTCGTTGATCATCGAATAGAGGGTACGAACCTCGATCTCCTCATCGGAAATGGTGCGGGGCGTGACGCCTGCCTTTGCGCGGAAGGCATCGACGATCCGGGTAACGACGGACGACGGCTTCGGCTTGCGGCCTTCGCCATAGTCATAATAGCCCGCGCCGGTCTTCTGGCCCCAACGGCCCTCTGCGCACAGCGCATCCTGGATCGTTTCGATGCGATCGGGATCGCGATGCCAGCCAATGTCCACTCCGGCAAGATCAGCCATCTGGAACGGCCCCATGGGCATGCCGAAGGCGGTATGCACGCGGTCGATCTGTTCGGGCGTCGCGCCTTCCAGCAGCAGCTGCGTCGCATTGTCCTGGCGCGGAATGAGCATGCGGTTACCAATGAAGCCGTAACAGACGCGTGAGACCACCGGCACCTTGCCGATCCGCCGGGCAAGGTCCATGCCGGTCGCCAATGCATCGGGCGCCGTTCGGGCGCCGCGCACCACTTCGACCAGCTTCATGACATTTGCGGGTGAGAAGAAGTGCAGGCCCAGCACGTCCTGGGGCCGCCTCGTCGCGGAGGCGATATCATCAATGCTGAGATAGGAGGTGTTTGACGCGAGCATTGCGCCCGGCTTCGCGACGGCATCCAGCCGCGCGAAGATTTCCTTCTTCACGTCCATATTCTCATAGACCGCTTCGATCACCAGATCGCAGTCGCCCAGAGCCGCGAAATCGAGGCTGGGGGTCAGCAGGCCCATGGCACTTTCAACCTGTTCGCCGGTCAGCCGTCCCTTGGCAGCGGTTGCTTCATAATTGCGGCGTATGATGCCCACGCCGCGATCCAGCGCGTCCTGCGTCATTTCGACGATCGTCACGGGGATGCCAGAGGACAGGAAGTTCATGGATATGCCGCCGCCCATCGTCCCCGCGCCGATCACGCCGACCTTGCGGATGGGGCGCAGGGCGACGTCGGTGGGCAGCCCATCGATCCGGGCTGCCGCGCGCTCGGCAAAGAAGACATGCCGCAGCGCCTTCGACTGATTGCCTTCCATCAGCGCCGCGAACAGCGCGCTTTCCTTGGCCAGGCCTTCGCGGAAAGACATGTTCGCTGCTGCCTTCACCGCACTTACACAGGCCTGGGGGGCAGCCAGCCCCTGAATCCTGGGGGCCTGGTCGGCCACAAAATGTTCGAACAACGATGCGTCGGCCCTGACCGGCAGTTCGCTCGTCCGCCGCACGCTGCCCAGCGAACGGGCATAGGCAATGGCGTCCTGCATCAGCGTTGCCTCATCGGCCAGACGGTCGACAAGGCCGATGTCGACGCCCTGTGAGGCATGGATCGGATCACCCGAGACGATCATCTGGAGCGCGGCCTCGACACCCGTGAGGCGAGGCAGGCGCTGGGTGCCGCCCGCACCGGGCAGCAGGCCCAGCTTGACCTCCGGAAGCCCCAGTTTCGCTGACGGCGTCGCGATACGGTAATGGCAGCCGAGCGCCACTTCCAGACCTCCGCCCAGCGCCATGCCGTGGATCGCCGCGATGACCGGCTTGCCGCTTGCCTCTATGGCGTCGATCACGACGGGCAGGGATGGATCGGCGATCGGCTGGTCGAATTTGGTGACGTCGGCGCCGCCCGAGAACATGCGGCCCGCACCCCGGATCACGATTGCCCTGACGGCATTGTCGGCCTGCGCATTGCTGATGGCGTTCGCCAGCCCTCGCCGCACAGCCGTGCCGAGGGCGTTTACCGGCGCGTTGGCCATCGCGATTTCCAGAATATCGCCGTGGAGCTGAATCTCGATCATGATGCCTCTGTGTTTCAAAATGTGGTTTCGCCCAGTTGCCTGCGGCGAGGGAAGGGATGGGATGAGGACAGCCCGCCATCGACGACCAGAGCCTGGCCGTTGACGTAGCTGGCGTCGTCGGAAGCGAGGAATGCGATGGCCTGCGCGATTTCTTCCGTCTGACCGCCTCTGCGCAGCGGATTGAGTTGGCCAATCTGATGCTCGAGGCCACGGGTGCGGGCATTGTCGTAAAGCGGCTGGGTCATGCCGGTTTCGATCAGGCCGGGGCAGACCGCATTCACGCGGATATTCGATCCGGTGAGCTGTTGCGCTGCAGTCTGCACCAGATTGATGACACCTGCCTTGGATGCGGAATAGGCAGGACCACCCGCTCCTGCGCGCAGGCCCGCCACGGAGGCCGTGCAAATGATGGCGCCCGTCCCGCCAGCGGCCAGCATCGCGCGCGCACCATGCTTGATCGCCAGGAACGGACCGATCAGGTTGACCCTCAGCAACGCGGCCCAATCTTCAGCGCTCTGGTCCAGCAGGCCCGCCATGCCGCCGCTGACACCTGCATTGGCCACGATAATGCCGAGTCCTCCCTGACGACCCGCCGCCGCCGCGACCAACGCCGCCACATCGGCGTCGCTGCCCGCGTCGCCGCGCATGGCAGTGATGGACGGATGGCTTGCCGCGACATCCTCGACCGCATCGGTGATGTCAAAGGCCAGCACATGCGCACCCTCCCGCGCGAAGGCTATTGCCGCTGCCCGGCCGATCCCCGATCCGGCGCCAGTCACCACGACATTGCGGGAGGAGAAGCGCCCGGTCACAGGACGCCCCGGGCCGTAGCGCCGCCGTCCACCACGATCGTTTGTCCAGTCATGTACGTCGCCGCCTTTGCCGCCAGGAACAGGGCGGCGCCGGCAATCTCCTCCGGCTCACCGATGCGGCCGAGCGGCGTCGCCTTTTGCAGGGCGGCCTCAGCCTTGGGATCCTCCCACAGCGCGCGGGCGAAATCGGTGCGCATCACACCGGGCGCGATGGCGTTGATCCGGACATTATGGGGTCCGAGTTCCACCGCTAGATTGCGCACGAGCTGGAAATCAGCCGCCTTGGAGATGTTATAGGCGCCGATCACATCAGATCCGACCAGCCCGCCAATAGAGGAGATCAGGATGATCGCACCGTCCCGGCGCGCGATCATTTCAGGTGCGATCATGGAAATCAGCCAGTGGTTGGCGAGGACATTGTTGTCGAAGATCTTGCGGAACTGCTCATCGCTGATCCCGGCCATCGGGCCGTAGTAGGGATTGGTGGCGGCATTGCAAACCAGCAGGTCGATGCCGCCCAGCCGTTTTCGCGTTTCGGCGACCATCGCCTCCAGTGCCGCCTTGTCGGAGATGCTGGCGGCAATGGCGATCGCGCGTTCTTCACCATGGCAAGCGTTGATCGCGGCGGCGACTTCCTCACAGGCGGCCTGCCTGCGGCTGGAGATCACCACGCGGGCACCCGCCGCCGCATAGGCTTCGGCAATCGCTCGGCCGATCCCGCGCGTGGATCCGGTGATAATCGCGACCTTCCCGGTCAGGTTGAACAGTTCCATGGATTTCCTCTCCAGAGCTCCGGCGGCTTTCTTCCCGCGTGATTAACGACCGGCTCCGGCCCTTTGCGCCTGATCCCACGCGGCGTGGGCCAGTGTGCCTATTTGTTCCACCGCCGTCGCGGCCTGGGTGCTGGAGGCATTGCCGTCGGCCAGCCTCTTCTTGACGCCTTGAAGGATGCCGATGAGGCGGAACAGATTATAGGCGAAGTACCAGTGCAGATCAGGCAAGCTCTCACGCCCTGTCAGCGTACAGTAGCGCTGAACGGCCTCATCCAGCGTGGGTATGCCCTCGCGGTCCAGATCGATGCCCGCCAATCCAGCACGACCGTCCCTGGGCAATGCCCAGTTCATGGCGAGATAGGCAAAGTCGGCTATCGGATCGCCGATGGTCGCCAGTTCCCAGTCGATTACGGCCCTGACCTGGCGATAATCCGGCGCGAAGATCAAATTGTCGATTCGATAGTCGCCATGGATGATGGACGTCGCGGTCTGCAGGGGCACAGTGCGGGGCAGCCAGTCGATCAGCCTTTCGACCTCAGCGATTTCCTCGGTCTGGGCGGCGCGATATTGTGTGGTCCAGCGACCCACCTGCCGGGTGAAATAATTGCCGGGGCGGCCAAAATCCTCAAGGCCCAGCGCGGCATAATCGATTTTGTGCAACGCAGCCAGGGTATCGATCATCGTTTCATAGACGCGCCGCCGTTCCCGCCTCGACACTTCGGGCAGGGCGCCGTCAAAATGGTTGGCCCCTTTCACCATCTCCATCAGGTAGAAGGGCGCGCCGATAACCGCGCTGTCCTGGCACAGGGCGATGGGGCGCGGGATAGGGAAGCCCGTGGGTTGGAGCGCGCTGAGCAGGCGATATTCGCGCTCAATCGCATGGGCGGAGGGCAAAAGCGGGCCAAAGGGTTTGCGCCGCAACACGATATCGCCGTCGGCCGTGCCAACCCGGTAGGTGGGATTGGACTGGCCGCCTGCGAATTTTTCGATGCGCAGGACGGGTGCATGGCGGGCTGCGGCTTGCACCAGCCATCGGGACAGGCTGGCTGCATCGATATCGGTCATGCCCTGACTTCCGGATAGCGAGCAAATTCCGACCGGGCAATGGCGCGGGCGTGAACTTCATCCGGACCGTCGGCAAGACGCAACGTGCGGATGTGTGCCCAGTCCGCCGCCAGGGAAAAATCGTCCGAAACCCCGGCGCCACCATGCGCCTGGACAGCATCATCGATAATCCGCAAGGTCATTTGCGGCGCCTGTAACTTGATCATCGCGATTTCGTCGCGCGCTGCCTTGTTCCCGGCGCGGTCCATCATGTCGGCAGCTTTCAGGCAGAGCAGGCGCGTCATTTCTATTTCGGTGCGGGCACGGGCGATCCGTTCCTCCCAGACCGAATGGTCACCGATGCGCTTGCCGAATGCCGTCCGACTGAGCAGCCGACGGGTCATGGCTTCCAACGCCTCCTCGGCGGCACCAATAGTCCTCATGCAGTGATGAATGCGTCCCGGCCCCAGGCGGCCCTGCGCGATCTCGAACCCACGCCCCTCCCCCAGGATCAGGTTTTCAGCAGGAACGCGAACATTGTCGAGCGCGATCTGGGCATGGCCATGGGGTGCGTGGTCATAGCCGTAAACCGACAGGGTTCGCTCTATCTTCACGCCGGGCGTGTCGAGATCGACCAGGATCATGGCCTGCTGGCGATGTCTGTCGCCATCCGGATTGGTCTTGCCCATGACGATGGCGACCTTGCATCGCGGGTCGCCCGCACCGGACGACCACCACTTGCGGCCGTTAATGACATAGTGATCGCCCGCCCGCTGGATGGAGGTGCGGATATTGGTCGCGTCAGACGAGGCAACTTCCGGTTCGGTCATCAGGAAGGCAGAGCGAATCTCTCCATCCATCAACGGCTTCAGCCAACGATCCTTCTGTGCACGCGTTCCATAGCGGTGCAGCACTTCCATGTTGCCCGTGTCGGGCGCGGAGCAGTTGAACAGTTCCGACGCCCAGGCGATGCGTCCCATTTCCTCGGCGCACAGCGCATATTCGAGGTTCGTGAGGCGTTCGCCGGAAAACAGGAATCTGTCGTCAACCAACGCCTCATGGGCCGGCGGCATGAAAAGGTTCCAGAGCCCGGCCGCCTTGGCTTTCGCTTTCAGCCGCTCGATCACCGGCAATGCCGACCAGCGATCTCCGCTCGCCAGTTCGCGCGCATAGTCACCGGCCGACGGCCTGACCTCGTCCTGCATGAAATCGCGTACCCGTCGCTGAAAGTCCAGCTCGCGATCCGTCTGCGTGAAATCCATGAATCCGCTCCCAATTATTCTGTTGTTTCGACCTTCAGGCGGCGCCCAGGACGGCCTTCACTTCCAGGAAATCGGCCAAGCCATATTTGCCGCCTTCCCGGCCATTGCCTGACTGTTTGTAGCCACCGAAGGGCGTGGTCATGCCACTGGCCCACATGTTGATGGTGACGATCCCCGCCCGAATCCGTGGCGCTACGGCCGCAGCCTTGGCAGGATCTCCCGAAATGACCGCCGACAGCCCGTAAACCGTATCGTTGGCCAGGCGGACAGCTTCATCCAGGTCACGATAGCTGGTGATGGTGGCAACGGGACCGAATGTCTCCTCACGGAAAATCCGCATGCCGGGATGAACTCCGGCAAGAAGCGTGGGGCGCACGAAATAGCCCCTGTCCAGTCCCTCTGGCCGGCCCGGGCCGCCGACGACGAGTGTCGCGCCTTCATCAATGGCGGAATCGATCAGGTGCTGGATCTTCTCGAACTGCGCCTTGTTGACGACCGGACCGATGTGAAGACCCGGCTGGTCCGGAGAACCCACGTCCACAGCCTGCATGATGGCGGCAATGATGGCCGTAGCGGCTTCCAACTCCGCTTCATGAACCAATATCCGGGTGGGCGCGATGCAGCTTTGCCCTGAATTGGCGAGCACTCCCTGCACGGTTAGCGGCAGTATGGACGCCAGATCCGCGCCGGGAAGTACCAGATTGGCTGCCTTCCCACCCAGTTCCTGATGGACGCGCTTGACGGTCGGAGCCGCGGCTTGGGCGACGAGAATGCCCGCCTGCGTCGATCCTGTGAAACTGATCATGTCGACGCCGGCATGGCGGGACATGGCGGAGCCGACCCCCGGCCCATCACCATGGACCAGATTGAAGACTCCGGCTGGTACGCCCGCCTTTTCGAGAATCTCGGCCAGGATCACGGCGCATCCAGGGGTTTCTTCGGACGGCTTGAGGATGATCGTGTTGCCAGCGGCAAGCGCCGGTGCGATCTTTGCGCAAATCTGGTTGAGCGGCCAGTTCCATGGCGTAATCAAGCCCACGACACCGATCGGTTCGTGCAGAATGCGGGCGCCGTCCACCTGTTCCTCAAACGGGAAATCGCGAAGCGCCGCCAGTGTTCCCATGATCTGGCCCAGGCCAGCGGCGACCTGCGCGGCCTGCGCAAAGGATATCGGCGCGCCCATTTCCTCGCTGACCGCCTTGGCCAGATCGCCTGCCCGCGCTTGATATTCCCCGACAATCCGTTCCAGAAGCTGGATGCGATCGGCGACCGGCCTGGCACCATAGCGTTCAAAGGCATCTCGCGCTGCGGTCACCGCGGTATCGACATCCTGCGCATTGCCCAGGGTCAGCCATGCGACCGCTTCCTCCGTGGCCGGATTGATGACCGTCCTGGTTTCGCGGCCCGCGCTTTCGATCCACGAACCGCCGATGAAATGCCTGTCATACACACGCATGGGTATCTCCTTGAAATCTGTTCTGTTGATGGAAGTGGAGGGAAGACCGTTCCGGCCCCGCCAAGGACTGCATTCAGTCCCTCATCTTCCGTTTTCCGGCACGATCGGGTCATCCGGCATTGTTACGCCTTCCGGCGAAGCCTGCCATGTAACGAGCAGTATCAGGACCCCGCCGGACAGGAATGTTCCGACACTGAACCACAAGGCGCCAATAGCCCCGAAATGATCGACAATGATGCTGGCCATGAAAGGCACCAGCGCTGACCCGGCCAGTTGGCTGACCGGCAGATAGAGTACTGCACGCCGCCGGCGATCCACCGAGATCAGCATGCCGGTGTAGAATGGTTGGCCGAACAGCCACAAAAATCCATAACCCGCGACAAAGACCCACGGCACCCACGCCACCGCTCCCGCCAATGCGAGTACCGCCACCAGCACCGGTTGGATCATGGCAGCAGCCAGGATGACGGCACGATCCGCCAGATATTCTCCCCACCGCGCGGCGGCGAAGGCGCCGATGACCTGGCTGCCAAGGCACAATGCGACAAGCGATCCCCGCTGGCCTGAACTATAGCCGAAATGCCCAAGAACGACGCCGAGATAACTCCATGTGGCGATGATGCCGCCAATATAGAGACCCGCCGTTGCCAACAGGACTATGCCGTTCCCGGGTATGCCGCCCCCCGCCGGATCGGGCGGAGGAGGACGAAGGCGGCGGGGCGCCCATGGAACCATCATCAGGCTCGCCACGCCCGACAGGGACAGGATCAGCAAGGCTCCGTCGGTTGCCGAACCCCGCCAGAGGACGGAAGGCATGAACTGGGCGACGACAAGTTGCAGGATTGTCTGCGCCGCAAGGAAGAAGGCCGACAGACGCTCCGGGTTTACGCTTGTCGCTATCGCGGATCCGGCCAACGCCAGCAGAGTGCCTTCCCCTACTCCTGCCATGCCGCGCCCCATGGCCAGCCACGGCAACCCAGATCGGCCGACGAGCAGCAAGTTGGCCAGGACCAACAATATGCTGCCTCCGGCGAGGACAGCCTGCGTTTGCATGAACCGCAACAACCGGAGCCCGCCGAGCGACCCCAGCGCGATCATCGTCAGTTCGCACATCGCCAAAGGACCGACCCCTCCTTCGGACAGGCGACCTTCGACCGTCAGGGCGCCCAACAGAATTGGCTCGACTCCAAGGACAAGCAAGCCGATGGAACCGGCTGCCAGACAGACCGGAATATGGCCGTGTCCCAGTCGGTTCGCATCGTGCATCAGAAATTGATCCTTGCGTATACGCCTGCGACCCGTGGCGGAGCATAGCTCAATTCATCGACGCCCAAACTGTCGATGGGTGAAATATAGAGCAGATAGGTCTTGTTGAAGAGGTTCTTGGCGAACACACCCATCTCAATCTTGCTGTTGGATGAACGCCAGCCGATCTGACCGTTGACGACCGTTGCGGGACCGTCGGACAGTCGGTTCCGCTGCGTGTTGTCGAAAAAGACCCGGCTGCGCCAGTTGGCGTCGATGCTCGACACGATCGCGCTGCCGTCTGCCAGGGGCATGTTATAGCTGATGGAGCCCCCGATCGACCATTTGGGCGAGTTTTGCAGGACATTACCGGAGAAATCCTGTCCGTCCGACACATATTTCAGAATCTTGCTGTCAAGATAGGCGACCGATAAGGAGAAGCTCAGATTGCGGGATATTTCGCCTGCCAGTTCCGCTTCGCCGCCATAGGAGCGGGAACTGGCGGCATTATCGAGTATTTGCATGGTCAGGCCGTTGCGCAAGACCTGCGAGAAAACCTGCTGGTTCTGATAATCATAATAGAAAGCGGACAAGTTTGCGCGGATCTTACGACCGAACAAATTTGTCTTCAGACCGACCTCATAAGCGTTCAGGATTTCGTTGTCATAAGGTTCGATCTGCTCAATACTGCTGGCCAATCCCCCAAAAAAACCGCCGGACTTGTAACCGCGATTGTAAGTGGCGTAGATGCGCGCATCAGTCCCCAGTCGGTAATTGATGCCGGCGCGGCCAGACCAGTCGCTGAAGGTCTTCCGGCCGTTGAAATGCAGCAGGACAGCCAGGCCATTATCAACCTGGCTGGTATAATTCAGGGATTTCCGGTCTGCCGACCAGCGTAGACCGCCCGTTAACGTCAGACGATCTGAAACATCGTAATCAGCCTGGCCGAACACCGCATAGCTGTCGACCTTCTGGATGTTAGGCCACCCAAAGACTCCCACCGAATTTTCGATGCTGAGACCTGTCGGATTGTTGTCCGTAATGAACATCGGGCGCAAATCCCGCAGGGTGTCGAACGAACTGTCGTCATTTAGATGATCGTGCATGTAATAAGCGCCCGCCACCCACCTGAGGCGCGTCTGCCCGTGGGATTGCAGGCGCAATTCTTGGCTGAACTGACGCTGCTTGGTATGGAAATGCCCTTCGATCATCTGCAGCGGGCTGGCGTCGGTATTTTCCCGGTCGTCGCGCCAGGCATTCTGATAGGCAGTAATGGCAATCAGATCGACTGCGCCCATTTCGATGGTGGCGGATAGGTTTGCGGTGGTGACATCCACCTTGTCCTTGCCGTCCACATTATCTTCCAGCGATCGGGGACGCGGATCGGTATCGCTATAGCCCAACAGGTCCGTACAGCCGGATGAATTGTAATATGCGGGCGCGCATAGCCCGTCGGAACCGGCAAATTGCGGTGCAGTGGGGAACAGGGAACGATGCTTGACCTGAATCGCGTCGCCGCGGTTCCGGAAAAAGCTCGCCTGGGCAAGAATTTCCACATTGCTGGCCGGCGTGAACAGCAACTGGCCGCGCACCGCCCAGCGGTCCGCGGCTCCGGCCTCACGGCGCGTCAGACGATTGTCAGCAAAGCCATCGCTGCTCACCCTTTGGCCGGAAACGCGGAAAGCCAGCTTGTCCGCGATTATCGGACCGCCGACGCCCGCATTCAATGTGACGCTGCTATACTCGCCATAGTCGACCGACGCGTCGCCGGTATATTTCCAGGTCGGACGTTTCGTGATGACATTGATCGCCCCGCCAGTGGTATTCCGCCCATATAAAGTGCCTTGCGGACCGCGGAGCACTTCAATCCGATCAATGTCATAGAAGCCGGCGAGCTGCGCGAGGGGCGAACCGACATAGACGCCGTCGACATAAATCCCGACGCCGCTTGCCGAACCTGGATTGAAGTCGGAAAGCCCCACGCCTCGGATGAAGATTTTGGGATTGGCGGCCGCATCCGATGTGGTGAGCCGAAGGCCCGGCACGATATTGTTGAGATCAAGCGCGCTGGTTATATGGCGGTTCTGGACGTCTTTGTCCGCAAGCGCTGAAATGGCGATAGGAACGTCCTGCAACCGTTCGCTGCGTTTGTTGGCGGTCACGACGATATCGGCAGGTTCTCCGGCACCAGGGCCGCGATCGCTGGCAGGGCCTGTCTGCGCTGCGGCCGGAACGGCGAGAAGCAGAAGGGACAGGGCTGAACTGGCCAAGAGGTAATTTCGTATCATGCTTTCCCCCTTTGATGTCTTGATTTGTCGTTGGCGCCTCGATCAACCGAGATCCACTTCCTGATGCCGTGACAAGGTTCCAAAAAGATAGTGAAGATTACCATATAGACAAGACTATTTTTTATATCGTTTTTCGCCAGATGCTGTTAAGCGCGCTTTCTGCCCTGATCTCCGGCGATTACCTGTGCCAGTAACGTGCCGAAAAAGCGCGACCAGGCCGGGGGGAGCCCCCGTCGAGAACGAGGGTGACGACGTCGCAAAGGGGTAACGTAGGTTAGATTAGAAAGGTGATTCGGGGACGTTTATGACCAGAGAGAAGCCGAAAGCGCCAAGAGCGTCGAAAGGAAAATCTCCCGCCGGGAAGAGCGCGGCCGACCAGATATCCCTGAATACGAAAATGGAACCTTCGCAGGATCGCGCGAAGGCGACATTCGAACTGATCCTTGAAGTAACCGGCGAACTGCTGGGAGAAGTCGGGATCGAACGGCTATCGACCAACATGGTGGCGCAAAGGGCCGGGCTGACGCCGCCCGCACTCTATCGCTATTTCCCCAACAAATACGCCATATTGCGGGAAATGGGGCGACGGCTGCTCGCGGCCGAGGATGAAGTCGTGTTCGAATGGCTGGCGGCGGGCAATGCCGAGCGCCCGACCACCCTGGAAGAGGATGTGCAACGCAATGTCGAGTTGCTGCGCCGTGTCAGGAAAATCGCGCAGGATCAACCGGGCGGCGCGTGGATTCTCCGGGTGATGCGCGCCGTTCCGATCCTGCGCGAAGTGCGGGCCGAATCGATCGATGCCGTTGCCGACGCCCTATATCAACGGCTGCGGCCCGTCCGTCCCGACCTGGACGAAGAGAGACTACGGGCTGCGACCGTTTTGAGCACCAGTCTGACGACCGCCGCGAATGAGTTGATGATCGATAATCCGGCACTGGAAGGGCATGTCGCAACAGAGGTCGCACGAATGATGGCCCTTTATTATCGCGACCTTATCGGCGAGAATTAAGGAAGATCATTACTGCCGGAACGCCATGATTGTCGGCGCAACCGGGCCACTATATTCGGCCCGGCCAGCCATGCCTGTCGACTACTCCCTTTGACCCCGAAACCTTCCACGACGTCAGTCTGTGGCGCCGCACGGCCATGCGCCTTGTCGTCTGACGCTGCAACAACTGGCCCCAGCCGCTGGGAAAGCGACACTGGGCGGCACAAAAGATAGTCATCATTATTTTTTTCTTGACAACAGATGGGATGTCGCGCTGTTTACCGGCAACGATGAACAGGAGACTTGGCTCATGAAGCGACAGGCAGATCAGGCGCTGAAAGCGCGCGCGTTGAAAGTGATTCCCAACGGAATGTACGGGCATGAGTCGACCCGGCTTCTGCCGGAAAGCTTCCCGCAATTTTTTGAGCGTGCCGAGGGGGCCTATATCTGGGACGAGGATGGAAACCGTTATCTGGATTTCATGTGTGCCTATGGCCCAAGCCTGTTCGGCTACGGCCTCAAGTGCATCAATGATGTGGCGATCGATCAGATGTCCCGGGGCGATACGCTGACCGGACCGTCGCCCCTAATGGTGGAACTGGCCGAAACGATGGTGTCGATGGTCAGCCATGCTGACTGGGCCATGTTCTGCAAGAACGGCACTGACGCAACCACCATGGCCATGATGTCGGCGCGCGCGCAGACGGGTAAAAGGATCGTGCTGGTCGCGCAGGGTGCCTATCATGGAGCCGCGCCCTGGTGTACGCCGGTCCCCGCTGGGACACTGCCTGAGGATCGCGCGTTCCACCGCAGCTATATCTACAACGATGTCGAAAGCCTGAACGCGGCGGTGGAGGCTGCTGGCGATGATCTGGCTGCGATCTTTGCCTCACCGTTCAAGCATGACGTGTTCGCGGATCAGGAATTGCCGGACCGGGCTTATGCGCACCGCGCCAGGGAACTTTGCGATGCGACGGGCGCCATGCTGATCATCGATGAAGTGCGTGCGGGATTCCGGCTGGCCCGCGATTGCAGCTGGGCACTGGTGGACGTCAAGCCGGACCTCAGTTGCTGGGGAAAATCGCTCGCAAACGGTCTTCCAATCTCCGCGCTTCTTGGGTCCGACCGCTGCCGTGAGGGTGCGGGTTCCATCTACGTTACCGGATCGTTCTGGTTCTCGGCGGTACCCATGGCGGCTGCGCTGGAGACGCTGAAGCTCATCCGGGACAGCGACTATCTCGAACAGGGGATAAAGCTGGGCACGCAGTTGCGCGAAGGGCTGGATGCCGTTGCAGCTCGTCACGGTTTCACCTTGCGGCAGACCGGTCCGGTCCAGATGCCGCTTATCATGTTCGCCAATGATCCGGATTGCCGCATCGGCTATGCCTGGACGGAAGAAATGCTGAAGCGGGGTGTCTACATGCACCCCTGGCATAATATGTTCCTGTGCGCTGCCATGACGGAGGCGGATATCGCCATGACCGTTGCCGTCGCCGACGAAGCATTTGCCGTCATCGCGTCACGCCTGTCCTCGCTTCAGCCACATCCCCTATTGATGGCGATGGCCGAGACCGAAGGCGCAGAGGCGGCGTGAGGGGAGAGAGGACATGACGAACCGCTGTGACCTGATGGCGGTCGGCCTGACGACCCTGGACGTGACGGTCTATCCCGTTGACGCCTTGCCCGAACCGGACGGCGGACAGTTGGTGGAGCGTATCTGCCTTGCACCAGCAGGGACGGCCGCCGGGACAGCCTATGTCGCGGCAAAACTGGGATTGTCCGCCACCATCGTGTCTGCTGTGGGATCTGATCCGCAGGGCCGCATTGTCCGCTCCATGCTGGAAGAAGGCGGCGTCGACACGGCCATGCTGGAAACCAGTGATGCAATGCCGACATCGACGACCGTCCTGCCGGTCCGGTCCGATGGCGCGCGACCCATTTTCCACATGATAGGCGCCAGCGTCATGGCCGACATCCCGGCCGGCGCATGGGCAGCGGCCAATCAGGCAAAGGGCGTTCATTGGGGGGCAGTGGGCTTCCCTGGCGTAAAGGACAGCGGAGCAGATTTTCTACGAGCGGCACGGACGGCAGGGGCGTTCATCACATGTGATCTGATCGTACCGTCCGAAGAGTCGATGCAGGATCTTGCCCGATTACTACCCTTTGTCGATCTGTTCATGCCGAGCCTTTCGGAGATCAGCTATCTTGCCGGCACCGAAGATCCGAACGAGGCAGCAGCCTTTTTCATGAATCTCGGTGCCGGAGGGTGCGTGTTCAAGATGGGGGCGCAAGGCGCCTTGCTGATTACCAGGGAACAGAAGATCGCGGTGCCCGGGTTCAATATCGTTCCTGTCGATACGACCAGTTGCGGAGATTCCTTTTGCGCCGGCTTTCACGCCGCCCGCGGCCGGGACTTGCCGCTTGAGGATTGCCTCCGTTTTGCCAGTGCAACCGCGGCGCAAGTGGCGCAGGCGGTCGGGACCACTGGCGCGTTGCAAGGCTTCGATACGACATGGGATTTCGCCCGGACAGCACCATTGCGGCAGGGGATTGCAGCGTGAGCAAAGAACTGGAACTGCGCAAGACTATCGTCGCGGTGATGCGGAAAATGGACGCGCGAGGCCTCAATCGCGGCACTTCGGGTAATGTGTCGGCGCGCTGGCGGGATGGCATGCTGGTCACACCCTCCGGTGTCGTCCCGGATGAACTGACGCCTGACACCATCACATTTGTCAGGGAAGACGGATGGACTGCACCCGAAGGACCGCGTCCGTCGAGCGAATGGCGCATGCATATGGGCGTCTATGAAAGGCGGCCTGACGCCCAAGCCGTTGTCCATTGTCACGCCCGCCACTCGACCATCCTGGCTTGCGCCGGACGAGAGATACCGCCGTTACACTATATGGTGGCGGTGGGTGGAAAGGCATCCGTGCCGGTTGCTCCCTATGCCACTTTCGGCAGCGACGATCTGGCGAAAAATGTGGTGACCGCTCTGGATGGGCGGCGGGCCTGCCTGATGGCCAATCATGGGCTGATCGCCGTCGGTCCGAACCTGTCTTACGCCTTCGCGATAGCGGAAGAGATTGAGGAACAGGCAGCCATATATTGGGGCACACTGGCCATTGGCGGCCCTGTCCTCCTGGAACAGGATGAAATGGACAGAATATTGGACGCCTTTTCCCGATACGGCCAACGTTGAACGTCCGTGGTCGGAGCATGTTCGCTGCAATACTGTCTTCAGGAGTGACCCATGACTGATCTGCGGCAGTTTTTCGCCGGTAAGGTGGTCCTGATCGTCGGCGCGTCGTCGGGCATGGGTCGAATCTTTGCGAGGCGGATCGCAGCAGAGAAAGCCCTGGTGGCCGCCACCGCGCGCCGCGCTGGAAAACTCGAAACGCTAGTGCAGGAAATCACTGCAGGCGGCGGCACATGCGCCGTCTTCCCGGCCGATGCGCAGGATGAAGAGGCCGCCGCCCAGGTTGTGCGTGACGTCGTGTCCCGTTTTGGCCGGATCGACGTGGTCGTGCTCAATGCTGGGGGCGCCCCCGCGATTGACATGCGGCGGATGAATGCCGCCGAGGTCAAAGCCTACATGCGGTCCAACTATGATGTAGTCGTCAACTACCTCTTTCCCGTTCTGGATCAGATGCGCACGCAAATGGGCGGTCTGGTCGTACACACCAATTCGCTGGCCGGACTGATCGGCGTTCCGTTGCAAGGGCCATATTCAGCAGCGAAAGGCGGCGCAAAGCTTCTGATCGATACTTGCCGCATCGAATTCGCCCAATATGGCATCCGCTTTCTAACCGTCTATCCGGGATTTGTCGCGACCGAAGCGACCGTCGGCGATGGCATGCCCTCCCCCATGGAAATCTCCGAAGAGAAGGCTGTCGATCACATTCTACATGCGATCAGGAAGGGACATATCCATTATCCGTTCCCCTGGCGCACTGCCGCGCTTACCCGGTTGGCCCTGATGCTGCCGGTCCGGGTCCGGGACCGGATTCTGGCGCGCGAGCTTCCGGCACTAGCCGACGGGAAATAGCGTCCAGCATCCGGACCGCACGGTCACGTCAGGCTGCGCATCCCTGAATTCAGTCACCCAGGCATTGCAATTCTTGCCACGGGCGCAGCGATGTTGCGCCCGTGGCGGCTCATGGGACGCGGTTCGGCCCCTGCCGGCCGAGTTCATATGATCCCAAGGGAATTACAAATTCCTTGCAGGCTTGAAAAGCCGATCAATGATCGATATATAAACTCGATCATTGATCGGAAAGGTTCGCTTTCATGGCATCAAATCCCCTACCTTCACCGCCCAGCTTTCCTTTTGTCGGGCATCTTTTCGAACTGGATGGCCAGACGCCATTGCAAAGCCTGACGCAACTTTGCGCCAAGCATGGTCCGATTTTCCGACTATCCGTGCTGGGCCAATCTACTATCGTCGTCAGCGCCCAGAAATATGTGAATGAACTGTGCGACGAGAGCCGCTTCGGCAAGCATGTGCACAGTGCCCTTGTCAGCCTTCGTCCCGCAGTAGGCGACGGCCTGTTCACGGCTTATGGCGATGAACCCAATTGGGCACTCGCGCATCGCATCCTGATGCCAGCCTTCGGTCCGCTGGGGATCAGGGATATGGTGGGCAAGATGCTCGACATCGCGCACCAGATGTTCGATCGTTGGGAGCGTTTTGGACAGGATGCGGAAATCGACGTTGCTGACGCGATGACGCGGCTGACGCTCGATACGCTGGCCTTGTGCGCGTTCGATGTCCGGTTCAACAGCTTCTATCGGGAAGACATGCATCCATTCATCGACGCGATGGTCGATACGCTGCTGGAGGCTTCCGCGCGGGATCGCCGCCCGGAATTCGTTACCCGCGCCATGCTCGGCAAACGCCGCCAGTTCGAACGCGATATTGCTGTGATGCACGACATGGCGGATGCGCTGATGGCCACGCGGCGGAAAGAAGGTCGGGTCGGGCAGCGCGGCGATCTGCTGGATTCGATGTTGACCGGTATCGATCCGGTGACCGGTGGACGCTTGGCTGATGAAAATATCCGCCACCAGCTTGTGACCTTTCTGATCGCAGGGCATGAAACGACCAGCGGCCTTCTGTCGTTCGCAACCCATTTGCTGCTGGAAAATCCGGATATTCTGGAAAAAGCGCAGCAACTGGTGGATTCCGTTCTGGGTGATCGTGATCCAAATCTCGATGATCTGGCGGATTTGAAGTTCATCGAGCAGATATTGATGGAATCGCTGCGCCTGTGGCCCACGGCACCCGCATTCGCCGTCACACCGCATGCGCCCACCATGCTCGCCGGTCTCTATCCGCTCAAGCCGGGAGATGAACTGCTGATATTGCTGCCCGCGCTGCACCGCGATCCGGCAATATGGGGAGAGGATGCGGCGCTGTTCCGGCCGGAACGCTTTGCGGATGGTATGGCAGAACGCCTGCCGCCCAATAGCTGGAAGCCTTTCGGCAATGGGCAGCGCGCCTGCATCGGCCGCGGTTTCGCGATGCAGGAAGCCCTGCTGGTCCTGTCGATGATGTTGCAGCGGTTCGACATAAGCCGCGCCGATCCGGATTATCGGCTCAAGGTCGCAGAAACGCTAACCATGAAGCCGGAAGGATTGCGCATCCGCGCGCGCCGGCGCCAGCCCCCAGGCATCGTGCCCGTGCTGCGAACGCCCTCCGAAACCAGCACCGCTGCCCAGGCGCGGCAATATCTCGGTGCGGACGGGACGGATACACCGCTGCTGATATTATATGGAAGCAATTCCGGATCGAGCCTGGCCTTCGCCCGTCAGATCGTGACTGATGGCGCAGCGCGCGGCTACCGGCCCCGTCTGGCCGCGATGGATGAAGCGGTCGCCGACCTGCCCAAGGATGGCGCTGTCGTGATCGTGACGGCATCTTATGAAGGATTGCCGCCCGACAATGCCAGGCAGTTCGTTGCATGGCTCGATCAGCTGGAGCCGGGCATGCTGACGGGTGGGCGCTTCGCGGTATTGGGCTGTGGCAACAGGCAATGGGCGCGTACCTATCAGGCGATCCCCTCACGGGTCGATGACGCGTTGGAAAGGGCAGGCGCAAGCCGTCTTGTCGAACGCGGAGTCGCGGATGCCGCGGGCAATTTCGTGGAAGCGGCGGAAGCGTGGATGGCAGGATTATGGCCTGCCCTTGCCGAAGCCTTTGGTGGCGGGGAATGCCTGCGGTCTGTGGAGCCGACAATCGAAATGCTGCCCCCGTTGCGGGGGCGTTCGCTGGGCGGTTTCCGGCCCGGCAAGTGCCTGCGCAATGTTCCGCTGACACGGGGGGGAATGCTGGAGGCCGCCAGCGACAAGCGACATTTCGAGATCGCCCTGCCGCCAGGGCTGAGCTACCAGCCGGGCGATCATTTGTCGGTGTTGGCAAGCAACCCCGTGGAGACAGTGAACAGGGCGTTGCACCGGCTCGGACTGGACCCGGACATGCGCCTGGTCGTTCGTGACGATGCGGGGCTGACCCTGCCTTTGCCCGCCAGCGAAGCGGTCAGCGTGCGGGAACTGCTATCGGATTTTGTGGAACTGGAACAGCCCGCGACGATGCCGCAGCTTCGTCTCTTTGCGCAGTCAACCCAATGTCCCCCCGAACGCGCGCGGGCACAGGCCATGCTGGACCCGGCCGTTTTCGAACGGGAAGTCACCGAATGCCGGCTGGGAACATTGTCGCTTCTGGAAAGCCTGCCGTCCTGCAGCGTTGATCTGGCAGCCCTGCTTGCAGTCCTGCCGCCCATGGCGCCCCGCCGCTATTCCATCGCCTCGTCCCCGCTCGCTGACGCCGGACGATGCGCGCTGACGGTATCGATCGTCGATGCCCCGGCTCGATCGGGCAAAGGCCGTCATCTCGGCGTTGCATCCAATTTCCTGGCGCGTCTGGAGGATGGTGCGCAGTTGGCAGTCGCTCTGCACCCGGGGCCGCGCCATTTCCGGTTACCTGAGGACCCGGCCACGCCGATCATCATGATCGCAGCGGGAAGTGGCATCGCGCCGTTCCGTGGCTTTGTGGAGGAACGGGCGCTGCGGCGTGGTGCCGGGGAAACCACCGGGCCGGCGCTGCTCTTCTTCGGCTGTCGCCACCCAGACAAGGACTGGCTCTACCGTGATGAGTTCGCCGCATGGCAAGCCGATTCTGTGGTTGACGTGCGCCCTGCATTCTCCCGCGCACCCCAGGACGGCCACCGTTATGTGCAAGGCCGTCTGGTTTCGGACGCAGCGGATATTGCCACGCTGATTGGCAGAGGCGCCCATATCTATGTTTGTGGAGACGCCATGACGCTGGTGCCTGAGGTTGAGAGGCTGATCGTTGAAATTGCTGGCCGGGCGCTCGATAGGGATCCGGAGCAAGCCTATCGCCTTCTGGTTGACGAGGGACGTTATGCCGTGGATGCCTTTGCCTGAATTTCCCGGAAGGAAGAACGGCGACAAGACGAAGGGAAGGATCAGGACAAGGCATGATGGAACAGGATAATCTGGCCGACCGTGTCGCACCACGGTCGGCATTGAAACAGGAACGTAGCCGGCAAAGGCAACAGGCCCTGCTGGACGCAGCAGAGGAGATGATCGCAGAGGCCGGGCTTGACGGGCTGTCGATGCGAGAGGTGGGCAGGCGCGCTGGTCTGCCCATTGCATCAGTCTATCATTATTTCCCGTCGGCGCCGGCAATGGTTCGGGAACTGGCCACCCGGCAGTTGGCGCGTCTGGGCGCCCTGGTCGAGCATCGCCTTTCCACAGGAGAGGAGCTGGTAAAATCAAACATCGGCATCCAATCGCTCGCGGGGCATATCGTTTCCGATCTGGCGGCCTATCTGGCCGAGGCAAAGGCCGCGCCCGCGATTTGGAATGCGCTTCGTTCCAACCCGGAACTGCGCCTGCTCGACCGCGCCGACACGATCGAAAATGCCCGCAATCTCGCTCCCTTTCTGACTGCTCTTGATCCGGGCGTGTCTGGACAGGTGGCGGAAGCTCTGGCGATCGTGATTCTTGAAACGGTTGCAATCAATCTGATGTTCGCGATGGAATGTTCCGAACCGCAGCAGGGCGCTCAACTCGCCGCGTTGCGGCTTTTCCTTTCAGCGGCGATCCGGGGGCTGGCGCAGGGAGAGGCGTAAACCAGTCCGGCGCTCGTCAACAGCAGGGTGCGATCAGCATGATGGGGCCTGGCCCTCTATCCTTCAAATGCACCGGGTGTCTGCTCCAGCGAAACTGTGTCCGTTATCATCGACCGAGGCGCAACATTCCCAAAATCGAGCGAACGGCGTGAAGGTGAAGCTGAAGGGCGGCGGGCAAGGAGGTGCGTCAGGGTAACACGACCTTTGGCGACGATACTCATATGCGCCCCGACAAGCGCTTCGCGCGGGCCGCAGCGATATTGTTCGTCGATGCGGCGGTGTGATTGCCGTACGCGAATAATCTGCCAGCTTCGACGCCCCCTGCAGAATTGCCTTGTTCGGCGCGAGGGCCGCGACAAGCCGCTCCAGCCGGGCATCGCCAGGCTCCAACTCCTTTATCCGGCACGCCTGATCGACCTTCAGCCCGCCATGTCCTGGCGCCACGGATGCAGCGCCGGGTCCGGAGTGTGGATTGGAAGGCGTAGGAGAAGCGCTCCGACTGGTGCCTTGACAATTAAGAATAGTAGTGATAGCTACTATATTCTGTTCAACGGTCTGGTGTTCCCATGATTAAGCCTCGCGATATTCGATTCCCGCTTGATTCCGCCCTGAGCTCCGACTGGAATGGGTCGGACTGGTTCCGCACCGCCTTCTTCAATGCGATGTCGATCCTGTTTCCCTATGGCGAGAAGTCGTTCATCGACAGCGTTCGCGCCAACGAGAAGGCAGCGACAAGCCCAGCCCTGAAGGCTGCGGTGCGGGGTTTCATGGCGCAGGAATATGTCCACCGCCGAGAGCATCAGCACTTCAACGAAGAATTGTGCGTCGCGCGGGGTTATAGCCTTGACTGGCTGGAAGCTGCGATCCGGAGCGATTCCGAGGAATTGCAAGATCTCGACCCACTGTTCTGGCTGGCGACGACTGTCGCATATGAGCATCTGACCGCAACGATCGCGGGCGGCATTCTTGGCCGGACAAACTGGCTTGACGGCGCCGATGCCGGGATAGCCAAAATGTGGCGTTGGCATGCGATCGAAGAGATCGAGCACAAGAGTGTGGCCTTCGATGTCTATCTGGCTGCGGGCGGCACCCACGCAATGCTGCGAAAGGCCATGGTTTTGATGAGCTTCGAGTTCCTGGTACGTTTCCAGACGCGCAGCCTGTGGCACATGTATCGGCGCGATCGCCCTCCCCTGGGTCGGACATTGGTGCAGGCTGCAAGGTTCCTGTTTGGCAAGGGCGGGCTGATCCGTGGCAATTGGCGCCACTACTGGGCCTTTTTCCGCAGCGACTTCCATCCCGATCACATTGACGACGTTGTCATCCTGAACCGCGCGATTGCGGCTGACGGTCTGGCGCATACATGATTGCCAGGGGCTGACCTTGCGCGCGCCTCTCCGGAGAGGACAGGATGTATCGATCGACCGATCATGCACTATTGTGCCGTTGGAGAGCTTCGGGTTCGATTTGCGCAACGACAATCCACCCCGCCGCGTCAATGTATCGGCGAGCAGAGCATGTGAGGTGGTCCCGCCATTTTGGACAGGTTTTCGTCTGTTTTGCTTTCGGTCTGATCCGCGACTTAGGGCTTGTTCGTAATCGCTTCGAAGGTCTGGGCGTAGTGATGCTGGAGCAAGGTGATCGCGCGATCGGCGTCGCGATTGATGCATGCATCGACCAGATCGCGATGTTCCTGCAGCTCATTGCGCTCCAGGACCTGCTCCAGCGCGAGAAGACGGTAGCGTTCCGCGGCGTCGAACAACTGGCCGCTGATCCGCTTGATCCACCGGCTGCCGCACCCGCCGATGAGGGCAAGGTGGAAGTCCTTGTGCCGGCTTTCCCATTCGGAACTTTCGCCCTGGCCCGTCTCCCCGCGATGGGTTCGCGACAGATGATGGAGCGCGAGTATGAGATTCTCCTCCCATGCCAGGTCGAACCGATCGATCGATTCACGAATGGCCAGGCCATCGATCCAGCAGCGCGTCTTGACGAGTTCCTTCAGTTCCTCGGCGCTCACCGGCGCGACACGAAAGCCCTTCTGCTCCTCGAGCGCGACGAAGCCTTCTGAAAGAAGCCGGTTGAGCGCTTCCCGAACCGGGCTGCTGGCCGTGTTGAACCGCTTGCGCAGGGCTTCGGCACGGATCTTCTCGCCAGGACGCATCCGCCCGCTGAGAATGTCGGCGCGCAACTGCGCATAGACGGACTGGGTCAACGTCGCCGTTTGCCGCTCGCCAGCCCCCTCCGGCGTGGCGATGGTGTCCACTGCAGAAAGGGCAAATTTGCCTTTCAAAGGCATTCGATCATCTTCTCTTCTGGAAGGAAGCCGGAAAACAGC
This sequence comes from Sphingobium sp. R-21, assembly GCF_049913335.1. Taxonomy (NCBI): domain Bacteria; kingdom Pseudomonadati; phylum Pseudomonadota; class Alphaproteobacteria; order Sphingomonadales; family Sphingobiaceae; genus Sphingobium; species Sphingobium sp. R-21. Next base: position 109,660 of record NZ_CP184374.1, on the reverse strand, counting down.
ATGAGACATATTCAGATGGGCCTTGCGGGTTCTGCTCCGCCTGCGTTCATGCGTGCGAGGGCGGTTCGGTGTGCGACGCGATCGAGCAATGTCACCATTTCTTCCAGTTCGCCGGCGGGCAGATCCTGGGTGATGAAGACGATGCGCGTGCGCTGATCCTCGTCGGGCCATTCGGGAAGCCAGGTCAGGTTGTGCAGCAGATGCTGCGCGCCCTGGATGACGGCGGGCTGGCCGGGTTCCTCCCTGACATTCACCAGCCCCTTCACCCGGAGCAGATTGGCGCCGAGATGCTTTTCCAGGGACGTCAGCAGCAGGTTCAGAGCCTCGCGCGGGAGCGGCTCGTCCCGGATCAGGTTGAACGACGCGATGCCACTGTCATGCGCATGCGCTTCATGGCCATGCTCCGCATCCGCCGCTTCATGGGTGGGAGCCGCGCCAAGGGCGGCCTCCATCCAGCTCTTCGCGGCTTGTGGATCCTCTCTCGGATCGGCCATCAGCTTGCGCATCACGCCCACCGGATCGGCCGCCAGGTCATCGCTTTCCAGCACAGGAGCGGTGCGGTTGATCTGGCCCAGGCGGGCGATCAGCGCCGCCTTGCGCGCTGCCCGCTCCGCAGGTTCCAGCAGGTCCGTCTTGGTCAGGAGAATGCTGTCCGCCAGCGCGACCTGCCGCACGGAAACGGGATGATCCGCCAGGGTTGCCTCCGCGTTCACCGCATCGACGGTCGCAACGACCGCGCCCATCCGGAAGAGCCCCTCAAGCGTGGGTTCGGACAGGAAAGCCTGGAGGATGGGGCCCGCCTCGGCCAGGCCGGAGGTTTCGATGACGACATGGTTGAAATCGACCTCGCCGGCCTCACGGGCATGATAGAGCCGGTTGAGGGTCTGGATGAGGTCGCCAAAGACCGTGCAGCACAGGCAGCCATTTTCCAGCACCATGATCGTATCGTCGCTCGCCGTGGTGAGGGCGTGATCGATCCCGATCTCTCCAAACTCGTTTATGATCACGGCGGTGTGCGTCATCGCCGGATCGCGCAGGGCGCGATTGAGCAATGTGGTCTTTCCGCTGCCGAGAAAGCCGGTCAGCACTGTGACCGGCGTCCTCATATCCTGTTTGGGAGTCAGCATGCGCGCGCTCAGGCAGGTGCGCGGTGGTTGGGATACAGCTGCGGGCGAAGCGCGGGCCTGGCCATGCCGTATTTGGGCGCATAGTCGGTCGTCGCGCCGAGTTCCTCGGCCGCGTGCCATGCCCAGCGAGGGTCGTAGAGCGCGTCGCGGCCGATCATCACGAAATCGGCCTTGCCGGAGGCGATGATCTCTTCAGCCTGCTGGGCGCTGCCACCGATGAGGCCGACCGACATGGTCGGGATATCCGCTTCCTTGCGGATCCGTTCGCCGAACGGCACCTGGTAGCCGGCCGCCAGCGGAATTTGCTGACGGTGATCGAGCCCGCCGGTGGTGACGTCGATGAAGTCGCATCCGAGCGCCTTGAGCGCCTTGGCGAACTCGACCGCCTCGTCGGGGTTGAAGCCGCCCTCGACCCAGTCGGTCGCCGACACGCGAATGCCCATCGGCTTGTGCGCGGGCCATTCCGCCCGCATCGCCTTGAACACCTCGAGCGGGAAGCGCATGCGGTTTTCCAGCGACCCGCCGAACTCGTCGGTGCGCTGGTTGGCGAGCGGCGAGAGGAACTGGTGGATGAGGTAGCCATGTCCGCCATGCATCTCGATCAGGTCGAAACCGATCCGTTCGGCGCGCGCGACGGCCTGGCGGTGGGCTTCGATCAGGTCGAGCATCTCGGCCCTGGTCAGTGCGCGGGGCGCCGGAAAGTCACCGAACGGGATGGCCGATGGTCCGACCGTTTCCCAGGCGCCTTCCTCTGCGGTCAATGCCTTGCCGCCCAGTGCCGGCGGCTGCTGCGATCCCTTGCGCCCGGCGTGCCCGATCTGGATCCCCATCTTTGCAACGCCATAGGTGCGGCAGAAATCCACGACCCGCTTCAGCGCGGCCTCATTCTCGTCCGAACACAGGGTAGCGCAGCGCGGCGAGATCCGGCCGTCCAGCGCGACGTTCGTCATTTCGACCATGACCAGGCCCGCGGCGCCCATCGACAAACCGCCCAGATGGGCCAGATGCCAGTCATTGGCAGAGCCCTCGTTGGAATTATACTGGCACATGGGCGAGACCACGATGCGGTTGGAGAGGGTGAGTTCGCGCAGCGTAATCGGCGAAAAGAGCTTGCTGGTCATGGGTTGAAGGCTTTCTCTTGATGGTTGAGCAGATAGGATTGGGTTGAAAATCAGGCAAGTCCGCTGGCGCGGGCCTGGGCGAGGGCCATGACGATCCAGTCCCGCTCGGCATCGCCATCGGCGATCGCGCGCACCAGTCGCTCGCGGCAGACCTCGGCGCTGGGCAGGGGAACGTCATTGGCAGCGCCCGTGGCGAGGGCGAGATCGACATCCTTGAGGGCAAGGGTTGCGGTGAAGCCGACATTATCCCAGCTGCGATCCAGGATCGCGCGCGAATAGCCGCTATAGGCCGGACCGGAAAACAGACCCTCGATCAGAATATCGCGCATCGCTTCGGGATCGGCCCCGGACTTCTCGACCAGGCTGAACGCCTCGCCCATGACCTCGATCGCGCAGGCCAGCACCATATTGTTGGTGAGCTTGAGCAGCGAGGCGGTGGCGGGATCGGACCCGGCGGCGAAAGTCCGCCTGCCGATGGCGTCGAACAGCGGTTGCGCGTGCGCGACGGCGTCGGCGGGTCCAGCCGCGATGATGCCGAGCTGCCCGGCCGCCACGGCGGTAGGCCGGCCCAGCACGGGCGCTGCGACGAGAATCTGGCCGGCCTTCGCATGCGCGGCGGTCAGGTTGCGGATCGTGTCGCTGCGGTGGGTTCCCATCGCGATGTGCAGGCCGCCGGGCGGCAGGCTCTCGATCAGGCCGCCGGGGCCCTGGGCGACCTGTGCCAGGGCTTCGTCATTGGCGAGCATGGTGATGACAGGCGCGCCAAGCGCGGCGGCCTGCGCGATCGAATCGGCCTGCGTCGCACCCAGGTCAAGCAGTTCGCGCAGCCGATCCGGCGTGCGGTTCCACACCACAAGGTCATGGCCCGCATCCAGCAGCCGCCGGGCCATCGCCTGCCCCATGCGTCCAAGACCTATGAAAACTACCTTCATTACAAAACTCCGTGTCCACCGCGCCCGTCCATCAATGCGAGCCGTAATAACCGACAACCGCCGTCATGCGATGACCAAGCTCGTCGACCAGTCCTTGCGCATGATGTCCATGACAGTAGGCCGGAGGGCGCACGAATTCTGATCAATGCACCATCATATCAGGCGATGCACCAAGGCTGTCTCATGCAAACCTGGCATAGATCCAGCCGGCAGCCGCCAGAACTGCCGGCGGCCGCTTGCATGGTGCGGCTTAACGCTCGACCAACGCCAATACGCGCAAAGGACTGCCCGAACCGTCCTTGATCTTGAGCGGCGGCGTGATCAGCATTGAGCCAGTGGGAGGCAGGAGATGCAGGTTTGCAAGGCTCGACAGGCCAAATTTATTGCTTCCATGCATGTAGTGATGGCAAGGATTCGGCTGGGAAAAGGTGGCGCCCTGACCAGCATCCGTTCCAACAGGTTCGGTACCGATGCCGATAACATCGCGCTCATGCGCCAGGAATTTTGCAACATCGGGGTGGTTGCCCGGCCAGTGACCGCCATCCTCGCGCATATTGAGAAACCGATCGGTATAATTGCGGGATGACCATCCCGTACGGATGAGGGCCCAAGAACCGGCGGGAATACGGCCATGTTCGGCTTCCCATTTCTCAATGTCGTCCATGGTGGTTACAAATTCTTCGTCCTCCCCCGCGCGCTCGGAAACGTCGATCACGCAGGCGGGAGCCATGAACTTCCTGACCGGAATCGTGTCGGTCGCGCCATCTTCGTAATGCCGGCCAGAAATCCAGTGCACCGGCGCGTCGAAGTGCGTCCCGGTATGTTCACCACAGTGAATATTGTTCCAGTACCAGTCCGGCCCGCGCTCATCGAAGCGGGAGATTTCCTCCAGTCGGAAAACCTGAATTTGCTGGGCGAACTGGTCAGGCAGTTTGAAGATCGGTGTGCGCTCCTCCAGCGTATGGGTGAGGTCGATGATCTCCACCGACCCGCTTGAGAGAGCCGTAGCCAATTGGTTCAGTAATGACATGGATATTCTCCCTTGATATTCGGTCGATCTGTACAGCTTTTCTCAATCAGCTTCGAGGTCGTCAGGAGACCTGGCTTGGAGACGCTGCGGGGGCGCCGTCCAAAATAGTAACCGGATCATCAATGGCCTCGGGAAGGTGGCCAGACCCCCTCCCCGTCGGCTTCAGGACGGTTGTGCGCAACAGCGGATAGAGCAGGATCGAGATGATGAGGGTCGTTATCGCCTGGATCGGCAAGATGCTCGCGAGGACATAGTGGGCCATGAAGGCGGAGACGAGCAATGTCACGACCCCTGCCCAATTCACATTCTCCGGCTCTTCCTGAACAGCCTTCGGCTCTCTTCCGAGCAATGTTTTCACAATATAATAGTCAGCAACGACAATTCCGGCAAATGCCGTCACCAGCACTCCCAATATCGTCACCCAGGAATCAATCAGTTCGAGAATGCTTCCATAAAGCATCAGGAGCCCAATGACGTTTGCAAGGACGACAAAGGTCAACCGCCCCATTCGCAAATTAAGTGCATCGAACAGGTTGGAAAGGGAAAGCGAAGCCGCGTAGTTGTTCAAAACCTGCGTCTTGCCTTGCGCGAGAACCAGGAGCCACGCCCCCATCGCCCCTCCCAGCACCACGAAGGCCGCTACAATGCTGTCCGGGCTTTCGAGCGATGCTCTCTGCGCTGCCTCATGGGTCATTCCGGCGGTCTGCGTGTAGAAATCAACAAGTGCAGGGCCGCCAGCATACATGATGATGCCGCCAAGCCAGAGCATCAGGATATCCAATGACAGGAGACCAATCAGCGTTGAAATCCCGACATCCTTCGATCGGCGGGCATATCTGCCGATGTCCGCGCCGAACATCGCCATCCCTCCCGCTGATCCGATCAGGACATTTATCGCAAAGATGAACCTGCCCGCGGGACTATCGGCGCCCATGCCCTTGAGAACATCGTGGGAGAACTGGGGACCGAACGAAACAAGGCTTTCGACCGACCGGTCGCCGTTGGAGACCACGAGGTAAGTGATATAAGCCAGCACCACCAGTGATAAAGTGAGGGTTATGGACGATGCGCGGGCGATCAGCTTGAACCCGTAGGATGTCAGGACAATCCAGAGAACCGTCATCAACCCATAGATCAGGATCTTCGTGGTCAACGTATCGGAAAGCTTGAAGTAGAATAAAAATCCTCGATACAGCAGTGCATTCTCAAGAGCGAGAAAGCCGATGATCATGAACGAATATATGATCGAGGATATTATCGACCCTTTCTTGCCGAACCCGAAATATCGCGACATGACCGTGCTGGAGAGGCCAGTACGATAGGCGACATGGGAACTCGCCCAGCTCAGGGGCCAGCAAATCAGCATCACGATCAGGCCCGCGACAAGTGCGGCCTGGAACCCCGCGACAAATGTCACCAGCGCGCCAAAGAACAACTGCACCAGCGAAACCACCACGCCCGCCGTATTCCACGTCAATGCCAGCCATCCCTGACGCTGATCGTCGGGCACCCGTTCCAGGGCATGGTCCTCGATGGTTTCGGAGAGACTGTTGTCACTCATGGCCGCATTCCTTCGGGCAGGGTTGCTCTTTCATATCGCATATCTCTTAGCGGACGAAACCACAGGCTATTGGTCATCCTGATCACGAGACATGGCCAGCCGGCTTCCCCTTCACTGCGCGGCATGCGCGGTCAGCTTGAGCGATTTGTAACCGCGCAGGACATTGTTCGAGATGCGCTCCGCCTCGTGCAGGTCGAACCGTTCGACCCGGCGGATCAGGGCAGAGAGCAGCGCCGAGATTTCCATCCGGGCGAGATTGGCACCCATGCACATGTGGATGCCGTGGCCAAAGCCCAGCTGCTCGTTCGCGCGACGCGTGATATCGAACCGCTCGGGGTCTTCCCAACGCCGTTCGTCGCGATTGCCCGACGCATACATCACCAGGACTCGCGCACCCTTGTGAAGGCGCTGGTCTTCCACCGAAAAATCATCCGTCAATACGCGGGAAAAGCCCTGTATCGGACTTTCGACCCGGATCGCTTCATTGACCGCATTGGGGATCAGCGTCGGGTTCGCGCGCAGTTTGTCCCATTGATCGGGGTTCTGGGCAAACAGGGCGATCGCACTGCCCGTGGCAAGGATGGTGGTATCCAGGCTCGGCCCCAGATAGTCGCCCATCACCGGCCCGACCTGCTCGGGCCTGAGTTCGCCGGCCTCGACCGCTTCGTAGAGTTTGGCGACCCAACTGCCCGGCTTCACCCGATCGGCGGTGCAACCGCGGGCATAGGTCACCATTTCGTCCACTATCGGGAGCGCGGTTTCCGTCAGTTCCAGACCCCGTGGTCCCAAGGAGTTGAACACCGCGCCGGCCCATATGAGCATCCGTTCACGCCCTTCCTCGGGCAGGCCGACGAGTTCGGAGACCACCGTGACCGGAAGATATGGCGCAAGTTCGCTCGCGGCATCGAAATCGCCCTTGGCCACCAGGCGCTCGACCAGATTTTCGGCGAGATCGTAAAGTCCCTGACGCAACTCGGTCAATCGGGCGGGGGTAAGCGGCCGGCTGACGATCGAGCGCAAGGTGCTGTGGTAAGGCGCATCCGTATGAAGCGTGCTGCCCGCAATCGCCTTGTTCATCAGGTCGTTCATCGCGACGCCGTCCCCGGACGCGAACAAGGTGTTGTTCTTCAGCGCCCCCTGCACATCCGCAAACCGCGCCATGAGATAGAGGTCGTATTTGGGAAGGCGCACGATCGGGGCCGTGTCCCGGAAAATACGATAATTCTCGTATGGATTGGCAAGCGCCTCCGCCGAGTAGATATCGATGTCCACGTCAGGAATATTGAATGCCATGTCGTTACTCCGGGAATTACTTAGGGGTGTCAACGATCTGCCCGGCTCGGCGATCGCCTCCACGCCTTATGCCGGGCTGTGAAGCGCGACGATGATGCAGCACAAGCCCCAGAACATGTGGAACTCGCAGCCGCCCAGGTTCCAGAACCAGCGCCCCTTGGAGACTTTGAACGCCGCCAGCCCCGCGCAGATCATGAAGATTCCGCCCAGCCACGCCGCGTAGAATACATAGATCCCCAGCACCATGCCGAGCAGCGCGAGCGTCTGAACGACCAGCGCAGTCCGCACAAAGATCCATGCAGGCTTGAGCCCGGCGGTCTCAAAAAATGCGAAGACGGCGTCCTTGACGGTAAACTGCCCAATAATATGCGGAATGAAGAGGAGGCCGCATATAATGCGAAGCTGAACTATGGCGTCAGTGAGATCCGGAAAAACGATGGCGTTCACGATACCCTCCCAGGCATGACATCAAAAGCAGGATCAAAATAACAATGTTCTCGATCTCCAGAAGCTCTCCGGCGCACAGCCTCAACTTGGCAACATCAAGGCTTCACCTGCTTCCGATGCCTGCATTGCCCCCGACCGGCATGTTTGCGGCCAGGGGCAATGCAAAGCGATCAATCGACCTTCGCCGCGATGGCTTCCATCTCTACGACCCAGTTGGGATTGGCGAGCGCCGACACCACAACCCAGGTCGAGGTCGGCAGGTAACCTTCAGGCAGATACTTCTTCCGGTGCGGGCCGACAAAGCGGATGGCGCTTGCATCGGTCGAATAGACGTTGAGGTGAACCAGGTTTTCCGGACCCATGTTCGCTTCGGCGAGAATGGCCAGAACGTTCTTCCAGATTTCCTCGTGCTGCGCCTCGAAGCCCTCAGCCAGCGTTCCATCGGGCCGGATGCCGGCCTGTCCAGCAATCGACAGGATGCGCGCTCCGGCCGGAATCTCGACCGAATGGCTGTATGGCCCCACCGGGTTGGCGATCGACTGGGGATTTCTAACTACAAACATGATATCCGTCCTTTGCAAAATGAAGGGTTTGGGATTGAAGATCGGGTTTAGTTGCCGTGCGGTCGTCCTCTAGCCACCTGACAATGGGACCAGGTGAATTGCCCTCTCCCCGCAACGGCCCCCAACGATCTCTGGAATAGCAATCAATATGTTGATCAGCGAGCGGCTGATCAACGGGTTTCCAGGGCGGGAAACCATCGCCGTTCAAGGAATCGCGGTAACTAAAAGATCTAAAGCGGCGATCTGACTCAGTCGGATCAAAAGCAGCTTCAGGTGCCAAGGGCGCGATGATCCAGCGGCCCAGACCGAGGAACCCGAACCCCCTACCCTTCCATTCGGAGGCAGGATCAGAGCTGTCAGTCGGGGAGTGCACCATGGCATATCCTTGCTAATCCCGGCACATCATCATGTCCCGACCGGTCCGGTAACCGGCCGGGACATTCGCCGAAGTCAACTACACACTAAGGCGAGACCCCATATGCATGAGGTAATCAAAAATTGTACCGCGCACCGAGCTGGAAGAAGCGGGGCGGCTTGTAGGAGACCGCGTTGCAACCGCACAGGGTCGCCAGGTCGAAGCCCACGACCCCAGGGTTCACGTTGGTCAGGTTCTTGACACGGAAGTTCAGCTCCCAGTTGTCGTTCGACCAGCCGATCCCGGCATTGACCATCACCGCCCTGCCGAACTTGTCTCCGTCGAAATTGCGGAGGTTGTAGTAGAATGGGTCGGTATAGCTCGCGTCACTCTGGACCGACAGCTTGCCGCCGAAAGCCTGCCATTCATATCGTACAAAGGCATTGCCCTGCAGTGGCGGCGCATAGACCGGCTTGACATCGCGCACGATCGGACCTCCTGCCCGAAGCGGCACATCCTTCACCTTCGCATCGAAATAGGAAACGGAAAGACCGACATCGAGGCCCCTGACAGGCGATGTAGCGAGGCTGGCCTCGCCACCGTAGGTTCTGTCATCGGCATTGATGACGACGCCACCGACGCCCGCGAAGAGGAATGCCTGATAGTCCTTGTAATCATAATAGTACACGGATGCATTGAAACGCGTTACCTGATCGGGGAACGTATATTTGAAGCCGCCCTCGTAATTGGTAAGAATTTCCGGCTTATAGGGGATGAGGCTTAGAGGCACCGGATAGGCACCGCCTGGATTGGTGGCGTTGTAGCTGCCCGCCTTCACACCACGATTGACGCCTGCATAGATGAGCAGGTCCGGATTGACCTGGAAATCGAGCTGGACCTTGCCGGCCCACAGTGTCTTGCCGGACTTGTCGGCGTAAGGCATCGGTCCATTCGGGCCAAATACTGGGCCGATGACGATCGGCGTCCCGCTCTGAGGCTGCAGCGCGGTCTGGACGGGCCAGATACCATGGAAGAAGTCGTATTTCTTCTGCTCGCGGATGATCCGCGCGCCCGTGATCAAGGTCAGCCGCGGGGCGATGTGCCAATCCAACTGTCCGAAGGCCGAGTAGGAATTGGTTATCAGGTTCGCGTCGACACCAACATCGAAAGGTGCCGGCGTCGACGCAACACCGCCGGGCGGGAACCTCAGCGCCGAGTTCGAACGGCTCGTGATGTGAAGATAGTAAAGACCGCCTGTCCAGTCGACAAGGTCGCTCTTTCCTGTCAGCCGGACTTCCTGGCTGAACGTGTAAGCGCTAACGCCATTATAACCGCCAACCAGGTTAGTCGGGCTGCCTTCGATATCCAACAAGCTGAACTTGAAGAAGTGCTTGTAGTCAGTCACCGACGCCAACGTGACGCCGTCGCTCAAGTCGAACTCGCCGTTGAGGTTGACGCCCCAGGTCCGGATGTGATTTCCCTTACGGAATGAAAAGTCTTGCGAGGTGAGTGGCCCTGAGCCGTCCGGATCCTTGTAGCCGAAGAAATCTCCGCCAGCGGCCGCCCGACCGAAACTGTCGCCAAAGACGCCGTCGTTGTTGAGGTCCGATCCATAATCCTGACCGTTCGCGCCAATCGAGGCGCGAGTCTCTGTGGGCGAAGCGTCGATCGTGTTGATCTGCTCTCCACCAGCGTTGAAAACTCCAATCGTAGGCTTTGATTGATAAGGGGACGTCGCCTGAATGGTCCTTGCCCCATTCACCGAGAGTAGCACCCGTACCCCGTCATTGGGCTCGAACAAGGTGGTCATACGCCCGGCCAGCGTGTTGTCGTCGCCCAGATTGGCGCCCGCGCCGGGGCCCGGCGACCCGCCGACGGCGTCGAGCGGATAACGGTTGCGCACATATCCTTGCGCCTTGTTCCACATGACAGCGAAGCGCGTCGCCAACGTGCTGCTGATAGGCACGTTGATCGCCGCTTCACCATGGAATGCGCCGGGCGATCCCGGAGAATCATACATCCCGTAATTGACGTCGACAAAGCCTTCGAACTTGTCCAGATTGGGCTTGCGCGAGATGTAGCGGACAAGCCCGCCGGTTGCGTTGCGGCCGAACAGCGTACCCTGCGGCCCCTTCAGCACTTCGACGCGGTCGATGTCGAACAGGGCGAAAGTCTGGCCCTGGCCGATCGCGATGTAACCATCGTCGAGATAAACCGCGTTCGGCGCTTCGGTGATGTCGCTGAAGTCATTCTGGGTCACGCCGCGGATCGTGTACTGGCTGTTCTGGCCGCCAAGCGCGCCGCCGATGTGCACGCCGGGCGTAATCGCTGCGATCTGGGGAGAATCAGTCACATTGAGGGCGCGCAACTGGTCGCCGGAAAAGGCGGTGATGGCGATGCCCACCTTCTGGATGCTCTGCTCGCGACGCTGCGCCGTTACGATGATCTCGCCCGACAAGGCCGAGCCGCCCTTGTCGGCGTGAGTTGATTGATCCTGCACGGCAGAGGCGGCCGGTGCATCCTGCGCCAGCGCAGGACTGGCAAGCGCACCAACCGCAACTGCACAAAGTAAGGTTGCCCGGATTCCAAGATCTTTCCTCATTATTATTCCCCTTGATGACGATAATAATATGCAACTCAGCCCTGCAAGATCCTTTTTTGTTCTAATTACCTATCCATCAAATCAGATACTTCACTCCAAACCCGTCAGATCACCTCGCCGCCGGGCAACTGGATCTCGTTGACGCCCTTGGCAAAGCTGTGACCGTTCCAATATTGCTGCCCGGCCACCAACAGATCCTGCGCCGGAAACTTCGTCAGAAGCCGCGGACCATCCTTCGTGACATGGATCTCTTCCTCGATCCGGGCCGCGGTCGTTCCGTCTTCGGAAGGCCAGTAGGTCTCGATCGCAAAGACCATCCCTTCCTCGATCGTGATCGGGTGTTCGATCGAGTGATAGCGGCTGATCAGCGGCTGTTCCCACAGGCCAACGCCGATACCATGCGCATATTGCAGCCCGAACGCTTCCTCCTCGTTCGCCATGCCGAATTCCTGGGCGGCCGGGAATTTCTTGGCGATATCGGCCGAAGACGCGCCCACCTTGATCTCTGCAATCGCTTCGTCGAGGATTTCACGCGTCTTCTTGTACACGTCCCGCTGCTTGCGGGTCGCGCCGCCAATATTGATCGTGCGGTAATAGCAGGTGCGATAGCCCATATAGGAGTGAATGATGTCGAAATAGGCCATGTCGCCCGGCCGCATGTAACGGTCCGAGAACACATGGGGATGCGGCGCGCAGCGTTCGCCCGAAATCGCGTTCACCGCCTCCACATTCTCCGAACCCATATTGTAGAGCACATGGTTGACGACGGCGACGGCCTCGCTTTCCTTGACGCCCGGGCGCAGCACGCGGAACAACTCGTCATAGGCGGAATCGACCAGACACGCAGCGGTCTCCAGCAACGAGACCTCGTCGATCGACTTGATGACGCGGGCGCGTTGCATCAGCCCTTCTGCATTGACGATCGTCACCCCTTCGGCCTCCAGCGCCCGGAGCACCGGAATTTCAACGACATCTATGCCCAGCGGCTCGTTGATGAGGCCAGCATCGCGCAGCACGTCCGCGATCCGCTTCGCGTTCGCCTTCTCAACGCCAACCTCTTCCATGATCGAGCCGCGCCAGCTTGATACCACCGGGCGCCAATTTTCGGGGCTGATCCAGGGATTATGCTTCTGATGCTGCTTGGCGGCCGAGCCGATATCCCACATGATCGGTTCGCGATCGCGCATGATGAGCGCACAGCGAAAATATTTGTCGCGCGCCCAATTGCCGATGTGCGCCGCAGTCGTATAGCGGATGTTGTTCATGTCGAACAACAGCACCGCGCCCATGTTCGACGTCTTCAGCTGGTCCTGAACGCGCTTGAACCGATATTTGCGAAGCCGGTCGAAATCGACCCGATTCTCCCAATCCACGGCCATGATCGCATTTTGCGAAGCACCCCGCTTGAATTCCTCCGGCAGCATCTCCGGAGTACAATGGATGTGTTGAGGGTGGCTACACATGTCGCTCTCCAATGGTCCTATTAAACAGGTGCATATTCGTCGGCAGACGCCGTATCAAAATGCGCGCGCGGCGGATCGCCCTCCAGGCCAAGACCTGACCACACAGCGCGAAGAACCGCCGCTATGTCGAGATCATATTTCGCAAAAAGATGCTCGCGACTCCCAGACTCGGCAAACCGGTCCGCAATCCCAATCCGACGAAGCGGAACAGCCAAGCCCGCCTCAGCAAGGGCTTCGGCAACTGCCGAGCCCAAGCCGCCGATGATCGAATGATTTTCTGCCGTCAGGATCAGCCGGGATCCGCGCGCCGCCTTCAAAATGGTGTCGCTATCCAACGGCTTGATCGACGGCGAATTGACGACGCCGACCGAAAGACCGTGCTGCTCCAGCGTGGATGCGGCAACGAGCGCGGCCGGGACCATCATGCCCGATGCCACGATGGTAACGTCCGACCCCTCACTGAGTATATGCGCCCGACCGAATTCCAGCTTATGATTGTCGTCGAAGATCCGCGGAATCTCTCCACGCTTGAGGCGCAGGTAGACCGGCCCCTTGCGATCCGCCGCAATCGTGACCGCCTGGCGGATTTCACTCGCGTCGGCCAAATCGAGCACCGCCATATTGGGCAAAGCGCGCATCAGCGCCATGTCCTCGATCGCCTGATGGCTGGGGCCACCTGGACTCGATAGACCTGGCATAAAGCCCGCTATGACGACGCTGAGGTTAGGATAGGCAACCGCCATCGCAAGCTGATCGAAGCAGCGCCGGGTTGCGAATACGCCGAATGTATTGACGAACACTGTGTGCCCCGCCCGCGCCAGGCCACCAGCGATGCCGATCATATTTGCCTCGGCCATGCCTACATTGACGAATCGATCGGCCAGTTGGTCGCGGAAAAGGTCGGTCTCGGTTTGTCTGGTTAGATCTGCTCCAAGGCAGATGATTTCGCTGCGCTGTTCAGCAAGAGCGACGAGCGCCCTGCCATAGGGCTTGGTCTCGATCTGATAGGGAGGCAGATGGGTGCTGCTCACTGATTGTGCGCGCGATGCCTCATGAAATGTCATGCCCAAATCCCCTTCACGATACCCGAATTTCCGTCGCGGCAGCCACGACCCAAACGGGTTAACTGGCACGGAGGATAAGAGTCATCGATCGCAGCAGTTAGGATTGGCGGCTTGATCGCTTGAACTGCACGTTCCGCTTGATCGTTTCCGGCTCCGGCGGCCGGCCCCGGAGGCCGTTGTTCGGGCAGCCGGTTGCAATGATCGCCTCAGCTCATCCCGCAGGCGGGTAGTGGAGCCATTCCGTTGCGTCCCGGATGACGCCGTGGTGACCTGGCCATCCCTCAGCCCCGATGGATCGTTCGCTATCTCCTGTCGGCCGCCGTGGCATCGTGGCTCGCCCCGCTGGTCTGCGCGCTTGGCTTCGGTCAGATCACCAGGGCGACTACAATAGCCGCAACTCTAACCGTTCCCGGCACCCGCCCGATGCGGCAGGCCATATTGTTGCGAGCTTTCCAGGCCGAGTTCGATCTCTGCCCTGATGGGAGCAAGATGGGCAGGCTCCCATTATGAGCGCTTGCACGGTGAGAAATCCGGTGCCGTGCTAAACTAGGCGATGTTGACAAAAGAGGTTTTCATTTGGGCTGAGTTCTGATTCAAGGCTGCTTTTTTGGGGCAGCGATGTTTCGGGGCGATTTGTCGGATGAAGAGTGGGCGGTGATCGGCGGACTTCTGCCGCCCGAACGCGGCCGGTGGGCACGGCCAGCGGGTGACAATCGCCTCTTTCTCAACGGCATGCTGCATGTTTTGCGGATAGGCTGCCCTTGGCGGGACATGCATGAACGCTATGGAAAGTGGAACTCGGTCTATGTTCGGTTCCGGCGCTGGGCCGAACAAGGCGTCTTGGACGCGCTATTGCAAACGCTGGTCGATCTGGGACTGACTGACGACTGGCAGCACATGATCGACAGCACCACGGTTCGCGGCCATGTATCGGCAGCGGGCGCTAAAGGGGGACTCATAAGGAGGCTTTTGGTCGATCACGCGGCGGCTTTACGAGCAAGGTCCACGCCCGCTGTGACAATCGCGGCCGCCCTCTTGGTTTTGTCCTCACGGGTGGGGAAGTCTCGGACTACAAGGCCGTTGACGACCTGATGGCTATGCCTGCGCCCAAGCCAAAAGCGCTGCTGGCCGACAAGGGATATGACGGCGACGATCTGCGGGCAAAACTGCTCATGACCAATATCCTGCCCATCATCCCGCCCAAGGCAAACCGCCGCGATCCTGCCCCATGCGATTTCCGGCGATATCGAGACCGCAACCGCATCGAGCGCATGTTCGGGGTCATGAAAAACCAGCGACGCATCGCCACCCGCTATGACAAGACCGCGCTCTCCTTCGCCAGCTTCCTTAACCTCGCCGCCGTGCGCCTATGGCTGAAATCTTTTGTCAACATCGCCTAGGGCTCCTCGGCAAGAACAGGTTTGCGCGGCGCAATTGTCTGTTCCTCGTCTTTCATGTTGAGGTCTGGCATCAGGGGCATCAGAAGGCCCGCGAGCAGGAAGAAGACTCCGCAAAGCGCGATGCTGACTGACAAGCTGAAGGATGTGGCGATTTCTCCCAACGCAAAAGGAGCAAACGCGGAGATGCCACGGCCGACATTGAAACAGAATCCAGCTCCGGTTGACCGAATATGCGCCGGGAACAGTGCAGAGAAATAGGCTCCAAAAATCCCGAAATAAGCAAAAAACATCGCCATGAGTGGTCCAAACCACAAAAGCAGCGTCAAATCCCTGATCAAGGCGTACGCCGGCAACAAGATAGTTGTTGCAGCGAAGCAGAATAGGATCGTCTTTTTGGAACCAATGCGGTCCGCAACGAAGCCGAATATCTGATAACCGATGAACATGCCGATATTCATGACGATGAGAAACGTCGTCATTGCCGCAGGTTCCAATCCCCGTTCCTTGACGAGATAGGTCGGAAGCCAGGTATTCGCACCCCAATAGCCGGTCAGGGCGCACGCGGCGATTAATGTTGCCAGCACCGTGCGACGCCACCGACCTTCGATAAATATCTCGCTCAATGAGACCGTCTGTTTACCGCTGGCCATTTGTCGCTGTGACTTCCCTTCCCGCCATTGGCTGGATTCGGGCACGAAAAGCGCAACGAATATGATTGCGAAAAGCGCGGTTCCTCCTGAAAGGAAAAGCGCCCGCCATCCATAATCCGGTAACAGGGCATGGGCCAACAAAGCCGCGAGAACGAATCCGGCGGGCCCGGCACTGAGTACGAAGGCACTGGCCCGGGCGCGCAGATGGGGAGGCCAAGTTTCGTTGATCAGGGCCGACACGATTCCCCATACGCCGCCCAGGCCCAAGCCGGCCAGGAATCGCAGAAGCAGCATGTCCCACCACCCGCGCGCGACGGCTATTGCCATGGTGAACAGTGCAAAGATCAGCACGCTAACAATCAGTGCCGGTCGGCGGCCGTAATTATCCGCGTACCATCCTAGCAGCAAGCTGCTGAGGCCAACTCCAATCATGCCGGCAGTGCCGATCAATCCAGCCTCGCCAAGGCTGAAGCCAAAGTCAGTTACGATCGCCGGAAGGGCCAACGCCAGGATCATGAAATCCACTGCGTCAAAGCAGTAACTTAAAAAGCATCCCGCAAGAGTGATCCAGCGAGCGTCCTTGTGTGAGCTGCCGTCGTGGAAGATGACTTTCTGCGGATCCGCCATCGTCACTGCCTGCTCTATCCTATCCACCTTTTGTTTATCGCACTGACCGGAAAGCATCAGGGACACTGGCCTGCCCCAGGCGGGTCCGGTGGCAGGATCATTATAACACCGTCAGGCCACACAGCTAAATCGGATATCTCTCCCGCCGGCCCGGCGCGGGCAAGAAGATGACGGTGACGACGTAGGGAAATAACGGGGGGTCGCCTGTACGTTTAGGTGTGGATGATTTTTTGGGCAGAGACAGTTGGGCGCCGCGACGTATCGTCGTGACGCAGATTTACCTCGGCGATCTGATTTCCACTTGGCGCCAGCCATGACGAGTGACGTTCATAGATCAATGGATCATGACCTGGAACGAGGTGATCGAATTTGTTCTTCAGCAGATCGCGAATTTCGCGATAGGCCTTGATTTGGTTGAAAGTGTTGCCCTGGCCGTAGCCCGGAGGCCACATGCGCTCGATGTTCGAATACCAATAGACCGTGTCTCCGACGACAGCGAATGGACCGTTGCGCGTCTGCACCTCGAACCATTGCGTGCCGAAGGTGTGGCTTTCCTTCGCCAGGTGTGCCGTGATGCCGGGCAGCACCTCCTCATCACCGCGAACGAACTTTACGCGGCCTTCGGAAATGCCCTGTGCGGCTCTGATGAGATCCTGCGGGTCGAACGAAGAAAAGACCCAGGCCTTTTCTTCCTCGGTTTCCATCTGGTGAGCGGCGCACACTGCGTCAGACCATCCGAGATACTCGTCCAGCTGGATATACAGCTTGGCATTGGGGAAAGCCTCGAAATTCCCGATGTGATCAAAATGCATGTGCGTCACGAGGATTGCTTCGACATCTTCTGGCTTGAAGCCGACCCTGCCAAGAACGTCGACCGGTTCCTCCCAGCTTGAAAACGCGTACTTCGTCAGCCAATGATCATTGCGAAATCCGCAATCGACCAAGGCGACGTGTTGCTTGCCGCCGACTTCACCACCTACCAACAAGGTATAAAGCATGGGGAGACGAACTGTACCAGCATTACTGAACAGACCAGACCCGGCAACAAAATCTATCGGCATGTCAGATTGACAGTACGCTAGAGGCCAAATCGAATAATCAGTATCCAGCTTGGTATCGAGACCTATAATCGATGGGCCGACCACTGCATAACTCCTAGTGATGTGTCGTAGAATAGTACGCACGTCTGGAAATTAGTATATAAGGCACAAACTTCCTCGTCACTGGTTGAGTCGCACCTGAGACGCGGTAAACAGCATTAGAGCAGAATGTTCTCATTTGCTAGGATTGACGGCTTGATCGCTTGAATTGCTTTCGACGGCATGGCCTCGCCGCGAGACGAGAGTGGGGCCGTCGAGTTTTTCCGGTATGAGGCGGCGGACCCACGGTGTTCTGGTTCAGCATCATTCGACGCAGCGATATCGTCCAGAGGGTAATGCCCGGCAAACAGCGTGACGGCCGACATCATCGTGCTGCTCCCGACCGGGTCTGGAGGACCGGCCGGGATGCTCGTAGACGCTGCTCGCACTGCATTGTCGTTAGCCTTCATGATAATCAATGCGATCAGAAGTTGTAGCGCGCGCCGAGCTGGAAGAAGCGAGGCGGCTTGTAGGAAACCTCGTTGCAACCACACAGGGTCGCGAGGTCGAAGCCCTGGACACCCTGGTGCACGTTGGTCAGGTTCTTGATGCGGAAGTTGAGCTCCCAGCTTTCGTTCGACCAGCCAAGGCCGGCATTGACCATCACAGTCCTGCCGAACTTGTCCGCGTCGAAATTGCGGAGGTTGTAGTAGAAGGGATCGGTATAGCTGGCGTCGCCCTGAACCGACAGCTTGCCGCCAAGGGCTTCCCATTCATACCGGATGATAGCGCTGCCCTGAAGCGGCGGCGCGTAGACGGGCTGGACGTCGCGACTGATCGGACCTCCGGCACGAAGCGGCACATCCTTCACCTTCGCATCAAAGTAGGATGCGGAAAGACCGACATCGAGGCCCCTCACAGGCGAGGTGAACAGGCTGGCTTCCCCACCGATTGTTCTCGCGTTCGCGTTGATGACTATGCCGCTGACCCCGGAGAAGAGGAATGCCTGATAGTTCTTGTAATCATAGTAGAATGCGGATGCGTTGAACCGTGTCTTGCCGTCCGGGAACGTATATTTGATGCCGCTCTCATAGTTGGTGAGAGTTTCCGCCTTGTAAGGGATGGTGCTTGTCGGCACGGCTATGCCACCTGGAACTGCGGCATTATAGCTGCCCGCCTTCACGCCGCGATTGACGCCTGCATAGAGGAGCAGATCCGGGTTCACCTGGAAGTCGAGCTGGACCTTGCCTGCCCAGAGCGTCTTGTTGGACTTGTCCGTGTAAGGCGTGGGTCCATTCGGACCAAATAGCGGGCCAATGACGATCGGTGTGCCAACCGCGGCCTCACGCGAATCCGTGGTACCCCATATTCCCTGGAGGAAGTTGTGGTTCTTCTGTTCCTGGATGATGCGCGCTCCGGTGATCAACGTCAGTCGCGAAGCGATGTGCCAGTCCAACTGGCCAAAGGCCGAATAGGAATTGGTTTTCAGCGTTGCGTCTGCTCCCAGATCGAACGGCGCCCCTGGAACCACGCTGCCAATGGGAAACTTCAGCCCAGCGAGCGAATGGGCCTTGATGTGGAGATAGTAAAGCCCGGTCGTCCAATCGACAAGATCGCTCTTTCCTGACAGGCGGACTTCCTGGCTGAAGGTGGAAGCACGAACGCCCAGATAACCGCCAGCCTGGTTACCCGGACCGGCATCAACATCCAGGAAGCCGATCTTGTAGAAATGCTTGTAGTCGCTCACCGCCGCCAACTTGACGCTGTCGCTCAAGTCGAACTCGCCGTTGAGGTTAACGCCCCAGGTCCTCACGCGCCCATGATCGCGGAAGGCAAAGTCGCTCGACGTGCGAGGGCCGCTGCCATCGGGATCCTTGTAGCCGAAGAAGTCGCCGCCGGGGACCGGACGGCCGAAGGGAGCACCGAAGCTGCCGGTGTTGCCGGTGTCCGAACCGCCATCTGAACCGTCAGCCGCAATCGAAGCGCGCGTTTCGTTCGGGCCGGCATTCAGGACGTTCACCAGTTCGCCCGCAGCATCGAACACACCGATCGTTGCCTTCTGCTGATACGGCGCCGTTGCCATCCGGGTTCTCGCCGCATTGACGGACAGCAGCACTCGGGCGCTGTCATTGGGCTCGAACAAGGTGGTCATGCGTCCTGCGAGCGTATCGTCATCGCCCATATTGGCGCCGGCGCCCGGACCAGGCGAACCGCCGACCGCGCCCGCCGGATATTCGTTGCGCAGCCAGGGCTGAGCCTTGTTCCACATGACGGCGAAACGAGTTGCCATCATGCTGCCCATCGGCAGGTTGATCGCCGCTTCACCGTGGAACGCACCGGGCGTGCTCAGGGAGTCATAGAGCCCGTAATTGACGTCGACAAAGCCCTCGACCTTGTCCAGATTGGGCTTGCGCGTGATGTAGCGGACAAGCCCGCCGGTCGCGTTGCGGCCGAACAGCGTGCCCTGCGGCCCCTTCAGCACTTCGACGCGGTCGATATCGAACAGGGCGAAAGTCTGGCCCTGGCCGATGGCGATGTAACCATCGTCGAGATAAACCGCGTTCGGTGCCTCGACGATATCGTTGATGTCATTCTGGGTCACGCCGCGGATCGTGTACTGGCTGTTCTGGCCAGCAAGCGCGCCACCGAGATGCACGCCCGGCGTAAGCCCCGCCAGTTCGCGTGAATCAGTCACATTGAGGGCGCGCAACTGGTCGCCGGAAAAGGCGGTGATGGCGATGCCCACCTTCTGGATGCTCTGCTCGCGACGCTGCGCCGTTACGATGATCTCGCCCGACAAGGCCGAGCCGCCCTTGTCGGCGTGAGTTGATTGATCCTGCACGGCAGAGGCGGCCGGTGCATCCTGCGCCAGCGCAGGACTGGCAAGCGCACCAACCGCAACTGCACAAAGTAAGGTTGCCCGGATTCCAAGATCTTTCCTCATTATTATTCCCCTTGATGACGATAATAATATGCAACTCAGCCCTGCAAGATCCTTTTTTGTTCTAATTACCTATCCATCAAATCAGATACTTCACTCCAAACCCGTCAGATCACCTCGCCGCCGGGCAACTGGATCTCGTTGACGCCCTTGGCAAAGCTGTGACCGTTCCAATATTGCTGCCCGGCCACCAACAGATCCTGCGCCGGAAACTTCGTCAGAAGCCGCGGACCATCCTTCGTGACATGGATCTCTTCCTCGATCCGGGCCGCGGTCGTTCCGTCTTCGGAAGGCCAGTAGGTCTCGATCGCAAAGACCATCCCTTCCTCGATCGTGATCGGGTGTTCGATCGAGTGATAGCGGCTGATCAGCGGCTGTTCCCACAGGCCAACGCCGATACCATGCGCATATTGCAGCCCGAACGCTTCCTCCTCGTTCGCCATGCCGAATTCCTGGGCGGCCGGGAATTTCTTGGCGATATCGGCCGAAGACGCGCCCACCTTGATCTCTGCAATCGCTTCGTCGAGGATTTCACGCGTCTTCTTGTACACGTCCCGCTGCTTGCGGGTCGCGCCGCCAATATTGATCGTGCGGTAATAGCAGGTGCGATAGCCCATATAGGAGTGAATGATGTCGAAATAGGCCATGTCGCCCGGCCGCATGTAACGGTCCGAGAACACATGGGGATGCGGCGCGCAGCGTTCGCCCGAAATCGCGTTCACCGCCTCCACATTCTCCGAACCCATATTGTAGAGCACATGGTTGACGACGGCGACGGCCTCGCTTTCCTTGACGCCCGGGCGCAGCACGCGGAACAACTCGTCATAGGCGGAATCGACCAGACACGCAGCGGTCTCCAGCAACGAGACCTCGTCGATCGACTTGATGACGCGGGCGCGTTGCATCAGCCCTTCTGCATTGACGATCGTCACCCCTTCGGCCTCCAGCGCCCGGAGCACCGGAATTTCAACGACATCTATGCCCAGCGGCTCGTTGATGAGGCCAGCATCGCGCAGCACGTCCGCGATCCGCTTCGCGTTCGCCTTCTCAACGCCAACCTCTTCCATGATCGAGCCGCGCCAGCTTGATACCACCGGGCGCCAATTTTCGGGGCTGATCCAGGGATTATGCTTCTGATGCTGCTTGGCGGCCGAACCGATGTCCCACATGATCGGTTCGCGATCGCGCATGATGAGCGCACAGCGAAAATATTTGTCGCGCGCCCAATTGCCGATGTGCGCCGCAGTCGTATAGCGGATGTTGTTCATGTCGAACAACAGCACCGCGCCCATGTTCGACGTCTTCAGCTGGTCCTGAACGCGCTTGAACCGATATTTGCGAAGCCGGTCGAAATCGACCCGATTCTCCCAATCCACGGCCATGATCGCATTTTGCGAAGCACCCCGCTTGAATTCCTCCGGCAGCATCTCCGGAGTACAATGGATGTGTTGAGGGTGGCTACACATGTCGCTCTCCAATGGTCCTATTAAACAGGTGCGTATTCGTCGGCAGACGCCGTATCAAAATGCGCACAGGGCGAATCCGCAGGGGCGAATCCAGAGCCTGATTTCGGTCAGATAGTTAGGTGGCCGCTGCCCACCGGTCGCGCGCAATGCTTCATGAAATGCCATGCCCAAATCCCCTATCTTCAGGCTCGTCGCGTATTTCAGTCGCTACGCCGAGGACCCACACTCGGCGAACTTTGTAAGAGAATAAGGGCTGAATGGCCGTCGCCGTTAGGATTGAAGGCTTGATCGCTTGAACTACTTTGTCTGCTGCACAGCGTGCAAAGTAACTTTCTAGAGCGGGTTTCGATCTGATTGAATCAGATCGCCGCTCTGAATTCTTTGGCTTCCGCGATTTCTTAACCAGCGATCGGTTCCGATCGCTTGGAAATCACTCTATTCTTCGATCGCGACGTGATCTTTGGTATTCTGAACATACTTCAGCGGATTGTATCGCACCTCCGGTGCGGAGACGGGGGGTGTCGCCGCACACATGGATAGAACCGTCATCACCTGGGGATGATAGCTCAATGTAGACAACCAATACCCCCAGCCCGAGACGCAAATATATTTAAGTTCACAACGGTCATCGAAACGTGGCGAAGTTTTCCGACCCAGTTCCAAATGCTCGATACCGTAATGGCGGCATGATCGGCCTCCGCAGCACCGAGATCGAGTACGCGCCGACAACCGCGCAGGTGATGGGCTGGATCGTCCACATCGATCCAGCCCATCACCGGACACTTCAGCCATCGATCAGACACGCGTCAGATCGGTAGGCTTAACAGTGGTCAACAGATCCTGATCACGCCGGCTCGGCGGACAGTTCCTTGAGGACGTCCCGGGTCAATTCGGGAGTGAGCTTGATGAAATGCCCATCGACGGTCGGCGGAAAAGATGTGAGCCCGCCCAATATGTCGGTCTTCGCCAGGATTACCGTCGGCCGATCCGACGCAAGCGCATCATCCATGCCCTGCCGGAGCGCATCAATGTCATGGCCATCGCATTCGACGACGTTCCATCCGAAGGAACGCCATTTGTCAGCAATTGGTTCGACCGTGGTGACGAAGGTGATCGGCCCGTCAACCTGGGAATTGTTGACGTCCATCACCGCAATCAGATTGTTGACCTTGTGATGAGCGGCGAACATGGCCGCTTCCCAGGTCTGTCCTTCCTCCATCTCGCCATCGCTGATCAGCGCGATCGTTCGTCCGCTCTCGCCAGCAAACCTCTGGGCGAGCGCCAGGCCAATGCCGCCGGAAAGCCCCTGCGCCAGCGAACCGCAGGTGATGTCGACAATCGGCGTGCGTTCCGTACTGATCGCTTCCAGCAATGCTTCGTCCTTGCCATAGTCGGCCAGCGCCTCGCGCGGGAGAAGGCCGATCTCCGCGGCGACGGCATAGAAAGTAATGGCATAGTGCCCCGGCGACAGCACGAAGCGGTCCACGCCCTGCCGCCAGTAATTTTCGCCGAAGATCACTGCCATGATCTCCGCCGTGCCGAGCGCCTGGCCCAGATAGCCGAAGCCCTGAATATCAACCATATTAACGGCGTTGACGCGAATCCGTCGGGCGAGATCTTCGGTGTTGTTGGACTGTGTCATGCCCCATACTCCTTGCAATATTCAAACTTCAGCGAAATGGGGGCCTGTTGGCCGCCCTCACCAGGGGAACAGACCGGCTGAAAGCAACTTCCCGAACAGATCAACTATCGGCTGGCTTCGCCACCCTCCCCCAATCAATGGCGCTGGGCGCTGATCGCAGACAAATCGATCTCCGATAGCTGCCGACGCCGGAATTCGAGTGGCGACATGCCCAGATCCTGCCGGAACCGCCGCGAGAAATAGGCGTGATCGTCGAACCCGCATTCAAACGCCACCTGGGACACCCGCCTGTCGGTATAGATCAACAACTCACGCGCATGCTGCAGCCGCGCCTTGAGCAGAAGCTCGCCGAATGTCTGCCCGGTCACCCGCTTGATGCGGGCGGCCAGGCAGCTGGAAGAGATTGCAAGGTGGCGGGCCGCTTCGTGGATCGACAGGCGCTCGGCCAGATTGGCGTCAATGAACTGACGCAACTCGTCGATCTTGTCCGAAGCACCTTCATGCTGCTCCATCTCGGCCACCTCGACGATCTCGCTCTCAAATGCCTCCACCACCTCAAGCAGCAGGATGGAAAGCTGCGCGCGCGCATATTGCTCAGCGCCCAGGCTTTGCGAGCCGTTGCGTTCGATCAGCGAGGTCCAGATCCCCTGGAGCTTCTCCGTCAGGCAGGGATCGCATTCATAGCGCATCTGCTTCTGCGCTACGAAGGGCAGAAGTTCAGGGGCCGCGCTCAGCGTACTGGGGTGCGACCACAGGCGTTGGGCATCCGCCGGCAGTTCGGGATGCAGGAATTTCAGATTGAACTGGATGGAAAGGCTGGCGGTGTGCCCGACGATGGTCGCGCCATGGCGCAGCCCTGGCGGGGTGAAGATCAGGCTGCCGGGATTGGCTTCAATCTCCGAACTGCCATAATGCTGCATGCGGCGACCAGAGAGGATCAGCAGCGCTTCGAAATGATCGTGCGAATGGACAGGAAATACGCCGCCGCGATGGCTTTCCTGGCGCGCCATGAAATATTCCGCAGTGTCGCCCCAGGTAGCCGATGCCGATAGATCGTTCATCATTTCCCCTCATTGCGGAGTCGAAGGACCGTGCTGTCGTACTGGAGCTAAGCATGCCAAATCGAAAGCCGTTAGGATAGCCAACTTGATTATTGGACGAATTGGCCGTCAGCGCCGGCAGCTGAGGAGGTCGAAAGAGAATGGGTGTCCCGCGCCAGCCCATATTGATCGACAATGACGTGGGAGCGATCGCGTGCGTCAGAATCTCGGCGTGGATGTCGATGACGCCCTTGCATGAAGCATGATCATCCCGATGTCTTCTGCGCGACGCTGCTCAACGCCCAGCCCCTCCTGCTCTTAGTGCCAAGAGACTTAGGCGATGTTGACAAAAGAGGTTTTCATTTGGGCTGAGTTCTGATTCAAGGCTGCTTTTTTGGGGCAGCGATGTTTCGGGGCGATTTGTCGGATGAAGAGTGGGCGGTGATCGGCGGACTTCTGCCGCCCGAACGCGGCCGGTGGGCACGGCCAGCGGGTGACAATCGCCTCTTTCTCAACGGCATGCTGCATGTTTTGCGGATAGGCTGCCCTTGGCGGGACATGCATGAACGCTATGGAAAGTGGAACTCGGTCTATGTTCGGTTCCGGCGCTGGGCCGAACAAGGCGTCTTGGACGCGCTATTGCAAACGCTGGTCGATCTGGGACTGACTGACGACTGGCAGCACATGATCGACAGCACCACGGTTCGCGGCCATGTATCGGCAGCGGGCGCTAAAGGGGGACTCATAAGGAGGCTTTTGGTCGATCACGCGGCGGCTTTACGAGCAAGGTCCACGCCCGCTGTGACAATCGCGGCCGCCCTCTTGGTTTTGTCCTCACGGGTGGGGAAGTCTCGGACTACAAGGCCGTTGACGACCTGATGGCTATGCCTGCGCCCAAGCCAAAAGCGCTGCTGGCCGACAAGGGATATGACGGCGACGATCTGCGGGCAAAACTGCTCATGACCAATATCCTGCCCATCATCCCGCCCAAGGCAAACCGCCGCGATCCTGCCCCATGCGATTTCCGGCGATATCGAGACCGCAACCGCATCGAGCGCATGTTCGGGGTCATGAAAAACCAGCGACGCATCGCCACCCGCTATGACAAGACCGCGCTCTCCTTCGCCAGCTTCCTTAACCTCGCCGCCGTGCGCCTATGGCTGAAATCTTTTGTCAACATCGCCTAATCCATTTCCGCCTTCCACCGATGAAAGGACGGAGATTCGCAGGGATAGCGCGCCGGAAATAGTATGAGCCGCCGTCGCGCCTAAGGAGATATGTCGACAAGAATCGCCTGCTACGTTTGCAGCAGAAAGTCGTAACAAACCCTATTTTGCGGATTTTCTCTAACAAATTCAATGTGTTAGAGTTAGTGGTGCCGCTTACGTGACTCGAACACGTGACCCTCGCATTACGAATGCGATGCTCTACCAACTGAGCTAAAGCGGCATTGGGGCGGGCAGATAACAGCGCTTGACGGGAAGGACAAGGAGGCAAATGCGATTTGCCGGTCCTGTTCGTCATCAGACCGCTTCGGATCATCATTTTGTCCCGCCTTTACGTCATCTTTACCATCCCGTGGCACCGTCGATTCTCAAGGAAAAGCTTTACCTGAACCAAGGACCGATGGAATGGACACTCTGCGGGGGCATGAAATCGCCGATGACGAGGATGATTTCGGTCCTGCCGACGACGCGGCTATCGAAACGCCGCCGCTTGTCGGCGCGGATGAGCGCCGGATGCAGGTGCGCGCCTATAATTATTGGGCGTCGCTGCTCGGCGACCGCAGCCTGCCGTCCATTGAGGATCTCGCGCCTCAGGATCTGGAGGATTTCGGCCCTTACAGCGTCCTGCTGGATTTCAGCACCGGGCTGGAGAATCCCGCCATCGTCTATCTTGGCACCGCCTTGCGCGAGGAGTGCGAGATCGAGGGCTCCATCCAGTATATCAATGATGTGCCGGCCCGATCGTTGCTGTCACGGCTGACCGATCATTATCTGCAGATCATCGCCAATGCCGCACCCATCGGGTTCGAGGCCGGCTTCATCAACCAGCGCGGCGCTGAAATCCTCTATCGCGGCATTTTGATGCCCTTCTCCTCCGACGACGAGACGATCGACTTCGTCTTCGGCGTCATCAACTGGAAGGAAGCGGCAAGCCAGGCCGTCACGGCCGAAATCGATCGGGAGGTGGAG
Organism: Sphingobium sp. R-21; assembly: GCF_049913335.1. Taxonomy (NCBI): domain Bacteria; kingdom Pseudomonadati; phylum Pseudomonadota; class Alphaproteobacteria; order Sphingomonadales; family Sphingobiaceae; genus Sphingobium; species Sphingobium sp. R-21. Next base: position 83,062 of record NZ_CP184374.1, on the reverse strand, counting down.
GCCGCCCTGCTATCCAGCCCCGCCGCGCCGCCCGTCGCACCGATCTGGGCGGACGGTCCGGCGGTCGACGGGTTCGACACGCTCGACCTGGGCGGCATGGAAAGCCCGAATGAGGACGCACCCCTTGCCGACTGGCTGGCCCTCGCCCGCGACAGTGCGGAGCAGGCACGCACCAGCGAAGCGCGCAGCCATGCGGCGCTCTATCGCGCCATCGGCCTCAGCTACGACTTTGCGCTGGTCACGCTTGCCCGGCCCGACGAATATGCCGAACTGCTGGAGGATAGCGGCCTCAAGGTCCAGGCGCGCGCGCCGATGACAGCTGTCGTCAAGCTGGTCTTCGGCTCCAGCTACGACAAGACGCGCATCACCGAATATGCCACGGCCCTGGAACATGCCCGTGCCAACGATGTCGCCTTGGGCAGCTTTGGCGATTATCTCGCCAATTATGATGGCGGGCTGAAAGCACTGGTCCGCAACGAACGCGCCCAGCGCCGCACCGACGGTCCGGCCCGACCCGATCGCCAGCAGACCGCCCGCGCGGCGATGAGGACGGCGGCCGCGCTTGATCCCTTCGCGATCGCCACCGACGGCGACGGGCTGGCCGTGGTAATCGCCCGGCGGGAAAGGGACGGATCGCTCGCCATCGTCGGCGCTCTGCCGGAAGGATCGGAAATCAGCCAGCGCGCCATTACCGCCGCTGCCGGTTGAACACGCGACCCGCGACGTCATCGATCCACCCGGTTCGTTCGAAACCCGTCGCCTCCCGACGGGTTTTTGCCAGCATGGCCTTCGGGCGATCTTCCCAAGCCGCAAATGGGTTCCCATCGCGGCTCAAGCCCTGTCCATCGGCAGAAACCGCCGCGGCAGATTGACAGAACGGGATCATGCCCCGATTTCCTGACTTATCCTCACGGGCCATCCGCCCCATGCTGCACCGCACATAATATTTCAATTTTATGTAACTTTATTTCTTATTCTGGGTTGAGCCTCCGGATGCAGTGGCGCATAGTGGACGGCATCGGTTTGAGAAGTCGCGCGGCGGTTCTCCGGCGTCTTCTCCGTTGACAGAAGCGGGACTGAACCCGCGGGCAAGAGGCAGGCGCATGACGGCATTGGCTGAATCGAAGCAAGTTGATCGGGGCATAAGCGACGCGCTGGAGGCAGCGCTGGCACGAGGCACATTGCCTGGCGAAAGCGAAGGCTTCGACCAGCACGCGATGCTGTCGGCAGCCGCCTTCATCGCCGGCACTGCAGCGACCCGCCGGCCAGGCAACGTCGCCATCGCCATGGAAACGCTGGGCGAAGGGGCGAATGGCCGCTACATGCGCATCGCCATCATCAATGACGACATGCCGTTTCTGGTCGATTCCATCGCAAATGCGCTGGCAGCAGCCGACATCATCATCCACCGCCTGCTGCATCCCGTGTTGTCGGTCGAGCGGGACGGCAACGGCCATTTGAAGGCGATCCTGGACAATGACGCCGCCGGCGCGCGTCGGGAATCAATGATCTATATCGAGGCGGACCGCGCCGATGCGAAGGCTCGCCGGGCGCTTGAGAAAGCGTTGGAGGAAACGCTGGCCGATGTTCGCGCCGCGGTTATCGACTGGCCGAAGATGCGGGAGGCGATGGCCGCCGACGCCGACGCAGCGCCAGACGAGGAAGGCGCGGCGCTGCTGCGCTGGTTCCTTGCCCGTCACTTCACCCAGATCGGCCATGAAGTGCGTCATCGCGACGGGAAGGCGGGCGCACGCATCGGCGTCTGCGGCCTGCGCGACCGGCCCATGCTGGCACCCGCCACGCTGGAGGCGGCGTTCAACTGGTTCGAGGAAGGCAGGCGCGCGCCCCTCATCATCAAGTCGAACCGCCTCTCTCGGGTCCATCGGCCCGTCCTGCTGGACATGATCATCGTGCCAGTGCGGGAGGGCAAGCAGGTGACGGCGCTGTCCATCCACGCTGGCATGTGGACCAGTGCCGGGCTGGCGACGACGCCTGACAAGGTGCCTCTGCTGCGGTCGGCCCTGTCGGCGCTGATGGACAAGTTCGATTTCGATCCGCACGGCCATGCGGGCAAGGTGCTGACCCATGCGCTGACTGCCCTGCCCCACGACATCCTCATCGGCTTCGACCGCGAGACCCTGGAACGGCTGGTGCTGACCTTCATGTCGCTGACCGACCGGCCGCGCCCGAAGCTGGTGCTGGGGACGAGCGCGCTCGCCCGCCATCTCTACGCCTTCGCCTGGTTGCCGCGTGAGGAACTGACCACGGCGCGACGCGTCGCGGTGCAGGACATGTTGAGCCAGGCCTGCAACGGCCCGGTGCTGAGTTGGTCGATCGCGCTGGAGGAAAGCGGCCTGGCGCTGCTGCGCATCACGCTCGATCTGCGCGACGGTGGCGTGGTGCCCGATGAACAGCCGCTCGACCGGCAATTGAAACAGATGGTGCGGGGCTGGCTGCCCGCCGTCGAGGAGGCATTGGCCGAAAGCGAGGAGGCGGGCCGCGCCGCAACGCTGGCGCAGCGTTACGCTCCCGGTTTCCCCATGGGCTATCGCAACGGCGCCGGCCCGGCGGAGGCAGCCATAGACATCCGTCTGCTGCACAGCCTTTCGGGGCCTGGCGACAAATCGATCCGTATCTATCGCAATGAAGAGGATGGGCCCGAGCGGCTGCGGCTGAAGCTCTACAGCCATGACGCCATCGCCCTGTCCGAAGTGGTCCCCGCCTTCGAGAATTTCGGTTTCCGCGTCATCGACGAGATGCTGACGGCCGTTGATGCCAAGGGGCAGGAAGGTGCGCTTGGCCATGTCCAGCGCTTCGTCCTGGAACTGCCGGCGGGGGGCGATGCCGAAGGCGTGATCGCCCGCGCTAACGTCGTTACGGAGGCGATCGCCCAAGTCACAGAGGGCGTGGCGGAAAATGACCGCTTCAACGAGTTGATCGTCACCGCCGGGCTTGACCAGCGATCGGTCGTGCTGCTGCGCGCCCTGTTCCGCTATCTGCGGCAGACCGGCATGGCCTATGGCATGGCGACATTTGCCGAAACGCTGCGGCGGGAGCAGGGCATCGCCCGCCAGCTCATCGAACTGTTCGAAGCGCTGCACAATCCCGAGGCGAAGGATGGCCCCGCCCGGGCCGCCGCCGCGCAACGGGAGATCGAGGCGGGACTGGAGAAGGTCACCGCCATCGATGAGGATCGCGTTCTGCGCCTGCTGCGCGCCGTGATCGCCGCAACCCTGCGCACCAATTTCTACAGCGCGGTCGCGCAGGAGGCGCTAGCGTTCAAGCTCGACAGCGCGCAGATCCCCGGCCTGCCCGCGCCGCTGCCATGGCGCGAAATCTGGGTCTATTCGCCACGGGTGGAGGGCATCCATCTGCGCGCTGGCCCCGTTGCGCGCGGCGGGCTACGCTGGTCCGACCGGCGGGACGATTTCCGCACGGAGATCCTGGGTCTCATGAAAGCGCAGCGGGTGAAGAACGCCGTCATCGTGCCGACCGGCGCGAAGGGGGGCTTCTATCCCAAGCAGCTTCCCAGTCCGCAGGTCGATCGCGACGCCTGGTTCGCCGAGGGCACGGAAAGCTATCGCATCTTCATCCGCGCGCTGCTGTCGGTCACCGACAATATCGTCAAGGGCAAGGTGAAGCACCCGGCGCAGGTCGTCATCCATGACCGCGACGACCCCTATTTCGTCGTCGCCGCCGACAAGGGCACCGCCACCTTTTCCGACGTCGCCAACGCCCTGGCGCTGGAGCGGGACTTCTGGCTGGGCGATGCCTTCGCCAGCGGCGGCTCCAATGGCTATGACCACAAGGCGATGGGCATTACCGCAAAGGGCGCGTGGATCAGCGTGAAGCGTCATTTCGCGGAAATGGGCGTCGATGTGCAGAGCGAACCGGTCCGCGTCGTCGGCTGCGGCGACATGTCGGGCGACGTGTTCGGAAATGGCATGCTGCTCAGCCAGGCGATCAGGCTGGTCGCCGCCTTCGATCATCGCCACATCTTCCTCGATCCCGATCCCGATCCGGCGAAAAGCTGGGAGGAACGCAACCGCCTGTTCCAACTGCCCCGCTCAAGCTGGGACGATTATGACAAGAAGCTGATCTCCAAGGGCGGCGGCGTCTTCCCGCGCAGCTTGAAGAGCATTCCCCTTACTGCGGAAGTGCAGGCGATATTGGGCGTCACCGACACGGAAATGGAGCCTGGTGCGCTCATCTCCGCGATCCTGAAAAGCCCCAACGACCTGCTCTGGTTCGGCGGCATCGGCACGTATGTGAAGGCCGCTGCGCAAAGCCATGGCGACGTGGGCGATCCGGCCAACGACCGCCTGCGCGTCAATGCCGAGCAGCTTCGCGTGAAAGTCGTGGGCGAAGGAGCCAATCTGGGCGTTACCCAGGCGGCGCGCATCGCCTTTTCGCTGCGCGGCGGTCGGATCAACACCGACTTCATCGACAATTCGGCGGGCGTAGACTGTTCGGACAATGAGGTGAATATCAAGATCGCGCTCAACAAGGAAATGGCGGAAGGCCGCCTGACCTTCGACGACCGCAACAAGCTGCTGGTCAGCATGACCGATGCCGTGGCCGACATCGTGCTGGAGGACAATCGCCTCCAGGCACTCGGCCTGTCCATCGCGGAGGCGGGCGGCGCGGCGGAGCTGGCGAGCTATGTGCGGCTGATCGAAACCTTCGAAGAGTCAGGCCGGCTCGATCGGCAGGTGGAGGGCCTGGCCGCCAACGACCAGTTGCTGCGGCGCGGGCAGGAGGGGCTTGGCCTCACCCGGCCAGAACTGGCGGTGCTGCTCTCGACCGCCAAGCTGGCCCTGCAGGACGCGATCGAGCATGGCAACCTGGCCACCGACCGCAGCATGGACGACGAACTCGCCCAGGCCTTCCCACCCGCCATGCGCAAGAAGGAAGCGGACGCCATCGTCGCCCATGCGCTGAGGAAGGAGATCATCGCCACCAAGGTCGCGAACCGGATCGTCAACCGGCTGGGCCTTATCCATCCTTTCGAACTGGCGGAGGAAGAAGGCTGTTCGCTGGCCGACCTTGCCAGCGCCTTCCTGATCGCGGAGCGGCTCTACGACATCCGCCAGCTATGGGAGGATATCGACGCGGCGGAGATGTCCGAAGCGGCGCGCCTCGCGCTGTTCGGCGACATCGCCAATGGCATGCGGGCGCAGATCGCAGACATTCTCCGCAGCCTCCCGTCCGGCGCCTTGCCGCAGGCAGGGCATGGCGCACTGGCCAAGGGCGTGGACAAGCTGGCGAAGCGGGTGGACGACCTGCTCACCAGCGAAGCGCTGCGCCGGGTCACGGCCGTCTCCGACCGCCTGCTGTCCCTGGGCGCGCCAGAGGCCCTGACCCGCCGCACCGCCGGGCTGTTCAAGCTGGATGGCGCGGTCGGCATCGCCGCGCTGGCCGGACGCCTGTCACTCGACGAGGTCGCCCTCACCCGCGCCTTCACCCATCTGGGCGAAGCGGTCGGCATCGACTGGGTCCAGTCCACCGCCGCGCGCATGGCCCCGTCCGATCCATGGGAACGTCTGCTGATTTCCGGGGTGGCGCGCGACATGCAGCAGGTGCGGCTCGACTTCCTCGCCCAGGGGTCAGGCAAGGATATCGCCCATCATGTCGAATCCTGGCTGAAGGCAAAGGGTGCGCGGATCCAGCAGTTCCGCGCCCTTGTCCAACGCGCCAAGGGGGCAGCGACGCCCAATGTCGCGATGCTGGCGGAAATTGCCGGCCAGGCGCGCGGATTGCTGGGGCGGTAAAGCGCTTTCCCTCGATTGCCGCCCTTCCGCAAAGACAGGAAGGGCGGCAATCGAAGAGACTTATTCGGCCGCGTCCGGCTCGGCCGTCACCGACCCTTTGCCCATTCCCGGCCCATAGACCGGCGTCAGCGGCTCCACCACGCGCCCGTGCAGCGCCTCGATCTCGGCCTTGCGCTGCTTCAGATATAGTTCGCGATAATAGGCGTAGGGATTTTCCTCGTCGCGGATCTGCTGGATCGTCTCGTCAAAGGCGGCGCGTTCGCCAAGCTGGTTCAGAATCGTCGCGGGGATGACATATTTGGGTTCGTTGAACGGCTTGCCGATGGCAAAGGGCACGATCATCTTGTCGACCGTGTCGCCGATGATGTCGCGCAGGGTCGTGGGGCCGACGATCGGCAGATACATGTAAGGCCCCGGACCTACCCCATAATAGCCGAGCACATTGGCAAGGCCGTTGGGCCGATAGGGCAGGAAGAAGGGCTTGCGCTTCGCCACGTCGAACAGTCCCGCCACCCCCAGCGTGGTGTTGATGGTGAAGCGGCCGGCCGTCTCCACCGCCTTGCCCGGCTTGAATTCGAGCAGATAGGCCAGGAAGACCACAGGCTCCTGCAGGTTGGAGAAGAAATTGCGCAGTCCCTTGCGCGCAGGCTTGGGCAGACCCTTGTTATAGGCCTTGGCAACCGGCTCCACCACGGCCTTGTCGACGGACTGCACCGCCTCGAAGCTCTTTTCGTTCAGCCGCTCCAGCGGATCGCCCGGCGGCGGCCGGGTGTGGCCAGTCACCACGATCTCGCCCGGCTGCGGCGCTGCCGCCGCGGGTGCGGTGCTGCCCGGCAGGTTCGGCATGACCGGCGGAGGCGGTACGACCAGCACCGGCGACGCACCATCCTGTGCCGCCTGCGGGTCCACGGAGGCTCCGGACGCCGGTGCAGCGATCGCAGGGGGGGCGACCGCTGGGGCGGTGGACACAGGGGAGGCCGGCGCCATCGTCCCTTCCGGTCCCGCTTGTACCCCCATCATCAGCATTCCAGCGGCTATGGCCGGCGTCAGCATATCGTCATTCCTTGCAGGCAGGCCTTTGCGACTGATGACATTTTCCGTGTCACGCTCGTCATCAAAGGCGGCTAGTTGCCAAGGGGTCACGCGTCAATAGCATGACGTCGCCCCCTGCGCCGGACCGCCGTTCATCGGCAATGATCCGGTCGCATACATTTTGATACAAATTTGCCGCGCCCCCTGTTTGCAATTGCGAGTCGTTCGCGTTATGGAGGCCACCTCTTCTCTACAGGACTCGTCCCGCTTCCGATGCACGCCCCCGTCCGCACTCAGCCGAACAAGAAGAAGAGCCCCAAGGCCTTCTGGCTGAAACAGCTTCATACCTGGCATTGGATGAGTTCAGCGATCAGCCTGCTCGGACTGCTGCTGTTCGCCTTCACCGGCATCACGCTGAACCACGCCGCCGATGTGGAGGGCACGCCGCAGACGGTGAGCAAATCCGCCATCCTGCCGCCTGCCCTGCGCGGGCAGGTCGCACCCGACGATGCGCCCGACGCCAGGAAGCCGCTGCCCGCTCCGATCGCCCAATGGGTGGAGAAGACGATCGGCCAAAGCGGTGCGGGCGAAGCGGAATGGTCAGCGGACGAAGTCTATCTTGCCTTGCCGCGCCCCGGCGGCGACGGCTGGATATCGATCGACCGGCATAGCGGCGAGGTCACCAGCGAGGCGACCAGCCGCGGCTGGATCAGCTATCTCAACGACCTGCACAAGGGCCGCAATGCCGGCGATGTCTGGAAGTGGTTCATCGACATCTTCGCCATTGCCTGCTTCCTCTTCGCCCTGACCGGCCTGCTGCTGCTCTGGCTCCACGCCAGGAAGCGCCCGACCACCTGGCCGCTGGTCGCCGCGGGCCTCGCCATTCCGGCCATATTGGCCGTCATCTTCATCCATTAAAGGGGGAGTTCCTCACCGCATGCAGATCAACCACAAGATCGTCCTGACTGGCGCAGCCATGGGCGCGAGTGCAATCGCCCTGCCTGCGGCCGCGCAGACGCTGGACGTCACGCTCACCCTGCCGCGCCTGTCGGTGGCGGAATATCACCGCCCCTATGTGGCGATCTGGCTGGAGAAGGAAGGTACGCCCGCCCGCACCCTGTCCGTGCTCTACGATGTCGACAAGCGCAACAATGGCGGCGTCAAATGGCTGCGCGACATTCGCATGTGGTGGCGCGCCTCCGGTCGTTCGCTGACCCTGCCTGCCGACGGCATATCCGGCGCCACCCGCGCACCCGGCACCCATAAGCTGAGCTTCCACGCTGGCAAGGGCGGCATGCCGGCATTGTCCCCCGGCAAATACACGCTGGTGGTGGAGGCCGCGCGCGAATCCGGAGGACGCGAGGTGGTTCGCGTCCCGCTCAACGTGACGGCGGCCGGCGCCAAGGGCAGCGGCAGTGGGCAGTTCGAGCTGGGCGCGGTCAACGCCGTGCTGTCGCGCTGAGGGGAGGAAGCCATGATGAAGTTCCGCAAACCGCTGTTCCTGCTCGCCGCGACGGTCGCCATGGCTCTGCCGCAAATGGCGGGCGCGGCGCGGCCCTGGATGCTGCCCTCCGAAACCATGTTCGCCGGCTCCGGCAATGAATGGGTAACGGTGGACGCCGCCATTTCGAGCGATCTTTATTATTTCGACCATCCGGGCCAGGACTGGCAGCCGGTGGTGACCGCACCCGACGGCAGTGCAGTCCAAGTGGAAAATCGTAGCGTCGGCAAGTTGCGCCAGACCTTCGACCTGGGCATCAAGACCAAGGGCACCTACAAGATCGCCATCGTCAACGAGATGCTGATGGGCAGCTACATGCTGGATGGCGAGCGCAAGATGCTGCCCCGCGGCACCACGGCCGCGACGCTGGCGACCGCCGTGCCGCAGGGCGCGACAGACGTGCAGACGGCGACGGCGCGCACCCGGATCGAAACCTTCGTGACAGCGGGCGAACCGGACCGAAAGGTCTTCGCAACGACCGGCACGGGGCTGGAGATGGTGCCCGTCACCCATCCCAATGACCTTGCGGTGGGTGAACCCGCCACCTTCCAGTTCCTGCTGAACGGCAAGCCGGCAGCCGGCATGGATGTCGTCGCCATTCCGGGCGGCATCCGGTATCGGTCGGACCTCGGGCAGATGGACGCGAAAACCGACGCCAACGGCAAGGTCAGCTTCACCTGGCCGGAAGCAGGCATGTATTGGGTCAGCATCAGTTCCGGCGGACGGCGCGGACCTGGTCCGGGTGCGGGCGGTACAGGCAATGCGCCCGGCGCGGGGCGGCCGCAGGGTCAGGCGCAGGGTGAAGGCGGCCCCCGCCCGCTCATGGGTCCGCCCCAAGACCGCGCCACCTATGCGATGACGGTAGAGGTGCAGGGCTGATCCCCGACGCGATCCGCATCGCCATCCCGCCCGGCCTCTCGCCCGCCCTGTTCGAATCGAGCAATCGGGCGGGCAGGATCAGCGCCCTTTGCGGTCCGACCATGGGCACAAGCTGGTCCGCCCGCATCGTGGACGCACCCCCCGACAGCAGAGCTGCGATAGAGGCAGTGCTGGGCCGGGTCATTGCGCAGATGAGCAATTGGGAGGAGCATTCCGCCATCAGCCGCTTCAACGCCGCGCCGGTCGGCGATTGGATGCCGCTTCCCCCTGACATGATGACCGTGCTGCGCGCCGGGCTGGACATGGCCCGGATATCGGGCGGCGCCTTCGATCCGGCGGTGGGCCGGCTGGTGGAGAAATGGGGCTTTGGTCCCAACGGGCCGACGGGCCTTTCCGTCGTGCCCCATCACCCCTCCCCCTGGAGCGTCATCGAGATCGAAGGCGGCAGCGCCCGGCGGATGGCTGATGTGACATTGGACTTTTCAGGCATCGCCAAGGGCTTTGCCGTGGACATGGTCGCCGATACGCTACGCGAGTTGGGCGCGGCACATTTCCTCGTCGAAATCGGCGGCGAATTGCGCGGACAAGGCGTCAGGCCTGATCTTCAGCCCTGGTGGGTGGATGTGGAGGCCCCTCCCGGTCTTTCGCTGCCAAGCCTCCGCATCGCTCTTTGCGGCCTGTCCGTCGCGACATCCGGCGATTATCGCCGCTTCCGCGAGGAAGGAGGCGCTCGCCTCTCCCACAGCATGGATCCCGCCCGCGGCGCGCCGATCGCCAACGATGTCGCCTCGGTGACGGTGCTCCACGACAGCGCGATGTGGGCCGATGCCTGGGCCACGGCGATCACCGTCCTTGGCCATGACGCCGGCATGACCCTCGCCACCCGCCACGGGATCGCTGCCTGCCTGATCCGAAGGCTGCAAGGAAGGGGGCAGGAATATATGACCCCTGCCCTTGCCGCCATGCTGGAGTGAATGGCGGATGGTCGGATCCTCCTCATCGCAAGACAAGGAGGATCGCCCGGCTCAGTTGCAGACCCGCACCTTCACGCGACGGTCGCGATAATGGTTGTAGCGCCACTCCGTCCAGCAACGCTGGCGATAATGCCCGCGCCAGTAGCGCCGGTCGCCGCGCCAGTGACGGCGGTCGTCATCGCGCCAGTCGCGCCTGCCGTCCCAACGGCGGTCATCCCAACGGTCGCCGTGATATCCGTCGCGATAACCGTAGCCGCCATAATATTGCGCCTGTGCAGGGCCTGCACCGACCCCCATGGCGGTGATCGCCAGGCCCAGAGCCGCCGCACCCTTCCACAAGATATTCATGTCCGTCTCTCCTCAACATGGACACCCGTCACCGGGCCATGGTGGGAAGATGCGCCGACCTTACTGAACCGTCCGGGAACGACGTCGTCAGCCCCCGTTCATGGATTCTCAGCGGCCGCGCAGGGCGCCTTCCGCCTCCAGCATATAGTCGCGCGTGATCGGCAGGCTGCGGCGGTCCCGGACATATTGGACCTGGTAATTCACCATGCTGCCATGCTCGAACACCGTGGCGGCACCCGCCAGATAGAAGGTCCAGAGGCGGAAGAACCGCTCGTCATAAAGCGCGATGATGTCGGCCTTGTGCGCCAGGGTCCGCTTGTACCATTCGCGGATGGTGAGGCCGTAATGCATCCGCAACACCTCCACATCCGTGACCATCAGCCGCGTGCCCTCGCTGCCCTGGATCATCTCCGACAGGGCGGGGATATAGCCGCCGGGGAAGATATATTTCTGGGTGAAGGCATCGGTGATCCCCGGCCCGTCGACCCGCCCGATGGTGTGGATCAGCATGACCCCGTCGGGCGTCAGCAGGTCGCGGCATTTGTTGTAGAAGGTGCGGTAATCCTTGGTCCCGACATGCTCGAACATGCCCACCGACACGATGCGGTCAAATGGCCCCTCTATGTCGCGATAGTCGATCAGTTCGAAACGCACATGGTCGGCCACGCCCAGGTCCTGCGCCCGCTGTCGCGCGACTTTCAACTGCTCTTCCGACAAGGTGATGCCGGTCACGTCGACGCCGCAGGTGCGATGCAGGTACAGCGCCATGCCACCCCAGCCGCAGCCTATGTCCAGCACCTTCATCCCCGGCTTCAGGTGCAGCTTGGCCGCGATATGGGCCTTCTTGTCCTCCTGTGCCTGTTCCAGGCTGATGCCCGCCTCATTGTCGGCATCGGGGAAATAGGCGCAGCTATATTGCCGGTCACGGTCAAGAAAGAGCGCGTAGAGCGCGCCCGACAGATCATAGTGATGCGCGACATTGGCCTTCGCACGGGAACGGTGATTGGCCGCCCACAGCTTCCGGCGGATCGCCTTGAAACCACGCTTGACGGAACCCAGGTCGCTGATCGACTTGCCCGTTTCCCACGCATTGTTCATGCGGATGAGCGAGATCAGTTCCATGATCCCGCCGCCCTCTATGGTGACCCGCCCGTCCATGAACGCCTCGGCCATGCCCAGGCGCGGATCCTTGATGATGTCGAACGGCACCCGCGCATCATGGAATTTCAGCGCCAGCGCAGGAAAGCCGGGTTCGGCGACCCCGACCGTGATCTTCCTGCCGTCATGATAGTAAATGTCGAGCTGGCCGCGCGTGACGAGCCGTTTGATGACGCGATCGAACAATTTCATGGGACCACCCTGTCAGGTCATTTCGTTCGCGTCAAATGCCTGCATACCAATCATAGCCGGCGCGGTCCTCCCAATAGCCGCCCTTCCCTCCTGCTATGCCGTGGAGACTTGCAACCGCTTCAATCTTCATCAGATATTTCGCCTGCTTGTAGCCCAGTTGCCGCTCCACCCTCAGCCGGAGCGGCGCGCCGTTCGCCACGCGCAGGGGCCGGTCGTTCAGCGCGAAGGCCAGGATGGTCTGCGGGTGAAAGGCGTCCACCAGATCGATGCTCTCATAATAGCCGCCTCCGCCGCCCATGTCGTCGGCGCAGTGAAAGACGATGTAGCGTGCCCCATCCCGCAGCCCCGCCGCGTCCAGAATCCGCTTCAACGGCACGCCCCGCCATTTGCCGATGGCACTCCACCCCTCGACGCAGTCATGGCGCGTGATCTGCTCGCGATGGGGCAAGGCCCGGATCTGCGCCAGCGAAAGGGACAGCGGCCGTGCCACGAGTCCGGCTACATCCAGCCGCCAGTCGGCAAAATCGCGGCGCCACAGCGCCTTATATTCGGGCGTGTTCGGATTGGCGGTGCCGTTGGGCCGGAAAAAGGGCGAAATCTGGTCGGGGCGGAACTCCCGGGCCAGCGCGTCGCGCGCCATCAGGCTGCGCTGCGCCCATTTGTGGAAATTCGCGGCGGAAAACAGCGTCTCGCGGACTGTCTCGTTCTTCGCAAGCCGATCGCATCCCACAAGCGTCGCAGCGGCGCCCAGCACCAGGCTGCGCCGGTTGAGGATCAGGCTCATCGCCGCACCTCGGGCAGGCGGTATCGACCGCTGATCATCGAGCGGATTTCGTTCAGGGGGCCGGCAAGCAGCACCATCAGCATATGCACCAGGAAGAAAGCCACCAGCGTGAAGGCCGCGATGAAATGGATCGAGCGCGCCGATTGCCGACCGCCGAACAGGTCGACCAGCCAGGGCCATGCCGCGTTCATCCCCGGCGCCATCGTCAGCCCGGTCAGTATCACGAGCGGCAGCAAGACGAAGATCACGCCGATATAGCTTCCCTTTTGCAATACATTGTACCGCAGCGCCGCTTCGCCGGTCGGGAAGCGCAGCCGGGCATGGTCCCGGATGTCCTGCCAGATGTGGCGGGGCGCCAGCTCCCCCCGCCGGAAGGCGAGGTCACGCCCCAGATGCCCGCCGAACAGGCTCCAGAGCATATAGAGGAGCAGCGCAAAGGCAAAGATCGGCGCGGCGGTCAGATGCCAGTGCCGCGACATCGCCAGATCATAATGGGCGGGCAGGGTCAGCCAGCGTCCGAACCGCCCAAGTTCCAGCCAGGGCCGGTCGAAATTCGCGCCATATTGCCCCCAATAGAGCCGGGGATGCGCGTTGAAGATGCCAAGCCCGCTGGCGAACAACGTGTAGAGCAGCAACGCATTCAGCCAATGCCACAAACGCGTCGGCCACCGGTGGCGCAGCACCAGCTTCGGTTCGGCCGATCCTGCCTGGGATGAGAGACGGTCCATGGGCAACTGTTACCCCTTTGCACCAGCAGCGTCAAAAAGGATGGGCTGCCCTGCCCCATGAATCATTTTTCATGCTTCCATTCATGTGGGAGCCAGATTTCGGGTCCATAAGCACCCTGCCGGGAACAAGTCAATTTCCCGGCTTTTGAAGCTTCTATGGATCGATGCCCTGTCAATTCAAGAGGGACGAAATGGAAAATATTTTACAACTCAGTCTCTTTTAAAAACCGATTGAGAACATAAATCGATCTCACCCGGTTCAGGGTATAGAACAAGTCAAGAGGAATACCATGAAAACTGCGATTTTCGCAGCGATTGCTGCTGCCACCGTTTCTGTTCCTGCCTTTGCTCAGGATGCTACACCCTTTACTGGGCCGCGCGCTGGCGTCACCATGGGTTATGACAAGGTCCATGGCGGCGACGGCTTCAGCTACGGTGTATCCACCGGCTATGACCTGGCCGTCACCCCCCGCGTAACTTTCGGTCCGGAAGTGTCGTTCAGCGATTCCACGGCCAAGTTCGGCGGCGTCGATGCGAGCCGCGATCTCGCCGCATCGGTGCGCCTGGGCTATGTCGTGACGCCGCAGGTGCTGGCGTTCGGCAAGGTGGGCTACGCCAACAGCCGCTTCGAAATTCCCGGCGACCACCAGACGCTGGAAGGCGTCCGCTATGGCGGTGGCCTCGAATATTCGGTAACGCCGCGCACCTATATCTCGGCCGAATATCAGCGGACCGAATATGAAAATAATTTTGGCGGTCGGGACGCGGGCGTAGTGGGCGTCGGCTTCCGCTTCTAGAGCGGGTTTCCCGCGATTTCCTAACCAGCGATCGATTCCGATCGCTTGGAAATCGCTCCAGGCGAGACGCGATTCAAAAATGGGGCGGCCCCAGCGGAGCCGCCCCATTTTCATGCAAAGTCAGACTGTTGCGAAAAAGCATCATACATTTGTAAAGTTCATATCCATGTTGCAACAATGACAATCTCGTTACATATGCGCGTCGTCAGCGATCAGTTTCGCTGCATGCAGGACGGGAGGATAGGCCGGTCAATATCGGCGTTCCAGATGACGATCAAATAATGACATGTAACGTCATCCCGTAAAAAGAACAAACGACAGTCCAAATTACAGGACTATTCGTTTCTGATGATATGAGGATTTTATGAAGACTGTGATTTTCGCAGCCCTTGCTGCTGCCGCCATTTCCGCTCCCGCTTTCGCTCAGGACGCCGCGCCCTTCACTGGCCCGCGCGCGGGCGTCATCGGCGGCTATGACAAGCTCGGCGGTAACGACGGCTTCGCTTATGGCGTGTCGACCGGCTACGACCTGGCCGTCACCCCGAACATCACCTTCGGCCCGGAAGTGTCGTTCAGCGACACCACTGTCGGCGGCAATGGCACGGAAGTCAGCCGTGACCTGGCTGCTTCGGTCCGTCTGGGCTACATCCTGACCCCGCGCGTTCTCGCCTTCGGCAAGGTCGGCTATGCCAACACCCGCCTCGAAGCGTCGAACAGCAACTTCGGTGGTTCGATCGAAGGCGTTCGCTACGGCGGTGGTATCGAATTCGCAGTGACCGGCAACACCTACATCTCGGCTGAATATCAGCGCAGCGAGTATGAGGACAATGTCAGCCGTGATGCCGGCATCGTCGGCGTCGGTTTCCGTTTCTAATCCCTCTCGGATGGAACAGGGAAAGGGCGGTCCTGACGGGCCGCCCTTTTTCTATGCCCAAGGCAGGGGTTTCAGATCCGGCGCCATCCAGGTCCGCCGCGCTTCCGCCGACATCAACCGCTCACGCGACCAATAGGCAAACGGCCAATCCTTGTCGGCCATGGGGGAGGCCATCAGCGCGGCAAAGGCTTGCCCTGGCGACACGCCTTCCGGCAATCCCGCCAGCACCGCCCGCGCCGCACCCAGCGACGCCTGTGTGATCGTCTCATGATAGCCGGACGTATCGCTGTTCACGCCGCCCACGCTTTCATTATAGGCCGCGATCATCCCCGGCATGTCGCGCTCCGGCACCAGATCAGGCCGCCGCAGCATCAGCCATAATGCCATCGCAAAATGGGCCCTGTGGGTCCACTCCTCCTTGGGGAGCGTTCGCGCGCAAAAGCCCGTCGCGATCCATTCAATCTCTTCGTCCGTCATTCCCATTCACCCTTCTTCATGCCGCCCGGACGAAGGGCCAAAGAAAAACCCCGCCGTTCCGGGCGGGGTTTCGTTTCTCGTGCCACTTGGGCGCGCACCATCAGCCCCGCTCTATCCGAGCGCGGCTTGCTTCTCCGCCGCCAGCCGGTCGAGTTCTGCGCGACTCTTCTTCTCGCTCGCGGACTTGAGCTGCCCGCAGGCCGCCATGATGTCCCGTCCGCGGGGCGTGCGCACCGGCGCGCTGATCCCGCCCTCGAACACGATGTCGGAAAAGCGCCTGATGCGTTCGGGCGTCGAACATTCATAATCCGTGCCCGGCCAGGGATTGAACGGGATCAGATTGACCTTCGCCGGCAGCTTGTACTGGCGGAGCAGGCGGACCAGTTCCCGCGCATCCTCGTCGCTGTCGTTCTTGTCCTTGATCATGACATATTCGAAAGTGATGCGCCGCGCATTGTTCGCGCCCGGATAGTCGGCGCAGGCCTGCAAAAGCTGATCGATGCCGAACTTCCTGTTGAGCGGCACCAGTTCGTCGCGCACATCCTTGGTAACGGCATGCAGCGACACGGCAAGGTTGACGCCGATCTCTTCGCCCGCCCGCGCCATCATCGGCACGACGCCGGAGGTGGAGAGGGTGATGCGCCGCTTCGACAGGGCGAGGCCATCGCCGTCCATCACGACCTTCAACGCGTCGCGCACATGGTCGAAATTGTAGAGCGGCTCGCCCATCCCCATCATCACGATGTTGGTCAGCATGCGACCGTCGGTCGTATATTGCGAGGCGTCGTCGGCCTCATCGTCATTGGCCGACGCCATGCTCCCCTTGGGCCATTCGCCAAGGGCATCGCGGGCCAGCATGACCTGACCCACAATCTCGCCCGGCGTCAGGTTGCGCACCAGCCGCATCGTGCCGGTATGGCAGAAACGGCAGTTGAGCGTGCAGCCCACCTGGCTCGACACGCAGAGCGTGCCCCGATCCGCGTCCGGGATGAACACCATCTCATAATCCTGGCCATCATCGGAGCGCAGCAGCCACTTGCGCGTGCCGTCGCTGGAGACCTGCGCCTCGACCACTTCCGGGCGCCCTACGACGAAACGCCCCGCCATCCAGCCGCGCATCGGCTTGGCGAGGTCGGTCATGGCGTCGAAATCGGTCTCGCCGCGATGATAGAGCCAGTGGAAAAGTTGCTTGGACCGCAGCTTCGCCTGCCTGGCGTCGAGCCCGGCCTCTTCCAGCGCATCCTTGATCTGCGGCCGCGACAGTCCCATCAGGTCGATCCGTCCATCCTCACGGGGCGTAACGGCGCGGGGCACGGGCACAGGGTCGATAGCGCCGGGAATCGGCATCAGGGGGTTGGCGGCTGTCTGCATGGCCGCGCCCATAGCGGATTTTGGGGGAATTTGGAAGGGCGACCGCATGAACCCCGCCCACTTCCACCCGGCTCACCGCAATCGCGCGCATCCCAGTGCCGCCGCATCGATCGCCGTGGCCGCGCCGCGCAACGCATAGGTGTCGGCAAAGCCGCGCCCGCGCCCGTCCCGCGTTTGCACGCTCATGCTGGTCGCGGAGCGCATCGCAGCGACGATCGCGGCATCCACCCGCGCATCGGGCGCCCAGGCATCGACCTGCCCCGCCACCAGTGAAAAGCGGCGATCCCCCACATTCAGGATCACCGCCGCATCGCTCGCCCGCATCCGGCTCAGGCGGAAATGCACCTGACCCCGCACCCGCTGGCGCGGCCAGCTTCCCACCGCGGCAAAGCCGTCACCGCCGGTCGCCACCGGCACGGACAGCGCATAGCAGCGCGGACCATTGGCATCAGGAAGGGCAGGATCGCGAAACGCGCCCCATGCTTCGAAAACGCCCAGCGAATCCCGCGCCTCGGCCGCGACGCCAGTCATCATGAAGGGCAGGACGAGGAGCCATGGAGCTTTCACATCACCGGCAAAGCGCATGCTGATCCCTTTTGCAACCCTTTGCCAAACGAAACGATCACCCAGCGCTTGCAGGGGCCGTCACAGCGGCTATGAAGGACCATCCATCATTGTCGCCCGGATTCGACCGAGTTCGGGCTTTGCGCAGAAAAGAAACGGACAGAACAGGGACATGAAGGCCACCATCGAACGCGCAACGCTGCTCAAGAGCCTCAGCCACGTCCAGTCGGTGGTGGAGCGGCGCAACACGATTCCGATCCTGTCCAACGTGCTGATCGAAGCATCGGCGGATGGCGCGATCAAGCTGATGGCGACCGATCTCGACCTCCAGATCGTCGAAAGCGTCGCCGCGCAGGTCGAACAGCCTGGCGCGACCACGATTTCCGCGCACACCCTGTTCGACATCGCTCGCAAGCTGCCCGAAGGATCGCAGGTCTCGCTCCAGGCGGCCGAGGGCAAGATGCTGATCCAGGCGGGGCGCGCCCGCTTCAACCTGTCCACCCTGCCGCGCGACGATTTCCCGGTGATCGCGGAAGGCGACCTGCCGACCAGCTTCGAACTGCCGGCCGAAACGCTGAAGCAGATCATCGACAAGACGCGCTTCGCCATCTCGACCGAAGAGACGCGCTATTATCTGAACGGCATTTATTTCCATGTTTCCGACGAGGGGCAACCCGTGCTGAAGGCGGCCGCGACCGACGGCCATCGCCTCGCCCGCGTCACCGTGCCGCGTCCGGATGGCGCCGACGGCATGCCGGGCATCATCGTGCCGCGGAAGTGCATCGGCGAACTGCGCAAGCTGCTCGACGAGGTCGAAGGTTCTGTGCAGATTTCGCTCTCCGCCAGCAAGATCCGCTTCGGCCTGGGCAACGCGATCCTGACCAGCAAGCTGATCGACGGCACTTTCCCGGATTACAGCCGGGTCATCCCGACCGCCAATGACAAGCTGCTCAAGATCGACCCGCGCAGCTTCGAGGAAGGTGTTGACCGCGTTGCCACTATCGCCACGGAAAAGACGCGCGCCGTCAAGATGACGCTGGACCGCGACAAGATCACCCTGTCCGTCACCAGCCCGGAAAACGGCACCGCGGCCGAAGAAGTGCCCGGCGCGTTCCAGGGCGAAGGCTTCGACATCGGTTTCAATGCTCGCTATCTGCTCGACATTCTCGGCCAGATCGACAGTGAGCTGGTGGAACTGCATCTCGCCGACGCCGCCGCGCCGACGCTGATCCGGGAAGACGACCGCAGCCCGGCGCTCTACGTACTGATGCCGATGCGCGTCTGAGGATCGGCCGCGCGCTTCGAAAGCGCGGCTATTCTCAGCGCTTGCCGATGTCCTGATCGACGCTATGTCCAAGCTGTTGATCGGAGCGGGAAATGGCATGGGCCCAGTTGTCGGGAAAATCATGAGGGGATTGGGCGCGGCGCTGCTGTTTCTGGCGGTGACGCTGTGTCTGGCGGTTACCATCGTTCCACCCTTTCTCGACCGCATCTATTATGAAGGGCCGGTCAGCCGCCATTATGACGGCGCGCGTTTCTTCAATCCCGATGGGGAAAGGCGCTATCCCGCGCCGCCGGGCCATAACCAGCGCGGCTTGGTGGCCCGCTGGCTGCTGCGGCAGGACGACCGACCCGCATGGCCCGACAGGGTGGCGGTAAAGCCCTCCCGCCCTCCGGCCTTCGCCGCGCCACGCGGCATGGTCGCCACCTGGGTGGGACATGCGACCGTGCTGGTTCAGGCGGCCGGCCTCAATATCCTGACGGATCCGATCTGGTCCGACTATGCCAGCCCCTTCCCGCCGCTGGGTCCGAAGCGGGTGACGCAGCCGGGCGTGCGCTTCGACGATCTGCCGAAGATCGACCTCATCCTTCTCAGCCACAATCATTATGATCATATGGACATTCCCACCCTGAAAAGATTGTGGGAGCGGGACAGGCCGAAGATCATCACCAGCCTGGGCAATGACATCATCCTGAAGGCGAACGGCATTCCTTCAACGGCGCTGGACTGGGGCCGTTCGACAAGCGGCGCTGCGCTGAACGGCCTGGGCGAGAATAGCGTGATCCAGTGCGAGAATTATGAGCATTGCCCGGATTATCGCGTCCATGTGGTGCGCAATCATCATTGGAGCAGCCGCTGGGGCACCGACCGAAACCGGGCGCTCTGGTCTGGCTTTTTCGTCAGCACGCGAGCGGGCAATATCTTCTTCGCGGGCGACACCGGCGCAGGCGACATGACATGGGCAGAGGAAGCGGCGCGGCTTGGGCCGATCAGGCTGGCGCTGATCCCTATCGGCGCTTTCCGCTTCTGGCCGGGACAGATGCAGTCGGACGCGCATATCGGACCGGAGCAGGCCGTGACGCTGTTCAAGACGCTGAATGCTTCAACCGCGATCCCCATCCACTGGGGGACCTTTCATCTCTCCTACGAGAAATGGGACACGCCGCCCAAATTGCTGGAACTGTATCTGCGCTGCGCCGGCATCGACCGTCAGCGTTTCGCGCCCTTGAAGGCGGGGCAGGCGATCCAGGTTCCGGCCTGGTCGTCCGCGCGGATCGGAAAGCGGCGCTGCGACGCGGACGCAGTTGCGCGGCTGGAATAGTCGGGCATGGCGTGCCGCCCTTCTCCCATTCCTGTCGCGATCAGGCGTCTGCCCACCGCCGCAACAGATTGTGATATACGCCAGTCAGCCGGATGACCTGCGCATCCTCATGCCCCAGCGTGCTGGCTAGCGCCTGAATGCTGCTGTCGAGATCGAACAGCATCTGGCGCGCCGCATCGTCCCGCACCATCGACTGGAGCCAGAAGAAGCTGGCCACCCGGCGTCCGCGGGTCACAGGCTCCACCCTGTGCAATGACGATGATGGATAGAGCACGGCATGGCCCGTCGGCAATTTCACCTGCTGCACGCCGAAATTCGTCTCGATCGTCAATTCCCCACCGTCATAGCCGCCGGGCTCTTCCAGAAAAACGGTGATCGACAGGTCGGATCGGACGCGAAAGCCGGTACCCGCCTGTATCCTGACGGCATTGTCCACATGGGTGCCGAAGGCCTGCCCGCCCGCATAGCTGTTGAACAGTGGAGGGAAGACCTTGAGCGGCAGCGCGGCGGCGATGAACAGGGGCGATCGACCAAGGGCGTCCAGCACGATCTGCCCGGCCTGCTTCGCTTCGGCGCTATCCTCCGGCAATTGCAGGTTGTGCTTGGCGAGCGCCGACTGATGTCCGGAAGTGACGTTGCCGTCGACCCATTGCGCCGCGTCGATCAATGCGCGGACGCGCGTGACGGCCTGGTCGTCCAGCAGGTCGGGGATGACGGTCAGCATGCCGATGAAGAGATCCGGGCACGAAGGATGCAGGCCATGTCTCTCACTCTACTCCGCTGCGCAGGACGAACGGGATTTCGACCACGCCCTTGACCCGCACGGGCTGGCCGTCGCGCATCACGGGCTTCCAGCGCCAGCCGCGTACCGCGTCGCGCGCGGCATTGTCCAGTCGGGCAAAACCACTGCTCTGCGCGATGGAGAGGCTTTCCACCGCGCCATCCAGACCCAGCGTCAACGCAAGAAGGACGGTCCCCTGCTCACGCTTGCGACGGCTCTCCACCGGATAGCGGGGCGGCTTGCCCGCAATCATCTGCGTGCCCAGGTCGCCGCCCTGAACGATGCTCGACCCCACGGAGATGGCGGGCGGCGAAGGTGGCGCGGGGACTGCCAGCGGCGGCGCGGGTGGTGCAGGAGGAACGATGGTCGGCGTGGTCGCCACGGTCGGCGCCGGCGCCGGAGGTACTTTCACCAGCGGCGGCGGCGTGACGATCCTGCTCTGCGGCGGGGGCGGCGGAGCCTTCACAGATGGAGGCGGCGGCGGCGGCATGAGATTCACGACCGACAGCCGGGCTTCCCGCATCCGATGCACATGATGGCGGGCATGGACCAGCGCGGCGATGATCACGGCATGAAGCAGGAGGATGACAAGGATGGCGGGGACGTTCACCCCGCTCCGGGCACCATAGCGGGCCGGAGCAGCGTCGAGTTGAGCCGGCACGCTGGAAAGGGATGGCCGCGCGGCAGACAGGGGGACAACCCCATTTTCCCCACCCTCTTCCACAAATCTATCTGCTACGCGAAGCATGCCAGATCCCCTTTGCCGCCGTGCAGGCGAAGGCCGTCCATAACGCGAATCCTAATGCTACTCAATCGCATCTTTATATGGGATCGGGCGGGTGGCGACCCGAGGAGGATAGGAGTGCATCGCCACCCGCCCGTGTCCCCCGGCAAGGGACGATTGCCGGGGGACAGGATCGTCAGAACATGTAGTTGAGGCTGAACACGGCCGATCGGGTCGGGGCCGGCTGCGCCCAGCTGTTGTTGATGTTGGTGCGAACGGTGGTCACATATTTCTCGTTGGTGAAGTTCTGCACGTTCACCTGCGCCTTCAGCTTTTCCGTGATCGGATAGGACGCCATGAAACGGTGAATGGTGTAGCTGGGCACCCGGTAGCCGACATAGCTGTTGGCGACGAGCTGGGCGAGACTAGGCTGGTTCATCAGGAAGCTGCCCTGATAGGTCAGGCCATAGCCCAGCTCCAGCCCAAAGCCGAAGCGGTAGGTGGTGAACAGGCTGCCCGAATGCTTCGGCGTGTTGGTCAGCGAATAGCCCGCAGTCGGATCGGGGAAGGCAGTGCTGTTCGCGCAGGTGCCGGCTGCCGGATCGGTCGCGCCGGGATGGGCAAGGCAATAGTCGGAGACGCCCTGCTTGATCTTGCTCTTGAGATACATGTAGTTGGCCGAAATGGTCCAGTTGCTGGTGATGTTGCCCGACGCGCCGAAGGACAGGCCCTGCACCCGCTGGAAACCGTCCGTCGCCTGATCAGGCAGAAGCGGATCGCCTGACACGACCTTGATCTGGTTGCGATCATTGCGGAACAGCGCCAGCGTCAGCAGCAACTGCTTGTCGAAGAGGTCCGCCTTCGCGCCGATCTCGTAATTCTTCGTGGTCTCGGGCCTGACATTGCAGGAGCCGCCACCGCCGGCCACATTGTCCGCCGTACAGCTGCCGTCGACCGACGATTTCGATGGCAGCTTGGAGTTGCCGAAAGCGACATACAGGCTGGTGTCCGGCGTCGGCTTCACGACAGCGCCCACGCGGAAGGAGAAGAGATTGTCATCGATCTCCAGCCGGTTGCCGACCGTGCTGATCTGGCCGAGCTGCGCCGACCCGCCGGTCGTGTTGTAGGTGAAGGTGCGGTTGAAGCCCCGGACCTTCTCATAACGGATACCGCCGTTGATCTCGAACCAGTCGGTGAACTTCATCGTGTCGAACAGATAGGCGGCATAGCTGGTCTGCTCGCCCACATTATGCGTGCCGAGGGTGAAGTTGACGGGGCCGACATAATTGTTGCTGCCATAGGCGCGCGCCAGGCCGGTGGTCGCGGCCGGGCCGACGATGCCCGACGACGGATCGGCTATGTTCACCAGCGGCAAGTAGAAGCCCAGGCTGGCGGCGGCATTATAGGCCGGGTTGGCCGCACCCGCGCCGGTTGCCGGGGCCGTAAAGGGCGCGGCATAGGGATCGAAGCCGTTTGCGGTGCGGCCCAGGCTGCCCTGCAACTGGTCGTAACGCTCCCACAAGGCAGAGCCGCCGATGACCAGCGTATGGCCGATGCCGCCAGTGTCGAAATCGGCGCTGAGGTCGATCTGGTTATAGGCGGTCTCATTGGTGATGAAACGCTGGTTCCCGCGACCGCCCGTCGGTACATAATAGCCCACCGGAATGGTCAACGTCTCGCCCGCCGCTGTTGTCCCGATGCGCTGGGTGCAGGCGCCGCCGGTGTCCGGATTGAAGCCGGCCGCCGTGCCGTTGTCGAGGCAGAAGACGCCGTTCGGCTGGCTGGTCACCGTATCCTGGCGGATATGTTCGTAGCGCGTCAGGTTGCGGACCTTGACGGTATCGCTGAAGGCATGGCTGAAGATCGCCTGCAACGACTTGGTCTTGCTGTCCTGCCGGTCCAGATTGGCGAAGCCGTAATAGCCGGAACGGTCGAACTGCTTGAGGATGCCGCCCAGCGCCGGGAAATAGCGGATGCCATATTGCGGCATCGCCTTGTCATCCAGATATTCCCCCTGCAGCGTCAGGCTGGTCGGGCTGTCGATACCGATCGTGATGGCGGGCGCGACGCCCCAGCGCTTGTAATCCTCGACATCGCGACCGGGCACGTCATTGGCGTGATAGACGGCATTGAGGCGCACCGCGATCAGGTCGTTGACACGCTTGTTCGCATCGATGGTCGCGCGATAATAGTTGTCGGTGCCGATCCCTGCATTGAGGATGATCTGGTCGTCGGCCAGCGGGCGCTTCGTAACCAGGTTGATCGTGCCGGCAACCGAACCGCCACCGTTCATGACCGAATTGGCGCCGTTGGTGACTTCAACCTGCTCGATATTATAGACTTCGTTGCGGTTCAGGAATGCCCCGGATCGCACGCCATCGACCGTCACGTCGTTCTTCGCGTCCTGCCCGCGCAGGATGATGCGATCGCCATAGCCGAAGCCGCCCTCGCCAGCGCCAAAGGTGATGCCTGGAACCGTGGACAGCACTTCGCGCAGCGTCAGCAGGTTCTGCTGCTGGATGGTTTCCTTGCCGATCACGGTGATGGTCTGAGGCGTATCGAGCAGCGGGCGAGTATATTTGGGCGATTCGGCCTTCTCTACCTTGACGGGGGATTCGTCGATCGCCGTATCGGTGACCGTCATCCCGCCGAGCCTGGGCCCCTGCGCATTATCCTGGGCTTGGGCGGACGATGCGAACGCCATGGCGCCGACGCAGCTCAGCGCCAGGAAGGAAGGCCGTGACAGTGCTTTGGACATGAAAACAGAACCCCTTTCTTGAAACTTGAGGGGCCTGCTATTGCGACTTGTTCGCAGAGTCAACGCTATTGCGAATAATTATTATTTTATGATCGTATAGTATCGTCGAAGAGCCAGCACCTTATGGCGCTGCCAAGGTTGGGTGGGTCGGCCGCCGCCATGCGGGCCACATCTATGCGCGCGATCAACGCGTTTACCGGCAAACCCTCTCGCGCAGCGGCCGTGCGAAGGGCTTGCCAGAATATCGGCTCAAGGCTGATCGCGGTCTGATGGCCCGCAATGGTCACGCTGCGCTTGACCGGCGGAGCGAAGGGCGATGTCGCCGACGCCGAAGCGCCTTGGGAACGCCCCTCCTCTTCCATCAGTACATGTGCTGGCCGCCATTGATCGACAGCGTGCTGCCGGTCACGAAACCGCCGTCCTCGCTGCAGAAAAAGGCGACCCCACGGGCTATTTCCTCGGCGCGGCCCAGGCGGCCGACGGGAATCTTGGCCACGATCTTCTCCAGCACCGGCGGCGGCACCGCGGCAACCATGTCCGTATCGATATAGCCCGGCGCGATCGCGTTGACGGTGACGCCATATTTTGCGCCTTCCTGCGCCAGCGCCTTGGTGAAGCCATGGATGCCCGACTTGGCGGCGGCATAGTTGACCTGACCATATTGGCCCGCCTGGCCGTTGATCGAACCAATATTGACGAAACGGCCCCAGCCGCGTTCCCGCATTCCCCCGAAGGTCGCCTTCGCCATGTTGAAGCAACCGCCCAGATTGATGCGCATCACCTCGTTCCAGTCGTCAAAGCTCATCTTCGCCAGCACGCCGTCGCGCGTGATGCCGGCATTGTTGACCACGACATCGATCGGTCCCAGCGCCTCTGTCACCTGCGCGCAGCCGTCCAGGCAGGCCTGGTGGTCGCCCACGTCCCATTTGAAGGAGGCTATGCCGGTCTTTTCCGAAAAGGCCTGCGCCTTGGCGTCATTGCCGGCATAGTTGGCCGCGACCGTGAACCCCATCTCCTTGAGGGCCAGGCTGATTGCCTCGCCAATTCCACGTGTTCCGCCCGTGACGACTGCAACTTTGCTCATGGTGGCTCTCCTTCAAAAAACGGGACGAAACTTATCTCTCCAACCAGCCAGCCAGTTCGCGACGGGCCAGATCTTCATACAGATTAATAGCGTCCGAAGACGCGTTCAAACAACTCAAATGGACAAAATTATTACCGCCGGAAGCGATAAAGTCCTCTTTACCGCGAATGGCGATTTCCTCTAGGGTTTCCAGGCAGTCCGCCGAAAATCCGGGGGTCAGGACAGCAACATTCCGGACATTTTCGGAAGGGAGCTGGCGCAGCACCTCATCCGTCGCCGGACCCAGCCATTTCGCAGGGCCAAAACGCGATTGAAAGGTGACGCGCACCTCCCGCCCCAATGCCTCGCCCAGCAGCCTTGCGCTATCGACGCATTGGTCGCGATAGGGATCGCCCAATTGCCTTGTGCGCTCCGGCATGCCGTGGAAGCTGGCGATCAGCAGGTCCGGCGCGAAATCCAGCGAGGCGAGTTGCGCCTGCGTCGATGCGCGCAGCGCCTCGATATAAGCCGGATCGACATGATAGGGCGGCAGCGTGCGGATCGCCGGTTGCGCCCGCATCTTTGCGAGCGCGGCATAGGCGGCGTCGAGCGCACTGGCCGTCGTCGCCGCGCAATATTGGGGATAAAGCGGTGCCAGAAGGATGCGATTGCACCCGGCGGCGACCATGGCTTCCAGCCGCGCGCCGACCGCCGGATTACCATAGCGCATCGCCCAATCCACCATCACGTCCGGACCCATCCGTTCCTGCATGGCGTGGGCGGTATCGCGCGTGTAAACCGCGAGCGGTCCCCCCTCCTTCATCCAGACCTGGCGATAGGCATGGGCGGATTTCCTGGGACGCGTCAGCAGGATCGGGCCGCGCAATATCGGCTGCCACAGCAATGGCGGGATTTCCACGACGCGGCGGTCGGACAGGAATTCGGCAAGATAGCGCCGCACCGACGCAGGGTCCGGGCCATCGGGCGTGCCGAGATTGATAAGGAGCAGGCCGATCTTGCCCACAGGCTTCACCCTTCCATCAGCAGGGGCACGGTGCGGAAACGCCGCCCGGCGGTGGTGAACAGTGCATTGGCGACAGCGGGCGCCACCAGCGGGGCGCCGAGATCGGTCAGCCCGGCGGGGGGCGCGGTGCTGCGCACCAGTTCAACGGTAACCTCTCCCACATCGCCGAGGCGGGGCAGGTCCATGCGGCCCAGAATCGCCCGCGTCGGCATGCCCTTCGCATAGGGGACGGACGCACCCATGGCGAAGGCCAGGCCGTGGATCAGGCCGCTTTCGACCTGCTGTCTGGCGACGTCGGGATTGATCTGCTCCCCCCCATCAACGGCAGCGATGATCCGCGACACCTGGAGCTTGCCCTCGGCTATGCCCGCCTCCACCATGACGGCGATGAAGGCGCCGTTCATCACATGCGCCGCCAGCCCCTGCCCGCTTCCCTCTATGCCGCCCTGCCAGCCGCCCATCGCGCCCACCGTGGTCAGGCAATGTGCGAGCCGGGGATTGCCGCCCAGCATCTGGATGCGGAAGGACATCGCCTCCATCTGCGCCTGATGGGCAAGTTCGTCCATGAAGCTTTCGGTGAAGAAAGCGCCGTGCAGATGCGCGTTGCCGCGCGCGAACCCCAGGGGCAGGCCGACATCGGCCGGAAAGTGATCCACCGCCCAATTGGGCACGGCATAGGGCAGTTCCATGCCCGCCACCGCCAGCCGGGTGGACGTGCCGGCGGCATCGGCGCTGGCTTCATATGCGGGTTTGCCATGGGCGATGCGCGCCCATGTCTGGGTCATGGCGCAGGGGGCGGCAACCTTCGCCGACCAGCCTTCGACCGCTCCGTTGCGACCCAGCTTGCCCGCCATGCGCGCATGGGCGGGGGCGCTGGGCCGGTCCTGGATCACATCCTCGAGCCGGGACCAGAGCAGTTGCACGGGACGCCCCATTTCGCGGGAAAGCAGCGCGGCTTGCACGCCCGCGTCGAAGTCCATACGGCGTCCATAGCCCCCGCCGGCATGCAGCGGGTATAGCGTTACCGCCTGCGCCGGCAGCCCCAGCGCGCGGGCGATGGCGGCGCGCGCCAGGCCGGGCGCCTGCGTCGCCATCCACACCTCCGCGCTGTCCTCGCTGATCCGGGCGGTGGCGCACATCGGCTCCGGCGCCAGGTGCAGCCCTGGAGCCACCCTATATTCACTGGCGAGGATGGTCGCATCCTCGAACAGCGGCCCCAGATCACCCTGCGCGTAGAGCCGTTCGCCGGAACCGGAAAAGGCCTGCTCCAGCGTTGCCTGGATCCCGGCACTGTCCACCGGCTTGCCGGACAGCGCGAAGAGGGGATCGGCCAGGTCCAGCGCCCTGTTTGCCGCCCACCAGTTGCTGGCCACCACCGCGACCCAGCGTTCCTGCCGCACCAGCTTCAGGAATCCGGTGACGGATTTCGCCGTCCGCTCATTGACGCTTTTCAGGACGGCGTCGCCGATGGGACCCTGGCGGATGGAGGCGAAGACCATGTCGGGCAGGCGGATGTCGGCCGCGAAATTATGGCTGCCGTCGATCTTGGACGGGGTGTCGAGCCGTGGCAGTTCCTGCCCCGCCAGCCGGTCCACCTCCGACTGGCGGAAGGGCAGGATCTCAGGCAGGTCGTAGGTGGCCGCATCCTCCACCACCTCGCCCAGCTTCAATCTGCGCTGTCCGCCGTCGGAAATGATGCCGTTCTGGATATCGCAGCTTTCCCAGGCGACGTCCCAGCGGGCCGCCGCCGCCTTGCACAGCAGAACCCGCGCCGCCGCCCCCGCCTCCCGATAGGCCTGGTGGAACATCGGGATCGACGTGCCCGCTCCGGTCAGCATCAGGGCGCGGCGGATCGCATATTGGTCGATGGTCCATTCGCCCGCTCCGCCCGCCAGCCGGCTCCAGTCACTGGCCAGCCATTCGCGCGCCAGCAGGACATTGGCATAGAGCGGGCCGATCGGCGCGCTCTGCACCCCGACGGTTCGCCAGTCCGCCCCCAGTTCGTCCGCCAGTATCTGCGGCAGCAGGGTGGTGACGCCCTGCCCCATCTCCGTCTGCGGCACGATCACGACCACCTGGCCGGTCCGGTCGATCTTCAGGAATGCGTTGAAGGCCGTCTCACCCGGCGCGGTGTTGAGATTGGGGCGATAGGATCGGGGCCATACCGCCCATGCCAGCAAAAGCCCCGCCGTCGCGCCCCCGCCGACAAGCAGGCTGCGCCGGTTCAAGCCCCTTTTCGTCTGCTGACCCTGCTTCCGCGGTGCGCGCCCCATGAAACCGCTGATAAAGAGGCTTGGAAGCTCTGCAAAGCCCTATTGCGCGCCTGCCGAACGGTTCGTGACCGGGTCGAGCCGGAGGCGGCGTATCTCGATCGCGGGACAGCGATCCATGACCACCTTGAGTCCCGCCGCCTCCGCCCTGGCGGCGGCCGCCTCATTGATCACGGCCAGTTGCATCCAGACGGCCTTGGCCCCGGCGGCTATGGCATCGTCCACCGCATCCCCCGCCGCCTCGCTGCGGCGGAAGATGTCGACCATGTCGATCGGCACGCCGATGTCCGACAGGCTGGCCCAGACGAATTCGCCATGGACATGCTCGCCGGCGATCTGCGGATTGACCGGCAGCACGCGATAACCGTGATCCTGCAGCGTCTTCATCACGCCATAGCTCGGCCGGTCGGGCCGGTCGGAAATCCCGACCAGCGCTATGGTGCGGGTTTCGTTCAACAGATCAGCTATGTCCTGCGCGTCGGTAAGCGGCATGCAGCGGTCCTCCATATTTACCATGACATGGGAAGGACGCGGGAGGGACGCAAGCCGTTCCCCCAACCACGGGCGAGGCTTAAGAGCCCGCCCTGCCCTCCAGCCAGGCCGCAACCTTCTCCGCAATGGCGCGGAAGGTGGCGCCGTACCCATCCGCGTCGGCCGCAGGAGGATCGCCCGCATCGGAGCGGCGACGAATGTCGATGGCCAGCGGAATGCGCCCCAGGAAGGGCATGCCCATCTCCCCGGCGGCGGCTTCCGCACCGCCCTGCCCGAAGGGATCGGACATTTCCCCGCAATGGGGACAGGCATAGCCGGCCATATTCTCGACCAGACCGATGATCGGCACCTGCGTCTGTTCGAACAGGCTCACCGCCCGGACCGCGTCGATCAGCGCGAGATCCTGGGGCGTGGAGACGATGACGGCGCCGACCGGCTTGTGCTTCTGCACCATCGAAAGCTGGACGTCGCCCGTGCCCGGCGGCATGTCGACGATCAACAGTTCCACATCGCCCCAATCCGCCTCGATCAGCTGGGCCAGGGCATTGCCCGCCATCGGCCCGCGCCAGGCCAGCGCCTTTCCGGGTTCGACCAGATGTCCCATGGACAGCATCGGAATGCCGAGGGGGCTTTGCACCGGGATAAGCTGCTTGTCCCGCGCCTGCGGTTTCCTGTCCTCGCTCGCCATCAGGCGCGCCTGCGAGGGGCCGTAAATGTCGGCGTCGACCAGTCCGACCTTCACCCCCAGCCGCCGCAGCGCGACCGCAAGATTGGCCGAGAGGGTCGATTTGCCGACCCCGCCCTTGCCCGATGCGACGGCAACGATCCTCAGCGGCTTGCGCTCGGCCGTCATGGCGATGCGCACATCATCGACGCCGGGCACGGCCAGCCCGCCCTCGCGGATCGCGGCGGCCACCGCATCACGCTGCTCGGGCGACAGGCCCGCCACGTCCAGCGCCAGCGACATCACCCCGTCCTTGAGGCGCGGCGCGCTGGCGCGGCCGTCGGTCAGCGTTTTCAGGCGGGCGGCGAAATCTTCAAGCTGAGTCATGGCAGGCCATCTAGGGAATTTCCTCATCGGACGAAACCGGCAGGCGGCCGTTTTTCTTCGCCACCGACATCATTCGAAACAATAATCGTTGCGATGGGCACTGTTTTTCGCCGGAGAGCCTACCTATAGAGAGGGCATGAAGAGATTTTTCGGGTGGATACCGGACATAGCGAACGCCATGGTCCAGGGTCCGTGGGGCGGCAAGGGCGACGGCCCGGACGGCAGTGACGGCCAGGGCAAGGGCGACGAAGGCAAGGGGCGCGATGGACCGCGCAACCCCTGGACCCAGCCGGGACGCCCCGGCGCCAAGGGCCCTTCGGCGATCGAGGAACTGCTCCGCCGCAGCAAGGAAAGCTTCGGCCAGGGCGGCGGCGGCTTCGGCAATCTGCCGCCACGCCCGTCCGGCAAGGCACTGTGGCCCGCCGCCATCGGCATATTGGTGGTGCTGTGGCTGGTCCTGACCTGTTTCCACCGCGTGGGTCCGCAGGAGCGCGGCGTCGTCACCCTGCTGGGCAAATACAGCCGTACCCTCTCCCCCGGCATCAGCCTGACGCTGCCCGCGCCGCTGGAGAATGTGACGACCGTGGATGTCGAGGAAATCCGCACCATAGACATCGGTTCGACCCGGGCAGAGAGCGAGAATCTGGTCCTGACCGGCGACCAGAACATCATCGACCTCGCCTATTCGGTGCGCTGGAACATCCGCAGCCCGGAACTTTACCTGTTCCAGCTTTCCGACCCGGACTCATCCGTGCGTGAAGTCGCCGAAAGCGCCATGCGCTCCGTCGTCGCCAGCGTCAGCCTGGAGGATGCGCTGGGCGCCGGTCGTACCGAGATCGAGCAGCAGGTCGAGCAGCGGATGCAGGAAATATTGGACGGCTACCGTTCCGGCATCCGGGTGCAGGGCGTCGCGATCAAGCAGGCCGATCCGCCGACCGCCGTCAACGACGCGTTCAAGGCGGTGTCCGCGGCGCAGCAGACGGCGCAGACCTATCTCAACGAAGCCCGCGCCGCCGCGCAGCAGGTGACCGCCAAGGCGCAGGGTGAAGCCGCCGCCTTCGACAAGGTCTATGAGCAGTACAGGCTCGCGCCCGACGTCACCCGCCGCCGCATGTATTATGAAACCATGGAGGGTGTTCTGTCGAACGTCGACAAGACCATCGTCGAAAGCGGCAATGTCACGCCCTATCTGCCCCTTCCCGAACTCAAGCGCCGGGCGCAGGGCACTGCCGCGCAGGGCAGCGCGACCGTGGAGGGCCAGTGATGCAGAACCTTGTCCGCCATCCCGTCGCGCTGGCGCTGCTCGCCATCGCCGCGCTGCTGCTGATCGGCAGCACCATCGCCATCGTGCCCGAAACCAAGCAGGGCGTGATCGTGCGTTTTGGCGATCCCAAGAAGATCATCAACCGTTATCGCCCGAACGAGGATTTCGGCAAGACCGGCGCGGGCATCATCCTGCGCTGGCCGTTCATCGACCAGGTCGTCTGGATCGACAAGCGCGTCCTGTCGGTGGAGATGGAGCGGCAGCAGGTGCTTTCCACCGACCAGTTGCGCCTCCAGGTCGACGCCTTCGCCCGGTACCGCATCGTCGATCCGCTGCGCATGTACATCGCGGCGGGCAGCGAAGACCGGGTGTCGGACGCGCTGCGCCCGATTCTGGGCTCCGCGCTGCGCAACGAACTGGGCAAGCGGCCTTTCGCGGCGCTGCTCTCCCCTGAACGGGGCCAGGTGATGGACAATATCGAGGCGGGCCTTAATCGCGTCGCCCGGCAATATGGCGCGCAGATCGTCGATGTGCGGATCAAGCGCGCCGACCTGCCCGACGGCGCGCCGCTGGAAAGCGCGTTCACCCGCATGCGCACGGCGCGGGAGCAGGAAGCGCTCACCATCCGCGCCCAGGGCGCGAAGCAGGCGCAGATCATCCGCGCCGAAGCGGATGCCAACGCCGCCCGCATCTATTCGGAAAGCTTCGGCAAGGACGCCCAATTCTATGATTTCTATCGCGCCATGCAGGCCTATCGCTATACTTTCGCTCCGGACCGGCAGGGGTCGACCACGATGGTCCTTTCCCGGGACAATGATTTCCTGAAGCAGTTCCAGGGACACTGATTTCATTACGGAACCAGCGTCATTCAATGAGGGTTAAGGCTAGGCGGCGCATCCCGCTCATCGCAGAGTCCCGCCTTTCCTTCGCCAAGTTCATGAGAGGACCGTCACGAGTGCGTTACGCTTATGCCATTACCGGCGCCCTGCTGCTCGGCGGCACCGCCATAGCCGTTACCTCCAGCCCGAATGTCGGCGCGCAGATCGCCCAGAATGAGGGCATGCAAGCCGCTGCGCCGGCCGGCGCCCCGGCGAGCCTGGCCGACATGGTCGAAAAGCTGCAACCGGCGGTGGTCAACATTTCCACCAAGCAGCGCGTCCAGGTGCAGAACCCCTTTGCCGGCACGCCCTTTGGCGACCTGTTCGGCGCTCCGGGCGGAAAGCCCCAGACCCGACAGGCGCAATCGCTGGGGTCGGGCTTCATCATTTCGGCTGACGGCTATATCGTCACCAACAACCATGTGGTGTCGGCCGGAGCGGAAGGCGCGAGCGTCGATTCCATCACCGTCACGCTGACCAACAGCGAGGAATATCCCGCCAAGCTGGTGGGCCGCGACCCCGCGACCGACATCGCCGTGCTCAAGATCGAGCCGAAGAAGGCCCTGCCCTTCGTCAAGTTCGGCGACAGCACCAAGGCGCGCGTCGGTGACTGGGTGATCGCCATCGGCAATCCCTTCGCCCTGTCGGGCACGGTGACGGCCGGCATCATCTCCGCCGTGCATCGCGGCACCGGGGGCACCTACGACAAGTTCATCCAGACCGACGCGTCGATCAACCAGGGCAATAGCGGCGGCCCGATGTTCGACATGCGCGGCAATGTGATCGGCATCAACAGCCAGATCCTCTCGCCCTCCGGCGGCAATGTCGGCATCGGCTTCGCCATTCCTTCGGAACAGGCGGCACCCATTGTGGACACCCTGCGCAAGGGCCAGGCCGTCAAGCGCGGCTATCTGGGTATCCAGATCAGCCCTCTGGGCGAGGATCTGGCCGATTCCCTGGGTCTCGCCAAGAATCGC
This sequence comes from Sphingobium sp. R-21, assembly GCF_049913335.1. NCBI lineage: Bacteria > Pseudomonadati > Pseudomonadota > Alphaproteobacteria > Sphingomonadales > Sphingobiaceae > Sphingobium > Sphingobium sp. R-21. The sequence continues at coordinate 49,727 of NZ_CP184374.1, read as the reverse complement.
GGTGAGTTCGTCCAGGGCGTGGAGCCGGGCAAGGGCGCCGACAAGGCCGGGATCAAGGCGGGCGACGTGATCGTCAGCGTCGCGGGCCAGGAAGTGACGCCGGACCAGAACCTGTCCTCCATCGTGGCTTCCCAGCCGATCGGCGCGCGCGTCCCCATCGTGCTGCTGCGTAACGGCCAGCGCCAGTCGGTGACGGCGGTCGTGGGCGAACGCCCGTCGGAAGACGAACTCAACGCCTTCGCCCAGAGCCAGGACGATGATTTCAGCCAGCAGCCGGACAACCCGTCCAGCAACGGGCAGGCCAGCCAGCAGTCGCTCGGCATTTCGGCCATTCCGCTGACCTCGACCATCATCCGCCAGCTCGGCATCGCGGCCGATACGCGGGGAATCGTGATCACCGCCGTCGACGGTTCGACCGATGCGGGCGCCAAGGGGCTGCGGCGCGGCGATGTCATCATCACCGCGAACAACCGCCCCGTCGCCACCCAGGCGGAACTCGACGCGCAGGTGAAGGCGGTGTCGGCGCAAGGCCGCAGCGCGATCCTGCTTCAGGTGCTGCGGCGCGGCCAGCCGGCCGTGTTCCTGCCGGTGCGGCTGCGCGACAAATAAGGCGCGCACCGCCCGTCGGGCAAAGAACTGAAAACCAGCCGATCGTTACGGGTCGCGCTTGCCGGAAGGGCTGCCTCGCCTCTACAAAGGGACGGCAGACTCCGGTGGGCGCGACCCGTCACCTTTTGGGAGAATGACGCGAAATGAGCGACGGCATCTTCATCGGCCTTGGCGCGCCGGACAAGGACGGCGGCATCCCCCAGACGCTGAACCTGCGCCGGGCCAACCGCCACGGGCTGATCGCCGGCGCGACCGGCACGGGCAAGACCGTGACGCTCCAGGGCATTGCCGAGGGCTTCTCCGCGCAGGGCGTCCCTGTTTTCCTCGCCGATGTGAAGGGCGACCTGGCGGGCATTTCCATGGCCGGTTCCCCCACCGCGAAAAATGCCGATAAGCTGGTCGCCCGCGCCCGGGAAATCGGCATCGACAATTACAGCTATGCCGACAACCCCGCCATCTTCTGGGATCTGTATGGCGAACAGGGACATCCCATCCGCACCACCGTCAGCGAAATGGGACCGCTGCTGCTTTCCCGCCTGATGGACCTCAACGAGACACAGGAGGGCGTGCTTTCCATCGCCTTCAAATATGCCGATGAGGAAGGGCTGCTGCTGCTCGACCTGGGCGACCTGCAGGCGATGCTGACCTATTGCGCCGAAAATGCCGACAGCCTCTCCGCCCGCTACGGCAATGTGACCAAGGCCAGCGTCGGCGCGATCCAGCGGCAATTGCTTCAGCTTGATGCGCAGGGCGGCGATCATTTCTTCGGCGAGCCGGCGCTCGACATTCACGACATGCTGAAGGTCGACGAGAAAGGGCGCGGCTATGTGAACATCCTGGCCGCCGACAAGCTGATGCAGAGCCCCAAGCTCTACGCCACCTTTCTGCTCTGGCTGCTTTCCGAACTGTTCGAGACGCTGCCCGAAGTGGGCGATCCGGACAAGCCGGTGCTCGTCTTCTTCTTCGACGAGGCCCATCTCCTCTTCGACGATGCGCCCAAGGCGCTGACCGACAAGATCGAGCAGGTCGTGCGCCTGATCCGCTCCAAGGGCGTGGGCGTCTATTTCGTGACGCAGAACCCGATCGACATTCCGGAGGATGTCGCGGGCCAGCTCGGCAACCGGGTGCAGCACGCCCTGCGCGCCTTCACCCCCCGCGACCAGAAGGCGATCAAGGCAGCGGCGGATACCTTCCGCGTCAATCCGGACCTGAACGTCGAAACCGCGATCACCGAACTCAAGGTAGGGGAGGCACTGGTGTCGCTGCTGCAGGAGGACGGATCGCCCGGCATCGTCCAGCGCACATTGATTGCGCCGCCCCGCTCGCGCCTTGGCCCGCTCGATGCGAAGGAACGGGCGATCATCCAATCCATATCCCCCTGCGCCGGCAAATATGACATGTCGGTCAACCGCGAATCCGCAGAGGAGATCCTTGCCGCGAAAGGTCAGGCCGCTGTCGCCGCGGCACAGGCCGCCAAGGCCCAGGCCGAAGCCGACAGGGCCGCCGCCGCGCAGGCCAAGGTCGAGGCCAAACAGCGCGAGGCTGAACTCAAGGAACAGGCCCGGCAGGACGCCGCCGCCGCGCGCGAAGCCGCCAGGCCATCATCCTTCGACAAGGCGATCCAGTCCGCCACCCGCTCGGCCGCCTCATCGGTCGGGCGTCAGGTCGCCAATGAACTGGGCCGCGCGGTCTTTGGCGGGTCGAGCCGCAGGTCGGGCGGAATTGCGGGGCAACTGGTGCGCGGCATCCTGGGCAGCCTGTTCAAATAAGCGGGGGAGAAACATCATGCGAGAGACGATCATCTTCACCATGCGCGCGAGTGCCGTGGCCATGAGCGCACTGGGCCTGGCACTGACCTTGCCCGTGCGCGCGCAGGATTATCGCGACCTCCACCGCGCTGCGGACGCCGCGATCGCCAGCGATATCGCCCGCGACCGCCAGGCCGAGCGCGACGCAAGGCGCCAACCCTATGTTTCGCCCGGCTACGGACCGATCCGGACAGCGACGGCAGCACGCAATGCCTGCGCCGCCAAGGCGCGGGAGGAAGCCGGGCCAGGCGCCAGGATCCTGGGACGGATCGCCGCCAGCACCATGTCGACCGGATGGGAAGTCGAAGGCGAGGTCCGCCCATCTGGCGACAGCGGCGCCGTGCCCTTCGTGTGCTCGGTCCGCAATGGTTCGGTGAGCGGCATCCTGCTGCAGCCGGATCGCTGAAGAACCCTTACCGGGCTGGCTGATTTGGGTGGAGAGCGAGCCGGCAGCTTTCATTGCGATAATGCCGCAAGGTAACATTCGTTAACCTCTCCTTTTTTTGGTTATAAGATAGAATTTCGTTAGAAATATTGTGGACGAAAGCCGGCATGGGAATACGATCTACATTTCACTATTCCATGCTCGCCTTTGCTTTTTTGTTGCCCCTGTCGGGATGCTCAATCGGAGAAACTCGATTCAGCTATAGAATAACAACAGAAATATACGTTAATGGCCATAAGTTTTCTGGATCAGCAGTTAGACGGGTTTCCTTGCGAGAGATGTCGGGTCCGATGGCAACCGCTCCTTATCGTGCAAGGATGCATGGCGAAGCTGTTGTCATAGACATGGGACGATTAGGTAAAGCATTTACGTTGCTCTACCGGGCTGAGCCTGATGAGGGGCTGACATATGGTGACGGATGTACCGGAGATGCTGTAACCAACTATATCATTGCGCGTATGAAGCGTAATGCAGGTTGTTCAAATGCGGCCGAACATATTGAACATTTCAAGAATAGCAAAATAGCCCTTGAATTTTATGGAGAAACCACCCCTACTACAGTCAAGTTCACCAATTTGGATCATCCGGAATCGATAGATTATTTGAACAAAACCTTCAAAATACGTTATTTTATTTCCACATCAGAAGCTGACGTGACACACAGAATATTCTCCGACATCCCTTGGCTTCATCGCTTATTTAAAAAGCGGTTGGACGGTGGGGTATTAGTGCCTGCAGGGTCAAATCCCCTTTCATCCATCATTGGAGGTGAGGAATTTAGCACCGAACCTCCTTCCAATCAGCAACCTTGAACGCGCTTTTGGGGCAGAGGCTTCCGCCGGTGGACGTCCACAAATGATCCAAACCTCCCGTCCCAACGCCCTCCACGCCGCCTAAAGCCAAGCCTTCACCGCCCCAAATATTGCTGCGCCTTTCCGTTGTCGCTGTGGTTGCGGGGATCATTGTGCAAGCGCTAAGGAGAGCGCATGCGAAGTCCCTCCATTCCCGTCCATCCCCTGCGCTTCGGCAATTTTCGGGCTTATCTGCTGGGTCGGCTGACGGCCGTGCTGGCGCAATATGGCATGATGATCGTGCTGGCCTGGCAAGCCTATAATGTCGCGCGCGAGACGATGAGCACGGGCGCGGCTTCCGCGCAGCTTGGCCTGATCGGGCTGGCCCAGTTCCTGCCGCTCTTCTTCCTGACTCCCGTGACGGGCTGGGTGGCCGACCATTTCGACCGCCGCATGATTACCCGCTGCACCCTGTTTCTGCTGGTGCTGGCGTCGGGAACCCTGGCCTTTGCGACTTATCAGGGCTGGGTCAGCCTGCCGCTGATCTTCGGCATCGCGGCGATCGTCGGTGTTGCCCGCGCCTTCAACGGCCCGGCCTACAGTGCGCTCGCCCCCAATCTGGTGCCCCGCGAGGTGCTGCCCAACGCCATCGCCATTTCAAGCGTCGTCTGGCAGACGGGGATGATCGCCGGTCCGGCGCTGGGCGGCTATGCCTATGCCATGCAGCCCTGGGGCGCCTATGCGATGGCGTCGGGCCTGTACGCTGTCGCCCTGCTCTGCATGCTGCTGATCGGTCCTGTTCCCCAGCCGCCCCGCGATGCCACCCGCCACCCGGTGCGCCAGATGATCGACGGCCTGACCTATGTCCGCACCAACCGGCTGGTGCTGGCGACCATCACGCTTGACCTGTTCGCCGTGCTGCTGGCCGGCGCGACCGCCTTGCTGCCGGTCTATGCCCGCGACATATTGCATGTCGGATCGGCGGGCCTGGGCCATCTTGCCGCCTCGCCCGGCATCGGCGCGGGCGTCACCGCGCTCTTCTTTTCCTTTCGCCCGATGAAGACGGAGGTCGGGCTCAAGATGCTGGGCGCGGTCATCCTGTTCGGCATCGCCACCATCATCTTCGGTTCCACCGCCTTCCTGCCGCGCGCCATTGCGCCGGAAGTCGGGATCGGTGCGCTGATCCTGCTGGGATCGGCTGACATGGTGTCGGTCTATGTCCGCCAATCGCTGATCCAGCTCCACACGCCCGACCAGATGCGCGGCCGCGTGTCCAGCCTGTCGCAACTCACCATTTCCGCCTCCAATGAACTGGGCGAGGCCGAGTCCGGCTTTCTTGCCGCGCTGGTCGGCCCGGTCGCGGCGGTGATCAGCGGCGGCATCGGCGCCATAATGATCACGCTTATCTGGGCGAAGCTCTTTCCAGAACTCCGCCTTGCCCGTACCTTCGACCCACCCGAAACAAGGGCGGCCGAGCCCACGCAGGAGAAAGTGCAATGAAGGCATCCAGTATCTTGGAAACCATCGGCAACACGCCGCATATCCGCGTCAACCGGCTGTTCGGCGACGCCGAAGTCTGGATCAAGTCCGAACGCTCCAACCCTGGCGGATCGATCAAGGACCGAATCGCCCTCGCCATGATCGAAGCGGCCGAGGCGTCGGGCGACCTGAAACCGGGCGGCACCATCATCGAGCCGACGTCCGGCAACACCGGTGTCGGACTGGCCATGGTGGCGGCGGTCAAGGGGTACAAGCTGATCCTCGTCATGCCAGAGAGCATGAGCCTGGAACGCCGCCGGCTGATGCTGGCCTATGGCGCCAGCTTCGACCTGACGCCGCGTGAGAAGGGCATGAAGGGCGCGATCGAGCGCGCGCTGGAGCTGGTCGACCAGACGCCCAATAGCTGGATGCCCCAGCAGTTCGAGAATCCGGCGAACATCGACGTGCATGTGCGCACCACCGCGCAGGAAATCGCCACGGATTTCGTCGACGCGCCGCTTGACGCGCTGATCACGGGCGTCGGCACCGGCGGCCATATCACGGGCGTCGCGCAGGTACTGAAACAGCTTTGGCCCCACCTCAAGGTCTATGCTGTCGAGCCGACCCTGTCCCATGTCATCAGCGGCGGGCAGCCCGGCCCGCACCCGATCCAGGGCATCGGCGCGGGCTTCATCCCGGCGAACCTCCATACCCAGTTGCTGGATGGCGTGATCCAGGTCGATCCCGCCGACGCCAAGGAGTTCGCCCGCCGCGCCGCGCGGGAGGAAGGCGTGCTGGTCGGCATTTCGTCCGGCGCGACACTGGCCGCCATTCACCAGAAGCTGCCGGAACTGCCGGCGGGCAGCCGCGTTCTGGGCTTCAATTATGACACCGGCGAACGCTATCTGTCGGTGCCCGACTTCCTGCCCGAATAAAGCCGGAAGCAGGCGAGAGCCGGACCGGGCATGACCGACGCACATCTCACCAGCCAGCCGCATCGCCTGATGTGGCTGCTCTGGCTCATGCTGTTCGTCGGCCTTCCGGCTTTCGTCGCCATGTGGGAGACGCGCATACCCCTGAACAAGCCGCGGCGGGAAGCGGCCGCAGCGGTGCGGCCCGCGCACGCGCCAAGCCCGCCACCCCTGGTGGCGCCGACGGAAATCTATGCGCTGGGCCGTGATCAGGCGCGGGCGTTCAACGCCACCATCCCCTTTTCCCGCCTTCCCAACCCCGCGGCGCGGCCCTTCCTTTTCTCCGGCTCGCCCATCGATTTCGCCCGCGCCACGGACTGTCTGGCCGCCGCGCAACTCTATGAGGCTGGCGATGATGCCGTGGGCGAGCGTGCCGTCGCGCAGGTCGTGCTGAACCGCGTACGGCATCCCGCCTTTCCCAAGACGGTCTGCGGCGTGGTCTTCCAGGGACAGGAACGCGCTACGGGGTGTCAGTTCACCTTCACCTGCGACGGCGCGCTTGCCCGATCGCCAACGCAGGCGGCCTGGGAAAGGGCGCGGGACATTGCGCGGTCGGCACTGGCGGGCAAGGTGTACAAGCCAGTCGGCTATGCCACCCATTACCACACCGATTGGGTCGTGCCCTATTGGAGCGGCAGTCTGGACAAGATCACGGCGGTAGGCTCGCATCTTTTCTTCCGCTGGCGTGGCTGGTGGGGGACGCCCCCCGCCTTCCGTCGGGCAGGCGAGGACGGCGAACCGCTGGTGCAGCGCATTGCGCGCCTTTCAGCCGCGCATCAGGGGGATCCGGATGCGCCTGCCGGCCCGTCGCCGCTCGTCCTGGCTGGCGGAACTGTGGCCGATCTCGCCGCCCGGCCCCAGCAGATGATCGGGACGGATTCGCTGGGCCGGACAATGGCCGGCGTGCGGCTGATCGCCATCGCGCCGGGGGCCAGGAGCTTCCTGGTCGAGCTGGGACGTGCCACCTCCCCCGACAATTGGCCCGCCATGGCGCAGACCTTCTGCGCCGGACGCCCGGAATGCCGGATCATGGCGTGGCGGATGGGAACCGCGCCGGGCGGCCTGCCCTTGTCGGGCGACCAGATGGAAAGCATGGCCTTCGCCTATATCCACAACAGCGCCACGGGATTGCAGCGCGCGCTCTGGAATTGTCTTCAGACGCCGCGCGGCAAGAAGGATGAATGCATGCTTCAGCGGAACCCGAAGGCGGCGGCTCCACCCCCGCCCGCCACTGCGCCGGAACTGGCGGGCGTGCGCCGGAAGGAGCGGTTTGAAGTGGTGAAGATCACGCCGCCCCCGCCGGCCGTCACGCCTCCTGCCAAGCCCTGAAGCGGGACTGGGTCCTCTCCTATTCCGTTTCGTCGAATATCCCGAGGCGCGGCAGCGCGCCGATGCGGGCGACCAGTTCGGACTGGCGGCTGCAGTCCAGCTTCACATAGATGTTCTTGATCTGCGTCCGCACCGTGTTGAGCGCCACGCCGCGTTCCTGCGACAGTTCCTCCAGTCCCTGCCCGCGGCAGAGCGCCTCGGCCACATCCGCCTCCGCTTTGGTGAGGCCGTAGAGCGCGCGGATGCGGCTGGCGAGGCTCATGTCCCGGTCGGTGGGATCGGTGGCGATGACGACGATCTGCCGTTCCATGCCGACCCGCAGCGCGGCGATCGAGAGCACATAGGGCAGGCCCTGGTCGCGGTGGACGAAGATGGCGCTTGCCTGCCCGCCCTGCCGCGCCGCCGCCGCGCGGAACGCCGTCTGCAGCGCTTCATCGTCGCGCGGATCAAGCGCCTTCAGCTGTCGCTGGCGCAAGCTGAGCGCGTCGCCCCGGCGGAGAAGCAGGTCGGCCAGATGATTGCAGTCGATCAGCGCGCCATTGGGACGAAGGGTAAAGACGGCATGACCCACCATGTCGAGCGTCGCATGCAGGGACCGGCCATAATGGCGCGCGCGGTCCAGCTTGCTGCGGATCGCGAACATGCGGCCGATATGATCGATACTGTCTTGCACCGCACGCAGTTCCGCTTCGCTGAAGGGTTGTTGCGCGCGGCCGCGATGCAGGCCGATATGCCCCGTCGTCCCATCCTTCTGGATCACGCCGCCCAGGCAATGGAAGGTGTCGTCGCCCATTCCCCTGATCCACTCATTGTAGATCCGGCTGGCCTCATAGGTCGGGGCCGGAACAAGAGCCTCGACATTCCAGACGCGATTGACCGTCTCGGCCCGCTCCAGCGCGATACCCCATAGGTCGTCGCCCTGGAACTCTTCGTCATAAAGCGCCATCTGCGCTTCGGAAAAATAGCCGGAATAGGAAATTTCGGCGATATGCTGGGGGGTGCGTCCCCAATGCAGGACGCCCGAACGGGCACCGAGCGCATCGGCCAGCGTCAAAGCCAGCCGGCCGAACGCCGCATCATCGATCGCAGCGTCGTAGATATCCTCCGTGCGGATCACAGCCCTGCCCCAAAATTTACCAATTTCCCCCTCGACGCGGAATATACGCAACTCTGCTTTGCCGCATTGCACAGATCAGACATTCGGCCATTCAAATCGCTGAAAAATCAGATAATGCTGCCGCCGTGCCGCGCAATCCGCCCCCCCTCCCCGGCCGTTCAAAATACGGCGGCTGGCTTCCGGTCTTCGCATTGGCGGCCATCACCTTGCTGGTGCAAGGCTGCACACTGATGTCGCTGGGCGTGCTCCTGCCCGGCATGGCAGCCGATTTCGGAAGCGTCGGCGGCGGCATCACCCTGTTCCTGCTGGCGATGAGCCTTGCCAGCCTGGCGGCCGGTTGGGCCCTGGAAAGGCTGGGCATCCGGCCGTTGCTGCTGACCGGCATCCTGTTCAGCGCATCCGGTTTCGCGCTGGCGGCCATGGCGCAACAGCGGCCTGCCCTGATGGCCGGCATGGCGTTGTCGGGCCTTGGCGTCGGTGCATCGACCATCGTGCCGGGCATCGCCGTCATCACCCGGCATCATGCGCGACGGCGCGGCCTGGCCCTCGCGGTCTTCCTGGGCGCCGCCGTCATCGCGGGCGCGATCGTGCCGCCATTCGTCGGTGCCGCCATGGCGCATTGGGACTGGCGCATCGCCATGCTGCTATGCGTCGGGACGATCCTGCTGGCCTGCCCGCTGCTGGTCCTGCTCGTCCCGGGCCAGCGGACGGACGCGGAGGGCAAACCGGCGGATAGGAACCCGATCCGCCCCGCCCTGCTGAACGCGAACTTCCTCCGGCTGCTGCTGGCGCTGACCCTGTTGCAGCTTGCCATCAACGGAGTGCTGTTCGCGGCGGTGGACAGGCTGATGGAACAGGGCTTCGGCCAGTCCAGTGCCGTGCTGGCCTATAGCAGCGCCAATCTGCTCGGCCTGCCGGCGCTGCTGACGGGTGGCATGCTGGCGGACCGGCTTGGCGCACGGCGGAGCCTGCTCGCAACGGCGCTGCTGCTGGCGATGGGAACCGCGACACTGCTGGGCGCCGGCATGAGGGACGGGGCGGGCGTCTGGCTGTTCGTCCTGCTCTGGGGGGTCGGGAGCGCGCTGCCGGGCCAGTCGGGATCGATGCTGCTGGCCGAATTGACAGAAGCCGAAGCGTTCCCGCGACTGCTTGGCCTCAACACCGCGGTCGTCAGCCTGCTGGGCGCGCTCGCGCCGCTCTGGACGGACCAGATGCGCGCGGCGGGCGGCGGCTATGCCCTGCCCATAACGGTTTACGCCGCGCTGGCGCTGGCGGCGGCGCCTCTGATCGCATCGGTGCGCCCATCAAAGGCCGATGCTGGCTGACAGGCCAAGGGTGCGCGGCCGTTGCGCCATTTCGCGCAGCGGTGATCCGGTCACCGGCACCAGATCCGCATTGCGATAGAGCGGCGTCCTGCTGTCGAGCAGATTGTCGGCAAAAACCGACAATTGCCAGCCGTCGCGGCCCAGCCCGACGCGCAGGAACAGAAGGTCGCTTGCCTCGCCGGCATAGACCCGCGGATCATAGGCGATCGACCGGGTCGAGGGCGCGCGGCGGATGCGCCCCGCATGCCGCCATTCGGTCCGGACGAATCCTTCCAGACGCCCCGGCAGGGTCAGGCCATATTCCGCCGCCATTGTCGCGGACCAGCGCGGCACATAGGGAATGCGGTCCCCCACGGCGACGATCGCCGCGCCGGGAAGGCCGACATTGCGGCGGAAGCGCGCATCGACGAAGCCAAGGGAGAAATCCAGCGCCAGCCGCCGCAACGGCTCGGCCTGCAGGGCGAGCTCAACGCCGCGGTTCCGTGCCGCGCCCAGATTATCGACATAGGAAAAGCCGCAATGGGGCAAGGTAACGGACTGCTGTATCCGTCGCCAGTCGATCCGAAAGGCCGCCAGCGACAGGCGAAGCCGCTGATCGGCCAAGCCGGCCTTCACCCCCAGCTCATAGCTCCAGAGCGCATCCGAGCCATAGCTGTCCGGCGCGGCGGCACGGCCCAGAGCCGAAAGATCGGCGGCGCAACTGGTCGCCGGCACCGTTCCATTGGTCCCTCCGGCGCGAAAGCCCTTGCCCGCGCTCAGATAGATCAGGCTGTCTTTCCCCGGCCGCCAAGACAGGCTGGCATAGGGGATGAGGGGCGTGTCGCTTTGACGCCTTGGCCCGGTGACGTTGCGGCCGCCGGCAAAAGGCCCTTCCGACATCAGGCGAAAGCGCAATGGATCATGCGACAGACGCAGGCCGCCCGTCGCCTCCCAGCCGGGCGCGAATGTCCAGTTCGCCTGCGCGAAAGCCGCCAGCGTACGCTCACCGATCTGCTGGCGGCTATGATAGCTCTGTCCGCCGGGAAGAAGCGGCAGGCCGAAAATCTCCTCGACCGACAGGCCGAGCTGCGATTGCGCCAGATCGACGATCCCCGGTTCCACGACACGCTGTTCCATGACGATCCGCGACCGGCTGTAGAAACCGCCGATGAGCCAGCGAAGGGGCGCCTGCGGGTCAGCCGAAGCCATGCGCAGCTCCTGCGTGAAAACGGACTGGTCGACGGTCGTCCGGCTATAGCTGCCGCCCGGCGTGCGGATGCCGGGTATCATGCCGCCCAGGACGATCTCCCCGAAATATCCGGAATAGTCGACGATCTGGCGGTTGCGGCGATCCAGCCATGCGGTGACGCTGGTGAGCGTGGCGCCGTCCAGTTCCAGCCGCGCTGTCAGGCTGGGCAACAGGAAGCGGTCGCGACCCGGCTGACGCAGGCTGGCGGACTGACGGAAGGGGCCAAGGCCGCTTTCGTAAAAGGGCAGGTCGCCTCTTGCCGTCCGCTGGTAGAATAATGACGGCGTCAGCTCCAGCCGCTCGCCAAGAGCCATCTTGGCGGCAAAACGCAGGGCCATCGCCGCGTCATGATCGACATTCTTCTCGATCAGCGCGCCCGACGCGGGATCGAACCGATCGACGACACCCGCATCGCGGCGATAATAAGCGCTGACGCGCGCGCCGATCCGGCCAGGCAACAGGGCGCCGCCCAGCGCCGCCTGCGCCTCCCGGTTCAGCCCCCCTCCGGCGACGGACGCAAGTTCGCCGCTGGCGCGCAGTTCCCAACCCTCCAGCCGGGGTTGCCGGGTCAGGGCGCGGATCGTGCCGCCCATGGAATCGGCCCCGAACAGCGTGCCCTGCGGACCACGCATCACCTCCACCCGATCGAGGTCGAAGCGGCGCAGGTCGGGATTGCCCGCCACCTCCAGCGACCGGATCTGGACCGGGACATCATCCACATAGAGGCCGACCGTCGCGGCCCCGATGGGAGAGAAGACGCCGCGCATGATCGGCTCCTGCGCACCGAACGCGCCCAATGTCGGCGTGCTGAGCTGAGGCACGACGCCGCTCAGATCCGCCAGCCGGGCAATGCCGCGCCGTTCCAGTTCGACCGCATCAAGGCGAACGAGGCTGATCGGAACGCTTTGCTCCGCCTCGGCCACGCGGCGTGCGGTGACCAGGACCGTCCTTGAGTCAGCCACATGCCGCCCGGCTTCTTCCTCCTGCGCCATGACAGGTGCCGCCATGGCCAGCGCGAACGGGCAGCACATATGCACGAACAGGCGCGCCAGGAATGGAAGGGGTTGAAAGCGGGCGGGAATCACCCGATCTCTCTACAGCAACGACCTGATGCGGCAACCAGTCGGAATCAGGCGCTTACCCCCTTCACAAAGGACGGTGCCGGTCCTATATGGGCTGTTCAAATCCGGCCCCTGCAACGCCTTCGGGTGAAGTTGGGACCGTCCCCCGGATCGCCCGGGGACTGGTTTCGTTTTTAGCGCACGGAACCGGCGGGATTGGGCGAAAACGGCGGGTCACAAGACGCTGACAGTGCGGATCGGACAGTCCCGGCCCGCACTTTTTTGCGTGGCGATGAAGGGGCGAATCACCCCGGAAATCGACAGGCCAGGCTGAATTTTCGCTGCGATGCGAAAAAATGCGACGAACAACCAGGCAGGATACGCAATGGCGACCAAAGCTCTCCCCACGATCAGCAATACCGGCGCGAAGAAGCGCATCAGAAAGGTATTCGGCGACATCCACGAAGTGGTGCAGATGCCCAACCTGATCGAAGTCCAGCGGGAGAGCTATGAGCAGTTCCTCCGTTCCGACCCCTCGATCGGCTATGTCTCCGGCCTGGAAAAGACCCTGCGCTCGGTCTTCCCGATCCGCGACTTCGCCGGCACCGCCGAAATGGATTTCGTCCATTACGAGCTGGAAGACCCGAAATATGACGTCGAGGAATGCCGCCAGCGCGGCATCACCTATGCGGCGCCGATGCGCGTCACGCTGCGCCTCATCGTGTTCGAGGTGGACGCCGACACCGAAACCCGCTCCGTCCTGGATATCAAGGAGCAGGATGTGTACATGGGCGACATGCCGCTCATGACGCAGAACGGCACCTTCATCGTCAACGGCACCGAACGCGTCATCGTGTCGCAGATGCACCGTTCGCCGGGCGTTCTGTTCGACCATGACCGGGGCAAGACCCACTCTTCGGGCAAATATCTGTTCGCCGCCCGCGTCATTCCCTATCGCGGTTCGTGGCTCGACTTCGAATTCGACGCCAAGGACATCGTCAACGTCCGCATCGACCGCAAGCGCAAGCTGCCGGTGACGGCGCTGCTCTATGCGCTGGGCCTGACGCCCGAGGACATGCTGGGCTATTTCTACAACAAGGTGACCTTCGTCCGCGGCGAAGGCGGCTGGCAGATCCCGTTCACCGCCGAGGCGTGGCGCGGCCAGAAGCCGGCCTTCGACATCGTCGATGCCAAGTCGGGCGAGGTCGTGTTCGCCGCCGGTCACAAGATTTCGCCCCGCGCCGCCAACAAGGCGGAGAAGGACGGCCTGGAAACGCTGCTGATCCCGACCGAGGAAGTCTATGGCCGCTACAGCGCCTATGACCTGATCAACGAGTCGACCGGTGAAATCTACATCGAGGCGGGCGACGAAGTGTCGCCGGAGAATCTCGAGAAGCTGGACAAGGCGGGCATCGACCGTCTCGAACTGCTCGACATCGACCATGTCACCACCGGCCCCTGGATTCGCAACACGCTGAAGGCCGACAAGGCCGAGGAACGCGATCAGGCGCTGGCCGACATCTACCGCGTGATGCGCCCTGGCGAACCGCCGACGAAGGAAACCGCCGAAGCCCTCTTCGCCGGCCTGTTCTTCGATCCGGAGCGCTATGACCTCTCGGCCGTGGGCCGCGTGAAGCTCAACATGCGCCTCGACCTCGACGCCGAGGATACCGTCACCACGCTCCGCACCGAGGATATCCTCGCCGTGGTCAAGGAACTGGTGAACCTGAAGGACGGCAAGGGCGAGATCGACGATATCGACAATCTCGGCAACCGCCGCGTGCGTTCGGTGGGCGAGCTGCTGGAAAACCAGTATCGCGTCGGCCTGCTGCGCATGGAACGCGCCGTCAAGGAGCGCATGTCGAGCGTCGACGTGTCGACGGTGATGCCGAACGACCTCATCAACGCGAAGCCCGCCGTGGCCGCGGTGCGCGAGTTCTTCGGTTCCTCGCAGCTTTCGCAGTTCATGGACCAGACCAACCCGCTGTCGGAAGTCACCCACAAGCGCCGCGTGTCGGCGCTTGGGCCGGGCGGTCTGACCCGCGAGCGCGCCGGCTTCGAAGTCCGCGACGTTCACCCGACCCATTATGGCCGTATCTGCCCGATCGAAACGCCCGAAGGCCCGAACATCGGCCTGATCAACTCGCTGGCCACGTTCAGCCGGGTAAACAAATATGGCTTCATCGAAACGCCCTACCGCAAGGTGATCGACGGCAAGGTGACGAACGACGTCGTCTATCTGTCGGCGATGGAGGAGGCCAAGCACACCATCGCGCAGGCGAACGCCGAACTGAACCCCGACGGCACGCTGGCCGAAGACCTGATCTCGGCGCGTGAAGCGGGCGAGTTCCTGATGGCGCCCAAGGACCACATCACCCTGATGGACGTCAGCCCCAAGCAGCTGGTGTCGGTTGCGGCCTCGCTCATTCCGTTCCTGGAAAACGATGACGCCAACCGCGCGCTCATGGGATCGAACATGCAGCGTCAGGCCGTGCCGCTGGTCCGGGCCGAGGCGCCGTTCGTCGGCACCGGCATGGAAGGCACGGTTGCGCGGGACTCCGGTGCCGCGATTGCCGCTCGCCGTGCGGGCATCATCGACCAGGTCGACGCGACCCGTATCGTGATCCGCGCCACCGGCGACATCGAACCCGGCCAGTCGGGCGTGGACATCTACACGCTGCAGAAGTTCCAGCGCTCCAACCAGGACACCTGCATCAACCAGCGTCCGCTGGTGAAGGTGGGCGACCTGATCGAGGCCGGCGACGTCATCGCCGACGGTCCGTCGACCGAGTTTGGCGAGCTGGCGCTGGGCCGCAACACGCTGGTCGCGTTCATGCCCTGGAACGGCTACAACTATGAAGACTCCATCCTGATCTCCGAGCGGATCGTGAAGGACGACGTCTTCACCTCGATCCATATCGAGGAGTTCGAGGTCATGGCCCGCGACACCAAGCTGGGTCCGGAAGACATCACCCGCGACATCCCGAACGTCGGCGAGGAAGCGCTGCGCAACCTCGACGAGGCGGGCATCGTCTATATCGGCGCCGAGGTGGAGCCGGGCGATATCCTGGTCGGTAAGATCACCCCCAAGGGTGAATCGCCGATGACCCCGGAAGAAAAGCTGCTCCGCGCGATCTTCGGTGAAAAGGCGAGCGACGTGCGCGACACCTCGCTGCGCCTGCCGCCGGGCGTTGCTGGCACCGTCGTCGAAGTCCGCGTCTTCAACCGCCACGGTATCGACAAGGACGAGCGCGCCATGGCGATCGAGCGGGAGGAAATCGACCGCCTCGCCAAGGACCGCGAGGACGAACGCGCCATCCTCAACCGCGCGACCTTCAACCGCCTGCAGGAAATGCTGCTGGGCCAGACGGCCACCGCCGCACCCAAGGGCGTGCGCAAGGGCATCGAGATCGACGAGGCCCTGCTGGGCGAAGTCGAGCGTCATGAATGGTGGAAGTTCGCGGTCGCTGACGATACCCGCCAGGCCGGCATCGAAGCCGTCAAGGCGCAGTATGACGAAGCGGTGAAGCTGATCGTCGAGAAGTTCGAGGATCGCGTCGACAAGCTGCAGCGTGGCGACGAACTGCCCCCGGGCGTCCTGAAGATGGTCAAGGTCTTCGTCGCGGTGAAGCGCAAGCTGCAGCCGGGCGACAAGATGGCCGGCCGTCACGGCAACAAGGGCGTCATCTCGCGCATCCTGCCGATCGAGGACATGCCGTTCCTGGAGGACGGCACCCATGTCGACATCGTGCTCAATCCGCTGGGCGTGCCGTCGCGCATGAACGTGGGGCAGATCTTCGAGACGCATCTCGGCTGGGCTGCCCGCGGCCTTGGCCAGCAGCTCAAGCATGCGCTGGAGGACTGGCGTGAAGCCAATCCGAACGCGCAGGGCGGCGAGATGCCGGATGCGGTCAAGACCCGTCTGCTTGAGACCTATGGTCCGCAATATGCCGACCAGATCGAAGGCCGCACGGCCGAGCAGATCGTCGATCTTGCCGAACATCTTGCCCGCGGCGTGCCGATGGCGACCCCGGTGTTCGACGGCGCCCGCGAAGCGGACGTGTCGGCGATGCTGGAGCTGGCCGGCCTGCACTCGTCGGGTCAGTCGGACCTGTTCGACGGGCGCACGGGCGACAAGTTCGACCGCAAGGTCACTGTCGGCATCATCTACATGCTGAAGCTGCACCACCTGGTCGACGACAAGATCCACGCACGCTCCATCGGCCCCTACAGCCTCGTCACCCAGCAGCCGCTGGGCGGTAAGGCGCAGTTCGGCGGCCAGCGCTTCGGTGAAATGGAGGTGTGGGCGCTCCAGGCCTATGGTGCCGCCTACACGCTGCAGGAAATGCTGACGGTGAAGTCGGACGACGTGGTCGGCCGTACGAAGGTCTACGAGGCGATCGTCAAGGGCGACGACACGTTCGAGGCCGGCATCCCCGAAAGCTTCAACGTGCTGGTCAAGGAAATGCGCTCGCTGGGCCTCAACGTCGAACTCGCCGCGATGGACGAGGTCGAGGAAGACGGCGACGGCTTCGCGCAGGCGGCGGAATAAGGGTGCCAGGCGCCGTCTCCCGAAGACAGTGCCCTCCCCTGTCCTCGCCACAGAATTTTACCCTCTAGAGGGACTTGAGATATGAACGAACTGACGAACTTCGCCAATCCGATCCAGAAGCCGGAAACCTTCGACCAGATCCAGATCGGCCTCGCCTCCCCGGAGCGCATCCGCAGCTGGTCCTTCGGCGAGATCAAGAAGCCGGAAACCATCAACTATCGTACGTTCAAGCCCGAACGTGACGGCCTGTTCTGCGCCCGCATCTTCGGTCCGATCAAGGACTATGAGTGCCTGTGCGGCAAGTACAAGCGCATGAAGTACAAGGGCATCGTGTGCGAAAAGTGCGGTGTCGAGGTCACGGTGTCGAAGGTCCGCCGCGAGCGGATGGGCCATATCGAACTGGCCGCGCCGGTCGCGCACATCTGGTTCCTGAAGTCGCTGCCCTCGCGCATCGGCCTGCTGCTCGACATGCAGTTGAAGCAGCTTGAGCGCGTCCTCTATTTCGAATCCTACATCGTCACCGAGCCGGGCCTGACCCCGCTGGAGAAGTTCCAGCTCCTGACCGAAGACGAGCTGCTCGACGCGCAGGACGAATATGGCGAGGACGCCTTCTCCGCCGGCATCGGCGCGGAAGCGGTCAAGCAGATGCTGATGGACCTCGACCTTGAGGGCGAGAAGCAGGCACTGCTGGACGAGCTGGCCGTCACCAAGTCGGAACTGAAGCCCAAGAAGATCATCAAGCGCCTGAAGGTGGTTGAGAGCTTCCTGGAATCGGGCAACCGTCCCGAATGGATGATCCTGGACGTCGTGCCGGTCATCCCGCCGGAACTGCGCCCGCTGGTGCCGCTGGACGGCGGCCGTTTCGCGACGTCGGACTTGAACGACCTCTACCGTCGCGTCATCAACCGCAACAACCGCCTGAAGCGCCTGATGGAACTGCGTGCGCCGGACATCATCGTCCGCAACGAAAAGCGCATGTTGCAGGAGGCCGTCGACGCCCTGTTCGACAATGGCCGTCGCGGCCGCGTCATCACCGGCGCGAACAAGCGTCCGCTGAAGTCGCTGTCCGACATGCTCAAGGGCAAGCAGGGCCGCTTCCGTCAGAACCTGCTCGGCAAGCGCGTCGACTATTCGGGCCGTTCGGTCATCGTGACCGGTCCGGAACTCAAGCTGCATCAGTGCGGCCTGCCGAAGAAGATGGCGCTCGAACTGTTCAAGCCCTTCATCTACGCCCGCCTCGACGCCAAGGGTCTGTCCATGACCCTGAAGCAGGCCAAGAAGTGGGTCGAGAAGGAGCGCAAGGAAGTCTGGGACATCCTGGACGAGGTGATCCGCGAGCACCCGGTGATGCTGAACCGCGCGCCGACGCTCCACCGCCTCGGCATCCAGGCGTTCGAACCCGTGCTGATCGAGGGCAAGGCGATCCAGCTTCACCCGCTCGTCTGCTCGGCCTTCAACGCCGACTTCGACGGTGACCAGATGGCCGTCCACGTGCCGCTGAGCCTTGAGGCGCAGCTGGAAGCGCGCGTGCTGATGATGTCGACCAACAACATCCTCAGCCCCGCCAACGGCAAGCCGATCATCGTGCCGTCGCAGGACATGGTCCTGGGTATCTATTACCTGTCCATGGAGCGCGAAGGCGAGCCGGGCGAAGGTATGCTGCTGGCCGACATGCAGGAGGTCCACCAGGCCCTCTATGCCAAGGCGGTCACCCTGCACTCGAAGATCATCAGCCGCGTCCCGCAGACCGACGAAGCCGGCAACCAGTATATGAAGCGGTTCGAAACGACGCCGGGCCGCATGCTGCTGGGCGAATGCCTGCCCAAGAGCCACAAGGTGCCCTTCGACGTGGTCAACCGCCTTCTCACCAAGAAGGAAATCGGTGACGTCATCGACCAGGTCTATCGTCACACTGGCCAGAAGGACACGGTGCTGTTCGCCGACGCCATCATGGCGCTGGGCTTCCGACACGCGTTCCAGGCCGGCATCAGCTTCGGCAAGGACGACATGGTGATCCCGGATTCGAAGACTGCAATGGTTGACGAAACCAAGGCGCTGGTGGCCGATTATGAGCAGCAATATCAGGACGGCCTGATCACCCAGCAGGAAAAGTACAACAAGGTGATCGACGCCTGGAGCCGTTGCGGCGACCAGGTTGCGAACGCCATGATGGACGAGATCCGCGCCCAGCCCAAGGATCCGCAAACCGGCCGCATGGCACCGATCAACTCCATCTACATGATGGCGCATTCGGGTGCCCGTGGTTCGCAGGCGCAGATGAAGCAGCTTGCCGGCATGCGCGGCCTGATGGCCAAGCCGTCGGGCGAGATCATCGAAACGCCGATCATCTCGAACTTCAAGGAAGGCCTGACCGTCCTTGAATATTTCAACTCGACCCACGGCGCCCGCAAGGGTCTGGCCGACACCGCGCTCAAGACGGCGAACTCGGGTTATCTGACCCGCCGTCTGGTCGACGTGTCGCAGGACTGCACGATCGTCGAGGAAGATTGCGGCACCGAAAAGGCGCTGGAGATGAAGGCCATCGTTCAGGGTGGTTCGGTCATCGCCTCGCTCGGCGAGCGTATCCTGGGCCGCACCACGGCGCAGGACATTGTCGACACCAAAGATGGCAGCATCGTCATCCCCATCGGCACCCTGCTCGACGAAGCGATGATCACCCAGATCGAAGCGATCGGCACGCAGGCCGTGAAGATCCGCAGCCCGCTGATCTGCGAAAGCCGGATGGGCGTGTGCGGCAAGTGCTACGGCCGTGACCTCGCCCGTGGTACGCCGGTCAATATCGGTGAAGCGGTCGGCGTCATCGCGGCGCAGTCCATCGGTGAACCGGGCACGCAGCTGACCATGCGTACCTTCCACATCGGCGGCGCGGCGAACTTCAATGAAACGTCGAACCTTGAATCGATGGCCGACGGTACGATCGAACTGCGGGACATGCCGACCATCACCGACAAGAATGGCCGTCGCCTGTCGCTTGCCCGCAACGGCGAGATCGCGATCATCGACTCCGAAGGCCGCGAGCGCGAAACGCACCGCCTGCCTTACGGCGCCACCATCCTGTTTGCGGATGGCGATACCGTGAAGAAGGGCGAACGCTTTGCCGAGTGGGATCCGTTCACCATGCCGGTGATCACGGAAAAGCCGGGCATCGTTAAGTATGTCGACCTGATCGACAACAAGACGCTGACCGAGCAGACCGACGAAGCGACCGGCATTGCCCAGCGCGTCGTCATCGAGCATCGTGGTTCCGCCCGCACCAAGGAGGATCTGCGTCCCCGCCTCACCCTGCTCGACGATCAGTCGGGCGAAGCCGCGCGCTACATGCTCGCGGTCGGCGCAACCCTGTCGGTCGATGACGGCGCTCAGGTGCAGGCCGGTGACGTGCTGGCGCGTGTCTCTCGCGAAGCTGCGAAGACCCGCGACATCACCGGTGGTCTGCCGCGCGTCGCCGAACTGTTCGAAGCCCGCAAGCCCAAGGACAATGCGATCATTGCCAAGGTGTCGGGCCGCGTTCAGTTCCTCAAGGATTACAAGGCGAAGCGCAAGATCGCCATCAATCCCGAGGATGGCGGCGAGCCGGTCGAATATCTGATCCCCAAGAGCAAGGTGATCGACGTTCAGGAAGGCGACTTCGTGAAGCGCGGCGACAATCTGATCGGCGGTTCGCCCGATCCGCACGACATTCTGGAAGTTCTCGGCATCGAGCCGCTGGCCGAATATCTGGTCGCGGAAATCCAGGAAGTCTATCGCTTGCAGGGCGTGAAGATCAACGACAAGCACATCGAAACGATCGTTCGTCAGATGCTGCAGAAGGTCGAGATCATCGAGTCCGGCGACACCACGCTGCTGGTGGGCGAGCAGATCGACCGCGAGGAAATGGACGAGATCAACGCCAAGCTCCAGCCGGGCTTCGCGCCCGCCGCTGGCAAGCCGGTGCTGCTCGGCATCACCAAGGCCTCGCTCCAGACGCGTTCGTTCATCTCGGCGGCTTCCTTCCAGGAAACCACCCGCGTCCTCACGGAAGCGGCGGTCCAGGGCAAGAAGGACACGCTGGTGGGCCTCAAGGAAAACGTCATCGTCGGCCGCCTCATCCCGGCGGGTACGGGCGCTGGCATGAACCGCATGCGCGTCGCCGCATCGTCGCGCGACGCGGCAATGCGCGCCGCGCTGCGGGCTTCCAGCCAGGTCGACCTGATCGCACCGAAGACGGCCGCCGAAGAGCATGCCGCCGAACTGCGCCAGGGCCCGGAAGCCGCCATCGGCGACGATCCGCTGGCTGTCGTCCAGGGTGAGGATTTCACCACCGAGGACATGGAATAAGCGCGTTGAAATAGGGGCCCGCTTCCTGGTTCAGGTAGCGGGCCCCGTCCTTCCTAACCCGTCAGGGATTGATGAAGAGCCCGCCGGAAGCGACAGCCTGTCCGGCGGGTTTTCTTTTGCACATGCCGCATTGCAGGCTGTGCAATTGTCCGGGATGCCGGTCGCAAATCCTCTTGACCAATCCAGAATCGCCGCCTATTTGCGCCTCTCCGGTGAGCCGATGGCTCATCCTGATGCCCGATCCTCTAATGGTAAGAGAGCGGACTCTGACTCCGTCAATCAAGGTTCGAATCCTTGTCGGGCATCCAGACTTTCCTCCAAATCCTCGACTGACCGCAAAAGGTGCCCGGCTTTGGCCTCAAAGGACGCCCGAGCCGGTCAATGCCTTTTCAGGAACCGGCATTCCCTGGCCAGGCGGCGTCCCACGTCCCATGAGGATCTGTAGACCGCCATGCCCTTGCGGACCTGTTCGCAGGACATGTTGAGTCCTCCGGCATAGACGATGGCGATCGTGCGCCCATAGGCGTCGCGCGCGACAGGGACGATGGTGATGGGATCGCGCAATGCGCGCTTCAGGCTTTCCCTGCTTTGCCGGGAATTATCCTGCGGGCACGCTTTCCGCTTGCGACATCGGTTGATGATGTCGGGAGCCTCAATGGCAAGGAGCCTGATCGGTTCGCCGTTGACGCGCAGCGTGCCGCCATCCACCACCGTCAGGGCTGAGGCAAAGAACAGAGCAGCAATCATCGGCCAAACCACGCGCCGTCAGCGGCAATGCCCGGCTTACCGCTCATGCTCTCCCCGCTGCGGCTGCCAATAACAGGGCGATCCTGCTTCTGAAATCATCCGCCCGCCACATTTCGGTCAACAATCCCAAGCCCGAACCATCTCCCTGCTTATACTCGATATTCCATTCTATTTTATCATTTTAAATGAATATGTTCCGTTCCGATACAGAATATCGGAATTTCCGGTCGCGGACCATTCATGGTGGTACGGAATTTGCGCCAGGGAGCGGCATCGACGGCAGGCATTTAGCCCACAGCGAATCTGGATTCCAGGTGCACGGAGGAAACTGGAAGAGCGAAGAAGCATGTCTGCGGGCCGGCCGAACCACGCCACACCCAACCGCTCTTCCAGTCCGCGTCTTGCCACGCCATCCGGGGGAAAGGGCGGCGTTCAGCGCGACGCAATCAGGACGGGTCGGTCGCCGCCCGCCTGCGCCATCATCCGGGCGTGGTGATCGGTGCGGAGCCGGTTCAACATATCATCGCGTTGCCACATATCGTTGGCGACGATGATCCATGCTTCAAACCGCGAATTCCCTGCAATCTGCGGCGGCAAGGGCGTCAGCCGCCCCATCGCCCTGACGGCGCGCAGCGACAGGCGATCGACGGCCCGCGACGACGAAGGCTGCGCAAGCGAGACGGCTTGCGGCCGCCCCAGTTCATCCAGGCGGAACTCGACCCGGGCATAGCCAGTCGCGGAACGATCGAAACTCTGATCGGCGGCGCGGCGAATGCTGCCGGTCAGGCGGTTTGCGGTTCGGTCCTGCCATTTTTCATAGCTCATCTCCTTTTCCGGGGACGCAATGACGGTAAGTTGATCGCCCGGCTGCCTGGCACTCACCCCTGTCGACAGCAGCAAGGACGAGCAAAGGACCAAATATCTGGCACGCATAGGGGCCTCCTCTGCTGGTATAATGCTATGTTGGATTGCGACTGCGGTCGTATCTGATGACCGAAAGATGCGTGAAGCTATATATTACAAAATACGCAATTTGTGTAATGAAGATAAATCTTCATTCTCATCAGCATAGGAAATATTTCAACATTGGCCTTCATCAGGCCCGTCTGGAGATCGCTCCCGGCGCTGGCGGGGATTTCCGTCAACCCCCTGTCATTTATCGGTTTTGACGTGAGGGAAGAAGCGTTGGGCCAGCGACTCGACTCCTCCCGCGCCGCAGCGGCTCAGCCTTTTCAGGAGACAGAGCAGCTTCCAACGCCGCCGCAGCCGCCGGCACGGCCGTCCTGTTGGAAAAAATCAGCATGGCGGGCCCCTGTGCAGGCAGGAACATGCACATCAGTCGGAGGCGATGCTCATCCCCACCGCTTCCGCGACCTTGATGCCGTCAATGGCCGCTGAAAGGATGCCGCCCGCATAGCCTGCCCCCTCTCCGGCGGGATAAAGACCCGCCACGTTGAGGCTCTGAAAATCCTTGCCCCGCGTGATGCGGATGGGGGAGGAAGTGCGCGTCTCGACCCCGGTCATCACCGCATCGGGATGGTCGTAGCGCGCAATCTGTCGGCCGAAGGCGGGAATTGCCTCACGAAATGCCTCCAGCGCGAATTCGGGCAGGCAGCGCGACAGGTCGGTCATGGTGACTCCCGGCTTGTAGGAGGGGATGACCTCCCCCAATCCGGTAGAGGCGCGGCCCGCCAGGAAATCCCCCACGGTCTGTCCCGGCGCATGATAGCTTTCGCCGCCCGCGACAAAGGCCATGCTTTCCCAATGGCGCTGCAATTCTATCCCGGCCAGCGGCCCGCCCGGATAATCCCGTTCCGGGTCGATGCCGACGACCAGTCCCGAATTGGCGTTGAACTCCGCGCGGGAATATTGGCTCATGCCGTTGGTGACGACGCGCCCCTCCTCGGAAGTCGCCGCCACCACGCGCCCCCCGGGGCACATGCAGAAGCTGTATACCGTCCGCCCATTGGCGCAATGATGGGCCAGGCTGTAGGCGGCGGCGCCCAGCACCGGATGCCCAGCGCAATTGCCGTAGCGCGCCCGGTCGATCCAGCTTTGCGGATGCTCGATCCGCACGCCGATGGAAAAGGGCTTCGCCTCGATATGCACGCCCCGGCGATGGAGCATTTCGAAGGTCGGGCGCGCGCTGTGGCCGACCGCCAGAACGACATGGTCCGCCTCGATGAAGCTGCCGTCCGCCAGATGCAGCCCACGCAGCTTCTGCGTGCCGTCCGCCTGCCGCTCCAGTTCCAGTTCGTCGACCCGGTGCTGCCAGCGATATTCACCGCCCAGCCCCTCGATCTGCCGCCGCATCGATTCCACCATCGAAACCAGGCGGAAGGTGCCGATATGCGGGTGCGCTTCGGTCAAAATATCGTCCGGCGCGCCCGCCGCAACGAATTCCTCCAGCACCTTGCGGCCCAGAAAGCGCGGGTCTTTCACCCGGCAATAGAGCTTCCCGTCGGAAAAAGTCCCCGCGCCGCCCTCCCCGAACTGCACATTGCTGTCGGGATTGAGTTCGGCCCGGCGCCACAGGCCCCAGGTATCCTTGGTACGTTCCCGCACCACCTTGCCCCGATCGAGGATGATCGGCCGAAATCCCATTTGCGCCAGGATGAGGCCCGCGAACAGCCCGCACGGTCCCGCGCCGATCACGACGGGGCGCTTGCCCGACCAGCCGGGCGCCGCGCTGGCCACGAATTTATAATCCGTGTCCGGACGCGGGCGAATGTCTTGATCCTTCGCGAAACGCGCCAGCACGCCCGCCTCGTCGACCAGTTCGACGTCGACGGTGTAGACGAGCTGGATCGCATTCTTGCGCCGCGCATCATTGCCCCGGCGCACCACGACATGGCGCAGCAATTGCTGAGGCTCAAGCCCGAGCCGCTCGCAAATGGCTGCGGCCATCGCCTCGTCGGGATGGTCCAGGGGCAGTTTCAATCCGGAAAGGCGCAACATCCGCCCGCCCCTAAACCTATTACCGAGTCGGCTCCAGTGCTGTTAGAAACGGGCCCTTATTCCACCATAAAAGGCGCGCCTTTCGATCGGATAGAAGATCGCCCGGCTGGCGGGCGCGAGCTTCGAATAATCGACCACGGCACTGATATCCCCCACGGCCCGCTCGGCCGTCAGGTTGCGCGCATCGACAAACAGGGTCAGCCCCTTCTTCACCTCCGCCTGCGCACCCAGGTTCAGCGTCGCATAATCCCCGACCCGCTTGCTATTGGCATAATCGGCCCAGGCTCCCTGTGGCAGCCATTCGACGGCGGGCGAAATGCTCAGCCGCTCCGTCCCCAGCTTCAGTTCCGCGCGATAGAAATGGCGCGGCACCACGGGCAGGCGGTTGTTCCCGAACTGCACATCGCCCCGGAAGCGGAAATCGCTATATTGATAGACCTGCCGCAGGCTCGCCCATGGGGTGAGCGTCAGGTCCAGTCCCGCCTCTATCCCCTGATGCTGCGTGCGGTCCGCGTTGAAGGTCGCCGCCGGATATAACCCCGCCACGACATTATATTGCAGCAGTTCCCCTCTCAGCCTGGCGCGGTAAAAGCTGACATCCCAATGCGCGATGCCCAGCGTCCCGCGCGTGCCGACCTCAGCCGTCCACGCCTTCTGCGGGGCCAGCGGCGTGAAGCCCGGCGCCCCGCCCGCAGGCGCCTGCCCCAGTTCGATGAAGCCCGGCAACTCCACCGACCGGCCATAATTGGCGTAGAATTGCACAGCCTGCGCTGGTTCGAACAGCAGCCCGAATTTCGGCGCGAAGGCGTCGAAGGACGCATCCCCGCTCCGCACCGGAGCGAAGCGGTTGTCGAGCCGCCGTTCGCCATGGGTATAGATGCCGCCCGCGATCAGCCACAGCCGGGCGACTGGCGCGATCCGCGCCTCGCCATAGCTGTTGATCGTCTGCGCCCGCGCCTTCTGATAGGATGTCGGCGCGCCCGCCCTGCCGTTCACATTGACGAACTGCCGGAACCGGCCCTGCCCGAAGCGTGCCTGCGCACCCAATGTCAGCTCGACCGGCATCCCGCCCAGATCGCCCGCCAGATCAAGGCTGGCGAAGACACCGCGATCCTCCGACTTCTGGTCCACCACCTGATAGATCGGATGGTCCAGCGCCTTCGCATTATAATAGGCGCCGAACGCCAGCTCGCCGCCGTCCAGCGCCACAGTCGTGCGGTTCTGCAAACGGATCGAATCGATATTGCGCGCCTGATCCCCGGCGAAATTGCCCTTCGCCGGATGGTTCAGCGCGTCGCTTTCGTTGAGCGCACCCGCCAGCTTCTGCCGGATTGCCTGTGCACTGGCGTAGAAGCGCGTCTCCACGCGGTCAGTCAGCTTGAGCCCGACATTGCCGTTGAAGCGCAGCGCCCGGCGCCGTCCATGATCGCGGTCGCCGTCCGATCGGTCCCCCGTCACGGCGGCCCAGGCATCGCCCCGCTCATCGGCATAGCCATAGGCGGCCTTCGCCCGCAGCGTGTCGAACGAGCCGCCATCCAGCCGGACTTCCGCCCCCGGCGCCGTGCGCCCGGTCGGCGTCACGGCATTGATGGCGCCGCCCAGCGTCGATCCTCCCAGACGCAGCGCATTGCCGCCGCGATAGACCTCCAGATGCTGGAAGACCTGCGGGTCGAATTCCTGGAAATCGCCATTGTCATCGGCCATGTTGATCGGAATGCCGTCCTGCAACAGCGTCAGGCCCCGCATATGATAGCCACGGGACAGGCCGGACCCCCGAATGGAAATGCGCACCTCCTGCCCGAAGCGCGGCTGGGTATAGACGCCGGGCGAGAAGCTCAGCGCGTCGCGCAGGGAGACGGCGAGCTTGTCCTCGAAATCTTCCGCCGGGACGACGTCCACGCCGCCGGGCGTGCGGACGACCTTCGCCGCGGCTTCCGCGACGACGGGGCTGGCGGTGACGATGATCCGGCTCTGCTCGGCCTCTTCGGCCAAGGCAGGAGCGGACAGGGAACAGGCGAGCGCGCACAGCGAAACGCCGCGCGAAACGGAAAAGACTGACATGAAGAAACCCTTGTTGAAAATCCCGGAAAATGACGGATTTTCAATAGGCGGGCGGCCCCGAGGACGGCGGTGGAGGCGCAGCCAGCCGGGCGATAAGCCCGGTCTTGAGCGCAAAGGCGATCGCCCCGAAACCCAATTGCCAGGCAGGCAGCGGCAGATCGGCGAGGACCAGCGGCGGGACCAGCGGCTGCACCGATGCGGCGAAGGGGCAATGCTGCTGGCCCGGTGCGCCGTCATCCGGACGATGCTTGCCCGACGTGTCGTTCCGGTCGAATCTGGCCCGTTCGACCACGACATTGACCGCGCCCTGCCCGGTGCAAAGCGTCACCACCACGCCGCTTTCGGTCCGCATCGGCATGAAACCGGACGGCGCCACAAGCTGAATCGCCAGCACGAGCAGAGCCAGCGCCGCCAACAGGCGCCTTGCCCCTTCCGATCGTCTGACTGCCCCCATCACGGCACAAGCCCCTAGCGGCAGCGGCTGGCCCTGTCACTAGGACAAAAGAGCCAAGCGCCCAGGCAGGGACGATCGGTTTTGATCACCCGGATATCGCTCTCACCTTGACGTAAACGTAAAGCAACGCTACACCAGCCGCCATGGACAAACGCACCACTATCGCCGGTATCGAGCTTCCCGATCACAGCGATCGGCAAAGCTACACCATCTCGGACCTGTCGGATGAATTCGGCGTCACCGCCCGTGCCCTGCGTTTCTACGAGGATGAAGGGCTGATCGCGCCGGAACGACACGGCCTTGCCCGCATCTATTCGCGACGCGACCGTGCCCGCCTGGCCTGGATTCTGCGCGGCAAGCGGGTCGGCTTCAGCCTGTCCGACATTCGCGAGATGATCGACCTTTATGATGCGGATGAGGAACATGAGGAACAGCGCCGCGTCACCATCGCCAAGTGCGAGGCGCGCATCGCCCTGCTGACCAGGCAAAAAGACGACATCGACGCTGCGATAGCGGAACTGTCCCAGTTCGTATCCGTCCTTCACAAATAATCCGCTCACCAGAACAGAATCGTCCGGAGAAGATCCATGCCCAGCTACGCCGCCCCCATTCGCGACACCCGCTTCGTGCTCGACCACATTGTGGGGCTGGACCGCTACACCAACCTGCCCGGCTTCGAAAATGCGACTGGCGATCTGGTCGATGCGATCCTGACCGAAGGCGGCAAGATCGCCGCCGAAGTTCTTTTCCCGCTGAACGCAGTGGGCGACAAGGAGGGCTGCACCCGCCACCCGGACGGCAGCGTCAGCACCCCGACCGGCTTCAAGGCAGCCTTTGAAGCCTATGTGGGCGGCGGCTGGACCACGCTGAATGCGCCGGTCGAATATGGCGGCCAGGGGTTGCCCCATGTCGTGGCGACGGCGGTGAGCGAATATATATTGTCCGCCAACCACAGTTTCGAAATGTACCATGGCCTGACCAGCGGCGCCGTGGCCGCCTTGCTCGCCAAGGGCAGCGATGAACTGAAGCAGAAATATGTCCCCAACATGGTGTCGGGCCAGTGGACCGGCACGATGAACCTGACCGAACCGCATGCGGGCACCGACCTCGGCCTCATCAAGACCAAGGCCGTTCCCAATGCCGACGGCAGCTACGCCATCAGCGGCACCAAGATCTTCATTTCCGCGGGCGAGCACGACCTGGCGGAAAACATCATCCACCTCGTCCTGGCGAAGACCCCGGGCGCGCCCGACAGCAGCAAGGGCATATCGCTGTTCGTCGTGCCCAAGTTCCTGGTGAACGAGGATGGAACCCTGGGCGATCGCAATGCCGTCTCCTGCGGGTCGCTGGAACACAAGATGGGCATTCACGGCAACGCCACCTGCGTCATGAACTATGACGGTGCGACCGGATGGCTGGTGGGGGAGGAGAACAAGGGTCTCGCCGCCATGTTCATCATGATGAACGCCGCGCGGCTGGGCGTCGGCCTGCAGGGCCTGGGCCAGGCGGAGATCGCCTATCAGAACGCTGCCGCCTACGCCCATGACCGCCGCCAGGGCCGCGCCCTGACCGGGCCCAAGGACATGCAGGAAAAGGCCGACACGCTGTTCGTCCACCCCGATGTCCGCCGCATGCTGATGGAAGGCAAGGCGCTGACCGAAGGGTTGCGCGCCCTGATGCTGTGGGGCGCGCTTCAGGTCGACCTGTCGCATCAGGCCGCCACGGAGGAGGAGCGCCAGGCCGCCGACGACCTGGTGCAACTGCTGACCCCGGTGATCAAGGGCTATGGCACGGACAAGGGCTTCGACGTCACCGTCGTGGCGCAGCAGGTATTCGGCGGCCATGGCTACATCTGGGAAAATGGCGTCGAACAATATGTCCGCGACGCCCGCATCGCCCAGATCTACGAGGGCACCAACGGCGTGCAGGCGATGGACCTTGTCGGGCGCAAACTGCCCATGAACGGCGGTCGCGCGCTTCAGGCCTTCCTCAAGATCGTCGCGGACGAAGTGGCGCAGGCCAAGGGCGATGAAAAGCTCGCCCCCATTGCCGAAGCTCTGGAGAAGGCGAGCGGACAGCTTGGCGCGGCGACCATGTGGTTGATGCAGAACGCGATGAAGAACCCGGACAATGCCGGGGCTGGCGCGGTGCATTACATGCACATCGTGGGCATCGTCGCGACGGGCCTTATGTGGCTGCGCATGGCCAGGGCCGCGACGGCCCTGCTGGCGGCTGGCGAAGGCGACGCCAAGTTCATGGAGGCCAAGCTGGTGACCGCCCGTTTCTTCGCGGAACGCATCATGCCGGACGCCGGCGCGCTCCGCCGGAAGATCGAGGGTGGCGCCGACAGCCTGATGGCGCTTGATCCGGAAATGTTCCTGGCTGCCTGATCTTTACGCCAGGCAAGGTTCGGGCCGCTGTGCAGATCGATTTCAGGAGAAGAGGGCAAGCTCCTGAAGGCGATCTGCTGCGTTATCCCATTGCGCGCGACACTGCATAAGCCCATCAACAGGCGGATGATGCAGCGAGCCGCTTCGTGAACGGGCCTCCTACGGCGAACCGAACGCTCGGTCTTCCCGCCTGTATTGCGCTGGTGATGGGCAATATGATCGGATCGGGCGTGTTCCTGCTCCCGGCTGCACTCGCACCGTTCGGCTGGGATGCCGTGGCGGGGTGGATATTCACCATCGCCGGATCGCTGCTTCTCGCCTATGTCGTCGCGCGGCTCACCGTGCTGATGCCCGATGTCGGCGGCACGGCTCAGTTCATCACCCGTGCCTACGGCCCCCCCGCCGGATTTGCGATCGGGTGGATTTACTGGATTTCGGTGATCTTCACCAATGTCACCATAGCCGTTGCCGCAGCCGCCAATCTCAGCAGCATCCTGCCGGCGCTGAACCGGCCCGGCATGGGGGCGCTTACCTCCATCGGCTTCCTCTGGGCGACGACCGGCATCAATCTGATCGGCGCGCGGGCGGCAGGTGCCACCCAACTCGCCACCACCGCGATCAAGCTGATCCCGATCGCAGTCGTGCTGGTCCTGCTCGCAGTCACGCTGGGCGATGGGCGGGCGGAGATAGCGCCATTCCCGGCGCAAGGCTTCACCAGCGCCGGCATCACCGCCTCGGCTGCGCTCACGCTCTGGGCGCTGCTGGGCTTCGAATCCGCGAGTGTCGCGGCCGACAAGGTACGCGACCCCGCCAGGACCATTCCACGGGCCACGATGCTCGGCACAGCGATCACCGGGCTCATCTACCTGCTGGTCTGCTCCGGCATCGCCCTCACCCTGCCTGCGGCCGAAAGCCGGTCCGGCTCTCCCTTTGCAGCCTATGTCGCGCATTACTGGTCAGCGGGGCCAGCGGGATTCATCGCTGTCTTCGCCACGATCAGTTGCCTGGGCGCACTCAATGGCTGGACATTGTTGCAGGGCGAAGTGCCGCTGGCCATGGCGCGAGGCGGCGAATTGCCGCGATGGCTTGCAGGAACGAACGGTTCGGGCACGCCGGTCCACGCGCTGCTGCTGTCCTGCGCGGTCGGGACGCTGATGCTGATCGCCAACAGTTTGCAGGGGCTGGTCGCGCTGTTCACGGCGATGGCGCTGCTGTCGACTTCGGCCACGCTCTGGCTCTATGTCGGGTGCGCGCTGGCGGCGCTCAGGTTCCGGCTCGTGGTGCCGGCGGCGTTGCTGGGCCTTGCCTATGCGCTCTGGACATTATGGGGCGCGGGACCGGTGCCGAGCGGCGCCAGCTTCCTGTTGATGGCGGCGGGATTTCCCTTTTACGCCTGGGCGCGGCGTGAGGGGCGGAAACGCGCCTGAATCAAGCGCGCATGCTGCCGCCCTTGCAGCGACCCGCCTCCCTGAAGGACGGGGAAGAACTCAGTCCCCCCACAATTCCTTGAGCTTGCTGAAGAAGCCTGTCGACTGCGGGCATTCCTCGCCCGTTTCCGTCTCGCGGAACGCCTCCAGCAATTCACGCTGCTTCGCCGTCAGCTTGGTCGGCGTTTCGACATCGACCTGGATCACCAGATCGCCCTGCCCACGCCCGTTCAACACCGGCATGCCCGCGCCGCGCTGGCGGATCTGCTTGCCCGACTGGATGCCGCTGGGGATCTTGATCTCATGCCGCTGGCCGTCAAGGCCCGGCACTTCGATCACGCCTCCCAGCGAGGCCGTGGTGAAGCTGACCGGCGCGCGGGCGAACAGCGTCGTCCCGTCCCGTTCGAAGATCGCATGCCGCTTCACATGCAGGAAGATGTAGAGATCGCCGGACGGCGCGCCCCGCGCTCCGGCCTCGCCTTCGCCTGACAGGCGGATGCGGGTGCCTTCATCGACGCCCGCCGGAATGTTTACCGACAGCGTCTTGGGCCGGTCCACCCGCCCCTCTCCCCGGCAACTCCGGCAGGGACTTTCGATGACCTGCCCCGCGCCATGGCAGGACGGGCAGGTCCGCTCGACCACGAAGAAGCCCTGTTGCGCCCGCACCTGGCCATGACCATGGCAGGTGCCGCAACTCTTGACGCCGGTGCCCGGCTGCGCGCCGGAACCTTCGCAGCTTTCGCACGCGGCGGAAACCTCGATCTCGATCTCGGTCTTCTTGCCGTGATAGGCATCGTCCAGCGTGATTTCCATGTCATAGCGCAGGTCCGCCCCGCGCCGCTGGGCCTGCCGCCCGCCACCAAAGCCGCCGGCGGCCTGGCCGAAAATCGTCTCGAAAATATCGCCCAGGTCGGAAAAGCCGCCGCCGCCGCCGCGCCCGCCACCGAAACCGCCGCCGCCATTCTGGAACGCGGCATGGCCAAAGCGGTCATAGGCGGCGCGCTTCTGCGGATCCTTCAAACATTCATAGGCTTCGGAAACAGCCTTGAACTTCGCCTCGCTGTCGGTGCAGCCCCCGGTCTTGTCCGGGTGATATTTCATCGCGAGCTTGCGATAGGCGCTCTTGATCGTGGCCGAGTCGGCCGTGCGCTCGACCTCGAGCAGTTCGTAATAATCAACTTCGGTCGTCATATCGCCCCCGACGGCATGTCACCGTCACCCCCGCAAAAACGGGAGTCCATCTTCCAACCTATACGCTCGGGGCGATGTTTGGGAGATGAATTCCCGCTGGCGCGGGAATGACGGCGAGCGTCCATCAGCTTACGCCTTGTTATCGTCCACTTCGGAGAATTCAGCGTCGACGACATCGTCATCCGCCTTCGGCGCGTCCGCGCCCGGAGCAGCCGCAGCCGCCTGCTCCTTCTCGTAAATGGCCTGGCCCAGCTTCATCGCGACCTGCGCCAGTTCCTGCGCCTTCGCCTTCATTGCTTCAGCGTCGCCGCCCTCGACCGCCGATTTGGTCGCGGCGATCGCGGTCTCGATTTCCGACTTCAGGCCGGCATCCACCTTGTCGCCATGCTCGGAAAGCTGCTGCTCGGTGGTGTGGATCAGGCTCTCGGCATTGTTCTTCGCCTCGGCCGATTCGCGCTTCTTCTTGTCTTCCTCGGCAAAACGCTCGGCATCCTTGACCATCTGGTCGATGTCGGCGTCCGAAAGGCCACCCGAAGCCTGGATGCGGATCTGCTGTTCCTTGCCCGTGCCCTTGTCCTTGGCATGGACATTGACCAGACCGTTGGCGTCGATGTCGAACGTCACCTCGATCTGCGGCACGCCGCGCGGTGCAGGGGGAATGCCGACCAGGTCGAACTGGCCGAGCAGCTTGTTGTCCGCCGCCATTTCGCGCTCGCCCTGGAACACGCGGATCGTCACCGCCTGCTGATTGTCATCGGCGGTCGAATAGACCTGCGACTTCTTGGCCGGGATAGTGGTGTTGCGGTCGATCATGCGGGTGAACACGCCACCCAGCGTTTCGATGCCCAGCGACAGCGGGGTCACGTCCAGCAACAGCACGTCCTTGACGTCGCCCTGCAACACGCCCGCCTGGATCGCCGCGCCCATGGCGACGACTTCGTCGGGGTTCACGCCGGTGTGCGGTTCCTTGCCGAAGAAGTCCTTCACGGCCTCGCGCACCTTGGGCATGCGGGTCATGCCGCCGACCAGCACCACTTCGCTGATCTCGCTCGCGGATACGCCGGCATCGGCCAGCGCCTTCTTGCAAGGCTCCATCGTCCGCTTGATGAGGTCGGCCACCAGCCGTTCCAGATCGGCGCGGGTGATGTTCTTGACGAGGTGCTTGGGACCATTCTGGTCAGCGGTGATGAAGGGCAGGTTGACTTCGGTCGACTGCGCAGAAGACAGCTCGATCTTCGCCTTTTCCGCCGCTTCCTTCAGGCGCTGCAAAGCCAGCTTGTCCTTGGTGAGGTCGATGCCCTCAGCCTTCTTGAAGTCCTCCGCCAGATATTCCACCAACTTGGCGTCGAAATCCTCGCCGCCCAGGAAAGTGTCACCATTGGTTGACTTCACCTCGAACACGCCGTCGCCGATCTCCAGGATCGAGATGTCGAAGGTGCCGCCGCCAAGGTCATAGACCGCGATGGTCTTGCCGTCCTGCTTCTCCAGCCCATAGGCGAGCGCGGCCGCGGTCGGCTCGTTGATGATGCGGAGAACTTCCAGGCCCGCGATCTGGCCGGCGTCCTTGGTCGCCTGACGCTGGGCGTCGTTGAAATAGGCGGGAACGGTGATGACCGCCTGCGTGACCGTTTCGCCCAGATAGCTCTCGGCGGTTTCCTTCATCTTCTGCAGGGTGAAGGCGGAAATCTGCGAGGGCGAATAATCCTTGCCGCCGGCATTGACCCAGGCGTCGCCATTGGGACCCTTGGCGATGCTGTATGGCACCAGCTCCATGTCCTTCTTGGTCATCGGATCGTCGAAACGGCGGCCGATCAGGCGCTTCACCGCAAAGACCGTATTGTCGGGATTGGTGACGGCCTGACGCTTTGCGGGCTGGCCGATCAGTCGTTCGCCATCCTTGGTGAAGGCGACGATGGAGGGCGTCGTGCGCGCACCTTCCGCATTTTCGATAACCTTGGGCTTGCCGCCATCCATCACAGCAACGCAGCTGTTGGTGGTGCCCAGGTCGATACCGATTACTTTTGCCATTGTGTCCTCTTTGAACCCCAAATCATATTCAGCGGTTGACGGCCCCATACCTCACGAAAGCGCCAAGGCAAGGGCGTTTGCGCAAGGGATATAGGCGCGCTTTTGCTTGGCACAAGAAGCTGTGACGATTACCTCTGGGAAACGACCGGAAACGGGACATCAAGAAAGCCATTGCCCATGCGCGCATTTTACCCCCTGATCGCCCTTGCCGCCCCTCTGGCCCTCGCCGCCTGCGGCGACCCCGCGCCCACCTATGTCGACCAGGCCTGGGTGCGGCTCAGCCCCAACAAGGACACGCCATCCTCCGGCTATTTCGTCGCCCATGGCGGTGATGCGGATACAGCGCTGCGCGGCGTGCTCACGGACTATGCGCTGAAGGTCGAGATGCATGAGAGCATGAGCGAAGGCGGAAAAATGACGATGAAGCCGCTCGACAGCGTTCCCATCCCGGCAAAATCCAAGGTCGCCTTCGCGCCGGGCGGCAAGCATCTGATGCTCTGGGGCATCAACGACACGGCCATCAGCCGCGGCAAGATGACGCTCACCTTCCTGCTCGCCAATGGCGACCGCCTGCTGGTCGACGCCATCATCCAGAAGCCCGGCGGCGCCGCGCCCACCCCCGCTCCCCAGGGCAAGGAGCATGACGCGCATTGACCGGGCGCCCGCTGACCGAGGCGGAAGCCGCCCTCGCCCTGTCGGTTTTCGCCGCCGCCATCGATTATCGGCGCGTCCGCGTGCACAACCGCAAATGGTGGCCGTTTCAGCCGCGGCAAGTCACCATGGCGCCCGACGGCAACCTCTGGTTCCATCCGGAAAGCGGCCTGTTCTGCGCCGATTTCTGCGATAGTCCGCTGCACATACAGGGTCATTTCATCCATGAAATGACCCATGTCTGGCAGGCGCAACAGGGCGGCAGATGGTATCTGCCGCTGATGCGCCACCCCTTTTGCCGCTATGACTATGAGATTGTGCCGGGCAGGCCCTTTCACCGCTATGGCCTGGAACAGCAGGCGGAAATCGTGCGGCACGCCTTCCTCATGCGGCGCGGGATTCGCGTGGAAGGCAAGCCGCCGCTGACGACCTATGAGGCGCTGCTGCCGTTCGCAGGGGAAGGGAATGACAGGATCGGCCGATCGCCTTCTTAACCATAAACGCCAGACCGCCTTCAACGAGGGACATGCTGCATCCCGACGCCCTGTCCCCTGTCGCCTTCTCCTTTAAAATTAGGCTTTTGCGCGGAGAGCAAGCCATGCAGGTCGACAGCAACGACACTCTGTCCGAACGGGCGGAGCTCCACTTTCTAGCAGCATTGGTGGACGAGCTGATGCGCAAGCTGCTGGTTTCAGGCGTCCTCAGCCAGGCCCAGCTCAACGAGATAGAGCAGCAGGTCTCCCGTCGCGTCGGGCACAGTCCCCGCGCCTGGTAGTCTTTCAGGCCGCTTCATCCTGCTATATCATCGCCGGATGCGCGTCCTGACTGCCCTCCTGCCCCTCGCGGTCTTCCTTGCCGGACCGGCCTGGGCGCAAGAGTCCCGGTGGGCTGGCCATTATTATCTTAACGGCGTGATGGAGACCGGCTCGGAACTGATGCTCCGCCCGGACGGCCGTTTCCAATGGTATCTGGCCTATGGCGCGCTTGATCTGTTCGCGGAGGGTCGATGGGCCGAAAAGGACGGATCCGTCATCCTCACCTCCGAAAAGACGAAGGATGTACCCGAACCAGGCTTCGAGACGCTTGTCCTGAAGATCAAGGACAGGTCGCTCGTTCCTCCGGACGGCCGTGGCGCCTATGTCCGGCCCTGATGGTGCTTCTATTATCGGACTGCCGGCTCCAGCAGCCGGATCGTACCCGCATCGGCATCGATCTCCGCACGGCAGCCCACCGGCAGACTGAACTGGCTGGCGACATGGCCGAACAGCGCACCCTGGAAGGCCGGAACACCAAGGGGCGCCAGATGCTGCTGCAACACCTCCGCCAGGGTAAATCCGCCATAGGAAGCGCCGCTCGGGCCGCAATCGGTGCATTGCCCGAACACGACGCCCGCCACCTTGCCCAGCACGCCGGCGAGCGCCAGTTGGGTGAGCATCCGGTCGATCCGATAGGGCTGCTCGCTCACATCCTCGATGAACAGGATCGCTCCGTCGAAATCAGGCAGCCACGGCGTTCCCATCATCGTCGACAGCACAGTCAGGTTCCCGCCCAGCAGCCGCCCGCTCGCCTTCCCTCCGCGGAACGTCAATATGCGCCCGCTGCGCTGCACCAGCCTGTCTTCATGCCCCTCTGGACTGGCCATCAACGGCGTCGCCCCGTCGAAGGCGACGGCGCGAAAGGCATCCCAGGAAAAGCGCGGCCAACTGCTCGCGGCATTGGGCCCGTGGATCGTGACGAAACCGGCCCGCGCCGCGAACGCCAGATGCAGCGCCGTGATGTCGGAAAATCCGACCAGCAGCTTGGGATTGGCCCGGATCGTCGCGAAGTCGAGATAAGGCAGGATGCGGGCGCAGCCCCATCCGCCGCGCGTGGCGAACACCGCCCGCACCTGCTGATCGGCGAACATCGCATTGACGTCGGCGGCCCGCTCCGCATCCGTCCCGGCCAGATAGCCGTAACGATCGACCAGATGCCTGGCGGGCCTGGGCACCAGCCCCATGGCGACGATCGTTTCCTTGACCAGGTCGAGGTCGAAGGCGTCGTCGGTAAAACCTGCCGGTTCGATCAGGCCGACACTGTCTCCCGGACGAAGCCGGGGCGGCTTCACCGGGTCCGCGGCGGATGCGGCCAAGGCGCCGGGCGCTGCCATCGCGGCGCCCAGCACGGCCATCAAACCCCGGCGGTCCAGCCTCAAAAGACGCTTCCATTCTTGCGCCTATAGGTGCCCCCGGCCCACTGCATGTCGATGTCGGGATAATGCGCATCCCCCAGTGGAACGCGCCCAACGGCAAGGAACACGCAATCCTCGCTGCTTTCGTTCACCAGCTGATGACCATTGGGCTCGCCCTTCGGGAACGATGCCATATCGCCGACGTGCAGCGGCGTGCGGCTTCCCTCCTCGACCAGCACCGCTTGCCCGCTCAGCATGACGACGAACTCGTCCTCATCCTCATGCCAGTGCCGCTGGGATGATGCCGCACCGGGCTTCAGAACCACATGGCTGATGCCGAAATCGGACAGGCCGGTCACGGGGCCCAGCTTGCGCACCCACCGCCCGGCGACCGCACCGGCATAAACCGGCGGATAGCCCGTTCGATTGGTCTCTTCGACGGCCGCCAGGTCAACCTTGGGCATGACATATCCTCCTGCCGGCAGCGCCGCTTGCATCCTATGCATGCGCGCCTCGCACCCATTCCAGACAGCTTCAAATGCGCGTCGGCCTTCAACGCATTTTGCGAGCCACTGTCTGTTCCAGACAGCTTCAAAATGCGCGCTGGTCTCTAACGCATTTTGCGAGCCGCTGTCTGTTCCAGACAGCTTCAAAATGCTCTAACGCAACCCCATGAGCAAGACCAGCGCCGATGCCAGATCCATCGACATAGCCGAACAACTGATCGCCTGTCCGTCCGTGACGCCCGCCACGGGGGATGTGTTCGCGGTGCTGGAGGCGATGCTGAAACCCCTGGGCTTCACCATCGACCGCTTCCTGGCCGGAGAGGCGCCGGACGGACCGGTAGAAAATCTGCTGGCGTGGCGGACAACCGGGCCGGGCAGGCATTTTGCCTTTGCCGGGCATCTGGACGTGGTTCCGCCGGGCAATGGCTGGGCGAGCGATCCGTTCACGCCAGAGATACGGGGCGACCTGCTTTACGGGCGCGGCGCCGTCGACATGAAGGGTGCGATCGCCGCCTATGTCGCCGCCCTGCATGACCTGCCCGAAGACCTGCCCGGCACGATCAGCCTGATCATCACGGGCGATGAGGAAGGCGCGGCTGTCCATGGCACTCTGGCCCTGATGGACCGGATGGCCGCCCATGGGCTGCGCCCCGACCTGTGCCTGGTGGGCGAGCCCACCTCCTCCCGGCGACTGGGCGACGTCATCAAGATCGGCCGGCGCGGATCAGTCAACATGTGGATCCATGTCGACGGCGTGCAGGGCCATGTCGCCTATCCGCATCTGGCCGACAATCCGATCCCCCGCCTGATCCGCATCCTGTCCGCCATCGACGCTCTGGTGCTGGACGAGGGCAATGACTGGTTCCAGGCGAGCAATATAGAGATCACCGACCTGAATGTCGGCAACCCGACCACCAATGTCATCCCCGCCGCCGCGCAGGCCCGCATCTCCATCCGCTTCAACAACGAACATGGCGGCGCGGAACTGGTCGACCGCATCACCGCCATCGCCGCGGCCGAAGGCGGCAGGGTGGACGCGAAGATCAGCGGCGAACCCTTCCTGACCGAACCCGGCATGCTGTCCGATATGGTTGCTGGCGCGATCCGCGACGTGACCGGGGTGGTGGCGGAACTGTCGACTACCGGCGGCACGTCCGACGCCCGCTTCCTCTCGCGCCTGTGCCCCGTGGTCGAATTCGGCCTCAACAACGCAACCATGCACAAGCTGGACGAAGCGGTGGCTCTGGCGGATCTGCGCGACCTGACGGAGATTTACCGGCTGGTCACCATGCGCGCGCTGGCGACCGGGACGCCCGCCCAGTCATGACCTGAGGGTCAGCTTGAAATTGCCCTGGCCACCGGTGAAGCTATGGCGAAACGGGCGAGATAATCCTCCTCCCTCATCGGCCGCGCCAGATGGTAGCCCTGGAACAGCGTGCAGCCGATCACGCGCAGCATTTCCATCTGCGCCTCGGTCTCCACGCCCTCGACAACCACCTCCATGCCCAATCCCTGGATCAGCCCGACGACCGCACTGCAGATCGTGCGCGCTTCGGCCGAAACGGCGATGTCGCGGACCAGCGAGCGGTCGATCTTCACCCGGTCCACGGGCAACTCCCGCAAGCGCGACAGGTTGGAATAGCCGGTTCCGAAATCGTCGATGGCGATGCGCACGCCCTCCCGCCGCAGGGCGCCGATCTGGTCCAGCGTCCGCGCCTTCATCTCCATCGCAAGCGATTCGGTGATCTCCAGCTCCAGCATGACCGCCGGCGCCTGATGCGCGTCGATGGCATGGCGCAGGCGCATGAAGAAATCGGCCTGGCTCAACTCGCGGGAAGAGATGTTGATGGCGATCCGCTGCCTCACCCCGGCCCGCGCCCAACGCGCCGCCGTCTCGCACACTCGTCCCATGACCCAGTCGCCCAGCGCCACAATGGCGCCGCTTTCCTCCGCCACGGGCACGAAAGAGCCGGGCATCACCAGATCGCGTTCCGGATGCGCCCAGCGGACCAGCGCTTCGGCCCCGATTGCCCGACCACTGCCGATCTCGATCTGCGGCTGGAATTCGAGGAGGAACTCCTCCCGCTGCAACCCCAGCAAAAGGTCGCGTTCCAGTTCGGCGCGGTCGGCCGCTTCAAGCGCCAGTTCGGCGGTGAACATCTCCGCTCGGTTA
Organism: Sphingobium sp. R-21; assembly: GCF_049913335.1. Taxonomy (NCBI): domain Bacteria; kingdom Pseudomonadati; phylum Pseudomonadota; class Alphaproteobacteria; order Sphingomonadales; family Sphingobiaceae; genus Sphingobium; species Sphingobium sp. R-21. The sequence goes on along the minus strand of NZ_CP184374.1, from coordinate 9,918 downwards.
CGGCCCTGACGCTTGGCATGATACATGGCGATGTCGGCCGATCGCAGCAGCGCCGACAGGGTGTCGCCATGCTCGGGATAGCAGGCGACGCCGATCGAGGCGCCAAGGTCGACATGCTGGCTGCCGAGGTCAAAGCGTTCCCGCAGCGCGAACTGGATGGCGCGGGCGATGCGCCCGGCACTGTCCAGGTCGGCCAGGCTGGGCACGAACAGCGTGAATTCGTCGCCTGCCAGGCGGCCTATCAGGCAATCGCCCGCACCCGCGCTCGCCTGCGCCATGGCGACTTCGCGCAGGCGCCCCGCGACACGCGCCAGCAACTGGTCGCCCGCCGCATGGCCCAGCGTGTCGTTGACCCCCTTGAACCCGTCCAGATCGATGAAGAACAGTGCCGCCAGCCCTTCTTCGCTGCGCTCGGCCAGCAGGCGTTCGACCTGCCGGCAAAAGCTGGCGCGGTTGGCAAGGCCAGTCACCTGATCGAACAGGGCCAGCGCCTGCACATGGTCCAGGTTGGTGCGGACCTGGCTGAACAGGCTTTCCATCGCCACCGACAGGTCAGGCAGCTCCAGGCCGATCTCGCGCGGCACGTCCGATTGCAGGTCGCCATGCGCCGCGGCCAGCAGGCGCTCCGTCGCACCATCGATCGCGCTCGCGGTCGTCGCCACGGTCCGGCGCGCGGAAGCCCAGCTCAGCGTACCGCACAGGATCGCGATGATGAGGGAGCGGCCAATGCCGCCAATGTCGGTCGCCTGCCCCTGGCCCAGGACCAGCGACAGGATGAACACCAGCGCCCCCGCGGCGCAGGCGAAGGCAGTGGCGCGGCTCGTCAATGTCACGCCCTGCATGTGCCTCCCTGCCCTGCCAGCCCGTCGCGGACTGGATCAGCGGGATATGAAGGGCAGTGGTTAAGAAAAGGTCAGTGGATCCCTCGGAAATGCTTATTTTTTGCGTCGCATTATGACATAGAGTGCGCCTTCGCCGCCATGGCGCTGATGTGCGATCCGCACGCTGGCGATACGGTCGGCATAGCTGCTGGTTTCCAGCCAGTGGCCGATCTCGCCCCGAATGGCGCCGCGCCGCGATCCACCGCCCATCGACGGGCTTTTTGGCGGTTTGCCGGTAACGACCAGCATGATGCGGACGTCCCGCGCCCAGGCCGCGGCCAGTGCCTGGTTAAGCCTTGCATGGGCCGCCGACAGTGTGTGCCCGTGCAGGTCGATGGTCATGTCCGGTGCCAGGTTTCCGTTACGGATTCTGCGCTCCCAGCCCGAATCCAAAATGGCCGCCGGGGTACGGCCCGGCGCCGGCGCCACCCTCTGAACGGAGGGAGCCGTTAACCCTGTCCTGTCCTGTTCGGGGACGGGAAGCGTGGGGAGGGAGAGCGGCCGCGCACCCGGCCGCAGCGGCCTGACCGAGCGGGTCAGTGCCGTCCAGAGCGCCTGTTCATCGGAAGAGAGACTCCGTCGGGGCATGGCCGCATGCGGTCAGCGCTGCTGGGCCAGCCGCGCCGCCGATCCTATCGGCAGCAGGATGAGCGCGCTGCCCCGCGCCGACATGCCGCCCGCTATGCTGCGCGCGTTGCTGCCCGCGCCCCAGAAGCTGTCGAAGCGGTTGGCGCCCTTGATCGCCCCGCCGGTGTCCTGGGCGATCCATATGCCATTGGGTTCGGCCCGGTCGAGCGAAAGCAGCAGCGGCGCGCCCAGCGGGACATAGCTGGGATCGGCCGCCACCGTGGCCTCTGGCGTGACGGCGACGCCCATCGCCCCCAGCGGGCCGGGCCCGGTCAGTTCGCGGAAGAAGACGAAGCTCTTGTTCTCGTTCATGATCGCGGCGCCCTCATCGGGATGGGCGCGCAGATATTGCATGATGTCCTGCATCGATCCGGCCTGGATGAGGCCGCGATCCTTCATCAGCTTGCCGATGCCGGTATAGTCGCGGCCATTCTGGCCGTCATAGCCGATCCGCATGACGCCGCCGCCGGGCAGCAACAGGCGTCCGCTGCCCTGCACCTGCAGGAAGAAGAATTCCACCGGATCGGCCGCCCAGGCGAGTTCCAGGCCCTTGCCCGCCAGCGACCCGCCCACGATCTGCGATCGTTCGTCGAACGGCACCAGATTGCTGCCGTCCACCTTGCCGCGAATGGTCTTGCCCTTCAGGCTGTCGCTGAACAGGCCAAGATTGACGTCGATCAGATTGGACGGACGGCGATAGATCGGCACATCGTAACCGGGCTGCTGCGTCCGCGACCCTGCGATTTCCGGCTCATAATAGCCGGTAACGAATGCCTTTCCGTCGCCCACCTGCACCGCTTCGAAATAGCGGACGAAAAATTCGCTGGCCGATACCTCCGGCCAACTTGCAGCGGCGGCGCAGGCACTGTTCCAGTCCGCGCCGCGCGTCAGTCCGCTCTGGTCGCTGCGCCGCATCAGCGAAGGGCAGGACAAGCGGAAAGCCTGCAAAGCCTTGCGCGAACGCTCCCCCGACGGAATGAGGTCGATGATGGACGGGCCGGGCGTGATCCCTGCGCCGAGGGCGTTGGCGGTGTCGACTGGTGCCGTCACAGGCGGCGCAACCGGCACGGGCGGACGGGGGGTAGCGGGAATGGGACGGGTCGCTGTCTCACCACCCTCGCGAGGGGGCCGCGTCGGCGCCGGGCCACCCGCTCCAGGAGGTATCACACCGCCCGCGCAGGCAGAGAGCAGCAACGCCGCGGCCAGCGTGCCTCCCGACTGCCGCAGGCTCATGCCGCCTCGTCGGTCTCGCTGAGCTTCCAGTTGGGATCGGTGCTGCGCAGGTCGCGGGTAAATGTCCAGATGTCGTTCGTGCCGACCGCGTCGGTCAGCGAACCGGCAACGACATTGCCGTCCCGGTCACGTGTGACAGCGGCGATGTCCGCCTCGAAACGCAGCGATATCTCAGCCATCCGGCCGGTGACGCCCGCTTCGATGATCTGAACCTTTTCTATGCGCACCAGGCGGTTGTCGAGGACATGGCCTTCCGCCTCCCGCGCCGCGATCGCTTCCTCGAAGGAGGCGAGCACGTCGGCGTCGCAAAGCCACTCCAGTTCCTGGCGGTCGCCGCGCCAAAAGGCTTCAAGGACCATCTTGTAGGCCGCCTTCGCACCTTCCACGAACTGCGGAACGTCGAAGCTGCGGTCCGCCGCGATCAACGCGCGCACGCCCACTTCGCCGCCGGGGGCGATCAGCCCATCGGACAGACGGACCGAATCGCCCGCCATTTCCGGAACGGGGCGAGGCTGCACGATCGTTACCTTGGCACGTTCCTCCGCCGGACGAAGGGCAGGCTCCTGCTCATGCCCGGTGCGCTTGCCCAGCACGGAATATAGCCGCAGCGCCAGGAAACCGGCGATCATGGCGAGGATGACGATCACATACACGGGGTAAAGCACCCTTTGGGTTGAATCTGAAACTGTAACGCGACCAACATAGGCATGTTTCCCTGCATATTCAAATGGCCGCTTTTCAAGTGCCGCATTGCTCCCTCCTGCCGCCCCTGCTAAGCGCGCGGATCGACATGCGCGGGCATTCTGCCTGCCAGGCAAACCTTAAAACCAGGGAAAAGAGATGGCCGAGGAAGCCGATACCATTCAGACAACCGGCAATGGCGCCGACAACGGCCCGCAGATCGCGCTGATCAGCCAATATGTGAAGGACATGTCCTTCGAAAATCCGAATGCTCCCGCCGTCTACCAGTGGCAGGACCAGCCGCAGATCGACGTGCAGTTCAACATCGGCGCCGACAAGGTGGGCGAGGAAGTCGTCGAGATTTCCCTGAAGATCGAAGTCAAGGCCATCGCGCCGCAGGGCACTGCCTTCGCCGTGGAGTTGGTCTACGCCGCGATCTTCGGCATGCGCAATGTGCCAGAGGACCAGATGCAGCCCTTCATGCTGGCCGAAGCGCCGCGCCTCCTCTTCCCCTTCGCCCGCCGCGTGCTGGCTGACGCCATCCGCGATGGCGGCTTCCCGCCGCTGCTGCTCGAACCCATTGATTTCGGCGGCCTCTATGTCCAGCAGGCGCAAGCCATGGCCCAGACCACAGGCGAACCGGCCGGCCACGCCTGAGCGCAGCCATGGCTCCCACCCCGTTCGCCCCGAGCGTGTCGAAGGGAATGGCTGAGCCTTCCGAAGCCGCTTCGCTCCGCTCGGCACGGGGTTTCACCCAGCCCTACCCAAGGTTGGTCGTATGAAACTCGCCAAGGCACTCGGTTCGGTCGGCGGTCTGACGCTCGCCAGCCGGGTGCTCGCCCTGGTCCGCGATTCCCTGGCGGCGCGCTATGTCGGCGCCGGATTCGCGTCGGACGCCTTCAACGGCGTGGCCTTCCGCCTGCCCAACATGTTCCGCGCCCTCTTTGCCGAGGGTGCCTTTTCCGCGGCCTTCATCCCGATGTTCAACCGCAAGGCGGCTGGGCCGGGCGGCGTTGCGGACGGCTATCTGTTCGCGGAGCGCGCGCTGGCCGTGCTGCTGCCGGTGCTGGTCGCCTTCACCGCCCTGCTGATCGCGGCGGCATGGCCGATCACCTGGGCGCTCTCCGGCGGCTTTTCCCGCCAGAATCCGACGCCGGAACAATTCGCCTTCGCGGTCATGCTGTCGCGGATCACCCTGCCCTATCTCGCGCTGATCAGCCTGGCCTCGCTGCTGGGCGGCATCCTGAATTCGCTCGACAAATTCTGGGTCAATGCCGCCGCGCCGATCCTGCTCAACCTCGCCATGATCGCGGGCCTGTGGCTGTTCCACGGCGCCGACGAATATGAAACCGCCAGGGTGCAGGCAATCTCCGTCACCGTGGGCGGAGCGCTGCAATTGCTGTGGCTGATCCTGGCCTGCCGCCGGGCGGGCGTGTCGATGCGGCTGAAACGGCCGCGTCTAGACGCCGACGTAAAGGAATTGCTCCGGTTGATCGTGCCGGCGGCGGCGGGGGCGGGAGCGTCCCAGATCAACCTGCTGATCTCCACGGCGCTGTCGGGCTGGCTGCTCGCCTCGGGCTCGATCACCTACATCTATTATGCCGACCGGCTGAACCAGTTGCCACTGGGACTGATCGGCATCGGCCTGGGCACCATATTGCTGCCGACCATATCCCGCCTGCTGTCGACGGGGCAGGAGCAGGTGGCGATGGACACGCAGAATCGCGGCATCGAACTCGCGCTGTTCCTGACCCTGCCCGCGACCGTCGCCTTCATCACCGTGGCGGAACCGATCGTGCGGGGGCTCTTCCAATATGGCCGCTTCACCGCGCTGGATGCGCAGCGCTGCGGCTGGGCCCTGTCCGCCTTCTCCCTCGGGCTGCCCTCCTATGTTCTCGTGAAGGTCCTGACGCCCGGCTATTATGCCCGCGGCGACACGAAGACGCCGGTCCGCTATGCGATGCTGTCGATCCTCATCAACATCGTCGGCAATATCCTCCTGATCCCACTTCTGGGTCATGTCGGGCCGCCGCTGGCGACGGCGCTCTCCTCCACCGTCAATGTCGCCATGCTCTATTCTACACTTGTGAAGCGCGGCCATTTCGCCGCCGACGGTCAGTTGCGGCGGCGCCTGCCCCGCCTCGCGATAGCGGCGGTGGCCATGGGCGGGGCGCTCTATGCGGGCGAGGGACTGCTCGATCCATGGCTCGGCGGGATGATGGTCCAGCGCTATGTGGCGCTGGCGGTGCTTGTCGGCGTGGGAATCGCGCTGTACGGGGTGGCCTGCTTCCTGACGGGCGCCTATCGGCTCTCGGACCTGAAGGCGCTGATGCGGCGCAAAAGTGCAACCAAGACAGAGAACGGATAGAAGAATGCGCGTCCTTTCCGGCATCCAGCCGACCGGCAATCTGCACCTGGGCAATTATCTGGGCGCGATCCGCAACTGGGTGCGGATGCAGGACGAGATGGATGCGGGCAGCCAGTGCTTCTTCTTCCTGGCCGACATGCATTCGATCACTGTGCATGAGGGGCGCGAACAGCGCATCCGCAACGTCCGCGACATGGCCGCCGCGCTGGTCGCCGCCGGGATCGACCCCGACCGCTCCGTGCTCTTCAACCAGGCGCGGGTGCCCGCCCATGCGGAACTGTGCTGGCTGCTGAACGGCACGGCGCGGATCGGCTGGCTCAACCGCATGACCCAGTTCAAGGACAAGGTGGGCAAGGACCGCGAGGGCGCCTCGATCGGCCTGTTCGTCTATCCGGTGCTCCAGGCGGCGGACATACTCGTCTACAACGCCACCCATGTGCCGGTGGGCGAGGACCAGAAGCAGCATCTGGAACTGGCGCGCGACATCGCCACGAAGTTCAACACCGATTTCGGCGTGGAGCTTTTCACCCTGCCCGATCCGATCATCCCCAGAGAATCAGCGCGCATCATGTCGCTGCGCGACGGCACCGCGAAGATGTCGAAGTCCGATCCCTCCGACATGAGCCGCATCAACCTGACCGACGATGATGATGCGATCATGCAGAAGGTTAGGAAGGCCAAGACCGATCCCGAACCGCTGCCGGACAATGCCGGCGGGCTGGCCGGGCGTCCCGAAGCGAACAATCTGCTCGGCATCTATGCGACCCTGTCAGGAACGAATGTGGACGCGGTCTGCGCCGAATTCGCTGGCAGGGGCTTTGGCGCGTTCAAGCCGGCCCTGGGCGAACTGCTGGTGGAAACGCTCCGTCCCATTCGCACCCGGTTCCTGGAACTGCGGACCGATGACGCCGCGCTGGACGCCATCCTTGAAAAGGGTGCGGCCAGAGCCGCGGCGGCTGCCGACCCTACATTGCGGGCGGCCTATGACGCGATGGGGCTGATGCGCTGATGCCACAGGGGCCGTCAAAATGGCGGCCCCTTCCGGTTCGTGACGGAATAATCCATGCCGCGCCGTCGTAGGGATGGCAGGACATGGTTTGCGCCCGTTCGCCCGTTACGTGCGTTCAAACGATGTTCAGTTGCGTTTTGCTATGGCAGGACGCAAGATGTTTGGCAGGCGTAGTGCCTGATACAGGACGCAAGAAAAATGACCCGTTTCAAAAAGATCGGCCTCCTCGCGGCGCCCGCCCTGGCGCTTGTGGCGCTGTCCGGCTGCGCGACATCGTTCAAGGCTGACGTCGCCCGCTTTCAGCAGCTTCCGGCACCTGCCGGCCAGAGCTTCACGATCGTCGCCGACGATCCGCGCCTGGCAGGCGGCCTCGAATTTTCGCATTATGCCGACCTCGTCGGTCAGCGGTTGACCCAGACCGGCTATGTCGCCGCCGGCGACCCGGCGCGGGCCGACCTGATCGTGCGGGTGGCCTATGGCGTCGACAATGGGCGCGAAAAGGTGCGCTCGACCGGCTTTGGCAACCCCGACCCGTTCTTCTACGGCGGCTGGGGCTGGAGGGGCCGCTGGGGCCGTCCCTGGGGCTATGGCTTTTATGATCCGTGGCTGTTCGGCCCGGGCGGCTATAATGACGTGTCCAGCTACACCGTCTATACCGGCGACCTCAGCATGAAGATCGACCGCGCCGCCGACAATCGCCGCCTGTTCGAGGGCAAGGCGCAGGCCCAGTCGCTGTCGAACAAGCTGACCTATCTGGTGCCGAACCTGATCGACGCGATGTTCACGGGCTTCCCCGGCCAGAATGGCGAGAATGTGAAGATCACGCTGCCGCCCGAAAAGAAGGGATGAGCGGTTTGCCATTCTGATCGAAAATCACTTCGGGCGGCTCCCAGCCATGCCCTTTGCCCGGCGGTCGAGGATCGCCGGGCTTTCTTTTTTGGGCTTGGGCGGTCTGGCCTCGAGCGATCCATGATTGTCCCTTCCAAGGAGGCCATCAAGCTTTGCGCCGGAGGAAGACTGAAAGTGGCGCTCCGTCCGAACCCTCAGGCTTATGGGCTTGCAAGCATCAGGGAATGCGCCGCGCCGTCAGGATCTTCACCGGCTGCTCCAGCATCTGCCCTTTCATCACGCCCTCGCCCGCTGTCGGCGACTTGGGGGCAGCGAGGATCGCCTTCACCACATCCATTCCTTCGACCACATGGGCGAATACGGCGAAGCCCTGATTGTCGCCCGCCGCTTCCGGATGGGCGTCCATCCCCGGCATCTTGCCCAGAACGATGAAGAAATCCCCCGTCGCGCTGCCAGCGGCGTAGCGGGCCATGGAGAGAGCGCCATCGTCATGGGTGAGGCCCGTCTGGCTGGTGGGCTCATGCTTGATCGGCGGCAACAGGCGCCTGGGATCATTTTGCGCCCCGCCTTGCACGAAGCCATAATCGGCCGAGCCGACGCTTCGGTAGAAGCTGGTGCCGTCCAGCCGCTTCTGGTCGACATAATGCAGGAAATTGGCCGCCGTCACCGGCGCTCTTGCGACATGCACCGCGATCAGTATGCGGCCGGCGCTGGTATCGAGCGCCACCCGCACATCGGCCGGCGGCGCCGCAGGCGCGTCCTGGGCCAGGGCGGGGGCTAGGCAGAAGAAGGCGGCAAGGAGGAGGGCGAATTGTCGGATCATGGCGAAAGCCTAATCCAAAGCTCCTCGCCTGTCAGCCTTCCAACTGGCGCTGCAAGGCGCGAATATCGGCGTCGATATCCGGATTGCTCTGGCGCAGTTCCTCGATCGTGCGCACGGCATGGATCACCGTGCTATGATCGCGACCGCCGAAGATGCGGCCGATTTCAGGCAGGGAACGCGGCGTCATCTTCTTGGCCAGATACATCGCCACCTGGCGCGGCCGGGCCACCGCCCGCGCGCGGCGCTTGGAGCGCATTTCCGCCGGGTCGATCCGGTAATGCGCGGCGCAGGCCTTCTGGATCTCATCGACGGTGATACGGCGGGCATTGGCGCGCACCGCGTCCGCCAGCATCGCCTGCGCGAACTCCAGGTCGATGGACCGCCCGGTCAGTTGGCCATAGGCGATCAGCTTGTTGAACGCGCCTTCCAGCTCGCGCACATTGGAACGGATCGAACGCGCGAGGAAATCGACCACCGCGTCCGGCACTGGCGGATCGCCCGCAATCGCCCGCTTAGCCTCCAGGATCGCGAGCCGCAGATCAAGGCTGGCGGGGCGTATATCGGCGACCAGTCCGCCGGCCAGGCGCGACAGGATGCGCGCATCGATCGCGTCCAGCATCTGCGGCGCGCGGTCAGCGGTGACGACGATCCGGGCGCCCGAATCGATCAGGTCGTTGATCGTGTGCAGAAACTCTTCCTGCGTCGAACCCTTGCCGGCGATGAACTGGACGTCGTCGATCAACAGCAGTTGCGCCGCCCGCAGCCGCGCCTTGAACATCATGGTTTCGTTCGCCCGCATGGCGTTGACGAATTCCATCATGAACCGCTCGGCCGACATGTAGAGAACGGGCGCCGAGGGCGAATGCGCCGAAAAGGCCTGGGCAATGGCGTGCAGCAGATGGGTCTTGCCCTGTCCGGTCCCGCCATGGATGAAAAGCGGGCTGAAACGCGGCCGGCTTTTGGCCGCCATGGCCTGCGCCGCCGAAAAGGCGAGATGGTTGGTCTCGCCGGTCACGAACTGGTCGAAACGGTGGCGCGGCTGGAAATTCGATGCGGGCGCCTGATCATAGGCCGATCCGTCTTCCGCGATCGCGTCGGCATCCGCCTGCGGCAGTTCCAGAACGCGGGGACCAACGGCATTGGGTGCGCGTCGCAGGCGCACCTCGCGCACGCCGGCGCCAGCGCAACGCCATGCCATGCGCAAACGGTCGCCGAACTGGCCCGACACGAAATTGGCGCTGAAGTCCGACGCGAACAGCAGGTCCAGCGTCTGGGATTCCGGGCAATAATCGCCCAGTTGCGCCGCCTTCAGCCATTGGTCGAACATGCGCGCACCAATGTCGCGGCGCAGGCCGGCACGGATGGTCGCCCAGGCGTTCTCCAGGCGCGCATTCTGCTGCGTGTCGAGACCGCTCAAACTTCCAATCACTGCCGCAATATCCTTCAT